>NZ_WJII01000009.1 GCF_009649635.1 Microbacterium sp. SYP-A9085 | reverse complement strand
GTGGGTTCCCGTCCGTGTCGAGCAGGCAGCGGCTGGTGCCGGTGTCGCACGCGTGCCGGGTGGCGGCCCATCCGGGCAGGGTGGTGCAGTCGTCCAGCACGCCGGCGACCGCGGCCGCCCCGCCCTGTGCGGTGGCGGTCACGGCCTGTTGGGTGATGATGATCCGCACTCCGGCCTGCCGGGTTGCGAACACCGTCTCCGCGTCGGCCAGCGCCCCGGTCCGGAGCAGGTCGATGAGCAGGTCGTGCGCGAGCTGGTCGGTGCTGCGCGGGTCGGTCGCGAGCTGGTCGGCGCGGGCCTGCTGGCCGGGGTCGACGAAGCGGACCCCGCGGCGGGGGGCCAGCGCCGCGTCCAGGACGGTGCGCACCCACAGGGCGGCCTCATCGTCGAACAGGAACGACCCGTGGGCGACCCCGTCCGGGTCCGTCCAGATCCGGAAGGAGCGCCGCTCGAACCGTTCCTGGAACCGGCGGGCCGCCCCGTCCGGGTCCAGGATGTCCCGGATCGCGCGGGCCTGCCCGGCAAGCTCCTCCACCGTCCGGCAGTCGGCCTCGCCGATCAACTGGACCGCGGCGGTCTCCCACGCCGCCCGGGCCTCCTCCCGCGCCGCCGCCACCAGCCCGGCGACCTCGCCGGCATCCCCGGCAGGGGTGCTCTGGCCGGACACGGTGTCCGCGTCGAGGGCGGGCGGGTCGCCCAGGCCACGCAGGATCGCGTCGTGCTGGCCGACCGTGATCCGCCCCGCGAGCAGCGCCGCCCCCAGCGGGGCATGCCACACCGGTGTCACCGCCGGCGCGACGTCCTCGCCACCCGCACCGGCAGGTGCGGGCACCTGGGCGAGCAGGGCCTGCCCGAGCCGGACCTGCTTGACCGCGTCGGTGCGGGTGGAGCCGGTGATCTCCTGCACCAGCGCGACCGGCGACCGGTGCCCGCGCACCTGCGCCAGCCCCGTATGCCCCGCCTCGCGCGAGGACCGCGCCGCCACCACCCCGGACGCCGCCACCCGCAGCGATTCCGCGGCCCGCACCACGGCCGAGGCTTCCGCGATCACGGCGACCACCGCGTCGTCGTCCAGGACGGCGGCCAGCGCGGGCACCGACCCGGCATCCGGGTCGGCGCCGATCAGCGAGCGCAGTGCCTCCACATGCGCCTCAAGATCGGAGAAGAATGCCATATAGATAGCATCCCACCCAGCTCCGACATTCGAACACTGCGCCGATTTCGGGACTCAAGAATCGACGGTCGTCGGACTCCGCGCCACCGTCACTCCGGCGGGGCCGCGGCATCCCGCCCCGTAGACTGGACGCCCGTGGCCCTCACCATCGGAATCGTGGGACTGCCGAATGTCGGCAAGTCGACCCTGTTCAACGCCCTGACCCGCAACCAGGTGCTCGCCGCGAACTACCCGTTCGCGACGATCGAGCCGAACATCGGCGTCGTCAGCCTGCCCGACGCACGGCTCGACACGCTCGCAGGGGTGTTCCACAGCGAGCGCACCGTGCCGGCGACGGTCTCGTTCGTGGACATCGCCGGGATTGTGCGCGGGGCCAGCGAGGGCGAGGGCCTGGGCAACCAGTTCCTCGCGAACATCCGGGAGGCGGACGCCATCGCGCAGGTCGTGCGCGGCTTCTCCGACGCTGACGTGGTCCACGTCGAGGGCGAGGTCAACCCCCGCGCGGACTTGGAGACGATCGGCGCCGAACTCATGCTCGCCGACCTGCAGACGCTCGAGAAGGCGATCCCGCGGTACGAGAAGGAAGTGAAGGGTCGCAAGACCGACAAGGCGGTCCTCGACGCCGCGGTCGCCGCGAAGGACGTTCTGGATCGCGGCATCCTGCTGTCGGCCTCCGGCTTGGATCTCGCGCCGATCCGGGAGCTCGGGCTGCTGACCGCGAAGCCGTTCATTTTCGTGTTCAATGTGGACGAGGGCGTGCTGACGGATGCTGCGCGCAAGGCCGAGCTGCAGGCGCTGGTCGCCCCGGCCCAGGCCGTGTTCCTGGACGCGAAGATCGAGTCCGAGCTCATCGACCTCGACCCGGAGGATGCCGCGGAGCTGCTCGCGTCGACCGGACAGGACGAATCGGGCCTTGACCAGCTGGCGCGGATCGGGTTCGACACGCTCGGACTGCAGACGTATCTGACGGCGGGTCCCAAGGAGGCTCGCGCCTGGACGATCGGCAAGGGCTGGAAGGCGCCCCAGGCGGCCGGCGTCATCCACACCGACTTCGAGAAGGGCTTCATCAAGGCCGAGGTCATCTCGTTCGAGGACCTCGTCGACGCCGGTTCCGTGGTCGAGGCGCGCTCGCGCGGCCGCGCGCGGCTCGAGGGCAAGGATTACGTCATGCAGGACGGCGACGTGGTGGAGTTCCGCTTCAACGTCTGAACGGCAGAGTTATCTGACCGCGGAGTGTGCGCGACAGCGCCACCAACCAGGCAAGGAGGGAGTGATTCCCACTCTTACGACAGGCACAGTTGCTGAGCTTGCCGCGATCATGAGGACGCTGAGTGAGTGGCAGACCGCCGACTGGAAGGGATTCTTGCATCCCGGAGACCTCGGTTGGCACTCGATGGTCGGCGCTGAGAAGTTGGCCGCAGACCTGCGGTGCTGGACTTCCTATGGATCGATCGTTGCGATCGGCATGTTCGATGGCGATGATCTCTTCCGCATGGCGATGGATCCCTCAGCCCTCGACGATGATGAACTCGCCAGCCAGATCGAAGCCGATCTCACGAGCGTGCGCGTGCTTCCGCGAGGTACGGTGACGGTCGAAGCCCGCGGCGCGCTCGCACTGCAAGCCCGCCTACGCGCCCAGGGGTGGGACAACGACGAACCCTGGACGCCGCTGCTGCTCGACCTGTGCGCCCCCATCCCGCCGAGTCCACGCAACGTAGCGCTGCGAGTCGAGGAGATCGGCCTCGACGAGCCAGAAGAGTGGACGGCGGTGCACTGGTCCGCGTTCAAGGGGGGGACGCTGAGCCCGGAGGAATGGCAGCGACTCATCCAACGGTGGACGACGATGGCGACGGGCCCGTTCGCAGGCCTCGCCCACCACCTCATAGGCTACGACACCACTGATCAGCCTGTTGCGATCGCCACCGTCTGGACAGCCGGAAATGGACGCCCCGGCCTCATCGAACCGATGGGAGTGCACGGCGACCACCACGGCCACGGTTACGGTACGGCCATCACCCTCGCCGGTGCGCATGCTCTGCAGCAGCACGGCGCTTCTACGGCAGCCGTCGTCGCCGAGAACTCCAATGACGGTGCCCTCGCCACATACCTCGCAGCCGGATTCACTGCGGGCGAACCCGTTGCCGACCTCACTCGCACACAGGACTGTGGTGCATTGCCATACAGCGACTGAGCAGGGCTCTTCGCCCGCGCGGCAAGGGTGGCCCAGCGGCGGCCATCGAGCACGTTCTTCTGTACTAGTCCCCGCGGGTGGAGCGACGGCGGTGGCAGGCGCAGGAGGTGCAGTGCCCATGGATGTGGTCAGCCGGCGCGGGAAAGGATCCATCCACTGAGCCGGACGTCGCCTGTGTGAGGACCGACAGCGTGCGCTGCGCCGCCCACACGCCGTACCCTGCAGGTGACGGAGGGCGGTAGTCCATGGGAACACTGAGCTACACGGCGACGATGTCGCTCGACGGCTACGTCGCAGACGCGAACGGCAGTCTCGACTGGTCGGTCCCTGACGCGGAGGTGTTCCAGTTCCACGTCGACCGGATGACCGCGGTGTCGACCGAGATCCTGGGACGCACCACCTACCTCCTCATGAAGTACTGGGAGACCGAGCCCGAGGACGGGTCGTGGGATGCCGCCGAGCGCGAATTCGCCCGCCGGTGGCAAGGCATCGAGCACGTCGTCGCCTCCTCGACGCTGACCGAAGACGACCTCGGCTCGGGACCGGCTCGGCTCGTGCCCCGACTCGGCCTCGGGGAGCTCGAGCGGATCGTGGCGGACGCGCGCGGCGAGGTCGAGATCTTCGGACCGACGACGGCGGCTGAGGCGATCCGCGCCGGGCTCGTCGCGGACTTTCGGTTTTTCGTGGTTCCCGCCGCCGTGGGCGGCGGCCTTCACGCGCTGCCCGACGACGCACACCTCGACCTGCGCCTGGTCGAGCATCGCATCTTCGGCAACGGCGTCGTCTACCTCCACTACCGGCCGCGCTGAGCCGCACGGGGGAGCAGGGTATTGTGCTCGAGGCGACGGTGCCCTCAGCATCCCCGCGACAGGACGGACGACCATGACCGACACCGAGATCTTCGAGCCCGACGGCCGCGGCATCCCGTACGTGGACGAGGGCAACGGACCCGCTGTGGTGCTCATCCCGGACCGGGGGTTGAACACCTCGTATCTCGGCACGCTCGCGCACATGCTCACCGAAGCCGATCACCGCATCGTGCGGGTCGGCACTCGGCGCGCGGCGGCCGCCTCGATGCACGATCTCGCCCAGGATGTCGTCGACCTGATGGATCACCTGCAGCTCGAGCACGCCTGGATCGGCGGGCACGGATTCGGCGGGTCGGTCGCCCGCACCGTGGCACTGGACCATACCGATCGCGTCAACGGCGTCCTCCTTCTCGGTGTCGAGGCCACCGCCGACCGGCCGCGCGACGGAGACATCCCGGACACCCTGCGCGACCCGGACGTCGAGCCCGGCCAGCGCGCTGCGCAGGCTGCGACGCCCGACGCCGAGTGGACCGGGCTCGCCCCCCTCGTCCCCGTGCTCGTCATCCACGGCACCGAGGACTCCGTCTTCCCGCCGGCGAACGGCGACGCGCTGCAGACGGCAGCGCCCGACCGGGTGAGTGTCGTGCCCATCGAGGGCGGCGGGCATCTCTTTCCCGCCACGCACGCCGGCCCCACGGCGTGGGCGATCGAGGACTACCTGGACTGGGACTGATGCGCTGACCTGCGGTCGGCTCGCGCCGCATGCGCGCCCTTGTCGGCCTCGTTGGTGTGTGGTCTCATGACGGGATGATGTTTTTCCCTCCGGATCCCGAGCCGCTCGATCGCGATGACGTCGACTCGCCGCGGCAGCCCTGGTGGTCGCCTCCCGAGGATGAGTTCGCGGCGGTGTACCCCGTCTCCGAGGTGCTTGCCGTCACCGATCATGTCGCGATCGGGCTCGTCGGAGTCCTGGTCCACCGCGGCGGCATCGCCTTCCGTATCGAACGGCGCCTGCGGCGGAATCGGATGCCGTTCCGGGAATGGACTGATCTGTGTGCCACATTCATCGAGCATTGGCCCGCCGGCGCGGAGGGGACTGCGGGCCGCCTGCGATACGGTCTCGTGCTCGGGGACGGCGAACGGGTCCTGGAGGACTCGGCGTTCGTCGTTGGACTCGTCCCCGGATCCGACCCGAGCAGACACACTCTCACCCGCAACGCCCGTGGCGGCGGCGGAGGCAGCAGCACTTACTCCGCCGAGGAAGGGCTGTGGCTCTGGCCGGGGCCACCGCCGGGGCCAATCGAGCTCGTGCTCCAGTGGCCGGCGCTCGGCATCGACGAACGGCGGATCCGTCTCGACGGCGATCGCATCCGCCACCTCATGCCGCAGGCGCGACCCATCTGGCAATGAGCCGACCCGCGAGCGCTACCGGTCCTCGTCCCCCTGCTGGTTCCCGTTGCCCGCGTGCTTCGGCTTGCCGTGCTGCGCCTTCGCGCCCTTCTTCACAGGAGCCTTGGTGGTGCTCGCCGGCGCCGTCGTCGTCTCCTTCTGCGTGGTCGCCGAGGTCAGCTGCGCGGGCGTAACCGCGACGGGCGCCTTCTCAACCGTGGCCGTGTCTGCCGTGGCCGCGTCGGGCCCGACCGGCACGGTGACGACCACCACATGCGGCGGCTGCGGAGCCTCGCCCGCCGCGCCCGGGGTCGCGACGCCCATCCACACCAGGCCCGGGATGGCCAAAAGCGCCGCGGCCACCGCCGCCGCGGCTATCGGCCGGCCGCTGCGTCTGCGCGCGTGGGCGGCCAGGCGCGACCGCGCGCTGGCGGCGCCGATGGCTGCCGTCGCGGGAACCGGCGCTGTCCCGGCAACCGCCGCCGGAGCCTGCCCCGCCACCCCCGGCAGCGCGCCGTCGTCGACGGGGAAATCGGCGACGATCTGCGCGACCTCCGACGCGGTGGGCCGGCGGGCCGGGTCGGCATCCGTCATCCGGGTCAGCAGCGCCGACCAGTGCGGGCCGAGCTCCTCCGGCACCCGCGGCGACTCGACAAGGCGCGCCAGCACCGCGGCGACCCCGGATGCCTCGGGGAATGCGCGCAGACCGGTCAGCGCCTCCAGCAGCACGAGCCCCAGGGCGTAGATGTCGGCCGCCGGCGTCGCGGCATCGCCGCGCAACTGCTCCGGCGACAGGTACGCCGCCGTGCCGACGACCGTCCCCGGCGAGGTCACACGCGTGCCGTCCAGCAGGTACGCGACGCCGAAATCAGTGAGCTTCGCGCGGAAGGGCACCCGCGGCTGCGCGGTCGCCGCCAGCAGAACGTTCGACGGCTTCACATCGCGGTGCACGACGCCCGCCGCATGCACGGCCTCCAGTCCCGCCGCCAGCGCCACCGCCAGATGCGCGGCCTCCGCACCGGACAGCGGCCCTTGGCGCATCCGCTCGGCCAGCGTCGTCCCCGCCACGAACTCCATCACGAGATACCCGGTGCGCCCGGGGACCAGGCACGCATCCAGCAGCGTCACCAGCGCCGGATGGTTGAGCCCCGCGAGCACGCTCACCTCGGTCCGCGCCCGCTCCGGAGACGTCAGCACATCGGTGCCCGTGCGCATCAGCTTCACCGCCACCGTGCGGCCGAGCACGACATCCTCCGCCCGGTACACCTGCGCCATAGCACCCTCGCCGACCAGTTCGTGCAGCTGGTAGCGGCCGTCGAGCACCGCAGACGTCGCCTGCTCCTGCACATCGGTCACGGCCATGTCTCCTCCTCGGCGGGGGTCGTCCAGTGACCTTATGTCAGGTTGCGGGAACCACGTTGAGGGTTGACATCCGCGTGCGCACATGCCATGTCGCGGTGTCGCACACCGGTGACAGGATGTCGGTATGCCCGAGTCGCCCGAGGTGGAAGCGCTCGCCGAGTGGCTCGACGCGCGCGTGACCGGATCCCGCGTCCGGGCCGTCGACGTGATCGAGTTCCGCACGGTGAAGACGCGCGCACGGCCCCCCGCCACCCTCGTCGGGGCCCGCATCACGGGCGTGCGCCGCTTCGGCAAGCACGTCGACGTCGCGCTGGACGCGGGGCACCTGGTGGTCTCGCTGGGCCGGCACGGCTGGGTGCGATGGTCCGACACCGGAACGGAGCCCGACGACTCGGCAGCGGCCGAGGCCCCGGCGCTGGCCACCGTCACCGTCGACGAGGGGACCATCGAGCTCACCGACGCGGGCTCCTGGGTATCCCTCGGCGCGTGGGTCGTGGACGATCCGCACGACGTCCCCGGGATCGCCAAGCTCGGGCCCGATCCGCTCGATCCCGGCTTCGCGCGCGACGACGTGGTGACGGCGGTCGCACCGCGGCGCAAGCAGCTGAAGGCTATCCTGCAGGAGCAGGAGTCTCTTGCCGGCATCGGGAACGCCTACTCCGACGAGATCCTGCACCGCGCGCGCCTGTCCCCGGTCGTGCACGGCGACACGCTGACCGATGACGAGCTGTCGCGCCTGTACGACGCCGTCCGCGGCGTGCTCGCGCAAGCCGCCGGCGCCCGGCGCGGCATCCCGATCGACCTGCTCAAACAGGCCAAGACCGACGCGATGGCCGTGCACGGCCGCGCCGGCGAGACGTGTCCGGTCTGCGGCGGCGTCGTCCGCGATCTCGCGTTCGGCGGCACCACCGCGCAGTACTGCCCGACGTGCCAGACCGGCGGCGCGCTGCTGGACTGAGGGTTCCCGCGTGCGGAACCGGCCCGTACAGTTCTCGCATGGGGATCGAGGAGGAGCCGAAACAGGTCGCCCGGACGGCCGAGTCCGCACCGGCGTTCGAATGGCTCGCGCGCGCGGGATTCGTGGCCATCGGCGTCATCCACATCCTCGTCGGCGCGCTCGTCCTGGTGCTCGCGTTCGGCGGGAAGGCCGAGGGCAGCCAGTCCGGCGCCCTCGAGGCCATCGCCGCCGCCCCCGCGGGGTTCGTGGTGCTCTGGGTGCTCGCCATCGCCCTGTGGTGCCTCGCGGTGTGGGAGGTGTTCGACGGTGTGCTCGGGCGGGGGACCGCCCGGCACCGGTGGCAGCGGCGCGTCTCGGACTTCAGCCGCGCCCTGGTCTACCTCGCGTTCGGCGGGATCGCCGTCGCGGTGGCCCTCGGCTCCAGGCCCAACACGGATCGCTCCGCGAAGAGTCTCAGCGGCGGCCTGATAGCACTGCCCGGCGGCGTGTTCGTGCTGGCCGCCGTCGGCCTGGGCATCGGCGTTGCCGGCATAGCGTTCGCGGTGATCGGCATCCGACGCAGCTTCCGCAAGAAGCTGACGGTCCCGCCCGGGGCGCCGGGCACGCTGATCACCGCTTCCGGCGTCGTCGGCTACCTCGCGAAGGGACTCGCGCTCGTGGTCGTCGGCATCCTCCTGGTCGTCGCCGCTATCACGCTCGACCCGAAGGCCGCCGGAGGCCTGGATGCCGCCATGTCCGCGCTGCTCGCGCTGCCGTTCGGCGGCCTGCTCACGGGCGGGGTGGGCGTCGGACTCGTCGTGTACGGCCTGTACTGCTTCCTGCGCGCACGGTACGCGAAGCTGTAGCGCTTGTCATCACGGCCCCGTCTTGATACCTTGCAGTACTAGATACCTAGATCTGCAAGGTGTGGAGGGGACATGCGCATCGGGAAGGACCTCACGGCGGCGGCGGCCACGCCCCTCGTGCTGGGCATCCTCGCGGACGGCGACTCCTACGGCTACGCGATCCTGCAGCGCGTGGGGGAGCTCTCCGGCGGCGAGCTCGACTTCAGCGACGGGATGCTGTATCCGCTCCTGCACCGGCTTGAGCGGCTCGGCCACGTCGAGGCGACGTGGGGCACGTCACCGGAAGGCCGTCGGCGCAAGATGTACCGGATCACGGCCCGCGGCGCGGCGACGCTCGCCGAGCACCGGGCCCAGTGGGCCGTCGTCGGCAGCGCGCTGCGGCGCGTGTGGGACCAGCGCGGCGGACACGTGCCGTTCGCGGTGAGGGAGGCGTGAGGATGGACACCCGCATCGAGGAGCGCATCGGGCAGTGGCGCGGCTACCTGTCCCGGAGGAGGGCGCTCAGCGCCGACGACGTCGTCGAGCTGGAAGGGCACCTGCGGGACCAGATCGACCGGTTCCAGGCGTCCGGCCTGACCGCGGACGAGGCGTTCCTGATCGGCGTCACCCGGATCGGCGAGATCAACTCTCTCGCCCGCGAATACGCGCGCGAGCACGCGGACCGGCTCTGGAAGCAGCTGGTCGCCGACGAGGCGCCGCGCACCAGCCGGGGTGGGGTGCTGCTCGCGCTGGCGCTGGCGGGGATGGCAGCGGTCGCCGTCAAGATCCCGGCTCTGGCCGGCATCGACGTCGTCGGCGGTGGCGACGGCTTCTATCTGCGCAACACGGCCCTGCTGGTCATGCCGTTCCTGGCCGCATACTTCCTTCGCTGTCGGCGCGCCTCCGCGGCCACGGTCGTCGGCGTCGCCGCGGGCTTCGCCGCCACGGCGCTGCTCGTGAATGTGTACCCGTTCGTGCCGTCCGGCTCCACGATCTTCCTCGCGGGCGCGCACGCGGCGGTCGCGCTGTGGCTGGTCACCGGCATCGCGTACGCCAACGGGGCGTGGCGATCGGCGAACGCGCGGATGGACTTCATCCGGTTCACCGGCGAATGGTTCGTCTACATGGCGCTGCTTGCCCTCGGCGGCGGCGTGCTCGCCGCGCTCACCGTCGGCGTGTTCGCCGCGGTCGGGCTCGACCCCACGACGTTCGTCCTGGAGTGGATGCTGCCGTGCGGCGCGGCCGGCGCGGTCGTCATTGCAGGCTGGCTCGTGGAGGCCAAGCAGAGCGTGATCGAGAACATGGCGCCGGTGCTGACCCGGGTGTTCACGCCGATGTTCACGCTGCTGCTGATGGCGTTCGTGGTCGCGGCCGCCGTGCAGGGCAGCCTCGTCGACGATGGACGCGAGCTGCTGATGATCTTCGATGTGGTGCTGCTGGTCGTCGTGGGACTGCTGCTGTACTCGATCTCGGCCCGCACGCCGCAGGCACCGCCGTCGTGGTTCGAGTGGCTGCAGCTGGTGATGATCGTCGCCGCGCTCGTCGTCGACGTCCTCGTGCTGGTCGCGATGACCGGGCGCATCGCCGAGTTCGGCGCGAGCGCGAACCGGGTGGCATCCCTCGGGGTCAACCTCGTGTTCGTCGCGAACCTCGTCGGAGCCGGATGGCTCCAGGTGCGGTTTCTGCGGCGCCGCGGCCGCTTCGAGGCCATCGAGCGGTGGCAGACGGGATTCGTGCCGGTCTACCTCGCGTGGGCGGCTGTCGTGGTCGCCGTCTTCCCGCCGGTGTTCGCGTTTGCGTGACGCCGGCGCGCGGCGCGGCCCCGAGCACCGCCGGGCCGGTTAGCATGGAGCGCATGGCCACGTCGAACCTGCCCACGCCCACCCTGCAGCCCGTCCCCGAGACGGCGAACCTCCTCACCGTCGCCGAGGAGGGCGCCTCCTGCTGCGGCGGGGGATGCTGCTGCGGCGACTGACCCGCACCGCGCTCAGTGCGCGGCATCCTCCAGCTCGTCCGCGGGCTTGCGGATGAGGAACGCGCCGACGATCACCGGCAGCGCCACTATCGCCGCTATCAGGAACGCCGACCGCGCTCCCGCGGCGGTGAAGCTGCCCGCCGGGGCGCCGCCGGCCGCCGAGACCGCCGACATCACGGCGATCATCAGCGCTATCCCGGCCGCCCCCGCCACCTGCTGCACGGTGCCGAGCACGGCGCTGCCATACGAGTAGAAGCGCGGCGTCAGTGACGCAAGGGACGCCGTGAACAGCGGCGTGAACGACAGCGCCAGGCCGATCGACAGCAGCGTCTGCAGCGTCACGATCAGCCACACCGGCGTCTGCGCATCCACGAACGCGTACGCCCACAGTGCGCCGGCCGAGATCACCGCGCCCGGCACCAGGAGCACCCGCGTTCCGCGCCGGTCGTAGATGCGGCCGATCAGCGGGCCGCCCAGGCCCATCGCCAGCGACCCCGGCAGCAGGGTAAGCCCCGACTCCAGCGCGTTCAGCCCGTGCACGCCCTGCAGGTACAGCGGCAGCACCGTGATGGCGCCGAAGAACGCGAACGACAGCACCGCCATCTGCGCTATCGACAGCGAGAAGTTCACCGAACGGAACACGCGAAGATCCAGCAGCGCGTCGTCGGCGCTCTGCAGCACCACCTGCCGCCACAGGAACAGCCCCAGGCCGGTGACGCCCACCGCGAGGGCGACGAACATCCACAGGCTCGATCCGCCGTCCGCGTCGGCGGGCGCCGCCGCCGTGCCGATCTGGCTGAGCCCGTACACGAGCCCGCCGAACCCGAACGCCGACAGCACGATCGACAGCGGGTCGATCGGGGCCCGGGTGCGCACGCCCACGTTGTGGATCCACCGGGCTCCCACCGCCAGCGCTATCAGCGCTATCGGAAGCACGACGCCGAAGTTCCAGCGCCACGATGCCGTGTCCAGCAGGAACCCGGACAGCGTGGGTCCGATCGCCGGCGCCAGCGCTATCACGATGCTGACGCGGCCCATCATCCGGCCGCGCGAACGCGGCGGCACCACTGTCATCAGCGTCGTCATCAGCAGGGGCATCATGATCGCGGTGCCGGAGGCCTGCACGACGCGGGCGACCACCAGCATCCCGAACCCGGGCGCGAGCACTGCCATCAGCGTCCCCGCCGAGAACAGCGACATCGCCGCGACGAACGCCGTTCGCGTCGTGAACCGCTGCAGCAGGAATCCCGTGATCGGGATCACTATCGCCATCGTCAGCATGAACGCCGACGTGAGCCACTGGGCGGCGACCGCGGTGATCTCGAGGTCGTGGATGAGGTGCGGGATCGCTACGCCCATCGTCGTCTCGTTCAGGATCGCGACGAACGCCGCCGCCAGCAGCAGCCAGATCACACGCGACTCGTCGCGGGATATCTCCCCCGGCGTGACGGGCACCGGCGTCGTGTCGGAGACGGCCATGAGGGCTCCTCTGGTCGATTCGGGGACGATGTCGCGATCGAGGCGACGGTGAGCGCGCGGGATGCCGCGCGCGGCGAACTCCAAGGATAACGGCGAGGTCCGACATCCCATTCCCGCCGGCCGTGCCAGCATGACGCCATGGCATCTACGGCGTGGCACGCATTGGTGATGGTGCGCGGCATCGTGGCGCTGGTGGCCGGCGCCGTCGCCGCGGCCGCAATGATCCCGCTGCTCGGCCCCGCCGCGGGACTGCTCGGCGGCTGGGCGGTCGCCGCGGGCGTCGGAGCCGGCTGGACGCTGATAGTGGTCTGGCCGATGGATGCCGTGCAGACCCGCACGCACGCCACGAGCGAGGACCCGGGCCGGCGCGCCAGCCGGCTCATCGGCGTGCTCGGCAGTGTCATCAGCATCGCCGCCGTCGTGGTGGTGCTCACGCAGACGCGCGAGGCGCAGGGCCCCGCCGCTTTCGCGCTCCCGGTCATCGCCCTGGTCAGCGTCGCGGCCTCCTGGCTGCTGATCCAGACCGTGTACATCGTCCGGATCGCCGACGCGTACTACACCGAGCCGGTGGGCGGGCTCCTCTTCAACCAGCAGGAGGACCCGTCGTACACCGACTTCGCGTATGTCGCGTTCGGCGTCGGGCTCACCTACCAGGTGGCCGACACGAACGTCACCGTCAACCGGATGCGGCGCATCATCATCGCCCAGTCGCTGCTCGGGTACCTGTTCGGCGCGGTGATCCTCGGCACCGTGATAAACCTGCTCGCGGGCTTGTGACCGGGGGTGCGCGCACGCCGCGCGGCTAGGCTGACGCCGTGAGTATGGGCATCGGTCACGGCGGCGGATTCCGCGGCGTGGATGCCCGTGCCCAGCGCCGGCTGAATGCGGACGCGCCCCGGATCCTGCACCTGCGGCACCGCGTGACGGACTTGTTCCGCCCGTATCGCGGGCGGATAGCGACGACCGGCCTGCTCGTGGTCGTCGGCGCCGGCATCGCCGTGATCCCGCCCCTGATCGTGCAGCGCATCTTCGACGACGCGCTGTTCCCGCTCGCCGGCGGCGGACCGGACCTCGCGCTCCTCGTGCGCCTGGTCCTGGCCATGGTGCTCCTGTTCCTCGTCTCCGCCGCCCTGGGCCTCGTGCAGACGTGGATCACCGCGACCGTCGGCAACAGCGTGACCGGGGACCTGCGGGTGCGGCTGTTCGAGCACCTGCAGGCGATGGAGCTGGGCTTCTTCACGCGCACGAAGACCGGTGTCATCCAGTCCCGGCTGCAGAACGACGTGGGCGCGGTGTCGGGCGTGCTCACGAACACCGTCACGAGCATCCTCGGCAACGCCGTCACCGTGATCGCCTCGCTCGTCGCGATGATCGTGATCGACTGGCGGCTCACGATCATCGCGGTGATCCTGATGCCGATCCTCGCCGTCGTGCAGCGCCGGGTCGGGCAGCTGCGGGCGCGGATCGCCGGCCAGACGCAGGAGTCGCTGTCCGAGCTGACCGCCATCACGCAGGAGACGCTGAGCGTGTCCGGCATCCTGCTGTCGAAGTCGTTCAACCGGCAGCGCACCGAGTCCGCCCGCTACCGGCAGGAGAACCGCAACCAGGTCCGCCTTCAGGTGCGCCGGGCGATGAGCGGGCAGGGCTTCTTCGCGGTCGTTCAGGTCCTCGTCGCGAGCGTGCCCGCCGTCATCTACCTCGTCTCCGGCATCATCGTCGCCGGCGGCGCCGGCGGCATCACGGCCGGCACCATCGTCGCCTTCACGACCGTGCAGGCGCGGCTGCTGCAGCCGCTGATGGGCCTCATGCGCGTCGCCCTGGACCTGCAGACCTCCAGCGCCGTGTTCGCCCGCATCTTCGAGTACCTCGACCTCGTGCCGGCGATAGCGGACGCGCCCGACGCCATCTGCGTCGCCGAGGGGCCCGGACCGCTCGGCCGGGTCGAGTTCCAGGACGTCTCGTTCCGGTACCCGGATGCCGCGGCCGACACCCGCCCGACGCTCGGCGGCGTCTCGTTCGTGGCCGAGCCCGGGCAGCACGTCGCGTTCGTGGGGCCCTCCGGCGCCGGGAAGACCACGGTGCTGTATCTGACCCCGCGGATGTACGAGGCCTCCGCGGGGGCCGTCCTGTTCGCCGGGACCGACGTGCGGCGCCTGACGCACGAATCGATCATCGACCAGATCGGCATCGTGTCCCAGGAGACGTACCTGTTCCACGCGACGATCCGCGAGAACCTCTGCTACGCCAAGCCCGACGCCACCGACGAGGAACTGGTCCAGGCGTGCCGGGCCGCCAGCATCCACCACGTGATCGCCGGGTTCGAGCACGGCTACGACACCGTCGTGGGGGAGCGCGGATATCGCCTGTCCGGCGGGGAGAAGCAGCGGATAGCCATTGCGCGGGTGCTGCTGAAGGACCCGCCCGTGCTGCTGCTGGACGAAGCCACCTCGGCACTGGACACCGTATCCGAGCGCGTCGTGCAGGAGGCGCTGGAGGAGGCATCCCGGGGCCGGACCACGCTGTCGGTGGCGCACCGGCTGTCCACCGTGATCGGCGCCGACATCATCCACGTCGTCGACGGCGGGCGCATCGTCGAATCCGGCACGCATGCGCAGCTTCTGGCCCGCGACGGGCTGTACGCGCAGCTGGCTGCGCAGCAGATTGCGGCGACGCGCGTGCTGCAGACCGAGACCGACGAGGCGCCGGTCACGCCCGCCGACCACCCCGACCGCCGCGCGGACCGCGCCCCCGGCGACTGAACACCGGCTCGTCGCGGGGTGTTGACACCCCAGTACTCGGTGTTACTATCTACCAGTAGTCAATGCCACTGAGTAGCGAGGGGGAACCGTGGGCAGGCAGGAGACCGAGATGCTCAAGGGGACGCTGGAGGGGATGGTCCTGGCGATCCTGTCGTCCCGACCGGCATACGGCTACGAGATCACCGCATGGCTGCGCGGGCAGGGCTTCCACGACATCGTCGAGGGGACCATCTACGCGCTGCTGGTGCGGGTCGAGCAGCGCGGCCTCGTGGACGTGGAGAAGGTGCCGTCCGAGAAGGGACCGCCGCGCAAGGTGTACACGCTGAACGGACGAGGACGCGAGTACCTCGACGAGTTCTGGAGGACCTGGAGCTTCCTCGCAGAACGACTGGAACAGCTCCGCAGCGAAGGGGACTGATGATGGCGGCGAAATGGATCGAGGCGCTCACCGGGCCCCTCGAGCAGAAGAAGCAGTACCGGCAGGCCAAGGCGCGTCTGGACGCGCTGCCCGAGCCGTACCTGTCGGTCGCGGGCGCTTTCACCCGGTACTTCATGTACTACGGGGGCGTGACCGATGGTGACACCATCGTGCAGATGCTCGGCGACCTCGCCGACCTGTGGGAGCGCGCCGCCGTCGACGGCACGCCGGTGCGCGAGATCGTGGGCGCCGACCCGGTGGAGTTCGCCGAGAGCTTCGCGCAGGCGTACGGCGGGAAGCGCTGGATCGACAAGGAGCGCGACCGGCTGGCGAAGGCGGTTGACGATGCGGACCGGGGGGATCCGCGATGACCGCGGCGATCCATGTGCGGGGCCTGGAGAAGTCCTACAAGGACGTCCACGTCCTGCGCGGCGTGGACCTCGACGTCGCCGCCGGCAGCGTCGTGGCCCTGCTGGGCGCGAACGGTGCGGGGAAGACGACGCTCGTGCGCATCCTGTCCACCCTGCTGGCGCCGGATGCCGGGACCGTCCTGGTCTCCGGGTCCGATGTCACGACGCACGGCGCCGCGGTGCGCGGCGCCATAAGCCTGACCGGACAGTTCGCCGCGGTCGACGAGATCCTCAGCGGCCGGGAGAACCTCGTGCTGGTGGCGCGGCTGCGCCACCAGCAGGAGCCGGGACGCATCGCCGACGAGCTGCTGGTGCGCTTCGGCCTCGCCGAGGCGGGTGCGCGGCGGGTGTCCACCTACTCCGGCGGGATGCGTCGCCGGCTCGACATAGCGATGAGCCTCGTCGGCCGCCCGCCCATCGTGTTCCTCGACGAGCCCACCACGGGCCTGGACCCCCAGGCGCGCCGCGAGGCGTGGCAGGCGGTGCGCGAGCTCGCCCGGCAGGGCACCACAGTGCTGCTGACCACGCAGCACCTCGACGAGGCGGAGCAGCTCGCGGACCGGATAGCGATCCTGCACCGCGGACGGATCATCGCCGACGGCAGCCTCGAGGAGCTGAAGGGCCTGCTGCCGCCGGCACAGGTCGAATACGTGCAGCGGCAGCCGAGTCTGGAGGAGGTGTTCCTCGCCATCGTGGGTGAACCGGACACCGCCGACGAGCCGGCGGCCGCGGACGAGCGGAGGATGCCGTGACCACGTTCCTCGCCGACACCGCCGTGCTCACCGCGCGCACGCTGCGGCACATCACGCGCAGTCTCGACACGATCATCACGACGGTGATCACCCCGATCGGGCTGATGCTGCTGTTCGTGTACGTGCTCGGCGGCGCCATCCGCGCCGGCACTGGCAGCTACATCGACTACCTGCTGCCGGGGATCCTGCTGATCACGATCGCGTCCGGCATCGCGTACACGGCGTTCCGGCTTTTCACCGACCTGCACAGCGGCATCTTCGAGCGGTTCCAGTCGATGCCGATAGCGCGGTCGTCGGTGCTGTGGGCGCACGTGCTGACCTCGATCGTCGCGAACGTCGTCTCTCTGGCCGTGGTCGTGGCGGTGGCCCTCGCAATGGGGTTCCGCACCGGCGCGAGCGTCGGCGGATGGCTCGCGGTGACCGGGATCCTCGTCCTTTTCACGCTCGCCCTCACCTGGCTCGCGGTGATCCCGGGCCTGACCGCGAAGACCGTGGACGGCGCCAGCGCGTTCTCGTATCCGCTGATCTTCCTGCCGTTCGTCAGCTCCGCGTTCGTGCCCACGGCGTCGATGCCGGGCCCCGTGCGCTGGTTCGCGGAGAACCAGCCGGTTACCTCGATCGTCGACGCCATCCGCGCCCTTTTCGCGGGGGAGCCGGTCGGGGCGGACCTGTGGACGGCGCTCGCGTGGTGCGCGGGGATCCTCGTGGTCGCCTACATCGCGGCGATCGCCGTCTACCGGCGCCGGTTCGCCTAGCCGCCGACGGCGGCGACGGATGCCGCGACCGCGTCGGCCACGGCATCCAGCCGCTGCCTCAGGCCATGCGGAAGGGTGAACCGCACGGCCGTCTGCGCGAGGGTCCGTTCCACGCCGAGCGCGGTGAGCACGTGCGAGGGCTCGTCGGAGCCCGCCGCGCACGCGGACCCGCTCGAGGAGACGACGCCGCGGCGCTCGAGCTCCAGCAGCACGGCCTCTCCGCTCGTGCCGGCGAACGTGAACGACGCGGTGCCCGGCAGCCGATGCTCGGGATGCCCGGTCAGCCGCGCCGACGGCACCGCGGACAGGACCCGCCCGATGAAGGCGTCCCGGACCGCCGTGACGGCGGCGGCGTCCGCCGCGCGCTCGGCCTCGGCGAGCTCGAGCGCCGTGGCCAGGGCGACCGCCCCCGCGACGTCCTCGGTGCCGCTGCGCCGCCCGCGTTCCTGGCCGCCGCCGTGCAGCAGCGGCTCGATCGGGATGCGGGTGCGCACCGCGAGCGCGCCGGTGCCCTTCGGGGCGCCGACCTTGTGCCCGGCGATGGCGACGGCGTCCGCGCCGGTGCCCGCCAGCGGCAGCCATCCCGCCGCCTGCACGGCATCCAGATGCAGCGGGATGCCGCGGGCGCGGCACGCCGCGGCGATGCCGGCGACATCCTGCACCGTGCCGATCTCGTTGTTCGCGTACCCGACGCACACCACGGCGGTGTCGTCGCGCAGCGCGGCGGCGATGTCCGCGGGGTCGACCCGGCCGGCGGCGTCGACCGGCACCCGCGTGATCTGGAACCCGTGCACGCGGGCCAGGTGATCCGCGGACTCCAGGATCGCCTCGTGCTCGATCGGCAGCGTGACCAGGTGCCGGGCGCCGCGCGCGAGCATGGCCGCGACGGCGATGCCCTTGACCGCCAGATTGTCGGCCTCGGTGCCGCCGGACGTGAAGATCACATCCCCCGCCCGCATCCCCACGATCCGTGCAATGCGGGCGCGCGCATCGGCGAGGGCCGAGGCCGCCGCCTCGCCGACGGTGTGATGGCTGGACGGGTTGCCGAACGCGGCGCCCAGGTACGGCGCCATCGCCTCGAGCACCTCCGGGCGCACCGGGGTGGTCGCCGCGTGGTCCAGATACAGCATCAGTCGCTGATCCGCAGGTCCAGGCCGAGGTCCAGGGCCCGGGCGCTGTGGGTGAGCGCGCCCACCGAGATGACATCGACTCCGGTGCCGGCGATCGCCGCGACGGTGTCCAGGCTGACCCCGCCTGAGGCCTCCACCGTCGCCCGGCCCGCCACCTGCGCCACCCCCGCACGCAGGTCGTGGAGCGTGAAGTTGTCCAGCATGATGGTCCCGATGCCCGCGGCCAGCACGGGCTCGATCTGGTCGAGCCGGTCGACCTCGACTTCGATGTGCGTCGTGTGCGGCAGGGCCGCCTTCGCGCGCTGCAGCGCCTCGGTGACGCTGAGCCCCTGCGCGGTGAGCACGCCGAGGTGGTTGTCCTTGGCCATCACCGCGTCCGACAGCGAGAACCGGTGGTTGTGTCCGCCGCCGCACACGACGGCGTGCTTCTCGAACGCGCGCAGGCCCGGCGTCGTCTTGCGCGTGTCGACGATCCGGGCGCGGGTGTGCGCGACGGCGGCGACGTAGCGGGCGGTGAGCGTGGCGATGCCGCTCATCCGCTGGACGAAGTTCAGGCCGACCCGCTCCGCGGTGAGCACGGCACGGGCGGGGCCCTGGACGGTGGCGAGGATGTCGCCGGCTGCGAACGCGTCCCCGTCGGCGAGGCGGCTCTGCACGCGGACGGCGGGGTCGACGAGCCGGAACGCGGCGGCGAACACCGCGCCGCCGGCGAGCACGCCCTGCTCGCGGGCGACCAGCTGGGCCCGCGCGGTGGCGGTGGCGGGGACGAGCGCCTCGCTGGTCAGGTCGCCCCACGGGGCATCCTCGTCGAGTGCGGCGGCGACGGCCCGGTCGATCAGGGCGGCGGTGAGCATCAGAAGACCTCCGTGAGGACGCGGTCCGGGATGGAGACGGTGTGCGGCACGGTGTCGTCGAGCCGGTGATGCGCGCCGAGCGACGACGTGCGGGCGGATGCCGCCGCCACGACCGCACGCGCGACGGTGAGCAGGTTCTCGTCCTCGTGCTCTGCCACGGTGCGGGGGATGCGGGGCACCGCCGCCCACTGCGTGAGCGCGCCGGCCGCGTGCGCGAGACCGGCGGCGTCGCGCAGGAGTCCGGCATCCCGCCACATCAGCTCCTGCAGGGCTGCACGCGAGAACGGCGCCGGCGCGGTGACCCGCGCGTGCGCGACGCGGGGGGCCATGGGAGCGGGTGCGGGCGCCGGCCACGCGGCGGATGCGGTGTGCGCCGCGACCGCGTCACCCGCGCGGGCGCCGAACACGGCGCCCTCCAGCAGTGAGTTCGACGCGAGCCGGTTCGCGCCGTGCACGCCGGTGCGCGCGCACTCGCCGACCGCGTACAGCCCGGCAAGGCTCGTCCGCCCGTCCAGGTCGGTCACGACACCGCCCATCAGGTAGTGCGCGGCCGGGGTCACCGGGACCGGCTCCCGCGCCCAGTCGAACCCCCGCGCGCGCACGGCGCCGTCGATCGTCGGGAACCGCCCGCGCAGGCGTGCGGCGCGCACCGCCGGGTCGGCGTCGTACAGGCCGGTCGCATCCAGCACCACCGGCGCGCCCTGCGCGGCCGAACGCCGGGCTATCGCGCGCGCCACGACGTCCCGCGGCGCGAGCTCGCCGTCGGGGTGGGCGTCGAACAGGAACCGGCGTCCGCCCGCGTCGCGCACGACCGCCCCCTCGCCGCGCACCGCCTCGGACACCAGGAACGGGGATGCCGTGGCCAGCACGGTCGGGTGGAACTGCACGAACTCCAGGTCGGCCACGCGCACTCCCGCGCGCAGCGCCGCCGCGATGCCGTCGGCGGTGGCCACGGCGGGGTTCGTGGTGTGCGCGTACAGCTGGCCGGCGCCGCCGGTCGCGAGGATCACCGCGTCCGCGGGGAGGACGGTGCGACGCCCGTCGACGAGCACGTCGACGCCGGCGACGCCGTGGTCGCGCACGACGAGGTCGACGAGGAACGCGTGCTCCACGATCCGCACACTGCTCGCGCGCAGCCGCGCCACCAGCGCGTCCTGGATCGCCCGGCCGGTGGCATCCCCGCCCGCGTGCAGCACCCGCGCGTGCGAGTGCGCGGCCTCGCGTCCGCGGATGGGGGCCCCGGTGGCGTCGCGGTCGAACGTGACGCCCGCGTCGACCAGCTCGGCGATGCGGGCGGGCCCCTCCTCGACGAGCACGCGCACGGCGGCGGGGTCGTTCGCGCCGGACCCGGCCGTGATGGTGTCCTCGATGTGCGCGGCGATGGTGTCGTCGGCGGAGGTCACCGCGGCCACGCCGCCCTGCGCGTACGCGGTGTTCGCTTCGTCGAGGGCGCCCTTCGTGACGAGCGTGACGTCGCATCGGCGTGCGGCGTGCAGCGCTGCGGTGATCCCCGCGATGCCGCTGCCGACGACGACGACGTGGGTCACGAGGCGTTCTCCCAGGCGGCGGCGGGCGCGGCGGGGGGCTTGGCCGCCAGCATCCGCTCCAGTGCTATCCGCGCGGGCTCGGCGACATCGTCGGGGACGCTGATCCGGTTGCGCACCTCGCCGGCGAGCAGGCCCTCCAGGACCCAGGCCATGTATCCGGGGTGGATGCGGTACATCGTCGAGCACGGGCAGACCACCGGGTCCAGGCAGAAGATGGTGTGCTGCGGGTTCTGCGCGGCGAGTCGCTGCACCAGATTGATCTCGGTGCCGATGGCGAACACCGTGGGCTCGGTGGCCTGCTCGATCGCCGCGCGGATGTAGGCGGTGGACCCCGACTCGTCGGCGGCGTCCACCACCGGCGCCGGGCACTCCGGGTGCACTATCACGCGGACGCCGGGGAACTCGGCGCGCGCCTGCGCTATCTGGTCGACCGTGAAGCGCTTGTGCACGGAGCAGAAGCCGTGCCACAGGATGACCCGCGCGTCACTCAGCGCGCCGCGCTCGATGCCGCCCAGCGGCTGCCGCGGGTTCCACATCGGCATCTGCTCCGGCGGCACGCCCATCGCCTTCGCGGTGTTGCGGCCGAGGTGCTGATCCGGGAAGAACAGCACGCGGCGTCCGCGCGCGAACGCCCACTCCAGCACCGTGCGCGCGTTCGACGACGTGCACACTATCCCGCCGTGCCGGCCCACGAATCCCTTGATCGCCGCAGAGGAGTTCATGTACGTGACCGGCACCACGGGCACGAGGCCCTCGTCGTCCGTGGCGTCCAGGTCGCCGTACAGCTCGGCCAGCTGCTCCCAGCACTCCTCGACCTCGTCGATCGAGGCCATATCCGCCATCGAGCAGCCGGCCGCGAGGTTCGGCAGGATCACGGCCTGGTCGGGGCCGGACAGCAGGTCCGCGGTCTCGGCCATGAAGTTCACGCCGCAGAACACGATGGCCTCCGCCTCGGGGTGCGCCTTCGCGGCCTTGGCCAGCTGGAACGAGTCGCCGACGTAGTCGGCGTGCACGACGACCTCTTCGCGCTGGTAGAAATGGCCGAGCACCACGACCCGATCGCCGAGGGCCGCCTTCGCCGCCTGCACGCGGTCGGACAGCTCCTGCGCGGACGCGTCCCGGTACTCGCGCGGCAGCTCGCCCTGACGCGGCGCGCCGGTGGGGATCACGTCTCCCATCGACGCGCCCGGGCCGTATCCCGGGACCGGGTCGAAATCCCAGGGCGCGGCGATGAGATCCGTGGTGCACGCGGCCCGGTCGGACGCCCCGGCGGCAATGCGCGCGAGGGCGCGGGCGACGGAGGGATCGGTGCGGTCGGTCAGGTCCAGGGGTGCGATGGCCATCATTCCTCGATTCGGGTCTTGGGTCGGGTGCGCGTGCGGCTCACGGTGACGCGGACAGCGGGCCACGCTCGGCGAGCTCGACGTCGCGGTTGTAGCGATACAGGCGCGCGGGCCGGTGGCTGCCGGTGCGGAACCGCTCGGTGGGGATCAGCGTCCCGGACGCCTCGGCCTGCCGGCGGAAGTTCGCCGGGTCCAGGCGGCGTCCGAGGATCGACTCGTACACCTCGCGCAGGTCCGCCAGCGTGAACTCGTCCGGCAGCAGGCCGTGTGCTATCCGCGAGTAGCCCACCTTGTTGCGCAGCCGCCACAGCGCGTACGCGATGATCTGCGCGTGGTCGAAAGCGAGGTCGGGCAGCGCGTCCGCGTCGAACCACTGCACATTGTCGGGCGCGTCGCCGTGCTCGGCGTGAGCGGCCAGCTGCGCATCCACCTCGTCCTGGCGCAGCAGCGCCCAATACACGATCGACACCACCCGGGTGGGGGAGCGGTCCACGTCGCCGAACGCGTACAGCTGCTCGAGGTAACTGGGCGCCAGGCCCGTCGTCTCGGCGAGCGTGCGGGACGCGGCGGCATCCAGTCCCTCCGCGACGTCCAGCCATCCGCCCGGCAGCGCCCACCGGGCCGCGTACGGGTCCCGGGTGCGGCGCACGAGCGGCAGCATCAGCCCCGCGCCGTCTGCGTCCGCGCGCAGCGTGAAGATCACCGTCGAGACGGCGACCCGGGCGCTGGAGGATGATGTTCGTGTCATGATGACCTTAAGTGCTGGTCCGATCTTAGAGTCATCCGGACCAGAACCGCAAGTCGGCGCGCGGCGTCGCGAGGCGGCGGCGTCCGCGGCGATACGCTGAGCGCCGGGCGGCGTGTCGCGTCGCCGCCGATGAAGGAGGCGCTCCTGAAGCGTGTGACTGTGGTGGTGCCCACCTACCGCTCCACCGAGCACCTCGACGCTCTCGTGGCGAGCCTGGATGCACAGACCTTGCCGCAGGACGAGTTCGAGGTCCTCCTGATCGACGACGGATCGCCGGACGACACCCCGGCACGGCTTCACGCGCTGGCGCGCGGGCGCGGCAACTACCGGGTGATCCTGCTGCCCCCGTCCGGGTGGCCGTCGCGTCCGCGCAACACGGGCATCGACCAGGCCCAGGGCGCGTACGTCGTGTTCATCGACCACGACGACCGCCTGTTCCCGGACGCGCTGCGCGCCGCGTGCGCCCTGGCCGACCGGACCGGTGCGGACGTCGTGGACGGCAAGGAGTCCAAGAGCAACACGCCCGGCTGGGCGATGCGCGACGTTCCGACGAACGTCGACAACGCGATCGGATGGATCGAGCCGCACCCGCTGCTGCCGATGAACCCGCACAAGATGTTCCGCACCGCGTTCCTGCGGGAGCGCGGCATCCGGTTCCCGGAGGGCGGCCGGCAGATCTGGGAGGACATCTGCTTCGACATCGCCGCGCACGCCCGGGCCGACGTGGTCGCGCTCCTGGTGGAGACGCCGTTCTACTACTGGAACCGCCCCCCGCACGCCACGACCAGCGGCACTTTCCACGACGACCTCGACGAGTACCTGGATGCCGTGGCTCGCGTGTTCCGCTGGATCGACGAGGAGCTCGACCAGCCGCGGTTCGCGCAGCTGCTGCCGCGGTTCCGCGCCTACCAGCTGCACATGCGGGTTCTGCCGCTGTTCCGGTGGGAGCGGCGCACGCCCGCGCAGCGGGAGCGGATCCGCGCTTTCACCGCCGACCTGCTGGAGCGGATCCCGGTCGACGCCGACCAGCACCTGGACGCGTGGCGGCGCATCAAGACCGCGATCCTGCGCGCGGGGCGCTTCGACCTCGTCGACGCGCACGAGGGCACATTCCCGCGTCTGCAGTGCACCCCCGCCGTGGAGGACGTGGCGTGGGCGGCCGACGGCCTGCATCTGCGGCTGGCGCTGCGCTGGCGGTTCGACGTGAAGGGCACGCCCACCGTCCGCAGCGACGGCGTCACCGCCTGGCTGGCCCTCGCCCCGGCGGTCGCGGAGTTCGCCGCCGCGCACGGCCTCGACACGGACGTGACCGGGGCGCTCCGGGCCGTCACATACGGCGTCGACCGGCGCTCCCGCACCCGGAAGATCGACTGGCTGCTCGCGTTCGGCAGCGGGGCGGACCTGGTCGCCGAGGACGGCGCCGCGCAGCTGCGGGCCGGCATCGCCGTGCACTGGCCGCTCGCGGACGACGGCCCCGGCCGCCGGCACGACGGGCCGTGGGACCTGCATGTGCGCACGGTGGCCCTGCGCACCCGGATCGTACGACAGCTCAGCACCGCCGCTGCGCCTCGGCGCTGGGCCGCGGTGTCCGGGGTCCTCGCCGCCGCGTACCGCACGCAGAACGGATCGCTGAGCGTCGATATCGGGCAGACCCTGTTCAGCGTCGTGGACGATCCCGCCACGACGGCGTCCTGGACCTCCGACGGGACACGGCGGCGGCTCGAGGTCGACCTGCCGCACGTCGCCGCGCTCGCGCCCCACATCGTCGACGGGCGGCTCCTGAACGCGTCGGGACGCGTGGTCGGCGCCTGCCGGCTCGAGGTCGCCGAGGGCCGCGCGCGCATCGTCGGCACGCTGCCGGACCGTGTGCACACTGTCGTCGTCGCATTCGGGCAGACGCGGTCGCGCACGCGGCTGCGGCCGGGACGGCGCGGGCGCGTGCGGGTCATCCCGGCGGCCGGCAACGCGCCGCGGTACAGCATCCGCCGCATCGCGCGCCGTCTCTGGAACGCGCTTCCCGCGTCCCTGCGCCGTCGGTTCTGGCTCTGGCGGCACCGCCGCTGACGCCGGGCTCAGGTCAGGTCGCGGGACGCCAGCAGCGGCCAGGCGTCCTCGGTGCCGAGCATGCTCTGCGTGTCGGGGGCCGGGGCGAGGGTGTCCACGGCGCCGTTCTCCCACACGACGACGAGCCCGGTGCCCGCGGCATCCGCGTACCAGTGCCCGCGCCCGGCGGGCTTGGCGGGGGCACCGGTGCCGGTGGGCTTGCGCGGCGTCCACGCCGCCGCGCCGCCGGCGGTCAGGTGCATGAACACGGTCTTGGTGCCCAGGAGCATCACCTTCCACCACCCGGCGAGCGCCGCCAGCGCCGCGGGTGGTGCGGGGTCGTCGTGGCTGAAGTGCAGGATGCTGACGAACGGGTGCTCCCAGCCCTGGGTGCGGATCTGCCACGTGCCCTCACCGGCGCCCAGGTCCGGGTGGTCCATCGTGGAGTGGCACGTCATCCTCGCATCGCCGGTGGCGGCGTCCACGGTCACGAGCATGCCGGCGTGCTCGTGGCGTCCGGCGGCGGCGAACGTGAGGACGTCGCCGGGCTTGATGATGTGCGCGAGCGCCTCGAACACGCGGGCGGCCGCGGCGGCCGCGCACATGTCGGTGAGCCGTTTCACCTGTGACGCCGGGCGTTCGCTGAGCAGGCGGTAGATCTGCTGCGCGCTGCGCGTGGGCCATACGTCGCCCGGGCTCGCCGGGCCGAGGAAGGCCACCCCGCCGTCGACGAGGCAGTGCGACACGTACGCGGTGCAATCGTTCAGTCCCTCCGGGGTGCCGGGCACGCCGCGAGGACCGAACCAGTCCTGCGTCAGCATCCGCTCCGCGGCCGGGACCTCGCTCTCCCGGAAGTGCACGCCCACGTGCGCGGGCTTCACGAAGAAAAGGCCGTCGGCCTCCCCGGTCACGCCGGTGGAGACATCCGTCACCTGCTTGCGCAGGAACACGGCCTCCCAGTCCGCCTCGATCTGCTTGCGGGCCAGGGCCTCGGCCTTGCGCGCGGCCACGTCGATCGCGAAGCTCTTCGCCCACACCATCCCGTCGGCGGTGGGCCGGAACCAGTGCTGCTTCGCGGAGGCGACGGCATCGTCACGATCCATGTCGCGCCTCAACTCCCGGTGCCGCCGGGGGCGGCGAACGCGGCGCCGTCCCACACCCAGTCGAGCTTCTGCGCGAACGGCGAATCGCCGGCCTCGGCCGCGGTGTGCAGCAGCAGCAGCTCGTCGCGCAGCCGGGTCACCTCCGGCAGCAGGCCCGCGACGGCGGTCAGCCGGGTCCACGCCAGGTCGGATGCCGTCGCCGGCGGCTCGTCGGTGACGGCGCTGCGCCATCCGCCGGCGGACAGCGGCGGCCCGATCGGCACGAGCTTCGTGACACCGAGGTCGACCGTGGTCGGGGTGCCGGTGGCGGCATCCCGTGCGACCGCCTCGTACTCGACGTCCGGCAGCGCGCCGGTCGCGGCCGCCGCGGGGTCCGGCCGCGCCATCACGGTGTAGCCGCCGGGCAGGCCGCCGGTCGGGCGCGCCAGGACGAGGCTGTCGGTGGTCGGGTCGACAAGGGCCGCGGTCGGCAGGATGCGCAGGCGCCGCCCGATGGCGTCCAGTTCGTCGGCGGCCTCCGCCAGCGGCACCGGGGCGGGCGGTGACCACAGCGGCAGCACGCCGCCGAAGGAGCGCACGACGTCGCGGGCGGCGACCAGGCCCGCGACCAGGTCCGCGCGCACCAGCACGTTCGAGGGGGCGGTGGATGCCGCCGTCCCGGCCGGGCGGTCGTTCGCCAGGGGCGTCAGCGCCAGCGGCGGGGGCGCCTCTGCGAGTGCGCGTGCGGACGCGCTGGCGACGCCCAGCGCACCGGAGAGCACGTCGAGCATCGTCTGGCGCTGCCCGAGCGTGTCGAGCAGGTTCAGGTAGCCGGCGGCCTCGGTGACGTTGAGGACGCCGGGCATCCGGGTGGGGATGATGTCGCCGTCCAGCGCGAGCCGCCGCAGCAGCAGGGCCTGAGCCTCGGCGACCCCCGGGCCGGCCGTCGACTGGATCACCGCGACCAGCGCGTCCAGCGCCCGGTCCTCGGCGGTGTCCACAGGTGTGTCGGCCATGATGTCCTCCTTCGGCGACGCCTCAGGCGTCCACGGTGAAACCCGACTTGGCCGACGGGGCGCTCGTGCCCTTGGGCCCGGTGACGGCGACCTCGGCGGCCTTCCCGGTGGGAAGGCCCGCGGGCACCGCCCCCTCGATGCGCGTGTCGCTGACGACGGTGAAGGTGCCGAGCGCCTTGCCGCCGACCGTGGCGCCGGTGGCGCCGGTGAACTTGGTGCCGGTGATGGCGAGCTTCGTGCCGGCCGGTCCGTGCGTGGGTGACAGCTCGGTCACGGTGGGGGCGTCCGGGCCCGGCGTGCCGGTGTCCTTCTTCTCGTCGGTCTTCTTCTCGTCGTCCTTCTTGCCGGCGGCGGCCTTCGCGGCGATCACGTTCGGGATCGAGTCCATGGCCTTCGTCGCCATCGTGGTGGCGTTGGCCAGGGCATCCTTGCGCGCGGACTCCGCGGTGGACAGCGTGGCCTTGACGAGGTCGGCAAGGGCCGCCGATCCGGTCAGCGACGCCACGTCGAACCCCTTCGCCGCCGCGCCGGCCTGGATCAGGGACGCCAGCAGGCTGGTGTCCTGGGTGGGGCCGGCGGTGCTGAAGTTCTGGATCATCGGCGCCACCCCGGTCAGTGCGGAGGGGGCGGTGGCGCCGGCGGTGAGGGAGGCCGTCGGGACGGTGACCGCGGAGATCTCCGGCGCCGGATCCAGTGGCGAATCCTGCCAGTTCCAGAACCGGGTGAGGTCGATCTTCTCCGCCGACGGGCAGTGCCCCAGCACCGCCTCGCCGAGCACCCCGCGGGTGGGCAGCGCGATCGTGGACGCCGGTGGCGAGAACGCCGTGGCGTGGTACTTCGCGAGGGCATCCTGCACGGACGCGGTCGTGAACGGCACGCCGTCCACGGGCTTGCGCTTCGCGACCAGCGACGCGGGGATCATGAACGGCAGCACCATCGAGTTGCCGTAGAAGCCCAGCAGCTGGTTCGCGACGCACGCGAGCAGCGGGATGTCCTGGCTCTGGTCGGCGACGCCGTCGTGCACGCCGATCGTGAAGCCCTCCAGGAGCATCACCCGCTCCTCCGGCGTCAGCGACATCCACACCGCCTTCGAGTACGTCGCGGTGTTGGCCATCACGTGCTGCAGCGCCTTCTCGATCTCCAGCACCGCCGAGTATCGCAGCTCGGGCGGCAGCTGGGTCGCCGCGAACGGCTGCGGCGCGAGGGTGAACTCGGCGCCCGCGAGCAGTTCGTCGAAGTACGTCTTGTCGGCGGGGGGCGGGGTGGTCATCGACGTGGACGCGTCCACGAGCGCCGCGCGCACCCGGTTCAGGCGCGGACCGCCGACCTCGCGCTCCAGCCGGTCCGGCGCGAACCACACGTCGCGGGCGGGCGCGCCGCCGGAGATCAGCTCGGCGATGCCGGTCAACGGCAGGCCGCCCTGAGTGAGCCGGGCAGCCTCGGTCGCGCTCGAGGAGGGGAAGTGGTACTGGATGCCGCGGAACTGGCGGGTCAACTCCACTCCCACCACGTCCGTGCGCGGCAGCCAGTCCGGCAGCACCACGCTGCGGGAGACCACGTGCCGCGCGCTGCCGGTGCGCAGGGCGCTCAGCCGGGCGACGAGCTCCGCCTCGGACGCGAGCGCGGATGCCGGGCCGGCGGTGTCCGGAAGGCCGGGCAGCCCGGAGGTCGGCATCGGGTACGGGCCGATCCGCCGGCCCCCGGCGGCCAGGAGCGTGACCCACACGTCGTCGTACGGCAGGAACGTCCCCTCGGCCTGTACCGTGACGACATCCGCGGCGGAGTCGGTGGGCGCCTGCACCGTGGCCCGCGGGTCGCCCGCGAACTCCTCCAGCAGCGACAGTCCCTTCCGGTACGGGCGCTCGATGACGCGGCGCAGCACGTCGGCGTTCTCGATGAGCCGCCCGTACCGGTACAGCAGCGCCGCGCGGCTCACGGCCGCGTCGGCGAGGGTCGCGGCGGCCCCCGCGGGCAGGAACCGGATCGGGTCCAGCGGCACGAAGCAGACGAGCGTGACGCCCTCGACGGCAGAGCGCACGTCGAACACGCGCAGCACCTCCCAGTACTGCATCGTCAGCGCGCGCGTGCGGTTGTGGTTCGCGATCACCTTCGTGACGACTTCGCTGCGCTCGGATGCCGCGGCCAGCCGCATCCCCATCCGCTGCAAACTCCGCTGCGCATTGGCGGCGCGCTCCACCGACGCGTGCGAGGACTGGGCGGCCGTCGACGTGTAGCCGCTGACCCCCTGCATCCAGTTGTTCGTGTTTCCGGAGGAGTCGGAGCTGCCGCCTCCGCCGGCCGCGCCGCCGCCGATCACGATGGGGCCGACCGCGAAGCCGATGCCGCCCGCGGCGCCCCACGACGAGGAGTGCGCCTCGGTGCTGAAGCTGCTGCCGCCGGACGCCGACTGCGACATCCCGGACTCGAACGTCGCGCGGGCCGACGCGTCCTGCGCCTCGCGGAACGACTCGGCCTCCTGCACGTCCAGCCGCTCGCTCTCGGTGACCGACATCGTCGAGCGCTGGTCGACGATCGCTATCCGCTGCTGCTCGCCGGGCGCCAGCGGCAGCGAGTACACGAGGTCGCCGAGCATGAGGCCCTGCGGTGTCCACCGCTGCGCGAGGTGCACGATGTAGCCGAGCCCGAGCGTGCCGGCGATCGGCACCGTGGTGGCGCCGGTGCCGACCCCGGCCGGCGACACCCCGGCGAGGCCGTCCCGGAAGGCGTCGACGCTGACCGGCTGATCGATCGGCACCCGGTCGGCGTGCCGGTAGGCCAGGCCCTGCACGCCGAGCGCGGCGAAATTTGCTATCGAGACGCGGTGGCCCTTCAGGTCTGCCGCCACGGTGCCGATGCTCGGCCGGGGCTCCACGAGACGCACGAGCACCCCGTACGGGAAGCGGTCGGTGGAGAAGTCGCTGCGGAACAGCTGCGAGCACGTGTCGGCGCCGAGCGTGAGCTGCGGCACCGTACCCGCCGCCTGCGGTGCGGGCTCGCCCGGCGTGCTGGCATCCAGGCCCGCGACGACAGCGCCGAGCTGGCTTATCACGGAGACCGGCAGCGCGTCCACCGTGCGCGGCAGCGTGAGGGTGCCGACCGCGCCGGTCGCGCCGAGAGCGGCGACATCCACGTCCACCTCGACGGCGACGGTGCCGCCGGCCACCCGCAGCACCATCGTGGCAAGGCCCGGCGCCGCGCGCACCGCCGCGGGCACGGCGATGGCGAACGCCCCGTCCGTGCCGGTGACGGCGGTGCCGGCACCCGGCCCGCTCGGGAACGGACGCGCTATCGACACCTGCACCCGGTTCGCCGGCACTCCCTCCGGCTGGACCACGACGCCGGTGAGCTGCCCCGGCACCGCGGCCGTCGTGGTGGTGCCGATGTCGAATGCGGGATCCTCGACGATGCGGGTCAGGCTCGCGGAGAAGTGCGTCGCGGCGACCAGCCGGTCCTGCAGGATGTCGTCGGCGAGCTCCGTGTGCCCCTTGACCAGCTGCGCCGACGCGGGGTCGAGCGGGTCCAGGCGGGGCAGGGCACCCCGGGCGAACTCCGGGATGCCGGAGCCCATGTCGATCACCGCGCGCCTTCCGGGAAGATCCGTCGCGCCCTCGCGTACAGCCATGACGTCCTCCAAACCGAACGTGTCACCGTGAAGAGGCCGCGCACCCTCGTCCTGATACCGGATGGGGCGTTTCCCAGATCCGGCCCTTACCCTGGCGGCACCGGAGGGAGTCGGATGACGGTCGTCGACGTCGTGCTGGTGGTGATCCTGGTCATCGCCGCGGTGGCGGGCCTGGCGAGAGGGCTGGTGGCGAGCATCGGCGTGATCGTGGGCCTTGTCGCGGGTGGCGTGGCCGCCCTGTGGCTCGCGCCGCTGCTCGCGCGGCTGCTCGCCGCGCCGGTGTGGGGGACCGTCGTCGAGCTCGCCGCATGGGTCGTGCTGCTGACCGTCGGCGCGTCGCTGGGAGGGCTGGTCGGCAGCAGGCTCCGCCGCGGTGTGGACCGCACGCCGCTGCGCATCGCGGACCGGGTGCTCGGCGGCGCCGTCGGGCTCGTGGCGACCGCGCTGGTGGCCTCGCTCGCCGCGACCGGCATCGTCGCGACCGGCATCCCCGTGGTGTCGCCGGCCGTGGCATCCTCGCAGGTCGTCCGCACCATCGACTCCCTCATCCCCGCCCCCGTGCAGCAGGCGCTCGCCCAGGTGCGCAGCTCGCTGGCCGCCGACGGGCTGCCCGCGGTGGGCACCCTGCTGACGCCCGGCGCCGTCGCGCCGACCACGCCGCTGCGGCTGGACGATCCGCAGATTGCGGCGGCGTCGCGGTCGGTGGCCCGCGTCACCGGCGTCGCGTACGCGTGCGGCATGAGCCAGACCGGCTCGGGCTTCGCGGTGTCCCGGGACGCCGTCGTCACGAACGCGCACGTCGTCGCGGGTGTCGACGCGCCGGTCGTGCAGCTGCCCGGGCGCGGCGCGCACCAGGGCCGCGTCGTGTACTTCGACGCCGGCCAGGACCTCGCGGTGATAGCGGTGCCGGGGCTCGGCGCCACCCCGCTGCGGCTCGCCGACCCGCTGCCGCTGGGCGCGGCCGCCGCCGTCGCCGGCTATCCGTATGGGGGTCCGCTCACGCTTGGCGACGCGCAGGTGCTGTCGGCCGGGCCGGCGCGGGTGCCGGACATCTACGACCAGCACGCCGAGGTGCGGCCGGTGTACGCGCTGGACGCGCAGGTGCGGCCGGGCAACTCCGGCGGGCCGCTGCTGACCGCGCAGGGCACCGTCGCGGGGGTCGTGTTCGCCCGCGCCGAGGACCGCGGCGATCGGGGATACGCCATCGCCGACCAGGCGCTGAAACCGGTCGTGGCGCGGCTGGGGTCGCTCACCACGCCGGTATCGTCGGGCCACTGCGTGCGATGACCGTCACCGGTATGCTGAAGACCGCAAACTGAACAGCAACATGGCCGCATGACGCGCGCGGGAGAGTCCGGTCCGCCGGACACCGAAGGAGCAAGCCTCCCCGCCAATCTCTCAGGTCCGCATACCGTGTGCGTCCGGCCGCTCTGAAAAGCGATCCTCAAGGGCTGTGGCCCCGGGATCCGCCGACGGTGAAAACCGCGCACCGGGTGCCATCCCGGGCCGGTGAAACTCTCAGGCCCATGACAGAGGGGGAGTCCGCCCGTCGCCGGAAGGCGCCGCACGACTCGGAACAACCCATGCCTGAACTTCGTCACACTCCACTGCACGAGCGGCACGTCGCCCTCGGCGCCTCGTTCACCGACTTCGGCGGATGGGACATGCCCGTCCGCTACACATCCGACCTCGCCGAGCACCGCGCCGTGCGCGAAGCCGCCGGACTTTTCGACATCTCGCACATGGCCGAGTTCCTGGTCACCGGGAGCGGGGCCGGCGCGTTCCTGGACTACGCGCTCGCCGGGCGGCTGTCCACGCTCGCTGTCGGCAAGGCGAAGTACTCGCTCGTGCTGGCGGAGGACGGCGGCATCGTCGACGACGTCATCGTCTACCGCACCGGCGAGGAGCGCTTCCTCGTGATAGCGAACGCCGGGAACCGAGATGCCGTGGCCGAGGCGTTCGCGGAGCGCGCGGTGCGCGGCGCCACCGTCGAGGACGTCACCGACCAGTTCGTCCTCATCGCGGTGCAGGGCCCCCGCGCCGAGCAGATCCTCGGCGAGACGGCCGGGCTCGCGGCATCCGACCTCCCCGGCCTCGGCTACTACGCGTGGCGCGACGGCACATTCGGGGACGCGACGGTGTTCATCGCCCGCACCGGCTACACCGGCGAGGACGGGTTCGAGCTGCTGATCCCGAACGCGCAGGCCGGGGCGCTGTGGGACGCGCTGCTGGCCGCCGGCGAGCCGCACGGGCTCGTCCCGGCGGGTCTGGCCGCCCGCGACACGCTGCGCCTGGAGGCGGGCATGCCGCTGTACGGCCACGAGCTCGGCCGCGACATAGCGCCGGCGCAGTCGGGCCTGGAACGGGTCGTCGCCACGACGAAGGACGAGTTCGTCGGCAAGGCAGGACTCGAGGCCCGCGACCTCGGCGGCGCGCGTGTGCTCGTCGGCCTGAGCGCCGAGGGCCGCCGCGCCGGCCGCGCCGGCTACCGTGTGCTCGGCCCCGGCGGCGCCGAGGTCGGCGAGATCACGAGCGGGGCCCTCTCGCCCACGCTCGGACACCCGATAGCGCTCGCGTTTGTGGCGCCGGAGTTCGCGGCACCGGGAACCGCCCTGTCCATCGACGTGCGGGGCACCGGCATCCCCGCCACCGTCACCACCCTGCCTTTCTACCGGAGGACGAAATGACCGATCTGAACAGCCTGCACTACACCGCCGAACACGAGTGGATCGACCGCGACGGCGATGTCGCCACCGTCGGCATCACCGACTTCGCCGCCGACAAGCTCGGCGACGTGGTCTACGTCGACCTGCCCGCCGTCGGCCAGGCGGTGACCGCCGGCGACGTGTGCGGCGAGATCGAATCCACGAAGTCGGTGGGCGAGCTGTACGCGCCGGTGACCGGCGAGGTCGTCGAGGTCAACTCCGCCCTCACCGACGACCCGTCCCTGATCAACAGCGACGCGTTCGGCGACGGCTGGCTCGTGAAGATCCGCGGCACCGAGTCGGTCGCGCTGCTGGACCGCGCCGGATACCAGGCGCTCACGGACGGCGCCGCGTGAGCGCCTTCTCGACCCGCCACATCGGCACGGACGCGGCCGCCCAGCGCCGCATGCTCGACGCCGTCGGATACGACACGGTCGACGCCCTCGTGCACGCCGCCGTGCCGGCATCCATCCACGCCGCCCCCCGGGCGACCAGCGCCATCCCGGCCGCGGCGACCGAGGCCGAGGCGCTCGCCGAGCTGCGCGCGCTCGCGTCCCAGAACCGGCCCGCGACCCCGATGATCGGACTCGGCTACTACGACACGCTGACGCCGTCGGTGATTGCGCGCAACGTGCTGGAGAACCCGTCCTGGTACACCGCCTACACGCCGTACCAGCCGGAGATCTCGCAGGGGCGCCTGGAGGCGCTGATCAACTTCCAGACGATGGTCTCCGACCTCACCGGCCTGTCCACCGCGAACGCGTCGATGCTGGACGAGTCCACGGCCGTCGCCGAGGGGATGCTGCTGGCCCGCCGTGCATCCAAGGCCGGGGCGTCGGTGTTCGTCGTGGACGCCGACGCGTTCCCGCAGACGAAGGCCGTGCTGCGCGCGCGCGCCGCCGCGGTCGGGATCGAGCTCGTCGAGCTCGCGCTGGCCGACGGCGCGGCGCTGCCGGAGGCGCTGTTCGGCGTTTTCGTGCAGTATCCCGGTGCGTCCGGGCGCGTGTGGGACCCGACCTCGGTGATAGCGGCGACGCAGGAGGCCGGGGGACTGGCCGTCGTCGCCGCCGACCTGCTCGCTCTCACGCTGCTGCGCTCGCCGGGGTCGCTCGGCGCGGACGTCGCGGTGGGCACCACGCAGCGGTTCGGCGTGCCGATGGGCTTCGGCGGACCGCACGCCGGGTACATGGCGGTGCGGCTGGGCCTGGAGCGGCAGCTGCCGGGGCGCCTCGTGGGCGTCTCGCAGGACGCCGCCGGGCACCCCGCGTACCGGCTCGCGCTGCAGACGCGCGAGCAGCACATCCGCCGCGAGAAGGCGACATCCAACATCTGCACCGCGCAGGTGCTGCTGGCGGTGATGGCCGCGATGTACGCGGTGTACCACGGCCCGGACGGGCTGCGCGCGATAGCGTCGGACGTCGCCCGGAAGGCGTCCGCCCTGGCGGCGGCGCTGCGCGCGGGCGGGCTGGCCGTGCAGCACGACTCCTTCTTCGACACCATCCGGGTGACGGTGCCCGACGCCGGCGCGGTCGTCGACCGGGCCCGCGAGCGCGGCTACCAGCTGCACCGCGCCGACGAGGGCACGGTCGGCGTGTCGGTCGACGAGACCACGACGGCGGAGGACCTCGCCGCGGTCGCCGCGGCGTTCGGGGTGGCGGCGTCCGTGCCGTTTGCCGACGCCGTGCCCCTCGACGGCGTGGATGCGCTGCTGCACCGCGAGGACGAGTACCTCACGCATCCGGTGTTCCACACGCACCGGTCCGAGACATCCATGATGCGGTACCTCAAGCAGCTCGCGGACCGGGACTACGCCCTGGACCGGGGCATGATCCCGCTGGGCTCGTGCACGATGAAGTTGAACGCGGCCACCGAGATGGCGGCGATCAGCTGGCCGGAGTTCGCGCGCGTGCACCCGTTCGCGCCGGAGGCCGACGTGCACGGGTACCTTGCGATGATCGACCAGCTCGAGACGTGGCTGGCCGAGGTCACCGGGTACGACAGCGTGTCGCTGCAGCCGAACGCCGGCTCGCAGGGGGAGCTCGCGGGCCTGCTGGCGATCCGCGGCTACCACCGCGCGAACGGCGACGAGGCACGCACGGTCTGCCTGATCCCGTCGTCCGCGCACGGCACGAACGCGGCATCCGCGGTGTTGGCGGGGATGCGGGTGGTGGTGGTCGCGTGCGACGAGGCCGGCAACGTCGACCTCGTCGACCTGCGCGCGAAGATCGCCGCGCACGCGGACGCGCTGGCGGCGCTGATGATCACGTATCCGTCCACGCACGGGGTGTACGAGCAGGACGTCGTGCAGATAGCGCAGGCCGTGCACGACGCCGGCGGGCAGGTGTACGTCGACGGGGCGAACCTCAACGCGCTGCTGGGCTTCGCGCGGTTCGGAGACCTCGGCGGGGACGTGTCGCACCTGAATCTGCACAAGACGTTCGCCATCCCGCACGGCGGTGGCGGGCCCGGGGTCGGGCCGGTCGCGGCGAAGGCGCACCTCGCGCCGTACCTGCCGTCCCACCCGCTCGCGCAGCGCGCGGAACACGCCGACGGCGTGGTCTTCGGCGGCGGCACGGTGTCGGCGGCGCCGTACGGGTCGGCGGGGATCCTGCCGATCTCGTGGGCGTACGTGCGGATGATGGGCGCGGATGGGCTGCGGGATGCCACGGCCGCGGCGGTGCTGTCGGCGAACTACCTCGCGGCGCGGCTGCGCGAGCACTTCCCGGTGCTGTACACCGGCGCCGGCGGGCTCGTCGCGCACGAGTGCATCCTCGACCTGCGGCCGCTGCGCGAGGAGACCGGGGTCACCGTGGACGACGTGGCCAAGCGGCTCATCGACTACGGGTTCCACGCGCCGACGATGTCGTTCCCGGTGGCCGGCACGCTGATGGTGGAGCCGACCGAGTCGGAGGATCTGGACGAGCTGGACCGGTTCGTCGAGGCGATGGTGGCGATCCGCGCCGAGGCGCACGCCGTGGCATCCGGAGCGTGGCCCGCGGACGACAATCCGCTCGTGAACGCGCCGCACACCGCGGCATCCGTCGTCGACGACGGCTGGGACCACGCGTACCCGCGCGAGCTCGCGGTGTACCCGGTGCCGGCGCTGGTGCGCACGAAGTACTGGCCGCCGGTGCGCCGCATCGACCAGGCCTGGGGTGACCGCAACCTCGTCTGCGCGTGCCCCCCGATCGAGGCGTTCGCCTAGCCCCCGCCCCTGCGCGCTGACCGCGAGAGTGCAACTGACGGACGAGGGAGCGGTAAATTGCCGCATCTTCGGCCGTCAGCTGCACTCTCACCGTCGTGGGCGGGCGCGGTCAGGCGCGATCGCCGGTGCGATGAGGTGCGCGCGCGCCGAGGATCCGCGTCAACGACGTCAGCTGGGCCGGATCCTCGGGCCCCGTCTGCCGGAGACCTGCTCCGTTGAGGATGCCGCGAAGCGGCGCGACCGCAGTGGCATCCGTCCACCCCCAGTGCGCAATACCGCGCACGTGTTCGCGGAGGCGGTTGTCGCGGGCGGACTGGCGGCGCAGGACCACGCTCGGGCTGCCGAACCGGCCGTCATACTTGAGGTCGCCGTCGGCTTCTCCGAGAAGGCGTGCGGCGCGCCAGGCGAAGTCCGCACGATCCTCCTCCCCGGTGCGGGCACGGAAGGTCACCTGCAGCTCAGGTTCGGCGAATCCCAGCCATTCGATGACCGCGCGGCTGATCGACTCCAACGGCGTCTCGGCGAGCGCGGTGGCACGCGCGAGAGGCCATCGTGCGACGTTGCGTCCCCTGCTGCTGACCCGTGACTCGTTGATCGCGACGAGCTCGTCGCGAGTCGGCGGCGTCGCCAGGCGGAGCGCCGCGTCGGCCGCGGCGAGGCCGATGGCGTTGTGCCGATGCCGCGCGAGGTCCACCGCAGTATCCCCGGGTGCGGTCACCGTGATGCCCGCTACGCGGATGACGCTTCGTTCCAGGCTGGATCGGTGCATCCGCACGCCTGCCACGGCGCGAGAGGTCGCCTGTGCGGGGACGAGCACATGCACGACGACCGGGTCGCCGAACACCGGCATCCCGATCAGCGCCTCCGCCGATTCGAGGCAGAACACGGCGTCGGGATGCAGCAGTGCCACCGCGTGGACGCGGGCGAGATAGCGCTCCCAGGGCGGGAGCGCGTTCCAGGCCACGGCCGACGCGTAGACGCCCTGCCGGACGCGAACCAGATGCCCGCGCCGCACCGCCCGCTCGGGGTGCGGTAGGTCCGACCATCGCAGGAGCGCGATGGGCGGCGGGGTGATCGTGAGCGCGGAGTTGAGCAGCAGCATCCCCTCACCCTGCCTGACAGCACGCCCCCGTCCGGCCCTCCCGTCGCCTGCTGTGGAGGAATCGCGCGCCGCGACCGATCCGGCCGTTCTGGGGAGGAGCCGACGCCGTGAGCACGCGACCTGCGAGAGTGCATCTGACGGACGAGGGAGCGGCAATTTACCGCCTCCTCGGCCGTCAGATGCACTCTCGCGGTCAGGGGACCGGGCCGGGCGCGACGCGTCAGGACGGGGAGGGGGAGGGGGAGGCGTGGGCGCCGGTGTTCTGGTCCTCGCCCTGCCGGCGGTAGATGAGCTGCCCCTCCCCGTACG
>NZ_WJII01000008.1 GCF_009649635.1 Microbacterium sp. SYP-A9085 | reverse complement strand
CACGGTGAGCTGCCCGGCGACGATCTTCAACACCACGACACGATGCTTCGACATGCATCGCACTGTGACCTATGTCCCGACTCATCAGCGACCTATCACCTGTGACCTATGTCGTGAACCTAGACACTCCCGGAGGGGCCGTGTGATGCGGGCGCGTCGGCAAGGTCCGGCCCCGTCATTAGGATGATTCACATGGTGGCATCATCCGGAAACGACCGGCTCGTGTGGATCGACTGCGAGATGACGGGCCTCGACCTCGAAGTCGACGAGCTCGTCGAGATCGCCGTCGTCATCACCGATTTCGAGCTCGAGCCGCTGGATCCCGGCTTCCAGATCGTCATCCGGCCGAGCGAGGCCGCGCTCGCGCACATGAACGAGTTCGTCACACAGATGCACACGACCTCCGGCCTCATCGAGGAGATCCCCGGCGGGGCGACCCTCGCCGACGCCCAGGAGCAGACCCTCGCGTACATCCGCCGGTTCGCGCCGCTGCAGAACAAGGCCCCGCTGGCGGGCAACACGATCGGCACCGATCGCATGTTCCTCGCGAAGTACATGCCCGCGGTGGATCAGTGGCTGCACTACCGGAGCGTGGATGTCTCCAGCATCAAGGAGCTCTCCCGCCGCTGGTACCCCCGGGTGTACATGCACGCTCCGGCCAAGGACGGCGGCCACCGCGCCCTGGCCGACATCCGGGAATCCATCCGCGAACTCGCCTATTATCGCGACGCCGTGTTCGTCCCGCAGCCCGGGCCGACCAGCGACGACGCGAAGGCTCTGGCGGCCGCGGCGGTGTCATCGTTCGCTCTGAAGGTGTGAGAGAATCGTGTGGTTGCCCGCCGTGCGGGCGCATGGTGGGTATAGCTCAGTTGGTAGAGCACCTGGTTGTGGTCCAGGGGGTCGCGGGTTCAAGTCCCGTTACTCACCCCAATCGTTTTCCGACGCCCCGCGTCGACCGTCGCCTGCCTACCGGCGCGACGCCGCGCATCGGCAACCCTGCGATGATGGATGCCGTCCCCTGACATGAGCGACACGGGAGCGGTCCGGCCGATGCTGCAGATGGATGCCGAGGCATTCGAGTCTCTCGTCGTCGACGAGCTCGACAGGCTTCCCGATGACATGGTGGACGGCCTGGACAACGTCGTGTTCGTGGTGGAGGACCGTCCCGAGGACGGCAGCCTCGACCTGTTCGGCCTGTACGACGGCTGGGCTCTCACCGAGCGAGACCGGTACGGCGGCGGCGAGCTGCCCGACCGGATCATCGTGTACCGGGAGCCGCACCTGGCCGCATGCGAGCACGAGGAGGAGCTGCGCGACGAGGTGCACACGACGCTCGTGCACGAGATCGCGCACTTCTACGGCATCGACGACGACCGACTCCACGAGCTGGGCTGGGCATGAGTGTGCTCGCAACCCCCGACATCCGTGAGGACGAAGACCTCCGGCAGACGGTCGACCCCGACCGCCCGTGGCAGACGGTGGTCTGGAACGATCCGGTGAACCTGATGAGCTACGTCGTCCGGGTCCTGCGCACCTACTTCGGCTACTCCCGTGAGAAAGCCACACGGCTCATGCTCGCGGTCCACAACGAGGGCCACGCCGTCGTCGCCGAAGGGCCGCACGAGCAGATGGAGCTGCACGCGCAGGCGATGCACGACTACGGGCTGTGGGCCACGATACGCAAGGCCGGGCTATGAGACCGCGCACCGTGGTGATGGAGATCACGCTCCTCGAGGCCGCGCACCTGGCGGACCTCGTGCGCCAGTTCCGCGATCTGCTCGGCGAGACCCCGACGTCGACCCCACCCGCGGACCCGGCCCTGGCGCGGCTGGTGCCCGACGCGTACGCCGACGACGCCGAGGCGTCCCGGCAATTCCGCGACCTGACGGCGGCGGATCTCCTCGCGCGTCGCGACGAGGACGCGCAGACGGTCCTGGCCGACCTGCCGAGCGTGGCGCCTCCCGACGACGAGAACCGGTCGCTGCAGACCATGTCCATCGTGCTGTCGCCGGAGCGGGTGGAGGCGTGGCTGCGCACACTGGCGGCGCTGCGCCTGGTGCTCGCGTCGCGCCTGGACATCCACTCGGAGGACGACCACGACGACGACGATCCGCGGTTCGGGATCTACGAATGGCTCGGGTACCGCCTGGAGGGGCTCATCCAGGCGGCCGACGGCGCCCGGTAGCCGTCACGGCACGACGACCTCCACGGTCGCCAAGCCCCGCGGATCATCCCGAGCCACGTGTCGGCGCTCCTGCGCCGCCCACCGCTCCCAGTGCGGCCGGTACAGGTCGCCGTCCCGGTCCAGCGCCCGGCGCCGCCGCGCCGCGGCCGGGGCATCCACCCACACTCGGACATCACCGAGCGGGGCGGTGGCCGCGGTGAGCACGCCCGAGCCCTCCACGATCAGCGGCAGCACCGGATCCACGACATGCTCCTCCGCGGGGGCGCCGGCATCCCAATCCCAGCGCCGCCACGCCCCGGCCTCGCCACGGGCGCGCGGCACCAGGACCGCCGCGCGCACTATTTCCACGCCGGCATCCAGCCCGTCCCAGCCCGGGTACAGCGCGTCCAGCGCCACGAGCTGCACCGGTCCGCCCTGCCATTGCGCGGCCAGCAGCCGCGCCAGCGACGTCTTGCCCGCACCGCTGCATCCGTCGATCAGCACGACCGGATGGGCGGCGGCGGCAGCCGCGACCGCGCGCAGCACGGCCTCCGCGCCGAGAGCGAGCGCGGCCCCGACCGGATCGACGCTACTTCTTGAGGGCGCGGATGACACGGCTGAGCGCCCGGCCGCACACCCACGCGAACGGGATGGCGACGGCCAGGAAGGAGACGACGTTCGGCTCGAACCGGAGGTCGTCGCCGCGGCGGACGTAGGCGCCGATCGGGATCGCGTATCCCCCGCCTCCCCCGCCGCCGTTGCCGGACTCGTCGGAACCGCCGCCGTACCCCGACCAGCTCATGGCGACCGGGATGATGCGGATGCCGTCGACATCCTGCTGCTCGCCGTAGGCGCTGTTCACCCCGAAGGACGCCGCCTGCTTGCCGAGTTCGAGTGCGATGTTGGGCATGCCCCCACGCTAGCCGTCTGTGGCGGCGCTGCCCACCCCCGTCAGGAGGGATTCCGGCGCGGCGGCGGGTGGTGCGTGACGCCGCCGACATCCCGTTTCGGACCCAGGAACGCGGCGCGGGTGACCGCGCCGCTCCCGAATCGGGCCGCAGCGTCGTCCAGGGCTCCTTCGACCTGGCGCCACTCCTCATCGTCGTCCCACAGTGCCGGCCCCGCACTGCCGGCCGGACGCAGCCGCTCTGCACGCACGCCGACCAGTCGCACCGGCAGCGGACGGGGCAGCGCACCGAACAGTTCCAGGGCCGCTGCGCCGATGCGCTGGCCCACCGAGGTGGGCTCGGCGAGCGTCTGCGTACGGGTCACCGTGGTGAAGTCGGCGAACCGCACCTTGATCGAGACCGTCACGGTCTCCCAGCCGGCGCTGCGCAGTCGCGCACCGACGCGGTCGGCGAGCCGACGCAGCTCGCCGCGCAGGATGACGTCGTCGGCGATGTCGACCTGGAACGTCTCCTCGTGGCCGACGCTCTTCTCCAGCCGCTCCGGCTCGACGTCGCGCGCGTCCCGCCCGTGCGCGAGCTGACGGATGCGATCCGCCGACGTCGTCCCGAGCGTGCGCTCCAGCACCGCGAGCGGGGTTTCGCGCAGGTCGCGGATGGTGCGGATGCCCCGCGCCTCGAGCGCGTCCGCCGACTTCGGTCCGACGCCCCACATCGCGCGGACGCTGAGCGGGGCGAGGAAGTCGGCGGTGGCGGCCTCTGCGACGATGAGCAGGCCATCCGGTTTGCTCATGGTCGACGCTATCTTCGCGACGTGCTTCGTGGCCGCCGCGCCCACACTGCACGTCAGGCCGGTGCGCTCGCGGACGCGGGTCCGCAGCATCCGGGCGATCCCTCCCGGCGGACCCCACAGCCGGCGCGCGCCGCGCACGTCGAGGAACGCCTCGTCGATCGACAGGGGCTCGACCAGCGGGGTGATCTCGTGGAAGACATCCATCACCCGGGCCGACATCTCCAGGTAGCGCGGGAAGTGCGGGGCGACGACGGTCGCGGTCGGACACAGACGCAGCGCCTGCGGCATCGACATCGCGGAGCGCACGCCGTACCGTCGCGCCTCGTAACTGGCGCTGGAGACGACGCCGCGACCCTCCACGCCGCCCACGATCACGGGCTTGCCACTCAGAGAGGGGTCGTCGAGCACCTCGACCGACGCGTAGAAGGCGTCCATGTCCACGTGCAGGATGCCGGCGCCGGTGTCATCCGCGTCGTCCGGCGACACGCGCCTGGCCGATCCGTCGCCGCGTCCCATGGACCCATTCTCGCCGCCGCCCCCGACACCCGCTCCCCCGGCCGTCCGACCTGACGCCGAGGGTGCAGCTGACGGACGAGGGTGCGGGAAAAACCCACACCCTCGTCCGTCAGTTGTACTCTCGCGGGGAGCCGGCCGGACTACTGGGCGGCGCGCTCCAGGATCAGTTCGCGCACGCGGGCGGCGTCGGCCTGACCGCGCATGGCCTTCATCACGGCGCCGATCACGGCGCCGGCGGCCTGGACCTTGCCGTCCCGGATCTTGGCCAGCACGTCCGGCTGCGCCGCGAGCGCCTCGTCGATCGCCGCGATCAGCGCCCCGTCGTCGGAGACGACGGCAAGCCCGCGCGCGTCCACGATCTCCTGCGGCGTCCCCTCGCCCGCGACCATGCCCTCGAGGACCTGCCGGGCCAGCTTGTCGGTGAGCGTGCCCGCGTCCACGAGCTTCTGCAGCTCGGCGACGGCGGCCGGTTCGACGAGCTCGCTCGTCTCCCGGTCGGCGGCGTTCGCGAGACGCGCAATCTCGCCCGTCCACCACTTGCGGGCCGCGGTGGGAGCAGCGCCCGCGGCGATCGTCTGCTCGACCTCGGCGAGCACGCCGCCGTTCGCGATGTCCTGGAACTCCAGGTCGGTGAAACCCCACTCCGCCTTCAGCCGGCGCCGACGGGTGGCGGGCGGCTCGGGCAGCGCCGCGCGCAGCTGCTCGATCAGCTCCGGCGCGGGGACCACCGGCAACAGATCCGGCTCCGGGAAGTACCGGTAGTCGTCGGCGTCGGACTTCGGGCGCCCCGGAGAGGTGACGCCGGTGTCCTCGTGCCAGTGCCGGGTCTCCTGGGTGATGGTGCCGCCGGCGGCGAGGATCGCCGCCTGCCGCCGGATCTCGTAGCGCACGGCGCGCTCGACCGAGCGCATCGAGTTGACGTTCTTCGTCTCCGTGCGGGTGCCGAGCTTCTCCTGCCCGCGCGGGCGCAGCGACACGTTCGCGTCGCAGCGCAGGTTACCCCGCTCCATGCGGGCATCCGAGATCCCCAGCGACAGCACTATGTCGCGGATGGTGCGCACGTACGCGGCGGCGAGCTCCGGCGCGCCGTGCTCGGCGCCGAAGATCGGCTTCGTGACGATCTCCACGAGCGGCACGCCGGCGCGGTTGTAGTCCACGAGCGAGTACGCCGCGCCCTGGATGCGGCCGGCCGCGCCGCCCACGTGCGTGAGCTTGCCGGCATCCTCCTCCATGTGCGCGCGCTCGATCGGGATCTGCACGAGCGTGCCGTCGGCGAGCTCGACCTCGACCTGGCCCTCGTACGCGATCGGCTCGTCGTACTGCGAGATCTGGTAGTTCTTGCCCAGGTCGGGGTAGAAGTAGTTCTTCCGGGCGAACCGGCTGGACGCCGCGATCGAGCAGCCCAGCGCGAGGCCGAGGCTTATCGAATATCGCACCGCCTGCTCGTTGACGACCGGCATGGATCCGGGAAGGCCCAGGTCGACGGGCGCCAGGTCGGTGTTGGGCTCGCGGCCGAACGAGTTCGGGGCGGCCGAGAACATCTTCGTCTTCGTGTTCAGCTCGACGTGCACCTCGAAGCCGAGCACCGGCTCGTACAGCTCGAGCGCCTTGTCGAAGTCCATCAGCGCGGCGGCCATCAGCGGCTCCCCTCCTGCATCGTGCGGCTTCGCTCATTCAGCACGGGGGCCCGGTCCAGCAGCGGACCACCCCACGCATCGACCAGCAGCGCCTCGGTCGCGGCACCCACCCGGTACAGGCGGGCGTCCGCACGCGCCGGTGCGAGGAACTGGATGCCGACGGGCAGGCCGTCGTCGTCGGCGAGGCCGGACGGGATCGAGATCCCCGGGACGCCGGCGAGGTTCGCGGGGATCGTGGTGAGGTCGTTGAGGTACATCTGCAGCGGGTCGTCGATCTTCTCGCCGATCTTGAACGCGGTGGTCGGCGCGGACGGCGTCGCAATCACGTCGACCTGGCCGAATGCTGTGTCGAAGTCGCGCTGGATGAGCGTGCGCACCTTCTGCGCCGAGCCGTAGTACGCGTCGTAATACCCGGCGGACAGGGCGTACGTGCCGAGGATGACGCGGCGCTTGACCTCCTCGCCGAACCCGACATCCCGGGTCGCCGCCATCACGTCCTCGACGGTGCCGCCGGCGACATCCACGCGCATCCCGAACCGGACGGAGTCGAACTTCGCCAGGTTGCTGGATGCCTCGGCCGGCAGGATCAGGTAGTAGGCGGCCACGCCGTACTCGAAGTGCGGGGCGCTGATCTCGACGATCTCGGCGCCGTGCGCCTGCAGCCGGTCCAGCGCGTCCCGGAAGGACGCGGCGACGCCGGGCTGGAACCCGCTGTCGGGCAGCTCGGTCACGACGCCGATCTTCAGGCCCTTCAGGACCTCGCCGGTCGCGCCCTCGCGGGCGGCGGCGGCGAAGGACGGCCACGCGTCGGTGAGCGACGTGGAGTCGTGCGGGTCGTGCCCGCCGATCACGTCATGCAGGAGCCCGGCATCCAGGACGGTGCGGGTGACCGGGCCGACCTGGTCGAGCGAGGACGCCAGGGCGATGGCGCCGTACCGGCTCACGCCGCCGTACGTCGGCTTCATGCCGACGGTGCCGGTGACGTGGGCGGGCTGGCGGATCGATCCGCCGGTGTCTGATCCGAGCGCGAGGGGCGCTTCGAACGCGGCGACGGCCGCGGCCGAACCGCCGCCGGACCCGCCGGGAATGCGCTCGAGGTCCCACGGGTTGTGCGTGGGACCGTATGCGGAGTGCTCGGTGGAGGAGCCCATCGCGAACTCGTCCATGTTCGTCTTGCCCAGCGGCACCATGCCTGCCGCGCGCGAGCGGGCGACGACGGTGGCGTCGAACGGCGACAGATATCCCTCGAGGATCTTCGACCCGCTCGTGGACGGCATGTCCGTCGTGACGAGCACGTCCTTGATCGCCAGCGGCACGCCGGCGAGGGTGCCGAGCTGCTCTCCGGCCGCGCGGCGCCGGTCGATGTCGGCCGCGGCATCCAGGGCCTTCTCGTTCACGTGCAGAAAGGCGTGGATGTCGCCGTCGACGGCGGCGATCCGGTCCAGGTGCGCCTGCGTGGCCTCGACGGAGGAGATATCGCCCGCGGCGAGCCGGTCGGCGAGCGCGGCGGCGGAAAGCCGGATGATGTCGCTCACTGCTCCTCCCCCAGGATCGCCGTGACCCGGAAGCGCCCGTCCGCGGCGTCCGGCGCGTTGGACAGCGCCTGCTCGTGGGTGAGGGTCTGCCCGATCTCGTCGGGGCGGAACACGTTCTCCAGGGCGATCGGGTGGCTCGTGGCCGGCACGTCGGGGGTGGCGACCTGCGAGACCTTCGCGATGTTGTCGACGATGACGTCGAGCTGGCCGGTGAGGCGCTCGACCTCCGCGTCGCTCAGCTGGATGCGTGCGAGCACACCGAGATGGCGCACGAGTTCGGGGGTGATTTCAGACACCCCTTCAGTCTATGGGCGCGCGGATGCCGCGCCCTTCGGCCGCGACGGCGGCGGGAGTCACCGTCCCGTCGTGCCGCCTGCGCCGCGCGGAACCGGCATCTTCGGACCGGAACTCCCCTGCCCGCGGGAAACGCGCGGGGGCCCGGCGCGTAGGCTGGCGCGGTGACGACGTTCGATCCGCCCCGCCCGTGGACCGCCAGCTATGAGCCCGGCGTGCCCACCGACCTGGACCCCATGGACGGCTCGCTGGTGGACATCGTCGCGGCATCCGCCCGCGATTACCCCGACGCTCCGGCGCTCGAGTTCTTCGGCCGCACCACGAGCTATAGGGAGCTGGACCGGCAGATAGCCCGCGCGGCGGCGGGGCTCAAGGCGCTCGGCGTCACGGCCGGCGACCCGGTGGCCATCGTCCTGCCGAACTGCCCGCAGCACATCGTCGCGTTCTACGCGATCCTGCGCCTGGGCGCGGTGGTCGTCGAGCACAACCCGCTGTACACCCCGCGTGAGCTGCGCAAGCAGTTCGAGGACCACGGCGCGAAGACGGCGATCGTCTGGACGAAGGTCGTCGCTCCCGTCCAGGAGTTCCCCGCCGACCTCGCTGTGGCGAACGTCATCTCCGTCGACGTGATCGCCGCGATGCCGCTGCGCACCCGTCTGGCGCTGAAGCTGCCCGTCGCGAAGGCCCGCGAGTCGCGCGACGCTTTGTACACCCGGGTGAGCGGGACGATCCCGTGGGAGCGCGTGGTGGCCGCGGACCCGCTGCCGGAGACGCATCCGAAGCCCGCGACCGACGATCTCGCGATCATCCAGTACACCAGCGGCACCACCGGCTCCCCGAAGGGCGTCCTGCTCACGCACCGGAACCTCCTGGCCAACGCCGCGCAGGCCCGGGCCTGGGTGCCGCAGATCGTCCGCGGCCCCGGGTGCGTCGTCTACGCGGTGCTGCCGATGTTCCACGCCTACGGGCTCACCCTGTGCCTCGCGTTCGCGATGTCGATGGGGGCGCGTCTCGTGCTGTTCCCCAAGTTCGACCCCGACCTGGTGCTCGCCGTGACGAGCAAGCGGCCGGCGACGTTCCTGCCGCTGGTGCCGCCGATCGCCGACCGGCTGCTGAAGGCCGCCGCCGAGAAGGGGGTGTCGCTGCGCGGCACCCAGATAGCGATCTCCGGTGCGATGGCCCTGCCGCACGAGCTCGTCGTGCCGTTCGAGCAGGCATCCGGCGGCTACCTCGTCGAGGGGTACGGGCTGTCCGAGTGCTCGCCCGTGCTGATGGCGAACCCGGTGGCCGACAACCGCGTGCCGGGATCGGTCGGGCTTCCCCTGCCGGGCACCGAATGCCGGGTCGTCGACCCCGACGATCCCGCGCGAGATGTGGCCCCGGGCACACCCGGGGAGCTCGTCGTGCGCGGTCCACAGGTGTTCGGCGGATACCACGGCCGCCCCGAGGAGACGACGGCCGTGTTCGTCGACGGATGGTTCCGCACCGGCGACATCGTCACGATCGACGACGCCGGGTTCGTGCGGATCGTCGACCGCATCAAGGAGCTCATCATCACCGGCGGGTTCAACGTCGCCCCCACCGAGGTCGAGAACGCCCTCCGCCAGCACCCCGACGTCGATGACGTCGCGGTCGTCGGGCTACCCAGCGAGCATTCGGGCGAAGAGGTCGTCGCCGCGGTCGTCCTCGCCCCCGATGTCGACGAGCCGGATGTCGAGGCTATCCGCGCGTTCGCGCGCGGCATCCTCACCCCTTACAAGGTGCCGCGACGGCTGTTCGTCGTGGACGAGCTGCCGAAATCCCTCATCGGCAAGGTGTTGCGCCGCCAGGTGCGCGAGAAGCTGCTGGAACTGACGGGAGCAGGATCATGACGCAGGAGACGGATGCCGCGGACGGCGGCGAACCCGAGGCCCCCGGCTTCGAACAGCTCGGCGTGACCGGGCCGGTGCTCGCGGCGATCCGCGACCTCGGCTACGAGACGCCGTCGGCGATCCAGGCGGCGACCATCCCGCTGCTGCTGGACGGGCACGACGTGATGGGTACCGCGCAGACCGGCACCGGCAAGACCGCCGCGTTCGCGCTGCCGGTGCTGGAGCGGCTCGACCTCGCACAGAAGACCCCGCAGGCGCTCGTGCTCGCGCCGACCCGCGAGCTCGCCCTGCAGGTGTGCGAGGCGTTCGAGTCGTACGCGGGCCGCATGAAGGGCGTGCATGTGCTGCCGGTGTACGGCGGCCAGGGGTACGGCGTGCAGCTGTCGGCGCTGCGCCGCGGGGTGCACATCGTCGTGGGAACGCCCGGCCGCATCATGGACCACCAGGCCAAGGGCACCCTGGACCTGTCCGAGCTGAAGTACCTCGTGCTGGACGAGGCCGACGAGATGCTGAAGATGGGGTTCGCCGAGGACGTCGAGCAGATCCTCGCGCAGACGCCCGAGGACAAGCAGGTGGCCCTGTTCTCGGCGACGATGCCCGCGGCGATCCGCCGGCTGGCGCAGAAGTACCTGCGCGACCCGGAAGAGGTCGCGATCAAGACGAAGACCACGACGAACCAGAACATCACGCAGCGCTATCTCGTGGTCGCGCATGCGCAGAAGGTGGATGCTCTCACGCGCATCCTCGAGGTGGAGAACTTCGACGGGGTCATCGTGTTCGTGCGCACGAAGAACGAGACCGAGACGCTCGCCGAGCGGCTGCGGGCCCGCGGCTACTCCGCCGCCGCCATCAACGGGGACGTGCCGCAGGTGCAGCGCGAGCGCTCGGTGAACCAGCTGAAGGACGGCAAGCTCGACATCCTCGTGGCCACGGATGTCGCCGCGCGCGGCCTGGACGTCGAGCGGATAAGCCACGTGATCAACTTCGACATCCCGAACGACACCGAGTCGTACGTGCACCGGATCGGCCGCACCGGGCGCGCCGGGCGCACCGGCGACGCGATCAGCTTCATCACGCCGCGTGAGCGCTACCTGCTCGCCCACATCGAGAAGGCGACGCGTCAGCAGCCGGCGCAGATGCCGCTGCCGACGACCGAGGACGTCAACACGACCCGCCTGAACAGATTCGACGACGCGATCACCGCGGCGCTGGAGGCCACGGGCCGCATCACGGCGTTCCGCGACATCATCGCGCACTACGTCCGGCATCACGACGTGCCGGAAGGTGATGTGGCGGCCGCGCTCGCCGTCGTGGCGCAGGGCGAGACGCCACTGCTGCTGGATCCCGAGAACGACGCGCTCTCGGCCTCGATCGCGGCGGCGGGACGTCCGCCACGGGAGCGCGCGGGCCGGGATGCCCGGGAGCCGCGCGAGCCCCGCCGCGGCCGTGGGGACTACGCCCCGTACCGGATCGAGGTGGGTCGGCGGCACCGCGTTGAGCCGCGCCAGATCGTCGGCGCGCTCGCGAATGAGGGCGGGCTGCGCCGCGACGATTTCGGCGCCATCGCGATCAAGCCGGACTTCTCGATCGTCGAGCTGCCCGCGAACCTCGACCCCGCCGTGCTGGAGCGGCTGCGCGACACGCGCATCTCGGGCCGGCGCATCGAGATCACGCCGGACCGCGGCATCCCGAACCGGCGTCGGCTGGAGCACTCGGATGCCGACGGGCGGCACGCGCACCGCGACGACGACCGCCGCGCGCCGCGGCGGGAGCACGACGACGATCGCCCGCCGCGCAAGCCGCGTCACAAGAAATGAGCGCCCTGCGGGGGTGACGCCCTATTCGAGCGCGGCCGGACCCTGCTCGACGAGCAGCCGGAACTGTGCGGCGTCGATGATTCGGACGCCCAACTCCTCGGCCTTGGCGAGCTTCGAGCCGGCGCCGGGTCCGGCGGCAACGAAATCGGTCTTCTTCGACACGGATGACGCGGCCTTGCCGCCGGCGGCGATGATGGCCTCCTGCGCACCCTCACGCGTGTAGCCGTCGAGGCTCCCGGTCGCCACCACCGTCAGCCCCTCCAGCACTCCGCCGGTCGCAGTGGCTCCGGGTCCGGGATGTCCGGGGGTCGACCACCGCACCCCGGCATCCGTCCACCGCTGCACGATGTCCACGTGCCAGTCCTCCGCGAACCAGTCGATCACGGAGTCGGCGATGATCCCGCCGAGGCCCTCGACGGCCGCGAGATCGTCGCGCGACGCAGCCCGGATCGCGTCGAGCGACCCGAACCACTGCGCGAGGGCACGGGCCGCGACCGGTCCGACGTGTCGGATGTTCAGCGCGACCAGAAGACGCCACAGATCCTTCGTCTTGGCCTTTTCGAGCTCGGCCAGCAGCTTCACAGCGCCCGACGATGGCCGCGGGCCCTCCAGCCCCTGCTTGCGCTCGGCCGTTGTCGGATTGCGGCGGAACGGCGACCGGGTCTTGACGACCCCATCCGGATCCTCCTTCGGCAGGCCGGTCTCGGCATCCCGAACCACCACCGAGATCGGCACGAGCTCGTCCAGCGTCAGGTGGAAGAGCCCCGCCTCGGTGTCCAGCGGCGCGACGGCGGGCGGCTCCGCCTGGGTGAGCGCGGCCGCGGTCACCTCGCCGAGCACCTCGATGTCCAGCGCCCCGCGCGACCCGATGTGCTCGACACGGCCGCGCACCTGGGCCGGGCACGACCGCGTGTTCGGGCAGCGCAGATCGATGTCGCCTTCCTTCGCGGGCGCGAGCACGGAGCCGCACTCCGGGCACCGCTCGGGCATCACGAACTCGCGCTCGGTGCCGTCGCGCTTCTCGACGACGGGGCCGAGCACCTCGGGGATCACGTCGCCGGCCTTGCGCAGCACGACGGTGTCGCCGATCAAGACGCCTTTCGCCTTCACGACATCCTTGTTGTGCAGCGTCGCCTGCCGCACGACGGACCCCGCCACGTGCGCGGGCTCCATGACCGCGAACGGCGTCGCGCGCCCGGTGCGGCCGACGGAGACGACGATGTCCAGCAGCGTCGTCTGCACCTCTTCGGGCGGGTACTTGTACGCGATCGCCCATCGGGGCGCGCGGCTTGTCTGCCCCAGCTCGCCGTGCAGCGCGAGTTCGTCGACCTTGACGACGATGCCGTCGAGCTCGTGTTCGATGTCATGCCGATGCTCGCCGAAGTACGCGACGAAGTCGGCGACCTCGTCGATCGTGCGGCAGACCTTCGTGTGCGGGCTTGTCGGCATCCCCCATCCTGCGAGAAGCTCGTACACCTCGCTCTGAGCGGCCACGGGCGGGTCGGGCCAGGCGCCGATGCCATGGACATACAGCGACAGTGACTGCACCCGCAGGACGCCGGCCTTGTGCTCGAGGCCCTCTTTCTTGTCGAGCTGCTGGCGCAGTCCGCCGCTGGCGGCGTTGCGCGGGTTCGCGAATGCCGGGAAGCGGCGTGCCGCGGCGGTCGTCGCCTTCTCCTCGTCGAACGGCTTCTTCGCGCCGCGCGCCTGCCACCGGGCCCGTGCGTCCTCGTACGCCCGGTCGCGGAAGTCGGCCTGCGCGGCGTTGAGATTCTCGAACGCCGCGACGGGGATGAACACCTCCCCGCGCACCTCCACGAGGGCAGGGTGCCCGGTGCCCGACAGCCGGGCCGGGATGCCGGTGACCCGCAGCGCGTTCTCGGTGACGATCTCGCCAACCCGTCCATCTCCGCGGGTCGCCGCGGAGGTGAGGATGCCGTTCTCGTAGCGGAGGCTGATGGCGAGGCCGTCGATCTTCAGCTCCGTGAGCCACGCGACCGTGCGCCCCGCCGCGGCCTGCGTCTTGGCCGCCCAGTCGCGAAGCTCATCGACGGAGAAGACGTTGTCGAGGCTCAGCATCCGTTCCGCGTGCTCGATCGTGTCGAGCGCGGTCGCGCCCGCCGCACCGACCATCTGCGTCGGCGAGTCCTGCCCCTGCAGCTCGGGGTACCGGCGCTCCAGCTCCTCCAGCCGCCGCATCCACCCGTCGTACGTCGCGTCGTCCACGAGTGACGTGTCGCGCCCGTAGTACGCATCCTTCGCGTCCAGGATGCGGGAGGTCAGATCCTCCGCTTCGGTGCGCGCGTCTTCCCGCGAGATGTCGTCCGCCACATCGCCCAGTTTATGAGGGAGTGCCGACACGCACCGTCGCTCGGTGGACCACCTGCGACGGTGGCGCAACGTGACGACGCCGATCGACCGACGAAGAGAGGCGGGGACGGGATGTCGTCGACATTGCGCAAATGACGCTCAGCCGGCGACATCCTCGTCGTTTGCGCAATCTCGACAGCGCGCGTGGCGCCGAGCAGGTTGGCGAGGCGGGCGTCGGCGCTCTTGGGCGTGGTTCGCAAGCATGGCCGACCGGGTGCCCCTCGGCGGGTCGGAGGTGGCCGAGATTGCGCACATGACCCGCAATCGGCGATATTCTCGCCGTTTGCGCAATGTCGAGACAGCCTCAGGCGCCGACGGGAACGGCCGACACCGTGCTGTCGATCGTGAACTGGCCGATCACGCGGGTGCCGTCGTAGAGCACGGCGGTCTGCCCGGGCGCGACGCCGTCGAACGGGTGCTCGGGCCGGACGGTGAGGATGCCGCTGGCCAGCTCTGCGCGCGCGGGGACCGGATCGGCATGGGCGCGGATCTGCACGGCGCAGTCGAACCCACCCTCGTCCTGGGCGCGGCCCGCCCAGGTGAACCGAGCGCCGGCGATCTCGGCGGTGGCGAGGGCCTCCTTGGGGCCCACCACGACCGTGTTCGACACCGGGCGGACCTCGAGCACGAACCGCGGCTTGCCGTCGGGCGCCGGCACCCCGAGCTGCAGGCCGCGACGCTGCCCGACCGTGTAGGCGTGCGCGCCGTGGTGCGTGCCCACGACGGCACCGGCGCGGTCGACGACATCGCCGTCCGCGGCGCCCACCTTGTCGGCGAGCCAGCCGCGCGTGTCGCCATCGGGGATGAAGCAGATGTCATAGCTGTCGGGCTTGCGCGCGACCGCGAGTCCGCGCCGCTCGGCCTCGGCGCGCACGAGCTCCTTCGATGGCGTGTCGCCCAGCGGGAAGTACGAATGTGCGAGTTGCTCGGCGGTCAACACGCCCAGGACGTACGACTGGTCCTTCGCGGCCTCGGACGCGCGGTGCAGTTCACGCCCCGCGGTGCCGTCGACGAGCTTCGCGTAGTGTCCGGTGCACACGGCGTCGAAGCCGAGTTCGAGTCCTCGCTCCAGGAGCGCGGCGAACTTGATGTTCTGATTGCAGCGCATGCACGGGTTCGGGGTCCGCCCGGCCCGGTACTCCGCGATGAAGTCGTCGACGACGTCATGCCGGAACCGCTCGGAGAAGTCCCACACGTAGAACGGGATGCCGAGGACGTCGGCGACCCGCCGCGCGTCCATCGCGTCCTCGACCGTGCAGCATCCGCGGCTCCCGGTGCGCAGCGTCCCGCCCGCGCGGGACAGGGCGAGGTGCACGCCGACGACGTCGTGGCCGGCCTCGACGGCCCTCGCGGCGGCCACGGCGGAGTCGACGCCGCCGCTCATCGCCGCCAAGATCCGCATTCGTCCAGTCTACGAGCCGTCAGCGCCGCGCGGCGGCCCGGGCCCGCTCGACGGCAGCGGGCAGCGCGACGAGGACCGTGTCGACGTCGGCGTCCGTGCTCGTGCGCCCGAGGCTGAACCGCAGCACCTGCCGGGCCTCCGTCTGCGTCCTCCCCAGCGCGACGACGACGTGCGACGGTTCCGGGATGCCGGCCTGGCACGCCGACCCCGTCGACGCGCTGATCCCCGCCTCGTCGAGCAGGAACAGCAGCGTCTCGCCGAGCGCGCCGTGGAACAGCACGTGCGCGTTCCCGGGCAGCCGACCCTGCGGATCGCCGAGAAGCTCCGTCTCGGAGACGGACTGCAGGATGCCGCCGACCAGCCGATCGCGGAGGGCGGCCAGCCGTGCGGCCTCGCCCTCGCGCTCGGCCGCGGCGCACTCGGCCGCAACCGCGAACGCGGCCGCGCCGGCGACGTCCTGCGTGCCGCTGCGCAGCGAGCGCTGCTGCCCGCCTCCGTGCAGCAGGGCGACCGGCGCCGCATCGCGGGCGACCACGAGGGCTCCCACGCCGACCGGTCCCCCGATCTTGTGTGCGGACACGCTGAGCGCGCACAGCCCGCGCATACCGCGGATCCCTCCCCGCCAGGCCCGGAACGCCACCGGCACGTGCCCGAACGCCGCGACCGCGTCCACGTGCAGGGGGACGCCGACGTCCGCCGCCGCGGCCGCAATGCCCGGGATGTCGTTGACGGTGCCGACCTCGTTGTTGGCGGCGAGCGCGGTGGCCAGCGCGGCGCCCGGCAGGGCGGCGGCGAATGCCGGCGACTCGATCCGGCCGAGCGCGTCCAGCGGGACCGGCCGCACGGACGCCGCTTCGTGCTTCTGCAGCCATGCCGCGGTGTCGAGCGTGGCGTGATGCTCTCCGTCCGGGAGCACGATGGCGTCGCGATCGGCGGGCCGCGACCACCACAGGCCCTTCAGCGCCGCGTTCACCGACTCGGTGCCGCCCGAGGTCAGCACGACCTCGATGGGATCGCAGTCCAGGACCGCGGCCAACCGCTCCCGGGACTCCTCGAGGAGCCGGCGGGCGTCCTGGCCGGTCCGGTGGATGGACGACGCGTTGCCATAGCTCGCCGTCGCCCGCAGCCACGCCTCGCGCGCCTCGGGCCGCAGCGGGGTGCTGGCCGCGTGATCCAGGTAGACCGTCACCGGTCCACTCTGCCACGCCCCGGTGCTGCCAGGGCCTTCAGCGCACCCGAAGACCGGACGGTCCGCAGGTCACCCCAGGACCCCGCCGACGGCAAGTCCCAGCAGGTAGGTGACGGCCGCGGCACCGAACCCGATGAGCAGCTGCCGCAGCGCCCGGCGCAGCGGCGGCGCCCCGGAGAGCAGGCCCACCATCGCGCCGGTGCCGAGCAGGGCGACGCCGACGAGCACGAGCGCGAGCACCACCGCCGCAACGCCGCCCATCCCGAACAGCCACGGCAGCACCGGGATGACGGCACCAGACGCGAAGCACAGGAAGCTCGAGACAGCGGCACGCCAGGCACTGCCGATCACCTCGTGGTCGTCGCCCGCCCGCACGGGCCCGGTGTGCGCGGCCGGCCCCTCGGCCCGGCGGGCGCGCTCGATCACGCGTTCCGCCCGCGCTATCGCGGCCTGCGGCGCCATCCCGCGCGTGCGATACACGAGCGCGAGCTCGTTCGTGTCCAGGTCGAGGTCGGGCAGAATGCCGTCGGCGAACTCGCCGGGCTCCGCGGCATCCAGCAGCTCGCGCTGCGAGCGGACCGAGACGTACTCCCCCGCGCCCATCGACAGCGCCCCGGCCAGCAGCCCCGCGACACCGCTGATCAGGACGAACGGCGCGGGGACGCCGGTGGCCCCGATCCCCATCACGAGCGCAAGGTTCGAGACGAGGCCGTCGTTGGCGCCGAAGACCGCGGCGCGGAAGCCACCCGAGAGCCGTCGGCGGCCGCGCGCGGCGAGGCCGCGGACGACCTCCTGGTGGACCTTCTCGTCCGCGGCCATCGCGGGGGTCGCGTGCGGGTCGGTCTCGTACGGCGAACGCCCCTCGGCGTTCTGGGCGAGGGCGAGCACGAAGATCGAGCCGAAGTGACGCGCCATCCACCCGAGCAGCACCGTCCGTGCCGACGCCCGCGGCAGCACCGCGGGCTCGCCGCCGAGCAGCCCCAGCCAGTGCGCCTCATGCCGCCCCTCGGCCTCGGCGAGCGCACGCAGGATCTCCTGCTCGTGGCCGGAGCGGCGGTCGGCGAGCTCGCGGTACACGCGCGCCTCGGCACGCTCGTTCACGAGGTACTGCGCCCACCGCCGGCGGTCGCGCGCGGTGGGCGCGAAGGTGGATGGCATGGCTGACTCCCGGATCTCGACAACCTCTCGAGGCTATCCGGCGCGGGATGCCGCACCCGGGCGGTTCTGCCCTATTGCCAGCATTTCGGGGATCCGAACGCGCGCGGACGCCGCGCTACGAGTGCACGCGGCGGCGCAGCAGCTCGATGCGCTTCTGCAGCTGGGCGACCGTGGCCTGCGCGACCGCGGGACCGCCGCACATCCGCCGCAGCTCGGCGTGCACGGACGCGTGTGGCTCGCCGGACTGGCGGGCGTACAGCCCGACGAGGCTGTTCAGCACCTGCCGCTGCTCCTTCAGCGTGCGGTGCAGCGCTTGCGGCGCCTCCGCGACCGGCTCCGCGCCGCCCTTCGCCTCCCGGGCGGCCCGATGCCGGCCCTGCCGCGCCTGGCGCTGCATCAGCAGCTCGTGGACGTGCTCGGGCTCCAGGAGTCCGGGAAGACCCAGGAACTCCTGCTCCTCCGGCGTGCCGGGCACGGCGAGCTGGCCGAATTCGCGCCCGTCGTACAGCACCCGGTCGAAGTGGGCGAACGAGGCGAGCGCCTGGTAGCTGAACTCCTCGGTGAGGGCGTCCGAGGCCTTGTCCTCGCGCTCCGCGGCATCCATCAGGTCCTGCTCGGCATCCCACTCGTCCCCGCCGGACTCACGGTCCAGGGCGTGGTCGCGCTGCCGCTCCAGCTCGTTCGCGAGGGCCAGCAGCTGCGGCACGTTGGGCAGGAAGACGCTCGCGGTCTCGCCGCGGCGCCGCGCGCGCACGAAACGCCCGATCGCCTGCGCGAAATACAGCGGCGTGGACGCGCTCGTGGCGTAGACGCCCACCGCGAGCCGCGGCACGTCGACCCCCTCGGAGACCATCCGCACGGCCACCATCCAGCGGCTCGTGTCCTTCGTGAACGAGTCGATCCGACCCGACGCCTCCGCCTCGTCGGAGAGGACGACGGTCGGCGCCTCCCCGGTGATGCCCTGCAGGATCGCGGCGTACGCGCGCGCGGCGGTCTGGTCCGTCGCTATCACCAGGCCCCCGGCATCCGGCACCTGCGCGCGGACCTCAGTCAGCCGCCGGTCGGCGGAGCGGAGCACCGCGGGGATCCAGTCGCCGTCCGGATCCAGCGCGGTGCGCCACGCCTGGGCGGTGATGTCCTTCGTGTTGTCCTGGCCGAGCTGGGCCTCCATCTCGTCGCCGGTCTTCGTGCGCCAGCGCATCTGACCCGCGTACACGAGGAAGATGACCGGCCGCACGACGCCGTCCTCCAGCGCCCGGCGGTACCCGTAGCTGTAGTCCGTGCGGGAGATCCGGATGCCGTGCCGGTCGGGGTGGTACTCGACGAACGGGATCGGGGCGGTGTCGCTGCGGAACGGCGTGCCGCTGAGCAGCAGGCGGCGGGTCGCGCGCTGGTACGCCTCCCGCAGCGCGTCCCCCCAGCTCAGGGCGTCGCCGCCGTGGTGCACCTCGTCGAGGATCACGAGCGTGCGCCGCTCGAGCACCAGGCGCTGGTGCACGGACGCCTTCACCGCCACCTGCGCGTAGGTCACGGCGACGCCGTGGTATTGACGCGACGGCGCCGAGTGCCGGTTGCTGAACGCGGGGTCCAGGCGGATGCCCACGCGGGCCGCGGCATCCGCCCACTGCGTTTTCAGGTGCTCGGTGGGGGCGACCACGACGATCCGGTCCACCACGCCGCGGCGCAGCTGTTCGCTGGCCAGCCGCAGCGCGAAGGTGGTCTTCCCGGCGCCCGGGGTCGCCGCGGCGAGGAAGTCACGCGGCCCCTTGCCGACACCGTCCGGCCCGTCCAGGCCGAAGTACAGGTCCAGCGCCTCGGCCTGCCACGCCCGCAGGCGCTGCGCGGTGCCCCATGGCGCGCGCTGCGGGTAGGTGGGCGGAAGGTGTTCGGCGGCGAAGCTGCCCAGAGAGGCCTGCTCCTCCACCCGGTCTCCTTCCCACGCCAGACGACATTCCACCCTAAGCGACGGGCCGGACACCGGGTGCGGCGCTAGTGTGAGTGTCGGTCACGAACCGGGAGGATGTCGATGTCCGACGCCGAGGGTGATCGCGGCCCTTATCTCGCGAACGAGCAGGCGCACCCCTGGCGGCGCTTCGTCGCCCTCGGCGACTCCTTCACCGAGGGGGTGGGCGACCCCGACCCCACCCGCCCGGGCATGTTCCGCGGCTGGGCCGACCGGGTCGCCGAGGCGCTCTCGCGTCAGGTCGACGACTTCGCGTACGCGAACCTGGCGGTGCGCGGAAAGCTCATCCGGCAGATCGTGGACGACCAGATCGAGCCCGCGCTGGCTCTGAAGCCCGACCTGATCACGCTGTGCGCGGGCGGCAACGACGTGATCCGGCCGCGGTCGGATCCGGATGCCGTCGCCGAGGTGTTCCGCGACGCGGTGGCACGGCTGGCCGGCAGCGGCGCCACGCTCGTCGTGTTCACCGGGATCGACACCGCGTTCACGCCGGTGTTCCGTCCGATCCGCGGCAAGGTCGCGATCTACAACGAGAATGTGCGGGCCGTGGCCGAGGAGTTCGACGGGATCGTGGCCGACCAGTGGGCGCTGAAGACCGTGCAGGATCCCCGGTTCTTCGCCGACGACCGGCTGCACTTCAACGCGCTGGGCCATCACGAGGTGGCGCGCATGGTGCTGCGCGCCCTGAACGTGCCGAACGATCTCACGCCGATGCAGCCGGACCCGCTTCCGCTGCGCACCTGGCGTGAGGCCCGCGCCGAAGACCTCGTCTGGGCGCGCACGCATCTGGTGCCGTGGGTGCTGCGGCGCCTGCGCCACCAGTCCTCGGGCGACAACGTGACGGCCAAGCGCCCGGAGCCCCTCCCCGTGACGACGCTCGCGCCGGGTCAGGATGCCGCGGCCCGGCGCGGCGAGCAGACATGAAACGCGCTCCCGTTTTCCCGCATCGCTTCTTCGGTATGGATCCGAAGTGCGGCGTGCCGGACCGTGATCCGAGCACGTATGACCGGTCCGAAGCTGTCGCCGTCGAGTTCTACGCCGTGTGAGACGTCGAAGCGTACGTCGAACTGTCGTCCCTGGGCATAGGCGAGCGCTTGTATCTCCGGGGCAAGCCGTAGCAGGCCCTTGCCGAACGCCGAGCGATGTGCGATGCCGTGGAGCGAGAGTCTCGTTCCGATCCGCGCCCATCCGAACCAGTTCTTGGGTCGCATCAGGACCACATCGAGGAGCCCGTCATCGATCACGGCGGAGGGAAGAAGGGGTATCCCGCCGGTGAGCGTTCCGCAGTTCCCGACGATGACGGTGTGCGCCCGAGCAGAGTGAACGCGCCCGTCGTCGATCCGATAGTGCAGACGGAAGACGCGGTTCGCGATGATCGACCGTGCAATGGGCCGCACGTACGCGAACCATCCGAGTCGTCGCTTCTCAACCGCACCGGTGTTCTCCGCCATCTCGGCGTCCAGTCCTATGCCGGCCATCACGAGGAACAGGTGGCGTCTGCGAGCTCCTTCATCGTCGTCGAGTTCAGCGACGCCGACGTCGATCGTGCGGGTCGCGCCTCCGAAAGCAACAGCGACGGAAGCGGAGATATCGTTCAACGGAAGCCCGAGGCTACGCGCAAGAAGATTCCCAGTCCCCGCAGGCAGCAGGCCGAGTGGGGTCTCATTCGCACCCGCGGCCTCGGCCGCCTCCACGACGACACGTACGGTTCCGTCGCCGCCGGCGACGAGGATGAGCGCCGCACCGTCCGCGATCGCGTCTTCAGCCGCGCCGTACCCTCCGTCCTCGTTCCTCGTGGCGAACCAGTGCGACGGTTGCCACCCCCGACGGTTTTCCTCCCGCCCGACCGCACTGCGCAACCGATCGAGGGACACCTTGACGGGGTTGTAGACGACCGCCGCGCGCGACCCTGCCGTTGTCTGCGAGGACATGCACGAAGCCTAGACTCTCCTCGCGCGACCCGCGCCGATACGTGGGGCGGTGTGGTGTCTGCCCGCCACGCGGCAGTCTCTGCGCGCATACAGGTTGGGGGCGTACCGTCCGATCATGAACGCGAGGCCGAGCGCCGGGCGCAGGGATGACGTGCTCGGGCTGGGAGCGGTCATCGTCGGCTCTCTCCCCGCGACGCTGTTCACGCAAGACGCGCCCGACCGCTATCTCGTCGAGGCTGTGTTCAGCCGAAGGCCGCAGCGCGAGGAGATCGAGGCGATCCTCGGCAACGAGACACGGACCTGTCTGTCAGATAACGGGTATCGCACGGTCGAGGTCTCTGTGTCCGACCGCCGTCTGGGCATCGCGAACACGAGTCTAGAGGAGTTGCGGGATGGGTTGGCAGCGGTACTTGCAGAGCGGCTCTCCGCCATCAGCACGGAGGTGTGGAGGCGGCGTGAGATCGCGACCGCTCGCTTTCAGGAAGCGCCGGAACGTGAGCAGAAGCGCGCAGCGGCAGTCGCGGCTCTCGCCGATTCGGTGACGTTCGCCCGTCGTGCCACGGGCAGGGAGGAGACGCAAGCGGCGGAAGACCCCGCATTCCTCGCGATGTGGGGCGATCAAGGGGAAGCCGTTCGCAGCTGAAAGGCTGCCCGGCGGAGAAGGGGTCATCATGGGCGCCATCCGCTCTACGATCCACCGTCCGATGGGTGAGAAGCCCACGACGGGCGCGAGCGAGTTCACCGAACTCGCCCAGCGAGTGAGACAGAGCGGTCTGATGCGCCGCCGATACGGGTACTACTGGTCGAAGCTGATCGGCGCACCGATCGCCCTCGGCGGCTGCCTGGTGGCGTTCGTGTTCATCGGCGACACGTGGTGGCAGCTGTTCACCGCCGCTGTGCTGGCGATTGTCTTCACGCAGATCGCGTTCCTCGGGCACGATGCCGCGCACCGCCAGATCTTCGCCTCCGGCCGATGGAACGACTGGATCTGCCTGATCCTCGGTGATCTGCTCGTTGGGATGAGCTACGGATGGTGGCAGCACAAGCACACGCGGCACCATGCGAACCCGAACAAGCTCGGCTCCGACCCGGACCTCGAGTTGCCGGTCATCACCGTGACCGGAGAGCGCTCACGATGGCTGGCTGGTCCGCTGGGCCGGTGGATACGCGCGCACCAGGGCCTCTTCTTCTTCCCGCTCCTCCTCCTGGAGGGCGTCTCGTTGCACGCATCGGGGCTGCGGCGCATCGTGGGACGGCAGCATCTCGATCGACGTTGGGTGGAGATCGGCTTCATGGGGGTACGGCTGGTCGGCTTCACGACGCTCGTCTTCCTCGTGCTGTCACCTGGCATCGCGTTCGTGTTTCTCGTGGTCCAGCTGGGCATCTTCGGGTTCTACATGGGCGTCTCCTTTGCGCCGAACCACAAGGGCATGCCGGTGGTACCCCGCGACCGCACGCTCGACTTTCTGCGACGGCAGGTGATGATGAGCCGGAACATTCGGGGCAGCCGCTTCCTCGACGTCGCGATGGGTGGACTCAACTACCAGATCGAACACCACTTGTTCCCCTCGATGCCTCGCCCGCATCTGCGGCGCGCAGCGCCGCTGATCGCCGCCTACTGCGACGAGCACGCGGTCCCGTACACCCAGACGGGACTGTTCGCCTCGTACACCATCGTGGTGCGCTACATCAATCGCGTCGGTCTCGGCGAGCGGGATGTGTTCACCTGCCCGCTCATCGACCAGCGTCAGTTCGTGTCAAGCGGGTCTGCGGAGCGAACGGGTGACGGTCTCGGCTAGGCCATGAGTGTCAGAGGGGGTGTGATCAGCATCGCGATCGCGTACGGTGAGAGCCATGTGGACAGTACTCGTAATCCTGCTGGTCGTCTGGGCGGTTCTCGCCGTTGTCGGCTTTGCGCTCAAGGGACTGCTCTGGTTGGCGATCATCGGCATCGTCCTCTTCGTCGGGACAGTGATCTTCGGGCTCATCCGGAACCGTACTCGAAAGAGTTGACGCCGCGGCCGAGCGCGACGGCTTCACGCTCAATTTGCTCCCTGTGAGCATGTACATCTTGAGTCGGTAGCGTCCAGACATGAGGAAGCACCAGCAGTCTGACAAGAACTCGGGTCAAGCCGAGAATCCTCGACCACCCGCAGCGGCCAAGCGTGCCCGGTTTCTGAAACCGACCGCGATCCACTCACGCCGACCAGAAAACCATTGAGGGGCCAGTCCGCTCGCCCTTGCGATCAGACCCGCAGCGCCCACATCGCGACGGCAGCGGCTGCGGCGACGTTCAGCGAGTCGACGCCGCCGCGCATCGGGATCGTCACGACGGTGTCGGCGATGGCCGCCGCACGGCGGCTGAGCCCGTCGCCTTCGGCGCCGAGCATGAGCGCCACCTTCTCGGGCGGCGCGGCGGCGAACACGTCCAGCGGCACGGCGTCGTCGGCGAGCGCGAGGGCCGCGACGTGGAATCCCGCCGCGTGCAGCACGGCTCCCGCGGCGGGCCAGTCCGGGAGCCGGGTCCACGGCACCTGGAACACCGTCCCCATGCTCACCCGCACGCTGCGGCGGTAGAGCGGATCGGCGCACCGGGGCCCCACGAGCACGGCGTCGGCGCCGATCCCGGCCGCCGCACGGAACATTGCCCCCACGTTCGTATGGTCGACGATGTCCTCGAGCACGACGACGCGCCGTGCGCCGGCGAGGACGTCCTCGGGGGCGGGCAGCTCCGGCCGGTGCATGGCGGCGAGGATGCCGCGGTGCACCGCGTACCCGGTGAGCTGCTCGGCGACCGTCGCGGGCACGACGTAGACCGGGACATCGGGGTGGGCTGCCAGCAGCGCCGCGGCGTCCGGCATCCACTTCTCCTGGACCAGGGCGGATCGCGGGATGTGCCCCGCCGCGAGGGCGCGGGCGAGGACCTTCGCAGACTCGGCCATGTACAGGCCACCGGAGGGCTCGAGCTTCCGGCGCAGCGCGATGTCGGTGAGGTCCCGGTAGTCGGCCAGACGCGGATCGCGGGGATCGTCGATGCGGATCGGGAGCACCGTTCCAGGATGCCGCATCCGCGGCGTAGCCTGGTGCGCGGGGGTGCGGATGACGGGCGCTATCGAGGACGCCGTGGCGGTGCTGGCGGGTCGCCGCATCGCGGTCCTCACGGGCGCGGGCGTCTCGACGGATTCCGGCATCCCGGACTATCGCGGCGAGGGCGCGCCGGTGCGCACCCCGATGACCGTGCAGCACTTCCTCGCGTCCGAGCACGCCCGACGGCGGTACTGGGTGGGCAGCCACATGGGGTGGCGGCGGTTCTCCTCCGTGCTGCCGAACGGGGGGCATGCCGCCCTCGCCGCGCTCGAGCGTCGCCGCATCGCGACCGGTGTGATCACGCAGAACGTGGACGGCCTGCACCTCCAGGCCGGCTCGCAGCGGGTGGTGGAGCTGCACGGCACGATGCGCCGCGTGGTCTGCCTGCACTGCGGTCAGGTCTTCGACCGCCGAAATATCGCCGTGCAGATCGAGGCCGACAATCCGTGGCTGGTCGCCGGCGAGGACGCCGTACTGCTGCCGGACGGCGACGTACGCCCCGCGTCGGTCGACGGCTTCCGGCTCCCGGTGTGCTCGGTGTGCGGCGGGATGCTCAAGCCCGAGGTGGTGTTCTTCGGCGAGACGATCCCCGTGGGCCGGTTCGCCGGCGCCGAGCAGCTGGTCGCGGGCGCGGAGGCGCTGCTGGTGGCGGGCTCGTCGCTGGCGGTGAACTCCGGGATGCGGCTGATCCAGCGCGCGCACCGGCGCGAGCTGCCGATCGTAATCGTGAACCGCGGCCAGACCCGGGCCGACGCCCGCGCGGCGGTGAAGGTGGATGCCGGGACCAGCGACGTGCTGGCGGCGCTGGCCGAGCACCTGCCGGAGCCGGCGACTCCCTGAGCGACGAGCCCGCGCTTCGTCTCGCCGCGCCCGCTCAGGGATCTGGGATATGCCGCGGCTATCGTCGAAGGGTGACCTCCCTGATCTTCGTGCGCCACGGCGAGACCGACTGGAACCTGGCCGGACGCATTCAGGGCAGCTCCGACATCCCGCTCAACGACACCGGGCGCCGGCAGGCGCGCGAGGCCGCTGTGGATCTCCGCGGGCAGCTGGACGGCTCGGTCGCGATCGTGGCGAGCGACCTGGCGCGGGCGCGGGAGACCGCGGAGATCATCGCCGCCGAGCTCGCGCTGAACCCGCCCCGCCTGTACCGGCGGCTGCGGGAACGGGCGTACGGCGCCGGCGAGGGCAAGACCGTCGCGGAGGCGGCGGACCTGTGGGGTCCCTGGGGCACGGCGCAGGTGCCCGGCGCCGAGACCCACGACAAGCTGCGGCGCCGCGCGCTCGCCGCCGTGCACCGCGTCGTGCGGGACGTACGCCGCGCGACAGCGCCGGCCGCGGCATCCGTCATCGTCGTCGCGCACGGCGGACTCATCCGCGAGCTCGTGCGCCACGTGTCCGGCGGCGACCTTCCCGCGCCCGGCACCTCCCTGCCCAACGGCGGCGGCTACACGATGCTCTACGAACGGGAGGGTCTGCGCCTTGTCGACACGGCCCGCAGCGTGAGCTTCGCGCCCACCCCGCGCTAACAGCGGGCGCCCGGCGGCGGCATCCTCGGCCGAGCCGAGGGGATCGGCCCGCGCGAGGGCCGATCCGGGTCATTCGGCCCTCGCCTCGGCCATTCTCCTCGGCCGAGCCGAGGAGGGACGCCTCAGGCCCGCGCCATCACGGCCCGGGCGTGCCGCAGCACCGGCTCGTCGACCATGCGCCCGTCGAACGCGAACACGCCCCGCTCCCCCTCCGCGGCGGCGAGCACGGCACGCGCCCAGGCAAGCGTCTTCGCGTCGGGGCGATATGCGTCCCGCACTGTCTGCACCTGCGACGGGTGGATGCAGGCCGTCGCGGCGAACCCGCTGGCGGCGGCATCCCGGGCCTCCCGCTGCTGACCCTTCGCGTCGGTGATGTCCAGGTGCACCGCGTCGATCGCGGCCTTGCCGTGAGCGCCGGCCGCCAAGAGCACCCGCGACCGGGCGTGGCGGGCGATGTCACGGTACCGGCCGCTGTCCTTGCGGCTGGACGTGCCGCCCAGCGAGGCGACGAGGTCCTCGGCCCCCCACATCAGCGCGACGACGTTGGGCAGCGCCGCGATCTTCTCGGCGTTCGCGACGCCGCGCGCCGTCTCGCACAGCGCTATCACCCGCAGCCGCGGGTCCAGCCGGCCGATCTTCTTCGGCGATTCGGCCTTGGCGACCATGATCGTGCGGTAGTCGGTCTGCAGGACGGTGGACAGGTCGGATGCCGTGTGCTCGCCGCCGAGCTCGTTGACGCGGACGATCGTGCGGGCCGGATCGAGACGGCTCTCGATGACATGCCCGCGCGCGGCGACCTTGGCATCCGGCGCGACGGCGTCCTCCAGGTCGAGGATGACGGCGTCCGCCCGGTCCGCGGCCTTCGCGAACCGCTCCGGCCGGTCGGCCGGGCAGAACAGCAGGGCCGGGCCCATCGCGAGTGTCACGCCGACCCCTCGGGCAGGCACCACATCAGGGCGACGCGGGACACCGTGGCCACGACCGTGCCGTCCTGGTTGCGGCCGGTGTGCGTCATCGTCACGAGGCCCTGCCCCGGGCGCGACTTCGACAGTCGCTTCGAGACGATCTCGGTGTCGCCGTACAGGGTGTCGCCGGCGAACACCGGATGCGGGAAGGCGATGTCGGACAGGCCGAGCTGCGCGACGAGGGTCCCCTGCGTGATCTGCGCGACCGACATCCCGACCAGCGTCGCCAGGGTCCACATCGAGTTCATCAGCGGCTTGCCGAACGGCTGGGTGGCCGAGTACGCGGCATCCAGGTGCAGCGCCTGCGTGTTCATCGTCAGCGCCGAGAACAGCATGTTGTCAGCCTCGGTCACGGTGCGGCCGGGACGGTGCAGGTACCGGGCGCCGACCTCGCACTCCTCGTAGTACAGTCCGCGCTGCGTGATCTCGGTCATGACCGTCACGCTAGCCCGAGCGCGCGGGCGATCACCAGCAGCTGCACCTCGGTGGTCCCCTCGCCGACCTCGAGGATCTTCGAGTCGCGGTAGTGCCGGGCCACCGGATACTCGTTCATGAACCCGTTGCCGCCGAACACCTGGGTGGCGTCGCGGGCGTTGTCCATCGCCGCGTCGCCGGCGACGAGCTTCGCTATCGCCGCCTCGGTTTTGAACGGCTTGCCCGCGTCGCGCAGACGCGCCGCCTGGTGCCACGCGAGCCGCGCCGTGTGCACGCGCGCCTGCATCCGGGCGATCTTGAACTGCATCGCCTGCTTGGTCGCGAGGGACTGGCCGAACACCGTGCGGCTGTGCGCATAATCGACGGCCGCGTCCACGCACCCCTCGGCGGCACCGGTGGCCAGCGCGGCGATGGCGATGCGGCCCTCGTCGAGGATGTGCAGGAAGTTCGCGAAGCCCCGCCCCTGCGCGCCGAGCAGGTTCTCCGCGGGCACGCGCGCGTCCGCGAACGTCAGCGGGTGCGTGTCGGAGGCCCGCCAGCCGACCTTGTCGTATGCGGGCTCCACCGTGAAACCCGGGGTGCCGTTGGGGACGATGATCGTGGAGATCTCCTTGCGGCCGCCCCGCTCGCCGGTCACAGCGGTGACGGTGACGAAGCGGGTGATGGCGGTGCCGGAGTTCGTGATGAACTGCTTCGCCCCGTTGACGACCCACTGCCCGTCCTCGAGCCGCGCGGTGGTGCGGGTGGCACCGGCGTCCGAGCCGGCATCGGGCTCGGTGAGACCGAAGCCGGCGAGCGCACGGCCGGCCAGCAGGTCCGGCAGCAGCTCCCGCTTCTGCGATTCATTCCCGAACCGGAATACGGGCATGGCGCCGAGGCTCACGCCGGCTTCCAGCGTGATCGCCAGCGACTGGTCGACGCGGCCGATGGCCTCGATCGCGACGCCGAGCGCGAAGTAGTCGCCGCCCTGCCCGCCGTACTCCTCGGGGAACGGCAGGCCGAACAGCCCCATGTCGCCCATCTGCGCGACGACGTCCAGCGGCAGGGTGTGCGTGCGGTCGGCCTCGTAGGAGATCGGTGCGATGACGGTGTCTGCGAAGTCGCGGACCAGGCCGGCGAGTTCGCGCTCGTCGTCCGTCACGTCGTAGGTGGTGTACGTGTCCATGTGTCCTTCATTCCGATTCGGTGACGCGGGCGAGGATCTGTCCGCGGCGGACCTGGTCGCCGACGGCGACGGTGAGAGTGAGGATGCCGTCGTGCGGCGCCGTCACGGGATGCTCCATCTTCATCGCCTCAATCGAGACGATCCGCGCGCCGGCGCTCACGTGCGCGCCGTGCGGGGCGTGCACGGCGACGACCGCGCCGGGCATCGGAGCCCGCAGCTCGGGATCGGATGCCGCGTCGACGCGCTCCCGCTGAGCGAGCCGGTGCTCCATCGCCTGTCGGCGGGTGAGCGGGGTGAGGGCGCTGGTGACACCGTCGGCGTGCACCCAGACGGTGCCGTCCGGTGCCGCGACGGCGAGTGCCGCCGCCGCGCGGTCGCCCGGGTCCTGGGTCCGCGACGCGCTGACGACCTCGCCCGCCGAGGTCAGGAACGACTGCGCCGCATCCGGCGCGTCTGCACCGATCCGCCAGCCGGAGCGCGCCAGCCACAGCGGCGCGGCGTGGCTGCGCCCCGCCGAGGCGGGCACGACGGATGCCGCGGCATCCAGCGCTGCCCGGCTCGGCGCCGGATCGACGAACGCCGGCATCCGGTCGATGAGCCCGGTGTCCATCGCCCCCGCCTGCACGGCGGGGTCGGCCAGCAGCGTGCGCAGGAAGTCGACGTTCGACTCGACGCCGAACATCACGGTCTCGGCGAGGGCGGCATCCAGCGCCGCGAGCGCGTCCGCGCGGTCGGTGCCGTGGGCGATGACCTTCGCGATCATCGGATCGTAGTCGGCGGTGACGGTGCTGCCGGTCTCGACGGCGGCATCCGTGCGCACCCCGTCGGCGGCCCGCCAGACGAGCACGTCGCCAGTGGCGGGCAGGAAGCCGCGCGCGGGGCTCTCCGCGTACACCCGCGCCTCGACGGCGTGGCCGTGCAGTGTGACGTCGTCCAGCGCGAGCGGGGCGCCGGCGGCGATCCGCAGCTGCTGCTCGACGAGGTCGATGCCGGTGACGAGCTCGGTGACCGGGTGCTCGACCTGCAGCCGCGTGTTCATCTCCATGAAGAAGAACTCGTCGGGCCGGTCCGCCGACACGATGAACTCGACGGTGCCGGCGCCGGTGTAGGCGACGGATGCCGCGGCCGCGCAGGCCGCAGCGCCCAGGCGCGCCCGGGTGTCGGCGTCGATCAGCGGCGACGGCGCCTCCTCGATCACCTTCTGGTGGCGGCGCTGCAGCGTGCACTCCCGCTCGCCGAGGTGCATCACGCGTCCGTGCGTGTCCCCGAGCACCTGCACCTCGATATGGCGCGGACGCTGGATGAGGCGTTCGAACAGCAGCGTGTCGTCGCCGAAAACGGCGGTCGCGACCCGGCGCGCCGTCGCGACGGCGTCGGCGAGCTGCGCGACGTCGTGCACCTCCTGCATGCCCTTGCCGCCGCCGCCCGCGGACGGCTTGATCAGGAGCGGGAATCCGGCGGCGATCGCGGTGCGGGCTATCTCGTCGTCGGTCATCCCGGCCGCCGAGAACCCGGGGACGATCGGCACGCCCGACGCCGCGACGTGGTCGCGGGCCCGGATCTTGTCGGCCATCACCTCGAGCGCCTGCGCGCCCGGGCCGATGAACACTATGCCGGCGGCCGCGCAGGCCGCGCCGAACGCCGCGTTCTCGGAGAGGAACCCGTACCCGGGATGGATCGCCTGCGCCCCGGTGGCGCGGGCGGCGGCGATGATCGCGTCGATGTCCAGGTACGAGCGGGATGCTGCGGCCGGGCCTATCCGCACCGCCTCGTCCGCCTCCGTGACGTGCGGGGCCGCGGCATCCGCATCGCTGTACACCGCGACCGAGCGGATGCCCAGGCGCCGCAGCGTGCGGATCACGCGGCGAGCAATCTCGCCGCGGTTGGCGATGAGGACCGTATCGAACACTTCGTCTCGCTTCACTGATTCCACGCGCCGATCGCTCATGCCGCTCACATCCGGAACACGCCGAAGCGCGGCTCGGGCAGCGGCGAGCGGGAGACGACGTCCAGGGCCAGACCCAGCAGGTCGCGCGTGTCGGCGGGGTCGACGATGCCGTCATCCCACAGCCGCGCCGTCGCATAATAGGGGCTGCCCTGCTCCTCGTACTGCGCGCGGATCGGCGCCTCGAACGCGGCCTGGTCCGCGGCATCCCAGTCCTGACCGCGACGCTCGAGCTGGTCGCGCTTGACCGTGGAGAGGACGGATGCCGCCTGCGGGCCGCCCATCACGGAGATGCGGCTGGCCGGCCACGTCCACAGGAACCGCGGTGAGTATGCACGGCCGCACATCGAGTAGTTGCCGGCGCCGAACGATCCGCCGATCACGACCGTGAGCTTGGGCACCCGCGTGGTCGCGACGGCGGTGACCATCTTCGCGCCGTCCTTTGCGATGCCGCCGGCCTCGGCATCCCGACCCACCATGAACCCGGAGATGTTCTGCAGGAACAGCAGCGGGATGCCGCGCTGGTCGCACAGCTCGATGAAGTGCGCGCCCTTCAGCGCGGACTCGCTGAAGAGGACGCCGTTGTTGGCGACGATGCCGACCGGGTGGCCGTGGAGGCGGGCGAACCCGGTGACCAGCGTCGTGCCGTACTCCTTCTTGAACTCGTGCAGCTCGCTGCCGTCGACGAGCCGCGCGATGACCTCGCGCACGTCGTAGGGCTGGTTCACGTCGACGGGCACGACGTCGTACAGCTCGGCGGGATCGGCGTCGGGCGCCCGGGTCGGCAGGATCTCCCACGCCGGCTCGGCCGGCGCGGGCAGGGTGGCGACGATGTCGCGGACGATTTCCAGGGCGTGCTCGTCGTCCTCGGCGAGATGGTCGACGACGCCGGAGCGGCGCGCGTGCAGTTCTCCCCCGCCGAGCTCCTCGGCCGTGACGATCTCGCCGATCGCGGCCTTCACGAGCGGAGGACCGCCGAGGAAGATCGTGCCCTGGTTGCGCACTATCACGGTCTCGTCGCTCATCGCCGGGACGTACGCGCCGCCGGCCGTGCACGAACCGAGCACGGCGGCGATCTGGGGGATGCCGGCGGCGGAGAGCCGCGCCTGGTTGTAGAAGATGCGCCCGAAGTGGTCGCGGTCGGGGAACACCTCGTCCTGCATCGGCAGGAACGCGCCGCCGGAGTCGACGAGGTAGATGCACGGGAGCCGGTTCTCCAGCGCCACCTCCTGCGCGCGCAGGTGCTTCTTGACGGTCATCGGGTAGTACGTGCCGCCCTTGACGGTGGCGTCATTGCACACGACCATGACGTGCCGGCCGTGCACGAGGCCGATCCCGGCGATGACGCCCGCGGCGGGCGCGTGGCCGTCGTAGAGGCCGTCGGCGGCCAGCGGCGCCACCTCGAGGAACGGGCTGCCCTCATCCAGCAGCCGTGTCACGCGGTCGCGCGGCAGCAGTTTGCCGCGGCCGACATGCCGGGCGCGGGATGCCTCGGACCCGCCGAGTGCCGCAGCCTCGAGGCGCGCGCGCAGCTGTACGGCCAGGTCCCGCTGGGTGGCGGGTTCGCTCATGTCGGCTCCACGGATGTTAGTCTTCATTAACCGAATTCCAGGTTAGCGGGGGTTAACTCAGATGGCAACCACGCAGCGCGAGCGCGCGAAGTCCGATCGCCGATCGGCCCTGCTGCGAGAGGCGTCGCGCCTGTTCGCCGAGCGCGGCTTCGCGAGCGTCACGCTCGAGGAGATCGGTGCGGCGGTGGGCGTGAGCGGCCCCGCCGTGTATCGGCACTTCGCGAGCAAGCAGGCGCTGCTCGGTGCGATCCTCGTGGGGGTGAGCGAGGGACTGCACGACGGCGGGCAGACGGTGATCGAGGATGCCGCCGCCCCGGCCGACGCGCTGGAGGGGCTGATCCGGTTCCACGTCGCGTTCGCGCTGGACGACGCCGACGTCATCCGCGTGCAGGACCGGGATCTCGCGAGCCTCGCCGATGCCGACCGCCACCGGGTGCGGCGGCTGCAGCGCGAATACGTGGAGACCTGGGTCGAGGTGCTCCGCAGCATCCACCCCGACCGTGACGATGCGGACCTGCGCGTGCGCGCGCATGCCGTGTTCGGCCTCATAAACTCCACGCCGCACAGCGTCCGCGGCCTGCGCACCGCGCCGCCCGAGGGCGACGTGCGCGTGGTCCTCGAGCAGCTCGCCCGCGCGGCGCTGACCGCGTAGCCCGGTTCGGGGCGGCCGAAGGCTCAGCGCAGCAGCATGGCGCGGCCGGGCTGCTCCAGCACCCGGGCCACGTCGACGAGGAACCGCGAACCCTCCGCGCCGTCCACCAGCCGGTGATCGAACGAGAGGCTCAGCGTCATCACGTCGCGCAGCGCTATCTCGCCGTCATGTTCCCACGGACGGCGTTGCACCGAGCCGAGGCCGAGGATGCCGGCCTCCCCCGGGTTCAGGATCGGCGTGCCCGCCTCGACGCCGAACACGCCGAAGTTCGTGATCGAGAAAGTGCCGCCGGTCATCGCCGCGGGCGGGGTCTTCCCCGACCGGGCCACCTGTGCGAGGTCGCGGAGGGCGTCCGCGAGCTCGACGAGCGTCATGGCGTCGGCGTCCGGGATCACCGGGACGATCAGTCCGCGGTCGGTTGCGGCAGCGATCCCGAGATTCACGTAGTGGTGCTCGACGATCTCACCCGCCTCGGCGTCCCACTTCGCGTTCAGACTGACGTTGTGACCCAGCGCGAGGCACACCGCCTTCGCCGCCACGGCCATCACGCCGATGCGGTGGCCCTCCAGCGACCGGTCGGCCTTCAGCGACGCGACCAGGCGCATCGTCTCGGTGATGTCGACGGTGTGGAACGTCGTGACGTGCGGGGCGGTGAACGCACTGCGCACCATCGCCTCGGCGGTCACCTTGCGCACTCCGCGGATGGGGCGGCGGGTGACCCGCTCGTCGGGGCCGGGGCGGACGGATGCCGCGGCCGGCGCCGCGTCGGGCGCGGCCCCCAGTCCCACGCGTGCCGCGTACGCCTCGACGTCGGCGCGCGTGATCAGGCCCTTCACGCCGGTCGCCTCGATCAGCGCCAGGTCGATGCCGAGGTCCTTCGCGAACTTGCGCACCGGAGGCGTGGACCGGGGCCGCTCGAGGGGCTGTTCCAGCGGCTGCTCGACGATGGCGTCGTGCGGCGCCGCCTCCAGCACCGCGGTGTCGGCGCTGCGGGCATCGTCGGCGCGCGCGGCGCGGGCGCGCCGCTGCGGCCGGGCGGACTTGCGCGGGGCCGCCCCATAGCCCACCAGGTTCGGCGTCGCCTTCTCGTCCTCGGCGGCCTCCTGCGCGGCGGGTCGGGGCGCGACATCCTCCGCGCCCGCACCGCCGAACGTGATCAGCACCTCGCCCACCTCGACGACGTCGCCGGCGGCATGGTGCAGCTTCTGCACGGTCCCGGCGAACGGGCTCGGCAGCTCGATCACGGCCTTGGCTGTCTCGACCTCGGCGATGTTCTGGTTGAGGGCGACCTCGTCCCCTTCGGCGACGAGCCACGACACGAGTTCGGCGTCCGGAAGGCCCTCGCCGAGGTCGGGCAGGCGGAAGTCCTGGCTCACAGTTCGACTCCGGTCAGGCTGTTCGGACGGTCCAGCACGCGGTCGACGGCGTCGAGGATCCGGTCCAGATCGGGCACATGGTGCTTCTCGAGCTTCGCCGGCGGATACGGGATGTCCCACCCGGTGACCCGCACCGGCGGCGTCTCCAGGTGGTAGAAGCAGCGCTCCGTGACGCTGGCGATGAGCTCGGCGCCCATCCCCGCCTCGCGGGCGGCCTCGTGGGTGACGACCACCCGGCCGGTCTTGCGCACCGACGCGGTGACGGTCTTGTAGTCCACCGGGGACAGCGAGCGCAGGTCGATGACCTCGATCGAGATGCCGTCGTCCTCGGCCGCGGTCGCGGCATCCATCGCCGTCGACACCTGCGCGCCGTACGTGAGAAGGGTCACGTCGCTCCCGGGTCGTGCGACGCGCGCCAGCCCCATCGGGGCGGCGTCCGCAATGTCGCCGTCGAGGTCGACCTCGCCCTTCGTGTGGTACAGCCGCTTGGGCTCGAAGAACACCACCGGGTCGTCGCACGCTATCGCCTGGCGCAGCACGGTGTAGGCGTCCTGCGGGTTCGAGACCGCCACCACGCGCAGGCCCGCGGTGTGCACGAAGTACGCCTCCGGCGACTCCGAGTGGTGCTCGGCGGCACCCACACCGCCGGCCCAGGGGATGCGGATCGTGATCGGCATCTTCACGGCGCCCTGCGAGCGGTAGTGCAGCTTGGCGACGTTGGAGACGATCTGGTCGAACGCGGGATACACGAACCCGTCGAACTGGATCTCCACGACCGGGCGGTACCCGCGGTAGGCCAGGCCCACGGCGGTGCCCATGATGCCGGACTCGGCCAGCGGCGTGTCGACAACCCGCTGCGCGCCGAACTCGGTCTGCAGTCCGTCGGTGATGCGGAACACGCCGCCGAGCTTGCCGATGTCCTCACCCATGATGAGGACCTTGTCGTCGTCGCGCATCGCGCGGCGCAGCCCCTCGTTGAGGGCCTTCCCCATCGTGAGCTGGGTCATCGCGCGCTCTCCTCGGCGAAGCCGTCGAGGTAGGCGGCGAACCAGGTCTTCTCGTCCTCGAGCCCGGTGTGCGGCTCGGCGTAGACGTTGTCGAGGATGCTCAGCGCAGGCGCCGTGGTCATCGCCAGGCAGGTGCTGCGCACAGCGGCGGCGACCTCGTCGGATTCCGCGGCCACGGCGGCGGCGAACTCATCGTCGAACGCGTCCTGGCTGCGCAGGTATGCCTCGAGCCGGGCGATCGGGTCGCGGCGGCGCCAGCGCTCCACCTCGTCCTTGTCGCGGTAGCGGGTCGGGTCGTCGCTGGTGGTGTGCGGGCCCATCCGGTACGTCACAGCCTCGATGAACGCGGGGCCCTGGCCGGTGCGCGCATGGTCGAGGGCCCAGCGCATCGCCGCGGTGACGGCGAGCACGTCGTTGCCGTCCACCCGCATGCTGGGGATGCCGAAGCCCGGCGCCCGTCCGGCGATCGGCGCCGCGGCCTGAACGCCGACGGGCTCGCTGATCGCGTACTGGTTGTTCGTGCAGACGAACACGACCGGTGCGGTGTAGGACGCGGCGAACACCATCGCCTCGTTCACGTCGCCCTGGCTCGTCGCGCCGTCGCCGAACCACGTCGCGACGGCCTGGTCGGTGCCGTCGCGCTGGATGCCCATCGCGTAGCCGACCGCGTGCAGCGTCTGCGCGCCGATGATGATCTGCGGGATGGCGGCGCCGACCTCGTGCGGGTCGTAGCTGGAGTGCGCCTCGCCGCGCCATGCGCGGATGTATCCCTCCGGCCCCGCGCCCCGGGCGTACGTGACCCCGGTCTCGCGGTAGCTGGGGAAGGCGAAGTCGTCGGCACGCATCGCACGGGCGGTGCCGATCTGGGTGGCCTCCTGGCCCTGGCAGGGGGCCCACAGACCCACCTGGCCTTGGCGCTGCAGGGCCATTCCCTCGGCGTCGATCCTGCGCAGGACGACCATGTCCCGATACAGGTCCCGCAGTTGCGCCGTGTCCACGTCGGCCACCCACGGGTCGAGGTCGCGGTCGGCGATGCGCTCGCCCTCCGCGGTCAGCAGTCGCGCGACGTCGTCGACATCCTGTTTGAGGTCGGCTGTCGGAGTCAGGGTGTGCACCATCGTCATCCCTCCTTCTCGCGGGGCCCTCGTGGGGCGTTCCGCGTGATGAGCCGGCGTCGACGCCGGATACCGTGAGGGTACGTCGATATTGCACCTAGCTCAAGCTTCTTGGTCGATGCTGAGCATGTTGCGCAGAATTGCCCCACAGAATCGTGCTAGTGTTTCGCACTATGGCCCACCTGGACAGCGTCGACCTGGAGCTCCTGGCCACCCTCTCCCAGGAGCCGCGCGCCACCGTCGTCGCGCTCGCCGAGAAGCTCGGCATGAGCCGCAACACCGTGCAGGCGCGCATGGCGCGACTGGACCGCACCGGGGTGTTCCTCTCGTTCGAGCGGGCGATCTCCGCGAGTGCGCTCGGGTTCCCGATCGAGGCGTTCATCAGCGTCACCGTGCGGCAGGCGGATCTGCCCTACATAAAGGGCGAGCTGCACCACATTCCGGAGGTGCTGCAGGCCCACGGCCTGAGCGGCCAGATCGATCTGCTGGTCCTCGTCGCGTGCCGCGACACGCAGCACCTTTTCGACACGGATGCGCGCATCCTCGCTATCGAGGGCGTCGAGCGCACCGAGACATCCCTCGTGATGGGCGAGGTGATCGGCTACCGGGTGCGGCCGCTGATGGAACTCGCCCACGACGACCAGTAGTCGTCTCGTTGCCACACACGACGCCGACCGACGTGTCGCGGTCGGCTGATGTGTCGCAGAAGATGCGACCTCCGCAGCCCCGCAGCCGCAGGTTGTGTGACACGTCCACGAGCGTGTCGCACAATAGGCGACATCCCCGCCGCCGAGGCCGCACGCTGTGAGACACATCGCCGCGCGTGTCGCACAACATGCGACCTCTGCAGCCCCGAACCCGCAGGTTGTGTGACACGGTGGCGCAGCGCGGTCAGCGCAGGAACCGCTCGATGGCCTCGGCGGCGGGCGCCGGCGTCTCGTAGTGGATGAGGTGCCCGACAGCCGGGATCTCGATCAGCCGGGCGTCGGGGAACAGCCGCTGCAGCTCGCGCTGCTTGTGGATCGGCGTGATGTCGTCGCGGTCGGCCGCTATCAGCAGCGTCGGCTGGGAGATCTGCGCCGCGGATTCGCGGACGTCGTGCGACACGCTCGTGACGAAAGCATCGTGCAGGACGTCGCGGTCGGCGAACCGGGAGAAGTACGTGTCGTGCTGATCGTGCACGAAGCGCCGCAGCGCGGCATCCCGCGTCTTGACCATCGCGAGGCTCATCACCCGGACGATGAGCGGGTTGCGCAGCAGCGCCTCACCCAGTCGCGCGGGCAGCCTCGCCCCCAGCCGGTAGTAGAGGACGGCGAGCCGCGTGAACACCCCACGGGGTCCCTCCAGCGCCGGCGCGCCGATCGGGTTCACGAGGATCAGGCGGGGCGTCGGAAGCCCGGCAGCGACAGCGGCCGCCGCGACGATCGAGCCGAAGCTGTGCCCGAGCACGACGGCGCCCGGCGCCGCCGCGGCGGCGAACGCGGTGAGCCAGTCGACGTACGCGTCCAGGTCGTGCGCACGTCCGGGCAGCGGAGGCGTCTCGCCGAACCCGGGCAGGTCGGGAGAGACGAAGCGGACGCCCGGCAGCTGCGCCACGACGGGCTCGAGCCCGTGATGCTCCCCGCGGAAACCGTGCACCGCGAGGATCGTGTACGGCGCATCGTCGGGCCCATACACCCAGTACGCCGTCCGCGAGCCGAGCACCTCCGCCTCCTGCCGCTGCACCGGGATCCGGGCGAGCTGCGCAGCGTAGGGACTGGGGACGGTCACCACAGAAGTCTACGGAACCGGCATGCCGCGCGGTGGATGTCCGGAGGGTGCCATACCGTGGGCGGCATGGATCAGCTGCCCCTGTTCGACACCCCGGAATGGTCGCGCCGGGTGGGGGTGTTCGACCTGGAGACCACCGGCGTCGCCGTCGACCGCGACCGCATCGTGACCGCGCACGTCGGCGTCCTGGACGGGACAGGCGCGGTCCTGCAGGCGCGGAACTGGCTCGCCGACCCCGGCGTGGAGATCCCGGACGGCGCAGCGGCCGTGCACGGCGTGACGACCGCGCACGCGCGGGCCCACGGGTGGCCCGCCGCGGAGGTGGTCGCCGACGTGGCCGCCGCGCTGCGCGACCTGTTCGCCGCCGGCATCCCGGTCGTGGCCTACAACGCGCCGTACGACTTCTCGCTGCTCAAGCACGAATGCCGACGGCACGGCGTGGCCGAGATAGCCCGGCCGGAGCCCGTGATCGACCCGCTCGTGCTGGACAAGACGTTCGACCGCTACCGTCCGGGCAAGCGCACGCTCACCGCGGTGGCCGCGCACTACGCGGTGCGGCTCGAGGACGCGCATGAGGCGGCAGCCGACGCGGTCGCCGCCGGCCGGGTGGCCCTTGCCCTCGCCGAGCGGTTCGCCCCGGTCCTGCCGGCCACCGTCGCCGAACTGCACACCCGGCAGATAGGGTGGGCGCGCGATCAGGCGGAGAGCCTCACCGAGTACTTCACGCGGATCGGGCGCATCGACGCGGTCGACGGCAGCTGGCCGATCCGCTGATCCGCACCCGGACGCGACGAAAGCCCCGCCGGAGCAGGGCTTTCATCAGGTCGGAGGATGCCGTTACTTGGCGCCGCCGAAGCCCTTGAAGCGCTGGTTGAACTTCTCGACACGACCGGCCGAGTCGAGGATGCGCTGCTTGCCCGTGTAGAACGGGTGCGACGCCGACGAGATCTCGACGTCGATGACGGGGTACTCGACACCGTCGAGCTCGACAGTCTTGTCGCTGGACGCCGTCGAACGGGTCAGGAAGGTCTCGCCCGAGCCCAGGTCACGGAACACGACGGCGTGGTAGTCGGGGTGGATGTCAGTCTTCATTGGGATTCCTTGCGAGAGCGGAAGGGAAATCTGCGGCGCCGAGGCACCAAGGGACGATTCTATCAGTCGCCGGCCGGGTTCTGCGACGCGGCCCGTGCCGCGTAGCGTCCGTCGTCCATGCTCAGGGCGATCGGCATCCCGAACGTGCTGCTGAGGTTCTCCGCGGTGAGGGTCGTCTCGAGCGGTCCGGATGCCACGACCCCGCCCTCCCGCAACAGCAGGACATGCGTGAACCCGACCGGGATCTCCTCGACGTGGTGGGTGACCATCACCATCGCGGGCGTGGTCGGCGCCTGCGCGTAGCCGCCGAGCAGCTGCAGCAACTCCTCCCGCGCGCCGAGGTCGAGGCTGGCGCTGGGCTCGTCCAGCAGCAGCAGCTCCGGGTCGGTCATCACCGCGCGGGCTATCTGCACGCGCTTCTGCTCGCCCTCCGACAGCGTCCCGAACGTGCGGTCGGCGAGCTGGTCCAGCCGCCACTCGGCGAGCACGCGCAGCGCCCGGCGCTCGTCGATGTCCTCGTACGCCTCGTTCCAGCGGCCGAGCACCGAGTACGCCGCCGTCATCACGACGTTGAGCACCGTCTCCTCCGGCGGCACCCGGCGCGCCATCGCGGAGGACGCGAAGCCGATCCGCGGACGCAGCTCGAACACGTCGGTGCGGCCGAGCCGCTCATCGAGGATCATGACGGCGCCGCTCGTGGGATGCAGCAGGGCAGCCGCCAGCTGGAGCACCGTGGTCTTACCCGCCCCGTTGGCCCCGAGGACCACCCAGCGCTCGTCGCCCTGCACGGACCAGGTCACCTGATCGACGATGTTCCGGGCGTTTCTGCGGACGACGACGTCGGAGAACTCGAGGACCTGTGGCATGGCATCCAGCCTATCGGCCGGAGCCCGTCACCTCCGTGTACAGCGCGGCCGTCTGCCGGGCTATCGTCGCCCAGCTGAACTCGTCCGCGGCACGCTGCCGGCCCGCGTGTCCGAGGGCCGCCGCCCGGTCCGGATCCCCCGTCACCTCGGTCAGCGCGGCCGCCAGGTCGGCGACGAAGCGATCCGGGTCGTTGGGCGTACCGGTGCCGTCCGCGGCCTGGTCGATGGGCACCAGTCGGCCCGTGGTCCCGTCGACGACCACCTCCGGGATGCCGCCGGTCGCGGTTCCGACCACGGCGGCGCCGCACGCCATCGCCTCGAGGTTCACGATGCCCAGCGGCTCGTACACGGAGGGGCACACGAAGGCGGTGGCCGCGGTCAGGATTGTGCACAGCTCGTGGCGCGGCAGGAACTGCTCGATCCAGACCACTCCGTTGCGGGTGTGCTGCAGCCGGTGCACCAGGCCGTGCACCTCCTCCATGATCTGCGGGGTGTCCGGGGTGCCCGCGCACAGGATCACCTGCACGTCCGGCGGCAGTAGCTCGGCAGCGCGCAGGAAATACGGAAGGCCCTTCTGCCGCGTGATCCGCCCGACGAACACGACCGACGGCCGCGCGGGGTCGATGCCGTAACGGGCCAGCACGTCGGGATCCTCGGTGGGATGCCACGCGTTCACGTCGATGCCGTTGTAGATGACTCGCACCCGGCGCGGATCCAGGGACGGGTAGCTGCGCAGGATGTCGGAGCGCATGCCGTCGCTGACCGCGATCACGGCGGCCGCCCCCTCGTATGCGGCGCGCTCGACGAAGCTGGACACGGCGTATCCGCCGCCGAGCTGTTCGGCCTTCCACGGCCGCAGCGGCTCCAGGCTGTGCGCGGTGACGATGTGCGGGATGCCGTGCAGCAGCGACGCGAGGTGACCGGCGAAATTCGCGTACCAGGTGTGCGAGTGGACGACGTCGGCGCCGACCACGTCGGGGATGATCTCCAGGTCCGTGCCGAGAGTCTGGATCGCGGGGTTCGTCCCGCGCAGATCGTCGGGGACCGCGTAGGAGCTGGTTCCGCGTTCGTCGCGCAGCCCCCCGAACGCGCGGACCCGGACATCCAGGGGTCCGGCGCCCTCCGCACCCAGGACCCGCAGCGCCTTCACGAGCTCGGCGACGTGGACGCCGGCGCCGCCGTAGATCTCCGGCGGGTACTCCTTCGTCACGACGTCGACGCGCATGTCTGGAACGCTAGTACAGGCGGGAACCGGGGAATAGTGTGGTGCCATGCCAGCCGCACCAAAGGTCTTCGGAATCATCCTCGCGGGTGGTGAAGGCAAGCGCCTGATGCCCTTGACAGCGGATCGCGCGAAGCCCGCCGTGCCGTTCGGGGGCCAGTATCGGCTGATCGACTTCGCGATCTCGAACCTCATCAATTCGGGGTTGCGGCAGCTCGTGGTGCTCACCCAGTACAAGTCGCACAGCCTCGACCGGCACATCTCGCAGACGTGGCGGATGTCGGCGCTGCTGGATGCTTATGTCACGTCGGTGCCGGCCCAGCAGCGGCTCGGGAAGCGGTGGTTCTCCGGGTCGGCGGACGCGATCCTGCAGAGCCTGAACCTCATCAACGACGAACAGCCCGACATCGTCATCGTCGTCGGCGCCGACCACGTGTACCGGATGGACTTCCGGCAGATGCTGGATGCGCACCTGGCATCCGGAGCGCGCGCCACGGTCGCCGGCATCCGGCAGCCGACCGCGCTCGCGCACCAGTTCGGGGTGATCGACGTCGATCCGGAGCATCCCGGACGCATCCGCGACTTCCTCGAGAAACCGCAGAACGCGACCGGGCTCACCGACGCGCCGCACGAGATCCTCGCGTCGATGGGCAATTACATCTTCGACGCGAACGCGCTCATCGAGGCGGTCACCGTGGACGGCGAGATCGCCACGAGCAACCACGACATGGGCGGCGACATCATCCCGTACTTCGTCGCACGCGGCGAGGCCGGCGTGTACGACATGAAGCTCAACGAGGTCCCCGGCTCCACGGACCGGGATCGGTCGTACTGGCGGGATGTCGGGACCATCGACTCGTTCTTCGATGCGCACCGGGATCTCATCTCGACGCTGCCGATTTTCAACCTGTACAACACGGACTGGCCGATCCACTCGCAGACCGTCAACTCGCCGCCGGCGAAGTTCGTCCGCGACTCGGTGGGGCGGATCGGGAACGCCATCGACTCGATAGTGTCCCTGGGCTCGGTGCTGTCCGGGACGCATCTGGAGCGCAGCGTCGTGGGCCCGTGGACCCTCGCCGGCGGAGGCTCCACAATCACCGACGCGGTGCTGTTCGACCACGTCCGAGTGGGCCAGGGCGCCCGCGTGCATCGGGCAATCCTCGACAAGAACGTGGTCCTCGCCGACGGCGCGACGGTGGGCGTGGACCGGGAGCGCGACCTGGACCGCGGGTTCACGGTCACCGACTCCGGTATCACCATCGTCGGCAAGGGCACGCACGTCGCCGCCTGAGCGCCCCGGTACTGTGGACGCGTGCCCGCGCGTCTCCTCCTCGTCCTCGATGCCGACTCCACCCTCATCCGGAACGAGGTGATCGAGCTGATCGCCGACGAGGCCGGGCGCGGCGCGGAGGTGGCGGCGGCCACCGAGGCGGCGATGCGCGGCGAGGTCGACTTCGCGACGAGTCTGCGCTCGCGCGTCGAGGCGCTGCGCGGAGTGCCGCTGGCCGCGTTCGCCCGCGTGCTGGCGCGCATCGAGCCGACGCCCGGTGCACGCGAGCTGATCGACGCCGTGCACGCGCGCGGCGGCATCGTCGGTGTCGTCTCCGGCGGGTTCCACGAAGTGCTCGATACCGTGGCGCCGCAGCTGGGCGTGGACGTCTGGCGCGCGAACCGGCTGCACGCCGCCGACGGCGTCCTGACCGGGCGGGTCGACGGAGGGATCGTGGATGCCGCCGGCAAGGCCGCCGCGCTGGGCGAGTGGGCGGCCGAGCACGGCGTGCCCGCGTCGCGCACCGTGGCGGTCGGCGACGGGGCGAACGACCTGCTGATGATGGCCGCCGCGGGGCTGGGCGTCGCCTTCAACGCGAAGCCGGCGGTGCGCGCGCAGGCGGATCTCGTGATCGGCCCGGTCGACCTCGCTCAGGTGGTGCCGCTGCTGCCCTGACGCGGCGTCAGTGCCCCATCCCGAGTCCGCCGTCCACGGGGATCACGGCGCCGGAGATGTAGGCGGCCTCGTCGGATGCGAGCCACGCCACCACGCCGGCGACCTCGCTGGGCTGTGCATACCGGCCGGCGGGGATCGCCTTCTTGTACTCCGCCTTCGTGTCCTCCGGCAGCTCCGCCGTCATCTCCGTCTCGATGAAGCCGGGGGCGACGACGTTCGCGGTGATCGCCCGGCTGCCGAGCTCGCGCGTCAGGGACCGGGCGAAGCCGACGAGGCCCGCCTTCGAGCTGGCGTAGTTGATCTGCCCGGCCGAGCCGTACAGGCCCACGACCGACGAGATGAGGATGACGCGGCCCCAGCGGGCGCGCAGCATCCCCTTCGCCGCCCGCTTGACGACCCGGAACGCGCCGCCGAGATTCGTGGACACGACGGTGTCGAAGTCGTCCTCGGTCATCCGCAGCAGCAGCGTGTCCTTCGTGATGCCGGCGTTCGCCACGACAATGGCGACCGGACCGAGCCTGTCCTCGACCTCGGTGAAAGCGGCGTCCACGGCGTCCGCGTCGGTGACATCGGCGCGGACGGTGAGCGTGCCGGCGGGGCCCTCGCCCGACCGCGCGGTGACCGCGACCCGGTAGCCGTCGGCCACGAACCGCTCCGCTATGGCGCGGCCGATTCCGCGGTTGCCGCCGGTGATCAGGACGACACGGTCTTCAGGCATGGATGACTCCGGAAGGGGATGGGGCGGATGCTCGCACCAGCCTAACCGGGCGGTGCTTCCGACCCCGCACCGACGGCGATCGATCCCGGTCCGCGGCGTAGTCTGGAGGGATAGTGAAGACGACTCCGCACCCACAGTCCGCGACATCCCTCCCCCGCGCTCCGCGCGACGAGGTCGGCTCGCGCTCTGCGCGCTACCTGATCATGATGGCGGTACGCGTGGCGTGCTTCGTCCTCATGGTCTTTATCCAGCCGTTCGGCTGGTACACGTGGGTGTTCGGCGCCGGCGCCATCTTCCTCCCGTACATCGCGGTGGTGCTGGCCAACGTCGGCCAGGACTCGAAGTCCGTGACGGCCGTGCCCCCCGAGCGGGCGCTGCCCGCGGCGCCGTCCACGCCGTCGATCCCCCCGGTGATCCGGGTCGCCGAGACCCCTGCGGTGGAGCCGAGCGACGGCGAGCCGCCCGCCCCGCCGCAGGACAAGGCATGACCGACGCCGCACAGACGCCGATCTGCTCGCGCGCAGGCTGCCGGGCCGCCGCCACCACCCAGGTCGTGTGGCGCAATCCGCGCATCCACGCCGCGGGCCGCCGCAAGGTGTGGCTCGCGTGCGACGAACACGTCGACTACTTGCGCGACTACCTCGCCGCCCGCCGCTTCCCCGTCGCCGTCGAGCCGTTCCCCTCCGCCCGCCCCGAGGAGTCCCCGTGAGCAGACGACACACCGCCCCTGCCGCCGTCCGCTGGACGGCGTACATCGGCGTGGCAGTCGTGTTCGCCATCGCCTGCGCGTTCCTGGCGAACTGGCAGCTGACCAAGAACGCGGCCCGCACCGACCAGCTGGCCTTGATCGCCCGCAACTACGACGCCGCGCCGGTGGCGCTGGCGGACGTGCTCGACCCGCAGGAGGCGCTGCCGGCCGACCTCAAATGGCGTCCCGTGACGCTGACCGGGACGTACCTCGCGGACCGGCAGCTGCTGGCCCGCAACCGCGTGCACGGCGGCACCGCCGCATACGAGATCCTCGTTCCCTTCCGGCTGACCGACGGCCGCGTGTTCCTCGTCGACCGCGGCTGGGAGCCGCCGGGCAACCGGCAGCCGCGACCGGACAGCATCCCGGATGCCCCCACCGGCACCGTCACGGTCGTGGCCCGGCTGCTGCCCGGCGAGGGGCTGCCCGCGTCCGGGGCGGCTGCGCCCGCCGGCGAGGTGCCGTCACTGCACCTGCCCCTGATAGCGCAGCGCATCGGCGGCGCCGACGGCAGCGCTCTGTACCGGGGCGCGTACGGGCAGCTCGTGTCCGAGGACCCCGCGCCCGCGTCGGCCCCGCAGGCGTTCGAGTCGCCGTCGGAGGATCCGGGGCCCTACCTGTCGTACGGCATCCAGTGGATCCTGTTCGCCGTGATGGGGTTCATCTTCATCTGGTACGTGATCCGCTCCGAGCGTCGCATCCACCGTGAAGAGGCCGAGGACGCAGCCGCAGTGGCGGCGCTGGCGGCGACCGACCCGGAGGCCGCCGCGGCGCTGCAGGCCGAGACATCCGCCCGCCGCGTCCGGGAGCGGCGCGCGGCGCGGCGCGACCGCGACGCGCAGGACGAGGACGCGCTGCTGGATCGCTCCGGCGGCCGGTGACGCCGGAGCCCCCGGCTAGGCCAAGGTGACGAGGTCGACGTAGTCGCGGCCCCAGATGTCCTCGACGCCGTCGGGGAGGATCAGCACGCGCTCCGGGTTGAGCGCCTGCACGGCGCCCTCGTCGTGCGAGACGAGCACCACGGCGCCCTCGTAGTGCGCGAGCGCACCGAGGATCTCGTCGCGTGAGGCCGGGTCCAGGTTGTTCGTGGGCTCGTCGAGCAGGAGGACGTTCGCGCTGGAGACCACGAGCGTGGCCAGCGACAGCCGCGTCTTCTCGCCGCCGGAGAGCACCCGGGCGGGCTTGAGCACGTCGTCACCGGTGAAAAGGAACGAGCCGAGCACCTTGCGCGCTTCGGTGGCGGTGATGTCCGGCGCCGCCGACATCATGTTCTCCAGCACGCTGCGCTGCACGTCGAGGTTCTCGTGCTCCTGCGCGTAGTAGCCGATCTTCAGCCCGTGTCCCGGCTCGACCTGTCCGGTGTCGGGGCGGTCGACGCCGGCGAGGATCCGCAGCAGCGTCGTCTTGCCGGCGCCGTTCAGGCCCAGCACGACGACCTTCGAGCCGCGGTCGATCGCCAGGTCGACGTCGGCGAAGATCTCCAGCGAGCCGTATGACTTCGACAGGCTGGATGCCATCAGCGGCGTCTTGCCGCACGCGGCCGGCTTCGGGAAGCGGAGCTTGGCGACCCGGTCGACGGCGCGCACCTCGTCCAGGCCGCTGAGCAGCCGTTCGGCGCGCGCCATCATCTGGTGCGCGGCGGCGGCCTTCGTCGCCTTGGCGCCGAACTTGGCCGCCTGCTGCTGCAGCGCCGTCGCCTTCTTCTCGGCGTTCGCGCGCTCCTTCTTGCGGCGCTCCTCGTCCGCCACACGCTGACGCTGATAGTTGCGCCAGCTCATGTTGTAGATGTCGATCACCTGGCGGTTCGCGTCCAGGTAGAACACGCGGTTCACGGTCTCGCCGACAAGCTCCACGTCATGGCTGATGACGATCAGCCCGCCCTTGTAACCCTTCAGGAACTCGCGCAACCAGACGACGCTGTCGGCGTCGAGGTGGTTCGTGGGCTCGTCGAGGATCATCGTCTCGGCGTCCGAAAAGAGGATGCGCGCCAGCTCGATGCGGCGACGCTGACCGCCGGACAGCGTGCGCAGCGGCTGATCGAGGATCCGGTCCGGCAGCGACAGGTTGTGGGCGATCGAGGCGGCCTCGGCCTCGGCCGAGTAGCCGCCGAGGGCCTCGAAGCGCTCGGTGAGGTTCGCATACTTGCGCATCGCGCGGGCCGCGACATCCGCGTCGTCCGACGCCATCCGCTCGGAGGCGTCACGCATCCCCACCTGCAGGGTCCCAAGCCCCCGAGCGTCGAGGATGCGGGTGCGGGCGAGCATGTCCGGGTCTCCGGTGCGCGGATCCTGTGGCAGGTATCCGAGCTCCCCGACGCGGTCCACGGTGCCCTCCGCGGGCAGCAGGTCGCCGGCGAGCACCTTCGTCAGGGTCGTCTTGCCCGCGCCGTTGCGCCCGACCAGCCCGATCTTGTCGCCGGCGGCCACACGGAACGACACACCCGACATCAGGGTGCGCGCGCCCACGCGGATCTGCAGGTCGTGCACGGCAAGCACAGCGGACGTCCGTTTCTGTCGGGTGGTGGAGGGGCCGAGGGGCCAGCCTCCCAGTATACGAGGCGCGGAAGGCGGTCACCGGCGGTCCATCACCGTCGCCCTGTCGCCGCATCACTACTGGCGGCTCGGTCGCGCGGAGTCCTGACGCCGGGTCGCGCCCTCCCCGGGCGTCGAGATTGCGCAAACGACGAAAAGTCGGGGGCGGTTTCAGGATGCCAGTGCAACGCTGACTAGTTCGTCTAGTTTCTCAGCAGGGGTGTGGAATCCGAGGGTTTGGCGTGGCCGGCCGTTGAGGAGTCGTTGCGTGTTGGCGAGGTCGGTGTCGT
>NZ_WJII01000007.1 GCF_009649635.1 Microbacterium sp. SYP-A9085 | reverse complement strand
GGCGACATCCTCTGACGAACCCCCCGCCAGCAACCCCGTATACCCCGCCGCGCGCGTCTCCCACGCGATCCGTTTCGCCACAACACCCTCCACACCCAAGGTGTTGCACTGGCGTCCTGAAACCGCCGGGCCAGATCGCGCAGTTTGCGCAATCTCGACGGGTCCGAGGGTCGGGATGCGACGAGCGCGGGGCGCCTGGGGCCGTCAGGATGCCGCGACGAGCGCGCCGATCCGTGTCACGGCCTCGCGAAGCACGTCCGGCGAGCAGCCGAAGTTGATGCGCACGTGCCCGGCGCCTTCGGTCCCGAACCTGGGCCCATAGTGCAGCGCGACCTTCGCGTCGCGCAGGATCCGCACCGCCGGGTCGTCCCCCCAGCCCAACGCCGACAGGTCCACCCAGGCCAGGTACCCGGCATCCGGGATCCGGTACCGCGCTGCGGACACGTGCTCGGCCAGCAGGTCGGCGAGCAGGCGCCGATTCTCGTCGAGCGCGGCCAGCAGCGCGTCCAACCATGCGTCGCTGGCCTCGTCGAACGCGGCGACTCCCGCCATCGCGCCGAACAGGCCGGTGCGCCACTCGACCTCGGCCGGCAGGGCGGCCACGACGCGTGCGGTGTCGGCGGCGGCGGTCACCATGAGGGCGCATTTCAGTCCGGCGAGGTTGAACGCCTTGCTCGCGCTGGTGACGGCGAAGCCGACCTCGGCGGCCGCGGCGGAGGCCGCGAGGAACGGCGTGAAAGTGGCGCCGGGATGGGTCAGCGGTGCGTGGATCTCGTCGCTGACGACACGCGCGCCGTGCCGCCGCGCTATCTCGGCGAGCTCGGCGAGCGCCTCGCGGGTGTGCACGGTGCCGGTGGGATTGTGCGGATTGCACAGCAGCAGCGCGGTCGCCCCGTCCGCGAACGCCGCCTCGATCCCGGCCAGGTCCAGTCGCCACCCGTCGGCGGCCGGCAGCAGCGGTACGCGCTGCACGACGCCCCCGGCTTCGGGCACGCAGTCGTAGAACGGCGGGTACACCGGCGGGGTCACCACGACGCGGTCGCCGGGCCGGATCACGGCGCGGAGGATCTCGACGACCCCCATCATCACATCGCACGTCGTGCGCACGCGGGCGGGGTCGACATCCCAGTCGAAGCGCCGCTTCGCGAACGCCGCGAACGCGGTGCGGATGCCGGGGTCCGGCGGGGTGTACCCGGTGTCGCCGAGCGCGACCGCGTCGTGCAGCCGGGCCGTGATGGCGGGGGCCATCGGGAAGTCGGTCTCGGCGACGAACAGCGGCAACACGTCGGCGGGGTACGTCCGCCACTTCGTACTGGAGCGCCGGCGGAGTTCGTCGACGGGTAGGGCGGCGAGAGGGGTCATGGTCACCGTTCGAGCGTACCGAGGCGATCACACCGCCGCGGGGAAGGGACGGATGTCAGATGGCGAAGCCGAGGGCGCGCATCATGTCGCGCCCGTCGTCGGTGATCCGCTCCGGGCCCCATGGCGGCATCCACACCCAGTTGATGCGGAACCGCTCCACGACGTCGTCCAATGCCTGCGCGGTCTGCTCCTCGAGCACGTCGGTCAGCGGGCATCCGGCGCTCGTGAGCGTCATGTGGATGACCAGCGCGTCGTTCTCGTCGTCCCACGCGAGGTCGTAGATAAGTCCCAGGTCGACGACGTTGATCCCCAGTTCGGGGTCCATCACGTCCTTGAGCGCTTCGGTGACCTCGTCGAACTTCTCGGCTGACAGAGTCGCGGTCATGGTGGGAGTCTACGCTTCCGCCGAATCGGCGAGCTCGATCGCGGACTCGACGGCCGACTCCGCCTCGCCCTCGAGGAAGCGGTCGTAGCCCTCCTCCTCCAGGCGCTGCGCGAGCTCCGGGCCGCCCTCCTCGGCGACGCGCCCCTTCACGAGCACGTGCACGAAGTCCGGGTGGATGTAGCGCAGGATCCGCGTGTAGTGCGTGATCAGCAGCACGCCCAGGTTCGTCTCCGCCTTCGCGCGGTTCACGCCCTCCGAGACGATCTTCAGGGCGTCGACATCCAGCCCGGAGTCGGTCTCGTCGAGGATCGCGACCTTCGGCTTGAGCAGCTCGAGCTGCAGGATCTCGTGGCGCTTCTTCTCGCCGCCGGAGAATCCCTCGTTGACATTGCGCTGCGCGAACGCGGGGTCCATGCGCAGGTTCTTCATGGACGTCTTGATGTCCTTCAGCCAGGTCCGCACGGCCGGCGCGTGGCCGTCGATGGCGGTCTTGGCGGTGCGCAGGAAGTTCGTCACGGTGACACCGGGGATCTCCACCGGGTACTGCATCGCCAGGAAAAGGCCGGCGCGGGCCCGCTGGTCGACGGTCATCGCGAGGACGTCCTCGCCGTCCAGCGTGATGGCGCCGCCGGTCACGGTGTACTTCGGGTGGCCGGCGATCGTGTACGCCAGCGTGGACTTGCCGGACCCGTTCGGGCCCATGATGGCGTGCGTCTCGCCGGTGCGGATCGTGAGGTTGACGCCGTTGAGGATCGGGGTGGACCCCGCCTCCGTCTCCACGCTCACGTGCAGGTCGCGGATCTCCAGGACAGACATTCAGGTTTCCTTCGGGCTTGGATGACGGGCGGCTACGCGGCCGACTTCGTCACAGTGGGGTCGATGAGCACGTCGTCGCCGTCGATGGCGACGGCATAGACGGGAACCGGTTCGTACGCCGGCAGGTTCAGCGGCTGGCCCGTGCGCAGCGAGAAGCGCGAGCCGTGCGCCCAGCACTCCACGGTGTCGTCCTCGACGAACCCCTCGGACAGCGAGATGTTGCCGTGCGTGCAGGTGTCGCCGATCGCATGCACCTCGCCCGCGGAGTCCTTGACGACGCAGATCGGCACGCCGTCCAGTTCCACGCGCAGCGGCGTGTCCTGCTCGAGCTCGCTGAGGGCACACGCGCGGGTCGCGCTCATGCCGGCACCTGCGCGCCGGCCGCCAGTTCCCGCTCGATGTGCGCGATGAGCTGGGTCTCCAGCTCCGGGATGCCGATGCGCTGGACGACCTCGCTGAGGAAGCCGAGCACCACCAGCCGGCGGGCCTCGGCCTCGTCGATGCCACGCGAGCGCAGGTAGAACAGCTGCTCGTCATCGAAGCGTCCGGTGGCGCTGGCGTGGCCCGCGCCGCGGATGTCGCCGATCTCGATCTCGAGGTTCGGGATCGAGTCGGCGCGCGCGCCCTCGGTGAGGACGAGGTTGCGGTTGGCCTCGTAGGAGTCGGTCCCGGTCGCCTTCGCGCCGATCAGGACGTCGCCGATCCACACGGTGTGCGCGGACGCGCCCTGCAGCGCGCTCTTGTACAGCACGTCGGCGCTCGTGTCGGGTCCCTCGTGGAAGACGTACACCTGGTTCTCCAGGTGCTGCCCGGCGTCGCAGAAGCCGATGCCATACACGGAGGCGTGGGATCCCGCGCCGGCGAGCCGGACGCTGGGGTTGACCCGGACCACGCCGCCGCCGAAGCTCACGACGAAGTGCCGTAGGGCCCCGTCGCGGCCGACGGTGGCCTGGTGCGTGGCGAGGTGCACCGCGTCGTCGTCCCATTCCTGGATACTCACGACATCCAGGTGCGCACCGTCGCGGACGATGATCTCCACGTTCTCGGCGAACGTGGCGGTGCCGGTGTGTCGCAGCAGCACCGTGCCGTGCGCGTTCGGGCGCGCCTCGATCACCAAGTGCTCGTGCGCGACGCCGCCGCTGCCTTCGAGCTCGACGAGGATCGGCGCATCCGGCTCACCGTCGACGACGATGTGGCGGGCGTGGGATGCCACGGTCCATGCGATGGCGGCCGTGACATCCTCCGGCTCGAACGCGGTGCCGCGGGGCGCCTGTCCGACGGCCAGCGGCGCGGACTCGCCGGCGCCGATGCGCACGGTGATGGCGCCGGGGTCGCCGGCCGAGGTCTGCAGCAGTGCGCCGATGCGGTTCATCGGCGTGTGCTTCCAGTTCACCTCGCGCCCGGTGGGGGTGCCGAAGTCGGCGGGGTCGTACGAGCGGGGACGCTCGGAGCGCGTCTGCACCGGCGTCGCGTAGCCGCGCAGGGCCGCAGCCGGGTCGATGTGCGCGTGGGAATCCTCCGTCCGAGCGGACACTGCCTGCTCGGACGCTGTCGTCGTGGCCGCCATCTAGCCGACCGATCCTTCCATGCCCATCTCGATGAGCTTGTTCAGTTCCAGTGCGTATTCCATCGGCAGTTCGCGCGCTATCGGCTCGATGAAGCCGCGCACGATCATCGCCATCGCCTCGTCCTCGGGCACGCCGCGCGACTGCAGGTAGAACAGCTGCTCGGCGCTGACCTTCGACACCGTGGCCTCGTGGCCGAGCTCGACGTCGTCGACGCGGATGTCGATCGCCGGGTAGGTGTCCGACCGCGAGGTCGTGTCCACCAGGAGCGCGTCGCAGCGCACCGTGTTCGCGGAGTGGTGGGCGTTGGGCTCGACCCGCACCTCGCCGCGGTAGCCGGAGCGTCCGCCGCCGCGGGCTATCGACTTCGAGATGATCGAGGACTGCGTGTACGGCGCGAGGTGGATCATCTTGGCGCCGGCATCCTGGTGCTGTCCGGGACCGGCGAAGGCCACCGACAGCGTCTCGCCCTTCGCGTGCTCGCCGGCCAGGTAGATGGACGGGTACTTCATCGTCACCTTCGAGCCGATGTTGCCGTCGACCCATTCCATCGTGGCGCCCTCGTGGGCGATGGCGCGCTTGGTGACGAGGTTGTACACGTTGTTGGACCAGTTCTGGATCGTCGTGTAGCGCACGCGGGCGCCCTTCTTCACGACGATCTCGACGACAGCCGAGTGCAGCGAGTCCGACTTGTACACCGGCGCGGTGCAGCCCTCGATGTAGTGGACGTAGGAGTCCTCGTCGGCGATGATCAGGGTCCGCTCGAACTGGCCCATGTTCTCGGTGTTGATCCGGAAGTACGCCTGCAGCGGGATCTCCACGTGCACGCCCTTCGGGACGTACACGAACGACCCGCCCGACCACACCGCGGTGTTCAGCGCCGCGAACTTGTTGTCGCCGGCGGGGATGATCGTGGCGAAGTACTCCTCGAAGAACTCGGGGTGCTCGCGCAGCGCGGTGTCGGTGTCGGTGAAGATGACGCCCTGGCTCTCCAGGTCCTCGCGGATCTGGTGGTAGACGACCTCGGACTCGTACTGGGCGGTGACGCCGGCGACGAGTCGCTGTCGCTCCGCCTCGGGGATGCCCAGACGCTCGTACGTGTTGCGGATGTCCTCGGGGAGGTCCTCCCACGTCTCCGCCTGCTTCTCCGTGGAGCGGACGAAGTACTTGATGTTGTCGAAGTCGATCTCGGACAGATCGGCGCCCCAGGTCGGCATGGGTTTGCGCTGGAAAAGCGCGAGGCCCTTCAACCGGTGGCGCAGCATCCATTCCGGCTCGTTCTTCAGCCGGGAGATGTCACGCACGACCGCCTCGGTCAGGCCGCGTCGTGCGCTGGCCCCCGCGGCGTCCTCGTCGTGCCATCCGAACTCGTAGACCCCCAGGCCGTCGAGTTCCGGACGTTCGATCAGCACATCGGACATGACGTCACACACTCTCCTCAATGGACCGCAACGGTGTCATCCGCCCCGGCGCCCCGATCCTCCACGGGAGTGCTGAAGGGGGGATGCCGCTTTCCGGGTCCGCTCTGGCGGCGCGTTCCGCGCGCCTAGACTGTCGGTGATGCGCCGCACCGCGTCGCATCCGACCCCTTGATTCTATAGGCTCCGCCCGACCCTCGGGCCGGACCCGCTCGCAGCGGCGAGTGCGCTGGAGGCCCCATCACCATGCACACCGAACCGATCACCGCCGAGCGCGCCACGGCGCGGCGCCGTCTGTGGGAGTGGCTGCCCGGCCGTGTCGACCGTCGGGTGATCGTCGCCGCGTGGATTTCGTTCGTGACCGAAGTGCTCATCATCGCGACCGGCGGCGCCGTGCGGCTGACCGGATCGGGCCTGGGCTGCGAATGGCCACTGTGCGCGCCGGACTCGCTCGTGCCGCTGCCGGGAATGGGTCTGCACTCGTACATCGAGTTCGGCAACCGGCTGATGACCGGCGTCGTGGGCCTTGCCGCCCTCGCCGTGCTGCTGCTCACGCTGCGGCTGCGGCGCACGCGTCCGGACCTCTTCACGATGGCGGTCGTCGTGGTGGGCGGCGTGCTCGCGCAGGCGCTGGTCGGCGGCGTCACGGTGCTGACCGGCCTGAACGCGTGGATCGTCGGCTTCCACTTCCTTGCGACGCTCGGCCTCGTGGGCACCACGGCGGCGTTCCTGGTCCGCGCGTACGACATCCCGGGTGCGCGCGTGCGGGCGGTGCCGCGGTGGTACGCGATCCTCACGCACGTGACGACGGTGTTCCTTGTGCTCACGCTCGTGATCGGCGTTCTGACGACGGCATCCGGCCCCCATTCCGGGGACGCGGATGTCGTCCGGCGCCTGATGAACCCCGAGATCATGGCGCACGTCCACTCGATCCCGGGCTACACGCTGCTGGCCCTGACGGTCGTGCTGACCGCGGTCGCGTCGCTGCGGGGGCTCCGCACGCGGGGGTGGCTGTACGCGCTGCTGGTGCTGCTGCTCGTGCAGATCCCGCTGGGGATCTACCAGGCCGACTCGGGTCTGCCGGCGCTCGCGGTGGGCGTGCACATGATCCTCGCGGGCCTGTCTGTGGCGGCGATGACGGTGATCGTGCTGCGTCTGCGCGAGCCGGTCAAGCCCGCCGGCGCGACCGCTGCCGTGGGCTGAACCGGCGCTCGGGTCACACGACCGCGCCACTTCGCAGCATCCGCTCCGCCGATCGATGGCGCGGATGCCGGAAACCGGCGCAGACGCGAGAAGCGGCGCGCACGCGCGCGCAGCCGAGCCGCGGCACACGCGCGCCCGCCGTGAATCACACGACCGCGCCACTTCGCAGCATCCGCTGCGCCGATCGATGGCGCGGATGCCGGAAACAGGCGCAGACGCGGGAAACGGCGGGCACGCGCGCGCAGCCGAGCCGCGCCGCACGCGCGCCCGCCGTGAATCACACGACCGCGCCACTTCACAGCATCCGCTGCGCCGATCGATGGCGCGGATGCCGGAAACTGGCGCGGACGCGGGAATCGGCGCGGCGCGGCCGCGCGCGACTCAGAACGGCAGCAGCGGGTCCACGGCAACGGCGAGGAACAGCAGCGTCAGGTACGTGATCGACGCGTGGAACACGCGCATCGGCTTGGGCGCGGCATCCCGCACCGCGCGGGCGTACAGCACGTGCGCCTCGTACAGGAACCATCCGCCGAACACGACCGCCGACACGGAGTAGACGAGCCCCATCTGCGCGACCGGGATCAGCAACAGCGAGCACACTATCGTCGCCCACGCGTAGAGGATCACCTGCATGCCCACCTGCGCGGCGCTGCGGGTCACGCCCAGCATCGGCACGTCGACGTCGTTGTAGTCGTCCTTGTACTTCATCGACAGCGGCCAGTAGTGCGGCGGCGTCCACAGGAAGATCACCGCGAACAGCACGAACGGCGGCCAGTCCAGCGACCCGGTCACCGCGGCCCAGCCGATCAGCACCGGGAAGCACCCGGCGATCCCGCCCCAGACGATGTTCTGCTCGGTGCGGCGCTTGAGCAGCATCGTGTAGATCACGACGTAGAAGAAGATCGCGAATGCGGACAGTGCCGCCGCGAGCCAGTTCGTGAAGACCGTGAGCCAGATCGTCGAGACGACCGCCAGCGTCCACGAGAACACGAGCGCGCCCCGCGGCGAGACCGCCCCGGTCACCAGCGGCCGATTCTCGGTGCGGTGCATGTGCACGTCGATGTCGCGGTCCAGGTACATGTTGAAGGATGCCGCGGACCCGGCCGACATCGCCCCGCCGACGACCGTCGCCAGAACGAGCCACAGGTTCGGCAGCCCGCCGGCCGCGAGGAACATCACCGGGACGGTGCTCACCAGCAGCAGCTCCATGACCCGCGGTTTGGTGAGCAGGAAGTACGCGCGGATGGTGCTGCGCAGGGAGCGGTCGGAACGCGGACGGACCGTGTGCGGATGGGCCGCACGTGACGTCGTGGTGATGGCGATCGCCTCCTGAAAGCCGCCGCGGGAACCCCCCAAGTCTAGGGCACGGCCGCACCGCCGCGGCCTGTCAAGAGCCGTTACGAACACCGCTGCGAAGATCCCTCTTCGCTATGCTGAAACAACACGCGCGCCCAACGCCGGACCTCTGCCGTGGCGACGCTTCGCACCGGTCACCGGGCGCCCCTTGACCTGAAAGGCGGCCTCGTGTCGGATCTGCGTTGGGAAGAGATCGATGAGCGCGCGGTGGACACCGTGCGTGTCCTCGCTGCGGACGCGGTGCAGAAGGTGGGCAACGGGCACCCGGGAACGGCGATGAGCCTGGCCCCGGCGGCATACCTCCTGTATCAGCGTGTCATGCGCCACGATCCCGCCGACACGCACTGGATCGGCCGGGACCGTTTCGTCCTGTCCTGCGGGCACTCCTCGCTCACGCAGTACATCCAGCTGTTCCTGGGCGGCTTCGGGCTGGAGCTTCACGACCTCCAGTCGCTGCGCACGTGGGGCTCGCTCACGCCCGGCCACCCCGAATACGGGCACACGAAGGGCGTGGAGATCACGACAGGTCCGCTCGGGCAGGGGCTCGCTTCCGCCGTCGGCTTCGCGTACGCGTCCCGCTACGAGCGGGGTCTTTTCGATCCGGATGCCGCGCCCGGCACGTCGGTGTTCGACCACTTCGTGTACGTCATCGCCTCCGACGGCGACCTTCAGGAGGGCATCACCAGCGAGGCGTCGTCGCTGGCCGGCCACCAGCAGCTGGGAAACCTCGTCGTGCTGTACGACGCGAACCAGATCTCGATCGAGGACGACACGAACGTCGCCTTCACCGAAGATGTCGCCGCCCGCTACGCGGCGTACGGCTGGCACGTGCAGACGGTCGACTGGAAGCGCACCGGCCAGTATGTCGAAGACGTGCCCGAGCTGTACGCCGCGATCGAGGCGGCCAAGGGCGAGACCGACCGTCCCTCGATCATCATCCTGAAGACGATCATCGGCTGGCCGAGCCCCGGCAAGCAGAACACCGGCAAGATCCACGGCTCGGCGCTGGGCGCCGACGAGGTCGCGGCCACGAAGAAGGTGCTCGGCTTCGACCCCGCGCGCAGCTTCGAACTCCCGGACGGCGTGCTCGCGCACACCCGGCAGCTCGGCGAGCGCGGCGCCGCCGCGCACCGCGCCTGGCAGGAGCGGTTCGACGCGTGGGCCGCCGCGAACCCGGAGCGCAAGGCGCTGCTGGACCGCCTCGAGGCGCACGCCCTCCCCGACGGCATCGAGGACGTGCTGCCGGAGTTCGAGGCGGGGACGGATGTCTCGACCCGGTCGGCGTCCGGGAAGGTGCTCAACGCCCTCGCCGGCGCGCTGCCGGAGCTGTGGGGCGGGTCGGCCGACCTCGCCGAGTCGAACAACACGACGATCGCCGGCGGTGGCTCGTTCAACCCGGCGACGTGGTCCACGCACGAGTGGACCGCGAACCCGTACGGGCGCGTCCTGCACTTCGGGATCCGCGAGCACGCGATGGGGGCGATCCTCAACGGGATCACGCTGCACGGGCCGACCCGCGCGTACGGCGGCACGTTCCTCATCTTCTCCGACTACATGCGCCCGGCGGTGCGGCTGGCGGCGCTGATGGGCATCCCGTCGACGTTCGTGTGGACCCACGACTCGGTCGCGCTCGGCGAGGACGGGCCCACGCACCAGCCGATCGAGCAGCTGGCGGCGCTGCGCGCCATCCCGAACCTCAGCGTGATCCGGCCCGCCGACGCGAACGAGACCGCGCACGCGTGGCTGGAGATCCTGCGCCGGCACGGCGGCCCCGCGGGCATCGCGCTGACCCGGCAGAACGTGCCGACGTTCGCGCGCGGCGACGGCGAGGCGTCCGGCGACACGCTGGCCTCGGCCTCCCTGACCGCGAAGGGCGCCTACATCCTCGCGGAGGCCGCCGGCGGGACCCCGGATGTCATCATCGTCGCCACCGGCTCCGAAGTGCAGCTGGCGGTCGCCGCCCGCGAGCGCCTGCAGTCCGAGGGCGTGGCGGTCCGGGTCGTGTCGGCGCCGTGCCTGGAATGGTTCGCCGAGCAGGATGCCGGCTACCGGGAGCACGTCCTGCCCGCCGCCGTCACCGCACGGGTGTCCGTCGAGGCCGGCATCGCGCTGACCTGGCGGGGGATCGTCGGGGACCGCGGACGCTCGGTGTCGATCGAGCACTTCGGCGCCTCCGCCGACTACAAGACCCTGTTCGCGAAGTTCGGCATTACCGCCGACGCCGTCGTGCAGGCATCCCGTGACACCCTCGCCGCGACCGCGGCGACGCAGATCAGCATCGAGGAGAACGCATGAGCACGCGCACCCAGCACCTGTCCGACCAGGGCGTCAGCATCTGGCTCGACGACCTGGCGCGCCGTCGCATCACGACCGGCAATCTCGCGGACCTGATCGCCAACCGCAACGTCGTGGGCATCACCACGAACCCGACGATCTTCGCGAACGCCATCAGCCACGGCGAGGGCTACGGCGCGCAGATCGCCGAGCTCGCCGCCCGTGGAATGTCGGCGGACGAGGCCATCTTCGAGATCACCACAACCGACGTGCGCGACGCGTGCGACATCATGCGCCCCGTGTACGACGCCACCGGCGGCGTGGACGGCCGCGTCTCGATCGAGGTGTCCCCCGACCTGGCCGACGACACGGACGCGACGACGGCGCAGGCCGCGCGGCTGTGGCAGACCGTCGACCGTCCGAACGCGTTCATCAAGATCCCCGCCACGAAGGCGGGCCTTGCCGCCATCACGGCATCCATCGCCGCGGGCATCTCGATCAACGTCACGCTGATCTTCTCCCTCGCCCGCTACGCGGAGGTGATCGAGGCCTACCTGAGCGGACTCGAGCAGGCCAAGGCCGCCGGGCACGACCTGTCGCAGATCTTCTCGGTCGCGTCGTTCTTCGTGTCCCGCGTGGACACCGAGGTGGACAAGAGGCTGGAGAAGATCGGGACGGATGCCGCGGCCGCGCTGCGTTCGAAGGCCGGCGTCGCCAACGCCCGACTCGCCTACGAGCTGTATGAGAAGACGTTCGCCACCGACCGCGCGAAGGACCTGCTGACGGCCGGTGCGCACCTGCAGCGCCCGCTGTGGGCCTCCACCGGCGTGAAGGACCCGGCTCTGCCGGACACGCTGTACGTCGTCGAGCTGGTCGCCCCGGGCACCGTCAACACGATGCCGGAGAAGACGCTGGATGCCGTCGCGGACCACGCCGAGATCACCGGGGACACTGTCACCGGCAACTACGCCGACGCGCACCGCGCCATCGACGGGCTCGCACAGGTCGGCGTCGACTTCGACGACGTCACGCAGGTGCTGGAGGACGAGGGCGTTCAGAAGTTCATCGTGTCCTGGCACGAACTGAAGGACACCGTCGCCAAGGCCCTGTCGGACCCGACCGGCGACGGCAAGTGAGCTTCGACATCCGCGTCAGCGGTCACGTCAAAGCCGTCGTCGACGAGGCGCTTCCCGCTCTCGTCGCCGACCTCGTGGCCTCCGGCGTGACCGCGCAGGACCCCACGCTGTGGGGTCCTGCCGCCGAGGCCGAGGCGTCACGCCGGCTGGGATGGGTTCAGGCGGTGTCGGTGTCGCGCCCGCTCGTGCCCGAGATCGCCGCGCTGCGCGCCCAGCTCGTGAAGGACGGCCTCACCAGGATCGTCCTGGCGGGGATGGGCGGATCGTCGCTGGCCCCCGAGGTGATAGCCCGGACCGCCGGGGTGCCGCTGACGATCCTGGACTCCACCGCACCCGGGCAGGTCCTGGCAGCGCTCGACGGCGACGAGCAGGGGCGCCTGGAGCAGACAGTGCTCGTGGTCTCCTCGAAGTCCGGCGCCACCGTGGAGACGGATGCCGCGCTCCGGACGTTCGAAGCGGCCTTCCGCGACCTCGGGATCGACCCCGCGCGGCGCATCGTCGTCGTCACCGACCCCGGCTCGCCGCTGGACGCGTCCGCGCAGGCCGCGGGATACCGGGTGTTCCACGCCGACCCGACCGTCGGCGGCCGGTACTCGGCGCTGACCGCGTTCGGCCTCGTGCCCGCCGGGCTCGCCGGCGCCGATCTGGACGAGCTGCTGGACGAGGCCGACGCGACGCTGCTGGAGGTCGCGATCGACAGCCCCGAGAATCCGGCGCTCGTGCTGGCCGCGGCGATCGCCAGCGGCACGCGCGACAAGCTCGGACTCGTCGCCGACGGGACCCACATCGAGGGGCTGCCGGACTGGATCGAGCAGCTGCTCGCCGAATCCACCGGCAAGGACGGCGTCGGCATCCTTCCCGTGGTCCTGCTCCCGGTCTCCCCCGAACTGGAGCGCCGGCCGGCCGACCTGCAGGTGCTGCGCCTGGTCGATGAGGCCGCCGAGTTCCACCTTTTCGACCGGCACGAGGGTGAGATCCTCGTCAGCGGGTCGCTGGCCGCCCAGTTCGTGGTGTGGGAGTACGCGGTGGCCATCGCGGGCCGCCTGCTCGGGATCGACCCGTTCGACCAGCCGGATGTGGAAGCCGCGAAGGCCGCGACGCGCGAGCTGCTGGAGCGGCCCGCCCCCGCCGCCCCGCCCGCGTTCGTCGCGGACGGCGTGGAGGTCGCGGCGACGGATGCCGCGCTGACCGCGTCCGGCACGCTCGCCGGGGTGCTGGACGCGCTGTGGGCGCGCCTCGGCCCGGACGGCTACGTCGCCGTGCACGCCTACGTCGACCGCACCCGCCTGCCCGAGCTGAGCGGACTGCGCGAGATGGTCGCGGCGGACGCGGGACGGCCCACGACGTTCGGCTGGGGTCCGCGCTTCCTGCACTCGACCGGGCAGTACCACAAGGGCGGCCCGGCCACCGGCGTGTTCCTGCAGATCCTGGAGCGCACCGACGTCGACGTGCAGATCCCCGGCCGCGCTTTCACATTCCGCGAACTCATCGCAGCGCAGGCGGCCGGCGATGCGGCGGTGCTCGCCGCGCACGGCCGTCCCGTCGTGACGCTCACCCTGACCGACCCGCAGCCCGAGGTGCTCGCGCTCTTCGAGGCCGCACAGTAGGAGTCATCCATGACCGTGGAGATCACCCGGGACGCCAACCCCCTGCGTGACCCCGATGACCGCCGCATGAACCGGATCGCGGGACCCAGCGCCCTGGTGATCTTCGGCGTCACCGGCGACCTGTCCCGCAAGAAGCTGATGCCGGCGGTGTACGACCTCGCCAACCGCGGTCTGCTGCCACCCGGGTTCGCGCTGGTCGGGTTCGCCCGGCGCGACTGGGAGGACCAGGATTTCGCCCAGGTCGTGTACGACGCCATCAAGGCGCACGCCCGCACCGAGTTCCGCGAGGAGACCTGGCAGCAGCTGCTGCAGGGCATCCGGTTCGTGTCCGGAGAGTTCCACGACCCGGACGCGTTCCGCCGGCTCCGCGACACCGTCGAGCGCCTGGATGTCGAGCGCGGCACGATGGGCAACCACGCGTACTACCTGTCCATCCCGCCGAAGGCGTTCGCGACGGTCGCCGAGCAGCTGAAGAGCTCGGGGCTCGTCGACGACACGGCCGACCAGCCGGACCGCTGGCGCCGCGTCGTGATCGAGAAGCCGTTCGGGCACGACCTGGCCTCCGCGCGCGAACTCAACAGCGCGCTGCGCACCGCGTTCCCGGCGGATTCGATCTTCCGGATCGACCATTACCTGGGCAAGGAGACGGTCCAGAACATCCTGGCCCTGCGGTTCGCGAACGAGCTGTACGAGCCGATCTGGAACCGCAACTACGTCGACCACGTGCAGATCACGATGGCCGAGGACATCGGCGTCGGCGGACGCGCCGGCTACTACGACGGCATCGGCGCGGCCCGCGACGTCATCCAGAACCATCTGCTGCAGCTGCTCGCTCTGACCGCGATGGAGGAGCCCATCTCGTTCAACGCACGGGACTTGCGCACCGAGAAGGAGAAGGTGCTCGCCGCCGTCACGCTCCCCGAAGACCTGTCGCTGGCCACCGCCCGCGGGCAGTACGGCGGCGGCTGGCAGGGCGGCGAGAAGGTGCGCAGCTTCCTGCAGGAGGACGGCATGGACCCGCACTCCACGACCGAGACGTACGCCGCGATCAAGCTCGGCATCAACACGCGGCGCTGGGCGGACGTCCCGTTCTACCTGCGCACCGGCAAGCGACTCGGCCGCCGGGTCACCGAGATCGCGGTCGTGTTCAAGAAGGCCCCGGAGCACCTGTTCACCCGGTCGCAGACCTCCGGTCTCGGCCAGAACGCCCTCGTGATCCGGGTGCAGCCCGACGAGGGCGTCACGATCCGCTTCGGCTCGAAGGTGCCGGGCGCCGGCACGCAGGTGCGCGACGTCACGATGGACTTCGGGTACGGGCACGCGTTCACCGAGGCCAGCCCCGAGGCGTACGAACGTCTCATCCTCGACGTCCTGCTCGGCGACCCGCCGCTGTTCCCGCGGCACGAGGAAGTGGAGCTGAGCTGGAAGATCCTCGACCCGATCGAACAGCATTGGGCCGCGCTGGACGCGTCCGCGCACGGCCCGCTCGAGCAGTACACCCCCGGCGGCTGGGGTCCCCGCGCCGCCGACGAGCTGCTGGCCCGCGACGGCCGCACCTGGAGGCGTCCATGATCATCGACCTGCCCGACACCACGGTCAGCAGGATCGCGAAGGCGCTCGTCAGCGTGCGCGAGGAGGGCGGGGCCGTGGCCCTCGGCCGCGTGCTCACGCTGATCATCGTGGTGGGCCACGGCGCGGAGGAAGAGGTCATCGAGGCGGCCAACGACGCCTCCCGCGAGCATCCCATGCGCGTCATCGTGCTGATGAGCGATCCGCACGGCCCGGATGCCGGTGCCGAGCCGCGGCTGGACGCGGAGATCCGCGTGGGCGGCGACGCCGGCGCGAGCGAGGTCATCGTGCTGCGCGCGTACGGGGCCGCCGGCAACAACTCGGAGAGCCTGGTCACCGGGCTGCTGCTTCCGGACGCGCCGGTCGTGGCGTGGTGGCCGCGGGACACCCCCACGCAGCCCTCCCGGTCGTCGATCGGGCGGATAGCGCAGCGACGGATCACGGATGCCGCGACGCAGCCCGACCCCGAGGCGTGGGTCGCGGGGCTCGGCGATCACTACACGCCCGGCGACACCGACCTCGCGTGGACGCGTGTCACGCGCTGGCGCGAGCAGCTCGCGGCGGTTCTCGACCAGCCGCCATACGAGCCGGTGACGGCGGTGCAGGTGCGCGGCGCGGCCGACTCGCCGTCCACGGCGTTCCTGGCGGCGTGGCTGCGTCTCGCGCTGGACGCCCCGGTCGACTGGGAGTACGTCGACCCGGCCGAGTGGTCGCACGGCATCAAGTCGGTGCGGCTGATCCGACCCAGCGGCGACACGCTGCTGGAGCGTCCGCAGTCGGGCGTGGCGGTGCTCACGCAACCCGGCCAGCCGTCCCACGAGCTCGCGTTTCCGCGCCGCACGCTTCGGGAGTGCCTCGCGGAGGAGCTGCGGAGCCTGGATCCCGACCTGCTGTATGGTCGGGTGATCACCCAGGGGTGGACCCTTCTGGGGCGCGGAGGCGAGGATGGCTGAGAACGCCGGGGAGAAGCGGGTCGTCGTCCACGAGGACCCGAGCACGCTGGCCGCCGCCGTCGCCGCCCGGTTCTACGACCGTATCGGCAAGCGCACCCGGGCCGGCAAGACCGTGCACGTCGCGCTCACCGGCGGCGGGATGGGCACGGCGGTGCTGCGGGCGGCGGCCGCGCACCCGGACCGTGACCGGATCGACTGGTCGCTCGTGCACTTCTGGTGGGGCGACGAGCGGTTCGTGCCCGCCGACGACGTGGACCGCAACGACCGGGGCGCGGATGCCGCGCTGCTGGACCAGATAGCGGTCCCCGCGCCGAACGTGCACCGGATGGCGGCCAGCGACAGGGGCCTCACGATAGCGGCCGGCGCGGACGCGTACGCCGCCGAGCTCGCGGCCTTCGGGCCCACCGCCACCGCGGCGACCGGGTACATCACCGGGCCGTGGCCGTCGTTCGACATCTGCTTCCTCGGTGTGGGACCCGACGCGCACATAGCGTCGCTGTTCCCGGACCGGCCCGAGATCCGCATCACGGATCGCGCCGCCGTTCCGGTGCTGGACTCCCCGAAGCCTCCGCCGCAGCGGATCACGCTGACCCGCCCGGTGATCAACTCGTCCAAGCGGGTGTGGCTCGTGCTCGCGGGGACCGACAAGGCCTCCGCGCTCGGACTGGCCCTGGCCGGGGCGAGCTATCTCAGCGTTCCGGCCGCGGGCGCGAAGGGACGCCGCCGCACGGTGTTCTTCGTCGACAACGCCGCCGCGGCCCAGGTGCCGCCGGAGCTGATCGACGGCAGCTACTGAGCTCGCCGGCTACTGGCCGCGCCGCTCCCGCAGCTGCCGCAGGGCGTCCTGGAGCAGCGCCTCGGCCTCTTCGTCGGTGCGCCGTTCCTTCACATACGCGAGATGCGTCTTGTACGGCTCGGCCTTGGCCATCGCCGGCGGGTTCTGCTGGTCACGGCCGGCCGGCAGCCCCGAATGCGGCGAGTCGATGACATCCGGGATCTCCTCCTCGGCGATCCCGGCCGCGAAGTGACGGACCGTCTCGTTGCCCAGCGCATCCCAGTACGACACGGCGATGCGGTCGGCGTGGAAGCCGTGGTCCTGCTCGCCCATCGGACCGGCTCCCACGCGCGTGCCGCGGATCGCGCTTCCCCCCGTGGCCATCTCAGATGCCCTGCAGCTTCGTGAGCAGACCCAGCGCGACGATGGCGACGAACCAGGCCAGCGCGAGGACCACCGTGAACCTGTTGAGGTTGCGCTCGGCAAGGCCCGACGCGCCCACGGCCGAGGTCATGCCGCCGCCGAACATGTCCGACAGTCCCCCGCCGCGCCCCTTGTGGAGCAGGATCAGCAGAGTGAGCAGGAGGCTCGTGATGCCGAGCACCACCTGCAGGACGAACTCAAGGATTTCCACGCTTCGCGCCTTTCGCCTCGGCCGAGCGGCCGCACAGGGGTCAAGTATACGGGAGGGGGTGCGGCGGGATGGGTCACCCCGCCCCGCCGCAGTGCTCAGACCCCGACGTGCTTCTGGTAGCGGATGATCCCCGCGAACTCGTCGACGAGGAGGCTCGCTCCGCCGACCAGCGCGCCGTCCACGTCCGGTTCGCGCATGAATCCGGCGATGTTCCCGGACTTGACCGACCCGCCGTAGAGGATGCGGGTGCGATCGGCCGCGTCGCCGCCGATCGAGGACGCGACGACGTCGCGCAGCGTGCCGCACACGCCCTGCGCCTGCTCGGGGGTCGCCGGCTGGCCGGAGCCGATCGCCCATACCGGCTCGTACGCGACGACGATCTCGGCGCCCGCCGCGACACCGGCCAGTGCCGCGGTCAGCTGCGCGACCGGCACCGCGCTCGCGCCGTGCCGCTCGAGGTCCTCGGCTGTCTCGCCGACGCAGATCACGGGGATAACGCCGTGCCGCAGTGCCGCCGCCACCTTCGCGGCGACGACCTCGTCGGTCTCGCCGTGGTAGGCACGCCGCTCGGAGTGGCCGATGATGACGTACCGGCAGTCCAGCTTCGCCAGGAACCGGCCGGACACCTCGCCGGTGTACGCGCCCTCGTCGTGCGCGGACAGGTCCTGCGCGCCGAGTGCGAACGGGATCTTGTCCGCGTCGCGGAGCGTCTGCACCGTGCGGAGGTCGGTGAACGGTGGGAAGACGGCCACCTCGACGGAGTCCGTCTCGTGCCGGGCGTCCTTGAGCGTCCAGTGCAGCTTCTGCACGAGCGCGACCGCCTGCAGGTGGTCGAGGTTCATCTTCCAGTTGCCGGCGATCAGCGGCATCCGCCGCCCGGCGCCGCCGTCGTTCACTGCGCCCATCCGAGCACCTCCAGTCCGGGCAGCCTCTTGCCCTCCAAGAACTCCAGGCTCGCGCCGCCGCCGGTCGAGATGTGCCCGAACCGGTCGTCGGAGAAACCCAGCTGACGCACCGCGGCGGCGGAGTCTCCCCCGCCGACCACGGACAGTCCGTCGACCTCGGTCAGCGCCTGCGCGACGGTCTTCGTGCCCGCCGCGAACGCCGGCATCTCGAACACGCCCATCGGACCGTTCCAGAACACCGTCGCGCTGCTGCGGATCTCGTTCGCGAACGCCTCGGCCGTGCGCGGCCCGATGTCCAGGCCCAGTCCGGACGCGCCGAACGCGGTGTCCTCGAGCGCGTCGGCGTCGGCCACGACATGGTCGGCGTCGGCGGAGAAGGATGCCGCGACCACCGCATCCACGGGGAGGACGATCTCGACGCCCTTGTCCTTCGCCGTCGCCAGGTAGCCGCGGACGGTGTCCAGCTGGTCCTCTTCCAGCAGGCTCGCGCCCACCGGATGCCCCTGCGCGGCGAGGAATGTGAACATCATCCCGCCGCCGACCAGGAGCTTGTCCACGCGCGGCAGCAGGTGCGCGATGACGCCCAGTTTGTCGCTGACCTTCGAACCGCCGAGCACCACGGTGTACGGCCGTTGCGGGTTCTCGGTGAGCCGGTCCAGGACCTCCAGCTCCTTCGCGATGAGCAGCCCCGCCACGGAGGGCAGGATCTCGGCGAGGTCGTACACGCTGGCCTGCTTGCGGTGCACGACGCCGAAGCCGTCGGAGACGAGCGCGTCGCCGAGCGCCGCGAGCTTGTGCGCGAAGGCGCGCCGCTGGGCGTCGTCCTTCGCGGTCTCCCCGGCGTCGAAGCGGAGGTTCTCGATCACCGCGACGTCCCCGTCGCCGAGGGCGGCCACAGCGTCCCGGGCCGAGGGCCCGACGGTGTCGCGCGCGAAGGCGACGGGCTTGCCGAGCAGCTCGGACAGGCGCTGCGCGACCGGCGCCAGGCTGTACGCGGGATCCGGCGCACCGTCGGGACGGCCGAGGTGCGAGCAGACGACGACGCGGGCGCCCTGGTGGATGAGGGCGTTCAGCGTGGGCAGCGACGCGCGCACGCGGCCATCGTCCGTGATCCGTCCGTCCTGCAGCGGGACGTTCAGGTCGCAGCGGACGATGACCCGCGTGCCGGCGAGCGGGCCCCCGAGGCGTGCGGCGAGTGTGTCGAGGGTGCGCAGAGCCATGCGGACTCAGAGACGCTCGGCGACGTACTCGGTCAGGTCGACGAGCCGGTTGGAGTAGCCCCACTCGTTGTCGTACCAGCCCGAGACCTTGACGAGGTTGCCGCTGACGTTGGTCAGCTCCGCGTCGAAGACGCTGGAGTGCGGGTTCAGCTGGATGTCGCTGGAGACGATCGGGTCCTCGGTGTAGGCCAGGTAGCCCTTGAGCCGGCCGTCGGCGGCGGCGGCCCGGTACGCGGCGTTCACCTCATCGACGGTCAGGTCTTCGCGCTCGGCGACGACGGTGAGGTCGACGATCGAGCCGGTCGGCACCGGGACCCGGTACGACGAGCCGCTGAGCTTGCCGTTCAGCTCCGGCAGCACGAGGCCGATGGCCTTGGCGGCGCCGGTGGACGCGGGGACGATGTTGATCGCGGCGGCGCGGGCGCGACGCAGGTCCTTGTGCGGGCCGTCCTGCAGGTTCTGGTCGGCGGTGTAGGCGTGCGCGGTCATCATGAAGCCGCGCTCGATGCCGAATGCGTCGTTGAGGACCTTGGCGAGCGGCGCGAGGCAGTTCGTGGTGCACGACGCGTTGGAGAGCACGTTCATGGTGGCCGGGTCGTACGAGTCCTCGTTCACGCCCATCACGAAAGTGCCGTCGACGTCGGTGCCCGGCGCCGAGATGATGACCTTCTTCGCGCCGCCGGCGATGTGCTTCGCCGCGTCGGATGCCTTCGTGAACCGGCCGGTCGACTCGATCACGATGTCCACGCCCAGCTCGCCCCAGGGCAGGTTGGCGGGGTCGCGCTCCTCGAAGACCTTGATCGACTTCCCGCCGACCGTGATCGCGTCGCCGTCGTAGCTGACATCCTGGCCCAGCGGTCCGCCGACGGAGTCGTACGCGAGCAGGTGGGCGAGGGTCTTGTTGTCCGTGAGGTCGTTGACCGCGACGACGTCGAGGTCAGCACCCTGCGCGAGCGCGGCTCGGAGGAAATTGCGTCCGATACGGCCGAAGCCGTTGATTCCGATCTTGACGGTCACGGAATGTCTCCCAGGTATGTCATGCGCGAGTGCGCGGTTTTCAGGGAAGGACAACGGCGTCCCGACGGCTCCCATCGGGACGCCGTCACCGGCTATGACAGTACCAGCAGCCCTGAGGTCTTCTCGCGGGCGACGTCGAACCGTGACGCCACGTTCTGCCAGTTCGCGATGTTCCACACGGCCTTGATGTAGTCGGCCTTCACGTTGAGGTAGTCCAGGTAGAACGCGTGCTCCCACATGTCCAGCTGGAACAGCGGGATGGTGCCCTGGGCGGTGTTGCCCTGCTGGTCGAACAGCTGCTGGATGATCAGGCGCGCCCCGATCGGGTCCCAGCTGAGCACGGCCCACCCCGAACCCTGGATGCCGCTGGCGGCGGCGGTGAAGTGCGCCTGGAACTTGTCGAACCCGCCGAAGAACTCGTCGATGGCGGCCTTCAGCTCACCCTCGGGCTGTCCGCCGCCGTTGGGCGAGAGGTTGGTCCAGAAGATCGAGTGGTTGACGTGTCCGCCCAGGTTGAACGCGAGGTCCTTCTCGAGTTTGTTGACGTTGGCGAGGTCTCCGGCGTCGCGCGCCTCGGCGAGCTTGTCCAGAGCGGTGTTCGCGCCGGCGACATACGCCGCATGGTGCTTGTCGTGGTGCAGCTCCATGATCTTGCCGCTGATGTGCGGCTCGAGCGCTGCGTAATCGTACGGGAGGTCGGGCAACGTGTAGATCGCCATGTTCTCTTCTTCCTGTCGGCGCGGCGCCGAGGACGGAAGCGGTGTCGCTCCCTGGCGCAGCGAGGGTGACGCTCTCATCCTAGTGAGCGCGCGACAGGCGATGCAGGGCGGGGTCGGCCCTGGGATGCGGCTAGTCGATCTCCTCGGCCGGGACGGCGGACTCGGTGCCCGGGATGCCGTCGAGGTCGGCCTTCTTGTCGGCCATCGCCAGCAGCCGGCGGATGCGGCCGGCGACAGCGTCCTTCGTCAGCGCCGGGTCGGCGTGATGGCCGAGCTCGTCCAGGCTCGCGTCGCGGTGCGCCAGGCGCAGGCGTCCCGCCGCCAGCAGATGGTCGGGGACCTCGTCGCCGAGGATCTCCAGCGCCCGCTCCACGCGCGCGCACGCGGCGACGGCCGCCTGCGCGGACCGGCGCAGGTTGGCGTCGTCGAAGTTCACGAGCCGGTTCACGCCCGCCCGCACCTCGCGACGCTGCCGCATCTGGTCCCACGCCGCGGCGGCGCGTGCCGCGCCCATTGCGGCCAGCGCCGCCCGGATCGCCTCGCCGTCGCGGACGACCACGCGCGGGATGCCGCGGACCTCGCGGGCCTTGGCCGCGACGCCCAGCCGATGCGCGGCGCCGACCAGGGCCATCGCCGCCTCCGAGGAGGGGCAGGAGACCTCCAGCGCCGCCGACCGCCCGGGATCGCTGAGCGATCCGGCGGCGAGGAACGCGCCCCGCCACACGGCGGCCAGGTCGGGGCGGGAGCCGGTGGTGAGCCGGTTGGGCAGGCCGCGCACGGCACGCCGGCGCTGGTCGAGCAGGCCGGTCTGCCGGGCCAGCGTCTCCCCCGCCTCGATGACGCGGACGGCGAAGCGCGTTCCGCCGGAGGTCGCGCCGCCCTGCACCTGCACGAGTTCGGGCCGCACCCCGTACATGTCGACGAGCTCGCGGGCGGTGCGCCGGGCGAGCAGGTCGGAGTCGAGCTCCGCCTCCACGGCGACGCGGTTGGCGATCCAGTGCAGTCCGCCGGAGAACCGCAGCAGGGCCGTCAACTCGGCGACCCGCGCCGTCGGTCGCGGGTCTCGCAGGGCAATGAGCTCTGCTTTCACGTCGGCGGTCAGCGGCACGGGGCTCCTTCGAGATGAGTGAGGGGGACGGCCATCCAGCCTACCGGGGCTACTCTCGCCCCAGATCCCGGTGCACGACGCGCACGGCGACGCCGGGGACGTCGCGCAGCCGGGCGGCGAGCACCTCGGCGAGGGCGACGGAGCGGTGCTTTCCGCCGGTGCAGCCGAGGGCCAGGACGCTGTGCCGCTTGTTCTCCCGCTGGTACCCGTCCAGGACCGGACGCACCGCGGCGGTGTACGCGTCCAGGAACGCAGCCGCTCCCTGCTGGGCGAGCACGAAGTCGCGGACCGCGTCGTCCAGGCCGCTCAGGCCGCGCAGGCCGTCCTCCCAGTACGGGTTCGGCAGGAACCGCATGTCGGCGACCATGTCCGCGTCCACCGGCAGGCCGTACTTGAACCCGAAGCTGAGGATCGTGAGCGAATGGCGTGCGGAGTCGCTTTCGCTGAACAGCTCGACGACGTGGGTGGCGAGCTGGTGGATGTTGAGGTCCGTCGTGTCGATCACGAGGTCGGCGCTCTCGCGGATCGACGCGAGACGCTCCCGTTCGTGCCGGATGCCGTCGACGATGGTGCCCTCGCCCTGCAGCGGGTGGGGGCGGCGGACGGCTTCGTACCGCCGCACGAGCACGTCGTCGGAGGCATCCAGGAACACGACCCGCAGCTGCTGGCGCGCGCCGCGCAGGGCGCGGGTGATGTCGGGCAGCTGAGTGAAAAGGCTCCCGCCGCGCACGTCGACGACGGCGGCGACCCGGGGCAGAGTTCCGGCGGCGAGGCCGGAAAGGTCCAGGAGCGGCTTGAGCATCTGCGGCGGCAGATTGTCCACGACGTACCAGCCGAGGTCCTCGAGCGCGTTCGCGGCCGTCGACCGGCCGGCGCCGGACATGCCGGTCACGATAAGGATCTCGCCGGCCGCATCCTCTTCGATGTCCGCCATGAACCCCCCGTCCCTGTCGGGTCCACCCTATCGAGATCAGCGCGGCGGCTGTGTCAGATGCGCATGCACGGCCGCGGCGAGCGCCGGCCCGATGCCGGGCAGGCCCCGGATCTCCTCCGGGGTTGCTTCGCGCAGGGCCGCCACCGATCCGAAGTGGCGCAGCAGGGCGCGGATGCGCGCGGGGCCGAGCCCCGGCACCTCGGCGAGCACCGTCGTGATGTCGCGTTTGCGGCGCTTGCGCTGGTGCGTGATGGCGAACCGGTGCGCCTCGTCGCGCAGACGCTGCAGCAGGTACAGCGCCTCGGAGGTGCGCGGCAGGATTACCGGGAAGTCCTGGTCCGGAAGCCACACCTCCTCGAGGCGCTTGGCGATGCCGCACAGGGCTATCCCGGTGCGCCCGGAGGCCGCGAGGGCGCGGGCGGCGGCGGCCACCTGCGGCTGCCCGCCGTCGACGACGAGCAGCTGCGGCGGGTACGAGAACCGCCGCTTCGTGCCGTTGCCGCCCTCGGCCTCGGCCGGGTCGGGGTCGTCGAGGCGCGCGAGCCGGCGCAGCAGCACCTGGTTCATCGAGTCCGTGTCGTCGGTGGTGTCGGGGACAGTGAACGAGCGGTACTGGTCCTTGCGCGGCAGCCCGTCCTCGAACACCACCATCGACGCGACGACGTTCGTCCCGGACAGGTGCGAGATGTCGAAGCACTCGATGCGCAGCGGCGCCTCGGCGAGCCCGAGCGCCTCCTGCAGATCGGTGAGCGCCTGCGTGCGCGCCACGTAATCGCTGGTGCGCCGCATCTTGTGCAGCACGAGCGCCTGCTGCGCGTTCATCGTCGCGGTCTTCATCAGCTCGGCCTTGCGGCCGCGCTGCGCGACGGCGATCCTGACCTTCTTGCCGCGGCGCTCGCGCAGCCACGCCTCCAGCTCGACGGCGTCCTCCGGCAGCTGCGGCACGAGGATCTGCCGGGGGATGTCCTCGGATGCCGCGTCCCCGTACACGCGCTGGAGGACCTGGTCGACGAGGTCGGATCCGGAAATGTCCAGCTCCTTCTCGATCGTCGTGGCGCGGACCCCGCGCACGCGGCCGCCGCGGACGATGAACCGCTGCACGGCCGCCGACAGCTCGTCCTCGGCGATGCCGAAGAGGTCGGCGTCCATGTCCGGCGACAGCACGAGCGCGCTCTTGCTGAGCACCGCGTCGACGGCCTGCAGCTTGTCGCGGTAGACCGCCGCGGCCTCGTAGTCCATCGCCGCGGCCGCCTCCTGCATCCGGCGGGTGAGGTCCCTGCGGAACCGCTCATCGCCGCCGGACAGGAACGCGACGAAGTCGTCCACGATGGCCCGGTGCTCGGACACCGTCACCGTCATCGAGCACGGTCCCCCGCACCGGCCGATCTGGCCGGGGAAGCACGGCCGGCCCGTGGCCATCGCCTTCTTGTACGACGAGTCGCTGCAGGTGCGGATCGGGAACACCCGGATCATCAGGTCGATGGTGTCGTGGACCGCCCACACCTTCGGGTACGGGCCGAAGTACTTCGCGCCCTTGATCCGGTGGTTGCGGGTGACGATGACGCGCGGCGCCTCGTCGGCCATCGTCACCGCGAGGTACGGATACGACTTGTCGTCCTTGTAGCGGACGTTGAACGGCGGCTTGAACTCCTGGATCCACATGAACTCCAGCTGCAGCGCCTCGACGTCGCTGCCGACCACCGTCCATTCCACGGAGGCCGCGGTGGTCACCATGCGGCGGGTGCGCTCATGCAGCGTGTGCAGCGGCGCGAAGTAGTTCGACAGGCGGGCGCGCAGGCTCTTCGCCTTGCCGACGTAGAGGATCCGTCCCTCCCGGTCGCGGAACCGGTACACGCCGGGGGCGGTCGGGATCTCGCCCTGCTTGGGCTTGTACGGAAGCTGATCGGCCATCGACGCTCGCTCAGCCCGCCTTCCGCTGCCCGGCGACCCCGTCGAGGATCTCGGCGAGGAAAGCGCCGGTGTACGATCCCTCGGCGCGCGCGACCTGCTCGGGTGTCCCGGTGGCCACGACCATCCCGCCGCCGGACCCGCCCTCCGGGCCGAGGTCCACGATCCAGTCCGCCGACTTGATGACATCCAGGTTGTGCTCGATCACGATGACGGTGTTGCCCTTGTCGACGAGCCCGTTCAGCACCTCCAGCAGTCGTTGCACGTCCTCGAAGTGCAGGCCCGTGGTGGGTTCGTCCAGCACGTAGATCGACCGCCCGTTGGACCGGCGCTGCAGCTCCGTGGCGAGCTTCACACGCTGCGCCTCGCCGCCGGACAGCGTCGTCGCCGCCTGCCCGAGTCGCACGTAGCCGAGGCCGACGTCGACCAGGGTGCTCAGGTAGCGGTGGATGGCCTGGATCGGCTCGAAGAACTCCGCGGCCTCCGAGATCGGCATCTCCAGCACCTCGGCGATGTTCTTGCCCTTGTAGTGCACGGACAGCGTGTCGCGGTTGTACCGCTTGCCGTGGCAGACCTCGCAGTCCACGTACACGTCGGGCAGGAAGTTCATCTCGATCTTGATGGTGCCGTCGCCCGAGCACGCCTCGCAACGCCCGCCCTTGACGTTGAAGCTGAACCGGCCCGGCCGGTAGCCGCGGGCCTTCGCGTCCGGAGTCTCGCTGAAGAGGGTCCGGATGCGGTCGAACACGCCGGTGTACGTGGCCGGGTTCGACCGCGGCGTGCGGCCGATCGGCGCCTGGTCGACGTGGACGACCTTGTCGAGGTTGTCCAGGCCGGTGACCCGGGTGTGCTTGCCCGGCACGGTGCGGGCGCCGTTCAGCCGCGCGGCGAGCACCTGGTAGAGGATGTCGTTCACGAGCGACGACTTGCCCGACCCGCTGACGCCGGTCACCGCGGTGAACACGCCCAGCGGGAAGTCGACGGTCACATTGCGCAGGTTGTTCTCGCGGGCGCCCACCACGGACAGCTGGCGCTTCTTGTCGATCCGGCGGCGCCGCCGCGGGACCGCGATCTCCCGCCGGCCGGCGAGGTAGTCGCCGGTCACCGAGGCGCGCTCCTCCAGCAGCGCGGCCAGCGGGCCCGAGTGCACCACGGTGCCGCCGTCGACGCCCGCGCGCGGCCCGATGTCGACGATCCAGTCCGCCGCGTGGATGGTCTCCTCGTCGTGCTCGACGACGATGAGCGTGTTGCCGAGGTCGCGCAGCGTCAGCAGCGTCTCGATGAGCCGGCGGTTGTCGCGCTGGTGCAGGCCGATCGACGGCTCGTCCAGCACGTACAGGACCCCGGTCAGCCCGGAGCCGATCTGCGTGGCCAGCCGGATCCGCTGCGCCTCACCGCCGGACAGCGACCCGGCCGCGCGCCCGAGGTTCAGGTAGTTCAGGCCCACCTGGATGAGGAAGTCGAGCCGGACCCGGATCTCGCGCAGCACCTGCGCGGCGATCTTCGCCTCACGGTCGGTGAGCTGCAGCTTCGCGAAGTACTCCTGCGCCTCGGCCAGGCTCAGCCGCGACGCCTCCGCGATCGACCGGCCGTGCACCTTCACCGCGAGGACCTCGGGCTTGAGCCTGTTCCCGTCGCACACCGGGCACGGGACCTCGCGCAGGAACTGCGACCAGCGCTGCCGCTGCGTGTCGGACTCCGCCTGCAGGTACTGCCGTTCGATGTAGGGGACGACGCCTTCGAAACCCGACGTGTACCGCATCTCCCGCCCGTACCGGTTCTTCCACCGCACGGTGACCTTGAAGTTGTCGCCGTGCAGCACCGCGTCGGTGACGGCCTGCGGGAGCATCCGCCAGGGCGTGTCCAGCGAGAAGCCGAGGTCGTCGGCGAGCCCCTCCAGGAGGCGCTCGTAGTACTGGAACAGGCCCTTGCCCTGCGTGGTCCACGGGACGACCACGCCCTCCCGGAGGGAGAGCTCCTCGTCGCCCAGCATGAGCTCGACATCCACCGACATCCGGGTGCCCAGGCCCGAGCAGGCCGGGCAGGCGCCGAACGGCGCGTTGAACGAGAACGTCCGCGGCTCGATCTCGGTCAGCTGCAGCGGGTGGCCGTTCGGGCAGGCGAGCTTCTCCGAGAAGCTCTGCCACGCGGCGTGCCCGGACTCGTCCACGAAGTTCACCTGCATCACGCCGCCGGCAAGGCCCAGCGCGGTCTCGACGGAGTCGGTGACGCGCCCGAGGATGCCGGGGGCGGCGACGAGGCGGTCGACCACGACGGCGATGTCGTGCTTGTAGCTCTTCTTCAGCGCCGGCGGCTCGGCGAGTTGGACGAGATCGCCGTCGACGACGGCGCGCGCGTAGCCCTTGGCCGACAGCTCCTTGAAGAGGTCGACGAACTCGCCCTTCTTCTGCGTGACGACCGGCGCGACGATCTGGTACCGGGTGCGCTCGGGCAGGTCGACGAGCTGGTCGGCGATCTGCTGCACGGTCTGCCGCTGGATCACCTCGCCGCACTCCGGACAGTGCGGCACGCCGATGCGCGCCCACAGCAGGCGCATGTAGTCGTGGATCTCGGTGATGGTGCCGACCGTCGACCGCGGGTTGCGGTTCGTGGACTTCTGGTCGATCGAGACGGCGGGGCTCAGTCCCTCGATGAAGTCGACGTCGGGACGGTCGACCTGGCCGAGGAACTGACGGGCGTACGCACTCAGCGACTCGACGTAGCGGCGCTGGCCCTCCGCGAAGATGGTGTCGAACGCGAGGCTGGACTTCCCGGACCCGGAAAGCCCGGTGAACACGACGAGACTGTCGCGCGGGATGTCGAGGTCGACATTGCGCAGATTGTGCACACGGGCGCCGCGGACGCTGAGCTTTCCCGAGACGTTTCCAGGGCTGGCGACAGGGATGATGGGCACCGAACAAGTCTAGGTGGGGGCTCCGACACCCGGTCCGCGCCCGCTGTGTGCTCCCCGCGAACGATCCACCGGATCACCGTCGCCCGGCGAGCGCGCGCAGCAGGATCACGACGGCGATGGCGCACGCCGCGGTCACGACGACGACCGCGGTGGCGGGCAGGAGCGTGCGCAGCGGCGCCTGCTGCGCGAGCAGCGCCGCCGCCAGCACCGGCTGCGCTATCAGCTGCACGACCAGCCAGCGCCGGGCCGGGCGCGCCAGCGCCCGCAGCTGCACGCGGCCGCGCCGGGGCAGCACGAGGCACAGGCCGCCCAGCACGTGCAGCGCGTGGACGAGCGCCAGCACGACGTACGGGCGGAGGTCGGCGGCGGCGGTCGCTGGATGCAGCAGCTGAGCGAGCGCTATCACCAGCCCGGTGCCCCATGTCGCCAGGGTCGCGGGGAACACCGCGCCGATCACCGCCAGCACGGCGGCGGCCACGGCGTACGGCGCCGGGGCGACGGCGAAGCCGAGGCCGGCGAGGACGACCGGGGCCGCGCACAGCACCGGGACCGGGATGCCGGCCGAGGCCGTCGCCGCGGGGAGCGTTGTCATCGCCGCCGCCTCGGTCCCGAGATGCCGCGCAGCGCGGCGGCCCGGCTCCCGGCATCCCCGTCCCACACGAGGACGTCGGCGCCCATCGCGGCGAGGTCGCGCAGCCTGTCCGCCCGCAGCCCGAGGACCATGCGCGAGGCTGCCATCTCCTCGCGCCGCAGCCGCTCGGTCCGCAGCTGCGGCAGCGTGTCCACGGCCAGCACCCGATGCCCGGCGGCGCGCCACACGCCGGCCAGGCGCACCGTCTCGTCGTCGAGGAACGTCGACAGCAGGATGATGAGTGCGCCCCGGGCCACGAGCGGGGTGCGGGTGCGGGTCAGACGCGGCTGCGGCGACGCGCCGGCGATGGCGGCGCGCAGCCGCTCCCGGTGCCGCGCACCGGATCCCCGGCGCACGGCGGTGCTGGGGCGGGAGAGCAGCTGGAACGCCACCTGGTCGCCGACGTCGAGGTACCCGCACGCCAGCGACCACGCCGCCTCGCGGGCCACGTCCATCGACCCCGGCAGCCCCAGCGCGCGGTCGCCCCGCGCCCAGTCGCCCACCCGGCCGGTGACGTCGTCGCGGTCGTCGAGGATCAGCGCCACGTCGAGGTCGGAGGTCGCGAAAGCGCGACGCACGAACAGGTCCCCGGGCCGCCGGGCGAGCCGCGCCGTCGCCTTCCAGTCGATGCGCTGCAGCCGGTCCCCCGGCGCGAACGGGTGGATGTCGCGGAACTCGCCGCCGTCGCCGGGCCGAGCGGCGTCGTGGGCGCCGGTGAGCCCGGCCGGGTCGCGCGACAGCGGCAGGAACGGCAGTGCTACAGCGCGCGGCTGCAGCCGCGCCGTCAGCCTCGTGCGGTCCGGTGCCGGCGCCGTCCACGCCCCGTCGGGGCCGATCGCTGTCGCGTCCGCGGCGAGCAGCTCCTGGTCGCCGGTATGCGGGCTTCGGATGCCCATCGGGATCCGCGCCACCGGCCCGGAGACGGCCACCCGGCGCACGCGATGCTGCAGCTGCGTCGTCGTGACGAGGATCGTCTCCGCGTCGGCGGCATCCACCGTCAGGGTGACCGGGATCCGCACGGATCCGTCGGGCACCGGCTCCCCCCCGCCGCGTTCCGCGGTGAGCACCGGCTCCGCCGCCGCGCCGCCGGGCAACGCCGCCGCGACGGCGACGAGCAGGACCACGCCGGTGACGGCGAGCTCAACGCGGCCGAACGCGAGGGCGGCGCCGAGAAGGAGGATGCCCGCGCCGATCCCGCCCATCGGGGCGGGCGTCAGCACCCTCGTCATCACGCCCTCGCCGCGGACCGGGGCACGCTCGGCGGGCCCGGGACGGCCTCGACCACCGCCTGGACGACGCGCACCGGGTCGGTTCCCGCCGCCCACGCGCCCGGCGTGAGCGAGAGCCGGTGCGCGAGCACCGGCACCGCCACCCGTTTCACGTCGTCGGGCGTCACGTAGTCGCGCCCGTCGATCACGGCGCGGGCGCGGCCGACGAGCATGAGCGCCTGCGACCCGCGCGGGGAGGCGCCCACCTCGACAGACGGGTCGGAGCGGGTGGCGGCGGCGAGGTCCACGCAGTAACGGAGGATGTCGCGGTCGACGTGCACGGACTCGACGCCGGCCTGCATGGCCCGCAGCTGCGTCCCGTCGATCACCCGCCGCACCCGGATGGTCTCGGTGCGGCGCGCGATGCGGCCGGTGAGGATCCGCTCCTCCGCGTCGCGGTCCGGGTAGCCGACGCTCAGCCGCACCAGGAACCGGTCCAGCTGCGCCTCCGGCAGCGCGTAGGTGCCCTCGTATTCGATGGGGTTCGCGGTGGCGATCATGTGGAACGGCTGCGGGAGCGGGAAGCTCGTGCCCTCGACGGTGACCTGACCCTCGGCCATCGCCTCCAGCAGCGCCGACTGGGTCTTCGGGGCGGTGCGGTTCAGCTCGTCGGCCAGCAGAAGACCGGTGAACACGGGCCCGGGGCGGAACTCGAAAGTGCCGGCGGCGGGCGCGTAGACGTACGACCCGGTGATGTCGGCGGGCAGCAGGTCGGGGGTGCACTGCAGCCGGCGGAAGTCAAGACCGCACGCCTGCGCAATCGATCGCGCCGCCAGGGTCTTGCCGAGCCCCGGCACATCCTCGAACAGCACATGGCCGCCGGCGAGAATAGCGGCCAAGGCGAGCGCCAGGGGCTCCTCGAGCCCGACCACAGCGGTGGCGACCTCGTCGAGGACGGCGCGGGCCAGCTCGCCCACACGGGCGGTCGACAGGGCGTCGACGTCGGGCGCCGCGGCGGGGGTCTCGGGTGCGGTCACACGTCATCCTCTCCGATGGGCCTTCGTCCGTGCAGGCACGGCGGCGGCGTCGAGCGTCTCGAGCGCGTCGAGACAGCGCTCCACGTCGGCGATGGTGCGCACCGAACCGTGGGTCAGCGCTGCGGCGGCGGTGTCCCCGAGCAGTGCGCGGATCCGCGACTGGTCGCCGGGATCGTCGAGGTCGAGCCGGTGATGCGCGAGCCGCGCGCGGGCGAACGCGCGCAGGCGCTTGACGCCGGCGTCGCTGACCTCTCCATGCCGTCCGCGCAGCGACCACGCAACCTGGGTCATGTCGGACCGGGTGCCCGGCCGCGGGTCGGCGGGGAGCCGGGCGAACAGCGGCGTCTCTCCGCCTGCGAAGCCCGCCCAGGCGATGCCTGCCGCGATCCCGAACAGGGCTATCGCCACGGCGACCGCCCAGGAGACGCCGAGGACCCACAGCAGGAAGCCGGAGACCGCGCCGAGCAGGGCACCCGCCGCTATCGGCGCGGTCCGCGCCCCGGTCACGGCCGGCCCCCCGGACGCCCGGCCTCCGCGGTGTCGTGCCAGGACCGCTGCAGATGCACGAGGCACTCGCGGGCCGTGCGCACGGAACCTGCGTCGGCGTGGCGTCCGCCGAAGCGGACGTCCTCGTAGAGGCGCAGCAGGATGTCGGTGGCCGACCTGTTCGTCTCGAAGCGGCGGATGATGCGCGCCGCGTACTCGGCGGGCGTCTCCGACGGTGCCCGACGCGCCCCCGCCTGCCGAGCCGTGTCCTCCAGGCCCAGCCAGGCCGCGACGATGGCATCGTCCGGCGGGCGATCCTCGTCGAGGATTTCCAGGGCGCGGGCGATCCCGCGGCGCACGGCGGGTGCGGCGACAGCGGTATCCGCGACGCCGCTGACGCCGACGGCCGGTGCGCGGCCGGCATGTGCGCGCACCCGGCGGCGACGGTCGCGGATACGGCGCACGATCATCGCGGCGACGACGGCCACCAGGAGCGCGACGGCCAGCGCGAACAGCACGGTGAGGATCACGCGGACGACGGCGGATGCGACCGCGGGGCCTTCGAACGCCGGAAGCGTCGCGACGGATGTCGGCTGCGGAGGCATCGTCGGCCGCTGCAGCGGCCCCGGAGTCCACCGCGGAGCGCCGACCGGGAGGGGACCCACCATTAGGACGCCCAGGATCGCGACGACGCCGGCGGCCACGACGGCGCCGATGAGCAGACCGCGGCCGTTCCCGTTCGACACACGCTCACGCTACCCGACGCGTCCGCTCAGGCGTGCCCGGCCTTCTCCATCGCCCGCAGCTCCTTCTTCAGGTCCTGCACCTCGTCGCGCAGCCGCGCGGCGAGCTCGAACTTCAGCTCCCCGGCCGCCGCCAGCATCTGCCCGGTGAGGTCGCCGATGGTGTCCTCCAGCTGCTGCGCCCCCTCAGCGGCGATGCCCTGACGCAGGCGGGGTGTGGGGCTCTTTCCCTTCCCGCTCTTGGACCGGGCGGCATCCCGCTTCGACATCATCGCCGCGGTATCGGCGCCCTCGCGGGCCAGTACCTCGGTGATGTCGGCGATGCGCTTGCGCAGCGGCTGCGGATCGATGCCGTTCGCAACGTTGTACGCTATCTGCTTCTCGCGCCGCCGGTCGGTCTCGTCGATGGCCTTGCGCATCGAGTCGGTCATGTTGTCGGCGTACATGTGCACCTGGCCGGACACGTTGCGGGCGGCGCGGCCTATCGTCTGGATCAGCGAGGTGCCGCTGCGCAGGAACCCCTCCTTGTCGGCGTCGAGGATCGACACCAGGGAGACCTCCGGGAGGTCCAGGCCCTCCCGCAGCAGGTTGATCCCCACGAGCACGTCGTACACGCCCGCGCGCAGCTCGGTGAGCAGCTCCACGCGCCGCAGCGTGTCGACGTCGGAGTGCAGGTAGCGCACCCGCACGCCGTGCTCGGCGAGGAAGTCGGTGAGCTCCTCGGCCATCTTCTTCGTGAGCGTCGTCACGAGGACCCGTTCGTCGCGCTCCGCGCGCACGCGGATCTCCTCGAGTAGGTCGTCGATCTGTCCCTTGGACGGCTTGACGACGATCTGCGGGTCGACAAGGCCGGTGGGGCGGATGATCTGCTCCACGATGCCGTCGGCGATCCCCATCTCGTACCGGCCCGGGGTGGCGGACAGGTACACGGTCTGCCCGATCCTGTTCTTGAACTCGTCCCACCGCAGCGGACGGTTGTCCAAGGCGCTGGGCAGCCGGAACCCGTGCTCCACGAGCGTGCGCTTGCGCGAGGCGTCTCCCTCGTACATGGCGCCGACCTGCGGCACCGTGACGTGCGATTCGTCGATCACGAGCAGGAAGTCGTCGGGGAAGAAGTCCAGCAGCGTGTGCGGTGGCTCGCCCGGCTCCCGGCCGTCGAGGTGCCGCGAGTAGTTCTCGATGCCGGAGCAGAACCCGAGCTGCTGCAGCATCTCCAGGTCGAACGTCGTGCGCATCCGCAGGCGCTGCGCCTCCAGCAGCTTGCCCTGCCGCTCCAGTTCGCCCAGCCGCGACGCCAGCTCGTCTTCGATGGTGCCGATGGCCCGCTGCACGACGTCCGCGCCGGCCACGTAGTGGGATGCCGGGAAGATCGGCACCGAGTCGAGCTTGCGCACTATGTCGCCGGTGAGCGGATGCAGCATGTACAGCGCCTCGATCTCGTCACCGAACAGCTCGATCCGGATCGCATACTCCTCGTACACGGGGATGATCTCGATGGTGTCGCCGCGGACGCGGAAGTTGCCGCGGGAGAAGTCCACGTCGTTGCGGTTGTACTGCATCGAGATGAACTGCCTGATCAGGGCATCGCGGTCGTACCTCTCCCCCACCTGCAGGGCCACCATCGCGCGCAGGTACTCCTCGGGGGCGCCCAGTCCGTAGATGCACGAGACGGTGCTCACCACGACGACGTCGCGCCGGCTCAGCAGCGAGTTCGTCGTGGAGTGCCGGAGCCGCTCCACCTCCGCGTTGATGGACGAGTCCTTCTCGATGAACGTGTCCGTCTGCGGCACGTACGCCTCGGGCTGGTAGTAGTCGTAGTAGCTGACGAAGTACTCGACGGCGTTGTGCGGCAGCAGATCGCGGAACTCGTTGGCCAGTTGCGCGGCGAGCGTCTTGTTGTGGGCGAGCACGAGCGTGGGGCGCTGCACCTTCTCGACCAGCCACGCCGTGGTGGCCGACTTGCCGGTCCCGGTCGCGCCGAGCAGGACGACATCCGTCTCGCCCGCGTTGATGCGCGCGGCGAGCTGCTCGATCGCCTGCGGCTGGTCGCCGCTCGGCCGATAGTCGCTGACGACCTCGAACGGCCGGACGGATCGGGTGGTCTGCATCCCTCCAGGCTACGTCGGGTCCCCGACATCGCGGCGGGGTGCGGGCTCCGGGTCGGGATGCCGCTGCCCGGCGATCCGGTCCCACAGCGCATCCACCTGCTCCTCGGTGTGCGCGATGGTCCCGGCGGTGTCGATCACGACATCCGCTATCGCCAGCCGCTGCGCGTCCGTCGCCTGCGCGCCGATCCGCGTGCGCGCCTCGTCCGGGGCCATTCCCCGCAGGTCGATCAGGCGCTGCGTGCGCACGTCGGCCGGGGCGTGGGCGACGACGACGAGGTCCCAGCCGCCGGTGCCGCGGGCCTCGACCAGCAGCGGCACGTCGTAGACCACGACGGCGGCGGGGTCCGCGGCGAAGGCGGCCGCGAAGCGACGCTGCGACTCGGCGACGACGGCGGGATGCACGATCGCGTTCAGCCGCTGCAGCCGGTCGGGATGGCCGAACACGTGCGCCCCCAGGGCCGCACGGTCCAGCGTCCCGTCCGCCCGCAACATCCCCGCGCCGAACGCGGCGGCGATCTGCGCGAGCACCGGGGACCCGGGCTGCTGCACCTCGCGGACGAGGGCGTCCGCGTCCACGATCACGGCGCCGTGCATGGCGAGCCGACGCGCGATGGTGGACTTCCCGGAGGCGATCCCGCCGGTCAGTGCTATCAGGGACATGCTTCCGAGGATGCCACGGCCGACGCGACGCGTGGGGTATCCTGACCGCAGGTCGAGGGGAGCGGCCGCCTCCCGTGACGCCATCCGCCGACCCCGGAGGTCATCTGTGCACGAATCCCGTACCGCCGTCGTCATCGAGGACGAGCAGGACATCCGCTCGCTCCTGGCGGCCGTGCTCGAGCAGGCAGGATTCGCGGTGCGCACCGCGGCCACCGGCGCCGAGGGGCTGCAGCTGATCGCCGATACCGATCCCCTCGTGACGACCCTCGACGTGAACATGCCGGGGATGGACGGGTTCGAGACGGCACGCCGGATCCGCGCCGTCAGCTCGACGTATCTGGTGATCCTGACCGCCCGCACCGAGGAGATCGACGCGCTCCAGGGGCTGGAGGCCGGCGCCGACGACTACCTCGCGAAGCCGTTCCGGCCGCGCGAGCTGCGGGCGCGGATCGACGCCATGCTGCGCCGGCCGCGGTCGCACGTGCTCGCCCCAGCCGGCGCAGAGGATCCCGCGCCGGAGGACGGAGCGGGGTGGCTGGAGCACCGCGGCCTGCGCCTGCACCCGCAGATGCGGATGGCCAGCGCCGACGGCGTCGACCTCGACCTGACCCGCACCGAGTTCGACATCCTCGCGGAGCTGCTGGCGCACGGCCGCCGGGTGCTCGGCAAGAGCGAGCTCACGCTGACGCTGCGCGGGGGCCGGTACACGGGCGCCGAGTTCGTCAGCGACAGCGACGCGCGCGCCATCGAGGTCCACATCGCGAACCTGCGCCGCAAACTCGGCGACACGGCGTCACGGCCGCGATGGATCGAGACCGTCCGCGGCGTGGGCTACCGGCTCACGGCCGGCTGAATCGGCACGGGCGGCCGCCATCAGGGTCTCCAGGTCGCTGCCCAGCGTGTCGCTGAGGGCAAGTCCCACGCCCACATCAGGGATGACGGACCCCGGCACCGCACGCAGCTCCTCGAACACACCCTGGGCGATCCGCGTCGCGACGGTGCGCGCCTCGGCGGCGGTGGCGACGACGGTCACCGCGACGAGGCCGTTCACTCCGTCCTGCCCGATCCGCGCCGCGGCAGGAGCGTGCCGGCGCACGCCGGAACGCCAGGTCTCTGCGACGCCGCGGGCGACTTCGCTGCCGAAGGCCGTTGAGATCTGGTCGAGGTCGTCGATGCGCACGGCGAACACGGCGACAAGCTCGTGACGCCACTGGGCCCGGGTCAGCACGCTGCGCGCGGCGGCGGTGAAGCTCTCGAACGCCATCACGCCGACGTCGACACCGGTGTTGCGGACGATGGCCTCGACGCCGCGCACCTGCGTCCGGCCCGCGCGCAGCACCGAGGTGGCGACCAGGGTCACGATCGTGAACGTCACGACCAGGAAGCTCATGGGGATAGTGCCCAACCATGCCTGGAACACCGCCGATTCCGGGCCCCAGACGACGAAGCCGACGGTGCGGACCGTGAAGTAGACGCACTGCAGCCCCAGCACTATCGCCAGCGCCCAAGCCGTCCGGGTGGCGAACAACTCGCCACGCAGGCACTCGACGCACCCGACCGCACCGAACACGGCCAGCGCGAGGAACATCGCCACGGCGCCGGCCCAATCGCCCCCGTCCGGTCCCTGCGCGATCACACCGACGAACGCCGCGACGATGCCGGTGACGCTCAGCACGGCGGACCAGCGCATCCGGCGCCCGTTGTACGCCCGGCATCCGAGCCAGAGCGCGCCGGTCACGCCGACGAACGTGGCGTTGCCGACGGCGATCGCCCACCACGCGTGCCGGTCCGCGGCCCAGATGAGGTAGGCGATCACGCACACCGTGCCGGACAGGAAGGCGACCGACCAGAGCCGGCTGGACCCTTCATCCCGGCGGATGACGGTGCCGATGATGTAGATGACTCCGCTGACGATCACGACCAGGGCGGTCATGACCTGCAGCGACAGCAGATCCAGGTTCAAGTTGCCGCCTCCCTCGCGCCGGGCACCCGGACGGTGAATATGGATCCCACGCCCGACTCCCCTGTGGTCACTGTGATGTCGCCGCCGTGCGCCCGCGCTATCTCTCGGCTTATCGCGAGCCCGAGCCCGGTCCCCGCCATGCCCGACGCGCGCACCGCATTGCCGCGGTAGAACCGCTGGAAAAGACGCAACTGGTCGGTGTCCTCCAGGCCGACGCCGGTGTCACGGACGGCGATCAGCACGTCGTCCCCGTCCGCGGCGGCCGTGATCGCGATCTGGCCCCCCTCCACGTTGTACTTCACGGCGTTCGCGAGCAGGTTGTCCAGCACCTGCCGGATGCGCTGCGGATCGACGTGGGCTATCAGGGAGGGCACACCGGTGTCGTCGATGCTCACGTTGCGCTCGGCGGCGCGCGGCAGCATCGACTCGACCGCCGCCTGCACAACGGGGCGGATGTCGGCGTCGACGGGCTGGATCGGCAACTGCGCGGTGACCGCGTGCGGGCGGCGGGACGCGGCGAGGACGTCGGCGACGATGGCGAGCAGTCGCTCCGCGTTGCGCTCGGCGATCTCGAGCTTGCGGCGTGCGTCGGCGGGGACGGATTCGTCGTCGAGGACGAGATCGAGGTAGCCGAGGATCGAGGTGAGCGGGGTGCGCAGCTCGTGCGACACGGATGCCACGAGCTCGTCGCGCGCCTGCAGCGCGGCGATCTCGGGGGTGACGTCGCGCGAGATCACGACGGCGCCCCGGTCCTTGCCTGCAGTGTCGGTGAGCCGGCGGGCGGTGACGCTGAGCACCTGCCGCGGCCCGGACGGGTCGCCGTACCAGACGAGCTGCCCGTTGAACGCCTCACCGCGCAGCGCGCGCTGCAGCGGCGACTCCTCCAGCGGCAGCGGCGTCGTCCCGTTGTCCTGGTAGGCGGCGACCGGCTCGTCCGGTCCGCCGACGGGACGCTGCAGTCGCCCGTGCGCCTCGTTCGTGACGGCGGTGCTGCCGTCGGCGTCGATGCGGACGACCCCGAAATCGACGGCATCCAGCACCTCGGTGACCTCCTGCTCCTGCCGGCGGGTGCGCTCCAGCGCGGCGGCGAGCACCTGCGCCTGCTTGTCGAGCAGGTGGCGCTGCGCGGCCGACTGACGGGCCGTGAGGAACGAGGCCGCCGACACCGCGAGCACTATCAGCGGCAGCAGCAGCGTCGAGTACTCGACGCGGTGCTCCGGATCCAGCCACACCACCGCTGCGAACAGCATCACCGTCGCGAGGGCGCCGGCGATCAGCCCCCGCATGCCGAACGTCGTGGCAAGCCAGATCACGGGGAAGATCCACAGCAGCCCGAAGCCCGACGACGGGCTGGACATGCGCATGATGAAGATCGCTGCGAGGTCGACGCCGGGCACCACCGCCATCCACCCCAGGGGCAATGAGTTCCACGGGACGATGAGCGTCAGGGCCGTGACCAGGAAGACGGTCAGCACACCAACGAAGAAGAGCCCGAGATCGCCCGGGAACGAAGTGCTGGCCACGAACACCGTGAGGATGAGCACGACACCGCCCAGCATGAGCTGATTCAGCAGCGCGGTGCGGTCGCGTGTGCGGTCGGGCGCCAGCGGCCCGGAGTGCGCAGTCGGCTCCGCCATACAGCGAACGTACCGTGTCGGCGCGGCAAACGCGGGGAGCGCACGGGGGTGGGAATGCGAGAGGACCGGAGCCCGAAGGCTCCGGTCCTCTGCAGGATCAATGCGATCCCGGTCACTGGCTCAGCGGCCGGCGAGCTTCTCCCGCAGCGCGGCGAGGGCCTCGTCGTCGGCGAGGGTGCCCGCCGGGGTCGAGTCGCCCGCGAAGGACGGCGCAGCCTCGGTCTCGCGGAAGCCGGCGGCCTCCGCCTCCTGAGCCTTCGCGACCTGCGCCTTGTGGGCCTCCCAGCGCGCCTGAGCAGCGGCGTACTCCTGCTCCCACTTCTCGCGCTGCTCGTCGAAGCCTTCCTTCCACTGGTTGGTCTCCGGGTCGAATCCCTCGGGGTACTTGTACTCCCCGTTCTCGTCGTACTCGGTGGCCATGCCGTAGAGGGCCGGGTCGAACTCGGTACCGAACGGGTCGACGGCGTCGTTCGCCTGCTTCAGCGACAGCGAGATGCGCCGGCGCTCCAGGTCGATGTCGATGACCTTGACGAAGACCTCTTCACCCACCGAGACGACCTGCTCGGCCAGCTCGACGTGCTTGCCGGACAGCTCGGAGATGTGCACGAGGCCCTCGATGCCGTCCGCGACGCGCACGAAGGCGCCGAACGGAACGAGCTTGGTGACCTTGCCCGGTGCTATCTGGCCGATCGCGTGAGTCCGTGCGAAGACCTGCCACGGGTCCTCCTGCGTCGCCTTCAGCGACAGCGACACGCGCTCACGGTCCAGGTCCACCTCGAGGATCTCGACGGTGACCTCCTGGCCGACCTCGACGACCTCGGACGCGTGCTCGATGTGCTTCCAGGACAGCTCGGAGACATGCACGAGGCCGTCCACGCCGCCCAGGTCGACGAACGCGCCGAAGTTGACGATCGAGGAGACCGTGCCCTTGCGGACCTGGCCCTTGTGCAGGTTGTTGAGGAAGTTCGTGCGGGACTCCGACTGCGTCTGCTCGAGCAGGGCGCGGCGAGAGAGCACCACGTTGTTGCGGTTCTTGTCCAGTTCGAGGATCTTCGCCTCGAGCTCCTGGCCCAGGTACGGGGTCAGGTCGCGGACGCGACGCAACTCGATGAGGGATGCCGGGAGGAAGCCGCGCAACCCGATGTCGACGATGAGACCGCCCTTCACGACCTCGATGACCTGACCGGTCACGACGCCGTCGTTCTCCTTGATCTTCTCCACGTCGCCCCACGCGCGCTCGTACTGCGCACGCTTCTTGGAGAGGATGAGGCGGCCTTCCTTGTCCTCCTTCTGGAGAACCAGCGCCTCGACCTGGTCGCCGACGCCAACGACCTCGTTCGGGTCGACGTCATGCTTGATGGAAAGCTCGCGCGAGGGGATGACGCCCTCGGTCTTGTAGCCGACGTCGAGGAGGACCTCGTCGCGGTCGATCTTGACGACAGTGCCTTCGATGAGGTCTCCGTCGTTGAAGAACTTCAGCGTCTTCTCGACCGCGGCCAGGAAGTCCTCGGCAGATCCGATGTCGTTGATCGCGACCTGCTTGGCGGCCGGGGCGGTCGTTGCGGTAGTCATGTAGTGGGTTGTCCTTGTTGGGTTGATGTGTCGGGCCCCGGCACGCTGTCCCGCGCGACATCCCGAAGGCGTCGACGGTCACGGCGGATGCCGGAGCGGAGCGGATTGTGTTGCGTGTCACGAGCGCGCGAAACCATCGCCACACGAATGACACTCCAGAGTATCAGAACGGCGTCGTCGTCTGCGATGTTCCCGGGGCCGATTACCGTGGGGGGATGGCCGCCTCCACCGCCCCCGTCCGGATCGTCTCCCCGCGCCGTGCGCTCATCGTCCTGGTGATCGTGTGTGCGCTGTTCACGGCGATGGGGGTCGTCGTCCTGCTGCTGGCTCCCACCCAGACGCTGAACGTGATCGTCGGCACCGGGGCGGTGGCGTTCTTCGGCATCGGCGGCGGGTCCGCGTTCATCACGCAGTGGCGCCGGACCGTGCCGCTGCGTGCGGACGATGACGGTATAGCCCTCGGCGGCGGCGGGCGGATCGACTGGGCCGACGTGGATCGCATCGGCGCGACCACGACGGCGCTCGGCATCCGGCTGCGACGCTACGACGCGTTCCTCGCGTCAGTGCCGCGTTCGTCCGGGTACACGGCGGAGAGCCTGCGGGCCTCCCGCGCGCAGAACGCCGGCTGGGACCTCACCTGGCCGACGCGGCTGCTGGACCGCACGCCCGGTGAGGCGGCGCGGGATCTGCAGCGCCGGCGTCCGGCCGACTGAGATGCGCGGGCGCGGATCAGACGCCGGCCCGCTCCGCGCACGACACGCACAGGGTCGCCATCGGGCGCACCCGCAGGCGCCCGACCGGGATCGGACGGCCGCAGCTCTTGCACACGCCGTAGTCGCCGGCATCCCAACGGGCGATGGCGGCGTCCAGGGCGGTCCGCTCGCGCTCCTGCTGGACGCGCAGACCCTCCAGTCGTGACCATTCGCCGGAGAGGGTGACGCCCTCCGGGTCGTGCTCGTCGTCGGCGGTGGAATCGGTGCGCGCGGCGGCGAGGGCCTCGAGGTCCGAGGTGAGAACCACGAGCGTCTCCTCGACCGACGCGCGCCGCTCGCGCAGCAGTTCGCCGAGCTCGGCGCGGTGTGCGTCATCCATGCTCGAGACTATAGGCGCGCTCTGCGGCGTCGGGGCGGTAGGTGGATCGCGGGTGCGGTGGAATGCCGCCGGTGGGACGGCGCCGGTGGGACGGATCGTGTCACACAACATGCGGCTTATCCGCCCTCGATCCCGCATCTTTTGCGACGCGCTGGGGGGCGCGTCCCACTAAAGGTGGCATCCGGCGCCGCAAACCCACATCTTCTGCGACCGGATGCCATGCAGTCCACCGCGGGCCACCCCGGCGCGGACAGGTCACAGAACATGCGGCTTATCCGCCTTCAGCACAGCATCTTCTGCGACACGGCCGCTCACGCGTCCCACTAGGGGTGGCGTCCGGCGCCCCAGATCCGCATCTTCTGCGACCGGTCGGAAGGTGGCGCATCGGACGACCCGGGATGCCGCGGTCCGCGCCTGTGGATAAGTCCGGCGGCGTGCGGCCCGGTGTCGCTACCGTGGGCATGTGTCTCATCGACTGCCTGCCTTCGGTCTGGCCGCTCTGAGCGTCGTCGCGCTCGTGACCGGCTGCGCCCCGCAGGCCGAGCCGACACCCACCCCGACGCCGCGCTTCACGAGCCAGGCCCAGGCATACCAGGCCGCCGAGGCGACGTATCGCGCATACGTCGATGCTTTGAACAAGGTCGACTTGCGTGATCCCGCAACGTTTGAAGACGTCTATAAGTGGGAAACCGGCGAGGCACTGAACAGCGAGAAGAAGTCCCTGACGAAGATGCATGCCGACGGCTGGACGCTAACTGGCGACAGCGTCTTGACCCTGATTCAGGCGTCTAGATCAGTCCCGTACTCCCCGAATTCGATAGCCATGGACGCATGCGTCGACGTGAGCACGGTCGATCTCCTTGGCAAAGATGGCAAATCCATGGTTGCGCCCGACCGCGGCGACATGCAAACGATTGTCGTGACATTCGCGGCCGCGAATTCAAACACCGGCTGGCTAGTTTCCTTTGTCGACGGCCGGGATAGCGGACCATCATGCGAGTAGTACTCGCCCTGTTGGCGTCGATCATCGTGGCGAGCGGATGGGGCTCGCCGCAACCGACGGCGGTTTCTGTCGGCGAGTCCTGCACGCTGCTCCAGATCAAGTGCGTATCCAGCAACAAGAACGACAGAGTAGAGATCACGGGCGAAAAGACTCAGCATGCAGACGAAGATCAGACCGGTCGAGGGCCAAGAACACGCAACCCCACCCCTTCGCAGCCCGTCCCGCACCCGAACCCCGATGCACGGCCGGCGGTGCCCGGTGAGAATCTCCCCGTCGACTGCCAAGTGCCCAGCATCGAGTGCCGGGTCGCCCCGACGCCCGGCCCAGCGACGTCGACGACCCCCATCCCGACCGTGACCCTGACCGACCTCGTGACGTTCCGCCCGACGCCGCCGACCCTCGCGACCGAGCCGGACCACGTCGGCATCGCCGGCCTTCCGCTGAACCTCGTTGCGGCCGCGCCGCCGCAGACGCTGCACGGCGAACTGTTCGACCACGACGTGTCGGTCCGCTTCACGCCGCACCACTTCACGTGGACGTACGGCGACGGCACGACATCCACCACGACCACGCCCGGCAGGTCCTGGACCCAGCGCGGCGACGCGCAGTTCACGCCGACGCCGACAAGTCACGTCTACGCGGAGCGCGGCACCTACACCGCCGCGGTCACCGTCTCCTACAGTCCCGTGGTCACGTTCGACACCGGGCAGACGCAGGCCGTCGCGGGTTACGTCACCTCCACGAGCGCCGAGCAGAGCCTCCGGATCCTCGAGGCCCGCACCGCCCTCGTCGCCTACACCTGCACGGAGGATCCCACCGGACCCGGCTGCTGAGAGCCGCCAGCCTCGTCCCCACCCCTGCGTCATGCCAGACTTGGCGCGTGACCGAGCCCCTCGCACCGCACCCCGAGAAGTTGCTTCTGCTCGACTCCGCGTCCCTCTACTTCCGCGCCTTCTTCGGCGTCCCCGATTCGGTCAAGGCGCCCGACGGCACGCCGATCAACGCGGTGCGCGGGTTCCTCGACATCATCGCGAAGCTCCTCACGAGCTACCGCCCCACCGATCTGGTCGCGTGCTGGGACGACGACTGGCGCCCGCAGTGGCGGGTCGACCTCATCCCGACCTACAAGGCGCACCGCGTCGCACGGCTCGTCGACGGCGGTCCCGACGTCGAAGAGGTGCCCGACGCGCTCACCGCGCAGGTGCCGCTGATCCGCGAGACACTGGGCGCCCTGGGTCTGCCCATCGTGGGCGCTCCCGGCTACGAAGCCGACGACATCATCGGCACCCTCGCCGCCCGCGCGCAGACGCCGGTCGACGTCGTCACCGGCGACCGCGACCTCTTCCAACTCGTCGAGGACGCCCGCGGTGTCCGCGTCGTCTACACGGCCCGCGGCATGAGCAACCTCGAGGATGTCACCGACGCCGTGATCGGCGAACGGTACGGCATCCGCGCCGACCAGTACGCCGACTTCGCCACCCTTCGTGGCGATCCCTCCGACGGGCTTCCCGGAGTCTCCGGCATCGGCGAGAAATCCGCGGCGGCGCTTCTGCGCACGTACGGCTCCCTCGACGCCGTGATGGCCGCCGCCGCCGACGGCGACCCCGGGATGACGCCGCGCGTGCGCGCGAAGATCGGTGAGGCGCACGACTACCTGACGGTCGCCCCGACGGTGGTCCGCGTTGCCGCGGACGCCCCGATCGCGGTGGCGTCCACCCGGCTGCCGGAGGTGGATGCCGCGACCCGTGCCCGCGGCGCGGAACTCGCCGACCGGCTCGGCCTCGGCGCCTCGATGACCCGTATCCTGGAGGCGATGTCCGGCGCCCCGTCCGCCTGACGCCCGTGCGCGCTACTCCTCCGGGAGTACGCACGCGCACTCCGCTCGGCCGATGAGCCGACGCCGGCGCACGGGTAGCCTTTCTGCATGCCGGAGCATCCGTGGGACCAGGCGGGCCCGCGGTTCCGGCCGCCGCCCGGGGTGACGCTGTACGTCCCGGTGGTCGTTGCCTTCCTCGTCCAGGTGCCTCCGACGATCGGTGTCGGGCTCTGGCTGAGAGCCGAACCCCGCTGGCTGCTGCTGGCAACGGCGCTGGCGGCGGCATCCGCCCTTGCGCTGCTGGCTGCACGCGCCTTTCCCGGGTTGACCGTCGCGGTGGTGGCCGCAATCGTCACCGCCGACCTCTTCCTTCCGCCCGAGGTAGGGCCTCCCCCGATCGCCCTGGCGTTCGCCATCGTCGGCGCGATCGTGCGCGGCGCCCTCATCTGGGCGCTCGGCTCCGTCGGCGCCGCGTGGCTCGTCGTCGTGGTCGTCGGCGGCGTGAACGGCCACCCGTGGCATCCGCTGCGGATAGCGGCCGCGACGCTGGCCCTCGCCCTGTGCTTCGCCATCGGCGCCGGCATCCGTCGGCGCGTCGAACGCGCGGCCTCGCACCGCGCGCAGCTGGTCGAGCGGCGCCGTGCGAACGACCAGGCCGAGCGCGCGCGGATCGCGCGCGAGCTGCACGACGTGCTCGCCCATTCGCTCAGCCAGATCGCCGTGCAGTCCGGTGTCGGCCTGCACCTGTTCGACCGGGAGCCCGAGCGCGCGCGTGAAGCGCTGGCGAGCATTCGCCGACTGTCGGCGACGGGACTGGACGAGGTACGCGGGGTGCTGGCGATCCTGCGGGGCGACGACGCGGACAGCACCACGCCCACCGGCATCTCGCTAACCCCGCAGGCCCAGCTCGCCGAGATCCCCGCGCTGGTCGCCGAGCGCACCGGCCACGGCCTCACGGTGACCCTCGACGACGGCCTGCGGGGACGGATGCCGCGCAGCGGCATCCAGACCGCCGCCTACCGCATCGTCCAGGAGGCGCTGACGAACGTCGTGCGCCACTCCGAGGCGGCGCACGCGGTCGTGCATCTGAGCTGCGAGGACGACGTCCTCGTGATCGCGGTCGACGACGACGGGGTCGGGTCCGCCGGCCGTCCGGAAGGCGGCGGCGTGCGCGGCATGCGCGAGCGCGCCGCGCTCCTGGGCGGCACCGTCGACCTGACCGTCGGCCCGCTCGGCGGCACGCGCGTCCTCGCCCGGCTGCCGTGGGAGGAGCCCGCATGATCCGCGTCGCGATCGCCGACGATCACCAGCTCGTCCGCGCCGGATTCCGGGCCCTGCTCGACTCCGAACCCGACATCGAGGTCCTCGTCGAGGCCTCCGGGGGCGAGGAACTGCTGCGCCTTGTGCGCGAGACCCCGGTCGACGTGGCGCTGCTCGACATCCGGATGCCGGACGGCGACGGCCTGTGGACCACCGAGCAGATCGCCGCCGACCCCGCCCTGACCGGCCTGCGGGTCGTGATCGTCACGACGTTCGAACTCGACGAATACGTTGCCAGGGCTATCCGCGCCGGCGCCAGCGGATTTCTCGTGAAGGACACCGAACCCGTCGACCTCATCCGCGCGGTGCGCGTGGTCGCCTCCGGCGACGCGCTGCTGTCCCCCGGCGTCACACGACGGCTGCTCGAACGCGCCGCCGGCGGGCTCCGGGATGCCCCGGACCCCCGAGTTCTCGCCGAGCTCACGGAGCGCGAAACCGAGGTGCTGCGCCTGGTGGCACAGGGGCTCACGAATGACGAGATGGCCCGGCACCTGTTCCTGTCCCCGCTGACCGTGAAGACGCACGTCTCCCGGATCATGCGGAAGCTGCACGCTCGCGATCGCGCCCAGCTCGTCGTGATCGGGTACGAGTCGGGACTCGTCGCGCCCGGCTGGCGCTAGCCGTACTCCCGCTGGAGCAGTCCGGATCACTCCCTGCGGCGGATTCGCGAACGTCCTCTGCCGCGTTGACTCGGTGGCGAGGGGTCGCGATCGCCGCGACCCGCACACGAGAGGGACATCATGATCACTGCACTGGCCGTCCCGGCCGTCCACGGCGCCGCATACTGGGGCCCCGGCTTCGGCTGGTGGTTCCTGCTGATCCCGCTGTTCTGGATCGCGCTGTTCGTGATCCTGTTCGCCGTCTTCGGGCGCCGCTGGCGCCGCGCCGCCATGCACAGCGGATACGGCCCGTACGGACGCATGACCCCCACCCGGCAAGCCGAGGCGACGCTGGCAGAACGCTACGCGCAGGGCGATATCGACGAGGTCGAGTACCGCAAGCGCCTGGAGGTGCTGCGCGCCAACGCGCCCGTCCCACCCGAGCACTGAGAGGCCTCGACGACACCCCGGATCAGCGGGGGCGCGCCGTCCATTCCCGCAGCCGGTCCAGCGGCCACGTCGTGACGATCCGGTCCGCGGGGATGCCGGCAGCCTCCGCGCGCGCCGCACCGTGGTCCAGCAGCGACAGCTGGCCCGGCGCGTGCGCGTCGGAGTCGATCGAGAAGAGGCAGCCGAGCTCGAGGGCCGTAGCGATCAGCTCGTCCGGCGGGTCCTGCCGCTCCGGGCGCGAATTGATCTCCACTGCGACGCCGTGCGCCGCACACGCCTCGAACACCGCCCGAGCGTCGAACTCGGACGGCGGGCGCGTCCCGCGCGACCCTTCCACGAGCCGGCCGGTCACGTGCCCGAGCACGTCGACATGGGGGTGGGATGCCGCAGCCACGAGCCGCCGGGTCATCGGGGCGTGCTCCATGCGCAGCTTCGAATGCGCGGATGCCACGACCACATCGAGCGCGTCCAGCAGCTCCGGCTCCTGGTCCAGCGCCCCGTCCTCGAGGATGTCGACCTCGATGCCGCTCAGAAGCGTGAAGCCCGCCGCGGCCGCGGCGTTCAGGCCGGCGACCACGTCCAGCTGGGCGCGCAGCCGCTGCGCGGAAAGCCCGTTCGCCACACGCAGCCGCGGAGAGTGGTCGGTGAGCGCGAGGTACTCGTGCCCCAGGGCGCGGGCGGCCTCCGCCATCGACTCGATCGGGGTGAGCCCATCCGACCAGTCGCTGTGCGCGTGCAGATCGCCGCGCAGCATGCGCCGCAGCGCCGACTCCCCCGTGACCCCGGCACGCTCCCGCAGCTCCGCGAGATAGCCCGGGACATCCCCGGCCAGCGCCTCGCGGATCACCGCGAACGTCGAATCGCCGACCCCGGGCCGTCGCCGCAGCGCGGGATCGTTCAGCGTCGCGTCGTCGAGCCCTTCGATGGCCGCGGCCGCGCGGCGGAACGCCTGCGACTTGAAGCGCGACGCGCGTTCGCGCTCGAGCAGGTACGCGATCTCCTCGAGTGCCGCGCGGGGGTCCATGGCGTCCTCAGTGGGCGTACGACCGGGTGGCCGTGACCCATTCGTCGAGTTTGGCGCCCGCCGCCCCGCTGTCGATGGTGCGCGCGGCGGTCTCGACGCCGTCGCGGAGGCGGTCGAGGATCGGGCGCTGCACCTGGGTGGGGTCGCGGAACAGCCGGTACGCGACGAGCCCCGCGGCCGCGTTCAGCAGCACGATGTCCCGGACCGGGCCGGCCTCGCCGCCCAGCGTGCGGCGCACGACGGCGGCGTTGTGGTCCGGATCGCCGCCGACAAGGTCCTCGAGCTCGGCGAGCGGGATGCCGAGGTCCGGCGGGTAGATGTCGTGCTCGTGGATGTCGCCGAGGCTGACCTCCCACACCCGGCTGTGCCCGGTGGTGGTCATCTCGTCCAGGCCGTCATCGCCGCGGAACACGAGCGCCGTGGCCCCGCGGGTGCGGAACACGCCCGTGATCAGCGGCACGCGGTCAAGCTGGGCGACCCCCACCGCGTTCGCCTCCGCGCGCGCGGGGTTGCACAGCGGTCCGAGGAAGTTGAAGACGGTCGGCACGCCCAGCTCCGACCGGGTGGGGCCGGCGTGTCGGAACCCGGGATGGAACGCCGACGCGAAGGCGAACGTGATCCCCGTCCGCCGCAGCGTCTCCGCCACCTTGTCGGGCGCCAGGGTGAGGTCCAGTCCGAGCGCGGCCAGCACGTCGGACGACCCGGATGACGAACTGGCGGCCTTGTTGCCGTGTTTGACGACGGGAACACCGGATGCCGCCGCCACCACGGCCGCCATCGTGGAGATGTTGACGGTGCCCGCGCGGTCCCCGCCGGTGCCGACGATGTCCAGCACGTCGGCTTCCACGGGCAGCGGCAGCGCCGCCTCGAGGATGGCGTCGCGGAAGCCGACGATCTCGTCGACGGTCTCGCCCTTCACGCGCAGCGCGACCAGGAACGCACCCAGCTGCGACGGCGTTGCGCGCCCCGACATCACCTGGCGCATGGCCCACGTCGCCTCCGACACGCTCAGATCGCGTCCCTTCAGAAGGGTCGTCAGGATCGAGGGCCAGGACGTGAGATCTGCCATGTCTGAAGATCCTACCGAGGCGCGGCATCCACCCCTTCCCGGAGAGGCCGGACGGCGGCATCCGGCAACCGCGGGCTCACCGGGGATTCTCAGCAAGCGCCCAGCACACCCGCGGCGAACTCTGGCCGCAAGCCCGGCGGACGCTGGGCTTCCTTCAAGTCGCAGATCCGTCCGATGAAGGCACGCCGATGCGAATATCCGGGCCCGGAATCGGCCATAATGGGGAGCGTGACGACCCCAGCGACTTTCAACCAGGCTTTGCGCACAGTGAAGCGACCAGACCCGGTCGCCGTCGGTACGATCGTCTGGCTCGGCAGCGAAGTGATGTTCTTCGCGGGCCTTTTCGCGATCTACTTCACTCTGCGCAGCACGTCCCCCGATCTGTGGGCGGACATGACTCAGCACCTGAACGTGCCATACGCCGCCGTGAACACGATCATCCTCGTGCTCTCCTCGGTGACGTGCCAGATGGGCGTGTTCGCGGCGGAGCGCTTCCAGCCGTACTCCACGAAGAAACGCGGGCCCCTCGGCTGGGGCATGGTCGAGTGGTTCTTCCTCACCTTCGCGATGGGCGCTATCTTCGTGTCCGGGCAGGTCTGGGAGTACGCCACGCTGACGATCGAGGGGATGTCGATCCACGCCAACGCGTACGCCTCGGCGTTCTACCTCACCACCGGCTTCCACGCCCTGCACGTCACGGGCGGCCTCATCGCGTTCCTCCTGGTGATCGGACGCGCCTACGCCGTGAAGAACTTCGGGCGCAAGGAGATGACAACCTCGATCGTGGTGTCGTACTACTGGCACTTCGTCGACGTCGTCTGGATCGCCCTGTTCCTTGTCATCTACTTCCTGAAGTAAGAACTGAAAGCCGCACCTGATATGGCACGTGAGAACAAGCGTCGCGCCTCCGGGCGCCGCAGTCCCCTGGCAGCCGTCGTCCTGATCGGCGTCGGCCTGCTGATGACCGGCGGGATCTACGCCGGCGCATCGGCAGCTGTGGCCTCCACCGACACCTCCACGACGAAGACCGCGCTGACGGTCGACGACGGGAAGAAGCTGTTCCAGGCGAACTGCGCGACCTGTCACGGCATGGATCTCCAGGGCACCGCGAACGGTCCGTCCCTGTTCGGCGTCGGCGAGCTCTCCGTCGAGTTCCAGGTGGCGACCGGTCGGATGCCGCTGGCCATGCAGGGGCCGCAGGCGCCGCAGAAGCCGGTGCAGTTCACCGAGGACCAGATCCGCGCGATGGCGGCGTACGTCCAGTCCGTCTCCCCCGGCCCCACGTACCCGGACCAGCAGACGCTGGACGGCAAGGGCGACGTGGCCACCGGGGCGGAGATCTTCCGCACCAACTGCGCCATGTGCCACAACGTCGCGGGCGCCGGCGGTGCCCTCACCGAGGGCAAGTACGCCCCGGCACTGGACAAGACCAGCGCGCTGCACATGTACGCGGCGATGGTCACCGGCCCGCAGAACATGCCGGTGTTCAGCGACCTGAACCTCAACCTCGAGCAGAAGCGCGACATCATCTCGTACCTGCTCTACCTGCAGCAGCACGAGTCCGCCGGCGGCTTCGCGCTCGGCTCGCTCGGCCCGGTCGCAGAGGGCCTGTTCATCTGGATCTTCGGCATCGGATCCCTGATCGGGGTCACGGTGTGGATCACCGCGAAATCCAACTGATCACACTCTTTCCCTACTGAATTCCACGCACGAGGAGCACCATGGCACACGAGGAAGACCCGCTCGAGCACGAGAGGGCTTCGTGGAAGCCCTCCCCCGGGCTCGCCGTCGCGGTCCCCGACCCGGTGCAGAACGCCGCGCTGCCCCCGCACCGTGAGCGCGAGACCGACACCGACCCGGCCGCCATGACGCGGGCGGTGAGGACCGTCTACACGCTGTTCTACCTGTCCGTCGCGGCGAGCATCTGGGCTGTGGCCGCGTACATGATCTTCCCGATCGAAAACGGCGAGATCACCAGCATCCGGCACAACAACCTCTTCATCGGCCTGGGCATCGCACTCGCGCTGCTGGCGATCGGGATCGGCGCCATCCACTGGTCCAAGGCGATCATGTCGGACAAGGAGTTCATCGAGCCCCGGCACGCGACGCGCGGCCGCGACTCGACGCGCGAGGCGTCGTACAAGGCGTTCGCGGAGGCCAACGAGGAATCCGGCTTCGGCCGCCGCGTGATGATCCGCAACTCGCTGTTCGCCGCGCTCGTGGCGTCGATCATCCCCGGCATCACGCTGTTCCGCGGGCTCGCGCCGCACGACTCGGCCGCCGATCCGCATGCCGGCGACCCGGTGTACCTGCTCAACCACACGATGTGGAAGAAGGGCAGCCGTCTCGCGCACGACCCGAGCGGTGTGCCGATCAAGGCGTCCGATGTGACGCTGGGGTCCGCGTTCCACGTCATCCCCGAGGACCTCGCCAAGCTCGACCACGGGCAGGGCTACCTCGAGGAGAAGGCGAAGGCCATCGTCCTGCTGATGCGCCTTCCCGTCGACGAGCTGCACCCCGCGCCCGGCCGTGAGGACTGGGGCTTCGACGGCATCGTCGCCTACTCCAAGGTGTGCACGCACGTCGGGTGCCCGGTGGCCCTGTACGAGCAGCAGACGCACCACCTGCTGTGCCCGTGCCACCAGTCGCAGTTCGACGTCTCGCACAACGCCCGCGTCATCTTCGGCCCGGCCGCGCGGCCGCTGCCGCAGCTGCCGATCGAGGTCGACAGCGAAGGCTACATCGTCGCCAAGAGCGACTTCCACGAACCAGTCGGCCCGAGCTTCTGGGAGCGCCATTGAGTACCGCAACCACCACCTCCCGCTTCCAGGAGGAGTCGAAGGAGAAGCCCCTCGGCGGTCGCTTCGTCGGCTGGGCATCGAACTACATCGATGAGCGCACCAGCCTGTCGGGCTTCGTCAAGGAGCTGGGACGGAAGATCTTCCCCGACCACTGGTCGTTCATGCTCGGCGAGATAGCGCTGTGGAGCTTCGTCGTCGTGCTGCTGTCCGGCACGTTCCTGACGTTCTTCTTCCAGGCGTCGATGACGCCCACGCACTACGCCGGCGCGTTCCTGCCGATGCGGGGCGTGGAGATGTCCGCGGCGCTGGACTCGACCCTGCGCCTGTCGTTCGACATCCGCGGCGGCCTGCTCGTGCGTCAGATCCACCACTGGGCGGCGCTCGTGTTCGTGGCCGGCATCGGCGTGCACATGCTGCGCATCTTCTTCACCGGCGCGTTCCGCAAGCCGCGTGAGCTGAACTGGGTGATCGGCTTCATCCTGTTCATCCTCGCGATGGCCGAGGGCTTCACCGGCTACTCGCTGCCGGACGACCTGCTCTCCGGCAACGGCCTGCGCATCATCGACGGCATGATCAAGGGCCTCCCCCTGATCGGCACATGGACGTCGTTCCTGATGTTCGGCGGAGAGTTCCCCGGGGACCAGATCGTCGGCCGCCTGTACACGCTGCACATCCTGCTGCTGCCGGCGATCCTCGTCGGACTGCTCGTGCTGCACCTCATGCTGATGGTGATCAACAAGCACACGCAGTTCGCGGGCCCCGCACGCACCAACAGCAACGTCGTGGGCTACCCGATGATGCCGGTGTACATGTCGAAGATGGGCGGGTTCTTCTTCATCGTCTTCGGCATCATCGTGCTGATAGCGTCGCTGTTCACGATCAACCCGATCTGGAACTACGGTCCGTACGACCCGTCCCCGGTGTCCGCGGGCACCCAGCCGGACTGGTACATCGGATTCGCCGACGGCGCGCTGCGCCTCGTGCCCCCGCACCTGGAGTTCGTGCTGCTCGACCGCACCTGGTCGTTCAACATCATCCTTCCGGTGCTGGTGCTGGGTCTGTTCATCGTGCTGGTCATGATCTACCCCTTCATCGAGGCGTGGATCACCGGTGACAAGCGCGAGCACCACATCGCGCAGCGTCCGCGGCACGCGGCGACCCGCACCGCGATCGGCGTGGCCGGCGTGGTGTTCTACGCGGTGCTGTGGGCCGCGGCATCCTCGGACCTCATCGCCACGCACTTCCAGCTGACGATGGAGGGCGTGATCCACACGCTGCAGGCGATGCTGATCCTCGGCCCGATCATCGGCTACTTCGTCGCGAAGCGGATCGCCATAGCGCTGCAGAAGAAGGATCGCGAGATAGTGCTGCACGGCTACGAGTCCGGACGGATCGTGCGCCTGCCCGGTGGCGAGTTCATGGAGGTGCACCGCCCCGTCGACCACTTCGATCGGTTCAGGCTCGTCGACTACGAGACGTACGAGCCGCTCGTGGTGCGTCCCAACACCCGGGGCCGGATCGGCTTCTGGCAGAACGTGCGGGCCGGGATGTCGCGCTGGTTCTTCGAGGACCGGCTCACGCCCGTCACGCAGGCCGAGCTCGATGCCGCCGTGGCGCACCAGCACCACGCGCTCGAGGAGATGCGCACGGTGGAGGACGCCGAGATCCAGGGTGCGCACACACGGGCCGGGCACCCGGAGGCGCCGCTGCGCCCCGAGGGCGAGGACACCCGGACCGGCGAGATCCCGGTGCGCCCGACCTCGGTGCTCGCCGAGGAGGACCACGAGAAGGGCAAGCGGGACTAGCCACTCTCCCCCGTGTACCCGTGAGGGCCCCGTCGCGCGCGACGGGGCCCTCACGCTTTCGCCGAGGCATCCCCCAAGTACGCGAGGCATCCCCCAACTACGCGAGGCATCCCCGGGTTCGGGGCTGCTTCGCGGAGTTCGGAGCTGCCCCGAGGACGGTGCTATGGGACAGCGAACCCCGGATGCGGGGAAACGACCGTTGTCGGTCGTCCGGAGCCTAGTCAGCGGGCTCAGTGATGTCCGGTGTTGGGGAGGCTGTCGATGCGGCAGCCTCGGAGCCCCGTGGCAAGGCGCCTTTGAGGGTGATGACCTCGGCGTGGTGGACGATGCGGTCGGATCATCGCGGCGACGACGACCTGGTCTCCGAACACGGTGCCCCAGTCGGAGACCGGCTAGTGTCGGCGACGTCCGATACCGAGCTGCCTTGCGACCTGACGCCGCGGAACCCCGTCCGCGACCCGCCGCCTGATCAATGCACAATCTTCCATCGAGTTCCCCCCCCCAATCTGCTCTGGGTGCCCTCGTTTCCGCCCGTCGCTTGTGCGTCAGATGTGGAGTGTCGCCGACTTGGGGGCTGCCTCGTGGAGTTGGGGGCTGCCTCGTGGAGTTCGGGGCTGCCTCGTGGAGTTCGGGGCTGCCTCGCGGAGTTCGGGGATGCCTCGCGGACCAGCCCCAAAGGGGCGTCCCGTGGGGTCGCATCGGGAGGCGCGAGGCGTCACGAAGGGACGGGGATTCGCCCCCGCACGCCGCACACACAGTGAAAGGGCCGTCGGCCGGGGGAACCCCGGGCCGACGGCCCTCAGCGGATGTCTCAGCGGGCGAAGTGGCCGCGGTAGTACTCGTATACCCAGCCGACGATGGCGACGGCGAAGATCGCCACGCCGATCGGCAGCATCCAGGTCCCGACGGCGAAGCCGATCGCGGCGAACGCGGCCGACAGCGCCAGGACGATGGGCCACCACGACCACGGCGAGAACTCGCCCATCTCGGGGTCGCCATCGTCGACGTCCGCCGTCAGCACGTCCTCAGGCAGCTCGCCGCCCTGTGCGCGATGCACGCGACCAACGTAGAACGCTATCAGCGCGGCCATGAACGCGATGAACAGGAGGCCGATCGTGCCGACCCACTCGATCGCGTGGTACCAGATGACGTCGGTGTGGTCCAGGACATTCCACACGGTGTACATCAGGGAGACCACGAGGAAGAACCCGCAGATCACCCACCACATGTTGGCATTGGTGCGCATCTACTTCGCTCCTCCGCTCGCGCCGACCAGGACGTGGACGCCGTCGGGCGCCGCCTCCGGGTGGTTCAGGTCGAACGCGGGCCGCTCGCTGCGGATCCGCGGGATCGACGTGAAGTTGTGCCGCGGCGGCGGGCAGCTGGTCGCCCACTCGAGCGAGGCGCCGTAGCCCCACGGGTCGTTCACGGTGACCTTCGGCGCACGGCGTGCCGTGATCCACACGTTCAGCAGGAACGGGATCATCGACGAGCCCAGCAGCATCGCGCCGATCGTGGAGACCTGGTTCATCCAGGTCCAGCCGTCCGACGGGGCGTAGTCCGCGTAGCGACGCGGCATTCCGTCGACGCCGGCCCAGTGCTGGACGAGGAACGTCATGTGGAAGCCGATGAACAGCATCCAGAAGTGCACCATGCCCAGACGCTCGTTGAGCATCTTGCCGGTCCACTTCGGCCACCAGAAGTAGAAGCCCGAGAACATCGCGAACACGACGGTGCCGAACACCACGTAGTGGAAGTGCGCGACCACGAAGTACGAGTCGGACAGGAAGAAGTCCAGCGGCGGGGATGCCAGGATGACGCCGGTCAGCCCGCCGAACACGAACGACGCGAGGAACCCGATCGCGAACACCATCGGCGTCTCGAATGTGATCGAGCCGCGCCACATGGTGCCCAGCCAGTTGAAGATCTTCACACCCGTGGGCACCGCGATCAGCATCGTCATGAGCGAGAAGAACGGCAGCAGCACGGCGCCGGTGACGTACATGTGGTGCGCCCATACCGACACCGACAGGGCGGCGATCGAGATCGTCGCGTACACGAGCGTCTTGTATCCGAAGATAGGCTTCCGGCTGAACACCGGGAACACCTCGGACACGATGCCGAAGAACGGCAGCGCGATGATGTACACCTCGGGGTGCCCGAAGAACCAGAACAAGTGCTGCCACAGCAGCACGCCGCCGTTGGCGGAGTCGTAGATGTGGGCGCCCAGGATCCGGTCGGCCGCCGCCGCGAGGATCGCGGCCGCGAGCACCGGGAACACCATGATGACCAGGATGCTGGTGATCAGCGTGTTCCAGGAGAAGATCGGCATCCGCCACATCGTCATACCGGGCGCGCGCATCGTGATCACCGTGGTGATGAAGTTCACCGCGCCCAGGATCGTGCCGAAGCCGCTGATGCCCAGACCCATGAACCAGAGGTTGCCGCCGGCCCCCGGTGAGAACGTCGCATTCGCGAGCGGCTGATACGCGAACCAGCCGAACGCCGCCGCCCCCTGCGGGGTGAGGAAGCCGGCCACGGCGATCGTGGAGCCGAACAGGAACAGCCAGAAGGCGAATGCGTTAAGGCGGGGGAACGCGACATCCGGAGCACCCAGCTGCAGCGGCAGGATGGCGTTCGCGAAGCCTGCGAACAGCGGCGTCGCGAACATCAGCAGCATGATCGTGCCGTGCATCGTGAACAGCTGGTTGAACTGTTCCTTCGTCGGGATCAGCTGCATGCCGGGTTCGAAAAGCTCGGCCCGGATGATGAGCGCCATCACGCCGCCGAGCATGAAGAACATGACCGACGCGATCAGGTACATGTACCCGATCGTCTTGTGATCGGTGGAGGTGATCCACCGCACCACGATGTTGCCCTTCTGGTCCACCCGGGTGCCGCTCATCAGCGCCGCCTGGCGGGGTGGAAGGGCGGATGTCCGGCCCTTCGCGGATTCCTGAAGCGGGAGCGTTGTCGCCATCTCAGTTCTTTCCCTCGGTCTGGGCGCCGGTGCCGGGCTCATTCCCGAGCCGGTCGTAGGCGTCCGTGATGTCTCCGGTGTTGCCCTCGTTGCGCAGTTCCTGCAGGTGCTGCTGGTACTCGTCCGGGCTGACGACCTTCACTCGGAACAGCATCGCCGAGTGGTATTCACCGCACAGCTCGGCGCACTTGCCCTGGTATGTTCCCTCGCGGGTGGGCGTGAACGACCAGGAGTTGTCGCGTCCGATATAGAGATCCTTCTTGTACAGGAAGTCGATGATCCAGAAGGAGTGCGCGACGTCGCGCGACTCGAGTTCCACGCGCACGCTCTCCCCCACCGGGAGGTACAGCGTCGGCAGGGCCTCCTGGTCGACGTTGCCGGCCTTGTCCGGCTCGGCCTGCGTGCCCATGCTCCAGACGGCGTCGGAGTTGTCGGCGGCCGTGCCGTTGTACTGGAAGTCCCACGACCACTGCTTGCCGATCGCGACGACCGAGACATCCGGGTTCTGATCCTGGGTCTCCAGGACCACCTGGTCGCGGGCGGTGAACGCGAACATGCCCGCCACCAGGATGACGGGGATCAGCGTGTAGAAGATCTCGATCGGCATGTTGTAGCGCAGCTGGACCGGCAGGCCGGTCTGCCCGCGGTGCCGGCGGTACGCGACCATCGCCCACAGCATCAGGCCCCACGTGATGAGACCGACGATGAGGAGCACTATCCACGAGTTCGTCCACAGGCCTGCGACCATGTCGGTGTGGTTCGTGGCCGGCGGCGCGCTGGCGTCCTCGAACCCGGGCAGGAACCCATGCAGCTGCGTGGGCGTGCACCCGGCAAGCAGGACAGCCGCGGCCGTCCCGAGCGGGAGGGCGACCCAACGGAAGCGACGTTTCGAGGGCACAGTGCACCTTTCCGGAATCAGGGATCTGACAGGGGCCAGTCTAGAGCAACCTCCCACCGGATTCTGGCCAATCGCCCAGGCGGGAAGGCCTGCGCGGCGGCGTCCACGGCCCGGATACGGGCGCACCGAACACCGCCCACCGCGGGTGGGAGTCGGGGTCGGCTCAGTGAAAGCTGTCGCCGCACGCGCAGCTGCCGGCTGCGTTCGGGTTGTCGATCGTGAAGCCCTGCTCCGCGATGGTGTCCTTGAAGTCGATGGACGCGCCGTCGAGGTAGGGCGTGCTCATCTCGTCGACCACGACCTCCACGCCGCCGAAGTCGACCGTCCGGTCGCCGTCGAGGATGCGCTCGTCGAAGAAGAGTTGGTAGATGAGCCCGGAGCAGCCGCCCGGTTGGACGGCGACCCGCAGACGCAGGTCATCGCGGCCTTCCTGCTGGAGGAGGCTTTTCACCTTTTCGGCGGCCGCGTCGGTGAGGAGCACACCGTGCTGGGCAACGGTGGCGTCTGCAGTCAGGGCGGTGTCGGTCATGTGTCTCCTCCGATGGTGCGGGCGGCAGGACGGATGCCTCGAGTCTACGCCCGAGCGGTCCTCCCGGGCCCGTCGCGCGCCGGGGATCAGAGGGTGCGTGCGTTCAGGCGATCCAGCAGCAGCGCCTCCGAGATCAGCGCGTGCCGGAATGTGTCCAGGTGCAGGGACTCGTTGGGGCTGTGCGCGCGCGCGTGCGGGTCCTCGACGCCGGTGACGAGGATCTGCGCGGCCGGGAACTCCCGCACCAGGTCTGCGATGAACGGGATGGACCCGCCCACGCCGAGGTCGACGGCGGCGGTGCCGTAGCCCTCTTCCAGCGCGGCCTTGGCCTCGCCCACCGCCCACCCGCCGGTGTCGACGAGGAAGCCGTCTCCGCAGTCCACGTCCGTGAACGACACGTCGGCGCCGAACGGGGCGTGCGCGCGCAGATGTGCGGCGACGGCCTCGTACGCCTCCCGTGCGCGCTGGCCCGGCGCAACGCGGGTGCTGATCACGACGGTGACCTCGGGGCTCAGCGTGTTCGAGGCGTTCCGCACGCTCGGCGCGTCGATGCCGGTGACCGTGATCGAGGGCTTGTTCCAGATGCGGCTGAGGATGGCATCCCGGCCCACGGGGCTGACCCCGGCCGGCAGCCCTGCCTCGTCACGGAGCGTCTCCTCCGTGTACGGCGGGGTCGGGGCATCGCGCACCGCGAGGCCGGCGACCGCGACGGCGCCGTCGTCGTCCCACAGCGTGGACAGCAGCTTCACTGTCGCCATCATCGCGTCGGGGACGGCCCCGCCGAACATGCCCGAGTGCGAGGCATGGTCGAGTGTGCGCACCGTCATCGTGAATCGCGCGTTGCCGCGCAGCGACACCGTGAGCGCCGGGGTCGCGGCATCCCAGTTGCCGGAATCGGCCACGACGATGACATCCGCGCGCAGCGCGTCGGCGTTGTCGGCGAGGAACTGGGCGAACGAGCGGGACCCCGCCTCCTCCTCGCCCTCGATGAACAGCGCGACGCCGAGGTCGAGGTCGTCGCCGTGCACCTCGCGCAGCGCCCGCAGCGCGCCGATGTGCACCATGATGCCGGCCTTGTCGTCGGCGGCTCCCCGTCCGTACAGCCGCCCGTCGCGGACCGTCGGCTCGAACGGCGGCGTCTCCCAGAGGGCCTCGTCGCCCACCGGCTGCACGTCGTGGTGGGCGTACAGCAGGATCGTGGGCCGGCCGTTGCGGGCAGCCCGAGTCGCGAGCACGGCGGGCATGCCACGCTCGTCACCGCCGTCGATCGCGGCGTCGCGGATCTGGATGTCGTCAAACAGGCCGGTCCCCTCGGCAAGCGCCTGCACCGCCTGCGCGCTGCGCTGCACCTGCGCGCGATCGAAGCCGGGGAAGGCTATCGACGGGATGCGCACGAGCGTGCCCAGGTCGGCCAGGGCGGCGGAGATGCCGCCGTTCGCGGCGTCACGGACGGCTCCGGGGCGAGGCTGTTCAGATGTCATGCGGGTAATCTTAAGGCCAGGGCTTTCCCCGAATCGCTCCTCCGATACCGCGCACTGCTCCACCGATAGAGGATCACCGTGTCCAAGAAGACCGCCGAGACCGCCGACACCACCGCCGAGGCCCCCGCCAGTGGGAAGGGCCGGCCGACGCCGTCGCGGGCGGATCAGGAGGCGGCTCGCAAGCGCCCTCTCATCGCCGACACGAAGGAAGCCCGTCAGCGGCAGAAGGCCGAGTTGTCCGCCCAGCGCGAGAAGGCGCGGATCGGGATGGCCGCCGGCGACGACAAGTACCTGCCGGTGCGCGACAAGGGGCCGCAGCGCCGCTTCGTCCGCGACTACGTCGACGCGAGCTGGCACCTCGGCGAGTTGATCATGCCGCTGATGATCGTCGTGATCATGGTGACGTTCCTGCAGAGCTTCCCGCTCGTCCAGGTGTACGCGTTCATCGTGCTGTGGGTGTTCGTGGTCCTCGTGATCGTCGACATGATCGTCACGTCGATCCGGGTCAAGCGGGCCGCGGCGAAGAAGTTCGGCAGCCGGCGCGAACGCGGCCTCGGCTGGTACGGTGCCATGCGCACGATCCAGATGCGGTGGATGCGGTTGCCCAAGCCCCAGGTCAAGCGCGGCCAGCACCCGGCCTGAGCCGGCGCGTCAGCGGCGCAGCCCCCGGTTTATCTGCCGCGCCCACAAGGCTCCGCGGTACAGGAACGCGGTGTAGCCCTGCACCAGGTCGGCACCGGCATCCAGCCGCTCGCGCACGTCGTCGGCCGTCTCCACGCCGCCGACCGAGATCACCGTGAACGCGGCGGGGACCACCGCGCGCACCCTGCGCAGCACCTCGAGCGACCGCGCCTTCAGCGGGGCGCCGGACAGGCCGCCCTCCCCCGCCGCGGCGACAACCGCGGGATCGGTGGCAAGGCCCGCACGCGAAATCGTGGTGTTCGTCACGATGATTCCGGCCAGCCCCAGCTCGACGGCGAGGCGCGCGACCGCGTCGATCTCGTCGTCGGGGAGGTCCGGGGCTATCTTCACGAGCAGCGGCGTGCCGGCCGCGGCATCCTGCACCGCCTGCAGCAGGGGGCGCAGCGTCTGCACCGCCTGCAGCCCGCGCAAGCCCGGCGTGTTCGGCGAGGACACGTTCACCGCGAGATAGTCGGCCAGGGGCGCGAGCAGAGTGGTGCTGCGGACGTAGTCGGCGGTCGCATCGGCCACGTCGACGACGCGGCTCTTGCCGATGTTGACGCCGATCACGGCACGGTGCCGTGCGCGCCGGCGCACGCGCCGCAGCCGCCGGGCCGCCGCCTCGGCGCCGCGGTTGTTGAAGCCCATTCGGTTCACGACGGCGCGGTCGGGGATGAGCCGGAACAGCCGCGGTCTCGGGTTTCCCTCCTGCGGGACGGCGGTCACGGTTCCCACCTCGACGTGGCCGAACCCGAGCGCGGTGAGCCCGCGCACCCCGACGACGTTCTTGTCGAACCCGGCAGCCACCCCGAACGGCGAGTCGAACACGAGTCCCATCGCCTCGGTGCGCAGTTGCGGGGCGGGACGGGTCAGCGCACGCGTCGCCCACGCGAACGGCGGCACCCCGAGGACCCGGATGACGAGCATCCCGGCGTGGTGCGCGGTCTCCGCGTCCATGCGCGACAGGACCGTGCGGAACAGGAAGGGATACATTCCCTCCAGCGTATCGGTCAGGCCTCGGCCGCCCGGCTTCGTGCGTGGTCGGCGCGCAGCTGCGCGATCGACGTCTCGAAGTCCTCGAGCGAATCGAACGCCTGGTACACGCTCGCGAAGCGCAGGTAGGCGACCTCGTCGAGATCGCGCAGCGGTCCCAGGATCGCCAGGCCGATGTCGCCGGTCTCGATCTGCGACGCGCCGGTGCCCCGCAGCGACTCCTCGACCTGCTGCGCGAGCATAGCGAGGTCGTCCTCGGTGACCGGGCGTCCCTGGCACGCCTTGCGCACGCCGGCGACGACCTTCTCCCGGCTGAACGGCTCGGCGACGCCGGAGCGCTTCAGGACGGTCAGGCTCGCGGTCTCGACGGTGGAGAACCGACCGCCGCACTCGGGGCACTGGCGGCGACGGCGGATGCTGAGGCCATCGTCGCTCGTGCGCGAGTCGATCACGCGGGAGTCAGGATGTCGGCAGAAGGGGCAGTGCACAAGGCGAAAGACTACCCCGTGAACCTTGCGGTGACGGCCTCCCCGTGCGCGGGCAGCGCTTCCGTGTCCGCGAGGGTGACGATGTGGCCGGCGACCTCGTGCAGCGCGTCGCGGTCGTATTCGATCACCTGCTGGGGGCGCAGGAACGTCGCCGCCGACAGGCCGGCGGCGTACCGCGCCTGGCCGCCGGTGGGCAGCACGTGGTTGCTGCCGGCCAGGTAGTCGCCGAGGCTCACCGGGGAGAACGGCCCGACGAAGACGGCGCCCGCATTGACGAAGTCGTCGGTCCGCGGGTCGGCCTGCTGCAGCTCGAGGTGCTCCGGGGCGTAGGCGTTGCTGAACGCCGCGGCGGCGGCCATGTCGTCCACGAGCACCACCGCGGACTGCACGCCCGCGAGGGCCTGTGCGGCCCGTGCCCCGTTGCGCGTCGCGCCGACGCGGGCAGCGACTTCGGCGCCGACGCGGTCGGCCAGCTGTTCGCTGTCGGTGACCAGCACCGCGGAGGCCTGTTCGTCGTGCTCGGCCTGACTGATGAGGTCGACGGCCACCAGGACCGGGTCGGACGCGGCATCCGCGACGATGAGGATCTCCGTCGCGCCCGCCTCGGCGTCCACGCCGACGAGCCCGGCGACCGCGCGCTTGGCGGCGGCGACGAAGTTGTTGCCGGGACCGCTGACGACGTCGACGGGGTCGAGGCCGAGCGACGCCACCCCGTGGGCGAACGCGCCGATCGCCCCGGCGCCGCCCATGGCGTACACCTCGGTGACACCGAGCAGTTTCGCGGCGGCGAGGATGTCGGGGTGCACCTGCCCGTCGAACGCGGCCTGCGGCGGCGAGGCGAGCGCCACCTGCTGGACGCCCGCGATCTGAGCAGGCACGACGTTCATCACGACGCTGGACGGGTAGACGGCCTTGCCGCCGGGCACGTACACGCCGGCGCGCCGCACCGGCTGCCAGCGCTGAGTGACGGCGCCGCCGGCGGTGAGCTCGGTGCGGGCGGGCGGCGGCACTTGGGCGGCGCTGGCCGTGCGCACGCGCCGGATGGCCTCTTCCAGCGCCGCGCGGACGTCTGGGTGGAGCCGGTCCAGCGCGCCGTCCAGCTGCTCCTCGGGAACGCGGATGGCGTGACCGTGCACGCGGTCGAACTGTGCGGCCTGCTCGCGGAGAGCCTCTTCGCCACGCGCGGCGACGTCGTCGACGATCGCAGCCGCGGCCGTCAGCGCGCCGGCGCGGGCCGATCGGGCGCGGGGGACGGCGGCGAGCAGCTCGGCGGCGGACAGCGCCCGACCGCGCAGATCGATGGTGCGCAGCATCCCTCCAGATTATCCGGTGGGATGCGCACCCCTCATCGGATGACGCTGTCGCCCGCGGGGTGTCGTCCGCGCGGCGACGTCAATCGCGCGTGTGGTCAGCCGCGGGTGACGCCGGACACGTCGTGGAGATAGCCGACGCGTCCGTCCTCGTGGCGCACCACGAACGACGACCCGCGATCCTCGATCACGAGCGCCCATGCGGCCGGGCCGATGCGGAACAGCGGCGTCCCGGCCTCGTCGACGACGTCCCGCTCCTCGGGGACGAGCGCCCAGAACGCCTGCTGGGCGGGTGCCGACGCGGCGGTCGTGGTGAAGATCTCGGTGGCGGGCTCCGCGGCCGTCGGCTCGGTCGCCGGCGGGGCAGCGTCGTCGGACGGCGTGATCTGCGCGGCGGCCGGCGCCCGGACGGGACGGGGGCGGGTGGTGACCGGACGGGCGCCACGGGCAACGCGGTGGGCGACGGTCTCGTCGCGGTCACGGAAGTCCTCCGCAGCACCGGGGATGAGCGCGGCGAACACCGTGAGCACGACACCCGCGAGCATGAGGATGAACTCGACCCAGACGACCCAGGTGACGACCCACGGGCCGCCCGCGATCGCGACGGCGATCTGCGACCACAGCTGTCCGAGCCACACGACCGCGGCGACGGAGAACGCCACCGAGGCGAACTGGTCGATGCCGAGGGACCCGACCCGGCGGATTCCGGACGGCGACAGGCGCCGCAGGATGAGCAGGAACACGGCGACCGTGGGCACGCCGATCGTGAGGACCCAGTCGATGCCGCGCGTCCACACCGAGCTGAACACGTAGTCGCTCGTGGAGAAGAACGACACGAGGAAGGCGACCAGCCACACGCCGGCGAGGATTACCTCCCGCAGCGAGAACGGGCCGATCCCGTACTGCACGGTGTCGTCGGCGGGGGCGTCGGCGGCCGGTTCGTCCGGTGTCGCCTCGGCCGGTGTCCACGCCTCCACGGCGGGGCCGGTCTCGTCCGGGCTGTTGAGCTGTTCGTCGGTCACGGGTGCTCCTTCCGGGTGCGCGCGCCGCGCGCGTCGTCCGATCCTACCCGGTCGGTCTAGCCGAGACACTGGGGGCCGAGCAGCCCCTTCAGCTCGCCGTACAGGTCGGCGCTGACCCGGACCGGCATCGGCACCTCGAACACCTTCGCCACCCCGCCGCGGTGCAGGCGCAGGGTCACCTCGGTGTCGCCGCGGTGCCGTTCCAGCATCTCGGCGAGCTCGGTGACGGTGCGCTGCGTGGCGCGATGCTCGGGCACCGTGAGCGCGAGCGGACCGGAGACATCCACCACCCCCAGGTCCGGCGCGAACGCGGACTGGGCGTGGAGGTTCATCCCGTCGTCGCGCCGCGACACGCGGCCGCGGACGACGAGGATCGAGTCAGCCACCAGCAGCGACTGGAACTCGGTGTAGGTCTTGCCCATGAACATGACGGTCACCTCGCCGTCGAAGTCCTCGATCGTGATCATGCCGTACGGGTTGCCGCTGGTCTTCGCGACGCGATGCTGGACGCCGGTGACGAGGCCGGCGACGGTGACCTGGTCGCCGTCGCGCAGGTCTTCGTTCGCGAGCAGGTCGTGGATGTTCGTGGAGGCGTGCTTGGCGAGCGGGATCTCGAGCCCGGCCAGCGGATGGTCGGACACGTACAGCCCGAGCATCTCGCGCTCGAACGCGAGCTTGTCCTTCTTCGTGAACTCGGGGCGATCGGGCACCTTCGCGTCGCGGTGCGGCTCGTCGTCACCCCACAGCGCGTCGAAGTCGAAACCCACCTCGCCGTTGGCCTCGCGGCGCTTGTCGAGCACGGCCGCCTCGGTGGCATCCTCGTGGATCTCCATGAGCGCGCGCCGGGTCGCCCCGAACGAGTCGAAAGCGCCCGCCTTCACGAGCGATTCGACGGTGCGCTTGTTGGCCACGTGCACCGGGACCCGGCTCAGGAAGTCGTGGAACGACGTGTACGGGCCGTCCGCGCGGGCCGCGACGATGCCGTCGACGACGTTCGAGCCGACGTTGCGCACGGCGCCGAGCCCGAACCGGATGTCCTCGCCGACGGCGGCGAAGTACTTGATCGACTCGGACACGTCAGGGGGCAGGACCTGGATCCCCATCCGCCGGCACTCGTTCAGATACAGCGCGAGCTTGTCCTTCGCGTCGCCGACGCTCGTCAGCAGCGCCGCCATGTACTCGGCGGGATAGTGCGCCTTCAGGTACGCGGTCCAGTACGACACCAGCCCGTACGCGGCGGAGTGCGCTTTGTTGAACGCGTAGTCGGAGAACGGCAGCAGGATGTCCCACAGGGCCTTGATCGCGCCCTCGCCGTAGCCGCGGTCGATCATGCCCTGGTGGAAGCCCGCGTACTGCTTGTCCAGCTCGGACTTCTTCTTCTTGCCCATCGCGCGGCGCAGGATGTCGGCCTGGCCCAGGGAGAACCCGGCGACCCGCTGCGCTATCGCCATCACCTGCTCCTGGTAGATGATCAGGCCGTAGCTGGTCTCCAGGATGTCCTTCAGCGGTTCGGCCAGCTCGGGGTGGATCGGGGTGATCTCCTGCTGGCGGTTCTTGCGCAGCGCGTAGTTGATGTGCGAGTTCGCGCCCATCGGGCCCGGGCGGTACAGCGCGATGACGGCGGAGATGTCCTCGAAGTTGTCGGGCTTCATCAGGCGCAGCAGGGACCGCATCGCCCCGCCGTCGAGCTGGAACACGCCCAGCGTGTCCCCGCGGGCCAGCAGGTCGTACGAGGCGCGGTCATCCAGCGGCAGCTCTTCCAGCACGAGCGGGACACCGCGGTTGGCGGCGATGTTGTCGAGGGCGTCGTTGATGATCGTGAGGTTGCGCAACCCCAGGAAGTCCATCTTGATCAGGCCCAGGGTCTCGCACGCGGGGTAGTCGAACTGCGTGACGATCTGGCCGTCCTGCTCCCGCTTCATGATCGGGATGATGTCCATCAGCGGGTGGCTGGACATGATGACGCCGGCGGCGTGCACACCCCACTGCCGCTTCAGGTTCTCCAGGCCCAGGGCGGTGTCGAAGACCGTCTTGGCCTCGGCATCCGTCTCGATCACGGTGCGGAACTCGGACGCCTCCTTGTACCGCGGGTGGTTCGGGTCGAACATGCCGTTCAGCGGCATGTCCTTGCCCATCACCGCGGGCGGCATCGCCTTCGTCAGCTTCTCGCCCATGCTGAACGGGAAGCCGAGGACCCGTCCGGCATCCTTCAGCGCCTGCTTGGCCTTGATGGTGCCGTACGTGACGATCTGCGCGACCCGGTCGTCGCCGTACTTCTCGGTGACGTACTGGATGACCTCGGCGCGACGGCGGTCGTCGAAGTCGACGTCGAAGTCGGGCATCGAGACACGGTCGGGGTTCAGGAACCGCTCGAAGATGAGGCCGTGGTCCAGCGGGTCGAGGTCGGTGATCCGCATCGCGTAGGCGGCCATCGAGCCGGCGCCGGATCCGCGGCCCGGGCCCACCCGGATGCCGTTGTCCTTGGCCCAGTTGATGAAGTCGGCGACCACGAGGAAGTAGCCCGGGAAGCCCATCTGCGCGACGACGCCGCACTCGTAGTCGGCCTGCCTGCGCACCGCGTCCGGGATTCCGTCGGGATAGCGGAAGCGGAGTCCCTTCTCGACCTCCTTGATGAACCAGCTCTCCTCGGTCTCGCCGTCGGGGACCGGATAGCGCGGCATGTAGTTGGCGCCGGTGTTGAACTCGACGTTGCAGCGCTCGGCGATCAGCAGCGTGGTGTCGCACGCCTCGGGATGGTCGCGGAACACCTGCCGCATCTCGCCGGCGGATTTCACGTAGTAGCCGTCGCCGTCGAACTTGAACCGCTTCGGGTCGTCCAGGGTCGAGCCGGACTGCACGCACAGAAGCGCCGCGTGACTCGTGGCGTCATGCTGGTGGGTGTAGTGGAGGTCGTTCGTGGCGACCAGCGGGATCTGTAGGTCCTTCGCAATCTTCAGCAGGTCGCCGGTGACACGGCGCTCGATCGCCAGACCGTGGTCCATGATCTCGCAGAAGTAGTTGTCGCGGCCGAAGACATCCTGGAACTCGGCGGCGGCCGCCCGCGCGGCCTCGTACTGGCCCAGGCGCAGGCGCGTCTGGATCTCGCCGGACGGGCAGCCGGTGGTGGCGATCAGCCCCTTGCTGTACTGCTGCAGCAGCTCGCGGTCCATGCGGGGCTTGAAGTAGTAGCCCTCCAGGCTCGACCGGCTCGACAGCCGGAAGAGGTTGTGCATGCCCTCGGACGTCTCCGACAGCAGCGTCATGTGCGTGTAGGCGCCGGACCCGGAGACGTCGTCGTCATTCTGCTCGGGCGTGCCCCACCGCACGCGCGACTTGTCGGAGCGATGGGTGCCGGGCGTGACATATGCCTCGATGCCGATGATCGGCTTGATCCCCGCGGCCTTCGCGGACTTGTAGAACTCGAACGCCGCGAAGGTGTTCCCGTGGTCGGTGACGGCTATCGCCGGCATCTCCAGCCGGGCGGCCTCGCCCACCATGTCCGCGATGCGGGCGGCGCCGTCCAGCATCGAGTACTCGCTGTGAACGTGCAGGTGAACGAAGGAGTCGGTGGCCACGGATCGAGTCTACGGAGCCCCTCCGACGCGCGCGCCGCGCGGCCGGGCGATCCGCGCCGTTGCTCCCCCGCCGCCGTCTTGATGTGTCACAGAACCTGCGGCATCCCGGCCCCGCGACCCGCATCTTCTGCGACCGGCCGACGTTCGTGTCGCACAACACGCGGCATCCCCAGCCCGCGACCCGCATCTTCTGCGACACGACGATATCTGCGGCGTCGCCTACTCCTCGCGGAGCACCTCGAGGGCGTGCTGGAAGTCCGCGGGATACGGGGACGTGAACGCGACCCACTCCCTCGTGCCCGGGTGCGCGAACGCGAGCCGGTGCGCGTGCAGCCACTGCCGCGTGAGCCCGAGCCGGGCGGACAGCGTCGGGTCGGCGCCGTACAGGGGATCGCCGACGCAGGGATGCCGGTGGGCGGCCATGTGCACGCGGATCTGATGCGTCCGGCCGGTCTCCAGGTGGATCTCCAACAGCGATGCCCCGCGGAACGCCTCGATCGTCTCGTAGTGCGTCACCGAGTCCTTGCCGTCGGCCGTCACCGCGAACTTCCACGGGTGCGTGCGGTGCCGGCCGATCGGCGCGTCGATCGTGCCGGCGAGGGGATCGGGATGCCCCTGTACGACCGCGTGGTAAATCTTCTCGACGGTGCGGTCCTTGAACGCCCGTTTCAGCGCGACGTACGCCCGCTCGCTCTTGGCCACCACCATCAGCCCGCTGGTCCCGGCATCCAGCCTGTGCACGATCCCCTGCCGCTCCGCGGGGCCCGAGGTGGCGATCCGGAATCCCGCGGCCGCCAGCGCACCGAGGACCGTGGGGCCCTCCCAGCCGAGGGACGGATGCGCGGCCACGCCCGCGGGCTTGTCGATCACGACGATGTCGTCGTCGTCGTGCACGATGCCGAGCTCGGGAACGGCCACCGGGATGACGACCGGCTCCGCCTTCGGCGTCCAGGCGACCTCCAGCCAGGATCCCGCGTGCAGCCGATCGGACCTGCCGAGGGTCCGCCCGTCGGCGACGACCCCGCCGGCGTCGGCGACCTCCGCCGCGAAAGTGCGCGAGAAGCCGAGCATCTTCGCGAGCGCGGCGTCGACGCGAGCGCCGTCCAGCCCGTCCGGCACCGGGAGCGTGCGCGACTCCACGTCAGCTCTCGGGCGTCGCGTCGGCCTTCGCGCACTTCTCGCGGACGCCGTCCAGCCGCACGCCCATCAGGACCAGGATCGCGACGCCCACCATCATCGTCGTGATGAACATGTCGGCGATGTTGTAGGTGGCCGGCATCATCCACGGCGTGTTGATGAAGTCCACGACGTGGCCGACGCCGAATGCCGGCTCGCGGATGAGCCGGTCGGTGAGGTTGCCGAGGACCCCGCCCAGGAGCAGGCCCAGGATGACGGTCCACGCGCGCGAGTGCACGCGGGTGCCGACGAGCCAGATGATCACCAGGGCGACCACCGCGAGGGCGATGGTGAACACCCACGTCACGCTGCTGCCCAGCGAGAACGCCGCGCCGGGGTTCTTGATCAGGAAGAAGATGAGGAAATTGCCGATGACGTGCACCGGCTGCTCCATCGGCAGATGCTGGAGCACGAGGTACTTCGTGAACTGGTCGGCGGCCAGCACAAGCGTTGCGAGGATCACAACGCTGGCGCCGGCCGCCGCCGTACGCAAAGGTGCGCGGCCGCCCACCCGCCCGTGCCTAGTGGTTCACGGCCGAGACGGACGCCGAGCCCGACGAGGTGGCCGTGGTCTCCAGGTCGCGGAGCTTGCCTTCGATGTAGCTGCGCAGCTGGCTGCGATAGTCGCGCTCGAAGCTCTGCAGCTCGCTGATGCGGCCCTCCAGGCTCGCACGCTCCTTCTCGAGGCGGGCGATCTCCTCGCGTCCGCGCTCTTCGGCTTCGGAGACGATCGAGGCGGCCTGCGCCTGCGCGTCTGCGATGAGCTTGTCGCGCTGCGCCTTGCCCTCGGCCACGTGCTCGTCGTGCAGGCGCTGAGCCAGCTCGATGATGCCTGCGCTCTGGTTCGCGCCGTCCTCGGGAGCCGCCTGCTCGACGGGAGCCGCAGCTGCCGGAGCCGGAGCCGGCGCGGCGGCCTCGACCGGAGCGGGGGCGGGGGTGCTGCCGGACTCGTACGCGGCGAGCCTCGACTTCAGCTCCTCGTTCTCGGCGAGGGCCTTGCGCCATTCGACGACGATCTCGTCGAGGAAGTCGTCGACCTCGTCCGGGTCGAAGCCCTCCTTGAACCGGACGTGCTGGAACTGCTTGGTGACGACGTCATCCGGAGTCAAAGGCATCTCTTCCTCTTTCGGGGCTCGTGTGTGCTGGCCGATGTCAGGATAACCGGCATGTGCATACCGGTCATATCACGAAAGCATAGCCGCGGGATATGACACGTGCGAGGCGACACGACCCTGCGCGGTGTTCACAGTACCGCCAGGGAGCGTGTTATCGACAGCAACACGAAGCACGCCAGCAACACGATGGTGAACGCGAAATCGATCGCGACTGGGCCGATCCGCACCGGTCGGAGGAACCGGCGCAGCAGTCTGATCGGCGGGTCGGTGACGAGATAGACGACTTCCGCGATGACCAGTCCCGCGCCCTGGGGGCGCCATCCGCGATTGAAGATCGGGATGTAGTCGAGCACCATCCGTACGAGCAGCACGAGGATGTACAGCAGAAGCAGCCCGCTCAGGACGGAGGCGACGAGGTGAACCGCTTCCACGGGCGTTACGGCTGCGTGAAGGGCGCCACCTCGGGATCCGCCTGCGCCACGGTGCCGTCGCCGGAGACGGCGACGTTCTCGGGCGACAGCAGGAACACCTTGCTGGTGACGCGTTCGATGCGGCCGTACAGGCCGAGGGACAGCCCGCTCGCGAAGTCGACGAGGCGGCGCGCGTCGGCGTCGCTCATTTGCGAGAGGTTGATGATGACCGGGATGCCTTCACGGAAGTTCTCGGCGATCAGCTGCGCATCGCGGTACTGCTTCGGGTGCACCGTGAGGATCTCGTTGACGACGCTCGGGGCCGGCTGACGCACGACGGCCGGACGGTGGATGGGCGTCACCGGCGCGGCGGCCTTCTCGACCGAGCGCGACGAGGAACGGGACGGCTGCTGCTGCACCTCGTCCTCCTCGTAGACGTCCTCTTCGTCGGCCAGACCCAGGTACACCATGGTCTTCTTGAGCGGGTTCGACATCGCATCCTCCGTTTGCTCGTCTGTTCCGAGGCTAAATGCGCACGGGCCGCGGGCCCGTGATTGCCGAGCCGATCCGCAGGTGTGTCGCGCCCGCGGCGATCGCCTCGACGAAATCGGCGGTCATCCCCGCCGAGATCCAGTCCGCGTCCGGCACGACCGCGCGCAGGCGCCGCGCATACCCGGCGAGCCGGGCGAACGCCGGTGCGGCCGGCTCGTCCAGCGGTGCGACCGCCATGATCCCGCGGACCCGCAGGGTGCGGCATCCCGCCACGTGCTCGGCAAGCCGCTCCAGCTCCTCCGGTGCGACCCCGCCACGATCCGGGTCCGCGGTGAGATTCACCTGCAGCAGCACATCCAGCACGCCCCCGTCCGTGCCCGCCGCCTCCAGCGCGTCGGCGAGCCGCGCACGGTCCACGGAGTGCACGACGCCGGCCGCGGTCCGGATCGCGCGCGCCTTCTTCGTCTGCGCCTGCCCGATGAAGTGCCAGCGCAGGTCCGTGAGCGCGGACAGCTGCGCGGACTTGGCCGTCAGCTCCTGCTGCCGGTTCTCGCCGACGTCGCGGACTCCGAGACGGTGGAGATCCGCGACGAGCGTCGCCGGATGGAACTTCGTGACGACGATCCGGGTGATCGACGACGGATCACGGCCCGCCGCGCGTGCCGCATCCGCGATGCGCGCGTCGACGGCGGCGAGCCGGGATCGGAGGTCGTCCACTTACTTCAGGAAGTCCGGGATGTCCAGGTCGTCCTCGCCGAACGCGGAGTCGTATCCGGACTCGGCCACGACCGGGACCGGCACGCCCGCCTCGACCACGTCCAGGCCCGAGCCGCGAGCCGCCTCGTCGGCGGGCGTCGCCGGGAGCGCGGGCGCGCCGGTGGTGCGCGTGGCGACCATCGGCTCGATGCGCGGCAGCGGCTCCCCGCCGTCGAATCCGGCGGCGATGACGGTGACGCGCACCTCGTCGCCGAGCGTGTCGTCGATCACGGTGCCGAAGATGATGTTCGCTTCGGGGTGCGCGGCCTCCTTCACCAGCTGCGCGGCATCGTTGATCTCGAAGATGCCGAGGTTCGACCCGCCCTGGATCGACAGCAGCACGCCGTGGGCGCCCTCGATCGACGCCTCGAGCAGCGGCGACTCGACCGCGAGCTCGGCGGCCTTGATCGCCCGGTCGGCGCCGCGGGCGGAGCCGATGCCCATCAGCGCGGAGCCGGCCCCCTGCATGACCGACTTGACGTCGGCGAAGTCGAGGTTGATCAGACCCGGCGTGGTGATCAGGTCGGTGATGCCCTGCACACCGGCCAGGAGCACCTGGTCGGCGGTGGCGAACGCCTCGATCATCGAGATGCCGCGGTCGCTTATCTCCAGCAGCCGGTCGTTCGGCACGACGATGAGGGTGTCCACCTCCTCCTTCAGCTTGGCCACGCCCGACTCGGCCTGACTCTGCCGACGGCGACCCTCGAACGAGAACGGCTTCGTGACGACGCCGATCGTGAGGGCGCCGATCGACTTGGCGATCTTGGCGACCACGGGCGCACCGCCGGTGCCGGTGCCGCCGCCCTCGCCCGCGGTGACGAAGACCATGTCGGCGCCGGCGAGCGCCTCCTCGATCTCCTCCGCGTGGTCCTCGGCGGCGCGCCGCCCCACCTCGGGGTCGGCGCCCGCGCCCAGCCCTCGGGTCAGCTCGCGCCCGACGTCCAGCTTGACGTCCGCGTCGCTCATCAGCAGTGCCTGGGCGTCGGTGTTGATGGCGATGAACTCGACGCCACGCAGCCCCAGTTCGATCATGCGGTTGACGGCGTTGACACCGCCCCCGCCGACGCCGACCACCTTGATCACTGCGAGGTAGTTCTGGTTCTGGCTCATGCCGGCCTCCGTCTCGTCCCGAACCAAGCTCTTAAACCTTCAACCTCATCTAGAGGTTTAAAGAATTGCCCAGTATGCAATTCCTTCTTCTGATTGAAGGTAAGCGGCGGGGACCGCGCCGGCCGTGACGTGCTGGGCGTGTCGCGCAAGTCGCTGCGATGACGGATGTCGCGTCAGCGCACAACAGCCGCGCCGGGGCTCGACACGTCGTACGAGGACACCTTCGACGGCGGCAGCTTCTTCATGAGCTTCTGCAGGACGAGGGCCTTCATCGCCGAGTCGTCAGCGCTGCCCCAGACCACCTTCGTGCCGGTCTTGCCGAGCGTCAGCGTGACGTCGTCGGGCGTGGTCGCCTTCACCGCGGTGAGCTGGGAGCGGATGCCGCCGGGCAGTGCCCGGACCACCTGGCCGGCCGACCGGAACGCCGCGGAATCCACGCCGCCGGAGATCGTCAGCACCGGCTGGCCCTTCGGCGCGGACGCCGTGGTGGACAGCGCCACGCCCGCGGCATCCACGAGCGTGTAGCCCGCGCGTCCCTTCACGACGCCGACCGGCGTGCGCTCGACGATGCGCACCACGAGCTCGTGCGGAGGGCGCGCCTCCAGCGAATACGTCTCGACCAGCGGGAACGCGACGAGCGCGACCTTCACCGTGCTGGCATCGACCAGGGGCAGGGGCGTGCCCAGCTGGGCGTCCAGCGCCTTCTGCACGGCTCCCGCGTCCAGCGACCGGGTGCCGACCACCGAGATCCGCTCGACGGCGAACAGCGGGCTGTACGCGGCGGCGAACGTTCCGCCCACCAGCAGCACCAGCGACGTGCCGACGGCGGCCCACGTCGCGCGGCGGCGGCGCTGCCGAGCGGTGAAGCGCCGCATCTCGGCGCGCAGCGCCCGGCGCCGGGCCCGGGCGGCGCGCCAGACGTCGCGGACGCCGACCGATGCAAGGGCTGCGGGAGCGGCATCCCGTACCTCGTCGTCCTCGCCGGGCTGGACGGCCGCCGGGGCCGGCTTCGCGACGTGCGCCGCGGTGTGCGCGGGCGTCGTGCGCGGCGGGGCGGGCAGGGGCGTGGGCCGGCGCACCGTCTACGCCCCCGGGGTCCCGGCGGGGATGCGGGAGAGCGACGCGAGCACCTGCGGGATGATCAGGTTCACGTTGCCGCAGCCGAGTGTGATCACATAATCGCCGTCGCGCGCGACCGACGCCGTGTAGTCGGCGGCCTGCTGCCAGTCCGGCACGTAGTGCACGTGCGACGGGTCGGTGAAGTCGTCGCTGACGAGCGCCCCGGTGACGCCCGGGACCGGGTCCTCGCGGGCGCCGTACACGTCGAGCACGACGGTGTGGTCGGCCAGCTTCTCGAGGACGCGCGCGAACTCGCGGTGCATCTGCTGCGTGCGCGAGTACGTGTGCGGCTGGTGCAGCGCGATGATCCGGCCGGCGCCCACGACGGTGCGCGCGGCGGTCAGGGCCGCGGCCACTTCGGTGGGATGGTGCGCGTAGTCGTCGTAGACGCTCACGCCCCGCTCGACGCCGTGCAGCTCGAAGCGGCGCACGGTGCCGGCGAAACCGGCGACGGCGCGCACGGCATCCTTGAGCGGATACCCGAGCGTGAGCAGCACGGTCACCGCGCCGGTCGCGTTGACGGCGTTGTGGGAGCCGGGCACCGCCAGCTGCACGTCGACGGCGGTGCCGTCGTGGAGGATCGTGAACGACACCGGGCCCGTGGTGCGGATGCCGGTGACGCGCACGTCGGCGCCGGCATCCTGTCCGAACGTCACGACGTGCCGGTGCGTGATGCGCTCACGGACCCGGCGGGCGCCGGGGTCGTCGGCGGAGAGCACGACGGCCTCGCGGGCGTGGTTCGCGAACTGCGCGAATGCGGCGTCGAACGCCTCGGCGCTGCCGTAGTGGTCGAGGTGGTCGGGGTCGATGTTCGTGATGAGCGCGACGGCGGTGTCGTACAGCAGGAACGTGCCGTCGGACTCGTCTGCCTCGATCACGACCAGGTCGTCGGCGCCGGTGCCGCTGGAGGTGCCGAGCTGGGCTATCACACCGCCGTTCACGAACGTGGGGTCCGCCCCCAGCGTCTGCAGTGCGGTGACGATCATCCCCGTCGAGGTGGTCTTGCCGTGCGCCCCGGCGATCGAAACCAGTCGGCGGCCGCCGATGAGCCAGTGCAGCGCCTGCGAGCGGTGGATCACGGCGAGGCCGCGCTGCTTCGCGGTGACGTATTCGGGGTTCTCCGGCCAGATGGCCCCGGTGTGGATGACGGTGTCGGCGTCGCCGAGGTGCGCGGCGTCGTGTCCGACGTGCACGTCGGCGCCGAGCGCGGCCAGGGCGCGCAGGTTGGGGCTGTCGGCGCGGTCCGACCCGGAGACGCGGATGCCCCGCTCGAGGAACATCCTCGCCAGTCCCGACATCCCGGACCCTCCGACGCCGATGAAGTGCGCGGCGTGGATCTCGGTGGGGATAGGAAGGCTCAGGTCGGGTCGGATCATGTCGGCTCCATCCTAAGTTCGCCGGCTGGACGCTCGGCTGAGGGCGCGCTGGGACGGGGTGCCGCGGCGTGAGAACAGGCGATGGGGCCGGAACAGGCGGGTCGGGCCTCAGATCGGCCTGTTCCGGCCGCATCGCCTGTGTCCGCGACGGCGGAGGTGAGAGGATGCGGGGAGCCCATGTTCACGATCGACCCCGCCGACCCCACGCCGCCGTTCGAGCAGCTGCGCGCGCAGCTGGTGGATGCCGTCGCCTCCGGCGGGCTCGCGCCGGGCGAGCGGTTGCCCACGGTGCGCCGGTTCGCCGAGGATCTCGGCCTGGCCCCGGGCACGGTGGCCCGGGCGTACCGGCAGCTCGAGGCATCCGGCGTCATCGAGACCCGCGGCCGTGCCGGGACTTTCGTCTGTCTCGACCGCGACCCGGTGCGGCAGCAAGCGCAGCGCGCGGCGGCCGCGTTCGCCGAGCAGATCCGCGCCCTGGGGCTGCCGGCGGACGAGGCCCTGTCGATCGCGGCCGCCGCGCTGCGCGCCGGCGCCTGAGGCGGAATCGCCGTCCCACGGTGCCGCATCGCCGCCGTGATGCGGCCACACGGGACCGCGATTCCCGCGCGGAGGCACGTTGCCGTCCCGTCGTGCCGCATCAGCGCGGGGATGCGGCACCTGCGGACGGCAATCGCGGCTCAGCCGCGCAGTGCGCGATCGATCAGTGCGATCACGTTCTCCGTGCCGGTGCGGGTGCCGACGGATGCCGTGGCCCGCCGCATCTCCTCCAGTGCCGCGGCGTCGCCCAGCAGCGGGACCACGTCGCTGCGCACCCGCTCCGCGGTGAACCCGCCGTCGGGGATGAGACGCGCCGCGCCGGCGTCCACGGCGGAGACGGCGTTCAGCCGCTGCTCGCCGTTGCCCACGGCGTACGGCACGTAGACGGCGGGCAGGCCGAGGGCGCTGATCTCGCTCACTGTCGCCGCCCCGGAGCGCGACACCACGAGGTCCGCGGCGGCGAACGCGAGGTCCATCCGGTCGACGTACCGGCGCAATGCATACCCCGGCACGTCGGGGTCGGCCAGATCGCTGCGCTCGCCCGTGACGTGCAGCAACTGCCAGCCGGCGTCCAGCACGTCGCGCCATGCCCCCGCGAACGCCGTGTTCACGCGCAGCGCCCCGAGGGACCCGCCGAACACGAGCAGGGTGGGCCGCTCCGGGTCCAGTCCGAAGAATTCGGATGCCTCGGCCCGCGCCGTCGCTCGGTCCAGCGCGACGATCTCCCGGCGCAGCGGCATCCCGACCACCTCGCCGCCGCGCAGCCGCGTGCCCGCGAAGGCGACGCCGACGGCGGCGGCCCGCCGCGCCCCGAGGATGTTCGCCAGCCCCGGCTTCGCATTGGCCTCGTGCACGACGAACGGCACGCGCTCCCGACGGGCGGCGACATACGCCGGCGCCGACGCGTATCCGCCGAAGCCGACCACGACGTCGACCGCGCGGGCGTGGAGGTGCTCACGCACTTGCGCTATAGCGCGACGGAACCGCGACGGGAACGCGACGGCATCCCGGTTCGGGCGCCGCGGGAACGGGACCCGGTCCACGAACAGCAGCTCGTAGCCGCGCTCGGGGACCAGGCGGGCCTCGAGCCCCTCGCGCGTGCCGAGCACGAGGATGCGGGCGTCCGGTTCGCGTTCGCGCAGGCCGTCGGCGACCGCCAGCAGGGGGTTCACATGCCCGGCGGTTCCGCCGCCGGCCAGCAGGTACGTCGTCACCCGTCGAGGCTAACGCGTCGCCGGGCGCGTCCCCGCCGGGCGCGTCCCCGCCGGCGCGAGAGTCCGCGTCGGCAGCGTCCGCGCGAAAGACAGCAGCACGCCGCACGCCAGCAGCACCGACATCAGCGACGTCCCGCCCTGCGACATGAACGGCAGCGGGACGCCGAGCGCCGGCGCAAGACGCAGCACTACGGCCACGTTCAGGAGCGCCTGGCCCACGATCCACACCGTGATGGCGCCGGCGACGATGCGCACGAACGGATCGTTCGTCTTGCGGACGACGTGGAAAGCTCCGACCGCGAACAGCGCGAACAGCACGAGCACGACGCAGCAGCCGATGAGGCCCATCTCCTCGCCGACGATCGCGTAGATGTAGTCACTGGATGCCGCGGGCAGCCAGTCGTACTTCTGCTTCGAGTTCCCCAGGCCCAGGCCGAAGATGCCGCCGCTGGCCAGGCCCCAGATGCCGTGCAGCGGCTGATAGCACGCGTTGTAGTAGTCCGTGCAGACGGGATCGAGGAAGCTCATGATCCGGTTCATGCGGTTCGGGCTGGTCACCGCGAACACCGCCAGCGCCCCGGCGGCGAGGATCAGCGGGATGAGGAAGATCCGCAGCTTCACACCGGAGAAGAACAGCGCCGCCAGCACGACGAGGACGAGGATGCTGACGGTGCCCAGGTCGTGGCCGGCCAGCACCGTCGCCATCACGAGCGCCGAGACCGGCACCACCGGGATGAACACGTGCCGCCACAGCCCCAGCAGCGTCTGCTTGCGGAACAGCACATACCCCATCCACAGCGCGAGCGCGAGCTTGAGGAACTCGGAGGGCTGCGCCTGCAGGCCCGCGATCTGGATCCAGTTCGTGTTGCCGTCGTTATCGACGCCCAGCGGGGTGAACACGAGCAGCTGGAACACCGTCGCGGCGATCAGCACGGGCCAGGCCATCCGCTTCCAGAATGTGAGCGAGAACCGGCTGGCCACGAGCATGAGCGGGATGCCGATGCCGGCGAACACGCCCTGCTTGACCAGCGCCTCGTACGGCTTGTCGCCGTTGGCAGCGCCGACGGCGGACGTGGCCGACAGCACCATCACCAGTCCGAAGCCGGTCAGCAGCAGCGCGGTGGACAGGATCAGCAGGAACTCGCTGGGCACCGGGGCGAACACCCGGCCCAGCACGACGCGGGCGGACAGCGCGCGTCGGCCGCGCGGCTCGGCGTCAGGTGTCTCCGCCGGAGGCCGGATCGTCGTGCTCGTCATCGGCCCCCCTCGCCAGAAGTTCGTGCACCGCGGCGGCAAAGCGCTCCCCGCGGTCGGCGTAGGACGAGAACTGGTCGAACGATGCTGTGGCGGGGGCGAGCAGCACCACGTCCCCATCCCGCGCCCGTTCGGCCGCCAGTTGTACGACCCGCGCCATGACATCCTCAGTCTCACCGGCGTCGACCTCGATCACCGGCACCGCCGGCGCGTGTCGTGCGAACGCCGCGAGGATCGGCGACCGCTCCACGCCGATCACTATCACGGCCTTGGTCCGCGCCCCGCGCGTGGCCACGAGGTCCGAGATGTCCACGCCCTTCAGGAGTCCCCCGACGATCCAGATGGCGCCCGGGTAGGCCGCGAGGGAGGATGCCGCGGCGTGCGGATTCGTCGCCTTCGAGTCGTCGACCCAAGTCACGCCGCCCGCCGTGGCGACCACGGCGATGCGGTGCGCGTCGAGCCGGAAGCGCAGGAGCGCGTCGCGGACGGCGGTGGGTCCGACCCCGAGGGACCGCGCAAGCGCGGCGGCAGCCAGCGCGTTCGCCACGATGTGCGGGGCCGCCAGGCCCCGGTCGGCCATGTCGGCGACCGTGCACAGCTCGAGCGCGCTCGTGCGGCGCTCTTCCAGGAACGCCCGGTCCACGAGGATGCCCTCGACGACCCCGAGGTCGCTGGGGCCCGGCACGTCGAGCCCGAACCCGATGGCGCGGGCGCCCTCGACGACGTCGGCATCCTCGACCATGCGCATCGTGGCGGCGTCGGCGCGGTTGTACACGCACGCGACGCGGGTGTGCGCGTAGACGACGGCCTTCGCGTCGCGGTACGCCTCGAACGAGCCGTGCCACTTCAGGTGGTCGGCGGCCAGGTTCAGGCACACGCTCGCGTGCGGCGACACCGGGTCGGGCCCGTCGACCTGATGCGACAGGTACCAGAGCTGGTGGCTGGACACCTCGACCACGAGCACGTCGAATCCGGCGGGGTCGCGCACGGCGTCCAGGATAGGGATGCCGATGTTGCCGCAGGGCGCTGCCCGCAGCCCGCCGGCCGCGAGCATCGCGGCCGTCATCTGGGTCGTGGTGGTCTTGCCGTTCGTGCCCGTGATCAGCACCCAGTCGGCGGGGCTGCCGTCGGCGCGGGCGACCTTGTCGCGCACCCGCCACGCGAGCTCCAGGTCGCCCCACAGCGCTATGCCCTGCTGCCGCGTCCACTGCACGACGGGGTGCGTCGGCGGGAACCCGGGCGAGGCGACGACCACCTCCGGCGCGAACGCGACCAGTGCATTCGGCACGGCATCCAGCGCCCCCACGTGCAGCCGCGCCCCGATCACCGGCAGCAGCCGCGCGTACTCCGGGTCGGCGTGCTCGGTGGCCACGAGGACGTCGGCGCCGAGCTCGGCCAGCGTGTCGGCGACGGAGAACCCGGTCACCGACAGGCCAAGCACGGCCACCCGCAGTCCCGACCAGTCGGCCCGCCAGCTGGTCAGTTCGTCGAGCCTGCCGCTCATGTCTGCGAGAGCCACTCGACGTAGAACAGCCCGATGCCGGTGACCGCCAGCATCCCGGCGATGATCCACATCCGCACCACGATGGTGATCTCCGGCCACCCGCGCATCTCGAGGTGGTGATGGAACGGGCTCATCAGGAAAAGGCGCCGGCCGCGACTGAGCTTGAAGTACAGCCGCTGCAGGATCACCGAGCCGGGGCCGATGATGAAGGCGCCCGCCATCAGCACCGCCAGCAGTTCGGTGTGCGACAGGATCGACAGCGCCGCTATCACGCCGCCGATCGCCATCGATCCGACATCCCCCATGAACACCTTCGCCTTGGGCGCGTTCCACCACAGGAACCCGACGAGGGCGCTGACGAACGACGCGGCGATGATCGTGAGGTCGAGCGGGTCGCGGGTCGTGTAGCACGCGGGCTGGTAGGCGGGCACGAGCCCTTCGCCCACGCAGGTCTGCTGGAACTGCCAGAACGTGACCAGGCTCATCGCCGCGATCGTGAACACGCCGATGCCGGTGGCCAGGCCGTCCAGGCCGTCGGTGACGTTCGTGCTGTTCGACCAGGCGACGCCGATGAACGTGATCCAGATGAGGTACAGGACCCACCCGACCACGAGGCCCAGCGCGAAAAGGTTCAGGATCGAGATGTCCCGGAAGACGGAGACGTACCCGGACGCCGGCGTCTGGTGGTACGCGTCGGGGAAGCTCAGGGCGAGGATGCCGAACGGCACCGTGACGATCACCTGGCCGAGGATCTTGCGCCATCCGGTGAGCCCGAGGCTGCGCTGGCGGCGCACCTTCATGATGTCGTCGATGAGCCCGACCACGCCGAAGCCCACCATCATCCAGATCACGAGCAGCCCCGACACGGTGGGCGGGTTGTTGCCGGCGAAGCTTCCCACGAGGTAGCCGACGATGGCGCCGACGATGAAGATGGTGCCGCCCATCGTCGCGGTGCCGCGCTTGGCCGAGTGGCTGGGGTTGTGGATGTCTTCGGGGGTGCGGATCACCTGCCCCCAGCCCCACCGCCGGAACAGCCGCAAGAACACCGGCGTCAGAAACAGCGTGAACGCCAGGGAGACCGCCGCGGCCGTCAGGAGGGATCTCACGAGAACGATTCTCCCAGACGATCGCCCAGGAACCGCAGACCGGCGGAGTTGGAGGACTTCACGAGCACGCGGTCCCCGTCGCGCAGCTCGGTGAGCAGGTACTCGTACGCCTCGTCCATGGTCGCGAACCAGACGGCCTCGTCGTCCCAGGATCCTTCGCCCACGGCGGCGAGGAACAGGCGGCGCGCGTCGGCGCCGATCACGACGATCCGCTGGATGCGCAGGCGCACGGCGAGCTCGCCGATCCGGTCGTGCTCCTCACCCGCGTACTCCCCCAGCTCGCTCATGGCGCCGAGCACGGCGACGGTGCGCTCACCGGGGCCGGTGATCTGGGCGAGCGTGCGCAGCGCCGCGGCCATCGAGTCGGGGCTGGCGTTGTACGCGTCGTTGATGATGCGGACGCGGTCGCTGCCCAGTGGCTGCATGCGCCAGCGCTCCGCCAGCTCGACGGTCTGGATCCGCGCGACCGCATCGGCGGGGGCCACGCCCAGCGCGGTCGCCGCGGTGACGGCGGCCAGCGCGTTCATGACGTGGTGGGCGCCGAGCACGTGCAGGTGCAGCGGCATCTCCTGGCCGTCGACGGTCAACGTGCAGCGGGTGCCGGAGGCGTCCGTCTCGATCCCGCTGGCCCGGACGTCGGCGCCGTCGCGGGTGCCGAACCAGCGGACCGGGATGTCGCGCTCGGCGGCGATCGCGGCCATCGACGCCACCCGAGCGTCGTCGTGGTTGAGGATCGCGAGCCCGCCGGTGCGCACGGCGCGGACGAGCTCGGACTTCGCCTTCACGGTGCCCTCGATGCCGCCGAAGCCGCCGGCGTGCGCCATGCCGACCATGAGCACGATGCCGATGTCGGGGTCGACGAGTCCCGCGAGGTGGGCGATGGCGCCCGGGCCGCTGGCGCCGAACTCGCAGACCAGGAACCGGGTGGATTCGGTGACGCGCAGCATTGTCAGCGGTGCGCCGACCTCGTTGTTGAACGAGGCGCGCGGGGCGACGGTCTCGCCCTCGTCCTGCAGGATGCGCTGCAGCAGGTTCTTCGTCGTGGTCTTGCCGTTGGACCCGGTGATGCCGACCACCCGCAGCCGTCCGAGCGCGCGCACGCGTGCCACGACGTCGCGGGCCAGGTCGGCCAGCCCCTGCACGGCGTCGGGCACGACGATCTGCGACACGGCAGCCTCGACGGGGCGCTCGACGATGGCGAGGGCCGCACCGGCGGCGACCGCGGCATCCACGAAAAGGTGCCCGTCGGTGGTCTCACCGGGCTTGGCGACGAAGATGCCGCCGGGGCGGATCTGGCGCGAGTCGGTGTCGACGTCGCCGCCGACGAGGGTCTGCGCGGTGTCGGCGCCGGCGGTGTGCAGCCGTCCGCCGACGGCATGGGCGATCTGGGTGAGTGTGAGAGCGATCATGGTGCAGGGTGCCGGATCAGCCGAATTTCGGCAGCATCTTCGGCTTCGAGGTGGAGGGCATCACCCGGTAGGTTTTCAGGACCTGGGTCATGGCCTTCTTGAAGGTGGGCGCGTTGGCCGAAGACGAGGTTACCTTAGTGGGCTCGTCGAGCGTGACGGCGACGAGGTACTGGGGGTCGTCGGCGGGCGCGAACCCGATCATCGTCGTGTAGTAGACGCCCTGCTTGTAGCGTCCGTTCTCGGCGATCTGGCCGGTGCCGGACTTGACGCCGAGGCGGTAGCCGGGGATCTTGATCATCTTGCTGTACGACGTGGACTGCAGGGCGACGTTCTCGAGGATCGCGCGCATGTCGGCGGAGGTCTTCTCGCTGATCACGCGGGTGGGCTTCGGGAGGGTCGGCGTGACGACGGTGCCGTCCGCCTTCGTGCAGGACTCGATGAGCCGCAGCGGCATCTTCACGCCGTCGTTGACGATGGCGCCGTACGCGCCGAGCAGCTCCGGGACCGTGGTGGTCAGGCCCTGACCGTACGCGGTGTCGTACCGCATCTGGTTGTCCCAGTCCTTCGCCGGGTGCACGAGGCCATGCGCCTCGCCGGTGAAGTCGACGGCGCTGCCGGTGCCGATGCCGAACTTCTTCAGGTAGTCGTACCGGGTCTGCGTGCTCACCCGCTGGCTGAACACCGACGCGCCGGCGTTGGACGAGTCGATGAGGACGCCGGCGAGCGTGTAGTCGTAGGTGGGGTGCTTCACGGCGTCGCGGACCACGGCGCCGTTCGCGAAGTGCACGGTGCTGGGCACCCGCGCGGTGGACAGCGGCGTCTGGCCGGCGGCGTTGATGAGCGTGGACGCCGTGATGCCCTTGAACGTCGAGCCGGGCTCGAACGTCGCGTTGAAGATCCGGCTGTACAGGTACGAGCCGCGCGCGTCGACGTTGTTGGGGTCCACGGTCGGGTACTCGGCGGCGGCCTTGATCTTGCCGGTCTTGACCTCGACGACGCTCACGGTGGCGTACTTCGCGTGCATCTCCTGCGTCGCCTGCTTCGCGAGCTGAGTCATGTACCACTGGAGGTCGAGGTCGATCGTCAGCGTGAGGGTGCCGCCGTCCACGGCGGGCTTCTCGCTCTCCGTGCCGGGGATGATCACCCCGTCCTTGCCCTTCTGGAACGTGAGGGTGCCGTCGGTCGGCTGCAGGCACTTGTCGGACGCCTGCTCCAGGCCGGCGAGAGGCTGCCCGTCGCTGCCGACGAACCCGATCAGGTTGCCGCCGACGGCGCCGTTCGGGTACGTGCGGGACGGACTCGGGGTGCACGTGATGAAGTCGGCGCCGAGCTCCATGAGCGCGCGGTACTGCTCGGTGCTCAGTCCGTTCTTCAGCGGAGCGTACTGCGAGTGCGGGTCGGCGGTGAGGGCGTCGGAGACGATCTGCCGCACGCCGTCGCCGGTCTGGCCGGTGATCGCCGCTATCTCGTCGGCCAGGTCCGGCCACCGCACCTTCGCGGTGGCGCCGGTCGCGGTGCGCCGGGTGATGGTGCGCACGTTCTCGGGGCTGAACTGGCAGTCGTAGTCGAGGATGCTGCTGGCCAGCGGCTGCCCGGAGGCATCCACTATCGATCCCCGCGTGCCCGCGAGCACCTGCGACCCGGCCAGCCCGTACGACATGGCGTTGGCGATGTTCTCCTTCGCGTTGACGACCTGGATGTCGATGAGGCGTACGACGAAAGCGCCCAGCACGATGAGGACGACGGCGAGGGCCACGACAGTGCGGCGGCGGGGGCTTCGAGTGCTGCGCGTCGTCATGGTCTCAGCGCGTGCGGACCGTGGGCAGGCCGTCGGTGACGGGGACCGGGGTCACGGATTCGGTGGCGGAGGTGCTCTTCGTGGCCGTCGAGCCATTGATCGTCGCCCCGGGCTCGGTGACCAGGGGCGTGCCGGCGATGAGCTTGTTCGCGACGCCGCCGCGCCGCAGCGGGTCGACCGAGGAAGTGCCCTTCGCGGGCTTGCCGGCGCCGAGGATGGCGCCGTCGGACAGCCGCAGGTAGCTGGGCGACTCGTCCACGACCATACCGAGAGCCGCGGCGTTCGCCGCGAGGTACTGCGGCGAACTGAGGCCGGTGACCTGGTCGCCGAGGATCTGCTTCTGCCACGTCAGCTGGCGCTGCTGCGATGTGAGCTGCGCGAGCTCATACGAGCTCTGCGTGGTCATCACCGAGAGCACCATCTGCGTGCCGACGATGGCCAGCGCCCCAGCGACGGCCACGAGCCCGTACAGCAGGCGGGGGCGGCGGCGGCGAGCGGGCACCTCGACGGCGCGCAGGCCCGGCCGCTCGCGCCGCGACGGAGCGGGCACTGCGCGGGGGGCGAGGGGTGTCGCCAGGGGCGCGCTCATGCGTTCTCCTTCGCGACGTCGTCCCGCACCCGCTCGACGGCGCGCAGGCGCACCGGGGTGGCCCGGGGGTTGCGGGCCCGCTCATCGTCGGGGGCGAGCTCGGCGCCCTTCACGAGGAACCGGAAGCGCGGGGCGTGCTCGGGCAGCTCCACGGGCAGTCCCGCGGGGGCGGTGGATGCCGCGGCCTGCGCGAACGCGCGCTTGACGAGGCGGTCTTCGAGGGACTGGTAGGAGAGCACGACGATCCGCCCGCCCACGCGGAGGGCACCCAGTGCGGCGGGCACCGCGCGCTCGAGGGCGGCGAGCTCGGCGTTGACCTCGATGCGCAGCGCCTGGAAGACGCGCTTGGCCGGGTGCCCGGAGCGCTGGGCGGCGGCCGGCGTGGCGTCGGACAGGATCTGCACGAGGCGGCCGGACCGACGGATCGGCTCGTGCGCGCGGGCGGCGATGATGGCGCGCGCGTAGCGGCCGGCGAGCTTCTCCTCGCCGTACCGCTCGAAGATGCGGCGCAGGTCTCCCTCGCCGTACGTCGCGAGCACGTCGGCCGCGGTGATCCCGGCCGACTGGTCCATGCGCATGTCCAGCGGCGCGTCGTGCGCGTACGCGAAGCCGCGCGCGGCCTCGTCCAGCTGCAGCGACGAGACGCCCAGGTCGAAGAGGATCGCGTCGACGGTTCCGCGTCCGCTGGTGGCTATGGCGTCGCCGATGCCGTCGTACACGGTGTGCACGAGCGTGAGCCGGGACGCGAAGCGGTCCAGGCGCCGTCCCGCTATCCGCAGCGCGTCCTGGTCGCGGTCCAGGCCTATCACGTGCAGCGCCGGGAAGCGCTCCAGGAACGCCTCGGTGTGCCCACCCATCCCGAGCGTGGCGTCGACGAGCACCGCATCCGGAGCCTCGAGGGCAGGGGCGAGCAGCTCGACGCAGCGGTCCAGCATGACGGGGGTGTGGATGTCGCGGATGTCCATGGCGGAGATCGGTGGTCCTGATCCCGGATCCTGATCCCCATCCGCTCTGACCTGTCACCGGGGAAGGTGAGACAGGGCGTGAGCGGCTGGGCATCACGAACAGGGATCAGAACAGTCCCGGAATCACCTCCTGCTCCATGTCGGCGTAGGTCTCCTCATTGCTGGCTGCATACGCGTTCCACGCGTCGGCATCCCAGATCTCGGCGTGTGCGCCCACCCCCGTGACCACGAGCTCCTTCTGCAGCCCGGCGTACGTGCGCAGCGGCACGGGAATGGTGATGCGGTTCTGGCCGTCCGGCTTCTCCGCGCTGGCGCCGGACAGGAACATGCGCAGGAAGTCGCGCGCCTGCTTGTTCGTCAGCGGCGCCTCACGGATGCGCTCGTGGATGCGCTCGAACTCGTCGGTCGCGAACACGTAGAGGCAGCGCTCCTGGCCGCGCGTGACGACGACGCCGGCTCCGAGATCGTCACGGAACTTCGCGGGCAGGATGACCCGGCCCTTGTCGTCGAGCTTCGGACTGTGCGTACCCAGCAACATCGCCGGATCACCCCCCTTCGTCCGGCCCCCCGAGGTTTGTCGCCACTTTACTCCACTATCCCCCACTTCACCACCACCGCGCGTGGATTTCCTCCCCGGACCCTCCCCGAGGGCACAAAAAAACACCGACCCGGAGGTCGGTGTCGTTGTGCGGCCGGTGTCGGCCGGTGGATCAGCGGTCCTGCTGGCGGCGATCCCATCGGTCGTTCATGCGGTCCATGAAGGAGGCTGCGGGCTTGCCCGCGGGAGTGGATCGGGGCGCGCCGCCCTTGAGCGGGCCGCGCATCGGGGTGACGGCGAGGACGACCCCGCCGAGCATGAGAACGAAGCCGATCACACCGACGACGACGAGGGGAACGGCGACGCCGGCGATGAGGCCGCCCAGCCCGATCAGCACCAGCACGGTGCCGTACACGATGTTGCGGTAGCTGAGGGAGCGACCCTCACGCGACGTGTGGACGACGTCGGCGTCGTTGTGCATGAGATGGCGTTCCATCTCATCGAGCAGGCGCTGCTCTTGTTCGGAGAGTGGCATGCATCCCCCTCGGGTGAAAATCTTCCCAACAGTCTACTCGTGGCTCCGATCACTAGGCTAGGCCCGTGGCACCCTCCCCCGACGTGATCGCGGCGCTTTCCCAGCAACTGGATGACTTCTTCTCGGGGCAGCGCGCACAGGCGTCGGATTTCGGTCCGCAGGCCCGGATGCTGATGGATGCCGCGGTCGGCGCGGTCGCCGGCGGCAAGCGCCTGCGGGCGCGTTTCTGCGTCACCGGATTCCAGGCCGTCGCCGAGTACGCCGGCCAGGCCACGGACCCGACTCCGGCCGTGATCACCACGGCGGCGGCGCTGGAGGTCTTCCACGCCGCGGCGCTCGTGCACGACGACATCATCGACAACTCCGATACCCGCCGGGGCCGCCGCTCCGCCCATCGGCTGATCGAGGCGGCCCATCGGCGCGAGGGATGGACCGGCGATGCGGAGGCGTTCGGCCGCGCCGGCGGCATCCTCCTCGGCGACCTGCTCGTCGCCCTCAGCGACGACCTGCTCGAGCAGGGGCTGGGCGCGCTTCCGCCGCAGTCGGCCGCCGCGGTGCGCGGGCAGTACGCGACGATGCGGCGCGATGTCACGATCGGCCAGTTCCTGGACGTGGCCGAGGAGTCCGCGCACGCGCTAGCACCGGACGCCGAGCACGCCGAGCGCGCGCTGCGGGTGGCGTCGCTGAAATCAGCCCGCTACAGCGTGGAGCAGCCGCTGCTGATCGGGGCCCGGCTGGCCGGAGCGGACGAGCGCCAGGTCGCGGCGCTGTCGGAATTCGGGCACCCGGTGGGGATGGCGTTCCAGCTGCGCGACGACGTCCTCGGCGTGTTCGGCGACGCCGGCGTGACGGGCAAGCCGGCCGGCGGTGATCTGCGGGAGGGCAAGCGCACCGTCCTGGTCGCGTACGCGCGCGAGGCGCTCCCGGCCGGTGCGCGCCACACCGTCGACGAGCTCATCGGCGACCCGGACCTGGACGACGCGCAGATAGCCGCTCTGCAGCGCACCATCACCGACAGCGGCGCGCTGGCCCGCGTCGAGGGCCTCATCGACGACTATGTCCGCGCGGCCGACCGGGTGCTGGCGGGCGCGCCGCTGGGCAACGCGGCCGTCGGCCGGCTGCGGGACCTGGCCCGCGCGGCCGCCGTGCGCGCCGCGTAAGACTCAGGCGAGGGTCTGCGCGACGCGCCTGACCTCGCTCTTGCGCCCGGCGAGCAGCGCCGACAGCGGCGACATCCCTATCGTCTCCTCGTCGGCGAACAGCCAGTCGATGGCCTCGTCGTCGGAGAAGCCGGCATCGTGCAGCACGAACAGCGTGCCGCGCAGCGACGAGAGCGGGCGGCCGTCGGCGATGAACGCGGCGGGGATCCGCAGCACGCCGCCGTCACGTCGTGAGGCGACGAACTGCCGGTCGTCCAGCATCCGGCGCACGCGTCCCACGGTCTCGCCGATGGCGGCGGCCACCTCGGGAAGGCTGAGCCATTGGATGGGAGCGGATGCTGGGTTCTCACCGGTCACGAGGCCACTATCTCACGTCCGACCCGGAGGGCGGCGCGCGCGGCGGATGGTCACTTTCGTCACAGCAATCCCACCGGTCTCTCCTATATCACCAGTTGACACTAGTAGACATCCGTGACACGGTGTCATGGTCACCGAGGGGGGAACTCGTGCCCAAACCACACATCTCGATCCGCCGCGCATCGGCCGCACTGCCTGCGGCCATCGTCGGATCACTGGCGCTGTCGCTGGTCGCCGTTCCGGCCCATGCCGAGGCTCGCGCGGCGATGACGCCGAAGGCCCCCACGACGCTGCCGCAGGCCCGCGCCGCCGGTCACGCGTTCGGCGCCGCGGCCGCGAGCGTGCACGCGCCGGCCGCTGTCGCCCCGGCGGCCCGCACGGTGCCGACCCACCGCGTCGTGCGCGGCGACAACGTCAGCGCGATCGCGGCCCGCCACCGGCTGCGCACGGCCGACGTGCTGAGCTGGAACGGCCTGCGGTGGTCGTCGATCATCTACCCCGGGCAGGTCCTCCGCCTGGCCCCCGCCGGCACAGCGGCCGGCACGGCGCACAAGGCGCCGCCCGCGCCGAAGCACAGTGCCACGCCGAAGCCGGCGAAGGCACCGGCGCCGAGCACGGAGGGCGCCACCTACACGGTGCGCTCCGGCGACACCGTCAGCGCAATAGCGCGCCGGCACGGCGCCTCCACCCAGGCGGTGCTCACGGCCAACCACCTGCGCTGGTCGTCGATCATCCACCCTGGTCAGAAGATCGTGATCCCCGGCACCGCACCGGCGACGCCGGCGGCACCCGTGCCCACCATCGCTCCGAAGCGCGCGGCCGACTCGACGCCGGTGACGGGCTCCCCCGCGTCGGTGGGCACCGTCGCGCCGGGTGCCGCCTACGCGGTCCGCGGCGGCGACACGATGTCGGACATCGCCGCGCGGCACGGCGTCAGCGTCACGGCGCTGCTACACGCGAACGACCTGGACTGGAACTCGATCATCTACCCCGGTCAGCACCTCACGATCCCGACGAGCGGCATCCCAGGCCTGACCACCGAGCAGGCGGCCAACGCGCGCCTGATCGTACGGGTCGGCCGGCAACTGGGCGTGCCGGAGCGGGGTCTGGCGATTGCACTGGGCACCGCAATGCAGGAGTCGAGCCTGCGCAACCTCGACTACGGCGACCGCGACTCGCTGGGGCTGTTCCAGCAGCGGCCCAGCACCGGGTGGGGCACCGCGGCGCAGGTGCGCGACGCCGACCGTTCGATCCGCGTGTTCTTCGGCGGGCCGACCGACCCCAACGGCACCCGCACGCGCGGGCTGCTCGACATCCCCGGGTGGGAGTCGATGAGCTTCGCGGCGGCGGCGCAGGCGGTGCAGATCTCCGCGTATCCGAGCCTGTACGCGCAGTGGGAGAAGCCCGCGTACGCGTGGCTGGCCGCCATCGGCGGGTGAGCCGCTCCCCCGGCTTTCAGCCGCTCATCCGTAGACTTCGAGAGTGAGCACGAGTCAGCAGGCCGACCCGCTGATCGGCCGTCTCGTCGACGGCCGGTACCGGGTCCGCGCGCGCATCGCGCGCGGCGGCATGGCGACCGTGTACGTGGCGACCGACCTGCGGCTCGAGCGGCGGATAGCGCTGAAGGTGATGCACAGCCACCTCAGCGACGATGCCGTGTTCCAGAGCCGGTTCATCCAGGAGGCGCGGGCGGCGGCCCGGCTGGCCGACCCGCACGTGGTGAACGTGTTCGACCAGGGGCAGGAAGGCGAGATGGCCTACCTGGTCATGGAGTATCTGCCCGGGATCACGCTGCGCGAGCTGCTGCGCGAGCAGAAGCGCCTCACGGTGCCGCAGACGGTGACGATCATGGACGCGGTGCTGTCGGGCCTGGCCGCCGCGCACCGCGCGGGCATCGTGCACCGGGATGTGAAGCCCGAGAACGTGCTGCTGGCGGAGGACGGCCGGATCAAGATCGGCGACTTCGGCCTGGCGCGCGCCACGACCGCGAACACGGCGAGCGGGCAGCTGCTGATGGGGACCATCGCGTACCTGGCGCCCGAGCTCGTCACGCGCGGGACGGCTGATGCGCGCAGCGACATCTACGCGCTCGGGATCATGCTGTACGAGATGCTCACCGGCGAGCAGCCGTACAAGGGCGAGCAGCCGATGCAGATAGCGTTCCAGCACGCCACCGACTCGGTGCCGCGCCCGAGCGTGCGCAACCCGGGAGTGCCGGAGCCGCTGGACGAGCTCGTGCTGTGGGCGACCGAGAGGGTACCCGACGAGCGGCCGGTGGATGCCGCGGAAATGCTGCGCCGACTCCGCGAGATCGAGGACCAGCTGGGGATAGCCCCGCAGGTGCAGCGGACCCTGGCGGTGCCCGGCCGGGTGACCACCGATCGCCTGGACACCGGCGAGGTGACGAAGGTGCTGCCGGCCGTGGTCGCGGCATCCCCCGGCATCCCGGCGGAGGACGACGACAACGCGACGCGCCTGCGACGCCGCACCACCCGGCGCCGGGCGAAGGGCGCGTGGCTGGTCGTGCTCGTGGTGCTGCTGGCCGTGCTCGCGGGCGCCGGCGGATGGTGGTTCGGATCGGGGCCGGGCTCGCTCGTGGCCGTGCCGGCACTGGCCGGAAAGACATACGCGCAGGCGCAGCACGCGCTGACCGACCAGAGCCTGAAGGCCGTGCGCAAGGACGAGAACAGCCTGGATGTCGCCGTGGGCACCGTGATCCGGACGGCGCCGGGTCCGGGCACCCGGGTCGACAAGAACGCGTCGGTCGACGTCGTCGTGTCGCTCGGACCGGCCGCGGTGACGATCGGCAAGCTCATCGGCAAGACCGAGCAGGAGGCGCGCGGCGTCCTCACGGACGACAAGATCGACGTCGCCGAGAAGAGCGCCACGTTCTACACGGATGCCGCGGCCGGCACCGTCGTCGGCACGGTGCTCCAGCCGGCCGCCGGCGGAGACGCCGTCGCCTGCGGGGATGGCTGCGCTGCGCACCAAGGCGACGCGGCGACGCTGTGGGTGTCGCTGGGCAAGCTCCCCTCCGTGGTGGGCACGCCGGCCGAGGAGGCCACCGCCACGCTGAAGGACGCCGGGATCACCGTGAAGGGCACGTCCGAGCAGTACAGCGACGACGTGAAGTCCGGCTCCGTCATCAGCATGGCGGCGCGCTCGGGCGGCGGATGGTGGCGCCCCGGCGACACCACGACGCTCGTCGTGTCGAAGGGCCCGCAGCCCATTGCCGTACCGAACGTGATCGATGACAAGCTCAACGACGCAGTCGAGCGGCTCCAACGCGCTGGCTTCGCCGTCGAAACCGACGCCCTCCCACCCCGATTCTTCTGGGGAGCGTACAAGGTCACCTCCATCGATCCGCCGGCCGGATCACTCCAGCCGCCCCACACACGCATCACGATCACTGGCTTCGTCATCGGCTGAGTTGGAGATCCTGGGTTAGCTGCGCCACACCGTCCGCGGTCGCGACGCGCGACATCCCAACCTCCCCCGCCGAGATTGCGCAAACGACAGCCCCGCAGCCGGCGGCGCGCAGTTTGCGCAATCTCGACGGACGCGCAGGGGTCCGGATGCCGGGGGTGGCAGGTGCCGCTCAGCGGGCCTGCGCCAAGGCTCGGCGCACGCGGCCGGCGAGGGCGGGCAGTCCGTCCGGCGTGATGTCGTCGGCGCCGATCAGGATCACGCGGTAGCCCGCGTCCTGGAACAGCTGCACGCGCGTCAGATCCCTGCGCCACGTATCCCGGTCGGTACAGTGCACGTCTCCGAGATACTCCAGCAGGAGGCGTTCGGCGAGGTACGCCAGGTCGGGATGTCGCACGCCCTCGGCCGTCATGATCGCAGGCTGCACGGCAGGTTCCGGTAGGCCGAAGGCGACCAGTCCCAGCCGCGTGAACGTCTCCTGCGGGGAATCCACGGGGCAGCGGATGCGCCCGAGCGCCCACGCCAGACGGGTCGCACCGCGACGCGACCCGTGCCGAGCCACGGCGGCGGTCAGCTCATCGAGCGTCGCGAGCGCCGGCTCGCGTCCGCCCTTTCTCCGCCGCCCCGACACCAGGAAGTCGCCGATCGCCACCAGCCACTCGCCGCTCAGCCTGCCGCCGCGCCCGGGCGACATCGCCGCCAGCATCGCCCAGGTGTCGGCGGCCGACGTCAACGGAATACCGTGCACGACGTCCCGGTAGACGAGCGCGTCGTCCCGCGTCCAGCCGACGACTCCCGGCCTGCGCACGGGCGCGGCGCCTGGCGTGAGCACGTGCAGACTCTCGTCGAGATGGCCGGTCAGCGGCATCCCGTAAAGCCGCGCCGCCGTGGCATGGCTGAACACGGCGTCGCGGCGGAGCACCGGAAGCAGATCGCTGCAGCGATCGATGAGCCCTCCGTCGATGCGCCCGCTGCTGCCGATGACGCGAATGCCGTGGAACGGCCGCAGCGCGTCGGGCCGCCGCATCCGCGCGTCTGTCAGCCCATGTGCCCGCCCTTCCGCGAGCGTGAAGCTGACCCCGTCCATCCACGGCGGCAGCGCATCCATCCCTCGAGCATGGCGGACGCGGCGAACCCGAGAAGCGCGTTATCCACAGGTCAGGTTCGCTACCGCCGAGATTGCGCAAACTGCGCCGCAGACGGCAAATCCTCGCGGTTTGCGCAATCTCGACTGAGAGCCGGCCGTAGCCGCTACCGCTTCTCGAGCTCCTCGGCGACCAGGAACGCCAGCTCCAGGCTCTGCATGTGGTTCAGGCGCGGGTCGCACAGCGACTCGTAGCGCGTCGCGAGCGTCTGCTCGTCGATGTGCTCCGACCCGCCCAGGCACTCCGTCACGTCGTCGCCGGTCAGCTCGACGTGGATGCCGCCGGGGAACGTGCCCACCTGCCGGTGCGCGTCGAAGAATCCGCGCACCTCGTCCACGACGTCGTCGAACCGACGCGTCTTGTACCCGGTCGGCGTCGTGATGCCGTTGCCGTGCATCGGGTCGGTGACCCACAGGGGCGTGGCGCCGGCATCCTTGACCGCCTCCAGCAGCGGGGGCAGCGCGTCGCGGATCCGATCCGAGCCCATCCGCGTGATGAACGTGAGCCGGCCCGGCTCGCGGTGCGGGTCGAGCTTGTCGATCAGCGCGAGCGCCGTCTCGGGCGTCGTCGTCGGCCCCAGCTTCACCCCGATCGGGTTGCGGATCCGCGAGAAGTAGTCCACGTGCGCGCCATCCAGCTCCCGCGTTCGCTCCCCGATCCACAGGAAGTGCGCGGACGTGTTGTACGGCGTGTTCGTCCGCGAGTCGATCCGCGTCATCGGCCGCTCGTAGTCCATGAGCAGGCCCTCGTGCCCGGTGTAGAACTCGACGCGGCGCAGCTCGTCGAAGTCCGCGCCGGCGGCCTCCATGAACTTGATCGCCCGATCGATCTCGGTCGCCAGCCGCTCGTACCGCTGGTTGGCCGGGTTCTTCGCGAAGCCCTGGTTCCAGCTGTGCACCTCGCGCAGATCCGCGAAACCGCCCTGCGTGAAGGCGCGGATGAGGTTCAGGGTTGCGGATGCCGTGTGGTAGCCGCGCAGCAGGCGCTGCGGGTCCGGGCGCCGCGAGCCCTCCGTGAAGTCGTACCCGTTGACGATGTCGCCGCGGTATGCCGGCAGCGTCACGTCGCCGCGCGTCTCGCTCTCGCTGGACCGCGGCTTCGCGAACTGCCCGGCCATCCGGCCCATCTTGATCACCGGCATCGACGCGCCGTACGTGAGGACCACGGCCATCTGCAGCACGGTCTTGATGCGGTTGCGGATCTTGTCGGCCGTGGCGCCCGCGAACGTCTCCGCGCAGTCGCCGCCCTGCAGCAGGAACGCCTTGCCCGCGGCGGCCCGCGCGAGCTTGTCGCGCAGCTGATCGACCTCGCCGGCGAACACCAGCGGCGGCATCGTGGCGATCTCCGCGGATGCTGCAGCGACGGCCTCGGCGTCATACCACACCGGCTGCTGCTTGATGGGAAGCGTGCGCCAGTGGTCGAGAGAGTCGAGGGGAAGGAGCATCTCGACAGTCTATCGGCGGTGCATCCTCACGCCCTCCGCAGATGACGCCCGGTGGCACCCGTCACCTGGAAGACGACGCCAGCCGGTCCTTCACTGTCGACGCGTACACGTCCTCGTACTCCTGCTGCCCGAGCCGCTGCAGCGCCACCATGATCTCGTCCACGACCGACCGCAGGATGTAGCGGTCGTTCTCCATCCCCGCGTACCGCGAGAAGTCCAGCGGCTCCCCGATCACCACACCCACGCGGGCGATCCGCGGCAGGCGGCGGCCGATCGGCATCATCGAGTCGGTGTCCACCATCACGACCGGCACGACCGGCACCTTCGCCTCCAGCGCCATCCGCGCTATCCCGGTCCGGCCCCGGTACAGCTTGCCGTCGGGGCTGCGCGTTCCCTCCGGATAGATGCCCAGCAGCTCCTCGCGCCCGAGCACCTGCAGGCCGGTGTTCAGCGACGCCTCCGACGCCTTGCCGCCGGACCGGTCGATCGGCAGCTGTCCGGTCGCCTTCATGAACATCCGGGTGGCCCATCCCTTGATCCCGCGGCCGGTGAAGTAGTCGCTCTTGGCCAGGAACGCGACCGGACGGTCCACCAGCAGCGGCAGGAAGATCGAGTCGGCGAACGACAGGTGGTTGCTGGCGAGGATGGCCGCCCCGGATGACGGGACGTTGCGGCGTCCCACGATCCACGGGCGGAAGATCGCCTTCAGGACGGGGCCGATCACCACGTATTTCATCAGCCAGTAGAACACCATGCCCGCCTTCCTGCGTCCGGCACGCAGTCTATCCGCGCGCCGCCGGACGCGGCATCCGCCCCGGATAGACTCGGAGCAGCGCCCCAATCGGTACCGAAGGAGATGCCGGCCATGTCACATGTCGAGTTTGACGTCCCCGCGATAGTTCCGGCGGACCCGCAGGCGAACATCGCGGACCTGCTCGAGCAGCGGGTGAGCGCGACCCCCGATCTCGCCCTTTTCGCGGTGCCCGAGGGGGACGGATGGCGGGATGTCACCGCCGCCGCCTTCCGCGCGGACGTCATCGCGGTCGCGAAGGGCCTGGTCGCCGCGGGCATCCAGCCCGGCGACAAGGTCGGCTTCATCGCCCGCACCACGTACGAGTGGTCGCTCGTCGACTTCGCCCTGTTCTACGCGGGCGCGGTGATGGTACCGCTGTACGAGACGAGCTCGGCGTCCCAGGTCCAGTGGAACCTGTCCGACTCCGGCGCGGTGGCCTGCATCGCCGAGCTGGCCGAGCACGCCGAGCGCCTCGCCGAGGCGCGCAAGGACCTGCCGCTCGTGCGCATCACATGGCACATGCACGAGGGCGCGCTCGATGCGCTGCGCGCGCAAGGGGCCGATGTCGCGGACGACGAGATCACCCGGCGCCGGTCGCTCGCGAACGGCGCCGACATAGCGACGCTCATCTACACGGCCGGCACCACCGGGCGCCCGAAGGGCTGCGTGCTCACGCACAGCAACTTCGTGGAGCTCACCCGCAACTCGGCGCTCGCGCTGCGCGAGGTCGTGGACACGCCCGGAGCATCCACTCTGCTGTTCATCACGACCGCGCACGTGTTCGCGCGGTTCATCTCGATCCTCAACGTGCACGCAGGCGTGAAGACGGGGCACCAGCCGGACACCAAGCACCTGCTGCCGGCGCTCGGCTCGTTCCAGCCGACGTTCCTGCTGGCGGTGCCGCGCGTGTTCGAGAAGGTGTACAACTCCGCCGAGCAGAAGGCCGAGTCCGGCGGCAAGGGCAAGATCTTCCGGCTGGCCGCGCGCACCGCTATCGAGCGTTCGCGCACCCGGCAGGCGGGGCGCCCGGTGCCGTTCCTGCTGGGCCTGAAGTTCCGCCTGTTCGACCGTCTGGTGTACGCCAAGCTGCGCTCCGCGATGGGCGGGAAGGTCGTGTACGCGATCTCCGGCTCGGCCCCGCTGGGCGAGCGCCTGGGCCACTTCTTCGCGAGTCTGGGCATCACGGTGCTGGAAGGCTACGGCCTGACCGAGACCACGGCGCCGGCGACCGTGAACCTCCCGGACACGACGAGGATCGGCACGGTGGGGCCCGCGCTGCCGGGCGTCTCGGTACGGCTCGCCGAGGACGGGGAGATCCAGGTGAAGGGAATCAACGTCTTCAAGGAGTACTGGCACAACCCGGAGGCCACGGCGGCCGCGTTCGAGGACGGCTGGTTCCGCACCGGCGACATCGGCGCGTTCGACGAGAGCGGGTTCCTGACGATCACGGGGCGCAAGAAGGAGATGATCATCACCGCGGGCGGCAAGAATGTGGCCCCGGCGATCCTCGAGGACCCGATCCGCGCGAACCCCGTCGTCGGGCAGGTCGTCGTGGTCGGCGACCAGCGGCCGTTCATCGCGGCGCTGGTGACCCTGGACACCGAGATGCTGCCGACGTGGCTGGCCAACAACGGCCTGCCGGCGGACATGTCGCTGGAGGATGCCGCGCGCAACCCGCAGGTGCACGCCGAGGTACAGCGTGCCGTCGACGAGGCGAACGCGCTCGTGTCGCGGGCGGAGTCGATCCGCACGTTCACTATCCTGCCGACGGAGTGGACCGAGGCCAGCGGCCATCTCACCCCGAAGATGAGCATCAAGCGCAACGTGATCATGCAGGACTTCGCGGCCGACGTCGACGGGATCTACGAGACCCCGGTGTCCACCACGAACGTGTCGCTGGGCTGATCGGCGGTCAGAACCAGCCGGACTCGCGGATGGCGCGCATCGCCTCCCGGCGAGTGTCGGCGTCGAGCCGGTCGATGTAGAGCCTGCCGTCGAGGTGGTCGGTCTCGTGCTGCAGCGCCTGGGCCAGCACGCCGTCGCCCTCCACGACGACCTCGTTGCCGTCGAGGTCGACGCCGACGACCCTGGCGTGCGGGTGGCGTGCCACGTCGTGCCACAGCCCCGGCACCGACAGGCATCCCTCGCCGATGGGCACGGGCTCGCCGGACACCTCGACGAGGACAGGATTCAGCACGTAGCCGATCTCGCCGTCCACGTTGTAGCTGAAGGCGCGCACGCCGACCCCTATCTGCGGGGCGGCAACGCCCGCGCGGCCGGGCAGCTCGACCGTCTCGACGAGGTCGCGCACGAGCGCGCGGGTGCCGTCGTCGAAGGCGGTGACGGGGGCGCAGGGGCTGCGCAGCACCGGGTCGCCGAACAGGCGTATCTCGCGGACCGTCATCAGGCGGCCGCCGCCAGCCCCCGCAGCCCCTCCACGACCGTCGCGGCGAGCTCACGGGCCGCCTGCCGGGTCGCGGGGTGCAGTTCACGGAACGTGATGGCGCTGCCGGTGGCGATCAGCGCGTCGTACGGCATCCGCACGACGGCGCGCACCCGCGTGGCGAAGTGCGCCTCCAGCTCGTCCTCGCGCACCAGCGGCGCGCCGGGCCGGGAGTTGTTGAGCACCACGATGGCGCCGCGCACGAGGGCGGCGTAGCCGTTGCTCTCCAGCCAGGTGAGCGTCTCCGACGCCAGCCGGGCCTCGTCGATGCTGAGGCCGGAGACGATGACGAGCTGGTCGGCGAGCCCGAGCGTGGCGCCCATCACGGAGTGCACGATGCCGGTGCCGGTGTCGGTGAGCACAATCGAGTAGTAGTGGGCGGCGAGGGTCGCGACGTCCTCGTAGTCGCGGTCGCTGAATGCCTCGGACACGTTCGGGTCGGCGTCCGACGCCAGCACGTCCAGCCGCGTCTCGTCGCGCGCGACGACGGTGGACACGTCGTTGTACCCGTCGACCTGGTCCTTCATCCGCACGAGATCGCGCACTGTCTTGCCGCTGCTGCGGGTGATCCGCTCGGCGAGAGTGCCGCGGTCGGGGTTCGCGTCGATGGCTATCACCCGGTCGTCGCGGGCGTCGGCCAGGGCCATCCCGAGCACCGTGGTGATCGTGGTCTTGCCGACGCCGCCCTTGCGCGAGAGCACCGGAACGAACCGGGCCCCGCCGGTCAGCGGCTCGGCGATGCGGTGCGTGAGCTCCTTGCGGGCACGCGCGCGCTTGCCGTCGCCCAGGTTGATCCGGCCGCCGGAGACCGAATACAGGAAGTGTTGCCAGGCGCCCTCGGGCTCGCCGTGCCCCATCGTGCGCGGCTCGAGCAGGCGGTCGGCGGTGAGCAGGTCGGAGGTCTCCTTGCCGGCCTCGAACTCGTCGAGGCGCTTGGAGGCCAGCGTGACCTCGGGCTTGTGGCGGCGCACGCGCTCCAGTTCGTGCGCACGGTCGGCACGGCTCTCGTCCATGGACGTCTCCTCCCCCGCGGATCCGTCATCCTCGGCCGGCAGGGCCTCGGCGGCAGCGGCCGGTGCGGCGACCGGTTCGACATCGACGATATCGGGGACGGATGCTGCGCCGCCAGAGGTCGCGGGTGCCGCGGCTGCCGGCTCGTTGCCGTGGTCATCGTCGTCCTCGACGACCTCGGCCTCGATGACGTCGACGACGGTTTCGTCCGCGGCGGCCGCGGGCTCCGCCTCGTCGCCGGCGGCATCCTCGTCCTCGGCGTCGACGGGCTCCTCGTCCTCCGGGGCGAAGTCGACCTCGTCGTCCACGACATCGTCGTCGGACAGGTCGTCCTCGTCGTTCGGCGGCAGCGACACGCTCACCTGGGCGGTCGTGCCCCCGAGGATGCCGAGGACGGCGGTGTCGGAGTTCGCGGCGTCGGAGAGCACGCCGAGCTCGGCGTCCTCCGGGGTCGGATCGGGTCGGTCAGGCGTCAAGACAGCTCTCTCCAGGAAGGGGCGGGCCGGGTGAACCCGCCCTCCAGGTTACTGCGCGGGACGAATGACGACCAAAAGATCTCCCGCCTCCACCGGCGTGGTCCCGGCGAGGACGACCCGCTCCACGACGCCGGACACCGGCGATGTGATCGCCGCCTCCATCTTCATCGCCTCGATCGACGCTATCGCCTGGCCCGCCTCGATCCGCTCGCCTTCGTCGACCTTCACCGTCACCGCGCCCGAGAACGGGGCGGCCACCTGGCCGGGCTTGGACGTGTCGGCCTTCTCGGCCTGCCGCGCCTCGACCGCGATGCTGAGGTCGCGGACGAACACCGGCCGCAGCTGACCGTTGAGCGTGGTCATCACCGAGCGCATGCCCTTGTCGTCGGCCTCGCCGATGGCCTCCAGGCCCACGTACAGCTGCACGCCGCGCTCAAGGTCGACGACGTGCTCGGCGCCGGGGGTCAGCCCGTACAGGTAGTCGGAGGTGTCGAGCATGCTGAGGTCGCCGTACTGCTCGCGGCGCTCCCGGAACGTGCGCGTGGGCACCGGGAACAGCAGCTCGTTCAGGGTGCGCCGCCGGGTTGCGGAGTCGGCGCCCAGCGCTGTCTCCTGCTCGGGGGTGATCGGGGTGAATCCGATCTTCGCCTCGCGGCCGGCGAGGACCTTGCTGCGGAACGGCTCCGGCCACCCGCCGGGCAGATCGCCGAGTTCGCCGGCCATGAACGAGACCACGGAGTCCGGCACGTCGTAGCGCTCGGGGTGCTCGGCGAAGTCGGCGGGGTCCGCCTTCACGGCCGCGAGGTGCAGGGCGAGGTCGCCGACCACCTTCGAGGACGGCGTCACCTTCGGCACCCGGCCGAGGATGTCGTTCGCCGCGGCGTACATGTCCTCGATCAGCTCGAAGTCCTCGGACAGGCCCAGCGCTATCGCCTGCTGACGCAGGTTCGACAGCTGACCGCCGGGGATCTCGTGGTGGTAGACGCGGCCGGTGGGGCCCGGCAGGCCGGACTCGTACGGGCGGTACAGATGCCGCACCGCCTCCCAGTACGGCTCCAGGTCGGTCACCGCGGACAGCGACAGCCCGGTGTCGCGCTCGGTGTGCGCGAGGGCGGCGACCAGGGCCGACAGCGACGGCTGGCTCGTCGTGCCCGACATCGGCGCGGCGGCCGCGTCCACGGCATCCGCGCCCGCGGCGCTCGCGGCCAGCAGCGTCGCCAGCTGACCGCCGGCGGTGTCGTGCGTGTGCACGTGCACGGGAAGGTCGAACCGGTCGCGCAGCGCCGCGACGAGCCTGGCCGCCGCCGCGGGGCGCAGCAGGCCCGCCATGTCCTTGATCGCGAGGATGTGCGCACCGGCCTGGACGATCTGCTCCCCGAGCCGCAGGTAGTAGTCCAGCGTGTACAGGTCTTCGGCCGGGTTCAGCAGGTCGCCGGTGTAGCACATGGCCACCTCCGCGACCGCGGTGCCGGTGGCAAGGACCGCGTCGATTGCGGGGCGCATCTGCGAGACGTCGTTGAGCGCGTCGAAGATGCGGAAGATGTCGATGCCGGATGCCGCGGCCTCCCGGACGAAGGCGTCGGTGACCTCGGTCGGGTACGGCGTGTAGCCGACGGTGTTCCGGCCGCGCAGCAGCATCTGGATGGCGATGTTGGGCATCGCCTCGCGCAGCGTGTCCAGGCGCTCCCACGGGTCTTCGCCGAGGAACCGCAGGGCGACGTCGTACGTGGCGCCGCCCCAGGCCTCGACCGACAGCAGCTGCGGCGTCAGGCGTGCCACGTACGGCGCGACCCGGGCGAGGTCGCGCGTGCGCACCCGGGTCGCCAGCAGCGACTGGTGCGCGTCGCGGAACGTGGTCTCGGTGACCGCGAGCGCGGTGCGCGCCCGCAGCTCCGCCGCGAACCCGGCCGGGCCGAGGGCCTGCAGCCGCTGCCGCGACCCGTCCGGGGCGGGCATCGTGAGGTCAGTGGCGGGCAGCTTCACAGCGGGCGCGATCGACACCGGGTTCGTGCCGTTGGGCTTGTTCACGGTGGTGTCCACGAGCCACGTGAGGATCTTCGTGCCGCGGTCCTTCGACGCGCGCCCGAGCAGCAGCTCCGGCCGTTCCTCGATGAACAGGGTCGTGACGTCCCCGGCGAGGAACTCGGGGTCGTCGAACACCGCCTGCAGGAACGGGATGTTGGTCGCGACGCCGCGGATGCGGAACTCCGCGAGCGCCCGCCGGGCCCGCCGCACCGCGGAGGGAAAGTCGCGGCCCCGGCAGATGAGCTTGGCCAGCATCGAGTCGAAGTGCGGGCTTATCTGCGATCCGGCGGCGGTGGTGCCGCCGTCCAGGCGGATGCCGGCGCCACCCGGCGACCGGTACGTCGTGATCTTGCCGGTGTCGGGGCGGAACCCCTGGGCCGGGTCCTCGGTCGTGATCCGGCACTGCAGCGCCGATCCGCGCAGCTGGATGTCGTCCTGGTGCAGGCCGAGGTCGGACAGCGTCGCGCCGGAGGCTATCCGCATCTGCGACTGCACGAGGTCGACGTCGGTGACCTCTTCGGTCACGGTGTGCTCGACCTGGATGCGGGGGTTCATCTCGATGAACACGACCTCGCCCGCGCGTTCTCCGGCCGTCTCCAGCAGGAACTCGACGGTGCCCGCGTTGACGTAGCCGATGGCCCGGGCGAACGCCACCGCGTGGCGGTGCAGCGCACGGCGGATGTCCTCGTCCAGGTTCGGTGCCGGAGCTATCTCGACGACCTTCTGGTGCCGGCGCTGCACGGAGCAGTCCCGCTCGAAAAGGTGGACGACCTCGCCCGCGGCATCCGCCAGCACCTGCACCTCGATGTGGCGGGGACGCAGGACCGCCTGCTCGAGGAACATCCGCGCGTCGCCGAACGCACTGCCGGCCTCCCGCATCGCCTCGGCCAGGGCGGGGGCGAGTTCGGCCTTCGCGTCGACCCGGCGCATTCCGCGGCCGCCGCCGCCGGCGACGGCCTTCGCGAACAGCGGGAACCCTATCCCGTCGGCCTGCGCGACGAGCGCGTCGATGTCGTCGGAGGCCTCGGTGGAGCGCAGCACGGGGACCCCGGCGCTGACCGCGTGGTGCTTGGCGGCGACCTTGTCGCCGGCCATCTCCAGCACGGCGGCGGGCGGGCCGATGAACGCTATGCCGTTCGCGGCGGCCTTCTCCGCCAGCTCCGGGTTCTCGGAGAGGAACCCGTACCCGGGGTAGATGGCGTCCGCGCCGCTCTCCTTCGCGACCCGCACTATCTCGTCCACATCGAGGTACGCCCGCACGGGATGTCCGGCTTCGCCGATCTGGTACGCCTCGTCCGCCTTCAGACGGTGCAGCGAGTGCCGATCCTCGTACGGGTAGACCGCGACAGTGCGCGCCCCCAGCTCGTATGCCGCGCGAAACGCGCGAATGGCGATCTCACCGCGGTTGGCAACCAGGATCTTCGTGAACATGCAGACCCCCAAATGGGCGGCGCCCGCCCACGCGAATGGGCGACCGTCTGTGTGGCTGAGTGTGTTCTCAGCCTAGGGGACGGTAACGTAGGGCCTTGTGCACGTCCTCTCCGTCAGCTCACTGAAGGGCGGCGTCGGCAAGACGACCGTGACCCTGGGTCTCGCCTCCGCGGCGTTCGCCCGCGGCGTGAAGACCCTCATCGTCGATCTCGACCCGCAGTCCGACGTCTCCACCGGGATGGACATCCAGGTCGCCGGCCGGCTGAACATCGCCGACGTGCTCGCGAACCCGAAGGAGAAGGTGGTCCGTCAGGCCATCACCTCCAGCGGCTGGGCGAAGGTGCACCCCGGCACCATCGACGTCATGATCGGCAGCCCCTCGGCGATCAACTTCGACGGCCCGCACCCCAGCGTGCGTGACGTGTGGAAGCTCGAGGAGGCGCTGGCGGCGGTCGAAGCCGATTACGACCTCGTCCTCGTGGACTGCGCGCCGTCCCTGAACGCGCTGACCCGGACCGCGTGGGCCGCCAGCGACCGAGTCATCGTGGTGACCGAGCCGGGTCTTTTCTCGGTGGCGGCCGCCGACCGGGCGCTGCGCGCGATCGAGGAGATCCGCCGCGGGCTGTCCCCGCGGCTGCAGCCGCTGGGCATCGTCGTCAACCGGGTGCGGCCGCAGTCGATCGAGCACCAGTTCCGCATCAAGGAGCTGCGCGACATGTTCGGCCCGCTGGTGCTCTCGCCTCAGCTGCCCGAGCGCACGTCGCTGCAGCAGGCGCAGGGTGCGGCAAAGCCCCTGCACATCTGGCCGGGAGACTCCGCGCAGGAGCTGGCGGCCGACTTCGACGCCCTGCTGGACCGCGTGATCCGCACCGGCCGGATAGCGACCCCGGACGGCGCGACCGTCGGCTGAGCCCGGCGTCCAGACGCGCGTTCGCTCAGCGGCGCCGCTCATCGACGCGGTGCGCCGTCCCGCCGCCGCCGCACTCCGCGAGGCATCCCCCAACTCCGCGAGGCATCCCTCAACTCCGCGAGGCATCCCTCAACTTTGCGAGGCATCCCCCAACTTCGCGAGGCATCCCTCATTCGTTCGGGGATGCCTCGGCAAGTTAGGGGCTGCCTCGGCGAGTTGGGGGATGCCTCGCGGAGAGGGGAGAACAGACGGCCGCGGGTGCTACGCGGTGCGCTTGGCGCGCCGGGCCGCGAGCTCGTCGACCGGGTCGGGCTTCTGCGGGTCGAAGTCCAGCAGGGTCGACTCGACCTCGGTCAGGACCTTGCCCACCGCTATCCCGAACACGCCCTGGCCACGGCTGACGAGGTCGATGACCTCGTCGCTGGACGTGCACAGGTACACGGAGGCGCCGTCGCTCATGAGCGTGGTGCCGGCGAGGTCCCGGATGCCGGCGGCGCGCAGCTGCTCGACGGCGGTGCGGATCTGCTGCAGTGAGATGCCGGTGTCCAGCAGTCGCTTCACGAGCTTGAGGACGAGGATGTCGCGGAAGCCGTACAGCCGCTGCGATCCGGACCCGGTCGCGCCGCGCACGGTCGGCTCGACGAGCTCGGTGCGGGCCCAGTAGTCCAGCTGCCGGTACGTGATGCCGGCAGCGCGCGCCGCCACGGCGCCGCGATAGCCGACCTCGTCGTCCATGACGGGCAGGCCGTCCGTGAAAAGAAGGTCAACGGCGAACCGGTCGCCGGCCGTGTCCTCGGCCGTCATCGACATCCCCCTTCGCCGAACCCATCGGATACCCCCACGCTAGATGAGCAATGCGCCTGCGGCAACGACATCCGCACCACGCGCGCGGCGTGTCGCACGGTCACCGCACGAGGCGGTCCAGCGCCGCCCGCACGAAATGCGAGCGCACCTCGCCGATCCGCGCCGCTATCTCCGGCGCGAGCTCGCCGGCGCGTCCGCGGGAGGACGCGTCGGTGCGCCGCAGCAGCGGTGCCAGCGCCGACTCGATCAGCGCGACCTCGCGCTCTGCCGACTGGCGGAGCGTGCGCATGTGCCGCGGCTCGATCCCGTGCCGCTCGAGCGCCACGAGCGCGCGCAGCACGCCGAGGACCTGCTCGGTGTAGCTCTCCGCCGCGACGATCAGACCGGTGCTGATGGCGTCGTTCAGCAGCTGGGGTCCGGCGCCGGCCGCCGACAGCAGCTCGGCACGACGGTACCGGCGCGGGGTGGGCGTGATCGAGGGCGGCACGGCCGCCGGCGACGCCGGATCGCGGCCGGCGTCCACGTCGGCGAGGTACTCACGGATCCGCGAGTGCGGCATGTAGTGGTCGCGCTGCAGGGTCAGCACCAGGCGCAGCCGCTCGATATCGTCGGGCGTGAACTTGCGGTAGCCGGACTCGGTGCGCCGCGGGGTGACGAGTCCCTGCACCTCGAGGAAGCGCAGCTTGCTGGCGGTGAGCGCGGGGAACTCCGGGCTGAGCCGGGCGAGCACCTGACCGATGCTCAGCACTCCCCCGCTCGCTCCGGTGCGGCGGGGGGCGGAAGCGGTGGCCATCAGCTTCCCGCTGACCCGGTGAGGTCGGCAGGAGAGACGAAGAAGTTGAGCCGGAACTTTCCGATGCGCACCTCGGCGCCGTTCGTGAGCGCCGCGCGGTCCACGCGTTCGCCGTTCACGTAGGTCCCATTCAGGGAGCGCTGGTCGACGATCTCGAACTGGCTGCCCTCGCGGGTGACCTCCGCGTGCCGGCGGGAGACCGTGACGTCGTCAAAGAAGATGTCGGCCTCGGGGTGCCGGCCCACGGTGCTGACATCGCTGTCCAGCAGGTACCGGGCCCCGGCCGTCGGGCCGGACCGGACGATCAGCAGCGCCGACCCCGAGGGCAGCGCGTCGATCGCGTTGAGCTCGGTGCTGGACAGGTCGCTGCCGAACGGCACGAACGACAGGTCGGAGTCGTGACCGAACGTCTGCGTCGCGTCGTGCGACGCGTGCTCGCGCGCGGACCCCCCTGCGCCGCGACGGATGTCGCCGGACACGGGTCGGCGGTGCTCGTCCACGGTTGTCCTCCCCTTTCCCCCCAGACTAACCGATTCGATGCCCTCAGCGATGAGGAGCATCGAGGTTCGACCCTATTGAACGGGGACGCCCGGTGTCCACTCGGATCCCCCGCTCGACCTCTCGCGCACAGGCGCGGAGGGTAGGCTCCGGGCCGTGAGATCGTCCGTTGCCGTCGCTGCCCTCGCGCTGGCCGCCCTCGCCGTCCTCGGCGTCGCCGGTCCCGCGTCCGCCCACGACCAGCTCCTGTCCACGAGCCCGAAGGACGGTGCTGTCGTGGCCACCGTGCCCGACGAGGTGACGCTCACGTTCAGCGATCTGGTGATGGATGCCGGCGGCGAGGCGAATCAGGTCCGCATCCTCGATTCCTCCTGCCGCCCGATCGATGCAGGCGACGCCACCATCGCGGACAACGTCGTCACCCAGCGGATCACGCAGCCCGCGACCGGCCCGGTCACCGTGCAGTGGCGGGTCGTCTCCCGCGACGGCCACCCGGTGTCCGGCGAGTTCTCGTTCACCGTGGGCGACGGCCCGGCGGCATCCCCCTCCTGCGCGGCCGCAGCGGCGCCCGCGACCCCCGATTCCGGCGGCGGATCCGTCCTGCCGTGGGTGATCGGCGGGGTCGTCCTCGTCGTGGTCGCGGCCGGCGGCGGGTACCTGCTGGCCACTCGTTCGCGACGCACGGACGACCAGTAGGCTTGAGGCATGCCACATTTTGACGTCGTCATCCTCGGTGCCGGCCCCGGCGGGTATGTCGCGGCCGTGCGCAGTGCACAGCTGGGACTTTCCGTCGCGGTCATCGAAGAGAAGTACTGGGGCGGCGTCTGTCTCAACGTCGGCTGCATCCCCTCGAAGGCGCTCCTGAAGAACGCCGACCTCGCCCACCAGGTGCTGCACAAGGCCGAGCTTTTCGGCATCTCCGGCGACGTGCACTTCGACTACGGCGTCGCGTGGGACCGCAGCCGCAAGGTCGCGGAGACGCACGTCAAGGGCATCCACTACCTGATGAAGAAGAACAAGGTCACCGAGTTCGAGGGGCGCGGGTCGTTCACGGGCCCGAACGCCATCACCGTGACCAAGGCCGACGGCTCGACCGAGCAGGTCACGTTCGACAACGCGATCATCGCCACCGGGTCGACCGTGCGCACGCTTCCGGGCGTGAGCATCGGCGGCAACATCGTCACGTACGAGGAGCAGATCCTCACCCGCGACCTGCCCGGCTCGATCGTCATCGTCGGTGCCGGTGCGATCGGTATGGAGTTCGGGTTCGTGATGCGCAACTACGGCGTGGACGTCACGATCATCGAGTACCTCGACCGCGCGCTGCCCAACGAGGACGCCGAGGTCTCCAAGGAGATCGCGAAGCAGTACAAGGGCTACGGCATCGACATCCTCACGTCCACGAAGGTGGAGACCGTCACCGACTCCGGCTCCTCAGTCACCGTCACGTACACCCCCAAGGACGGCACGCAGACCTCGATCGAGGCGGACAAGGTGCTGATGTCGGTCGGGTTCGCCGCGAACGTCGAGGGCTTCGGCCTGGAGACCACCGGCGTGAAGCTCACCGAGCGCGGCGCCATCGACATCGACGACCACATGCGCACGAACGTGCCGCACATCTACGCGATCGGCGATGTGACCGCCAAGCTGCAGCTCGCGCACGTGGCCGAAGCGCAGGCGGTCGTGGCGGCGGAGACGATCGGCGGCGCCGAGACGATGACGCTCGGCGACTACCGGATGATGCCGCGCGCGACGTTCTGCAGCCCGCAGGTGGCTTCGTTCGGCCTCACCGAGCAGCAGGCGCGCGACGCCGGCTACGACGTCAAGGTCGCGAAGTTCCCGTTCTCCGCGAACGGCAAGGCCAACGGCCTGGGCGAGCCGGTCGGCTTCGTCAAGCTGATCGCCGACGGCGAGCACCTCGAGCTGCTCGGCGGCCACCTTATCGGCCCGGATGTGTCCGAGCTTCTGCCCGAGCTGACGCTGGCGCAGAAGTGGGATCTCACGGCGCTGGAGGCCGCCCGCAACGTGCACACGCACCCGACGCTGTCCGAGGCGCTGCAGGAGGGCTTCCACGGGCTGGCCGGACACATGATCAACCTCTAGACTGACCGTCAGTCTCCCGGATTCCGGGAACACAACGACGCCGCCCTGCACGAAGCCGAGGGCGGCGTCGCTGCGTCTCCGGCGCTGCTGCGGACCTCAGGCCGAGAGCGCGCGGGCGAGCTTCGAATCGGATGCCGCGACCCGGCCGCCCGCGGCGGCCACGAGAGCGTCGGCGGCGGAGAAGAATGCCGCGTGGTCGGCCGGGGCGGCCGGCCCCAGCTCGATCTCCCATTCCCGCCAGGCCGACTCGGCGCCGGTGCGCTCGTTCCGCGCCCGGACGTGGTCGTCGACGAACTCCGCGATCACGCCACCGCCGGCATCCCGCAGCGTGTATGCGACGCGGGAGTTGCGGATGCGGGCCAGCGGCAGGAACGGGCCGACCGCCCACTGGGCGAGGATCCCGGCGACCGGGGCGGGGACGTCCTCGTCCGGGTCGTCGCCGAGCGGCCAGTGCCATTCGTGCTTGCCGTCGGCGGCGGACGCCTTCACATGCCAGCCTTCGTCCGGTCCCCCGCTGCGCCGGCGCACGGCGACGCGGGCGCGGGCGAGGGCCAGGTCGGCGGTGTCCCGGTACCGGGCGTCGAGCGCGCGCGGCTCGGCGGCGCCGACATCGACCACGCCCGGCAGTGCGGACAGGTCCGGAAGCGCCGTCGCCTCGTCGACGTCGTACTTGCGCTCGATCTCGACGGAGTGCGATCCGGCGTCGGTCACTCGTCCCGGCCGTCGGGGTCGGGGTCGATGTCCTCGGTGGCCTCGATGTACAGGAAACGCGCCGCGGTGGGCCCGTCGTGGGCGCCGGTGTTCTGGTCCTCGCCCTGCCGGCGGTAGATGAGCTGCCCCTCCCCGTACGGCATGATGAGGGTGTCGGTGACGCCCGCGTCGAGCGGGATGATCTGCCCGTCGAGCGGGCCGCCGGAAAGGCGTGCGATGGCCATGACCACAGCGTAGTGGGCAGCACCCCCGTTCCGGGATCCATTCCGGCCCCGGAACGAGGGGCGATCCGGCTCAGTGCGTGGGGAACCCGAGGCTTATCTGGCTCTCGCTGGGCTCCGGCCAGCGCGACGTGACGACCTTGCGGCGGGTGTAGAAGTTGAACGCCTCGGACCCGTACATGTGCGTGTCGCCGAACAGCGAGTTCTTCCAGCCGCCGAACGAGAACGAACCGACCGGGACGGGGATCGGCACGTTGACGCCGACCATCCCCACCTGGATGTCGTACTCGAACTGACGGGCGGTCTTGCCGTCGCGGGTGAAGATGGCGGTGCCGTTGCCGAACGGGTTCTCGTTGATCATCTGCACGGCCTCGTCGTACGTGTCCACGCGCAGCACCGACAGCACCGGCCCGAAGACCTCTTCGTCGTACACGCGCATACCGGGCGTGACCTCGTCGACGAGGGACGCGCCGAGGAAGAACCCGTCGGAGTCGAAGCGCTGCTCGCGCCCGTCCACGACCAGGCGTGCGCCCTCGCCTTCCGCGCCGTCCACGAAGCCGCGCACGCGCTGCCGCGCGGCGTCCGTGATCAGCGGGCCGATCTCGTTCTCCGGGTCGAACCCGTCCCCGATCCGCAGGTCCTTCATGCGCTCGGCCACCTTCGCGACCAGCGCATCGCCGACGCCGCCCACCGCGACCACGGCCGAGATGGCCATGCAGCGCTCGCCGGCGGAGCCGAAGCCCGCCGACACGGCCGCGTCGGCCGCGGCATCCAGGTCCGCGTCGGGCATGACCACCATGTGGTTCTTCGCGCCGCCCAGGGCCTGCACGCGCTTGCCGTGCGCGGCGGCCTCGGTGTAGATGTACTTCGCTATCGGGGTGGATCCGACGAACGACACGGCCTTGATGATCGGGTCGGCGAGGATGGCGTCGACGGCCTCCTTGTCGCCGTGCACGACGTTCAGCACGCCGTCGGGGAAGCCCGCCTCGCGGAACGCGTCGGCCAGCCACACGGCGGCGGAGGGGTCGCGCTCGCTGGGCTTGAGGATCACGGCGTTGCCGGCGGCGATGGCGGTCGGCACCATCCACAGCGGCAGCATTGCGGGGAAGTTGAACGGGGTGATGCAGGCGACCACGCCGAGGGGCTGGCGCACCTGGTGCACGTCCAGGCCCGTCGCAATCTGCTCGGAGTACTCGCCCTTGAGGTGGTGCATGAGGCCCGTGCAGAACTCGACGTTCTCCAGGCCCCGCGCCACCTCGCCGCGCGCGTCCGGGACGGTCTTGCCGTGCTCGGCGGTGATGATGCGGGCCAGGTCGTCCGCGCGCGCGGTGATGATCTCGCGCAGCCGGAACATCATCTGGGTCCGCTTGACGAGCCCGACGTCGCGCCACGCCTTCTGCGCTGTCGCGGCCGTGCGGGCGGCCTCGGCGACGAGGGCGGCCGAGGCGAGGCCGACCTCGCCGGTCTGCACGCCCTTCGACGGGTTGTAGACGGCGCCGCGGCGCTCGCCCGGGTCGATGCGGCGGTCGCCGATGATGTGCGGGATCTGGGTGAGAGTGGTCTCGATGGTGGTGGTCATGATCGTCCTTGTGGGGTGGGTGTGGATGCCGGGGCTTCGCCGGGCCCGCCGTCGCGCGGGCCCGCGGCCGGCGTCAGGGAGTCCAGCCGCGGAGCGTGCCGTCGGGAGAGGCGAACTTCGTGACCAGGGTGCAGTCCTTGCCGCCCAGCCCCTCCTCGATGAGCTGGTCCAGCTGCGACAGCGCGAGGGTCGCGGCGGGCAGGTGCACGCCCGTCGCCGTCCCGGCCTGCACGGCGAGTGCGCAGTCCTTGTGTGCGAGGTCGACCGAGAATGTCGCGTCGAATCCGTGGTTGGCGGGCGACGTGTCCACGACGCCCGGCACCGGGTACCACGTGCGCTGCGGCCACGAGCCGCCGGAGGAGACGTTCGCGACGTTCCAGAACACGGTGGCGTCAAGGCCCAGCTGCTCGGCGAGCTGCGAGCCCTCCGCGACGCCCATCATCGACACGAACAGCATCATGTTGTTCACGAGCTTCGCGGCGATCCCGGCGCCATCGCCGCCGCAGGCTATCACCGATCCGGCCATCGACTGGACGAAGCCGCGGGCACGCTCGACGTCGTCGGCCTGCCCGCCGAGCATGAACGTGAGAGTGTGCGCCTCGGCGCCGGCGGTGCCGCCGGAGACGGGGGTGTCCACGAAGCGGAATCCGCGGGCGGCGGACTCCGTGTGGCACCACCGGGAGGTCTCCACGTCGACGGTCGACGTGTCCATCAGCAGTGTGTCCGCGGACGCGTGCGCCCAGATGCCGTCGGGGCCGTCGTAGACGCCGCGCACGTGCTGCGGCATCGGCAGCGACGTGAAACAGGCGTCCGCGCCCTCCAGCGCCTCGGCGATCGAGCCCACCGGGGTCACGCCCCGCTCGGCGGCGGCGGCGACGCTGGCCTGCGCGATGTCGAACCCGCGCACGGTGTGGCCTGCGGCCACCAGGTTCCCGCTCATGGGCGCGCCCATGTGCCCGAGTCCGATCCACGCGATCGTCGACATCCTGCCTCCTCGTAGGTGTCCGGTGCGCACCCGCTGAGGGATGCCGCATCCCGGCCAGGATAAGCACGAAACACACTGCAGATCAATGCACGAAGCGGTGGCAAAGTTGCACGCTTCGTGTGCACCGATGCACACTGGCTCGATGGCACGTGATCCGCAGCCGGACGATCTGCTGACTCTCCTCGCCGTCGCCCGGCTCGGCCGCTACACGGCAGCGGCCGAGGTGCTCGGCGTCAACCACTCGACGGTGTCGCGGCGGCTGTCCGCCCTCGAGGACGCGATGGGCGGACGCACACTCGTGCGCACGAGCGGCGGGTGGGAGATCACGGAGCTCGGACGGCGGGCGATGGCCGCCGCCGAGCGGATCGAGGCGTCCCTGCGCGACCTCGGCGAGGACACCGGCGGCGACCCGGTGCAGGGGATGGTGCGGATAGCGGCGCCCGAGGCTTTCACGTCGGGGTTCCTGGTGCCGGCGATGACGCGGCTGCAGCACGCGCATCCGGGACTCGCCGTGGAACTGCTCGCCGCCACGCAGCGGGTGCGTCAGAACCGCTCCGGCGTCGACCTGGAGATCGTCGTGGGACGTCCGCAGGTGAACCGCGCGGCGGCGGTGCCCGTGTGCGACTACGCGCTGCGGCTGTACGCGACGCCGGCGTACCTCGCGCACCGCGGAGCGCCGCAGACCGTCGACGACCTGGCGCGGCATCCGCTCATCTATTACGTCGAGTCGTCGCTGCAGGTGGACGACCTGGACCGCGCCGTGCAGGGCCTGCCACCCTCTCCTCCGTCGATCAGGTCCACGAGCGTGTTCGCCCACGTGGAGGCGACCGCGGCGGGCGCGGGGATCGGCGTGCTGCCCGACTTCCTCGCCGATCCCGACGGGCGGCTCACGGTCGTGCTGCCCGACGCCTACGCCCACCCGCTGTCGTACTGGGCGGTGGTGCGCGACGAGGGGCCGCGCAACCCGGCCGTGGCGGCGACCCTGGCGGCCATCCACGACCAGGTGCAGGCGACGCAGGCCGCCTGAGTCAGTCGCCGCGCTCGGCCTTGCGGGCGCGCTCGAGCTCGTCGACGGCGACCCGCACGGCATCCTCGGCCCGCTGCACGCGGCGCTGCTGGATCGTCGACGCGCCGTGCCGGGCGCGCACCCGGTCGCCCTGCTCGCGGACGCCGACGACGATGTACGCCGACGCGATCAGGAGCACCTGCGCCGACAGGTTCACCCACAGCAGCAGCGCGATCAGGGACGCGAACGACGCGAGCAGCGGGTTGGATGTCGCGCCACGCACGAACAGCGACGACAGCTGCTGCAGCACGGTGAGCCCCGCCGCACCGATCAACGCGCCGGGGATCACCGCCCGCGCCGACGCCTTCACCCCCGACAGGACGATGAACACGAGCACCACGACGAGGGCATCCAGGACGAAGACGATGACGATGGCGGCCGCCTGCGTCGCGACCGCGGCCACGCCGGCGGACCCGGCCCCGATCCATGACCGGACGAGGTCGCTGAGGGCGGTCACGAGGAACGTCGCGGCGGCGGATGCCACGATGCCGACGGCCAGGGCGAGGGCGAGGCCGAGGTTGCGCAGCAGCACCCACACGAAGAAGACGTCGTCGTGGGTCTCGTCGGCGAGAGTGCGCAGGGCCGTGCGCGTCGACGTGATGGCGCCGAGGGCGGCGAGCACGAGGCCGACCACCGCGATGATCCCGGCGATCGTCAGGCCGGTGGGCGCGGTGATCTGCGCGGGGTCGATGAGCCCGCCGTTGCCCACCAGGCCCGGGACCACGGCGTTCACCGCCTGGGCGAGCCGGTCCATCGAGACCGGGTCGCCGGCGAGCCAGGCCGCGACGCTCGTGAAGCCGAGCAGCACCGACGCGAAGATGCTGAACAGCGCACGGTAGGTGATGGCGTCCGCGAGCATCGGCCCGCGGTGCTCGCTGTACAGGAGGAACGCCCGGACGGGCTTTCGGGCCAGGGCCCAGGCTGTGATCCTGCGGATGACGTCGCGCACGTGCCCACCCTAGGCGGGGGCGGCGCCGAGATGCGGCCCCCTACCCGTCGTCGGCGCCGATCGATAGGATGGGCGACGGGGAATGGGGAACGGCAATGAGAGATCTTGCGCAGACGCTTGTGCAGACCGGTGCGGTGGACGCCGCCGAGATGTCTGCGCTGTTACGCGATGTAGGAGACGACGACGACCTGCGCGAAAAGCTGCTGGAGTCGCGTCTTGTCAACGACCGGCAGATCGCCGAGGCCATAGCGCTGCACACGAATCATCGATTCGTGGACCTGACGGGAGCAACGCTCGATCCGGACACTGTCGCTATAGTGCCGGGCGCGCTGTGCCGGCGGTACCAGCTGATCCCGCTGCAGCGGCTGCGCAACCGGCTTATCGTCGGGATGCTGGACCCCACGGATCTGATAGCCATCGACGACGTCACCAGCGTCGCCGACACGCTCATCGAGCCGGTGGTGGTGGCCATGGACGCGCTGCAGCAGGCGTTCGAGCGGTACCTGCGCTCGGACGAGGAGCTCAGCGACCTGTCGGTGCAGATCGGCGAGGGCATCACGCCGGCGTCGGCGGCGGCGTTCACCGAGTCGCTCGACGACGGCGACGACACTCCGATCATCCGGTTCGTGAACCTGCTGATCGCCCAGGCGATCAACGACCGTGCCAGCGACATCCACGTCGAACCCGGTGAGCATCACCTGACCGTGCGGTTCCGCATCGACGGCGTTCTGCACGAGATGCAGCGCGCCGACCGCGCCATCCAGGACGGCGTGATCTCACGACTGAAGATCATGTCGTCGATCGACATCGCCGAGCGCCGGAAGCCGCAGGACGGCCGCCTGTCCGTCCGGCACGAGGGCCGCCAGATCGACCTGCGCGTCGCGACCCTGCCCACGGTGTGGGGCGAGAAGATCGTGCTCCGGATCCTGGACACCACCGGTCAGGCGCTCGCGATGAGCGACCTCGAGTTCTCGGTCAGCAACGAGACCCGGTTCACCGCGGCGATCACGCGCCCACACGGCATGGTGCTGGTGACCGGCCCGACCGGCTCGGGCAAGTCGACGACGCTGTACACGGCGCTGCGCACCGTGGCGAACCCGCGGGTGAACGTGATCACGGTCGAGGACCCGGTCGAGTTCCGGATGGCGGGCATCAACCAGGTGCAGGTGAACCAGCGGGCCGGGATGACGTTCCAGGCCGCGCTCCGGTCCATCCTGCGCGCCGACCCCGACGTCGTGCTGGTCGGCGAGATCCGCGACAACGAGACCGCGACGATAGCCATCGAGGCCGCCCTCACCGGGCACCTGCTGCTGTCGACGCTGCACACGAACGACGCGCCCAGCGCCATCACGCGCATGACCGAGATCGGCTGCGAGCCGTTCCTGGTGGCGACCGCGCTGCAGGCCGTCGTCGCACAGCGCCTCGCGCGCAAGCTCTGCACGCACTGCAAGATCCCGTACACGGAGAACGCGGAGACGCTGCGCCAGCTGCACTTCCCGCACGAGCCGAACGACCCGCCGCAGCTGTTCCGCACCGGCGGCTGCCCGTCGTGCTCGGGGACCGGGTACCGCGGGCGGATCGCGCTGCACGAGGTGATGACGATGTCGGACGAGCTGCAGGCGCTGGTCACGACGCACGCCACCGGCAGTGTGATGCGTCAGGTAGCGATCGAGCAGGGCATGGTGCCGTTGCGCGACGACGGCTGGAGCAAGGTCACGCAGGGCCTGACCACGATCGAGGAAGTCCTCCGCGTCAGCGTCTGAGAGGGCGGATGCTGCGCCGATGTGCGGCGGACGCGAAGCTGCGCGCCGCGAGGCGAAGTGCGGCGCGGCTCAGGGGGCCTTGCTGAGGTCGGAGTACAGCGTGAAGATCGGCAGGTACAGTGAAACCACCATGCCCCCGATGATGATGCCGATGCCGACGATGAGCACGGGCTCGATCGTCGAGGTGAGCTGGGCGGCGGCGGTGTCGACCTCGTTCTCGTAGAAGTCGGCGATGCTCGCGAGCATCTCGGCGAGCGTGCCGGATTCCTCCCCCACCGCCACCATCTGCGCGACCATCGGGGGGAACACCTCTGCTTTCGCGAGCGGGCCGGCGAACGACTTTCCCGCGCGGACGGATTCCTGGATGTCGGCGACGGCCTGCTCGATCTTCCAGTTGTTCGCCGCCTGCCCGACGATCGACAGGGCGCTCAGCAGCGGGACGCCTGCGTTGAGCATCATCGCGAGGCTGCGTGAGAACCGCGCGACGGCGATCTTCGTCGCCAGCGGTCCGAACACCGGCAGCTTGAGCTTTATCGGGTCGACGCGGCGGCGCACGGCCTCGCTGTCCTTCTTCGCTCTCCACCAGATGGATCCACCGACCACGACGACGATGAGCACCGGCAGGATCCACACCATGTTGTGGGACGTGACCACGAGGATCTGGGTGGGCAACGGCAGGGACTTGCCGATGCCGGAGAACATTCCCTCGAATACTGGGACGACGAAAGTGACCATCGCGATCACGCCGAGGATCGCGATCACGAGGACGACCATCGGGTAGGTCGTGGCCGCCTTGATCTTGTTGTGCAGATCCGCTTCCTTGGCATACGTCTCGGCGACCGAGTTCAGCGCGTCACCGAGGAAGCCGCCGGTCTCGCCGACGCGCACGAGGCTGATCATGAGCGGCGGAAAGACTTCGGGCTGGCGGGCGAGCGCCGCGGAGAACGACACGCCGGATTCGACATCGGCCTGCACGGCGACCATGGCCGACTGCAGCCGCTTGTCCTCCGCCTGCTCGACGAGGATGCCGAGAGTCCGCATCAGCGGCAGACCGGCGTTGATCAAGCCCGCCATCTGTTTTGTGAACACGGCAAGCGTGTCGGCCTTGATCTTGCGATGGAAGCCCGGAATCGATATCTCACGGTTCAGGCCGGTCTTCGACACCGGCGAGACGTCGAGGGGCGTCAGGCCCTGGGCCCGCAGCTTGCCGACGACGACCGACTCGCTGGGCGCCTCGAGGGTGCCCTTGACGATGCCGCCACCGGCGGGATCCACCGCCCGGTACACGAACTCCTGAATCAGCGCCATGTCACTGTCCTCGCGCGAGCTGCCAGCTGTCGGAGTGGCTCGTCCAGGCCTCGGCGTCGAAGTCGCGCGGGCGGACGCGCACGCCGTCGAGCGTCGACGGGTCGACCGCATACGCTTTTGCGACCTGATGAGAAATGGTGCCGTCCTCGACGAGGCGTTTGAGGTCCTGGTCGAGGGTGTGCATGCCGATTCCCGAACCGGCCTGGAGCGCAGAGTACAACTGCGCGATCTGCCCCTCCCGGATCATGTTGGCGACCGCGGGCGTGTTCACGAGCACCTCGGTGGCGATAGTGCGCCCTGTGGTCTGCGCACGCGGCAGCAGCGTCTGGCTGATGATGCCCTGCAGGGTGTCGCCCAGCTGGGAGCGCACCTGGTCCTGCTGGTGCGACGGGAAGGCGTCGACGATGCGGTTGATGCTCTTGGCCGCGCCCTGCGTGTGCAGCGTGGACAGGACCAGGTGTCCGGTCTCGGCCGCCGACAGGGCCGTGGAGATCGACTCGGGGTCGCGGAGCTCCCCGACGAGGATCACGTCCGGGTCCTGACGAAGCACGCGGCGCAGAGCCTCAGAGAACGACGCGGTGTCCGCGCCGATCTCGCGCTGATGGATAAGCGCAGTGCGGCTGGTGTGCTGGAACTCGATAGGGTCCTCGACCGTGATCACGTGCGCCGGCAGCGACGAGTTGATGATATCGACCATCGCCGTCAGTGTCGTCGACTTTCCCGATCCTGTCGGTCCGGTGACCAGCACCAGTCCGCGGGGCTTGAGGGCGAACTCACGGATGATCGGCGGCGCGCCGAGCGCGTCCAGCGAGAACACCGTGGTCGGGATGAGACGCAGCGCCACGGCGACCGCGCCGAGCTGGCGATACACGTTGACCCGGAACCGGCCGACGTCGGCGACGGAGTACGAAAGGTCGACTTCGCCGGACTGCGTGAACTCGGCGAACCGGTCGCGCGGCATGATGCGGGAGAGCGCCGGCTCCAGCCAGTCCATCGTCAGCGGGTCGGGGAAGTCGGGTATCCGCACGAGGTCGCCGTCGACGCGCATCAGCGCCGGCTGATCAGCGGTGAGGTGCACGTCCGATGCACGGGCGTCGGCGGCGACCTTCAGCAGGCGGTCGAGTGGTGGGACGATCTCGAACATCGAATTCCTCAATCAGCGGTGTGGATGAAGGCCAGGGCGTCGACGGTGAGCGTGTATGACCCGTCGGTATCACCGGATGCGGGGGTCCCCGTCAGCGTGGAGTGTGTGATCGCGATCAGCCGTGGCCCTTTGCGGAGGTCGTCCAAGAACTGAGCCGCGGCAGCGGGCGAAGGGACGTCGACCTTGATCGAGAAAGGCGCCTCGGAGCGGCCATCGGCCGTGGATGTAGCGGGGGGCGCCGCCGCGGCCGCACCATCGGTTGCGGCGGCATCGGACGACGACTTGTCGGTAGCCGCCGGTGCAGGCGTTGCCACCGGGGTCGGCTTGGGTGCCGCCGCCTTACCGTCATCTCCAACCGTCGTCCGAGCGACGAAAGGTTCGACCTCGGCCGCGGTCATCGCCGTGATCGTGGACTTCGTGGCGGTCGCGGCCTTGATCGCAATCTCGAACACGTCATCGAGGTGGTTGGGCACGCTGATCTGGGTACGCAGCTGGGCGACCTCTTGCTGGGTCTGCGGGAGCTTCTTCTTGGCAGCCTGCAGTCCTTGCACCTGAATGTCGTACACGCTGTTGGTCTGCGCGACATGCACGGTCTCTCCATCGGTGGCGAGCGACTGCGTATACAGCGGCAAAGCGACGACGACGACCCCGATGACCACGACCGCGAGGACGACCACGACACCGATCAGGTTGATGAGTTGCTTGGGAAGCGACATCAGTTCCCCTTCTTGGCGTACAGACCGGTGTAGACGGTCTGGTCAAGTTCGACCGTGATCTTGTACGTGTACAACGCGTCATTGCCGTCGGCGGCACTGGCACCTGTCATTTCCGCACCGTCGGCGTCGATCACTCCCTCCGCGGCGCGGATCCCGCGTACCGTCTCAACGATGTCGACCGGCCGGGTGCTGGTGAACATGAGCGTTCCGGTCACACCGGCCGCGGCGGCATCGGCGGCAGGCAGGGCGCCGGTGACGAAGTCCCATCCTGTGATGTCGGCGTCCTTCGGCACAAGCCCTCCAAGTGCGTCGAAGACAGGCACCCAGGCGATGTCCGCCCCCATCGCCTCCGTCCGATACGCCTCAAGATCGCGCTGCACGCCTTGGAGCTTGCTGACGTCGGAGAGGCCGGACAGCTGGGTGGTGAGGTCCGTTGTGCGGGCATTTTCAGCCGCGAGGCGCTGACTCGCGAAGACGTTGATCACGTACGCACCGGCGGAGACGAGCACAACCAGGACGACGGCCATGACGACGCCGATGAGCCACCACCGCACGAGAACCAGGCGATCTCGGCGCTCGGTCTCGCTGCGCGGAAGGAGGTTGACGCGAGGCACGAGGCCGTATCCGGCCAGCGCTGTGCCGCGGGAGAAGGCCATCAGCGTCCCCCCTCGAGCGCGAGTCCGGCGGTGCCGACGAGATTGAGGGCGAGGTCGGCCGTGCCGAGTTCGATCGACCGCGAGCGGACCACCTCTTCGGCAGTGACCGGCGAGACCTGTACGGGGATTGCGGACTCGAGCGCCTCGACGACGCCGGGAACGGCGACACCGGCGCCGCAGATGCGCACCGTCTGGATGGGTCCACCGCCGGGGCGGTTCGTGTGGAACGCCAGCGTGTTCTCGATGCGACCGGCGAGGTCGGCGATCGCCACGCTGGATGCGGACGCCGCTCGCAGCGCGGCTCGGCCGTGCAGCTGCGGGGGCTCCGGGGGCACTGTCTCCAGGACCGCCTCCGCCTCGGCGACGGCCTGCGCTCGGTTGCGGACGGCCGCCGTCTCGATCTCGGCGGGGATGATGCGCACGAACTGAGGGATGCCGTCGACGGTGACCACCACGTAGCTGGTGTGGTCGCCGATGTGCACCATCGCCATCGACTCGCCGGGCGCGGAGAGCACCTTCGCGGCGCGGGCGAGGCCGAACGGCAGCAGGTCGACGGCGTCCACGCGCAACTTGGCCTTCGTGAACGTCGCGATCAGGTCTTCGATCGTCTCCGAGACGGCGGCCACCAGCAGCCCGTGGAGCATTCCCTCCACCTGCGAGATCGGGTAGAAGTCCAGCACGGCCTGGTTCACCGGCACCGGGAGAAGGTCCTGAACCTGGAACGGCAGCGCCTGCTTGAGCAGCTGTTGACTCATCACCTGCGTGGAGTGCTCGCGGACGAGGATGCGGCGGCTGCCCACCCCGAGCGTCACATTGTGCGCGCTGATCCCGGCACGACTCCACAGCTGACGCAGTGCAAGGGCAACCGCATCCTGGTCGAGCACCTCCGAGTCGCGGGCGGCATCCGGGGGCAGCGCGATCTCATCCGCCGCGACGATGCGAGGGTTGGCGCCGCGGGTCAGTTCGACCGCCCGTACGCTCTCCTCGGTGATCTCGACGCCGACGATAGTCTTCGCCATCTCACACGTCCTTTCCGGCGCTGGAGCGCCTCGCATCAACCATGCAGCATCCCCAGGTACCAAGCGCCGAGCGCGGGGCCGGCAAGGATGCCCACCCACGCGCCGGCGAGCATCCATGGTCCGAACGGGATCGCGGTGCGGCGGCTCGCGCGGCGGCTGAGCAGCAGCGCGACGCCGAACAGGCCGCCCAGGAGGAACGCGGCGAACGCGCCAACCACCAGGCTCGCCCAGCCGAGCCATCCCAGGTAGATCCCGAGAACACCAGCGAGCTTGACATCGCCGCCACCCATTCCGCCGGGGCGGATGAGCCGCAGGGCCCCATAGAAGAGGTACAAGACGGCCATTCCGACACCCGCGCGGATGAGCGCGGCGAGGTCCGAGGCGATGAGGGATGCCGCGCCCAGCAGGACGAGAGCCACGATGTAGCTCGGCAGCACAATGCCGTTGGGCAAGCGGTGGGTGTCGAGGTCGATCAGGGTCAGCGCGATGCTGATGGCGGCGAGGTACAGGAACGCAAGAAGCTCCAGCGTCGTCGGCAGCCAGGCGCTCGCGGGGGCCACGCCCGACGAGGCGCCGGTGGCTCCCAAGATCCAGCCCCCGATCCCGACGAACGCAACACCCGTGGCCAGCTCGACGAGCGGATACCGTGACGAGATCGGCTCGCCGCACCGTGCGCAGCGCCCGCGCAGCGCGACCCAGGAGAAAACAGGCACGTTGTGCCAGGGCCGGATGGGCGCGTCGCAGCCGGGGCAGCGGCTCTCGCGGGTCAGCGGAATGCCGGCGGGCACCCGGTACACGACGACGTTCAGGAATGAGCCAATGACAAGGCCCAGCAGCCCGGCGAAGACGAGAACGAAGGCCATTGCGGGAACCGTCATGTCACCGCTCCCGCTGGGTGACGAGGGGGCCTAGCTGCTGCACGGGCGGCGGCGGTGCCGGCTGGTTGGCTGCGGCATCCTTTACTTTGCAGCTGAGGCCGAGGATCGGCGCCCACGTCATGTTCTGGCACGTGAACGAGGGGTGGACCCAGTGGGCGCTCCCGTCGTAGTTCGCGTAGAACTGGCCGTTGAACGACATGCCGTTCGTCGAGCCCAGGCCGCACGCGGTGTAGAGCATCATGCGCGCCTGAACCGTCGACGGCAGCTGGAGTGCGTCGGTCGACGAGCCTGTCACGCAGTCGGGCTGCTGGTTGCCGAGCACGGCGTCGCCGTGGATGAAGAACAACTGCGGCTGAGGCATCGTGAGGGATGTGAGCGAGCCTGTCACGGCGATCGACATCTTCGACGTCGGCGGCACGAGGAAGAGGACGTCGTGCTGCACCGGGCCGCCGGTGAGCTTCACGGTGACCGGGCCGGTGCACGCCGTGTAATCGACACCGACGCGCGTCGCACCGCCGGTGAGTGCCATCGTCGCGGCGCTCATGATGTTGCTGCCGTTGCACGGCCCGAGAACCCACTGCACATTGCTGCCGTAGGTCGCGCGGTCCACCGGAAGATCGAGCCACTTCGTCATCTTGAAGACGCGGTCGAGGTCGGGGTCGAACACGGCGGGCGTGCCGAGGCCTTGTGTGACGGTTCCGGCCACCGTTGCGGTGACGGCGGCCGTGGTTCCCGCCTTGACGTTGCCGCCGACGGACGTCTTGTTGTTGATGGTGATCGAGGAGTTAGAGATGACATCGCCGCCGATGGTCGTGTTGTTGCCGGTGATCGATACCACCCCCCCGGCGAGGATGCTGCCGGTGACCTTGGCCTTCGCCGACGTGATGTACACACCGTCGCGGGCGTACACACTCCCGTCGATCGTGCAGTCGGCGCTCAGATACAGAGTGCCGGTCGGCAGCCAGAGGTCGCCGGAGATGGTGCTCGTGCTGTTGCAGTTGTAGTCCCCGCTCCGGACGACGAGGTCGCCGGCGTACGACGACTGGGTGGCCGTGAACTGGCCGTCGAAGTAGGCCATCGTCCCACCGGGTTGACCGGGATAGAAGACCTGCCACGGGTAGGTGGCCGTGACCGTGGCCGTCGCACCGTCGGGCGCGGTGCCGGTCGACTCCACCACGATGAAACGCGAGTCTGCGGTCGGGCAGGTGCTCGTGAGACCCGCGTCGGTGAACGAGGTGGGCTGGTCGCCCTGTGTGGACTTCAGCGCGAAGGTGTACGCGGGGTCGGTGCCGCTGCCGGTCACGGTGCAGGCTCCCGCGGCGATCGCCGCCATCGCGGCATCACGACCGGATTCTGCGGCGATGAACGCCTGACCGCGTCCCTCGTTGGTGGCATTCGCGCGGATAGTGAAGACGACAGTCCCTGCGATCGAGATCGAGATGATGAAGCCGACGAGGAAGACGACGAGCGCCGTAATCAGCACGGCGCCGGACTCGTCACTCCCGCGCGCACGGTCGATGCGATCGCGGATCACCAGCATGACCGCACCTGCCCGGTGGATACCGACCGCAGCGCCGCCCGGCCGGTGAAGTGCACCGGGGCCGATTGCGTGGTCATGTCGAAAGCGTAAGACACGGTGTTCCCCGTTCGGGTGAGGAAGGGCGTGGCGCCCTGCGGCTGTACGCCGTCCTTCCAGGACGGCCAGAGCGTCGGATCACCCAGCGGCGTACTGCGGATCGCCATGAGGAGATTGCTCGTCGTCAGGTGGAACCCCTGGCACGTGAGCGACCCGCCCAGCGAGGTCTGCACGAGCAGCGTCGACTGGTCGGCCGAGACGTCGATGTAATCGGCGTTGCGGACTGCCCGCTCGATGACCGAGGCCACGAGTTGGCCGGTGTTCGTGGATTGTGACACGCTCGTGACCTCCTCCTGCGTCTGCCAGCTGTTGATGAGGATCATCGCCGTCATCCCGGCGATGATCGTGGAGATGAACATTCCGATGATGAGTTCGACGAGAGTTATTCCGGCATCGTCCGGGCCAGGTCGGGATGAGCGGGTCATGGGACGAACACCAGTGCTTCGGCACCGGCGAGTTGCGCCCCGGACGGGCTGGTCGCGGTCACCGTTATTCGCACGGCAGTGGTGATAGTGCAGCTGGGCACGGCCACGGTGGTGGTAAAGAGGGTGCGCCCCGCGGTGTCGGTGTAGGGGTGCGCGCCCGACAGACCCGTGAGCCCTGAGCACGTCGCGTTCTGGCGCGCCTTTTCCACGTACCCGTAGACGTCTCGAGTCGCCGTCGCGGTCACCGACTCGTGAGAGCTCGATCGCACCCCTTGGATGAGCATCGGCAGGATGGCCAGCGCTATCACCGCGAGCAGGAACATCGCGATGATGACCTCGACGATGGAGAAGCCCGTGTCGGCCCCGTTGTGCTGCACCCCTCTCCCCGATGGGTGCAGCGGTACCGGCCGATGAGCGCGGCGGGTTCTCCCCCTCCCGCCACGCCCATCGACGCAGTGTCCCCATGAGCATCGGCTGGACCGATCAGCGATGTCCGTGTCATGCCGATCGCGGCTGGCCCGGTGTATCCGCGCCTGGCTGCGATCGTCGTCAGGCCGGTGGGGCTCCTTCTGGAAGGTCCTCACCCTCGTCGTTTCGGTCTCGACGAGCGCCGTGTTCTGTTGGCCCCGATGGGCTTCCGTACAGAGAGGCGAAGCGAGCGCGACGATCGTCCGCACGGGCGCGGCGATGACCGCTCCGACGACACCGTCGCCTTCGGCTGCGGATTCGTCACGATTCTCGTGGACGTGCATTGACGCTCACCCCCTCCCCACAAGCGAGTGTTCGGTCATCCCGGGGCCGGCGCGATCGGGTTGGCCAGCCCCGGGAAGTATGGCCTGTTAGCAGCCGGGACCCGATGTCGCGGCAGTAGCGCCGTCGAAGCTGCCGCCACTAACCGCGCTTGCCGTGACGCAGAAGTCATCGAGCGTGGGCGTTCCCGAAGCGGGGCTGGAGATGGTCACCGTCACGTTGGTGTCGGCCTTGTAGATGCTCGCGGGGACCGCGGCGCCGCCGACACTGGCCGGTGACGAGCCGGAGAGATCACCGGCCACGGCAGACGCCGCCGCACCGGCGATGGACTTGAGGGACTCGTTCCGCGCGTTCTGCTGAACGCCCAGGAAGATCGGGATAGCGATGGCGGCGAGGATGCCGAGGATCACGACGACGATGATGAGTTCGATGAGTGAGAAGCCGGCCTCGCCGTCTTCCTTGCGGGCCCTGTCGGCCTCGATGATGTTGTGGATAGTACGCATGAAGTGCTCCCAGTTGGTGTCGGTCTTGCGCCCGCCGTCTCCGCGAAGAACGCACGCGAGCACGGTCGAACATAGCGTCGGGTACTGCTCCCCAAGTCCAGCGCCCTGACGTTGAACATTAGGCCCTTCTCATCTTAACCGTCAAATGTTTTTCGGATAACGATGTCGTAACGACGCCTTGCGACCCGGGAAATTCGGCGAAGCACACCGCCCGGCTTACGATATAAGCCGCCTCGGGCGCGCCCGAGTCTGAGCGAGTTCTCATCTTAGGCATCCCGGAAGAGCGCGCCGCTCTCCCCGCCGTCCCAGCCCTCGTCGGAAGCAGCCGCGCCGTCCCGATTCCCCGGTCGCCGGTGCCACGGCGCGCCTTCCGGCCAGCTGACCGCGAACGTCGGTATCACCTTCCACAGCCGCTGTCCGAGCGAGAACGGCGTCGCGAACGGACGCGCCGATATCGGCATCCGCAGCTGGGGGTCGTAGCGGACGCCGTCCGAGGGTCGCAGCCGGATCGTGAGGTCGAGATCGTCATGGATGCCGGGGTTGGTCCGGTCGACGCGCTCGCGCACGCGCTCCCACACCGAGGCGCGCATGGCGAAGTTCGATCCGAACACGAGCGGGACGCCGGTGATCTTCCCGATCCAGTACGTGCCGCCGCCGATGTACCAGCGCGTGCCGAAGTAATTGGCGAGGCGTCCGCCGTCGTAGAACTCCGCTCCCCCGGTGAGCACGCCAAGCTGCGCGTCCTCGACGAAGGCGCGGACGATCCGGGCGATCCAGTCGGGATGCGGGCGCGAGTCGGCATCCACCCGCGCGATGACGTCGGCGGTGCCCAGGGCCTCGTCGTAGCCGCGGGCAGCGGCCGGCCAGACGCCGACCATCGGCTCGACCACGACGTCGGCGCCGTGGCGTCGCGCGACGTCGGCGGTGGCATCCGCGCTCGCGTTGTCGACGACGACGATGCGATCCGGAGCGTGCGTCTGCGCGCGCAGCGCCCGGAGACACGGCTCGAGGAAATCCGCGTCGTCACGGCACGGGACCACGACCGTGACACGCAGCTGCAGGGGCACGCGCTCACCCTACCCATGGCATGGTGAAGGTGTGCGTGAACAACACCTCGACACGGTGATCGACGCCGCCGTCACCAGCGGCGCTCCGTTCGTGATCGCCGGCATCACCGACCCGGACGACACGACCTACCTGCATGCGAGCGGCGGGGATGCCACGGCCGGCACCGTGATCGCCCTGTACTCGGGAACGAAGGCGTTCACCGCGACCGCGGCGCTGCAGTGCGTCGAGGACGGGCTCATCGACCTCGACGCGCCGGCCCGCGCGTACCTGCCGGAGATCGGCGAGCTGCAGGTGCTCACCGACCTCGGCGAAGACGGGCTCGTGCGCACGCGGCCCCCGGTGCGGGAGATCACGCCGCGGATGCTGCTGCTGCACACGTCCGGGTTGGCGTACGACATGTTCGACAAGCGGTATGCGATTCTCGCGCGCGAGCGGATGCGACGTCCGTCGGCGACACCGCTGCACGATTCTCTGATGACACCGCTGCTGCACGACCCGGGCGAGCGGTGGACGTACGGCACGTCGATGGACTGGATGGGGCTCCTGATCGCCGCTGTCCGTGGGAAGCGGCTCGAGGATGTCTTCGCAGAGCGGATCTATGCCCCGTGCGGCATGACCTCGACGTCGTTCGACGTGACGCCGTCGATGCGGGCGCGGCTCGCGACGGTGCACCGGCGGATGCGTGACGGATCCATCGCCCCGACGAGCATCACACCGCCCGACTCACCGGAGCTCGACATGGGCGGGCAGGGACTGTTCACCACGGTCCCGGATCTGCTCGCGCTGCTTCGGGTATGGCTGGGCGACGGGTCGGCGCCCGGCGGTCGTGTGCTGAAGCCGGAGACCGTGCACTGGGCGGTGCAGGGAGCACCGGAGGTCACGGTGACGCCGCTTCCCTCCGCCATCCCGGCGCTCACCCGGGAGGCCGACTTCTTCCCGGGAGAGCGCACGTCGTGGGCATACTCGTTCCTGCGCAACGAGGACGATGTGCCCGGGCGTCGGCGCGCCGGATCCCTCACGTGGGCGGGGCTCGCCAACGTCTTCTACTGGATCGACCGCGCGTCGGGTCTCGCAGCGGTCTGGGCGACGCAGCTCCTGCCGTTCTTCGACCCGGTGGCCTCGGAGGGTGTCGAATCCTTCGAGCGGGCTGTCTACGGGTCCTGACGCTCGACACACATCACACAGTGTCGTACATATCTTCGTGCTTTAACGTGTCCTCCCCAGTTACGCGCAAGGACCGTCTATCCGCAGATTCGGCACCCGCGGCCAAATCGCTTGACATAGTATCGAACGTGCGTACTATTGGAATATGGAAGATCCACTCGCGGGACTCGAGGATGCCGTCGGCTCACTGCGCCACGCCTGGACCGGACCGCGCGCCACCGCCGGGCCGGCGACGAATCTGGGGCGCGCGGAGCTGATGCGGGTCCTTGATCGGCTCGGAGAGCTGGGTCGTCGTGTGGACGACCTTCGGGCCCAGGTAGCGGCGGAGATCGACCGTGAGTCACGCCCGGAGCTGGGTGTCGACTCGCTCGCCAGACAGCAGGGGTACCGCAGCCCTGCGGCGCTGATTGCGGCGACCACGGGAATCGGCACCGGAGATGCGATCCGGGTCGTTGCCGTCGGCAAGGCCATTGCACCGCGTCAGGCACTGACCGGAGAGGCCCTCCCTGCGAAGCATCCCCACGTTGCAGAGAGCCTCCACGCCGGCCGGATCGGACAGGCGTCTGCGGCGATCATCGTGGCCATGCTGGAGCGTGTCGCCGTCCGCTCCAGCGTCGAAGACCGCGCCAATGCCGAGCAGACGCTTGTCGCCAGTGCTCCCGGCCTGAGTCTGGATGAGCTCCGGAAGCTGGTGACCCGGGCCGAGGCGTGGCTGGATCAGGATGGTATGGAACCGGCCGAGCGTGACCGCCGTGGAGAGGAGCATCTCCACCTGTTCGAGCGGGACGGCTTCCTGCACCTGGAGGGGCAGATCGAGGCCACGCGCGGCGCCCCGGTGAAGGTGGCGATCGACGCTCTCGTAAGTGCCGGGTTCCGGCAGGCCAAAGACGACGTCACCAGGGGCGACGACGACGCCGTCCAGCGCACCGTGCCCCAGCGACAGGTCGATGCGCTGATCCAGCTCGCAGAACACGCGCTGGGCTGCGAGAGGAAGGATCTTCCGCTCGCGGGCGCGACCGTGGTGGTCCGGATGAATCTGGAGACACTGACCGACGGCATCGGGCTGGCCGAGATAGACGGCATCACGCAGCCGCTCTCCCCCGCCGCCGCCCGCCACATCGCCGCATCCGCCGGGATCATCCCGGCGGTGCTGGACGGCGAGTCGGAGGTCATGGACTGGGGCCGGAAGAAGCGGCTGTTCACGTGGGCGCAGCAGATGGCACTCGCCGAACGGGACGGCGGATGCGCGATGTGCAACCTTCCACCCGGCATGACGAAAGCGCATCATCTGGAATGGTGGGCTCGAGATCACGGCGATACCGACATCGACAACGGAGTCCTGCTGTGCGAGCTCTGCCACCATCGCATACATGACAACGGCTGGCAGATCCGGATCGAGGGTCACGGCGTGAAGGCGAGAGTCTGGTTCATCCCGCCGGTCACCGTCGATCTCGCCCGGACGCCTCGCCTCGGCGGCAGAGCGCGTTTCAGCTACCTCGCGGCGTGACCCGCAGGGCTCCGCTGGACTACGGGAATCACCGCGACGCGGTCACCAGTTCGGATGGATCTGCGCGCGCAGGTCCCGGTCGTAGACGTCGTGGACGGCAGCGTCGAAGGCGGCGAGGTCGAGCGGCGACCCCGCCTCGAGGAGCGCCGCCGCGTCGGCATTGGCCGTCGCCTGGGCGACATTGCGTGCGCCGGGGATCACGGTGGTGATGCCGGGCCGCGACGCTATCCACGCGAGGGTCGCGGCGGGCAGGCTGACGCCCTCCGGCAGCTCGGCCGTGAGGTCGCGCACGGCCGCCAGACCGGTGTCGTAGTCCACGCCGGAGAACGTCTCGCCGCGATCGAACGCCTCGCCATGCCGGTTGAATGTGCGATGGTCGTTGGCCGCGAACGTCGTCTGCGCCGTGTACCGGCCGCTGAGCAGGCCGGACGCCAGCGGAACGCGCGCGAAGATCGCGACATCCGCCGCCGCAGCCGCGGGCAGCACCTCGTCCAGCGGCTTGAGCCGGAACGGGTTGACGATGATCTGCACGTTGCTCACTCCGTGTGCGATAGCCGCCAGCGCCTGTGCGCAGGTCTCGACGGAGACGCCGTATGCGGCGATGGCACCGTCGGCGACGAGCGCGTCCAGGGCATCGTAGGTGGCGTCGTTCTCGATGACATCCGTCGGCGGGCAGTGCAGCTGCACGAGGTCGAGGGTGTCCACTCCGAGATTGCGGCGACTGCGCTCGGTCCACGCACGGAAGTGCGCGGGCGAGTAGTTCTCCGCCGTCTGCGCGAGTCGACGGCCCATCTTCGTAGCGACGGTGATGCCGTGCTGTGGCCGCCCCGCGAGGAACCGGCCGATCAGCGACTCCGACAGTCCGTCCCCGTACACGTCAGCCGTGTCGAACAGCGTGACACCGCGATCGGCGGATACCGCGAGCACGCCGAGCGCGTCATCCTCGCTCACCGTGCCCCAGTCCGCACCCAGCTGCCAGGTGCCCAGGCCTATCGCGGAGACGTCACGCCCGGTGCGGGCCAGGGAACGATGGTGCATGCGACCAGTCTGGCACCGTCGACCCCGCAGCGATCCGGGCGCCCGTCCCGGGAAGGACACCGGGCGGTAGAGTTATTTCCACAGAAGCGCTTGTGGAAAATACGCGACGATGGGAACGATATGAGCATTGCGGTTCGTCACGCGACGACGACGTGGAACGGCAGCCTGACCGCCGGGACGGGCACGTTCGGGAGCACCAGCAGCGGCGCCCTGGACGGCCAGCAGGTGACGTGGGCCTCGCGGACGGAGGCGCCGGGCGCCAAGTCCAGCCCCGAGGAACTGCTCGCGGCGGCGCACTCGTCCTGCTTCTCGATGGCCCTGGCCCTGACCCTGGGCGAGCACAACGCGCCGCCCGAGCGCCTCGTCGTCACGAGCGAGGTCACCCTCGACCCGATCGACGGCGTGCCCACCATCACGACATCCCGGATCTCCGTCCGCGCCCACGTGCCCGGGGTGGATGCCGCGACCTTCGCGTCGATCGTCGACGAGGCCGCGCGGCTGTGCCCCGTCTCCCGCCTTTTCGCCGGCGCGAAGATCACCGTCGACGCGAAGCTCGAGGACTGATGGCCGCCGGCACGCAGCTCGCGGACGCCCTCACCCGCGAGCACCACGCGATCGACGCGGGCATCGAGGCGTACCTGGCGGATGATTCCGACCCGGCGCCGCTGCTCACCGCGATGGACGCCCTGCGCAGGCACATCTACCTGGAGGAGCGGTTCCTGTTCCCGCCGCTGAAGCCCGCGATGATGATGCCGATCTTCGTGATGCTTCGCGAGCACGGCGAGCTGTGGCGCGCGATGGACGACGTGGATGCCGCTGTCGCGGCGGATACCGCCGGTGTGCCGGATCAGTGCCGGAGCCTGCTCGCGCAGCTCAGTTCGCACAACACGAAGGAGGAGCCGATCGTCTACCCGCGCGCCGACGCCGACCTCTCCCCCGAGATCCATGAGCAGCTGACAGCGTTCCTCGCCGAGGGCGCGTTCCCGAAGGGATGGCGGTGCGAGCAGGCCTGACCCGCCTGCCCTGACGCGCGGCGAGCCCCGCGCGAATCGCCGCCCCGGAATGTCGCGAGGCATCCCCCAAATCCGCGAGGCATCCCCCAAATCCGCGACTTGTACAGGCTGCCTCGCGAGTTTCGGGGCTGCCTCGCGAGTTTCGGGGCTGCCTCGCGAGTTTCGGGGCGGCAACTCCGCGGCCGCGGGCGCGCGCGGTCTCGCCGCCTCGGATCAGAAGCGGCGCCGACCGAGGACGGCGTTCACGCCGCCGGCGGCCACGACCATCGCGGCCGCCACAACCGGCAGCACGAGCGCCGCAGACGTGCCGGCACGCTGCGCGACTTCGCCGGTGACGGCCGCACCCACAGACTGCCCGACGATGACGGCGGAACCGAGGATCGTCATGACGGTCGCGGACCGGCCGAGCGGGCTCCGCTCGGCGCCGAAGCTGTACTGCGTCACGAGCGTCGGGCCGATGCCGATCCCGATCGCCGCGAGCGCCGCCGTCATCGCGCCCACGGTGTGCACGAACGGCAGCGCGACCGTGCCCGCGAGGATCACCGCACCGAACACTATCCACCGGGCCGCGCGCGTGAACCGCTCCGAGAACAGCGCGACACCCAGCGCGAACGCCGCCGAGCCGATCCCCATCACGCCGTACAGCAGCCCCGCCTGCTCGGCCGCGCCGCGATCGTCCATGAACGCGGTGAGCGAGGTGAGCATAGCGCCGAAGAACAGCCCCACCCCGAGGATTCCCGCCACCACGACGACGAGGGCCGGCCGGAACAGCTCCGACACCGGTCCGACCGCGGTCCCGTGCGACCGCGTCTGCCGGCGTGGTGCCGTCGGATGCAGCGCGAACGTCCCGACGAACACGACCGTCAGCACCGCCGCGCCCACGAGCGCCGCCCACGGCGCGATCAGAGAGGCCAGGATGCCGACGACGAACGGCCCGATCACGAACACCGTCTCGTCCGCCGCCGACTCGTACGCCATCGTCGAGTTGAAGACGCGCTGGCGGCGGGCCCCGTCGATGCGCTCGCCGATGATCGTCACGAGTCTGGACCGGGACAGCGGCGCGACCTGGGGTGCGGTGGCACCGATCAGGAACGCGCTCACGAGCATCACGGCATCCGGTGCGGGACTGTACGCGATCCACGCGAACAGGGCCAGGACTATGCCGTTCGCCGTTCCGACCACCAGCAGCACCGGCCGCTGCCCGAACCGATCGGCGGCGGCACCCAGCAGCGGCCCGAAGCACGCCGTACCGAGACCGACCGCGGCCGATGTCAGGCCGCCCAGCGACAGCGACCCTCGGGTGGAGACCACGAGCGTGAGCACGCCCACCACCATCATCGCGAACGGGAGCCGCGCGACGAACGCGACCACGAAGTACGACAGGCCGGTCTGCCCAAGCAGGGTGGTTCCCTGCCGGACCGCGGGGGTATCCGTCATGCGGTGAGCCGGGACTCCTCGACCTCGACGCGGCTGGAAAGGTGCGCGACGCACACGTCGGGGTGCTCGCGACGTTCCAACCGGGCCACCGAGGTGTCGGCATCCCATGCCTGCAGGGCGCCCCGCATCAGCCCCAGGTGAATGGAGCAGACGATGTCGGGTTGCTCTCGGGCGAGCTCGAGGAACGGGCAGTGGCAGATGTCCACGGTGTCCGGGTGCTCGCTCGCGCGCGGGCCGAAGCCCACGCGGTCGAGCAGCTCGAACAGGCCCGTAACGGGATTCTCGGCGCTCACGCGCTCGGCCTCTGCCCGCCCCCACCGGCGCCCCGCGGCCTCCGCCGCGCGCGTCGGCTCGGGCTGGTCGGCGAGCGCGTCGACGAGGATCTCCGCCAGCATCCGATACCGGCGCGAGTCCGTGCCGTCCATCTGCCGCACCCGCCCGAACAGCTGCGCCGGCCGGCCCGGCAAGCCGCGGTCGTCGACGGTGCGCTCCACGAGGCCGTCCGCGAGCAGGCGCTCCAGGTGCAGACGCACCGTGTTGGGGTGCGTGCCGAGGCGCTCCGCCAGCGCGACGACTGTCTGCGGCTGTGCAGACTCGTCGAGGAGGCGCAGCACGTCTTCTCGTCGGCTGGCCCGGATGCCCGTTGCCATGCGGGCCATTTTACCCAGCGCACACCGCGCCGGGGCCACGGACGTAGAGTCGGGGTCATGGACGAGCCGGTGGTGTGGACGATCGGCCACTCGACGCGGTCCATCGACGAGTTCGTGGCGCTGCTCGCCGAGAACGGTGTGCGGGGGGTCGTTGACGTGCGCACGATGCCGCGCTCGCGGCACACGCCGCAGTTCAACGAGGACGAGTTCGGCCGGTCCCTCGGTGAGCACGGTGTCGCCTACCGGCACCTGGCGGCCCTCGGCGGGCTGCGCCACACGACGAAGGCGTCCGTAAACACCGGCTGGCGCAACACGAGCTTCCGCGGATATGCGGACTACATGCAGACATCCGCATTCGCCGCCGGGCTCGATGAGCTGATCGGCATCGCCCGCGAGACGCCCACCGCGATCATGTGCGCCGAGGCTGTCCCGTGGCGCTGCCACCGATCGCTGGTGGGCGATGCACTGCTGGTGCGCGACATCCGGGCCGTCGACATCCTGGGGCCGGGATCGACGCGGGAGGAGACGCTCACTTCGTTCGCGCAGGTGGACGGGCAGGCGATCACGTATCCGCCGGAGGACGAGGATGCCTGAGCTCATCGCCGTGCAGGGTGATATGACGGTGCAGGATGTCGACGCTGTCGTGAACGCCGCGAACAGCGCCATGCGCGGCGGCGGCGGTGTGGATGGCGCGATCCACCGGGCCGGCGGCCCGCAGATCCTCCGCGACTGCATCGCCCGGTTCCCCGACGGGCTGGCCACCGGCGACGCCGGCTGGACGACGGGCGGCGACCTGCCCGCACGGTGGGTTATCCACACGGTAGGTCCGAACTTCGCGGCCGGGCAGCGCGACCGCTCGCTGTTGGTCGCCTGCTACCGGCGCAGCCTCGAGGTCGCCGACGAGCTGGGTGCGCGCACACTGGCGTTTCCGCTGATCAGCGCCGGGATCTACGGGTGGCCGAAGGACGACGCCATCCGGGTCGCGGTGGAGACGATCGCCGGGACGGCCGCGCGGGTCGACCATGTGCGAATCGTCGGCTTCGACGAGCGCACGCACCGGGCGGTCCAGGCCGTCATCGACGGCCTCGGCTGACCGGCTCAGCGGCCGTCGAGCGCGGCCAGCAGCTCGCGCTCCTCGTCGTCCGTCAACCCGGCGCCCAGGACCGTCGCTGTCGCGGCAACGGCCCCGTCGGCCAGCGTGTCCGCCAGCGGGCGCAGGACGAGCCCGGCCGCGCGGGCGCGGGCGTTGGAACGGCTGTTCATGCCGGACCACTCGGGATCGGGCAACCACAGCGGCAGGGAGCGCGGGCCCGCCCACGGCGCGACGCCCTGATCGAGGAGCCATTGCGACGGGGCCAGGACGCTCTCTCCGCCCCCGGCCACGGCCCGGGCGGCTGCCAGATGGTCGGCGAACGGCACCGGCTCCCCGACGGCATTGAAGACGCCGGGCACACCGGACGCCAGGTGCACCAGCCATGCCGCAAGATCACGGACATCGATGACGGATGTCGGCAGGTCCGGCGCATCCGGCACCAGCACCGCGCCGCTCGCACCGGACGGGTGCGCGAACCGGCGCGGCCAGTACGTGGTGCGGCCGGTGCGGTCGCCGGGGCCGCCGATCAGGCCGGGACGCACTATCGTGCTGCGGTCCTCGCCGAACGCCGACAGCACCGCCTGCTCGCACGCCGCCTTCGCCGCGCCGTAGTCCTCCAGCGACGCCATCACGTCGGCGGCGAGCGGCTCCACGACCGGCTCCGTCTCGTCCGCGCCGATCCTCCCGTGCGATGCGTAGGCGCTCACGGACGACACGTACACGTAGTGGTCCGCGGTGGACGCCAGGTCGCGCACGGCGCGGCGGACGTGCCCGGGGTGGGTCGCGACATCCACGACCGCGTCCCAGTGTTGAGCACCCAACGGCGCCAGCGCGTCATCGTCATCGTCATCGCGGTCGGCGACGACGAGCGTCGTGCCCGCGGGGGCCGGCGCATGCCGGGCGACGCAGGTGATCTCGTGACCGGCGGCGACGGCGGATGCCGCGACATGGCCGCCCAGCCATCCGGTCCCGCCGAGGATCAGCAGCTTCATGCGGTCGAGTGTGGCAGACGGGCTCAACCGACGGGATAGGGTTCCGCTCTGAGCAGACGCGCCGCGTGGGCGGCGTTCGCGGCGGCGGTCCTGGTGAGCGCGGCCACCGCCTCGGGGGCGCCGTCGATGTCCTTGTAGTCGACCTTCTGCATCGCCGCGCCGTTCCAGTACACCGATGACTGGGCGGGGATCGTGAAGCCGACATCCCCGAGGGACTGGGTGAGGATGCCGGTGATGTGGTGCGCGCCGTCCTCGTTGCCCACGACGACGGGGACCGCGACCTTGTCGAACAGAATCGGCCGGCCGGCGGCATCCGTCTCGCCCAGCTCGGCGTCCAGGCGCTCCAGCACCCGCTGGGCGACGCTGGAGTGCTGGCCCATCCACGTGGGCGTGCCGAACACGATGATGTCGGCGTCCAGGATCGCGGCCCGGATCTGCGGCCACTCGTCGTCGCCGCCCATGTCGGTCTCCACGCCCGGCAGGACGGTGTGGTCGACGATGCGGATGACGTCGCCGGCGACGTCGTGCTCGGCGAGCGCGTCGAGCACCTGCCGGCCGAGCACCTCGGTGCTGGATTCGGAGGGCGAGGGCTTCAGGGTGCAGTTGAGAAGGAGGGCGGTCAGGGGGATGTCCATGCGGCGAGGCTACGCGGGCGGCGCGGAGTCTCCAGGGGCCTTCCGTTTCCCGCGGGAAGACGGTAAGCGTCACCGCCGGGCCACGGTCATTCGTCCTGCCCCGCCGTGACGCGTGCGAGCTGCGCGACGACGTCGCTGAGCCGGCCGGTCTTCTCGTACACCGCCCGTTGGCGGTCGGCGCCGGTGCCGCGCCGGAACAGCCAGTCCACGTCGGCGCGCACGCGTTCCTCGTCGCCGCTGTCGCGCAGTGCCGGGCCGACCGTGCGCAGCAGGTCGTCCACGACCTGCCGGGCCGGGCGCGGCTGCAGCGTTGTCGGGTCGATCAGATTCTCTGAGAGTCCGTGGCGCCCGGCCTGCCAGGTGGCGAGGCGCAGCAGCGTGGCGGGGACGGGAGGCGCGGGGTCGCCGGCGCGCCACGCCCGCGCCGCCGTCTCCACCATGGCCCGGCACACGGTCGCGATCAGCACCGTCTCGCGGACATCCGCACAGACGTCGGCGACCCGGATCTCGATGGTCGGATAGCGGTGCGAGAGCCGGGTGTCGAAGTACACCATGCCCCGGTCGAGCATCACGCCGGAGGCCAGCATCCCGTCCACGAGCCGGTCGTACGCCGCGACCGACCCGAACACCTCCTGGGGGCCGGATGTCGGCCATCGCTGCAGTGCCTGGGACCGGAAGCTCGCGTACCCGCTGTCCTTGCCCTGCCAGAACGGAGAGTTGGCGCTCAGTGCGGTGAGGATCGGCGTGACGGTGCGGATCCGGTCAAGGATGCCGATGCCCTCCGCGCGGGAGTCGATGGCGACGTGCACATGGCAGGCGCAGGTGAGCTGTTCGTTCGTGGTGAGCCCGAACTGGTCCACCATGCGCTGATACCGCTCGTGCGACACGATCCGCGGTTCGACGGGGAGCGGCGAGGTGCCGGAGGCGATGATCCGGGCGCCGGCCTGCCGCGCCGCGTCGATGGCGGTCCGTCGCCATGCGCGGATGTCGTGGGCGAGGACGTCGATGTCGGTGGTCGGCGCCGTGTCGGTCTCCAGCTGTTGCTGCTGCAGCTCGTGGTCGAGGGATCCGCCTGACTCGCGCGCCACGACGTCGGCATGTGCGATGGCGCGGGCGGCGACCGCGCGCGGGACGCCGCTCTCGGCGTTCACGAGCAGAAGCTCCTCCTCCACTCCGATGCTGCGCATACGTTCAGGGTCCCAGTCAACGCCTTGCGGGCGCGCGGGCTTGGCGAGAGCCTCGAGACGCGCTATAGGAAGGCTTCAGACGATGTGCCGACTGTTCGGATACGTCTCCGACCGCCCGACCGCGGTCGTCGACGAGCTCGGTCCCGAGGGATTCCGCGACTTCACCGCGTTGGCCCGCGTGCACAACGACGGGTGGGGCATGGCGTGGCTCGACGAGGCGGGGTGGACACGGACGGCGCGCTCGCCGGCGTCCGCCGATGACGATCCGGAGTACGCGCGATTGGCCGCGCGGCCGCTGGGGGCGGCGGGGTTCGTGCACCTGCGCTGGGCGACCGGGGGCCTTGCCGTCGGCCTGCAGAACACGCATCCGTTCGCCGACGGCCCGTTCGCGTTCGCACACAACGGGCACATAGCCCCCATCGATCGGCTCGAAGGGATGCTGACGACCGCCTCGCGCGCGAGGCTGGCGGGCACCACCGACAGCGAGCGGTATTTCCGGCTCGTGGTGCAGTGCATCGAGCAGGAGGGCGACGAGGCCCGTGGGGTGACGCTCGCGCTCCGCATGCTCATGCGGGAGTTCCCGAACAGCAGCCTGAACGCACTGCTACTGACATCCCGGCACCTTTTCGCCGTCCATGTCAACAGCCGTGCGGACTCGCCGCGTGCGGGCCTTCGGGCGCTGTTCGAGTCGCCGGATGCCATCCCATTCCGGCACGAGAACGAGTACTACGCGATGGACTATCGCGTCACCGACACGTGCGTGCAGGTCATCTCGAGCGGGCTGAACGCGCCGGGATGGTCGCCGGTGCCCGCCGACAGCGCCGCGATGATCGACGTCGCCACGCGCGAGATCACGCGCCTCGAACTCCTCCCCGTCTGATCTGGGTCACTTCTCCCGTGCCTTGCGGGTCTCGCGCCGGTTCGCCTTCTCGATAGCGTCGACCAGCTGCCCCTTGTCCATCGTGCTGCGTCCGCTGATGTCGAGCTTCTTGGCGACGTCGTACAGATGCTGCTTCGAAGCGTTGGCGTTCACGCCGCCGCGGGTCTTGCCTGGGGAATTGCGGCCGCCGGCCGCCTTGCGGTCGCTGGGGCCGGCCTTGTCCTTCTTCTCCCAGTGGTCGCCGACCTTCTCGTATTCGTGCTTGAGCGCCGAGAACGCGGTGCGGTGCGCGCGCTCGCCCTCGCCGTATTCGTCGACGGCGGAGTCGTGCGCCTTCGACCAGATGGACTGCGCGTGCTTCGGCGAGCGCTTGATGGTGTCGGGCATTTCCTTCGATGCGGGCATGGTGGTCCTCCTGTCTTCGTCACGGTACGACGACGCGGAAATCGGCGGCAGGGGCTTGTGCTCGGGATCGTTGCGTGGCACACGGCGGTTGTGTCTTGACAAACGGTAAGTAAGTGGTTACTTTCCTCGTGTGACCACCCGTGACCGCCTCCTGGATGGCGCGCTCCGGCTGTTCGCCCGGCACGGGTACGCGGGCACGTCGATCGCCCAGATCGAGGAGGAGGCGGGGCTGTCGGGCGGCTCCGGCGGGCTCTACAAGCATTTCCGCTCGAAGCGGGACCTGCTGGCCGCCGGCATCCAGGCCCGGATCGGGGCGGCCGACGATATCCCGCAGCTGCTCGCGCAACTGGAGGCGAGCGGAGACCGGCGCGCCGCGATCCGCGGCGTGGCGGCGGCGGGCCTGCAGCGGCTGCAGTCCGAGCGCTATCTGAACCGCATCCTGCTGCGCGACCTCGGGGCGTTCCCGGACCTGCTCGCCCAGTTCCGGGATGAAGAGCTGCGGCGCCTGCATGCGCTGCTGGCCGGCGCGTTCGCCCGCCTGCTGCCGGACGCGGATGCCGAAGCCGTCGCGGCGGTCGCGATCGCCGCCGTCTCGCACCACTGGACGCTGTGCGATGTCTTTGGCGAGGACCCCCTGGGCATCGGCACCGAGCGATTCCTCGATGCCCTCACCGATCTGGTCGCCGGGAGCATCAGCGCCCGCCCGGCCGAGACAGGAGAAGCGACATGAGAGTATTGCTGGCCGGAGCATCCGGCACCCTGGCCCGGGCGCTGCTGCCGCAGCTGGTCGCATCCGGGCACGACGTGATCGGGCTGGGTCGTCGACCCGGCTCCGTCGACCGCATCCGCGCGCTGGGCGGGACACCGGTTGTCACCGACGTCCTGGATCGCGAAGCGCTGCTGCGCGCTCTGGCCGGACATCGCGCCGACGCGGTCATCCATGAGCTGACCGCACTGCAGAAGCCGCCGATCCGCTACGGGGCGATGACGGCGACGAATGTCCTGCGCACGACGGGCACGGAGAACCTGCTCGCTGCGGCCGCGCAGCTGGGGGCGACCCGCTTCCTCACGCAGTCGATCGTGTTCGGGTACGCATATCGGCGTCGGTACGCGGGGCCGGTGGATGAGTCGACGGAGTTCGGCCACGCCGAGGATCTGCCCACGGATGCCACGGTCGTCGCGCTCGCCCGGAACGAGGATCTCGTCCGCACCGCGCCGGGCGTGGATGGCATCGCGCTGCGGTACGGGCTGTTCTACGGGCTCGACGCGGGCACCGTCACGCGGATGCTGCGGCGACGCGGCCTGCCGGCGTCGCGCGCGACCGGCGCGGTGCCGTTCATCCATCATGAGGACGCGGCGGCGGCGACCGTCGCGGCGTTGGAGCGCGGTATCCCCGGCGCGGCGTACAACATCACCGACGGAACCCGGCAGACCTGGGCGGGCTACCTCGACGATGCGGCGCGCGCGTTCGGCACGCCGGCTCCGCTGCGGATGCCGATCTGGATGCTGCGGGCGGCGGCGCCGTATGCGGCAGAACTGATGACGCGGATGGATCTCGAGGTCACGAGCGCCAAGGCGCATGAGGAATTGGGGTGGGCGCCGCGCTTCACCACGACTGCCGAGGGGTGGGCGCATGAGGCCGGCCGACAGTCTGCGGTGGCATGACGGGCGAAGTCGAGGAGAATGCCGGAATGATGCAGTTCGACGATCTGGTGTTCGTGCGGCTGATCCGCGTCGCGGACCGGCCGACGCTCGACGCCGCTGAGGGGACGAGGGTCCAGGATGCGCACCTCGCGTACATCCACGAGCTGTGGCGCCGCGGCGTGCTGATAGCGGCCGGGCCGGTGGACGACGGCGGGGAGGTCGTGGGGATCAGCGTGATGACGTGCCCGATGGAGGAGGCGCGGGTGCTGGTGGCTGCGGACCCGGGCGTGCAGGCGGGGCGGTTCACGCCCGAGTTGACGGCGTGGCAGGTGCCGGCGGGGATGCTCGTGGGTGGGCCGGGCGTGCCGCCGCGAAGCGTGGCGGAGGTGCTCGGCAACAGCTGATCGAGCCGACGGGCGTGGACTACGCGGCCGCGCGGTCGAACCGGATGCCGCGGGGGTTCGTGGGCTGCAGAATGAGCACGAGCATCATGATCCAGCCGACGCTCGGGATCAGGCCGAGCAGCCAGAACAGCCCGCGCAGGTTCGCGTCGTGCAGGCGGCGCCAGGCCAGCGCGAGCGACGGGACGATGGCTGCGACGAACCAGGCTCCGGCGAGGACGACCGTCACGGTGAGGCCGGTGTCCCAGCGCAGGCCGTGCCCGGTGCGCGCAGCGAGGAGGGACGGAACGTAGATCGCGACGATCACGGCTGCGACGATGCCGCCGCACAGCATCCACCACCAGAACTCACTGCGACTCGCGCGGCCGCTGAAGGTCGCGTACTTCCGCCAGAAGCGCGTGAACGCGATCGGAAGGGTCGCACCGTAGTACGGCTGGTCAAGGGGAACTGGCGCGCGGTCCCCGCTGTGCGCTGTCATCGTGGCCTCCCGCGGCAGGCGCGGCGGTATCGCGGCGTCCCCTGCGAGAATCATCCGCCCGAGATCGGGCCCGGTGCAGCATCCATCGGACGTCGATAGGAATCTCTCAGCGCCGCGGGGAGCCGCCGCCATTTCGCGGATATGCGCGAGGCCCGGAATCTCTTGCGAGATCCCGGGCCCGTGTTGGTTTGGTTCTGTTCTGTCGGGATGACAGGATTTGAACCTGCGACCCCTTGACCCCCAGTCAAGTGCGCTACCAAGCTGCGCCACATCCCGATGCCCGCCGGAACGGACAACTCCCCCATCCTACCCGCTCGCGCAGGCGCCTGCGAACCGCGGCGACGGCGGGGGCGAACGCCGCGCGTCTCAGAAGATGCGGGATCCGGGCATCCCTGGCCGCCTCTTCTGAGACCACTCGGAGTTCGCGTCTCAGGACACGCCGTGCCGGATCCTGCCGACCCGCACGATGTGCGACACGCGGACAGGCTTGGGTGCGTCCTTGTCGATGTCGGACGTGCCCCTTACGGTGAATCACATGGCCACGATCACCGTCGCGCCCGCCACCCAGGACCGATTCGACGACGCCGAGCACGCCCTCACCGGGGGCGGTGACGGTGCGTCGTGCCAGTGCCAGTGGTGGCTGCTGACAGGCCGCCAGTTCGATGCGCTGACGCGCGCCGAGAAGGAAGAGCGGCTGCGCATCGAGCTGGCCGAGTCCCCTGCGCCAGCCCTGATCGCCTATGTCGACGGCGTCGCCGCCGGCTGGGTCCGCGTCGCACCGCGCACGAAGCAGCCGCGCCTCTCCCGGACGCGGGCGTTCGCGGGCTCCCCGCACCCGTGGGACGACCCGGATGTCTGGGCCGTGACGTGCTTCGTCGTGCGGCGCGAATTCCGCGGGCAGGGGCTCACCGCGAAGCTTCTCGAGGCGGCCGTCGAGCACGCCCGCGCCGGCGGCGCACGGGTGCTCGAGGCATACCCGACCGACACGGCTGTGCGGGACACGCCCACGAACGACCTGTACATCGGAATCCTGTCGGTGTTCCTGGCCGCTGGCTTCCGCGAGGTCGCCAGGCCGAAGCCGCACCGCACGACCGTCGAGCTCGACTTCGCTCAGGCCGGCTGACGGCGGCCGCCGTGGCTGACAGTGCACGCGTGGACGCCTGGCTGTGGGCGGTGCGCGTGTTCAAGACCCGCTCCGCCGCGACGACGGCATGCCGAGCGGGGCATGTACGGGTGAACGGCGACAAGGCCAAGGCCGCGCAGCCGGTGCGGCCCGGTGACGAGCTGCGCGTGCGCATCGCGGGGTTCGACCGGATCCTCATCGTCCGCCAGCCGATCTCCAAGCGCGTCGGCGCGGCTGTCGCCGCCACCGCCGTCGACGATCGCACCCCCGCACGCGAGCCCGCGCCGCAGGTCGCGCAGCGCGACCGCGGTGCCGGACGCCCCACGAAGCGCGAGCGCCGCGAGATCGACCGCTTCCGGGGCCGCTGAGGCGGCAGGCTGCTGCAACCCCGCCCTGAGTCCCTGTGGAATCGCGCGCCGCGGGTACGCGGGCAAGCCGGTCACGCCCGAGTCCCGCGCCGCGGCTACGCGGGCAGTAGGTCGTGCAGCCAGCGCGTGCCGTACACCGTGGCGCCGGCCGCGGTGCAGCGGTCCGCGAGCCCGCGATCGCTCGTCACAACCGTCACCAAGCGACCGGCACCGACGAGCCGCCCCGCCTCGGCGACGATGGCCTCGTCGCCGGATGCCGGCGCCCGCACTATCCGCACCGCACCGCCGTCCCGCTCGACGGCGTTCGCCTGCCCCTCGACCACGAGCGAGATCTCCGGGAACCACCGATCCTCCGCGAGCCCGAGAGCCGCAGCATCCACGCCCCGATCGCCCAGTGCGGCGAGCCGATCGGCCAGGCGCGCGGCCGCCCCCGCACGGTCCCGCCACCACCCGTCCGGGACCGAGCCCACGACGTTCGCAGCATCCACGACGAGCACCGGGCGCACGTCGAGAAGGTCCCGCAGCCGCTGCCACGATTCGGCAAAGCCGGGATGCAACGGCAGATCCGTGACCTCCGCCGCGGGCACCCACGCGAGCGCCCGGCTCTCCGGATCGCTGATCACCGGCTCGAACGGCACCGTCACGTCGCCGATGAGCGTCGTGTACGTCCACACGTCGAGGTCGAGCACGCTCTCGGCCCGGGCCCGCACCGCACCGTCGGGGACGCCCGCCTCTTCCTGTGCCTCGCGCAGCGCGCCGTCGCGCGCGGACTCGCCCTGATGGCGCGCGCCGCCGGGCAGAGCCCACGTGTCGCCATAGTGGCTCCACGACACCCGATGCTGCAGCAGGACGCCGCGCTCCCGGTCGTACGCCAGCAGCCCGGCCGCGCCGTACCGGCCCCAGTACCGGTCGCCCGCGTCGGTCACGACCCACGCGTCACCCGGGTCGCGCGGCCCGAGGGGACGGCGTCGCTCGAACTCCGGGTACTCGATCCTCACCGGTCCAGCCTGTCACAGCGACGGGATGCCGGCACCGACCACTCGCTCGCGAAGGCCGTCAGCGCTGGCGCTTCTCCCGCACCCGCATGTTGATGACGATCGGCGAGCCCTCGAACGAGTACAGCTCGCGCAGCCGCCGCTGGATGAACCGGCGGTAACCGGGGTCGAGGAACCCGGTCGTGAACAGTACGAATGTCGGCGGGCGGGTGCCTGCCTGCGTGCCGAACAGAATCCGCGGCTGCTTCCCGCCACGCACCGGATGCGGGTGCTCGGCCACCAGCTCGGCCAGGAACGCATTGAATTTGCCGGTCGGGATGCGCGTGTCCCACGACGCGAGCGCCATCTCCAGCGCCGGCACCAGCCGGTCCAGGTGCCGGCCGGTGCGCGCCGAGATGTTCACCCGCGGCGCCCACGACACATGGGCGAGATCCTGCTCGATCTCGCGCTCCAGGTACCGCCGCCGGTCGATGTTCTCGAACGCGGGCGTGTTCAGCACGTCCCACTTGTTGTACGCGAGCACGAGCGCACGCCGGGACTCCAGCACCATGTCGATGATGCGCACGTCCTGCTCGCTGACCGGCTGTGAGACGTCCAGCACGACGACGGCGACCTCCGCCTTCTCCAACGCGGCAGAGGTGCGCAGCGACGCATAGAAGTCCGCGCCCTGCTGCAGGTGCACGCGGCGCCGGATGCCGGCGGTGTCCACGAACCGCCACAGCTTGCCGCCGAGCTCGACGATCTCGTCCACCGGGTCGCGCGTGGTGCCGGCCAGCTCATTGACGACGACCCGCTCCTCGCCGGCGGCCTTGTTCAACAGGGACGACTTGCCGACGTTCGGCCGGCCGAGGATCGCGACGCGGCGCGGGCCGCCGATCTCGTTCTTCGCGACGGCGGAGACATCCGGCAGCACCTTAAGGATCTCGTCGAGCAGGTCGGCGACGCCGCGCCCGTGGATCGCCGACACCGGGTGCGGCTCCCCCAGGCCCAGGTTCCACAGTGCCGCTGCTTCGGGCTCCTGCCGCGCGTCGTCGATCTTGTTCGCGACGAGGAACACGGGCCGGCCCGACTTGCGCAGCATCCGGACCACATGCTCGTCCGTCGAGGTGGCCCCCACTCGCGCGTCGACGACGAACAGGACGACGTCCGACAGGTCGATGGCGATCTCGGCCTGCGCGGCCACGGAGCGGTCGATGCCCTTGGCATCCGGCTCCCACCCGCCGGTGTCGACGAGCGTGAACGAGCGGTCCATCCACTCGGCCTTGTACGTGACGCGGTCCCGGGTGACGCCGGGGGTGTCCTCCACGACGGCCTCGCGGCGGCCGAGGATGCGGTTCACGAGCGCGGACTTGCCCACGTTCGGCCGGCCCACTATGGCCACCACCGGCAGCGCGGGCAGGAACTCGATGCCCTCCGCGCCGAGCGTGACGCCCGCAAGGAGCGCGGCATCCTCGTCCTCAAGTTCGTAGTCGGCCAGGCCCGCTCGCAGGGCGTCGGCCCGCTGCTCGGCGGCCTGCTCGTCGATCGCGGCGAGCCGCTCGGCGAGGTGGTCCGTACCGGGGACGTATTCGTCGTCAGCGCCCATGGGGTGCCTCCAGCTTCTGGTGCACGACGCCGAGCACGGCGTCGACGGTCTGTGCGAAGTCGAGCTCGGTGGAATCCACCACCTCGACGCCCTCGGCCGCGGTGAGGAAGTCGACCACGGCGGCGTCTGCCGCGTCGCGCCTGTGCAGCGCGGTGGCCACGACGGCGGCATCCTGGTCCACCAGCTCGGCGGCGCGGCGCGCCGCCCGCACCTCCGGCGCGGCGGTCAGCAGGATCCGCACCGGCGCGTCCGGCGCGACCACCGTGGTGATGTCGCGCCCCTCGATCACGACGCCGGGACGGTTGGATGCCGCCGCCAGCGCACGGAACACGTCGTTGACCTGCTCCCGCACGGCCGGGATCCGGGCCACGGCGCTGACCGCCGCCGACACCCGCGGCTCGCGGATCGCGGTGGTCACGTCGGCGGCGCCCACCCGTACCCAGTAGCGGTCGGGGTCGAGCGAGATCGAATATGGGAAGTCGGATGCCGCGGCCTGCACGGCGGCGGCATCGGCGGTGTCCGCACCCTGCTCCAGAACGTGCCAGGCGAGCGCGCGGTACGCGGCGCCGGTGTCGAGATACCCGTACCCGAGCGCGCGGGCGACGTGCTTGGACACGCTGGACTTGCCCGATCCCGCCGGGCCGTCCACCGCCACGATCGTCACGTCAGTCATTCGTGGTGCTCGCAATCCTCCAGCCGCGCGCGGTCAGCCCGTCCACCGCTCGCCGTGCGGCACCGGGGACGACGCTGATCTCGGCGAGGCCGAACTGGGCGCCGGGCGAATGCTCCAGGCGCAGGTCCTCCACGTTCACGTCCAACTCGCCGAGCTCGCCGAACAGGCGCCCGAGTTGGCCGGGGGTGTCGTCCACCATGACGACGACCTGCGCGAAGCGCCGGTTCTGGCCGTGCTTGCCGGGCAGGCGCTCGACACCCTCGTTTCCGCGGCGGATCGTGTCGGCGACGGCGCGGCGGGCGCCGGGCGCGTCGGGATGCCGCAGGGCGGAGACCACGTCGGCGAGATCGCCGGCGAGCGCGTCGAGCACGTCGACGACGGGCTCGGAGTTGGAGCCGAGGATCTGCACCCACAGCTCGGGAGCGGATGCGGCGATGCGCGTGGTGTCGCGCACTCCCTGCCCAGCCAGCCGCAGGGAGCCCTCGTGCGCGGTGACGAAGCGACCGGCCAGCAGGCTAGCGACCAGCTGCGGGACGTGCGAGACGAGGGCGACGGAGCGGTCGTGCTCGGCCGGGTCCATCTCCAGCGGAGTCGCGCCGAGGTCCAGGGCGAGACCCTCCACGACGGCAAGGTCCGCGGGGCTGGTCCCGTCGTCGCGGCAGACGACCCACGGACGCCCGACGAAGATGTCCGCGCGCGCGGAGATGGCTCCGCCGCGTTCGCGGCCCGCGAGCGGATGCGAGCCGATGTAATGCGTGAGGTCGACGCCGCGCTCGCGCAGGGCGCGCAGCGGCTCCAGCTTGACGCTGGCGACGTCCGTGACGACGGCGTCCGGGAACGCGGCCAGTTCATGCGCGATCACGTCGGCGGTGACATCCGGCGGCACCGCGACCACGACCAGGCGCGGGCGGTCATCGGGGCGGGTCGCGCGGCCGGCGCCGTAGTCGATGGCGAGCCGCAGCTGCGCGGGCGACGTGTCGAACAGGGCGACATCCACCCCCAGCGCCGTCAGCGCGTGGCCGATGCTCGCACCCAGAAGGCCCGTCCCGACGATGCGGACCGGACCCGAGGTGCGCGCGGCACCGTGCGCGGGCACACTCGTGTTCTGGCTCACCGGGTCTCCTTGCGCGACAGGGTCAGCAGCGCGCCACGCTCCACTGTAGTCAACTCGCGTGCGCGGCCCACTGGGAGGCTTCCCAGGTGCAGCGGCCCGAATTGACGGCGCACGAGCTCGACCACGGGATGTCCCACCTCGGCCATCATGCGCCGCACGATCCGGTTGCGGCCCGAGTGCAGCGTGAGTTCGACCAGGCTCGTGTCCCGCGACTTGTCGAGCAGCCGCGCCTTGTCGGCGGCGATCGGTCCGTCCTCGAGGTCGACGCCGCGGGTGAGCCGGCCGATCGTCTGCGGGGTGACGGATCCGCGCACCTTCGCTATGTACACCTTCGTGACGCCGAACGACGGATGCGCCAGGACGTGCGCGAGCTCGCCGTCGTTCGTGAGCACCAGCAGCCCGCTGGTCTCGGCATCCAGCCGCCCCACATTGAAGAGGCGCTCGTCCCAGTCCTTCGTGAAGCGGCGCAGGTCGGGGCGCCCGCGGTCGTCGTGCATCGAGCTGACCACGCCCGTCGGCTTGTTCAGCATCACGTAGCGCCGGGACTGGTCCAGCTGCACGGCGACGCCGTCGACGTCGACGAGGTCCACCTCAGGGTGGATCCGCGAGCCCAGCTCGTCCACCACGGTGCCGTTGACCCGCACCCGGCCCTGTGCGATGAGCTCCTCGGCCACCCGCCGCGAGGCCACGCCCGCGTTCGCGAGGACCTTCTGCAGGCGCACGCCCTCGGCATCCGCCATCATGCCCGCTCCCCGTCGAACCCGACGCCGCTGACGGTGTCGACGTCGTCCAGCAGCGGCGAGATGTGCGGCAGCTCGTCCAGCGCGTTGATTCCCAGGTTCACCAGCAGCGCGTCGGTCGTGCCGTACAGGATCGCACCGGTCTCCGGATCGTTGCCGACCTCGGTGACAAGGCCCCGGGCGACGAGCGTGCGCACGACCGAGTCGACGTTGACGGCACGGATCGACGCGACCTGGCCGCGGGACACCGGCTGCTTGTACGCGATCACCGCGAGGGTCTCCAGCGCCGCCTGCGACAGGCGCGACGGCGCCTGCGTGTTCACGAACTCGCCCACGAGGTCGTCGAAGTCCTCGCGCACGTACAGGCGCCAGCCGCCGCCCACCTCGCGCAGCTCGAAGCCGCGGCGCGGCCCGCCGGTCTCGCCGTCGTAGTCCGCGACGAGCCCTTCGATCGCCTGACGCACCGCCGGCACCGGCTCGCCGACGGCGGTCGCCAGCGCGACGAGACTCTGCGGCTCCTCGACGACGAGCAGGATCGCCTCGAGCTTGCGCGCAACCGCGTACGGCTCCGGGTCGACATGTGCCGCGGGATGGGCGTGCGACGGGTCATCGGTCATAATCGGCTCCCAGGGTGGCGAGGTTCTCTTCGCTCCAGCGCTCCGCGGTCCAGCGCAGGGTGAGCTCGCCGAGCGGCTCGAGCTGTTCGAAGGCGAGGGCGGCGTGCCGGTACAGCTCCAGCACGGACAGGAATCGGGCGACGACGACACCGGTCTGGTCGACGCCGGCGACGAGATCGCGGAATGACAGCGTACCGGCCGAGCGCAGCAGGGTGACCACGACGGCGGCCTGCTCGCGGATGCTGACCAGCGGCGCGTGCAGGTGGTCCAGGCCGACGGTCGGGATCTCCTTCGGCGCGAACGCGAGCATCGCTATCGCCGCGAAGTCGTCCGGCGAGAGCGTCCACACGAGCTCGGGAGCGGCGGCACGGTACTTCTCGTCGAGGCGCACGGCGCGGGTGTGGCGGCGGTCCTCGCGCTGCAGGCACCGTGCGAACCAGGCCGAGACCTCCTTGAACGCGCGGTACTGCAGCAGTCGCGCGAACAGCAGATCGCGCGCCTCCAGCAGCGCCACCGACTCGGCGTCGACGAGCTCGCCCTGCGGCAGGAGCCCCGCGACCTTCATGTCCAGGAGCGTCGCCGCGACGACGAGGAACTCGGATGCCTGGTCAAGCTCGTCGCCGGCCTCGAGCTCGCGCAGGTAGGCGATGAACTCGCCGGTCACCCGGGACAGCGACACCTCGGTGATGTCGAGCTCGTGCTTGCCCAGTAGCGTGAGCAACAGGTCGAACGGCCCATCGAACACGCCCAGAGACACCCGGAATCCGCCGTCCGCGACATCCCCGGTTGCCGGGGCGAGGTCGCCTTCAGATGCGGGCGCCCCGTCAGGCGACGGCGCTCCGGTGTCGGGTGCCTCGTCAGGCGACGGCGCTCCGGTGTCGGGCGCCTCGTCAGGCGACGGCGCTGCGCTGTCGGGCGCCTCTTCAGGCGACGGCGCCACGGGCGACCAGCTCCCGCGCGAGCCGCAGATACGCCTGGGCGGCCGCGTGCTCCGGCGCGAACTCGGTGATCGGCATGCCCGACACCGACGCGTCCGGGAACTTCACGGTGCGCCCGATCACCGTCTCGAGCACGTCGTCGCCGAACGCCTCGACGACGCGCTCCAGCACCTCGCGCGAGTGCAGTGTGCGCGGGTCGTACATCGTGGCCAGCACGCCGTCCAGCGTGATGGCGGGGTTGAGCCGGTCGCGCACCTTGTCGATCGTCTCGATGAGCAGCGCGACGCCGCGCAGTGCGAAGAACTCGCATTCCAGCGGGATGATCACGCCGTGGCTGGCCGTCAGCGCGTTCACGGTGAGCAGCCCGAGCGAGGGCTGGGAGTCGATGAGGATCACGTCGTACTCGCCGGCGACGCCGCGCAGCGCCCGCGCGAGGATCTGCTCGCGCGCGACCTCGTTGACGAGGTGCACTTCGGCCGCCGACAGGTCGATGTTCGCGGGGATGACATCCAGGTTCTCGACGGCGGCGTGCACGATCGTCTCGTGCGGGTCGCGCTTCGAGTCCAACAGCAGGTCGTAGATCGTGGGGATGTCGTGCGTCGCGATGCCGAGGCCGGCCGACAGCGCGCCCTGCGGGTCGAAGTCCACCGCCAGCACACGGCGGCCGTAGCTGGCGAGCGCGGCCGCGAGGTTGATCGTGGTGGTCGTCTTGCCGACGCCGCCCTTCTGGTTGCACAGGGCGATGATGCGCGCGGGCCCGTGCCCGTCCAGCGGCTCAGGGGTGGCGAATCCGTGGTACGGGCGACCTGTGGGACCGATCGGCGTGTCGCCGGCTGTCTTCGGCTTCGTCGTCTTCTTCGCCGTGCTGGCTGCCACGCTCTCCCGCTCTCGTCCGTGCTGTCCGCTCGATTCTAGCGATGACGCCGCGTGATTCCGGGGCTCCGGGGCCGGATGTCGCGGGCGCGGCCCCCTCCGCGAGTGACGGGAGTCTGCCCGCTGATGAGAGTTCTGTCATTCGACGCGCAGACGCCGCAGATATGTTCGATAGTGTCGGAGGTGGTCGGCATGATGGACGCATGGACAACGATCCGATCGACGAGCTGGACCTTCCGGCCATCGACGCGCTCGTGACCAGCCTGGTCCAGACGCGTCGCGCGATAGCGGGCCTGCAGGCGTTCGAGGCTACGCTGATGTCGGCCGTCGTCGATGTGGTCGCTGCCCGGATCTCGGCGAACCCTGCCCTGGATCAGAAGGATCTGCCGTGGCGGGAGATGTCCGCCGAGATCGCCGCCGCGCTGCACATGAGCGACCGCACCGTCCAGGGGCGGCTGGGCGAGGCGGCCATGCTGGTCGAACGGTTCCCCGCCACCCACGCCGCATGGGCCGCCGGTGAGCTGGATCAGCCGCAGGTCCGCGTGATCATCGATGCGGGCAGCGACCTGCCGACGCCCGACGTCCGGGCGGCGTACGAGGCGCGAGTGCTGCCGCGCGCCGCCGACCTGACGGCGGGACGGCTGACGCCGGTGTGCCGCACCGTCGCGCGCGAGCTCGATCCGGAATCGATCACGCAGCGGCACGCGCGGGCGCGGAAGGCTCGCGGCGTGCGCACCGTCGACCTGGACGACGGGATGTCGCGGCTGCTGCTGGATGGGCCGGCCACCCTGATCCATGCGATCTTCGACCGGGTCACGCAGATGGCTCGCACCGTCCAGAAATCGGCCGGCCCGCGTCCCGCCGACCCACCGCCCATCAACGGACACCTCGTCGGAGTCGGCGTGCACTACGGGCCGGAAGCGGATGCCGCACGCGCCGCCGAGCGCAAGACTGCGCCCCCGGCACCGGCAGGAGCCGAGGTGACCGAGGGCGCCGCACCGGACGAGCGCACGCTGGACCAGGTTCGGGCGGATGTCCTCACCGACATGCTGCTGACCGCTGTCCCCGACGGACACGGCCCGGCCGATGTCCTCGAGAAGATCGCGGCACACGTGCAGGTGAGCATTCCCGCGTCGGTGCTGCATCCTGATCCCGTCCGGCGCGGCGCGGACCTCCCGGCGCAGCTGGTGGGATACGGGCCGATCGATGACGATACCGCGCGGCGGCTGGCTGGCGCGGTGAAGGGCTGGGACCGGCTCGTCACCGACCCGTTCACCGGCGAGCCGCTGCACGTGGACCGATATCATCCGAGCGAACATCTGCATCGGGTGCTGCGGATCCGCGACGAGCACTGCCGGTTCCCCGGCTGCCGGCAGCCGGTCTGGCGCTGCGACCTGGATCACACTCGGGATGCCGTGCTCGGCGGCCCCACGCAGGATGACAATCTCGAGAACCTGTGCCGCGGGCACCACGTCGTCAAGCATCAGACCCGATGGCGGGTGCGTCAGCTGCCCCGCGGCGTCCTCGAATGGACCAGCCCCACCGGGCGCATCTACGAGGACCACCCGTCTCCGCAGGTTCGCTTCGTCTGCACGGATCCGCCGCCGTTCTGATGACGAGCGCACGGGCGTGAACGGTGCGTTGCCGGCGGCGTGCGGCGGGTGCTATCGTGCCGCGATGCGACAGCCGGATCCGGGATGGGTACCGCGATGAACGCCTCCTTCCTCTCCACGATGGGGCGACGGCGCTAGCGTGCCCGACGGACGCCAACGGGCACTGATCCTCCACGGCGGAGGATCGGCGGGCAACGCGTGGGAGATCGGCGTCGTCGCCGGGCTCCTCGACGCCGGCATCGACGCGACCGACGCCGACCTCATTGTCGGCACGTCGGCCGGCGCGACGGCGGCAGCACAGCTCACCGCGGCATCCCCCGCCGACCTGCTGGCCGCGGTCCTGTCTCCGCCGACCCCCGAACGCACCGGCGCGACGCCGGGTGCTCGACGGGGTCCCGCGGCGACGACAGACCTGCTCGAGCGGACGGGCCGGATCATCGCCGCCGCCACCGACGCCGCCGATATGCGGCGGCGGATGGGTGCCGCGGCGATCGAGCTCGACGACGCGTTGGGCGATTCCCGCAGCGAACGATGGCGCGCGACCGTCGCGATGCGCCTGCCCGGTGCGCGCTGGCCGGACCAGCCGCTGCTGATCACCGCGGTCGACGCACGCACCGGCGAACCGGTGGCGTTCGACCGCGACAGCGGAGTCGAGCTGGTGGATGCCGTCGCCGCCAGCACGTCCAGCGGCCCGGCCTACCGCATCGGCGCCGGCCGCTACATCGACGGCGGTTACCGCCGAAACGAGAACGCCGACCTGGCGAGCGGATACGCCCGGGTGCTGATCCTCTCGCCGTTCGGCGGCCGATCCCGGCATCCCCCGGAGTGGGGCATGCAGCTGTCGGCACAGGTGGACGAACTGCGCGCCGGCGGCAGCCGGGTCGAGGCGGTCTTCCCCGACGAGAACGCCCTTGCCGCGTTCGCCGACGACATGATGAGCCCGGCGTCGCGGCCGCCCGCCGCGCGAGCGGGCTTCGAGCACGGCAAAGTCCTCGCCGCCCAGCTCGCCGGATTCTGGCGCTGAGGGCTACCGCGCCCGGGGATGGGATGTCGTGTACACGTCGCGGAGCGCGTCGACGCTGACGTGCGTGTAGATCTGCGTCGTCGCCACCGACGCATGGCCGAGCAGCTCCTGCACGACCCGCACATCCGCCCCGCCCTGCAGCAGATGCGTCGCGAACGAGTGCCGCAGCGTGTGCGGCGACACGTGCGCGGTCAGGTGCGCGCCGACGGCCGCCGCCTGGATCACGAGCCAGACGCTCTGCCGCGACAGCGGCGCTCCCCGGGCGCCGAGGAAAAGCCGCGGCGTCGCCCGCCCGCGTCGCGACAGCTCCGGCCGTACCCGTGTCAGGTACGCATCCAGAGCTTCGCGCGCGTACGCGCCGATCGGCACTATCCGCTCTTTCGACCCCTTGCCGCGCACGCGCAGCACATCCCCGTGCGCCACGTCATCGACATCCAGCTGCACGATCTCCGACACCCGGGCGCCGGTCGCATACAGCAGCTCCAGCAGCGCACGGTCGCGCAGGCCGACGGGCTCGTTCGGATCCGGCGCCGCCAGCAGCTGCTCGACCTGCTCGATCGTCAGCGCCTTCGGCAGCCGCTGCGGCAGCTTCGGCGGACGCATCCGCCCGGTCGGGTCGTCGGCCTCGATCTCCTCACGCACGAGGTACCGGTGCAGCCCGCGCACGGACGACTGCAGCCGCGCGAGCGAGGATGCCGCCGGCCGCGGCTCCCCGCCGGCGCGCTCCGCGATGAACCCGGACACGAGGTCGGCGGTCACAGCCGCGGTATCCACGACCCGGCGCTCCGCCAGCCAGTGCGCATACGCGGCAAGATCGCGCCGGTACGCGGCGACGGTGTGGTCGGACAGGCCGCGCTCGACCGAGACGTGGCGCAGGTATGCGTCCACGGCTCGATCCAGTTTCATGGCAGCCCGGCCCCGACCGGACGCGACCGGGTCGGCCACGGCGCGTCGGCGGGAGCGAGGCTCGCCCAGCCGCGGGCCCGAGACGTGTGCGCGGCGAGGGCGCCGAGCACAAGGGACGGATTGTGCACGCGGCGCTGCAGCACGGCGTCGACGACGTCGTCCAGCGGCGCCCACCGCACCTCGATGTCCGCCTCCTCGGCCTCGCGCGCGAACGTCTCGTCCGCCGGCGCCAGCCCGCGCGCCAGGTAGATCCGGATCGCCTCGTCGCTGCCGCCGGGCGACGTGAAGAACTCCGCGAGGACGTCCCAGTGGTCCGCGACGAGATCCGCCTCCTCGGCGAGTTCGCGCTGCGCCGCCGCCAGCACGTCCTCGCCGGAGACGTCGAGCAGGCCCGCGGGGATCTCCCACTCCCGGGTCCGCACCGGGTGGCGATACTGCTTGATCAGCAGCATCCTGTCCTCGTCGTCGAGAGCGAGCACCGCGACGGCACCGGGATGATCGGTGTACTCGCGCACTATGGTGTCGCCGTTGTACGCGACCTCGTCGCGGCGGATGTTCCACACCCGACCCTGGTACACGGTTTCGCTGCGCGTGACCTCCACCGCGGTGGGGTCGTCGCGCAGCGCACCGGGCTCAGTCATCGCTGTCGTCGGTGAAGAGCTCACTGGCACGGTGCCGCTCCAGCGCCGCGCCGACGAGTCCGCGGAACAGCGGGTGCGGCTCGGTGGGCCGCGACCGCAGCTCGGGATGCGCCTGCGTGGCGATGTAGTACGGATGCACGTCGCGGGGCAGCTCGACGTACTCGACGAGATTGCGATCCGGCGACAGCCCCGAGAACACCAGGCCCGCCGCCGCAAGCCGGTCGCGGTACGCGTTGTTCACCTCGTAGCGGTGCCGATGCCGCTCGCTCGCGGTCGCCGCGCCGTACACTTCCTCGGCCACCGAGCCTGCGGCGAGGTCCGCCGGATACAGGCCGAGGCGCATGGTGCCGCCGAGGTCGCCCGCCTTGATGATGTCGACCTGCTCGGCCATCGTCGCAATCACCGGGTCGAGGGTGTCGGGATCGAACTCGCTCGAGGACGCCCCGGGGATGTCGGCGACGTGACGCGCGTACTCGATCACCATGCACTGCAGGCCGAGGCAGATGCCGAGCGTCGGGATCCCCTGCTCGCGCGCGAACCGCAGTGCGCCGAGCTTGCCCTCGATCCCGCGGATGCCGAAGCCGCCCGGCACGACGATGCCGTCCAGCGCGGACAGCGCCGCCTGCGCGCCGTCGGCGGTTTCGCAGGTGTCCGACGGGATCCACGTGATGGAGACCTTCGTCTCCTGCGCGAAGCCGCCGGCCTTCAGCGCCTCGGTCACCGACAGGTAGGCGTCGGGCAGGTCGATGTACTTGCCGACCAGGCCGATGGTGACCTCGTGCCGCGGGTTGTGCACCGCATCAAGAACCCGCTCCCAGCGTGTCCAGTCGACGTCGCCGGCCTTGTCGGCCAGGCCCAGCCGGCGCGTGATGTAGGCATCCAGCCCCTGCTCGTTCAGGGTCGACGGGATGTCGTAGATGCTCGGCAGGTCGACGGTGTTGATGACGCCCTCGATGTCGACGTCGCACATCAGCGCGATCTTCTTGCGGTTGCCGTCACTGACCGGGCGGTCGCTGCGCAGCACGAGCGCGTCGGGCTGGATGCCGACCTGGCGCAGGGCCGCGACCGAGTGCTGGGTGGGCTTGGTCTTCTGCTCGCCGGACGCGCCCATGAACGGCACGAGCGACACGTGCACGAAGAACACGCTGTCTCGGCCGAGCTCGTGGCGCAGCTGCCGCGCGGCCTCCAGGAACGGCTGCGACTCGATGTCGCCGACAGTGCCGCCGACCTCGGTGATGATGACATCCGGCTTCGGGTCGGCGTATGCCTGCAGCCGCATCCGGCGCTTGATCTCGTCGGTGATGTGCGGAATCACCTGCACGGTATCGCCCAGGTACTCGCCGGCCCGCTCGCGCGCTATCACGCGCGAGTAGATCTGGCCGGTGGTCACGTTCGCGGCGTGGTCGAGGTTCACGTCGAGGAACCGCTCGTAGTGCCCGATGTCCAGGTCGGTCTCGGCGCCGTCGTCGGTGACGAACACCTCGCCGTGCTGGAACGGGTTCATCGTGCCCGGATCGACGTTCAGGTACGGGTCCAGCTTCTGCATGACCACCCGCAGCCCGCGCGCGGTGAGCAGATTCCCGAGGCTGGCGGCGGTCAGGCCCTTCCCCAAAGACGAGACGACACCACCGGTCACGAAGATGTGCTTGGTGGTGTCGTCGGATTCCGTGGTCCCCGCCAACGGCTCGGAGCTGCTGGTGCCAGAAGTATGCATCACGGGCTTTTATGCTATCAGTCGCAACCGCCACCCGAGCCAGTGACGCCCTCTCCGGCGCGTCTTCCGGCAGGCGCCGCTACGACGGCCGCGATACCGCGCGTCAAGGATGCGTGCGCGCGGTATCCAGCAGCTCCCGCGCGTGCGTGAGAGCGGCATCCGAATCCGCCAGCCCCGACAGCAGACGCGCCATCTCGGCCTCTCGCTCCGCGCCGTCCAGCTGCCGCACGCTCGACGAGGTCACGGTGCCGTCGCTGGACTTCACGACGGACAAGTGGTTCGTCGCGAAGGCGGCGACCTGCGCGAGGTGCGTCACCGCTATCACCTGCGCCGACCGCGCGAGCCGGCCGAGGCGCCGACCGACCTCGATCGCCGCGGCGCCGCCGATCCCGGCATCCACCTCGTCGAACACGAAGGTGGGCACCGGATCGGCGCCGGCGATCACGACCTCGATCGCCAGCATGACGCGGCTCAGCTCGCCGCCGGACGCCCCGCGCGCGACCGGTCGCGGCTGCGCCCCGGGATGCGGGGCCAGCAGGATGACGACGTCGTCGCGCCCGTGCGGGGTCTCGGTGCCCGGGGACACCTCGACCTCGACGCGGGCGTCGGGCATGGCGAGGGCGTGCAGTTCGGCGCTCACCGCCTCGCCGAGGCGCAGGGCGGCCGCGGCGCGGGCCGCGGTCAGCACCGCCGCCGCGTCGTCGACGGCGGATGCCGCCGCCGCCCGCTGCGCGGTGAGCCGTTCGATGCGCTCGGGGTCGTCGTCAAGCTCGGCCAGTCGTGCCGAGCCGGTCTGCAGCAGGTCCAGCGCGGACTGCAGCGTCCCGTGCGCGCGCACCAGCCCGCCCAGCACGGCACGGCGATCCTCGACGGCCGCCAGCTCGTGCGGGCCCGATTCGTCGAGGTCGGCGAGGTAGCCGGACAGGTCCGCGGCGAGGTCCGCGGTGCGGTACCCGATCTCCGCGGCCTGGTCGGCGAAAGCCTGCAGCGCCGGGTCGCTGCCGGCGGCGCGCTCCAGGGTCCGCCGCGCCTCGGCCACGAGGACGATGACATCAGGATCGTCGCCCTCCGTCGACAGCACCGCATGCGCGCTGGCAGCCGCCGCCCGCAGCTCCTCGGCGTGCGCGAGCCGCTCGGCACGCGCCGCGAGCTCCTCGTCCTCGCCCGGCTGTGGATCCGCCTGCTCGATCACGGCGAGAGCCGCACGCAGCTCGTCGGCCTCGCGCAGCCGGGCGTCGCGGTCCTGGACGAGGATGCCGAGCTCGGCATCCAGCGCACGCCGGACCTCGTACTTCCCCTGGTAGTCGCGCAGCGCGGCGGCGATCTCGCCGCCGCCGAAGCGGTCCAGGGCCTCGCGCTGGGCGGACGCGGAGCGCAGCCGCAGCTGGTCGGACTGGCCGTGCACCACGACGAGACTGTCCGCGAGATCCGAGAGCACCCCGGCGGGCGCGGTGCGCCCCCCGACCGTCGCACGACTCCGGCCCTCCGCCGACAGCGTGCGGCCGAGGTACAGCTCGGCGCTGCCGTCCCCGATCGGCTCGAGCTCACCGCCGGCCTCGCGCACCCGCTCGGCGACGGGCCCGTCGTCCGGAACCACCCACACCCCTTCGACGGATGCCTGAGACGCGCCGGCCCTGACGGCGCCGGAGTCCGCGCGCTGGCCGAGCAGGAGCCCGAGCCCGGTGACCACCATGGTCTTGCCCGCGCCGGTCTCACCGGTGATCGCCGTGAAGCCGGGCCCCATCGGCAGCGTCGCCTCAGCGATGACGCCGAGGTCGCGCAGCTGCATCTGCTCGATCACGTCGCGGCTCCCGCCGTTCCGGCCGGGCCGCGCCATCCCTCCACGGGCAGACGGAACTTGCGCACGAGCCGGTCCGTGAACGCGGCCGGATGCAGGCGTGCGAGCCGCACCGGCTGATCGGACCTGCGCACGACGACGCGCGCGCCGGGCGGAAGCTCGTGCGAGCGGCGGCCGTCGCACCAGAGGATCCCGATGCCGCTCGTGCGCTCGAGTACCTCGATGGCGACCGAGGTCTCCGGGCCGACCACCAGCGGCTTGGCGAACAGCGCGTGCGCGGACAGCGGCACGACCGCCATCGCCTCCACGGTCGGCCAGATCACGGGTCCGCCGGCGGAGAAGTTGTACGCGGTCGACCCGGTGGGCGTGGACACGACCATGCCGTCGCAGCCGAACGTCGACAGCGGCTTGCCGTCGATCTCGATGACGACCTCCAGCATCCGCTCCCGGCTCGCCTTCTCGACGGTCGCCTCGTTCAGCGCCCAGGTGGAGTAGATGACGTGGCCGGCGGCGTCCTTCACCCGCACGGACAGGGCGAGGCGCTCCTCGACGCGGTAGTCGCGGGAGATCACGCGATGGACCGCGGCATCCATGTCGTCGCGTTCGATCTCGGCGAGGAAGCCGACGTGGCCCATGTTGATGCCGAGGATCGGCGCGGTGCCGCCGCGCACGAGTTCGGCGGCGCGCAGGATCGTGCCGTCGCCGCCGAGGACTATCGCGAGTTCGATGTCGCCCACCGGGATGTCGGCGCCGAGCGCGGCCGCACGGGCGAACGCCGGGCGCTGCGCTATCAGCTCTTCGCGGTCTTCGGGGGCGAGCACCGGCCGCGCACCGGCCTCGTGCAGCGCCGCCATCACGCGGGCCGCCGCCTGGACGGTGTCACCGCGCTGGGCGTGCGCGACGACCAGGATGCTGCGCTGGTCCGTCGTCATGGGCTCCCCGTCACTGTGTTCACGGTGTGGGTCCATTCTGACGGATCCGTGCCCGATGCCGGTTTCAGGTGCGCCACGTATTCGCGATTGCCGTGCGTGCCCACGATCGGGGATGCAATGACGCCGCACGTGCCCAGGCCCACGTCCCACGCCGCCCACAGCACCTCGGCCACCGCATCGGCGCGCGCCGCGGGGTCGGTGACGAGCCCGCCGCGCACCGCTGTGCGGCCGACTTCGAACTGCGGCTTCACGAGGAGGACGATGTCGGCGTCGGGGGATGCCACGCCCGCGACGGCGGGGAGAACCTGGCGCAGCGAGATGAACGACAGGTCGCCGGTGACGACGTCCGGTAGGTCGCTGATCCCGCTGGCCTCGGCGAGGGTTTGCGCGGTCATGTACCGCACGTTGAACCCCTCGATGGCGATGACGCCGGGGTCGTCGGCGACGACGGCCGCGAGCTGGTCGTGTCCGACATCCACCGCGACGACGGGATCGGCGCCGCGCTCGCGCAGCACCTGGCTGAACCCGCCGGTGGAGGCTCCCATGTCCAGTGCGAGGCGGCCGGCGACGGGGATGGCGAAGGCGTCCAGACCGGCGATGAGCTTGTGCGCGGCCCGGCTGACGTAATGATCGGTGGCGGCGACGACGATCCGCGCGGCGTCGACGATCGCGGCGGAGGGCTTGATGACAGTGCGGCCGTCGACGGCGACGACGCCCTGGGCGATGAGCTGCTGCGCCTGGGTCCGCGAGCGTGCCAGTCCGCGCGCGACCAGCTCCTGGTCGAGCCGGCTCATGCGGTGGGCGGGGTCGCCGGTCCGCGGTCCAGCTCGCGGGCGAGCTCGTCGTGCAGCGCCGCGTAGGCGTCGGCGCGCTCGGGCAGCGGCTGCCCCTCGATCACCCGCAGCCGGCTGATCAGCTCGTCACGCTCCTCGTCCGCCATGGTCCCCATGCTAGCGCCGGGTCGGGACGGCGGTCACGGCCGGGAGAACGGGTCCGCGTAGAGCTCTTCCTGGACCGTGAACCCGAAGATTGCGCGGCCGGAGCCCCACACCGCCGCCGCCCCTGCGCGCACCAGGTCGACGGGACGGGGCCCAGCCTCGACCACTTCGAGGCGGGGCCCGTCGATCCGCACGACGGCGTCGCCCACGCGCGTGGTGACCCCGTCGGTGCGGGTCTGCGGGTATGGGTCGAAGAGCTGCCGCAGGTCCTCGAGGATGTAGGTGGGCCGGCTCGTGCACGGTGCCGCCAGGACGTGCTTGGGCCGATCAACGCCGGTCAGCACCAGGGCCGACGGGATGCCGGCGGCCTGGGCCCCGGCGATGTCGGTGTCGAGCCGGTCGCCGAGGAACAGCGGACGATCCGCGCCGAAGCGCGCAACCGCCTCGTGGAAGATCGCGGGCTCGGGCTTGCCCGCGACGGTCGCGAGCCGTCCGACGGCGGTGTGCACGGCCGACACGAGCGTGCCGTTGCCCGGCGCTATCCCCCGTGCCTGCGGGAGGGTCCAGTCCGTGTTGGTGGCGATCCAGGGGATGCCGCCGTCCTCCTCGGGGTCCTTGAGCGCGTAGGCAGCCTCGGCCAGCTGCGTCCAGGAGATATCCGGCGAGAACCCCTGCAGGACGGCGGCAGGGGCGGCGTCCGCGCTGTCGGTGACGATGTAGCCGGCCCGCGCGACCTCGGTGGTGAGGCCCTCGCCGCCGATGACCAGGATCGTGGCGGGCGGCTCGACCTTCGTGCGCAGCAGTCGGACGGCCGCCTGCGGGCTCGTGACGATGTCCTCGGGGGCCGTCTGCTCGAGGCCGAGGTCGCGCAGCTGCGCCGCGACGTCGGCATCCGTGCGGGACGCGTTGTTCGTGATGTAGCCGAGCCGGCGCCCGTCGGCCGCCGCACGGGTCAGGCTGTCGACCGCGTGCGGCAGGGCCCGGGACCCCGCGTAGACGACGCCGTCGAGATCGGCGAACACGACGTCGACGCCCTCGAGCGGGGCAGGACCGGATGCCGCATCCCGCCGTCGTCGGGACAGGAACGCCATCAGGCCGTGCCTTCGTCGGCGTCCGCCGCGGGCGCCTCGGCGGAGTCCACTCCGCCCGTGGACGGTGCGTCATGATCGGCGGCGAGGTCGGCAGCGTCGAGGAGGTCGTCGTCCTCGTCGACGTCGGCAGCCACGTCGACGTCGGCAGCCAGGTCGACGTCGGTAGCCACGTCGACGTCGACATCCCGATCGAGGTCGTCCTCCTGATCGAAGTCGTCCTCCTGATCGACGTCGTCCTCATCGAGGTCGTCGTCGGCATCCGTCACGATGTCGCCGTTCTCGTCGACCTCGTCGATCGCTATCGTCTCGTCGAGGCCGACACCGGCCGCCTCGTCGAGCGCGTCCGCGGCGACATCCGCCAGCCGCGACCAGTGCGCGGCTTCCTCGGAGCGTCCGAGGTCCTCGAGCACGACGGCGCGCGCGGAGAAGAGTGCCGGGCTCCAGTCGAAGGCGCGCGACGGGTCCGCCTCCGGAATGTCGAGCTCCTGCAGCGCACGACCGGCATCGCCCTTGTCGAGCCACGCGCCGGACATCGCTATCGCGAGGCTGACGCGCACGCCGGTCGGCAGCGCCGCGCGATCGACGGAGCGGCCGGCTTCGAGCGCGCGGTCGGGACGTCCCACCCCCCGTTCGCTGTCGACCATGAGGGCAATCTGGTCGTCTCGGCCGGTCAGCCGGCGGTACGTACGCAGCTCACGCAGCGCGAGCGCGTAGTCGCCCATGGCGTACGCGGTGATCGCCACAGTCTCGCGAGCGACGGGGATACGACCGGCGTGCCGGGACGCCGCCAGGGCGTGCTCATGCGCGAGGGCCGGATCGTCGTCGATGAGACGGGATGCCATCGCCAGATGACGCGCGACCCGCTCGGCGTTCTCCTTGGTCAGGGTTTTCAGTTCGTTGCGTGCCGCGGGAGAGAGGTCCTTCGGCGTCACGTCGTCGGGCAGGGCCGGATCCGCAGGGCGCGCGGCGCGCACATCCTGCGGCGGACGGGACGGACGCGACGCATCGCCGCGCTCACCGCGCGCACCGCCATCGCGGTACGGCCGGTTCTCGCTGTCGCGGAACGGGCGGCGCTCCCCGTCACGGAACGGACGCTTCTCCCCGTCACGGAACGGACGCTTCTCCCCGTCACGGAACGGGCGGTTCTCCCCGTCACGGAACGGACGCTTCTCCCCGTCACGGAACGGACGCTTCTCCCCGTCACGGAACGGGCGGTTCTCCCCGTCAGGGTACGGACGCCTCTCGCCGTCACGGTGCTGCTCACTGCCGCCGCGATAGGGACGGTTGTCGCTCCCGCGATACGAACGATCGTCACTCCCGCGATCGCGGAAGGGACGATTCTCTCCCTGGCGATGGGGACGGTTGCCGCCCTCGCGAGACGGACGGTTGTCATTCCCACGGTCCGGACGGTTGTCTCCTTCGCGATGAGAACGCTGCTCGCGGTCACCGTAAGAACGAGCGCCGCTGCCGCCGCGGTGATCCGCGCCGCCGGCACGATACGGACGCTGCTCGCCGCTACGGTAGCCGCTGCCGTCGCGCCGCTCTTCGCCGCCGCGATACGGGCGGTTCTCCCCGCCGCGATAGGGACGGTTCTCGCCCTCACGAGGAGGACGGTTCTCACCGCCGCGATACGGACGACTGTCGCCACCGCGATACGGCCGATTCTCGCCCTCACGAGGAGGACGGTTCTCACCGCCGCGATACGGGCGGTTCTCCCCGTCCCGGAACGGACGCTTCTCACGGTCGCCGTAGCGCGATCCACCGCCGTCGTGCTGCGGCCGGCTCTCGCCGCCGCGATAAGGGCGGTCTCCACCCTGCCGATACGGACGATCGCCACTGGGTCGGAACGGACGATCGCCACTCGGTCGATACGGACGATCGCCACTCAGTCGATACGGACGATCGCCACTGGGTCGGGACGGACGGTCGTCGTCACGTCGATAGGGGCGATCGCCACCCTGCTGGTAGGGACGGTCACCGCCCTGCCGATACGGACGATCTCCCGACGCGCGGTCGGGACGGCCCCGATCCTGACGGTTCTCCCCGCGATCGCGGAACCCGCCGTCACGCCGCGGCGCAGCATCGCCGCGCTCGGACCGGTGCTCACCATCGCGGTAGGGCCGCGCGCCGCCGTCGCGATGCGGACGCGCACCGCCTTCGCGGTTGGGGCGCCGGTCGGCGTCGCCGAACGAGGGCCTTCCGGAGCCCCGAGCCGCTCCGCGGCGGGAGCCGCCGTCAGAGCCGCGGCGATCCTCGTGGTCACGCCGGGGTCGGCGCCCGTCGTCCTCGGTCATGTCTCTCCTCGTACAGCCAATTGTCGACCCCATAACGCAGAAATGGCCACCTCGAAGGGTGGCCATTTCTGGAATGGAAGTCCGGCGGTGTCCTACTCTCCCACAGGGTCGCCCCTGCAGTACCATCGGCGCTGAGAGGCTTAGCTTCCGGGTTCGGAATGGGACCGGGCGTTTCCCTCTCGCTATGGCCGCCGAAACA
>NZ_WJII01000006.1 GCF_009649635.1 Microbacterium sp. SYP-A9085 | reverse complement strand
GGCGACATCCTCTGACGAACCCCCCGCCAGCAACCCCGTATACCCCGCCGCGCGCGTCTCCCACGCGATCCGTTTCGCCACAACACCCTCCACACCCAAGGTGTTGCACTGGCGTCCTGAAACCGCCATGCCGCGGCCCGCACTTCGTGACGACCGAAGCGGAACGCCCCCAGCACCCGCCCACGCTATGCCCCCAGCGAACACCGGCAAGAAGCATCCTCCCGCTCGTTACGCTCTTTACAGGCGCCACCAGTGCGCCCGGAGGAGTCAGAGATGTTCGAGAGATTCACCGACAGGGCCCGTCGTGTGGTCGTCCTCGCCCAGGAAGAGGCGAAGATGCTCAACCACAACTACATCGGTACCGAGCACATCCTCCTCGGGCTGATCCACGAGGGGGAGGGCGTGGCCGCGAAGGCGCTGGAGTCCCTCGGCATCTCCTTGGATGCCGTCCGTGAACAGGTGCAGGACATCATCGGCCAGGGCCAGCAGCAGCCGGCCGGGCACATCCCGTTCACGCCCCGCGCGAAGAAGGTGCTCGAGCTGAGCCTGCGCGAAGCGCTGCAGCTCGGCCACAACTACATCGGCACCGAGCACATCCTGCTCGGCCTTATCCGCGAGGGCGAGGGCGTCGCCGCGCAGGTGCTCGTCAAGCTCGGGGCCGACCTGAACAAGGTGCGTCAGCAGGTCATCCAGCTGCTCAGCGGATACCAGGGCAAGGAGCCCGCCGCCGTGTCCGGCGCCGCCCACGAGAGCGCCGCCGGCGCGCAGGGCGGGTCGCAGGTGCTCGACCAGTTCGGGCGCAACCTCACCCAGGCCGCGCGCGAGAACAAGCTCGACCCCGTGATCGGGCGTGAGAAGGAGATCGAGCGGGTCATGCAGATCCTCTCCCGCCGCTCCAAGAACAACCCCGTGCTGATCGGCGAGCCCGGCGTCGGCAAGACCGCCGTCGTGGAGGGGCTCGCGCAGGCAATCGTGAAGGGCGACGTCCCCGAGACGCTGAAGGACAAGCAGCTGTACTCGCTGGACCTCGGCTCGCTGATCGCCGGCTCCCGCTACCGCGGCGACTTCGAAGAGCGGCTGAAGAAGGTCACGAAGGAGATCCGCACCCGCGGCGACATCATCGTCTTCATCGACGAGATCCACACGCTCGTCGGCGCGGGCGCCGCCGAGGGCGCTATCGACGCCGCGAGCATCCTCAAGCCGCTGCTGGCCCGCGGCGAACTGCAGACGATCGGCGCCACCACTCTCGACGAGTACCGCAAGCACTTCGAGAAGGATGCCGCGCTGGAGCGCCGCTTCCAGCCGATCCAGGTCGCCGAGCCGAGCCTGCCCCACGCCATCAACATCCTGAAGGGGCTGCGCGACCGGTACGAGGCGCACCACAAGGTGCAGATCACCGACGGCGCCATCGTCGCCGCGGCGAACCTGTCCGACCGCTACATCTCGGACCGCTTCCTGCCCGACAAGGCGATCGACCTCATCGACGAGGCCGGCGCCCGGCTGCGTCTGTCGATCCTGTCCAGTCCCCCCGAGCTGCGGGAGCTGGACGACAAGGTCGCCGACGTCCGCACCCGCAAGGAGGCCGCGAGCGAGGAGCAGGACTTCGAGAAGGCCGCGTCGCTGCGCGACGAGGAGAAGTCGCTGCTCGCCGAGCGCCTGCGTCTGGAGAAGCAGTGGCGCAGCGGGGATGTCGCGACCTCCGCGGTCGTGGACGAGGGCCTGATCGCCGAGGTGCTCGCGCAGGCCACCGGCATCCCGGTCTTCAAGCTCACCGAGGAGGAGTCCAGCCGGCTCGTCTTCATGGAGAAGGCGCTGCACCAGCGGGTCATCGGCCAGGAGGAGGCGATCGCGGCGCTCTCGCGCACGATCCGCCGCCAGCGCGCCGGGCTGAAGGACCCGAAGCGCCCGTCGGGGTCGTTCATCTTCGCCGGACCCACCGGCGTCGGCAAGACCGAGTTGGCCAAGGCGCTCGCGGAGTTCCTGTTCGACGACGAGGGGGCGCTGATCGCGCTGGACATGAGCGAGTTCGGCGAGAAGCACACGGTGTCGCGGCTGTTCGGCGCCCCTCCCGGATTCGTCGGGTTCGAGGAGGGCGGCCAGCTCACCGAGAAGGTGCGCCGCAAGCCGTTCTCGGTCGTGCTGTTCGACGAGATCGAGAAGGCACACCCGGACATCTTCAATTCGCTGCTGCAGATCCTCGAAGAGGGGCGCCTGACCGACGGTCAGGGCCGCGTCATCGACTTCAAGAACACCGTGATCATCATGACGACGAACCTCGGCTCGTCGGCGATCGCGGGCGGCCCGGTCGGCTTCCAGGTCGAGGGTGACACGACCACGTCGTACGAGCGCATGAAGGGCAAGGTGGACGAAGAGCTCAAGCGGCACTTCAAGCCCGAGTTCCTCAACCGCGTCGACGACATCATCGTGTTCCCGCAGCTGAACAAGGACGAGTTGCGCCAGATCGTGGGCCTTTTCACCAAGCGCCTCGGCGAGCGGCTGCTCGACCGCGACATGACGGTGGAGCTCACCGACGCCGCCAAGGACAAGCTCATCGAGATCGGATTCGACCCGGCGCTGGGCGCGCGTCCGCTGCGCCGCGCCATGCAGCGCGAGATCGAGGACCAGCTCAGCGAGCGGATCCTGCACGGCGAGCTGAACACCGGCGACCACGTGAAGGTGGATGCCGAGAACGGCGAGTTCGTGTTCGAGCACGGGCCGCGCGGCGAAAAGGTCGCAGTGGGCGTCGGCGGACACGAGCAGATCAGCGCGACGCCGGACATCATCGCCGGCTGACCGCAGGCCACATGCCGACGGCCCCGCCGAGTGCGGGGCCGTCGGCGTCGTAATGTGGATCGTGTGAGCGACATCGTCATCAGGCCCGCCCGGACCACCGACGTGCAGCGGATCCATGCGCTGCTGGACCCGCTGGTGGACCGCCGCATCCTGCTGGGCAAGGAGCTCGTGTCGCTCTACGAGGCCGTGCAGGAGTTCGTCGTCGCCGAGCAGGACGGCGAGGTGATCGGCTGCGGCGCCCTGCACGTGATGTGGCACGACATCGGCGAGGTGCGCACCCTCCTGGTGCGGGAGGATCGGCTGCACGAGGGCATCGGCAGCCGCATCGTCGAGGTGCTCGAGCAGCGCGCCGTGGAGCTGGAGCTGCGCCGCCTGTTCTGCCTGACGTTCGAGGTGTCGTTCTTCACCCGGCACGGGTTCGCGCCGATCGGGGAGCACGTGGTCGCCCCTGACGTGTACGCGCAGCTGTTGCGCAGTCCCGACGCCGGTGTGGCGGAGTTCCTGGACCTCGCGCACGTGAAGCCGAACACGCTTGGCAACACGCGCATGCTCAAGCACCTGTGACGTGGCTGTGACGGGCGCGCCGCGCCGGGGCATCCCGTCGGCGCCCGTAGCCTTTTGTGTGTGAGCACTCCCCGACGTCATTCACCGGCCGTATACCGGCGTCGTAGGCTCGCTCTCCTCATGACGCTGGTCCTCGTCGTGGCCGCGGTGTGGTTGCTGTTCGCGCGCCCGTGGGACGGGGATGCGCGTGCCGCGGGCGCCGGCGGCGACGCCGCGCACGCGGCCGAACCGCTGCTGCCGGTGGTCTCCGGCGGCTCGTCGACGCCGACCCCCGGCCTCACCGGCACGCCGACGCCGGGTGCCACCGTCACCGCGGCGCCGACGCCCGGCGCGACGACCTCCGCCGCCCCGTGCGCGACGGACGATCTCGAGGTGAAGGCCGTCACCGACAAGACGAGCTATGCGTCCGGCCAGGATCCGAAGCTGTCGATCGAGCTCGCCAACACGGGATCGACGGCCTGCACGCTGAACGTGGGCACGAGCGCGCAGGTGTTCACGATCACCAGCGGCAGCGACACATGGTGGACCTCCACGGACTGCCAGACCCAGCCGAGCGACATGGTGGTGCTGCTGAGCGCCGGGCAGCGGGTCTCCAGTGCGCAGCCGCTGACATGGGACCGCACGCGGTCGTCGGTGGCGACGTGTGATGCGAAGAATCGTCCGAACGCTCCGGGTGGGGGAGCGACGTATCACCTGAGCGTCTCGATCGGGGGCGTCGTCTCGACAGACGACGCGCTGTTCCAGCTGTATTGAGTGCAGCCACGGCCCTGTCCCCCGAAAGGGGGACATCGTGTGCGGGACCCATTCCCCTACACTGAGAGGCATACGCTGTGCCATCGAGCGGTGAAGCTGTCCCCAGCAGCGAGTGACCTGTCCCCAGCGGGTCTCGGACCGTAGGCACGGCGTTTCGGGCCCTCTCGAGTCGTCCAGTCCCCAATGAGCGATTCGAGGGGGCCCTCTTCTGCCCGCGGGATGCCGCTCGGTTACGCTGGAGCGATGGCATCCGGCAAGAAGCGTCCCCGCAAGCAGCTGGAGTTCCGCAACACGCAGCTCGCCGACGCCCTCCAGACTCAGGACATGGCCGCCGTCGCTTTCGCGCTGCGCCACGGGCCGACCGTGGTGCCGCTGATGCGTCCGGGTGCACGGGACGACCCCCGCGACAGCGGCGAGGTGTGGACGTTCCGCGACCCGGGCACGGGGGATGTCGCGCTCCTCCTTTTCAGCGATGCCGTGAACAAGCCGGCGACGCTGCCGCCGGCCGTGGGGCTGCACTCGCCCGCGTGGCTGCGGGCGTTCCTGGCCGCGCATGCCGACGAGATCACGACGGTGTTCTTCGACATCGCCGGGCCGCATCCGCTACAGGCCACGCCGGCCGATCTCGTGGCGGCACTGGACGCGTGACCTCAGAACTCCGGGATGTCGCCTTCCGCCGCCGGGGCCATCGCCGTCGCCTTCACGAGCTGGAGGGCGCTGCCGATCGATGACGTGCGCTCGTCGATGACGGTCTTGTAGCCGAGCCGGGATGCCTCGTGCCGGCGCTGTGCGGCCTGCGTGACGGGGCGGATCTCACCCGACAGGCTCAGCTCCCCGATCGCGGCGACGTCGTGGCGGACCGCGCGCTCGCTCTTGGCGGTGGCGATCGCTATCGCGATGGCGAGGTCGGCGCCGGGCTCGACCAGCCGTACCCCGCCGACCGTGGACACGTAGACGTCGTCCTTGGACACGTCGACGTGTGCGCGCTTCTCCAGCAGCGCGATGATCATCGCCACGCGCGGAGAGTCCACCCCGCTGACGACCCGCCGAGGGTTCGGCCCGGACGCGGGCACCGTGAGGGCCTGGACCTCCACCGGGAGCGCGCGCCGGCCCTCCAGGGCGATAGTGATGCAGGTGCCGGCGACCGGTCGCCCACTGCCGAGGAACAGCCGGCTCGGGTCCGGGACTTCTTCGATCCCTGCCCCGGTCATATCGAAGCATCCCACCTCGTCGGTCGGTCCGAAGCGGTTCTTCAGCGTGCGCAGGAAGCGCAGCGAGGTCTGCCGGTCGCCCTCGAAGTGGCAGACGACGTCGACGAGGTGCTCGAGGATGCGCGGGCCGGCGATCGATCCGTCCTTCGTGACGTGGCCGACGAAGACGATGGGCAGTGCGCGCTCCTTCGCGACCCGGATGAGGGTGGCGGCCACCTCGCGGACCTGGCTGGGGTGCCCGGCGAGGCCGTCGGACAGGCTGGATGACACCGTCTGCACGGAGTCGACGATGAGCAGGTCGGGCTCAACCTCGTCGACGTGGCCGAGGATCGTCGCGAGGTCGGTCTCGTTGGCGAGGAACAGCTCGTCGTGCAGGGCGCCGGTTCGCTCGGCGCGCAGGCGCACCTGGGCCGCCGACTCCTCGCCGCTCGCGTAGAGAACGCGGCGCCCGGCGCGGGCGGATTGTGCGGCCACTTCGAGCAGGAGCGTGGACTTGCCGACGCCCGGCTCACCGGACAGTAGGATCGCGGCGCCCGGGACGACGCCGCCGCCGAGGACCCGGTCGAACTCGGCGATGCCACTCGTACGCCGCGGGGTCGACGTGGTGTCGATCATCGTGATCGGGCGGGCGCTGCGGCCGACGGCGGGCGCGATGGCGGTGACCCTGCGGGGTGCGATCCCGGCGGATTCGGTGGATTCCACAACGGTGCCCCACTGCTGGCACTCGCCGCAGCGGCCGACCCACTTCAGCGTCGTCCACCCGCACTCCGTGCAGCGGTAGGGGGATGCGGTGGGACGCTTCGTGGCCATGCTCCTCAGGCTATGCCGCCCCTGCGACATCCCCGGCCCCGCGCCCGGGCCCTGACTGCGAAGGTACAGCCGGTCGCCGAGGATGTGGGATTTTCCCATACCCTCGTCCGCCAGTTGCACCCTCGAGGTCGCGCAGGCGTGACGCTTGCTTCGCGTGATTCGCGGCGGCGCGGCCCGTACCGTAAACTTGTCGGCGGTGACGTGTCCGAGCGGCCGAAGGTGCAACTCTCGAAAAGTTGTGTAGGGTAACCCCCTACCGTGGGTTCAAATCCCACCGTCACCGCCATGTGATGTCTCGGGACATCGTGAACGGTTGAACCCAGCTTCTGGACGGCGACGGCTTTGATCAGCACCTCGTACTTGGCCACCGTTCACCATGTCCCGAGACACCCCGCCCGACTCAACCGCCCCGTTCACGATGGCCCGAGACACCCGTTCACGATGTCCTGAAACCGGACACCACCATCACCGCCATGAAAACCCCTGCTGAGCAGGAGTTTTCTCGTTGGCGCGAAGGCCGTTTGACAAGATTTGAGAAGAACGTCGGCTTGTTTGTAGCCACTTGCGCGCCGAACCTGTTGCCCTCGAGGCGCGGAATTGCGCGGACTTACGGCCATCCCGCGGCCTACGTCGTGTACCTACCGGGGGTAACTGACCCACCCCAGGTCCGCATCTGGCTCGTCGAAGTGTCGATGGCGTTGACCGGCGGGAACCCCGAGTGCACCTGCCCAGGTCGGAGGATCTTGCAGCTTGCGAGCCTCGACTCTGGGCGCCCGACCAGCACCTGGGTGACCGATCCCCGGCACGGGTGACTCGGGAGAGCGAGCTCGCGGTGGCGGCTTCGGTTGTCCGTGCGGCGTTGAACAACTTCGCGGAGCTGATCGCTCCGACGAACGGCTCCGCCTCGTCATCATGATCACGAGCGCGATCGTGAGCAGCGCGATGACCATGAAGAGGAGCACGCGCCGGTGAACGTACGCCGGGACGACGACGCGCCGACGCGCACTCGACGTCGAGTGACTCGACCGCGACCACCTCGACGGCGTCGGCGACGACGACGGCCACCACCGCGGCGACGACGTCGGCCACCACTGCGGGCGCGACGTCGGCGGCGGCCGCGACCACAGCGGCGGCGGCCTCGGCGCCTCTGCGCCGCCGGTCACAGCAGGCCCGCTTCGACGGCGTACTTCCACTGGTGGTACGCGAAGCGCACGGCCCGAGGTAGGGGTGCACGACTCGGTACGCGGCGATGGCCTTCTCGAGGAGGACCTTCAGGCGGCGACCGGTGGACTCGGTTCGTTCTGGTTGGTCTCGGTCATCGTGAGCCCCCTATGCGCGTGCCGCCGCGATCGAGGCAGCCGTCCTCGGGGGCCTCTCCTGTCACCCTGCGGCGGGCGCGCGTCGGAACCGCGCGCGGTGACCGATTGGGCGCTGGTGCGCTAGGCGCGGAGAGGGTGAGGAAAGAACAAACCCCCGCAGACGGAGCTGCGGGGGTTTGATGAAGTTCGGGGAGTCGTCAGTTGGTGGTGTATGCGACGACGTTGAACGGAACGAAGGGAGTGTCGCCATTCACGTACAGCGGGTGCCTCGGGTGCCCGTCCTTGGTGAGCGCGCCCAACGAGACCCAGGTGCAGTTCGCGAGCTCAGGCAGGGTGACGATGTCGCGCGCGAGCCTGCGCAGGTACGGGCGGGAGCCGACGAGGGTACCCCAGGCGGCCAGGATCGTCAGCGGCCGCCCGTCGATGTGCTCGGCGATGTGCCTCTCGTTCAGCTTCTTGAGTCCGGGGTCGAGCTCGAGGTGCATCCCCTTTGGGTCGGTCGAGATCTGGGGGTAGACGTTGAACATGGTCCACGAGTCGTGACCCTTGCGGGCGGCGTGCTTGCTCACGCGGGTCACCGTGGGGTCGAGGTCACCGGGGACTGCCGTCGACGGGTTGATGCCGAAGCAGACCAGCGGGTTCTCGCCCACGGTGCCCAGCACGAATCGGCTGGTGCCGTCTGGCGTCTTCTCCCAGATCCACTCGACGAGCATCAGTTGTGGTTCCCTTCGTCCATGGCCGCCTGGATTCGGCGGTCGAGATCGTCGAGCTCGGCCATCACTTCGGATGCCGCCCAGACGCGGTCCTTCTTGCGGCCGGTGATCTCCTCGATTAAGCCGGCGTCGACGAGCTGATCGATCGCACGGTAGCCGGCCGTGGTGGAGGCGGCGACGACTTCGATGTCGTCGGCTCGCATGACGGGGTGGTCGTAGAACGCCTGGATGAGGGCGGCCGCAGCGGATCCTGCACGCGGCTTCAGCTCGACTGCCCATTCCTCGGGCATCGCCTTCAAGCGGGCGATGGTGTCGCGGGAGCATTCGGCGGCCGCGCGGGCGGACTGGGCGAACAGGCGGATGAGCGGGGCCGGATCGCCTTGGCGGTAGAGGCCGAGCGCGGCGAAGTAGTCGTCGCGCCTGGCGAGCAGGCCGCTGGCGAGGGGAATGACGGCGTTGCGTGTAACGCCCCGGCGACGCAGTACGGCGGCGACGAGGGCGCGGCCGATGCGGCCATTGCCGTCGGTGAAGGCATGGATGGACTCGAACTGGGCGTGACCGATCGCAGCCTGCGTCATCACGGGAACGTCGTCCCGGTTCAGGTAGGCGATCAGGTCGTCCATGAGTTCTTCGACTCGCTCGGGCGCAGGGGGGACGTGGAGGGCGCCGCGCGGGGAGTGGTCGCTGCCGCCGATCCAGTTCTGCATGTCGCGCGGCCGTCCGGCGTAGTCCGCTTCCATCGGGTCGTCGGCCATGAGCGCACGGTGGGCGCTCTTGAGCGAGTCGAGGTCGAAGTGTCCGGTCTCGCCGACGGTGGTGATCAACTCGTGGAGGGCCGCGGAGGCGGCGACCATGCTGGTGGCCGACGTGTTGCTCTTGTTGCCCGCGAGGGCCTTGGCGTAGTCGCGGGCGGACGCGTTGATCCGTTCGATCTTGGACGATGCGGCGGACTCGGAGCGGACCATGAAGCGGCTCAGAGCGGCAGAGTGACCCTCGGCGTCCGTGTCGGCCTGGGCGACCGCGAGCAGCGCCTTCTCCGTGTCGAGCATCACCGGAAGCGGCGGCATGTAGTCGAGCTCGCGGATGAACGACGGGATGGTTGCGTCGACGGAGCGCATCATCCGGTCCTCGCGGATGCCGCCGCGGACCTGCTGCTGCCATGGCAGGGTCTCGACGCCGTGGGGCGGCCAGGAGGAGACGCGATCGTCAGTCATAACTGCAAGTTTACCCTCTGTAATTCCCACTTGGACATTTAAGTGGAAATTTTGTGGAGTATTTCTCCGGTTTCGCGCCGGAAATGCGGGGGAGGGTGACCGTGCCGGTGTCCTTGTCCTTGCGGCTCGCTTATGTCGGCGGGCAAGGAACCGTGCGGCGACTTCCATCCGCGGGCGACCCAGATGCGGTCGTGACGGGTTGCGGTGTGCTGCAGATGCCCGCGCAGTGAGATGTACTTCTTCACGCAGTCTTCGACCGCGGGACCGAAGTCCTCCGCGCCTGAGACCGCGCGGCTGGACCGACGAGCGCGCTGCGCTCGAGTTCTTGCGTCCGAGCATTTACGCGACGATCGCCGAATCTGTGAGGGGAACTTGAGAAGATCTGGATGACATCCATCATCCGCGAGCAGCGTCCGGAACATGCGCGAACCGCGGCAAATCAAGGCGAGACCGGGTAGGTCTTCGCCAACGGCCGTCAGGGATAAGAGTTCAAATCCCACCGTCACTGCCAGCCTCGAAGGTCCCGACTCCCGCGTGATTCCGTGGATGTCGGGGCCTTCTTCATCCGACGGAAAGTATGCTCGGGGCACAATTTGGAATGCCCCGGTCGCAAGGCCATAACGGGAGGAGGCGCGTGCTGACTCCCGGAATGAACCGCCGATCGGTGCTCCCTGGTCAGTGCGGGTGCCCGGTGCCGTCCCCCGGCCGGCGGAAGATCCTGCCCGCCCGCATGACGAAGTCCACTCGCTCGGTGGTGGCGATGTCATCGAGCGGGTTTCCCGGCATCGCGACGATGTCGGCGCAGGCGCCAGGTCGGAGCGCGCCGATGTCGGCTCGCCCCAGGAGCTTCGCGGCGACTGAGGTGGCCGCGCGCAGCGCCCGCAACGGAGAAATGCCGGCGTCCACCATCGCCTGGAATTCGCGCACCCCATGGCTGAACGGGAACATCCCACAATCTGTGCCGAACGCGATCTCGACGTCGCTCCGCGCGATGAGCCGCTGCGTTTCGATGATCTGCTCGCTGTCCCGACGGAACTTCCATACTGCCTGATCGGGCAGGGTGCCCGCGTGGAGCTGAGCCAGGTCCTCCAGGGTCATCTGCATGGTGGGCACTACGTAGACGCCCGCGCGTGTCGCCATGTCGAGGCCCTCGCCGTCGATCAGGTAGGCGTGTTCGAGGCTCCTCGCGCCGGATCGAATGGCCTGCTTGCATGCGTCGGCGCCGCCGGTGTGCACGGCGACGGGCAGGCCCAGCAACGCGGCTGTGTCACAGACCGCCTGCATCTCGTCGTCGAACCAGGTGCCGCGGGCAGGATCATCACCCGTACTGAAGTAGCCGCCCGCATTGGCCGTCTTGATCCAGTCAGTGCCCGAGGCGTGCTCTCGCCGGACGAGCTGCCGGACCCTGGCGACGCCGTCGGCGACGGCGGACACCGGCAGGTCCCAGCGCGAGGGATAGAAGCCGCTCAGGTCGCCGTGACCGGCCGTTGAGCTGAGAACGTGCGCCGCCACAACGAGTCGCGGCCCCTCGACGATCCCGGCGGCGAGCGCGTCGCGAAGGTCTACGGTGGGGAACTCGGGATCCATGGCGCCGAGGTCCCGCAGAGTCGTGAAGCCGTAATCGAGATACTCTCGGGCGAGTCCGAGGCCGGTGAGCGCTTTGGTCGCGATGGACTCGAGCGTCTGGGCGGCGAGTCCAGCGGCGTCCATGGTGAGGTGTACGTGGGTGTCGATGAATCCGGGACTGACTGTATGGCCGCGAAGGTCCACGACCTCGGCGCCCTCCGGCCGGCTCACCGACGGTCCCATCTCGGCGATGACACCGTCCCTCACGAGGACATCGGTTCCCTCCGCCAGAGATCCCGACGTCCCGTCGAACACGTCGCCTGACACCAGAACCGATGCAGTCATGGGCGACATCGCCGCTCAGGACCAGATGTATTCCTCGGCGATCGCGCCGTCGACCCACTTTGCGACGGTGACCATGCGGCCTCCGCCTCCGAATTCGCCGATCACGCACGTCCAGTCCCCGGAGCCGAATTTGATGGGGTGGTCGATGATCTGCGGGGGTGTGCCGCCTGCCGACTCGACGTAGGCCTTCATCGCGTCGATGTGTTCCTGGATGCCGTGGGTGGGTGGCTGGCCTTTCCAGTCCACGAGCACGTCGTCGGTGTGATGGGCGGCGAAGACGCCGTTCCAGTCGGCGCCGTTCCAGCCTTGGAAGTCGAGGTCGTCCATGCCTTGGAGGTTGCCGTCTACCTTCTCGTCAGACATGATCTGCTTCTTTCGTCGGAGGATTCGTTCTTTCCGGCCGGCGGTCGGGAAGATCTATTGAGACCGGATCGCCTGGGGGTCGATCTGGATCGCGGTGTCTCTGCCCGCCAGCGGGGTCCCTGCCTCCTTGAGCAGTTCGAAGGTGAGCCCGTAGTCCTTTCGGGTGATCGAAGGCTCCGTGTGGAACGCGACCCGATTGATGCCGTAGGCGTCGGCGGTGGGGCCTCCGAAGGCCACCGGAAGCTGCACGGGGTTCGTCACTCCGTGCAGAGTGAAGTCGCCGGTGACAAGCCACGTGCCCGAGGTCGACTCTGCAGCCCGAGTGCTGCGGAATGTGATCGTGGGACACCGGGCGACATCGAGGTAATGCTCGGAGCGGATGTCGGCATCGCGGTCGGAATTCAGCGTGGTGACCGACGCGGTCGCGATTTCCACCTCCACGGTCGACTGGGTGAGGTCCTCAGCCACCACGATGGTGCCCGTCACATCTTCGAACCGGCCGCGAACGCGTCCGACGGCCAAGTGCTGGGCGCGGAACGCGACGAACGTATGCACCCGGTCGAGTTGGAACGTACCGACAGGGGGAGCAAGGGTGTGATTGACCACGCGGCTGTGATCCTTGTCTGGAAGATCACTCATGAGTCGCTCCTCGGGGAACGCGTCGACTCGGCTCCGCAGGTCGGCAGGACCTGTCGCCGATTGTACGCGCGAGCCTGCGCCGGGGGAGGAGTCTTCAAGGACTCTCACACTCGGCGGCCCGGTGGGGCGTCAACCCTCGTGTTCGTCGTAGTGGTCGCCGTGCAAAGCATGCCGGTGACCGTCGTGCACATAGTCGACGTGATCACCGTGCTGAATCATGTCGTGGCCGCAACCCGGACCATGCTCATGCTCTGCGACGGTGTGGTGTGTTTCGTGCTGAGTCTGGTCGCTCATGATGTGTTCTCTTCCTCATGGATGCTGCGAGCATAGGCCCGCGAAGACGCCGTGTCTGCGGCCCGGGGTGCTGTAATGGCTGCCAGCCGACATCGGGAGGCTGTTCGGACCAGCTGCGTCGAGGGGTCGAACTTCACCGGTCGCTGCGCACCGTGGTCAAAGACCACCCGTTCGGTGACGGCAACAAGCGCACCGGCGCGGCGCTGTTCGTCTACTTCCTCGACCTGCTTTCCGCACTTACGCTGATCGCCGCGGCCAGCGACCCGTCCAGGAAAGACGAGACTGTCACACTGATCCGTAGCCTGCTGTCCGCGCAGTCGGGGCCCACTTCAGGCGCCTGCACGCGTCGACTGACCTCTCGCGGCGTCGAGTGCCCGGATGAGACTGCCGGCGTCCCAGGGACCCAGGTGGCGTTCCGTGCCGATGAAGAAGGTCGGGGTCCCGCGCGCGCCGCTCGCTTGGGCGTCGGCCACGTCCTCCCGGATGTGAGCCGCCCCCCGCTCGCCGTCCATAGCGCTGAGGAAGGCCTCGAGATCCAGGCCGAGTCTCCCGGCGTACCCGACCAGATCCTCCAGCTCGAGTCGATCCTGGTGCTCGAACAGCATGTCGTGCATCTCCCAGAACCGTCCCTGTGCGGCGGCGGCCTCCGCGGCTGACGCGGCGTCCTCCGCGTGCGGGTGCACGTCGGGGAGCGGCAGGTGGCGCATGACGTACCGCAGGTCGTCTCCGAAGTGTGCCCGGATTTGGGTGGACGCTCCGGTGGCGCTCCCGCAGAAGGCACATTCGAAGTCGGTGTACTCGACGAGGGTCAGCGGCGCGGAGACGGGGCCGCGGACGTGGTCCCGCTCCGGATCGACCGGCCGGGCGAGGGCCGTGGGCAGGCCGGCTGTGGTCTCACCCAGCAGCAGTGCTGCAAGCCGGAACACCACCCAGCCCAGTGCCGAGGCGAGAACGAGCGCGATCAGGACGCCGACGGTGGCCTTGTCCCGGAGGTCGCGAGACGTGAAGGCGAGGTGGAGGATCAGCAGTGCGACGGTGAATCCGATACCGGACAGGGCGGCGCCCCCGAGAATCTGGCCCGGGCCGACGCCCTGGGGGAGATGGCCCAGCCCCAGCTTGGCGCCGCCCAGGGTGAACGTGCCGATCCCGATGAACTTGCCGACCACGAGGCCGATCGCCACAGCCCAGGTGACGGGCGATGCCAGCGCCGACGCCAGGACGCCACCGCGGAGGTCCACGCCGGCGTTCGCCACTGCGAAGGCCGGCACGATCGCGTAGCCCGCCCAGGGATGCAGGACGAGCTGCATCCGCTCGTTGACCGAAACCGACCGCACGAGCGCCACCTTCGCCGAGCGGCCGACCTTGGGCATCGGCGACTGGCGGAAGGCGCGGAACCGGTTCACTGCGCCCTCGACCGCCCTGCGCCGCGGGGTGAACGCGGGAACGAGGAGACCGGCGACCATCCCGGCGATCGAGGCGTGCACGCCGGAGGCAACCGTGGCCGCCCATACGGCGAGGGCGACCAGCACGTACGGCCACATCCGCCACACCCTCGCTCGGCCCAGGAGTGCAAGGACTGCGACGCCGGCACACGCGCCGATCAGTGCCCAGAAGTTGAGCGATTCGGAGTAGACGACGCCGATGACGGTCACGGCGACGATGTCGTCGACGACCGTCAGCGCGAGCAGGAAGACACGGAGCTGCGTGGAGATCGCCGGCCCGACGAGGGCGAGAGTGCCGAGCAGGAACGCCGTGTCGGTGCCGATCACGATGCCCCAGCCCCGGGTGGCCTCGCCGCCGGGAGCGATCAGGAGGTAGAGCAGAGCGGGGACGATCATCCCGCCGATTCCGCCCAGGACGGGGAGCACCACGCGCCTCCGGTCGCTCAGCTCGCCCACAGCCAGGTCCCGTCGCACCTCGAGGCCGATGACGAAGAAGAACACCGCCATGAGGCCGTCGTTGATCCAGTGGGTCAGGTCGGTTACGACGTGGAAATCCCCGACCTGGAATCCAACCTCGGTGCCCCAGAGCCAGGTGTAGCCGGCGGACCACGGCGAGTTCGCCCACACCAACGCGACCACGGTCGCCGCGAGCAGGAGCGCGGCACTGCCGGACTCCGTCGCGAGGAACTTCCGGAGTGGGCCAGAGAGCTGTCCTTCGAGCTCCCGGCGCGGCTCCGTCGAGCCGCCGTCGCGGCCGTTCTGGCTCACGATCTCAGGGTAAGCCCACCGGCGAGGAACGCACCCGTGGGTTCCGGTCACCGTCCAGCATCTGTGAGTCGAGCGGCCGGGCGCAGGTGGGGCACGGCTGAGGCGGGGAGGCGTCATCCAGCTCCGCATCTGTCCGCCGTTCGACGCTGTCACCGCGCATGCCGGCCACCCTATGCCGCGCACGCCAGCCGACCCGTGGCGTAGGCAACGCTTCGCCACTGGCCGTTGACGGGGGAACTCGTCGTTGCGCCGATGAACGGACCACCAGTCCTCGCCGCGGCGGCGCCGCACTTCCCAGCGTGGCGGGGGTGCGTTTGCGGGCGGATCCGATGCGAAATTGTGCGTCCTGGTGCTGTCCGCAGGCCGCTTTGGGCATTAGCGGACCCGGACCCCGCGCCGCTTGCAGCAGCGATCGGATGCGGCGGGACTCCGTGAGCGAGACGACTGGGCTCGTATCGCATGGCCACTCGATTCAGCCGTGATTCCCTAGCCCGGAAGGATGGTCACATGATCGTGATGGACGAGGTCGGCGTGACGGCGCGCATCCCATCAAGTTCGGCTCCGGCGACTGGACGTGCGTGATCGGCGAGTTCGAGGGCGGCGGCCGCATGGTCACCGTCGCCAAATGGGTCGATGGGGCGATTGCCGAGGAGTACATCTAGTCCTGACGCATCCGCGTGACGATCGGGAGCCGGTGTCGGCATGAAGGTCCGGGTCGTCGGCGCGACCGGCAAGGCTGGGCCCGCCCTGCACGTGGAGGCAGTTGCGCGCGGACACGACGTCACGGCCCTGGCGTCAGTTGCCGAAGGCGGGCGGGGCGGGTACTTCGGGTCGCCTGTCCTCTTCGTGTTGGGGACGATGCCTTGGAACGGTGACGATGATGCTGATCAGCGCGATCGCGACCATGAAGACGTTGAACAGCACCCCGATCGCGGCGCCGAATCTCAACCCGAGGTTGTGCTGGTTGCCGACGAACAGCCCGAGACTTTGGATGAAGCCAGGGGCGACGGTCTGTGCGGCGACGTACAGGGCGGCCGAGATCGCGACGCCGATCGCGTTGCCGAGCGAGGAGGCCATCTTATAGAGGCCGGACGCCGCGCCGACCTTGTTCTCGGGGACGTTGGAGAGCGCCGCGTCCGTCGACGGCGTCGCGTAGATGCCGAGGCCGATGCCGAACAGCGTGAACCCGGTGAAAGCAAGCAGGATGTACTGTGCGACGAAGACGAAGGTCATCGAGCACATCAGAATGCCGCACCCGGTGATGATGCACCCCCAGATCATCGGTCTACGGGGCCCGAACCGTTGCAGCAGCCTTTCTCCCACGCGGATCGTTGCGATGATCGCGATCAGGTAGCCGAGAGTGAGTAGCCCGGACTGCAGCGATGTGAATCCGGCTGCGACCTGCATCAGTCCCAGGACCACGATCAGGGTGCCGGCTGCTCCGTTGAGGAGGAAGTTGGACAGGGTTGCGCCGGTGAAGGTCAGGTTGCGGAACAGTCCGAGATCGACGAACGCCCACCTCCGGGAGGTCTCGACCTGGAAGAACAGGACCCCGAAGATCACGAACAGTACGACGAGGAGGAGACCGGGCACGCTCAACCAACCGATGCGCGGCCCTTGCGAGATGTAGACGTTCAGGGTGACCAAGGCGACGACGAAGCAGATGAGTCCCCACCAGTCGAAGCGATGGTGCGTTCCGTTCCCGGTCGCGGGCGCCTTGGACTCCGGGGTGCGACGCAGGAGGAACAGCGCCAGGATCGACAGCGCGATCGAGATCCAGAAGATCGACCGCCACCCCAGCACCGATGTCGCCATCAGCCCGCCGAACAGGGAGCACAAGCCCGATCCGCCCCACGACCCGATCGACCAGAACGACAGCGCACGTTGACGGGCTTTGCCGTCATAGTAGGTCTTCACGAGGGCGAGGCTCGATGGCATCACGCAGGCCGCGGACAGTCCCTGGACCGCGCGGCCGGTCAGCAGCATCGCGGCGGTCACACCTCCGACGTCGGCCGGGGTCAGGGCGATCAGCAACGAGCCGAGGATGCTCAGGGCGATCCCCACATTGAGGATGCGGACGCGGCCGACGCGGTCCGCCAATCCACCGGCGACGACGATGAAAATCCCGGAGAACAGCGATGTCGCCGCGACGCCCAGGTTTCCGAGGGTGCGGGTGATGCCGAGCTCGTCCTGGATCCCCGGGATGACGTTGAGCAGGGTCTGCGCGAACAGCCAGAAGTTGATCACCGCGAGGACGATTCCCAGCAGCCATCGGTCGTTGGGCTTCCAGGCGGTGACGGGTGCGACCACCGGTGACCGATCGGTCATGAGACGCTCCCTCGGCTAGTGCGAGGCGCCGAGCCAGGCAATCGCGGCGACGACGGCCGCGGCGGTCCCGACCTCGAGCGTGGGCTGGATCACCGGCGCGAACTTGGGGGAGTGGTTGGCGGGGATGTCGGTGGCGACGGTGCCAGCAGCCTCGGCCTTCGCGTACAGCTCGGGGTCGATGCAGCCCACACCCCAGTAGGTGTACGGGACGCCGAGGGCATCGGGAATCTCGCTGAAGTCCTCACTCGCCGACTGCCGGTCGATGGTGAACGCCTGATCGCCGAAGTGCCGCTGGAACGCGTCGGCAACCATCGAGGTGACGGTGGGGTCGTTCTCGGTGACGGGGTAGTGGTCGTAGAGCTCAAACGTGGGCGGCTGCGGAGATCCGGATGCCGCGCACTCTCCCTCCACGATCCGATGGATCGCGTCGACGACCCTGGTGCGCGTCTGCGTGCTGAAGGTGCGGACGTTCAATTCCAACACGGCGTGATCGGAGACGATATTGCTTTTCGTGCCGCCCACAATGCGCCCGACGGTGAGCACGGCGAACTCGCCGGGGGTTATCTCGCGTGCGACGATGCCCTGCAGGCGCACGACGATGGCAGACGCGAGGACGACCGGGTCGACGGACAGCTGCGGCATCGACCCGTGACTGCCGCGACCCCAGACGGTCACCCGCATGCTGTCTCCGCTGGAGAGGAACGGTCCCGGCCGAGTCCCGACCTTCCCCGCGGGGAACGGCAGAACGTGCTGTGCGAGCGCGACATTGGGTGCGGGGACCTTGTCTACGAGCCCGTCCTTGAGCATGATCTCCGCCCCGTCGGCGAGCTCCTCCGCGGGCTGGAACAGGGCGATGTACGTGCCCTGCCAGGCATCTTTCCGTTCGGACAGCAGCCGGGCGGCGCCGAGCAGGCAGGCCACGTGCGCATCGTGTCCGCAGGCATGCATGACGGGGCCATCGTCACCGTTCCCATCCGTCGCGTGCTCCCTGCTCGTGTACGGCAATCCGGTCGTCTCGGCGACGGGGAGCGCATCCATGTCCGCGCGCATCAGCACCGCCGGCCCGTCGCCGTTCTTCATCACCCCGACGACGCCCGTCCCGCCGATCCCCTCCTGGACGTCGAGACCGTACCCGCGCAGCAACTCCGCGACCGTCGCCGCGGTCGTGACCTCCTGATGACCGAGCTCGGGATACTGGTGCAGGCGCCTGTAGAACTCCTCCTGCCACTCCTTCAGCTGGGGCTGACCGGCAAGGACCGTTTCGACGGCGTCCATCATCTGGCCTCCGAACTCACACGGAATCGGGCCTACGTCGTCCTCACACTACGTGTGAGCCGCCCGCCTCGATAGGCCTCGAGCCCCACCACCCGAGGGCATTGCAATCTCCCGGCTTCGCACCTACCCCCGGATCGGCGGGGTTGGTCATCATGGCCGTCGGAGTGCAGACGCAAGGCCTGATCCTCTGGGACTGCCGAAGGTTTGGGTAACTCCTGATCCCTGGTGATTTGTCACCGCTGGAAGGATGTGCTCATGCCTAACCGCTCCCCAAGGAGTTCCGGGCCACGTTGACCATCGGGCACGGCAAGCCATAATCCACCCATCGTGTGCAGCATCGGGGTGGTCACTCTTCTACAGGTTGGCTCGTTCGGCGTCGGCGATGAGCGTCGGGTCGAGCAGGTGGCTCGCCTGCAGGATCTGCACCTCGAGCACCGATGTCGTCACGGTCGAAGTCCAGCAGGACCATCGATCCGGTAGGGCTCTCGATCAGCACGTCCTGCCGCGTCTCCCTGATGGGCGACGGCCGCGATCGCCGTCGCGTTCGAAGGATACTCGGAAAGATGATCGAACACGAGCCTGACGGCCCGCTCGCATGAAGCGCGCCCGGGCCGATTCACCGTGCAGAGATTCGTTTCGGCGGCAAGTTCTGGGGACGTGGCCGGATGGGAACGGAGCTCGTCTGCGCGGCGCCCTCGGTCAGTGGGCTTCTGCGCAAGTGGAGACGCCCAGCGCGATGATGGCGTGGTGTGTCCTGTTCGGGGCGGCGCTGGTTGTATACGTCACGGGGACGCAGGCTGAGGGTCTGCCCCACAGGATGATGCCGCCCACCCACCAGGACCCGGTGGCATTGGCCTGTTTCGGGCAGCTGATGTATGTGACCGTCATGGCGCCGCCGGGTGAACCGGTCTCGGTCGCGATGCTCGCGTACGCGGCGGCAGCACCCGTGATCGACAGCGTGGCCGTGGCACCGGGGGCAAGCTGTGCGCCGGCCTTGTGGAAGTAGGCGTTGTATGGCGGCCAGTTCGGGCCAGTGGCGGGGGTCAAGGGGTTTGCGGACATCCCGGCGAAGCTCAGCGCGCCCAGGGGCAGGTCGCCGGGTGCGGGGAACTCGCTGGTGGTCGGCCGTGCATGTCCACACGATGCGGTCGCCGTGGCCTCTGCCTGCGGTCGCGGTGAGGTCGTCGGTGACGCGGATGGTGACGCAGAGTGTCGTGTCGGCGTTGGCGCGGGCGTACAGCCGACTAGCGATGTAAGCAGTGTCGCCGCAAGACCTGCGATAGACATGACCGACCTGAGCCGTGACATCCGGGTCCTGCGAGGCGACCTTGCCATATGGGGAGTGTTGCCGACCGGCCGTGAGCCGTCAATCAATCCCTAGGGAGTCGGCGCCGTCCTCCGGCGCCGTACCCGTTGGCGAGCATCGCCACGCGGACGCTCGTCGTTCTCACCGATGATCTGGACGGCTCGCCAACTGATCAGACGGTCCGGTTCCCGTGCGAGAACCGTTCCTGCGAGATCTACCTGAACGGGCGGAACGCGACCGCCCTGCGCCCGTACATCGACGGCGCACCCTGTGTCGGCGGCACGGCGAACCGGAAGACCACAACCGTGAACTCACGGCCCGGGTTCCGGGAGTCCATTGCGTTATTGGGGCCGGCCGACGAGGTCTTCGCGCCGAGACCCGTCGGCTCAGTAGCAGTTGACCTTCGTGATCCGGAACGAGTCGCCCACGCTCTGGTAGTCCTCGAGGAGCGCGACCGCTTCCTGGTAGGGCTGGACCGCGGTACGCGGCTCGCGGCTTCTTCCGTGGTTCCACCCGGGCGACGCCGGCCTGGCGGAGATCCGCGCCAACGCCGCGATCGACGGACGGCACCGGAGTCATCCCGAGCGTGCGCATCTTGTCGTGCACACTGATCGGACCGTGATCCAGGCCGGACGACTCCAACGCCGCCCGCACCCCGACGGCCTGCTTCTTCACCTCGTCGGAGGTCCGCGTCGGGCTGCTCTTCGGGCGACGCGAGCGAGGTTCGAGCGCCGCCTGTCTTTCTTCGAGGGCGCGTTTGCGGATCGCGTAGAACGTCTTCCGCGAGATCTCGTGTTCCGCACAGAACGTCGTCACCGACCCGCGAGGAGCGGCCCTGCTCCTTCAGCGCAGCCCACTTGTCCTCAAGGTGGCGCCACAGCACGTCGTCCGGGATGTCGGGGTGACCCTCCGGGTACCCGGCGATCGAGACCTCCTTCACCCCGTACTTCTCCAGCACGCCGGAACGGATCACCGACAGAGAGTCGGGGTACGGGCCCTCCGGCGTGGCGGGGTCGCCACCCACCGCGAAGACATGCTCGGTTGCGGCGAACTCCTGCAACGCCGCGGGGAACTCCTCCAACTGCGCCTGCGACCCGATACGCCGAGCCGAGATGTGCGGCACGGGCACGAAATTCGACTCCCTTACTGCCCTCGACGCGCCGCCACACGCATCCCGAGATCCTCGTTACCGAGGAACGTGACGTTGATCTTCGTCCCCGCGGGAATCGCACGACGAGCCTGCTCCAGACCAGGAACATCCTTCCCCGTCATCTCCAACGAATATCCATCGATGAGATCGACGGAGGCGGGTGTTGCTTACCACTTCACATCCTTCGGTCAGGGACGGCGGCCGGGACCGGTCGATGCCCGGCCGCCGTCGGGTCGTCAGACGACGGCGGCGTCCGAGCGGTACACCGTACGTGCAGCCTCGTAGAGCGGGGCGGCCTGCACCGTGGCGCGGATCTTGACCTGCACGTGGTCTTCCACCTGAGCCTTCGATGAGGGAGTCTCCTCACCCCACACCACGACGACCTCGGTGCCCGGCACCGCATACTCTGCGTCGATCACGGCGAGGGACAGGACCGACCGCTCATTGGCGGAATAGCCGGTCCACGTCGAGAGGCCGACCGTCTTGCCGTCGACGTCGACACGGTCGTAGTGGAACGTGTCGTAAAGCGCCATCGGCTCGTTGAAGTACTTCGCGCCGGGGCCGGGCTTGTACTTGGAGCCGGCCGCTTCGGCGGTGTCGTCGCCGTTCCACACCAGAGTGACCTTGCGGCGAGTGTTCGCCGTTCCGTCTGCGATGCGCTTCTCCACGGCCTCGCGGCCGATGAAGTCGTGATCGAACTTCACGATCCGGCCGTAGTCCAGCTCGTGCGGTGTCAGATAGAAATCCTCGATGTTCGCGGAGTAGAAGCTGCCTCCGAGGGGCGAGGTCGTCTCGTATGCCTTCTCGCTCAGCCACCGCCGAAAGTCCGCGGTCTGCTCGCCCGTGTAGATGGCGGGGAGCGGTCGCGGTAGCCAGCCGGATTCGAGGGCGTTGGTGTGGTAGGCGCGACCACCGACCTGGACCATTCCGAACTTCGCGCCGGCCTCCAGAAGCGCGGCGTGCACGGGCTCGTTGTCTGCCCATGGACCCCAGAGTTCGAACCCGGGCTCGCCGGCCATCCCGTGGCGGACGGCTCTGACCTCTTTGCCGCCGATCGTGAAACGCGTCATGTGGAAGAACTTCAGTTTCGGCGGCTCCTGGCCGGTCGCCTCGCGGATCAGGTCCAGCGCACCCGGGCCCTGGACCTGATAGCGGTAGACGACCGGGTCGCCCGTACGGTACAGGGAGTTGTCGTCGCGCCATACCTCGACGTCGTAGCCGCCCGTCTCAGCGTGGTAGTGCAGCCAGTTGATCGACGGCGGGATGCCGACGGCCTGGTACTCGTCCTCCTCGAGGTGGAACAGGATGTTGTCGCCGATGACGAACCCGTCGTGGTTGAGCGCGACGTACTGTTTGGCCATGTCGACCGGGAAGTCGGCGACGCTGTTCACGCCCGTGTCCCGGATGAGCCGGAGCGCGCCCGGCCCCTTGATATTGAGGTCGGCCATGTGGTGGGACTGGTCGAACAGGACCGCCGTACGGCGCCACGCGAGCTGCTCATCGCGCCAGTTGGTGAACTCGGGGACGACGCGGGGCACGACGGCAGGCGGGGATTGTGATTCCCACAGGAGATTCACGGGGCCGCCTGCGGCAGCGATGCTCTCTTCCAGGTTGCGGGACATGCTGATTCCTCCTTGAAACGGCCAGAGTGGCGGGACCAGTCTGTGCAATCCCATGGATGCTGTAAAACAGGTTTAAGCAGAGAGTCACCATAGGAGAACTTTGGAATCTATCCCGTTCACGCTCCGGCAGCTGTCGTACTTCGACGCCGTTGCCAGCGAAGGGTCGCTCGCCGCCGCTGCCGTGCGCTGTCACGTCACCCCGACCGCACTCGCGCTGGCGATCGAGGAGCTCGAGAGCCGACTCTCGCTTCAGCTTCTCGTCCGACGCAAGGGCAAGGGGGTCACGCTCACACCGGTGGGGTCCCGGCTGCTGGTCGCGGCCCGCGCGCTCCTCGCCGGCGCCGAGGCGTTTACCGCGGACGCGACGGACGCAGCCACCACCCTGGTCGGTCCGCTCCGGGTGGGGTGCTTCTCCACGTTGACGCCCTTCTTGTTGCCCGCCGTTCTGCGGGTGTTCGCCCGGGAGCACCCTCAACTCGCCATCGATGTCACAGAGGCCACGGCTCCCGAGCTGCACGATCTCCTCCTCCAAGGGCGCATCGACACCGCGCTGCTGTACGCGATCGACGTGTCGCCCCAGCTCGCCTTCGAGCCCATCCACGAATACCGACCGCATGTGATCGTGGCGGCCGACCATCAGCTCTCGGCTCGCAGCACCGTGCACCTGAGCGAGCTGATGTCGGATCGTCTCGTCGTGCTCGACGTGGAGCCCACGCGACGCAACACGGAACACATCTTTGAGCATCTCGGACTGCGGCCGACGGTCGGGCATGTCACCCGGAGCTTCGAGGTGGCGCGTTGCCTCGTGGGGGCGGGTTTCGGTTATGCAGTCCTCTTCCAGAGGCCTGCATCCGGGGTCACATACGACGGCCACCGGGTGGTGATGATCGAACTCGCCGACGATGTCCCCGGCACCGTCGCCGGCCTTGCGCGACCGCTCGGGGCCGCGCGGACGGCTCGCTACCGTGCCCTGCGCGACGTCCTCCGAACGTCCACGGCCGCGCCTCATCCGTCGGGTTGATCCACCGACCGCCGAGCCCGTTTCAGTAGCTTGATTGGGCCGATCCCGGACCCGCTCCCCAGCGTGCGGCGAGCGCCTCGCTGCCGCGCGAGGAGGGCGACGTCGGCGCGACGAGGAGGAACCTCGCCCCCACCGCGACGTAGGCGTCGGCCACGCCGGGTCGAAGGCGTTGACGCCGACCGGCGCGCCCGCGGCCACGATCGCTTCGAATGAGCGATCGACCGCAGCCCGCACCTCGGGGTGGGCCTGCTGACCAGCAGACCAGGAGATGCCGCCAGATCGCTCGGACCGACGAAGACTCCGTCCACGCCATCGACGGCGGCGATCTCGCCGGCGGCCGCATCGCCTTCGACCGTCTCGACCTGCACGAACAGCGAACCGTATCGATCCGCGTCGGGGAGGTAGCCCTCGACGCGATTCCAGCGCGCCGAGCGGGCGAGCGCCGAGCCGACACCGCGCACGTCACGCGGCGGATATCGCACGGCGGCCACGAGCTCTCGGGCATGCGCGGCGAGGACACCATCGGCACCAGGACGTTCTGCGCACCGAGGTCCAGCACTTGCTTCGGCACGATGGGCTCACCGACGGGCACCCGTACGACCGGCGACACGTGGGGATATTTGGCGATCTCCTGGAGCTGCGCCAGCACCCTCGCGACGATCTCGATCTCGCGGTTGCGGGAGAGCTCCCTCGACACCAGCGCAGATCGATCTCGTCAGGGCGCCGGTGCACGTCCCCGAGCACCCTGGCGCCGTACGCGGCGTTGTCCGCGATCGTGTCGACGATGGTGCGACCCTCCAGCTCGATGTGCGGGTTGAGCACCTCGAGGGCGGGAACGGCGTAGTCGATCGCGGCGAGCGCGTGCTCGAGGGTGCGTCCGTGCCCTCCAACGGAGTCGCCAGCACGAATGCAAGCTCCATCTCGAGGAACATGACACCGTAGTCGGGCTCCGAGATGCCGGTCGACTGCCGCGTGGCCTTCGAGGTGAGACCGATCTTCCGGCCGACCAGACGTGGCCCCGCCGTCAGGTTCTGATCGCGCCAGACATCCCTGGATGGCGTACGGGTCCTCGATCGTCGCACTGGGATAGCGTGCCGTGATCCGGGGGATCACGCCGTTGGTCCGATCCGCCTCGGTCAGCTCGCCGGCGATCGAAGCGAGTACTTCAGGGGGCCATATGGTCCACCTCGACAACCCGGTCGGCTTCCGTGAAGTCGTCGAGGAGCACCTGGCCTGGGTAACCGGGCCGACTGGAGACAGCGTGGAGGAGTTGCGATGAGTTCGGACGATACACCAGGCAAGCGCCCGGGGTCGAACGTGCGCCTCGCGCCCAGTTGCTCGAGGAGTGTGCGGTTGCGCGCGCCGCACACGGCATCCACCTCGGCGCCGCGCTGCGCCGCAAGAACAGGTCGGCTCGCCGATGCGTGTCAACAACTCTTAACACCCCAGCCGGGATTTCGGAACTACGCGAGGCGTGCGAAATCCTGAATCGGATCCCCGTGATGGGCTCGCCGGTCCGCCGAGCGGATGACCGCCAACTCCGTCTCGTTGGTGGCGTCTGCACCGCCGACCTGTTCAGCGTCGTAACTGTGCAAGTCGCCGACTTGTTCGAGCAGCTTGAACATCAGAGAACGCAGCGTATCGACTTCGTCTGTCGTCAGCCCTCCGAGCAGGATCTGCTCTCGCTGCTCGGCAATGGGTCTGATCGCCTGGTAGAGATCGGCCCCTGATCGCGTCAAGTACATTCGACGGACGCGATCCTCCGTCTCAACCTTCACGTAGCCCATCTCGACGAGAAGCCTGGTGCTTCGCGAAACGATGGATTTGTTCATGACGAGTGCCGCACTCGTATCGATCGCGGTGCTCCCAGGGTGGTTGCTCAGTCGCGCGACGATGCGCCACTCATTGACGCCGATTCCGAATCGGCGGTGGTAGATGCGCGATGCCCCCCACAGGAGGTGACCATTGAGTACGGCGATCACCGCAGGCGTATATGTGCGGGTCACCCTGGGGGTGAGGACGTCACGGATGATGGCGTCGGCGGCTACTGGTGCAGTCTGTGCGTGGTCGGTCATCGCCCTACCTGCGATTTCGAAATTGGTGGACATCTCAGGCTACAGCGTGGGCGAAATGAGACCTCTGCACGAGGTTCCGGTGCCGGCGGTCGAAGGAGTATGTCCTCCGCGACTCTCCGGCGGCTTGCCCCGCATTGGCGGAGTTCACACGAGCCTCTTCCGGAAGGCCAAGGTTTCGGTGAGCTCGGGATCGTCGAAGACGACCCCCGCCAGGACGGCATCGATCGCCTGCAGCGTGTCGGCGTCCAGCTTCACTCCGGATGCTTTCACGGATTCTGCCAGCTGCTCGGGTCGTGACGCACCCACGATCGCCGACGTGACGTTCTCGTTCTGCAGCACCCAGGCGATGGCCATTTGCGGCATCGACAGGCCGGCCGCCTCGGCGATGGGCTTCAGGCCCTGGACCGCGCGAAGCGTCTCCTCCTGAAGATATCGCTGCATGTACTTCGCGCCTTCGAAATCGCCACTCGCACGTGACCCGGCCGGCACCGGCTCGCCCGGCAGATACTTGCCGGTGAGGACGCCCTGAGCCATCGGCGAGAACACGATCTGCGAAATGCCCAGGTCGGCGCTCGTCGGGATGATCCTTCCCTCGATCACCCGCCAGAGCATCGAGTACTGCGTCTGACTGGAAATCAGCTGGAACCCGAGCTGCTTCGCCAGCGCATGGCCTTCGCGAAGCTGGTCGGCCGTCCATTCCGACACGCCGACGTAGAGCACCTTGCCCTGCCGCACGAGGTCGGCGAACGCCTGCATGGTTTCTTCCAGCGGAGTCTCGAAGTCGTACCGGTGCGCTTGGTAGAGGTCGACGTAGTCGGTTCCGAGGCGCCTGAGGGAGCCGTTGATCGACTCCATGATGTGCTTGCGGCTGAGGCCGGTGTCGTTCGGCCCCATCGGCCCGGTCGGGAAGTAGACCTTGGTGAGGATCTCGAGCGATTCGCGGCGATGCCCTCTGAGTGCTCTGCCCAGGACGCTCTCGGCCGCGGTGTTCGCGTAATTGTCCGAGGTATCGAAGGTCGTGATGCCCAGATCGAGTGCGGCGCGAACTGTCCGAAGCGCGTCATCATCGTCCAGTTGGGAGGCGTGCGTGATCCAGTTGCCGTAGATGACTTCAGAGACCTTCAGCCCCGATGCTCCGAGGTAGCGAGCTTCCACCACATGGTCTCCCAAAATTTAACAATAAACCGCTACTCTCACCGTATCTTCGTGCGGCTCCTCGCCGCAACTATGGGCCGCCCTTGACGGACTCGCGTCGGCCAAGTTTAATTAGCAACTGAGGTTGAGTCAGCAACCCGAACACGTGAGAGAGTTCCCGCCGGCGACGCTGGCGGCGGGTCCGCGATGGAATGTTGGGAGCGCATTGTGGTGTATTCGATCGGCTGTAACGGGGACGCCGGCCTGGGATATCGCAGGGTGGCCGATTCCGGAGTGACGGCGTGAGCGACGACGCAAGAATCGCGGAAGCGCTGCCCGAGAAGCTGGGCGAGACGGGGAACCTCGCGGGCCTGCGCGTTGTGGAGATCGCCGACGAGTCAGCGGAGTTCGTGGGGCTCTCGCTTCGCGGCCTCGGCGCCGAAGTGATCAAGATCGAGCCCCCGACCGGTGCGGATACCCGCGCCATCGGGCCCTTCGTCGACGACGAGCCGGACCCGGAGAACTCCCTGCACTTTTGGCACTACAACCGAGGCAAGAAGTCGGCAGTGCTCGAGTTGGACACGGCTGAGGGTCGCGAGCGGGTCCTGCAGCTGATCGAGAGTGCCGACATCCTGCTCCAGTCCGTGTCGCCGGCACATCCCGACCTCCTGGGCCTGGCGCCGGAGGAGGTCGAGAGCCGCTTCCCGTCGCTCATCCACGCGGTGATGACCCCCTTCGGTGAGACCGGTCCATGGTCGAGCTTCAAGGGCTCCGATCTGGTCCATCTCGCCATGGGCGGCGTCATGATGTGCTGCGGGTACGATCCGCCACCGGGGGAGGAATACGACCTGCCGCCCATCGCTCCGCAGCTCTGGCACGCGTACACCATCGCCAGCGAGCAGATGCTCTACGGCATCCAGGTGGCGCTGCTTCACCGGCTGCAGACCGGTCGAGGCCAGCGGATCAGCTGTGCCGTACACGAGGCCGTGGCCAAGAACACCGAGACCGATGTCATGAACTGGGTCATGCGACGCGTCGAGATCCACAGGCAAACGTGTCGTCACGCGGCGGAACATCTGGACTACCGTCCCACGATCGCCAGCACCAAGGACGGTCGTTGGGTGATGGTGCTCACCATGGGCGCGAAGGATGCCGACACCCTCGCGAAGTTCGCGGGCGACTACGGTCTGACGCCGGAGTTCACATCGCCTGCGCCTTCGGCGTCAGACACGGCAGATGCAGAGGAGCCGGTCGGTGCCCGCACTATCCCGGGGGCCGGCACGCCGTCGAAACGTCAGCTCGGCAGCGCCGAAGTGGCGCACCGGCTCGTCCGCTCATTCCTGTACGAGTCCGTTCCCTGGCGGGAAGCACAGGCCGCGGGAATGATGTGGGTGCCGCTTCGCAAGCCTCACGAGAATGCGTTCGATGAGCACTGGCTCGCGCGTGGAACGTTCCGCCCCGTCTCGCATCCCGAACTGGGCAGGGATCTGCTTTACCCCGTGAGCAAGTGGATCTCGACGGCGACCGCCTGGCAGACGGCTACCAGGGCGCCACACGTCGGCGAACATACCGACGAGGTGCTCAACGCACTCACATCCTCCGCCCGGGCGCCGCAGGTCTCCGTACGTGAACGCCCGCTGCTGCAGTCGCCACACGGAAAGCCGTTCGCGCTCAGCGATCTGCGCATCCTGGACTTCAGCTGGTTCCTCGCCTCCGCCGGCGGAACCCGCTTTCTTTCGATGTTCGGCGCGGAGACCATCAAGGTCGAGTGGCACGCGCACCCTGACACCCGGCTGGGAGCCATGGCACCCGTCGGCGGAAGAGCGGCGCGGGAGGCGGCGACCGGCCCGCTTGAGGGCGTCACCGACCCCGACATGGGGGGACAGTTCAACAACAAGAACACGGGCAAGCTGGGCATATCACTCAATGTCACCCACCCGGAGGGCCTGGAGATCGCGCGCGAGCTCGTGCGGATCTCCGATATCGTCACCGAAGGATTCTCCCCTGGGGTCCTCGAGAAGTGGGGACTCGGATACGACAGGCTCCGGGAGCTGAACGAGGACATCATCTACGTCCAGCAGTCGGGGATGGGCAGCCGAGGTCGCTACGGTCGCTTCCGGACGATCGGACCGATTGCCGGCTCATTCTCCGGCCTGTCCGAGATGTCGGGCTTGCCCGAGCCATACATGCCAGCAGGCTGGGGCTATTCCTACCTCGACTGGATCGGCGCCTACAGCTTCGCGCAGGCGATCCTCTCGGGTGTCTACCATCGAGAGCTCACCGGCGAAGGGCAATACATCGACGCATCGCAGGTGGAGACCGGTCTTTTTGCGATGGGTCCGGTGCTGCTGGACTGGCAGATCAACAACCGCGCCTTCTCCCGGATCGGCAACCGGTCACCCTACAAGGCGGCGGCACCGCACGGAGCATATCGGACGCTCGGTGTCGACCGCTGGATTGCGATCGCCGCCTTCACCGAGGACGAGTGGCACGCAGTCGCCCGTGTTGCCGGTCATCCCGAGTGGGTTCAGGACCAGCGCTTCCGCACCCTGTCGGATCGACTGCGCAACCAGGATGCGTTGGACGCCGCGATCAGCTCCTGGACGGAGACGATCGACGGATACGACGGCATGGCGCGCCTGCAGGCGGCCGGTGTGGCGGCGGGCGTGACGCAGACCGCCGCGGACCGGGTCGACAACGATCCACAGCTGGCGGAGCTCGACTGGCTTACCGAAGTCGAGGGACGCAAGATCGGACGCTGGCCCGTCTACGAGGTTCCGGTGAAACTCTCCCGGTCTCCAGCCCACGCAGGCGGACGCTTCGGCCGGGGTGCACCGAACTATGGACAGGACAACGAGCAGGTGTTCGGCGACCTGCTCGGGCTGAGTTCCACGGAAATCGCCGGGCTTCGTGAACGAGGCGTGATCTGACCGGGACGTCGATGAGGAGGCGGTCGTGACAACGACTCGAGTCGTGGAGGCATACTGGATGCCCGGCTGCAGCAGCTGTCTGCGGATGAAGGAGTTCATCTCGCGGTCGGGGAGGAATTGGGTGGCCATCAACGTCGACGAGCAGCTCGAAGCCCGGACCGCCCTCGCCGGCAACGGGATGAAGGTCCCGGCCGCCCGCGTCGGGGATCGCTGGGTGAGCGGAATCGACCTCGCCGCGGTCGCCGACCTCATCGACGTTCCATACGACCCACCCACGATCCTGCCGAGTGAGCAGCTGGCCGCGCGGTATCTCTCGATCCTGCACGTCGCGCGCGCGACGATCGCACAGATGACCCCCGAGATGCTGTCGTACAGGTTGCCTCATCGCAATCGAGAGATGTTCGACGTCGCCAACCAGGTCGCGTCGGTGATGCGGGCCTTCCTCACGGCGTATTCGGACGACAGACACGCCGCGGTGCAGTACTACAACAAGCCCGCCGATATCCAGACGCAGTTGGATCTTCTCGACCGGCTGGAAGAGACCGAGCGCCGGTTCGAGGTGTGGTGGGAGGAGGACGGCATCGACGATCCGCTCGACCGGGTCGTTCAGACCAGCTGGGGATACCCGACGCTGCACGAGATTCTCGAACGCGAGGTCTGGCACACCGCCCAGCACCTGCGCCAGCTGCAGTACGTCCTTCGGCAATTCGGCGTCGAGCCCGATGAGCCGTTGGGCGAGGCGAACCTCACAGGACTTCCTCTTCCCTCCGGGATCCATGACTGACCCGGCGGGTCTGCCCGTAGAGCTCACGGACGCGACGTTCGACTCCGTCATCGCCGAGGGCGTCGCGCTGGTCGACTTCTGGGCATCGTGGTGCGCGCCTTGTCACGCCCTGATACCCGTTCTGGAGGAACTCGCCGAAGAGCGATCGGACACCGTCGCGATGGTCGACGTCTCCGAGTTCCCAGGTCTCGGGGACCGCTTCCGCGTCACGAGCCTGCCGACCCTCCTGGTGTTCCGCGATGGCGTGGAGGTCAAGAAGCTGTTCGGCGTCAAGAACAGGCGTCAGCTCAACAACGTGCTCGACGAGGCCCGATCCGGCATGGGGGAGAGGCAGTCGACTCGGCTCATGACGGTCATGAGCCGATGCGCGCCCTGATCCTTCCCGGCCGGGCCGCGCGTTCGCGCGTTCAGCCCAGCGAGATCCGCGCTTCGTCGTCCACGATCTCGACTTCGGTGCCGAACGCGGACGACAGTGCGGCCAGCTTGGACAGAATCTCGGTGGCCGCCTGACCGGTCGCGACGACGGGCCGGCCGCGTTGGGATCGCGGCCGGCCGTAGCCCAGCTCGATGGGCAGGATACGGACTTCTTCGAGCCCGTCTCTTCGGAATCGAACTGTCGCCACCACGTCCCGCCACGCATTGATGTCCGCAGGCAGACCGCTCACCGGACCGCGCCACTCTGCGCCCGAACGCGCATCGAAGAAGTCGGCCGGCGTCGATTCCCACCGATCCAGTCCCTGACGGACGAGATTCTCGCCGCCGACCGTCGCCACGGTGTCGTTCTGCACGATGAAGTGGCCGATGCTGTAGAAGATCGGTCGTTCCTTGTAGATCTCCACGCCGCGGAAGCGGTGTGGGCCATGTCCATGAATGACATCCGCGCCGGCGTCGATCGCGGCCCGCGCGAACTCGACCAGCATGTCGGGCGGCTGCTCCGCGGCGGCCCCGGCCTCATGGCAGTGAATCGAGACGACGACGCGATCGGCCATTCGCTTCGCTTCCCAGATGCGCTGCAGATTCTCCTGGACATCCGACTCATCCGCGCGGGGCGCGTAAGAGAACCCCGTGCCCGATCTGATGTGGTAGCCCTCGGGATTCGGGTAGAGCCACGGGTTGTGCAGGTCGCCCAGGTAGAACTCGTGCTCCGTGTCCGCGATCGCGGAGAGCCCGAGTGAGTGGTCGCGGAAGGCGAGCCGATCCCGTGCCTCCGGTCTCGATGACCCGAACAGACCAAGGGCGTCCCGCATCCTCCGCAGCGCTTCGAACGCCGCAGCGTCCACGGTGTAGTGGTCCGTGTACCGGATCATGTTCGCGCCCGGGCGGCCCGGACCTTCGCGCCACTGATGCCCGGCGTACATCGCCCGCGGACCGGAAGTGGTCATCGACACAAGTGCCACGCGACCCCCGCGCGTGTCGACGTACGCCGGCCGGCGCGCGGCCGCCATCGTCGCACCGACCCCCGCGAAGGGTATTCCACTCTTCGCGAGGTTGTCGATGTGGGCGAGCATGCCGTTCTCGCCATAGTCCCAGCCGTGGTTGTTGGCAGCCGCGATCATGTCGACGCCCATCCATGCCAGCTCCGCGAGCATCGAGGGCTCGGCCTGCATGTATGTGCCGCCCGGCGTGACCCCGGGTGACCCCTCTTGACGGTGGAAGAGCATCTCGGCGTTGGTGATCGCGACGTCTGCGCTGCGCAGCACGTCCCGGACTCGCAGGAACTCCGGCTCGCCGAAGACGCGTAACGGCCTCGTGATGAGCGAGTCACCTGTCAGTGCGATCTCGATCTCACCCGCATCTGAGTCATACATCGTCGACGCATCCCGAGGGGAGAGATCGCCGCTCATCCATCGGCAAGCTCTTGCTTGATGCTCGGCCACATCGGGAACCCTCCGGCGACGGTGAAGTTCTGTCCCGTCATGTACGAAGACAAGTCGGAGGCCAGGAACAGCGCGACGGACGCGATCTCCCCTTCGTGGCCGAGTCGGTGCATGGGCACCTTGCGCTTCAGTTTGTCGAAGAGGCGCTCCGTCTCGGGATACCAGTCCGGCGAGTGCCGGAACGTATCGATGGTTCCTGGAGTGAGCGTGTTGACGGTGACTCCGAAGCGGGCGCAATCCGGCGCGAGCGAGGCGGTCAGTCCGTACAGGCCACCCTTGGAGGACGTCACGTGGCCCCGGCCGCCGCTGCCCGCGAGAGCGTCGAGGCCGGAGATGTTGATGATCCGACCCCAGCCGCGCTCGCGCATTCCGGGGATCGTGAACTGTGAGCAGATGAACGCCGCCCGGAGGTTGACCGCGATCACGCGATCCCACTCCTCGATCGTGACATCCTCAAGCTCGGTTCGCGGCCTGATGCCCACGTTGTTCACGAGGATGTCAATCGGTCCCGCCTTGTCGACGATCTCCCCAAGCGCTCCCCGCAGTTCACCAGCGTCCCCGCAGTCGGCAAGCAGCCCGACACCAGCGTGGCCGTCCTGCTCGTCGATGGCGCCGAGGGTCTCATCGAGACGCTCCTGACTCGTTGAGCCGATCACCGACACCGTCGCGCCGGCCTGCGAGAGCAGGATAGCGATGGCACGCCCGATGTTGCGTGTCCCGCCGGTCACCAGAGCCGTCTTGCCGGTCAGGTCGATCTCTACAGTCATGCACTTGCTCCTCTATATCGTGTGTATCGTGCGGTTTCACGTCGTGTCGCTGGTGCCCTATTCGCGTCATCCATCGCCGTCCACCAACTCCCACTTGACGAGGGTGAAGGCCGGGGTTTCATCCGCGAACACCGCCCGGACCCGCCGTCCCACGGCGACCTCGTCGCGGCTGCCCACGACACGGCCGGTGTAACGGACCCCGTCGTCGGTCTCGACGATCGCGACGACATAGGGGATCTCGTCGGCGAAGCCGGGATGGAAGGCGCGGTGATAGACCACGAAACTCCAGATCGTGCCGTTCGTGGAGACGTCGACCCACTCGGAATCGAGACTCCAGCAGTTCGGACAGATCGGCAGCGCCGGGAATCGCAGCTGCGCGCAGTTGAGGCACCGTTGCGCGGTCAGGCGATGCTCGCGTGCGGCGGCCCAGAACGGACCCATGTCGGGGTCCTCGACGTTGGGAACGGGCTTGAGATATTCGTCAGTGGCCATCAGCTGTGCGTCGACAGGATCGACGCTCCCCCCTTGTACCAGACCTGAGTTGAGCAGTACATCGCGATCTCCGCGTCGGTCACCTGTCGGTCGCCGGCCTGTCCTCTGAGCTGACGAACCGCCTCGACGATGTGCAGCCAGCCCCACATGTAGCTCTCCGAGAGCTGGCCGCCATTCGTGTTGACGGGTAGGTCGCCTCCCGGCCGCGTGTGGCCCTCCGCCAGCCACGGCCCGCCCTCGCCGACGGGGACGAACCCGTAATACTCCAGCATCTGGAGCACCCACATCGCCGTGGGATTCTGGATGTAGAGGGCATCGATGTCGGACGGGCCGAGGCCGGTCCTCTGCCAGATCTGTTTGGCCGAGTCCGCCAGGAACTCCCGGTCCAGGTAGTCCGGGGAGAACTCGCCGCGGATCTGACTCTGCTCCGACATGCCGAGGACGAACACCGGCTTCTGCTTGAACTCGTCGACCATGTCGGCGCGGGTGACGATGAGCGACACGCCGCCGTCCGAGAGCATCGTCACGTCCGGTCGTCGCAGCGGCTCGACGAGATACGGCAGGTCCAGATACTGCTCGATCGACATCGGTTCCCGGAACAGGGCAATCGGGTTCTTCTGTGCCCATTCGCGTTCCGAGACTGCGATGTGGCCGAACTGCTCCTCGGTCGTGCCGTACAGCGCACGGTGACGCTGCAGCATCATCGCGCCGTAGCCTGCAATGTGCATGAAGCCGGACGCGCCCGCCAGATTCGCACCCGTCGCTCCGAAGGGGAACCGGATCGACCTGGCATTCGCGCCATAGCACAGCGCGATCGTGTTGGCCATGCCCGTGGTGATCGCCTGGACGGCCAGGTGCAGGGAGAAATTGCACGTGCCGTAATCGAGAGTCTGCGCATAGCGCGGATTCATCCCGAGGAGAGGGCCGACGCCGACATCGACGTTGGTGCCCTGCACTGACTTGCAGGTGATCAGTCCGTCCAGCTTGTCCCGACCGACGCCGGCGTCCTCGAGCGCTGCCTTGATGGCGAGGACGGAGCTGAGTTCGGGCGACTGGCCTGGCAGCTCACCCTGATCGGTGTGACCGACGCCGACGATGGCGACTTTTCCTCGAATGTCGTTGTCCATGCCTACCTGTCCAAATCTCTCGACTCCAACGTGTCGATTGCCTACGGGCGCATCGCGCGGCTCATCGCCGCCGGATGTCCTGAACGAGATCAGGACATCCGGCCGACGAGCCCGGTTCTGCCGGCTTACTGCTTCAGCCAGGCGTGGGTGAAGTCTCCGTACCCGCGTGACGGAGTCACGCCCTGGAGGTCCGCGGAGACCACGACGTACTGGGGTCCGCTCACGATCGGGTTGACGAAGCCGTTCTCGGCGAGGCTGGACCAGATCTCGTGCCAGAGCGCGATCGCCTTGCCCTGGTCGGGGGTGCCCTTCGCCTTGAGGATGTTGTTCCAGACCTTCTCGTCACGGAAGCCGTAGCGGTTGTTGGCTGCAGCGGGATCCACATAACTTGTCGAGCCGGAGGCCGGGTTGTAGCTGTCGTTGCCGAGGATCGCCATGGTCGCCTGGTACTTCCCCGACTGTACGAGGGAGAGCCAGTCGTCGGTCCGCTGGACCTGCGCGTTGATACCGCACTTCGCCCACTGCTGCTGGAGAGCCGGCAGTATCTCAGTGCTCAGCGGGGTCACGATCGTGAACGCGAGGCCGCCCAGCTCGTCCACAAGCTTCTTGCCCTTGTCGACGTCAGGCCGCAGCGGGTTCAGGTCGCGGCCGTCTTCCCACTTCTTCAGGGCGAGGCTGTCGCCCGAGAGCACATACGCAGGTTGCGCGAAGCCGTCCGAGATGTGCGTGGCGATCGCCTCACGATCCATGCAGTAGTTGATGGCCTGTCGAGCGCGCAGGTCGTTGAACGGTGGCGAGAATGCGTTCACCGGGAGTATCAGCATGCGCGTGCTCGGGCCGGCGATCACGGTTAGCGCAGAATCCTTCTGTGCGGCCGAGAGGACAGCCGCCGACGTGTAGGTCCCGGCCCACGTGATGGACTGGATCGAATCCGATTGCAGCTGCACCAGGGCCGCCTGCGGGTCAGGTCCGGTGTTGATGAAGGTGATCCCGTCCAGGTGCACGTTGTCCGCGTCCCAGAACGTGTCGGCCTTCTCCAGCACCAGCTCCTGCCCCGGATCCACTCGGGTGATTTTGAAGGGGCCGGCACCGACTGGCGAGATGTTGAACGCATCGGCCCCCATCCGCTCAAAGGAGGCGGGTGACGCGATGAACCCCGAGGGTGCATAGGCGAGAGCGTCCAGCAGGATCTGCTGCGGTCGGCTGAAGGTGACGACGACCTTCACGGGGCTGGCCGCCTTCACCGACGCGACGTCGACGAAGAACTGCGCTTCTCGCGTCACGTTCTTGATGTGGCGGTTGAAGTTCCAGACCACAGCGTCCGCGTCGAGCGGCGTTTCGTCCTGGAACTTCAGGCCTTCTCGGAGAGTGATGGTGAGCTGAAGGTTGTCATCGCTGTACTCGTAGCCGGTGGCAAGCCCCGGCTTGATGTCGCCGCCGGGGTCGTTCGGCGGTTCGAAGAGGCTTCCGTAGATCGGATGGGTCCAGGGCAAGGACTGGGTTCCGAATCCGACCTGACCGGGATCGAGCGCTTTGGTGGCGAGGCCGCCGACCAGGATGACGCCTCCGTCGACCGGTTTGGATGTCGCCGAGTCGGTCACCGGCGCCCCCGTTTGTGGCGGCGCGCATCCCGCCACCAGAAACGACGCGAGTGTTAGACCCACGAGTGTGGCCAGTGCCTTCGAGCGGGCGAGCGGCATGTCTGATCTCCTTCGAACAGAGCGGGGTAGCAGTGAGTTTAATAATCAAACTTCGCGTAGTCTATCCACGAATCACGTGAAGTTTAAAGATCAACCGCTACGATGTCGCTTCATGCTAGGCGTGCACGCGTTGTTCTGCAACGCGTGATTTCGCGCCAAGTTTATGTATATATTGATTCTTCATTCGGGTCGGCTCAGTGCAGTGCCGGCGCGAGGGAGAGTCGGTCGTCCCACCGACTTGAGCGCCCGGAAAGGACCGGTACGCATGAAAATCCCCCCAGGTTCACGGTGTGACGCCGTCGCCGCCCGGCCACGGCGAGCACGAATGCCGAAACTGAGGAAGAACCTGATGACCGGGGAACGCTCGACGCCGAGGGGGTGCTGATGCTTCGCGTGCTGGCCAGCCGAGTCCCTCAGATGGTGATCGTCGTGCTGGGGACCGGGTTCCTCGCGTTCTCGATCATGTTCATCCTCCCTGGTGACGTTGTCACGTCGATCCTTGGCGAGGACTACTCGCCCGAGGCGAAGGCCGCACTTCGGGCGGAACTCAATCTCGATCAGCCTTTCTTCGTGCGGTATCTGACCTGGCTCGGCAACTTCTTCACGGGCGACTTCGGCACGTCGCTGGTGCCGCCGAGACAGCCGGTGTCGGACATGATCAGCCGCGCGCTGCTGCCGACGATCGAGATGCTCGTCCTTGGTCTGCTGTTCTCCATCCTGCTCGGTGTGACCCTCGCGGTCATCTCGGTCGCCAGCCGGAGCAGGGCGGTTGACCGCATCATCCAGGGCGTTGCGCTGGTGTGCTCCTCGGTTCCCGGGTTCGTACTGGGCCTGCTGCTGCTGAATCTGCTCGCGGTGCGGTACCGGATCGTTTCACCACGCGGATGGGTCAATCCGTTCAGCGATGGCTGGGGACCGAATCTGATCCACATCCTCTTCCCGAGCATCGTGCTGGGCCTGTTCCTGTTCCCGCTCTTGATGCGCGTCTTCCGATCCGAGCTCGTCACTCAGCTTGATGACGAGGACTACATCACGCTCGCGCGGTTGAAGGGCATCAGCGCCAGCCGACTCGTCTTCAGGCATGCTGTGCGCAACTCGTCCTTCGGTCTCCTGACGGTGGTCGGAATCGATATCGCAAGGCTCATCGCGGGCACGGTCATCATCGAGCAGATCTTCGGCATCCCCGGGATGGGCACGCTCATCCGGTTGTCGGTCACCCAGCACGACACGCCCGCTGCGCTGGCGAGCGTGACGATCGTGGCGATCTTCGTCGTCGTGGCCAACTTCGCCATCGACATGCTCTACGCCATTCTCGATCCACGTGTAAGGGAGGCAACACGGTGACACAGGTTGAAACGTCGCCCCCGCACCTGCCCGAGCTGCCGCTGGACAGCACCCCCTCGGCGAGCCCCGGCCCGGCGACCGCGACGGGAACCCCGCCCACGTTCTTCACGCGTACGAAGAGATATCGCGACGCGGGGGTGGTCGTCCCCGCCTCGATCCTCGTCCTGATCGTGCTGGCGTGCTTCTTCGGCCCGACCGTCTTCTCGCTTCCCGACGCGACCACGGGGGATCTCTCCGAGGGCTTGTTGCCGATCGGAAGCCCCGGTCATCCGCTCGGCACGAACGCGCTTGGCAACGACATGCTCGCCCAGCTGCTCGTCGGAGGCCGGGTGACCCTCACCGTCGCCTTCGGCGCGATCGCGATCGGCATGATCGTGGGGTCACTGATCGGCATGCTGGCAGCCTTTTACCAGAGGGTGCTCGGGCCGGTGTTGATGCGGTGCCTTGACGTGATCTTCGCGTTCCCCGACATCGTGCTGGCCATCGCGATCGCCTCCTACCTCGGCCCGAGCATGTTCAACGCGATCATCGCCATCGGATTCTTCAGCATCGCGGGCTTCGGTCGGATCACTCGGGCACAGACCCTTCGGGTGGTGCACATGGACTACGTCGTGGCGGCGCGGACGAGCGGCGTCCCGATGCTGCAGATCCTGACGACCCATGTCTGGCCGAACGTTGCGGGTCGTGTCTTCGCTTATGGGCTCGTCGCGATCGCCGGCGCGATGATGGCCGAGGCCGCGCTCAGCTTCCTCGGATTGGGTGTCCCTGCACCCACCCCGAGCTGGGGCAGCATCATCGGGCAGAACCAGAGCTATATGACCGTCGCACCCCAGCTCATCGTGATGCCCGCGATCATGTTGTTCGCCACGATCGCGTCCGTCAACTTGCTGTCGGATGCCCTGCAGGAAAAGCGAGCGTCCTGATGAGCACGTCCGTGACAGTGCAGAACGCCCTCGTGCGGGTCGAAGATCTCACGGTCGCCGTGGTGGGCAGGGAGAACGCACCCATCCTCGACTCGCTCTCGTTCTCGGTCGAACCGGGAAGGATGACCGCCCTGGTCGGCGAGTCCGGGGCCGGGAAGTCGATGACGACGAAGGCCATCCTCGGAGTGCTCGATGAACGCATCTTCCGCGTCAGCGGTCGGATCGAGGTAGGCGGGAGGGATGTCAGCGACATGAAGGCGCGCGCGCGCCGACGCTACACATCGAGCAAAGCCGCGCTGGTCTTCCAGAACCCCACACGAGCACTGAATCCCACAACCCGGGTCGGACCGCAGATCGCGGAGAGCATGCGCTTCTCGCGAGTCGGTGAACGACTCTCGGCTGCGGCCGCCGAGGAGCGGGCGCTCGACCTGATGAAACAGGTCGGGATCGCGGCACCGAAGGAGCGGTATTACGCCTATCCGCATCAGATGTCCGGCGGAATGAAACAGCGGGCCGTCATCGCGATCGCCCTGTCCATGAACCCCGGGGTGCTCCTGTGCGACGAGCCCACCTCGGCGCTCGACGTCACGACGCAGGCCCTGATCATGGACCTCATCGACGAGTTGCGCGACCGACTCGGCATCGGTGTCCTCTTCATCACGCATGACCTGGTGCTTGCAGCATCCCGGGCCGACGATGTGCTGGTCCTGCGATCGGGGCGACTCGTGGAGCAGCTGCCGGCCGCGGACCTGTTCGATCGGGCGACCATGCCCTACACGCGGGAACTGATCGCGCGCGTTCCGGGCGTCAGCCTTCCCGCCGACCCGGAGGTGCCGACCGCCGATCCGCCGCGCACGGCGCAACGCACGATCGACCCCCAAGCGGAAGTGCGGAATGGAGATGAGCATGGTGGCGAGTGACACTTCTTCGGACGGCAGGTCTCCCGCTCTCCTCGCCGAGCAAGTGGTACAGGAGTTCACGGTCGCGCGTTCGGGCTCGCTGCGCAGCGCCAAGGTGTCGGCGGTTGCCGGCGTCAGCTTCGAAGTCGCGCGCGGTGAGACCCTCGCGATCGTCGGCGAAACCGGCTCTGGGAAGACCAGCCTCGCCCGAACGATCATCGGCGCGCCTCACGCGCGCGGAGGCCGCATCGACATCGCCGGGCAGAATGTGAGCTCTCGGAGCAGAAAAGCGAGACACGCGCGGCACCAGCTTGTCCAGATGATCTTCCAGGACCCGTCGTCCGCGCTCGATCCCACGTGGAGCGTCGAGCGCACGGTGGCAGAGCCGCTGCGCAGATCGAACATGACGCGCAAGCAGCGACAGGACGCCGTCGCGGAGTGTCTACGCCAAGTCGGCCTCGATCCCAGCATCCACGGCAAGCGTCGGCCGTCGGAACTCTCCGGCGGCCAGCAGCAGCGTGTCGCCATCGCAAGAGCCCTGGTCTGCCGCCCCGCACTCGTCATCTGCGACGAACCCGTGACGGCGCTCGACGCAGCCACCCAGGCACAGGTCGTCGAGCTGCTCGCCGAGCTGAAGCGCGAGTTCCATCTGACGTATCTGCTCATCGCGCACGATCTCGCAGTGGTACAGCAGTTGGCGGATCGCGTCGCGACGATGTACCTCGGAAAGATCTGCGAGGAGGCGTCCGTCAGTCAGCTCTTCCGGGCGCCGGCGCACCCGTACACCGCCGCACTCCTGTCCGCCATCCCCTCGTTCACCCCGGACGAGCGCCCGCGCCTGCGGCTTCTCGGAGAACCGCCGTCGCCGATGGATCCTCCGAGCGGATGCCGCTTCCGCGCGCGGTGCGCGTTCGCGCAGGAGGTCTGCGCGCAGATCGAGCCGGTCAAGCGCGAGATCCGCCCGGACCATCTGGTCGCGTGCCACTTCCCTCTGGATGAGACCGGAAGGCCGGCCCCGGACGCGCCCGCGCCATTTCGGACGTCGGGCGAATCGGCATCCGGCCCGCTGGTGTCGGCCGGCTCGCGTCGGTCTCCAGCCGAGCCCCCTGTTCCGGATGCCGGGACCGAATGAGAAGGAAGGACGGCATGACAGCCACCCACATCGAAGGTTCGTTCACGAACCGGCTGGTCGACGACGTGCAGGCCATCGCGCGCGCCGGTCTGTCCGAGGCGGATCTCACACGCACCAAGGCCGCACTCATCGACTACCTGGGTGTGGCACTCGCGGGCACTTCGGAGGAGTCGGCAAGGATCGCCCGGGGATTCGTCGAGGCCGAAGGCGGGCATCCGCGCTCGACGCTGATCGGCACCGCGACGAAGACCTCGATGTCGCAGGCGTCGCTCGTGAACTCGATCGCCGCGCACGCTCTCGATCTTGATGACACCAGCATCTTCGTCGGGGGCCACGCGACCTCCGTGATCATGCCTGCGGCGCTCGCGGTCGGTGAAGCGCTCGGCAGCACGGGTCAAGACATCCTCGTCGCGTACTCGGCAGGTGTCCACGCGATGTCCGTGGTCGGCCTCGCCACCGGCGCAGAGTCGTACGCGAGAGGCTTCCACAACACGGGGACCGTTGGCGTCTTCGGGTCGGCGGTTGCCGCTGGAGTGTTGGCACGGCTCGACGACGACGCTATGCGCCGCGCGCTCAGCCTCGCCGCGACCCAGGCCTCGGGCCTCAAGGCAGTCTTCGGCACCATGGGCAAACACCTCAACGCCGGGCGCGCCGCCGCGAACGGGGTATTCGCGGCTTTCGCTGCGAAGGAGGGGTTCAGCGCGCCCGATGATGGGATCGAGGCGCCCCGTGGGTACCAGTGGACCCACAGCGACCGGCTGGATGTCGACCGGGTGGACCGGGAGCTGGCCGGACGATCCGGCATCTCAGGCGTCGTCGCCAAGCGGCACGCCTGCTGCCATGGCACGCACTCCGCCGTGGAGTCGATCAGGGCGGCGAAGGCTCTGCGAGACTTCGCCGACGACGAGATCGTCTCCGTCGTCCTCACCGCCCGGCCGATTGTCCGCGGCACCTGCGACATCCCCGCACCGGTGACCGGGCTGGAGGGCAAGTTCAGCCTTCGATACGTGTCCGCTCTCGCGCTCGCCGGCGAACCCACGACGAGCGAGGGCTTCACAGACGAGAAGACACGGGATCCGCGCTTGGTGGCCTTGCGCGACAAGGTCAGCGTGCAGGTCGCGGAGGGCATGAGCTTCGGGGAGACTCGCGTGAGCGTCGCGCTCGTTGACGGCACGCGGATCGACACGAATGTCAATGCCATCTCCGCCGTCGAAGACCCCGACCTCGACGCGCATCTGGAAGCGATGTCGCTGAAGTTCGCCGACCTCGCCGACCCCTTGATCGGTGCGGATCGTGCGGCTCGCGTGGTTGCGGTCGCACGGGACTTCGAGAATGTGGCGTCGTGTGACGAACTCAACGGGCTTCTGACCGTCGAGTGACCGCGACGACCACCTTTCCCACGGTGTGTCCGGCGTCCACGTGCGCAACCGCCTCGCGCCCTTCCTCGAACGTGAACGTGCGCTCGATGACCGGCGTGATTCGGCCGTCGGCTGCCAGTTTCGCCAGCTGCGCGACGACGTGTTGCTGCCAGGTCGCGGCGAGCATCCTGAACGGCCGTTTCGACCCGATCGAGCGGACCATCGCGCCCAGTATCCGCCCCATCGGCCCGAGCACGCGGCCGCCCTGTCCCGACACCAGCACCGTGGCACCGCCCGGCCGCACAAGCCGCTTCAGATCGCGCAGGGTCCACGCGCCGGCGATGTCGATGATCGCGTCGTAGGACGCGGCGGGCAAGGACGCGGCATCCGTCGTGGTGTAGTCGAACGTCCGCTGCGCGCCCAGTCCCTTGACGAGTGTGCGATTGCGCGCGCCGCACACCGCGTGCACCTCGGCGCCGCGCAGCGCGGCAAGCTGCACGGCGAACGTGCCGACGCCGCCGGAGGCGCCGATGACGAGCACGCGGCTGCCACGGGAGACGCCCGCCCCATCGAGCGCCTGCACGGCGGTGCCGCCGGCGATCGGCAGCGTCGCGGCGGCAACGGGATCGAGGGTTTCGGGGCGCGCAACGAGACGGGATGCCGGTGCCGTGGCGTACGGCGCGAGTCCACCGCCTCCGGGGAGCTCGCAGATGACCTCGTCGCCGACGGCGACCGTGTCCACTCCGGGGCCGACCGCGACGATGGTGCCGGCCACGTCCATGCCGCGGGTGGCTGTGCGCGGGCGGGTCAGTCCGAACGCGAGCCGCACCAGGCCGGGGTCGCCGCGCAGGATGCGGATGTCGCCGGCGTTGAGCGCCGTCGCGTGGATCTTCAGCAGCACCTCGCCCTTGCCCGCCTCGGGCACGGCCACCTCGGTCGCTCGCAGCGTGTCGGGGCCGCCGTAGTGGGTCTGCTGCCACGCGGTCATGGTCCGGCTGTCGATGCGGTGCTTTGTTTCGGTGCTCATGGGGTTCCTGTCAGTGGTCGGGGTGCTGGAAGACGTCGTCGATGCCGACGCCGAAGATGCGCGAGATCTGGAAGGCGAGTTCCAGCGTCGGCGAGTACTTGCCCTGCTCGATCGCGATGAGGGTCTGGCGCGTGACGCCGACGCGCCCGGCGAGTTCGGCCTGCGTGAATCCTGCAGCCTCGCGGTGCGCGCGGATGGTGTTCGTGACCTTGGTGGGCCTGACCATCACGCCAGTCCTCGGCGGTAGGCGATGACTCCCGCGACGCCGCCGACGAAAGCCGAGACGGCGAATCCGAAGTACATCGTGTTGGCGATCCAGAACCAGTCGGCCTCGAGTGCGCACAGCACGAGCACGCCGAGGCCGGCGATCACGAGGAAGGACTGCCCGACCCGGGCGCTCATGTGCGCGATGTCCCGATCGCGGATATCGGACCTGCCCACCCCGTCCGGATCCCTCGCGCCCGCGACGATGCCCCACAGGATGCTCAGCACTATCGACGCCACAATGCTGGCGCCGACGGTCCACAGCATGACCGGCCACCACGCGACGTCGGTGAGCCGGCCGCCTTCAGCGAGCGCGAGGATGACGATGACGTACACGCCCATGCCGATCGCACTCACGATCAGCTGCATCCAGGTGTTGCGCTCTTGGTAGACCATCTCAGGCTCCTCATGTCAGTAATTCTTGACATTGAGAGTAACGCGGTTCGCCGAGATATGTCAACTATCTTTTACATCGCAAGAGATTGACGTGACGCGGCTCTGGGCGGGGCGGGTGGAACTGTGCCTCCCACCGGCCGTGTCCTTTTCACACCAGGGCCGATCGTGTCCGACGGGACGCGAGGATTCGCGGCAGCTGGGAGATCGTGATCACACCGAGAAGCACGATGACGCCACCGATGAGCTCGGCGACGATCGGAAGCTCTCCGAGCCAGGCCCAGGCGATGAGAACGGCAGCGGGCGGGACCAGGTAGAGCATCGACGTCGACGCGGCGACGGACATCCGCCCGACGGCATAACCCCACAAGACGAACCCCAATGCCGACGGCATCAGCCCCAGCCACACGGCCGCCAGCCACGCGGCCGCCCCGGCACCGAGCAGGCCATCAACAGCGAAGGGGGCCACCGGGACCGTCATGAGCGTCCCCGCGACCATCCCGTAACAGGCGACCTCGAGCCCCGAATAGCGTCTCAGCAGCGGGCGCTGCAGAGGGTGGTAGGCGCCCTGGACCACCATCGCGGCGACGACGATCCACACCGCCGCCGAGAGGGCCACTCCGCTGCGGGCCAGGCACACGATCACGACGCCGCCCAGGGCGATGGCGCTGCCGACGATGGTGATCCGGGAGATCCGTTCCGCGAACAGGATGCGCGCGACCGCCACCGACACGAGGGGCGCCGCCGCGACGATGATGCTCGCCGTCCCGGCCGGCACATACAGCTCACCCCAGTTGAGCAGGAGCTGATACGACGTCATGCCGAAGAACCCGCAGGCGATGATCCAGCCGAGATCACGTGGCCGCGGCACTCGGATCCGCTTGACGAGCCCGACGATGAGAAGCGCGACCGTCGCGATGAAAAGCCTTGCGAAGGACAGCCCGATGGGTCCCATCGCGGGCGCAGCGACCTGGATCGCTGGGAACGCACTGGCCCAGAGGATGACGACAGCCAAGCCGGCGAGGAGGGCGCGGTGACGCTTCATGCTTCGAAGATGGCTCACCCGGACAGCTCACCACAACTTAATAATGATTACTGGAAACCCAAGCCTGGCTGAAGGTAGATTGAGGGGCATGATCGACGTCCGCAAACTCCGCATGCTGGCAGACCTCCAGCGCCTCGGCACCATCGCCGCCGTCGCCGATGAGATGCATCTGACCGCCCCGGGTGTCTCGATGCAGCTTGCGGCATTCGAACGGGAGTTGGGGGTCACGCTCACCCGCCGCGCCGGTCGCCGCCTCGCCCTGACGGCCGCCGGGGCGTTGTTGGCCGCCCATGGGCACGACATCCTCGACCGACTCTCACTGGCCGAGCTGGAACTCGATGCCCTCCGGGCCGGCACCGTCGGGCGCTACTCGGTGACGGCCTTTCCCTCGGCGGCTCGCACGTTCGTTGCGGACGCCTTCCAGCGCATCCTGTTCGACAACGATTCCGGCCTCGAACTGACTCTGAGCACATTGGAACCGGAGAACGCCCTCGCGGCCCTCGCGAACGGCGCCGTCGACCTCGCAGCCATCCACTCCTACAGCAACGTCGCACGCGACGTGCCCAACGGTATCGTCGCGAACACGATCGGCAGCGAACCCGTCTGGCTCGCGCTGCGCAGCGATGACAGGATCTCGGCCGGCGGAGCGCCCGAGCGGCTTGCCGACTTCAGCGATCGTCCCTGGATCATCCCGACACCCGGGGTGACCTGTCACACGATGGTCGAACGCGCCTGCGGCCTTGCCGGGTTCCGGCCACGTGTCGTCGCCGAGACGATGGACTTCTCCGTCCAGGTCGCCCTCGTCGCAGCCGGCGTCGGAGTCGCCCTCGTCCCCGCACTCACCGTCGACACCGTGCCGGACGGCGTCGAACTCGTCCGCCTCACCGATCCGATCGAGAGGAAGCTCCTGCTTGCGGTCCGCGAGCCCGGGCTCGGCGACCCAGGAATCCGGAACCTCCTCGACATCATCGCCGCAACCGCCACCGCGCGCCTTTCCAACCTTCGGGTTTCGCGGTGACTCACGCCCGGCTCACCTCCATCGTCGGGAACATGCGCGCTCGGTTCCCATGGAGTGGTCGGCACTCGTTCAGCCGCGCGTCACCTGGGTTTCAGTTCCCAATACGACTCACCGGGAGCTGATACGACGACATCCCGCTCATCGGACGATGGATGCCGGCGGCTCAGCGAGGGACATCAGGATGACGCACTCGCGCCACGCGTGTGCGAACGAGTCCGACGCGCCGGTGTGAACCCGGTCGTCGGCGCAGAGATGCAGCTGCGACCAGTGCGGTGCCGTGCGCCAGAACGGCCGGGCCGCCGGCACCGGGCTCGATGCGGGCATCGGGGACGCCGCGATGCGCGTCGTGCACGCCGACAGTGATGTGCCCAGCGCGACGATGACTGTGGCGGCGGCCAGTCGGCGGACGTTGTGTGATGTGGTCATGCGACCAGGGTCCGCCGCGGGGGTATCCGATCCGCTGCCCGGTGGTATCCGTCCGGTATCCGTCCTCATTGACGCGATGGGGGACAGTGCTCACACTGGCTGTCATGACGGTGCGGGTGCTCGGCGCGCTGGACACCGGGGTCGCCTCGTTGCAGCCCCGGGAGCGATCGATCTTCAGCGCGCTCGTGCTGCGGCCGGGGCACCCATTGTCGGTTGACGAGCTCGCGGAAGCCTATTGGGGCGACGGTCCGCGCCCGACAACATGGCCCGCCCAGGTGAAGGTGTCCGTCGGTCGCATCCGCGCGCGAGTGGGAAAGGATGCCGTCGACACCCGCGGCGCAGGCTACGCGTTCGGACTTGACCCGGATGCTGTGGACGTCGTCGCGTTCGAGCGCTTGGTGTCGATGGGTCGCCGGCATCTTCTGGATGGTGATGGCGACCGTGCGGCCGACACATATCGCCGTGCGCTTGCGCTCTGGCGCGGTGCTCCCTTCCCGGATCTGCCGGACTGGGAGCCGGCGATCATCGAGGCCGCACGGCTGCAGGAGATTCGGGAGACGGCCGAGGAGGAACTGCTGGAGGCGCGCCTTGCAACGGGTGAGCACCGATCGGTGATAGCGGACGCCGAACGCCTGGTCCGCGAACGCCCCCTGCGCGAGGGGCGATGGGCGCTGCTCGCACTCGCCGCCTATCGCGCTGACCGCCAGGCGGACGCTCTGTCTGTGCTTCGTGAAGCGCGTCGCCGGCTGCGGGACGAGCTCGGCGTGGAGCCGGGCGATCGGCTGCGCAGCCTCGAGGAGATGATGCTTCGCCAGGACCCGAACCTCATCATCGAGGCGCCCCACCCCGATGTCAGCGCAACATGCCCCTACCGCGGACTCCGCTCGTACGGACCCGACGATGCCGAAGAATTCTTCGGGCGGAATGCCGACGTCGACGCGCTCGTCAGCCGAGTGCGCCCCGGCGCTCTGGTGGTCATCCTCGGCCCCTCTGGAGCCGGCAAGTCCTCCGTCCTGCTCGCGGGCATCGGACCGCGGCTTGTGGACCGCGGGTGGTCTCTGGCGACGCTTCGGCCGTCCATCGACGGATTCGAACGCCTCGCCGCCCTCTGCGAGGAAGCGGTCCCGGACGCGGTCCTCATCGATCAGGCGGAGGAGCTCACGCGCATGCCGCAGCCAGACCGGCAGGCGGCGGCCACGACGCTCGGCCGGGTGCTTGACGCCAGCGGCGCCGTGGTGATGACGGCGCGGTCGGACGCCGTCGACGCGCTGATCGCGATCCCCGGGCTCGGCGAGCGTGTCCGGGACGGTCTCACCGCGCTCGGCCCGGTTCCCGTGAGCGCGCTGCGTGAGATCGTCGAGCGCCCCGCCGAACGGGCGGGGCTGCGGTTGGAGCCCGGACTGGTGGAGCTCGTCATCCGTGACGCCGGGGACCGGTACGCCGCGCTCCCGCATGTGTCGCACGCGCTGGCACAGACCTGGGCGCGTCGCGAGGGATCGATGATGACCGTCGCCGGGTACCAGAGCACGGGTGGCATCGCCGGGGCGGTGGCGCAGACCGCCGAGGACGCGTATCTCGCGATGTCTGCGGAGCAGCGTGCGACCTGCCGCGCGGTGCTGCTTCGACTCGTCGAGCGCAGCCCCGAGGGCTCCGTCGTGCGCGTGCCCGTGTCGACCGCCCCGTTGCTGGCGGACCCCGAGCGGCGGCACGTGATCGAGCGGCTGGTGAACGCGCGCCTGCTGCGCGTGGATGAGGGCACTCTGACGATCGAGCACGAGGCGATCGCCCGGGCGTGGCCGAGGTTGCGCAGATGGCTCGAAGAGGATGAGGTCGGCTCGCGCATGGTGGGCGCAGTATCCACCGTCGCCCAGGCCTGGAACGCGTCCGGTCGCCTGGACGAGGACCTGTGGCGCGGAGCGCGTTTGCAGACGGCGGTGGAGTGGCGGGATGCATCCTCACCGGACCTCACCGATGTGGAGCGCGCGTTCCTCGATGCCTCCGATGCCCGGCACGCGGACGAGGTGCGATCCGTCGCAGCTGCCGCGGCGCGAGACCGGCGGCAGAATCGTCGGCTGCGGGTTGCGCTCGTCGGGGCGGGGATGCTTGTCGCGACGACACTCGTGCTCGGTGGGCTGGCAGCCGTGAGGGCTCAGGAAGCCGCTCAGGCGCAGTCCGACGCGCAGTTCGAAGCCCTCGCCGCGACCGCACAGTCCACACGGGAGTCGGACAGATTCGGCGCAGCGTTGCTCGCAGCGGCCTTGTATCGTCAGCGCCCGGGCGATGCACGCGCGGCCTCTGCCCTCTTCACGGTCCTGTCTGCGCCGGATGCGCCCACGACGACCGTCACGTTCGGTGCCGCGGAACGCACTTTCGCCGCTGCGGTGCCGGGAACGACGGAAGCGCTCGCCGTGACCGGCCCGGTGGGTCCGTCCGCCGCGCATGCGCGGGCAGAGCTCTGGGATCTGTCGACGGGCAGGCTGGTCCGGCGGCTCGACGCCGGCCTCCCCTCCATCACGACGCCCTATCGTGGCCAGGTCTTCATCGACAACAGAGCGCAACGCGCCGTCGTCGTCATCCCCGCGCCGTTCCCGTCGGGACAGCCCTGCTGCATCGAGCATGTCGTCGCGGTCGACCTCACGACGGGGAAGCGGACCGCCTCGCGCGACGTCGACGCGAGGATCGCGGTCGGCGGCGGCTTCACGCCGGACGGCAGGACGGTGGTCCTTGAGGATCACTCCGGACAGACGCCGGTCTGGGTGGACGCTGCCACGCTCAAGACGGACAAGCCGTTCGTCGCCAGCAACGGCGCTGATCCCGACCCCGGAGGCATTGTCCCGTTGCGCGACGGCACGGTCGCTGTTGCGCTGCCGAAACGGATCGACATCTACGACTCCGGGACACACCAGCTCGTGAAGTCCTTCGCCCTCGCTTCCGACGTGGCTTCGAGTGTCTTGGCGCAGTCGGGGGATCATCAGCTCATCGGCTGCGGCCCGGACGGCACGTCGCTCATCGACTTGGCGACCGCGCGCATGCGCTGGACTCGGGCCGACGCGGATCCGTACCCCTGCGTGTCGATCGCCGTCGGGAACGACGGCACGTACGTCGAGCAGCGCGGCACCGCGGTCGAATACAGCACCGAGACAGGGGAGCCGACCGGACGAGAGTTCTCGACCGCCTCGGAATGGATCACCGGAGCGGGCATGCTGGGCGACGGCAGCCTCTATGTCGTGAACCAGCGCACCACCCCGTTCATCACCCGCTTCGCGATGGACGGAGGCGGACCCATCTCCCGTCTCGCCGTTCCGGGCGCCGCTGCCAGCGCAGGGTTCATCGATCAGTCGTCGATCGCTGTCACCAGCGGCGCCCGTGATGCGCAAGGCCAGCCGACCTCGGTGGTGTGGGACCTGCGCACCGGCCGGGCTGCGGGTCAGCCCGCATCGCGCATCGTCCCCCTGGGCAAGGGCATCGTCGCGCGGTGGGCGACAGAGGCTTCGTCGCCGCGGATCGGCGATGCGCACGGGACACGCACCTGGGAGTTCCTCGACACCTCCCCCGACCGCGACATCCAGCCAGGCGGACCGGGGGCGATCGCGTTCGCCATCGCCGACGATTCGATCGTCGCGTTCGACGCGAAGACGGGGAAGCAGAAAGGGGTGCCGCTGGACTTCACCGGCAAGAATCTCTGGAGCACCTGGCTCCAGATCCACCAGATCCCCGGCACCGATCGTGCCGTCATCTCGTGGTGGGACCGGGACAGGGCGGACATGGTCACCGCCGTGTTCGACCTGACCACCGGCAAGGAGATCGCTCAAGGTCTGGCCGGCGACACCGCCTCGATCGCGCTGCCCGGAGGTGACGTGATCAGCACGAACTCGTCGGAGATGCGTCGCAGCACCACCCACCTGGTGCCATTGCGGACGCTCGCCAAGCCGACGGCGGGAGCCGACGAATTCGAGATCAGCGACGACGGGCGCATCCTTCTGCTCGCGGGTGTCGCACAGAAGGCGTCGCTGTACGACGTGGCAAGCGGCCGCAAACTCGGCTTCGACGTGCCCACATCCTCGCCCGAGTTCACGTCGGCGCACTTGAGTCCCGACGGAAGAACCCTCATCACCAACACTCGTCGGGGCGTGCTGGACTGGGACCTGGATCCCGCCGACATGGCCGCCGCCGCGTGTCGTATGGCCGGACGCGAGTTGACCGCCGCCGAATGGGCGACATACTTCCCCGGCGAATCGCAGACCCCGGTGTGCGCCGCACTCACCGCCGCGGGCCGACGGTGAGCGGCCACCGCCTGAGGGCGCCGGTCTCCTCACCTGCGAGAGGGGCACGATGACGGCGAGGATGCGGATCAGTGCGTGGCGGTTCGTCGCGACATTCGGCGTCGTGAGTCTGCTCGCAGACGTCGTGTACGAGGGCGCGCGGTCTGTGACCGGTCCCATCCTGGCGGTGCTGGGCGCCTCCGCCGTCGTGGTGGGCGTCGTCACCGGCATCGGCGAGGCGTCGGCGCTGCTGCTGCGTCTGGTCGCTGGACCGCTCGCCGACCGGACGCGCCGGTTCTGGGCGTGGACGATCGCGGGGTACGTGCTCACGGTGATCTCGGTGCCGCTGCTCGGCTTCGCCCAGACGGTGCTGCTGGCATCCGTGCTCATCATCATGGAGCGGGTGGGCAAGGCGATCCGCTCGCCCGCGAAGGATGCGCTGCTCTCGTTCGCGACCGCGGCCACGGGGCGCGGCAAGGGGTTCGCCGTGCACGAGGCGCTCGACCAGATCGGCGCGGTGGTCGGCCCGCTGCTGGTCGCGGCGGTGCTCGCCCTCACCGGCGACGACTACCGGCCGTCGCTCGGGATCCTCGTGGTGCCCGGTGTCGCGGCGATCGTGCTTCTGCTGTGGTTGCGGTCGCGTGCGCCGCGTCCCGAGCTGTTCGAGGGCAACGCGCATCCGGAACGCCCGGAGGGGTCCGAGCCGAAGCCCGCGGACGGGTTCCGGCTGCCGGGCGCCTTCTGGGTGTACTCCGGCTTCGGCGCCCTCACCATGACGGGATTCGCGACGTTCGGACTGATCTCGTTCCATATCGTCGAGCAGGGCATCTTGCCCGCCCCGTGGGTGCCGGTCGTCTACGCCGGAGTCATGCTCGTCGACGCGGTCGTCGCGCTGGCCACCGGATGGTTGTACGACCGCATCGGGCCGGCGGCCCTGGTGGTGCTGCCGCCCGTGTGCGCCGTTCTGCCGGCACTCGCGTTCGGGGGCGCGGTTATCGCGGTGTTGATCGGGGCGGTGCTGTGGGGTGCCGCCCTGGGCATCCAGGAGTCCACGCTGCGGGCCACGATCGCCGACCTCGTCCCGCCCTCGCACCGGGCGACCGCATACGGGCTCTTCGCCGCGGCGCTCGGCATCGCGGCGGCGCTCGGCGGCGCCCTCGCTGGATGGCTGTACAGCACCTCGCTCGTCGCGTTCGTCGTGACCACCGCCGCCATTCAGGCGCTCGCCCTCGCCGTCCTGCTCCCGTTCCTCATCAGGAACCGCTCCCGGCGGAAGTCCGCAGCTCTGAACGCGTGACTGCACGTGAGGTGGGGGTGCTAGGAAAGAGCCAGGAAGAACATCTCCGAGAGAGCAGCGGGCACGCACATGAAAGCAATCGTCGTGACGGACAGGGGCCCGGGAGCGGCCGGAATGACCGTGACGCAGCGGCCGGAACCACAGCCGGCGATCAACGAAGTCATCGTGGAGATCCACGCGTCGGGATACGTGCCGACGGAGGTGGAGTGGCCGTCCACCTGGAAGGACCGGGCGGGCCGGGATCGGACGCCCTCGATCCTCGGACACGAGGTGGCGGGTGTGGTCAGCGCTCTCGGCTACGGCACGACCGGGCTGTCCGTCGGGCAGCGGGTCTTCGGCATCTCGGACTGGCATCGCGACGGGACCCTGGCGGAGTACGTCGCGGTGGAGGCGCGCAACCTCGCACCCCTGCCCGGCGACATCGACTTCGCGGTGGGCGCGTCCCTGCCGATTTCGGGCCTCACCGCCTGGCAGGGCCTGTTCCAGCACGGCCGGCTCCAGGCGGGGCAGACCGTCCTCGCGCACGGTGCGGCCGGCGCGGTCGGGACGATGGTCACTCAGCTCGCCCGTGAGGCCGGCGCGCACGTGATCGGGACCGGACGGGCCGCCGATCGTCAGAAGGCGCTCGACTTCGGCGCGCACGAGTTCGTCGACCTCGAGAACGATGCGCTCGAGGACGTCGGCAGGATCGACCTGGTGTTCGACGTCATCGGGGGCGACATCCAAGCACGGTCCGCCCGTCTGATCCGGGCCGGAGGAACGCTGGTGACCATCACGGGGCCCGCCGAGGTTCGCCCCGGGGGCGGCCTGGCGATCGATTTCGTCGTCGAGTCCGACCGCCGCCAGCTCGGCGAGATCGTCCAGCGCGTGCGGGACGGTCGGCTCCGCACCAACATCGGCGACATTGCGGACCTCGACGACGCCGTCGCCGCCCTCAACCCGACCGCGCGGCGTACGGGAAAGACGATCATCGCCGTTCGGTCATGAGGCCGCCATGCGCGCAGCACCCTGTGCGCCGTCAGCGAATTCGGGTCCCGAGCACGCCCACCGTCGCAGACTGAAGGCGTGAACGAGCCCTCACCCGATGCCGGCGCACTGGATGCCTACTCGGCGGCGGTCACGCGCGTGACGCGCACGGTCCTGCCGTCGGTCGCCGCGGTCGCTGTGCGCACGCGCCAGGGCGGCGGCGCCGGCAGCGCGTCGGTGATCACCGCGGATCGTCATCTGCTCACCAGCGCCCACGTGGTGGCAGACGCCGTCGAGGTGAGTCTCGCGTTCTCGGACGGTACGACGAGCGCCGCGCACGTCGTCGGCGCGGACCCCCTGTCGGATCTCGCCGTGCTCCGCGCCGACGCGCCCACCCCGCCGCCCGTCACGCTCGGCGACGCCGCCGGCCTGCAGGTCGGCCAGCTCGTGGTCGCCCTCGGCAATCCGCTCGGGCTCGCGGGGAGCGTCACCGCCGGCATCGTCTCCGCGCTCGGCCGGTCGCTGCCCACGCGATCCGGCCGCGTGATCGACGAGGTCATCCAGACGGACGCGGCGCTCAACCCCGGGAACAGCGGCGGCGTGCTCGCCGACAGCTCCGCGCGCATGATCGGCGTGAACACGGCCGTCGCCGGCGTGGGACTGGGACTGGCCGTGCCGATCAACGCCACGACCCGGGCCATCATCGATGCGCTGCGCACTGCCGGCCGGGTGCGTCGCGCGTGGCTCGGCGTCGCCGGGGCGACGGTGCCGCTCAGCCCCGCGGCCGCGGCGAAGGCCGGGTCGCAGATGGGGATGCAGGTGGTCTCCGTCGTCGCCGGCAGCCCCGCGGCCGTCGCCGGCGCGCACCCCGGCGACATCGTCCTCTCGCTCGACGGGGTCCGAATCCTGGATGCCACCGGGGTGCAGCGCGCCATGGTCGAGGCTGCCATCGGGCGCCGCATGGAGATGACGGTGTGGCGAAACGGCGCTCTCGTGGACGTCGTCGTCCAGCCCGACGAGCTCCGCGTGCCCTGACCGACGCCGCGCCGCGCTCCTTCAGTCGGTGGCGACCACCCAGATCCAATTGCCGTCGGGGTCGTTGATCGAGAACATCGCGGGGACGGGTCCGCCGGCGGGCATCTCGTTCGAGATCTCGATGCCGAGGCCCGCCAGGCGGTCCCGCTCGGCGCTCAGGTCGCCTGTCTCCACACCGATCGACCCACCGCCGGGCTGACCGCTCATCGGCGGGTTCAGCGCCAGCCGCGCCGCCGATCCGCGGGGTGCCACCTCGACCCATCGGCCGGCGCCCTCGCCCTCGCCCCAGGAGACGTCCGTGCGGACCTCCCAGCCGAGCGTGTCGGTGTAGAAGGCCACTGCGGCGTCCTGGTCCGCGACCGTGAACATCCCGACCGCGATGCTGATGTCATTGCTCATGGCACGAGTGTCCCATCGGGCCACCGCCCGCACAACGGCGGCCGTCCTACGCGCCGATCGACGCCTCGGCCCCGAGATGCTTCGACATCGCGGCCGCCTCGGTCATCAGCTGCGTGCGCAGCGCGGGTGCCGAGCGCAGGTCGATCCGCTGCGTGGGGGCGGCTATCGTCATGGCCGCCACTATTTCGCCGGTGTGGCCGGTCACCGGGACGGAGATGCTCGACAGGCCCTCCTCCTGCTCCTGGGCGCACATCGCATATCCATCACGGCGGACGGCGGCGAGCTCGCGGCGCAGCGCGTCGGGGTCGGTGATCGTGTACGGCGTCTTGCGCTCCAGCGGACCGGATGCCAGGAACTCGTCGACGAACTCCCTGCTCTGCCACGCCAGCAGCACCTTGCCCGAGGCGTTCGTGTGCAGGGGGGAGCGCCTGCCCACGTTGGCCACCATGGCGAACGAGTCGGCGGACTGGCCGCGATCGACATAGAGCACGGAGTCCTCGTCCATGATCGCCAGGAGGACCGCCTCGCCGGTCGCGTCCGCGAGCGAGTCGAGGTGGAACCGGCCGACCCGGGTGAGATCGGTCGATCGCACGACCGCGCTGCCCAACTCGTACATTCCCCAGGTCAGTCGGTACTGCGCCGAGCCGTCTTTCGCGACGAGGCCCTCGATTTCGAGCGTCTTCAGCAGGTTGAACGTCGCGGGCTTGCTCAGTCCGACATCCGCGGCCAGCTCCCCGAGGCTCGTGGGCCCGCTCGAGCGGGAGAGGCTCTTGAGCAGCTTGACCGCGTGGACGACCGAGCGCACCGTCCGAGAGCCTTCCTTGACCGGGACGCTCGGCGTCTGTGAAGCGTTCATTCGTTCATTCCCTCAATCCGCCACCATCGAGCGTAACCGGTTCGGCGGTCGTCACGCCGTGCCGTGTGCGGCGCGGGACCGGCGCGACAGCGAGTCCACGACCACAGCCAGCACGAGGACCCCGCCGGTGATCATGAAGCGGATCGACGAGTCCAGGTTCAGCAGGTTCAGGCCGCTCGCTATCGCCTCGATCACGAGGATGCCCAGCAGCGCCGACTGCGCGCTGCCGCGCCCGCCGAACAGGCTCGTACCGCCGATGACGGCCGCCGCTATGGCGTCCAGGTTCACGTCGCCGGTGCCGCTGCTCAGCGTCGCGGCGGCGAGCCGGCCGGCCGCCATCAGACCGCCCGCAGCCGCCAGCACGCTGGAGAGGATGAACGCCGTGAGGTAGATGCGGCCGACCCGGATGCCGGCGCGGCGGGCCGCCTCGACGTTGCCGCCGATGGCGAACATCGCCCGGCCCCACCGGGTGCGTCGCAGCGCCCATGCCACCACGCCGATCACCCCGAGGAAGAAGAGGAACATGACCGCCACGCCCCGCGACTGGTTCAGATACCAGACGGCGGCCTCCAGACCCACCAGCAGCAGGATGCCGCGGACCCAGATGCCCGGAACGGACGACGCCGACAGCCCGTTGCGCCGCCGCTTCGCGGCTGAGGTCAGCGCGAACCCCACGTACACGACCGCCACCACCACGACGAGGACGTACGAGGTGACCGGGGCGAGGAACATCTTCTGCGCGAACCGCACGATGAACGAGTCGAACGGGAGGTTGATCGAGCCGTTGGTGCCCAGGATGAACAGCTGGAATCCGAGGATCGCGAGCAGGCCGCCCAGTGTGGACACGAAGCTCGGCACACCGAAGCGGAGGAACAGCAGCGCGTAGATGGCCCCGACCGCGGCGCCCATCGCCAGCGGCAGCGTCAGCGCCACCCACAGGGGCCACCCCAGCTGCACGAACGTGACGGCGAGGATAGCGGCGGCGAATCCACTGACCGAGCCGATCGACAGGTCGATCTGCGCCAGCAGCAGCACCAGTACCACTCCGACCGCGATGGTGCCGACGGCGGCGCTGTCCAGCATGAGGTTCACGAGGTTGATGCTCGACAGGAACAGCGGGTTGAGCGTCTGGAACACCGCCGCGATGATCACGAGGCCGATGATCACCGGAAGCGAGCCGATGTCGCCGCGGCGGATGCGCCGGCCCGTCATGCGCAGCTCGTCGATGAACCCGGTGGCGGCCTGCAGTCGCTCATCGTGCCGGTCGAGCGTCTGGGTTGCCGGCGACGCGATCGGGGACTTGAGGCTCATCTGCTCTGCTCCTTCGCAGCACCGGTGGTCGTGGAGTGCGCCGCCGCCCGCTTGGTCACGGAGTTGTCCGCGGCGCCGGTGATGGCGGTGACGATGTCTTCGTAGCTGACGTCCCTCGTGCGGAAGGCGCCGTTGTTGCGGCCGAGCCGGAGCACGACGATCCGGTCCGACACGTTCTGCACGTTGGCCATGTTGTGGCTGATCAGGATGACGCCGAGGCCGTGGTCGCGCAGTCGCTCGACGAGATTGAGGACCTCGGCGGTCTGCGCGACGCCGAGGGCGGCGGTCGGCTCGTCGAGGATCACGACGGAGGGCTCGCCGACCAGGGATCGCGCTATCGCCACCGTCTGCCGCTGGCCGCCGGACAGGCTCGCCACCGGGATCCGTACCGACGGGATCTTCGCGGAGAGCTGCGCGAGGAGGCCCCACGACCGTTTCTCCATGTCGACCTCGTCCATCGCGAACGCCGATCCGGTCTCGCGGCCGAGGAAGAGGTTCTGCACGACGTCGAGGTTGTCGCACAGCGCGAGGTCCTGATAGACCGTCGCGATGCCGAGCTGCTGTGCCTCCAGCGGGGAGGAGATCGTCACCGGCTCCCCGTTCCACTGAATCGACCCGGCGTCGGCGGCGTGCGCGCCGGCGAGGATCTTCACGAGCGTGGACTTGCCGGCGCCGTTGTCGCCGACCAGGGCGACGATCTCCCCGGCGTGGACGTCGAGGTCCACATCGGTCAGCGCGCTCACTGCGCCGAACGCCTTGGAGATGCCGCGCAGCGACAGCAGCGGTCGCTGGTCGGCGAGCGCGGGGGGCTTGGTGTCGATCACGGTTCTCCTTCACCGGTGACGATGGGTTCCGCGGCCGGCCGGTTCGGGTTCCGGCCGGCCGCGGAATGCTTGCTACTTGATGTTGTGAGCCGTGCACGCCGCCGCGTACTGGGTCGTGCAGATATCGGACGTCTTGTAGACGCCGTCCTTCACGACCGTCGTGGCGACGGTGTCGGCGGTGACCGCCTGCGGCTGCTGCAGGAACGCCGGGATCCCGTCGACGGTGTCCGTCGAGGTCGGGGTCTTGCCCTGCGCCAGGTCGAGGGCGACCTTCACGGCCTGCTCGGCCTCGCCCTTGAACGAGTTGTACACGGTCATGTACTGCTGACCGGCGAGGATCGACTGCACGCTGGCAAGCGTGGCATCCAGACCCGTGGTGGGCACGAGCTTCATGCCCGCGGCGTTCATCGCGGCGATGGCGGCCAGCGCGTTTCCGTCGTTGGCCGAGTAGAACGCGGCGATCTTGGTGCCGAACTTCGCTATCTGGGACGAGGCGAACTTCTCGGCCGTGGGGCCGTCCCACGTCTCGATGTGCGCGAGCACCTTGTAACCGGCGGGCTCGATCTGGCTGAGCGCGCCCTTGCGGATGTTCACGGCGTTGTTGTCGGTCGTGGCGCCGTTGAGCATCACGATTCCGCTGCCGGCCGGCACGTTGTCGGCCTTCAGCTTCTCGACCAGTGCCTGCCCCTGCAGCTCGCCGACCTTCTCGTAGTTGTTCGAGATGATGTAGGACAGCTGCGGGCTCTTGATCAGCCGGTCGTAGGCGATCACCGGGACCTTCTGTGCGACGGCCTGATCGACGATGGCCGCTGCGGCCACGCCGTCCCAGGGGTCGACCACGAGCACCTTCACGCCCTGCGTCAGCATCGAGTTCGCCTGCTGCTGCTGCTTGGCGGCGTCCTGGTTCGCGTTGGCGTACAGCACCTCGCACTTCGGGCACGCCGCCTTCACGGCAGCTTCGAAGCCGGGCCGGTCCTGCGTCTCGTACCGTGTCGAGCTCTCGTCGGGCAGGAGCAGCCCGATCTTGAACCCGGTCTCAAGCGACACCGCCTGTGTGGTTTCGCTGGGCCCCGGCTCAGCGGGCCCGGATTCCGGCGCACACGCGACCAGCCCGAGCCCCGCGAACAGCAGGACGGCGCCGAGCAACGCCGCCGGCCTGCCACCTGTTGTGATCTTCATGGATAGCCTCCGTCCTTGGTGTCGTCGTCCTCGACGATCGACGCAAGCGTGGCATCGGGTGCCGGGGGCGACAAGGGCTCCCGAACGGAAAGTGTTAGTCAGTGACGAACGGCGTTCATTGCTCGCTAACGTAATCGGCGCCACCCGACATGCCCTGCGACCGGGCCGCGAGCTCGCCGGCGATGCGCGTCGCGGCGGCGTGCAGCCGCCCCCGCAGGCGGTCCGGGGAGATCGATCGCAGCCGCATCGTGGGGAATGCGACGGCGACCGCCGCGCACACGGACCGGTCCGCGCGCAGCACCGGGACCGCGACGCTGGACAGCCGTGGCTCCTGCTCCTCCCAGCACACCGCGTAGCCGCGGTCCCGGGTCGCCAACAACTCGCGGCGCAGTACGCGCGGATCGGTGATCGTCGCCGTCGTCTTCGCGGCCAGGCCCGACTCGATCAGCCGATCCACGTGCGGCGTGGACAGGGCGGTCAGCAGCACCTTCCCCGACGCCGTGGTGTGCAGGGGAGCGCGAAGACCCGTGTCCGCGCGCATCCGCAGGATGTCGGCATCCTCCCGATCGACATAGAGCACGCCGTCGCGGTCCAGCACCGAGACGAGGACCGCACCGCCGGTCTCCCGGGCGAGGTCGTGCAGCGCCCGGCGTGCGGCGCCCGTCATCCGCTTGGCCTCCGTCACGGCGCGCGAGTACTCGAACAGATGCCAGGACAGGGCGTAGCGCAGATTCTCGTCCCGGCTCACGAGCTGTTCGCCCACGAGTGTGGACAGCAGGTTGTATGTGGCGGGCTTGCTCAGCCCCACCCGCCGCGCCAGTGCACTCAGGGTCAACGGCGTGCCGGCCGCCAGGCATCGCAGCAGGGTCATCGCATGCCGCACCGATCCCACGGTGCGGACATGGCTTGCGGTGACCGGATCGGGAACGTCGGTCATGACATGCTCACCCCTACTCCATCGTCGGCGTTAGCACCTCGCGAACACCATTATCTCACTGCTATTGATCCACGGATAGCCCCGATCTACCGTCGGTGTGACGCAGAAGTCGTCGTCGATGCGAGGAGAGCCCGATGCCATACCGTCCCCTGGACATCGACAGTGCATTGGACGTCGCCCAGGCGCAGGTGGACCGGCTGATCACCGCGCACCCGGGCCGGGTGCCCGTGTACACGACCCGGGGGCACTGGGTGTTCGACGAGGACCCGTGGGCGCCGGTGTGGACGGCCGGTTTCCTCACCGGCCAGTTGTGGATCTTCGCCGAGCGCACCGGCGACGCGCGCTGGCACGACGCCGCACGCCGCTACAGCCTCGCGCTGGAGCAGCGCAAGCTCGATACCGGCACCCACGACATCGGCTTCATCTTCACGCCGAGCTGGGGCCGGTGGCATGAGCTCGACCCGACGGCGCGGACGGCCGAGGTGCTCGTCCAGGCCGGCCGCACGATGGCCGGCCGGTTCAACCCGAACGGGCGGTACCTGAGCACCTGGGTCGCCGCCGGCAGTACGTTCATCGACATCATGATGAACATCGAGATCATCTTCCGGGCGGCCGAGATCAGCGGCGACGCCGACCTCACCCGGGTGGCGATCCAGCACGCTCTCACGACGCGGCGCTTCCTCGTCCGCGGCGATGCGAGCACCGTGCACGAGGGATGGTTCGACCCGGAGTCCGGCGAGTTCCTCCGTGCCGCGACGCATCAGGGGTACCGCGCGGACTCCTGCTGGGCGCGGGGGCTCGCATGGGGACTGTACGGATTCAGCACCACTTTCGCGCACACCGACGACCCCCGCTTCCTGAGCACAGCGGAATCCCTCGCACGCACCTACATGGAGCGCACCGGCGATGGCCTGATCCCGCCGAACGACTGGGACGACCCGCACCCCGTGCTGGCACACGAGGCATCCGCGGCCAGCATCGCCGCGGCGGGCCTGCTGCAGCTGGCCGCGCAGGCCGGCACTCGCGGACCCGAGTATGCGCAGTACGCGGTCCGCATCCTCGGCGCCCTCGCCGGTCCGGAATTCCTCGCCGACCCGGCGGGCGACTGGGAAGGCGTCATCCGCCACGCCACGTATCACGCCGGTCACGGGATCGGCGTCGACGAGTCCGTGATGTGGGGCGACTACTACTTCACCGAAGCGCTGTGGCGCCTGGCATCCACACCGCAGCTGCGCAGCCTCGCCGGGCTCGCCGGCACCACCCATCCCGACACCGACACGCTCCAGGAGACCCTGTCATGAGCCAGCACTTCTCGTCCCCGCCCCGGCTGATCATGGGCGCCGACGCCCTCGAGACCGCCGCCGCCGAACTCGCCACCCTCGGCACGCATGCCCTGGTCGTCACCGATCCCGGCATCGTGGCGGCCGGCATCCACGCCACCGTCACCCACGTGCTGGGCTCGGCGCTGCCCACCACGACGTTCGCCGACGTCGTCGGCAACCCCGACATAGCCACCGTGCGCCGGGCCGACGCAACCCGACGCGCCAGCGGCGCGGATGTCATCGTCGCCATCGGCGGCGGGTCGAGCATCGACGTGGCGAAGTCCGTCGCGGTGCTCGGCGCGAACGGCGGCGACATCGCCGACTATGAGGGCGTGGACCGTTTCACGAACCGGCCGCTTCCCGTCCTCGTGGTGCCCACCACGGTCGGCTCCGGCTCCGAGGTGACCAAGGGCGCGGTCATCATGAACCCGGAGACGCAGGTCAAGATGATCATCGTGTCGGACCTCATGTTCGCCACGATCGCCGTGCTCGACCCGCGCGTGGTCGCGCGCCTGCCCGGCCGGATCGCCGCGACGACCGGGATGGACGCCCTCACGCACGCGATCGAGGCGTACGTCGCGAAGGGCGCGAACCCCGTCACCGACGCCCTGAACCTCGGCGCTATCGAGATCATCGGCAAGAACCTCGTGGCCGCGTCCCGCGGCGACGCGGACGCCCTGTACAACATGCTCGTGGCATCGTCGATGGCCGGCATCGGGTTCCACGACGCCGGGCTCGGCGCCGTGCACGCGCTGGCGAACACGCTGGGCGCGCACTTCGGCGTGCACCACGGCACCGCCAATGCGCTGTTCCTCCCGTACGTGATCGACTTCAACATCCCGGCAGCCCCGGCACGGTTCGCCCGGATCGCGGCGGCGCTGGGCGAGGATGTCGCGGGCCTGGACGACACCCAGGCCGCGCTGCGTGCCTCCGCGGCCGTGCACCGCCTCGCCGACGAGACCGGTGTGCCGCGACGACTGGCTGACGTGAACGTCCCGGCCGACGCCATCGGAGAACTCGCGCGCGACGCCCTCACCCAGGCGGATCTGCCCGGCAACCCCCGCGAAGCGTCGCTCGAGGACCTCATCGCCCTGTACGAGAAGGCGATCTGACGGCCGCACGCGCCGTCGTCGCAACGAAGGAGACAGCAATGACCACCGCAGCCCCCCGCGCCGTCGCGCACTTCATCGCCGGCGACATCATCGACAGCGACACCGAGCCGATCAACCGGCTCGCGCCGGCCACCAGCGCCGTCGTCAGCGTCGTGCAGGCCGGCGGCGAACGCGAAGTGGTGCAGGCCGTGCGCGCCGCCCGTGCGGCGTTCGACGACGGGCCGTGGCCGCGGATGACGGGGATGGAGCGCTCGATGCGCATCAACCGGGTCGCCGATCTCATCGACCGCGACGCCGCCACGCTGGCCGCGCTGGACGCGGAGGAGACCGGCAAGCCGATCACGCTCGCCGAGAACGACATCGCCGGCGCCGCCGGACTCTGGCGGTACGCGGCATCCCTCGCCCTCACGATGAGCGGAGCGACGTACACGAACAACGGACCCGACTTCACCGGGCTCGTGCTGCGCGAGCCGATCGGCGTGGTCGGCCTCATCGTGCCGTGGAACTTCCCGGCCCTGATCCTCAGCCAGAAGCTGCCGTTCGCGCTCGCCGCCGGCTGCACGGCCATCGTCAAGCCGTCGGAGCTGACGAGCTCCACGGCGCTTCAGATCGTCCGGCTCACGGCCGAGGCCGGCATCCCCGACGGCGTGGTGTCCATGGTCGCGGGGGACGGCCGCGCGGGCGGCGCCATCGCCGCCGCCGACGGCATCGACCTCGTCTCCTTCACCGGCTCCACCGTCACCGGCCGCAAGGTCGTCGCGGCGTCGGCCGGCTCGATCAAGAAGCTGTCCCTGGAGCTCGGCGGGAACGCCGCCAACGTCGTGTTCGGCGACGCGGACCTCGCCGATGCGGCCGCCGGGGTGGTGTTCGGTGTGAACTTCAACAACGGCGAGTGCTGCGTGTCGCAGCCGCGGCTGCTGGTGGAGCAGGGCGTCGCCGATGACTTCGTCGCCGAGGTCGCACGGCTCACGAAGCGCCTCAAGGTGGGCCAGCCGATGGACCGCAGCACGGATGTCGGTGCTCTGATCCACGCGGGACACCTCGCCAAGGTGACCTCGTACATCGAGGGCGCCGTGGCGCACAGCGGCGAGATCCTCGTGGGCGGATCGCGCCTGACCGACGGGGACCTCGCGCTCGGCCAGTTCGTCGCTCCGACCGTGATCGACCGCGTCGCCCCGGACACCCCGGCGTTCCAGGAGGAGATCTTCGGCCCGGTCCTGACCGTCACCAGGTTCGCGACCCGCGACGAGGCCGTGCGACTGGCCAACGACGTGCCGTATGGTCTGGCCAACAGCGTCTGGTCGAAAAACGTGGACACCGTGCTCGAGGTCGCCAAGGCGCTCAAGAGCGGCACGGTGTATGCGAACACGACGATCGACGCGCCGCCGCAGATGCCGTTCGGCGGATACAAGCAGAGCGGCGTCGGACGCGAGATGGGCCAGGCCGGCTTCGAGGAGTTCACCGAGCTGAAGTCCGTGAACATCCGCACCGGCCGCCGCGCCGGCACGTTCCCCATCCCGGTCGCCCGGTGACGGTGCGCCCAGGACAGGATGGTGCCATGCCCGCCCTCACCTGCGAGACGCTCGACGGCGGCGTCGCGCTGCTGACGCTGCGCAACCCGCCGCTGAACCTGATCACCCTCGAGCTCACCGCGCAGCTGATCGACGCCGTGGCCCGCGTCCGCGCCGACGCCGGCATCCGGGCTCTCGTGATCACCGGCGAGGGGACCCGGGCGTTCTGCGCGGGAGCGGACGTCTCGGAGTTCGCCGACGTGCGGGGCGACGTCGTCGGCAAGAAGCTCGCGCGGGAGAACGAGGCGATGTCGGCAGTGCGCGCCCTGCCGATCCCCACCATCGCGGCGATCGGCGGCGTCTGCCTGGGCGGCGGCGCCGAGCTCGCCATCGCGTGCGATCTGCGCGTCATCGACGAGACGGCCGGCATCGGCTTCCCCGAGGTGCACCTCGGCGTCTTCCCCGGCTCCGGCGGGGTGATCCGGCTGCCGCACATCGTCGGACTGCCACGCGCGCTGGACCTGCTGTACACCGGACGGACCGTGCCCGCCGACGAGGCCTTGGCGATCGGCCTCGCCACCCGGACAGCGGCGGCCGGGAACGCGCTGGACGACGCACTCGCCCTCGCACGGACTCTGGCGGCCGGCCCCGCGCTGGCACTGTCGCTCATCAAATCGGGCGCCGTCGCATCTCTCACCCAGACGGACGAGGAGGCGGTCGCCGCGTCGCTGGTCGACAGCGCGCGCGTGTTCCGGGGCCCCGACGTCGACGAGGGGCTCGCGGCGTTCGCCGCCAAACGATCGCCGCGGTTCACCGCCGGCCGCGACGCAGACATCCAGGCACAGGAGGAACCCGAATGACCGGCATGCTGGACGGGATCAAGGTCGTCAGCTTCACCCACTACCTGCAGGGCCCGTCCTGCTCGCAGCTGCTGGGCGACCTGGGCGCCGACGTCGTGCGGATCGAGCCGATCGGCGGCTCGTACGAGCGGTTCTGGTCGGGCGCCCGCGTGTTCGTCGGCGAGCAGAGCGTGTTCTTCCTCCTCGCCGGGCGCAACCAGCGCAGCGCCGAGATAAACCTGCGCTCACCGGAGGGGGAGCGGGCTCTGTGGCGTATGATCGAGGCCGCCGACGTGATTGTGGAGAACTTCCGTCCCGGGGTCCTGGAGCGCCGCGGCTTCGGCTACGAGGCCGTGAAGGCCCGCAACCCGGGCATCGTGTACTGCTCGCTCACCGGCTTCGGGCCGACCGGCCCGCTCGCCCCGCGTCCCGGGCAGGACCTGCTCATGCAGTCGTTCAGCGGCCTGGCCTCACTGAACGGCCGCGCCGGCGACCCGCCGGTCCTCGTCGGATCGGCGATCGTCGACGAGCACTCCGCGGCCCTCGGCGCGATGGGCATCGCGGCCGCACTCGTGCGGCGCGCGCGCACCGGCGAGGGCGCGAAGATCGACGGCAACCTCCTGTCGGCCGCGCTCGACCTGCAGCTGGAGCCGCTGAACGCGCACCTCAACGGCGGCCGGCTGTGGGACCGCAGCCCCTCTGGGATCTCCTCCCGCTTTCACCAGGCGCCGTACGGGGTGTTCCAGACCGCGGACGGATGGCTCACGCTGTCCCTCGCCGACGGGCCCACCCTCGCCGACGCTTTCGACGATCCCCGGCTGGCCGCGTTCACGCGTGACGACCAGTTCGACGAGCGCGAACAGGTCAACGAGATCATCGGCGAGCACATGCGCACGCAGACGACCGCCCACTGGCGCGCGCGCCTGGATGAGATCGGCGTGTGGAACTCGCCCGTGAACGAATACGCCGACCTCCTGGAGGAGCCGCAGCTCGCGGCGAACGAGACGGTGCTGACGTTCGAGCATCCCGAGGCCGGCACCGTCCGCGTCGTGAACCACCCCGTCAAGTACGACGGCCGGACGCCCCCGCTGCGCCGCATCCCGCCTACCGTGGGCCAGCACACCGACGACGTGCTGCGCGAGGTCGGATACAGCGATGCTGAGATAGCCCGGATGCGCGAGGACGGCGCCATCGGCCCCGACCGGGCCGTCGTCGGGTTCGACCGGAAGCTGTCCGAACCCGCATCCTCCTACTCGGCGAAGCGCTGACGGTGTCCGGCCGGCAGCAGGTCGGGCTGGAGGACCAGCGCATCATCCCGCTGGCCACGCCCGCCGACGACCGTCAGTGCGATGCGCTCGTCGAGGGTCTGCTGCAGGGCGGGATCCCCGTCGTGGAGATAGCCCTGCGCGCCGAACCCGCCCTGGCGGCGATCGCCCGGATCGCGCGGCGCGGGGATGTCGCCGTCGGCGCCGGCACGGTCCTGAGCGTCGACCAGGCCCAGCGGACCGTCGACCATGGCGCCTCCTTCCTCGTGACGCCCGGCTTCGACGAGGCCGTGGTCCGCTGGGCTGTGGATGCCGGGGTGCCGATCATCCCCGGCGTGATGACCCCCTCCGAGATCCAGGCTGCGCGCGGCCTGGGGCTGCGGCGGCTCAAGCTGTTCCCGGCGGGGCTGCTCGGCGGCACCCGGGCGCTGGATGCCTACGGCGCGGTGTTCCGGGATGTCCGGTTCATGCCGAGCGGGGGCGTCACGCAGGACACGCTCCGGGCCCATCTCGCGCATCCCGCGGTGTTCGCGGTCAGCGGGTCGTGGATGACGAACACGGCGATGCTGACGGCCGGCGCCGCCGCCGTCGCCCGGGCCGCGGCGGCCGCCCGTGGCATCCTTCGCGAGATCGACGCGGCATGAGCGGCGTCGTCACGCTGGGCGAGAGCCTCGGTCTCGTCGTCGCCAGGGACGTCGGCGGGTTCGACCGGCAGTCGTCCGCCGAGGTGACATTCGGGGGAGCGGAGTCCAATGTCGCGATCGGCGTCGCCCGGCTCGGCACCCCGGCGGCCTGGATCGGCCGGCTCGGGGACGACGCCCTGGGCCGGCGGATCCTGCGCGGCCTGCGCGCGGAGGGCGTCCGCACGCACGTCGTCCTGGACGCCGGCGCGCCGACGGGGATGATGCTCAAGGACCGGCCGCGCCCCGACCGCAGCCGCGTCGTCTACTACCGCCGCGGCAGCGCCGCCAGTCGCATCGAGCCGCGCGATCTGCCGGTGGAGGTCATCCGGAGCGCGGCTGTGCTGCACGTGACCGGCATCAACCTGGCCATTTCGGCCGCCTCCGCGGCGACGACGCACGCCGCCGTCGATCTCGCCCGCGACGCCGGCGTGCTCGTCTCCGTCGACATCAATCACCGCGCCCGGCTCTGGGATGCCGCGGACACCGCGGCCGAGAGCTACCGGGCGCTGATAGCGAAGGCGGACATCGTCTTCGCGGGCGATGACGAGGCGGCGCTCGTGACCGGCACCATCGACCACGGCGATCAGGCGCGGGCGCTGGCCGCGCTCGGCCCATCCGAGGTCGTGATAAAGCTCGGCGCGGACGGCGCCCTCGCGGTCCGCGGGGGCGAGGTATGGCGCCAGCCCGCGTTCGACGTGCGGGTGGCCGACACCGTCGGCGCCGGGGACGCTTTCGTCGCCGGCTATCTCACGGAGCTCACCGCCGGGCGTCCCGTTCCGCGGCGACTGCGCACGGGGGCCGCCGCCGGCGCGCTCGTGTGCGAAATGCCCGGGGACTGGGAGGGCGCCCCCACGCGCGCGGACCTCGACGCGCTGGGCCAGACGGGCGATCCGGTGCAGCGCTGACGCGCGGCTACCCCGCTGCGCGGCGCGCCCGGTAGGCGGCGACCGCGTTCCGGTTCGCGCACGTGGTCGAGCAATAGCGCTTGGAGCGGTTGCGCGAGAGGTCCAGGGCGACCGCCTCGCAGTCGGCGTCCGCGCACACAGTGATCCGGCTGCCCTCGTGGGCGCGGATCACGTCGATCAAGGCCATCGCCGTCTCCACGAGGACGCGTTCGGGAAGCGGCCGGTCGTCGGCGAGGGCGTGCACGTGCCAGTCCAGTCCGTCGTGCTGCGCCAGACGGGGCGTCAGTGTGACCGTGGCCAAGGCCGTGTTCACCCGTGCGGCCATATCGTCGCGGCCCGCCAGCAGCATCCCGCGCAGCCGCGGTCGCAGCGCGCGCAGCGCCTCGAGCTCGGCGTCGTCGCGGTCGATGCGGCCGGTGTACGGATGCTGCTGCAGGAAAGCGTCGAGCTCCGCGACGCTCGTCAGCGTGTCCGGGTCCTCGGCGCTGTTCACGAGCTGCACGGCCGCGCGCAGCGCCTCTTCCGTGTCATCTGCGAAGAGCATTTTGACATCTTACACGATCGAGGACTAGCGTCATAGATCATGAGCACTGTCACCAATGACATCCGGCGTCGTCCCACGGTGGGAGTGGGGCTGGCGGTCGCGCTGGGCGCGGCCTTCTCGTTCGGGATGTCGGGGGCGTGGGCGCGCGGGCTGATCGACGCCGGCTGGACGCCCGGGGCGGCGGTTACGGCGCGCGTCTGGGTGGCGGCGCTGATCCTCCTGGTGCCCACCCTGATAGCGCTGCGCGGCCGGTGGCGCGCGGTCCGCCGCAACGCCGGGATGATCGTCGCGTACGGCCTGCTCGCCGTCACCGCGACCCAGCTGTGCTACTTCCAGGCCGTTGCCGTGATGGACGTCGGCATCGCCCTGCTCATCGAGTACACGGCGCCGGTGGCGGTGATCCTCTGGCTGTGGATCCGCCGCGGCGAACGGCCCGGCGGGCGCAGCATCCTCGGCGCCGGCATAGCGTTCATCGGCCTCATCCTGATGCTCGACATCGTCACCGGCGCGCGGCTGGATCCCGCCGGCATCCTCTGGGCCCTGGCGGCGATGATCGGCGCGGCCGCCTACTTCGTGCTGTCCGCGCGCGCCGACACCGGCCTGCCGCCGATAGCGCTGGCCGGCCTCGGCCTGCTGCTGGGCGCCGTGGGCCTGACCGCCGCGGGCGCCGTCGGCGTGGTGCCGCTGGCCTGGAGCACGCACGACGTCGCCTACCGGTTCGGCACGGTGCCGTGGTTCGTGCCGGTGCTCGCGATCGGCGTGCTGGCCACCGCCCTCGCGTATGTCCTCGGGATCACCTCGACCCGGATGCTCGGATCGCGCCTGGCGTCGTTCGTCGCGCTCGCCGAGGTCATCGCCGCCCTCCTGTTCGGGTGGATGCTGCTCGGTCAGCTCCCGGACGCGCTGCAGGCCGTCGGCGGCGTGCTGGTGCTCGCCGGCGTCGTCGTCGTCAAGCTCGGCGAGCCGGCCGCCCCGGCGCTGGTCGAACCGGTCACCGAGCACGACCTCGCCGCCTGATCGCGCATCTTCCCACGCGGGCCCCACGGGAGTTGAATACCGCCATGGGCGATCGCGAGGACTTCCTCGACTGGTTCCAGACCACGTGGCAGGCCGCCGAGAGGGCGCTGCACGACGGGGACGCCGGACCGCGGTTCGCGACCTGGTCCGAGCATCCTCCGGTGACGCTGTTCGGCGCGTGGATCGACGCCAACGGTCCGGACGGCGTGCGCGACGTGTTCCGCGGCCTCGCACGCAGCTTCTCGCATCCCACCGCCAGCCGCGTCGAGCTCATCGCCGCGGACGTGAGCGGCGACCTCGCGTACACCGTGCACCGCGAGATCACATCCACGCGCGTCAACGGCCAGCCGCGCGACTACGTGCTGCGCGTGACGCAGGTGTACCGCCGCGAGGACGGCGAGTGGAAGGTCGTGCACCGGCACGGCGACGAGCAGCGCACGCTCGTCGACGGCGGCCCCTGAGCGGCGTCAGCGGGTGCCGGCCACGAGCGGGGTGCTCGTCGAGCGCGCGGGCCGGCGGAACGCCACCACGGTGGTGATCGCCAGCACCACGATCCCGATCGCCTCGACCACGACCGTCTGCGGCACGAGCGCGAACGTCCACACCTCAGTGATCCCGAACAGGCCGACCGTGAGCGCCAGCAGGAGCGCGGCCAGGGTGGCTATCACGAACAGCAGGCTCAGGACGATGGTCAGCTGCAGCATCCGCCCGCGCAGCATCAGCATCCCGATCAGCAGGACGAGCGCGGCCACCGCGTTCAGCACGAACAGCACGCCCAGGACACCGCCGACCCCGTCCAGGACGAGGAAGAGGTGGATGCCGCCAACGGCCAGCAGCACGAGGGCGCTGAGGATGCGCATCACGCCGAGCGCGCGCGGAGTCGTTCCGGTCATGTCTGACTGCTCTCTTCCCGGCCCGCCCGACGCAGGGCCCTCGGTGGGGAAACGAGACCCGCGGCAGTGCGGTTCATCCGGACGAGCCACAGCACGTCGCGGCCGAACGACTCCACGAGCAGGGCGAGCGCGGCGGCCGCCAGCAGCGTCGCCGCCACCGGCGGCAGGAGCCCCGCCGCTATCACGGTGAGGACGATCCCGGCCGCGGCCGCTACGACCTTCCGCCAGAACCGGGCGGGCAGCGTTCGGCGCATCCACGGCCAGAACCAGGCCGCCGCGACGAACGCATACCGCAGCATCCCGGCGCCGAGCACCCACCAGCCCACTGTCCGCGCGTCGTACACCGCCAGCACGAGGATGAGGAAGGCGTCCACCTCCATGTCGAACCGCGCACCCAGCGCCGTCGCGGTGCCGGTGCGGCGCGCGATGGGCCCGTCCAGCGCGTCCAGGCTCAGCGCGACCACCGCGGTCGCCACCAGCAGCGGCACCGGGATCGCGGTGGTGAAGGATGCCGCGACCAGCGCGGTCGCTATCCCGACGAGCGTCGACCGGGTCGCCGTCACGGCGTTCGCTGGCCCCAGCCGCGCGGCCGCGCCCCGGCGCAGGCTCCGCGACAGCAGCACGGTCGCGACGACGAGATAGGCGCCGCCCGCCGCCGCGCCCACCGGCGAGAGCGCGTCAACGGCCGCGAGGACCACGAGAGCGGTGCCGCCCGTGACCGCCCACCACCACGGCGTGAGGTGAACTTTCCGCATGTCGGCTCCGTGTTCTCCACGTGGTCATCGTCAGGGACACGACATCCGACCCCGATGCGGTTCAATCACCGCGGCGGGACGACGCTATGGCGCTGTGGACGACGGGCCCTGGCCGGGGCGAGCTGCGCCCCGAGACGCTGCGGCCGCCGGCAGACGGCGAGGCGCTCGTGCGCACTCTGTGGACCGGGGTGAGCCGCGGCACCGAGACGATCGTCGCCCGCGGCGACGTGCCGGCCTCCGAGCACGACCGGATGCGGGCGCCGTTCCAGTCCGGCGATTTCCCGTTCCCGGTGAAGTACGGCTACCTCAACATCGGTGTGGTCGAGGACGGGCCGGACCCGCTGCGCGGTCGCACCGTGTTCTCGCTGTTCCCGCACCAGTCCCGGTTCGTCGCGCCGGCCACGGCGCTCATCCCTGTCCCGGACGGCATCCCGGCCCGGCGGGCCGTGCTCGCCGGCGCGGTGGAGACAGCGATCAACGTGCTGTGGGATGCCGCGCCCCGACTCGGTGACCGGGTCACCGTGATCGGGGCCGGCCTGGTCGGCGCCGCAGTGGCGATCCTCGCGCGCGGCATCCCCGGCGTCGAGGTGACGCTCGTGGACGTCGACGCCGCGAAGGCGGCTCTCGCCGCGGCGCTCGGCGTGCGATTCGCCCGGCCCGACGAGGCGGGAAGCGACGCGGACGTCGTGATCGAGGCCAGCGGCAGCGCCGCGGGCCTGCAGCTGGGTCTGCGCACCGCCGCGACCGACGGCGAGGTGATCGTCGCCAGCTGGTTCGGCAGCGCCGCCGTCCCGCTGGAGCTGGGCGCCGACTTCCACTCCCGGCGCCTGACGATCCGCGCCAGCCAGGTCGGCGCGGTCGCGCCGAGCCGCAGACTCCGCCGGACCACGACGGAGCGCCTCGCCCTGGCGGTGCGGATGCTCGCGGATTCGGACTTCGACCTGCTCCTGGGCGACACCTCGCCGTGGACGCGGCTGCCGGAGGTGACGGCCGCGCTCGCCGCCGGCACCGCCGAAGCCCTGTGCCACACGATCGATTGGACCGGCGCATGAGCTTCAGCGTCTCCGTCCGCGACCACGTCATGATCGCGCACAGCCTGCGCGGCGCCGTGTTCGGCCCCGCGCAGCAGCTGCACGGGGCCACGTACCTCGTGGACGCGACGTTCCGCGCCGCGACGCTGGACGAGGACGGGATCGTCGTCGACATCGGCCGCGCGCGCGACGTGCTCGCCGGGCTCGTCGGAGAGCTCACGTACCGCAACCTCGACGACGCGCCCGAGCTGCGCGGCGTGAACACCACGACCGAGCGGCTGTGCCAGATCGTCGGCGACCGGCTCGCCGACGCCGCCCGGGCCGGCGCGCTGGGCGGGGCGGCGCTTAGTGGGATCGTCGTCACGCTGCACGAGTCGCACATAGCCTGGGCGTCGTACGAGGTGGCGCTGTGACCGCCGCGTCCTCCGTCCGCCTCCTCGTCCCCGCCGGCGTCGACGACCCGCGGCGCGTGAGCGGCGGCAACGTCTACGACCGCCGGGTGCGGGAGGGTCTGCGCCGTCGCGGGTGGACGGTGGTGGTGTCCGAGGTCGCCGACCGCGACGCCGCGGCCGCCGCCTTGCGCGCCGCGCCCGCCGGCGCGCTGGTCCTCGTGGACGGGCTGGCCGCCGGATGGGCTGCGGACGAGGTCGTCGCCGCGGCGCGCCGACTGCGGATAGCCGTGCTCGCGCACATGGTGGTCGCGGCGTTCCCCGACGCGGGCCCCGTCGCCGTCGCGGCCGAGCGGCGAGTGCTCGGCGCCGCCGTCCGGGTGGTGGCGACGAGCCGCTGGACCGCGGACGAGCTCGTGCGCCGCGGCCTGGTCGATGAGGACCGGGTCGCGGTCGCCGCGCCGGGGGCGGCGCCCGCCGAACCCGCCCGCCCCTGGCGGGACGGCGACCTGCTGTGCGTGGGGGTGGTCGCGCCGCACAAGGGGCAGGACCTCCTGCTCGACGCGCTGGACCGGACGGGCGCGGCGGAGTGGACGTGCAGGATCGTCGGCCCCACCGACCGGCATCCGGATTTCGCCGCCGGCATCGCCCACCGGGCGGCCGCGATCGGCCCTCGCGTGTCGCTCACCGGTGCCCTGCACGGCGCCGCGCTCGCCGACGCGTATCGGCGCGCCGCGCTGCTGGTCGCGCCCTCCCGTGTGGAGAGCGCCGGCATGGCGATCGCAGACGCGCAGGCGCGCGGCATCCCGATCCTGGCGACCGCGGTCGGCGGGATTCCCGGCACCGTCGCCGCCGGCGGCGCCGTCCTCGTCCGCCCGGACGACGCGGCAGCGCTCGCCGACGCCCTGCACGCCTGGATGACCGACCCCTCGCTGCGCGCGCGACTGCGCGCCGAGGCGGCGCGGGCGCGCAGCGGCCTGCCCACGTGGGAGGACACCGCCGCGCAGCTGGCCCACGCCCTGGAGGAGACATGACGACGATCTCCACCACCGTCCCCGACTGGCTTGCGCTGCGTGCGGGCGCCGACGCCGCCGCACGGTCCCACGTGCTTGCCGCCGCACTGGCGCGGGCGATCCCCGCGGGACCGGTCGTCGTCCACGACCTCGGGGCCGGCACCGGCGCCATGCCGCGGTGGCTCGCCGCGCGGCTGCCCGGGCCGCAACAGTGGGTGCTGCACGACGGGGATGCCGGGATCCTGTCACACCTCGACCTGCGCGGCGTCGCCGACCGCGACGGCTGGCCGGTGGCCGCCGACGTCCGGATCGGAGAGCTGGCGGCGCTGCCCGAGGACGCGTTCCACGGCGCCACCGCGGTCACCGCCTCTGCCCTGCTCGACGTCGTCACCCGGGAGGAGGCCGCGCGCATCGTCGCGGCGTGCGTACACGCCGGCGCCCCGGCCCTGTTCAGCCTGACCGTGACGGGATCCGTGCGGATCTCCGGTCCTGCGCGGTTCGATGTCCGCGCCCTGGGGGCCGCGTTCGACGACCACCAGCGTCGCACCGTCGACGGGCGGACGATGCTGGGGCCCGACGCCGTGTCGGTCGTGGCGGCCGCTTTCACCGCGGCGGGCTGGCGGGTGCGCACCGCCGCCACGCCCTGGCGGCTGAGCGCCGGTGGGCTGCTCACGGTGTGGCTGGACGGCTGGATCGGCGCGGCGCTCGAGCAGCGCCCCGAGCTTGCGGATGTCGCGGACCGCCACCGTGCGCGCTGGGAGGCGCTGGCGGCCGCCGGCCGACTGCGCGCGGTCGTGCAGCACGAGGATCTGCTGGCATGTCCGGCGTGACGAGGATCCCCCGCAGCGTGCGGGTGGCGGCACGGATCGCGGGCGGCGCGGCCATCGTCGCCGGCACCGCGCTCGTGGTCGGCGTCGGCCCTTTCCTGCGCGGCCTCGCGGCGGTCTCGCCCCCGGCGATCCTGCTGGCGGTGGCGCTCACGGCGATCGCGACCGCCGCCGCCGCGTGGCGCTGGCAGACGGTCGCCGGGCGGCTCGGGCTGCCCCTGCACGGCGGAACCGCGGTCGCCGCCTACTACCGCTCGCAGTTCCTCAACACCGTGCTGCCCGGCGGCATCCTCGGTGACGTCGACCGGGCATACGGGCACGGCCGCCGGAACGCTCGGATCGGCCAGGCCACCCGCGCCGTCGCGGTGGAACGGATAGCGGGCCAGGTGGTGCAGGTGCTCGCGACGCTGGCGCTGCTCGTGCCGCTGGGCCTGCTGTCGCCCCGCTCGCCCGCGGTGTGGGCGGCCGGTGTGGGCGCCGCGGCAGCCGTCGTCGTCGTGGGCGCGGCGGCCGTCGTGCCGCACGGTCGTCGCGCGCTGCGCCGAGAGCTCGCGCTGCTGCGCCCGCTGTTCTCCCGCCCCCGCACGGTCCTCGTCGTCGTGGGCGCGTCGCTCATCGTCGTCGCCGCCCATGCCGCGACGTTCGTGGTCGCCGCGCTCGCCGTCGGCGTCTCGGCTGACTCAGACGAGATCGCCGTCGTTGCGCTGATAGTGCTGGCTGCGTCGGCGATTCCGCTGAGCATCGGCGGTTGGGGGCCCCGCGAGGCCGTCGCGGGCTCGGCATTCGCCGTCATCGGGCTCGGCGCGGGAACGGGAGTCGCGGTGTCGACGACGTTCGGCGTGCTCGCCATGATCGCGGTGGCCCCGGGCGCTGTGGTGCTGCTGGCCGGCATCCCGCGCGTGCTGACCGCCCGCACCCAGAGGAGCTCCGCATGATCGAGCGACCGTACGTCACCCTGAGCTGCGCGATGTCGATCGACGGCTACCTCGACAGCGCCGAGCCGGGCCGGCTCGCGATGTCCAACGCCGCCGACTTCGACCGCGTCGACGAGGTCCGCGCCGGCAGCGACGCGATCATGGTAGGGGCGTCCACGGTGCGCAGGGACGATCCGCGGCTCCTGGTCCGGGATGTCGCGCGCCGCGCGCGCCGCATCGCTCAGGGCTTGCCCCCGTCCCCGGTGAAGGTCACCGTGACCGCCAGCGGCGACCTGCCCGCGCACGCCGCGTTCTTCACCGTCGGCGAGGTGGACCGGATCGTCTACTGCCCGCGCGCCAGCGCCCGGGACCTGCACGCCCGGGTGGGCGACCGCGCGACAGTCGTCGGGCTGGGCGAGCGCGTCGAGATGGCGGCGCTGCTGGACGATCTCGGTGCGCGCGGCGTGCGCACCCTCATGGTGGAGGGCGGCGGCACCGTGCTGACGCAGTTCCTGGCCGCCGACCTCGCCGATGAGCTTCAGCTCGTCGTCGCGCCGTTCTTCGTCGGGGAGGACGGCGCCCCGCGCGTGGTGCACCCGGGCGCGTACCCGTGGACGGTGTCCCGCCGGGCGCACCTGGCGCAGACGCGGCAGATCGGCGACGTCGTGCTGCTGCGCTACGCCCTGTCGGACCGGTTCGGGATGCCGCGCTCCGCGTGGTCTGCGCGCCGGGCCGGGATCGCTGCGCCATGACCGCCCGCGTCCCGGAGCGCCCGGCCCGCCCGCGGCCGGTGCGGCTCGCGCTCGCCCTCGTGCTGCTGGTCGCGCTGCCGGTCGTCCCCGGGATCGTCGCGACCGGGTCGCCGGCGGCGCGGATCCCGGGGGAGTCCCTCGTGGTCCTGCTGCTGCTCGCCGTGACGCCGTGGCGGCGGCTGCGCATCGGCCTCGCGTCGGCATTTGCCGTGTTCGTCGTCGTCGCGATAGCGGTGGCCGGCATCGACCGCGGGTTCAGGATCGTGCTGGGCAACCGCTTCGACCCGCTGGACTGGCCACTGATCGGTTCGGCGCTGGGCGTGGCATCCGACTCGATCGGCGCGGCTTCGGTCGCGGTGCTCGTCGCCGTGCTCGCGGTCGTGGCGCTGGCCGCCGGCGTCGCACTCGCCTGGGCCGCCCTGCACGTGGACGCGGTGATCCGCCGCGCGCGGCGCGCGCGGACTGCCCTCACCGCCGTCACGGCGGGATGGGTGACCATCGCCCTGGTGGGATCGGTGCTGGCCATTCCCGAGCCGGTGACGGCCGCGGCATCCACCGACACCATCGGTTCGGCGTTCTCGCGCGCGTCCGCCGCCCTGCACGCCCGCGCGGCGATGGCACACACCCTCGCCCGCGACGCCTTCGCCGCCGTGCCGGGCTCGGAGCTGCTCACCGCTCTGCGGGGCAAGGATGTCGTGTTCGCGTTCGTCGAGAGCTACGGGCGGGTCGCGGTGGAGGGGACGAGCTTCTCGGCCGGCGTGCGCGCCACGCTCCGCGAGGGCGAAGCGGCGTTGTCCGCCCACGGGTACGCCGCGCAGAGCGCGTGGCTCACCTCGCCCACGTTCGGCGCCGGCAGCTGGCTCGCCCATGCGACGCTGCACACCGGCGTGTGGATCGACGCGCCGGCGGTGTACGACACCGTGGTGGAGAGCACGCGCTTCACGCTCAGCGACGCGTTCCGGAGGGCGGGGTGGAGCACCATCGCCGACGTCCCGTCGAACGTGAAGGCATGGCCGGTGGGCACGACGTTCTACCACTACGACACGCTGCTGGGCGCCGACGACGTCGGCTACCGCGGCCCCGTGTTCGGCTACGGGCGCATCCCCGACCAGTACACGTGGAAGCACTTCGCCGACACCGTGCTCGCCGGGCCCCACGCGCCGGTGATGGCCGAGATCGACCTCGTCTCCTCGCACGCGCCGTGGGCACCGCTGCCGCAGCTTGTGCCGTGGGCGCAGGCCACCGACAGCACCGTCTACGACCCGCAGCCGGCGCAGAGCGAGCCGGCCGCGAAAGTGTGGCAGGACGCGCGGACCGTGCAGCGGTTCTACGGCCAGTCGATCCAGTACAGCCTCGGGGCCATGTTCTCGTTCCTGGAGAACGTCGACGACCCGAACCTCGTGGTGATAGCACTCGGCGACCACCAGCCCGCGACGATCGTCAGCGGCGAGGACGCCGGCCACGACGTGCCGATCAGCATCATCGCCCGCGACCCGGCCGTGATGCGCGCCGTCGAGGGCTGGCACTGGACGCCGGGGATGCGGCCGACCGATGCCTCCCCGGTATGGCGGATGGATGCCTTCCGCGACCGGTTCCTGACCGCGTTCGCGCCGGTCGGGTGAGGCCGCCGCGGGACCCCTCCCGCGGGGAGGCGCTCGTGCCTACTGTGGAGGCATGAGGACGTGGACCGCCGACGAGCTCGACCGCGTCGGCAGCGCCGACGAGCTGGAGGTCTCGTCGGTCCGCGGCGACGGCACCGACCGGCCATTCGTGACGATCTGGGTGGTGCGCGCCGGCGACGCGCTGTACGTGCGCTCCGCCTACACGGCGCAAAACCCCTGGTACCGGCGCGCGCTGCGCGCGGGTACCGGACGCATCCGCGCCGGAGGCGCTGAGCACGCCGTGACGTTCACTCGGATAGCGCCCGACGACGCGGCCGTGCAGGAGGCGATCGACGCCGCCTACCACGCCAAGTACGACCGATATGGGCAGCGGCTCGTCGCCACGGTGGTCGGCGCCACCGCGCAGGGCGCGACGCTTCGGCTGGACCCGCGCTGACGCGCCGCTGTTGACAGGAAGAAGCATCCCGTGTTCCATCTCACGCTCAATAACGACGTCATGATGCCCGCCCTCGGCCTCGGGGTGTTTCAGTCCCCGCCGGAGCAGACCGCCGCCGCCGTCGACACCGCGCTGCGCCTGGGCTACCGGCACATCGACACGGCCGCCGCGTACGGGAATGAACGCGAGGTCGGCGAGGGCATCCGCCGCTCCGGCGTGGACCGCGGCGACATCTTCATCGAGACGAAGGTGTGGGTCTCCGACTACGGATACGACAAGACCCAGCACGCGTTCGAGAAGGCGATCGGCAAGCTCGGCGTGGACACCCTCGACCTGCTGATCCTGCACCAGCCCGCCCCGTCACGGTTCGACGCGACGATCGCCGCCTACAAGGGGCTGGAGACGCTGCTGGCGGACGGGAAGGTGCGCGCGATCGGGATCAGCAACTTCATGCCGCACCACCTCGATCGGCTGCTGGACGCCACCGCCGTGATCCCCGCCGTCAACCAGGTCGAGCTGCACCCGTACTTCGCGCAGCCCGAGGTGCAGCGCGCGAACGCCGCGCACGGCATCCTCACCCAGGCGTGGTCCCCGATCGGCGGCATCACGTTCTATCCCGGCCCGTGGGGCGATGAGCGGCGCAGCGTGATGCAGGACCCGACGCTCGCCGACCTCGCGGCCGCCCACGGCAGGTCACCGGCCCAGATCATGCTGCGTTGGCACCTGCAGGAGGGACGCTCTGCGATCCCCAAGTCGGTGAACCCCGGACGCATCGCCGAGAACCTCGACGTCTTCGACTTCGCGCTCGACGGCGAGGAGCTCACCCGTATCGACGCCCTCGACACCGGGGTGCGCAGCGGTCCCGACCCCGACCTGCCCCGCGACGAGCTGTTCGACCGCGTCGTCGACGAGGCCTGAGCCAGTCTCCTTTCCCGTGCCGCCGCCCCCGCACAGGGGTGCAGGAGCCTGCAGACGCGGCAGGTGAGGGCGGACGTACGGCTCTCGCAGCCGCACGGAGTGGGCGGATTGCTCCTCGAGAGCGGGAGCTGCTGTCGGTATGCGTCGAGCGAAGCTCAAGATTGGCTCAGTTTGCCCTTTATGTCCCCCATTTGGGGGACAGGCGTGCATTAGAGTCCTCTCATGTCCCCCAAACGGGGGACAACGGAGGCGACGACATCGCCATCGCTCGAGCTCTGTGGGGGAGCGAGGAGCACGGGGATCAGGAGTCGATGCGAAGGGGAGGCATCGGCTCGTCTCCTCAGTTGTGCCCGCACGCAGTCTGACGCGTGCACCGATCCCATCAACCCGGTCCGAGACCGCAACATCCGAGGAAGACATCATGTCGAAGTCCACGTCCCAGCACCCGAAGCGCCGCTTCGTCCTGCCCGCCGTCATCGGCGGCGGCGCCGCATCCCTGCTGCTCGCCCTGAGCATGTCGCCCACGGTCGCCGCGTTCACCGCGTCGATCGCCAACGACACCAACACCGCCGGCTCCGGCACGCTGATCATGCAGGAGACGAGCGGCTCCGGCAGCAGTGCCGCCACCTGCACCAGCACCGACGGCGGAGGCATCGGCACGAACAGCGCCACGTGCTCCACCATCAATGCGTACGGCGGCAGCCTCGCGCTCGTTCCCGGCACGTCCGTGAGCACCGACGTGACGATCAAAAACACCGGCACCGTGCCGGCCAGGACGTTCTCGCTCGATGCAGGAGCCTGCACCCAGGGTGACAACGGCCTCGTGAACGGCGGCGCGAAAGACCTGTGCGACAAGATCACGGTGAAGATCGTCTCCGGCGGTGACCTGGTCTACAACGGCTCGCTCACCGCGTTCACCGGTCAATCGGTGAACATCCGGCAGAAACTCAGCACGGGTCCGATCGCCGCCGGCACCTCCGTCTCGTTCACGTTCACCGTGACGCTCGACGGCACCGCCGACAACACCTACGCGGGTCTGCAGGCCTCCCAGCCGCTGACCTGGACGTTCAACTCCTGAGCCGCCGGTGACCGAGAACACCGCGGCGACCTCGCGCCGGACCGTCGCCGCTCTCACCGCTCTGGCGGCAGCAGCGATCCTCGCCGCGCTGGTCGCCGCGGTGTTCCTGCTCAGCGGGTCGCGACTGTTCATCGTCACGACCCCGAGCATGGCCACCGCGGCCCCCGTGGGGACACTGGTGGTCGCGCAGCCCCAGTCCGCGTACCACGTCGGTGACGTCATCACGTTCACGGTGGACGGGCGGGTCGTCACCCACCGCATCCACGCCGAGACCGGGGGCGTGATCACGACGAAGGGCGACCTGAACGGATCGCCGGACGGGTGGCAGCTGACCGCCTCCGACGTCGTCGGGAAGGCCGTCGCGCTCGTCCCCGGGGCGGGCTGGATCCTGCGGGCACTGCCGTGGCTGCTGGCCGGCATCTGCCTGACCGAGGTCGTCATCCTGGCCGGGCGTGCACGCCGCGACTGGGCGTGGAACCTCCGGCTCCTCGGCTGGTCGGCATCCATCGCGCTGGTCTCCTATGTGCTGCGCCCCTGGGTCGGCGTGCAGCTGCTGGACTTCCGTGCCGACGACGCCCGCACCGGCGTGCTCATGCACCTCGTGAACACCGGCCTGTACCCGTTCCGCGCCGAGGGCACGGTGCTGCACGCCGGGCAGGATGCCGTCGTCCACACGACGCAGCGGCTCGCGTCCGGTGCCTACTACGTCACGCCCACGGCCGAGCTCAGCCTCGGCATGCGGCTCGCGATCCTGCTGGCCTGCCTGGTCCCGCTGTTCATCGCGCTGATGCGGCGTCAGCAGCCGGCCCTGTTCGCGGACGCCGCGCGGCCCGCCGCGATCGCCACGGTGCGCCGGGGCATGCGGGGCGGGGTCGTCGCGCTCAGCGTGATCGTCACGATCCTGCTCGTGGTGGCGATCACCGTGTCGGGCTCCGGTGCCGCGTTCGCCGCGGGCATCTCGAACACGGGGTCGGTGGGCAGCAATGCCGCGTTCTCGTGCGCGGATGCCGTCAACCTGCCGACCGCCGGCGCGACCGCGGGGTCACTCGTGGCGGGGTTCGCGATGAACACGGTCAGCGGCAACAGCAGGAACGAGACGAACCTCGTCGACGGCGGCAAGGGCCCGAAGGGGCAGTGGGCGGTTCCCACCACCATCGCCGCGACCGCCGGCTGCGCGCGGGATCAGCCGGCCGCATCCGTGACATTCGACGGCGCGCAGCAGTGCCTGTTCGCGCCGGTCAACGTCAACAACCCCACCACCTTCAGCATCGAGGCCTGGTTCCGCACCGCCACGAAGGGGAATGGCAGGATCATCGGCTTCGGCGACGCGAAGGCCTCCGCCGTCGACACCGCGGCGGACCGGATGGTGTACCTCGACCCGGCCGGCCGGATCGTGTTCGGCGTCGCCCCCGGTGGTACCACCACCACGGTCGCGACGACGGCGAGGTTCGCCGACGACACCTGGCACCACGTCGTGGCCACGCTGTCCTCGGCGGGCATGGCCTTGTACGTCGACGGCACGCTCTCTGCGAGCAACCCGTCCGTCACCTCGGCGCGGGCGCAGAACGGCTACTGGAAGATCGGCTGCGGCACCATCACCGGTTGGCCGGACGGCGCCGGGGCGGCGTACCCGAACCCGCCGTCGCACTTCACCGGGCAGCTGGAGTTCGCTGCGATCTACTCGACCGCGCTGACTGCCGCCGACGTGCGCACGCACTACCTGGCCGGGCGGTGAGCGCCCCACCGGTCGCGCTAGGCGTGCATCCGGACGGTGAGGACCTGGGCGCTGGTGCCGATCGGGCCGTGGACGTCGTGCATCGCGGCGCGGGTGAGGCCGACCCCGTCGGCCCCGATGGACACCGCGATGTCGAACCCGACCCACGGCGTGGCGGGCGCCCGGAACAGGTGGACGGTCAGGTCCAGATTCGGGTAGCTGGCGGCGTCCGGTGCCAGCCGCGGCGTCATCCCGTTCGCGATGTCGGCCACGCCCAGCACCTGCGCTGTCGTGCTGACCGGCTCGCCTTCCAGCAGCGGCAGCCGGAGCTTCAGCCACACCTGGCCGCGGCCGGGCTCGATCAGCCGGCGCCGTCCTTCGATCGTGCGGGCGAACGTGCCGGCCCAGCCGGTGGCGGGCTCGAACGGCTCGAGCTCGTCCGGGCCGGGGATCGGTGCTATCCCGGTCCACTGCACGGCGGCGGTGTCGTATGTCTGCTGCAGCCAGGCGCGCGCGACGAGGGCCGCCCGGCCGGCGTGGGTGAGCGTCGCCTCGACGAGCTCGATCGTGCGTCCGGCGCGCAGCACCCGCACGTCGACGTCCAGCTCGCCGACCGGCATCGTCCCGAGGATGTCGACGGACAGGCGGGTCAGGGCATGGCCGTCGTCGCGGCGCGAGTCGCGATCGGCCTCGATCGCATGGGTGAGCTGGCCGATCACGGGCGCCACGTGCATCTGCGTCGGGTCCCACGCTCCTCGCGTCTGCTCGGTGGCGCGGAAGCGCGTCGGACTCAGCCGTTCGAAGTAGGCACTCACATTCCGAATCGTAGGGGACGAGGCGGGCGGCACCGGCGGTCGCCGTGGCTGTGCGGTCAGCGGCCGAGCATCGCGTGCAGGCGGTCGGCCTCGCCCTCGGCCATCGGATAGGCGTGCTCGGGCGCCGGGTAGACGCCGGCGCGCACCTCGTCGGCGTACGCGGAGATCCCGGCGACGGTCGCCGCGCCCACGTCGGCGTAGCGCTTCACGAACCGGGCATGCTGGCCCTCTTCGATGCCCAGCAGGTCATGGAATACGAGCACCTGTCCATCGGTCTGCGCGCCGGCGCCGATGCCGATGACCGGCACGGACATCCCGGGCATGATCGCCGCCGTCGCCTCGGCCGGAATCGCCTCGAACACGAGGGCGAAGCATCCCGCCTCCTGCAGCGCGAGCGCGGCCTCGCGCACGCCGAGCGCGGCCTCTGCGGTGCGGCCCTGGGACCGATACCCGCTCAGGGCGCCGATGCTCTGCGGGGTCAGGCCGACGTGCCCCATCACCGGGATGCCGGCAGCGACGACGGCGCGGACCCGGTCGACGGTGCTGCCGCCGCGTTCCATCTTGACCGCGTCGGCTCCGGCCTCCTTCACGAAGCGCTGCGCGGTGCGCACGGCCTGCTCGTCGGACGCCTCATACGACCCGAACGGCAGGTCGGCCACGAGGAGAGGGACCGTGAGGCCGCGACGGACGGCGGCGGTCAGCATCAGCATCTCCTCGACCGAGACCGGCACGGTGCTGTCGTAGCCGAGCACCGTCATCGCCGCCGAATCGCCCACCAGCACGACATCCACCCCCGCCGCATCCGCGGCCCGGGCGCCGGGATGATCGTACGCGGTCACCATGACGATCGGCTCGCCGGCCGCCTTGAGGCGGGCGAGCGTGTCCAGCGTGACGCGGGGGCGGGATGCCGCGGCCGCCCCGGTCATGCCGTCACCGCCGTGTGCAGCGCGGCGGATTCGTGGTCGACGGCCACGATCGCATTGTGATCGTCGACGTGGACGACCACCGGGACGTACCCGTCCAGTTCGGCATCCTCCACCTCCGCGTACGAGATGACGATCACGGTGTCCCCGGGATGCACGAGCCGCGCGGCGGCGCCGTTCAGCTGCAGGTCGCCCGAACCGCGTTCGCCGGAGATCGCGTACGTCACCAGCCGGGCGCCGTTGTCGACGTCGACGACGTGCACCTGCTCGTTCTCGCGGATGTCGGCGGCCTCGAGCAAGTCGGGATCGATCGTGATCGAGCCGACGTAATGCAGGTCGCTGCCGGTGACCCGGCCGCGGTGGATCTTGGACTTCAGCATCGTGCGGCGCATCAGCGGGTCTCCAGGATCGTGTTGTCGATGAGTCGCGCCGCGCCCACGCGCGCGGCGACGGCGAGCAGGGCGGTCGGGGCGACCTCGTCGACCTCGGTGAGGTCGTCCGGGGAGCGGAGGTCGAGGTACTCGGGCTGGATGCCGGCGGCACGAAGCTCGGCGCGGGCGGCATCCAGGATCACGTCGGCGCTGGTGCTGCTGCGGGCGACGACGTCCTCGGCGGCGACGAGGGCGCGATGCAGCGCCGTCGCGCGGGCACGGTCGGCGGCATCCAGGTACACGTTGCGCGAGCTCATCGCGAGGCCGTCGGGCTCGCGGACGATGGGGCACCCGACGACCCGGACCGGCAGGTTCAGATCCCGCGCGACGCGCCTGACCACGAGCACCTGCTGCGCATCCTTCTGCCCGAAGTACGCGGCATCCGGCCCCACGATCGCGAACAGCTTCGCGACCACCGTCGCAACCCCGTCGAAGTGACCGGGCCGGGCCGCCCCGTCCATCACGTCGGTGAGGCCGGACACGTGGATCGTCGTCGAGAAGCCGTGCGGGTACATCTCGGCGACGGAGGGCGCGAACAGGATGTCGACACCGGCCTGCTCGGCGATCCGGGCGTCGCGCTGTTCGTCCCGCGGGTAGGCGGCCAGGTCCTCGGCCGGTCCGAACTGAGTGGGGTTGACGAACAGCGAGACGACGACGAGGTCGTGCGCGTCGCGCGCCGCGCGCATGAGCGAGATATGCCCGTCGTGGAATGCGCCCATCGTCGGCACGAGGCCGACCCTGGCGTTGCGGGCGCGGGCGCCGGCCACGGCGGCGCGGACCTCGGCTGCGGTGCGGAGGACCCTCATTCACCGGCTCCTTCGGGCGAGGGCCCGCGTGCTGTCGGCGAGCACGTCGAACAGCGGGATCAGCTCGGCGGCCTCTGCGGCGACGGCGGCGCGCTGCCAAGCCACGGTCTGCTCGTCGCCGCGGGCGATGGGGCCGGTCAGCGCCGCCTCCGGTCCGTCGGCGGCCCAGTTCTCCACCGTCCGGCGCACGAGGGGGGCCAGCAGAGCGCGGGCGTCGGCGTCCGGGACGGCGACCGACAGCATCCGCTCGGCGGCCGCCTCCAGCGTCACGAGGAAGTTCGACGCGAACGCGGCGGCGGCGTGGTACGCCGCGCGGTGTTCGTCGGCGATGGGGAACGGCCGCATGCGCAGCGCCTCGGTGAGCTCGTACGCGACGGCGACGGCATCCGGGGTTCGCCCCGCGACGGCGCAGCCCACGCCGGCGAGCACGGCCGGTTCGTCGTCGGCGCGGATCGTCTGCAGCGGGTGGGTGCCGAAGTCCACGTGGTCCAGGGGAGTGGCGCCCGAAGTGTGGCCGACAAGGCGCGCGCGGCCGGCTGCGGCGGCCGCGGCACCCGGGATCTCGCGATCGGGTACGCAGAGGAGGATGATGTCAGCGGCCGGCGGCATCTCGCCGCGGCCCGACGGGCCGAGCACCCGGTAGCCCACCGTGGACAGGGCGCGGGCCAGGACCGTCCCGACGCGGCCACCACCGACGATGCCGACATCGGCGATCGTGCGATGCGCGCCGGGCGGGTGCTGATACTGCGACGGATCGGGCATAGGTGCGTCTTCGCGGAAAGGGAAGGGTGATCCGAGCATAGTGAGTCCACCGGCGTCCGCCGATTCGGGGCCGTCACGAGGGTGGCGGCGAGGTCATGTGTCGCAGAAGTTGCGGCATCCATCGCCGACATCCCGCATTTTGTGAGACGCGGTTCGCGGTGCGTCACAGAACATGCGGCATCAGGGGCCCGCATCCCGCATCGTGTGGGACGCGGTGCGCGGTGCGTCGCAGAACATGCGGCGTCTGGTGTGGCGTGGCGATGTGTCGCAGAAGATGCGGCTTCGGACACCGACATCCCGCATCTTGTGAGACGCGGTGCGCGGGGCGTCGCAGAGGTTGCGGCGTCCGCAACCGGCATCCCGCATGTAGTGCGACGCCAAGCGGACTACGGTTCGGACGGGTGGCGCCGCGCGAGGGCCGCGACGATCGCGCTCTGCGCGTCCGCGGCGGCGTCCGCGGCGGAGACGTTCTCGGCGCCGACGGCGGCGACGATCTCCGCGCGCTGGATACGCGTCTCGCGGGGCGCGTCGATGCCGAGCCGGATGCTGTCGCCCTTGATGTCGAGCACGGTGACCGTGATCTCGCCGCCGATCAGCACGCTCTCGCCGACCCGCCTCGTCAACACCAGCATCCCCACAGCCTAGTGGCCGCGGCCCGGCGGCCTCCGCAGCGACCGAGGCGCTCAGTGACCCGGTTCGGCGGTCACCGCGGGCGCCTCCGACCCCCGCACCACGCCGACCGTCTCGATCGGCAGCCCACCCGCGCTGGCCTCCGTGTAGGACAGCACCGGCAGCCCGTCGTTCTGCGCCGAGACCAGCCGCCGCACCGCCGCGCGCAGCGTCGGCGCGCATACGAGCACCGTCTCGCCGCCGTCGCCCGCCGCGGCCACAGCGGCCTTGACGGACGCTATGACGCCCTCGAGCCGGTCCGGCTCGAGCACTATGTGCGTGCCGTCCTCGCCGGTGCGCATCCCCTCGAGCATCGCCTGCTCGAGCAGCGGCGCGAGCATGATGACCCGCAGCACTCCCGCCTCCGTGAACCGCGCCGCCACAGCGGGGCCCAGCGTCGCCCGCGCCGCCTCGATCAGCCCCTCCGGCTCGGTCGAGACCCGGGCGCGCAGCGCCAGCGCCTCGTAGATCCGGGCGAGATCCCCGATCGGGACGCGCTCGGCCAGCAGCCCCTGCAGAACCCGCTGGACCTCCGCCAGCGACAGCAGCGACGGCGTCAGCTCCTCCACGGCCGCGGGCGAGACCTGCTTGAGCGCATCCGTCATCTGCCGCACGTCCTCGCGGCTCAGCAGCCGCGGGGCGGATGAGTGGATGACGCTGGACAGGTGCGTGACGATCACGCTGGCCCGGTCGATCACGGTGGCGCCGGCGAACTCCGCGCTGTGCCGCATCTCCGCGGGGATCCACTTGCCCTCCAGGCCGAACACCGGGTCGTGCACGGCCGTGCCCGGCAGCGTCTCCAGACCCTGGCCGAGGGCGAGCACCGATCCTGGCGGGGCCTCGCCGCGCCCCGCTTCGACCCCCGCGACGCGGATGACGTAGCTGGACGGTCCGAGCTCGACGCTGTCGCGCGTGCGGACGGGAGGCACCACCAGCCCGAGGTCCAGCGCTATCCGCCGCCGCAGCGCCTTCACGCGGGCCAGTAGGTCGTCCGGTCCGCCCATCACGAGATCCACGACGTTCGGGGCCAGCAGGATCTCCAGCGGATGAACGCGCATCTTCTCGATGAGGTCCTCGGTGCTCTCCGACGCGGGGGCGTCGGCGGGCGCGGCCTCGGCCTGCCGGCGCTTCGTGCTCGCCGTGATCCGCTGCGACGCCAGCAGCAGCAGCGCCCCGATCGTCGCGAACGCGAGCACCGGCATCCCCGGCACCAGGGCGAGCGCTATCGCCGCCCCGCCCGCTATCGCCAGCGCGTGCCGCGACTGACCCAGCTGTGCGGACGCGGCCTGGCCGATCTCGGTCTCGGCGTTCGACCGGGTCACGATCATGCCGGTTGAGACCGCCATCAGCAGGGCGGGGATCTGGGTGACCAGCCCGTCGCCGATCGTGAGCAGCGTGTACGTGTTCACGGCCTCGTCGATCTCCAGGCCCCGCTGCACCATCCCGATCGCGATGCCGCCGACGATGTTGATGATGATGATCACGAGCCCGGCGATGGCGTCGCCCTTGACGAACTTCGACGCGCCGTCCATGGCGCCGTAGAAGTCCGCCTCCGCGGCCACCTCGGCGCGGCGCTCCCGGGCCTCGACGTCGGTGATGAGCCCCGCGTTCAGGTCCGCGTCGATCGCCATCTGCTTGCCGGGCATGGCATCCAGCGTGAAGCGCGCCCCGACCTCCGCGACGCGCTCGGAGCCCTTCGTCACCACGACGAACTGGATCACCACGAGGATCAGGAACACGACCGCCCCGATGATCAGCGACCCGTTCACGGCGATCTGCCCGAACGCCTCGATCACCTGCCCGGCGTACGCCTCCCCCAGCACGAGCCGGGTGGATGCGACGTTCAGGCCGAGCCGGAACAGCGTCGCCACCAGCAGCAGCGACGGGAACACCGAGAAGTCCAGCGGCTTGCGCACGAACATCGTCGTGAGCAGGATGACCAGCGCGAACATGATGTTCAGGATGATCAGCGTGTCCAGAAGGAACGGGGCGACGGGCACGACCAGCAGCATCAGGATGCCGACGACGCCCACCGGCACCGCGAGCTTGCGCAACAGGCCGTTCATGCTGTCCTCCGAGGGGGAAGGGAGTGGATGCCGCGGGCGGCGCCGCGCCGACGCAGGGCGTCGACGAACACGAGCACATGCGCCACGGCCGTGTACAGGTCCTGCGGGATCTCCTGGCCGAGCGCGCACGCGGCGTGCAGGGCGCGGGCCAGCGGGATGTCGCGGACCAGCGGCACCCCGGCATCCTTGGCCCGGTCGCGAATGCGCTCGGCGACCACGCCGCTGCCCTTGGCGACCACGCGCGGGGCGGACTTGCCGGCCTCGTACCGCAGCGCGACGGCGATGTGCGTCGGGTTGACCACCACGACGTCCGCGTCCGCGACCGCCGCGATCATCCGGTTCCGGCTCATCGCCAGCTGCCGGGAGCGCCGCTGCTGCCGCACCAGCGGGTCGCCCTCGGTGCGCTTGCTCTCGTCCTTGAGTTCGCGCTTGGTCATCCGGGTGTGCTTGGAGTTGCGGCGCATCACCACGAACACGTCGATCGCCGCCAGCGCGAGGCCCACCGCGACGGTGGCCTGCAGCAGCGCCGCCGTCCCATCGGCGGCGGTGTCCAGCAGCAGCGTGATCGAGTGTGCGCCGCTCGCGGACAGCACCGGCATCAGGCCGGCGACCACGACCCACACCGCGGTGGCGATGGCGGCGGTCTTCAGCAGCGCCTTCGCGCCCTCCCATAGCGCGCGCCCGCCAAACAGCCGGCGCAGGCCGCCGATGATGTCGAACTGCTCGAACCGTCCGGACGGGCGGCGCAGGTGCACGCCGCCCTGCACCGCCGCGCCGAGCAGCGTGACGATGCTGACGGTGGCCAGCAGCGGTCCCAGTGTGGCCAGGACGGAGCCCAGTCCCCGGCCGAGCGCGGCCGCCGCCGCGGCGGGCGTGGGGTCGCGCACGACCGAGGCGAGCAGGATCATCTGCTCGGTGCCGGCGCCCGCGCCGGCCGCCACGGCCGCGGGCATGCAGATCGCGGCCGCCCCCACGCCCAGCCACGCGGTGAGGTCCTGGCTGCGGGACAGCTTGCCCTTCTGCCGGGCTTCGCGCAGCCGCCGGTCGGTGGCCTTCTCGCTGCGCTCGCCGCTGTCGTTGTCGCTCATCGCCCCACGCTCCGCATGATTCGGAAGGCGTCGGTGCCGAGGGCCTCGAGGATGCCGGGCAGGACGAGGAACACGGTGCCGGCCAGGGCCAGCGTCAGCAGCAGCTTGACGGGCAGCCCCAGCGCGAACGCGTTCAGGGCCGGAGCGCCGCGCGTGACCAGGCCCAGCGCGACATCCGCGAGGAACAGCACGAGGATGAGCGGCCCGGCGATCTGGACCGCGGCCACGAACATCTGCGACACCCCCTCGACGATCAGCTGTGCCGGGGCGCCGACGGCGAACGTCCCGTCCACGGGCACCGCGTCGAAGCTGCGGGTGAGCCCGGCGATGATGAGCTGATACCCCCCCGAGGCGAACAGCAGGGTCAGCGCCGTCATCTGGAAAAGCCGCGTGAACTGGGCGCCGTTGACCTGCGACTGCGGGTCGAAGACCTGCGCGAGCTGGAAGCCGCCGAACACGTCGATGAGTCCGCCGGCGGCCTGGATGGCGGAGAAGCACATCATCACGAGGAACCCCAGCAGGGCGCCGACCACGAGCTGCAGCGCGAGCGCGCCGAGGAACGGCGCGACGTCCATGCTCCGGTGCCCCGGCGCGACGCCGCCGCTGACGGCGAGGGCGAGCCCCACTCCGAGCATCGCCTTGATCCGGGCGGGGATGGCGCCGTGCGAGAACGGCGGCGCGATGAACAGGAACGCGGTGATCCGCACCGCCGCCAGCATCGTCGCCTCGAGCCACACGACGTCGACCGGGATGTGCATCTCATCCCCCCGACAGCAGGGACGGGATGCGGGTGAACATCTCGTTCGTGAACGCGATCATCTCGGTGATCATCCAGTTGCCGGCCACCAGCAGCGCGACGGCGACGGCGATGGCCTTCGGCACAAACGAGAGCGTGACCTCCTGGACCTGCGTGATCGACTGCAGCAGCGATATCGCCAGACCCACCACGAGCGCCGTGACGAGGATCGGGGCGGCCAGCTTCGCGGCGATCACGAGGGCCTGCGCGCCGATGTCCAGGGCGGCTTCGGGGCTCATCCGGCGCCCCCGTAGCTCTCCAGGAGGGATTTCACGATCAGACCCCAGCCGTCCACGAGGACGAACAACAGGATCTTGAACGGGAGCGAGATCATCACCGGCGGCAGCATCATCATGCCCATCGACATGAGCGCGGCGGCGACGACGAGGTCGATGACCAGGAACGGCACGAAGATGACCAGGCCGATCACGAACGCGGCGCGCAGCTCGGAGATCATGAATGCCGGGATGAGCATCTGCATCGGCACGCTCGCCGGGTCGGCCGGGTTCGCCTGCCCCGCCACCCGTGCCATCAGCGCCAGATCCTCCTGTCTCGTGAACGACAGCATCCAGTCCCGGAGTGGTCCCTGCCCCACGTCGATGGCGTGCGCGAACGTCATGTCGCCGTTCACGTAGGGCTGCACGGCGAGGTGGTTGATGTCGGTGAGCACCGGCCACATGATGAACAGCGACAGGAACAGGGCCAGCCCCGCGAGCACCTGGTTCGGCGGGATCGTCGGCAGCGACAGCGCATTGCGGGTCATCGCGAGCACCACGAAGATCTTCGTGAACGCCGACATCATCAGCAGCAGCGCCGGCGCCACTGACAGCAGCGTGATGCCCAGCAGGGTCAGGATCGACGCCGACGGCGACCCGTCGATCCCGTTGATGTCGATCGTGATGCCGGGCGCGACGGCGGGCGGTGTCGGCGGGGTGGGGCCTATCGTGGCAGCGTGCGCGGGCGTGCCGATCGTCATCGCGAGCACGCCGCTCACGACGATCACGCCGGCGATCAGCAGCATCCAGCGGCCGGTGCGGCGGCCCCGGGATGCCGGACGCGTCGCTCTCCGCGGGGAGCCGATGCCGCGCGGCCAGAGGCCGCCGAGCGTGGTCAGGGATGCGAACGGGTTTGCCGCGGGCGGCGGGAACGCGGTGGCCCGGGCGGTGCGGCGGTGCGCGCGGAGGGCCGCGGCGGGGTCGGCGCGCAGGGCCGGGGCTGGGGCGGCGTCGCTGGTGCGCGGCGCCGGCTCCGCATCCGTCCCCTGCGCGGCGGTCAGGATGCTGTCGAACGGGGCCGCGGGATCCGCGGCGGCCGGCCCCACCGGCAGCTTGTCGACGACGTTCACGCCGTGTTCGGTCACTCCGAGGACGTAGCGGGCGTCGTCGGTCTGCACGATGACCAGCTGCGCCTTCGCGCCCAGCCCCTGGCGCCCGAGGACCGTGATCGTCTGCTGCTCCTGCCGGCCCGCCGTCCGGCGGGAGAGCCGGCGCTGCAGATACCAGAGAACGCCGAGCACCGCCGCCAGCGATACGGCGACGCGCAGCGCCAGCAGCAGGTCGTCCAGCTCAGACCTCGGCGTTCTCCAGGATGCGGGTGATTCGCACCGCGTAGTCCTGGTCGACCACGACGATCTCGCCGTGCGCGATGATACGGCCATTCAGCTTCACGTCCGCAGGGGCGCCGGCGGACCGGTCGAGCTCCACGATGCGGCCGGGCTCCAGATCGAGCACGTCGCGCACCGCCATCCGGGTGCGGCCGATCTCCACGGTGAGGTCCATCTCGACGCCGGCGATGCGGTGCAGCCGCCGTGACGGGGAGCCCAGCGGGTCGGCGTCGCCGGTGGTGTGCGTGATCCGCACCGCGAGCCTGCCTATCGTGCGGCCGGTCTCGCCCTGCAGGTCGAACACCTGTGCGAGCGGATGCGCGAAGATCCCCGACGCGTCCTGCACGGTCGCGTCGCCGAGGGTTCCGGGTCCGAGCGCGCCGGCGGCGGCATCCATCGCCGCGTGCAGCCGATCGGGAAGCGGGGCGTCGCCCATGCCGTCCACCAGCACGGCGGTGTCGAGGATCTGCACCGCGATCTGGGCGCTGGTCTGCCCGATGTAGCCGACGACGACGGCCTCGCCGGTGTCGCCCGATGCCTGCGCGGCGCGGGCGGTCACCGGGGCCGCCGTCGGCAGCCTCGCGGCGAGCGCGGCGGCGACGGCGGATTCGTGGGCGGTGGTGCTCGTCACAGGGACTCCTCGGCGGGATCGGGGTCGGGCGCGGTCGCGGTGATCACGCAGGCAAGGCGGGCGCCGCTGGTGCCGACGGCGGCCGCGGCGACGAGGTGGTCCCCGGCGACGAGGTCCAGCGCCCGGTCGGCGGCATGCGGGAAGGGGAGGATGTCGCCGACGGACAGGGCCAGCACTTCGTGCGGGAGCAGGGTGCGCGGCTTCAGCCGCAGCGCGAGCTCGACCGGGGTGGCCTCGACCTGGCGGCGCACAAGGCCGGGGACGGCGGCATCCGTCTTCTCCGCCTCCTGTGTGGTGAGGCTCTCCAGGACCACGGACGCCGGCAGCATCACGCTCGCGGGGATCGTGCGGTCCCCGAGCCGCATCGAGAAGCGCACCACGATGACGAGGTCGCTTGCCGCGGCGACCTGCGCGAACTGGGAGCTGTACTGGATGCCGACGATGGCGAGGTCCGCGGGCAGGAGGCCGCCGAGGGCGTTCGTGAGGTTCTCGGCCGCGTCGGCCATGAGCGCGCGGATGAGGGCCTGCTCGATCGGGGTGAACGGGCGCTCCTCCGGCTCCTTCGCCGGCCGGCCGCCCACCATCTGCACGATCCACGCGATCCCCGCCGACAGCGGGAACTGGATGACCACGCGCGCGTCCGAGTCCGGCAGGGCGCACACCACCATCGTCGTGGTGGCCGGCAGCGAGTCGGCGTAGTCGTCGTACGTCTGCATCGTGACCAGCTCGACCGCGACATGCGCGCGCACCCCGATCTTCGCCGACAGCTGCGAGGCCCACTGGCGCGAGAACGTCTCGGCGGCGACCTCGAGCAGTCGGGCGTGCTCGCGGCTCAGCGCCGCGGGTCGGTCGAAGTCGTAGACGTCGACGGCGACTCCGGCGCCCGCGGGGGCGACGGAGGGCGCGCTCATCGGGACCACCACGACTGCGACTATCGGGTGGTGCGCGACGCGCGTAAGGGGGATCCGGGGTCAGTTCGGGTGCTGCGCTGCCTGCAACCTCGGCAGCAGCCGGCGCACCTCCTCCGGCGCGTCGGAGAGCACGACGATGTCCACGCGGCGGTTCTGCGCGAGGGCCGCCGAGCTCGTCCCGGGGGCCACCGGGTGCGCGTCCCCGAAGCCGACGGATTTCACGTGGGTGGGCTTCAGCCCCTGGTCTTCCACGAGGTAGCGCAGCACCTGCGTGGACCGGCCTGTGGAGAGCTCCCAGTTCGTGGCGAAGGGGGCGGCCGCTGTGCGATGGTCGGCATGGCCCTCCACCGAGATCTGGTTCGGCACGTCCACGAGGACGCCGCCGATCGCGTCGAGCACCGTGACGGCCTTCTTGGTGAGCACGGTGCTGTTGGTGGCGAAGTAGGTGTCGGCGCTGACCAGGCCGATCGTGAGCCCGCGATCGTCGATCGTCAGCGTGGCCGTGCTCTCCAGCCCCTTCGTCCTCAGCGCCTTGCGCAGCCGGTCGCGCAGCGCGGACAGCTCGTCGAACTCGGCGCGGGCGTCCACCAGCGGGACGTCGGCGAAGCCCTCCGCGTCCTCGTCCAGGAGGTCGGCCGGCACCACGACCCCCTTCGCGGCATCCACCGTCACCGACGACTTCTGACCGAAGCCGGTGGCCAGGGAGTTGCTGAGCGCCTCGAACTTGTCCTTGTCGACGGTGGACATCGCGAACAGCACGATGAACATGCACATGAGCACCGTGACCATGTCCAGGTACGAGGCCATCCACCGCTCATCCGGCTCGTCCGGCTCCTCGTGCGCCGAGCGACGCCACCGCCGGATGCTCATGTGGAAGCCACCGGGTCTCGGGTGGGTTCGGCGTCGGGGCGCCGCCTGGACTTCTCTTTCTTCGGCGCCTTTTCGGCCGGGCGCTGGGAGGCCATCGCACGCAGCCGTTCGCCGACGAAGTGCGGTGGCGAGCCGGCCTGGACCGCCAGCATCCCCTCCATGAGCAGCGTCATCCGCTCCAGCTCCAGCTCGCCCAGGCGCTGCAGACGTCCGCCGATCGGCAGCCAGATGAAGTTCGCCGACAGCAGGCCCCACAGGGTCGCGACGAACGCGGTGGCGATCATCGGTCCCAGTGTCTCGGGGCTGTCGAGGTTCTCCAGCACATGGGTGAGTGAGACGACGGTGCCGATGATGCCGATGGTGGGGGCGAAGCCGCCGAGCGTCATGTAGAACCTGGATGCCGACCGGTTTCGTGCGGCGGCGGAGACGATCTCGTCCTCGAGCACCGTGCGCAACTCGTCGGCGTCCGTGCCGTCGGCGATGCTCTGCAGGGCCTGCTTGAGGAACGGGTCTTTTTCATCGGCGACCGACTGCTCCAACGCGAGGAGCCCTGACGTGCGGGCGTTCTCCGCGTACCCGACGACCGTGGCGATCATGTCATGCGCGGTGCGCCTGTCGCCGCGGAACGCGCGCGGCAACGACTTGATCGCGAACACCGCATCGCGCAGCGTGCCGCTGGCGATGCCGACGGCGATCGTCGCCCCGAACACGAGGACCATCGGGGCGGGCAGCAGCAGCGCGGTGACCGACGCGCCCTCGATGCCGACCATCGCCAGGAGCGCCCCGAACGCGAGGACCAGCCCGATCAGCAGTGCGGGATCCATCAGCCGTCCTCTTCGGGCAGGGCCGGCAGGGGCCACGCGACGGCGGCGGCGAGCACGCGGGCGCGGAAGCGCGTGATCTGCTCGATCACCTGGTCCATGGTTTCGGTGACGATGAACGTGGCACCGTCGATCATGGTGATCGTGGTGTCCGGGGCGGCCTGGATGCGCTCGACCAGGTCGGGGTTCACCGCGAACCGGGTACGGTTCAAGCGCGTGACGACGATCATGGGCTCCATCCTGGAAACTCCGGCCTCGCGAGCGAGGACCTGACGGCCCCTCCTGGGCTGTCGTGGGTCACTGTCGGTCGATCTGCGCAGGGCGTTAGCCGGACGGGAGCAGAATGGTGGCAAATGCCCCTTCCGCCCACTCCTTCCGGACTGCCGTTCGGCGCCGTGATGGCGACGGGAGCCGCTTCCGCGCTGACGGGGCTGGTCGCATTGCCCGCGCTGCGATCGCCCCTGCTGGCGACAGCGATCGTCATCGCCCTGGGGGTCACCGGGAAGGGGATCGCCGGACTGGCGCGCGTGCGCGGTCTCCGGCCCCGGTTCGGGTTCGGGCACTTCACGGTGCCGGTGGGGCTCGCGGTGATCGCCCTGGGGCTGACGGCCGGTGACGCGCCCGGCGTCACCGTCGTCATCGCGGTCTGGCTCACATGGGCGACGACGGCGCTGCTGCTTGTCGTCGTCGTCGGCCCCGTCGCCGCGGACCGGCCGGGGCTGCGTGCCGTGAACGGGGCATGGTACATAGCGCCGGCGGCGCTGCTGGCCGATGCTGCGGGTGCGGGGACGCTACGCCCGCTGTGCGGGCCGGAGTGGGCTGCGGCGCTGGATGTCATGGCGCGGGCGTGCGTGTGGGCCGGCACAGCGGGGTACGCCGCGCTGTTGATTGTGGGCGCGGTGCGGATCCAGCGCCATGGACTTCACGGCGCACCGCGAGTCGCCTGGTGGATCGTGGTGGGATGCGGGGGCCTGGCCGCGGACGTGCTGGGCAGTCTGGCAGGCACGTTGTCGGAGGGGACGCTGGCCTTCACGGCCGTCGCCTGCTGGGCGATCGCCACAGTCGTCCTCGTCCCCGTGACCGTCGGCAGCGTGGTGTTCCTGGCAGGGGTGCGCAGTCTGCGCGGCCGTCCGGCGTGGCCACCCGCGTTTTCCAGCGGGGTGTACGCGCTGGGAACCGCCCAGGTCGGCATCCTGTTCCCCTCGCTGCCGGTCGCCCCCCTCGCGGCGGTGGCCGCGGCGGAGACCCTGGTCGTGTGGGCGGCCACGGCGGCCCTGCGGGTGCGCGGCGCGGTTCTCGCGCGCGCGACGATACCGCGCTGAAGGGCCGGCGGGCGCTGGCGCATGCCGCTCCGCGCCGCCCGGCCCAGGGCGGCCCGACACGGCGGGACGACCTCCGTCGGGCACACCGGGGTCGAGTCGTCAGCGCTTGAGGTTCGTCAGCTCCTGCAGCACCTCATCGCTGGTCGTGATGATGCGCGCGTTCGCCTGGAATCCGCGTTGCGCGACGATGAGGTTCGTGAACTCCTGCGACAGGTCCACGTTGGACATCTCCAGCGCCCCGCTGACGATCGTGCCCATGCCGTCGGCACCCGCGGTGCCGATCGTCGGCTGGCCGGAGTTGACGCTCGGCATGTACTGCGAGGACCCGGTTTTCTCCAGCCCCCCGGGGTTGACGAACGTCGCGAGGGCGACGCGGGCGAGCACCTGCGTCTTGCCGTTGCTGAACGTGCCGACCAGGCTCCCGTCGTCAGACAGGGCGTACGACAGCAGCGTGCCGGCGGGCTCGCCGTCCTGGCTGTCGAACGCGGCGGTGTCGATGTCGGCGTAGCCGGTGACCTTGGACAGGTCGACGGTGATACCGCCGGACACCAGCGTGCCGCCGCCGGTGAGCTGGCCGTTCGTGAACGTGAGCGTGTCGGTCGCGCCGGCGCCGTCCGCGACATCCCACCCCGTCCCGGTGCGGGTGAACGTGAGCCGCAGCATCGCACTGCCACCCTGTGCGTCGTACACGCGGATGTCGCGGACGAGCTGGTCGCCCACCGGGGTCTCGGCCGGCAGGTTGCCGGTCACCGCGGCCGCCGTCGTCGCGGTGGCGGGAAGGGTCGCACCCACCGGCAGCATGATGTCACCCACGCCCTGGCCGGGCAGGATGACGCCGTTCTGCGCCGTCCATCCCTGCACGAGTGCGCCGTCGGCGGTGACGAGCCGGGCGCTCGCGTCGAACGAGAACCCGCCGTTGCGGGTGTACCGGTTCTCGACACCGGATCGCACCATGAAGAATCCGTCGCCGGCGATCATGAGGTCGGTCGGCACGCCGGAGGACTGGGCGGCACCCTGCGCGAAGTTCGTGTTGATCCCGGCCACCTGCACGCCCAGACCCACCTGCGCGGGGTTGGACCCGCCGTTCGCCTGCTGCGGCAGGGTCGAGTTGCGCACGAGCTGCGACAGCGAGTCCTGGAACTGGACCGCGGAGGCCTTGAACCCGGCGGTGTTGACGTTGGCGATGTTGTTGCCGGTGACATCCAGCATGGTCTGGTGCGAACGCAGACCCGAGATGCCCGAGTAGAGGGAGCGGAGCATGGTGTGCCTTTCTGCGGCGGTCAGGAACGGAGGGACAGGCCCGACACGGCGTCGAGCGGGATGGTGGCGTCGCCGATCGTGACCTGCGGCACGGTGCCGGCGAACGAGATGGCGGTGACGGTGCCGGACTGTTCGACACCGGCGCCGTCGAGGTACCGCGCCTCCTGCCCGATCAGGGCGGTGGCGGCCTGGCGCATGCCGAGTGCGAAGCTCTCGGTCGTCGTGGTGGACAGTGCCGTGAGCTGCTCCATGGAGGCCAGCTGGGTGGTCTGCGAGATCATCTCGTTGGTGTTCATCGGCGAGCTCGGGTCCTGGTTGGCCAGCTGCGTGACGAGCAGCTTGAGGAATACCTCGGCGTCGAGGGTCTGCTTGCGCTCGGTGGTCGGGACGGTGCCCCCGGTGTAGATACCGGAGGGGCCGACGGGGCTGATCGTGGTCATGGTGTCCTCTCGCGTCAGGCGAAGATGTCGATTCCGGATACGCGGTCACCGGCGGGATGCGGCGGCGGCTCCGCGCGGGGCGGGTCGCGGTGGGGTCCGGGTCCGCCGGGTCGGCCGGCGTGCTGCCCGCCCGGGCCGCCGCCGTGCTGGCCGGCGAGGCTGGCGCCGTGGTGGCCCGTCGGAGCCCCGCCCGCGTCGCCCGTGGAGACGGTGAGGGATGCCTGGGGAGCGGCGGCCGCCAGGTCGCGGCGCAGGTCGGTGAGAATCGCGCGCAGCGCGTCGCGGCCGACGTCGGTGGGAGCGTGCAGCTCGACGCGGATGGTGCCGTCGGCGACGTGCGCACGCAGCGTGACCGGGCCGAGGTTCTCGGGAGACACGGTGAGCGTGATGCGGTGGTCGCCGTCCGGCGCCTGCGCGAGCGAGACGATCGGCGCGGACAGCTGCGGCGCGAGCGCGGGCCGTGCGGCGGCGGACGCGGCAGCCGGGGCGGGGGCGGCGGGGGGCGCAGTCGCTCCGGCGGCCGGAATGGGTGCGGCGGCCGGGGCTGCGTCGGACGCGATCCGCGGGTTGGTGAAGGGGGTTGGGGTGGCTGGTGCCGGGTGCGCGGATGCCGCCGAGTCGGTTGGGGGATGCGGGGATGCCGCGGGAGACGACGAGGTCGTCGCGGCCGCGTGCGCGGTTACCGCGGGGGTGCCGATCGCCGCGGCGGCTGGGCTGCTGGGTGCGGGGACGGCGGGGGCTGGTGCTGTGCCCGTGTCGGTCCCGGTGGCGGGGGAGGGGGATGCTGCTGCCGTGGCGAGTCCGGCAACCGCGGTGGATGCCCCAGCGGATCCCGATGCCGCGGCGGATCCCGAAACTGCGCCCGATGCGGCGGCATCCGTCGTCAACAGTATGGACGCCCCGGACGTGGATGGAGTCGTCGCGCCGTCGCTGTGGGCCGCGGCGACAGCCGGTGCGGCAGCCAGGATGGCGGTGGCTGTCGAGGTGCCGGCTGCAGTGACAGCGGCAGCCGCTGTGGGCAAGGCCGCGGTGCCGTCTGTGGCAGCCTCGGTGGCGGATGCCGCCTGTGCGGAGGCCGCCGGCCCCGTGCCGTCGGCCGGCACCCCGAGCGCAAGCAGCGCAGCTGCGACAGTGCCGGGCGCGGCATCCCCCGACTGCCCCGGGTTGGCATCGGTTCCGTCCGCGACCGTGCCCTCGGGCGCGGTGTTCTCGATGCCGAGGATGCCCTGCAGTGCGTCCGCGAACGCGGTGGCGTGGTCGGGCTTCGCGGCCGAACCCGCGGGGCTCGTGTTCTTCCCGCCGCTGGGCGGGGTTGCCAGCAGGTTCGCGATGCTCATGGCGTCATCCCCTCGCCCGAGCCGAGGAGAATGGCCGAGCCGAGGGCCGAATCCGCCCTTTGCGCCCTCGCCTCGGCCGAAATCCTCGCCCGGGCCGAGGGCCCGGAGCCGCGTGGCCCGCCACCGCGGGCCGCGGGGTTCCTGGCGCCGGATGCCGATGCCAGCAGGTTCGCGATGCTCATGGCGTCATCCCCTCGCCCGAGCCGAGGAGAATGGCCGAGCCGAGGGCCGAACCCGCCCTTTACGTCCTCGCCTCGGCCGATCCCCTCGGCCGGGCCGAGGGCCGCGCCACGAGACGTCATGCGTCCTCCCCGGGGTGGGTGCGGGATGCTATCTCGTCAAGCTCCTTCTGCTCGGCCCGCAGCGCTTCCGCGCGCACCTCGAGCAGGTGCGCGTGCGCGAGCTTCTCCAGCCCCCGCACCTCGCGCCGGCGCGTGTCGTGCACGGCGCGCGCGTCGCTGAGGGTCTGCTCCTGCAGCTGCGCGACAACCCGCAGTTCCGTCAGCAGTGCACGCCCCGCGGCACGGGATGCCGCGAGGGCGGCCAGCGTGCGGCCGTCCTGCGGGCCCGATCCGGCATCGCCGAGCGCCGCCCGCAGGTGCCGGTCGCGCGCCTGCGTCTGGCTGGCCTCCACGGCCGCCCGCGACAGCCGCTGCGCGGCCTCGCGCTCCTGCACGCTCCGCACCCGCAGCAGCCCCGCAAGGGAAAAAGCACGGCTCATACGACACCTCCGAAGCTCGCCACGAGCGCCGCGAGCCGGCGCCACGACTCATCCGCCGGACTCGTCTGGTCCAGCGGCTGGGTGAGGAAGTCGACGATCGCGCGCTCGTTCGCGATGGCGGCATCCACGCGCGGGTTGGCGCCGGACTGATACGCGCCGATATCGATGAGGTCGTTCGCGCCGCGCCGCGCCGCCAGCACCGCGCGCAGCGCTGCGACCAGGCCGCGCTGCTCGGCCGTCGTGACCTTGCCCGCCACGCGCGACACCGAGCCGAGCACGTCGATGGAGGGATGATGACCGCTCAGCGCGAGCGCACGGTCGAGCACTATGTGCCCGTCGAGGATCGAGCGCACCGCGTCGGCGATCGGCTCGTTGTGGTCGTCGCCGTCCACGAGCACCGTGTAGATGCCGGTGACCGACCCGGACCGGTCCGTGCCCGCCCGCTCCAGGAGCCGCGCCAGCAGTGCGAACGTCGATGGCGGATACCCGCGGGTGGCGGGCGGCTCGCCGGCCGACAGCCCGATCTCGCGCTGGGCCATCGCGACCCGCGTGAGCGAGTCCATCATCAGGACGGCGTGGGCGCCGGTGTCGCGGAACGCCTCCGCGATCCGGGTCGCCGTGAACGCCGCCCGCATCCGGGTCATCGCCGGCTCATCGGATGTCGAGACCACGACCACCGCGCGCGCCAGGCCCTCGGGGCCGAGGTCGTCCTCGATGAACTCGCGCACCTCGCGGCCGCGCTCGCCGACGAGCGCTATCACCGCGGCATCCGCCGTCGTCCCCCGCGCGATCATCGACAGCAGCGACGACTTGCCGACCCCCGAGCCGGCGAACAGCCCCACGCGCTGCCCCTGACCGACGGTGGTCAGTGTGTCGATGGCGCGCACGCCGAGGGTCAGCGGCGCCGCTATGCGGTCCCGTCCCATGACCGACGGCGGCTCGTGGTCCAGGCTCACACGGCGCGCACGCAGGGGTCCGCGGCCGTCGATCGGCCGGCCCAGGCCGTCGATCACGCGTCCGAGCAGCTCCGGTCCGACCGGGACGCGGAGCGGCCCGCCGAGGCGCCGCGCCGGCGCACCCACCGTGAGGCCCACCGCGGATGCGAGGGGCATGCAGCGCAGCCCGTCGTCGCCGGTGGCGACCACCTCGGCGCGCCGCCCGTCGCCGAGCGCCACGAGGTCGCCGACCGCGCAGTCCAGGCCCTGCACCGCCACGCTCAGCCCGCGCACCTGCGAAACCCGGCCGACCCGCTCGGGGCGCGCCGCCCGCAGCACCGTCGCCCACCCGGTCACGGTGTCGCCTCCGCGACGGCCTGGCGCGCCCGCTCGACGGCCGCGCCGATCCGCGCGTCGACGAACCCGTCGTCCAGGATGGCCACGGCATCCCCCCGGGACAGCTCGTCGTCGGCGACGAGGGCCACCCCCTCGGGCTGCACGCCCAGGCGCTCGAGGACCGCGAGATCGTCGGCGTTCAGCCGCACTTCGCGCACGTCCGCGTCGTCGGCGGCCGCGAGCGCTCGGCGCACGGCCGAGGTGGCGGCTGTCTCGCCGACGGCCAGCTCGCCCGCGAGGATCACGGCCGCCAGCTCGACGGCATGCGCGTGCACCCGGTCCTGCGCGGTGGCCGCCAGCTCGCACGCCCGCACGGTGAGGGCCGCCGCCGCCGTTTGCAGGGTCGCCACCGCCTGTGCGACCGCGCCGCGCAGCTCGGCCTCACGGGCGGCGCGGCGCGCCTCCGCCTCGGCCGCGGTTGCGGATGCCGCCTCGGCGGCCGCGCGGAACCCCTCGGCATGGCCGTCGGCGTACCCGCGGCGACGAGCGCGGTCGCGCTCGTCGTCCAGCGCGGTGTCCCGCAGCCGCGGGAAGACCGCCGGGGCGAAGACGTCAGCTGACATACTCCTCCTCGTCTGCGCGGCGCACCGTGATCTCGCCCTCGGCCTCCAGGGCGCGGATCGCGCGCACGATCCCGGCACGAGCCTCCTCGACCTGCGACATCCGCACTGGCCCGAGGCTGCGGGATTCCTCTCCGAGTACTTCGCGCATCCGCTCGGAGACGTTGCTGAGGATGACATCCGAGATCGCCTTGTTCGCTCCCTTGATGGCCAGCGCGAGGGACCTGACGTCGATTCCGCGCAGCACCCGCTGAGCGTCCCGCTCCTCCAGCTTGACCAGGTCCGCGAAGGTGAACATCCGCGAGCGGATGTCGTCTGCGAGAGCGGGATCGCGGGCCTCGATGTTCGCCAGCAGGGCCTTCTCCGTCGTCGCGTCGGAGCGGTTGATGATCTCCACGAGCGGACCCACCCCGCCGACGGCCTCCGGCGTGCCCCGCGTCCTGAGCACGCCGGTCCGTGCCCGCAGGGCGTCGCTGATGACGGAGATGGCCTCCTGCGTGCCTGTGCCCATGGTCGCAATCGCCTGTGCCACGTCCGTACGCGCCGGGTCGGGCAGGGCGCTGAGCACTGCGGCCGCCTGCTCCGCGGGCAGGTGGGCGACCACGAGCGCCACGGTCTGGGGGAGCTCGCCGTCGAGCAGATTCGCCAACTGGGCGGGTATCGCCCCGTTGAGGAAGTCGAACGAGGAATTGGCCTTCGTCGCGGCGACACGCTCGAGCACGCGGGCCGCGCGCTCTGCGCCGAACGATGCCTCGAGCAGACCTGCGGCGATGTCGCGGCCGCCACGGGCCGGGCTCACGGCTCCGGCCGCGAGGTGGTGGAACGCGGCAAGCGCACGCCCGGTGGTCGCGGCATCGGGTCGGTCGATCGCCATGATCTCGGCGGCGATGGACTCCGCTTCCTGTTCGGACAGGTGCTTCATCACCTCGATCGCCTGCACGCGGTCCAGGTTCATCACGACGATGGCCGCGGTCTGGCGTCCGGTCAAGGCGCTCATGCGTCCTGCCCGTCGTAGAGCAGGGCACGCAAGAGCTCGGCCGTCCGCCGCGGGTCGCGTCGTGCGAAGGACTCCAGGTCGCGCCGGTGGTGCTCCAGGTCTACCTGCAGGGGATCCAACTCGGGTTGACGCGGCGGTGCTTCCGGTGTCTCGGTGAACTCGAGCCGGGCAACGGGTGCCGGTTCGGCGGCGGCGGGCCCCGTGAGCGGGCGGGGGCGGCCGTCCAGCAGCGGCACGTACTCCGGATCCTCGACGGGGTCCTCGTGGGTGCGCCGGCGACGCACGACGAACAGGATGAGCGCGACGAGCACCGGCACCGCTATTGCGGCGGCCACGATGATCGTGTTGCGCAGCGCCGCCGCGCGCTCGGCGTCCGCGGCATCCCGCGCGGCCTTCAGCGCGTCCTGCGCGGCCTTCGCCTCGGTTTGGCTGAAGTTCACGAACGCCACGGTGACGGCGTCGCCGCGGGTGGCGTCGATGCCGGCGGCGGTCGCCACAAGGTTCTGCAGCTGCGCGGCATCCACGGTGCCGGCGGCCGCGGCGTCCACGGCGACCGAGACGGACTGGCGGCGCAGCGCCCCGGCGGGGGTCGTCGTGGTCTGCACGGACTTGTTCACGACGTTGTTGCGGGTCACCTCGGTGGACTGGCTCTCGCCGCCGCTGCCGCCGGAGGGCACGGCGATGTTGTCCGGACCGAGCACGCCGGCGCCGGTCGAGCCGTCCTTCGAGGTCTGCGTCTTCGTCTGCTCACTGGCCGGCGGTGCGCCTTCCGCGGGCGAGTACGTCTCGTCCTGCCTCTGGTTCGAGGACCGGTCGATGTCGGCGGCGACAGTGACGGTGGCGTTGCCGACGCCCACGACGGTGTCGAGCATCTTCTGGACGCTCGCGGCGACGCGCCCCTCGTAGTCCCCGGCCTGCTCGTCGATGCCGCCTGTGGCGCCGACCCCGACCGCGGACAGCGTCCTGCCGGTCTGGTCCACGACGGCGACGTTCTCCGGCTTCAGCCCGGTGACCGCCGCGGAGGTGAGGTGCACGATGGCCTGCACCTTCTGAGGGGACAGTGTCGAGCGGTCGCGCAGCTCGACGAACACGGATGCCGTCGGATCCTTCGTCTCGGAGACGAATACGCTCTCCTCGGGAATCGCGAGTTTCACGGATGCCGCGCCCACGCCGTCCATCGACGAGATCGTCGCGGCGAGCTCCCCTTCGATCGCCCGCTTGTAGGTGACGGACTGCTGGAACTCGGATGCCGTCACCCCCATCTTGTCCAGCAGGGTGTATCCGCCCGAGCTCGCGGTGGGAAGACCCGCGGATGCCGCGGCGAGGCGCTGGTCGTAGACATCCTGTTCCGGGACCAGCACCGTCGACCCGCCGTCGGTCAGCTGATACGGGACCGAAGACGAGCGCAGCTGCTCGACCACGGCGTTCGCGTCGGCGGCGCTGAGTCCCGAGAACAGGGGCGTGTAGGCCGGGCGGCTGAGCCAGCTGACCAGGGCGACGATGCCGAGCACGAGCACCGCGAGGCCGATCACCGCGATGGTGCGCTGCGCGAGCGTGAACCCCGCGATGATGCTCTGGACGCGCTTGAGCGCTGTCGCCACCGGCTGCGGCATCAGGCCTGCATCCGCATGATCTCGTTGAACGCGTCCACGCCCTTGTTGCGCACGGCGGCCACGAGCTCGAGGGTCACCGCGGCGCGGGTGGACGCGATCATCGCGGAGTGGATGTCATCGAGGTTGCCGGTGACGGCGGCGACGTTCAGCTGCGAGGCCGTCGACTGCAGGCCGCGCAGGTCGTCGACGGCGCCGGCCAGGCTCGATGCGAAACCGGATCCGTCGGCGGCCGGCGCCGGCGTGGGCTGGGGCGTGGGCAGGACGGAGGGGATGCCGGTGACGGCGGAGACGGGATTCATCGGCCGCGTCCTATCTGCAGCGCGGCCTCGTACGTGTTCCGGGCGCGGTCCACGACGCCGGCGTTGGCCTCGTAGCCGCGTTGCGCGAGGATCAGCTGCGCCATCTGGTCGCCCAGGTCGATGTCGGGGTAGCGGACGTAGCCGCGGGCGTCCGCGAGTGGGTTCCCCGGCTCCTGCACCAGACGCCCCTCGGCGTCGCCGAGCGCGGTTCCCGCGACGTATGCCCCCGGCGACATGTCACTTGTGGAGACCAGGACGTAGCGTTCGCGGAACGCGGCCTCGGCGGGTGAGACGGCGGTGTTGATGTTGGCGATGTTGTCGCTGACGGCATCCAGCCACTTCCGGTGCACGGTCAGGCCGGTGCCGGCGATGCCGATCGCGTCGAACGTCATGATGTGGTCCGGAGCGCTGTGCGCACCGCAGCGAACGAGCCGTCCACGGCCTGCGAGGCGAACTGGAAGCGCAGCATGGTGTCGATGCTGGAGAGGGTCTCGGTGTCGAGGTTCACGTTGTTGCCGTCGAGCCGGGTGGGCTCCAGCGACTGCCCGACCGTCGCCGTCGCGCGCCCGTCGCCCGCCGTCACGGACGCGGCCAGCGCCTCCTCGAACCGCACGCGCTTCGCGTGGTAGTCGGGCGTGTTGATGTTCGCGATGTTGTCCGCGATCGCCCGCTGGCGCTGCGAGAGGCCGTCCAGGGCGCTCGTGAGCGCTGAGATGGTCACAGAATCGAGCAAGGCCCGTCCTCCCGATGTCGATCGGTGGCGGCCGCTCCCTGGCCGGGTTTCGAGCGTTCCCTGCTCGGCGTGCTCTATCGGCCGGCCGGGACGATGCGTTAGAGGATTCTCATGGATGCCCGCGGCATCCCGCCCCCTCCCCGTTGCACGGCCGCCCCGGAGTGCGAGTCGGCACCGGGAAGCCCCGCGGGGCGCCTCACAGGTCGACGTCGAGCAGGATCGGGATGTCGCCGCGCATCCTCGGCACCCGGCGCAGGGCGGCTATCTGGCCGTGCAGCTCGTCCAGCACGTCCCGCAGCTGCTGCATCCGCTCGTCCTGGCGCGCCAGCAGCGCCCGCGCACGGTCGGCGAACTCGGGTGGCAGGGCCGTGTCCGGCGGCGTCCACGTCCGCGGTGCGGCGGCGTCGGCGAGGTCGTGCTCGAAGCGGTCCAGCAGCGCTTCCCACCCGGCGTGGGTCATGAAGCCCGGCCGGCCGTGGTGGCGGCCGCCGCATGCCAGGCGTCGCGCAGCGGTGCCACGATCTCGCCGCACGCGCGGGTGCGGTCGGCGTCGCGGGCGACGTTGGCGCCGATGAGCGTGCGGGTCAGGAACGTGTACAGCGCGCGCAGCCCGGCGCTGCCGTCCCACACGTCGGTGAGCGAGGCCGAGAGCTCCGCGATGATCGCCTGCGCGTGCTGCAGGTTCGCGTTCGCGGTGGCCCAGTCCTCGCCGCGCTGCGCGGCCTCGCCGCGCTGGATGTCCAGCAGCAGCCGATCGTAGAGCATCGTGACCAGGCGTTCGGGCGTGGCGGAGAGGACGGCGTCGTCGCGGTACCGCTGCTGCGCCTTCGCCGCGGCGTTCACGAGCCGGACCCCTTCTGCGCGGTGGGCAGGCTCGCCAGCTGTGAGGTGAGGTACGAGGACTGCGACTGCATCTGCGAGAGCATCGTCTCCAGGTGCGCGTACGTGCGCTGCAGCGTCGCCTGGCGCTGCTCGAGCCGGACGTCCCACCGCGCTATCTGGTCGCCGAGCGCCGTGACCTCGTTCTGCTGGCCGACGATGCGGGCCGTCAGCATGCCGTCGTACTTGTCGGAGTACTGCGTCGAGACATCCTGCACCCGTGCCGCGATGCCAGCGAACAGCGCCTGCGTCGCCTCCGGGTCGGCCGCCGCTGCCGCGGCGAACGCGTCCCTGTCGAACGAGAGCACGCCGTGGCGGTCGATGGAGATCCCGATCGTGGACGGGGAGATGCCGTTCACGGGGCGCTGGACCGCGTCGGCCAGCGCCTGGCGCAGCGCGCGCACGGTGCTGTCGCCGGTGAACACGCCCAGCGTCGTGGTGCCGCCGGGCGCGTCGGGCACCGTCGCGGTGGATCCCTTGTCGATTCGGGTGAGGATCGAGGCGACGCCGTTCACGAAGTCGCCGGCGGCCTTGCTGCGGGCGTTCTGGTCGACGGCCACCTGGATCGACACCGGGTCGGGTGAGGCGGCGGAGACGGTCACGTCGACGCCCGGGAACAGGCCGGTGACAGTGTTCCCGGACGACGTCACTATCTGCTCGGCCGCTGTCCCCGCCCACAGCCGCAGCTGCGCGTCCGCGCCGACGGTGACCACCGCGCCCCCCGGGGCGGTGGCCACGTCGGTGGCGGTGCCGGCGGCGACGGCGGCGGCGTCGCCCCGGTAGACGCGGAAGGCGCCGGCCTGGCCGGTCTGGTCCGCGGTCAGCTGCAGCCGGTACGTGGTGTTCCCGTCGACATCCGTGCCGGCGCGGACGACGGTCGCGGTGATGCCGGTGCCGGCGGCGGTGATGGCGCGCGCGACATCCTGCATCGACGTGGATGCCGCGGTCACCTCGACCCGGTCGCCGGCGGCGTTCTCGAGCGTGAGCACGGGCGGATCGTCGGGCCAGGCGGCGGATGCCGCGGTCACCACCGTGTGCGCCCGCGCGACGCGGTCGACGACGATGTCGGCTGCGGTGGGCGCGGCGCCGGCACCGGCGGTCACCGTGACGGCGGACGAGGACGCGGTGGCGGTGAAGAACGTGAGCGCGGTGGCCCCGGATGCCGTCTTCGACTGATCGGCCAGGGTCTGCACCGCGGAGTTGAGGGACTGCAGCTGTGTGATGATGCCGTTCGTGTCGTTCTTCTTCGACGACAGCAGATTGCGGGGAATGGCCTCCACGTCCATCAGCGACTTGATGAGGGCCGTCGTGTCGAGGCCCGAGACGAGGCCGTCGATCGAGAGTCCCATGGGCATCCTTCCGCGTCAGATGGGATGGGCGGCTCCGGGTCTGCCCCGGAGCCGCCTGGTGTCTCAGCGCAGCAGCTGCAGCACGCCCTGGTTGGCCTGGTTGGCCTGGGCGAGCATCGCGGTGCCGGCCTGCGACAGGATGTTCTTCGCCGTGAACTTGACCATCTCCGACGCCATGTCGGTGTCGCGGATGCGGCTCTCGGCGGCCGAGAGGTTCTCCGCGGACACGTTGAGGCTGTTGATGGTCGACTCGAACCGGTTCTGGATGGCACCCAGGTCTGCGCGGGCGCCGGAGATCGAGGTGATCTGCGTGTCGATCAGGGTGATCGCCGCCGCGGCACCGGTGGCGGAGCTGAAGTCCAGGCTTCCCGCCGCGATCTGGGTGCTCGCGCTGAATCCGGTTCCGGACGTGGCATCCGTTCCGGCGGTGCCGCCACCGACCACCGACGCGCCGGTGAGCGAGGACACCACCAGCTGGTTGCTGTCGTTGACCCGCGCGTTCAGGCTGCCGTTGAAGCTGCCGCTGCTGTTCAGCGCATCCGCGACGTCCTGCACCGTCTTGTAGGTGCCGGCGGCACCCAGCGTGACGTTGACGGTGCTGGTGCTGCCGTCGGCGTTCGTGATGGAGAACGCCTGCGCGCCGGTGACGGTGGTCGGCGTCAGGACGTCGAACTGCGCGCCGCCCGAACCCACCGACAGCGACGCCGCGATGCCCTTGACGTTCGCGCTGGACAGGTTGACGCCGATCTGGCTTGCCGCGTCGCCGTTGGCACCGACCTGGAACGTCAGGTTCGCCGACCCGTCCAGCAGCTTGATGCCGTTGAAGTTGGTCGCGTCGCCGATGCGGCCGAGTTCGGACACCAGCTGGGTGGCCTCACTCGTGATCGCTTCACGGGACTTCGCGTTGTTCGAGTCGTTGCCTGCCTGCACCGACAGATCCCGCAGACGCTGCAGGATCGAGTGGACCTCGGTCAGGGAGCCTTCTGCGGTCTGGATGACCGAGATGCCGTCCTGGGCGTTGCGGGCGGCGACGTTCAGGCCGTTGACCTGCGAGCGCAGGCCCTCGGAGATGGCGAGGCCGGCCGCGTCATCCGCTGCCCGGTTGATGCGCAGACCGCTCGAGAGCTTCTCGAGTGACTTGGACAGGTCGTTCTGCGTGCTGGCGAGGTTGCGGTAGGCGTTCAGCGCCGACACGTTCGTGTTGATCTGCATACCCATGGTGTTGCTCCTCCGTGATGGGGTACTCGAAAGCCCATCCGTGGGCTTCCAGAGACACCTATCGGCGCAGCATCCATCCCCGTTAGCCGCGGGGCGGGGCGATCAGACCGCGATCGAGATGCGCGGGCGCAGCGCGCCGCCGATGCTGTCGCCGCCGATCTCGACCATCCGTGCGAAGAACGCCTCCCGCACCGGCGCCGACACCCGGGAGACGGGCGCGGGTGCGGCCCCGTCGGCGAAGTACTGCTCGAGCGCGTCGCGCAGCAGCCGGACGGCCTCGGACCGCTGCTGCGACACAGCGGAGTGCGAGACGCCCAGGGCTCCGGCGATCTCCTTGACCGGGCGCTCGTCGATGTACACGGCCTGCACTATCTCGCGCATCCGCTCGGGCAGCGCGAGCACCGCGCACTCGAGCACGTGCCGGCGTTCGGCCAGCAGCGCGGATTCCTCGGGCAGCGGCACCGTGCCCGCCAGGTCGCGGGCGGCGGGGTCGTCCAGAGTGGTCACGATCCGAGCGGCGTCGGCCAGCGCCTCGGACACCTCGCCCCGGGGGACGCTCATCGCCGTCGCCACTTCGTCGACGGTGGCGACGCGGCCCAGGGCCGCGGTCAGCGTGTCGCGGACGGCGACGGTCTCCTTGATGCGCTTGCGGATGCCGCGGGACGCCCAGTCCATCGCCCGCATCTCATCCGCGAAAGCGCCGAGGATGCGGCGCCGGGCATACGCGCCGAAGGGTACGCCGAGGGTCGGGTCGAACGCGTCGGCGGCCGTCACCAGCGCCAACGCGCCGACACTGGCCAGCTCTTCGCGCGGGACGTGCGTCGCGCGGGCGTGCGTTTCGGCGGCGAGGTAGCCGACGAGGGGCAGATTGTCTTCGATGAGGCGGTTGCGCTCGGCTCGCGTCTGCATCCGGACTCCAACTTCTCGGCTGTCCCCTCACACAGCTGGATGTCCCCAGATCGCCGCGGCTCCGTGGGGAGCCGCAGAATGAGATTCTCCCGTTTCCGTGGAAAATGAGAAGATCCTCATCTTGCTCGATAACCATAGAGGAAAGCCGGTCGATAGGACAAACAAGAACCGCCGCACGGGGCGGTCGCTCTTGGGGAGTTGATGCACCGCCGAACCGGGTGGGCTTTTGCTGGGGAAAGAAGGAACCGATGGCAACCAACGAGCTGTCCATGCGCCTGTGGCATGAGCGGGAGCTGCTGGAGATGCTGTTGTTCAAGCTTGAGGTGCAGCAACTGCTGCTGGCATCGGGGAACGGCCGCTGGATGCACCTGGCGACGCGTGAGATCGAGCAGGTGCTGGACCGGTTGCGCACCACGGGCATCGCGCGCGTGGTGGACGCGTCCGCGGTCGCCGAGGAGTGGGGAGCCTCCGAGTCGGCGACGCTGCGCGAACTCGTCGAGCATGCCCCCAATGCGGCCTGGCGCGACGTGTTCGCCGACCACCTGCGCGTGCTCACCCAGCTGGTCGCCGAGATAGGGCAGCTGCGCGACACGAACGTGCAGCAGCTGAACACCGTGATGCGCGCCACCCAGGAGACCCTCACCGGGCTCGGCACTGACAGTGGCGAGTACACCACCGGCGGCGCCCGCGCCCGCGACGATGCCGCCCGCATCGTCGACACCGAGATGTGATCGGAGCAGTATGTCGACCTTCAGCGGATTGACCGCGGCCGCCTCCGGCCTCGCCGCCGCCCGTCGGGGGATGGATGTCGTCGGCCAGAACATCGCCAACCAGACCACCGAGGGGTACACCCGGCAGCGCGTGACCACGCACGCTGTCGCCGCGATAGCGCAGGCCGGACGCTTCTCCACGGGAGCGGTGCCGGGGCAGGGCGTCGCGGTGGACGGCATCGCCCGGCTCGGCGATGCGCTGCGCGACGCGCGGGTCCGGGACACCCTGGCGGCATCCGGATTCTGGTCGACACGGGCGGTGGCGACCACGACGGCGGAGACCGCGCTCGCCGAGCCGACCTCCGATGGACTGGCCGCGCGGCTGTCGGCGTTCTGGGCGGGCTGGCAGGATCTCGCGAACACGCCGGACTCAGGCGCCGCCGCTGCCGTTGTCCTGGATTCCGCGCAGGAGCTGACGGTGCGGCTCGCCGACGGATACCGAAAGGTGGCCGCACAGTGGAGCCAGGCGCGCGCCACCGTCGACCGCACGGTCAGCCAGATCAACACGGCCGCCGATCAGATCGCCGACCTGAACCGGCAGATCCGGGATGCCGTGGCCTCCGGCCGTACAGCCAACGAACTCGTCGACCAGCGGGGTCTGCTGGCGCAGAGCGTCGCGCGGATGGCCGGGGGAAGGGCCACCGTGGAGGCTGACGGGACGTTGACCGTGCGGATCGACGGCAACGCCCTGGTCTCCGGCGTGGACGCGCGGCACCTCGTCGCAAGCGGCCCGACCTCCGTGGACAGCGCCGGCCGCGTGTCGGTCGCGTGGCAGGATGCCGGCTTCCCGGTGGCCGTCGCCGACGGGGAGCTCGGGGGGACTCTGGCCGTGCTGGCACCCGCTGCGGACGGGGGCCCGCTCGCCCAGCTCGCGGAGGCCTACAACGGGGTGGCCGCGACGCTGGCTGCAAGGGTGAACACGCAGCACCGGGCGGGGGCGACGACATCCGGTGCGCCCGGCGCGGACTTCTTCTCGATCGCCGCGACCGGCCCGGCGGCGCTCGGGCTGGGCGTCGTCCCGACCTCGGCGGCGGATCTCGCCCTTGCGGCGCCAGGCGCTGGCGCGTTCGACGCGACGAACGCCGACGCCCTCTCGCAGTTGGGCATCGGCCCCGGCTCGCCGGATGCCGTATGGGCCGACCAGGTCCTGCGGTTCGGGGTGTCCACGGGCGCCGATGTGCAGCGGGCGCGGCTGTCCGAGTCCGCGGCTGTCGCGGCGGCGTCGGCGCAGCAGTCGGTGGCTGCCGTCGACGGCGACGAGGAGACGGTATCCCTTGTGACCTATCAGGCCGCCTACCAGGCTTCGGCGCGGGTGCTCAGCGCCATCGACGAAGCCCTCGACGTGCTGATCAACAAGACCGGCATCGTCGGACGATGAACGAAGGAGCACCATGATTTCGCGTGTGACGGCATCCGCCATGACGCAGTCGGCGATGCGCCACCTGCAGGCGAACCTCACCCAGCTGTCCCGCCTGCAGGAGCAGGCGACATCCCAGCGCGCGTTCACGAACCCGTCCGACGACCCCGCTGCCGCCGCCACCGCGCTGCAGGTGCACGCGCAGCAGCAGCGCAACGACCAGTACGCGCGCAACATCGACGACGGGATGGCGTGGGTGACCACCGTCGACAGCGCCATCTCGTCGTCGACGTCGCTGCTGCGCCGCGCCCGCGACCTGACGGTGCAGGGTGCGAACGACGGCGCCCTGGATTCGACCGCGAAGGAGTCGATCGCGGTCGAACTGGAAGGCATCCGGGACGAGCTGCTCGCGCAGGCCAACACCAGCCTGCTCGGCCGTTCGGTGTTCGCCGGAACCTCCGACGCCGGCGTCGCCTTCGATGCGGCGTTCGGGTACACGGGGGCGCCGGGTTCACAGGTCGTGCGTCGCGTCTCCGACGGGGTGACCGTCCGGGTGGATGCCGACGGTTCGGCGGTGTTCGGCACCGGCGCCGGCTCGGTGTTCGCGCTGCTGGACTCGGTGGTCGCCGACCTCCGATCCGGGACGAACGTGGGCAGTCACCTGACCGCGATCGACCAGCGCATGACCGCTATGCTCGGGGCGCAGGGCGCGGTGGGCGCCCGACAATCGCAGATCGAGCGTGCCAAGGAGGCCGCTGTGGACAACTCCGTCTCGCTGGAGGCGCGCCGGGCCGCCGTGGAGGACGTCGACTCGGTCGAGGTTCTGGTCCGGCTGCAGGCGCAGGAGCTCGTGTACCGCTCCGCGCTCGCCGTGACCGGACGGGTTCTCCAGCCGTCGCTGATGGACTTCCTGCGGTGAGCGTCACCCTCTCCTTCGTCGCCCCGCCGCCCGGATTCGACCCGCACACGGCCTTCACTCTCGCCCCCGTCGACGGTGCGGACGGGCTGTTCGTGATGAACGCCGACGGGCAGGAGGACCTGCGCGTCTACCTCGTCGATCCGCAGACGGTGATCGAGGGGTACGCTCCGACGCTGAGTGACGACCACGTGACCGAGCTGGCTCTGGGGACACCGGATGACGTGATGCTGCTGGTCGTGGCGCGCCCCGGCGGCGAGGGCGTGACGGTGAACCTCATGGCGCCCGTCGTGGTGAACCGCGTCACCGGCGCCGCGGCGCAGGTCATCCTCGAGGACCAGGGCTACCCGTTGCGGGCGCCCCTGGGCTGACGGCGCGGCCGTGTCGCAGAAGATGCGGGCGGGATGCCGCGCAGGTCGCGCTTTCTGAGACGCGTTGTCGAGTGACATCCATTGCTGGGGATTGACGCGTCGAATCCTTGCGGCGCCGACCCGGTCGCAGAAGATGCGGGTGGGGCGCCGCGCAGGTCGCGTTTTCTGAGACACGTTCGTGGTGTGGTCGCAGAAGCTGAGGGTGGGATGCCGCGCAACCAGCATCTTGTGCGACACCAACGGGGCCGCAATCAGCTCCGCCTCACCGCACGCCGCCCGCCATTCCCTCGCAAAGGAATCCCAGGCGCCGCAGTGCCTCGGTGTTGCGCCACCACAGCAGAAGGTCCGGCAGGACCGGGACCAGGCGGGCGGGCCCGCTCACGGCGGTCTCGGTCATCCGCACGAGCGATCCCCGAGCAGAGGGCGTGACGTCGATGACCACGCGCGCCGTTCCGATCAGGCCCCCGCGCGCCTCCACGGCGAAGCGGTGCGGAGGTCGCCACTCCAGGCTGGTCGTCGTGCCGTTGATGAGCACCGGCCACGTGCCGACCGAGTGATGAAGGCGGGTGCCCGGCGACGGCCAGCCGGCATCCACGTTCCGCATTCGGGCCGCGGCGACGACCCAGGCAGGGTAGAGCCATCCGTCGGCCAGCACACGAAAGACGTCGTCGGGGCTGCACCGCAGCGTTCGCTCGTTGACGGACATGGTGCTCCTCGTGGCCCGGCGATCGCGGTCGACCGCATGTCACCGCAGTGAACCCGTCGCAGGCGGCTCCCGGGAACCGGGTTGACAATGCCCATCCGGCACCCGCGTGCACAGGCAATGGCCGTCATCCGATGCGGTGCATCGACGCCCGGATCCCCACTCTCGACCGGTTGCCGGAACAGGTCTAGCCTGACCTCAGGCGGGTGATCCTGCCCGTCCCGGAAACGAGAAGGCGGGTACCGGATGGACGCGATGATGATGGGCGCCATGACCGACGACATGATGTCGATGCCCGGCATGGCCGCGATGGACATGAGCATGATGCAGGAGTGTATGGACGCCTGCTCGGCCTGCGAGCAGGCGTGCACGGTGTGCTCGATGCAGCTGATGGACTGCGCGCCGGCGTGCATGAACTGTGCCGACATGTGCAGCACCACGATGCGCGCGATGCTGCGCATGCAGGGGATGACGCCGCCGGCCATGATGGCGATGCTGGACGCCTGCATCGCGATGTGTCACGCGTGCATGGACGCCTGCATGCGTCACGCCGAACACAGCGAGGTCTGCCGCATGTGCGCGCAGTCGTGCAAGGCGTGCATGGATGCGTGCAGCAAGATGCGCGACGCCATGCCCGCGACGGCGTGACACTGCACTGAGGTCCCGGATGCCGCGCTCGGCGGCATCCGGCGTCGAGGCTACGCGGCCGCGACGTTGTACTGGATGCGGCCCACGGCCAGCACCCCGTACCGCGGGTGCAGGGCGACCGGCGTGCCCGGGGCGACCTCGAGCGCCGCGCCACCCGCGTTCCACACCGTGTGCGACGCGCCGTCCAGCGTCGCGATGGCGATGACGCCGGACGCGGCATCCACGGCGGCCACCAGGCCATCGACCCACTCCGCCGGGGTGGCCGACGCCAGCCGCGCCTGAATCAAGTGCAGGGCATGACCGGGCGCGAACGAGGAGCACACGTCGCCGTGATCGCACATGCATGCGACACGCTCCGGCACCTCGAGGGGCGTCAGGCGGGTCAGCGGCGTGGTCACAGCGGTCTCCTTCTTCTCGGATCCTTCGAGGGTAGGAGTGCCGCGACGCTGCGTGAAATGCGTCGTCACGTGAGGAAACACGCATCCGCGGGTGGATGTCGAATGGCGGAAGCGACGCCGGCGGCGAGCACGGCGACGGAGAAGCCCGGCCCCCCGAGCGGACTCCGCCGTCGCCCTCGCCGTGCCCCGACCGCCTTACCGGTCGGGCACGAACCCTTCACGCTGGGTCGCCTCGTCCGCCACGCGGACGCCATAGCGGTAGACCATCTTGCCGCCCAGCCATCCCGAGAACGACAGCGCGACCAGGCCCACGATGGTGAGGATGAAGCCGATCACACTGATGCGTTCGGGCTCCGTGAGCCACCGGATCAGCAGATTCACGAGGAACAGCGCGGTGACCGCGAGGTTCACGGACAGATGGATCATGACGGTGCGGCGCGCCCGAGTGCCATGGGTGATGTGGGACGCGTCGATGAGTCCGAACACCGCCGCCAGTGCGGCCCCGATCAGTCCGATCAGGATCAGGACCCGGGATGCGACGGCGTACGGGGTCGGGTCGTCGGCGACGAATCCGATGATGTCGAACACGAACGACGCCACCCACGCACCGATCGGGACTGTGACCAGCAGGGGATGGATCGGATGGCCATACGGCCCGGCGAGCGGGTTGGCGGGGCGCTTTGCCCTCATCTGCGGTGTGGGCTCCGTCTGCGGTGTGAGGTCGTCCATGTGTCCTCCGTCGGTGTGCACCCGAAAGGTAGCGGCGCTCCCGTCTGCACGCCCAGGGGGTTGACAGCACGCGTGGGGCGTCCGCGAGTGTCACCGGGAAGCGCGCGAAGATCTCCGACATCCCGCCCAGGTGAGTCGCTACACTGACCCCGGAACCGGGGGTGCCTGTGACGTGGGGGATCGTGTTCGACCTGCTGGGCACTTTCTTCTTCGCGATCTCGGGGAGCCTGCTGGCCGCGCAGCGCGGCTTCGACATCGTCGCCTCGCTCCTGCTCGCATCGCTGACGGGGCTGGGCGGGGGTGTCATCCGCGATCTCGTCATCGGGACGCCGCCGGCCGCGTTCGCGCAGCCCGTGCACGTGATCCCGCCCGTCGCCGCCGCGACCCTGGTGTTCTTCCTCAGCGGGACCGTGCAGCGCTACTCGCGGGCACTGCTGGTGTTCGATGCAGGTGGGCTGGCCGTCTTCTGCACGACCGGAACCGTCACCGCGCTCAGCGCCGGGATGAACCCGGTCGCCGCGGTCCTGCTCGGCGTGACGACGGGGGTCGGCGGGGGGTTGTTGCGCGACGTCGTGGCCAACCGCGACCCGCAGCTGTTCAACCCGAACGACCTGTACGCGGTACCCGCGTTTGTCGGTGCAGCGCTGATCGGGACGCTCTGGATCGTGGGCTGGTACGGCCCGGTGACCCTCGTGGCCGTGACGGTGGCGGTCTTCGCGTTCCGCGTGCTGTCGCTGCACTTCGGCTGGCGCATCCCGCACGCACGAGGGCCCTGGCCGCGCCACAGGACCTAGGCGTATCGTGACGCCACGTCCGACTCCAGGAGGGGCATCCATGTCTGCATTCGAACAGCTCCCCGAACGGTATGAAACCATCCGCGCCGACCAGGAGCAGACCTACCGCGACCTGCATCGCCATCCCGAGCTCTCCCACCAGGAGACGCGGACCGCTGGGAAGGTCGCGCAGCGCCTGACCGCGTGGGGATGCCGCGTCGAACAGCACCTCGGCGGAACGGGCGTGGTCGGGGTGCTCTCCAACGGCGACGGGCCGACCGTCCTGATGCGCGCCGACATGGACGCCTTGCCGGTGTACGAGCAGACGGGGGCAGCATATGCGAGCACGGTCGAGGCGACGGATGCCGCCGGGCACCGCGTTCCGGTGATGCACGCTTGCGGGCACGACGTGCATGTGGCGTGCCTGCTCGGTGCGGTGCGGTTGCTCGCGGCGCACTCGCAGACGTGGCGCGGAACAGTGGTCGCACTGTTCCAGCCCGCCGAGGAAACCGGGGACGGGGCCCGTGGCATGGTCGACGATGGACTGGCCACACGCATCCCGGCTCCCGATGTGTGCATGGGCCAGCATGTCCTGCCCGGCCGCTCCGGCCATGTGGCGACACGCGTGGGCCCGGTGCTGTCGGCCGCCGACAGCATGCGCGTGACCGTGTACGGTCGCGGCGGGCACGGGTCGATGCCGCAGAACACCATCGACCCCGTTGTCCTCGCGGCGATGATCGTCGTTCGTCTGCAGACCGTGGTGGCCCGCGAGGTCGCACCCATCGAGCCGGCCGTGCTCACGGTCGGATCGATCCGCGCCGGTTCCAAGAGCAATATCATTCCCGACGAGGCGGTGCTCGAACTCAACATCCGCACCTACACGGAGCAGACCCGCCGACGGGTGCGGGATGCCATGGTCCGCATCGTGCACGCGGAGTGCGCCGCCAGCGGGACGACTCGCGAACCCGACATCGAGGTGTACGACAGCTTCCCGCTCACGGTGAACGACGCTGCGGCGACGCAGCGGGTGGCCACCGCATTCGCCTCTCATTTCGGCGAGCGCGCGGGTGACCTCGCGCTGCAGACGGCGAGCGAGGACTTCAGCGACATCCCCCGCGCGCTGGACGCGCCCTACACCTACTGGGGCATCGGCGGGACCGACCCGGCGCAGTGGGATGCCGCGGAGCAGGCCGGAACGGTGGCTGCGACAGTGCCCGCCAATCATTCGCCGCTGTTCCTGCCGGTGATTCAGCCGACGCTGCGCACGGGTACCGAAGCGCTCCTGGTGGCGGCCGGAGCCTGGCTCGCAGCGTGAGCACCGGCGCCGTGCGGATCGGCACCTCGGGCTGGAGTTATGACCATTGGCGGGGCATCCTCTATCCGCCGGGCACACCGTCGGCGCGGCGACTGGAGGCATATGCCGCGCAGTTCGACACGGTCGAGCTGAACGCCAGCTTCTACCACTGGCCGCGGGCGGCCACGTTCGCCGGCTGGCGCGGCCGGGTTCCGGCCGGGTTCCTGTTCGCGGTGAAGGCGCCGCGGGGGCTCACCCACGCACGACGGCTCCGCGATCCCGGCGAATGGATGCCACGGCTGGCCGAGGGCATGGTGGCGCTCGGCGACCGGGCCGGGTTCCTGCTGTTCCAGCTGCCCGCCACGCTCGAGCGCGACGACGAGCGTCTCGACGCGCTGCTGGGCTGCGTCCCCGCTGGGATCCGGGCCGCGGTGGAGCTGCGGCATCCCTCCTGGAACGACGACGCGGTGTTCGCACTGCTGGAGCGCCACGGCGCCACCTACTGCGTCGCGAGCGGGGCCGGCATGCCGTGCGTGCCGCGCGCGACGACGGAGGACGTGTATCTGCGGTTCCATGGGCCGGACGGGCAGCACCTGTACGTCGGGTCCTACCCCGAGGCCGAGCTGCAGCGGTGGGCGGCGCGCATCGCCGGCTGGCGCGCGGCCGGGCTCGGCGTGGTGGCGTACTTCAACAACGACATCGGGGGTGCCGCGGTGCGTGACGCGCAGCGGCTGCGCGCCCTCGTGACGTGAGCGGCGCGAGGCGGAAGGGCGTGCGTGAACGGGCGACGCACGTCGCGACACGCCGGTGAATACCGGCGCGTCGGTGCCTGACGCGATAGAAATGTTCCGCACTCACGACGCGGAACCGCATCGTGACCGATGTCGTCTGCAGAAGGAGTAGTCTTGACCATGCTTCACGCCATCCGGCTCGTCCGTGACGGCCGAGTGTGCGGCGAAATAGCGCACTGCGTGAAGTCACTCGTCTTCAAAGACCCGTTGGCGTCGCTCCCAGTTCTTCGCGATGCCCGGCCGCCAGCCTGCTGAGTTCTCGCAGAGCCTGGTCTGCTGTGCCCCGTTGCCCCCAGCGACGGGGCACAGCGCTTTTCACGGTCGAGGCGCGTGATTTCGGATCAGGGACGGTCGTTGACCGCGGACGGGCCGGTGGACGGGTTGTCCTCGTCGGCCGGTTCGCCGTCGGTCGTCGGCATGTCGTCATCCTGGAACTGTCCGTCCGGCAGGCTCTCGCTCGCCGGCTCCGGGTCGCCTTCGATGTCGTCGGGACGCTTGTGCACGTTTTCGTCGCGGGATCGGAAGAAGCTGGCGTCGTTCATGGGGCCCTCCTGAGGTCGTCCTCATTCGAGCGCGTCTGCCGTCTCGCGGGGAAGGGGATGACGCCGCGCGGCGCGGCGGCTATCATCGGCCGGCGCGCGTGCCGCGGCCTACGCTGGAAGGCGCCGCCTCGGCCGGAAGGACACGATGACCGCTCTCATCCCGCTGACGAATACCCCCCGCGACTATGCGTGGGGTGCGATCGACGGCGTCGCCCGGGCCCTCGGCTGGGCGCCGTCCGGCGGCCCGGAGGCCGAGCTGTGGCTGGGCGCGCATCCGCTCTCGCCGGCCGCGCGCGCCGGAGGTGACGCGGCCTGGGACGACCTGGCCGGGTGGGAGGCGGCGACCGGCGCGCGCCTGCCGTATCTGCTGAAGCTGCTGGCCGCGGCATCCCCCCTCTCGCTGCAGGCCCACCCGACGGCCGCGCAGGCCGCCGCGGGCTTCGCGCGCGAGGAGGCCGCCGGCATTCCGCTGACGGCGCGCGAGCGCAACTACAAGGACCCGAACGCGAAGCCCGAGCTCATCGTCGCTGTCGACGCCGGGTTCGAGGCGCTATGCGGGTTCCGGCCGGTCGATGAGACCGTCGCTCTCATCGACGGACTGGCCGACGCATCCGAGGCGCCGGAGGCGCTCGCCGGGTGGCGGGATGCCGTTGCCGCCGGCGTCCGCGAGGGTTTCGCGTGGCTGCTGTCCGGCGCCCCCGAGGTCGACCGCGCGGTCGCCGTGGCGTCGGCGACAGCGCAGGTGCACCCGCGCCGATTCGAGCTCGTCGACCGGCTCGCGCGCGCGTACCCGGGCGATCCCGGCATCCTCGTGGCGCAGATGCTGCACCACGTCACGCTCGCCGCCGGCGAGGCGCTGTGGCTGCCGGCCGGCAACATCCACGCGTACCTGCGCGGCACCGGGGTCGAGCTGATGGGCCCGAGCGACAACGTCCTGCGCGGCGGGCTCACCCCGAAGCACGTCGATCGCGACGAGCTGCGCAGCGTGCTCGACGTCACGCCGGGGCCGGTCTCGCGCCTGAAGCCGGTCGCGGTCACCCGCCACGTCGTCGCGTACCGGCCGGCGTCGGTCGCATCCGGCGCGGACGTCGGCTTCGAGCTGCTGCTGATCACCGGCGACGCGACGGTCCGCACGGGCTCCGCCGCGATAGCGCTCACCGTCGAGGGAACGTTCACGCTCGCCGTCGACGGCTCGACCGCAGCGGTCGCCCGCGGCGACATCCTGTTCGCCGACGCCCCCGGCGAACTGGCGGTCACCGGCGCCGGTCGCCTGTTCGTCGCGACCGGCCTCTGAGCGCGCGAGCCCATATTGGGGCGCATTCCTGCAGATGACCCTGCACAGATGCGCCCCGAATGCAGGTTTCCGCCCCGAACCGGATGCTGCTGCATCCCCGGCCGCCTCGGCGTAGTCTGCGAGCGTGGCCACGCAGAGCACCGACGTGTGCATCGCCGGCGGGGGACCGGCCGGAGTCATGCTCGGCCTGCTGCTGGCCCGCGCGGGCGTCGACGTCGTGGTCCTCGAAAAGCACCCCGACTTCTTCCGCGATTTCCGCGGCGACACCGTGCATCCGTCGACGCTCAATCTCATCGACGCGCTCGGGCTACGCGCCCGCTTCGACGCCATTGCGCACACGCCGCTGGAGCGACTGGATGTCGTCCTGAACGGCATCCGGATCCACGCTGTCGACTTCGCGTCGCTGCCGGCCCCGAACCGGTCGGTCACGCTGATGCCGCAGTGGGACCTGCTGGACCTGCTGGCCGACGCGGGGGCGCAGCATCCCTCGTTCCATCTGCGCATGGATGCCGAGGTCACCGGCGTGATCGAGCGCGACGGCCGCGTCACCGGCATCCGGACCCGGGACGGCGACGAGATCACGGCCCGCCTCGTCGTGGCCGCCGATGGCCGCACGTCGACGGTGCGCCGCGCACTGGGGCTCGTGCCGCGGGAGATCCCCGTCGACACCGACGTGCTCTGGTTCCGGGTGCCCCGCCCGGCGCGTCCCGTGCCGGACACCCTCGCCTGGGCGAACCGGGCGGGCCTGGCGATCACGATCCCGCGGCCCGACTACCTGCAGTGCGCGCTGCTCGTGCCGAAGGGCTCCCTCGACGCGCTGCGCGAGGCCGGCATCGGCGCGTTCCGGGAGCGCGTCGGTCGAGTCGTGCCACGGCTGGCCGACGTGGTCGGCGCCATCGGCTCGTTCGACGACGTCAAGCACCTGAACGTCCAGATCGACCGGCTGCCGCGGTGGTGGCGGCCGGGCGCGCTGTGCATCGGCGACGCCGCGCACGCCATGTCGCCGGTGTTCGGCGTCGGCATCAATTACGCCGTCCAGGATGCCGTCGCCGCCGCCCGCGTGCTGATCCCCGCGCTGCGACCCGGCGCATCATCCCCGGCGCGGACGACCGCGGATGCCGTCGACGCTGCGTGCGCGGCGGTGCAGCGGCGGCGGGCGTGGGCCACGGCGACGATGCAGCGCGTCCAGCGCGCCGCGCACCGGTTCCTCGGCACCGGGCAGGTGGCGCGCCTGCTCGACAATCCGCCCACCCGGACACAGCGCGCCGTGCTGCGCGTCGCCCTGCCGCTGCTCAGACCGGTGCTGGCACGCGTGGTGGGGTACGGGTTCCGACCGGAGCGACTGTGATCGCGGGTCGGATGACGGGTGCGGGCCGGTGCACGGCGGTCGCGGGCGATCCGGACGCCGTGACCCGCGGCATCCACCAGTCGGCGTCCGTCCAGCGGTCGGCGTCCTCGGCGCGGACAAGGCGCGGCAGGTAGGACGGCACGGCCTCGCGGCGGTCGCGCACCGACGCGTGCAGGACCGCGTCATCGGGGATGCTGCGCCGCCGCGGGATCAGGAGGTTCCACGCCCACGAATTGGCGTGCAGCGGGGCCCGCATGGCGAACTCCCGCTCGACGGCGCAGTAGCGCCGGTAGACCGCGGCATGGTTGCGGTCGCGCAGCAGCAGCCGATCGCTCACGCCGTCGAACACCCACTTCAGCGCGATGGTGGCCAGCTCGTGGTCGGCGAACGTGCCGCCCACGTCGCAGTGCACGCCGGGGAACCAGACCTCCTCGAAACCGTCGCGGCGATCCACCGGCAGGTAGCGGAACGGCCGGCGCGCCTCGTCGATCGACACCGCGTGCCGCAGCCGCTTCACGTTCCACAGCGAGCACGTGTCGGGCCAGTCCAGGCTGCCCAGGCCCGCGAACCACGCCTCGACGGTGTCCCACACGCCCAGGTACTCGACGGGGATCGCGTGGACATCCCGCAGCAACTCGTCGGGGACGGATGCCGCGAACCCGCCGGTGGCGGCGGAGACCGGCCGTCCGGTGGTGCCCCAGCACAGCGCGTCGGCGAACGCCTTCGCCTCGCGGGCGCGCCGCGCGACGGCCTTCCGGCTCCCGGCGGGCTTCACATACTGCGCGACCGCGTAGTCGACGAGGTGCTCGGACCCTGTGCGCAAGAGGCCCGGCCGGGCCAGCAGGGCCGCGAGGGCTCGCGCGGTATAGGCGCCGCGGCTGAACCCGAAGATGTAGACCCGGTCGCCGGGGCGATAGTGCTCGACGAGCCAGCCGTAGGCGCGGCTCACCTTCGCGCGCATGCCGAACCCGAACGCGAGTCCGCACACCTGCGACATCCACCGCTCGAGCGCGCCGTGGGCCGTGGCCGACGGAAGGGTGCCGACGCCGGGGTCGTAGTACGCGATCTGCTTCGCGGAATCGTCGAGGTCGAGCATCATGAACACCTTCGCGGCGTTCGTCGGATGGTGGTCGAGCTCGTTGCTCGTGCCGTCCAGGCACACCACGATGTTCTTGGGCCCGTCCGCACCGCTCATGGCAACCTCCCTGCTCACAGAGAAGACCTCGCCCGCCCCGCCCCTGATACACGCCGCGCCACCGCGAGAGTGCAACTGGCGGACGAGGGAGCGGGAACTTACCGCTCCCTCGGCGGTCAGATGCACTCTCGGCGTTTTCGCCGGGGTACCCTCGCGGGCCAGCGTGGCGTCAGCGCGCGGCGAGCACGGCGTCCCAGACGGCGTCCGCGACCGCGCGCTTGGATCCGGATGCCGCGGCCAGCACTGTGCCGTCGGCACCGAGGACGAGCACGTCGTTGGTCGCGGCGTCGAACCCGGTGCTCCAGCCGACCTCGTTCACGACGAGCAGGTCGCACCCCTTGCGAGCGAGCTTGCGGCGGCCCCGCTCCAGCAGTTCGTCGCCGTGCGCGGTCTCGGCGGCGAAGCCCACGACGAGCTGGCCGGGACGCCGCTGGCCGACAAGCTCGGCGAGCACGTCGACGGTCTCCACCAGCTCGATGGTGCGCTGCGGGCCGTCGGCGGACTCCTTCGTGAGCTTCGCGTCGGATGCCGCCGCGGGCCGGTAGTCGGCCACCGCGGCGGCCATCACGACCGCATCCGCCGCGGCCGCGGCATCCCGCATCGCGTCGCGGAGCTCCGCGGCCGTCCCGACCCGGACCACGGTCATGCCCGCGGTGTCGGCGAGCACGCCGTCCCCGGTGTGCGCCGCGACCAGCGTCACGGTCGCGCCGCGGTCGGCCGCGGCGCGGGCGAGGGCCGCGCCCTGCCGTCCGCTCGAGCGGTTGCCGATGTACCGCACCGGATCGATGGGCTCGCGCGTGCCGCCCGTCGAGACCGCCACGCGCACGCCGGCGAGGTCCTGCGGACGCCGCAGCGCGAGCGCGACCTCCAGGATCTGCTCGGGCTCGACCATGCGTCCGGGGCCGGTGTCGCCGCCGGTGAGTTCGCCCTCGGCGGGCCCGACGATGTGCACACCGCGGGCGGCGAGCGTCGCGATGTTGGCCTGTGTCGCGGGATGCCGCCACATCTCGGTGTGCATGGCGGGAGCGACGACCACCGGCGCGGTGGTGGCCAGTAACGTAGTCCCCAGCAGGTCGCCGGCCAGGCCCGCGGCCATCTTCGCGAGGGAGTCAGCGGTGGCGGGAGCGACGATCACGAGGTCGGCCGATCGGCCGAGGGCGACGTGGCGCACCTGCGGCACGTCGTCGTGCACGCTCGTGGTGACCGGGTGGCGGCTGATCGACTCCCACGTCGGCAGGCCGACGAACCGCAGCGCATCCGCGGTGGGGATGACGTGGACCTCGTGACCGGCCTTCACCAGCAGCCGCACGAGGTGCACGGTCTTGTACGCGGCGATGCCGCCGGTCACGCCCACGACCACGAACATGGCTCGATCCTCCCATGCGGCGGTGCACCGTGTGCACGGTGATCCTCTCGGTGCCCGCCGCGTCCGACCAGCCGGTGCGCGTGCTCGCGGTCCGCGACGAGGACCCCGCGCGCGCCTGGCAGCCGCTGGGCGCATGGTGGCCGGACCGGCCGGGCGTGGTCGGCGTGCGCGACGCCCGCGCGGGCGGGGCGTGGCTGGCCGCCGACGCGTCGGCTGGGCGTCTCGCGGTGCTCCTGAACCGCGCGAGCGGGCCGGTGCCCGACGGGATGGTGCAGGTGTCGCGGGGCGGGATAGTGCTGGATGCCGTGGCCGGCCGGCCGCAGCATCCCACCGCCGCGGTGCTCGGCTTCAATCTCGTGGACGTCTCGGCGGACGGGGTGCGGGTGCTCACGTGGGACGGGCATGCGCTGCGCGAGACGCCGGTCCCGCCCGGCGTGCACATGATCGCGCACGACGACCTCGACGACCCCCGGACATCGCGGATCACGGCGTGGCACGACGCGTTCGCGGATGCCGCGTCCGGCCCGGACTGGGAGCGTGCGTGGCTGGACGTGCTCGCCCGGTCGGCGCGCCTGGGCCCCGACGACGACCGCGCCATCATCCGCGACAACCGCGTGCACGGCTACCCCACGCAGTCGCTCCTGCTGTGCACGGCCTCGGTCGGGACATCCGTCGACGTGCGGTACGGCGAGCTGACGACGCCGGGGATGTGGAACGAGGTCGAGCTCGTCCCGCCGGTGTGACGCGTTTCGCCGCGCGACCCGCCTCGCAGAGAAATGTGCCTTCCGCCGAGCGGAGGGGATTCGCGCGAGCGGAGGACTCTCGGCGACGGAATGCCCTCGCCTCGGCGGAATGCCCTCCGGTCGAGCGGCGCGCGGATGTCGCGGATGGCGCGGACGGCGCGCGGATGGCGCGCGGCGCGGCTCAGAGCCGCCCGGTGCGGACGTGCTCGGCGGCGATCGGCCGATCCTCCGCCTCGTACCCGGCGACCACGCCGGCGCGGTCGGCGTCGGAGCGGTTCTGGCTCCACTTCGCCTTCGCGTCGACATCCTCGACCCGCATCTCCAGCCCGACTATCGCGCGCAGCTGCCCGGCCACGTATGCGTCCGGCGCATCCGTCACCGCCCACGGCTCGTCCCGGGTGCCCTCGTGCCGCTCGGTCAGCATCGTCACTGCCGTCTCCAGCCATGCCGGATCCTCGTGCACGGTCACCGGTCCGCGCAGGTGCACCGCGGAGTAGTTCCAGGTCGGTACCACCCTGCCGTGCTCGGCCTTCGCGGCGTACCAGGAGGGGGTCACGTACGCGTCCGGTCCGTACACGACGAACAGCCCGTCCGCGCCGTCCGCGATGCGCTTCCAGTGCTCGTTCGCGCGCGCGAAGTGCGCGACGACACGGTCGCCATCCCACAGGATCGGCAGGAGCGTGGCATCCGGCACCCCGTCGGCACCGGCTGTGATCAGCGTGCCGACGGCCGCCTCCCGGACGAAGGCCCGGGCGGCGTCGAGGTCGTCGATGCGGTTGAAATGCGGGACGTACATGTGTCGACACTACGCCGCGCGACGCCAGGGCCACGCGAGACCCCCTTCCCAGCGGATTGCTCAGTTGGGCGCCGGATGCAAACCCCACTGTCAGAGACCGCCCCTAGCGTGTGACCATGCTCGATCACCCCGACCTGGATGTCCCCGTCGAGATGTCGCCCGCGCAGCTGCGCACAGTGCGCGACGAGCTCCAGCGGTTCCTCCTGCCGTACCGCTTCGGGTTGGCGGAGGTGTCCACGACGATCGACATCCTCCGCGACGAGTTCCAGTACCTGCACGACTACAACCCGATCGAGCACGTCTCCAGCAGGGTCAAAAGCGCCGACAGCCTCGTCGAGAAGATAGCCCGCAAGGGCATCGATGCCGATTTCGACAGCATCCGCGCCCGCATCACCGACATCGCCGGCATCCGGATCACGACGAGCTTCACCGCCGACGCGTACCGTCGTTTCGACCTGCTCACCACGCAGTCCGACATCACCGTGCGGCGCGTGAAGGACTACATCGCCGCGCCCAAGCCGAACGGCTACAAGAGCCTGCACGCGATCATCGGGGTGCCCGTGTTCCTGTCCACTGGGCCGGTGGAGGTGCCCGTCGAGGTGCAGTTCCGCACGATAGCGATGGACTTCTGGGCGAGTCTGGAGCACAAGATCTACTACAAGTACCGCCAGCAGGTGCCGGGAGAGTTGCTCGCGGAGCTGAAGGATGCCGCCGACTCGGCCGCGCACCTGGATGCGCGCATGGAGCGCCTCCACCGTGAGCTGCACGGCGGCATGCGGCAGCTCGAGGCCGACCCGCGCGTGTTCGCGGTGTGACGCCTTCGTCTGGGGCGGATTCCTGCGTTCGGGGCGGGATTGTGCCGGCCGAGCTGCATGAATCCGCCGCACACCGGTGGGTACCCTGGCCGGGTGGAGATCGCCGAGATGCTGGATGCCGCGCGCCGGCGTCTCGCGGACGCACCGCGCGAGCGGCTCGGCGAGTACGTCCCGGTGCGCCGGATTCTCGGCATCCCCCGGGCCGCACGGGTCGTTCCGGTCGGCGAGGCGTGGCACCTCGGCGTCCTGCTGCTGGCCGCGGACGCGCTGCTGGCCACCGGCGACATCGTGCGCGCCCGCGAGGAGGTGCGGCGCGGCTTCACAGCGCAGTCGCAGCGTGAGCGGGCGGCGCTCGCGGGGGCCGCCCGCCGCGGCGGCTTCGCGGAGGGCGAGACCGTGCACGTCGGGTGGACGCCGATCGACGTCGACGCGGTCGCGCAGGGCGCGGCATCCGGGCCCCTCGCGCTCGTCGACGGAGTGCCGAGCGTCCGCTGGAGCCGCACCGGCGGGTTCACGCCGCTGCGGGGGTACCTCGACGAGCACGTGGCGCTGCTGCGCGACCCGCCCGCCGGCGCGACGTGACCCCGGCCGGCGACCCTGCCCCTGCCCCTTGACGCTACGCGGAGGAACCGGCAGGTAGTGTGGGGCGGGTCGAAGCGGAGGGATGCCGGTGGAGACCTGGCCCGGAACGCCCTATCCACTCGGGGCGACGTACGACGGCAACGGGACGAACTTCAGCCTGTTCAGCGAGCAGGCCGAGCGCATCGAGCTGTGCCTGTTCGCCGAGGACGGGACGGAGACGCGCGTCGAGCTCGGGGACGTCGACGGCTATGTCTGGCACGTGTACCTGCCGCACGTCGCCCCCGGGCAGCGCTACGGCTACCGCGTGCACGGGGAGTACGACCCCGCGACCGGCAAGCGGTTCAACCCGGCCAAGCTCCTGATCGACCCGTACGCGAAGGCCGTCGAGGGCGCCGTGACACCGGGGCAGGCGCTGTTCGGCTACGACCTCGACGACCCCGACCTCCGCAACGACGACGACTCCGCCGCGGCGGCGATGACCTGCGTCGTGATAAACCCGTACTTCGACTGGCGCGGCGATCGTCCGCCGAATACCCCGTACGCGCGGACCGTGATCTACGAGGCGCACGTGAAGGGCCTGACCGCGCGGCATCCCGACATCCCGGAGGCCATCCGCGGCACCTACACCGCGATCGCCCACCCCGCGATCATCGCGCACCTGCACCGGATCGGCGTCACGGCGATCGAGCTGATGCCCGTGCATCAGTTCGTGGATGCCGCGGCCGTCGCCGAGCAGGAGCGAGGCAACTACTGGGGCTACAACACGATTGCGTTCCTCGCCCCGCACAACGGGTACGCGTCCGGCGGCGACCGCGGCCAGCAGGTGCAGGAGTTCAAGGCGATGGTGCGGGCGCTGCACGTCGCCGGGATCGAAGTGATCCTCGACGTCGTCTACAACCACACCGCCGAGGGCAACGAGTTCGGGCCGACGCTGAGCATGCGCGGCATCGACAACGCCGCCTACTACAAGCTCGACGAGAACGACCCCGCCACGTACACCGACTACACCGGCACCGGGAACAGCCTGAACGTCAGCCACCCGCACACGCTGCAGCTGATCATGGACTCGCTGCGATACTGGGTGCTCGAGATGCACGTCGACGGGTTCCGGTTCGACCTGGCATCCACGCTGGCGCGGGAGTTCTACGAGGTCGACCGGCTGAGCGCGTTCTTCGACATCGTGCAGCAGGACCCGGTGATCTCGCAGGTAAAGCTCATCGCCGAGCCGTGGGATGTCGGACCCGGCGGGTACCAGGTGGGCAACTTCCCGCCGCTGTGGACGGAGTGGAACGGGCAGTACCGCGACACCGTCCGCGACTTCTGGCGCGGCGAGCCGCAGGCGCTCGGCGAGTTCGCGTCGCGCCTGACCGGATCCAGCGACCTGTACGCGAATTCAGGGCGCCGGCCGGTGGCATCCATCAACTTCGTGACCGCGCACGACGGCTTCACGCTGCGCGACCTCGTCTCGTACAACGAGAAACACAACGACGCGAACGGCGAGCAGGGCCGCGACGGCACCGACGACAATCGCTCGTGGAACGGCGGCGTGGAGGGACCCACCGACGATCCCGACATCCTGGCCCTGCGCGCCCGGCAGCAGCGCAACTTCATCGCGACGCTGCTGCTGAGCCAGGGCGTGCCGATGCTCTCGCACGGCGACGAGCTCGGACGCACTCAGCTCGGCAACAACAACGCGTATAACCAGGACAGCGAGCTGACCTGGGTCGATTGGGATGCCGCGGACCAGCCGCTCATCGAGTTCACCGCCATGCTTGCGGCGCTGCGGAGGGAGCATCCGACCTTCCGGCGGCGGCGCTTCTTCGACGGGCACCCGGTCGTGCGGGCGGCCGGCGCGCCGCTGCCCGACATCTCGTGGCTGCGCCCGGATGGGACGCCGATGCGGCCGGAGGACTGGGACTCGGGCTTCGGGCGCGCGATCGGCGTGTTCCTGAACGGCGACGGCATCCGCGAGCGGGATGCGCGAGGGCGGCCGATCACGGACCGGCATTTCCTGATCCTGTTCAACGCGAGCGACGAGCCGATCGAGTTCCGCATCCCCGTCGGGCAGCGCTCGCCGCGGTGGGACATCCTCGTCGAGACCGGTGCGCACAGTGACGGTGACGGTCCCGTGCCGCCGGGGGGAACGGTGACGCTGCAGCCGCGGACGCTCGCGGTGCTCGGCGCGCACAGCGACGACGCGGTCGATCCCGACCACTCCGTGGAGGCCTCGGTGGCCGCGGCGATGCCGGGGCGGTGAGGGGGGCGGGCGGGGAGCGGAACCCCGTGGTATCAGGGCGGGGTCTACCGTCCTCTGTCCTGATGTGGACACAATTGTCGACATGACCTCCCTCGACCCGCCGCCGGCCACGGGTGACACCGCCCAGCCGAGCCGGTGGGAGCAGGCGGGCGCCCTCTTCGCGGCATGGCGCGAGGGTGAGACGCGGGCAATGGACCAGCTCGTGCGGTTGATGACGCCGACGCTGTGGCACGTCGTGCGGGCGTACGGGCTGGACGCGGCGCTCGCCGAGGACGTCGTGCAGACGACCTGGCTGACCCTCGTCCGCCGGCACGAGACGATCGCGGACCCGCGCGCGGTGTCCGGGTGGCTGACCACCTGCGCGCGCCGCGAGGCGTGGCGTGTGGGCCGTGCCGGGCGGCGCACCGACGTCACCGAGACGGAGTCTCTTGAGCCGCACCTGCCCACCCACGAGTCGGCCGAGGCGTCGGCATCCCGGTCCGCGGAAGCGAACCGGCTGTGGGATGCCGTCGCCCAGCTCACCGAACGGTGCCGGCGGCTGCTGCGCGTCATAGCGTTCGACGACCGGCCCGACTACGCCCGGATGGCGAAGGACCTCGCGATCCCGATCGGCTCGATCGGCCCGACGCGGCAGCGGTGCCTCGCCAAGCTGCGCACCCTGCTCGGCGAAGAGGGGGTGTCGGCATATGGAGAATGAGGATGTCGCCGCCGACGCCGCGCTGTTCGCGCGGCTGCGCGCCGAATGGCAGAAGCGCGACCCGGTGCCGGCGGGGCTTGTCGACAGGATGGTGGCTGCCGTCGCGGTTGCGGACCTGTCTCGCGAATACGCTCTGCTGACCCTGGTCGAGGGCGAGTACGCTGCGGTGCGCGGCGAGGGCGATGAGGCGACGCTGCAGTTCAGCGACGGTAGGACCAGCGTGCTGCTGCACGTGACGGTCGCGGAAGGCGGAGAGCGCCGCATCGACGGGTGGGTGGATTCCGCGGCGGTCGCCGTGCGCCTGGTGCAGGCGGGCGACGAGCGCAGCGCCGCGCCGGGGGAGCACGGCCGGTTCGCGTTCGACGGGGTGCGCCCTGGCCTGACCCGGATCCGCCTGTCCGTGCGCGACGGCGCCGGTGATGCCCGCGAGTTCCAGACCCCGCAGTTCGAGGTCTGACCCGCCGCGCTCCGCGCGCCCGCCGCGCGAGGCATCCCCCAAGTTCGCGAGGCATCCCTCAACTTCGCGAGGCATCCCTTAACTTCGCGAGGCATCCCTTGCGTTCGGGGCTGCCTCGGGGAGTTGGGGGCTGCCTCGCGCATTTCGGGGCTGCCTCGCGTCCAGGGCAGGCTCGTGAAGTTAGGGGCTGCCTCGGGGAGTTGGGGGCTGCCTCGCGGATTTGGGGGATGCCTCGCGGGGCGCGGACGGGGGGGGGGCGCGCGGGCGGGGCGGCGGGAGAAGAATGAGAACGTGAGCGGCAGCGCCGAGGAACTGCATCGCCGCGCCGTGGACGAGAGCATCCGCGGCCGGTTCGTGCAGGCCGAACGCACGCTCCGGGATGCTGCCGCCCTGGCCGCGTCGGGACGGGACGTCGACCTGCGCGCCCGCATCATGGGCACGCGCGCGGTCGTACGACAGCGCACCGGGATGCCGGCGGAGGCCGAGCGCCTCTGCCGTCAGGCCATAGCGCTGCCCGGGCTCCGCGAGGACACCCGCGCGGTGCTCCTCGGCCAGCTGGGCGCGCTGGCACTCATGGGCGGACGCCTGCGCGAGGCGCTGCGCGAGCTCTCCGACGCTATCGACGGGCTGGCCGCCGACCCGGTCGCGCAGGCGCGCGTGCGCATGAACCGCAGCGTCACGCGGCTGCAGCTGCGCGACCTCGACGGCGCCGCCGACGACCTCGAGCACGCCGAACGCACTTTCACCGACGCCGATCTGCCGGTCGACGCCGGCCAGGCGCAGCACAACCGCGCGTATGTCGCGCTGCTGCAGGGCGACCTGATCGCGGCGCTGAACGGCATGCAGGCGGCGCGGCCGCGGGCCGCGGCATCCCCCGTCGCCGCAGGCATCTGCGACGCCGACCGCGCCGAGGTCCTCCGCGACGCCGGCCTCACCCGCGACGCCGAGCGCCTCTTCGAGACCAGCGCGGCCGTCTTCGGAGCACAGCGGATGCCGCAGCTGCGCGCGGAAGCGGAGTTCCAGCTCGCCTGCTCGCAGCTCCTGCACGACCCGGCCCGGGCTCGCCGCATCGCCGCCGCGGCTGTACGCCGCTTCGCCGCGCTCGGCAACGCGGCATGGGAGGCTCGCGCCGACGCGATCCGGGTGCGCGCGGCGCTCACTGGCGACGTATCCCGCCGGCTCCCCGCACCCGGCGACGTCGCCGCGCTCGCCGACCGGCTCCGCCGCGCCGGATTCCCCGGCGAGGCCGTCGCGCTGAGCCTGACTCTCGCCATTCGGCGATCCCGCCACGGCGAGCCGACGGCGGCGCCGATCAGAGTGCCGGCGTCCGCGCCCGTACAGGTGCACCTGCTCGCTCACGAGGCGCGCGCCACCCGCGCTCGCGCGCGAGGACGGGATGCCGCGTCCCGCCGGCATGCGGCCGCCGGCCTGGACGCGCTGGCCGCGTGGCGGCAGGCATTCGGCAGCCTCGACCTGCAGACATCCGTCGCCATGCACGGCAACGCGCTCGCGCTGATCGGCCTCGACTCCGCGGTCCGATCGCGCCGCCCGGACGTCGTCTTCGAATGGTCGGAGCGGGCCCGCCAGCTCACGCAGCAGGTCGTCCCGCTGCGCCCGCCGCCCGACCCCGAGCTCGCCGCGGACCTCGCGGAGCTGCGGATGCTCCGCGCCGACGACCCCGCATGGGCCACGAGCCCGCGCGGTGTCGCGCTGCGCGACCGCGCCCGCACCCGGCAGTGGGCCCAGACCGGCGCCGACGGCGCATACCGCCGCGCCGACCTCGACGAGCTCGCCGGCGCGCTGGATGCCTCGGCCGCGCTCATCTCGTACGTCTTCTCGGGCTCCGCGCTCACCGCGCTGGTCGTCACGGCCGATCGCCGCCGCCTCGTCGCACTCCCCGGCGTCGACGGGATCCGCGCGCTCACGCCCGGGCTGCGCGCCGACCTCGACATGGCCGCCATCATCCGCACCGGCCCGATGGTGGATGTCGTGCAGCGGTCGCTGCGAGACCGCATCGCCGCGCTCTCGGCCCTCCTCCTCGATGAGCCGCTCGCCATCGCCGGTGACCGGCGGCTCGTGATCACCGCGCCCGGGCTGCTCTCCGGCATCCCGTGGGCGATGCTCCCGGCGATGCGGGGCCGCCCGTTCACCCTCGCGTCATCGGCGTCGCAGTGGGTGGGCGACCGCAGCATCCCGGACCGCACCACCCCGCAGCGCACTGCGCCATTCGCCGCCGGCTTCGTCGCGGGACCGGGCGTCGCGCGCGGCGAAGAGGAGATCCGCGCGGCAGGGGCGGCCTGGAGGGACCCCGCCCTTCTCACGGGCGCCGCCGCCACCGTCGATGCGCTCACCGGCCTCGCCCCCGACGTCGGCGTGCTCCACGTGGCTGCGCACGGGCAGCATGCCGCCGACAACCCGCTGTTCTCGGGGCTCGAGCTCGCCGATGGCACGCTGTTCGGCTACGACATCGACCGCGTCCCGCGGGTGCCCCCGACCGTGATCCTCTCCGCGTGCGAGAGCGGGCGCTCCTCGGTGCGCTGGGGTGAGGAGGCCATCGGCATGGCCCGGATCTGGCTGTCCGCGGGGGCGCGCTGCGTGATCGCCACCCCGGTCGTCGTCGATGACGACGCGGCATGCGAGCTGCTCGGGACCATGCACACCGGGCTCGCCAGGGGCCTCCCGCCCGCCGAGGCGCTGGCCGCGGCATCCACCCGTACCGGACTGGTCACCCCGTTCCAGGCGCACGGCGCAGGTTTCTGAGCATCCGTGTATCAGACGCGGATGTCGCCGCTCTACACAGTGGGACGTTCGCGGTGCGACCGGGCCGCGGGACTGGGGAGTCCGGCCACACGGGAGCACTGTCGGACGAGGGTGGCGTACTGGGGGCGTCGTCATCGAGCCCACTGGGGGAGGGCGTCGACGGGGTCGGCGTCCTCCTCGTCTGCGCGGCGCAGGAGGGCTAGAGTTCCGGATCACGGGGCATCGTGGGGTGGGGGAGACCAGCATGGACGATGACAAGCGCACGGGCGGGCAGGCCGCGGGCAGCGGTGGGGGAGCGAGCTGGGAGGAGCGCGAGCGCGCCATCAAACCGCTCGGGGTGGTCCTGCAGCCGCCCGCGATGCCGGACGAGAACGCCGTGTTCCCGACCGTGTACATCCCGGACCGGCTGCTTGTGGCGCCCACCCGGAACGTGGACGAGGTCATGCGCGACCTCGACGACGCATTCCGCAGCGCGGGCTGGCGGTTCCGGCCGCACCCCGTCGTGGCGATCGACCGGCGGGGCGCCCGGCGCGGGCGGGCGGCCGCCGTCACCCGCCTCCAGGTGCTCGCCGAGGGTGCCGCCGCCGGCTCCGCGCCGGACGCGTGGGCCGTGCTGCAGTCGGCCGCGCGGCAGGGTGTGAACCTCGACGGCGTGAGCCTCGACCACCTGCTCACCGTCGCGCCGATCGGCATGAACCCGTTCACGTCGACGAACCCGTTCGGCTCGACGAACCCGTTCACGTCGACGAACCCGTTCACCTCGACCAACCCGTTCACGTCCACGAACCCGTTCGGCTCCACGAACCCCGCGTCCGCGGGCCTGGGCGCCTACGCACTGCCCGGTTTCGGGGGACGCCAGGCCGTCACGTGGGTCGGCGCGGCGCCGACGCGGGCCGCCGACCGCACGCATCGCCCGGTCGTGATGATCGTCGACACCGGCTGCGCCCCGCATCCGTGGTTCACGCCCGGCGTCGTGCGCACCCGGGTCGAGCTGGACGGCGTTCCGATCGGCCGCGACGACGACGGTCGGGATCCCGAGCTGAACCCTGACCTGGTCGGACCGCTCGACGGTCAGATCGACCCGGTGTCGGGGCATGGCACGTTCCTGGCGGGCATCGTGCATCAGGCGTGCCCGGATGCCGACATCCTCGCCCTCCGCATCGCCGACAGCCTGGGCCGCGTCGTCGAGTCCGACCTCATCGACGCGATGGACAAGATCGCCGAGCTCGTGACCCGGGATGCCGCGGGCGAGGCCGGCGGCCAGCGCATCGACGTGCTCAATCTGTCGCTCGGGTACTACCACGAGACGCCGGCCGACGTGCTCTACAGCGCGGGCCTGCGGCTGGTGCTCCTGGAGATCGCCGCCGCCGGCACCACGATTGTGTGCAGCGCCGGCAACGATGCCACCGATCGGCCGATGTTTCCGGCGGCGTTCCCGGGCGAGGGCGGCTGCGCGCCGCTGATCGCCGTCGGCGCGAAGAACCCGAACCGCAAGACGGTCGCGCTGTTCAGCAACACGGCGCCGTGGGTCGACCTGTATGCGCGCGGCGTGTCGGTGCTCTCGACGTTCCCGGCCTTCGACGGCGGGGCGCAGGCGGTCACCCGCCACGACGCGCACGGGCAGCGCCGCGAGTCGTTGGATCCGGACGACTTCACCGGCGGATTCGCGGTGTGGAGCGGCACCTCGTTCGCCGCCCCGCTCGTCGCCGGCACGATAGCCGCGCGGCTCGACGACCTCGGCGGCGGGGAGGGGGATGCCGCGGCCCGCATCGCGCGGGCGCTCAGCGTCGTCGAGGGCCTCCGCGCGGAGGAGCTGTAGCCGCGCGTCCGTGGGCCAGGGGGCGGCCGAGGCGAACGGTGTCGCCGATGCGGTCCCTCATCGAGCGACGCAGACGGCGGGTGGATGCCGGATCAGCGCGACGAGTTCGCGGTGCGCCCGCGCACGATGCCCACGAACGCGTCGACGAGCGGCGTGGCGCGGTCGGCATCCCATGCCAGCGCGATCGACGAGACCGGACCGTCGCGCAGCACGCGGTAGGTGACGTCCTTGCGGTGATGCAGGCGCGCGAGCGACATCGGCATCACCGCGATGCCGACGCCCGCGGCCACCGTGGCGACGGCATCCGCGGTCGTCTCGAGCGCTTCGAACGCGGGGGTCGTCGTTCCGGGCGCGGTGTAGCCCAGCACGTCGTCGCGCGAGGCGATCAGTACCTCGCCGGCGAGGTCGGCGGCGTCGAGCTCGTCCGCCGCGGACAGCGTCGAGTCCGCCGCCATCACGACGACCGGCACCTCGTCGTACAGCGGGATGAGCTGCAGGCCCTCGCGGTCGATGGGCTGGCGCACGAGCGCGATGTCGACGGCGCCGGCCACGATAGCGTCGCGCTGGGTCGCGACGGTGAGCGGGATGAGCTCGAGTGCCGTGCGCGGCATCCGCTCCTCCCAGGTGCGGATCCACCGGCCCGGCGTCGCGCCCTCGACCGCGCCGAGCCGGAACGGCCCGGCCGGCGGTGTCGGAGCCGGTTGCGGGGATGGCGACGGCGTCGGGCGCGGGGTGCGGGGAGCCCGGCCCGGCGCCGTCGGACGCGGCGGTCGTCGCCCGCGCGCGCCTGCACTCCCTCGGCCCGGCCGTGCCCCGGGCGTGCCTTTCGCCATGGCGTCCAACCTATCCGGTGCGCGGTGTCGGATCACCGTCCCGTCGTGCCGCATCGCGGCGCCCGGGGCGGCACCTGGGGACGGAGATTCGCGACACAACGGAACTCACCGTCCCGTCGTGCCGCATCGCGGCGCGGGCGACACCTGGGGACGGCGATTCGCGACACAACGGAACTCACCGTCCCGTCGTGCCGCATCGCGGCGCTGGGGCGGCAACAGCGGCCGGCAAATTCGCGCCGGGGCGCCGAGGCTCGCGTCAGGCGGCCAGCCGGAGCCCCCGCCGGTCGGTGGCGATGCGCTCACCGTCCGCGACGGTCTCGTCGTCGCCGATGAGCGAGCCGATGGCGACCGATGCGCGATCGCCGACGTGGGCGCGGATGCCGATCTTCGCGCGCGCGCCGATCGAGGCGTGCGGGCCGATGTGCGCCTGCGGGGCTATCTCGGCACCCTGGCCGATCACGGCATCCGCCTCCACCCACGCGCCGCGGCCGATGTGCACGCCCGCGGCAATCTGAGCCCCGGGTTCGACATACGCACCCGCTTCGACGATGGCGCTGGGGTGCACCTTCGCTCCATGGGCGATCAGGCCGCGCCCGTTCGCGTGCTTGCGGTAGCGCAGCGTGTCGCCCTGGTCGGTCTCGATGTCGACGTAGTTCTTACCCACGATGTCCTCCTGCGGCATCACAGGGGTGCCGCTTATAGGAATAACTCTGGAAGAAATCATCTCATTCCCTCGCCGGGAAGGGAAACCGGGATGTCATTGAGTGGATTCGCGCGCGCTACCGGCCGGCGCCCGCGGCGTCTCACGCCGTCCGCCTCACGCGGGCAGCGCGGCCTGCAGCCCGGCCACCAGCAGCCGCGCTATGGCGCGCAGACCCGTCTCGTCGTGCAGCCGGCCGGCGTCGTCGGATGCCTCGAGGGGCCGCGCGGTGATCGTGGCGGCCCAGGCGGCCGCGGCTGCCCGCACCGCGTCAGCGTCGACGGGCGCGGGCAGGCTGGCCGCCAGCGCGCGGGTGATCGTGTTGTGGAGGGCATGGCGGTAGCGCGTCAGCGCCGCCCGCACTTCGGGCCGCGTGTGCGACTCGTGCCAGATGATCTCGCGCAGCACATCCGATGCCGCATGGTCGCGCAGCACCCGGTCGCCCACGTTCACGAGCGTCTGGGTGGGGTCGCCGGGCACCGTCATCGCCGCCGGGTCCCAGGCGTCCGCGCCCAGGCGCTCCTCGAGCAGCGCCGAGAGGATCTCCGGCTTGGCCGGGAAATAGTAGAAGAGGAGCCCCTTCGGGACCTCGGCGGCGCGCGCGATACGGGCGGTGGATGTCCCGTCGAAGCCGTGCGCGGCGAACAGCGTGGCCGCGGCATCCAGGATCCGTGCGCGCGCGTGCACACCGGCGCCATCCCGCATCGTGCCCCTTCACAGAATGCCGGGACGGCGGCGTACCGTCGCCCCGGGTGCGGGCATCACGCGTGCGCGTGGTGCATCTTCTCGGCGGGGGCGAGCCCCCACAGCCCCGCGATCACCCCGACGGCTCCGCAGATCCACGAGGACCAGGCGGGGCCGGCGTTGCCGGCGTAGGCGCCGACCCACGGGGAGATGAACAGCAGCGCGCCGATCGCCGCGACGATCCATTCCATCGACACGAGTTCCGGCGCTGCCAGGCTCCATACCCCGGCGGCGATCAACAGGATGCCCAGAACGATCATCAGCCACATCGACGCGCCGGTGCGCGGGGTCGTCCAGATGCTCGCCAGGGCCGCGTACAGTCCGGCGGCGACGGCCGCCCAGTCCTGCCAGCGTGTCCACCTCTTCATCGAACTCATCCTCCTCTTGGTCAGATGGCTCCCGAATCGGGGGTCGACGCCATCATACGCTCCTGATTGACCGACCGGTCAAGAATTCTGGAGGCGTGCGCTCCGTAGGAGATCGCCGCCGCCACGCCGCGATCCGGGATGTCGCGCCCGGCATGTCGCGACGTTCTCCGACGCGGGGCTCGCCGGTCGCGGCATCCGGTGCCCGGGATGTCGGACGCCGGCATCCTAGGATCGCGGTAAGCGTTCGCACCCCGAGCAAAGGCGGTCGACGTGCGCAATGGTGACGTGTCGTTCTGGTGGCGGCAGATCGGCCTGCCCGCGCCGCGCCCGGCGCTGCCCGGCGACCTCGACGTGGACGTGTGCGTCGTCGGCGCGGGGTTCACGGGGCTCTGGACGGCGTACTACCTGCGCCGGCTGGACCCGTCCGTGCGGGTGGTGGTGATCGAGGCGCGGTTCGCCGGATTCGGAGCCTCGGGGCGCAACGGCGGCTGGCTCACGAACTCCGTCACCGGGGGACGCGAGCGCTACGGCCGCGACGACGGCATCCGTCAGCAGGCCGCGCTGAACGCGGCAGTCGACGAGGTGATCCGGGTCGCGGATGGCGAGGGCATCGACGCCGACATCCTCGCCGGCGGCGAGCTGAACGTCGCGTACACGCCGGCGCAGCTGGCGCGCCTGCGCGCTTTCGCTGCCGCCGAGGCGAAATGGCCGGGAGCGGATGTGGTCGAGCTCTCACCCGCGGAGACCCGCGACCGGGTCGGGGTCGCCCGGCCGCTGGGCGCGGTGTGGCACCCGCACTGCGCGCGGGTGCACCCCGCGAAGCTCGTGCGGGGGCTCGCCGAGGCGGTGGAGCGCGCTGGTGCCGTGATCTACGAGGACACGCCGGCGCCTGCCATATCGCCCGGGCGGGTCGAGACGCCGCGCGGCACCGTGCGCGCCGCGCACGTCCTGCGGGCCACGGAGGGTTTCACCGCGAACCTGCGCGGCGAGCACCGCACATGGCTGCCGATGAACTCGTCGCTGATCGTCACCGATCCGCTGCCGGCGGAGGCGTGGGACCGGATCGGCTGGGCGCACGCCGACACGCTCGGCGACCTCGCGCACGTGTACACATACGCGCAGCGCACGGCGGACAGGCGGATAGCGTTCGGCGGGCGAGGCGTGCCGTACCGGTACGGATCCCGGGTCGACACGGACGGGCGCACGCAGGAGCGGGCCGTCGCGGGCCTGACGGCGCTGCTGCACCGCGCGTTCCCGGATGCCGCGGACGTGCCGATAGCGCATGCGTGGTCGGGCGTGCTGGGCGTGCCGCGGGACTGGGCCGCGTCGGTCGGCCACGACACCGCAACCGGCCTCGGCTGGGCTGGCGGATACGTCGGCACGGGGGTGACGACCACGAATCTCGCGGGGCGGACGCTCGCCGATCTGGTGCTCGGCCGCGACACCGACCTCGTGCACCTGCCGTGGGTCGGCCACCGGGCGAAGCGGTGGGAGCCCGAGCCGCTGCGCTGGCTCGCCGTGAACGCCATCTACGCGGCGTATCACGCCGCCGACCGGCACGAAGCGCGCGGCCGGCCCGCGACATCCCCGATCGCGAAGCTCGCCGATCTGATCTCGGGCCACTGAGCCGGGACGTCACGATCCGGCGCAACGCGCCGGGCTACTCCAGGCTCGACATCACGTGCTTGAGCCGGGTGTAGTCCTCGAAGCCGTAGATGGAGAGATCCTTGCCGTAGCCGGACTGCTTGAACCCGCCGTGCGGCATATCCGACACGAACGGGATGTGCGCGTTGATCCACACGCAGCCGAAGTCCAGCGCCCGGCTCATCCGCATCGCGGTGGCGTGGTCGCGGGTCCACGTCGAGGCGGCGAGGGCGTAGGGGACGCCGTTGGCCAGGGCGACGGCATCCCGCTCCGTCTCGAACGGCTGCACCGTCAGGACCGGGCCGAACACCTCGGACTGCACTATCTCGTCGTCCTGCTGCACGCCGGTGACCACCGTGGGCTCGACGTAGTATCCGGCCCCGCCCTGCCGGCGCCCGCCGGTCTCGATGCGCGCGTGCGCGGGCAGTCGCGCGATGAAGCCGGTGACCCGCTCGAGCTGCGCCGGGTTGTTGACGGGGCCGAAGAACGCGCCGGAGTCGGGAGCGCCGGTGCGGATGTCGGCCTTCACATACGACACCAGGGCGCGCACGAACTCGTCGTGCACCGAGGAGTGCACGATCACCCGGGTCGCCGCCGTGCAGTCCTGCCCCGCGTTGAAGAACGCGGCCTGCGCGATCCCCTCGGCCGCGCGGACCAGGTCGGCGTCCGCGAACACGACCGCGGGCGCCTTGCCGCCGAGCTCAAGGTGCACGCGCTTGAGCTGCGTCGACGCCGACCGCGCCACCGCCATCCCCGCGCGTACCGAACCGGTGATCGCCACGAGCTGCGGGACGGGATGCTCGGTCAGCAGCGCACCCGTCGTCCGGTCGCCGAGCACGACGTTCAGCACGCCGGGCGGCAGGATCTCGGCGGCGAGCTCCGCGAGGCGCACGGTCGTGGACGGCGTGGTCTCGCTCGGCTTCAGCACGACCGTGTTCCCGGCCGCGAGGGCGGGTGCGATCTTCCAGATCGCCATGTTCAGCGGGTAGTTCCACGGCGTCACCTGCGCGACCACGCCGATCGCCTCGCGCCGCACGTACGACGTGAACCCCTCCGCGTACTCCGCGGCCGCGCGGCCGTTCAGTTCGCGCGCCGCGCCGGCGAAGAACCGCAGCTGGTCGATCGACTGGTCGATCTCGTCGGCGACCAGGCTCGCCCTCGGCTTGCCGGTGTCGCGCGATTCCAGGTCGGCGAACTCGTCGGCGTGCGCGGCCAGCGCATCGGCGAGGCGGAACAGGGCCAGCTGCCGGGCGGCCGGGGTGGTGTCGCGCCACCCCGGGAAGGCACGGGATGCCGCGGCGAACGCCGCGTCCACGTCGGCGCCGGTCGAGATCGGTGCCCGCCCGTACACCTGCTCCGTGGCCGGATCGACGAGGTCGATCAGAGCGCCGGTCGAGGGCACGGCGACCCCGTCGATGATGTTGGGGAGGATGTCGGCCACGGCATCACACGTATTCGTCCGCTGCGTGCAGCGCATTGTCGACGGCGTCCAGGCCCCGCACCAGCTCGTCCTCAGCGATCACGAGGGGCGGCGCTATGTGCACGCGGTTGAAATGCGTGAACGGCCACACGCCGGCCTTCTTGCACGCCGCGGCGACCGCGGCGACGGGCGCGGCATCCGCCCCGGAGGCATTGAACGGGACCAGCGGCTCGCGCGTCTTCCGGTCGCGGACCAGTTCGATCGCCCAGAACAGCCCCATCCCGCGCACGTCTCCGACGCTCGGGTGTCGCCGCGCCATCTCGCGCAGCCGCGGCCCCACGACGCGGGCGCCCAGGTCGCGCACGCGCGGCAGGATCCCGTCGCGCTCGAACACCTCGAACGTCGCGACGCCCGCGGCGCAGGCCAGCGGATGCCCCGAGTAGGTAAGCCCGCCGGGGAACGGCACCGTGTCGAAGTGCGCGGCGATCCGGTCCGAGAGGACCACACCGCCCAACGGCACGTAGCCGGAATTGACGCCCTTCGCGAACGTGATCAGGTCCGGCACCACGTCGAACGCGTCGACCGCGAACCACTCCCCGACACGGCCGAACCCCACCATGACCTCGTCCGCGATGTACACGATCCCGTACCGGTCGCACAGCGCGCGGACGCCGGCCAGGTACCCGGGCGGCGGCACGAGCACGCCGTTCGTGCCGACGATCGTCTCGATGATCATCGCGGCGATCGTGGACGCGCCCTCCAGGATGATCGTCTGCTCGAGGTGCTCCAGTGCCCGTGCTGTCTCCTCCTCGGGCGTGGTGGCGTGGAACGGAGAGCGGTACGGATACGGCCCGAAGAAGTGCGCGACCGATCCGTCGGCGGGCTCGTTCGCCCAGCGCCGCGGGTCGCCGGTGAGCGCTATCGCCGTTGACGTGTTGCCGTGGTAGCTGCGGTACATCGCCAGCACCTTGCGGCGCCCCGTGTACGCGCGCGCCATCCGCACCGCGTTCTCGTTCGCGTCCGCGCCGCCGTTCGTGAAGAACACCTTCTCGAATCCGTCCGGCGCCACCTCGCTGATCCGGCGCGCCAGCTCGCCGCGCACGTCATTGGCCAGCGACGGCTGGATCGTCGCGAGCCGTCCGGCCTGCCGTCGGATCGCCTCGACGAGATCGGGATGCCGGTGCCCGAGATTGAGGTTCACGAGCTGACTGGCGAAGTCCAGGTAGCTGTTGCCGGCGTAGTCCCAGAACGTCGATCCGGCGCCGCCGGCCACCGGCAGCGGGTCGATGAGCGCCTGGGCGCTCCACGAGTGGAACACGTGCCCGCGATCGTCCGCGCGCACGGCGGCGTCGGCGGCGAGGTCCACGGCGGTGGGGGCGAGGATGTCGGTCATCTGCATCTCATTCGTTCTGCGGGAAGCCTGGTCGGACAGATCGACCGGCCGCGCCCGGTTCGCTGGTTCCCAGTGTCGCAGGGGCATCGCGGGTAGCAGAGGGCCTATCCGTCGTGAACTTCTCGGCGTTCCGGACGCACTGTCCGGGCTATGCTGGAGCATCGCTCCGACGGGGGAGAGGGGATGCCGATGCGCAGCGCTGCCGCCGGTGACGCGGATCTCCCGCGGTCCGAGATGCACCGCGCGCTGCCCACGGTGCGCGAAGTGCTGCGCTTGGATGCGCTCGCGGACGGGATGCCCGAGGTGGTCAGCGGCGCCGCCGCGCTGGACGGGCGTGTGCGGTGGGTGCACGCGTCCGACAGCGCCGGCGTCGCCCGGCTCCTGAACGGCGGCGAGCTGCTGCTGTCCACCGGGTCCGGCTGGCCGCAGGATCCGGCCGCGCTGCGCGCTTTCATCGCCGGCCTCGTCGAGGTCGGCATCGCCGGGCTCGTGCTCGAGCTCGGCTCGCACTACCGGTGGACGCCGGCGGTCATCGTCGACGCGGCCCGCGCGCACGACCTGGTCCTGGTGGTGCTGCACCGCGAGGTCAAATACGTCACTGTCACCGAGGTCGTGCACCGCCTGATCATCGAACGGCAGACCGCGGCGCTGCGGGCGCGGGACGAGGTGCGCGACCGCTTCACCGCGCTCACGCTGCGCGGCTCACCGGCCGACTACGTCGTGCAGCAGCTCGCGGTCACGCTGGGGGCGCCCGTGGTCCTGGAGAACCTCGCGCACGAGGTGGTGGCCGCCGAGGTGCCGCCCGCGCGCGAGGAGGAGCTGTTCGCGCAGTGGGAGCGCCGGTCGCGCGAGGCGCACCGGCCGCCGGCCGCGCGCAGCGACGCGGCAGCCGACTGGCTCGTGGTTCCCGTGGAGGCGCGGGGCGCGCGCTGGGGGTTCCTTGTGGCGCTGCCCGGCCCGGAGCATCCGGCGGGGCGGCTGGGCGTTCTGCAGCAAGGTGCCATAGCGCTCGCCCTGGGCCGGCTGGCCGACGGCCCCGTCGACGAGTGGGAGCGGCAGGCGCGGCGCCGGCTCCTGGACCGGCTGCTGACGGGCCGGTTCTCCACGACCGGCGGGGCCTCCGCGCGTCTGGGCGCCTCCGGGCTGCCGGTGCAGGGCCGCCGCCTGTACGGCCTCGTGATCGCCCGCGTCGCACCGGTGCCCGGGCGCGCGGACGCCGTCGCCCGCACGCTCGGCGGCCGCGCCCTTCTCGGGCCGGGCCCGGCCGGTGCCGGCACCCCCGCGGCCACGGTGCTCGTCTCGCTGCCCGCCGATACCGCGTTCGACGACGCCGCCGTGCGGTCGTTCGTGACCGAGGTGGCCGGCGGCGCGGCGGACCGCGCCGTGGTGTCGGTGGGCTCCCCGGCGCAGGGCCTGGACGAAGCGCTCGTGTCGCTGCAGGAGGCTATCGACCTCGCGCAGGGCGGTCCCCGTGGCGAGCACGGCGGGCTGCACGTGCTCCGTGCGGACACGCGTCCGCTCGTGCGCCTGGTCACGAATCTTCGCGACGACCGGCGGCTGCTCGAGCACGGCGAGCGGATGCTGGCGCCGCTGATCGACCACGACCTCAGCCGCGGCGGAGACCTGCTGGACGTCCTGGCGGCTGTGCTCGCACATCCCGCGAACCGGACCGCCGCCGCCGCGGCATCCCATCTGTCCCGGTCCGTGTTCTACCAGCGGATAGCGCTCATCGAGCAGCTGCTGGACATGGACCTCGACGACGGGGAGACCCAGACCGCGCTGCACCTGGCCCTGCTCGTGCGGCGCAGCGCCCCCCCGCGCCGCTGAGCAGGTGCGAGGTCAGGGCGCTATGGACACCTTGCGCAGCGTCTCGCGGACCGTCCACACCGTCCGCATCCCCGCCGTCAGTCGCACGATGGTGCCCGGCAGCAGCTCGACCGCCGGCAGCGGCGGGTCGGTGAACTCGAGGGTGCCGGCGCCCGCCACCACGACGAACACCTCGTCGTCCTCGACATCCGTCGACACCCCGGGCGTGTGCTCCCACACGCCGATCGTGCGGGCCTCGGTCTCGTCGAGCGCGAGCCAGCCGGTGCGCGGCGCGCCCGCGCGCACCTTGTCGGCGGGGACCGGATCGTCGGTGAGGGACAGGGATGCCGCGACCCGGGGGGATCCCGCGTCCAGCCTCGTCACGAGTCGAACCCCAGTCCGACGGCGTCCAGCGTCTTCAGCAGCAGGTTGCGTCGCCCCTCGCGGTGGTCGGCGCGATCGAGCGCCCAGCGGGTGGCGTTGATGCCGATGGCCGCGGCGGGCTCCGGCGGGAACGGCAGCGGCCTCGTGCGCACCATCCGCAGCGCCGTCCGCTCGTTCTCCACGCCCGCCAGCAGGTCGAGCATCACCTCCGCGGCGAACCGGGTCGAGCCGACGCCGAGCCCGGTGAACCCCGCCGCATAGGCGACGCGGCGGCTGCGGGCAGTGCCGAAGAACGCGGTGAACTGCGTGCTGGTGTCGATCGCGCCGGCCCAGCGGTGGCTGAAGCGCAGGCCCTCCAGCTGCGGGAACGTCGTGAAGAAGTGACTCGCGAGCGTCTCGAACGACTGCGGCCGGTCCTCGTGGTGGGCGCGCACCTTGCGACCGAAGTGGTACACGGCGTCGTATCCGCCGAACAGGATGCGGTCGTCGCGAGTGAGCCGGTAGTAGTGGAACTGGTTCGCCAGGTCGCCGATGCCCTGCCGGTGCTGCCAGCCGATCGACGCGCGCTGCTGCGCGGTCAGCGGCTCGGTCATCAGGACGTAGTCGTAGACCGGCACCGTCATCAGCCGATTGCGGGCCAGCAGCGACGGGAACACGTTCGTGGCGAGCACCGCCTGCGTCGCACGCACCCCTCCGTCCACGCAGGCGAGGGTGACGCCGCCGGTGCGGGATGTCTGCAGCCGGCGGACGCGCGTGCGCTCGAAGATCTCGACCCCGCGCTCCTCGGCGACGCGGGCGAGCTCGGCGGCCAGGCGGGCGGGATGCAGCATCCCGCACGTGCGCTTCTCCCACACGGCGGCGAGGTACGTGGGCGAGGCGACCTCGGCGCGCGCGGCATCCTGGTCGAGGTAGACGACGTCGTCGCCGGCGTCGTCCGCCCATTCGCGCAGCCACTGCACCTGGTGCGGCTCGACGGCGGGGGACAACTCCCCGGTGCGCTCGAAGTGGAAATCCATGCCGTACCGGGCCTCGGCGCCCTCGATCTCGTCGAGGTTCTCCATGCCGAGCCGTTCCAGCGTCGGCATCTCGGCCGGCCAGCGCGACATCCCGTTCTCCCGGCCGTGCGTGAGGCTCGTCTCGCAGAACCCGCCGTTGCGCCCCGACGCCGCCCAGCCCACCCGCTGCGCCTCGAGCACGACGATCCGCGCGCCCGGCATCCGCTCCGCCGCCAGCAGCGCCGTCCACAGTCCGGTGTAGCCGCCGCCGACCACCGCGAGGTCCGCGTCGATGGTGCCCGCCAGCGGCGGGCGGTCCGGGGTCAGCGCGGCCGGGAGGTCGTCGCGCCAGAACACGGAGGGCGCGGTGCCGGAGAGGGAGTGGGCGATGACGGATGCCGCCGGACGGTTCCGTTCGAAGACGGTGGTTCCCACGGATATCAGCTCCGATCGGCGGCGAACACCCGCTCGCCCTCCACGAACGTCTGCAGCACGCGGGTCGCGCCGATCTCGTCGGCGGGGCCGGCGAACGGGTCCCGGTCCAGCAGCGCGAGATCCGCGTACTTGCCGACCTCGATCGTCCCGGTGGCCTCGTCCAGGTGGTTCACCCACGCCGAGCCGGCCGTGTAGGCGGTCAGCGACGTCGCGAGGTCGATGGACTGCTCGGGCAGGAACGCGTCGTACTCGCCCTCCTCGAAGCCCGGCGCGGCCTTGCGGTTCACGGCCGTGTGGATCGCCGCGAGCGGATTGGGGCTGGACACGGACCAGTCGCTGCCGGCCGCCAGGACCGCGCCCGAGCGCTGCAGATCCCCGAACGGATACTGCCAGCCGCTGCGCGGCTCGCCGAGGAACGGCAGGGTCAGCTCCACCATCTGCGGTTCGAGCGTCGCCCACAGCGACTGCATGTTCGCGGCGACCCCGAGGTCGCGGAACCGCCGCACGTCGTCGGGGTGCACGATCTGCAGATGCGCTATGTGGTGCCGGTTGTCGCCCGGGCCGTTGCGGTCCAGCGCGTGGGCGACGGCATCCAGGCACTGGCGCACCGCACGATCCCCGATCGCATGGAAATGCACCTGGAACCCGAGCGCGTCCAGCTCCGGCACCGCCTCGTTCAGCACCTCCGGCGCGACGAACGAGATGCCCGAGTTGTCGGTGGGATGTCCGTGCCCGTCGCCGTACGGCTCCAGCATCGACGCCGTGAAGTTCTCCGCGACGCCGTCCTGCATCACCTTGACGCTGGTGGCGGCGAACCGACCCGCACGATAGCGCTCGCGACGCTCGACGAGCGACGGGATCTGCTCCAGCCCCGCGGTGCGGTCCCACCACAGCGCGCCCACGACCCTGCCGGTGAGTCGCCCGTCGGCGCCGGCGGTGACGTACGCGGGACCCGGATCGCCGGCGTCCCCATAGGAGCCGATGATCGCGTCCTGCCACGCGGTGATCCCGAACGAGTGCAGGTACCGCTGACCCTCCAGCAGCGCCTCGACCATGCGCTCGGGCGGCTCGGCCGGCAGCAGACGGTTGACGAGGCTCATGGCGCCCTCGTGCAGCGTGCCGGTGGGGTTCCCGTCGGCGTCGCGCTCGATGCGCCCGTCGGCGGGGTCCGGGGTGTCGCGGTCGATGCCGGCCCGCCGCAGCGCGGCGCTGTTCACCCACGCGCCGTGACCGTCGCGGTTGGGCAGGAACGCGGGCCGGTCCGGGATGACGGTGTCCAGGGCGGATGCTGTGGGCGTGCCGCCCGGGAACGCCGACATCGACCAGCCGCCGCCGAGGATCCACGGGTCGTCGGGGCGGGCGGCCGCGAACGCCGCCAGCGCCTGGAGGTACTCGGGCTGCGACGCGTACGGGGACAGGTCGCACCGCAGCCGGTCCAGCCCGCCCCAGACCGCGTGCACGTGCGCGTCCTGGAAGCCGGGCACCAGCATCCGCCCGGCCAGGTCGACGACCTCGGTGCTCGGGCCGACGAGCTCGTCGAGGTCGTGCCCGACGGCGACGATGCGCCCGCGGGAGACGGCGACCGCGCCGGCGCGGGAGCGCACGGTATTCGCGGTGAAGACGGGCCCGCCGGTGAACACGAGATCGGCGTACGGCATCATGACTCCTTCACGGGGTGGATCTGCACAGCGGGGGGATCACCCGCCGGCCATCGTGCGGGCGATGTCGGCGGCGGAATCTCCGGCGCGGCGCAGGACGACGGCGACGACGGACAGCGCGAGCAGGGTGACCACGAGCATGATCGTGGAGACGCCGGCGATCTCGGGCCGCAGGCCGCTGCGCAGCGAGCTGAGGACGTACACGGGCCACGGTGTCGAGCCGGAGACCTGCACGAACGCGGAGACGACGGTGTTGTCGAGGCTGAACGTGAACGAGAGCAGGAGTCCGGCCAGCACCGCGGGCATCGCCAGGGGCAGCGTCACGCGCAGGAACGTGCGCAGCGGCGGCGCGTACAGGTCCGCCGAGGCCTCCTCCAGGTTCGCCGGCAGACCGACGAGCCGTGCCCGCACGATGTAGGTGACGACGGCGACCGAGAACAGCGAGTGGCCGATCACGAGGCGGAACGTGCCGTCGTTGAAGAACGACATCCCGACGTCCTGACCGAGGAACACGAGCCACGGCAGCAGCGACACGGCGTCGACGATCTCCGGGGTGACCGCCACCAGCAGCAGCATCCCGATGAACCAGAACGTCCACTTCCCGGGGCGCCGGGCCAGCGCGATGCCCGCGAGCGTGCCCAGCAGCGACGCGAGCACCGCGGCGATCGCGCCGGTGCGCAGCGACACCATGACGGCGTCGGCGATCACGGGCTTGCGGAACAGGGCGAGGTATCCGTCGACGCCGAAGCTGTCGAACGCGACCAGGAGCCGGCCGTTGTTGAACGAGTAGATGACGATCACGAGGATCGGCGTGAACAGGAACACGTACACGAGCACGCTCCACGCCGTCAGCAGCCGGTCGGTCATCGCCCGGCGCCGCCCGTGCGGGTTCGGCGCTGCACGGTCAGCCCCGGCGTGCGCGAGGTCGACGCCGCGCTCGAGGTCGACCGCCGCCGCCGGTAGGGTCCCCATCCCGGGTTCGACGGATGTCATGACGCGAGCTCCTCGACGATGATCCGGTTGTGCAGGCGGAACGGGAGTGCGGCCAGCCACAGCAGGCCCGCGATCAGGGCCACCGAGGCGAGGATGATGAGGATCAGCATGACCGCCATGGCCGAGCCGAGCGCCCAGTTCTGCGCGGTCTGGAACTGGGATGCCACGAGCTGGCCGACCATGTTCCCCTTCGCGCCGCCGAGCACGGTCGCGGTGATGTAGTCGCCCATCAGCGGGATGTACACGAGCAGCGCCCCGACGACGATGCCGGGCCGGGCCAGCGGGAACGTGATGCGCGTGAATGTGCGCCACTTGCTCGCGCCGAGGTCCTTGGATGCCTCGCGCACCGAGAGCTCGACCCGGTCGAACGCGACGAACAGCGGCAGGATCATCAGCGGCAGATAGTTGTAGACCACCCCGAACAGCACCGCCGGTCGCGTGTACAGGATGTCCAGCGGTGCGAGCCCGATCGCCTGCATGGCGTGCGAGATCCATCCCTCCGGCGACAGCACCACCATCCACCCGATCGTGCGCACGAGGAAGTTCGTCCAGAACGGGACCAGGACCAGCGCCAGCAGCAGGCCCTTCCGGTGCGCGGGGGCCTTCAGAGCCATCCAGTAGGCCACCGGCGCCCCGATCAGGAAGCACAGCAGCGTCCCGGCGATGCCGATCCACAGCGTGTTCCAGAACGTGTCGAAGAACGTCGGGGTGAGCACTTCGGCGTACCGGTCCAGCGACAGCTTGTCGTTGGCGTGGGTGCCGAACAGTCCCGGCTTGTACCCGAAGCTGTACCAGAACACCACGAGCACGGGGGCGACGAAGAACGCCAGCAGCCACAGCCACGCCGGGACGGCGAGGATGAAGCCGGGGAGGCGCGCTCTACGCACCGGCGGCGGCCTTGGCCTTGTTGTAGATGTCGACGGTGCGCTCCTGCGCCGAGTTGACCTCGCCGTCCTTCATGGTGGCCAGCTGAGCCTGGGTGAAGAACACCAGGTCGAGCATCTCCAGGCCTTCGCTCTTAGCGGTGGCCTCGATGTCCTTCGCGCCGGTGTGGTACCCGATGTAGTCGACGTTCTTTATCTGGTTCTCGGGCGTGAGCACGAAGTTGATGAACGCGTGCGCGGCCTCGGGGTGCGGGGCCGTCGAAGAGATGGCCCAGTTGTCCATCCACAGTTCCGTGGTGGGGGCACCCAGCACCCACTGCCACTTGTCCGGCTTGTCGGACGCGAGGATGCCCTGCCGGGCGTCGCCGTTCCACACCTGGATGAGCGCGTGTGCGCTCTGCGGGATGGCGCCGCTGCCCGGGTACGAGTCGAACGCGGCGATGTGCGGGGCGAGCTTGGTCACGATGAAGTCCTCGCACTTGTCGATGTCGGCGGTGTCGGTCGTGTTCCAGTCGATGCCGTGCGACCAGTAGTACATGCCGGTGATCTCGGCGGGGTCGTCCAGCACGCTGGTCTTGCCGCTGGCCTCCTTCTGCGCGCAGTCCAGGAAGTCCGCCCACGTCTTCAGTTCGCGGCTGATCTTCGTCGTGTCGTAGACGAACCCGGTGGTGCCCCACGCCTTGCAGATGGAGTAGTCGTTGCCCTTGTCCCAGCTGCGGCCGAGGAACGCGGGGTCCATGTGAGACAGGTTCGGGATGAGGTCCTTGTTCAGCTTCATCAGCAGGTTGTTCTGGACCATCTGCGGGATGAAGGCCCCGGTGGGGACGATGATGTCGTAGCCGCCGGTGCCCTTGGCGGCCACCAGCTTGGCGATCAGCTCCTCGTTCGAGCCGAACGAGTCCACTGTCAGCTTCGGCCCGAGCTCCTTCGTGAACGCGCTGAGCACCTCGGGGGCGTCGTAGTCGCCCCACGAGTACATCGACAGCGAGCCCTCGAGTTTCCCGCCGCTGGCCCGCGGCGTCGTCTTGCCGCCGGGGCCGCCGCCGGGCGTGCACGCCGCGAGCAGGGCCGTGCCGCCGACGACACCGACGAGGGAGAAGAATCCGCGGCGGCTCATGTCAGACACGATGCGGTTCGCCGTGCCGTGGTCGGCCAGGATGCGGACGGGGTTGTGTTCGGTCATGGCATTTCCTCTCGCCGGGTCGAGTGTCAGCGGGTACGGATGCTGCGGGTGGTGGGCGGTTCGACGAAGCCGCCGTGGGCGGCGGAGTCGTCCACGGGGAAGACCTGCACGGATTCGGGGCGCCATGTGCACCACACCGTGGCGCCCACCGCGACGCGCGGGGCGTCCGGGGTGGGCCGGCGGGAGATGATCGACATCTCCCGCCCGAACTGCACGAGGTACTGCATCGTCTCGCCCAGATGCGAGACACCGATCACGCGTCCCTCGGCGACGTTGGCGGCGGAGGCCGGCCTGGAGGTCACTATCTCGACGAACTCGGGGCGCACGGCGGCGCGCGCCTGCAGGCCGGGAGAGATGCCCGTGATCCGCTGCGCGGGGCGCAGCACGGCGTGCGCGGACTCGACGGCCGCGCCGTCGGCGGTGACGGTCCCGTCGAAGAAGTTCTGCTGCCCGACGAACGCCGCGACGTATGCGGACGCGGGTGCGCTGTAGATCGTGTCGGAATCGGCCAGCTGCTCGATGCGGCCGGACCGCATCACCGCGACCCGGTCGCTCATCGACAGGGCCTCGCCCTGGTCGTGGGTGACGAACACGAAAGTGATGCCCAGCTGCGCCTGGATGAGCTTGAGCTCGAGCTGCATCTCCTCGCGCAGCTGCCGGTCCAGGGCCCCCAGCGGCTCGTCCAGCAGCAGCACGGCGGGGCGGTTCACAAGCGCGCGGGCCAGCGCGACCCGCTGCTGCTGGCCGCCGGAGAGCTGCGCAGGCCGTCGGTCGGCGAACGAGCGCATCTGCACCATTCCGAGCGCGGAGGTCACCCGTTCGCGGATCTCGGCCTTCGGCACACGCTTCTGCTGCAGGCCGTAGGCCACGTTCTCGGCCACCGTCATGTGCGGGAACAGCGCGTACGCCTGGAATACGGTGTTCACGTTCCGCCGGTACGGCGGGTGCCCCAGGACGGATCGTCCGGAGATCAGGATGTCGCCGGCGTCCGGCTCCTCGAATCCGGCGATCATGCGCAGGGTCGTCGTCTTGCCGCATCCCGACGGGCCCAGCAGGGACAGGAACTCGCCGGGACGGATGTCCAGGGACAGGTCGTCCACGGCGGTCTGGTCGCCATAGCGTTTCGTCAGGCGGTCCAGGCGCACAGCGCCGGGCATCTCGTCCACGTCGATGTCCGTGGCGGGGCGGGCCGGGCTGGTCGTGGCCACCTGAACCTCCTCCGGGCGTCGTCGCCCTCCGGCGGGCTGCGTCGCCCTGTCCCGAGATTCAATCCCGGCCGGCCCCCGGATGCAAGCAGGGGCGGGCGCGAAACGGACGGATTCGCCTGTCCGCGGGAGGCGCTCATACAGTCTGTCCGGGAAAGGGTCGATTCCGCGCCGCGCGAGCCGCTCAGCGCTGGCAGGACGGGCACCAGTAGACCACCCGCTGGCGCGTCGGGTCGGCGCCGAGGCGGCCGCCGCTGATCGGCGTGCCGCAGCGCAGGCACGGCCGCGCCTCGCGTCCGTACACCCACCGGCTGTGCCCGCGCCGGCTGTCGCCGGTGAAAGTGCGGACCGGGCGGTCCCGGTTGGCCTGCAGCATCCGGGCCGCCGTCTCGACAAGGGCGGCGGCGTCGACCTGTGTCGCCGGGGTCGTGGGCAGGATGCCGCGGACGAACAGTGCCTCGTTGACGTACTCGTTGCCGAGCCCGGCGAGGTTGCGCTGGTCCTGCAGGGCGACGTGCACGGGTCGCGGGTCGACGCCGAGGCGTCGTGCCGCCTCGGCGGCATCCCAGTCCGGTGCCAGCGGATCGGGGCCGAGGTGGCCGATCAGCGTGGGCTCGTCGCGGGTGTGCACAACGGCGATCTCGGCGATGTCGAACCCGACGGTGTCGCACGAGGCGGTGGACAGGATCGCGCGGGCCTGGTGGGTCGGCCGGGGCCAGTGGCCGCCGGGGGCGAGGACGACCCAGATGCCCTCCATCTTCAGGTGGGAGTGAAGCGTCCACTCGCCGATGCGATGCAGGATGTGCTTGCCCCGCGGCACGACCTCGCGCACCACCTGTCCGGTGAGGTCGACGGTGGCCGTTTGCGGCACCCGCAGGTCGAAGCGCGTCAGCTCGTGCCCGGCCAGCGCCGCGTGCAGGCGGCGGGCGGTCTGCCAGACGGTGTCGCCCTCAGGCACGCCCGGGCGCCTTCCGCAGCGTGAGCCCGCGCGTCGACTCGACGAATCCCGCCGCGCGGAGGGCGCGTCCGACCGGGCTGCCGAAGACGACCTCCGCGTTCACCTGCTGGACCGTCAGGGTTTCCAGGCGCCGCGCCCGTGCGGTGTCGGCGAGGCTGCGGCATCCCGCCGCCAGCGCCTCGTCGTCGTCGGTGAAAGCGAGAGCGGTCTTGCCGCCGCGCTCCAGATACAGCACCAGCGCGCCGTCCACGAGCACCACGAGCGCGCCGGCCTTGCGCCCGGGCCGGTGCGCGCTGCCCTCCAGCGCCGGCCAGGCGAGCGCGGCGCCGTACGGATTGGCGGGGTCGGCCGCGGCGAGCGTGATGGCGGCGCGCGGCGGCGGATCGGCCAGGCCGGAGAACTCGCGCAGCCTGTCGATGGTGGCGGAGGTGGCGAACTGCGCGGCTCCCAGCTTCTCGATCACATAGCCACGGCGGCAGTGCCCGGCCTGCTCGAACCCGGCGAGGATCCGGTACATCTGCGCGAATCCGCCGGGGATCTGCTCGGCCTGGACGGACCCTCGCGTGACGACGCCGTAGCGGTCGAGCATCAGACTCGCCGCGGCGGTCGCCCTCAGGGCCGGGTCGGCCTCGGGGTCGGGCAGCAGCGACCAGCGGCCGCCGATCGCGGGCGGGCGCGGCGGCGCCGAGACCCGGGTCGCGGACGCTCCGCGGTAGAGGCGGCCGCGCGGGGTGCGCCGGGAGATCTTGTGCGCCTGCGTGCCGCCGGACAACAGCGTCCGCAGCGGCGCGAAAGTGTCGTTCGTGACCCGTCCGGCCCAGGTCAGCGCCCACAGCGTCTCGATCACGGACTGCTCGTTTTCGGCATCCGCGAGCGTCCGCAGCTGCCCCGCGAAGTACGCGCCGCCCGCGCCCAGGATGTTGAGCAGGCGCTCCTCGAGCGACCCCGGCACGATCTCGCCGACCGGGTCAGCGAGCGTCACCGGTGCGGCGTCGGCGGGGTGCAGGGCGACCCAGCCGTCGCGACCGGGCAGCGCGCCGTGCCCCGACCAGACGACCTCGCCGGTCGCCGTGAGTTCGTCGAGCATCCCCGGGGCATAGTCGCGGACCCGAGCGGGAAGCACCAGCGACTCCCATGCGCTGGCGGGGATCGGCACCCCCGCGAGCTGCTCGACCACGGCGGCCACCCCGTCGATGCCCTCCAGCGGCCGGGCGAGGTGCTGCCACGCCGGCAGGAACCGGGCGAACGCCTGCGGAGGGACGGGCTCGACACTCCCGCGGATCGCGGCGAGGCTGCGCATCCGCAGACGGCGCAGTCCCTCGGTGTCGCACCACTCGGTGTCGTCGGACCCGGATGCCTCCGGCAGGAAGAACCCGCTGGTGACGCGCCCCGCGGCCTCCAGCCGCTGCAGGGTCAGCCGGGCAACGGCCACCCCCACGCCGAGGCGGTCGGCGACGGCGTCGGCGCGGAACGGCCCGTGCGTGCGGGCGTATCGGGCGACGAGATCGCCCAGCGGATCGGGCACCGGCTCCAGGAACGCGGTCGGGATGCCGACCGGCAGCGCCGTGCCCAGGGCGTCCCGCAGCCGGCCCGCGTCCTCGATGCCGGCGACCCGGGAGGCGCCGCCGACGGTGACCGGGATCGCGCGCCGGGCGGCGATCAGCGCGTCCAGGTACGCGCCCGGGTCGGGCTCCGCGCCGCCCGGCTCGGCGAGCGGGGAGTCCTCGAGGCGGGCCGCGACCTCCGTGGCATCCAGCGGGCCCAGCATCCGGAGCAGGTCCGCGACGCCCTCCACGCCCCGCACGCGGCGCTCGGGGTCGAGCCGCTGCACCTCGCGCTCGTACTGCGCGATGATCTCCGGGTCGAGCAGCTCGCGCATCTCGACCTTGCCGAGCAGCTCGGACAGCAGTGCCGGGTCGACCGACAGCGCGGCGGCGCGGCGCTCGGCGAGCGGCGAATCACCCTCGTACATGAACGCGCCGACATATCCGAACAGCAGGTCGCGCGCGTACGGCGACGGCTGCGGCGTCTCGACCTCGATCAGGCGGATGCGGCGCTCGCCGATCCCGCGCATGAGGCGCAGCAGGGCGGGCAGGTCGTACACGTCCTGCAGCACCTCGCGCAGCGTCTCCAGGATGATCGGGAACGTCGGATGCCGCCGGGCGACCTCGAGCAGCTGCGCGGCGCGCTGGCGCTGCTGCCACAGCGGGCTGCGGCGGCCGGGGTTGCGGCGCGGCATCAGCAGGGCCCGCGCGGCGCACTCGCGGAAGCGCGACGCGAACAGCGACGAGCCCCCCACCTCGTCGGTGACGAGCTGGTCGATCTCGTCGGGCTCGAACACGAAGAGGTCCGCGCCGGGCGGGGTGGCCGTGGCATCCGGGATCCGCGCGATGATGCCGTCGTCGCCGGCGACCGCCGATCCGTCGACGCCGAGGCGCTCCCGGATGCGGGCGTTCACGGCCAGCGCCCACGGTGCGTGCAGCTGCATGCCGTACGGGGAATGCAGGATGACCCGCCAGTCGCCGACCTCGTCGCGGCCGCGTTCGACCGTGAGCGTCGTGTCGGTCGGGAGCGTTCCGGTGGCCGCGCGCTGCTCGGCGAGGTACCCGAGCAGATTCGTTATCGCGTTCTCGTCCATGCCCGACTCCACGAGCCGGGTGCGTGCCTTGTCGGGGGCGGCGGCGGACACCTCGCGCGAGAACCGGCCGAGCGCCTCGCCGAGCTCGGCGGGCCGGCCGATCCCGTCCCCGTGCCAGAACGGGACCTTGCCCGGCTGCCCGAACGCGGGAACGACGTTGACGCGATCGTGGGTGATCTCGACGATCCGCCAGCTCGTGGTGCCGAGCGTGAACACGTCGTTCACGCGCGACTCGTACACCATCTCCTCGTCCAGCTCGCCGACCCGGGCGCCCACCTTCTCACCGGCGACGAACACACCGAACAGGCCACGGTCGGGGATCGTGCCGCCGCTCGTGACGGCGATGCGCTGCGCACCGGGACGTCCGGTGAGGGTGCCGTGGTCCCGGTCCCACACCACCCGCGGGCGCAGCTCCGCGAACTCGTCGGACGGGAACCGGCCCGCCAGCAGGTCGAGCGTCGCCTCGTACGCCGAGCGCGGCAGCGCCCGGAACGGCGCGCTGCGCCGCACCGTCTCGTACCATCCTTCGACGTCGACCGGTCCGACCGCGCACGCGGCGACGGTCTGCTGGGCGAGGATGTCGAGCGGGTTCTGCGGCACCGCTATCGACTCGATCTGCCCCGCGAGCATCCGCTCGGTGACCACCGCGGTGTGCAGCACGTCGCTGCGGTGTTTGGGGAACAGCGCGGCGCGGCTCGTCTCGCCCACCTGGTGCCCGGCGCGTCCGATCCGCTGCAGCCCGGATGCCGCCGACGGCGGCGCCTCCACCTGGATCACCAGGTCCACGGCGCCCATGTCGATGCCGAGTTCGAGGCTCGAGGTCGCCACGACGCAGCGCAGCACGCCGCTCTTGAGCTCGTCCTCGACCTGCGCCCGCTGCTCCTTCGACACGGAGCCGTGGTGCGCCTTCGCGAGCACCGGGGCGACCCCCGCCGTCGCTCCCGCCTGCGCCATCATCGCGGCCGGCACCGTCTGGTCGGGGATGTCCAGGCCGAGGCGCTCCGCGTAGATCTCGTTCAGCCGGCCGGTGAGGCGTTCGGCGAGCCGTCGCGAGTTCGCGAACACTATCGTCGAGCGCTGCGTGAGGACCCGGTCGACGATCGCCTCCTCGACGTGCGGCCAGATCGAGCCGGTCATCTCCGTGCTCTCGCTCCCGTACCACGGGCTCCCCCCGTCGCCGTCGCCGTCAACCGCGCCGACCCCACCCTCTGCTGCCGAACCCATCGGCGAACGCTGGTGGGTTCGCGATTCATGGGTGGGCTCGGCGGATGCCGCCGGCGGCGGCGGGGGATTGAGCATGTCGTCGACGGGCACGACCACCTGCAGCTCGAACGTCTTCGAGGCGCGCGGCGCGACGATCTCGACGGGCGCCGCGCCGCCGAGGAACCGCGCCACCTCGTCGATGGGACGCACGGTCGCGGACAGGCCGATGCGCTGGGCGGGACGCTCGAGGAGGTCGTCGAGCCGTTCGAGGCTGACGGCCAGGTGCGCGCCCCGCTTGGTGGCCGCCACCGCGTGGATCTCGTCGACGATCACGGTGTCGACGCCCCGCAGCGTCTCCGACGCCTGGCTCGTGAGCATCAGGTAGAGGGATTCCGGGGTGGTGATGAGGATGTCGGGCGGTGCGGTGACGAGCCGGCGGCGGTCGGCGGCGGGCGTGTCTCCGGAGCGGACGCCCACGGTGACCTCGGGCACGCTCACCCCGAGCCGCCGCGCCTGCTGCGCGATGCCGACCAGCGGGGAGCGCAGGTTGCGCTCGACATCCACGCCCAGCGCCTTCAGCGGCGAGACGTACAGGACGCGCGTGCGGTGCGCCGCCTGTGCGCGTCGGTCGCCCCGGGATGTCGACCGGTCGGCCGCGGGAGGCTCCGCCTGCCGGGCATGGAAGACGCTGTCGATCGCCCAGAGGAATGCCGACAACGTCTTGCCGGAGCCGGTCGGGGCGACCACGAGCGCGTGCTTTCCGGCCGCTATCGCCTCCCACGCGCCGCGCTGGGCGTCGGTGGGAGCGGCGAAAGCGCTGCGGAACCACGCCCGCGTCGCGTCGCCGAAGCGGTCCAGCACGTCGCCCATCCTCTTATCTTCGCCGCTGCCGCAGACATCCGGGATAAGGTAGAGGTTCTTTGCCACCCACGATCTCCGCGGAAGGGAGCCGATCGTGTCGAACGTGACCGGAACGGACACCGTCTGGATGACCCCGGCCGCCCTGGCGGCCCTGCAGGCCGAGCTCGATGCGCTCACGGCCGCGCCCGGCGACGAGAGCGGCAAGGCGCGCGTGCTCGAGCTGCGCGAGCTGATTCGCCGCGCCGAGGTCGGCACCAAGCCCGACGATGGCGTCGTGGAACCCGGCATGCGCATCACCGTGACCTTCCAGGGCGACGGCTCCACGGAGACGTTCCTGCTCGGAAGCCGCGACCTCGTGCAGACCGACGGCGATGTCGAGGTGTACTCGCCGACCTCGCCCCTGGGTGCCGCGATCAACGGCCACCGCGTCGGCGACGAGGTGAGCTTCACCGCGCCCAACGGCGCACAGCTGACCGTCACCATCGTCGCGGCGACGCCGTTCGCGTAGCCCTCGCGGCCGGCTGAGACGCCCCTGCGGGGCGCGGCATCCGTGGCCTGCGCACGGACACGTGCGCAGAACTCCGCACATCCGGCGTCGGCGGCCGGAATTCGCGCCGATTCGCACCCGGCGCGGCGACATCGGATGAGTTTTGAACGGACCACGCGACCAGCCGGGTGCGACGGCGTGCGCCGGGTCAGTCCGCGGCGACGAGCTGCTTGTCGAGGAACACCCGCACGTCGGCGAGCTCCTCGTCGGACACACTGTGCGTGAGACCGGGGTACACGCGCCCGGACAGGGCGCTGTGCGCCGGCAGCCACTGCGTCGTGTGCGCGACGAGCGCCGGCGGGATGACGTCGTCGCGGTCCCCGCGTCCCCAGAACACCGGGATGCTGCGCGCGGCCAGCTCCTCGTCGCCCGCGAGCGCGCCGGGCGCCGCGTACCCCGACAGGTTGACCGCGAAAGCGAATCTCGTCGGCGCCAGCCGCAGGGCCTGCAGCGCGACCGACGCCCCCTGTGAGAATCCGACCAGGCCCACCCGCGTCACGTCGGGTGCCGCGGCATCCAGCCACTCCAGCACCGCCGCGGCCGCCGACGTCACGCGCGCGGGGTCGCGGCCGGCGAGGTCGACGTCCACGACATCTTCGATCGGATACCACGAGAAGCCCGGCGCCGGCCACGGCGGAGCGAGCGGCGCACGCGGCGCCGCGATAGTGAACGCGTCCGGCAGGAACGGGACGAGCCCGAACAGGTCGTTCTCGTCGGCGCCGTAGCCGTGCAGCAGCACGAGCAGCGGCCGGTCCTGGCGCTCCTCGTGCCCGGTCGACCACAGGGCGGCGTCGGCATCGATGCGCACGGTGGAGGCGGGTTCCATGGCCACCATCCTGCCGCACGGCGGCGACACGCGGCCCGTTCCGTGGCGGGCGCCGGGCCTCGCGCGGCGCGCGCAGACGCACCGGCGCCGCCGAGCGCCGTGAGGTATACAAGAGGCATGCCCGTACGCACGCCCGACCCCGACCCGGAGCCGGAGGAGTCGCGGCCGGCCGGCGGCGAGCCGTTCGTCTCCGGATCCCTCGGCGGCTTCAGCGCCGGCGGAGCGGGCAGCGTGAACCCGGGATGGCTCAGCGACCTCGAGCTGGCCGAGGCGCGGCGCCGGCTGCCGATGCTGTACGTCGAGGCCGTGCCGGTGCGCGTGGACGGGATGGGTGTGGTCACCGAGGTGGGCCTGCTGCTGCGGGCCACGCCGCTCGGCGAGATGACCCGCACTATCGTCTCCGGCCGGGTGCGGTACGGGGAGACGATCCGCGACGCGCTGTTCCGCCACGTCGAGAACGATCTGGGACCGATGGCGTTCCCCCTGCTCCCGGCCCAGCCGGCGCCGTTCACTGTGGCGGAGTACTTCCCGCTGCCGGGACTGACCGCGTTCCACGACGACCGGCAGCACGCCGTCTCGCTCGCGTTCGTGGTGCCGGTCACCGGAACGTGCGACCCTCGCCAGGACGCGCTCGAGCTCACCTGGCTCACGCCGCAGGAAGCGGCATCCGACGCCGTCGCCGCCGACATGGAGGGCGGTCGGGGGACGCTGCTGCGGATGGCGCTGGCCAGCGTCGGCGCCCTGCGCTGAACGCCGTCGACGCGCGCGCTGACACCCATCGTCCCCTTCGACGGAATCCCTCGGCGGCGCGCCGCGGGCACCCCGAACTCTCAGCCAGACCGGCTATCGTGCAAGGGCCGTCCGCAGGTCATCTGCGACACAACCCCCGGTGTGTCGTGGCAGAGTTCGCGGATCCCGGTCCGTTGCACGCGGCCGCCGGGTCCGCTTCTGCTGGCGACGGCCGCCATCCGAGACCGGAGTCGCCCCCATGCACGACCAGACCAGCCCTTCCGACATCGCCCCGGACGACGCATCGTTCGACAGCATCCTGGCCCAGGCGGCGGTCGACACCGGCTTCACGACGGCGTTCCGCGGCTATGACAAGGACGAGGTGGACACCGCGATCGGCGACCTGAAGTCGCGCATCCGCGCCGCCGGCGACGAGATCGCCGCGCTCAAGGACGAGCGGCATCGTGCGAACGCCGACCTGGAGAGCGTGCGCGAGCGGATCGCCGAGCTCGAGGACGCGGCGCAGGATGCGGCGGCCGGCCGCAGCGACGAGGTCGAGCGGGTCCGCGCGGAGGACGCCGCCGAGCGGGGCCGCCTCACCGAGTCGCTCGCCCAGGCGAAGGCCGATCTGGCCGCGGCGCACGCCCAGACGGCGCAGGCGCAGAAGCAGGTGCAGGCCCTCACCGAGGAGCTCAGCGGCACGTCGGAGTCGTCGCCGAACAAGAAGCACTTCGAGGAGATCCTGCGCGTCGCCGAGGAGCAGGCATCCACCCTGATCCGCAACGCGAGCGTGCAGGGCGACCGGCTGCTGGAGGCCGCGCGCGAAGAGGTCGACAACCGGCGCGCACAGGCGCAGGCCGATGCCGAGGCCATCATCGCCGAGGCCCAGCACGAGGCACAGCAGGCCCGGCTGCGGATCGAGACCGAGGTGACCGCCCACCAGGCGCAGCTGGAGCGGGAAGCCGCGCACTCCGCCGAGAAGGTCGAGCAGGCACAGCGGGAGGCTGCGGCGATCCGATCGGAGGCGGAGAAGGGCGCGGCCGCCCTGCGCGCGATGGTGGCGCGCGAGACCTCACGCGACCGCAGCGAGGCCGAGGAGGCGGTGCGCGAGCTGCGTGTGCGCACGCTCGAGTTCGAGGAGTCGCTCACCCGCCGGCAGGATGACGCGCACCAGGAGTTCCTCGCACTGCACAACCAGGCCGTCGCGCACGCCGAGCGGATCACGAAGGACGCGAACGACCAGGTCACTGCGGCGGCCGATCACGCCAAGCGGGTCACCGAGAAGGCCGACGACTACGAGAAGCTCGCGCGTGCGCAGGCGCGGCAGATCGAGGCCGACGCTCAGGTGCGTGCCGGCGCCCACCTCGAGCAGGCCCGCGTGAAGGCGCAGAAGATCATGGATCTCGTCACCGCCAATGCCCAGGACGTGCTCACGGACGCCGAAGACCGCGCGCGCCAGCTGCGATGGCAGCAGCACCAGCTCACGAGCTTCCTCGCCGAGGTGAAGGAGCTCATCCGTCCCGCCTCCACGCTGCCGGTGGCGGATGCCGCGGCGCAGGCGCCGGCAGATGCCGCGGATCTCGGCTCCTCTGCCGATGACGCCGTAGCGGCGTCGGAAGAACTCGAAACAGCGAGCTGAGCCGGGCCCGGCGCCGGTCGTCGCGGACCCGCCGCGCCGCGGCATCCGGGTCCTCCCGAGCCGTGAGTGCGAGTCGCACAACGTGCGGGCTCACGGCCCCGCACGTCGCGTCTTCTGAGACTCGCGCCACGCGCGTCGGCATGTCGCGTCTTCTGCGACCCGCGCCGCGCGCGTCGCAGAACCTGCGGGTTCGCGAGCCCTCAGCCGGTGTGAACTGGGACGCGAAGTCGAGCGTGTCTCAGAAACGGCGGCTTCGGGGGTCGAACACCCGCATGTTGTGTGACATGGCCGAGGATGTCGACCCCGCACGGGCGCCACGACGCACGCCGGATCGAGCGCCGCCTGCGCGCCGCCTGCACACCGGATCACGCGTCGGATCAGGCGGCGGTCTCCCGCGCTATCGCGGCAAGGAACGCGTCGATGTCCGCCTCGGTGGTGTCGAACGAGCACATCCAGCGCACCTCGTTGCGCGAGGCATCCCAGTCGTAGAACCGGAACGCTTCGCGCAGCCGGTCGGCCACACCGTCCGGCAGGGTCGCGAACACGCCGTTGGACTGCGTCGGCTGGGCGAATGCGACGCCGCGGATCGACCCGTTGGCCAGGCCCTTCTCGACGCCCGTGCGCAGCCGCTGTGCCATGGCGTTCGCGTGCCGCGCGTTGCGCAGCCACAGGTCGCCCTCTAGTAGGGCGACCAGCTGCGCCGAAACGAACCGCATCTTCGACGCGAGCTGCATGTTGAGCTTGCGCAGGTAGGTCAGGCCGGTGGATGCCGCGGGGTCGAGCACCACGATGGCCTCGGCGCCCATCGCCCCGTTCTTCGTCCCGCCGAAGCTCAGCACGTCGACGCCGACGTCGCGGGCGAACGCCCGCAGCGGCACGTCGAGGGCGGCTGCGGCGTTGGCCAGGCGCGCTCCGTCGAGGTGCACACGCATGCCGTGGCCGTGCGCGTGGTCGCACAGGGCCTTCAGCTCGTCCGGCGTGTACAGCGTGCCGAGCTCGGTGGACTGCGTGACCGACACCACGAGCGGCTGCGCGCGGTGCTCGTCCCCCCACCCCCACGCCTGCAGGTCCACGAGCGCGGGCGTCAGCTTGCCGTCCTCGGTCGGCACCGTGAGGAGCTTCATGCTGCCCACGCGCTCCGGTGCACCCTGCTCGTCGACGTTGATGTGCGCTGTCGCGGCCGTGATCACCGCGCCCCACCGCGGCAGCATCGACTGCAGCGCGGTCACGTTCGCTCCGGTCCCGTTGAACACCGGGAACGCCTCGACGCCCTCGCCGAAGTGGTCGACCATGACCTCCTGCAGGCGCGTCGTGTAGACGTCCTCCCCGTACGAGATCTGGTGCCCCTCATTGGCCGCCGCGATGGCGGCGAGGACGTCGGGGTGGATGCCGGAGTAGTTGTCGGACGCGAAGCCGCGCAGGTTCGGGTCATGCAGAGGGGTCACAGACATCCAATCTAGTCCTGCGGGAAAGCGGCTCAGGAGGCGGCGGTCAGGTCGACCACGGCGCCGTTGACCTCCGCGGGGTCGGCGTCCCACAGCGCGATGAAGCGGTCGGCGACCTCCTGCTCGAGGCCCGCGAGCGCCTTGACCCGGAAGACGACGGATGCCGCCGCCAGCGGCCGGCCGGCGTCCCGCGCAGTCTTCGCGAAGCCCTGCGCGACGGCGTGCATCCAGGCCTCGCTGGCCGCCTTGATCGCCGCGTAGTTCGCGCCGCCGGCCAGCGGTCGCGCGACCGTGGTCGACGAGATCATCGCCAGGCGCGCCCCATCCGATGCGTTCAGGTCGTCGTCGAACGCGCGGCTCACGTGCCGCAGCGCCGTGAGCGACCGCTCCAGGAAGCGGAAGTCGGCGTCGGACTGTCCGGCCAGGCCCCCACCGCCGCGCCATCCGCCGACGAGGTGCAGCACCCCGTCGACGCGGATGCCGTCACCGTGCAGGCGCTGTGCGAGCCCGAACACCGCCTGTTCGTCGGTGAGGTCGCACGACGCGGTCTCCCACGCCGTCCCGGCACCGGCCGGGTCCACGCGCGCGGCAAGCGCCTCGAGCTTCGCGGGATCGTGCCCCACCGCGACCACGAAGGCCCCGGCATCCCGCAGCGCCTGCACCGCCACCGCGCCGCTGTCGCTGGTCGCACCCGCGACGAGCACCGTGCGCCCTGTCAGATCCGTCACTGCCGCTTCCCCTCTGTCGTGCGGCCACCATGCCGCGCGCCGTTACCGCCGACGAAATAGTACGACGTCGCCGACACGGCGTTGGATCAGCGGTCGGCGGCGCGGATGCCGGAGGTCGACGCTATGACGTCGCGCATCTTCTTCTCCAGCGCCTCGTAGAACATCGACAGCGGGAACTCGTCGTCGTTCACGGCATCCGTGTATCCGCGCGGCGCACCGCCGAGCACTTCGTCCGGCAGGCCGCGTGCCCACGCCGACGCCGGGTTCGGGGTCAGCACCGAGCGCACGAGCTCGTACGCGGCGAGCCAGTGCGCGGTCTTCGGCCGGTCGATCGAGCGCCAGTACAGGTCGTCGATGGCGTCGCCCAACGCCACCACGGCGGCCGGGACATCGGCCCAGTCGAACGCGAGCGCGGTGTCGGTCCAGTGCAGCACGTCCCGCTGGTGCAGCCACGCGAACAGCAGCTGACCGCCGACCGCGTCGTAGTTGCGCACCCGGGTCCCGGTGATCGCGAACCGGAAGATGCGGTCGAAGATCACGGCGTACTGCACGAGCTTCGCGTGCGCGAGGATCTGCTCCTCGACCTCGCTGCGCTGATCCTGCGCCTCGAGCCGCCGCTGGATCGCCACGGACTCCCGGAACGCGGTCATGTCGCAGCGCATCTCCTCCAGAGAGTAGAGGAAGTACGGCATCCGCTGCTTGATCATGAACGGGTCGAACGGCAGATCGCCGCGCATGTGGGTGCGGTCGTGGATGATATCCCACATCACGAACGTCTCCTCGGCGAGCTTCTGGTCGTCGAGCATCCGCGCCGCCTCGGCCGGCAGGTCGAGCTTCGTGATCTCGGATGCCGCCCGCACCACCCGACGGTAGCGCGCCGCCTCGCGGTCCTGGAAGATGGCCCCCCACGTGAACGTGGGGATCTCCCGCATCGCGACGGTCTCCGGGAACAGCACCGCCGAATTCGTGTCGTAGCCGGCGGTGAAGTCGACCAGGCGCAGCGACACGAACAACTTGTTGCCGTAGTCGCCGGCCTCCAGTGCCGCCACGAACTCCGGCCAGATGACCTCGACGATCAGCGCCTCGACGTACCGGTTGCTCGACCCGTTCTGCGTGTACATCGGGAACACGACAAGGTGCCGCAGCCCGTCGACGCGGTGCTGCTCGGGATGGAACGCGACGAGCGAGTCGTAGAAGTCGGGCACGCCGAAGCCCTCGGCGGCCCAGCGGTCGAAGTCGCGGACGGATGCCGTCAGGTAGGCCTCGTCGTAGGGGAACAGCGGGGCGAGCTCGTCAATCGACGCCGTGATCCGCGCCACCAGCTCTGCCGCGCGGGGTGTGTCCGTCTCGTCCGGGACGGATCCATCCTGCGTCTGCAGACCCTGCAGGGCGGTTGCGGCATCCTTCAGCGTGAGCCAGGCGGCGGAGGTCTCGACGTCCGCCGCGGCGCCCTCCTGCGCGGGTGCGGTGTGGATCTGACTCGTGGACATGGGAACCCCCGATCTGCATATGATGCGTAAATCTTCCGGTCTGATCGCCGATACACCGATAATATTACGGGCATGAGTGAATCGCCATCAGAGGCGCCGTTGGATGCGGCCGACACCGGCATCCTCGCGGAGATCTCCCGTGACGCCCGCGCGACGCTCGCGACGCTCGCCGCGGCGGTGGGCCTGTCGGTCTCGGCCGTGCAGGCGCGGCTGCGCCGGCTCGAGTCCCGCGGCGTGATCACCGGGTACCGGCCGATCCTGGACGCCGAGGCCGTCGGCAAGCCGCTGGCCGCGTTCATCGAGATCTCACCCCTGGATCCCGCCCAGCCCGACAACGCGCCCGAGCTGCTCGAGCCGCTGCCGGAGATCGAGGCCTGCCACTCGATCGCCGGCGACGCCAGCTACATGCTGTTCGTGCGCGTCGCCTCCCCCCGGGACCTGGAGCGGCTGATCGGCGAGATCCGCCGGGCGGCGGCGGTGCGCACGCGCACCACGGTCGTGCTGCAGACGTTCTACGAGAACCGGACGCTCGTCCCCGTTCCCGCTCGCTGAGTCGGCGGCATCCCGATCCCGGGTCCCGCCTCCGAGACGCGCCCCGGTCACGAAGCCCCCTGCCCGCGCGGCGCGATCTGGGGCAGGATGTCCGCAGAGGCGTCGCGGGAGCCGCCAGCCCGCCGCCAGCGACCTGCCGGGAGGCGATCAACGATGACGAACAGCTTCGGGGCGAAGGACACGCTCACCGTCGGCGACAAGCAGTACGAGATCTACCGGATCGACAGCATCCCGGACTCGGACAGGCTGCCGTACAGCATGAAGATCCTGCTGGAGAACCTGCTGCGCAACGAGGACGGCGCCTCGGTCACCGCCGATCAGGTGCGCGCGCTGGCGGCCTGGAACGGGGCCGACGTCGGTCATTCCGAGATCCAGTTCACTCCGGCGCGGGTGCTGCTGCAGGACTTCACCGGCGTGCCGTGCGTTGTCGACCTCGTCGCGATGCGCGACGCGATGGACGAGCTCGGCGGCGACCCGCAGCAGGTGAACCCGCTGATCCCGGTCGAGCTCGTGATCGACCACTCCGTCATCGCCGACAGCTTCGGGCGCCCCCAGTCGGCGAAGATCAACGCCGACCTCGAGTTCGAGCGCAACCGCGAGCGCTACCAGCTGCTGCGCTGGGCGCAGCACGCGTTCGACGACTTCGTGGTCGTGCCGCCGGACACCGGCATCTGCCACCAGGTGAACCTGGAGTATCTGGCCCGCGTGGTGTTCGGGGCGGATGCCGCGGGCGACCCGATGCCGCAGGCGTACCCCGACACGCTCGTGGGGACGGACTCGCACACCCCGATGGTGAACGGGCTCGGCGTGCTGGGATGGGGCGTGGGCGGCATCGAGGCCGAGGCCGCGATGCTCGGCCAGCCGGTGTCGATGCTGCTGCCCGAGGTGATCGGACTGAAGCTGCGCGGCGAGCTGCGCGAGGGCGTGACCGCCACCGACATGGTGCTCACCGTCGCCGAGCTGCTGCGTCAGACCGGCGTCGTCGGAAAGTTCGTGGAGCTGTTCGGGCCGGGCGTCGCCAACGTCCCGCTGGCCAACCGCGCCACGATCGGGAACATGAGCCCCGAGTACGGGTCGACTGTGACGATCTTCCCGATCGACGACGAGACGCTGGACTACCTGCGCTTCACCGGCCGCAGCCCGGAGCGGGTGGCTCTGGTCGAGGCGTACGCGAAGGCGCAGGGGCTGTGGCACGACCCCGACCGCGAGCCGGAGTACTCGCACGTGGTCGAACTCGACCTCGCCTCGATCGAGCCGTCGATCGCCGGCCCCAAGCGGCCGCAGGACCGCATCCCGCTTGCGGTCGCCCAGCGCACCGTCCAGCGGCTGCTGGCCGACCCGGCGGCGGACGTGAAGACGCTCACGGCCCTGGACGACGCTATCGACGACACGTTCCCGGCATCCGACCCGTTCCTCGGTGAGCCGGAGATGTTCGAGCCGCACGCCGCGGTGGCTGCGCCCGTCGACGACGACGCCTCCGACGACTGGCCGTCCCACCCGCAGCCGCTCGCCCTGGGCGGCGAGCAGCTCAGCCTCGACAATGGGGACGTCGTGATAGCGGCGATCACCTCGTGCACGAACACGTCGAACCCGTCCGTCATGATCGGGGCGGCGCTGCTGGCGCGCAACGCCGTGCAGAAGGGTCTGAAGTCCAAGCCGTGGGTGAAGACATCCCTCGCCCCCGGGTCTCGCGTGGTGACCGACTACTTCGAGCGGGCGGGCCTCACGCCGTACCTCGACGAGCTCGGCTTCCACCTCGTCGGGTACGGATGCACGACGTGCATCGGCAACTCGGGCCCGCTCATCGAGGAGGTCGGCGCCGCCGTGGACGCCGGCGATCTCACGGTCGCATCGGTGCTCAGCGGCAACCGCAACTTCGAGGGCCGGATCCATTCCCAGACGCGCATGAACTTCCTCGCGTCGCCGCCGCTGGTTGTCGCGTACGCGCTCGCCGGATCGATGCACGTGGATCTGAACCGCGATCCGCTGGGCACCGGCGGCGACGGCGCTCCGGTGTTCCTGAAGGACATCTGGCCCAGCGCGAAGGACATCAAGGAGGTCGTCGACGCGTGCGTGGAAGCCCGCATGTTCACCGAGGGGTACTCGGATGTCTACGCCGGCGACGAGAACTGGAACGCGCTGCCGGTGCCGGAGGGCGACCGGTTCGACTGGCAGGAAGACTCCACGTACGTGCGGCGCCCGCCGTACTTCGACGGCATGGGGGTCGAGCTCGAGCCGCTGCAGGACATCACCGGCGCCCGCGTGCTGGCCAAGCTGGGCGACTCGGTGACGACCGACCACATCTCGCCGGCGGGCTCGATCAAACGCGATTCGCCCGCGGGGGAGTACCTCACCGCGCACGACGTGGAGCCGCGCCAGTTCAACTCGTACGGGTCGCGACGCGGCAACCACGAGGTGATGATCCGCGGCACGTTCGCAAACATCCGGCTGCGCAACGAGCTGGTGCCGGGCGTGGAAGGCGGGTTCACCCGGGTGCTGCCCGGCGGTGAACCCACCACGATCTTCGCGGCATCCGAAGCGTATGCCGCCTCCGGAACACCGCTGATAGTGCTGGCCGGCAAGGAATACGGATCCGGGTCGTCGCGCGACTGGGCCGCCAAGGGCACGCTGCTGCTGGGCGCGAAGGCGGTGCTGGCCGAGTCGTTCGAGCGGATCCACCGGTCGAACCTGATCGGGATGGGCGTCCTGCCGCTGCAGTTCCGCGACGGGGAGTCGGCGGCATCCCTCGGGCTGGACGGCACCGAGACGTACGCGATCACCGGCATCGCCGGTGCCGACGCCGTTCCCCGCGAGGTGACCGTGCACGTCCGGGCCGACGACGGGCAGGAGCGCACGTTCACCGCGACCGTGCGCATCGACACCCCGACCGAGCGGGAGTACTACCGCCACGGCGGCATCCTCCCGTACGTGCTGCGTCAGCGCCTGTCCACGGCGCAGCGCTGAGGACGGGTCCGGAGTACATCTGACGGCGGATGCCGCGCGCGCCGGGCTCCCGTAGCGTGGAGGGCGTGTTCCGGCCCCTGTCGACGTATCAGATCGTCATCGATGTGATCGTCGCCGCCGCGTTCGCCCTGCTCGCCCTGCCGCTCGAGCACGCCCTCGGGGTCGCCATCGCGGGCAACGTCCCCGTCGCGGCCCTGCTGTCGATAGTGTTCGGCGGCGCGTTCGCGGTGCGGCGGCTGTCGCCCCCGCTCGCGCTCGCGCTGGCATGGGCGGGCGCCGCGCTGCAGATGGCGTTCGGCCGTCCGCCCGGCGCCGTGGACCTCGCCGTGTTCGCCGTCCTGTACACCGCCGCCGCGTACGGGTCGCGGCGGGTGTTCTGGCTGGGGTTCTCCTCCGCGCTCGTGGGGGCGGCGGTCGCCACGGTCTACGTGTACCTGGTCCTCAGCACCGGCCCCCTCACCGTCGAGACCCTCCCGGCGGCGCTGGCCGCGCTGATCGCCGCGACGTTCGCGCTGCTGCTGGCGTGGACGGCCGGGGCGCTGGTCCGCACCGCGGCGCGGGCCCGGGCCGACCGTCTCGCCCGGGAGCGCGCCCGGACGGACGCCGCCGCAGAGCAGGAGCGCACGCGCATCGCCCGCGACATGCACGACGTCGTCGCGCACTCGCTCGCCGTCGTGATCGCCCAGGCCGACGGTGCCCGTTATGCCGGCGCCGATCCGCGGGCCCGGGATGCCGCGCTGGGCACCATCGCCTCCACCGCCCGCGCCGCCCTCGCGGACGTCCGCGTGCTGCTGGCGCAGCTGCGCCACCGGCAGGAGGACGGCCCCCAGCCGACCGCGGCCGATCTGGAGACCCTGTTCGCGCAGGTGCGCGCGGCCGGGCTCGCGCTGCGCGTGGACATCGCCCCCGCGCCCCGCGTCGCCGCGCCGACATCGGTGCAGCTGGCGGTGTACCGGATCCTGCAGGAGGCGCTCACGAACGCGCTGCGCCATGGCGCCGGCGCGCCGGTCGATCTGCGGCTGGCGTGGCATCCGGACCGCGTCGAGCTCTCCGTGCGCAACGCGCTGCCCGCCCGCGCCACCGTTCGGTCGTCGCAAAATGCGACTTCCGAGCCGGAAAACCCGCATTTCGTGACGACCGAACCCGGGGGTGCGCCGCGCGGTCACGGCCTGATCGGGATGCGCGAGCGCGCGCTCCTGACCGGGGGGACCCTGGATGCCGGCGCCCAAGGCGCGTCGTTCATCGTGCGCGCGCGCATTCCCATCTCGGGGCCGGCATGATCCGGGTCGTGCTGGCCGACGATCAGGCGCTGTTCCGTGCGGGCATCCGCATGGTGATCGACTCGCAGGCGGACATGCAGGTCGTGGGGGAGGCCGCCGACGGGCGCGAGGCCGTCGAGGTGGTGCAGCGCAGCGCGCCGGACGTCGTGCTGATGGACATCCGGATGCCGGTGATGGACGGGCTCGCCGCCACCGCCCAGCTGCTGCAGGTCCCCGACGCGCCGCGGATAGTGATGCTGACGACGTTCGACCTGGACGAGGCGGCCGCGCGCGCCATCCGGCAGGGCGCGAGTGGATTCCTGCTGAAGGACGCGGACCCGGAGTTCCTGCTCGCCGCTATCCGCACGGTGCACGCCGGGTCGGCGGTGATCGCGGCATCCGCGACGCGTGACCTCTTCACGCAGGCGACGGATGCCGCCCCCGCTGCGGTCCCGGACGCCTACCGCCGGCTCACCGACCGGGAACGGGAGATCTTCGCCCTCGCGGCCCGCGGACTGTCGAACGCGGAGATAGCCGCGCGCGAATTCCTGTCCGAGGCAACCGTGAAGACACACATCAGCCGGATCCTTGCCAAGCTCGCGCTGCGGGACCGCGTGCAGCTGGTGGTGTTCGCGTTCGAGCACGGGCTGGAGTCCGGGTCCGGCCGGCGGCGGTAGCCGGCGTCAGCGGCCGAACAGCGCCAGCAGGAGCCCGGTCGGGATGCTGACGGCCAGCACCACCACGAGCACCCGGAATCCCCACACCAGCACCGGGTGCGCGGGCACACCGCGCCGCGTCGCGACGATGACCACGACGAGCGCGGCCACCAGCACCGCCCCGCCGACGAGGGTCATCGCGACGAGCCCGGTCAGCTGTCCGGTGAGCACGCCGACGTTGCCGGCGTTGAACAGCACGAACACCACCCACGCGAGCCGGACGCTCGGGCGCTGGGCGAGCCCGCTCAGCGCGGCGCCGAGTCCGGCCTGCGCGATGCCGCCCACGAGCACGAGGTACGCGGTCGCCCACGCTGTCTTCTGCGTCGTGACGTAGGCGGTCGCGGCGGCCAGCAGCCCGCCGGCGACCACGCACACGAGCGCGGCGACGAAGAACGGGAGCGCCCGGCGGACGACGCCGGACGCTCCCGCACTCACGGTGATCACACCAGGATCCGCAGCGGCTCGGTCAGCAGGTTCGTGAGATCGCGCAGGAACGCGGCCGCGGCAGCGCCGTCCAGCACGCGGTGGTCCACCGTCAGCGTCAGCCGCGTGCGGGGACGCACCTGCACCTGCCCGTCCACGACCACCGGCTCGTCCACGGTCGCCCCCACCGCGAGGATCGCGGCCTCGGGCGGGTTTATCACCGCGGTGAAAGCGTCGATGCCGAACATGCCCAGGTTCGACACCGAGAACGTGCCGCCGGTCATCTCGTCGAGCTTGAGCCGCCCGGCACGGGCGCGGGCGGCCAGGTCCTTCACCTCGGCGCCGATCGCCGTGATCGACTTGCGGTCGGCGTCCTTGATCACCGGGACCACGAGGCCGTCTTCCAGCGCGACCGCGACTCCCACGTTCACGTGCTTGTGGCGCAGGATGGCGTCGCCGCCGAACGAGGCGTTCACCTCCGGGTGGGCGGCCAGGGCGACGGCCACCGCGCGCACGACGAGGTCGTTCACGCTGACCTTCACGCCGGAGTCGGCGAGGCTCGTGTTGATGTTCCGGCGCACCTCGGTCAGCCGCGAGGCATCCAGCACGGTCGTGAGCTGGAACACCGGCACGAGTGCCGCCTCGGTGAGCCGACGTGCGGTGACCTTGCGGATCTGCGACAGCGGCACGCGCTCGTCGTCCTCCTGCGGCGCGCCGACCGGCGCCGCCGCGCCCGGGGCCGACTGCGGCTCCGGTGCGGTGGGGACGGATGCCGCGGCCGCCGGCTGCGCGGCCGGCTTTCCCGCGGTGAGGAGCTGCTCGAGGTCGGCGCGGATGATCCGGCCGCCCGGGCCCGTGCCATGCACGGTGCCGAGATCGATGCCGTGGCTGCGCGCGAGCGAGCGCACGAGCGGGGTCGCCTTGACCTTCGACCCGGACGACGCGGGCGCCTGGGACGCGTCGGCCGGTGTCTCCGCCTCGGCCTTCGGCGCATCCTCGCCCTTCGGCGCGGCGGCCGGTTCGGCGTCCTCCGCCGACGCGTCGGCACGCGCGGCCGGCGGCTCCTGGCCGGTGTCGGCCTGCGATGCGCCGCCGGCGGTCTCCGGCGCGGCCGCGGCATCCCCGGCATCCGACCCGCCCGACGACCCGGACCCGGCGCCGATCACGGCGATGGCCGCCCCGATCGCGACGTTCTCGCCCGGCTGCACGAGGATCTTCTCGAGCACACCGCTCTCGTACGCCTCGAGGTCCATCACCGCCTTGTCGGTCTCGATCTCGGCGAGCACGTCGCCGCGCGCGACCGTGTCCCCCTCGGCCTTGAGCCACTGGGCGATGGCGCCCTCGGTCATCGTGTCGGACAGTCGCGGCATGAACACTTCAGGCATCGCGTTCCCTCCTAGCGCGCGAAGCGCGTCGCATCCAGCTGTTCGTTGATGACACGGATGAGTGCGTCCGCATCGGGCAGGGCGATCTTCTCCAGCGACTTCGCATACGGCAGCGGCACCTCGGCGGCGGCGACCCGCCGCACCGGAGCGTCGAGGTAGTCGAACGCGCCCTCCTGGATGGTCGCGGCGATCTCCGCGCCGACCCCGTAGGTGAGCCAGTCGTCCTCGAGCACCACCGCGCGGCCGGTCTTGCGCGCCGAGCGGCAGATGGTCTCGCGGTCCAGCGGCCGCAGGCTGCACAGGTCCACGACCTCGACCGACACGCCCTGCTCGGCCATCCGCTGGGCGACGTCCTTCGCTATCACCGCCGAGCGCGAGTAGCCGATCACCGTGACATCGGTGCCGGGGACGGTGACCTTCGCACGGCCGAACTCCGCGACCTGCTCGCCGGCGGGCACCGGGCCCTTCGTGTTGTACAGCGACAGGTTCTCCAGCAGCAGCACCGGGTCGTTGTCGCGGATGGCGGCGGTGAGCATCGCCTTCGCGTCCGCGGGGGTCGACGGGGCGAGCACCTTCAGACCGGGGATGTGCGCGTACCAGACTTCGAGGTTCTGCGAGTGCGTGGCCGCGAGCTGCTGGCCGCCGCCCCCGGGCGTGCGGATCACCATCGGCACCGCCGTCTGCCCGCCGAACATGCCGTAGATCTTCGCGGCGTGATTGACGATCTGGTCGATCGCGATGAGGGAGAAGTTGATCGTCATGATCTCGACCACCGGACGCATCCCGAGCATCGCGGCGCCGATCGCAGCGCCGACGAACCCCTCCTCCGCGATGGGCGTGTCGCGGACGCGCTCGGGTCCGAACTCCTTGAGCAGGCCGGCGGTGATCTTGTAGGACCCCTCGAAGATGCCGATCTCCTCACCGAGGAGGATCACGCTCTCATCGCGCGTCATCTCCTCGCGGAGGGCGTCGTGCAGCGCCTGACGATACGTGATCTCGTTCTGGGCGTTGTCGGCCATCGCCGTCATGCCTCACTTCCTGCATAGGCATTGTCTGCGTCGGCGCTGTCCCAGCCGGCCGGCAGCACCGGATCGCCGGGCATCAGCCGCGGCGCGTTGGGCACGTCGGTCGCGTACGTGTAGTCGAACAGCTTCTCGGGGCCGGGCTCCGGGCTCGCGTCGGCGAACGCTATCGCGTTCGCGACCTCGGTGACCGCGTCGGCCTCGATCTGCTCGGCCTGCTTCTGGTCCAGGATGCCGTCGGCGATCAGCTGCTCGCGGTAGGCGGGCAGCGGATCGAGCCTCTTCAGTTCGGCGACCTCGTCCTTGCTGCGGTAGCGGGCCGGGTCCACGACCGAGTGGCCGCGCAGCCGGTGCGACATCACCTCGAGGATGCCGGGGCGGCGCTGCTCGCGCGCGGTGGCCAGCATCTCCTCGGCGGCCCGACGGACGACCGCGGGGTCGTCGCCGTCGACGCGGCGGCCTTCGATCCGGTACGCACATCCGCGCTTGTACAGCTCCGGCTCGCCGGACGCACTCTCCACCGTGGTGGCCATGCCGAGACCGTTGTTGATGATCACGTACACGATCGGCAGATTCCAGATCGCTGCGATGTTCAGCGACTCGTGGAACGCGCCGATGTTCGTCGTCCCGTCGCCCATCTGGCACATCACGGCTTCGGCATCGGGTCCGGGCTTGCCGCGGTACGTGAGGGCGAGCGCGGCGCCGGTGGCGGGGGGCAGCTGGCCACCGACGATCCCGTAGCCGCCCAGCATCCGCTTCTCGGCGTCGAACATGTGCATCGAGCCGCCCAGGCCCTTCGAGACGCCGCCTTCGCGACCGAACAGCTCCGCCATCACCCGGTCGGTGCCCAGGCCCCGCGCCAGGGCGTACCCGTGGTCGCGGTAGTTCGTGAAGAGGTAGTCCTTCTCGCGCAGCGCCGCCATCAGTCCCACGACCGTCGGCTCCTCGCCGAGGTTGAGGTGGCAGTACCCGCCGATCTTCGCACGGGTGTACATCTCCCCGGCGCGCTGCTCGAACTCGCGGATCAGCACCATCTCGCGGTAGTACCCGATGCGGGTCTGCGCGTCCGGCTGCGAGGACGCGCCCTTCGCCGCGGCGGGCGCGGTCTTCGCCCCGCTGCCGCGCGATCGGCGCTCCGCGGGTGCGGTCGCCGTCGTGTCGCCCTTCTTCGCCCGAGCACCCGCAGATCGTGCGGGTGCCTTCTTCGTTCGTGTCGACGTCTTCGCGTCGTCCGCGGGCACGCTGCCGCCGGTGGCGACCTTGTTGCCCTGCGGATCCTGCGTTCGTCCGGCCATGTATGAATCCCTCTCACCGAACAACGCGGCTTGTGACCGCGTGCTTCGTCACGGTCCGGGTGGCTGCTCCTGCAGCGCGAACCGGTCCTCGCTTCCCCCGCATTTCGGGCACACCAGCGGCGGGTGCGCGCCGCGGACGGTTTCGCCGCAGACGCCGCACGCCCATTCCACCATCCGGCCGACCAGGTCGTGCCGGCTGAGGATCCCGACCAGCCGGCCGGAAGAGATCACCGGGACACGGCGGATCTGCGAACCCACGAGGATCCGTCGCACCTGCTCGATGTCGGTGTCGGTCGTGACGCTGATCACCGCCGTGGTCATCACGTCCCGCGCCGTGCGGCCGGTGCGCGCAAGCAGATCGAGCTCACTGACCAGACCGAGCACGGTGCCGGAGGCATCCACCACCGGCACCGCGCTGATGCGCGCGGATGTCAGCGTCTCGGCGACGTGAGCCACCGTGGCGTCCGGGCCGACCGTGATCACGGGTACGGTCATCACCTGACCGGCTGTGATACCCGCAGCCGACTCCGATCGTGAAGCCATGACATCACCTCTGTCCCTGCATCGCAGATTATCAGGCTGCGCGGCACGCGGAGACCGCGGTGAAACGGCCGACGATCATCCCTGCGATGTAGGCGGATGCCGACTCCAGGCCGATGTGGACGTGGACGCGCCCTCCGTAGCGTCATTGGCATGCAGATCACATCGACCGAATCAGGGCTGGCCGCGCGCGTGGACCGGCTGCACAAGACGTACGGCGCCGGGGTGGGGCAGGTGCGGGCCCTGGACGACGTCACCGTCGGCATCCGGCGCGGGGAGTTCACCGCGATCATGGGGCCGTCCGGTTCCGGCAAGTCCACGCTCATGCACATCATGGCGGGCCTGGACGTCCCCACCGCGGGACGCGTGTGGATCGGCGACACCGAGATCACCGGGGCGGCCGACCGCGAGCTCACGATCCTGCGGCGACGCCGGGTCGGCTTCGTCTTCCAGTCGTTCAACCTGGTGCCCACGCTGGATGCCATCGGCAACATCCTGCTGCCGTTCGACCTCGACGGGCGGCGGCCGTCGGCGCTGGAGCGGGCCCGGATCGAGCGGCTCGTCGAAGGCCTGGGCCTCACCGCCCGGCTGCGGCACCGTCCGCACGAGCTCTCCGGCGGACAGCAGCAGCGCGTGGCGATCGCGCGGGCGCTGGCCACCGCCCCGGATCTCGTGTTCGCCGATGAGCCGACCGGCAACCTCGACTCGCGCTCGGGCCGCGAGGTCCTCGCACTGCTGCGCGCGGCCAGCGCGGAGCACGGGCAGTCGATAGCGATGGTGACGCACGACCCGGTCGCCGCCGCGCACGCCGATCGCGTCCTGTTCCTCGGCGACGGCAGGATCGTCGCCGACACGCCGCGGCAGAGCGCCCAGGAGATCTCGTCCTTCATGCTCGCCGCGGAGCTCGGGGTGTCCGCGTGAGCGCGGCGCGGACGAGCCGGGGACAGCGTCGTGCGCTCCGCGAGCACGGATGGTCCAGAAGGGGGGAGGGGACCAGCGGCGAGCGGGGGATCGGTGCCAGCATCCTCGTCGCCGGGATCTCGACCGCGTTCGGCGTGATCCTGCTGACGGCGACCGGGTACATCGCCGCGATCCTGCGGGCGGACCGCTATCTCGGCGACAGCAGGACGCTCGCTGTGGTCCTCGGGGTGCTCACGGTCGTGCTCGTCGGCGTGGCGGTCTACGTCGCGGCGATAGTGACGGCGAACACGTTCGCGACCGTTGTGGCCGGGCGTACCCGACACATCGCGCTGATGCGGCTGATCGGGGCGTCGGCGGGCGCGCAGCGCGCGCGCGTCGCGCGGCAGGGCCTGGTCGCCGGCGGTGTCGGGGCGACCGCGGGCCTTGTGACGGGGACCGCTCTGGCCGCGCTCGGCATCCAGGTGGCGGGGCGTGCGCTCGGTGTCCCGGACGTCGATGTCGCGGTGGTCCGGCCGGTGCTGCTCGTGCCGGCGGTCGTCGTCACGCTGACGACGTGGGCGGCGGCGTGGGCGGGGTCGCGGCGGGTGCTCGGTGTCACGCCGCTGCAGGCGCTGGGCGCCTCGGTGGAGGCGGGCGGCGAGCGGTCGCCGCGGCGGAGCGGCCGCACCGCCACCGCCGTGGCGCTGGGCGTCGCCGGCGCCGTGCTGCTGGCCGGGGGGATCGTGATCGGGCTCATCTCGCCGATGGGCGTCGCCGTGGCGTTCTTCGGCGGCATCCTGTCGTTCACCGGGGTCGTGCTCGGCGCGACGCTCGTGATGCCGCCGGCGCTGCGCCTGGTGGGCCGGGCGTTCGGTCGCGGTACGGTGGCACGGCTGGCCGCCGAGAACGCGCTGCGCTATCCGGAGCGGTCCAGCCGGATGGCGATCGGCGTCGTGATCGGCGTGACGCTGGTGACGATGCTCGCGGTCGCGATGGAGTCGACGAAGGCGGTGATGACGGCCGCCGCGGGCGGTCGTCTGCCGGACGAGCTGACGGCCGTGCTGGACACGGTCGCCGGTGTCATGATGGGCCTGATGGGGGTCTCGGCGGTGATCGCCGCGGTGGGGCTGGTGAACCTGCTCACGCTCGGCGTCGTCCAGCGCCGCTGTGAACTGGGGCTGCTGCGCGCACTCGGACTGGCGACGCGACAGGTCCGCGGCCTCGTGCTCCTGGAGGCCGCGCACATCACCGTGACGGCGGTCGCCGTCGGCGTCGTCCTCGGCATCGGATACGGGTGGGCGGGGGCGCAGTCGGTGCTCGGCGCGGTCGCCGCCGATCCGAACCACGGCAAGGCGGGCCTGGTGTGGCCGGCGATCCCCGTGCCGATCGTGGTCGGGATCGTGGGCGTTACGGCGCTGCTCACGCTCGTGGCGGCGGGGGCGCCCACGCGGCTCGCAACCCGAGTGCCACCGGTGGCAGCACTGGCCGGATAGCCGCGCGCGGAGTCCCCTTTCGCGGCGCCCGACGAGGGTGCACCCTGGATTCAGAGCGGCATTCCGCACGGATCGGATCCGAGGAGGAGCCATGCAGATCGACATCATCGAACACGAGCCGCCCTACCGGCTCGGCGTCATCGTGGGAAGCCTTTCGCGCGAGTCCATCAACCGGCGGCTCGCCCTCGCGCTGACCCGGCTCGCACCGTCCGAATTCCACGTCGAGGAGATCTCGTACGATCAACTGCCCGTCTACAACCGCGATTTCGATGCGGACTACCCGCAGTCGGCGCTGGATTTCAAGGCCACCGTCGCCGCGGTCGACGCGCTTCTGTTCGTCACCCCGGAGTACAACCGCTCGATCCCCGGCGCGCTGAAGAACGCCATCGATTGGGGCAGCCGGCCATGGGGCCAGAACGTCTGGGCGCAGAAGCCGGTCGCCGTGATCGGCGCCTCGGTCGGTCAGATCGGCACCGCCGTCGCGCAGCAGAGCCTGCGCGCGTCGCTGAGCTTCCTGAACGCGCGGCAGATGACGGCACCCGAGGCGTACATCCACTTCACCGACGGACTCGTGGACGACGCGGGCCACGTGACGGTGCCGAGCACCGAGGAGTTCCTGCGGGCATTCCTCACCGAGTTCCTCGAGTTCACCGGGCGCGTGCTGACGGTGATCCCGCGACCCTGACCGGACACGTCGGCACGGCACGGCGGTGTCGCCGCTGCAGCGGATCAGGCGTGCGCCGGCTCCGGGTCGTGCGCCCACGACGGGGCGAGGGCGCGGATGCGCGCCGCCCGCCACTGCCAGGTCGCCCACAGCACCGGCCACAGCAGCGGAGCTGCGGCGCCGCCGATCACGAGCCGGTCCCGCCACAGCGTCCGTCCTGGCCGGCCCGGTGCGGGGCTGACCGCCATCTGGTGGTCCCATACGTCCAGCGCGGCCAGCGGTCCGGACAGCGGGATGCCGCTGTCGCGCAGGATCCGCACGCGCTGGCCGCCCACGACCCGCTCGAAATCGCTCACGTCGATGAGCTGCGACCCCAGCGGCACCACACCGCCGAGCGACAGGGCGACCGCGGCATCCTCGCCCGCGCTCCACGAGGTCGGCAGCGGGGCGAGCGGCTCCAGCCGCAGCAACGGTCCGTACAACTCGGCGACCGCCCGCGGAGAGTGCAGCGCGCGCCACGCCGCGTCCGCGTCGCAGTCGATCACCAGCTTCAGCATGATCCGCATGCCCCAGTGTCGCACCGTAGGCTTGCCGCGTGCCCGCATGTGATCAGTCCTTCTACCAGGTGCGTCTCGACTGGGGCCGTGAGGGCCTCGCCCGCCTGGCGCCCGCCGACGTCGTCGTGGTCGTCGACATCCTCCGATTCACGACGGCGGCGACCGATGCGGCCGATCGCGGCGAGCCGTTCACGCTGGACGGCAGCGGCTCGGTCAACGGCGCACCCGTCGCGGCCGCGGCATCCGGCGCCCTCGTCCTGGCGGGAAGCCTGCGCAACGCGACCGCGATCGCCAAGGCCGTCCTCGCCGAGCAGCATCGTCGCGGCGGCCGGCTGAGCATCGCGGTGCTGCCGGCGGGCGAGATGGGCCGCGACGGAGAGTCCGTCCGGTTCGCCATCGAGGACCAGCTCGGCGCCGGCGCCATCATCGACGCGCTCGCCGTGCTCGGACTGGATCACTCCTCGCCCGAGGCCGCCGTCGCGTGCGAATCGTTCCGCGGCCTCCGCGGCGCCGTGCGGCACCTGCTGCTCGCCGGCGGATCGGGATGCGAACTCGTCGAGCGCGGCCTGCGCGACGACGTCCTCCACGCCGCGGAACTGGATGTCGCCGACGTCGTGCCGATCCTGCGCGACGGCGCGTTCGTGGCGGCGTAGGGCATCCGCCTACCGCGGTGTCATCGCGGCCAGGCGCGTGGCCGGCGTGATGTCCCGTCGCGTCCACTCGAACAGATGCCGCTCGTCGAACCGCGGCGCGCACTTCACGCACGACGTCGGCCGTGTCGGGCGACGGTGCCGATACGCGACATGCCCCGCCGGGCACGTCCCCACCCACGGGGCGAGCTCGGTCGCCGTCTCCCCGTCGTGAGTCGTCCCGCCCACATAGCCGAGCTCGCGCGCGACACGCTTCCATGCCGGCCCGTGGCCGGCGGCGGGGCCGGCCAGGGCGTGCGCGACCTCGTGCAGCAGCGTCTGGTGGTTCGTGTCGTCGTCGTACCGGGCGGCCAGGTAGCGCGAGACGCTCACGCGCTTGGCCGTGAAGCTGCACGCGCCCGCCCTCCGTTTCGCGTTGTCGAACGCGAACGACCAGGACGAGTCCAGGTGGAGGGCTATCAGCGCCTCAGCCCAGTGGCGCACCCGCTGCAGATCCGACATACGCGAAGACTAGAACATCTCTACGACACTGCCTCAGACGGCGACGGATGCCTCGGCGCGGCGCCGCTCGGCGGCGTCGATCGCCAGCAGCGTCGACTGCAGCTGGTCGTCGTCGGCGCCGGCCTCCTGCCGCAGGAACAGCGTGCGCTTGAAGTCCCCCCGGGCGGACACGTAGTCACCGGCGTCATAGTGCGTCTTGCCGCGGTGCTGGTAGGCGAACGCGGCGATGCCGACCCAGCCCTGCCCTTCGGCCTCCTCACCGCAGGTCGTCATCTCGGCGATGGCGGCCGCGTGGGCCCCGCGGAACTGCAGGACTGTCGCGTGGAGGATCCGCGCCCGCAGCAGATCGCGTCGCGTGCCGGCCATCCGCGCCTGTCGCACGGCGTGCTCGGCGACATCCAGCGCCTCGTCGAGCCGACCGAGCACCTTCAGCAGCCAGACCCGCTCGAGCAGGTCCGGCAGGCTGCGTTGACCGGCGATCTCGTCGAGCCGCTTCTCGCACTGTCGCGGGTCGACGATCTCGCGCAGAGTTTCGGGATCGTGGCCCTTGATGAAGCTCACCGTCGACTCCCTTCCTTCGCGGTGGATCCAGTGTGCCTGACGCCTCGACGCCCCGCCCGGGGACGCGCCGAGGATGCCGCGCGAAGGCCGACATCCAGGCCGCCAACGCCCCGGGAACCCCGCCCTCAGTGCTCGAACAGTGACGCGCTCGGCTTCGGCGACGGACGGGCCGTGGCATCCGTCACCGGCACCAGCGTGCCCGCGAACTCGTCGATCTCGCGGCCCTGCATGACCTTCGCCGGGTGCGGCCCCGCCGCCATCAGCCGCGGCAGCCAGCCTGTCGGCAGCGGCGCCGCGGATGCCGCTATCACGAGGTTTCCGAACCGGCGGCCCTTCAGCGTCTGCACCTCGGCCAGCACGACGACGTGGGCGAGCACCGTCCGCACCGTCGCGACCTGCCGGCGCGCATACGCGAGCCCCGCGCCGTCGGCGATGTTCGCCAGCAGCACCCCGTCCGGCGCGAGCAGCGCCGCGGCCTCGCGGTAGAACTCCACCGTCGTCAGGTGCGCGGGCGTCTGCGCACCGGCGTAGACATCCGACACCAGCAGGTCGACCTGGCCGGTCAGCGCCGGGGGAAGGCGGGTGAGCCCCGCGCGGGCGTCGCCGATGCGCACCCGGATCGCCGCGCCCCGCGGCAGCGGCAGCCGCTCGCGCACGAGGTCCCACAGCGCCGGCTCGAGCTCGATCACCTGCTGGCGCGACCCGGGCCTCGTGTGCGCGATGTAGCGGGGGATGGTGAGGGCGCCGGCACCCAGGTGCACGGCGGTGATCGGCTGGCCGGGCAGCCGCAGCTGATCGATGACGGCCCCCATCCGCGCCACGTACTCGAAGTGCAGGTGTGTGGGATCCTCCAGGTCGACGTGCGACTGCGGCGTGTCACCGACCATCAGCTCGTAGCCCGACGTGAACGGGCTGCGCACGACAGCGGCGGCGGTCCCGTCGGACAGCCGCACCCGCGGCGCCTCGTCGTCCCGCGACCGGTTCCTGCCCACGCGCCCACGGTACCGGTCACGCGGCCCGGATCGGTCTGTGCCCCGCGCGCACGGGTGGCTACCGTGGACGCATGCACGCGATCGACCTGAACGCCGACCTCGGCGAGACCGTGGACGGCGCCCCCACCGCCGACGACGAGGCGATGTTCGCGGTGATCTCCAGCGCCAGCATCGCCTGCGGCGGTCACGCCGGGGATGCCGCCGCTATGCGCGCCGCCGCCGAGCGCGCCGCCCGCACCGGCGTCGCGGTGGGCGCGCACCCCTCCTACCCCGACCGGGCCGGCTTCGGCCGCCGCGCGGTGGACATCACGCCCGCGCAGCTGCACGCCACCCTCGCCGACCAGCTCGATGCGCTCTCCGGCGCCGGCGCCGTGATCCGCTACGTCAAGCCGCACGGGGCGCTGTACCACGCCGCCGGCGTCGACCCGCTGCAGGCCGAAGCGGTGGTGCAGGCCGTGGCCGAGCTGAGCGACCGCGAAGGCCGCCCGATAGCGCTGCTCGCGCAGGGCGACGCGCTCGCCGAGGCCGCGGCGACCGCGGGCCTGCCGTTCTTCCGTGAGGCGTTCCTGGACCGCGCCTACCTGCCGGACGGCACGCTGGTGCCCCGCGGCGAGCCCGGCGCCCTCGTGGACGCGCCGGATGTCGTCGCCGCGCGGGCCGTGCGCCTCGCCCGCGGCGAAGGCGTCGAGGCGGTGGACGGCACCGTGGTGCCGGTGGTGGCGGCGTCGCTGTGTCTGCACGGCGACACGCCCGCGGCGGTGCAGCTGGCACGGGCGGTGCGCGCGGCGCTGGAGGCCGCCGGCATCGCCGTGACGGCGCCCTGGTGAGGTGACGGCGTGCGGATCCTGCCGTTCGGCGACCGGGCCCTGCTCGTGGAGGTGGATGCCGCCCCTGGCCCACGTGGTGGCGGGGCCGCCGCTCTGGACGCGGTCCTCGCGCTGCGCCGTCGGCTCGCGGCATCCCGCCCCGACGGCGTCGTGGACCTGGTGCCGGCCGCGCGCACGGTCCTCGTCCGCGTCGACCCCGCCGTGCTGCCCCTGTCGGCGGCCCGCGCGTGGGTGGCGGCGCAGGCATCCGCGACCGGGCCGGGGGCGGCATCCCGTGCTCCCCGCGAGGTGCAGCTGCCGGTCGTGTACGACGGCCCCGACCTCGCCGCGACCGCGGCGCTGCTGGGCGTCGACGCGGCCGCGCTCGTGCGTCGGCACACCGCGACATCCTGGACCGTCGCGTTCACCGGATTCGCGCCGGGTTTCGGCTACCTCGTGGGGGACGACTGGCCGTTCGACGTGCCCCGCCTGGCGGCCCCGCGCACGTCGGTCCCCGCCGGCGCGGTGGCCCTGGCCGGCGGGTTCACCGGCGTATACCCGCGCGCCACACCCGGCGGGTGGCGGCTGATCGGCACGACCGACGCCGTGCTGTTCGATCCGGATGCCGCGGACCCGGCCCTGCTCGCCCCCGGCGCGACGGTCCGCTTCCTCGAGGCGCCCGCCCGCCCCGTCCCCGTCGAACCCGCGAGGGTACAGCGGGTGGACGGGGGTAGGACCCGTCCCCTCGGCGACCCGCTGCACCCTCGCGGAGAAGGCGGTGGGTTCGAGGTGCTCGAGCCGGGGCTGCGGACGACAGTGCAGGACCTCGGGCGCCCGGGCCGGGCGGCCGAGGGCATCGCCGTGTCCGGGGCGCTGGATCGGGCAGCGCTGCGCGCCGGGAACCGGCTGGTCGGCAATGCCGAGGATGCCGCGGGCCTGGAGATCACGATGGGCGGCCTGCGCGCGGTCGCCCGCCGCGGCCTGTGGATAGCGGTGACCGGGGGATGGGGCCCGGTGCGGATCGCCGGGCGCGACGTCGGCCCCTGGCAGGCGATGCCCTGGCCCGCCGGCGCGCTGCTCGAGGTCGACTGGCTCGACCGCGGCGCCCGGGCCTACCTCGCCGTCCGCGGCGGGGTCGACGCGCGGGCTGTCGCGGGCTCCCGCGCCACCGATACGTTGGCCGGGCTCGGACCCGCGCCGCTGCGAGCCGGCGACGTCGTCGCGGTGGGGGATGCCGCGGTCGCGCCGATTCCGCCGGCGGAGCCGGTGATGGCGATCCCGCCGCCGGAGGACCTGGAGATCCCGCTCGCCGCCGGTCCCCGCGGCGACTGGTTCACGGCAACCGCGCGCGCCGCTCTGTTCGACGCGGTGTGGACCGTGACCGATCACGCCGACCGCGTCGGCATCCGGCTCGACGGCCCGGTCCTCGACCGCGCCCGCGACGACGAGTTGCCCAGCGAGCCGATGACCCCCGGCGCCGTGCAGGTGCCGCCGGAGGGCCGCCCCGTGATCCTGATGGCCGACGGGCCGGTCACCGGTGGCTACCCCGTCGCCGCGGTCGTGACGGATGCCGCGCTCGACCTGCTCGCGCAGGCCCGCCCCGGCACCCGCATCCGGTTCCGGCACGCGCGACCGGCGTGACACGCCGCCCGCGGCGCCGCCCTACCAGCGGCCGAGCGCGGCGGCGGCGACCTCGTGGTCGGCCTCCGGCAGAGCCAGCGCGACAGCCTCGGCCAGGGTCAGCTCGGCGCCGCGCTGTTCGGCGGCGGCGAGCTCGTCCGGATGCTGCGCCCGCATCCGGTCCAGGAGTGCGAAGTGCACCGTGAAGGCGTCGGCGTCGAACATGCCGATGCGGTGGCGGATGGTCGCCGCCGCCGCCGCGAGCGCGCCGGCCTGCGCGGGGTCGTCGCGCAGCGCCGCGACCCCGCTCAGCCCCTCCAGGCCGTAGGCGATGCCCTCGTCGAAGTGCAGCCGCACCGAGTCCAGGAGCGTCCTGCAGAACACCGCGTGCGCGGCATCCGCGTCCCCGCCCAGCAGCAGCAGCCGCCCGGTCTGATTGCCGGCGACGGACAGCGTGAAAAGGTCGCCGCCGGCCGCGGCAAGCTCGATGGCGCGGTCGAAGTGCGCGCGTGCGTCGTCGAGCGCGCCGCGCAGCCACGCGAGGCGACCCAGCGAGACCTGCGTGATGGCCTGGGCCCAGCCGTTGCCGAGGCCGTGCAACCGCTCGTAGGCGCTGCGCAGCTCGCTCTCGGCGGCCTCGAGGTCGGGATCGGGCAGCTGCACCCGCGCGGTCGCCCGCGCGGCCTCCGCCATCGCGGCGGCCTCCTCGTCGCCGCTCTCGGTGAACAGCCGCACGCACTCGGCGAGCCCGGCGACCGCCTCCTGCGACGGGTTCTGCCACATCTGCCCCCACAGCGCGAAGAACCAGGCGACGGCCCGCGTGTGCGGCGTGATCGGCTTCTGCTTCTCCAGCAGCTCCAGCATCCACACCCGCACCTCGGCGAGGAAGCCCACGATCCACCAATAGATGAGAAGGCTCCACGCGAAATCCGCCGCGTCGTCCAGGCGGTCGGTGTACACGAGGTGCCGGATGGCGCCGCGCAGGTTCGGCAGCTCCAGGCCGAGCTCGGCGACCGCCTCCGCCTGCGCCGATCCGCGCAGCCCCGGCGCGACGCGATGCACGAGCGCCGTGTAGTGGTCGGCGTACGCCATCCGCATCGCGTCGACGACGCCGCGCTCCCTGAGACGGCCCACCGCGTACTCGCGCACTATCGCCAGCAGCGAATACACGGACCGCCCCGCCACGTCCGTCTGCGCGACGAGCGACCCGTCCACGAGCGCGGCGATCCCCTCGATGGCGCGACCCTCCCAGGGCCGCCCCGCACCGAGGGCCTCCACGGCGTCGAGCGTGAACCGCCGGGCGAACACGCCCAGCGTCTCCAGCAGGTCGCGGTCCGCATCCGAGAGCAGGCTCACGCTCCACTCGATCGTCGCGCGCATGGTGCGGTGCCGCTCGGGAAGGTCGCGCACGGCCGCCGTCAGCAGCGGCAGGCTCTGCCCGAGCCGCTGCGCTATCCCCTGCGGCGTGAGCATGCGCGCCTTCGCGGCCGCCAGCTCGATCGCCAGCGGCAGTCCCTCCAGCGTCCGGCAGATCCTCGCCACGTCGGCGGCGTTGTCCTCGGTGAGCGCGAAATCGGGGTCGGCGGCGCGGGCACGGTCCACGAACAGCGCGCACGCCGGCGAGCGGCGGGCGCGCTCCAGCGTCCCGCTCTCCTCGGAGGGCACCGGCAGCGCCCGCACCTCGTACACCTGCTCCCCGCGGATGCGCAGCACTATCCGGCTCGTGACCAGGAACACGGCGGTGGGCGCGACCGTGTACAGGCGCACGAGGACCGGTGCGGCATCCACTATCTGCTCGAAGTTGTCCAGGACGATCAGCACGTGCCGGTCGGCGAGCGCGCGGGAGATCCGCTCCTCCAGCGACGCCTCGCCGTTGTCGCGCACGCCGAGGGCGTACGCGATCGTGGGCAGCAGCAGCTCGGCCTCGAGCACACCCTCCAGCGGGACGAAGTAGACGCCGTCCGTGAAGAGGTCGTGCGCGCTGCGCGCCACCTCGATGGCGAGGCGGCTCTTGCCCACCCCGCCGGGCCCGATCAGGCTCACGGTGCGGTTGCCGGTGGCCGCGAGGTGCGCGCGCACCGCGGCGATGTCCTCGTCCCGGCCGATCGTCGTCGTGTAGGGGACCGGCACGCGCGACAGCAGCGGGCTCGTCGCGGCCGGCTCCGCGTCGGCAGCCTGCATCGACTGCTCGAACCGTTCGGCCAGCAGCGCCGCGAGGTCCGCGGCGATCTGCTCCTCCAGCTGCGACGCGTCGTCGAACGGCAGGTACGCGGCGGTGTCGTCGCTCTGGATGCGCGCTATAAGGCGGACCAGCCGGTCCTCGCGCCGCTCGCTGCGGCGCACATAGATGAGCTTGGGCATCCCGTCCGGCACGAGGTCGTACTCGTCCTCCAGGCCGGAGATCTCCTCGCCGGGGGCCACCCAGCCGTAGCTGTCGGCGTAGATCCCCACGAACACGTCGCTCTGATCCAGGTACGCCCGGTACAGGGACCGCGGCGGATGCGGGCGCGCGCCCAGTTCGAACATCACCGGCGCCAGCCGCATCCGCTCGATGGCCGCACGGGCCGCCCGGCGCTCGTCGGCGAGTTCCCGCAGGGTCGAACTGACGAACACGCGGATCCGCCGATCGGGCGTGCGGATCACGGGTGATGCCCCGGTCATCCGGATATTATGACGTGCCGGCCCGCACGCCCGCTACGCCCGCGCGCCGGGCGATTCCGGGCCCGGCCGGTGCCCGCCGGGCAGGTTATACCGCAGGAACCAGGACTCGTCAAGATTCCGGCTGGACACGGCGGGCTCCGCGTCCTATAGTTGGTAGTTGCGCTCTGGTTCCCCCTGCCTTCATATGGTGGTCGGCTGTGCCTGCGCGCCCCCGCCAGTCCGAGGGACCCAGTCCGATGGGCGGCGACGCGAGGCGCACAGGTTTTCGGGGATCCGAGCACGCCATCTGTCGACAAGGAACCGAGGCCCGACCGGGCCCATGGAGGTTATCCCCTTGGCTGCTGCGCCCAACGCATCCACCACCACCCCCAAGAACGGCCGCGGAGCTTCCCGCCTCTCGTTCGCCAAGATCTCCGACACGCTGACGGTCCCGGACCTGCTCGCCCTGCAGACCGAGTCGTTCGACTGGCTCATCGGCAATGATGCGTGGAAGGCGCGCGTCGCCGAGGCCGCCGCCGCGGGTCGTCACGACGTGCCCGAGTTCAGCGGCCTGGAGGAGATCTTCGAGGAGATCTCCCCGATCGAGGATCTCAGCGAGACGATGCAGCTGAGCTTCACGAACCCGTACCTGGAGCCGGAGAAGTACTCGATCGAGGAGTGCAAGGAGCGCGGCAAGACGTACGCCGCCCCGCTGTACGTCGAGGCCGAGTTCATGAACCACTCCACCGGTGAGATCAAGACCCAGACGGTCTTCATGGGCGACTTCCCGCTGCAGACCGGCAAGGGCACGTTCATCATCAACGGCACCGAGCGCGTGGTCGTCTCGCAGCTGGTGCGCAGCCCCGGCGTGTACTTCGACAAGACCCCGGACAAGACCAGTGACAAGGACATCGTCTCGGCGCGCGTGATCCCCAGCCGCGGCGCCTGGCTCGAGTTCGAGGTCGATAAGCGCGACCAGGTGGGCGTGCGCATCGACCGCAAGCGCAAGCAGTCGGTGACCGTGTTCCTGAAGGCGCTGGGCCTTACCAGCGAAGACATCCTGAACGAGTTCGCCGGCTTCGAGTCGATCGAGGACACGCTGTCCAAGGACACGATCCTCACCAAGGAGGATGCCCTCCGCGACATCTACCGCAAGCTCCGCCCGGGCGAGCAGGTGGCCGCCGAGGCGGCCCGCGCGCTGCTGGACAACTTCTACTTCAACCCGAAGCGCTACGACCTCGCGAAGGTCGGCCGGTTCAAGATCAACCAGAAGCTGGGCCTGGAGTCGCCGCTGTCCGAGTCGGTGCTGACCGTCGCGGACATCGTCGCGACGATCAAGTACCTGGTCCGCCTGCACCGCGGCGATGTCACGTTCGAGGGACGCCGCGGCGGCAAGGACGTCGAGATCCGCCTGGATATCGACGACATCGACAACTTCGGCAACCGCCGCATCCGCGCGGTGGGCGAGCTGATCCAGAACCAGGTGCGCACGGGCCTGTCCCGCATGGAGCGCGTGGTCCGCGAGCGGATGACCACGCAGGACATCGAGGCGATCACCCCGCAGACCCTGATCAACGTGCGCCCGGTCGTGGCCGCGATCAAGGAGTTCTTCGGCACGTCGCAGCTGTCGCAGTTCATGGACCAGAACAACCCGCTCGCGGGCCTGACCCACAAGCGCCGCCTGTCGGCGCTGGGCCCCGGCGGCCTGTCCCGCGAGCGCGCCGGCGTCGAGGTCCGCGACGTGCACCCGTCGCACTACGGCCGGATGTGCCCGATCGAGACGCCGGAAGGCCCGAACATCGGCCTGATCGGCTCGCTCGCGTCGTTCGCCCGGATCAACGCGTTCGGCTTCATCGAGACGCCGTACCGCCGTGTCGTGGACGCCCGGGTCACCGACCAGATCGACTACCTCACCGCGAGCGAGGAGAACGACTACATCGTCGCGCAGGCCGGCGCCACGCTGAAGGCCGACGGCGCGTTCGTCGACGAGCGCGTGCTGGCCCGCCGCGGCCAGGGCGGCGAGGTCGACCTGTTCCCCGTCGCGGACATCGGGTACATGGATGTCTCGCCCCGCCAGATGGTGTCGGTGGCGACATCCCTCATCCCGTTCCTCGAGCACGACGACGCGAACCGCGCGCTGATGGGCGCCAACATGCAGCGTCAGGCGGTGCCGCTGCTGCGCAGCGAGTCGCCCGTGGTCGGCACCGGCATGGAGGGCTACACCGCCATCGACGCCGGTGACGTGATCACCGCGTCCGGCGCAGGCGTGGTCGCCGAGGTCTCCGCCGACAAGGTGACGGTGCAGCTGGATGCCGGCGGCACCCAGGAGTACTACCTGCGCAAGTTCGACCGCTCGAACCAGGGCACCTGCTACAACCAGCGCGTCGTGGTCTCGGCCGGGGAGCGCATCGAGGTCGGCGAGGTCATCGCCGACGGCCCGGCCACCGAGAACGGGGAGCTTGCCCTCGGCAAGAACCTGCTCGTGGCGTTCATGACGTGGGAGGGCTACAACTACGAGGACGCGATCATCCTCAGCCAGAACCTGGTGAAGGACGACACGCTCTCCTCGATTCATATCGAGGAGTACGAGGTCGACGCCCGCGACACGAAGCTGGGCAAGGAGGAGATCACCCGCGACCTGCCGAACGTGAGCCCGGACCTGCTGAAGGATCTGGACGAGCGCGGCATCGTGCGCATCGGCGCCGAGGTGCGCCCCGGCGACATCCTCGTCGGCAAGGTCACCCCGAAGGGCGAGACCGAGCTGTCGGCCGAGGAGCGCCTGCTGCGCGCGATCTTCAACGAGAAGAGCCGCGAGGTCCGCGACACGTCGCTGAAGGTGCCCCACGGTGAAGAGGGCACGATCATCGCGGTCAAGGAGTTCAACGCCGAGGAGGGCGACGACGAGCTCGGCAACGGCGTGAACCGCCGGGTCGTGGTCTACATCGCCCAGAAGCGCAAGATCACCGCCGGTGACAAGCTCGCCGGCCGCCACGGCAACAAGGGCGTCATCAGCCGCATCCTGCCCGTCGAGGACATGCCGTTCCTCGCCGACGGGACGCCGGTGGACGTCATCCTGAACCCGCTCGGCATCCCGGGCCGGATGAACTTCGGCCAGGTGCTGGAGACCCACCTCGGGTGGATCGCACAGACCGGCTGGAAGGTCGAGGGCAACCCGGAGTGGTCGAAGGAGCTGCCGGAGGCGGCGCGCGAGGCGGCCCCGGGCACGAAGGTCGCCACGCCCGTGTTCGACGGCGCGCACGAGGACGAGATAGCGGGTCTGCTGGACTCGACGCTCCCGACCCGCGACGGCCAGCGCCTTATCGACGGCACCGGCAAGACGACGCTGTACGACGGCCGCTCCGGCGAGCCGTTCCCCGCGCCGATCTCGGTGGGCTACATGTACATCCTGAAGCTGCACCACCTCGTGGACGACAAGATTCACGCCCGCTCCACCGGCCCGTACTCGATGATCACGCAGCAGCCGCTGGGTGGGAAGGCGCAGTTCGGCGGCCAGCGCTTCGGCGAGATGGAGGTGTGGGCGCTCGAGGCGTACGGCGCCGCGTACGCGCTGCAGGAGCTGCTGACCGTCAAGTCGGACGACATCCTGGGCCGCGTGAAGGTGTACGAGGCCATCGTGAAGGGGGAGAACATCCCCGAGCCGGGCACCCCGGAGTCGTTCAAGGTGCTCATGAAGGAGATGCAGTCGCTGTGCCTGAACGTCGAGGTCCTCTCGGCCGACGGCACCGCCGTGAACCTCCGCGACACCGATGACGAGGCGTTCCGCGCGGCGGAAGAGCTCGGCATCAACATCTCCAGCCGGTTCGAGTCCTCGTCCATCGACGAGATCTGAACCCGGCCAGGCAAACGCAAGATTCCGACACAGGAGAACTAGTGCTCGACGCAACAACTTTCGATGAGCTTCGCATCGGCCTGGCCACTGCCGACGACATCCGTCGCTGGTCCTACGGCGAGGTCAAGAAGCCCGAGACGATCAACTACCGCACGCTCAAGCCGGAGAAGGACGGTCTGTTCGGTGAGCAGATCTTCGGGCCCTCCCGCGACTGGGAGTGCGCGTGCGGCAAGTACAAGCGCGTCCGCTTCAAGGGCATCGTCTGCGAGCGCTGCGGCGTGGAGGTCACCAAGTCCTCCGTCCGCCGCGAGCGGATGGGCCACATCGAGCTGGCCGCCCCGGTCACCCACATCTGGTACTTCAAGGGCGTCCCGTCGCGCCTGGGCTACCTGCTGGACATGGCGCCGAAGGACCTCGAGAAGGTCATCTACTTCGCCGCGTACATGGTCATCTCGGTCGACGAGGACGCGCGTCACCGCGACCTGCCCACCCACGAGAACAACCTGCGCCTGGAGATGAAGACGATCGCGGACCGCCGCGACGCCCGCGTCGCCGAGCGCCTGCAGAAGCTCGAGGAGGACCTCGCCGCCCTGGAGGCGGAGGGGGCCAAGGCCGACCAGAAGAAGAAGACGAAGGACGCCGCCGAGAAGGAGATGTCCTCGATCCGCAAGACCGCGGACGAGCAGATCGCGCGTCTGGAGCGGGTCTGGGACGACTTCCGCACGCTGGAGGTCGGAGCCCTCAAGCCCGAGGACGACGTGTTCCACGAGCTGCAGGACCGGTTCGGACAGTACTTCCAGGCCTACATGGGCGCCGAGTCGATCCAGCGCCGGCTGCAGGCGTTCGACCTGGCCGCCGAGTCGGAGAACCTGCACCTTCAGATCGCCGAGGGCAAGGGCCAGCGCAAGATCCGCGCGATCAAGCGCCTCAAGGTCGTCAACTCGTTCCTGACCACGGGCATGAGCCCGGCGTCGATGGTGCTGGACGTCGTCCCGGTGATTCCGCCGGAGCTGCGCCCGATGGTGCAGCTGGACGGCGGCCGCTTCGCGACATCCGACCTCAACGACCTGTACCGTCGCGTGATCAACCGGAACAACCGCCTGCGCCGCCTCATCGACCTGGGCGCGCCGGAGATCATCGTGAACAACGAGAAGCGGATGCTGCAGGAGGCCGTCGACGCGCTGTTCGACAACGGCCGCCGCGGGCGTCCGGTCACCGGCACCGGCAACCGGGCGCTGAAGTCGCTGTCCGACATGCTCAAGGGCAAGCAGGGCCGGTTCCGCCAGAACCTGCTCGGCAAGCGCGTGGACTACTCGGGACGGTCGGTCATCATCGTCGGCCCGACCCTGAAGCTGCACCAGTGCGGTCTGCCCAAGCAGATGGCCCTGGAGCTGTTCAAGCCGTTCGTGATCAAGCGCCTCATCGACCTGGGCCACTCCCAGAACATCAAGGCCGCCAAGCGCGCCGTCGAGCGCACCCGCCCCGAGGTGTGGGACGTGCTCGAGGAGATCATCCGCGAGCGGCCGGTGCTGCTGAACCGCGCCCCCACCCTGCACCGCCTGGGCATCCAGGCATTCGAGCCGCAGCTCGTGGAGGGCAAGGCCATCCAGCTGCACCCGCTCGTGTGCGCGGCGTTCAACGCGGACTTCGACGGCGACCAGATGGCCGTGCACCTGCCGCTGTCGGTGGAGGCGCAGGCCGAGGCCCGCATCCTGATGCTGGCGTCGAACAACATCCTCAAGCCGTCCGACGGCCGCCCGGTGACCCTGCCTTCGCAGGACATGATCATCGGTCTGCACCACCTGACCACGGTCAAGGCGGGCGCCAGCGGCGAGGGCCGCGTGTTCGGCTCGGTCTCCGAGGCGATCATGGCCCGCGACGAGGGCACGCTGGACCTGCAGGCCAAGGTCCGCATCCGCATCCCGGAGCTCACGTTCCTGGAGGGCGAGGCGCCGGAGGACTACGAGCGTCACGGGCTCGTGGATGCCTCGCTCGGCCAGGTGATCTTCAACGACACCCTGCCCAAGGGCTTCCCGTTCGTGCGCGGCCAGGCTGACAAGGGCAAGCTCAGCCAGATAGTGAACAAGCTGGCGGAGGAGTACCCGAAGGTCACCGTCGCCACGGCGCTGGACGCGATCAAGGACGCCGGCTTCTACTGGGCGACCCGGTCCGGTGTGACCGTCGCGCTCAGCGACGTCATCACACCGCCGAACAAGGGCGAGATCGTCGCGAAGTACGAGAAGCAGGCCGCGAAGGTGCAGGGCCAGTACGAGAAGGGCCTCACCACCGACGCGGAGCGTCGTCAGGAGCTCATCAAGATCTGGACCGAGGCGACCGACGAGATCCAGAAGGCTATGCGCGAGAACTTCCCGGAGGACAACACCATCAACCGGATGGTGTCCTCGGGTGCTCGTGGCAACTGGCTGCAGATCCGCAACATCGCGGGCATGCGAGGCCTGGTGAACAACCCGAAGGGCGAGATCATCCCGCGCCCGATCATCTCCTCGTACCGCGAGGGGCTTTCCGTGGCGGAGTACTTCATCGCGTCGCACGGTGCCCGCAAGGGTCTCGCCGACACCGCTCTGCGCACCGCCGACTCGGGCTACCTGACCCGGCGTCTGGTGGACGTCTCGCAGGATGTCATCATCCGTGAGGACGACTGCGGCACCAGCAAGGGCCTCGAGTTCACGATCGCGGCCCCGGGTGCCGACGGCGCCCTGGTGCGGGACACGAACGTGGAGAACTCGGTGTTCGCGCGGACCCTGGCCACCGACGTGGTCACCGACGCGGGCGAGGTGCTCGCCGAGGCCGGTCAGGACGTCGGCGACGTGCTGATCAACCGGCTCGTGGAGGCGGGGGTGGAGACCATCAAGGTGCGCTCGGTCCTCACCTGCGACTCGGCGGTCGGCGTCTGCGCGAAGTGCTACGGACGGTCCCTCGCGACCGGCAAGGTCGTCGACATCGGCGAGGCGGTCGGCATCATCGCCGCCCAGTCGATCGGCGAGCCCGGCACCCAGCTGACGATGCGCACGTTCCACACCGGTGGTTCGGCGTCCGCGGACGACATCACGCAGGGTCTGCCCCGCGTGCAGGAGCTGTTCGAGGCGCGCACCCCGAAGGGGGCCTCGCCGATCGCCGAGTCCGACGGCCGAATCACGATCGACGAGACCGAGAAGAGCCGCAAGGTCATCCTCACGCCCGACAACGGCGACGAGCCGCACGTCTACCCGGTGCTCAAGCGCGCGACGCTGCTGGTCGAGGACGGCCAGCACGTCGAGGTCGGCCAGCCGCTGCAGGTCGGCACGCTGGATCCGAAGGAGATCATGCGCGTGCAGGGCGCCCGCACGGTGCAGAAGTACCTCGTGGACGGCGTCCAGGGGGTCTACCGCTCGCAGGGCGTGCCGATCCACGACAAGCACATCGAGGTCATCGTGCGCCAGATGCTGCGCAAGGTCACCGTGGTCGACCACGGCGACACGACGCTGCTGCCCGGTGAGCTCGTGGACTCGCGCCGCTTCATCGACATCAACCGTGCGTCCGTCGCCGAGGGCAAGCGCCCGGCGTCGGGTCGCCCGGAGCTGATGGGCATCACGAAGGCGTCGCTGGCGACCGAGTCGTGGCTGTCGGCCGCGTCGTTCCAGGAGACGACGCGCGTGCTGACGCAGGCCGCGATGGAGGGCAAGAGCGACCCGCTGGTGGGCCTGAAGGAGAACGTGATCATCGGAAAGCTGATCCCCGCCGGTACCGGCCTTGCCAAGTACCGCAACGTGGTGGTCGAGGCGACCGAGGAGGCCAAGAGCGAGCGGTACCCCAACCGCATCTTCGCCTCGGACGGCGCGTACAGCGACGCCGACCTCGGTTACGTCGACTTCGACAGCTTCTCGACGGACGACTTCACGCCCGGTCAGTACAACTGACAGACAGGGATGCCGGCCCCCGGCATCCCGCTGCGGAAGGCCCTCGGCACGCGCCGGGGGCCTTCCTCGTTTTCCCACCGTCCGCGCTTACCGTTGAGGCAGGGGAGGTGCACGGCATGATCGGGGGACGCAGCGGCTGGATAGCGTGGCCGGTCGGCATCGTGTGCGCCGGGGTCGTCGCGGGCCTGGCGTGGCTGGCCGCGCCCGGGGTCCCCGGTGCCGTGCAGATGCTCGGCGACCTGCTGCGCTCGGGTGCCTCCAGCACCGCCGGGCAGGCGACGCCGCGGCCGATCCAGAGCATCGGCACGGCGCTGACCGACGACTGCCGCTCGCTGTACCCGGACGGGCTGTGGGCGCAGCTGACGTGGCGGGCGCACAGCGTGCTCGACCAGTCGCAGGACCCGCCGGCGACCACCGCGACGGCCGTGCGCGACGCGCTGCGGCCGGCCGTGCTGATGACATGCGCGTGGCGCGACGCCGGCGGCGGGCACGTGGTGACCACGCTCGCGAAGGTCGATGCCGCCGACGGCGCCATCGCCGCGGCCGGCCTGTCCAGCCAGGGGTTCGCCTGCACCGGCGCCGGCAGCGGCATCCGGTGCACGAGGACAACCGGGACCGTCGTGGAGACGAACATCGTTCGCGACGGGATGTGGCTGTCCACGACCGAGACCGGGTGGCATCCGTCCGGCTACGTCGACGCGCTGGTCGGGCGGCTGTGGCCGTAGGCGGCTACGGCAGCTCCCACGTGTGCACCGGCTCGTTCGCATGCATCCCCTGCGCGTACAGCTTCAGCATCGCCGCCAGCGCCTGCCAGCGGTCCATGCCGCGCTCCTCGAACCTGCGCACCGCCGCGACCTGCCACGACGCCCCGTTCACGCGGCGCTTGCAGCGCTCCTCGACGATCGACAGGTAGCGGGCGCGCACCGCCTGCGACACCCCCCACAGCGTCAGCCCCTCCTCGGCCAGCGGCAGCAGGCGCCTCAGGATCAGCTCGTCCCACGGCACGCTGCCCAGGCCCGGCCAGTAGAACACGGCATCCGCGCCGCGGCGGGCACCCTCGGTGAAGTTCGCGCGGGCCGCGTCGAAGCTCATCTTCGTCCAGATAGGCCGGTCTTCGGCGGCGAGCATCCGGACGACGCCGTAGTAGAACGCGGCGTTGGCCAGGACATCCACGACCGTCGGCCCCGCCGGCAGCACCCGGTTCTCCACGCGCAGGTGCGGCCGCCCGTCCACGACGTCGTACACCGGGCGGTTCCACCGGTACACCGTGCCGTTGTGCAGCCGCAGCTCCTGCAGCCGCGGGGCACGCCCGGCCGCGAGCTCCGCCTCCGGGTCCTCGTCGGTGGTCTCCGGCAGCAGCGCCGGGAAATACCGCACGTTCTCCTCGAAAAGGTCGAAGATCGAGGTCACCCAGCGGTCGCCGAAGAACACCGGCGGGCGCACTCCCTGGTTGCGCAGCTCGGGCGAGCGGGTGTCGGTGGCCTGCAGGAACAGCTCCGTGCGGGTCTCCGCCCACAACTGCTTGCCGAACAGGAACGGCGAGTTCGCCCCGAGTGCGAGCTGCGGACCGGCGAGCACCTGGGCGGCGTTCCAGTTCGCTGCGAACTCGTTCGGGGCGACCTGCAGATGCAGCTGCACGGAGGTGCACGCCGACTCGGGGGCGATCGTGGGGGAGTACATGCGCAGCTTCTCCACGCCCGCGATGTTCAGCTCCAGGTCCTCGCGGCGCGCCGAGAACACGGCCTCGTCCAGGGCCCGATAGCGCGCGTTCGCACTCATCCACTCGCCGTTGAGGTGCTCCGGGCGCAGCGTGGGGAGGATGCCGATCATCACGATGCCGGCGCCGGCGGCGCGGGCACGCTCCTCGGCGTGGTTCATGGACGAGCGCAGCAGTCCCTCCAGTTCGAGGGCGGACGCGCCCGGCAGCGGACGCGGCGGGACGTTCAGCTCGATGTTGTAGCGGCCGAGCTCGGTCTGGAACGCGGGGTCGGCGATCGCCGCCAGCACCTCGGCGTTGGCCATCGCCGGCTGCCACGCGTCGTCGACGAGGTTCAGTTCGATCTCCAGGCCCGTCAGCGGCCGCTCGAACTCGAACGCGTGCCCCTGCAGCATCCGCTCGAACACGTCGAGGCAGCGCTGCACCTTCGCGCGGTAGCGCTTGCGCTGCTCGCGGCTGAACACGGTGGTGCCGATCTCATCCCCCATCGAGACCTCCTCCCGGGCGACCGGACGCGGTGCTGTGCACGGCGGTGTGGTCCCCGAGTCAAGCACATCCCGCCCGCGCGCGGACAGCGTGTTCTGGCCGGTGTTCTGCCGGGCGGGGCATCCCGTCTACCCTGGTGGCGGGCGCACGGACCCCACGGAGGTGAGCGGATGACGGTGCACGACCCGGTCGGGACGAGGACGTCGGCGGCTGCGGGCCCCGTCGACCCCGGCGCCGGGCGGGGACCGGAGTGGCTGGACGCCGTCCTCGCCGAGCACCTGCCGGGGATCGTCGCGCTGCGCCGACGCATCCACGCGCACCCGGAGCTGTCGCGGCGCGAGACCGAGACCACCGCGACGATCCAGGATGCGCTGAACGCCGCCGGCATCCCGTCCCAGGTGCTCCCGGGCGGCACCGGCCTGGTGGCCGAGATCGCCGGGAGCGCGGACGGGCCCGTGATCGGGCTGCGCGCCGACATCGACGCGCTGCCGCTGACGGAGGCCAGCGGGCTGCCGTTCGCCTCGACGGTGCCCGGCGCCGCGCACGCGTGCGGACACGACGTGCACACGGCCGTGCTCACCGGCGCCGCGCTCGCGCTGCGGGCGGCGCCGGCACTCGCGGGGCGGGTGCGGCTGCTGTTCCAGCCCGCCGAGGAGGTCATGCCCGGCGGATCCCACCAGCTCGTCGCGGCCGGCGCGCTGCAGGGCGTCGACCGGGTGTACGCGCTGCACTGCGACCCACGGCTGCCGTCCGGTCAGGTGGGGCTGCGGGTGGGCCCGATCACGTCGGCGTGCGACATGATCGAGCTCGACGTGCACGGCCCCGGCGGCCACACGTCGCGCCCGCAGCTGACGGTGGATGTCGTGGGCGCGCTCGCCGCCGTCGCGGCGCGGCTGCCCGCGCTCGTCGACGAGCGGCTGGACCCGCGGTCCGGGGCGCTGCTGGTGTGGGGCGCGGTGCACGCGGGGGAGGCCGCGAACGTGATCCCGCGGCAGGGATCGCTGCGCGGGACGCTGCGCGTCCGTGACCGCACCGCCTGGGAGCTGGCCGAGCCGGTGGTCACCGAGCTGGTGGAGCAGCTGCTGGCGCCGACGGGGGCCGGGTATCGGCTGGACTACATCCGCGGCGTCCCGCCGGTGGTCAACGACGCCGTCTCGGTGGATCTCCTCCGGCGCGGTGTCGAGGAGGGACTGGGCCGGGATGCCGTCGCGGCGGCCGAGCAGTCCACCGGCGCGGAGGATTTCGCGGTGCTCCTCGAGCACGCCCCCGGGGCGCTGGCGCGGCTCGGCGTCTGGGACGGGCTCGAGCCGCGGGTCGACCTGCATTCGCCGGAGTTCCGCGTCGACGAGCGCGCGATCCCGGTGGGCGTGCGCACGCTCGTGCACACGGTGCTGGCGGCCACCGCCGCGCCGCGCGGCCTCTGACACCGCGTTGGAGGACACGTCGCGGGACGTGTCGCGGGACCCCTCGCCGTCCGCCGCGAGTTGCCGTCCCTTGGTGCCGCATCAGGAGCGCGAAGCGCCAGCTCGGGACGGCGATTCCGGCAGGGGACTCGGCCACGCGGGGCCCGGCTCAGGGGAAGACGTGGGCGATGATGCTGGCGGTGTAGCCGACCGGGGCGAGGTTCGACCACACCGTGTCGATCATGACCCCCGCGCGCCAGAACATCGTGCGCCCGTCCATGACCGGGTACTGCTCATCCGGCCACGTGCGCTCACAGCGCGTACCCCGGGACGGTGTGTAGCACGTGGCGCCGGCGTCGCGCAGCTCGTTGAGCTGCGCCAACGCGGGGCCGCGCGCGACGCGCGCGATCGTCGTCGTGATCCCCGTCGTGTCGGCCCCGGGGTGGCGCCACACGCACATGAGCGAGCCGTCGGCCCGCACGCCCGTGGGGGCGAAGGCCGGGTCGTTCAGCGGAACATCCTTCAGCTGGGAGAGCACGTCCGCCGACAGGATCGCCCGGCAGTCCGTCGGCAGCGCCGCCACCGTCTCCTCCGTGGAGCTGGGGCTCGGCATCGCCGTGGGAGAAGGGGATGTCGTCCCGGTCGGCGGATCCGTCACCGTCGACGTCGACGGCGATGGGGCCGCGCCGGTGGGCGCCGGGGTCGGGGCGCAGGCGGCGAGGGCGCCTGCGAGCAGGATGCCGACGGCGAGGGCGGCGAGCGGGGGCCGGTGCATGGCCACACTGTAGGGGAGTTCGCGTCGGCCGGCGCGCCTCGACGCGCCCGGGTCGCCGACACGTCGGCATGCCTCCTGTCGGGCGGCGTGTCGCGCGGGTAGCCTCACGGGGTAGGGGACCGTCCCCATGTGAGGAGTCCTGCGATGAGTGATCCCCGGGAACCCGTGGGCGAGCCCGTCGACGAGCCGACGCCCGTCGACGACGTGGTCGGTCGGGCCCACGAAGGGCTGGCCGAGGCCGAGGCCGCTCGGCGTGACCGCGTCGACGAGTCCGCCGCCGCACCGACGGCCCACGCCAGCGACACGGATGCCGCTGCCGAAGACCGCGCAGCTGCCGCTTCGCGCGATGACCGCGCCGCAGCCGCTTCGCCCGACGACCGCGCCGCCGCCGCTTCGTCAGATGACCGAGCCGATGCCGCACTCGCCGACGACCGTGCCAATGCCGCGTACGCCGCACCCGCCGACGTCCGCGCGCGCGACGCAGATGCCGCCGCGTCGCGCGACGACCGCGCCCCCGCCGACGACCGCGGCCGAGCGGACGCCGCCGCGGCCGCCGATGGCCGCGCCGCCGACACGTACGCCCCCTATCACGGGGCCGACGCGTACGACGACGCGCGCGTCGCCGACAGGGAGCGCGCCGAGCCGGCCGCTCCCGCCTGGGATCAGCCCGCCTATGCGGCGCCCGCCGCCGCCGCGCCGCAGCCGATCTTCGTGCAGGCGCCCGAGGAGCCGCGCCCCCGCGGCAACCGCGGCGCCGCCGGCGCCATCGGCCTGGTCGCCGCCGTCTGCTTCGCGGTGCTGTACCTGGCCGCCGGCGCGGTGATCGGCCTGGTCACCGGCAGCGTCACCGTCTCCTCGATCGGCACGTGGCTCGCCGGCGAAGTGACGACATGGGGACTGTGGGTGCCGACCGTCGTCTTCTTCCTCGCGTTCTGGCTCCTCGGCGCCATCCTCGACCGCGGACGCTGGGGCCTCTGGGTGGTCCTCGGGGTGCTCGTCGGCCTCGCCGCCTACGGCGGGCACATCCTCGGCCAGCTGTTCGAGGCGCCGTTCTGGATGATCTCCGTCGACGAGGGCGCGAAGGTCGCGGCCGACCAGCTGTTCGCGCCCCTGGCCGTCGCCGCGTTCGTCATCGGCCGTGAGCTCACGGTGTGGTTCAGCGCCTGGGTGGCCGCCCGCGGCCGCCGGATGACGGAGTTGAACCTCGAGGCCCGTCGCGAGTACCAGCGCACTCTCGAGGCGGGGCCGCAGCTGGCCGACCGATGAACGACGCACCGGGCGGACCGCGCCCGGGCGCTCCGGCGCCCGGCTCGGTCCGCCCGGTGGTCGCTCTCGCCTTCGCGACGATCGGCTTCGCCGCGCTCACGATCGGCGGACTCGGCGTCGCCAGCCTCCTTCTCGAGGAGGATGTCATCTCCGCGCCCGGGTTCGGGCAGGCCCCCGGCGCCATCGGCACCGCCGCGGCGGTGGCCGTGTTCGCCGGCGCCCTGTGGGCCGCGGTGCGGCGCCCGCACCCCTCGTTCTGGGGCGCCGTGTGGGCGGCGATAGCGGCGTTCCTCGCCTACCTCGCCGCCGTCTGGATCGTCGGCGCGCTGGCCACCGCCGACATCGTCCTGGCCGCGGCCGCGGCCGGCCGGCTCGTGACATCCGGCTTCGCGTTCGTCGTCCTCGCCGCCGGCCTCGTCGCCGGCTGGGCGGGGGTGGCTCTCGTCCGGACCCGGAGCCGGCGCCCCCGCTGGCCCTGGGAAGACGACGAATCGCCCTGATGAACGGCGCGAAATGACGCGCCCGGACGGGCCTGTCCGGTTACGGTGGGAGACGTGGAGCGTTCGCTCGAGACGCAGGTGAGCCAGGCCGTCGACGCCTGGCTGCGCTGGCTTCCCCGGTGGGAGCCGGCGACGCACCGCGGACGGGTGGCCGTATGCCGGCGCTGCCTGGGCTCGCCAGTGCTCTCCGCCGCCGGGCTCGGCTCGGACGTGCCGCACGCGGTGCAGCACGGCCTGTCCACCCGCGTCAAGGCGATCGTCGACCGCGCCGTCGCCGAGTACACGGCGCGGAACCTCCCGATGCTGCAGGACGAGCTCGACCAGCAGGCCGACCGCAACCGCGCGCGCAGCTACCGGCCCGGCGAGGGGCTGGACCCCGAGTTCGAAGGGATGCCGCTGGACCCCGACCCGCAGCCGGGCGCGCCGTTCCTCTTCACCCTGTCCGGGATGGCCGCCGAAGCCGACGCCGACGTTCCCGCGCTGCCGCCGCTCAGCGACGACGCGAAGGCCGCCCTCCGCCAGGAGGTCGGCCTGGCCGACGAATACGCGAACATGATCGGGCGGGAGGTGTGCTCGGTCCTGCTCAGCCACCGGCTGCGCATCCAGGCCGCCGTCACCCGGTACGTCGAGCCGCAGGTGGCCGCCCTCCTCGAGGAGCTCACCCGCTCGCTCGACTCCCCGTTCGACCCCACCGACTGACCCTCGCGCCGCACCGGACACGCATCCCGCCCCGCCCGCACCCGCCGGTTCCGGCATCCCGCCCCGCCCGCCAGCCGCACGGGGTCGCGGCATCCCGGTTTGCTACGATTGCCGGGCCTGCCCGCTGTCTGCGCGCGTCGCGGGACGGCAGATGAGGGGCGCGCTCCGGATGGGGGTCCGCGATGCCGACGCGTCTGCCTTCGACGCCCCCCGTCCTGCCCGGACTCGCGTTCGTCCGCCCTCTCGGATCGGGCGGCTTCGCCGACGTGTTCCTGTACGCGCAGGACATGCCCCGCCGCCATGTGGCGGTGAAGGTGCTGCCCGCCGGCGTGCGCGACCCCGAGATGCTGCGGATGTTCAACGCCGAGGCCGACGTGCTCGCGCACCTGTCCGCGCATCCCTCGATCGTCACGGTGTACCAGGCCGGGATCTCCGCCGACGGGCGCCCCTACATCGTCATGGAGTACTGCCCGGGCTCGCTCGCGCAGCGCTACCGCCACGAGCGGCTGCCCGTCGACGAGGCGCTGACGATCGGCGTGAAGATGGCCAGCGCCCTGGAGTCCGCGCACCGCGCGGGTCTCGTGCACCGGGATGTCAAGCCCAGCAACATCCTGATCACGACGTTCGGGACCCCCGTGCTCGCGGACTTCGGGATCTCCTCCACGCTCGCCTCCCGCGGCGGTGACGAAGTGCTCGCTATGAGCGTGCCCTGGAGCGCCCCCGAGGTGATCGCCGAGCAGACCTCCGGAACCGTCGCCAGCGAAGTGTGGGGCCTGGGCGCCACCGTGTACTCGCTGCTGGCCGGGCACAGCCCGTTCGAACGGCCCGAGCCCGGCCAGAACACCCGTGAGCGGATGCGCCGCCGGATCCTGCGCGCGGTCTTCCCGCCGATGTCCCGCGCGGACGTGCCCGCCGGGGTGGAGGATGTGCTGGCCGTCGCTATGGCGCGGGATCCGCAGGAACGCTATCCGAGCGCGCTGGCGTTCGCGCAGGCGCTGCGCGACGCGCAGCGCGACATGGGCTTCCCGCCCACGCCGCTCGAGGTCGCCGTGGACGAGTGGGTCCCCGGCGACGAGACAGTGGATGTGCGGGATGCCGCGCTGCGCGGCCCCGCGATCAGCTCCGTGCCGCACGACTCGCCGCGACGCACGACACAGCCCGCCCCCCTCGCCACCCGCGCCCGCGACGAGGACGCCGACATTTCCGGCCCGACCGCCGCGGCCCGCGCGCGGATGTGGCCGTGGATCGTCGCGGCCGCCGTCGCGGGGGCCGCCGTGGTCCTCGTGATCTGGGCGCTGCTGGCGGGCGGGGGCTGACGTGCGGCGCCGTTCGCTGATCGCGGCCGTCGTCTCCGGCGTCGCCGCCGCCACCATGGTCATCACCGTGAGCGTGGTCTGGCCGGGCCTGGACGCGCGCTCCACGCCGTCCGAGGAGACCGCGGTGTGGGCGCTGCAGACCGCGCAGGGACGCCGCTACGCCCGCGTGAACACCGCGATCGGGGAGCTGGACACGGTGCGCAGCGTCGCGAACCCGTCCGCCGTGGCGCAGACCGGGGACGGCGCGTTCCTCTTCTCCGAGTCGTACGGAAAGCTCACCCGCATCGACGAGGCCGAGCCCACGGATCTGGACGACGCGACGCTGCGCGAGTCGCCGTCCACCCCCGCCGGCACCGTCGAAGTGGCGGTCTCCGGCGACTTCGTCGCCTACCGCACCGACGGCGGCGCCGTGTACGCAGGCCGGCTGTCGTCGGGCGACGCCACCCAGATCACGGTCCCCGGCCCCACCGGGAGCACCGCCCCGCTCGGGATCGGCGCCATCGCCGTCGACGACGCCGGCGTCGTCTACGGGTTCGCGAAGGACGCCGGCGCCGTGGTGCGCTACCGCATCACCGACGGCAGGCTGCTGGGGGAGGATGCCGTCACCGGGCCGCCCGACGGCGCGACCGTGGGCCTCACCGCCGCCGGCGGGACGTGGTTCCTCATCGACGCCGACAACGGTCGCGTGTGGCGCCGGGGCGGCGGGGCCGCCCGCACACTGCGCCTGGTCGGCGATGTCGCGTACGGCAAGGCCCGCGCCGCCGGCGACGCGGCGTGGGTCGCCGACGACACCGGACTCGTACGCCTTCCGGTGGACGGCTCGGCGCCGCAGCGGGTGGTCGGCGGCACCTCCGCCGACCTCGGCGCGCCGGCCCGGCCGGTCGTCGACGGCGACACCGTGTACGCGGCGTGGCTCGGCACCGGCGGCGGGACGATCTGGAGCTCGACCGGCGGCCGGCACGATCTCGGCTATGCCGGGCGGGCGCTGGACGACGATCGGCGACCCGTGTTCGCCGGCGCGGGGGCCGGCCTCATCCTCAACGAGACCCGCAGCGGCTGGGTCTGGAACGCGCGCACGGGCGCCCTGCTGCCCTCCAGCCAGGACTGGACGCTCGACGAGCGCACCGCCCCGCAGACCTCCACGAGCGACGCGCAGGCGCCCGTCGTGATCGACCCGAAGCCCCCGGTGGCCGAGCCGGACGCGTTCGGCGTGCGGCCCGGCGCGCTCGCCGCGGTGCCGGTGCTGCTGAACGACCACGATCCGAACGAGGACGTGCTGAGCATCGACCCCCGCAGCGTGACGGGGCTGGACCCCGGCTTCGGGACCGTGTCGATCACCGACAACGGGCAGCGGCTCGCGGTCCAGGTCGCCCCCGACGCGACGGGCACGGCGACGTTCCGCTACCGGGTGACGGACGGGACGGATGCCGACGGCCTGTACTCCGCTCCCACGACCGTGACGCTCACGGCGGTCGCGGCCGCCGCGAACCGGGCGCCCCGGTGGTGCGGCGTCGACGGGTGCCTGGCACGCTGGCCGTCCCCGCAGGTGGCCCCCGGCGGCACCGTCACCATCCCGGTGCTGAACGGCTGGGTCGACCCCGACGGCGACCCGCTCATGCTGCTGTCGGTCACCGACGACGACGGCGTCGGCTCGGTGGCATCCACCCCCGCCGGCGACATCGTCTACCAGCACACCGACGCCTCGGTCGGCGAACCGCAGATAGCGCAGCTGCGGGTCACCGTCGGCGACGTGCGCGGCGCGACCGCCACCCGCACGCTGACCGTGCGGATCACGCCGAAGCCGAAGCTGTCCGCCGAGTCGTTCACGGTGGTCGAGGCGCAGGGCAACGGCCTGACCGTCGACGTCGGCGACCACGTGTCGGGCACGCAGGGCCGCCTGTCGCTGTCCGCGGTCCGGGTGCTCGACGAGGCCGGGGCCGAGGCGGTCGCGCCCTCGGGCGGCACGGCGTTCGACTTCACCGCGGACACACCCGGCGTGTACCGCGTGTCGTACACCGTCACGGACGGGCAGAGCGAGGCGTCCGCGACCGCGCGGATCACGTTGCTGGCGAAGAACGCCCCCGCGCAGTTGTCGACGGCGCCCGTGGTCGCTTTCGTGCGGCCGCAGCAGGATGTCACGCTCGACGTGTTCGGCGCCGTGAGCAACCCCACCCGCCGCGTGCTGCTGCTCAGCGACGTCCGGCCCGTCGTCGCCGACGGCGCCACGATGTCCGTGGACGTCGTCGGCCAGAACTATCTGCGGATCTCCGGCACCACGGCCGACGGCAGGCCCGGGCAGCTCGGCACCGTCCACTACACGGTCTCCGACGGCACCGACGACGCGGGCTCGCGGATCACCGGCGAGGCCACCGTGTACCTGCTCCCGACCAGCGACGAACTCGCCCCGATCGCCGTCGACGACGCGATAGTGGTGCGCGCCGGCGCGCAGGTGGACATCCCCGTGCTCGACAACGACGTCGCCGCCTCGGGCGGCACCATGATCCTCGACCCCAGCTCCGTGCGCTCCGCGGCCGCGGGGGCACTGGCGTTCGCATCCGGGCGGATGCTGCGCTACCTGGCGCCGTCGCGGCCCGGCGAGGACCGCATCGAGTACACCGTGTACACGGCGGGGTCGCCGACGCTGTCGGACACCGCCGCGGTACACGTGAAGGTCATCTCCGACGACGCGAACCGCCCGCCCCGCCCGCGCACCCTCGTGGGGCGCGTGCTGACCGGGCAGAGCACGACGATCCCGTTCCGCCCGTTCGGGGTCGACCCCGACGGCGACGGCGTGTCGCTGGACCGGATCCTCACCCAGCCCGCGAGCGGATCGGCGACGATCTCCCCGGACGGCGAGTCCATCGTCTACACGAGCGTCCCCGGATTCCACGGCCAGGTGTCGTTCACATACCGCGTCGCCGACGCTTTCGGCGCCACCGGGACCGCGACCGCCCAGGTCGGCGTGCTCGACGAGCAGGCCAACCCCAGCCCGGTGACGTTCACCGACTACGTCCAGCTGCAGCTGGGCGCCGACAACACGGTGCGGGTGAGCCCGCTCGCCAACGACGTGGACCCCACCGGCGGCACCCTGACCCTCACCGACGTCCGTCCCGACGCCGTCCCGACGCTGCTGGACGGCAGCCCGAACCCCGAGTACGCGCGGCTGGAGGCCCTGCTGGCCGGCGTGCGCGACGACGAGGTCGAGATCCGCGCGGGCCTGGACGCCGGCACCATGTCGTTCCTGTACGACGTGACCAGCAGCGCCGGCAACACCGGGCGGGGCCTGATCGTGGTCCGCGTCGTGCGCGACGCCGTCCCGGACTACCCGGTGATCGCAGACACCGCCCTCACCGCCGCCACTCGCGAGCGGCTGCCCGGCGGGATCGACGTCGTCTCCGGCAAGGTCGCCTGGACCGGCGGCGACGTGTCCAGCCTGACGCTGCGGCTGTGGGGCGACCCGGCCGGGCTCCGCGTGCAGGGCCACCGGATCGCAGGCCCCCTCCCCCAGCACTCCCGCATCGTCCCGTTCTCGCTGACCGGGCGGACGGCCGCCGGCGTCGAGGTCACCTCGTACGCGTTCCTGCGCATCCCGGGGGAGGACGACCTCACCCTGGCGCTGCGCCCGGACCTGAAGCCGCAGAAGGTCACCGAGGGCGAATCCGTCACGTGGGACATGGCCCGGCTCGTCAGCATCCCCACCGGCGCGGCACTGGAGGTGGGATCCGATGTGACGGTGTCCCATGCGCGTGACGCCGCCGCCTGCGTCCGCGCGTCGGGAACCCGGGTGCGCTACGACGCCGGCACCGGCGCCCCCTGGGCCGACGCGTGCGTGGTCCCGGTGCGCCTGGTCGGCCAGGCGGAGTGGACCCTGCTGTCGGTGCCCGTCGCGGTGGCGGCACTGGCCCCCGTGCCGGTGCTGGCCCCGGCATCCCTCACGGTCAGCCCGGGCTCGACCGTGACGTACGACCTGCGCACGCTGACCACCTGGCAGGGCCGCACCGACTGGGACCGGATCGCCTACCGTGTCTCGCACCGCGGCGACGGCTTCACCGTGGCGCAGAAGGGCGCGACCCTCACCGTCACCGGCGCCGACGACGCACGCCCGGGCGCGGAAGAGGTCGCCGTCGTCGAGGTCACCAGCCACCCCGGCGTCGCCCCGGCCCGGATCATCCTGCGCGTGGGCGCGGTGCCCTCGACGCTGCCGCAGGCCGGCACCGTGGCGCAGCACTGCTCGCAGGCGAGCGGGTCCTCCTGCACCGTCGGGGTCATCGGCGGCACCGGCGAGGTGAACCCGCTGCCGCGCACGCCGCTGACGGTGGTCGCCGTGCGCCCGGCGGGGGAGTGCACGGGCGTCGCGTTCACTGTCACCGACGCCGCGCACGTGCGCGCGTCGTGGACGAAGGACACCCCCGGGCAGACGTGCACGGCCTCATTCTCGGTGCGTGACGCGCAGGGCCGCGAGACCGCCGGCGACCGCGACGGCCGCATCCTGTTCGACCTGCAGGGCTACCCGAAGGCGCCCGCCGCACTCGTCCAGTCCGGGTACGCCAGCGGGCAGGTGACGCTGCGGGTGGATGCCGGGCCCAGCCGCCTCGCCTACCCGGCGCTGAGCGGGTTCCTCCTTCGCTACCAGGGGAACGTCGTCGCCACGTGCGCCGCCGACGGCACGTGTCCCGTGATCACCGCGCCGAACGGCGAGCAGCGCCGGTACACGGCGACCGCCGTGAACGCGGTCGGCGAGTCCGACCCGGTCGCCACGACGGCGTGGGCGTACGACGCACCCGCCACCCCGTCCAAGGTCACCGCCCAGCCGATCGTGACCTCCGGCGACGGCGGCATGGTGTCGGTGACGGTGGACGGCATCGACCCGTCGCAGACGGCCGGTGTGCGGCTGACCAGCGACGCCGGCGACACCGTCGACGTGCCGGTGGGCGATGGCGCGAGCTCCGTGTTCGTGCCGAGCTACCGGATCGGCACGAACACCGCATCCCGGCTCACGGTCACCCCGTACTCGCGGTTCTCGCTGCCTCCCGGCTTCGACGGCTCGACGACCGGACAGTCCCGCTCGATCTTCGCCAACGGCGTCGGCGCGCCGAAGAGCCCCGCGCTGGCGGTGGCGAGCCAGACCGTGAACGGCGACGGCACCGCCACGATCACGATGCGCGGGTCCGTGCTCCGCAACGGGGACGGATCCACGGTGCGCCTGGCCATCGTCGAGGACGGGCAGCTGTGCCGGCCCGCCGACATCGGCGCCGACACCGCGGTCCAGGCGACGTTCACCGCCCGGATCGGGCAGGCGCCCACGTACCGGCTGTGCGCGGCCTCCTGGTACGGCGGCGACTCGTTCGGGCGCGTGGAGACCACCCAGCAGGTGATCGTCAAGCCCACCGCCGGGTCGCCCACGCCGCGGGGCTACACATTCACGGTCGCCGCACAGCCCGACGTGTCGGGCAACCGCGCGGAATGGACGATCAAGACGAAGCCCTCCAGCAGCACGGACACGGCGCCCGGCTGGGCGGACGTGCAGATGAGCGGCTGGCCGTCCTCGGTGTTCGACGCCGACCCCGGCATCCGGGTCTGGTACCAGTGGGGGCCCTACCAGGGCGACCCGGTGGCGGTGGTCCCCGCCGCGGGCACCGCGCCCACCCAGGTGCAGGCGCAGTGGGGCGTTGCAGTCTGCAACGGCGGCGACCCGCTCAGCTTTACGACCCGGTCCTCCGCAGGGGCGGCGTTCGCGTTCGCCGCCGCCGGCGCGGTGTACCGTGACGCCGACGGCACGACGCTGCCGACGCCCGCCGACGGCACCGTGCCGGTGGGGGCCGCGTCGGTGTCCGGCATCGGCGTCACCGTCAGCTGGGGGAAGTGGGGGCTGAACGACGCCACCTCGTCCTTCGGCGCGAGCTGCACCCCGAACGACCCGTCGACCCCGTCCCCGACCTCCTCGCCTGCCGACAGCGGCAAGTGACATCCCGCATCACCAGGAGCCCTGCATGACGATCCCCCAGGAACAGGCCACGTGGTTCGCCGACACGTTCCGCGCCCTCGCCGACAACGTGGAACAGGCCGTGCTCGGCAAGCGCCACGTGATCGACCTGGTGCTGACGGCGATGCTCAGCGACGGCCATGTCCTGCTGGAGGACGTCCCCGGGACCGGGAAGACGTCGCTGGCCCGCGCCCTGGCGCAGTCCGTGCGGGGCACGAACACCCGCATCCAGTTCACGCCTGACCTGCTGCCCGGCGACATCACCGGGATTACCGTGTACGACCAGAAGACGGGGGCGTTCGAGTTCCACGCCGGCCCGGTGTTCGCGAACATTGTGCTCGCCGACGAGATCAACCGGGCCAGTCCCAAGACGCAGTCCGCGCTCCTGGAGGTGATGGAGGAGGGGCGTGTCACGATCGACGCCGTCACCCGCCCCGTGGGCGTCCCGTTCCTGGTCATCGCCACGCAGAACCCCGTCGAGCAGGCGGGCACGTACCGGCTGCCGGAGGCGCAGCTGGACCGGTTCCTGATGAAGACCTCGCTCGGCTACCCGGACCACGCCGCCACGGTGCGGATCCTCGACGGCGCCGCCGTCCCCACCGCGCAACTCGAGCCGATGGTGACGCCGCAGACGCTCGTGGCGATGGCCGACCTCGCGCGCGGCGTGTACACGAACGCACTCGTCCTGGACTACATAGCCCGCCTCGTGGACGCGACCCGTGCCGCGGAACAGGTCCGGCTCGGCGTCAGCATCCGCGGCGCCCTCGCCCTGACCCGTGCCACCCGGACCCGGGCGGCGTCGCAGGGGCGCACGTACGCGACGCCCGACGACGTGAAGGCGCTCGCCGTCCCGGTGCTCTCGCACCGGCTCATCCTGCACCCCGAAGCCGAGTTCGACGGCGTCACCGCCGAGGCCGTGATAGGCCGGGTGCTGCTGGATGTCGCCCCGCCCAGTCACCGCGAGACAGTATGACCGGATCGACCCGTCCGCGCGTCCGCACCGGCGGCAGCCTGCCCGAGGGGGCCACCCTCTCGAGCACGTTGACCGCGCCCGATGGGTCGACCACCGTGCGCACCCGCCTGGCCGGTCTGCGCCGCGGATGGCTCGTCGACGCCGTGATGACGGTGCTGCGCGACGGGCGGCGGATACGGGACGCCGCGGGCGTGGCCGGGCGCTGGCTGCGGGAGACCGTCAACCCGGCCGGATGGCTCGTCCTGACACTCGGCACCGTGATCCTCGCCCTCGGCTGGGCGTTCGGCTGGATCGAGGCGCTCGTGGCGGGATTCGCGTCGCTGGCCCTGCTCGCGATGAGCCTGCCGTTCCTGTTCGGCGCGCGCGGCTACGACGTGTCCGTGCACCTGAACCATGAGCGGGTCGTGGCCGGCGACCAGCTCGACGGCACCATCACCATCCGCAACGTCGGCGGCCGCACCGCCCTGCCCGGGCGACTGGACCTGCCCGTCGGCGATGGGCTCGTGGAGCTCGGGGTGCCGCTGCTGCGCCGTGGCCACGAGGTGTCCCAGCCGGTGACGATCCCGGCGCTCCGGCGCGGCGTGATCACGGTCGGTCCGCCCACCGCGGTGCGCAGCGACCCGGTGGGCCTTGTCCGCCGTGAGCACGAGTGGGACGAGCGGCACGAGATCTACGTGCACCCGCGTACCGTTGCGGTGCCGGCCACGAGCGGCGGCCTCATCCGCGACCTGGAGGGCCGGTCGAGCCGCCGGCTCGTGGACGCGGACATGTCGTTCCACGCCATCCGCGAGTACGTGCCCGGGGACGCGCGGCGGCAGATCCACTGGAAGTCCACCGCGAAGACCGGCCGGCTCATGGTCCGTCAGTTCGAGGAGACCCGCCGGTCCCGGCTGGCCGTGATCCTCAGCCTCGCCCGCGGCGAGTACGAGACCGACGACGAGTTCGAGCTCGGCGTCGGCGTCGCGGCATCCCTCGCCGTCCAGGCGGTGCGCGACGGACGCGACCTCGACGTGGTGACCGGCGCCGAGATCCCCCGTGTCGTGCGGGGGAGGATGCAGTCGATCGAGGTGCTGCAGGCGGGCACGCCGCGGGGGCTCCTGGACGGGTTCTCCCGGCTCGACGCGCATGACGACACCATGCCGCTGCCGGAGGTGTGCCGTCTGGCCGTGGAGGCATCCGAGGTGCTGTCGCTCGCTTTCGTCGTGTGCGGCTCGCGGACGACGCCGCTGCGGCTGCGGCAGGCGGCGCTGGCGTTCGCGGCGTCGACAGCGGTCGTCGCCGTCGTGGCCGACGAGAAGGCCGCGCCCCGCACGCGGGCCCTCGGCGATCTCACGGTGATGACGGTGGGGCTGCTCAGCGACCTGCCGGGCCTGCTGCTGCGCGGCGCGCAGTCCACCATGGGCACGGAGGCGACGGCATGAGCCGCCGGGTGGTGGGGCGGCCGGATATCGCGGCGCTGCGCACCCGGTTCGTGCTCGCCGGGACCGCGTACGCGCTCGCGATGGCCGCCGTCGCGGCGTGGGCCGCCTGGCCCGTGTACGCCGACCCGCGGTTCCTGCTGCTGGCGGCCACCGCGGTGCTGGCCGGGGTCGTGATCTCGTGCGCCGCCACGGTATGGTCCTGGCCCGGCTGGCAGACGACGCTCGTCGCCGTGATCGGCCTGGGCCTGCTCGGCTTCGGGATCGCCGCGCCGCCCGCCGACACCGGGGGGATCGGCGCGTCCGTGCGACAGGTGGCCACCGGCGTGGTCACCGGCTGGAAGGACCTGGTCACGGTGCAGGTGCCGGTGGGCACGTACCGCAACCTGATGATGCCCGCCCTGGTCGTGTTCCTGTGCGGCACGCTCGCAGTGCTCCGGCTCGCCTGGCGCCCGCAGCGGTACGGCACGGCCGCCTCCGCCGTCGCGATGGCGATGACCGCGTTCGGGCTGCTGTTCGGCCGCACCGTCGTCAGCGGCCCCCTTGCGATTGGTCCGGTCACGATCCCGGCGTTCCGCGAGCTCGCGTGCGGGGCGCTCGCGCTCGTGCTGTCGGTGTTCTGGCTGTCGTGGCGGTCGGCCGCGTGGCGCCGCGACGCGCTGCGCCGCGCCGCCGACGCCAGCGGCGTGCGCCTGGCGCGGCGCCGGACCGGGTCCGACGCGCGCCGCGCGGCCCTCGCCGCCGGCATGGTCGTGGTCGCCGTCGCCGTGGGGGCGCTGATAGCGCCCGCCGTGGCCGAGGGACGCACGCGCGAGGTGCTGCGCAGCGGCACCGGCCCCGCGCAGGCCATCAGCCGCGCGGTGACCCCGCTGACCGCGTACCGCACGAACTTCACGCAGGCCACGTTCACCGCGCCCCTTTTCACCGTGACCGCCGTCGACGGCCCGCTGCCCGACAGCATCCGGCTCGCGACCCTGTCCTGGTACGACGGCGCCGCCTACGCGGTGGCACCCCAGGACGAGGTGGACGCCCGGTTCCTGCGCGTCCCCGCCGTGCGCAGCGCCGCAGCGGGACCGGTGTCCACGGTCCGCATCGGCGTGGAGGGGCTGCGCGGCATCTGGCTGCCGACGTTCGGGTCGCTGCAGAGCCTGCGCTTCGCCGGGGCGGACGCGCCGTCCCACGCCGACGCCTTCTACTACGACGCCGGCTCCGGCGCGGGCGTGCAGGCCGACGGCCTGCACGCCGGCGAGACGTATGAGATCACGGCATCCCGTCCCGCCGTCCCCGCGCTCGGATCGCTGCGAGCGCCGGGCGACGAGCCGCAGGTCGTCGTCCCCGAGAGCGTCAAGACGTGGATCCAGACGCAGGATGCCGGGACCGACGGCGCGGGACTTGCACGTCTTGTGCAGCTGCTACGGGAGCGCGGATACCTCAGCCACGCGCTGACGGCCACCGCCGGCGCCGACTGGGTGCGCGCCCTCGGCCCCGGCTACGCGTTCCAGCCCAGCACCTCCGGCCACTCCCTCGCCCGCATCGACGCGATGTTCCGGCGGTTGCTGGACCGTGAGGCCAGCGCCGATGGCGGGTCCCTCGTCGCGGCTCCCGGCGACGACGAGCAGTTCGCGGTCGCGGTGGCCCTGATCGCCCAGCAGCTGGGATTCCCGTCCCGCGTCGTCGTGGGCGCCCACCTGCGCGCCGCCCCCGGCATCGCCGCCTGCCAAGGCGGGGTGTGCACGGGCGGCGACCTGGCGGTGTGGACCGAGGTGCGCTCCTCCGCGGGAGACTGGGTACCCGTCGAGGTGACCCCGCAGCACACCGAGAGCGCGCAGAACACCGTGACGCGTCAGCGCGACCCGGAGAACCCCACCGACGTGCGGCCCCAGTCCGCGCAGGTGGTCGACCCGCCCGACCCCACCCGGCAGGAGTCCGCCGACACCGGCCGGACCCCCGACGAGGCCGCGAACCTCGACGGCCTGTGGGCGGGGCTGCGGATCGCCGGCATCTCGCTGCTGGGTCTGCTCGTGGTCATCGGCCCGTTCGGCGCGGTGCTGACGGCGAAGCTCGTCCGCCGCCGCGGCCGCCGCGGCGCGCCGGCCCCCCGCGCCCGGATCGAAGGAGGCTGGGAGGAGTACGTGGACGCCGCCGTCGACCACGGCCTGCCCGCCCCGCACGCGCAGACCCGGACCGAGCTCGCGACGGCGTACGCGACGCCGCACGCCGCGACGCTGGCGGTGACGGCGGACCGGGCCGTGTTCTCGGATCAGGACCCCCGCGACGACGACGCCGCACGGTTCTGGTCGATCGTCGACGACGAGCGCAGACGGATGACGGCGGCCGTGCCGCTATGGCGCCGGGTGCTGGCGGCCGTATCGTTGAGATCGTTCCTGCGGGGCCTGCCCCGCACCGCACCGCACCGCGACCGACGCCGCCCGGCCACACGTTCCACGGCACCGGGGACCAGCACGGAGGGGAGGGGGCGCGCTCAGCACGCGACGCCCGCCGAATCATGAACGACAGCGTCATCGCCGCAGGCACGGCATCCGTCCTCGTGTCCGTGCTTCTGGGCCTGGTCGCCTACGTGTGGACGGCGCTGGCCCTGCAGGCCGTGTTCCGCAAGACCGGCGAGCAGGGATGGAAGGCGTGGGTGCCGATCCTCAACGGCGTCACGCTGCTGCAGCTGGGCGGCTTCAGCGGATGGTGGATGCTGCTGCTGATCATCCCGCCCGCGGCCGTCGTGCTGTACGTGCTGATGATCGTCGCGTGCCACCGGCTGAACGTCGGATTCGGCTACGGCGCCGGGATGACGGTCCTGGCGGCGCTGCTGTTCCCCGTGTGGGCGAGCGTCGTGGGCTGGTCCAGCAACCGCTGGGTGGGTGCATCCCCCGGCTCCGGCCACCGCGTCGGGCCGGTGCGCACCGGGGCGCCCGCTCCCGCGCAAGCGATGGACGCGCCACGGCCGCAGGCGCTCGCGTGGCACACCGGCGCGCCCGCCGCATCCGCCGCGGCCGCGCGCACCACGACCGCAGGGGACCGGATGTCCCCCGCCACGGGCCCGGTGCCGGCGGCATCCGGCCCACTCTCGTATGTCCCGGCCGGATCCGCGCCGTCGGGCGCCGCGCCGATGACCTCCCTCGCCGATCGCGAGCCGCTGCTGGACACACCCGCGTACGGCGACGTCCCCGAGGAGTCGGACGGCTTCGACGACCTGCGCGCCCGTCATCACGCGCCGTTCACCGGCACCACCCCCGTCGTGACGCCGGCGGACGACGTGCCCGCCGCGCCGCGCCCCGCCGTCGCCACCGAAGAGCCCGCGCCGGCCGTCGATCGACGTGCGTCCCCGGCTGGCGACGACGTCCCCGCGGACCCCGTGAGTGCCGCGGCCGCTCCGCCGGCACCGGCGACCGATCCCTGGGCGCCGCCCCCGGCGACGCGCGCGCCGTTCGGCTCCGAGCCGTACGGCTTCTCCGACACGTCCGGGGAGGTCTCGGCGGTCGCCGGCGCCCCCGTGCTCGGCGCGCCGATGGCCGCACGCTCCTCGGTGTCGGCCCTGCGCGGACAGCCCGAGCTGCCCGACGCGGAGTCGGCGTTCGACGAGACGATCCTCGCCGCCCGCAGACGGACGGCGTGGATGCTGGTGCCGCCGCTGGGCGCGCCCATCGCCATAACGCAGGACGTGCTCATCCTCGGCCGCCGGCCGAGTTTCGACCCCGCGTTTCCCGCCGCGCAGCTCGTCCCGATCGCCGACGAGACCCGCACGATGTCCAAGACGCACGCGCGCCTCGAGCTGCGGGACGGCACGTGGGTCATCACCGATCTGGACTCGACCAACGGCGTCGTGCTGATCGACCTGGACGGCACCGAGATCGAGGTGGCGCCGGGCCGGCCGATGCCGATAGTGGAGCGGTTCCTGCTCGGCGACGCCGAGCTCGCCCTCGCCCGCGACAACACGTGATGACCGACCCGCGGCCCCTGTACGACATCCCGGAGGACACCATCCGGGTGCGGCCCCGACCGCGGCGGATGGCGCCCGACGACCCGCCGGGCGGGGTGACCGGCCCCCGGCGCGGCACGTACGTCCCCCCGGAGCACCTGGATGAGACCGTCGTCTCGGGCCGGTCGTCGCCCGCCCGGCTGCCGGACGACGACATCGAGGACACCGTGGTGTCCCGCCGGCGCCGCACGGCCCTCGAGGCCGAGGCGGCCGCACACCGTGCGCCGGCCGACGCGGATGCCGGCGACCGGTCGCGGGCGCTCCGGTCCACGGTGCTCCCCGACGACCTCGACCGCACCGTGGTCTCCGGCCGTGTGCCGGGCCGGATCGCGCCCGTGCCGGATGTCTCCGGCTTCGACGACATCGACCAGGCGCTGCGCCTGGGCGCGGCATCCGAGGAGACGATCGTCACCCGGCAGCGCACCGGCGGCGTGCGCCGCAGCCCGGCCCCGCCCGTCGACGCCGACGCGCCCGTCGAACCGCCGCGGGCGATTGCGCACGCGGCGCCGCGCCCCGCGGAGGCGTCGCCGCCGACCGTCCGGACGGCGTCGGCCGGCCAGCCCGAGCGCGCCATCTACCGACCGCGTCCCGCCGAGCCGGTGCGCATCGATCGCGCGCCCGCGCCGCCGCGGACCCCGGCACGGCAGTCGGGGACGCCGGCCCGGCCGGCCCGGCGCCGCAGCCGCGCGGCGCTCGTGGCGGGAGGCGTTCTGCTGGCGGCGGTGGCGGCGGCCGCCGTCGCGCTGGCGGCACTGCTCGGCATCCCCGCCCCCTGACCCGCGTTTGACCGGGTCCTGTCCGGGCGCGTATCATTGGGTCAGTGTGCGCTCATGCGCCCTCGAGTTGTGCCCGCATGCGGGTGCGGCGAGGGGAACGCTGGACCGCACCTCTCAGGGAACGGCCTGCGAACAGGCCACCCCCACGGCATATCCACCAGACAACGCCCGGCGCTCTCGCATCGTGCCGGTGGATCCATGTGAGCCCGTGGGCTTCCGGACCGACAGGCCCGGGATGTCACGGGGGAGACACGAATGCTGTCACCGTGCAGCACAACAGAGAAGGAAGAACGTGCCAACCATTCAGCAGTTGGTTCGCAAGGGGCGCTCGCCGAAGGTCTCCAAGACCAAGGCTCCCGCCCTGAAGTCGAACCCGCAGCAGGCGGGTGTCTGCACCCGCGTGTACACGACCACGCCCAAGAAGCCGAACTCGGCGATGCGCAAGGTCGCCCGTGTCAAGCTCCGCAACGGCACCGAGGTCACCGCGTACATCCCCGGCGAGGGCCACAACCTGCAGGAGCACTCGCTGGTGCTCGTCCGCGGCGGTCGTGTCAAGGACCTCCCGGGTGTGCGGTACAAGATCGTCCGTGGCGCCCTGGACACCCAGGCCGTGAAGAACCGTAAGCAGGCTCGCAGCCGCTACGGCGCGAAGAAGGGTTGAGACAGATGCCTCGTAAGGGTCCCGCCCCGAAGCGCCCCGTTGTCAACGACCCCGTCTACGGCGCGCCCGTCGTGTCGCAGCTGGTCAACAAGATCCTCGTCGACGGCAAGAAGTCGCTGGCCGAGTCGATCGTCTACGGCGCCCTGAAGGGCGTCGAGGCGAAGAACGGCCAGGACGCCGTCGCCACCCTGAAGAAGGCGCTGGACAACGTCCGCCCCACCCTCGAGGTCAAGAGCCGCCGCGTCGGCGGGTCGACCTACCAGGTGCCGGTCGAGGTCAAGCCGCACCGCGCGAACACGCTCGCGCTGCGCTGGCTGGTCAGCTACGCCAAGGGTCGTCGTGAGAAGACGATGACCGAGCGCCTCCAGAACGAGATCCTGGATGCCTCCAACGGCCTGGGCGCCGCGGTCAAGCGCCGCGAGGACACGCACAAGATGGCCGAGTCCAACCGCGCGTTCGCGCACTACCGCTGGTAGCAGCATCCTCGTCCGCTCGCTCGGGGGCCTGATCCCAGGCCCCCTGGGCGCGCGCGGCGGGACGAAGGGCCGGTCACCGGTCCGGACAACTTTCAACACGTAAGGAAGACATCCCGTGGCACAAGACGTGCTCACCGACCTCAAGAAGGTCCGCAACATCGGCATCATGGCGCACATCGATGCCGGCAAGACGACGACGACCGAGCGCATCCTCTTCTACACGGGCGTCAACCACAAGATCGGTGAGACGCACGACGGCGCGGCCACCACGGACTGGATGGAGCAGGAGCAGGAGCGCGGCATCACCATCACCTCCGCCGCGGTGACCTGCTTCTGGAACGGCACCCAGATCAACATCATCGACACGCCCGGCCACGTCGACTTCACGGTCGAGGTCGAGCGGTCGCTGCGAGTCCTGGACGGTGCCGTCGCGGTGTTCGACGGCAAGGAGGGCGTGGAGCCCCAGTCCGAGACCGTGTGGCGCCAGGCCGACAAGTACGACGTGCCCCGCATCTGCTTCGTCAACAAGATGGACAAGCTCGGCGCCGACTTCTACTTCACGGTCTCCACGATCGTGAACCGGCTCAAGGCCAAGCCGCTCGTGCTGCAGCTGCCGATCGGCGCCGAGAACGACTTCGTCGGCATCGTCGACCTGGTCGAGATGCGCGCCCTGGTCTGGCCCGGCGACGCCAAGGGCGACGTGACGATGGGCGCCCACTACGAGGTCGAGGAGATCCCCGCGAACCTCGCCGACAAGGTCGCCGAGTACCGCGAGAAGCTGCTCGAGACTGTGGCCGAGTCCGACGACCACCTGCTCGAGAAGTACTTCGGCGGCGAGGAGCTCACGGTCGCCGAGATCAAGGGCGCCATCCGCAAGCTCACCGTCAGCGGCGAGCTGTACCCGGTGCTGTGCGGATCCGCGTTCAAGAACCGCGGCGTGCAGCCGATGCTGGACGCGGTCGTGGACTACCTGCCCTCGCCCGAGGACGTGCCCGCCATCGAGGCGCGCGACCCGAAGGACGAGGAGAAGATCATCGAGCGGCACCCGCGGCGCGACGAGCCGTTCGCGGCGCTCGCGTTCAAGATCGCGGTGCACCCGTTCTTCGGCCGGCTCACGTACATCCGCGTGTACTCGGGTCACATCGACTCGGGCGCGCAGGTGATGAACGCGACCAAGGGCAAGAAGGAGCGCATCGGGAAGATCTTCCAGATGCACGCCAACAAGGAGAACCCGGTCGACGCCGTCACCGCCGGTCACATCTACGCCGTCATCGGCCTGAAGGACACCACCACCGGTGACACCCTCGCCGACATGGCCGCCCCCGTGGTGCTGGAGTCGATGACATTCCCGGAGCCCGTCCTCGAGGTTGCCATCGAGCCCAAGACCAAGGCCGACCAGGAGAAGCTGGGTGTCGCCATCCAGAAGCTCGCCGAAGAGGACCCGACGTTCCGCGTCGAGCAGAACTCGGAGACCGGCCAGACCGTCATCAAGGGCATGGGCGAGCTGCACCTGGACATCATCGTGGACCGCATGAAGCGCGAGTTCAAGGTCGAGGCCAACGTCGGCAAGCCGCAGGTCGCGTACCGCGAGACGATCCGCAAGACCGTCGAGCGGCACGACTACACGCACAAGAAGCAGACCGGTGGATCGGGTCAGTTCGCGAAGGTGCAGTTCGCGCTGGAGCCGCTGGAGATCACGGCCGAGAAGACGTACGAGTTCGAGAACAAGGTCACCGGTGGCCGCATCCCGCGCGAGTACATCGAGCCCACCAACCAGGGCTTCCAGGACGCCATGCAGGTCGGCGTGCTGGCCGGCTACCCGATGGTCGGCGTGAAGGCGATCCTCCTGGACGGCGCGTCGCACGACGTCGACTCGTCCGAGATGGCGTTCAAGATCGCCGGCTCGATGGGCTTCAAGGAGGCCGTCCGCAAGGCGAACCCGGTCATCCTCGAGCCGATCATGGCCGTCGAGGTGCGTACGCCCGAGGAGTACATGGGCGACGTGATCGGCGACCTGAACAGCCGCCGCGGGCAGATCCAGGCGATGGAGGACGCGCAGGGCGTGAAGGTCGTCCGCGCGCTCGTCCCGCTGTCGGAGATGTTCGGCTACATCGGCGACCTCCGGTCGAAGACCTCCGGTCGCGCCGTCTACTCGATGGAGTTCGACAGCTACGCCGAGGTTCCCAAGGCCGTGGCCGAGGAGATCATCCAGAAGACCAAGGGCGAGTGATCGCCCGGATGCCACGGCGGTACGACACGGCCGTGGCATCCGCCCCTCTCACAACTTCACACAAATCCACCACACCCTCTCTATTACACTGAGAGACATCCCCGTAGCGAGCCGGTCGCAATCCAGTGCCCGGGATCCCTACACGACCGTCCTGAGGAGGACCCAGTGGCTAAGGCCAAGTTCGAGCGGACCAAGCCGCACGTGAACATCGGAACGATCGGTCACGTTGACCACGGCAAGACCACGCTGTCTGCCGCGATCTCCAAGGTGCTTGCCGACAAGTACCCGTCGGCTGTCAACGTCGTGCGCGACTTCTCGTCGATCGACTCGGCTCCCGAGGAGCGTCAGCGCGGCATCACCATCAACATCTCGCACATCGAGTACGAGACCCCCAAGCGTCACTACGCCCACGTGGACGCCCCGGGTCACGCCGACTACGTCAAGAACATGATCACCGGTGCCGCGCAGATGGACGGTGCGATCCTCGTGGTCGCCGCCACCGACGGCCCGATGGCGCAGACGCGCGAGCACGTGCTGCTGGCCAAGCAGGTCGGCGTGCCGTACCTGCTGGTCGCGCTGAACAAGTCCGACGCGGTCGACGACGAGGAGATCCTGGAGCTCGTCGAGCTCGAGGTCCGCGAGCTTCTGGCCAGCCAGGGCTTCGCCGAGGACGCCCCGGTCGTGCGCGTGTCGGCGCTGAAGGCGCTCGAGGGCGACGAGAAGTGGACGCAGTCGATCCTCGACCTGATGCAGGCCGTCGACGACAACGTGCCGGACCCGGTGCGCGACCGCGACAAGCCATTCCTGATGCCGATCGAGGATGTCTTCACGATCACCGGCCGTGGCACGGTCGTGACCGGTCGCGCCGAGCGCGGCACGCTCGCGATCAACTCCGAGGTCGAGATCGTCGGTCTGCGCGCGACGCAGAAGACGACCGTCACCGGTATCGAGATGTTCCACAAGCAGCTCGACGAGGCGTGGGCCGGCGAGAACTGTGGTCTGCTCCTGCGTGGCACCAAGCGCGACGAGGTGGAGCGCGGCCAGGTCGTCGTCAAGCCCGGCTCGGTGACCCCGCACACCAACTTCGAGGGCACGGCGTACATCCTGTCCAAGGAGGAGGGTGGCCGTCACAACCCCTTCTACACGAACTACCGCCCGCAGTTCTACTTCCGCACCACCGACGTCACCGGCGTCATCTCGCTGCCCGAGGGCACCGAGATGGTCATGCCCGGCGACACCACCGACATGGCGGTCGAGCTGATCCAGCCGATCGCCATGGAGGAGGGCCTGGGCTTCGCTATCCGTGAGGGTGGCCGCACTGTCGGCGCCGGCACGGTGACGAAGATCATCAAGTAGTCCTTTCGGACCTCCACAGGGGCCGGATCCTTCGGGATCCGGCCCCTGTGTCGTCCGCGGGCGGCGTGCGTTTCGGCGGCGCGTAGGCGCGTCCCGGGGGTGCGTGAGCGCGACGCGCCCGGGCGTCACAGGCGATTTGGCGCGCGCCCGCGGATCGCGTAAAGTATCTCTTGTTCGCCCCAAAGGGTCGTGCGGAGAGGCCGGAAGGCCCCGCCCCCTCAAGCAGCGGACCACCCCGAGAATCAGCGCTTCGGCGCGACGTTCCGGGGGATCCCTATCCTTTCAGAGGATCGACGGGAGCGGCCTCGGCTGCCGCCGTCGGGTTTGACTCTGGATGCGGGTCGGGTATGATTGTGAAGTTGCCCTGCGTGATGGTTTTGGCCTGGTCGTGGGTGCGTCCGATCCTTGAGAACTCAACAGCGTGCACTTGTCAAATGCCAAATTATCCTCGTCCTGACTGTT
>NZ_WJII01000005.1 GCF_009649635.1 Microbacterium sp. SYP-A9085 | reverse complement strand
TCAACACCATCAACCCCGAAAAAACCTACTGGCGCAACACGATGAAAGCCCCAGGCCGATGGCCCGGGACTTCCAAAACGTGACATATGTCGCGACTCAGATGAGACCTATGACGCGACTCATCACACGGCCCCTCCGGGAGGATTCGAACCCCCGACCTGGCGGGTAGAAACCGCTCGCTCTGTCCCCTGAGCTACGGAGGGATGGGTGAGACCAGGCTACCTGGACCGGGCGGCGATCGGGAACCGGCTGGCGGGTCCGGTGCCCACGGCGTAGCGTCGGCAGCGAGGCGGAAGGAGCTCGATCATGGAGCACACCGAGCAGCGACACTCTCTGTGGGTGGCGTACGGCGCGACAGGGGTGGCGGGCAGCATCCGCGAGGCGGCAGAAGGATTCATCGTGACGATGGCGGGTGCCGACGCGTCGCTGGGAACGTACCCGACGATGGATGTCGCCAAGTCCGCCCTCTACTCGGCGATGCCCGCGGGCAGTGACTGGCCGCGGTTCGAACAGCACTGACCCGGTCACCGCATGTAGCGCAGACACTGGACCGCGTCCCCGATCGACCAGAACTCGCCCAGATCGACGAAAGCCCTCGACTCCGGGTGATAGCGGCGTGCCCGGTAGCGGGTGCCGCCCGGATCGGACCGCGCGGCGATGTGGCCGATGATGAGCCCCGCCGGGTCGAGGACCCGCCAGAGATCCGCGGCGATGGGGGCAAGGGTGAGACGGGTGCCGGTGCGCAGACGCGGCGGCATCCCGGTGGTGACGGTCATGGTCATCTGGACCTCCTTGTCTTCGAAGATACGTACGACCTCGGACATCCGGAACACGCACGGCGGGCGTAACGTTGACTCCTGTGCGCCGCACGGAGCGGCCAGGAGGAGAGATCATGCAGACGTTCGTGCTCGCAGGAGGATGCTTCTGGTGTCTCGATGCCGCATACCGGGCTCTGCGCGGGGTCACGGAGGTCGTGTCCGGCTACACCGGCGGAACGGTGGCCGACCCGAGCTATGAACTGGTGTGCACCGGAACCACCGGGCACGCGGAGACGGTCGCGGTGACGTTCGACCCCGAGGTCATCGCCCCCGAGGTCATCCTCGACGCGTACTTCACGATGCACGACCCGCGGCAGGTGGACCGCCAGGGCAACGACATCGGCTCGCAGTATCGCAGCGCCATGTTCTACGCCGACGACGAACAGAAGGCGCTGTTCGAGGCGGCTCGTGACCGCGCGTCCGGGTGGTGGGACGGCGACCTGGTCACGACGATCCAGCCGGTGCAGCCGTTCTACCCCGCCGAGGACTACCACCAGGACTTCTTCCGCAAGAACCCCGGGCAGGGATACTGCCTGGCCGTCGCCGTTCCGAAGGTGAACAAGGTGCGCGCCCGGTTCTCGGAGTACGCGGTGGCCTAGACCGTCGCTTCCTCCCCAGGAGGCCTGAATTCGGCAATTCGGGGCCGGCGTCCACAGATGAGTGGATGCCGGCCCCGTCGCCGTTGCGGGCGCGACACAGTGGAACGGCTCCGGTGCTCGAACGGGCACCGGGCACCGGGGCAGCCGGGCGGCTGCCCGGGCGTGTCGGAAAGGAGAGCGAGATGAGCGACACGATCACGATCACCGGAAACCTCGCCGCCGAGCCCCAGCAGCGCTTGATCGGCAACGGGGTCACGGTGACCAACTTCCGGGTGGGCAGCAATCAGCGCCATCAGGACCGCAGCAGCGGGGAGTGGGTGGAGGACGATCCGAACTGGTACCAGGTCGCGGCGTTCCGGCGCCTCGGCGAACATGTCTTCGCGTCGCTGCGCAAGGGTGACCCGGTCATCGTCACCGGGCGGCTCAAGATCCGCCACTGGGAGAACGAGAAGGGCAAGGGCGTCAGTGTCGAGATCGTCGCCGACGCCGTCGGCCACGACCTGAAATGGGGGACCACCGTGTACACGAAGGTCGGCGGCTCGAACCAGTGGCGCGTACCGGGCGGCGGGTCCGCGGACGCGACGGACGACTCCGGCGAGCAGGAGTGGCCGACGGTGCAGCCCGGCGCGGAGCCCCCGGAGCAGGATGCCGGCGTGCCACCCGAGTCTGCCCCGACCGAGGCCGCCGCGGGTGAGCCTGACGGGTCGGGGGAGCCGGACATCCCGCCCAGGCCGGCGCTGCCCGGTGTGTCGAGCGGCGATGAGCGCGAGTACGCCGACGTGCCGTTCTGAACCGGGGTGCGTGCGTACCCGAAGCGCACCCACCCCTCCGCCTAGACTCGAGGCGTGCATACCCGTCCCGCCCGTCTCCTTGGCGTGCGCGGGTACGCCGCGGCGCTCGTCGCGCTGGCCGCCGTCGGGACTCTCACCGCGTGTGCGCCCGCCGACGGGGGCGCGTCGCCTTCCGCACCCCGGTCCGCGTCGTCCGCGCCCCTGCGGACCGCGTCCCCGAGCCCCACCCCGGCCGCGCCGGTGCTCGTGCCATCCGGGACAGCGCAGGACAACCTGCCGCTGTTTCGGCAGGTCACCGCCGGCGTGTGGGCCGGCAAGGACCGGGTCCACGGGCGCGCATACATCGACGCGCTCGCGAAGGCGGGATTCGACAAGGCCGTGATGCAGGTCACCGAAGACCACTCCACCGTGGGCAACCCCGCCGAGAGCATCCAGTTCTCGGTGCACTGGAAGGACGGCCAATGCCTGGTCGGCCAGGTCGGACCGACGACGGGGGCCCCCGTGACCGTCGTCCTGCCGGGGCTCGCCGACGACCGGTGCCTGATCGGCAAGACCCGCACGATCGACTGGTGACCGGCCCGTCCGCACGCCCGCCGCGGCCTGTCACCGCACAGCGGGCGGGATGGCGGGACCGGTAGGCTGGGACGCTGACGCCTGACGCAGGGAGACATGTTTTTCGATGGCTGAGTACATCTACCAGATGGTCCGTGCCCGCAAGGCGGTCGGCGAGAAGCTGATCCTCGACGACGTCACGATGGCGTTCCTGCCTGGCGCGAAGATCGGCATGGTGGGTCCGAACGGCGCCGGCAAGTCGACGATCCTGAAGATCATGGCGGGCCTCGACCACCCGTCCAACGGCGAGGCGGCCCTGGCCCCCGGCTTCTCTGTGGGCATCCTCATGCAGGAGCCCGAGCTCGACGAGTCCAAGACCGTGCTGGAGAACATCCAGGAGGGCGTGGCCATCAAGGGCAAGCTCGACCGCTTCAACGAGATCTCCGCCCTGATGAGCGACCCGGATGCCGACTTCGACACGCTGCTGGCGGAGATGGGCACCCTGCAGGAGGAGATCGACGCCGCGGACGCGTGGGACCTCGACTCCCAGCTCGAGCAGGCGATGGATGCCCTGCGCACCCCGCCCGGCGACGCGCAGGTGTCGAACCTGTCCGGTGGCGAGAAGCGCCGCGTCGCCCTCACCCGGCTGTTGCTGCAGAAGCCCGATCTGCTGCTGCTGGACGAGCCCACGAACCACCTCGACGCGGAGAGCGTGCAGTGGCTCGAGCAGCACCTGCAGAAGTATTCCGGCGCGGTGATCGCTGTCACCCACGACCGGTACTTCCTCGACAACGTCGCCGAATGGATCGCCGAGGTCGACCGCGGCCGGCTCATCGGGTATGAGGGCAACTACTCCACGTACCTCGAGAAGAAGTCCGAGCGCCTCCAGGTGCAGGGCAAGAAGGACGTGAAGCTCGCCAAGCGCCTCGCCGACGAGCTCGAGTGGGTGCGTTCCAACGCGAAGGGGCGCCAGGCGAAGTCCAAGGCGCGCCTGGCCCGCTACGAGGAGATGGCGGCGGAGGCCGAGCGCACCCGCAAGCTCGACTTCGAGGAGATCCAGATCCCGCCGGGGCCGCGCCTGGGCAGTGTCGTGATCGAGGCGAAGAAGCTGGAGAAGGGCTTCGACGGCCGGTCGCTGATCGACGGACTCAGCTTCAGCCTGCCCCCGAACGGCATCGTCGGCGTCATCGGCCCCAACGGCGTCGGCAAGACCACGCTGTTCAAGACGATCGTCGGACTCGAGCCGCTGGACGGCGGCGACCTCAAGATCGGCGAGACCGTCCAGATCAGCTACGTCGACCAGAGCCGCGCCGGGATCGACCCGAACAAGACGCTGTGGGAGGTCGTCTCCGACGGCCTGGACATCATCACCGTCGGCAGGACCGAGATCCCGTCGCGCGCGTACGTGTCCAAGTTCGGGTTCAAGGGCCCCGACCAGCAGAAGAAGGCCGGTGTGCTCTCCGGCGGCGAGCGCAACCGTCTGAACCTGGCGCTCACCCTCAAGCAGGGCGGCAACCTGCTCCTGCTCGACGAGCCGACCAACGACCTGGACGTCGAGACGCTGCAGTCTCTGGAGAACGCGCTGTTGGAGTTCCCCGGCTGCGCCGTCGTGATCACGCACGACCGGTGGTTCCTCGACCGGATCGCCACGCACATCCTCGCGTACGAGGGCACCGAGGAGAACCCGGACCGGTGGTACTGGTTCGAGGGCAACTTCGACGCGTACGAGAAGAACAAGATCGACCGGCTCGGGGCGGATGCCGCCACCCCGCACCGCTCGACGTACCGCAAGCTCACCCGTGACTGAGCACGGGCGGCGCCTGCACGTCCCGATCCCGCTGCGGTGGGGCGACCTGGACGCCTACAACCACGTCAACAACACCGCGATGCTCAAGCTTCTCGAAGAGGCGCGCGTGCGCGCGTTCTGGCGCCCCGCGACCGGAGAGCACGGCCCCGACACCGCCGTCCTGGACGCCGGCCGCGGGAGCGGCATCCTCACGCTCATCGCCCGACAGGAGATCGAGTACGTCGCCCCGGTGCCGTACCAGCGGCATCCCCTCGACGTGCAGATGTGGTTCGGGGCGCTCGGCGGGTCGAGCATCGAGGTCTGCTATGAGGTCTGCTCGCCCCGCGAGACCGCCGGCGAGAGCGGGCAGCACGTGTACGCGCGGTCGACCGCGGTGGTCGTGAAGGTGGATGCCCTGACCGGCCGTCCGCTGCGGCTGAGCGCGGTCGAGCGCGACGCCTGGACGCCCTACCTCGGCGCTCCCATCGTCTACGCGCACCGGCACTGAGCCGGCGCTTCGTCAGGTCGCCGACGGGACGCGGACCATGGCCTCCTGGGCGACGGACGCCAGCAGCACGCCGTCCCGCGAGTAGATCCGGCCCTGTGCAAGGCCGCGGCCGGCGCGGGCGCTCGGCGACTCCTGCACGTAGAGGATCCACTCGTCCACGCGCCCGTCGCGGTGCCACCACATGGCATGGTCGAGACTGGCGACCTTGAGCCCCGGCGTCGACCAGGTCAGTCCGTGCGCGCGCAGGATCGATTCCTGGATCGTCAGGTCGGTGAGATACACGAGCGCCGCGCGGTGCACGGCGGGGTCGTCCGGCAGCCGGCGCGTGGTGCGCATCCACACCGCCTGACGCTGCTGCGCCGGTCCCTGCGCCGGCTCCGACAGCGCCGACGGCACGTGCCGCAGGTCCAGCGGCCGCGCGCCGAAGTGCCGGCGCGACAGCGGGTGCGCCAGCGGCAGGAACACCTCGTCGTCGGGCAGTTCGTCCGGATCGGGCACGTCGTCCGGCATCGGGATCTGATGGTCCAGACCCGGAGTCTCGTCCTCGAACGACGCAATCATCGAGAAGATCGGCACGCCGTGCTGGAACGCCTGGGTGCGCCGCGTCGTGAACGACCGGCCGTCGTGGATGCGGTCCACCGCGAACGTGATGCTGGCCTGCGCATCGCCCGGACGCAGGAAATAGCCGTGCATCGAGTGCGGGGTGCGCTCGGGTTCGACGGTGCGCTGCGCGGCGACGATCGACTGCGCGAGCACCTGTCCGCCGTACACCCGCCCGTGCGGCATCGGCTGGGACTGGCCGACGAAGATGTCCTCGGTTGTCCGCGCGTCCGAGCCGGACAGGTCCAGCACCCGCAGCAGTGACGCGATCGGATCGACCGGGTCGGCAGGAGCGGCATCCGTCACGTGGACTAGCTTAGGACGTGATGGCCGAGCGCCTTGTCTTCCCCGATGCCTACGCCGCCGCCGACCTGCTCACGTTCGCCGGTCGCGCCGCGCGGGCCGGTGACGGCGCCGTGCACCTGCGGGCCGCCGGCGGCACCCTGGTCACCTCCGCGGCGCCCCTCGTCCGGCAGGGCCTGCTGGACGGCACCCCCACGATCCTGGGACTGCGCGCCCTGCCGGTCGATCCCGAGCTCGAGTGCGACCTCGTCGTCGAAGCCGTCACGCTGCAGGCGGCGCCCGACGACCCGCGGGTCGTGCTGCTGCCGGCGACGGCGATCGAGAAGCCGCTGTGGGCGGCCGCGGCCGTGCCCCGTGGCGGGTGGGTCGACGCGCCCCCGCTGGACGGCGAACGGCTGCGGGAACGCGCGCAGTGGGGGATGTCGGCGGTCGCGCACGCGCTCCCGATAGACCCGGGCGACCTCGTCGTGCGCCGCGTGCGCGGCGAGGTGTGGAGCGCACCCGACGAGGACCTCGCGGGTTACCCGCGCGGCGTCGCGTTCGTGGCGATGACGCTCGGATTCCTCGGCGCGGAGGCGGAGACGGCGCCGGTGCGCACGCACGGGCGCTGGACGCGGATCTCGCTGCTCCGCGGCCACGTGCTGTGGCGGGGACCGGCCCACACCGGGATGACGGCGGTCCGTCGGACCGGGGAGCGCCGCCGCTGACGGTCGAAGCGCCGCCGCTGACGGTCAGAGCGCAGCCGCGGCGGCCCTGCCTGCGGTCCTGCCGGAGAACAGACATCCGCCCAGGAACGTCCCCTCCAGCGCGCGGTACCCGTGCAGGCCGCCGCCCCCGAACCCGGCCGCCTCGCCCGCCGCGTACAGACCCGGCACCGGCGCCCCGTCGGCGCCGAGGGCCCGCCCGGACAGGTCGGTCTCGATGCCGCCGAGCGACTTGCGGGTCAGGATGTGCAGCTTCACGGCGATCAGCGGCCCCGCGGAGGGATCGAGGATGCGGTGCGGAACCGCGGTGCGTACGAGCCGGTCGCCGCGGTAGGCACGCGCCGACCGCAGCATCGCAATCTGCGCGTCCTTGGTGAAGTCGTTGTCGATCTCGCGGTCGCGCGCCTCGAGTTCGTGCCGCACGAGCGCCGGGTCGAGCGCGTCGCCGCCGGGCAGATCCCGCATCCCTGCGATCAGGGCGTCGAGGTCGTCGCGGACGACGAAGTCGGCCCCGTGGTCGAGGAACGCCTGCACCGGGCCGGCGGCCCCCTTGCCCAACCGCGATCGGACGAGCAGCCCGAGATCCTTGCCGGTCAGGTCGGGATTCTGCTCGCTGCCGGACAGCGTGAACTCCTTCTCCACGATCCGGTGCGACAGCACGAACCAGGAGTGGTCGTGGCCCGTGGCCCGCAGGTGCTCGAGCGTGCCCAGCGTGTCGAAGCCGGGGAACAGCGGCACCGGCAGGCGCCGGCCGGTGGCATCCAGCCACACCGACGAGGGTCCGGGGAGGATCCGGATGCCGTGGTCCGGCCAGATCGGATCCCAGTTCTGGATGCCCTCGACGTAGTGCCACATCCGGTCGCCGTTGATCAGCCGCGCCCCGGCGGTGGCTCCCGCCTCCTGCATGGACCCGTCGACGTATGCGGGCACGCCGGTGATCATGTGCGCGGGGGGCGTGCCCAGGCGGGCCGGCCAGTTGCGCCGCACCAGGTTGTGGTTGCCGCCGATGCCGCCCGACGAGATCAGCGTGGCGCCCGCGGTCACCGTGAACGCGCCGACCACGTCGCGCGAGGACGCCACGCCGCGCGCGGCGCCGGATGGCGCGAGGATGTCGCCGGTCGCTCCGGTGACCGTCCCGTCGGCGCTCGTCAGCCGGGTGACCCGGTGCCGGGGGAGGATCGTGATCCGCCCGTCCGCCTCCGCGGCCTCGACGGCCGCCTGGAACGGGGCGACGACCCCCGGCCCGGTGCCCCACGTGATGTGGAAACGCGGCACCGAGTTGCCCGGACCGGTGGCGGTGTACCCGCCGCGCTCGGCCCAGCCCACCACGGGGAAGAAGCGCATGCCCTTCTCGCGCAGCCACGCCCGCTTTTCCTCGTGCGCGAAGTGCAGGTACGCCTCGGCCCAGCGACGCGGCCACAGGTCCTCGTCACGGTCGAATCCCGCGGTAGCGAACCAATCCTGACGAGCGAGCTCGAGCGAGTCATGAATGCCGAATCGACGCTGCTCCGGAGAGTCGATGAGGAACAGCCCGCCGAACGACCACCACGCCTGTCCGCCGAGGTTCGTGCGCGGCTCCTGGTCGACGATCACGACCCGCTTGCCGGCGGTGGCCGCCTCCGACGCGGCGACCAGGCCCGCCAGGCCCCAGCCGATCACGAGCAGGTCGGCGCTGTGCGAGAGGCCGTGCGCGGCATCCGAGGTCATGACGACTCCTTCGGCGTCCGTTCCGGGGTGGGGTCGAAAGTGTTCACGAGCGAGTGCGCGGCGCGCTGCAGGTAGTCCCAGAGGGCGGTGTCGTGCAGCGGGGACAGCTGCAGTTCGTCGAGCGCCGTCCGCATGTGCGACAGCCAGCGGTCGCGGGCGTCGGGATTGACGTGATAGGGGACGTGCCGCATCCGCAGCCGCGGGTGCCCGCGCTCCTGGCTGTACGTGGTGGGCCCGCCCCAGTACTGCTCCAGGAACATGCACAGCCGTCGCTCGGCGCCGTCGAAGTCGTCCTGCGGGTACATCGGCGCGAGCACCGCATCCTCGCGCACCGCGCGGTAGAACACGTGCACGAGCCGGGCGAACAGCTCGTGCCCGCCGACCTGATCGTAGAACGAGGATGCCGCGTCGCTCACGGGGAGCCGTCCGGGGCGGTCGGGCCGGACGGCGGGCCACCGCGCTTGCCCTTCTTCGGCTTCCAAACGACGTCGGTGGCCACCGGATTGGGCCTGGTCTTCGGGGGATGCGCACCGCGGACGCGCTGCGCGCCGTCCGCGCCGGTGAGCACCACCGATCCGATCGCCGACAGGCCGACCTCATCCAGGGCCGCGCGCAGCCGCAACCGCAGCTCGCTGGCGACGTCGTCCTTCGCGTGGGCGCGGGTCTTCATGACCACGCGCAGCACGAGCGTGTCGCCGGCCACCGACTGCAGGCCCCACAGCTCGGGATACCCGGTGATCCGGGTGCGCCAGCTCGGGTCCTTCGTGAGCGTGGTCGCGGCCTCCAGCATCCGCTTCTCCGCCTCGGCGACATCCGCGTCGTGCGACATCGTCACGTCGACGATCACCCGCGACCACCCCTTGGACATGTTGCCGATGCGGGTGACCTCGCCGTTGCGGACGTACCAGAGCGTCCCGTTCACGTCGCGCACGTGCGTGACGCGCACGCTCACGTACTCGACGACGCCGGTGGCAAGACCCAGGTCCACGACGTCGCCGATGCCGATCTGGTCCTCGGCGACGATGAAGATCCCGTTCAGCACGTCCTTGACGATGTTCTGCGCGCCGAAGCCGAGGCCGGCGCCCAGGGCCGCGGTCAGCAGTGCGAACGAGCCCAGGATGCCGGGGAACAGGATGTTCACGATCAGGATGATCGCTATCACCGCGACGAGCACGTTCACGATGTTGCTGAGGATCGTGCCGAGCGTGCGGGTGCGCTGCACGACCCGCACCGCGGCGATCGGCGAGCGTTCCAGCGCCTGCGTGTCCTGCACCTGCGCCTTGTTCTTGGCGCCGTTGACGATGCGGGCGACGACCCGCCGGATGACGATGCGCAGCAGCCACGCGACGATGGCCGCGCCGACGACGACCCCGACGGCTCCCGCGACGCGGAGACCCGCATCGGCGAGGGACTGCAGCACCGTCTCGAGCGGGGTCGGGTCGTCCTTGGCGGCGGCGGCCGCGGTCACCACGGAGAGCAGGAGGGGGGACATCGTCTCGATCCTAACGAGGGATGCTCCGGCCCCGCTGGCAGGCGGGCCCGCCGGTCACCCGAATGCCGGCGCGGTCGGGGCGGATTCGTGCGCAGGATGCTGCACGAATCCGCCCCAACCGGTCAATCCTGCCGGTCGCGGGCCTGCACGGACAGCGCCCGCTCGACACCGGCGAGGTTCTCGGCCACGATCCGGCGCAGCGCCGCCGGAGCGTCGGGGTTCTCGGCCAGCCAGGCCCGCGTCGCGTCTCGCAGCGCGGTGTTCGCCAGCGGCGCCGGGTACAGCCCCGAGATCAGGTAGTGCGCGATCTGGTACGTGCGGCTCTGCCAGATCGGCAGCAGCATCGCGAAGTACTGCGGCACGAACGCGTCGAGCACTCCCACCCCGGCGGGGTGCACGAAGCCGGCGGCGGCGGCGCGCACGACGGTGTTCGGCAGGTCGTCCCGGCTGATGAGGCTGTCCCACGCGGCCCGCTTGGCGTCCGGGGTCGGCAGCGCGGCGCGCGCCTGCGCCGCGAACTCCCCGCCCTTGGCGGTGTTGTCGGCCGCCAGTGCCGCATCGATGTCGCCGGAGGAGACCTGGCCGCCGGCGGCGAGGGACACCAGCAGCTGCCACGACAGGTCGGTGTCGATCTCCAGGCCGGCGAGGGTGGTGGCGCCGTCGCGCAGCGCCCGCACCTGCTCCCACTGGCGATCCTCGGCGGCCGCGGATGCGAACGCCGTGACCAGCTGAAGCTGGCTGTCGCTGCCGGCATCCGCCGCCTGCGCGAGCGTCCACAGGCGGTCCGCGACCTGCACGCGGGTCGTGTCGCGGTGCTCGGGCGCCACATACTCGTTGGCGGCCAGCAGCAGCTGTGCGAGCGTCGTGCGGATCGTCGTCGACTCGGTCTCCGAGCCGATGTTGCCCAGGACCAGTTCGACGTAATCGCTCGGCGAGGCCTCGGCATCCCGGGTCTGATCCCACGCCGCACCCCACACGAGCGACCGGGCGAGCGGGTCGCTGATCTTGTCCAGGTGCGCGATGGCGGTGACCAGCGACCGGTCGTCGAGACGGATCTTCGCGTACGCGAGGTCGTCGTCGTTCAGGAGCACGAGGTCTGGCCGCTTCATGCCCTTCAGCTCGGGCACGTCGGTGCGGTCGCCGTCGACGTCGAGCTCGAGGTTGTGCACGCGCACGAGCGCATCGCCCTGCAGGTTGTAGAAGCCGATGCCGAGGCGGTGCGGGCGGATCGTCGGGTAGTCCGCGGGCGCCGTCTGCACGACCCCGAACCGGGTGATCAGGCCATTCGCATCGTCCTCGATGAGCGGCGTCAGCGTGTTCACGCCGGCGGTCTCCAGCCATTTGCGCGACCAGGTCCCCAGGTCGCGGCCGCTCGTGACCTCGAGTTCGGCGAGCAGATCGCGCAACTCGGTGTTGCCCCACTCGTGCTTCGCGAAGTACGCGGCGACGCCTGCGAAGAAAGCGTCGATGCCCACCCACGCGGTCAGCTGCTTGAGCACCGATCCGCCCTTCGCGTAGGTGATCCCGTCGAAGTTGACCTGGACGTCCTCGAGGTCGTCGATGCGGGCCACGACCGGGTGGGTCGAGGGCAGCTGATCCTGGCGGTACGCCCAGCTCTTCTCCATCGCGTTGAACGTGGTCCACGCCCCGGTCCATTCGGTGGCCTCGGCGGTGGCGATCGTGGAGGCCCATTCGGCGAACGACTCGTTCAGCCACAGGTCGTTCCACCACTTCATCGTGACGAGGTCGCCGAACCACATGTGCGCGAGCTCGTGCAGGATCGTGACGACCCGGCGCTCCTTGACCGCGTCGGTGACCTTGCTGCGGAACACGTACGTCTCGGTGAACGTCACCGCCCCGGCGTTCTCCATCGCGCCCGCGTTGAACTCCGGTACGAAGAGCTGGTCGTACTTCTCGAACGGATACGGGTACTGGAACTTCGACTCGTAGTACGCGAAGCCCTCCCGGGTCTTGTCGAAGATGTAGTCCGCGTCCATGTACTGCCACAGGCTCTTGCGGGCATACACCCCGAGCGGGATGACACGGCCGGACGCGCTGGTCAGCTCGGAGAACGTCGCCTCGTACGGGCCGGCGATGAGGGCCGTGATGTACGAGGAGATGCGCTTGGTGCGCGGGAACTCCCACGTGGCGACGCCGTCGCCGGACGGGACCGGTTCGGGGGCGGGCGCGTTGGAGACGACCTTCCACGCCGCCGGCGCGGTCACCGTGAACCGGAAGGCCGCCTTCAGGTCGGGCTGCTCGAACACCGCGAACATGCGGCGCGAGTCCGGAACCTCGAACTGGCTGTAAAGGTACACCTCGCCGTCCACCGGGTCGGTGAACCGGTGAAGCCCCTCACCGGTGTTCGTGTACAGGCAGTCCGCCACCACGACGAGCTCGTTCTGCGCGGCGAGGGACTCAAGGGCGATCCGCGAGTCGGCGAACGCGGTCGCGGGGTCGATCGCCTGGCCGTTCAGGGTGATCGAATGGACGTCCCGAGCGATCAGATCGACGAATGTCGCGGCCCCCGGGGTGGCGGCGAAGCGGATCGTCGACGTCGAACGGAACACCTCCGGGCCGGTGGTCAGATCGAGGACGACGTCGTACTCCTCGGTGTCGACGACGGTGCGGCGCTCCAGCGCCTCGATGCGGGTGAGGTTCTCTCCTGGCACTGCATTGCTCCCGTGGGTGTGGGGTGATGGATGCCGCGCACGGCGCTGCTGGCACCGGCGACAACCCACCCAGCCTAGGCGCTCCGCGCGCGGGCATTGCGCTGGATATGGGATCGCGCGTGGTCGACCGCGTCGTCGAGCCGGGTGAACAGGTGCTTGTGGTGACGCAGCGATGCGAGCACGCCGACCGAGCGGAACAGCTCTTCGTGCCCGGCCTGGACACCCTTGATCAGCACGGTGACTCCGCGGCGCTCGAGCGTCTGCACGATGTCGCTGAGGATGTGGGCGCCGGTCGCGTCGACGAGTTCGAGTTGCGACATCCGCAGGATGACCACCTCCACACCGCTCAGCTTCGTGACGGTGTCGAACACGCGATCGGCGGCCGCGAAGAACAGCGGCCCGTCGAACCGGATGATCGCGATCCGCTCGTCTCCGGTGTCTGCGGCGCCCGGGAGCGGCTCGCGTCGCACGCCGGTGCCACGGGAGAGGTTGCGGACGGCGAAGAACCCGGCGACCAGCACACCGATCACGACGGCGACGATCAGGTCGACCGAGACGGTGACCACGGCGGTCACGACGAAGCCGACGGCATCCGCTCGGGTGGAGCGCAGGATTGAGCGCACGGTGCCCGTCCGGATCATCCGTGCCGCCGTCACCATGAGCACCCCCGCCAGAGCCGCCAGCGGGATGCGCCCAACCGGGCCGGATGCGGCGAGCACGACGACCAGCAGGACGACCGCGTGGAAGGCGGAGGCCAGGCGGGTGCGCCCACCGGAGCGGACGTTCACGGCCGTGCGCGCTATCGCCCCCGTCGCCGGCATCCCTCCGAACAGCCCCGACCCGATGGATGCCAGGCCCTGACCGACCAGTTCCCGATCCGGGTCGTATGCGCCGGTGTCGGCCATCGAGGCGGCAACCCGCGCGGACAGCAGCGACTCGATCGCCGCGAGGGCTGCGACGGTGACGGCCGGCATGATGAGTGCTCCGACCGTCGCCGCATCGAGGTTCGGCAGGCTCGGCAGGGGCAGCGTGCGCGGAAGCTCGCCGATCACCGCGAGCGGAGACGGGATGGCGAATGCCAGGACCGCGACGATGATGATGCCGATCAACGACCCGGGCAGGGCGCGGTGGAGGCGGGGCGCGAGGAGCATGACCGCCACCACGAGGACCACGGCACCCAGCGACCACAGCAGATATCCCAGATCGGCGGACGTGAGCGACTGCACCGCCGCGATGACCGCATTGGAGCTGTGCTCACCGGCGCTGGGCCGATGCGGGGACGTGATCATCGGAATCTGCTGCATGAAGATGATCACCGCGATGCCGAGCGTGAACCCCTCGATCACCGGCCAGGGGATGAACGAGATCGCCCGCCCCAGGCGGAGGGCTCCTGCAGCGAGCACGATAAGGCCTGCGAGGACGCTGACCGCGGCGACCGCTCCCACGCCGTGACTGGCGACGATGGGAAGGAGGACCACCACCATGGCGCCGGTGGGGCCCGAGATCTGCACGTGCGAGCCGCCAAACACCGCGGCCAGCACACCAGCGATGATCGCGGTGATCAGGCCGGCCTCGGCGCTCACGCCCGAGCTCACGCCGAAGCCGAGGGCGAGCGGGAGCGCCACGATGCCGACGGTCAGACCCGCCAGCAGGTCCGATCGCCACGATCGTCGTGCACCCCGATAGTCCTCCGGCGCGGGCAGCAGCGCACGCACGGCGGCCCACGCACGGACGAGCCGACCGCTGGACCCGAGACGGAGGGAAGAGGTCATCGGCTGCCCGGCCCGATCGCCGGCAGTGCGCGGGCATCGTCCAGCATCGCACCGTCGTGCTCGAGCAGCACCAGCAGCAGGGCACGGGCGGTGGCGAGCAGCTCTGCGACCGCCGGGTCGGTGAGACGGTAGTACACGTGGCTCCCGCGCCGCTCGGACTCCACCAGGCGGTGACGTCGCAGCACCGTGAGGTGCTGCGAAAGGTGCGAGGCCTCCAGCCCGGTGTCGTGCTGGAGTACCGCTACGGAGACCTCCGGGGCGGCACTCAGCAACTCCAGCACGCGGATCCGGAAGGGGTGGGCGAGTCCCTTGAAGAGGTTGGCCTTCACCTCATACAGGGGCAGCCGCTGGTGATCTATTGACATGATGGATCCATCATGCCGCAGGGCGCCTGGGAGACCGATGGACGAGGGCGCCCCGCTGTGGCCGCTCCCTAGGATGAAGACATGCGCATCCATATCGCGACCGACCACGCCGGCCTCGAGTTCTCCACCCATCTGCAGCACCACCTCGGCGACCAGGGGCACGAAATAGTGGACCACGGGCCCCTCGAGTACGACGCCCTCGATGACTATCCCGCGTTCTGCATCCGCGCCGCGCAGGCCGTCGTGCGTGATCAGGAGGCGGGGATCCCGACTCTCGGCGTCGTGTTCGGCGGCTCCGGCAACGGCGAGCAGATGGCGGCCAACAAGGTCGTCGGCGTCCGGGCGGCGCTGGTCTGGAACATCGCCACCGCCGAGCTCGCCCGCGAGCACAACGATGCGAACGTGATAGCGATCGGCGCGCGCCAGCACACGTTCGACGAGGCGGCCTCATTCATCGACCGGTTCATCGCCACCCCGTTCTCCGGCGAGGAGAGGCACGCCCGCCGGATCGCGCAGATCCGGGAGTACGAGGTCGACGGAACCGTGCTGCCGGACCCGCGCGCCACCGAGACCGCCTGATGCCCGAGGGCCATTCCGTCCATCGCATCGCTCGCCAGTTCGATCGCAACTTCGTGGGCCGCCAGGTCGTGGCATCCAGCCCCCAGGGGCGCTTCGCCGAAGGAGCCTCACTCCTGTCGGGTCGTGAGGCGACGGCAGTCAAGGCCGTCGGAAAGCAGATGTTCCTCGCGTTCGACGACGAGCTGTGGCTGCGCGTGCACCTGGGGCTCTATGGCGCGTGGGACTTCGCCGGCGAAATCCTCGTGGACCCGACGATCGCGGCCGCGAACGGCCGGATGGGACAGACGAATCAGCGTGGAACGGTCCTCGACCCCGAAGCGGTGATGGATGACGCGGGCGAGAACTCACTGACCTCCATCGGCGCGCCGCGCCGCGCCCGTGTCCACATGCGGATGTCGGAGCAGACCAGCGGCCTGGCCGATGAGGGCACGGAATGGCCGCCGCCGGTGGTGGGACAGGTGCGGCTGCGGCTGCTCACCGACCTCACCTGCGCGGATCTGCGCGGTCCCACCGCGTGCGAGCTGCAGACGCCCGACGAGATGCTCGCGGCGGTGGCGAAGCTCGGCCCGGACCCGCTCGTGGATGACCCGGCCGCGGGCGAGGAGCGCTTCACGGCGATCGTCCGCCGCAAGCCGACCGCGATCGGCCTGCTGCTGATGGATCAGAGCGTGGTCAGCGGGATCGGCAACGTGTACCGGGCCGAGATGCTGTTCCGGGCCCGGCAGAACCCGCACACGCCGGGACGGGATGTCCCCGAGGACGTCGTCCGGGAACTGTGGCGGGACTGGACGCGGCTGCTGCGGATCGGCGTCGAGACCGGCCAGATGATGACGATGGACGATCTGACGCCGGCGGAGTACCGCAAGGCGATGGCGCACCGCGACGACCGGCACTGGGTGTACCACCGCGCGGGCCTGCCGTGCCGCGTGTGCGGAACCGCCATCGTCGTGGAAGAGGCGGCGGCCCGCAAGCTCTACTGGTGCCCGCGCTGCCAGGCGTGAGACCCGGCGGTCACGCGGCGAGGTGGGCGAAGAGGAACCAGCGGTCCTTCTCGATGCCTTCCTTGATCGTGATGACGATGTCCTGACTGGTCAGGTCGATCTCGTCGAGGCCGTCGATAGCGGTCTGGATGTCGGCGATCACCACGTCCATGTCGGCGATCACGGCGCGCACGACGTCCTCCCATGGAGTGAACCCGGCGGGAACGGCGGTCGCGGCGACCTTCTCCGCGATGGTGCCCAGGCGCGCGTCGATGGGAAGGCCCACAGCGACGACACGCTCGGCCGCCAGGTCGGCCCACTCCTGTGCGTGTGCGACCACGCTGTCCAGAAGTTCGTGGATTGCGATGAAGTTCGCGCCGCGCACGTTCCAGTGCGCCTGCTTGCCGTTGACAGCGAGCGCCTGCAGGCCGAGGACGACCGGGGCCAGGAACTGCGCGGAACCGGCCGCGACGGTCGCGTCGACTGCGGCGGCGGGGGTGGTGTGGATGTCGGTCATGTCATGCCTCCGTCTGGTGAGGGCAACGTCGTCGTCGTCAACGTTACGTGCGTCGTGGGAATCCGCAAGGAAGCGAAGGCTCGGCTCACCTGAGGGCGGGGCACGGCCGCGCCGATGCGGGCATGGGCGCCGGCAGCGGCTACCGTCGAGGGGTGCCTTCCGCAGACCACGACCTCGGCCCGCAGGATCTGACCGTCCCCGCAGCGCCTCGCCGGCGGCTGCGCCGTGACCGCTCGCGCGAGCACGCGGAGCCGTCGCGATTCATCCCGCACGTGCAGGGCCTGCGCGCGATAGCGGTGCTGCTGGTCGTGCTCTACCACTTCTGGCCCGGCCGGCTGCCGGGCGGATACGTCGGCGTCGACGTGTTCTTCGTGATCTCGGGCTACCTCATCACCGCGCACATCTGGCGGGAGCTGAGCACGACCGGAGGAGTGCGGCTGGGGCAGTTCTGGGCGCGCCGCGCGCGGCGGCTGCTGCCGGCATCCCTTCTCGTGCTGCTGTTCTGCGCGCTGTGCGTGATGTCGCCGTACCTGATGCCCACCTCGGCGCTGCAGAACGAGGTGAAGGAGATCACGGCGTCCACCTTCTACGTGGAGAACTGGTTCCTCGCCCTGAACTCCGCCGACTACCTCGGCCACTCCGGGAGCCCGACCACGGTCCAGCACTACTGGTCGCTGTCGCTGGAGGAGCAGTTCTACGTGATGTGGCCGCTGCTGATCCTGCTGGCCGCGTGGATCGCGGTGCGGTGGATGCGCGGCCGGCGCCGGTCCGCCGTGGTCGCCACCCTTGCCGCGGTGTCGGTGGCATCGTTCGTTTTCTGCGTGGTGTTCACCCTCACGAACCCGGCACCGGCGTACTTCGTCACGTTCGGGCGGATGTGGGAGTTCGGCCTCGGCGGGATCATCGCGCTCGTGCCCGGAATGCACGTGCGCCAGCGGTGGCTGAGCTTCGTGCTGGGCTGGGGCGGCATCCTCGCCCTGATCTACACGGCGTTCACGTTCGACGGGCAGACGGCGTTCCCCGGGTACGCCGCGGCCCTGCCGGCCCTGGGCGCGGCGGCCGTGATAGCGGCATCCAACACCGACCGCTGGTGGTACCCCACCCGCGTGCTGGCGTGGCGTCCCGCGCAGTTCACCGGCGACATCTCGTACTCGCTGTACCTGTGGCACTGGCCGCTGATCATCATCGCGCCGTCGGTGCCGTTCTGGGGGCTGACGATCTACCATCGCGTGGCGCTGCTGGTGATCTGCTTCGTGCTCGCGTGGCTCACCAAGCGGTTCGTCGAGGACCCGGTGCGGCGCTGGAAGAAGCTCACGACCCGGCGTGCGCGCGTGTCGCTGCTGGCGTCGCTGGCGGCGATGGTGCTGGTGGCCGGTACCGCGGGCGCCGCCTGGGCCGTCAATGCACCGGCCTACCGCGAGGGGGTGCAGGCGATCCAGCAGGTCCGCGACGATCCGCCGGCGTGCTTCGGCGCCGCCGTCGCCCTCGACCCGTCGTGCGCGGGAACCGAATTCGGCACCACGATCCTGCCGGCGCCCGGGTTCGCCGGGGCCGACACACCGCACGACGACCAGTGCTTCGTGCAGCTGAACGACGCCCGTCCGGTGGAGTGCGGGTTCGGGTCGGAGGATGCCGCGGCCCCCGTGGTCGTGCTGATCGGCGACAGCCACGCCTACCAGCTGCTTCCCACGTTCCAGCGGATGGCCGACCGCAACGGGTGGCGCCTGGTCACGTTCTTCAAGGGCGCGTGCCCATGGAGCACTTCGCCGCTGGCGACGCCGGGCGCGTTCGGCGACGCGTGCACGCAGTGGCGCGGCGCCGTACAGAAGCGCCTCGCCGACCTGAAGGCGGATGTCGTGTTCACGGCGGCGCTGGCCACGACGCCGTACGCCGCGGACGGATATCCGACCGTGCACGACGCGGCCGTCGCCGGGTATCGCGACGCGTGGAAGCCGGAGCTGGCGCGCGGCACGAAGATCATCACGGTCGTCGACAACCCGGTCTGGGAGACCGACCCGAACAAGTGCCTGCGCACGCGTGCGCAGTCCGACTGCGTGCGTCCGCGCGCCGAGGCGCTGGCCGCGGACGATGCCCTGGCGGCGGCCGCGAAGGGCGTGGAGGGGGTGACGCTGCTGGACTTCACGAACGCGTACTGCGACGACACGACATGCTTCCCGGTGGTGGGCGGGGCGAACCTTTTCCGCGATCAGGATCACCTGACGGTGACGTGGGTCAACACGCTCGAGCCCTGGTACACGGCCGCGATCAAGGACGCGCTGGGGGAGAGAGCTGCGGGATAAAGTCGGAGCATGACGACTGACCCCGCAGCATCCGTCCTGTCCGTCGGCGGCGTGTCGCCGCAGATCGACGTCTCCGCGTTCGTGGCCGCCGGCGCCCGGGTGATCGGGGCCGTGCGGCTGGCCGAGGGCGCGAGCGTCTGGTACAACGCGGTGCTGCGCGGCGACGGCGACACCATAACGATCGGCGCCGGAAGCAACCTGCAGGACAACGTGTCGGTGCACGTCGACAAGGGTTCCCCGGTCGTGATCGGGCGGGATGTCTCCGTCGGTCACAACGCGGTCGTGCACGGCTGCACGATCGGCGACGGGTCGCTCGTCGGGATGGGCGCGGTGGTCCTCAACGGTGCACGCATCGGCGCCGGGTGCCTGATCGCCGGGGGAGCCGTCGTGCTGGAAGGCGCCGACATCCCGGCCGGATCCCTCGTCGCGGGCGTCCCCGGCAAGGTGCGGCGCGAGCTCAGCGACGCGGAGAAGGCGCGGCTCGTCGCGAACGCGCACACATACCGGGAGCACCTCGCCGCGCATCGCGACGCCCGGCCGGCGTAAGGACCGCGTCGCGCGTCGCGGCCGCGGCGGCGCGGCGGTGCGTCTCGCTCGGCGCGTCTCGCTCCGCGCGCTGTGTGACGGCTCGCGTGGTGCCGCCCCGCGGCATCCCGCACCACGACTGCGGCACCTTCCTGCAACCGCGGCATCGATCGGTGGCGCGGTCGCCGGAAACAGGCGCAGACGTGGGGTTGGCAGACTACGTGGCCGGCGAGCGTGTCGGATCGTGCGGCTCCGTTCCAGATTGCGCGATTGCGGCCCCTGTGGCGCAGTTCTTGCAATCTCGGCGGTCTCGTTGCCGAAAACCTCGGGGCGCGGCCGCTGGGAACAGGCGCGGACGTGACGCGGTGGAGGGGATGACGGGAATCGAACCCGCGTAATCAGTTTGGAAGACTGATCTGCCCCGAATCCGACTGCGGCGGGATCTTGCGGAACACCTGATCGGCCGGGCAAAGACTCGTTGCACCCTGCGTCATGCTGACTCACCTTTGTGCCACTCCTTATGGCACGCGGATGGCACGCGCGGCCGAATCTGAGAGCCACCCCCCGGCATGGTGATTTCGTCGCGTAGGCGGGCGGATATCGGTATCTGGCCTTACATCCGACAGGGGGTCGAGAGCATCCCAACTTAGGGCATTAGTAGGGATAGCCTGTGAGCGAATCAAGTGGAAGGTGAGCGGGATGCGGACCATGGCCGGCGGGCTGGCAGGTCGAGTAGGCGCGGGACTCGTACTCGCCGGGCTGGTGCTCGGCCTTGCGGCGTGTTCGGGAGGGGCGTCGTACTCCTCGCCCGAGGCGCTGAAGGATGCCTACGTGGATGCGGGCGGCTCGTGCGACCACCCCCAGGACCTGCCCGAGTCGATGATCTCCGAAGGCGCGCACGCGATTCTTTGTGCTCCGCCGATGGCGATGCTCTTCGTCTTCGATTCCGAGGATGCCAAGAATCGGTGGATCGCCACGACCGGGGATTCGGATATGTACACCGTTGCCGGTGAACGCTGGGCGGTGGCGGGTGAGGATAAGGGCATCATCGACAAACTCGGGGGCGCCGAGGTCAAACGGTGAACTGGCTCGGCACGGTCCTTACTGCGGCAATCGCCGTGTTTGGCACTCTGACCGCAACGTGGATGACACATGCATACGCCAACCGTCGCGACGCGCGGGCGTCGCAGCGGGAACAGGTCCAGCATCGCGCCGATGACCTTCGGAGCGCGGCCCGCCGGTTGTCCGATCTTCTGTTAGCCGAGAACATCGCTCACGAGAGACTGAGCCACGAGAGCCGCGGCCGTGACGATGATTTCAACGAGCACTATGAGGCTCACCTGTGGGAGGGGAGCCTCTTTAGTCTGCGCCAAGCCGTCGCAATGCTCCCGGATGAGGTCGCCCGGCAGCGCTTGGAAATCTTGATGCGCGACCTCGCCGATTCCGAGGTGTTTCCCAAGTTTCAAGGACAGGCCTGGTCACTCACCTCCGGGGTAATCCTCCGGGTCGCGAGCGCAATTGCCAACTCATGCGCACGCGGACAGGAACCGGACGACGACACCACCGAGCAATACTGGGAACTGAAAGAAGTACATGAGGCGGTAAGCGCTGCTAGCCTCGCGCAGGCCAAGGCACTGCACCCATCAACCTTCATGAAGCAGAGAGTGGCCGATACTCGCTAGGTCGCTTGTCCGAGAACTCGGCCAGGCTACCCGCAGCGACCTCCTGATCGCAGGCGCGGGCCTCTTGCTCGGGCTCGGTGCGAGCATCTGGGGTACGTCCAGTTAGAGCAGGATTGCCCATCCGGCGTGTCATCTCCGCATCGCAATGCTAGGCAGAATACGACTGAAGCGCAGCGCTCGGCTGTGGAGCGTTAACGGAAGGATTACGCAATGGGGGTATCAAACATCTGGTTTGCCCGTCGACTGACTGCGGGGGCTGCACTTGCCGGACTCGCATTGAGCCTTGCAGCCTGCGGCGGCACCCCTATTGCACAGGAAGGGTCGCCGACGACGTCATCGATCGCCTCGCCGTCCGTAACGGCGCCCGCAACCATCGAGACCGTATGGCAATCGCTCGCCTGCAAGACCAACGACGTTATGGGGACGCTCGGCATCTTGGAGAGTGGCGACGCGCCAGTCGAACAGCACGGCTCGTGCAGGCCATACGAAGACGGCGGCACAGTCTTCTTCTTTCAACTCCCCACCCCAAGCCAAGCGGTCAACTATCTACGCAGTGGCGCCCTGGACATCGGAGCGAAAGAAGCGGTCTTCGTCGAGCGCCGCGTAATCATGATCACGTCCGATGCGGTCGCGTCCAGCCGACTCGCCGAGCAATTCAAGGCCTACCAGTGACGGGATGCCGAGCATGGCGGCTCAGCGACGCCTGTCTCGGGGCGAGTTGCTTTGCCTTTTGCGGCCGGGGATAGATTCGCACTATGCGCGCGGTCTACATCGATGAGTCGGCTCGAGGTAACGACTACTACTTCTTCGGGGCACTCATCGTGGACGACGAAGCGGTCCTAAAGGTAGAGCGAGGGTTGAACGGCGTGGGGAAACTTCTCGCGGAGCACGTTGACGGCTTTCGTCCGCGGACGGAGTTCCACGGATCATGCATGTTCCAGGGCAACGAGGAGTGGAAGTCAGTCCCGATCGCGTGGCGCGTGAAGGCAAGCGACCTCGTGGCTAAAATTCTCGAACAGTCCGGCGCCGAGTTCATCTGGCGGGGTATCGACCTGAACGCGTTGCGGCGCCGCTACATCGACCCGTACCCGCCACACCTTCTGACTCTGGCTCAGATTCTCAACCAGGTCGACAAGCGACTGTCGCGCCTTGGGGACGTTGGGGTTGTACTTGCTGACGAGCATCACAGCGCTGCCACGAGCAGGCGAAAACTGGTGGATTTCAAGATCGGCAGCGTGCCCGGGTACACGGGGAGAGTGCTCACCAATCTCGCTGACACTCTGTACTTTGGTCCCTCCCATGCCAGCCGTCTACTTCAGGCAGCGGACGTCGCGACCTACTTCTTGAATCGTCAACGAACGATGACTGAATCGGATCCCCGCAGCGCCGCCGCAGTACGAAGAATCGCGCGCCGGATCCTAAACATCACAGTTCATCGCTACATCTGGGCACCACAACCAACCTGGCGATAGTCCCGACCGACAGAACACAACACCCCGCCGAGGCGGGGTGTTGGCTGGTACGGGAGGCCCGGAGGCGTCCTGTTATTGCAACGCTACACTCACGGTCTGACACCGGGCCCTATTGAGGATCCACAAGTTGCGGCCAGGGTCCTCGCCAGGGAGCGATGTCCGTTTTCCGCTAGTCTTGATCTCATGGCGGGTGATGACAACTCTCGGACAAACCGGCCGATGCGGCGCGGAGACGGGATGCAGCGGGCGGCCGAGGGTTGGCACCTTCGCGTCATCGGCCGGACGTGGCAGCAGATCGCCGACGAGTTGGGATACGCGAATCCGAGCAACGCATACCGGGCGGTAATGCGCTTCGCGGGCACGGTCCCCGATCCGCAGCCGAACACTCTGCGGGAGTTGTGGCGGGCTCGGATGGAGCGGCTGTGGACGATTGCGCAGCGGGATGCTGAGGCGTCGCGGCCTGGCGCTCTCCGTGCCGGTGTGGCGGTCGCACAGCGGGCGGCGCAGTTGGACGGGCTGGATGCGCCGAGCCGGGTGGTCGTGACGCCTGAGGATGCAGAACTGGAGCGCATCGTGGCGCGCCTTCTGGAGCGGGGCGGGCAGGTCGATGTCGTCGAGGCCGAGGTATTGGAACTGGAGCAGTTGCCTGACGACGCTACCGATTAGCGCGTGGGGCGACCGGCCGGATCCAGCCGCCCCACGCTGACCGGGAGAGCACCGGCCGCCCGCTACGCACGGCCACGACGCGCCGACTGTCGCGCCGTCTCGCCCGGATTCTGGTCACGTCGAGGGCGCGACTCGACTTCGCCAGTCGTACGCAGTCCTGAAGGCCGTCCTCAACACGGCAGCATCTGACGCATTGATCGCAGATAACCCATGCAGGATCGTCGGCGCCGGGGTGGCGCAATCGCCCGAGCGTCCGCACATGGACCCGCATGCGCTCGCCGAGATCGTCGCCGCGATGCCCGGTCACTACGCGCTCGCCGTCCGCGTCATGTTCGGCGGCCACCTCCGGCTCGGCGAACTCCTGGCGCTCCAGCGCGCCGACTTCGATGCAGCGACCGGCGCGCTTCGAATCGAGCGGCAAGAGATCGTCGTGCAGGGCGAAACGCTCGTGACCGACACGAAGACAGGTGGGGCGCGCACGGTCACGCTGCCGCCTTCGGTCGCCGTGGCGCTCGCACAGCACCTGGCAGAGACCAAGGGATTCGGACGTGGGCCCATGTTCAGCCAAACCGACGGCGCAGCGCTCACCAGGCACGGAACACAGCAGGCATGGCGCAAGGCGGCACGGTCGACCGGGCACGAGCGCTACCACCTCCACGACGTGCGCCACGCGGGGCTCACGCTGGCAGCGCAGAGCGGCGCGACGACGCGGGAACTGATGGCGCGAGCCGGGCACCGCACAGCCCGCGCGGCGATGATCTATCAGCACGCCGCGGAGGAGCGAAACGCGCTCATCGCAGCGGCCATGGACGGCCTCTCCGGCGGCGCTCTCGGGGGTACTAGTGGCACGCGGGTGGCACGACCAACCCCTCCAGCAGTGGAGCGTGGCAACGCCTGAGATGCGGAAACCCCCGGCTCACCGGGGGTTTCTCTCATGGAGGGGATGACGGGAATCGAACCCGCGTAATCAGTTTGGAAGACTGAGGCTCTACCATTGAGCTACATCCCCGGGGGCGCGAGGCGCACCTCGGCAAGTGTACTGGATGCCGTTGCCTCGTCCCGCAGCGCCCGCAGAAGTATCCGTCCCGTCGTGCCGCATCGCGGCGTCGAGGCGACCACACGGGACGGCGATTCGGTGCGGCCGGCCCGGCTAAGACAATTCCCGTCCCGTCGTGCCGCATCGCGGCGTCGAGGCGACCACACGGGACGGCCATTCGGTGCGGCTGGCCGACTCAAGCCACATCCCCGTCCCGTCGTGCCGCATTCAGACGCCGGATGCGACCACAGGGGACGGGATGTCGAACCCGGCGCCGACGCGCCCAGGATGCCGCGCCGCCACCCCTCCCCGCCCGCCCAACGCCCCGCGCACGCCGTCACAGTCGCGTCGGCTAGACTTTCCCAGGCCGTTTCGGCGCCGCGCGCCCCGGGGCGTAGCTCAGCTTGGTAGAGCGCCCGCTTTGGGAGCGGGAGGCCGCAGGTTCAAATCCTGTCGCCCCGACGTCACGGCCCCCAAGACCCACGACCTTCAGCCGCCGCCTCGCGTGCGGAAACCAGAGGAGAACGAACAGGCATGGTCACGAGCACCGTCGAGAAGCTCAGCCCGACCCGCGTGAAGCTGCACATCAGCGTGACGCCCGACGAGCTTGGGCCCAGCATCAAGCACGCGTACGAGCACATCGCTCAGGACGTCCAGGTGCCCGGCTTCCGCAAGGGCAAGGTGCCGGCGCCGATCATCGACCAGCGCATCGGCCGCGGCGCCGTGATCGAGCACGCCGTCAACGAGGGCTTGGACCGCTTCTACCGCGAGGCCGTAAGCGCGCACGAGGTGCACACCGTGGGCCGGCCCAGCGCCGAGATCATCGAGTGGCCGAGCGAGAAGGACTTCACCGGCGACCTGAAGGTCGAGATCGAGGTCGACGTGCGGCCCGAATTCGACCTGCCCGACTACGAGGGCACCACCATCACCGTCGACGCCGCCGAGACGGACGAGGCCGCGGTCGATGCCGAGCTCGACCGCCTGCGCGGCCGCTTCGGCACGCTGATCACCGTGGACCGCCCGGCCAAGACGGGCGACTTCGTCGAGCTCGACCTCGTCGCCACGATCGACGACGCCGAGATCGACCGCGCCGAGGGTGTGTCGTACGAGGTGGGCTCGGGTGAGCTGCTCGAGGGCATCGACGAGGCTATCGAGTCGCTCACCGCCGGCGAGGACACAACGTTCCGCTCCACCCTGATCGGCGGCGACCACGCCGGTGAGGAGGCCCAGGTCGCGGTCACCGTCAAGGCCGTCAAGGAGCGCGAGCTTCCCGAGGCGGACGACGACTTCGCCCAGATCGCCAGCGAGTTCGACACCATCGCCGAGCTGCGCGAGTCCCTCGCCGGGCGCGTCGACCAGCAGGCCGTGTTCACGCAGGGCACCGCGGCGCGCGACAAGCTCGTCGAGGAGCTGCTCGCCAAGGTCGACATCCCGGTCCCCGCGCAGCTGGTCGAGGACCAGGTCCGCGAGCACCTCGAGCAGGAGGGGCGCCTGGAGGACGACGAGCACCGCGCCGAGGTCACGGAGGCCAGCGAGAAGCAGTTCCGCACCCAGGTGCTGCTGGACAAGATCGTCGAGAAGCACGACGTCCAGGTCTCGCAGGACGAGCTGACGCAGTACATCGTCCAGTCCGCCGCCCAGTACGGCGTCGCGCCGCAGGAGTTCGTCGAGGCCCTCCAGCAGAACGGCCAGCTGCCGGTCCTGGTCGGCGAAGTCGCCCGCAACAAGGCCCTCGCGGTCATGCTCGGCAAAGTCACGGTCGTCGACTCCGCGGGCAAGCCCGTCGACCTGACCGGCTTCATCGCCGTCGAGGACGAGGATGCCGCGGCCGGCGATGCCGCCGCGGACGACGCCCCGGGCGAGACCGCCGCCGCGGACGAGAAGCCCGCGAAGAAGGCGCCCGCCAAGAAGGCTCCGGCGAAGAAGGCTCCGGCCAAGAAGGCGGACGCCGAGCCGACCGAGAAGCCCGCGAAGAAGGCCCCCGCCAAGAAGGCGCCGGCGGCCAAGGCCGCGTCTGAGAAGGCCGCGGAGTAGGACCACCCGAGAAAGGGGCGGATGACCACGGTCGTCCGCCCCTTTCCGCTCCCGGAAGGACGAACATGGCCGACCTCATCGACGACTGGCAGCGACGCGTGGACGCGGTATGGCGGGACCGCACGCTCGACGACGCCGCGCGGATAGCGGCGATCGACGCGCTGGCCGCCGAGCTCGGCGACACGCACCCGGTGGCCCTTTTCGAACGCGCCGGCGTCCGCGACACCGCCGGCGCGGAGCTCGACGCCGAGCCGCTGTACCGGGCGGCGCTGGCGGCCGGGCTCGACCCCGCCCGCCGTACCCGCGCGGTGATCCAGCTGGCCAGCACCGTGCGCAACCTCGGCCGCGTCGAGGAGGCGCTCGGGATGCTGCGCGATGAATATGCCGCGACCCGCGGCGGCGCGCTGGCCGACGAGGCCGCCGCGTTCTACGCACTCGCCCTCGCCTCGTCCGGGGACGCCGTGCAGGCGGCATCCGTGGCCCTCACCGCCCTCGCCCCGCATCTGACCCTTTACACCCGCTCCGTCACCGGCTACGCCGCCGAGCTGCGCGACCCGCGGCCGCAGTGACCCGCGCGGCCGGGATGCCACGCCCGGCAGCCCGCCCGCTCTGCCCAGGGCGAACAGGGGCGGGTCGCCGTGCCCGCCCCGGTATGTTCGAAACACGCAACCGAATCAGGAGCAGGAATGGCTGAACCCCTTGTCGCGACCAGCGTCTTCGACAGGCTGTTGAAGGACCGCATCATCTGGCTGGGATCAGAGGTGCGCGACGACAACGCCAACGAGATCTGCGCGAAGATCCTCCTTCTCGCCGCAGAGGACTCCCAGAAGGACATCTACCTCTACATCAACTCGCCGGGCGGATCGATCACCGCCGGGATGGCGATCTACGACACGATGCAGTTCGTGCCCAACGACATCGTCACCGTCGGCATCGGGATGGCCGCGTCGATGGGTCAGCTGCTGCTGACCAGCGGAACCAAGGGGAAGCGCTACATCACCCCGAACGCCCGCGTCCTGCTGCACCAGCCGCACGGCGGGTTCGGCGGCACCGCCAGCGACATCCAGACCCAGGCGCAGCTGATCCTCGACATGAAGAAGCGTCTCGCCGAGATCACCGCGGCGCAGACCGGCAAGACCGTCGACCAGATCAACGCCGACGGCGACCGCGACCGCTGGTTCACGGCCGACGAGGCGCTCGACTACGGCTTCGTCGACCACATCCGCGAGCACGCCGAAGACGTGCACGGCGGCGGCGGAACCAACCAGTGAGACACGACGGAGACATGAGCATGCACACCCCCTCTTTCGGTCTTCCGATCACGCCCCGCGCGTTGCAGATGCCCTCGAGCCGGTACATCCTGCCGCAGTTCGAGGAGCGCACCGCCTATGGCTACAAGCGCCAGGACCCGTACAACAAGCTGTTCGAGGACCGCGTGATCTTCCTGGGCGTCCAGGTGGACGACGCGTCCGCCGACGACGTGATGGCGCAGCTGCTGGTCCTGGAAAGCCAGGACCCCGACCGCGACATCGTCATGTACATCAACTCGCCGGGCGGCTCGTTCACCGCGATGACGGCGATCTACGACACCATGCAGTACGTGTCGCCGCAGATCCAGACCGTGGTGCTCGGGCAGGCCGCCTCCGCCGCCGCCGTGCTCCTGGCCGCCGGCGCCCCCGGCAAGCGGCTCGCGCTGCCGAACGCCCGCATCCTGATCCACCAGCCCGCTGTCGGCGAGGCCGGGCAGGGGCAGGCGTCGGACATCGAGATCCAGGCGAACGAGATCATGCGGATGCGCACGTGGCTGGAGGAGACGCTCTCCAAGCACTCCAAGCGCACGCTCGACGAGGTGCACAAGGACATCGATCGCGACAAGATCCTGTCGGCCCAGGATGCCGTGGAGTACGGCCTGGTCGACCAGGTCCTGACCACGCGCAAGCGCGGGCAGACCGCTCTCACCGCGTAACGCGCATCCGCGCACAGGCCCCGTCGACCGCTCGGTCGACGGGGCCTTCCGCTGTCGGCAGAACCCGCGGCCGGCCTCGACATCTGCGCCGCCGCAATGCGTTCGGATGTCGCCGCCTGCGATTAGGCTCGAACGAGGCGGGCGCACCTGGCCCGCCGCAGACGAGGAGGGCCCATGGCACGCATCGGCGAAAGCGCTGACCTGTTCAAGTGCTCGTTCTGCGGAAAGAGCCAGAAGCAGGTGCAGCAACTGATCGCCGGTCCCGGTGTGTACATCTGCGATGAGTGCGTCGAGCTGTGCAACGAGATCATCGAGGAGCGGATGGCCGAGTCCGGCGACGGCACGGTCTCCGAGTTCGATCTTCCCAAGCCCCGCGAGATCTTCGCGTTCCTCGAGGAGTACGTGGTCGGTCAGGACGACGCCAAGCGCGCCCTCGCCGTCGCCGTGTACAACCACTACAAGCGGGTGCGCGCGCACGCGACGATCCAGTCCGCGGAGGAGCGGGCCGAGGAGATCGAGATCGCCAAGAGCAACATCCTGCTGCTCGGGCCCACCGGCTGCGGCAAGACCTACCTTGCGCAGACACTCGCGAAGAGACTGAACGTGCCGTTCGCCGTCGCCGACGCCACGGCGCTCACCGAGGCCGGGTACGTCGGGGAGGATGTCGAGAACATCCTGCTGAAGCTGCTGCAGGCCGCCGATTTCGACACGAAGCGCGCCGAGACCGGGATCATCTACATCGACGAGGTCGACAAGATCGCGCGCAAGGCGGAGAACCCCTCGATCACCCGGGATGTCTCCGGTGAGGGCGTGCAGCAGGCGCTGCTGAAAATCCTCGAGGGCACCGTCGCATCGGTGCCCCCGCAGGGCGGCCGCAAACACCCGCACCAGGAGTTCATCCAGATCGACACCACGAACGTGCTGTTCATCGTCGCCGGCGCGTTCGCCGGCCTCGAGGACATCATCTCGGCGCGCGTGGGCCGGCACGGTGTCGGATTCGGGGCCTCGCTGCACCGCAAGGACGAGGACCTCAACCTGTTCGGCGAGGTCCAGCCTGAGGATCTGCACAAATTCGGCCTGATCCCGGAGTTCATCGGGCGGCTCCCCGTCGTCGCGTCGGTGTCGCCGCTGGACCGCGAGGCGCTGATGGAGATCCTCACCACGCCGAAGAATGCGCTCGTCAAGCAGTATCAGCGGATGTTCCAGCTCGACGACGTGCAGCTGGAGTTCGAGCACGACGCACTGGAGGCGATCGCCGACCTCGCCGTGCTCCGCAAGACCGGTGCCCGCGGCCTGCGCGCGATCCTCGAGGACGTGCTCGGCCCGATCATGTTCGAGATCCCCTCGACTCGGGATGTCGACAAGGTGATCGTCACGCGCGCCGCCGTCGAGGAGGGCGCCGCACCCACGCTGGTGCTGCGGGAGAAGCGCCGCAAGAGCGCCTGAGGTCAGCCGCGCACGGCCTGCGCGATCAGGATGCGGTCGTCCGCGCGCGCCCATGTGGCGATGCGGTCGATGCGCAGTCCGAGCGGGGTGTACGCGCCCTGCAGGCGCTCCGGCGTCGCGAACGGGGCGTGGTCGCGCCGATAGGGGACCGCCTCGGGCTCGCCGTGCGGCGTGTGGTGGCCGGCGCTGACGAATGTCGCCGTGACGACCCGGCCGCCCGGGCGCAGAATGCGCGTCCACTCCGCAATGGCGAGTTGGGCATCGGGGAACAGGTGCAGCGCCGTGACGCACGTGACGAGGTCCGTGGACGCGTCTGCGATCGGCAGCGCGGCGGCATCCGCCTGCACCCACGCGGCGGACGGGAGCGCCGCGCGGGCCACCGCCAGCATGCCGCCGGAGATGTCGACGCCGGTGATCCGCAGCCCGGGATGCCGAGTCGCGAGCGCGCGGGCGACGAGCCCGGTGCCGGTCGCGACATCCACCACCACCTCGTCCTCGGCGACGTGCGCGAACTGCGCGGTCGACGTGGCGAGCGCGCGATGCATGGCGTTCGCGTCGTACTGCAGGGCCCGCGCGTCGAACGAGTCGCGGATCGCCGCCAGCTGCCCGTCGGTCATCGCGGTCAGCCCTCGAGCCCGCGGCGCTTCAGCAGCGGCTGGATGTCGGCATCCCGGCCCCGGAAGTCGCGGAACGCCTCGAGCGGGTCCTTCGCGCCGCCGACACCGAGCAGGCGGTCCCGGAACCTGTCGCCGTTGGCTCTCGTCAGCCCGCCGTTGTCCTTGAACCATTCGACGGTGTCGGCGTCGAGTACTTCGCTCCAGATGTACGAGTAGTACCCGGCGCTGTAGCCGCCGGAGAAGATGTGCTGGAAGTACGTCGAGGAGTAGCGGGTGGGGACGGCGGGGTTCGCAAGGCCGATGGATGCCAGGGCTGACGCCTCGAACGCCGCCACGTCGTCCACGGCGGCCGCCTCCGCCTCGGTCAGCGTGTGCCACGCCTGGTCGAGCCACGCTGCCGCCAGGTACTCGCTGGTCGCGAAGCCCTGGTTGAACGTCTCGGACGCGTGCAGCTTCTCGACCACCTCGGCCGGCAGCGGCGCGCCGGTGTCGATGTGCCGCGCGTAGTGGTCCAGGACCTCGGGCCACAGCATCCACATCTCGTTGACCTGGCTGGGGAACTCGACGAAGTCGCGGAACACCGCGGTGCCCGCGAAGTGCGGGTAGGTCACGGTCGCGAAAAGGCCGTGCAGGGCGTGCCCGAACTCGTGGAAGAGCGTGCTCACCTCGTCGAACGTGAGAAGTGTCGGCCGCCCGGCGGCGGGCTTGGGCACGTTGAGGTTGTTCACCACGACGGCCTGCGTGCCCAGGAGCGCCGACTGGTCGACGATGGCGTTCATCCACGCCCCGCCGCGCTTCGTGTCGCGCGTGTACAGGTCCAGGATGTACAGGCCCTGCGTCGACCCGTCCTCGTTGTGCACCTCGAACACGCGGGCGTCGGGATGGTACGCCTGCAGGTCTCCGCGCTCCGTGAACGTGATGCCGTACAGCTGTGTGGCCGCCCAGAACACGCCGTCCTGCAGCACGCGCTCGGCCTCGAACCACGGCCGCAGGGCCGCGGTGTCGATGGCGTACTCGGCCTGCCGAACCTTCTCGGTGTAGAACGCCCAGTCGTGCGCGGCCAGGGGGAAGGCATCCGGGCTTTCGTCGACGATCCGCTGCAGGGCGGCCTGCTCGCGCTGCGCGTTGCGCGCGGCGGGCGCCGCGAGGCGATGCAGCAGCTCGCTCACGGCCTGCGGTGTGCCGGCCGTCTCGTCCGCGGTGACGTACGCGGCGTGCGAGTCGTATCCGAGGAGCGCCGCGCGCTGCGCGCGCAGGCGCACGATCCGCCGCAGCACGTCGCGGTTGTCGTCGGGGTTCCCGCGCGAGCCGCGCGCGCGAGACGCGTCCATGATCCGCCGGCGCGCATCGCGGCCCCGCAGCCCGGCGAGATAGGGGTGTCCCGTGAACAGGGGCAGGGTGACCACGTATCGGCCGGAAAGGCCCCGGTCGGTGGCCGCGGATGCCGCAGCCGACAGTTCGCCGTCGCTGAGTCCGTCCAGGTCGCCGGCGTCGTCGAACACGACCGCGAGGTCGTTCGTGTCGGCCAGCAGGTGCTTGTCGAACAGCGTCGTCAGCGTGGACAGCTCCTTGTTCAGCTCCGTGACGGCGGCCTTCGCCTCGTCGTCCAGGCCCGCGCCCGCGTGCGTCATCTCCCGGTGCCAGCGCTGCACGAGGTATTGCTGCTCGGCGCCCAGGTCCAGCTCGTCGAGCCGGTCGTGCAGTGCGGTGATCCGCTCGTACAGCTGCGCGTCCAGCCGGACCGCGTCCTCGTGGGCGGCCATCAGCGGCGCGAGCTGCTCCTCGACCTGCTGGATCTCCGGCGTCGCGTCGGCGGAGGAGACCGTGTAGAACGCGCGCGCGACATCGCCGAGGAGGCGTCCGCTGCCCTCCAAGGGCACCATCGTGTTCTCGAACGTCGCCGCGGACCGCACACGCGTGATGGCGGCGATCTCCTCCAGGTGCTGCGCGAACGCGGCCTGGAACGCCGGCAGATAATGCGCCGGATCGATCAGCGCGTACGGCGGCAGACCGTAGGGAAGCGGACTGGGGGACAGCAGAGGGTTGGCCGAGGCATCCGTCATGGTCTCAGCGTAATCCGGGCGACCCGCATCACAAAGAATCTCTTGCAAAGAAGTTCTTGCAAAGGGATGAGTGCAAAGGTATCTTTGGAGCATGTCCGATGAGAGCAGATACCCCGACGGCGCCGAGCCCCGGCCCATCGACGGAGGAGCCCTGCGCGCCCTCGCTCACCCGCTGCGGATCGAGATCTACGACATCCTGTCCCAGTACGGTCCGCAGACCGCCAGCACGCTCGCGGAGCTGACCGGCGAGTCCACGGGATCGACGAGCTACCACCTGCGGGCCCTCGCCAAGCACGAGCTGATCCGCGAGGTCGAGGGGCGGGGCAACGCGCGCGAGCGCTGGTGGGAGCGTCCCAAGGGGTCCGTGACGTTCGGCAGCCCCGAGGGGATGAAGACCCCGGCCGGGCGCGCCGCGACGCAGTTCGTGATGAACGAGTTCTTCACGCGCCGGCACGAGCAGCTGATGCGCTACATCGCCGACGGGCTGCGCAACCCCGACGAGGTCGAGGACACCGGCATGATCACGACCGCCACCGCGCGGCTGACCCCCGAGCAGATGAAGGGCCTGACGACGCGGCTCACCGCGATCATCGACGAGGTCGTGGCCGAGCACCGCGACCAGGTCGGCGACGACGTGCGGACCGTGACGATCCGTGCCGACGTGTTCGCCCTTCCCGAGAAAGGACCACGGACATGACCGCGATGACAACCCGGGCTCTCCCGGTGCGGCCGTATCTGGCGCCGCCGACGTTCGTCGAGCGGATGCTGCTGTCCGGCGCGCGCGCCCTCGAGGCATCCGCCCTGCGTCGGATGGCCCGGCGCCAGCTGGACGCCCGGCGCGCCGTCGACGGCTTCGACCCCGTCGAGCAGCGGCGCGCGCACATGGCCGACGCGTACCGGCGCCGCTGAGGCTCGCGACTTAGGCGAACCCGTCCTCGTCATCGTGCCGGACGACGACTGCGCCGGCGTGATCGACGGTCACGATGATTCCGACGTCGAGCTCGGCGACGGGCCGGCCCTCCAGCCAGGTGAGCGTCCACCGGGCCGCGCCCCGCTCGGTCGGGGGCAGGTCGGCCTCGACGGACCGCAGCTGCGCGACGAACTCCGGCGTCAGCCGCGCCGGCGGCTCTGCGCCGGCGGCCCAGCGAGTGCCCAGCTGCATGTCAGGCCTCCTGGATAGCGAGTTCGATCGCGGCCACGCCGAGGTCGTCCGCCGTCGCGTACGAGGCCTCCGCGATCCGGCCGACGGCCTTCAGGTCGCCCTCCGCGAGCCGGATCGCGGCCAGCGCATCCTCGGGCCCGGCGATCGTGACGTGCGCGACCGGGGTCTTCTGCGACGCCTTCGCCTCGGTCTTCGCGCGCCGGATCCCCACGAGCGCCGCGCTCACGGCCACCAGGACCGCCGGGTCGCCGTCGAGCCCGAGCGGCTCGGGCCAGGCGGCGCGGTGGATCGAGCCGTCCTCGAACCACGACCAGGCCTCCTCGGCCGCGAACACGAGAACGGGTGCCAGCAGGCGCAGCAGCGTCGACAGCGCGAGCCGCAGGGCGAGGGCGGCCGAGGCCTGGCCCACGTCGGTGCGGTCGTAGGCGCGCTCCTTGACGAGCTCGAGATAGTCGTCGCAGAACGTCCAGAAGAACGCCTCGGTGACCTCCAGCGCCCGGGCGTGGTCGTACGCCTGGTACGCCTTCGTCGCCTCGCGCACGACGCCGTCGAGCGTCGCCAGCATCGAGGCGTCCAGCGCGTGCGTGACCTCGGCCCCGTCGGGGACCGGGAACGACAGCACGAACTTCGCCGCGTTCAGCACCTTGATCGCGAGGCGCCGCCCGATCTTGACCTGGGTAGGATTCTGCGGGTCGAACGCCGCGTCGGCGCCCAGCCGGCTGGATGCCGCCCAGTACCGCACCGCGTCCGTGCCGTGCTGGTCCAGGATGTCGGCGGGCGTGACGACGTTGCCCTTCGACTTGGACATCTTCTTGCGGTCCGGGTCAACGATGAACCCGGAGATCGCCGCGTCGGACCAGGGCGCGCGGTGGTCCTCGAGGGCGCTGCGCAGCATCGTCGAGAACAGCCAGGTGCGGATGATGTCCTGTCCCTGCGGACGCAGGTCGAACGGGGCGACCATGCTCCACAGTTCGTCGTCGCGCTGCCAGCCGCCGGCCAGCTGCGGGGTCAGCGACGATGTCGCCCACGTGTCGAAGATGTCCTTCTCGGCGACGAACCCGCCCGGCACGCCGCGCTGCGCCTCGGTGTACCCGGGCGGCACGTCGGTCGTGGGATCCACGGGCAGGGCGGCCAGATGCGGGGGTAGCACGCGGTCGTGATCGGGCTCGCCGTCCGCGTCCAGCGCGTACCAGAGCGGGATCGGCACCCCGAAGAAGCGCTGCCGTGACACGAGCCAATCGCCGGTCAGGCCGTTCGTCCAGTTCTCGTACCGCACCCGCATGAAGTCCGGATGCCACGCCATGCCCTGTCCGAGGGCTATCAGCGTGTCGCGCACGGCCCCATCCCGGGCGCCGTTGCGCAGGTACCACTGCCGCGTGGAGACGATCTCCAGCGGCCGGTCGCCCTTTTCGAAGAACTTCACGGCGTGGCTGAACGGTTTGGACACGTTCTTCAGGTCGCCAGACGCCTCCAGCAGCTCGACGATCACCTTGCGGGCGCTGAACACCGTCTTGCCCACCAGCTGCGCATACGCCGCGGCGCCGGCATCCGAGGTGATCGCGTCCGGGGTCTCGGCGAGGATTCGTCCGTCCTTGCCGATGATCGTCCGGTTGGGCAGGTCCAGCTCGCGCCACCACACGATGTCGGTGACGTCGCCGAATGTGCAGATCATCGCGATGCCCGAGCCCTTGTCCGGCTGGGCCAGGGGATGGGCGAGCACGGGAACCTCGACATCGAACAGCGGCGTGCGCACCGTGGTGCCGAACAGCGGCTGGTACCGCTCGTCATCGGGGTGGGCGACCAGGGCCACGCACGCCGGCACGAGCTCGGGTCGCGTGGTCTCGATGAGCACGTCCCCGGTCCCGTCAGCGCGGTGGAACGCGACGCGATGGAAGGAGGCCTGCTGGTCGCGATCCTCGAGCTCGGCCTGGGCTATCGCCGAGCGGAAGTCGATGTCCCACAGGGTGGGGGCCAGGGCCTGGTACGCCTCACCGCGCTCCAGGTTGCGCAGGAACGCCAGCTGGCTCGTGCGCATCGTCTCATCCGAGATGGTGCGGTACGTCTGCGTCCAGTCCACGGACAGACCGAGCTGGCGGAACAGGCTCTCGAACTGCTTCTCGTCCTCGAGCGTGAGCCGCTCGCACAGCTCGATGAAGTTGCGGCGGCTGATCGGCTGCTGGTCGGCGGCCTTGCTGCTCTTGTTCGTGCCGCCTTCGTACGGCGGGGTGAAGTCCGCCTCGTACGGCAGCGACGGGTCGCACCGCACGCCGTAGTAGTTCTGCACGCGGCGTTCGGTGGGCAGGCCGTTGTCATCCCAGCCCATCGGGTAGAACACCACCTTGCCGCGCATCCGCTCGAAGCGGGCCTTCAGATCGGTGTGCGTGAACGAGAAGACGTGCCCGATGTGCAGGCTCCCGGACGCGGTCGGCGGAGGCGTGTCGATCGAGTACACGCCGTTGCGGCCCTTGGCGCGGGCGGAATCGCGGTCGAACAGGTACGTGCCCTGCTCGCGCCACTGCGCGTCCCACTTCACTTCGAGACCCTCGAGGGCGGGCTTGTCGGGAATGTGCGCGTCGGCCATGGGTCTCCTTGAGCGATATGGGCGGCACTGTGTGAGCGTGCCTGAGTGTGGGATGCCCCTTCATCTTATGCGGGTGGCCCGGGATGCCGCGGCCCGGCGGCGGCGTGCGGTCAGGTCCGGCGGCGGCGCACCATGCCGACGATCACGATGCCGAGCCCCAGCAGCAGCACGGCCACGCCGAGCGGCGCGACGGACGGCGCCGCATCGGTCGCGGCCGTCTCCAGCAGGGCGAGCGGTGTCGCGGTCGCCGTGGCGGTGGGGGCGGGTGGAGCGGATGCCGCGGACACGGCGGCGGTCGGCGTGGGCGTCGCGGCAGGTGTGACGGCGGGCGTCGGGGCGGGTGCCGACCGGGCCTGTGCGGACGCCGGCCCCGCGGGCCGGTTCGGCGCGGGCGGGGCGTTGTGCGCGGGGGCCGGGGCCGCCTTCGGCGGGGCCTTCGCCGGCGGTGCGGCGGGTTTCGGCGCGGCCGTCGCGTACTTCGCGAACACCTCGACGCCCCAGACCTGGCCGTTCGCGACGAGGAAGGCGACGCCGACGTGCGTATAGTCGCCCAGGATGTTGGCGCGGTGACCGGGGGAGGCCATCCACGCCGCCTCCATCGCCTCCGGGGTGGGCTGGCCCATCGCGACGTTCTCGCCGAGGGCGCGCCACCCCGCAGGCGCCTGGGTCGCGAGGTTCGGGTTGTGCGACATCCGGCCGCTGTCGGCCATGTGGTGCGCCCACGTCACCGCGATGGCGTCCAGGGACGCGCTGCGCGCGAGTGCGGGCACCCCATGGGCGGCGCGATCGCGGTTGACGAGGGATGCGAGGGTTCCGCTGCCGCTCGCGAACGCCGGAGAGGCGAGGCCGAGCAGCGTGAGAGCGGCGGTGAGGATGATCGCGACGACGGCGACCGGGCGGCGGTAGGTGCGGGAGCGGGCAGCCGGTGCGGTCGTCGTCATCCCAGTCCTATCCGTTGGGGGCGGTGTCGGATGCCGCGCCGACGGCGCGCAGCTGACCCTCATCCTGCCTGATCCAGGGCGAATTCCGGTGCGCGACCCACGCTGCGACCAAAGTGATCGCAGAGAGGATCGCGAGCACTATCCCGGGGTGCCACCAGGCGAAGCCGGTCGCGTCGCCGAGCGCGAGCGTGATCAGGGGGATGAACCCGCTGATCGTGGCGGCGATCGCGTAGGCGATCGACAGGGCGGAGTAGCGGAAGTGGTCGGGGAACAGGTCGTCCATGAGCCCGCCGAGGGCCGCCCACGACATCGTCGGAAGGATGCCGCCGATGATCATCGTGCCCACGAGGATCGGGAACGTCGCGAACTGAAGCATCCAGTACATCGGGAACGTGATCAGCAGCGTGCCCAGCGCGCCCCACAGCACGACGCGCGCGGAGCTGCGTCGGCTCGCCCAGGCGCCGAACAGCGGGATGGTGATGAACTGCAGCAGCGCCCCGATCGTCGTGGCGATCAGCAGGTCCTGGAACGCGAACCCGAGATGGGCGACGCCGTAGTTGATCGTGTACGTGTTCATCAGCGAGTAGGAGCCGATCCCGAGCAGCGCCGCACCGATGGCGACGATCAGCGCGATGGGCCGCTGCCGGAACACGGTGGCCACCGGCATCCGGTCCCGGCGTCCCTCGGTGACGACGCGGCGGAACACCGGCGTCTCGTCGATCGACCAGCGCAGGTAGAGGGAGACCGCGAGCAGCGGGATCGCCAGCAGGAACGGGATGCGCCAGCCCCAGCTGGCGAGGGCCTCCGCGGGCATCGTCGCGGCCATCACGAGGAACACCGTCGCCGACAGCGTCGAGCCCGCGGGTGAGCCGAGCTGGGGGATCGCCGCATAGAACGCGCGCGAGACGCGGCCGGAGTGCTCGGTGGCCAGCAGGATCGACCCGCCCCATTCGCCGCCCAGGGACAGGCCCTGCACGACGCGCAGCAGGACCAGGAGCACGGCGCCGAGCCACGCCGCCTGCCCGAACGTGGGCAGCAGGCCGATGAGCCCGGTCGCGACGCCCATGATGCCGACGGTCCACAGCAGCGTGGCGCGGCGGCCGAGGCGGTCGCCCATGTGGCCGAAGATCACGGCGCCGATCGGGCGCACCACGAACGCGACCGCGATCGTCGAGAACGCGGCGAGCGTCGAACCCACCGGGCCGAGCGGGTCGAAGAACAGGGGGCCGATGAAGTACGCCGAGAAGTAGGCGAACACGTAGAAGTCGAACGACTCCAGGGACGTGCCCACCATGGACGCCCAGGCGACGCGTCGGGTGGGGGCGGTGGATGTCGGGGGCACCGTGGTTGCTGTGGTCACGGGGATCCATCATGCCACCTGGCGGGCATACCTGGACGCGGTACATCAATTGGAGGGTGAGCGCCGGGCCCCTCCCCGTGCGCTCCCTCTGCCCGTGCCTCTGCCCCTGCCCCTCGCCGTGCCTCTGCCCCTGCCCCTCGGCCGAGCCGAGGAGAATGGCCGAGCAGAGGGGGGTTTCGCATGCTCTGGTCCTCGCCTGGTCCAATCCCCTCGGCTCGGTCGAGGAAATGCGGGATGCCGCGCCCGGCGGCGGCTCCTCCCCAGGCCCGCCACTGTCCACACATGGGCGAATCCCGCACCGGACGGGTCGCTGCCGCGGCAGTGTTCACTGCATGCAGAACCGAATCGATGCCGTGGTGCGCCAGGTGCGCAACCGGGGCGGGGTAGTCCGCAGCCAGACCCTCGTGCGCGCCGGCATCGACAAGCACGACATCGAGGCAGCGATCCGCGCCGGAGTTCTCGTCCGCGAGAGACGCGTGTGGGTCGCGACGCCGGATGCCGACACGATGCTGCGGTTCGCGGCGCGTGCCGGTGTCATCCTCTCGTGCGTGACGCAGGCGAAGCGGCTCGGGCTGTGGGTGCTCGAGGCGTCGACGGTGCACGTGGCGTGTGGAGCGCACGCGGGCATGGTCGCGGTGCCGGGCGGCGTTCTGCACCGGTTCGCTCCGCTGGTGCCGCGCAATCCGAACGCCCTCGTCGACGCTGTCGAGAACGTGCTGCAGGCGGTCGCGCTGTGCCAGCCCTACGAGGCGGCGCTCGCCATCTGGGACAGCGCGATGAACAAGGGGCTCATCGACATCAAGAAGCTCGAGCGGCTGCCGTTCCGTGGGCAGGCGCGGGCGCTCGTGACGGCCGTCGTGCCCTTCCATGATTCCGGGCTCGAGACGTTCATCTACCCTCGGCTGAGCTGGCTGAACGTGCCGATCCACGCGCAGTCGTGGCTGTACGGGCACCGCGTGGACTTCCTCATCGGGGAGCGACTCGTCCTCCAGATCGACGGAGGCCACCACGTCGGTGCGCAACGAGCGGCCGATCTCGCCCATGACGCGGAGCTGATGCTGCGCGGCTACTTCGTCATCCGGGTGGGGTACGACGACGTGATCAACCACTGGCCCGAGGTGCAGGAGCGGATCCTCGCCGCGATAGCGCAAGGCCTGCACCTGGCCGCGTGACGGCATCCCGCCCCTCGTCTCAGCCGACCCGGAGATGCCCGCTGGCCCTGACATCCCGGAACTCCTCGGCTCGGCCGAGGGGAATGGCCGAGCAGAGGACCGATTGCGGCAAGACTGTCCTCGCGTCGGCCGATCTCCTCGGCTCGGCCGAGGGCTGGGGCCGGGGCGCCGGGCGCGAGGAGGAGGGGGCCGGCGCGCCGGGCGCGCTGGGGCCGGCGCGCCGGGCGCGAGGAGGAGGGGCCGGCGCGCCGGGCGCGAGGGGGTGGGGGCCGGCGCAGCCGCGTGGGTGGACAGGGCACGGCGAAGGCGTGGGATGCCGCGGCCGGCCGCCCCGGCGCATAGACTGGGCAGACAGGCATCGATCCGGTCATCACCGGGGAGCTCTCGGAAGAACGGCGCAAGCCCAGTAGAACCGAGCGGGGCAGGCCCGTCACAGCCGCCGTGAAAGGGGAGCGTACGCCGCGGGCGTGCGCTCACGCGGGGTGGTACCGCGGCTCGGTGCTGAAGTGGACCGGGTCGTCCCGGCGCAGAAGATCCGAGCCCTGCGAGACGCCCATGCCCTACCCCCGCGAATCCGCCTTCGGCCCCGCCGCGGACCTCGTCCCGAGCCCCCGGTTCCCCCAGATCGAGCGCGACACCCTCGCGTTCTGGGACAGCGACGACACGTTCCGGGCATCCATCGCGCAGCGCGACGGCGCGCAGGAGTGGGTGTTCTACGACGGCCCGCCGTTCGCGAACGGGCTCCCGCACTACGGGCACCTGCTCACCGGGTATGCCAAGGACGTGTTCCCGCGCTTCCAGACAATGCGCGGCATGAAGGTCGACCGCGTGTTCGGCTGGGACACCCACGGCCTTCCCGCCGAGCTCGAGGCGATGAAGCAGCTCGGGATCACCGAGAAGGACGAGATCGAGCGGATGGGCATCGCCACCTTCAACGAGAAGGCGCGCAGCTCGGTGCTCGAGTACACCCGCGAATGGCAGGACTACGTCACCCGCCAGGCGCGCTGGGTCGACTTCGACCGCGGCTACAAGACCCTGGACACGTCGTTCATGGAGTCCGTGCTGTGGGCGTTCAAGACCCTGTACGACAAGGGCCTCGCGTACGAGGGCTACCGCGTGCTGCCCTACTGCTGGCGCGATGAGACGCCGCTGTCCAACCACGAGCTGCGCATGGACGACGACGTCTACCAGATGCGGCAGGACCCGTCGGTGACCGTCACGTTCCCGCTTACCGGCCCGAAGGCGGCCGCGATCGGCATCGAGGGCGTGCGCGCCCTGGCCTGGACCACCACGCCGTGGACCCTCCCGACGAACCTCGCGCTCGCCGTGGGGCCCGACATCCCGTACGTCGTCGTCCCCGCCGGTCCGGACGGCGCGCGCGACGGTGGCGAGCACCGCTACCTGCTGGCGCGGGACCTGCTCGGCGGCTACGCGAAGGACCTCGGCTATCCGTCCGCGGATGCCGCCGCCGCGGCCGTCGTGCAGACGATCGCCGGTTCCGACCTCGCCGACGTCACGTACGAGCGCCTGTTCGATTACTACGCGGATGTCGACGCGTACGGCACGCAGAACGCCTGGCGGGTCCTCGTCGACGACTACGTCACGACGACCGACGGCACCGGCATCGTCCACCAGGCGCCCGCCTACGGCGAGGACGACCAGCGGGTCACCGGCGCCCACGGCATCCCGGTGGTGCTGAGCCTCGACGACGGCGGGCGGTTCCTGCCGCAGGTGGCGGATGTCGCCGGCCAGCTGTGGATGGATGCGAACCGTCCGCTCATCCGGCTCCTGCAGCAGCGCGGGCGGCTGCTGCGCGAGGCCAGCTACGAGCACTCGTACCCGCACTGCTGGCGCTGCCGGAACCCCCTCATCTACCGCGCCGTCTCCAGCTGGTTCGTGCGCGTGACCGACATCAAGGACCGGATGCTCGCGAACAACGCGCAGATCACCTGGGTGCCTGAGAACGTGAAGGACGGGCAGTTCGGCAAGTGGCTCGAAGGCGCCCGGGACTGGTCGGTGAGCCGCAACCGGTACTGGGGATCGCCGATCCCGGTGTGGCGCAGCGACGACCCGGAGCACCCGCGCATCGACGTGTACGGCTCGCTCGCCGAGCTCGAACGCGATTTCGGCAGGCTGCCGACGGGCCCGGACGGCACCGTCGACCTGCACCGCCCGTACATCGACGAGCTCACCCGTCCGAACCCCGACGACCCGACCGGCCGCAGCACGATGCGCCGGATCGAGGACGTGTTCGATGTGTGGTTCGACTCGGGGTCGATGCCGTACGCGCAGGTGCACTACCCGTTCGAGAACCAGGAATGGTTCGACTCGCACGCGCCCGCAGACTTCATCGTCGAGTACATCGGGCAGACGCGCGGCTGGTTCTACGTGATGCACGTGCTGTCCACGGCCCTGTTCGACCGCCCCGCGTTCACCGGCGTGAGCTGCCACGGCATCGTGCTCGGCAGCGACGGACAGAAGATGTCGAAGTCGCTGCGCAACTATCCCGACGTGTCCGAGGTGTTCGACCGCGACGGGTCCGACGCCATGCGCTGGTTCCTGATGTCCAGCTCGGTGCTGCGCGGCGGCAACCTCGTCGTCACCGAGGAGGGCATCCGCGCCGGCGTGCGCGAGTTCCTGCTGCCGCTGTGGAACGCCTGGTACTTCTTCGCCACGTATGCGAACGCGGCCCGCCCGGGCGGCTACCACGCGCAGTGGCGGACCGACTCGACGGATGTCCTGGACCGCTACATCCTCTCGCTCACCGGCCGCCTGGTGACGGACGTCGCCGCGGACCTGGAGGGCCTGGACTCGACGACCGCGACCGAGCGGCTGCGCGACTTCGCCGAGGCGCTCACGAACTGGTACATCCGCCGGTCCCGCGACCGGTTCTGGCTGGGCGTGGACGACGCCGACTCGCGCACCACGGAGGCGTTCGACACGCTGTACACGGTCCTGGAGACCGTCTGCCGCGTCGCGGCGCCGCTGATCCCGCTCGTGTCCGAGCGGGTCTGGCAGGGGCTGACCGGGGGCCGCAGCGTGCACCTCACCGACTGGCCGGACGCGGCCGCGTTCGACCCCGCCGACGAGATCCGCACGGCAATGGATGCCGCGCGTGAGGTGTCCTCGATCGCGAACGCCCTCCGCAAGAAGGAGGGCAAGCGCGTGCGGCTCCCGCTGCCGGCGCTGTCGGTCGTGACGACGGATGCCGCGGCCCTCGCCGCCTATGAGGACATCCTGCGGGACGAGCTGAACGTGAAGGGCGTCGCCCTGATCGAACTGGGCGCGTCCACGGCATCCGAGTACGGGATCACGCACCGGCTGAGCGTGAACGCCCGGGCCGCCGGCCCACGCCTGGGCAAGCAGGTGCAGCAGGTCATCCGGGCCGCGAAGGCGGGGGGCTGGAGCGAGCGGGACGGCGTCGTGACCGCGGGCGGGATCGCCCTCGAGCCCGCCGAGTACGACCTCGTGCTGGAGACGACCGGCCGACCGGACGGGGAGGCGCTCGCGCTGCTCCCGCGCGGCGGATTCGTCCTGCTGGAGACCGCCACGACCCCCGAGCTGGAGGCGGAGGGGCTGGCGCGCGACGTCATCCGCGCCGTGCAGGACACCCGAAAGGCGGCCGGCTTCGACGTGAGTGACCGCATCCGCCTGGAGCTGCTGTTCGCGAGCACCGCGGACGGGGACGCCGTCGCCGACGCTTTCGCGGTCGCCGGCGTCGCCGAGGAGACGCTCGCGGTCGAGCACGACCTGAAGGTCGTCGGTCGCGACGTCCACTTCGCCGACGACCTCGCCGAGCAGCCCGATAGCTGGTCCGGCGAGACCCTCGCCGGCGTCGCGTTCGAGCGGCCGCCGCATCACGTCGCGTCGTTCCCGGCGCGAGCATTCGCCAACACAGGCCCGTTCTGGGTCGCGGTCACGAAGGTTGAGGCATCCGTATGAACGATCGCGAGCGCGCAGACGCCGTCTACGCCGAGCTCCTCAAGCGGCAGGGCGAGCGGTGGGTGCAGCCGCGGGTCGAGCGCACCCGGCGCGTGCTGGAGCTGCTGGACGACCCGCAGCGCACGTATCGCGTCGTTCACATCACGGGAACCAACGGTAAGACGTCCACGGCGCGGATGATCGAGAGCCTGGTCCGCGCGCACGGCCTGCGCACCGGACTGTTCACGAGCCCGCACCTGGAGCGCTTCACCGAGCGGATCATGATCGACGGCGCCCCCGCAGACGACGGCGTCGTTGCCGACGCGTGGGACGAAATAGTGCCGTTCATCGGGATCGTGGATGCCGAGCTGGAGGCGGCCGGGGACGCTGCCCTGACGTTCTTCGAGATCCTCACGGTGCTCGCGTTCGTGGTGGCCGCGGACGCCCCCGTCGATGTGCTCGTCCTCGAGGTGGGGATGGGCGGCTCGTGGGATTCCACGAATACCGCCGACGGCGAGGTCGCCGTGTTCGCGCCCATCGACATGGACCACGCCGATCGTCTGGGGGACACGATCGAGAAGATTGCGACGGTCAAGTCCGGGATCATCAAGGACGGCGCCGCCGTCGTGTCCGCGCGGCAGCGGCCCGAGGCCGAGCGGGTGCTGCGGGCCGCCGCCGCCGCCCGCGGCGCGACGATAGCGTTCGAAGGCGAGGAGTTCGCCCTCGTCGAGCAGCGCCTCGCCGTCGGCGGGCAGCAGATCACGCTGCGCGGCCTGGCGGGCGTCTACCCCGACGAGTACCTGCCGCTGTACGGCGCGCACCAGGGGTTCAACGCCGCGCTGGCCGTCGCCGCCGTGGAGTCGCTGATCGGCGGCGGGACCACGCCGATCCCGGCCGGCATCGTCACAGACGGGCTCGCCGGGGCGACCTCGCCCGGCCGGCTGCAGCTGCTGGGCACCGCGCCGACCGTGCTCGTGGACGCCGCGCACAACCCGCACGGGGCGCACTCGCTGCGGGCCGCGCTGCGAGAGTCGTTCGACTTCGACGAGTGGGGTCTGGTGTTCGGCGTGTTCGCCGACAAGGACGCCGCGGGGATCGTCGATGAGCTGTCGACGGTCGTCTCCCGCGTGTTCGCCACCTCGCCGGAGTCCGAGCGGGCGCTGGATGCCGACGCCGTCGCCGATCTCGTGGAGGGGGCGGGCCTTCCGGTCACCGTGCACCCCGACCTCTCCGACGCGGTGGACGCGGCGCGGGAGTGGGCCGCGGCATCCGATCGCCGCGCCGTCGTGATCGCGGGGTCGATCGTGCTGGCGGGGCAGGCCGTGGTGCTGTCGGCTGCCGAGGACTGGAAGGCCGGGTGGCACGGGTGACCGGCACCGCGCGCCCCCGCCGCCGTCGCGGCGCCGCCGAGTCGCTCGGGCAGATAGTCCTCGTGTTCGAGTCGATCATCGTGTTCCTCGCGGGCCTGGTGGTCTTCGGCCTGAAGGCGCTGCCCGCCGGCATCCCGGACTGGTGGGGGATCGTCGGCGGTGCCGTCGCCGCCGTCCTGATGCTGCTCGTCGGCGGCTTGCTGCGTCACCGGTGGGCGCTCGTGCTCGGCTGGGTGCTGCAGGTCGTGGTCGCCCTCGCCGCGTTCCTGGTGCCGGCGATCGTCGTGGTCGCGGTGGTTTTCGGGGGAATGTGGGCGTATGCGACGATCAAGGGGGCGTCCCTGGACCGCCGCAACGCGCGGCTCGCGTCGGAAGCGGACTCTGCGAATGGAGAATGACATGGCCACCGAAGAGACCCTCGTCCTGGTCAAGCCCGACGGCGTCGCACGCGGACTGACCGGCACTATCCTCGCGCGCGTCGAGGCGAAGGGCTACTCGCTCGTCGATCTGCGCCTGGTCGAACCGGACCGGGAGCGCCTCGAGCAGCACTACGCCGAGCACGCCGGAAAGCCGTTCTACGAGCCGCTGCTCGAGTTCATGATGCAGGGCCCGTCGGTGGCGATCCGCCTGGCGGGCGAACGGGTCATCGAGGGCTTCCGGTCGCTGGCCGGCACCACGGATCCGACGACGGCGGCGCCCGGCACCATCCGCGGCGACTTCGGAAGGGACTGGGGGCTCAAGGTGCAGCAGAACCTGGTACACGGCTCCGACAGCCCGGAGTCGGCGGCCCGCGAGCTTCAGATCTGGTTCGGCTGAGGCGGCCGGGTCACCCGAAGATGGTCTGCAGGATGTTCGGGATGGCGTCCAGGCGGAGCTGGGCCATCAGCACCACGATGCCGTAGCCGAGGATCGTCATCAGCGGCACCCAGGCCATCAGCCGGTCCGCGACGCGGCGGCCTCCTGCCGACATCGGCACCACCCCGGAGCGCAGCAGGTGCACGGTGACCGCGAAGAACGACGGGATCGTCACCGCCCACGTCACCATGCACCATGGGCACAGCGTGCCCAGCACGAAGATGCTCTGGAAGATCAGCCAGCCGACGAATCCGATAGCGAAGACGAACCCGGCCCAGAAGGTCCACCAGAACCAGGCGGCGAAGCGGGCGCCGGCGAGGATCGCGAACCCCACGACGATCGGGGCGACCCAGCAGGCCACGCCGATCAGCGGATTCGGGAAGCCGAAGGCGTTGCCCTGAGGCGACTCGATGTTCTTGCCGCACTGCACGAGCACGCTGAAATCGCACGATGCGCTCGAGCCGGGATGCTCCAGCAGGAAGATCTTCTCCAGGGTGAGCTGGAACGCCGCCCACCATCCGATCACCGCCGCGATGATCAGCCAGATGGCCAGACCTTTCGGGTGCGTGTGCGTCTGCGGCATGGCCGGATTATGGCATCCGCCGCTATGGAGCCGGGCGCGGCAGGCCGTGATAGCCCGCCACTCCGCCTCGCCGGAGCGCTCGCTTCGCACTTTCCGGCCGGGAAGTGCGATAATGACCTGAGATGCATTCGCGGCCGCGCCGCGAGTCCATCGCCGAGACTTCGGGCGACGAAAGCCCTTCGCAGCAGCGCCGTGAGCCTGTTGCAGACCGAGTGAGTTCGCGGCCCCCTCCCGGAGCGGGACGGCGCCGCACGAGATTTCGCCGGGTGACGCGCGGTGTCACCCGCAGGGAGTACGCCGGTGACGGTCGATGAGAACAACGAGACCCGTGACGATCAGCAGGCAGGGGATGCGGCAGGCGAGGGGCCAGCGGCGCTGACCCCGGACGCCTCGCCCACGGCGGTGACGCCCGACGACGCGGCGCCCGTTGCCGAGCCGAGCGCTGAGCCGTCAGTGGATGCCGCGGAGCAGCCCACCGCGGAAGAGCCTGCCGCGGCGGAGGATGTCGCGGCAGAGCCTGCCGTGGACGAGCCCGCGACGGACGAGCCCGCCGCGGACGAGCCCGTAACGGACGAGCCCGCAACGGACGAGCCCGCAACGGACGAGCCCGCAACGGAAGAGCCCGCCGCGGCGGAGGATGTCGCGGACGAGCCCGCAACGGACGAGCCCGGTGCCGAAGAGCTCGCCGCGCCGAGCGCGGTGAGCCTCGGCCTGCTGCCGGAGACGTTCGTGTCCGCGGTCTCGACGGACCTGCACTTCTACGCCCCGCAGATAGCGCTGCTGCCCCCGCTGCCGGTCGAGCCGAAGCCTGCCGAGCCGAACGGCTCCCGTCGGCGCAACCGTCGTCGCGGTGGGGACACTGAGGACACCCGCGAGCGCATCGTCGAGGTGGTCACCGAGCCGCAGCGCATCAAGGGATCCACGCGGCTGGAGGCCAAGAAGCAGCGTCGCCGTGACGGCCGCGAGGCCGGGCGTCGCCGTCCCGTGGTGACGGAGGCCGAGTTCCTCGCCCGCCGCGAGTCCGTCGACCGCGAGATGATCGTGCGCTCCAAGAACGGCCGCATCCAGATCGGCGTCCTCGAGGACAAGGTCCTCGCCGAGCACTACGTCGCCCGCAGCCAGGACGCCTCGCTGATCGGCAACGTGTACCTCGGGCGCGTCCAGAACGTCCTGCCCAGCATGGAGGCCGCGTTCGTCGACATCGGGCGCGGACGCAACGCCGTCCTGTACTCCGGCGAGGTGGACTGGGATGGCGTGGAGACCGGCAACCAGCCACGTCGCATCGAACTGGCGCTGAAGAGCGGCGACCGGGTCCTCGTCCAGGTGACGAAGGACCCCGTCGGCCACAAGGGCGCCCGCCTGACGAGCCAGATCTCACTGCCCGGCCGCTACCTCGTGTACGTGCCCGGCGGGGCGATGAACGGCATCTCGCGCAAGCTTCCCGACACCGAGCGGGCGCGGCTCAAGCGCATTCTCAAGGAGGTGCTGCCGGAGTCGTCCGGCGTCATCGTGCGTACGGCCGCGGAGGGCGCGACCGAAGAGCAGCTGACCCGTGACGTCCAGCGGCTCACCGCGCAGTGGGAGCACATCAGCCGCCTCGTCGAGACGACGCAGGCGCCGACGCTGCTGCACTCCGAGCCGGACCTGCTCGTGAAGATCGTCCGGGATGTCTTCAACGAGGACTTCTCGACCATGCTGATCCAGGGCGAGGACGCGCACAACACGATCTCCAGCTACCTGCAGGCGGTCGCGCCGGACCTGCTCGAGCGCGTCGGCCGGTACGAGGGTGACGGTGATCCGTTCGACGAGTTCCGGATCACGGAGCAGATCGAGAAGGCGCTGGACCGGAAGGTGTGGCTGCCCTCGGGCGGATCGCTCGTGATCGACCGCACCGAGGCGATGACCGTCATCGACGTGAACACCGGCAAGTTCGTGGGCACCGGCGGGAACCTCGAGGAGACCGTCACGAAGAACAACCTCGAGGCGGCCGAGGAGATCGTCCGTCAGCTGCGGCTGCGCGACATCGGCGGGATCATCGTCGTGGACTTCATCGACATGGTGCTCGAGTCCAACCGCGACCTCGTGCTGCGCCGCCTCGTGGAGTGCCTGAGCCGGGACCGCACGAAGCACCAGGTGGCCGAGGTGACGTCGCTGGGACTCGTGCAGATGACCCGCAAGAAGATCGGGCTCGGCCTGGTCGAGACGTTCAGCGAGCCGTGCGAGGTGTGCGCAGGCCGCGGGATCATCGTGCACCACGACCCGGTGGTCAAGCACCGCGCCCCCGCAGGCGGTTCGCGCCGCTCACGGCCGGCCGTGCCGACCACGACGCCGGTCGGTGCGACGCACGTGATCACCGAGGGTGCGAAGTCCGCGCTCGCGCAGATAGTGGCATCCACGATCCACCCCGTCGAGGGCGAGGATGTCACGGCCGCGGACGAGCCGGAGCCCGCCGAGCAGCCCGCTGTGGAGCGTCCTAAGAAGCGGAAGAAGCGCAAGGAGAAGGACGCGGGTCGATCGCACGAGCCGAAGACCGAGCGCGACATCCTGCTGGACTCGGTGCTGGACGCCCTCCCCGAGCCGAAGGCTCCCGGTCAGGGGCGCTCGCGTCGCCGGGTCACGACGGCGGCGCTGACCGGCACCCCGGTGCCGACGGGCACGGAGGACTGACGGCCCGGCTCACCGCCGGTCACGGGCCCGCACCCGCAGGCCCGAGGCGATGAGCCGGCGCACGAGCTCATGGCCGTCCACGTGCTCGGCGCCCGCGGCCACGAGCCGCGCGTGCGCGTCGGCGGGGACGTCGTAGTGATCGACGTCGAACGCGCGCCGGGGGATGCCGTTGCGCTGCGCGAATGCGTGCAGCTCGTCCAGCGAGCTGTCCGTGACCAGGTGCGCCCACAGCCGGCCGTGTGCCGGCCAGCGGGGGTCGTCGATCAGGATCGCCACGGGCTCGATCCTAGAACTCCGGGCGTGTTTTGCCGGGTGCCCCGGTATCCGGTAAAGTGGACCCCTGGTGCATCCGGTCGTGCCGCTCCCCGCGTGCGTCGGCCGGCCCGGACCGTGTCCGGGCCGTTCCCGCACCGTGACTTCATCTTTCCCACGGGCGCAGCCTCGCAAGAGAGCAGAGTCTCCAAAGAGAGCAGAGTCTCGAAAGACAACCGGAGCCGTGCGCTCCCAGACGAAACAGGTGTGAAGTGGTTTACGCAGTTGTGCGCGCCGGTGGCCGGCAGGAGAAGGTCGAGGTCGGCTCGATCGTCGTCCTGGACCGTCAGAAGGCCCAGGTCGGCGACACCCTCGAGCTGCCGGCGCTACTCCTGGTGGACGGCGACGCCGTGACCAGCGACGCCGCGAAGCTGGCCAAGGTCACCGTCACCGCCGAGGTGCTCGGCGAGGAGCGCGGCCCCAAGATCGTGATCCAGAAGTTCAAGAACAAGACCGGCTACAAGAAGCGCCAGGGACACCGTCAGGACCTCACGCGCGTCAAGGTCACCGGCATCAAGTAGGCCCCGGCATCCGGTAGGCAGAGAGAAGACGCGAGATGGCACATAAGAAGGGCGCAAGCTCCACCCGCAACGGCCGTGACTCCAACGCCCAGCGCCTGGGTGTGAAGCGCTTCGGCGGGCAGGCCGTGAGCGCCGGCGAGATCATCGTCCGCCAGCGCGGCACCCACTTCCACCCCGGCGTGAATGTCGGGCGCGGCGGAGACGACACGCTGTTCGCGCTGTCGGCGGGCGCCGTCGAGTTCGGCACCAAGGGCGGCCGCAAGGTCGTCAACATCGTCGCAGCCGCGGAGTGATCCCGGCTCGAGCGTGATTTCTGCGAGGGGCGGGCTTCGGCTCGCCCCTCGCGGCATATCCCATCCACAACGAGGAGCGTCATGGTCACCTTCGTCGATCGCGTGACGCTGCACCTGCGCGCGGGTAGGGGCGGCAACGGCTGCGTGTCGGTGCGTCGTGAGAAGTTCAAGCCCCTCGCCGGCCCCGACGGCGGCAACGGCGGCAACGGCGGCGACATCATCCTCGTCGCCGACCCGCAGGTGACGACGCTCCTGTCGTACCACCACTCCCCGCACCGCAGCGGGGGCAACGGCGGGTTCGGCATGGGCGATAACCGCTCCGGCGCGCTCGGCGAGTCCCTGGAACTGGCGGTGCCGGTGGGGACCGTGGTCCGGGATGTCGACGGTGAAGTGCTCACCGACATGATCGAGCCCGGCATGCGCTTCGTCGTGGCGCCCGGCGGCCGCGGCGGCCTCGGCAACGCGGCGCTCGCGACCACGAAGCGCAAGGCGCCCGGGTTCGCGCTGCTGGGCACCCCCGGCTGGGAGGGGGATGTCGACCTCGAGCTGAAGACCGTCGCCGACGTGGCCCTCGTCGGGTTCCCGTCCGCGGGCAAGTCCAGCCTCGTCGCCGCGGTGTCCGCGGCACGGCCCAAGATCGCCGACTACCCGTTCACGACGCTGCATCCGAACCTCGGCGTGGTGCAGGCCGGGGATGTGCGGTTCACCGTCGCCGACGTCCCGGGCCTTATCGAGGGCGCGAGCGAGGGCAAGGGGCTGGGCCTGGAGTTCCTGCGGCACGTCGAGCGCTGCACCGCGCTCGTGCACGTGCTGGACTGCGCCACGCTGGAGTCCGGCCGCGACCCGATTACCGATCTCGACGTGATCCGCGCCGAGCTCGCCGCGTACCCCGTGCCCGACGGGCAGGTGCCGCTGCTGGAGCGCCCCCAGCTCGTGGTGCTCAACAAGGTGGACGTCCCGGAGGCGAAGGACCTCGCCGCCCTCGTCCGGCCCGAGCTGGAGGACCGCGGTTACCGGGTGTTCGAGGTCTCCACGGTCAGCCACGCGGGCCTGCGCCCGCTGACGTTCGCGCTGGCCGAGATCCTGTCCGCGCACCGGGCGGCCGAGGCGGCGAAGCCGGCCGCGCCGCGCATTGTGATCCGCCCGCAGGGATCCGAGCGGGACTTCGTCGTGCGCGTCGAGGGCGGCACATACGGACCGCTGTACCGGATCCTCGGCGCGAAGCCCGAGCGGTGGGTGCAGCAGACGGACTTCCAGAACGACGAGGCCGTCGGATTCCTCGCCGACCGCCTGGACAAGCTCGGCGTGGACGCCGAACTGTACAAGGCCGGCGCCATCCCCGGGGCGACGGTCGTGATCGGCCCCGGCGACGGGGTCGTGTTCGACTGGCAGCCGACGCTCACCTCCGCCGCCGAGGTGATGGTCGCGCCTCGCGGCAGCGATCCCCGCATCGACCCCAGCACGCGGCGCACCACCGCGCAGCGTCGTGAGCGCTACCACGAGCGTATGGATGCCAAGAGCGCCGCCCGCGCGGAGCTGGAGGCCGAGCGGCTGAGCGACCGCGCCGAGCAGGACGACGAACGGTGAGCGCCGTGCAGCGCACGGACCTGCCGAGTGCCCGGCGCGTGGTCGTGAAGGTCGGCTCGTCGTCGATCAGCGGCGACCGCGCCGGCAGCATAGCCCCGCTCGTGAACGCTCTCGCCGCCGCGCACGGCCGGGGCACCGAGGTGGTCCTGGTATCGTCCGGTGCTATCGCAACGGGGATGCCATACCTGCAGCTGACCTCCCGCCCCACGGATCTCGCGACCCAGCAGGCCGCCGCCGCGGTCGGGCAGAACGTCCTGATCTACCGGTACCAGGCCGCTATGCGCGAGTTCGGGATCGTGGCCGGGCAGGTGCTGCTCACCGCCGGCGACCTGGAGAACCGGGTGCACCGGTCCAACGCGCGCCGGGCCATGGAGCGCCTCCTGAGCCTGCGGATCCTGCCGATCGTCAACGAGAACGACACCGTGGCCACGCACGAGATCCGCTTCGGTGACAACGACCGGCTTGCCGCCCTGGTCGCGCGGCTCATCCGCGCGGACGCGCTCGTGCTGCTCAGCGACATCGATTGCCTCTACACCTGCCCGCCCGAGCTGCCCGAGGCGCGCCCGATCGAAGACGTCGCGTTCGGTGACGACCTGGCGGCGTTCGAATTCGGCTCGGTCGTCGTCAACAGCGTCGGCACCGGGGGAGCGGCCACCAAGGTGTCCGCGGCCCGGCTCGCTGCGGCATCCGGCATCGGCGCCCTCGTCACCAGCGCCGATCTGGTGGCGCAGGCCCTGTCCGGGCAGCACGTCGGCACCTGGTTCGCGCCGAACCCGTCGCCGCCGGAATCGACGCTGACGGCCGCTCTGCGCCTGGCGTCACCGGGTGCCGCGGCGCATGCCGGGGCACCGGCCGCTGGATAGACTCGTGGCATGACCTCGCCTGCCGCCACCGCCCGCGACCGCATGCTGAGGGCGAAGGATGCGGCACGCTCGGTGGCCCTGCTCACGGACCTGCAGAAGCAGGACGTGCTGCACGCCGTCGCCGACGCCATCGACGCTGCGGCACCCGCTGTCGTCCGGGCGAACGAGAGCGATCTGCGCCGCGGCCGTGATGACGGCCTGTCCGTCGCCATGCAGGACCGGCTGCGCCTGGACGAGGCACGGGTCGCCGCGCTGGCAGCCGCGGTGCGGGATGTCGCTGCGCTGCCCGATCCCGTCGGTCGCGTGCTCGACGAGCGGTCGCTGCCGAACGGCGTGCGGCTGCAGAAGGTGTCCGTCCCGTTCGGTGTGGTGGGTGCCATCTACGAGGCGCGCCCGAACGTGACCGTCGACATCACGGCGCTGGCACTGCGGTCCGGCAACGCCGTGGTGCTGCGCGGCGGGACGGCCGCGCAGGAGACGAACGCGGCGCTCGTGGACGTCATCCGCGGGGCGCTCGCGTCGGCGGGCGTGGACGCCGAGGCGGTGCAGACGCTCGACGAGTTCGGCCGCGACGGTGCGCGCGAGCTGATGCACGCGAGGGGTGTCGTCGACGTCCTTGTCCCACGGGGGAGTGCCCAGCTGATCGAGACCGTCGTCACGGAGTCCTCCGTGCCGGTGATCGAGACCGGTGCCGGGGTCGTGCACATCCTGCTCGACGAGACCGCCCCGCTGGACTGGGCGCGCGACATCGTCGTGAACGCGAAGGTGCAGCGGCCGAGCGTGTGCAACGCCGTCGAGACGGTCCTCGTGCACCGGGCGGCGGCGCAGCGCCTGGTCGGTCCGGTCGTGGCGGCGCTGCAGGGTGCCGGGGTCACGGTGCACGGCGATGAGGATGTCGCCGCGCTCGCATCGGACATCGTGCCGACCACCGACGAGGACTGGGCCATCGAGCACCTGAGCCTGGACCTGTCGATGCGCGTCGTGGACGACCTGGACGACGCGCTCGCACACATCCGCCGCTATTCGACGCACCACACCGAGTCGATCATCACGACCGACGAGGCGAATGCGGAGCGGTTCCTCGCCGAGGTGGATTCGGCCGTTGTGATGGCCAACGCGTCCACCCGCTTCACCGACGGCGGCGAGTTCGGCTTCGGCGCGGAGGTGGGCATCTCGACGCAGAAGCTGCACGCCCGAGGCCCGATGGGGCTGGCCGAACTGACCAGCACGAAGTGGCTGGCGCGCGGTGCCGGGCAGGTGCGGGTCTGACGGCCTAGACTGGACTGCGGCGCGCTCGACCGCGCCACCGGAATCTTGGGAAACGGAGCACCGATGACCTTCGCCTCGCTGATCGCGTTCGCCGCCGAGGAGGCCGAGCACTCGGGCAACGCCATGCTCGAGACGCTCTGGTTCCCGATCGTTGCGATCGCCGTGTTCACGTTCCTGGGGATCGTGACGCTGTCCCACCGGAACGTGTCGAACCGGCACGCGCACAAGGCGGAGGCGTATGCGCGGGAGCACGCGGTGGACGTTCAGCAGAACGGACACGGCCACTAGGCCCACGGCATGACGTCGACCCGACCGCCCCGCGTGGGGGTGATGGGCGGAACGTTCGATCCGATCCATAACGGACACCTCGTCGCGGCATCCGAGGTGGCCGAGTCGTTCGACCTCGACGAGGTCATCTTCGTGCCCACCGGCCGGCCGTGGCAGAAGTTCGAGGTCAGCGCCAGCGAGCACCGCTACCTGATGACGGTGATCGCCACGGCATCCAACCCACGGTTCACGGTGAGTCGCGTCGACATCGACCGCACCGGATTGACGTACACGATCGACACGCTGCGCGACCTGAAGACGGAGCGACCCGGGTCCGATCTCTTCTTCATCACCGGCGCCGATGCCGTAGCGCAAATTCTCAGTTGGAGGGACCATGATGAACTGTGGGATCTCGCCCACTTCGTCGCGGTCTCGAGGCCCGGCCATGTCCTGAGCACGGACGGCCTCCCGAGCGATGACGTCAGTCAGCTCGAGATACCCGCATTGGCGATCTCCTCGACCGACTGTCGGGAGCGCGTGCGCAAAGGCCACCCCGTGTGGTACCTCGTGCCCGACGGGGTCGTCCAGTACATTGCGAAGCATCACCTTTATCGGAGCAAGGCATGAGCACACCCGAGCAGCCGAGCACTCCGCCGCTGACCCGAAAGCAGCTGCGCGAGCTGCGCAACACCGGCGCGACCCCCGTCGTGCCCGCCGGCGGCGCGCCTGCACCCGCCCCGGACGACGCGGCGGATAGCGGCACAGCGCCCAGCGACCCCGCCGCCGTCGAGCCCGCCCCGGCCCCGCCGGCCCCGCTTCCGCGCGCCGCTGAGCCGGTGCAGATGCACACCGCGCCGGTACCCGACGCGTCGGTCGACCTCGGTGAGTCGCCGCTGACCCGGCGCCAGGCCAGGCAGCAGGAGCGGATCCGCACCGCGTCGGTCCCCGTGATCAGCCCGGATCTGGGCGCGGTCGCCGCTGCCGGCCAGACGATCACGCCGAGCGCGCCGGTGGCCCTGATCGACTCCTCCCCGTGGCCGTTCGAGGACGATCCCGTCGCCGCGACGCCGGCGGCCGGGGTCGGCCAGGTGGCGCAGCCCGTCGTCGAAACGGCGCACACCGAGGCGCCGGCGGTGTCTCATGAACCCTCCTCGGAGCGGGCCGTGCTCAATCCGATGTTCGGAGCGGGCCTGCTGGCCGGCGAGGCGGCTGCGAACCGTCCGGCATCCTCGTTCGAACAGCTGCTGACCCGCGACCTGGACACGACCGGTTCGGTCGCGGCATCCAGCGCCCTGATCATGTCGCACGCCTCTGCGGCGCCGCTGGTCGGCCCGATCGGTGGAACCGGCGAGGTGCTCGTCACCGGCACCTTCGCGCTGCCTGAGGGACTGGGGTCGACCGGCCAGATCCGCGGCACCGCCGACGGCCGCGAGGTGGATGCGGTGCTCGTGGACGGCGAGCTGCCCGCGCACTCGTCGCCGACGCCGATCGCCGCGAGTGCGGCGGTGAGCACGATCAAGTCCAGCGAGGACATCATCCAGCCGCCGGCACCCGACAAGGGCGGCAGGCTGATGCTGACCCTCGCCATCACCGCAGGCGTGCTTGCGCTGGCGCTGGTCGGCGTGCTCGTCTATGCGCTGGTGACCGGGGTCATCTCGTGACGGCGACCGATCAGGCGCGCGAGATGCTGCAGGTCGCGGCCGCCGCCGCGCAGGCGAAGGGCGGCGAGGACCTCGTAGCCCTCGATGTGTCCGAGCCGCTGCCGCTGGTGGACGTGTTCCTCATCGTCTCGGGGCGCAGCGAGCGCAACGTCGCCGCCATCGCGGACGAGATCGAGGAGAAGCTGCTCGAGGCCGGCCACAAGCGTCTGCGTCGCGAAGGACGACAGGAGGCACGCTGGATCCTGCTTGATTTCGGCGACCTCGTCGCGCACGTCTTCCATGAGCAGGAGCGCACGTACTACGGGCTCGAGCGCCTGTGGAAGGACTGCCCGGTCGTGGCGATCGAGCCGGTGGCGGCCGCCGCCGCGGAGTGACCGGGATTTCGCCCCCGCATCGGAATGTAGTAATCTGAACGGGTTGTCCCGGAGCGATCCGGGACGAATTTCTGGGCCTGTGGCGCAGCTGGTAGCGCACCTGCATGGCATGCAGGGGGTCAGGGGTTCGAGTCCCCTCAGGTCCACATTTTCTTCCGCTGCATCACCGGCATCGTGACGGCTCAGTCCCTCTCCGTACATGGGCCTGCAGATCTCGGGGCGGTGGCGCGAGCGTAGGTCTTCCCTCCTTTCGCGAGGCATCCCTCAACTTCGCGAGGCATCCCTCAACTTCGCGAGGCATCCCTCAATTTCGGGGCTGCCTCGCGAAGTTCGGGGCTGCCTCGCGAGGTGTGAATCGCCCGGGCTCGTGGAGGGCGAGTTCTCCCAGTCACGCGGTCCGTCGAAACTCTGCCGCGGTGACGGGCGGGCCGGTGACGACATACAGGGGCAGATCCGCGATCTGTCGTACCAGATCTCCGGCGGTGGGCACTGTCGGGTCGCCGCGGAATGGCATTCGCATGCGCTGACCGGGAGCCAGATCCGTGTGCACGGCGGCGACGACGCGGCCGGAACCGTTCACGAGCGCGCACGGTCCGGGGTGACGCGTCATCCGGGCTATCGCGAGCCGTTCGACGTCGTCGGCGTACACATCCGCGCCGATGATGCCTGCGAACCGGCCTGCACGCCGGACGGGGACGCTGAACGTCAGCGTGTACTGGTCGGTGCACATGTAGTCCACGTACGGGCCCGCGATGTGCCGGCTGCCCGACCGGGCCGACACCGAGAACCATCCGAGCTCCGTGTAGTCGCGGAACAGCTCGCCGGCGGGGTCGAGCTCGACGTGCAGACGCCGGGCGGTTCCGGTGGCGGGGCGGTCGTAGTCCGACCACCACTGCAGCCAGTACGTGGAGTCGGCCAGAATGCCCGGGGCCGCTGCGTAGCCCGCCCCCACGATGAGGGCGTCGCCCTCTTCGACGGCGGCGATCGAGGGAGCGTCGATGGCCGCGAGGTCCGCGGTGTGGGGGCTCGGCGCCGCGAGCGCCGTCTCGACGGCAGTGCGGAGGTCTTCGAGGGCGGCGAAGACGCCGTCGAAGGTCTCGGTGAGCTCGGCTGCGATGCGGTCGATGCCGGCATCGTCCGACGTCCGGGGGCGGGTCACAATGTCTCCTTCAACTCGCGCGCCCAGGCGAAGGCCTGGTCGATGTGGTGCTCGGCGGCACTCCGCGCCGCGACGGCGTCGCCGGCGGCGACCGCCTCCGCGAGCTGCACGTGATGGGCCGCCGCCGTGCGAAGGGACGTTGCATCGGTGATCGGAAGCCACAGCACGGGCGCGATCTCGCGCTGCAATGCGATCTCCTCGCGGGTCAGCCGGGGTGACTGCGACGCCGCGGTGACCTCTAGATGGAACTGTCCCTCGGCGTGGCGATGTGCACGCCGGTCCGCGGCGGGCAGCTCGACCGCGGCGGCCGCACGGATCCGGTCGGCGTCCTCATCGTCGACCCGCGCCGCCGCGAGAGCGGCCGCTGCCCCGTTGACCGACCGGTAGTGGTCGCACAGGTCGCGCAGATCGGCCATCGACATGTCCCTGAGCCGGGCGCGCACCACGTCGCGCGCCGTGTCGCCGGGCGCCTTCACGAAGCTGCCGCCGTTGCGCCCACGCCGGGTTGCGATGAGACCCTGCTCCCGCAGCATCCCGAGCGCCTGCCGCACCGACACGGTCGAAACTCCGAATTCGTCGGCGAGCTCGGATTCCGACGGCAGCTGTTCGCCATCGCGCAGCACCCCCAAGGCGATGCCGTCTGCGAGGCGCCGCGCAACGATGTTGGGCCGGCTCAACTGTGTGAGGGGCGCGAACACCGCGCTGTACGCCAACTGCGACCAGCGCACCGTGGCTGGAATCGGAGTGGGGTCGTCGAGGTAGTCCGGTGCACGCGACACGACGGCGGTCAGTCTCTCATCGGCCATGTGTACGCCTCCCGTCGTCCCGATTCGCCCCTAGGCTATCCGATGCCTGATCCAAACGCATTGACCAATGAGGTTATATGTTATTCTTCTGGTCTCGACAGAGACGTGGGGAGTGACCTGCATGAGAACAGCGCCGATCGCGCAGGAGCGAGAGCAGGCACGGCCGGCCATCGGCGTCTCGACGCCGGCGGTCAGCCTGCGCGCGGTGCGGAAGACGTTCGGCGACGTCGTGGCGCTGGACGGCGTCGACCTTGACGTGCGCGCCGGCGAATTCTTCACGATGCTCGGGGCCTCCGGTTCGGGCAAGACGACGATGCTGCGGGTGATCGCGGGGTTCGAGCAGGCCGATTCCGGCACAGTCATGCTGCACGGCGTCGACGTGACCCGCGTGCCGCCGTACGACCGGGATGTCAACACCGTCTTCCAGGACTATGCGCTGTTCCCGCACATGAACGTCCTCCAGAACGTCGAGTACGGTCTGCGCGTCAAGCACGTGCCGACTGTGCAGCGGCGCCGTCGGGCGAACGACGCCCTGCGGATGGTGGGCCTTCCCGACTACGGTCGCCGTAAGCCCGATCAGCTCTCCGGCGGGCAGCGGCAGCGGGTGGCGCTGGCGCGGGCGATTGTCAACCGACCCTCCGTGCTGCTGCTGGACGAGCCGCTGGGCGCGCTCGACCTGAAACTGCGGCAGAGCATGCAGCTAGAGCTGAAGCGCATTCAGCGTGAGGCCGGCATCACCTTCATCTTCGTCACGCACGACCAGGAGGAGGCACTGACGATGAGCGATCGCATCGCGGTGTTCCATCTGGGACGCATTGAGCAGGTGGGCTCGCCGGTGGAGATCTACGAGAACCCCGCGAACGAGTATGTCGCGGACTTCATCGGCGTGTCGAACACGATCCCGTTCGGACCCGACCGCTACGCGGTCCGACCGGAGCGGATGCGCCTGCTGCCGGCCGAAGCTCCGGTCCCGGATGCCGCGCAAGTGCTGCAGGGCACGGTCGGCGAGGTCATTTATCTGGGCGTCCTGACCCGGGTGCACCTGACTCTCGACGACGCCCGGACCGTGTCGGTTGCCATGCAGAACGAGACCTCCACCAGCGCCCTGCGGATGCCCTCCCCGGGCGAGCGGGTGCGCATCGCCTGGTGGCCGGCGCAATCCCATCGGCTGGCCCCCGCGGTCACCGGGGGCGCACAGACAAGGAGTGAACAGTGAGCAGAATCCATGCGACGATCGTCGCGTCCACCGCGGTCCTGGCGGTGGGCATGCTGTTGTCGGGCTGCGGTTCGGCAGGCCCGGGTCCCTCATCGACGGGCGGCGGCAACGGCGCGGTCGCGGGCCTGAAGCCGCCGATGCAGGATGCCGCGGTTCCGACGTCGATCGGAAAGACCGAAGGCCAACTGAACCTCATCGCTTGGGAGGGGTACACGCAGCCGGATTGGGTGCAGCCGTTCGAGAAGCAGACGGGCTGCCAGGTCAACTCCAAGTACGCCGGATCCTCCAGTGAGATGGTCTCGCTCATGGCCGGAGGCGGCGGCGGGCAGTATGACATGGTCTCGGCCTCGGGCGACGCCGACCTGCGTCTCATCTACGGGGGCGACGTCCGGCCGGTCAACATCGACCTGATCCCGGAGTGGAACAACTTCTACGAATTCCTCAAGAGCCCGAGCTTCAACACCATCGACGGCAAGCACTACGGCGTCTCCTACGAGTTCGGTCCCAACGTGCTCATGTACAACACGTCGGTCGTCACTCAAGAGCCGACCTCCTGGGCGACGCTCTACGACAAGAAGTACACGGGCCAGGTCACCGTCCCCGACAACCCCATCCAGATCGCCGATGCGGCCCTGTACCTGAGCAAGACGAAGCCCGACCTGGGCATCACCGACCCGTACGAACTGACCCAGAAGCAATTCGACGCCGCCGTCAGTCTGCTCAAGGAACAGCGTCCGCTCGTGAAGAAGTACTGGGGACTGGCGTCGCAGGAGATCAGCCTCTTCCAGTCCGGCGCCACGGTCGTCGGCGCCGCCTGGCCGTACCAGACCAACACGCTGCAGGCCGGCAAGGCGCCGGTGGCCGATACGATTCCCGCCGAAGGGGCCACAGGCTGGGCCGACACCTGGATGCTCGCGTCGAAGGCGCCGCACCCGAACTGCGCCTACAAGTGGATGCAGTGGGCGACAACGCCCGAGGTTCAGGCGCAGCAGGCGATCTACTTCGGCGAAACGCCCGCGAACCAGAACGCCTGCAAAGTGATGGACTCCCTTCAAGCGGGATCGTGCGCCGCGTACCACGCCAACGCACCGGAGTCGTACTTCAGCCAGATCAAGTTCTGGAAGACGCCTTTGGCTCAATGCGGCAACGGGAAGAACGATTGCGTGCCGTTCCAGCAGTGGCAGGCGGCCTGGACCGAAATCACGGGCTGACCCGTGACAGGTCTCGCCGATCCGGCCCGCACTCCGGCCACGGCGCCACGGGGCCGCGGATTGTCCGCGGCCCTGTGGCGGCGGCCGTGGCTGCGCGGACTGCTCACCCTGACCCCGCCGATGGGGTGGCTGGTGATCATTTACCTCGCCTCCCTCGCTGTCATGCTCGCCACGGCGTTCTGGTCCGTCAATCCGCTCACCAACCAGCTGCAGCGGGAGTTCACGCTCGACAACTTCACGCACATCTTCACTCCCACCTACCTGTCCGTGATCGGCCGCACGATCGTCATGGCACTGCTGGTCACCGTCACCGACGCGCTGATCGCGTTCCCGGTGGCCTACTACCTGGCGCGGGTCGCATCGCCGCGGATGCGCAACATCCTCTTCACTGCCGTCGTGCTGCCGCTGTGGGCCAGCTACCTCGCCCGCGTGTACGCATGGATCGTGATCCTGCAGAAGGGCGGCACGCTGAACTGGACCCTCGAGCACCTGGGGCTGCCGCCGGCGAACATCGGGTACACGAATGTGGCGATGTGGATAGTGTTCTCGTACATTTGGCTGCCGTACATGATCGTGCCCGTCTATGCGGCAATGGAGCGGATCCCGGACTCCTATCTGCAGGCGTCCGCTGACCTCGGCGCACATGGTTCGCGCACGCTCTGGCGGGTGGTCGTGCCGCTCGCCCTGCCCGGCGTGGTCGCCGGCTCGATCTTCACGTTCTCGCTGACGCTGGGCGACTTCATCACGCCGATCCTCGTCGGCGGCACCGGGTCGAACTTCATCGGCAACGTCATCTACTCGAATATCGGGGTGGCCGGAAATCTGCCGTTCGCCGCAGCACTGGCCATCGTGCCGATCGTGATCATGATCGTCTACCTTTCCGCTGCACGGTTCGCGGGCGCCTCCGAGGAGTTCTCATGAGCGGACGACTCAGTCGCATCCTGCTGCGGATATGGATGGCGCTGGTTCTCGTGTTCCTGTTCGCCCCGATCGTCATCGTGTGCCTGTACGCGTTCAACGGCTCGAACATCCAGAGCTGGCCGATCGCGTCATTCTCGACGAAGTGGTTCATTCTCGCCTGGAACGACGCGCAGGTGCGCGAAGCACTGTGGCTCTCGGTGCGGGCGGGGCTCATCTCGACGGCGATCGCGCTCCTGCTCGGTTCCGCGGCTGCGTTCGGCGTGCACCGCTACCGCTTCTTCGGGCGTGAGACGATCTCGTTCCTGGTCGTGCTGCCGTTGGCTCTGCCCGGGATCATCACGGGTGTCGCGCTGAACTCCGCTTTCAGCTTCGCCGGGATCGGCCTGTCGCTGACGACGATCATCGTGGGCCATGCCACGTTCTGCATCGTCGTGGTCTACAACAACGTCATCGCGCGCCTGCGGCGCACCGGCACGAGCTTTGTCGAAGCTTCGCAGGACCTCGGGGCCCGGCCGCTGCAGACCTTCCGGTTCGTCACCCTGCCGAGTCTGGCGACGGCCCTCGTGTCGGGCGCCCTGCTCGCATTCGCCCTATCGTTCGACGAGGTGGTGGTGACGACCTTCACGGCGGGCGCGCAGAACACATTGCCGCTGTGGATCTTCGGCGCCATTCGACTCGGTCAGCACCTGCCGGAGGTCAACGTCGTGGTCATCGTCGTCCTCCTGGTCACCATCATCCCCGTGGCGATCTCGAGCCGGCTCGCCGGGGGCGGCGTCGCCCGTCGGTGAGCCCATCGTCGCACCCGCGCACAGTGTTCCGCATGGCACGGATCCGCAGGGGACGCGTCGGGTGGATTGGTCGCCCGGATTCCCAACTAGCTCGAGGAGGGAGTCGAGTCGTGCGTCAACGGTCCGCGGATACTGTGCTCACGGGGCTGGGCGGTCGACGAGCGCACGACGAGCTCCGCGGGGAGCGTGATCGTGATCCCGTGCTGCGCGCCTGACTCGATGCCTTCCAGCAGAAGGCGAGCGGCCTGAACGCCCATCTCGTGATGAGGGATGTGGACAGTCGTCAGCGGTGGATTCAGGTCTTCCGCGAACGGCATGTCGTTGAAACCCACCACGGACACGTCGCCGGGGGTGGCTAGACCGTGCGCGCGGAGCGCGCGCAGCACGCCGACGGCGATCAGGTCGTTGCCGGCCACGACCGCGGTGGGCAGCTCCTCCGGCCGCGCGAGCAGCTCGGCCATGGTGGCCTCGCCTGCCGCGATGCTGAACGCAGAAGCGAGGATGATGGAGTGTTTCAGACCCGGATGTCTGCGCGCGGCTGCCGTGAACGCCTCGGAGCGTGCCAGGCTGGTGGTGAAGTCGGCAGGCCCCGCCAGGTGCACGAGGTCCCGGTGGCCGAGCCGGACGAGGTGTTCGACGGCATCGGTGACGCCCTTCGCGTCGTCGCCGACGACGAGCGGATACTCGCCGCGCGCGGTGCCCCGATTGAGCATGACGACGGGGATGCCGCGCGCGTACGCGTCGGCGAGGAGCGGGTGCTCCACCTTCCCGGTCGCGACGATCAACCCGTCGACGCGGCGCTCCAGAAGCGAGTCGAACGCCGCGAGCTCCGCGTCATCCTTGCCGTCGGTGTTCACCACGAGGGCGGTATAGGAACGGCCGGAGAGATGGCTCTCGATTCCTCGCACGATTGGGGGGAAGAGCGGGTTGGTGAGATCAGGCAGGATGACGCCTATCGTCATGGACAGGCTGGTGCGCAGGCCCCGCGCGATGACGTTGGGCACGTACCCGAGTTCGCGTGCCGCGCGCTGGACGCGCTTGACCGTGGCCGTGTTCACCTGGTGCTGGGTGCGCGCGTTCAGGGCGCGCGACACGGTCGCCTTGTGCACCCCCGCGCGCGTGGCGACATCCGCGATCGTCACTCGTCCCGGCATGCCGCTAACGCTATCAACCGGTTGCCGACTTCGGGGTTGTTTCACCCACACTTGACAACGAGGGGAGGCCCCGAGAGGATTGCAATCGATTGCATCGTCATCGTCAAGGGAGAACGGGATGCCAACGAAAGACCTCAGGATCGGCTGGATCGGCGTCGGTCGGATGGGATTCCAACTGGCCACGAGGCTCCTGGAGGCCGGATACGACGTCGCCGTCTACAACCGCACCCGCTCCAAGGCTGAACCGCTCGCCGCGCGGGGCGCCAGCGTCGTCGACCGTCCGGTCGAGTTGGCCGACCGTGACATCGTCTTCTCGATGGTCGCCGCGTCGAAGGATCTCGAGCAGGTCATGCTCGGCGAGGGCGGCTTGCTCACCGGTGACGCGGTGCCCGGCATCATCGCCGACGCCTCGACCGTGTCGGTGGAGGCGGGCGAGCTCATCCGTGACGCCGCCGGCAAGCGTGGCACCCAGGTGCTCGCGACGCCCGTGAGCGGCAACCCGGCGGTGATCGCCGCCGGCAAGCTCACCGTCGCGGTCTCCGGTCCGCGCGCCGCCTACGACCGGGCCGAGGCGGTGCTGAAGGTCTTCGGCCGCGGCGTCACCTACGTCGGCGAGGGCGAGACCGCCCGGCTCGTCAAGATCGCGCACAACGTGTTCCTCGGCGTCGTGACGCAGTCGCTCGCCGAGATCACCGTGCTCGCGGAGAAGGGCGGGGTGTCCCGACAGGCGTTCCTGGAGTTCCTCAATGATTCGGTCATGGGTTCGACGTTCACGCGCTACAAGTCGCCCGCGTTCGTCGACCTCGACTTCACGCCCACCTTCACGATGCCGCTCCTGCAGAAGGACTTCGATCTCGGCCTGACGGCGGGTGACAAGCTCGGTGTCCCCATGCCGATCGCGTCCGCGACGCGCCAGATCGTCGCGCAGGAGGTCGGGGAGGGCAACACCGAGGATGACTTCGCGACCCTCCTGCTCCGGGTGGCGCGCGGTGCCGGACTGGACATCCGCTCCGAGGACGCGCAGCTCGGCGACGGGCTCAAGGGGGACGCATGACGCAGCTCCATGCCCCCGGCCATATGGCGGTGGACTACGAGGCACGGGTCGACTTCGACCGTCTTCGTCAGTACCGTCTCGGGAGGGCCCGGGCGGCGCTCGAGACGAGCGAGTGCGGCGCATTCCTGCTGTTTGACTTCTACAACATCCGCTACACGACCCAGACCTGGATCGGCGGCGCTCTGGGCGACAAGATGATCCGGTACGCGCTGCTCACGCGCGACGCGGAGCCGATCCTGTGGGACTTCGGATCGGCCGTGCGCCACCACAAGCTCTACTCGAAGTGGCTGCCGGAGGAGAACAACCGTCCCGGGTTCCTCGGGTTCCGCGGAGCCGTCGCGCCCGAGGCGGGCCTCATGCGCGACGCGGTCACGGAGATCAAGGCGATCCTCAAGGAGGCGGGTGTCGCGGACGCTCCCGTCGGCGTCGACATCGTCGAGCCTCCGTTCCTGTTTGAGATGCAGCGCCAGGGGCTTACGGTCGTCGACGCGCAGCAGCGGATGCTGGATGCCCGCGTGATCAAGTCCCAGGACGAGATCATGCTGCTCAACCAGGCCGCCGCGATGGTCGACGGCGTGTACCAGGACATCGTCGACGTGCTCAAGCCGGGCATCCGGGAGAACGAGATCGTCGCGCTCGCCAGCAAGCGTCTCTACGAGCTGGGCTCCGACCAGGTGGAGGCGATCAACGCGATCTCGGGGGAGCGCTGCAACCCGCATCCGCACAACTTCACCGACCGGATCATCCGCCCGGGCGATCAGGCGTTCTTCGACATCATCCATTCGTTCAACGGGTACCGGACGTGTTACTACCGCACCTTCGGGGTCGGCAGCGCGACGACGCCGCAGCGCGACGCCTACCGGCAGGCGCGGGAATGGATGGACCGGGCCATCGACGCCATCAAGCCCGGCGTCGGTTCGGACCAGATCGCACGGCTGCTGCCCAAGGCCGAGGAGTTCGGCTTCGAGAACGAGCTCGCCGCGTTCGGGCTGCAGTTCGCCCACGGCCTGGGCCTCGGCCTGCACGAGCGACCGATCATCTCGCGCCTGAACTCGCTCGAGAACCCGGTGGAGATCGAGGCGGGCATGGTCTTCGCGATGGAGACGTACTGCCCCGCCAGTGACGGCGTCTCCGCGGCGCGCATCGAGGAAGAGGTCGTCGTGACCGAGAGGGGCCCGGAGATCCTCACGAAATTCCCGGCCCAGGAGCTGTTCGTCGCGAACGAGTACTGAGCGGACTTCGCGGAGGGGTGGCGGTTCCCCGCCACCCCTCCGCGTGGTCCGACCGTCGGGCGGCGGACCTCAGGCCACCCAGACCGTCTTGAGGTTGCAGAACTCGCGGATGCCGTCGGCGGCGAGCTCGCGGCCGTAGCCGGAGTTCTTGATGCCGCCGAACGGCAGCTCGGGGTAGGACACCGTCATCCCGTTGATGAACACGGCTCCCGCCTCGAGGTCGCGCGCGAGGCGCTCCTGCTCCACTGGGTCGTTGGTCCACACCGCGGAGCTGAGCCCGAAGTCGGTCGCGTTGGCAAGCGCTATCGCCGCGTCAATGCCGTCGACCTTGTAGAGGCTCGCCACCGGGCCGAACGCCTCCTCGCGATAGAGCCGCATCTGCGCAGTGATGCCCGTGATCACCGTCGGCGGGTAGAACCAGCCGGGTCGGTCGAGCGGTGCGCCGCCCGTGAGCGCAACCGCGCCCTTGCCGAGAGCGTCGTCGACGAGCTCGGCCAGCTCCGCCACACCGGATGCCGTCGCCAGCGGGCCGACCTGCGTCGCCTCGTCCATGGGATCGCCTACCCGCAGCGCGGCCATCGCCGCCGCGAAGCCCGCTGCGAAGCGGTCGTAGACGTCCTCGTGCACGATGAAGCGCTTGCCGGCGATGCAGGACTGGCCGTTGTTCGCCGTCCGGGCAGACACCGCGGTCGCGATCGCGGCGTCCAGGTCGGCGCTGGGAAGCACGACGAACGGGTCGGAGCCGCCCAGCTCGAGGACGGACCTCTTGATCTGGGCGGCCGCGGTGGCCGCGACCGATCGCCCGGCGGGCTCGGACCCGGTGAGTGTGACCGCGACGATCCGCGGGTCCTCAATGACGGCGGCAACCTCGCGGGATCCGATCAGGAGGGTCGAGAAGGAGCCTGAGGGGAAGCCGCCGCGCTCGAAGAGAGTGTCGAGGTACAGCGCGGACTGCGGCACGTTGGAGGCGTGCTTGAGCACTCCGGTGTTGCCGGCCATGAGGGCCGGCGCTGCGAATCGGATGACCTGCCACAGCGGGTAGTTCCACGGCATCACGGCGAGCACGACGCCGAGTGGCTGCCACCGCGTGTACGCGCGCGTCGCGCCCACCGCACCGGGCTCGTCCAGCGGCTGATCCGCGAGGAAACGCTCGGCCGTGTCCGCGTAGAAGCGCATGGCCTTCGCGCATTTGGCGACCTCGCCCCGGGAGGCGGCGATCGGCTTGCCCATCTCGGTCGTGATCATCGCGGCGAGCTCGTCGGCCTCCGCGTCCAGCACGGCGGCACTCGCGCGCATCCACTCGGCGCGCTGGTCATAGCCCGTGCTCGCGAGGGCGGCGAAGGCCGCACTCGCGCGCCCGAGCCGCGCCTGGACCTCGTCGGGCGAGTGGGGGTTGAACTCGTGCTCGGTCGTACCGGTCGCGGGGTTGATGGTCGCGATCGTCATCTGACACTCCTTCGGGTATTTCGGACAATGCAACGGGTCAGACGAGGATCGTGAGGGGATTCTCGATGCGCTCTTGGAACGCGGCGAGCCAGCGCGCGGCGAGTGCGCCGTCGACGGCCCGGTGGTCGGCCGACAGCGTGCAGCGCATGACCGTCGCCGGCACGAGCTCGTCGTCGACGACGACCGGCTGCTTCTTCGCGGCGCCGACCGCGAGGATGCCCCACTGTGGCGGGTTGAGGATCGCCGCGAACTCGACCGTGCCGTACATGCCAAGGTTCGACACCGAGAACGTGCCGCCCTCGAGATCTTCCTGTTTGAGCCGCTTGCCGTGCGCCCGCGCGGCGAGCTCCCGGATGCCGGCGGCGATGTCCGAAACGCTTCGCGAGTCGACGTCGCGCACCACGGGGGTCACGAGTCCGCCCTCCGTCGCGACGGCCACCGAGATGTCGACGGTGCGGTGCTGGAGCATGCCTTCGTCCGTCCACGTGACGTTCGCTTCCGGAACGCTCTCGAACGCACTCGCGACCGCCTTCACGACGAAGTCGTTGACGGAGATCCTGTTCTCCCGCGTGGCGTTGACCCTTGCGCGCAGCGCGAGCAGCTCGTCGACGCGACACTCGGCCACGAGATAGAAGTGCGGTACCGTCGCCTTGCTCTGGGTGAGGCGTCGCGCGATCGCGCGACGCATGCCGGTGTGCGCGACGAGTTCGGTCGCAGGGCCCGATGCGGCGGCCCCCTGTGGCACAGGCGCCGGGACGGGTTGCGCCGACCGCGCGTGCGTCGGCGCCGCGGCGACGTCGCGACGTGTGATGCGGCCGCCCGGGCCGGTTCCGATCATGGCGGACAGTTCGATACCGCGTTGCGCGGCGAGCTTGCGGGCGATCGGGCTCGCGAACAGCCGCTCGCCTGCGCGTGCACCCGCCACCGCAACCGCGGGTTCGGCAAGGGCGGCGGCGCCTTCGACGGATTCGTCCGCTCCCGACGCCTCCGCCAGGGACTCGCTTCCGCCCGGTCCGGACGCCGTCCCGGAGTTCTGCGCGTCGCCGCCCTGAGCACCGAGCGCGGCGTCGATCTCGGACGCACTGTCGCCTGCGGCCAGCAGCACCGCGATCGGCTCGCCGATCGCGGCCGACGCGCCGGCCTCCAGCACGATGCGGCCGATCGTGCCGGACTCCTCGGCCGCGTACTCGACGACGGCCTTCTCGGTCTCAATCTCGGCGATCGGGTCGCCCACGGCGATCTCGTCGCCTTCGGCGACGAGCCAGGTCGCGATGGCGGCTTCTTCCGCGCCGGCGAGAACGCTCGGCATGCGCACGATCGAGGCCACGTCAACTCACCTTCCCGAATCCGGCACGAACCCGCTCCAGGCCGGCGACGACCTCCTCGGTGCGTGCGATGGCCGCCCGCTCGAGCACCTTCGAGATGCTCGGTGCGGACTCCGCACCGGTGACGCGCTGCACGGGCTGGTCGAGCCAGTCGAAGAAGCGGCGCTGGATCTCGTCGGCGAGCCAGCCGCCGTAGGAGGTGCCCTGGGCGCCTTCTTCGACGATGAGCACGCCGTTCGTCTTGCGGATGCTCGCGCCGATGGTGTCCCAGTCCAGGCTGGCGCGGTCCAGGAAGCGCAGGTCGATGAGTTCTGCATCCACACCGGTCTGTGCGATCGCTTCGGCGCTGCGATGCACCATCGACAGGTAGCTCAGCACCGTCACGTCCGCGCCCGTGCGGCGCACCGCCGCCTTCCCGAACGGGATGTGGTAATCCCAGTCTTCGGGGATCTCGCCCGGCTCGGCGTATAGGTCGACGTGCTCGATCATGAGCACGGGGTCCTCGAGGGCGAGCGCGGTGTTCATGAGGCCGATGTAATCGAACGGGGTCGACGCCGCCATGATGCGCCAGCCGGGGCTCGTCGCGAAGATGCCGGCGGGGTCCATGAGGTGCTGGGAGCCGTAGCCCGAACCCATTGCGACCTTGGTGCGCAGCACGAGCGGCACGCCGTCGCCCCCGCCGAACATGTGGCGAGCCTTGCCGATCTGGTTGAACACCTGGTCGGCAGCGACCCAGAGGAAGTCGGGGTACATGAACTCCACGACGGGCCGGAACCGGCCATCGAGGGCCATGCCGCCGCCGAGTCCGGCGAACGCGTTCTCGCTGATCGGCGTCCCCAGCACCCGCCCCGGGTACTTCTCGGCCAGACCCTTGGTGGCACCGTTGGTGCCGCCCTTGAGCCGGTGGATGTCTTCGCCCATGACCACGATGCGCTCGTCTTCGGCCATGCGCCGGTCCATGACGCCGGCCACAGCGTCGACGAACTTGCCCTGCTTCGTCGCGCCGGTGTACTCGGCGCGCTCAAGCGTGCGCGCGCCCTCGAGCTCGCTGAGATCGCCGCGGATGCCGACGTCGACGAACGCCGGTTCGGGCCAGAGCTCAGGGCGGATGCGACGGACGTCGCCGTTCGCATCGGGGTCCGGTTCGGTGAGCGCGTCCGCGGCCTGCCGGAACGCAGCCTGTGCCTGTGCGCGCACGGCGACGGCTGCCTCCTCCTGAAGGAGTCCGCGGCCCCGCAGTTCGGTCTCGACGCGCTCGATCGGGTCGCGGTCGCGCCATGACCGCTCCTCGTCCTTGCTGCGGTAGCCGAAGGCGCTGCCGGGATAGGACCCGTTCTGATGGAAGTAGCGGTAGACCTCCGCCTCGATCACGGCCGGCCCGTTGCCCGCGCGCATGTACTCGAGCGCCTGCTCCATCGCGAGGTGGACAGCGAGCGGATCCATTCCGTCGACGCGCCAGGACGGGATGCCGAATCCGAGTGCGCGCGCCGACAGCCGCGGCTCTCTCGTGACCTCGCTGACGTGGGTGGAGACGGCGTAGAGGTTGTTCTCGATGAAGAAGCACAGCGGGAGCTTCCACGCGGAGGCGAGGTTCATCGTCTCGAGCACCGAGCCGATGTTGGTCGCGCCGTCACCGAAGTAGCTCACGCTCACGTCGCTCGTCCCGCCGTGGCGCTGGTTCCACGCGTGTCCCGCAGCGAGCGGGACCCCGCCGCCCACGATCGCGTTCGTGCCGAGCGCACCCGCCTCACTCCACTTCAGGTGCATCGATCCGCCGCGGCCGTTCGAGAAGCCCTGGGCCAGGCCGAGGATCTCCGCAAGGGTGCGCTGGAGCACCCGCTGGATCTCCGGCGTCACCAGTTCGGCGAGGTCGAGTCCGCCCGGGGCGGCGTAGGAGAGTGCCTTCGCGAGGAACTGGTGGTGGCCGCGGTGTGAGCCGTTGACGGCGTCGGTCGGCCGCAGACCCACGATGGATCCAACCGCGCCGCCCTCCTGGCCGATGCTCGAGTGCGCGGGTCCGTGCACGAGTCCCGCGGCGGCGAGTTCGAGGACCCCCTCCTCGAAGGTGCGGATCAGGTGCAACTGGCCGAGCATCGTCGCCAGGAGCCCCGGGTCGGCGTTCCTCCAGTCAGCGGGGGTCGACGTGAGCTTCACCCACGGCGCGGCGGGGTGCAGCTTGATGGTCTTGGGCATGCGCCGACGTCTCCTTCGAAGGTCTGTGGTTCCGCTACTCTAACCGGTGAATGTATCCAATTCAACGCCTCAGTGCGTAATATTTGCTCATCGATGTCCAATATGTATCCATCAGGAGGTCATGATGGCTATCCCCGGCCTACGCGGCACCGATCACATCGGCGTCACGGTCCCCGATATCGAGCAGGCCCACCGCTTCTTCGTCGACATCCTCGGGTGCGAGCACGTCTACTCGCTGCCCGGTATCCACCGCGATGAAGACTGGATGCGCGTCCACCTCGATGTGGGCCCCGGGACCGAGGTGACCGACATCCGCTTCTACCGCTGCGCTTTCGGCTCCAACTTCGAGGTGTTCGAGTACCGCTCGCCCGGACAGCGTCTCGAACCGCCCCGAAACAGCGACATCGGCGGCCACCACCTCGCCCTCTACGTCGATGACCTGGATGCCGCCGTCGACTACTTGCGCGGGCACGGCATCCGCGTGCTCGGCGAGCCGACCGTGAGTGCGAATGCGTCGGAGGGGCAGCGCTGGGTCTACTTCCTCAGCCCGTGGGGCCTGCAGTTCGAGCTCGTCAGCTTCCCCGCCGGCAAGGCCTACGAGAAGGACGCGCGGGTGCTCCTGTGGCACCCTGCCCGTCCGGAGGCGTGACGCCCCTAGAGTGAGCACGATGAGTGGAATTCCGCGCCCAGCCGCCGCCGTGAACGGCGGCTCCGTGGCGAGCCGGCGCATCGCCGACTCGCTGCGCACCGCGATCCTCGAGGACGAGCTCACGCCCGGCACGAGGATCCTGCAGGAGGAGATCGCCGAACGACTTGGTGTGAGCCGGATACCGGTGCGCGAGGCGCTCCGCATGCTGAATGCGGACGGGCTGGTCACGATCGTCTCCAACTCTGGGGCATGGGTCTCCCGGCTCACGCAACGCGAGTGTGCGCAGGCCTACCGCATGCGTGAGCGGCTCGAGCCGCTCTTGCTCAGCGCGAGCATGGAACGCATCGCCGACGACGACGTCGACCGGCTGGGTGCGCTCGTGGAGGCGATGGAGCGCACTCGGTCCGTCGACGAGTTCATGCGACTGGACCGCGAGTTCCACCTGGGAAGCTACGCGGCCGCCGAGCCCTCCTATCTCGGCGAGGTCGTGCACCGGCTCTGGAACACGACCCACCACTATCGGCGCGCGTACACGAAGCTCACGGGCGCGGCCACGCTCGACGTGACCCATCTCGAGCACCGGCTGCTGCTCGACGGCATCCGGCGCCGCGACGACGGGGACGCCGAGCGGGTTCTTGTGACGCACATCCGCCGGACGCGAAACGAACTCGGCCGGCATCCCGAGCTGTTCGGCTGAGCTGCTTCGTCCGTCGGATCGACGGTCGCCCCGAGTACTTGTTCGAGGGGATGTCGTTCAGTTCAACTTGACGAACTTCTCCGAAAAAGCGCGCCGTGTCGCCAAGAAGGCCGGTATCGGTTACGATGGCGTTCAGTCTCTCTGAACACCCTCGGAAGGCCAGACAATGAAGTTCGGAATCCTCGCAGAATTCGAGTGCGCACGCGTCGCCGACGATGCCAGCACACGCCCGCAGATGACCACCACCGCTTCCACCCGCGCTGGTGCGGCGGCATGAGCAGGGAAGCCAAGGAGCGGACCCCCCTGGAGGTGGTGAAGGCTGTTGTGGCGGCGGCGGCGGCGAAGGATGTCGAGGCCTACATCGCGAACTACCACGACAACGCGGTGATGCGTCTGCGGGACGGCTCCGTGATCTCGGGCAGGGACCGGATCAGGGAACGTTTCGTCGGCGTCGCCGCGTCGGGGCTCACAAGAGACGTCGAGCTGCGGGAGGAACTGACCGTCTACGGCGATGGAATCGCGCTTGTCTGCACGGGATACGTGATGCGACTGGACGACGGTGAAACCGTCGACCAGTTCCGGGGGAGCGCCCACGACGTGCTGACGCAGGACGCAGACGGCGCTTGGCTGATCTCGATCGATCACCCATTCGAAGAGTGGGCTTCGCAATGACCCGGACTGCCGGATTCCCCGTCAGAGCCGACGACTCCAGACAGCAGGGATAGGGATGTGAAGAACACAGACAACGACGTCGTGCTCGCCGTGCGCGGCGCGGTCAAACAGTACGGCGACATGCGTGCCGTGGACGATGTCAGCCTCGACGTGTACAAGGGCGAGATCCTCGGCCTGGTGGGCGCCAACGGCGCCGGCAAGAGCACCGTGATCGGGATGGTCTCCGGCGCCACGGTGCCGGACGAGGGCACCATCACCGTCGATGGCGTGCTGCTCGAGCACCACACCCCGAGTGAGTCACTTGCCGCCGGCGTGGCGGTGATCTACCAGGAACCTCACCTGATCGACCACCAGACGATCGCGGAGAACGTCTTCTTCGGGCATCGCAAACCAGGATTCGGCCCGCTCATCAGCTGGCGGCAGACGGAGGCGCGGGCCAGCGAGATCCTCGCCCGCATCGGGGTCGCCGTCGACGTGTCCAAGCCGATCTCCGAGGCCTCGCTCTGGGAGAAGTGGGTGGCCTCGCTCGGGCATGCGCTCGTCGCAGAGCCCAAGCTGTTGATCCTGGACGAGCCGACGTCGGCGCTCGACCATGACGGCGTCGAGATGCTGTTCTCCGCCGTCAGGGAAATGCAGAAGCAGGGCACGGCCATCATCTTCGTCTCGCACCGCCTGGACGAAGTCCTGGCGCTCTGCTCGCGCGTGCACATCATGCGGGATGCCCGATCGGTGTTCGACGCACCCACAAGCGAGATCACCCGCGACACGCTGGTTCACTACATCTCCGGCCCGCTCGATCGACCCGTCGAGGTGAGTGTCGAGGCCGGGGACACCCCCGACGCGGTCCATCGCCCGATCGGCGAGGTCATGCTCGACGTCGAGAACCTCAAGCTGGCGCATCGCCGCACCCCGGTCTCGTTCTCCGCGCGGTCGGGGGAGATCCTCGGCCTCGCGGGCCTGGTGGGTTCGGGACGGACGAGTGTGCTTCGCGCCCTGGCGGGGGCAGACCGCCAGGCCACCGGCTCGGTCACCGTGGACGGCCGACGGGTGCGGCTGGGCTCCACCGCGCGGTCTCGCCGCCGCGGCTTCGCCTTCCTGCCCGAGGACCGCATCCACCAGGGGATCGTCGACAATCTCACAATCGGCGCGCACATGACGATCGGCAGGCGCACCCCCACGGCGAAGATCCCCTGGTGGATCGGGTATGCCTCCGAGTTCGAGACCGCGCGCAAGTGGATCGACAGTCTGCGCATCCGCGGCGCCAAGCCGGCGGCACTGATGCGGACGCTGTCCGGCGGCAACCAGCAGAAAGTGCTGTTCGCCAGGATGATCGAACACAACCCGCAGGTGCTCCTGCTCGACGAGCCCTCTCGCGGCGTCGACGTGGGAAGCCGCCGCGACATCTACGCCATGGTGCGGCAGCTCGCCGCCGAGGGCATGGCCGTCGTCGTCGCGATCTCGGAGCTGGACGAACTGGTCGATGTCGCCGACCGGGTCGTCGTGCTCCGCGAAGGAGCGGTCGTCGCCGAACTCTCCGACGCCGACCTGACGAAAAGCAACATCATCGCTGCTTGTTTCTGATCCGCCCACCGATCCCGTTTGGAATGTTCATAGACCATGAAGAGAATCACACCCAGCATCCCCCCCATCGCGGCCCTCGGCGTCCTCCTCGTCGTGATCATCGTCTTCTCGATCTTCTGGCCCAATTTCGCGTCCTTCTCCAACGCCTCCGTGATCCTGTCCCAGGTCTCGGTACAGGCGATGGTGGCCTTCGGTGTCGCGCTCGCGCTCATGAACGGCGAACTGGACCTCTCGGTCGGAATGGTCACGACGTTCACCGGCGTGCTCTTCGCGATCAGCCTCGGGGCGGGCGTGCCGTTCATCATCGCGCTGCTGATCGCGCTGATCGTGTCGCTGATCTTCGGCCTGGCCACGGCGGCGGCCGTGGTGTGGTTCAAGGTCCCCTCGATCGTGGGCGGCCTCGGCATGATGTCGATCGTCCTGGGCGTCACGCATGGCATCAGCGGTGGCATCTACCAGCCGATCGAGGTGGAGCCCTTCGTGCTGTTCGGACGTGCCTCGGTCGGGTTCCTTCCGCTGACCGCGGTGGTGATGCTCGTGGTCGCGGTGATCCTGACCGTCCTGCTGCGCTACGCGGTGGGCGGGCGCAGCCTTCAGGCGGCCGGCCGTAACCCCGAGGCCACGCGGCTGGCGGGCATCAGGGTGTCGGCGTACACATTCTGGGCACTCGGCGGAGGAACCCTCCTCGCCGGCATCGGCGGCATCCTCGTCGCCGCCCAGCTCGGCTCGGGCAACCCGAACCTGGGGAACACCTACCTGTTCTCCGCCTTTACGGCGGTGTTCGTCGGCGCGGCGGCCAGCCGCACGGGTGCCTTCACCATCCCGGGCACGCTGTATGGCGCCATCCTGGTCCCCACGATCACGAACGGCCTCGTCATCGCGAACGTGCCGACGTGGACGAGCGACCTCGTGATCGGCGCCATCCTGATCATCGCGGTCGCCATCGGCTCCATGAACCGGCGAGCCGAGGATGTTCTGGGATCCGCCAAGTAGGACCACACCACCTGCTGGGAGGCGGACGGAATCGTGACCGAGTCGATTGCATTCCTTCCGGCCTCCCGGCAGTTGGCCGAGTTCCGCGCGAAGACGCTGTCACCGGTGGAGGTGCTCCGCGAGCAGCTGGGAAGGGATGAGCGCCACGGCGCGATCGTGAACGCCTTCACCGAGCGGATGTACGACGACGCCCTGCACAGTGCGCGCGCGGCCGAGCGGGTGTATTCCAGGGCGGGGGCGGACGACGTGCTGCCCTCGCTCTTGGGCGTGACGGTCGCCGTGAAGGCGTCGCATGACATGGCCGGCCGGACCGTGGAGACCGGTGCGCACGCGGCATCGCCGAAGCGGATCGCCGCCAAGGACCACCCGGTGGTCGCCTCGTTGAGGCGGGCCGGTGCCATCCTCCATGCCCGGACGACGACTCCGGAATTCAACTGCTCTACCGTGACGCACAGCGCGCAGTGGGGCGTCACCAGGAATCCGTGGAACCTCAGTCTGTCGCCGGGCGGCTCGTCCGGGGGATCCGCCGCCGCTGTCGCCGCGGGAATGAGCACCCTCGCGACAGCGAGCGACATCGCCGGGTCCATCAGGATCCCCGCCACGTTCTCGGGTCTGGTGGGTCTCAAGCCGCCATGGGGCTGGACGGCCGGCGACGGCCCCATGTCAGCGGACCGGTATCTCGTCCAGGGCGGCCTCGCGCGAACAGTCGCCGACAGCGTGCTGCTGCTTCGTGCGATGCTCGATTCGTCGCCGGGAGCAGGCGGCGCGCCGGAGTCGCTTCCCCTGCCGACCGAGGGGATCCGGCCACTGCGCATCGCGCTCAGCCGTGACCTCGGCGGATACCTGATCGACGATGACGTCGAGGCGAATCTCCTGCGCACCGCCGCCGACCTGGAGGCGCTCGGGCACACTGTTCACCGCATCGACATCGCACTCGAGCCGTCGGACGTGCACGCGGCGAGTTTCGCGCACTTCGGGCACATCTTCGTGAAGGCTCGGAACCTGGAGGCGGGGCCTGTCGACGAGCTCGCGCCGTACACTCGCGCGTTCCTGAGAGAATCCCTGCACTACGCGAACGAGCTCAGCTACTACGACTCGATGGTGCTCGAGCATCGCATCCGCCAAAGGATCCTGGCGACGTTCGACGAGTACGACATTCTGCTGTGTCCGACCTCCGGTATCGCGAGCCTGCCTGCGGACGGGAACTTCGACGACGGCATGGAGCTCGGTGGAGGTGCCAGGGGACACTACTGGCAGCGGCACCTCACCCTGCCCTTCAACATCGTCGATGCGGTTTCCGTCGTGTCGGTGCCGAACGGGCTCGGAGCGGCCGGCATCCCGACGTCGGTGCAGATGTCGTCACCCCGGATCTCCTGCCTGCTCGATCTGGCCTCACAGATCGAGCAGCTCGGCCGGGTCGGCTCGCCCACGATGGGATAGCGTCGCGATGGGCGGGTCGGTGTCGCTGGACACAGAGGGGGCATGATGACGCGTGTAGTGGTCCTGGCGACGGGGGGAACCATCGCCTCCCGCTTCGACGCCTCCGGCTCCGCCTCGGTGAGGGATGGCGGAGCCGACTTGCTCACCGGCCTGGCGGGACGGCCGGCCCAGGAGGACGTCGTCGACGTGCTCCACACCAACTCCTACCTCATGACGCTGCGCGACATCCGAACGGTGGTCGATGCCGTTGCGACGCAGGTCGCGCGGCCGGACGTTCGCGGGGTGGTGGTGGCCCACGGCACCGACACGCTCGAGGAGACGGCGTGCGCTGTCGCGCTGTGTGTGGACACTCCCAAGCCGGTCGTCTTCACGGGGGCGCAGCGCACCCCGGATTCCGAGGACCCGGATGGGGAGCGCAATCTTCGGGATGCGCTGCACGTGGCGGCCGCCGAATCGTCCCGCGGTCGTGGCGTGATGGTGGTCTTCGCGGGAAAGGTGCTCCCGGCCGTCGGGTGCCGCAAACTGCGCACGCTGGACCTCGATGCGTTCGACGCGGTCAACGTGCCGCCGCTGGGGAAGATCACCGGCTCGCGCCTGCGCTACTCCGGGCCTGCGCAGCGTGCCCTCGGCGCGCTGGAGGCGCTTCCGATGACTGCCGCGTTCGATCACGCCCGCGTCGCCGTCGTCATGCTCTATCCGGGCTTCGACGCGCGGCTCCTCGACGCGTGCGTCGCGCAGGGATCGGCGGCGGTGATCCTGGGAGGCATGGGCGCGGGCAACGCCAATCCCGCCGTGCAGGCGTGGGTCGCCCAGGCCGTTGCCGACGGCACGATGGTGGGCCTCTCCTCCCGCGTGCCGTTCGGTCCCGTCGCGGCGCTGTATGGCGCGGGCGGCGGCGCGAGCCTTGCCGCAGCGGGCGCCGTCGGGATGGGCGGGCTGTCGATCTTTCAGGCGCGGATCCTGGTGGCGGTGCTGGCGTCGGCATCCGGCCAGTCCCTCGCGCCACGAACGCGTTCCGCGGTGGAGGCGCTCGAACATCGGAGCTCGCGCTAGTCCGGCCGGCCGGAGACGTATCGTCTGTCGTCGCCCACGACAAGCCCCGAGCCGAACTGCAGGGCGGCGACCAGTGCGAGCAGGCCCACGGGGAGCAGCCAGTCGCCGGCGAGGTGGTGCAGAAGGCCGAACGTGATGGGGCCCACCGCCGCAACGCTGTAGCCGATCGATTGGGCCATGCCGGACAAGGCGGTGGAGGTGAGGTAGTCGCGCGTGCGGATCAGCGGCAGGGTGAGGGCGACACTGAGCGAGAGGCCCGCCAGGAGGCCGCCGAACAAGGTTGCCAGGGGGATCAGGTCGGCCGCGAACACCAGGAGGAGTGTCATCCCCAGCATGAAGACGGGAAGCACTGCCGGCAGCCAGCGTTCAAGCCGACCGCGATACACGAGCGGCACTGCGAACGAGCCGAGGATGCTGCTGAGCTGAAAGATCATGACGTCGAAACCCGCGACGACGAGCGGACGGCCGTGAGAGACGCTGATCAGGGGGATCCAGGTGGACAGGATGTAGAAGCTCGCCGACTGCGACCCCATGTAGATGCCGACCAGCCACGCGAGTGTGCTGCGCCACACGGAGCCGGTGCGCGAGCCGACGCCGGTTTCACGGATGCTCGCAGCAGCGGAGCTCGGTCGGCTGAGCCGACCGGTCCTTGCAGCGGGCGATGAACCGCGCGCCCGATACGCGATAACCCAGCAGAGGAGGGCGGGTAGCAGCGGCGCGCCGGTCATCAGGAGCGCGAATCGCCAACCCAGCGGTGCGCCGCCTACCTCGAGCTGGGCGAGGGGGACCATCACGCCTGCGCCGATTGCGCCCACGCTCGCCATCAGACCCGTGTACATGCCGATCATCAGGGGAGTGCGAGACCCGAAGTCCCGCCGGATGAGCGGCGGAATGAGCACGTTCCCGATCGCCAGCGATGCGCCGATGATGAAGGTCCCGATCCAAATATTGGCGACCTCACCCGGCCACGATCGGCATAAGGTCCCGAGTCCGAGCGTGACCAGGGATACGAGGACGGTTCGATAGGTTCCGAATCGTGCGCTCAGCGCGTGCGCGAACGCAGAGACGAGCCCCCACGCGAAGAGGGGAACGGACACGAGTCCCCCGAGGGAGGCCACTGCCACCGACTCCTGTGTCGCGACGAGTTCGATCAGCGGTCCCACGCTGTACACCGAGATCCGCATGTTCGCGCCCACGAGGAAGACGGCCAGCAGCACGAGCACCACCGACCGCCCGGCGGTCACCGTGTCGGGCCCGGTGGCGGAGATGGTGGTGGACGGCTTTTCGACGGCCAAATCGAGTCACGGCTTCCGCATGGGGGCGGCCGGCATCGGCGCGCGCCGCTTTCGAACAGTGTGAACGCCTCGGTACGCCGACGCTGCGACGCAGGGCGGGCGAGGATCCGCTTAGACCGCCGCGATGGCGTCGACTTCGATCTTGGCGCCGTTGTAGAGGGAGTGCACGCCGATGACGGTGCTCGCGCACGGATTGTCGACCTTCACGATCTGATTGCGGGTCTCACGCCAGATCGCAAGCTTCTCGTCGTCGAGCTGAGTGATGTAGACGTTGACCCGTACGAGGTCTTCCCACGTTGCGCCTCCCGCCTTGAGTGCGCGTTCCACCTCGGCATACGTGAGATGGATCGCCCGCGCAAGGTCCTCTGGGATCGAACCATCATCCTCGAACCCGACCTGACCCGATACGAAAAGTAGCTCGCCGGCCTTGACTCGGACGCTGTCCGAGATCCCTGGCACGACGGGCGCCGGGTTGTAGGTGATTCGATCATTGGACATTGCAGCCACTCCTCAGCCTTCCGGGGCTCGATTGACGAGCCATCCACCCAAGTACAGCAGGCCTAAACAAATCTGTCCAGTGAAGGTGTGCGATTGATCAGCCCAATTGAGGCCGTCGGATGGTTTCGGGCAATATGGTGGACGTAGCAGGTCAGCAGACCGAGCGCCCTGTCCTGTCGGCGCGCCTATTCTGAGCCGGAGAGGACCATGACCACTCAAGAGACCATCGGTGAACGCCTGCGCGCAGCGCGACTGGAACGCAAGATGAGCCTGCGGCATCTCGCCCAGGAGGTGGGTGTTTCCGCCAGCCTCATCTCGCAAGTGGAGACGGGGAAGACGCGCCCCTCGGTCGCCACGCTGGTTTCGCTCGCGAACCTTCTCGGCATCTCGATCGATGAGGTGCTCGGCCTGGAGGTCGACCACCAGGGCGAGGACGAATACACGGATCTGAGGACCTTGGGTCCCGAGATCCAGAGGGCGGCCGAGAACCCGACGATAGAGATGGAGAACGGGGTCCGTTGGGAGCGGCTGGCCATGGGCCGCAACAGCCCGGCGGAGGCCATGGTCGTCACATACGAGCCCGGGGCGACGAGTTCTGTCGAGGGCAAGCTCATGCGGCACACCGGCATCGAGTACGCCTACATCATCGAGGGCGTCCTCACCTTTCAGCTCGAATTCGAGACGTATCAGCTGGAACGCGGGGATTCGCTACGGTTCAACTCGGCGAGGCCCCACATGTTCTCGAACCTCGGGGACGTGCCGGCACGCGGAGTGTGGTTCACTCTGGGCAGACACTCCGCCGAAGTCTTGCCGCGTGGCCGGGGTTCCGTCGCAGGGGCGCTCCGTCACGCCGATGGTCCGTGATTCCGCGGGAGAACACGGATGCGCACGGTGCGTCCGCACGCCGGCGCCCGCACTTCGGCCACCCTCGTTGTCGTGGATTCTTCTCGAACCTGGTCGTGATGTTCAGCAATAGTTGACACTATCGGCGAAACCTGTCATCGTTACTGAACACCCCGGCGGCCCGGGGCTTCGACTCGATGACGAGCAGGGAGTGTCCGGATGGCGGATGCAGGTATCAGGCCCGAGATTGCGGCAATCGTGGAGCGCATCGACCAATTGCGTCCGATGCTCAACGAACGCGGACGGGAAGGAGAGCAGCTTCGTCGCCTGCCTGACGACATCTTCACGGCTCTGGCGGGTACCGGTGCGTTCGGTGTATCTGCTCCTCCTCGCTTCGGCGGCCTTGCGGCGAACACGCGTGAGATCCACTCGATCTCCCGCGCAGTAGGACGCTGCGACGGTGGTGCCGCGTGGATCTGCGGCATCCTCGACTCCGGCGCCTGGGTGCTGAGCCTCATGGACGATCGCGCCCAGGAAGATGTCTGGGGCGAGAAGGGCGCACAGGGTGCGTTCGTCTCGATCGTCCTGGCGACCTCGTCCGACGCTGTGAAGGTGGACGGCGGCTACCGTGTGACGGGAAAGTGGGGTTACGGCACGGGGAGTCTGCACTCCGACTGGTCGCTGCTCGGGATCCCCCTCAAGGACGACGCCGGTCAGGTGGTGGACGCGGGCCTCGTCCTGATTCCGAGCGCAGACCTGAGCTATCAGGACAATTGGTATGTGGCGGGCATGAAGTCCAGCGGCAGTGTCATGCAGGTGGCCGACGATGTCTTCGTTCCTGCGCACCGCGTATTCCCGCTCACTGCGGCGGTGGAGGGCGGCTACCTGGGCACCAACACGGAACAGAGCTACCGAACGGTATTCGTCCCGTCATTGTTCATGAAGCTCGTCGGGCCGCATCTGGGCATGGGGCGCGCAGCGCTGGACTACGCCATCGCGAAGGCCGACTCGAAGGCCATCACGTTCACGAGCTTCGCCAAGCAGTCCGACTCCGCGGCGTTCCAGATCGCGATCGCCAAGGCTTCGGTCATCCTGAACGCCGCCGAGCAGGTGGCCGGGCAGCTGGCGGACCGGATCTACGACGGCGCCGGACGCGGTTACTACGCGCCGTACGGCGAGCGCATCGAGATGCGGGCCAAGGCCGGCTGGGTCGTGGAGTCCATCACCCAGATGATCCACGAGCTGATGACGGCTCACGGGTCCGGAGGATTCGCCGACTCGGCATTGCTGCAGCGCATGTGGCGCGACCAGGCAACCGCCGCGCGGCACGGGCACACGCTCGGCGCCAGCGGCTATGAGTCCTACGGCAAGGTCATCTTCGGCCGGGAGGACGAGGCACGATTCGTCCTGCCCGTCGTCTAGGCACGACACGCCGGAGGCAGTCAGGCCGGGGCCACAGGCCTCGGGCCCGGAATAATACCCGACCACGTACAGCGACTGTTCGACGCACCAATCCATCAATCACCTTCACCAATCACAAAGGAGTGCCACATGAAGCTGAAGGTCTTCAAGCCCATTGCCATCGCAGGAGCCGCAACGCTTCTCCTGATGACGGCTGCCTGCAGCACCGGGGGCTCAGATGCCCCCACGCCGGCACCGACGAACACCGAAAGCAAGGCCGAGCAGCTGAAGGATGTGCCGCGTTACAACCTCGACGAGTTCTTCAAGGAGAAGAACCCGGCGCAGAAGGGCAAGACGTTCGGCATGATGGTCATCGACATGTCGACGGACCCGTTCGCTGAACAGGTCGAACTCGCCAGGACGTACGCAGAGCACCTCGGTTGGGAGTTCAAGGTCGCCGACCTCAAGGGTCAGGTCGGCCAGGCCGGACCGACGTTGAAGACGATGGTCGAGGCGGGTGCCGACGTCATCCTGACCGGCTCCATGGGTCCGGACCTGATCGGACGAGACGCGCTTGCCACCGCCAAGGAGGCGGGCGTCTTCGTGATCAGCGAGACCTCCGGAGTCAACGCATCCGGGTCCAAGGGCGCTTTTGCGTCGTCGGTCGAGTCGAACCTGCTCGAGCAGGGGAGGCTCGTCGGCGAGCGCCTGATCAAGGAGGTCCCTGCAGGGTCCAAGATCGGCTTGCTCTTCGACCAGCAGGCCGCCAGCGGCCGACTCCTGGAGCAGGGCTTCCGGAAGGCGATCGGCGACAAGTTCGACATCGTCGCCCAGAAGCAGTTCGACTATGCCAAGGGCGTGCCCGGCGGCGCGGCGGATGCCAATGCCATGATGCAGGCGCACCCGGACATCGCCGCCTTCTGGTGCCCCTACGACGGACCGTGCTCCGGCGTCGGCAACGCTGTGCTGGCCACCGGGAAGAAGGTCAAGGTCTTCTCGAAGGGCGGTTACCCGGCGTTCCTCGACTACATCCGCAAGGGTGTGAGCGGCTACACCCTGGCCGAGCCGAACACGATCAAGGTGCTCATGGGATTCGACCAGGCCGTCAAGCTCACCCGTGGGGCCAACCTTGAGAAGACGGACATCATCCTGGACCTCGGCGGCATGATCACCGCGTCCAACATCGGCAGCGCTGCCGAGGTCGCGGACGGCACCGTGTCATACGGGCCGGGCCTGGACAAGAGGTTCTACGAGCGGTGGGGCGTGAAGTAGTTCCGCGGATACCGCGACTGAGGGTGGGGTGTCCATCGACCGGTGGGCGCCCCACACCTCTTTTCCCGCAGCCGGCTGCAAGAGAAACACAAAGGAGCGATTGACAATGCGATTTGGCCTGATCATGGAGAACGAGACACCGCGGGGGACGACCCACGAGTATCGATACCACGAGCTTGTGCGGGAGGTCCAGAAGGCCGAGGACGTCGGCTTCGACTTCTGGGGCGGCTCCGAGCAGCACTTCTACCACCAGTCGTCGACGACATCGCAGCCGCTCGTGTTCTACGCCTACGTCGCAGCGAAGACGCACACCATCAAGCTGCGTTCGCAGATCGTGCTGGCACTGCCTAAGGTGAACGATCCGATACGGCTCGCCGAAGCCGTGAACACGGTCGACATCCTCTCGAAGGGGCGCTTCGAACTCGGCCTGGGCCGCGGAAACAGCCCCACGGTCCTCGACACCTTCGGGGTCGACGCCAAAGAGACGCGCGAGCAGATGCTCGAGTTCATCGAGGCGGTCGCCGGACTGCTGGCAAGCACGGAGCCGTTCGAGTATCACGGCAAGCACATCGACTTTCCGCCGGCCATGATCAGCCCGCGGGGGGCGCAGCACCCGCACCCGCCGATCTACATGGTGGCGACCAGCGCGGAGTCGCACAAGCTCGCGGCCGAGCGTGGCCTGGGCTGCATCTCCTCGGACAACTGGCTCGGCATGGACGTCTTGTACGAGCCCATCAAGCAGTACCGGGAGGAGATCCTGAACCCTTCGCGGCCGGTGAGCTCGCGGATCACCAACGGACTGTGCTACACGATGATCCCGGCCTACTGCGCCCCGACCAAGCGGGAGGCCGTCGAGACGGGCGGGCCGATCGCCCTGAGCTACCTCGGGCGAGTCTCCAAGTTCACGTATGGCAATCTCGCGAAAAGGTCGAAGGACTTCGCGTACATGGGGGAGGTCGGCAACCAGCTCGGTGGCCTGTACGAGGACCAGGACGTGGTCGGGCTGATGAATCGGACCCCCCAGGTCATGCTCGGCGATCCGGACGACTTCATCGAGAGCATCAAGACGCTCGAATCACTCGGCTACGACGAGGTCACCATGCGCATCGAGGGGATGGGCCACGAGAAGGTCATGCGCTCGTTGGACCTCATCGGGCGATACGTGATCCCCGAGTTCACCAGGCCCGGTTCGGTCGTGCGGGGACAGTACGGGTTGCCGGATCCGGTCGAGGCCGGCGGGGCCGCGGATGGCCAGGGCGACTCGGACCAGCGCATGGGCCGCGTCGTCTAGCGGCAATCCTCGCCCATCGGCGGCGCCGTGGAGAGCGTTGCCGGCGCCTCGTCTCGACGTTCAGTAAGAAGCGAAAGGTCACGCACGCATGTCGACAAGAATCGATCACGTGACGATCGGTACCGTTGATCCCGATCACTTCGAGAACCTGCTCGTGGGGGTCTTCGGGCTGGAGAAGGTCCGGGAGACGCGGGAGCAGATCGAGCAGCACCCGGTGAACCGGTTGTTCGGCTGGGAGGACGGTGACCCCATCGTTCCCCGGACCAATCACTACGGTTCAGAAGGGAGCCAGTCCCTGATCGAGGTGGTGCACCTGCGCAACGCTGTGGAAGTGCGACGCGACTACACCAAGCCGCCGCAGGCGGTGTTCCACATCGGGCTCGCGGTGACGAATCTCGAGGAGATCATGGAGAAGGCGCGCGCGATGGACCTCGAGTATGTGAGCGATATCGTGGACTTCGCCGCGCCGGGGCGGGTCTTCCGCGCCGGATTCATCCGCACCTTCGGGGTCGAGTTCGAACTCATCGAGCGCCCCGCGGCATAGCCTCGAGCGCCTTCGGGGGCGCCGGACATCCATGTCCGGCGCCCCCGCTCGTGTCTGGCAAGGTCATGCCTGGCCGCGCCCCCACGCCGTGTTGCGGTGGGACTGCGAATCGCGCTCGTTGTTGAGTGGTCCGCCGACCGCGATGTAGCGAGGGCCGGCGATGAGCAGCTCCTCGGCGGGGAACTTCGTGATCAGCTCGCAGCCGTCGGCGGTCACGACGACCTCTTCCTCGATGCGAGCCGCCCCCCAGCCATCGGCCGACGGCCAGTACGTCTCGAGCGCGAAGACCATACCTTCCTCGAGTACTTCCGGGTGGTCGAACGAGGTGAGGCGGGAGAAGATCGGCTTCTCCCATATGGACAGGCCGACGCCGTGGCCGTACTGGAGGGCGAAGGCCGCCTCCTCGTCGGGGAAGCCGAATTCCCGGGCGGCAGGCCAGACCGCGCAAATGTCTGCCGTCGTCGCTCCCGGCTTCACGAGCGCTATCGCCCTGTCCATGTACTCCCGTGCGCGTGTGTAGGCGTCCTTCTGAGCAGACGATGCCGATCCGACGGCGAACGTACGGTAGTAGCACGTGCGATAGCCGTTCCAGCTGTGGAGGATGTCGAAGAACGCGGGGTCCCCGGGTCGGATGAGTCGGTCGCTGAAGACGTGGGGGTGGGGAGAACATCGTTCCCCCGAGATCGCGTTCACGCCTTCCACATACTCCGAGCCGAGGTCGTAGAGCGTCTTGGCCACGAGGCCGACGGCCTCGTTCTCCCGGACCCCCGGGCGCAGGAAGCGGTAGAGCTGTTCGTATGCGGCATCCACCATCGAGCAGGCCTGTGTGAGCAATCGGATTTCGTCGCCCGTCTTGATCCGTCGGGCCTCCATGAACACCTGCTGTCCGTCGACCACCCGGATGCCCTCGTTCTGCAGCGCGAACAGAATCGGGAGCTCGATGACGTCGACGCCCAGCGGTTCGCCGGCGACGCCGAACTTCTCAAGCTCACGCTTGATCTTCCGGGCCACTTCTTCGGCGATCCCTGCGTCCGGCGGAAAGGCGCCGCGCAGTGTGGAGATTCCTGCCCGCGCTCCGGACTCGAGGCGCGGGTGCGTTGCGCCCTCGTGCGGCGCATGCGGATCGGCATCGAGCTCCGAGGTGGTGACGTCGAGCCAGGGGTTGTACAGTGCGTGGTGCTTGGCCGCCGAACCGAAGTCCCACGAGATGGGGTCCGTGTTCCGGGTGAGCAGGCTGAAGCGGATGAGCTTGTCCATCGCCCACGTGCCGATGTGCGTCGCCGTCATGTAGCGGATGTTCGAGAAGTCGAATGCCAGCAGGGCGCCCATGTCGGAGACCGCGAGGTGTTGCTTCAATCGCGCGAGACGATCCGCTCGCAGCCGGTCGAAGTCGACTCGGGCCTCCCAGTCGACGCCGTTCGTACCGGTGGTGCCGGTGTTCCTCATTCGCCCTCCATCCGGTTGTGCACCGTGCGCATGATTACTCCGACTGTACATTAGTGCATAGCTATACTGTACGAAAGAGACGCTCGCGGACAAGGGAGATTCACGTGCCACTTCCGGGTTTACAGGGCATGGACCACGTCGGCTTCACGGTGCCCGACATCGAGCAGGCGCATGTCTTCTTCGTGGGACTGCTGGGCTGTGAGCACGTCGGCTCCGTCGCCGTGCAGCGGTGGGACGACGACTGGCTGCGAGACCACATGAACGTCGGGCCGGGAGCGGAGATCACCGCCATTCGCACTTACCGTTCCCCCGCGGGCTCCGGCTTCGAGGTTTTCGAATACGCAAGAGCGCGCCAACGACGCGAGCAGCCACGTAACGACGACGCGGGAGGGCACCACCTCGCCTTCCGTGTGGCCGACATGGGCTCGGCCGTCGCGTTCCTGCGCGAGCAGGGCATCACGGTGCTGGGCGAACCTTCCGCTGCCGGCGAAGGCAGCTGGGTCTATTTCCTCTCGCCGTGGGGCATGCAACTCGAACTGGTGAGTGCGACCGCGTAGCAGGATGCCTTCCGTTCAAACACAGTGAACTGCCCAGATCGGCGTGAGCGGGATCGTTGACTGTTCAGTGACACTGTACTAAACTGAACAGTGGAATTGGACGCGAGGTAACCGGCGCCCGCTCAGCAGCCCAACGGAGGGACCTATGATGACCATGGTCAGTCAGCTCGACGATGCGATCACGCCGGACGCCAACGGTGACGTCTCGCTTTCGCCCGATGCGTTCAAGGCGGCCTTTCGAAACCATGCGGCGGGCGTTGCGCTCGTGACCGCGGATCCCGGCGACAGTCCTGTGGCGATGACGGTCAGTTCGCTCGCGTCCATCAGCGCGACGCCCGCCCTCCTGATGTTCTCGGCCTCAGCTCTCTCGTCCAGCACGCCGATCCTCGATCGGTGTGACACCGTCGTCATCCACATGCTCAGCGCCGAACAGCTGTGGCTCGCGCAACTCGGAGCCACCAGCGGCATCGACCGCTTTGCGGACACGCAGGCCTGGAGCCGCTTGTCCACCGGGGAGCCGGTCTTCCACGGTGCATTCGCGTGGCTGCGCGGTCGGGTGCGCCAGCGTCTGATCGCCGGGGCGTCCGTCGTCTACATCGTTGAGGCCCTCGAGGCGTCCCCGGCCCGCCAGCCGGCGGATCGTGACGTGCCGCCGCTCGTGTATTACAACCGCACGTGGCATGCGCTGGGCCCGGCATCCGTGATCGCCTGACCATCGACGCGGCACAGCGATCGAGGGCTCGACGCGGGTCGGGCCCCCTGATCGACTGCGAGTGGACTTCCGGCCTTCGCGTCCGGGATGTCCGCCCCGTCACCCCGCCGGGGCGGCGGCGACGGCGTGGATCTCCAGGCGCAGCCGATGATCGGTCGCGAGGCGGGTCACCTCGACCGAGGTGCTCGTGGGGATATGACCGCCGAACCACTCCTTCTGGTGCTTGTTGACCGTGTCCTGATCGTTCTCGACGTCGGTGAAGAAGCGGATGAGGTTGACGACGTCCTGCCGCTGGCACCCGGCGGCTTTCAGGGCAAGCTCCAGGTGATCGAAGGCGTCACGGACCTGATCCGCCATGTCCGGAGAGATCGTGTCGAAGTCTTCCGGTCGATGGGGGTGGTCGTGGTACACGGGTGCCCCGGTCACTCCGCTGATGAAGACGAGGCGCGCCCCGTCGACGACCCTGATCGCCGGCACGAACGGGCTCACGATTCCGGTGTCGTAGCCCTCGTGGTGGATGATGTGGGCGCTTCCGACGAGCCGGGGCTCGGGGATGTGGGTGGGCATGGCGACCTCCTCGTCGTGCAATCGATTGCAACGACGATACGGGATCATGGACGGCGAGTCAAAAGCGCTGTCAGCATCGCGCAACCGGAGCCGGCAGCGACGATCGAGCAATGGCGAAGGGCGCCGTTGTTCGCTCTTGAGGAGGGGTCCTCACTGCGCGTGCACTATCTCGCAGTCCGTGCCGGGCGCCAGCACCGCCTCGTGCCCATCATCGAAACGGACGACCAAGGTTCGCACGTCGCCGTGCTCGCGCACGTCGATCACGTCCCCCAGCCGCTCGGCCGCACCGACCGTTTTGCCGTGGATTCGGACGCGATCGCCGACTGTCGGATTCATCGTCGCCACCCCCTATGTCACGATACGCCGGGCGGCCGGGGAGGACTAGAGTCGAGGGATCCTATCGAGGAGGGCGAATGGCCCAACTCATCCGCGTGGCGCTGGTGGACGACTACGAGGTCGTCGTCCGCGGCATCGCCGCGATGCTGCGCAGCTATCGCGATGTGATCGACATCGTCGAGTTGGATGCCAACCGGCCCGTGGATGCTCGCGTGGACATCGCCCTGTACGACACGTTCGCAGCCACGCAGGGGGACGAGGATGCTGTCCGCGACCTTGTCGATGACCCGCGGATCGATCGGGTCGTCGTCTACACCTGGGTTCGCGAGCCGGCCGCCGCCGCGGCGGGCCTGGCGAACGGCGTCGCCGCATATCTGTCGAAGGAGCTGCCCGCTGGCGAACTCGTGGCGGCCCTGACCGCGGTGGCACGGGGGGAGCCGCTGCCGGTCCCCCCGCCGGCCCGCGGCGTGCCGGTGCCGGCGGGGGACTGGCCGGGTCGCGAAGAGGGGCTCACGCAGCGCGAGAGCGAAGTACTGGCGCTGATCACGCAGGGACTGAGCAACGACGAGATCACCGCCCGAACCCATCTGTCGATCAACTCCGTGAAGACGTACATCCGCAGCGCGTACCGGCGGATCGGCGTGACGAACCGCGCGAACGCGGTCCTGTGGGGTGTCGACCACGGCTTCCGCCCGAACCGGGTACGGGTGCGCAGGCCGACGGCGTCGCTGAGCGACACGCCGCCCGGGGCGCTGCCGCCGGTCTGACCGGATCCCACCCCTGTGGGTGGAGTGCACCGGGCAGGCAGGAATACCATCGCCTGCACCGGGCGATGCGCGTCCCGACGGTGGGGACCGCGGGCCGCACTGCCCCCGGTTCCCGACGGGCGGACCGGTGCCGATCAGCCCAGCGAGGCGAGCACCGTCGCGGTGTCGGTCACCGTGATCTGCGGGGGATAGAGACCCATCACGTGCAGGGCAGCCGCATGGTTTTCGGCGGTCGAGCCCGCGCACGCGTCGGCGGCGATCGTCACGTGTGCACCGGCGTCGGCGGCGGGCAGCGCGGTGGAGATCACGCAGCAGTCGGTCGATACGCCGCAGACCACGAGATCCGGCGCGGGGCCCGTGATCGCCTGCAGCGCGGGACCCCACTTGCCGAACGTCGGAAGGTCCAGGGTCGGATGCGGTGTCAGCCCCGCGGCATCCGGAACCAGCGCGTACAGCCGGTCATCGGCCGGCACGTCCGCGAACGGCCACGCCGCGAAGTAGTCGCCCCACGATGTGGTCCGGTCGGCGGTGGGCAGCCACCGCGTCACGATCACGTGGTCGCCGAAGTCGTCCGCCAGGCGGCGGATCTGCGTCATCGCCTCGCCGAAGAACGGCGAGCCCCACGGCGATTCGGCGGAGGCGAAGATCTCCTGCGGGTCGACGACGACCAGCCAGCGCTGCGGCGTCACGCGGCCTCCTGCGCGCGGATCTTCTCGGCCCGCGCGAACCAGGTCACCAGGAACGACAGCACGAGCGCGAAGAACACGCCGAGGTTCGCGTAAGCCCACTCGCCGTCACGACCGCCGATCAGGAACAGGAAGTACCCCTGCCAGTTGTTCCAAGCCGCGTCCTCCGCGAAGAGGTTCACGACGAACCCCCAGCCGATGACCGATGTCACGACCATCGTGGTGATCGCGGTCCAGTCCCAGGCGCCGTAGCGGCCCTTCGCGTCGAACAGGGCCTCTTCGTCGTAGTCCTTGCGACGGCGCAGGATGTCGGCGATGAGGATGCCGGCCCACGCGGCCAGTGGGACGCCGAGCGTGATCAGGAAGCTCTGGAACGGGGCGATGAAGCTCTGCGCGAAGAACACGACCCAGATCGTGCCGAGCGTCAGGATCACGCCGTCGATCGCCGCCGCCGAGGGCCTCGGGATGCGGATGCCGAGGCTCAGCAGGGTCAGGCCGGACGAGTAGATGCCGAGCACCGCCCCCGACACGAGGGCGAGGATCGCGGTGATGAGGAACGGCACGAGCACCCACACCGGGAGGATCTTCGCGAGGGCGCCCACAGGGTCGTTCTGCACGCCCTGGAACAGCGCGTCGTCGGACCCCGCCAGCAGCAGCCCGAAGACCACGAGGATCACCGGGGCGAGCGCGCCGCCGAACGTGTTCCACCAGATGATCGCGCCATCCGAGGCGGTGCGCTTCTGATAGCGCGACCAGTCGGCGGCGATGTTGATCCAGCCCAGGCCGAACCCGGTCATCACCAGCACGAGCGCGCCGATCACCTGCCCGACGTTGCCGCCGGGGTGCGCCATCACCGCCGCCAGGTCGATGTGCGGGATCGCGAGGATGACGTACAGGATCGTCACTATCCCGGTGACCCACGTGAGCACCGACTGCAGCGTCATGATCGTGTGGTAGCCGAGGACGGATGCCGTGACGATCAGTGCCGCGACCACGACGGTCGCGATGAGCTTCACGGCGACGCCGCCATCTCCGCCCAGCTGCGTGATGATTGTTGCGGTTGCCAGCACCGCCGTGATCGCCAGGAACGTCTCCCAGCCGATGGAGGTGAGCCACGACACGATGCCGGGCACCTTCTGCCCATGCACCCCGAACGCCGACCGCGACAGGATCATCGTCGGCGCGGAGCCGCGCTTGCCGGCGATGGCGATCAGCCCGCACAGGAAGAACGAGACCACGATCCCCACGATCGAGACGATTGTGGCCTGCCAGAACGAGATGCCGAAGCCCAGCACGAAGGCGCCGTAGGACATCCCGAACACCGACACGTTCGCGGCGAACCACGGCCAGAACAGCTGGCGGGGCGTCGCCGTGCGGTCGGACTCCGGGATGATCTCGATTCCGGTGCGCTCGATGAGCGTGGAGCGCGGAACGTCGGTGGATGCAGACACGATGGCCTCCTGCGGGTCGCCGTCGGGCGGGCTATAGCACCATCCTGGCATCGCGCACGGCCGCGGGACCAGAAGCCCGGTGTGTTGCGGCCGGCGTGGCGAGCGGTGAAGCTGGAGGCGGAGGCCGTGATGAGACGAGCGCAGGCGACCGCGGTGATCGCGGTGCTCCTCCTGGCCGGATGCAGTCCGGCACCCGATGCCACGACCGGCACCCCGAGCGCACCCGCCGGCACCCCGAGCGGCACGTCGACGTCCGCGACCGGGCCGCAGACGCTCGGCAGGCCCGCGACCGTCGTTGATGGGCTGGACGCTCCCTGGTCCCTTGCCGCGCTGCCGGGCGGCGGGTTCCTCGTGTCGCAGCGCGACGACGGCCGGATCCTCGAGGTCGGCCCCACCGGCAGCGTCCGCGTGGCCGGAACCGTGCGCGGCGTGGTGCACGTCGGCGAGGGCGGGTTGAATGGCATCGCCCTGTGGACCGGCGACGGCGGCACCTGGCTGTACGCGTACCACGCGACCGCCGCCGACAACCGGGTCGTGCGGATGCGGCTCACCGGCGCCGCCGGATCGTACGGCCTGTCCGCCCCGCAGCCGGTGGTCACCGGCATCCGCACGGCGTCCACCCACAACGGCGGACGGCTCGCGTTCGGTCCGGACGGGATGCTGTACGTCACGACCGGCGACGCGCAGCACTCCGACGACGCGCAGGACCGGGACAGCCTGAACGGCAAGATCCTCCGTGTGACGCCGAGGGGCGATCCGGCGGCGGGCAACCCGTTCGGCAACGCCGTGTACAGCTACGGCCACCGCAACGTGCAGGGCATCGCCTGGACACCGGACGGCACCATGTGGGCGACCGAGTTCGGGCAGAACACGTGGGACGAGCTGAACGTCATCGTCCCCGGCGGCGACTACGGCTGGCCGGTCGTGGAGGGCCGGGCGGGTGACCCGCGCTACCGCGACCCGCTTCTGCAGTGGCCCACCGACCAGGCCAGTCCGAGCGGGCTCGCCGCCGTCGGCGACACGCTGTACCTCGCGTGCCTGCGCGGCGCGCGCGTCTGGCAGGTTCGCACGGCGGGCGCGCAGGTCGTGGGGGACGCCGTCGCGCAGTTGACCGGGTTCGGACGGATCCGGGATGTCGCCCCCGACGGGAACGGCGGGCTGTGGGTGCTCACGAACAACACGGACGGCCGCGGCTCCCCGCGTCCCGGTGACGATCGGGTGCTGCGCGTCACGGTGAACGGCTGAGCCGGGTCGGTACGGTGAGCACATGAGTACGCTCGGCCGGGGCCGGCAGCCCGGCGGCACGCACGTCGTGGACAACCAGCCGGACTGGCGCGTGGACATCGACGAGTATGCGCTGAACACGCCGCTGCGCGAAGCCGTCACCGCGTTCGGCGGCGCATGGGCGCACGACACACTGCACGAGGTGGGGGCCCTCGTCGGCAGCGAGCAGTTCCAGCGGGACGCGGAGCTCGCCCACCAGCATCCCCCCGTCGCCCACCCGTTCGACCGGTGGGGGTACCGGCTCGACGAGGTCGAGTACGACCCGTCGTACCATCGCGTGATCGCGGCGGCCGTCGGCCACGGCGCGCACACATCGGCGTGGGCCGATCCCGGCCCGGGCGCCGCGGTGGCGCGGGCGGGCGTGTTCATGCTGTTCGCGCAGGTCGAACCCGGTCACGCCTGCCCGATCTCGATGACGCACGCCGCCGTCGCCTCCCTGCAGGACTCGCCGTGGGTCGCCGACGAGTGGCTGCCGCGGCTGTATGCCCGCACGTATGACCCCCGGCTGCTGCCCGCCGATGCGAAGCCCAGCGCGCTGGTCGGGATGGCGATGACGGAGAAGCAGGGCGGGTCGGATGTCCGCGCCGGCACGACGACCGGCGTGCACGTCGACGGCCACCGGTACCGGCTCACCGGGCACAAGTGGTTCTGCTCCGCACCGATGTCCGACGCGTTCCTGGTCCTCGCCCAGACGCGCCGCGGCACCGCCGACGAGGGTCTGTCCTGCCTGTTCGTGCCGCGCGTGCTGCCGGGCGGCGAACGCAACGTGTTCCAGATCCAGCGGCTCAAGGACAAGGTGGGCAACCGGTCCAACGCCTCGGCCGAGGTCGAGTTCGACGGCACCGACGCCATCCTGCTCGGCGAGCCCGGCCGCGGGGTGCGCACGATCATCGAGATGGTGCAGCGCACGCGCCTGGACTGCGTCCTGGGCACCGCGGCGGGGATGCGGCAGAGCGTAGCCGAGGCGCTCTGGCATGCGCGGCAACGTCGCGCGTTCGGGCGGGTCCTCGTGGACCAGCCGGCCATGGCGGCGGTGCTGGCCGACCTCGCCCTCGAGGCGGAGGCGGCGACGCTCACCGGCCTGCGCCTCGCCCACGCGTTCGAGGCGGACGCCTCGGCGGAGGATGTCGCGTTCCGGCGCCTCGCGACGCCGGTATCGAAGTACTGGGTGTGCAAGCGCGGACCGCAGCACGCGTACGAGGCGATGGAGTGCCTGGGCGGCAACGGCTACATCGAATCCTTCCCGGTCGGGCGCCGCTACCGTGAGCAGCCGGTGATGGCGATCTGGGAGGGATCCGGCAACGTCATCGCCCTGGATGTGCTGCGGGCGCTCGCGCGTGACCGGGAGTCCGCCGCCGCGATGCGCGGCGAGTTGGCGGCGACGGCGGGTGCGCATCCGCTGCTGGACGCGCACACGCAGCGCACGCTCGCGCTGCTGCACGAGGTTGTCGCCGCCGACGCGGATGCCGCGCAAGCGCTCGCGCGGCGGCTGACCGAGGCGCTCGCGCTCGCGCTGCAGGCGAGCGTGATGATCCGCTGGGCGCCGACCGTGGACGCTGAGGCGTTCATCGCCGCGCGCCTCGGCGACGACCGGGGGTGGCAGTACGGCGTGCTACCGCAGGGGACGGACGCCCAGGCGATCCTCGCCCGGCAGTGAGGATCAGGGGTATTTGCTGGGCATGGCGCACATCACAAGGACCGCGATGGCCCCGAACGGCACGAGGCTCAGGAAGACGAATCCCCAGTGGTATCCGCCGTCGCGCAGGCGCCGCACCTGCACCGCCAGCGTCGGCAGGAACGCGGCCAGCACCCACAGCCAGATCAGCACGCCGAACAGGCCGCTCACCGGTGCCATGCCGTCGCCGTACCGCATCCCGAACGACGCGAGCGCGCCGACGATCACGAGCGCGTAGGCGGCGGCGAGGATGATCGCGTAGAACAGCGTCCAGTACCAGAACTCGGGACGGCCGGCGCGGCCGTCGAAGCGCGCGTACTTCATGAAGACGGTGCGGATGGCACCGCCCATCCCGGTCACGACGGGACGGTCGTCGGCGGGGGAGCGCCACGATCCGATCGGCGCGCTGCCGTACGCGTACCCGGACGGCTGGTATGGGTTCGCCGCACCGTACGCGGGCGGCGTGCCGTAACCGGGCGGGGTGGCATATCCGGGCTGGGCGGGGTACCCCGGCTGAGCACCGTACCCCGGCTGCACCGCGCCGTACCCGGGCCCGGCATACGGCGGCACGGGAGGCACCGGTGGTGCCGGCGTCGCACGGGTCTGCGCGGACCACGCGCTGCCGTTCCACCAGCGCTGACCGCCCGTGCCCTGTGGGTCGGGATACCAGCCGGCGGGCGGCTGCGGGGTGTTCGTCGTCACGATGCGCTCCTCGATATTGGCGCCCCCTACGCTACCGGCGCCGGCAGACGTTCGCGCAATGCCGTACGGGTCAGGCTTCGACGGGCTCGATCAGAGCGGGGGAGTCGTTGCGGACGTTGCCGACCGCCTTCGAGACGACGTGGTCTTCGAGCGTTGCGGCGACCTCGGGTGCGGCGTCGATCGCCGCGTCGAGGATGTCGCCGACGTTGTCGGTCGTCGGGTCCAGCCAGGCGTCCGCGAAGTCGGGATCCAGGAACAGCGGCATCCGATCGTGGATCGACCCGAGCCGGCCGATCGAGTCGCGCGTCAGGATCGTGAAGCTGAGCACCCACCGCGCGTCGTCGTCCTCGGCGAGGGCCGGGTTCTTCCACCACTCGTACAGCCCCGCGAAGAACATCGGGGCTCCGCCGGCGGGGTGGATGTAGTGCGGCACCTTGACGCCCTCGCCCGTCTTCCATTCGTAGTAGCCGGATGCCGGGACCACGGCACGTCGCTTGATCAGCGCGTTGCGGAACATCGGCTTGTCCTCGACCTCCTCGGCGCGGGCGTTGAACGCGCGCGAACCGATCGAGACATCCTTCGCCCACGACGGGATCAGTCCCCAGCGCGCCGCCTCCAGGCGGCGGGTCGGCGGGTCGGTCTTCGCCGAGTCCAGCACTATCGCCGCGCGGTCGGTGGGCGCGACGTTGAACGACGGCGCCGGCAGATCGTCGCCCTCCACGTCGACGCGCAGCACGCCGACCAGCTGTGATCCGACATCGGCCACCACGAACCGTCCGCACATGTCGGCCAGCCTACGCGGCGGTCCTGACGCCGTCCGGCTACGGGCGGAGCACTCCGGCCTCTTCGAGGCGCTCCAGCAGCGCCGCCCCGTCCTCGCCGGTGACCCACGGGACACCCGACGCGGAGTGGTCGTCGACCGTGGTCCGCCCGCCGGCGAGCATCGCCTCGGTCGAGGACAGGCGGCGGATCGCCACGGCCGCGACATTGCCGGCATTGCTGCCCGCGAACCCCGTGTAGATGGCGTCGTCGCGCTGCCCGTCGTCTCCGATCAGCAGCCACCGCACGTGCGGGAACTGCTCCGCGAGGCGGTCCAGGTTCGACCTCTTGTGATCGGCGCCGCTGCGGAACCAGCGGTCGTGCGTGGGACCCCAATCGGTGAGCAGGAGCGCGCCTGCGGGGAACAGATGTCGGCCGAGGAACCGCAGCAGCGTCGGTCCCACGTTCCACGCGCCCGTCGACAGGTAGATCACGGGCGCACCGGGGTTCTCGCGCACGAGCCGCTCCAGCAGGACCGACATCCCGGGCACCGGCTGCCGTGCGTGCTCGTCCACCACGAACGAGTTCCACGCCGCGACCAGGGGCCGGGGCAGCGCGGTGACCATGACGGTGTCGTCGACGTCGCACACGATGCCGAAGCGCACCTCGGACCCCACCACGAACACCCGGCTCGCCACGGGCTCACCGCCTTCGACGGACATCGTGATCGCGTGCCAGCCGGGGGAGAGGGATGCCGGCAGTACGGTGTCCACGACGCCGCCCCGGTCCGAGACGACCTCGTGGTCCACACCGTCGATGCGCACCGTGACCTGGGCGAAGCCGATCGGCACCGAGACGAAGCTGCGCCAGCCGCGCACCGTCGCGTACTCACCGCCGCCGCGCGGACGTGTCGGTGGGGTGATCAGGACGCGGCCGAGGACGCGGACCCAGTCCTCGGCGCCGTATCCCGGAAACGCCGCCACCGTCGGGGCCAGGCCCCGACGCCGCGCGCGCCGCTCACGCCATGCGTGCAAGCGGTATTCAAGCCGCGCAGGCCACCGCACGTCGGCGCGCCGCGCCGCGGCAGTGTTCTCGGGCATCCATCTCAGTCTCCCATGCCCGGCGACGTGCTGTCTGCCGGTCGCGCCGGCTCGGACTCGTCGGCTTCGGACAGATGCCGGCGCTCGACCCGCTCGATGACCTTCGTGCCGACCATCACGAGTACCAGGAACACGGCGATCACGCCGATGAACAGGTAGCTGGCGAAGTGCAGTTGATCGGCGAGCTCGCGGTACGTCGCCGCCGCGGCGCCCGCGACCGTGACGTACAGCGTGGCCCACAGCACGCACGCCGGCGCGGTCCACGCGAGGAACCGGCGGTAGCGGAACCTGCTCATCCCCACCGTCAGCGGCACGAGCGAGTGCAGCACCGGGAGGAAGCGCGAAATGAACACGGCGACGCCGCCGCGCCGCGTCAGATAGCGCTCCGCTCGTCGCCAGTGCGCCTCGCCGATCCACGCGCCCAGCCGCGAGTCGCGGATGCGCGGACCGAGCACTCGCCCGAGCCAGAACCCGATGCTCTCGCCGATGAGCGACCCGATCACGATGGCCACAACAAGCCAGAATCCCTGCCACGCGTCGTCCACGGCGGTGCCCGCGACGATGACGATCGTGTCACCCGGCACGAACAGGCCGACCAGCACGCTGGTCTCCAGCAGCATCGCGACACCGGCGAGGAGAACGCGCACAACGCCGTCGACGCCCTGGACGGCATCGAGCAGCCACGTGAGCACGTCGTTCACCAGTCCGAGCATAGGGGCGCGGACGCCCCTTAGCCTGTGAAGGTGCCCGACACTCTCCTGCTGACGCCGTCGCCGTGGCGCGACCCCGCCGATGTGTTCCTCGCGGTCGCGCGCCAGCACCACGACGTCTTCTGGCTGGATGCCGGGCCCGGCGCCGCGCAGGGGTGGAGCTGGATCGGCTGGGGGAGCGCCGACGACCCCACCGTCGTGCACGCGGCCGGCTGCGTCGGCGGCGTCCCGGCGGGCACGCCGGCCCCGTTCGCGGGCGGCTGGGTGGGCTGGATCGGGTACGAACCGGGCGCCGCCGCGGCCGGCGCACCCGTGCACCCGGCGGATCCCGGCATCCCGCAGCAGCTGTGGCTCGCCGTGCGGGGACTCGTCGCGTTCGACCACGCCACGGGCCGGATGTGGTCCGGCGGCGCCGTCGACCCGGCCGCGCCCGCCCCGGCGCCCCCGGAGCCGGATCCGCGCACGCGCACGGCGCGGGGACGGAACACGCCCGACGAGTACGCCGGTCTCATCGAGGACTGCCGCGCGGCGATCCGCGCCGGCGACGCCTATCAGCTGTGCCTGACCACGCGGTTCACGGTGGACGGCGACGTCGACCCGGTCGCCGCGTACCTCGCGCTGCGCGCCGCTTCCGCCGCGCACCACGGCGGCATCATCCGCTCGGGCTCCGTCGCTCTGCTCAGCTCGAGCCCGGAGCGGTTCCTCGAGGTGCACGGCACGACGGTGCAGACGCACCCGATCAAGGGCACCCGGCGCCGGGGGGCGGATGCCGCGTCAGACGCGGCGCTGGCCGCCGAGCTCGCCGCCGACCCGAAGGAGCGCGCGGAGAACGTCATGATCGTCGACCTCATGCGCAACGACCTGTCGCGGGTGTGCGTTCCGGCGACCGTCCGCGTGGACCGGCTGCTCGAGGTCGAGTCGTACCCCAGCGTGCACCAGCTGGTCAGCGCCGTCGCGGGCACCCTGCCCGCGCATACCACGGTGGGTGAGCTGCTGACGGGTGCGTTCCCCGCCGGCAGCATGACCGGAGCCCCGAAGCTGTCGGCGATGACGATCCTGCACCGGCTCGAGGCGGCGCCCCGCGGTGTGTACGCAGGGTGCTTCGGATGGATCGGGGCGACCGGGGGCCTCGACCTCGCGATGGTGATCCGCTCGATCGTGACGCACCCCGGCGGTGCGTACGTCGGCGCCGGCGGCGGGATCACGTGGCGATCGGTCGCCGCCGCCGAGGTCGCGGAGGTGGGCCTGAAGGCGCGCGCACCGCTCGCGGCGCTGGGCGCCGAGGTGCCCGCGGGCTGGTGAAAACCGCCGGTCGGGTACCCTGAAAGGTGCGCGTTTCCCCCGCGGCATCCCGATTCTCTTCCGATTGGCTCCCTCCGTGTCACAGACCACATCCACCGACGCCGCCGCCCCGGCCGAGAGCGGCTTCGATCCGCACGCGATCCAGGCGAAGTGGCAGCAGCGGTGGGAGGCGCAGGACCCGTTCCGCGCCGGCGGCGACGACGACCCGCGACCGCGCAAGTACGTGCTCGCGATGTTCCCGTACCCGTCCGGTGACCTGCACATGGGCCACGCGGAGAACTATCTGTACTCGGACATCGTCGCGCGGTACTGGCGGCACCGCGACCACAACGTCCTGAACCCGATCGGGTGGGACTCGTTCGGGCTGCCGGCGGAGAACGCCGCGATCAAGCGCGGAGCCGACCCCCGCGAGTGGACGTACGCCAACATCGCCCAGCAGAAGGCCGGCTTCCGCCAGTACGGCGTGTCGTTCGACTGGAGCCGGGTGCTGCACACGAGCGACCCGGAGTACTACCGGTGGAACCAGTGGCTGTTCCAGCGCCTGTACGAGCGCGGCCTCGCATACCGCAAGTCCAGCGCGGTGAACTGGTGCCCCAACGACCAGACCGTGCTGGCCAACGAGCAGGTCGTCGACGGACGCTGCGAGCGCTGCGGCGCCGAGGTCGTGAAGAAGAAGCTCACCCAGTGGTACTTCCGGATCACCGACTACGCCGACCGGCTGCTCGACGACCTGGACACGCTGGAGGGCCACTGGCCGTCGCGGGTCCTGCAGATGCAGCGCAACTGGATCGGCCGGTCCGTCGGCGCCGACATCGACTTCCAGATCGAGGGCCGTGACGAAAAGGTCACCGTCTTCTCCACGCGCCCTGACACGTTGTACGGCGCCACGTTCTTCGTCGTCGCGCCGGACTCCGACCTCGCCGCGGAGCTGGCCGCCGAGGCGCCCGCCGACGTCCGCATGCGGTTCCAGGCATACCTCGACGACGTGGCCAAGCAGACCGAGATCCAGCGCCAGAGCACGGATCGCCCGAAGACCGGCGTGTTCCTCGGCCGCTACGCGATCAACCCCGTCAACGATGAGCGGCTGCCGATCTGGGCCGCCGACTATGTGCTGGCCGACTACGGACACGGCGCCGTCATGGCGGTGCCCGCGCACGACCAGCGCGACCTCGACTTCGCCCGTGCCTTCGACCTGCCCGTGAAGGTGGTCGTCGACACGACGGGCGACGGCGAGCAGACCCTCGACGAGCTGGATCCCGTCGTCACCGGCGTGGCCCTCGTGGGCGAGGGCCGGATGATCGCCTCCGGCCCGCTGGACGGGCTCGGAAAGAAGGATGCCATCGCCGGCATGATCGCCGAACTGGAGAAGCGGCAGGGCGGCCGGGCCGCCACGACGTTCCGGCTGCGCGACTGGCTCATCTCCCGGCAGCGCTTTTGGGGCACGCCGATTCCGATGGTGCACACCGAGGACCAGCGGATCGTTCCGGTCCCGGAGGACCAGCTGCCGGTGACCCTGCCCGACGTGACGGGCCTCGACCTGAAGCCCAAGGGCGCGTCGCCGCTGGGCGCCGCCACCGACTGGGTGACCACGACCGACCCGGACACCGGCGCACCCGCGCGCCGCGATCCCGACACGATGGACACGTTCGTGGACAGCTCGTGGTACTTCCTGCGCTTCCTGTCGCCGACCTCGGACACCGCGGCCTTCCCGCCCGCGCAGGCCGCGCGCTGGGCCCCGGTGGACTTCTACATCGGCGGTGTCGAGCACGCGATCCTGCACCTGCTGTATGCGCGGTTCATCACGAAGGTCCTGCACGACATGGGGCTGGTCGACTTCGACGAGCCGTTCTCCAGCCTGATCAACCAGGGCATGGTGATCCTCGACGGCGCGGCGATGTCCAAGAGCAAGGGCAACCTCGTGCTGTTCCAGGAGGAGTTGGACGCGCACGGCGCCGACACGCTGCGCGTCGCGCTCGCGTTCGCCGGCCCGGTGGAGGACGACAAGGACTGGAACGACGTGTCGACCACCGGCGCGACGAAGTTCCTCGCCCGCGCGCTGCGCATGGCCCACGACGTCACCGCCGCGGCGGGCGCCTCGGCCGCGGACGGCGACGGCGCGCTGCGGCGCCTCACGCATCGCCTGCTCGCCGACGCCCCGGGACTTGTCGAGCAGACGAAGTTCAACGTCCTCGTGGCCCGTCTCATGGAGCTCGTCAACGCCACCCGTAAGACGATCGACACCGGCGCCGGACCGGCCGACCCTGCGGTCCGCGAAGCGGCCGAGGTCGTCGCGCAGGTGCTGGACGTGGTCGCCCCGCACACCGCGGAGGAGATGTGGGAGGTCCTCGGCCACGAGCCGTTCGTGGGCCTGGCGGTATGGCCGCAGGCGGACCCGGCGCTGCTGGTGGAGGCGAGCGCGACCGCCATCGTGCAGATCGACGGCAAGGTGCGCGCGACGCTCGAGGTGCCCGCCGACATCGCCGGCGACGCGCTGGAGGCGCTGGCCCGCGACGACGCCCGCGTACAGCGGTCGCTGGCTGGTCGCGACATCCACCGCGCCGTGGTGCGGGCGCCGAAGGTCGTCAGCTTCAGCACGAAGTAGCGACGCCTCCCCAGCCGGACACCCGGCGCGGGTTGTCCACGGATCCGCGGACCCGCCGCCGGCGGGCGCGTGCGGCCGCATAGCGTGGGGCGGTGCCGCCCGCCGAGACCGAACCGCGGGCGCCCGCGCGACACCGGCTCGGCGCGGGCGCCGTGGTGGTCGTCGTCCTGATCGCCCTCGCAGCGACGGTGGGCATCGGCATCCTGCGCGCGGAGGGCGGCGGCGGCGAGCAGACCGTCGCCGTCTCGCCCACAGCGACGCCACACGCTGGAGACCTGTACGTCCACGTGTCCGGTGCGGTGCGCGCGCCCGGGTTGTACATGCTGCCGTACGGGTCTCGGGTGATGGATGCCGTCGCCGCGGCCGGGGGATTCGCGCGCGACGCCGTGCGCGACGGGGTGAACCTGGCGCAGGTGCTCGGCGACGGCGAGCAGCTGGCCGTGCCGCACGAGGGCGCCGCGCCCGCCGCCGGAGGACCCTCCGCGGCAGCGGCGGGCGGCAAGGTCGACCTCAACACGGCGGACGAGACGGCGCTGGACACGCTGCCGCGCATCGGGCCGGCCATGGCGCAGCGGATCATCGCGTGGCGCACGCAGCACGGCCGGTTCACGAGTGTCGAAGATCTGCTGGCGGTGCCCGGCATCGGCGACAAGATGCTCGAGGCGCTGCGCGACCTGGTCACGGTGTGACATGCGCGCCCGGGATCTGCGGCTCGTCCCGGTCGCCGCCGCGGCGTGGATCGCGGCGGTGGTCACGGTGTTCATGCCGGACACCGCCGCCTGGTTCGCCTGCGGGCTGTGGGCGGCCGCCGTCGCCCTGGTTGCGGTGTGCGTGCTGCGCCCGGGGGAGCGCACCCGGTGGGCGCTCGCGGCGGTGTGCGTGGCGATCGCTGCGGCGGCGGCATCCCACGTCGCGTTCGCGCAGCCTGAACGCGCCGCCGCCGCGCAGCTCGCCGTCGACGGCGGCCGCGCACTCGTCGTGCACGCGACCATCGTCGGCAAGGCGGAACGCACCGCCGGCGGCGACATCGCCGTCGACGCGCGCGCCCACGCCATCGACATCGGCGCGCACCGGCACGTCGTGGACGTGCCGATCACGATCCGCGTCGCCGACGATCGGCCCGACGTGGGCGCCGAGGTCATCGCGGCGGGCACCGCGACCCGCAGCGACCTCGGGCGGCGGGCGGCGCTGCTGGTCCGGGCATCCCGGGGGCTGCAGATCGTCCGTCCACCGACCGGCGCGGCCGCCGTCGCCGCCGGCCTGCGCCACGCCCTGGCGGCGGAGACCCGCGGGCTGCCGCAGCCGGCGGCCGGCCTGATACCGGGGCTCGCCGTCGGCGACACCGGCGGTGTGGGTCCCGGCCTGGATGTCGCGATGAAGGCCAGCTCGCTGTCACACCTCACCGCGGTGTCGGGCGCGAATTGCGCCATCGTGGTGGGGCTCGCGTTCGGCGCCGCGGCGCTGTGCGGCGCGAGACGCGGCATCCGGGTGGCCGTGAGCCTTCTCGCCCTCGCCGGATTCGTCCTCCTCGTCACCCCTGAGCCGAGCGTCGTCCGCGCCGCGGCGATGGCGACGGTCGCGATGCTCGGCGTCCTCCTCGGGCGGGTCGGTGCCGGGGTGTCACTGCTGTGCGCGGCGGTGACCGCATCGCTGGTCGCCGACCCGTGGCTGTGCTCGTCCCTCGGATTCGCGCTGTCGGTCGCGGCGACCGGAGCGCTGCTCGTGCTGGCCGCGCCCCTGGCGCGCGGCATGGCGCAACTGCTGCCGCGTGCGGTCGCGCTCGCGCTCGCGGTGCCGCTGGCCGCGCAGCTCGCGTGCGGACCGCTGCTGGTCCTCGTCAACCCGACCGTTCCGCTGTACGGGGTGGCCGCGAACCTCCTCGCCGCCCCCGCCGCGCCGGTGGCCACCGTCCTCGGCCTGGCGGCCTGCCTCGCCACGCCGATCCCGGTCCTGGCATCCGGACTGGTCACGCTGACGTGGGTGCCGGCGGCATGGATCGCGGCCACCGCGCAGACCGCCGCCACCCTTCCCGCCGCGGCGGTGCCGTGGCCCGAGGGGATGCCGGGAGCCCTGGCCCTGACCGCCGTCGGCGTCGCGGTGCTCGTGCTGCTGGTGCCGCATCGGCCGGTCCGCGTGGCGAGGATGGCCCGGCGCATCTCGGCGGCGACGCTCGCGGTCACCGTGGGCGTGTGCGCCGGGACCGCGGCCATGCGCACGGTCGCCGGCCCGCTGACGCTGCCGTCCCGCTGGGCGATAGCGGCCTGCGACGTCGGCCAGGGCGACGCGCTGCTGGTTCGCTCGGCCGGCGCGGTCGCGCTCATCGACACCGGCCCGGACCCCGGCCTGTTGCGCGCGTGCCTGGACCGCTTCGGCATCCGGCGCCTGGACCTGGTGGTGCTCACCCACTACGACCACGACCACATCGGCGGCCTGGTCGCGGCCGCCGATCGTGCCGTCCGGGTGCTGCACGGTCCGCCCGGGGGCCCGGCCGATGAGGCGAAGCTCATCGTCGCCGCATCGCACGGCGCCGAGGTGCTCGCCGCCCACGCGGGCATGACCGGCGCGCTGGGGGATGCCACGTGGACCGTGCTCTGGCCGCGGGCCGGCGACCGGGTCTTTCGGACCGGGAACACAGCCAGCGTCACGATGGACGTCCGCGGCGGCGGCGTGCCGCCTGCGATCTTCCTCGGCGACCTGGATGCCACCGGGCAGAGCGCGCTGCAGGCGTCGGGTGCGCTGCGTCCCCCGTACGCCGTCGTCAAAGTGGCCCACCACGGCAGCGCCGACCAGTCCGCCGACCTGTACCGGACCCTGGCCGGGGCGGTCGCGATCATCTCGGTTGGCGCCCACAACGACTACGGGCACCCGCGCGCGCAGACCCTCGCGTTCCTGCGCGCCGACGGGTACACGATCGCCCGCACGGATCAGGACGGCACGGTCACGGTGGCCGCGGACGGCGGCCTCGTGCGGCTGTGGCGGGAGCGCGCCCCGCCGGGCGTCCGCGCCCCCGGATAGGCTGGAGCCATGCCTGCCCGCCGTCCCGCCGCCCGCTCATCGAGGTCGTCGGGTGCGACCCGGTCGGTGATCCCGCAGCTGGACTGGCGCGCCCCGCAGCCGGCGCCGATAGTGCTGGTCTCCGGTCCGGAGGAGGTCTGCGCGGAGCGGGCGTCGGCCGGCATCCGCGACTACCTGCGCGCCGAGGATCCCAGCCTGGAGATCTCGGACCTGCGCGCCGACGACTACGAAGCCGGAACGCTCCTGGTCGTGACCTCCCCGTCGCTGTTCGGCGAACCCCGACTGGTCCGCGTCAGCGGCGTCGAGAAGGCATCCGACGCGTTCCTCACCGAGGCGCTCGCCTATCTCGCCCACCCACAGGACGGCGCGACCGTGGTCCTCCGGCACACCGGTGCCACGGTCCGCGGCAAGAAACTGCTGGACGCCGTCCGCGCCGGCACCGGCGGGGGAGTCGAAGTGCCCTGCCCCGCGGTCAAGCGCGACGGCGACCGGCACGACTTCGCCGCCGGCGAGTTCCAGGCCGCTCGCAAGGGAATCGCCCCCGCCGCGCTGCGCGCGCTGGTGTCCGCGTTCACCGATGATCTCACCGAGCTCGCCGCCGCCTGCCAGCAGCTGATCGCCGACGTGCCCGGCGACATCACCGCCGACATCGTCGAGCGGTACTACGGCGGCCGGGTGGAGACATCCGCGTTCACCGTCGCCGACACCGCTATCGCCGGGCGCTTCGGTGACGCGCTGATAGCGCTGCGGCACGCGCTGGCCTCCGGGGCCGACCCGGTGCCGCTCGTGGCCGCCGTCGCCATGAAGCTGCGCACGATGGCCAGGGTCGCCGGACAGCGCGGGTCCTCCGCCGCTATCGCCGCCCAGGCCGGCATGAAGGACTGGCAGGTCGACCGTGCCCGCCGCGATCTCGCCGGGTGGAACGAGGAGAGCCTGAGCCGGGCGATCCAGGCCACTGCGCGCGCCGACGCCGAGGTCAAGGGCGCTTCGCGCGACCCCGTATTCGCGCTGGAGCGCATGATCACGGTCATCGCGACCCGCGCGCCGTTCGGCGAGCCCGCCTCCCGCTGACAGTTCTCGGCGCCCGGACCGCATCCCGGACGACGACGCCCGCCCCACCGAGGTGGAGCGGGCGTCAGGACGGCACCGGCGTCAGAGCGCGGCGACTCGCTTCGCGATCGACGACTTGCGGTTCGCTGCCTGGTTCTGGTGGATGACACCCTTGCTGACAGCCTTGTCGAGCTTCTTGCTCGCACGCACGAGGGCCTTCTCGGCGGCGGCCTTGTCACCGGCGGCGATGGCCTCGCGGGTGCGCCGCACCTCGGTCTTCAGCTCGCTCTTGACGGCCTTGTTGCGCTCGCGCGCCTTCTCGTTGGTCTTGTTGCGCTTGATCTGCGACTTGATGTTTGCCACGTGTGGACGTTCTTTCGTTCAGGTGATCGGTTGAGTGCCGTCCGGCGAAGAGGGCGCCATCCGGCGTGTGCGGGAAGACCCACACGCAAGCCAATCAGCGAGTCTACCAGGTGGGGTCGGATGCCGAGAACGCGGCCGGTTCTGCGACATCCGCCGCACTCCTGCGCGCCGGCCGGGCGTGCGTACGCCAAGATCGAGACACCCGGTCCACTCCCACGACGCGGCGAGGAGAACAGCATGGCGTCGACGATGGCACCCTTCGGCGGGTGCCGCACACTCATCGAGGCGGCCCGGGCATGAACGTCCCGCGCCCCGGAAAGGTCTCCGCCGGCTGGTTCGCGCTGTTCACGCTGGCCTGGCTCGCCATCTGGACCGTGCAGCTCACTCCGGTGCAGCTGCTGCTGCCCGACCAGTTGGACACCCCGGGCGCGGCGGGCACCTGGGTGTACGGGGTTGTCTACTCCGGGATGGTGCTCGGCGTCGGGGGCCTGGCGGGCGTGATCGCCGGACCGCTGTCGGGCGCGTTGTCCGACCGCACCCGCACGCGCTGGGGGAGGCGCCGCCCGTGGGCGGTCGGGGCCAGCTGGCTCGCCGCGGCCTGCCTCCTGCTGACCGGCATCGCCCAAGGACCGTGGGCCATCGGCGTCGCATGGATGGGCGTGTCGATCGGGATCGCCGTGGCCTCCGCGGCGTTCACGGCCCTGATCGCCGACCAACTGCCCGAGCGTCAGCGCGGCGGCGCATCCGCGGCCGCGAGCTCATCGCAGGCGGTCGGGATAGTGCTGGGCGTCGGCGCCGTCGTGCTGCTGGGCCTGAGCGTGTTCGCCGGCTACCTCGCGCTCGCGCTGTTCATCGCCGTGGTCGGCACCGCCGCCGCGATCCTGCTGCCCGACCCGCAGCCGGATGCCGCGCAGCAGCCGGTGCGCGAGCGCCGGTCGCTGCCCTGGGCGTCGCTGCGCGACCGCGACTTCGCGTGGGTGGTGTGGGGCCGATTCGTCGTCAACATCGGCAACGCGCTGCCGACGACGCTGTTCTTGTTCTTCCTGATGTACGGCCTCGGCCGCCCCAAGGCGCAGGCGCAGGACGACCTGCTGCTGGTCATCGTCGTGTACACGATCTTCGTCGTGATCGCGTCGGTGCTGGCCGGCTGGTGGTCGGACCGCACCGGATCACGCCGCCGGCTCACGGTGATCTCCGCGCTCGTGCAGGCGGCCGCCGCCCTCGTCATCCTCGCCTCGCCGAGCCTTGCCACCACGATGGCCGCCGCCGCGGTGCTGGGCGTCGGCTACGGCGCGTTCTCGACGGTCGGGCTCGCGTTCGCCACCGATCTGCTGCCGAACCCCGAGGACCACGCCCGGGACCTGGGCCTCGTGAACACGGCCGCCGCCCTCGGACAGCTGGTCGGCCCGCTGCTCGGCGCGATGCTCGTCGCTCTCGTCGGCGGGTTCTGGCTGCTGCTGGTGTTCAGCTTCGTGATGTCGGCGGTCGGCGGGATCATGTCGGGATCCGCTCGCGAGCGTCGATCGTCGCCGCTGCCAGATCCAGCAGCGCATTGAACACCCGCGGCCGCATGGCCGTGACCAGGTGCGTCGTGCGCGGCACGACGACGAGCTCGGCGTGCGGCACCAGGCGTGTGAAAAGGCGCTCGTTCACGCGCAGCTGGTCGTACTGGCCGTTGACGAACCACATCGGGATGCGGATGCGCCGCAGCGCCTCCATCAGATCCAGCACCGACAGACTCTTCAGCGCTATGTCCTGCGCGGCGTACGCATAGCCGCCGGCGCCGAAGTCCGCGCGCGTCTCGTCCGGCAGCGTCAGCTGCAGCACGCGATCCGCGAGCCACTGGCCGTGGTCCGGAAGGCCGTCCACGCGCCGGGCGAGGAAACGGTACGCGGCCAGGCCCGCCCCACGGGGGATGGCCGTGCATGACGCGGCGATGAACGCGGCCACCGGCGGCGGCTGCGCACGGCCCACATACTCCGTGCACAGCAGGCCGCCCATCGAGTGGCCCACGAGGAGCACCGGGCCGCGGGCCGCGGCATCCCGCACCGCCGCATCGATCGTCGCGAACGCCGCGTCCAGCGTGAACGGCTCGGCCATCCGGGTGCCGTGCGCGGGCAGGTCCAGGGCGGTGGCGGGGATGCCGCGGGAGGCCAGATGCGCGAGCTGGGTGCGCCACATCGTCGCGGACGTGCGGATCCCGTGCACGAGCACCGCCTGCACCGTCATGACGCCAGGGTAGACGGCGGTCCGCGGATCGGAGGCAGCGGCGGTCCCCGTAGAATCGACGGAACATGTCACCACGCGCCCTTACGCCCCTCGAGCCGTCGCAGACGCCCCCGGAGCTGATCCGCAACTTCTGCATCATCGCCCACATCGACCACGGCAAATCCACCCTGGCCGACCGCATGCTGCAGATCACCGGCGTCGTGTCGGACCGTGACATGCGCGCCCAGTACCTCGACCGGATGGACATCGAGCGCGAGCGCGGCATCACGATCAAGAGCCAGGCGGTGCGGATGCCGTGGGCCAGCGGATCGGGCACGTATGCGCTGAACATGATCGACACCCCCGGCCACGTCGACTTCACGTACGAGGTATCCCGGTCGCTGGCGGCCTGTGAGGGCGCGGTCCTGCTCGTGGACGCCGCGCAGGGCATCGAGGCGCAGACCCTCGCGAACCTGTACCTGGCGCTGGAGAACGACCTGCGCATCATCCCGGTGCTGAACAAGATCGACCTGCCCGCCGCCGACCCGGAGAAGTTCGCCGTCGAGCTGTCCAACCTCATCGGCGGCTCGCCCGACGACGTGATGCGCGTGTCCGGGAAGACCGGGCAGGGCGTCGAGGAACTGCTGGACCGGATCGTCGCGGAGATCCCGGCACCCACCGGTGACGTGGACGCCCCCGCCCGCGCGATGATCTTCGACTCCGTGTACGACGCGTACCGCGGTGTGGTCACGTACGTGCGGATGGTCGACGGCACGCTCGAGCCGCGGCAGCGCATCCAGATGATGTCGACCCGGGCCACGCACGACCTGCTCGAGCTGGGCGTGTCCAGCCCCGAGCCGGTGCCGACGAGGGGCCTCGGCGTCGGCGAGGTCGGCTACCTGATCACGGGCGTGAAGGACGTGCGCCAGTCGAAGGTCGGCGACACCGTCACCGACGCGCGCCGGCCCGCCACCACGGCGCTTCCCGGGTATACCGACCCGAAGCCGATGGTGTTCTCGGGGCTGTACCCGATCGACGCCAGCGATTACGGCGACCTCCGCGAGGCCCTGGACAAGCTGAAGCTGTCGGATGCCGCGCTCGCGTACGAGCCGGAGACGTCGGTGGCGCTGGGCTTCGGGTTCCGCTGCGGGTTCCTCGGCCTGCTGCACCTGGAGATCGTCACCGAGCGACTCGCGCGGGAGTTCGACCTCGACCTGATCACCACGGCGCCGTCCGTCGTCTACGAGGTGACCACCGACACCGGCGACGAGGTGACCGTGACGAACCCCAGCGAGTACCCCGACGGGCGCGTCGCCGCGGTGTCCGAGCCGATGGTGAAGGCCGCGATCCTCACCCCGAAGGACTACGTGGGCACCGTCATGGAGCTGTGCCAGTCCCGCCGCGGGAGCCTGCTGGGCATGGACTATCTCAGCGAGGACCGCGTCGAGCTGCGGTACGACATCCCGCTCGGTGAGATCGTGTTCGACTTCTTCGACCAGCTCAAGAGCCGCACGCAGGGGTACGCGTCGCTGGACTACGAGCCCAACGGCACCCAGGAGGCCGATCTCGTCAAGGTCGACATCCTGCTGCAGGGGGAGCGGGTGGATGCCTTCAGCTCCATCGTGCACCGGGAGAAGGCATACGCATACGGGACGATGATGACCGAGCGGCTGCGCAAGCTCATTCCGCGCCAGCAGTTCGAGGTGCCGATCCAGGCCGCCATCGGCGCCAGGATCATCGCCCGCGAGAACATCCGCGCTATCCGCAAGGACGTGCTGGCCAAGTGCTACGGCGGCGACATCTCCCGCAAGCGCAAGCTCCTGGAGAAGCAGAAGGAGGGCAAGAAGCGCATGAAGATGGTCGGGCGCGTCGAGGTCCCCCAGGAGGCGTTCATCGCCGCGCTCTCGGGGGACGTCGAGGGGAAAGAGAAGAAGTAGCCGGTCGTGCGACACCGGTGATCCGCATGCTGCTTTCAGCATCCCGTCGCTAGGCTGACACGCATGCGCCGAGGGACCTTCCGTGACGAGACGGTGGACTACGCGGCGGTCGGCGCGACGCAGGCGGCGGACCTCATGCAGTACCCGCCCGAACGTAGCCGCCCCGCGCAGGAGCGGTGGCGGATCGGCAGCGGGGAGGACCGGTTCCGGACCGCGTCGGACGCGCTGCTGGCGTGGCGCGCGCAGCGCGACGGCGGGCTGACGGTGTCGGATGTCCGCCCGGCGGCGGGCCCGATGTACTCCGGCGTCAGCTTCGACGGGGAGGGGCACCCGATTGCGCCCAGCAAGCTCGAGGCCGACCAGCGCTTCGACGCCGACGGCATGCCGTGGGTGGCATCCGGCACCACGATCCGGCTCCACGGGCGCGTGAAGGGGTTGAAGGCGGATGGCGAGCTGCGCGTGATCTTCGCGATCGAGGAGCCGCGCCGGGTCGGGTTCGCCCTCGGCACGGTCGACGACTGCGTCGTCAGCGGTGAGGAGTCGTTCATGGTCGACTGGTACGAGAACGACGAGGTCTGGTTCACCGTGCGCGCGTTCGACGCGCCCCGGGCGTTCCTGTACCGGATGCTGCCGGCCCTCATCACCCGGCGCCGCAAGGCCCTCTTCCAGCGGTACCTGCGGGCCATATCGCCGCTGTACACGACCCCCGCCTGATGGGCTCCGCTCTCCCCGTCGGCGATCCGGCACCCGCCGACGGTGCGCTGCCGGCCGATCTGGCGGTCGACCCGGCCGTCCCGTTCGGCGTGTACCTGCACGTGCCGTTCTGCCGGGTGCGATGCGGATACTGCGACTTCAACACGTACACCGCCACCGAGCTGCGTGGCGCCCGCCAGGACCAGTACGCCGACACCCTGCTGCGCGAGGTGGAGTTGGCTCGCGGGGTGCTGTCGGGCGCCCGGGCGCCGCGCGCGGCATCCACGGTGTTCTTCGGCGGCGGCACACCCACGCTGCTGCCGCCGGGCGATCTCGCGCGGATGCTGGACGGGGTGCGGGATGCGTTCGGGCTGACGGACGGTGCGGAGATCACGGTCGAGGCGAATCCGGACACGGTGACGGATGCCGTCGCCGCCACGCTCGCCGAGGCCGGAGTGACACGGCTCTCGGTGGGGATGCAGTCGTCGGTGCCGCACGTGCTGGCCGCGCTGGATCGCACGCACGACCCCGCGAACGTGCGCACCGCGGTGGCGGCCGCGCGCGGGGTGGACCTGGATGTCAGCGTGGACCTCATCTATGGGGCGCCGGGGGAGTCGCTGGACGACTGGCGGGATTCGCTGGTGACGGCGCTCGGGCTCGAGCCCGACCACGTCTCGGCGTACGCGCTGATCGTCGAGGAGGGCACCAAGCTCGCACGGCAGATCCGGCGCGGGGAGGTGCCCGCTCCCGACGACGACCTGCAGGCGGACATGTACGAGCTGGCCGACGGGATGCTCACCGGCGCCGGGTTCTCCTGGTACGAGGTGTCGAACTGGGCGCGGGACGACGCGCACCGAGCCCGCCACAACCTCGCGTACTGGCGCGGCGACGACTGGTGGGGATTCGGGCCCGGCGCGCACAGCCATATCGCCGGACTGCGGTGGTGGAACGTGAAGCATCCCGCCGCGTATGCGCAGCGCCTGGCGGCCGGCACGTCGCCGGCCGCGGCGCGGGAGCGGCCGGATGCCGTGGCCCGCGCGCTCGAATCCGTACTGCTGCGGACGCGGATCCGTGAGGGTATGCCGGTGGCGGACCTTCCCGACGACCGCCGCGCTGCGGTGGCCGGCCTCATCGCGGACGACCTCGTCGACGGTGCGGCTGCGGTGGGGGGTCGCGTCGTGCTGACGCTGCGCGGACGACTGCTCGCCGACGCCGTGGTGCGCGCGCTCACTGAGTGACGCCGGCGCGGCGGGGCGCGGCGGGACGTGCGGCGCTTCGTCTGGGCTTGCGGTGCGCTCGCGGTTCGCGATGTCTACGGTGACCCCCGCAGGCGCTGCGTGCGCGCTGGCGCTGCACTTTTCGGCATCCGCGCTACGGATTCGCTGGCGCGTTCGCGGATTCGTGCAGCGCGAGCGACCGGGCGGCCGCACGGAAGCGGATTGGCGCAGCGTGCGCGGATCGGCGCAGCATTCGCCGACTCGTGTAGCGCGTGGCGTGTCCCGGCGATCGTTCCGCGGTGGCGCTGCACTTTTCGGCATCCGCGCTACGGAATCGCTGGCGCGATCGCGGGTTCGTGTAGCGCGAGTGGCTGGCGCGTCTCCGTGGTGCGAATCGGTGCAGCGCGAGCAGAGTTCGGCAGAGCCCAGGGGGTCGTGGCGCGCAGCAGGATGCCGCGGGATAGCCGGTGCGCTCGCGCTGCACTTCTCGGCATTCGCGTTACGGACTGCCTGGCGCGTTTGCGGGTTCGTGCAGCGCCAGCGATGGCGGCGACTGCGCACGCGGATCGGTGCAGCGCGTGCGGAATCGTGCCGCGTTCGCCGATTCGTGTCGCGCGACGGGATGCTGCGGCGCGGGCTCCGCGCTCCCGCTGCACTCTTCGACATCCGCGCCATGGATTCGCTGGCGCGTTCGCGGGGTCGTGTAGCGCGAACCTCCGAGCGCTCGCCGCGCGTGGCGCGGACGCGGATCGGTGCAGCGCGTGCGGAATCGTGGAGCGTTCGTCGATTCGTGTCGCGCGACGGGATGCTGCGGCGCGGCCTCCGCGCTCCCGCTGCACTCTTCAACATCCGCGTCACGGAATCGCTGGCGCGATCGCGGATTCGTGTAGCGCGAACGGATGCCGCACTTTGCCAAGCCCCGCGCGCACCCGCCCCCGCGCTCGGTGCGCGCCCGCGCCCCGCGCGCCCGAGCGCGTCCCCAGCCGCAATCGGTAGAATTGGCACTCGGTACACTCGAGTGCCAGCCGAGGGAAGGAGCACGAATGGTCACGGAGCGTGGGCTGCAGGTTCTCCAAGCCATCGTGCAGGACTACGTGGAGACGCGGGAACCGGTCGGCAGCAAGTCCATCGTCGACCGGCACGCGTTCGGCGTGTCGGCCGCCACGATCCGCAACGACATGGCCCTCCTCGAGGACGAGGACCTCATCGTCGCCCCGCACACCTCGTCCGGACGCGTGCCCACCGACAAGGGCTACCGCGTGTTCGTCGACCACCTCGCGCGGATCCGCCCGCTCTCGTCCGCCCAGCGCGCCGCCGTCGCGACGTTCCTGGAGGGATCCGGCGATCTCGACGACGTCCTCACCCGCACGGTGCGCGCCCTGACCCGGCTCACCGGACAGGTCGCGATAGTGCAGTACCCGTCGTTCTCGCGCGCCAACGTCTCCCACGTCGAGCTCGTCGACCTCGGCGGGCGGATGCTCGTGATCCTCGTGACCGACACCGGCCGGGTCTCGCAGCGCATCGTGATGCTGCCCGACGAGTTGGACGAGACGGATGTCGCGCAGCTGCGCGCCCGCGTGTCGGTCATGATCACCGGACGCAGCGTCCGCGACGGCGCCCAGGCCGTCACCGAGGCCCTGGCGGCGGATGCCACGCCCAGCCGGCTCGAGGCGGGCCTGCGCACCGTGCTGTACGTGGTCGGCGAGGAGCTGGAGGAGTTCCGCCAGGACCGGCTGCTGATGGCGGGCGCCGCGAACCTCGCCAAGAGCGAAGCCGACTTCCGCGGCAGCATCTATCCCCTCCTGGAGGCCATCGAGGAGCAGGTGACGCTGCTGCGCCTGATGAGCGACATGGTCGCCGACCAGGAGGGCCTGGCCGCCTCGATCGGACGCGAGAACGAGGCGTTCGGCCTGAGCGAGGCATCCATCGTCACGGGAGACTACGACGTCACCGGCGCCCGCGCCCGCGTCGGCGTCCTGGGCCCCACGCGGATGGACTACCCGACCAACCTCGCGGCCGTGCGCGCGGTCGCGCACTACCTGAGCCGGCTGCTCGAGGACGACGACACGTCGCGCTGAGCGACCGGAGCACACACGACCCCGCGCAGGGGCAGGAAGGCTATTGTGGCGGATCAGGACCACTACCAGGTCCTCGGGGTGTCGCGGGACGCGGCGCCGGAGGACATCAAGAAGGCGTACCGGCGGCTCGCGCGCGAACTGCACCCGGACGTGAACCCCGGTGCCGACGCGGAGGAGCGCTTCAAGCACGTGACGCACGCCTACGACGTGCTCAGCGACCCCGAGCAGCGGCGCCGGTATGACATGGGCGGCGACTCGCCGTTCGGCGGTGGCGCGGCCGGCTTCGGCGGCTTCAGCGACATCTTCGAGACGTTCTTCGGGGCGGCCGGCTCGGGTCGCGGAGCCCGTCCGCGGTCGCGGCGCGAGCGGGGTCAGGATGCCTTGGTCCGCGTGGATCTCGAGCTCGGCGACGTCGTGTTCGGCGTCCACCGCGACATCGAGGTCGACACCGCCGTGCTGTGCGAGACGTGCGACGGCTCGTGCTGCCAGCCCGGCACCTCGCCGGTCACGTGCGAGATCTGCCACGGCACCGGACACGTCCAGCGCACCGTGCGGAGCCTGCTCGGCAACGTCGTGACGAGCGCGCCGTGCACGGTCTGCCACGGCTACGGCACGACGATCCCGTACCCGTGCGCGACGTGCCAGGGCCAGGGCCGGGTGCGGTCGCGGCGCACCGTGGGCATCGACATCCCCGCCGGCGTCGAGTCCGGGCTGCGGCTGCAGCTGCCCGGCTCCGGCGAGGTCGGCCCCGCCGGTGGCCCCAACGGAGACCTGTACCTGGAGGTCACCGTCGCCCCGCACGACGTGTTCAGCCGCGAGGGCGACGACCTCATCGCCACGCTGGACGTGTCGATGCCCGACGCGGTGCTCGGCACCACGACCACGATCGACTCGCTGGACGGCACCGTCGACCTCGAGATCCGCCCCGGCGTGCAGAGCGGCGACGTGCTGACGATCCACGGGCGCGGCATCACGCCGCTGCGCGGCTCGCAGCGCGGCGACCTGCGCGTCGGCGTGCACGTGGTCACTCCGACCCGTCTGGACGCGAAGGAGCGCGCGCTCATCGAGGACTTCAAGAAGCGCACGAAAGCGCCCGCGCCCAAGCTCGCGGAGTTCCAGCAAGGGCTGTTTGCGCGGCTGCGCGACCGCTTCCGGAACGGCTGAGCGGGGTGGCCCTGCACTTCCTGACGGAGGACGCCGCGACGGCGGCCGTGGGCGCGCTCGTCACGCTCACGGGCTCCGAGGCGCATCACGCGGCCATGGTCCGCCGGGTCCGCCCACAGGAGCAGGTCACGCTCGGCGACGGCGCCGGCGTGTGGCTGACCGGGGAGTGCACGCTCGTCGAGCCGAAGCGGGTCGAGGTGCGGATCACCGCGCGCGAGCAGATCCCCGCCCCGACCCCGCGGATAGTGCTCGTGCAGGCTTTGGCCAAGGGCGACCGCGACGAGCTCGCCGTGCAGGCGGCCACCGAGCTCGGCGCCGACGAGATAGTGCCGTGGCAGGCCTCCCGCAGCGTCTCGCGGTGGCTCCCCGGCAAGGCGGACAAGGGCCGCGCGCGCTGGCAGACGATCGTGCGCGAGGCGGCCAAGCAGGCGCACCGCGCGTGGGTGCCGCGCGTGGCCGAGGTCGTCCCGACGAGCGGGATCGCGGCGCGGGCCGCGGCATCCCGGGTCCTCGTGCTCGAGCCGACCGGGACGGTGCGACTGACCGCGGTCGAGTTCGACGCGTCGGACGGACGGGATGTCGTGCTCGTGGTCGGCCCGGAGGGCGGCATCGCGCCCGAGGAGCTGACGGCGCTGACGGATGCCGGTGCCACCGTGGTCGCCCTCGGCGACACCGTGCTGCGCACCTCGACCGCCGGGCCCGCCGCCCTCGCCGTCGTCAGCACGCTCCTCGGCCGCTGGTGAACACCGCGCGGTCCCGTCCCCACGCACAGCCAGCGACGTGAAACATAGACTGGAGCAATGAGCGAGCCTTCGATCTTCACGCGCATCCTGGACGGCGAGATCCCGTCGGACATCATCGCGGAGACCCCCACGCTGTTCGCGATCCGCGACATAGCGCCGAAGGCCCCCGTGCACCTGCTCGTGATCCCGAAGACCGCGCAGTACCGGGATGTCACCGAGCTCGCCGCCGGCGACCCGGGGCTTCTCGCGGAGATCGTCGAGCTCGCGAACACGCTCGCGGCGGAGCACTCCGACGGCGACTTCCGGCTCGTGTTCAACACCGGCGCGAACGCCGGCCAGACGGTGTTCCACGTGCACGCGCACGTGATGGCCGGGGGACTGGACGAGAAGAGCATGAATGCCGGATGACGCACCCGCCGTCGAGCGGATCTACGCCGACGGTGTCGCGATGGTGCAGCTGCTGGGGCCGCAGGACCGCCTCCTGCGGGTCGTGGAGCGCGAGCACCCCGATGTCGACGTCCACGTGCGCGGCAACGAGATCACTATCACCGGGGCCGCGGCCGCCGTCTCCGCCGCCCGCGCCCTTGTCGAGGAGCTGCTGCAGATGACCCGCGCCGGGCAGGGACTGGATCCCGTGGATGTCGTCTCCTCGAACCGGATGCTGCAAAGCGACGGCGGCCTGCGCCCCTCCGAGGTTCTCGGCGAGGCCATCCTCACCTCCCGCGGCAAGGTCATCCGCCCGAAGACCGTCGGTCAGAAGGCGTATGTCGACGCCATCGACGAGAACACCATAGTGTTCGGGATCGGTCCGGCCGGCACCGGGAAGACGTATCTTGCGATGGCGAAGGCCGTGCAGGCGCTGCAGCGCAAGGAGGTGAGCCGCATCATCCTCAGCCGTCCTGCGATCGAGGCGGGCGAGCGGCTCGGCTTCCTGCCCGGCACGCTCACGGACAAGATCGACCCGTATCTGCGCCCGCTGTACGACGCGCTGAACGAGATGATGGACCCCGAGCTTGTGCCCAAGCTCCTGGCCACCGGCACCATCGAGGTGGCGCCGCTGGCGTATATGCGTGGCAGGACGCTCAACGACTCGTTCGTCGTGCTCGACGAGGCGCAGAACACCACGCCCGAGCAGATGAAGATGTTCCTCACCCGGCTCGGGTTCGGCACCCGGATGGTCGTCACCGGCGACATCACGCAGGTCGACCTGCCGCAGGCGGCCTCCGGGCTGCGGCTGGTGACCCGGGTCCTGAAGGAGATCGACGACATCCACTTCACCTACCTGACCAGTGACGACGTCGTCCGGCACACGCTCGTGGGCAGGATCGTGGACGCGTACACCGAGTACGACGAGCGGCGCTTCGCGGCGCGGCGCGAACGCGACGAGGCCGAGGAGTTCGCGAACCGCGCCGAACGGCGCTCCGTCGCGCGCGTGCACGGCGCGCGCGACCACATGCCGAAACGAGGACGATCATGACGGTCGAGATCACGAACGAATCCGGCGTCGCGGTCGACGAGGCCGTCCTGCTGCGGCTCATGGAGCACAACCTCGCCGAACTGCACGTCAGCCCCGACGCCGACGTGGCGGTCCTGCTCGTGGACGAGGGCGCCATGGAAGCCCTGCACGTGCAGTGGATGGACGAGCCCGGCCCCACCGATGTGCTCAGCTTCCCGATGGACGAGCTGCGCCCGGGGACCGCGGATGTCCCGACCCCGCCGGGACTGCTCGGGGACATAGTGCTGTGCCCCCAGGTCGCCGAGTCGCAGGCCGTCGCCGCGAAGCACTCGACATTGGACGAGCTGCTGCTGCTGACCACCCACGGCCTCCTGCACCTGCTCGGCTTCGACCACGCCGAACCGGATGAGGAGCGCGAGATGTTCGGGCTCCAGCGCGACCTGCTCCTCGGCTTCCACACCGCCGAGCGACGACGACCGCACGCATGACGCCGGCCCTCCTCCTGATCGCCGCCCTGCTGCTGGTCGCGTTCGGCGGTCTGATGGCGGCGCTGGATGCTGCGATGGGCGTCACCAGCCGACAGGATCTGCTCGAGATGGCCGATCAGGACGAGCGGCGCGCTCCGCAGCTGCGCCGGATCGCCGACGACCCCGACGGGCACCTGGAGGCGATGGTGTTCATCCGGGTGCTCGCCGAGACCACCGCCGCGGTGCTGGTGACGGTCGCCTTCACCATCCTGTTCGCGAACATCTGGTGGGCGATGCTGGCGGCGGCGATCCTGATGACCGGCATCTCGTTCGCCCTTGTCGGCGCGAGCCCCCGCTCGGTCGGCCGCCGGCATGCCGAGCGCCTGCTGGCCAGGACCGCGCACATCGTCCGCGCGCTGCGCATCATCCTCGGCCCGATAGTGCACGGCCTGAGGGCGCTCGGCGACCGGGTGACCCCCGGTGGTGTGCGCGGCGCGTCGTTCGCGAACGAGGAGCAGCTGCTGAGCATGGTGGACGAGGCCGCCTCGCAGGACCTCATCGAGGAGGACGACCGCGACCTCATCCACTCGGTGTTCGACTTCACCGACACGTACGTGCGGCAGGTCGCCGTGCCACGCACCGACATGGTGACGGTGCACGCCGACAGCACCGCCCGCGAGGCCATGAGCGTGTTCCTGGAAAGTGGGATCTCCCGGGTCCCGGTGGTGGACGACGAGGCCGACGACGTCGTCGGCGTGCTTTACCTGAAGGACCTGGTCCTGGTCAGCTTCCGCGACGAGACCGGGTGGGGGGATGCCCCGGTCAGCCGGATCGCCCGGCCGCCCGTGTTCGTGCCCGAGTCGATGCGCGCCGAGACGCTGCTGCAGCAGATGAAGCGCGACGCCGTCCACGTCTGCATGGTCGTCGACGAATACGGGGCGGTGTCGGGCCTGGTCACCCTGGAGGACCTCATCGAGGAGCTGGTGGGGGAGATCGCCGACGAATACGACCCGCGCGCCGCCGAGGTGGTCGAGCTGGAGCCGGGACGGTACCGGGTGAGCTCCCGGCTCGCGGTGGACGACGTGGGCGAGCTGTTCGGACTCGAACTGGACGACGAGGACGTCGACTCGATCGGCGGGCTGCTCGGCAAGGCGCTGGGGCGCGTCCCGCAGCCGGGCGCCACCGCGGTGTACGACGGGCTGCGGCTCACCGGCGGCGCGTCGCGCGGCCGCGGCCGCGGCATCGCCACGGTGTTCGTGGAGCGGGCGGCGCAGGAGGAGGCGAAGGACCGATGAGTGAGATCCGATGCGGGTTCGTGACGTTCGTGGGACGCCCGAACGTGGGCAAGTCCACTCTCACGAACGCCCTCGTGGGCGAGAAGGTCGCCATCACCAGCGAGAAGCCGCAGACCACGCGGCGCGCCATCCGCGGCATCCTGAACCGCCCCGACGGTCAGCTGATCATCGTGGACACCCCCGGCATCCACCGTCCGCGCACCCTGCTCGGGCAGCGGCTGAACGACCTCGTCGAGCAGGTGCTCGGCGACGTCGACGTGATAGCCTTCTGCGCGCCGGCGACCGAGAAGGTGGGCCCCGGCGACCGCCGGATAGCGGCATCCCTGGACGGCTACCCGAGGGCGGTGAAGGTCGCCATCGTCACGAAGACGGATGCCGCCACCCGCGACCAGATCACCGAACGGCTCATCGAGGTCGACGCGCTGCGCGAGGACTGGGCTGCCGTGATCCCGCTGTCGGCGCTGACCCGCGACCAGCTGGACGTGGTCACGAGCGAGCTGCTGGCGCTCATGCCGGTCGGACCCGCCCTGTACCCGGACGGCGTCGTCACCGACGAGAGCCTGTCCGACCGGATCGCGGAGACGATCCGCGAGGCGGCGTTGGAGGGCGTGCGCGACGAACTGCCGCACTCCATCGCCGTCGTCGTGCAGGACATGGCGCCGCGCGAAGACAGCGACCTCACCGACGTGTACGCCGACATCGTCGTGGAGCGCGACAGCCAGAAGGCGATCATCATCGGGCACAAGGGCAGCCGGCTGCGGGATGTCGGGGCTCGCGCCCGCGCGGGCATCGAGCCGCTCGTGGGCACCCGGGTGTTCCTGTCCCTGCACGTGCGGGTCGCGAAGGAATGGCAGCGCGACCCGAAGCAGCTCGGGCGGCTCGGATTCTGACCCCGGAAAAGGGCCGGTGCGCGCCGGGTGTAAGCTGTGGGCATGCGCGCAGGCTTCGTGCTTCTCCTTAGCTGCCGCGACGAGTCCTCGTTCTAGGGCCTCCTCGTCGCGGAGCTTGTCGTCGGCCCGCCATCCTGACGAGAGAAGAAGCCGCATCATGGACAACAACCAGAAGCCGTCCGGCATGCCGATCCACAAGTACCGGCCGTTCCACGAACAGATCCGTGTCGAGCTGCCCGACCGCACCTGGCCGGGTGCGCGCATCACGACCGCGCCGCGCTGGTGCGCCGTCGACCTGCGCGACGGCAACCAGGCCCTGATCGACCCGATGAGCCCCGAGCGCAAACGGATCATGTTCGAGCTGCTCGTGTCGATGGGGTACAAGGAGATCGAGGTCGGCTTCCCGTCGGCGAGCCAGACCGACTTCGACTTCGTGCGCCAGCTGATCGACGAGAACCTGATCCCCGACGACGTCACGATCCAGGTGCTCACCCAGTCCCGCGCCCATCTGATCGAGCGCACGTACGACGCCATCGCGGGCGCGAAGCAGGCCATCGTGCACCTGTACAACTCCACCAGCATCCTGCAGCGCGAGGTCGTGTTCCGCACCGACAAGCAGGGCATCATCGACATCGCCCTGGAGGGCGCGCGGCTGTGCCGCGAGAACGAGAAGCGCGTTCCCGGCACCACGGTCTACTACGAGTACTCGCCGGAGAGCTACACCGGCACCGAGCTGGAGTTCGCGGCGGAGATCTGCAACCAGGTGCTGGAGGTGTTCGAGCCCACCCCCGAGCGCAAGGTCATCATCAACCTGCCGGCCACCGTCGAGATGGCCACCCCGAACGTCTACGCCGACTCGATCGAGTGGATGAACCGGCACCTCGCGCACCGCGACAACGTCATCCTGTCGCTGCACCCGCACAACGACCGCGGCACGGCCGTCGCCGCCGCCGAGCTCGGATACCTGGCCGGCGCCGACCGCATCGAGGGATGTCTGTTCGGCAACGGGGAGCGGACCGGAAACGTCGACCTCGTCACGCTCGGCGTGAACCTGTTCACGCAGGGCATCGACCCGCAGATCGACTTCAGCGACATCGACCATGTCAAGCGCACCGTCGAGTACTGCAACCAGCTGCCGGTGCCCGAGCGCACCCCATGGGGCGGCGACCTCGTGTTCACCGCGTTCAGCGGCTCGCACCAGGACGCGATCAAGAAGGGCTTCGAGGCGATGGACGCCCGCGCCGCCGCGGCCGGGGTCACCGTCGACGAGATCGACTGGGCCGTGCCGTACCTACCGGTCGACCCGAAGGACCTGGGTCGCTCGTACGAGGCCGTGATCCGCGTGAATTCGCAGTCCGGCAAGGGCGGTGTCGCGTACCTGCTGAAGACGGACCACGCCCTGGACCTGCCGCGCCGGCTGCAGATCGAGTTCTCCGGCGTCGTTCAGGCCAAGACAGACGCAGAGGGCGGCGAGATCACGAGCGACGAGATCTGGTCCGTGTTCACCGACGAATATCTGCCCTCCGACGACGCGCAGGCGCGCTGGGGCCGGTTCGAGCTGCTGAGCACGCGGATCTCCAGCGAGATGACCGGGGATGTCGCCCTGGAGGTCACGCTGCGCGACGGCGAGTCCCGGGTGCAGTCGCACGCGTCCGGCAACGGGCCGGTCGCGGCGTTCCTCGAGGTGCTGCGCGCCGAGGGCATCGACGTCACGGTGTACGACTACGTCGAGCATGCGCTCGGCTCCGGCGGCGATGCGCACGCCGCGGCGTACGTCGAGCTGCAGGTGGACGGTCGGCGCCTGTGGGGCGTCGGCATCGACGGCGACATCTCGACCGCGAGCCTGAAGGCCATAGTGTCGGGCGTGAACCGCTCGATCCGCACCCGACAGGCCGCACCGGAGCTCGCCGCCGTCTGAGCCCTGCGGATCACTTCTCCGGCCTGACGATCGGGATGGCGCTGGTCTCGACCGCCACCTTGCGGCGGTGCAGCATCCGCTGCTCGGGCAGCGACACGTCGAAGACCACGGCCAACAGCCGGATGACGGCCGTCAGCACGATGCCGGCGACCGCGGCCACGACGATCGGCACGCCGAAGGCGTGCATCGTCGCCAGCAGGACGCATCCCGCCCCGGCGGCGACGGCGTACAGCGACCCGACGTGCATGATCGCGACGGGAAGTCCCACGAGGATGTCGCGCAGGACGCCGCCGCCGACGGCCGCGCACACGCCGACGAACACGGCGGGCACGGCCGGCAGTCCGAGGGTCAGCGCCTTGCTGGTCCCGAACGCGCCGAACAGGGCGATCACGACAGCGTCCAGCCCGACGATCACCCCGTTCACGCGGGCCAGCGGCCCGGCCAGCAGCATCCCGACGAGGGACGCGGCCGTCGCGGTCAGCAGATACCAGTTGCTCTGCAGTGTGGTCGGCGTCACATTCAGCAGCAGGTCGCGGATGAGGCCGCCGCCCATCCCGACCATGATCCCGATGATCGCCACTCCGAGGAAGTCCAGGCGGCGCTGCCCGCGGAATCCGGCGGCGAACAGCGCGCCCTGTAGGCCGCCCAGGGCGACGGCGATGAGGTCCGCCCACAGCGGAATCACGAAGACGGCGTCGGTCACGCATCCATTCTGGCCGCTTGCCGGGATAATCGAGGGGTGCCCACCTACCGTGACGAAGTCGTGGTCCTGCGCACCCACAAACTGGGGGAGGCGGATCGCATCGTCACGTGCCTGAGCCGCCGCAACGGCAAGATCCGCGCGGTCGCGAAGGGGGTGCGGCGCACGTCGTCGCGGTTCGGGGCGCGCCTGGAGCCGTTCATGGTCGCCGACGTGCAGCTGTACCGGGGACGCAGCCTCGACATCGTCCAGCAGGCGGAGTCCCTCGGCGCGTACGGCGCCGAGATCGCGGTGCACTACGACCGGTACACGGCCGCCAGCGCGATGGTGGAGACCGCCGACCGGCTCAACGAGGCCGAGGCCACCCCGCAGCAGTACCTGCTGCTGGTCGGCGGGCTGCGGGCCCTGTCCCGCGGCGACCACGCCGCGCGCAGCATCCTGGACTCGTACCTGCTGCGCGCGATGGCGATGTCGGGCTGGGCGCCGGGGCTCGGCGACTGCGCCCGCTGCGGGCTGCCCGGACCCCACGGTGCGTTCGTCGCACAGCTGGGCGGCATCGTCTGCACCGACTGCGCGCCCGCCGGCTCCGTGCACGTCGATCTGACCACGACGGACCTCTTGCAGGCGCTGATCGCCGGCGAGTGGGAGACGGTGGATGCCGCCCCCGCGGCCGCGACGGCGGCGGCGTCCGGGCTCGTGGCAGCGTATGCGCAGTGGCACCTCGAGCGCGGCATCCGGGCGCTCGAGCACGTCCTGAACGACCCCGGGCCGCAGGAGGCCCGCCGGTGACGCCGAAGCCCTACACGCACAAGGACGCAGTACCGTACCGCCCCCTGGACTGGACCGGGCTGTACCCGCCCGCGTATCCGAAGGGCGCGGTGCCGAACCACGTGGCGCTCGTGATGGACGGCAACGGGCGGTGGGCCAACCGCCGGGGCCTGACCCGCATCGAGGGGCACCGCGCGGGGGAGTCGACGCTCCTGGATGTGGTGGCCGGCGCGATCCAGGCCGGCGTGCGGCATCTGTCGGTGTACGCGTTCTCGACGGAGAACTGGGCCCGCTCTCCTGACGAGGTGCGGTTCCTGATGGGGTTCAACCGCGAGGTGCTGCACCGCCGCCGCGACCAGCTCAACGAGTGGGGCGTGCAGGTGCGGTGGGCGGGCCGCCGGCCGCGGCTGTGGGGTTCGGTGGTCCGCGAGCTGGAGTACGCGCAGCGCCTCACCGCCGGCAACGACGTGCTGACCCTGACGATGTGCGTGAACTATGGCGGCCGCGTCGAGCTCATCGACGCCATGCGGTCGATCGCCGAGGACGTCGCCGCGGGCCGGCTGAAGCCCTCGGCGGTGAGCGAGAAGCTCGTGCAGCGCCGCCTGTACGTGCCGGACATGCCGGATGTCGACCTCTTCGTGCGTTCGTCGGGCGAGCAGCGCACGTCGAACTTCCTGCTGTGGGAGTCCGCGTACGCCGAGTTCGTGTTCCTGGATACGCTGTGGCCGGACTTCACCCGTGAGCACCTATGGCGCGCTATCGACGTGTACCTCGACCGCGACCGCCGGTTCGGCGGAGCCGTCGACGCACCGGACACCGCTCTCTAACGCATGCGCGGGAATACACGCGGCGCCCGGCGAGGTTGCACCCGTCGTGACTGAACCCATCACCATCGACGTCTGGTCCGACATCGCCTGCCCATGGTGCTACATCGGCAAGCGGAACCTGGAGAAGGGGCTGGCGGCGGCATCCACTGCCGAGGACGCCCCGCAGGTCGAGGTGGTGTTCCACTCCTTCGAGCTATCGCCAGATACACCCGTCGACTTCGACGGCGATGAGCTGGACTTCCTCGCCGGGCACAAGGGCATGCCGCGCGAGCAGGTGCGGCAGATGCTCGACCGGGTCACCGGCGTGGCCGCCGATGCCGGCCTGGAGTACCGGTTCGACATCCTCCAGCACACGAACACGGTGAAGGCGCACGAGCTGCTGCACTTCGCGAAGGAGCAGGGCCGCCAGCACGAGATGGCCGAGCGGCTGATGTCGGCGTATTTCACGGAGGGGCGCCACGTCGGCCGGGTCGATGACCTCGTCGAGCTCGCGGATCAGGTGGGGCTGGATGCCGCGTCCGCCCGCGATGCGCTGGAATCCGGTCGTCACCTCGACGACGTCCGTGCCGACCAGGCGCAGGCCGCCGCGTACGGCATCAACGGCGTGCCGTTCTTCGTGATCGACGGCAAGTACGGCGTGAGCGGGGCGCAGCCGCCCGAGGCGTTCACGCAGATCACCCGCCAGGTGTGGGACGAGCACCGCGCGGCGGCCGCCGAGTAGGCATCGCGCCGCGGGTGGGCTGCGCCGCGGCGCCGTTGGTGTCGCAGAAGATGCGACATCCCGTTCTGCTCAGCCGGGCAGGTTCTGCTCGATCACGGCCACGATGGCCGGGTCGTCTGGCTTGGTCTGCGGCCGGAAGCGGTGCACGGTGCCGTCGGGCGTCAGGATGAACTTCTCGAAGTTCCAGTGGATGCGCCCGCGCATGCCCTCGGGATCCGGAGCCTCCTTCAGCGCCTTGTACAGCGGCGCGGCGTCCCGGCCATTGACCTTGATCTTCTCGAACACCGGGAACGTCACCCCGTACGTCGACGAGCAGAAGTCGAGGATGTCCTCCATCGACCCGGGCTCCTGCCCCATGAACTGGTTGCACGGGAATCCGAGCACCGAGAATCCGCGCTCTCCGTACGTGCGCTGCAGATGCTCCAGCTGCTCGTACTGCGGGGTCAGCCCGCACTTGGACGCGACGTTGACGATGAGCAGCACCTTGTCGGCATCCGCCGCGAGGGTGCGGGTACTCCCGTCGGCGGTCGTGAACGGGATGTCGCGCAGTGCCGTGGTCGTCGTGGTGTCGCCCATGTTCCACAGCCTAAGCGCCTCGCGGCCACGCGGCGCGGGGTCTGGAACAATGGTCAGGTGACTGTCACCGCCGCGCCCGCGCGCACGCTGCGCATCGGGCCCATCGAGCTCGACGCGCCGGTCGTGCTCGCGCCGATGGCGGGGATCACGAACACCGCGTTCCGGCGGCTGTGCCGCGAGTACGGGGCGGGACTCTACGTCAGCGAGATGATCACGACGCGGGCGCTCGTCGAGCGCAACGCCACCACGATGCGCCTGATCCGCCACCACGAGTCCGAGTCGCTGCGCTCGATCCAGCTGTACGGCGTCGACCCGCGTACGGTCGGCGAAGCCGCCCGTATGCTCGTCGCCGAGGATCGCGCCGACCACATCGACATGAACTTCGGCTGCCCGGTCCCGAAGGTCACCCGCAAGGGCGGCGGATCGGCGCTACCGTGGAAGCTTGACCTTTTCCGCGACATCGTCACCGCTGCCGTGAGGGCCGCCGGTCCCGTGCCGGTCACCGTGAAGATGCGCAAGGGCATCGACGACGACCACCTCACGTACTTGGACGCCGCCCGCATCGCGGAGGACGCCGGCGTCTCGGCGATAGCCCTGCACGCGCGCACCGCGAGTCAGTTCTACTCCGGCAACGCCGACTGGGACGCGATCGCGACGCTGAAGGACACCATCACCTCCGTCCCGGTGCTCGGGAACGGCGACATCTGGGATGCCGCCGACGCGCAGCGGATGATGACGAAGACCGGGTGCGACGGCGTGGTGGTCGGCCGCGGCTGCCTTGGCCGTCCGTGGCTGTTCGGCGACCTCGCGCGCGCTCTCGGGAGGCCGGATGCCGCGGGAGGCGCGCCGGTGGACGCGACGCTGCGGTTCGTGGCCCGGGCGTTCCGCCGCCACGCCGAGTTGCTGGTGGAGTTCTTCGAGGACGAGGACCGTGGATGCCGCGACATCCGCAAGCACGTGGCCTGGTACTTCAAGGGCTACCCCGTGGGCGGCGATCTGCGTGCACGGCTGGCCACAGCATCCAGCCTCGCCGAGATCGACGATCTGCTCGGCGAGCTGGACCTGGATGCCCCGTATCCGGGCGCGCCCGCCGAAGGGCAGCGCGGCCGCGCGGGCACGCCGAAGCGGACCGTGCTGCCGGAGGGCTGGCTCGATTCCCGCGAGATCGGCGCCCACGCGGCATCCCTCACCGAATCGGAGGCCGACACGAGTGGTGGCTGAGGGCGGGTCCGCGGTCGAGGTCGCCCCGGGGCGGCCGAGCGGATATGACGACGCGGACGCCGCGCGGTTCTTCGGCGAGCGGCATCGCTCCCAGCGCGACGACTTCGCCCGCGACCGCGCCCGCGTCCTGCACTCCGCCGCCCTGCGGCGCCTCGCCGCCAAGACGCAGGTGCTGAGCCCCGCGTCGCCGGCCGACTTCGCCCGGAACCGGCTCACGCACTCGCTGGAGGTCGCGCAGGTCGGCCGCGAACTGGCCACGGCTCTGCGCCTGTCGCCGGACGTGGTGGACACCGCGTGTCTGAATCACGATCTCGGGCACCCGCCGTTCGGGCACAACGGGGAGCGCGCACTGAACGACTGGGCGCAGGACATCGGCGGGTTCGAGGGCAACGCGCAGACCCTGCGCATCGTCACGCGCCTCGAGCCGAAGGTGCTCGGGCCGGACGGCACCAGCTACGGGCTGAACCTGACCCGCGCGAGCCTGGATGCCACGTGCAAGTACCCGTGGACGGCCGACCGGCCTCTGCCGGACGCCGGGGGCCGGCTGAAGTTCGGCGTGTACGCGCAGGACGAGGAGATCTTCCACTGGATGCGCGCGGACGCGCCCGGGCGGGTGCGCTGCATCGAGGCGGAGGTCATGGACCTGTCCGACGACATCGCATACTCCGTGCACGACTTCGAGGACGCCGTCGTGAACGGCTACCTGGACCCGGCCCGGCTCACCGCGCCCGGCGAGCACGCGGGGCTGCTGGACGCCATCCAGTCCTGGGTGGGATACGACTTCCACCGCGACGAGCTCGAGGACGCCCTGTTCCGGCTCACGGCGCTGGGGGAGTGGCTCACCGCCTTCGACGGGTCGCGGCCGGCGCTGGCGCGGCTGAAGAACCTCACGAGCGACCTCATCGGCCGGTTCGCGCGGGCCGCGACCACGGCCACGCGCGAGGCGTACGACACGCCGGTGCTGACCCGGTACCGCGCGCATGTCGTGGTGCCGCGGGTGATCGAGGTGGAGATGGCGGTGCTCAAGGGCATCATCGGCGCCTTCGTCGTCTCGATCGAGGGCCGCAAGGCGCTGTACAAGGAGCAGCGGCGCGTGCTGGCGCGGCTCGCGGACGCGCTGTGGCGGCATCCCGAACAGCTAGATTCGGTGTTCGCCGGCGATTTCGCCGCGGCGCGGACGGATGCCGAGGCCCGGCGCGTGGTCGTCGACCAGGTCGCGAGCCTGACCGACCAGCTGGCGCTCGCCTGGCACGACCACCTGGTCGGGCCGGTGGATGCGCCCTCGCTGGGCGTCTGGGTGCCTCCGCTGCGGGTCGGCGGGCACCCTCGGCCCGGCGGGGCGCCGGAACCGTCGCACCTGCGGGGGGCGCACTGATGCCGCGGATCGCACAGGCCGACATCGACGAGGTCAAGGCGCGGATCAGCATCGCCGACATCATCGGCGAGCGGGTCGCCCTCAAGTCGGCGGGCATCGGTTCGCTGAAGGGGCTGTGCCCGTTCCACGACGAGAAGAGCCCCAGCTTCAACGTGCGGCCGCAGGTCGGCTTCTACCACTGCTTCGGGTGCGGCGAGTCGGGGGACGTGTTCACGTTCCTGCGGCAGATGGACCATCTGACGTTCACCGAGGCCGTCGAGCGGCTCGCGGCGCGGATCGGCTTCACGCTGCACTACGAGGACGGCGGGGCCGCCCCCGAGACGTCGGGACGGTCGCGGCTGTACGCGGCGAACGCCGCGGCGGCGGAATGGTTCCGCGGGCGGCTGATGACGCCGGAGGCCGACGCGGGCCGGCGCTTCCTCGGCGAGCGGGGCTTCGACGCCGGTGCGGCCGCGCACTTCGGCGTCGGCTACGCGCCGAAGGGGTGGTCGGGCCTGCTGGACGCGCTCACCGCGCAGGGGTTCACGCGCGATGAGCTGCTGGCCGCCGGACTGGTCTCGCAGGGACCGCGCGGCGTGTACGACCGGTTCCGCGGGCGCGTGATCTGGCCGATCCGCGACATCGCCGGGCAGACCCTCGGGTTCGGGGCGCGGCGCCTTTTCGACGACGACAACGGGCCGAAGTACCTGAACACCCCGGAGACCGTGCTGTACCGCAAGACGCAGGTGCTGTACGGCCTGGACCTCGCCAAGCGCGACATCTCCCGCGGCGATCCGCGGCGCGTGGTCGTGGTGGAGGGGTACACCGATGTGATGGCGTGCCACCTGGCGGGGGTGACCACCGCGGTGGCCACGTGCGGAACGGCGTTCGGGGTCGACCACATGGGCATCCTGCGCCGCGTGATCGGCGACGACGCGGCCGCCGAGGTGGTTTTCACGTTCGACCCCGACGCCGCCGGGCAGAAGGCCGCCGTGCGCGCGTTCGCCTCGACGAAGGGCCTGCAGGCGCAGAGCTTCGTGGCCGTCGGCCCGGAGGGGCTTGACCCGTGCGACCTGCGGCTGCAACGGGGGGATGCCGCGGTCCGGTCGCTCATGGACACGAAGGTGCCGATGTTCGAGTTCGTGATCGATCAGCGCCTCGCGGGGTTCGACCTGCGCACGGTCGAAGGGCGCATCGGTGCGCTGCGATCGGCGGGCCCGGTCGTCGCGGAGCTGCGCGACCCGATCGTGCGGAGGGAGTACGAGCGGGTGCTGGCGCGGCGGCTGGGCATGGACCCGGGCGAAGTCCACCGCGAGGTGGATCGGGCGGGGCGCGCCGAGAAGACGGAGCCCGCCGCGCCGCGGCATCCCGCCGGGCCGGAGACGCCGGTGGAGGCGCAGTTGCGGGTGACCGTCGCGAGCCTGCCGCGCACCGCCGACGTCGTGCTCGAACGCGATGCGCTGATGGGCTTCCTGCAGTTCGGGCACCGGGTGGACGCCGATCTGCTGCGACGGGCGATCGGGCTGCCGCTGCGGCATCCCGGTCTGGATGCCGTGCGGCAGAGCATCGCCGCGGTCCCGGACATGTCGCGGCACGGCTGGGCCGTCGGGGCGGTGTCGGCGGTGCGCGAGCCGTACCGGGGCCTGGCGGCGGAGCTGCTCACGGGGGAATTCCCCGCCCGAGACGACGACCACGCGGCCGCGTCTACGCAGGACCTCGCGCGCCGGCTCATCACGCGCGAGCTCGACGCGCGCAAGCGCGAACTGCTCGGCGAGATCCAGCGGGTGCCGGCGGAGTCCGAGCAGGGGCGCACGGTGCGGCTGCAGCTGAGGGAGCTGGATGCGGAGCGTCAGCGTCTCGTGGCCGAGTGACTCCGGTGGCGGCACGGCCCGCGGCAGGGCAGGATGAGGGCATGGCCCGCCATCGCGACGCGGATGTCGCCATTCGCTGCACAGATCTGTCGATCGGCCGGGGACCCGGCCGAGGCGCGGCATCCGTGCGCGTCGTGGACGGCGTGGACCTCAGCCTCACGCACGGTGGCGCGCTGGCGGTGCTCGGTCCGACCGGGGCGGGCAAGTCCAGTCTCGCGGCGGTACTGGCGGGTGCGCCCGGTGAGGGGCTGAGCGTCGCCGGCGGCGACGCGTGGGTGGAGGGGATCTCGGTGCGCCGGCCCGGCCGGTCACGGCGCGCGCTGACGTATCTCGTCGGGCATGTCGCCCAGGGCGAGGCGGCGCGGCTGCCGTCGCGGCTGACGGTGGAGGAGATCATCGCGTCGCCGGTGACCAGTCGGGACCGGAGGGTGAATCCGCGCGCGCTGGCGATTCGGGTCGCCGCGCTGCTCGACGAGCTCGCACTGCCGCTCGGGGTCAGCGTCAAGTACCCGTATGAGCTGAGTGCCGGCATGCGCCAGCGGGTCGCGTTCGCGAGGGCGCTCATGCTCGATCCGCGGGTGCTCATCGCCGACGACCTTTTCGCCAATCTCGACGTGCAGGCGCGGGCGGCGGTGGCAGATGCGGTCATCCGTCGCCGCAGGGGATACGGGATGTCGACGCTGCTGATCGGCAACGACCGGGGCGGCATCGCAGCCCTCGAGGCGGAGGTGCTGGTGCTCCGCGGCGGGCACGTCGTGGCCTACGGGCGGAGCGTCGACGACGTGCTCTGGACGCCGAGTGCGCAGGCCGATCCTCGGATCATGGCGTCCTGAGCCGCGCGCGAAGTTTGCTACGATGGTCAGGCTGTCCGCGGGAACGCGGAACGTATTCCTCCATAGCTCAATTGGCAGAGCAATCGGCTGTTAACCGATAGGTTCTTGGTTCGAGTCCAAGTGGGGGAGCCACAAGCCCCGGAATCTCGATGAGGTCCGGGTGATGCCGAGACCTGGACGAGGTTGGGGCTGACACCATGGTCGCCGCCGGCGAACGCGCTGCCAGACGGCGATCAGTTCCCCGCGGCGCGAGCGCCCAGAGTCTGTGAGTCGCCCTATCATCTTGTCGCGACCGAGGTCAACCCGGTGCGCAGGATCCTTCGAAGTGTCATGCTCTTCGTGAGGGGCTGCGGTCCCGCGGTCGCACGGGGGTTCGTCCGCGGGACCGGGCTTTACGGTCACGGAGCAGGCGCTTCGAGTCGGAGAGGGCGTGTGCGCATGGATGAGTGGGCGAAATCGCGAATATCGGATCTTTGCCAGGCCACAATTCGCGAACTGCTCGTGGAACTCGAGCAGGTGGAGAAGGCACGCCAGCAGGAGGACCGCTTTCCGCTGCGCTCGCGCGAGCGGGCACTGCGGGCCGAACTCGGGCGCCGACGGCAGGAGATGGCGGCGGAGCTGCCCCGGGTGTCCGGCCTCTGACCACAAGCCCTTCGCGTCACGGTTGACTTCGCCGACCCGGTAGGCTGATCGGTCGGGTCGCGGTCCCGTTCCCGGCCCACGGCTGGGAGGACGGATCATCGACAGGTACACGGTCGCGACGGACGGCGCGTGCTCAGGCAACCCCGGCCCCACCGGCTGGGCCTGGATCGGCGAGGACGGACAGTGGGCTGCGGGCTCGCTCCCGCAGGGCACGAACAACATCGGCGAACTGCTCGCCCTGCTGAACGCCATTCGCGATCACCGGGCGGTGCGCGAGCTCACCGTGCAGGCCGACTCGAAGTACGCCATCGACACGTATCGCTCCTGGATGGACGGGCATGCGCGGCGCGGCTGGAAGACCAGCGCGGGCGCTCCGACGAAGAACGTCGACATCCTGAAGGATCTCATCGCGGAGCGCGACGCCCGGCGCGCGCACGGGCTGCCGGATGTCATCCTCGAGCACGTCCGCGGCCACGCGGGTCACCGGCTCAACAGCTGGGCCGACGAGCGCGCCGTCCGGGCCGCCGCGCACGCCGCCAAGGGCACCGAGGGCCGGTGGTCGTCGCTGGACGGCCAAGATCCGATCGACGTGGATGTCGCCCCGCCGCGCTCCGCACAGGACAAGGTCGGGCGCCGGTGAGAGCTCAGGCGTCGAGGTCGTCGACCCCGGGCGTCCAGGCCTGACCGGGGCCGCCCCACCCGCGCTTGCGGGCGATCTTCTGCGTCGTCTTCCAGTCCGCGTCGGAGAGCCGGTCGATGTAGAGAATGCCGTCGAGGTGGTCGAACTCGTGCTGCATGATCCGTGCGCGCCATCCGTCCGCCTCGATGCGCACGGGCGCACCCTCCAGGTCGGTGCCCGTGACCAGGACCTCATCTGACCGCCGCAGCGGGAACCGCTCCCCGGGGAAGGACAGGCATCCCTCGGACTCGTCGTCGGGGTCCGGGGCCCCCGGCACCAGGGGACGCATCCACAGCACCGGGTTGATGACCACGCCTCGCCACGGCACGCCGTCGTCGTCGGAGTAGGAGTACACGTACACCCGCAGCGGCACGCCGACCTGCGGGGCCGCCAGACCCACGCCGGGCGCGGCATCCATCGTCTCGAACATGTCGGCAACGAGTTGGCGGATCTCGTCGGTGATCTCGTCGATCTCCCCGGCGGGGGAGTGCAGGACGGGATCACCCATGATGCGGATCGGGAGAATGGCCACGTCTTCAGCCTAGCGACGGGTCGCCGCCGGTAATGTCGAAGCGTGACCGCGACAGGCCTGCCGCTGGCTGACGTCACCGACCAGCTGGTCGGGGTGTTCCGTGACCCCGCCATCCTGATCGGCATCCCGCTGGCCCTGCTCGGCGCGGTGTTTATGTCGTTCGGTGCCCAGTACCAGCACCGCGGCGTGACGAAGGTCGAGCGGCTCACCGGTACCAGCGGCAGCGAGGGGCTGAGCTTCCGGCAGCTGTTCGGCCTGCTGCGGCGACCGTCGTGGGTGGCCGGAACGTTCATGCTGCTGCTCGCCATCGCCTGCCAGCTCACGGCGCTCGCGTTCGCGCCGCTGATCCTGGTGCAGCCGCTGGGGGCTATCTCGCTCGTGCTCACGACGCTGCTGAACGCCCGCGTCTCGGGCCACCGCCCGACCCGGCGGTCGGTGCGGTCGATCATCGCGTGCGTCGGCGGGATCTTCGTGTTCGTCACGATCGCGGCGTTCGTGGCCACCGAGACCCCGCTCACCGAAGGGCAGCTGCTCACGGTGCTGGTGATGCTCGGCATCGTGCTGGTCGTGCTCTCCGGCAGCTGGGTGCTCGTCCGCAAGCGCGCCCACCCGCTGTTCTACATCGTGGCCTCCGGCATCCTCTACGGCTTCGTCGCGACGCTTGCGAAGATCGTGATCAAGCGCCTGCAGGCCGGGGACGTCGAGTGGATGACGGTGGTCTGCCTGGTCGGACTGGTCGCCGCAGCCGGGCTGGGCGCGTACTTCGTGCAGACCGCGTACTCGGTCGGCCCGCCGGACCTGGTGATCGCCGGCCTCACCGTGGTCGACCCGATGGTCGCGGTGGTCATCGGCCTGACCGTGCTGAGGGAGGCTGCGACCGCCGGAGCGTGGGCGTTCATCGGCTTCGGGATCGCGGGCGCCATCGCCGTGTACGGCGTGTTCTCACTGGCCCGCAACCATCCGCAGGTGCTCAGCGAGAGCCAGGAGCTGCAGATCCGCCGCGGCAGCCACGGCACCGGCTCCGGCAAGCCCGAGCGCTGAGTTCGACGACGGCGTCCAGATCCGATCATCGCGCGATGCCGGACACGGTAGGCTCTGTAGCCGAGGGGCGGTGGCCAAGCTGGTGAAGGCAGCGGGCTCATAACCCGACGATCGTGGGTTCAAGTCCCACCCGCCCCACAAACGCACTCGGCCGGCATGACCTCGAGCCTGTCTACTAACACTTCTGTGCAAAGGTGTTAGGACGACGTCGCAGTGTGTACACATCGGCGGTCCACCACCCACTGACCTCCCGGCGTCGCGGGCGGACAATGGTGCAATGAAGGTGCAGATCGTCCACATCGAATCGTGCCCGCATCGCACGGTCGCCGGTGAGCGAACTCGCTCCGCGCTCGACGCCCTGGGACATCCCGACGTCCCCGTCGAGTACGTGCTCGTGCGGAACACTGAAGAGGCCGCGGCGGTGGCGTTCGCCGGCTCGCCCACGATCCTTATCGACGGGCGTGACGCATTCGACTCCGCGGGCAGCACGCACGATCTGGCCTGCCGCGCCTATGCCACCGAGCAAGGGCTGGCGGGCGCGCCCACCCAAGGGGCGATCGAAGAGGCCATCCGCGCCCGCTTGGCGTGACAGCACGCGCCGTCACTGCTCGGCAGTAATGTGCAGAGCCCGGACATCGTTGACCACGACACCGCCCTGGCAGCGCTTCCCGCAGCAGCTCAGGGCACAGTGATCGCGGGCGTCAGCCGGGCGAGATCGTCCTCGATGCCGATCGGGACCACCCGCACCTGCCCGGACAGCGCCACGGCGCGGCCGCGCAGGAGCCCAGCCTTGCAGGCGCCGAACGTGACGGTCACGTCGGCAGCCAGCACGACGGGGTCGGGCACGGTGCCATCGTCGGGATGGATTCCGCTCGGGATGTCGACAGCCACCACCCTAGGACGATCGGCCTGCTCGAGGATGGGCAGGATCGCCGCGACCACCTCGCGGCCGCGTCCCCGCAGCGCCGGGCTCGCCGCGGCCCCGGTACCGAGGATGCCGTCGACGACGACGTCGGACGCGGCGGCCAGCTCCGCGGCATCCTCCGCGGGCGACACCCGAGCTCCGGCTGCGACGGCGTCGGCCAGTGCCGCCTCGTGCACGCGCGAGCCGACCTCGATGATCCGGACGTCGCAACCGGAGGCCGCCAAATGCGCGCCGGCGAACAGGGCGTCGCCCCCGTTGTTCCCGGAGCCCACCAGCAGGAGGACCCGCGTTCGTCCGGTCAGCACATCCCGCACCGCGGCGGCCAGGCCGAGGGCGGCACGGGCCATCAGCGGCTCGCCCGCCGCCAGATGCGGCGCCTCGGCATCCCGCACCTGCCGTGCCGTGTAGCCGTGCCTCATGTCGTCACCGGCGCCACACTATCGCGCAGCGCCGGTGACGGCAGTCAGTTCTCGACGTCGCCGCGCCAGGACCCGGTCTCGGCGCCGCGGCTCTCGATGAAGTCCTTGAAGTTGTCGAGATCCTTCTTGATCGCGTGGTCGTCGATGCCGAGCATCGCTCCCGCGCTCTCCACGAACCCCTCGGGTTGCCAGTCCAGCTGTACGGTGACCCGCGTGGCCGCGGGGGAGAGGCGGTGGAACGTCACCACGCCGCCCTGATCCTCGTCGCCGCCCACGCTGTGCCACGCGACCCGCTCGTCGGGATGCTGCTCGGTGATGCGGGCGTCGAACTCGCGCTCGGCGCCGCCGATCTTCACCCGCCACCGGGTGAGGGTGTCGTCGATCTGCCGGATGGATTCGACGAAGCTGAGGAAGCGCGGGAAGTCTTCGAACTGCGTCCACTGGTTGTACGCGACGTCCACGGGCACGTCGACGTCCACGCTTGCGGTGACCTGGGCCATGTCCACTCCTTCGACTCGGTATCGCCGCCACGCTAGGCGTGCGGGGCGGTCCGGGCCGAGGGGATTGTCCTCGCGCGGGCGGCTCCGTATGATGCCCGCGCCACGTCGCGATGCCGCGCTACATCGCCGCGCCGATGTACGAGTACTTCACGAACACCTCGTGGGCGATGCCGGCTTCGTCGAGCACCCCCTGCACGGCGGTCAGCATGTACTTCGAGTCCCAGCCCATGTAGAGGAACGTCGTCTCATCCAGTTCGTCCCACTGGCCGTTCCACGCCTTCGCCGGGAACAGCGGGCCCCCGCGACGCGTGCTGTACGCCACCACGTCGGCCCGGGCGTCTGCCCAGAGCCGGCGGAACACGCGATTGAACAGGTGCCGGACGTCGTGCACCTCCCAGTGCTCGCCACGGTACTCGACGTAGTCGAACTCGCGCTCCCATCCGCGCGGCCAGCCGCGGCGCCGCTTGGCGTCCAGGACCGGGGTGAGACCGTCATCGTCGATCAGTGTCGTCGCCGGGCGTCGCCAGATAGACAGCAGACGGTCGGTGAGGGCGGCGGTCCTGGCGGCGATCGCGGCGGTGCCCCAGCCGTCCTGTTCCGCGAGGTCGCGGGTGATCGGGATGCCGCTGGCGGCATACACCCGCCTCTTGGCGGGGAACGACGCGCCGAAAACGCGCTCGGCGAGAGGCTGCTCGATCACCGTCAGGTTCCCGAGCGACTGCGCGAGCGCCCGATGGCTGTTCTGCTCGTCGTCGGTGAGCTCCTTCCAGACCCGGATGCCGTCCCCGCTCCAGCCGTCGGACGGCGCAAGAGGGAAGACGTGCTCGACGTCGAGGTCCGCAGGTGTCTGCACGCCGGCGATCCGCCCGAGCACATACGCGGCATGCGGGAGATCGCCGTACTTCACCGCGACGCGGATCCGCTCGTCCGACGGCGTGATCCGCGAAATGGCGTGCACGAGGGCATCCTGCCCCTGTCGGCGCGCGCGGCACAGCCGCGCCGCCAGGCGGTCGTTGCCGAGGCCGACGATCTCGCGTCGCAGCAGCAGGGCCTGCACGTTCTCAAGCAGGTCGATGAACGCGCCGCGGTCGATCGCGCCCGTGCGGTGGTCGTGGTATGCCCGCAGCACGAGGGGGTACATCCCGCGGCCGAACGTGTTCACGTACGACAGCTGCCGCGAGATCTCGGAATCGGCCTCCTGCGTGGGGTCGAGGAGGATGCCGTACAGCTGCGAGAACTCGACCCATCGAGCCGCCTGCGTCCGCAGTGTGTCCACGTCCACGCGCGGGACCTGTGCGCGGAAAGCGTCGTACACGCCGCGCTCGCCGGCGACGGTCACCTCGCGTCCCGTGGTCATGATCAAGTAGTGCCGCCAGAATCCGGCGATCTGCTCACCGGTGGCACGTTCGATGGGCATCCAGAACTCGTCCTCGACCTGGGTCTGCTGCTCGTGCGTGAGCCCCATCAGGATGTAGTTGTGGATCAGCTCATGGTCGCGCAGCGGCTCGCCGGTCGAGTTGAGGCTCTCGAAGATCTGCTGGGCGTTCGCGCCGGCGCCGAGCGTGATGGACACGTGCTCGAGCTTCTGGATGCCGTGCCAGATCCGCGGCGCCTCCTCGGGCCCCACCTGGCTGCGGAAGAACGCGTAGTTGTCGTCGAAGCGCGACTCGGGCCGGCGTTGCGCGCGGTCCAGGACGACGTCCTGGAACACGTCGGCCCATTCCCTATGCGGCCGCAGCTTCGTGCGCGCGGTGTCCTCGGCGCGCACGAGCACCCGCTGCAGCTGCGCGGCCAGTTCGGGGTCGGCATCCCGCACCGTGTGGTGGACGGCGGCGATCAGCAGCATGAGCGTCGTGATCCGTTGCTGCCCGTCGATGAGGATAAGGTCGGAGGCTTCGGCGTCGGAGGCCGGGGCGGAGAGGATCGAGCCGATGAAATGCATCGTGCGCGCGTCGGTGTCGGCGACGGCGCGCACGTCCGCCAGCAGCTGCTCGCACCCGCCGATGTCCCAGCGGTACTGCCGCTGATACACCGGCACGACGATGGCGGTCTCGGGCTGGGAGAGCCAGGCGATCGTGTTGACGGCGGTGGCCTCGACGTTGGTGGCGCTGCCCATGCTGAGATCCTCTTCCTCCCGCGGCGCACAGGCGCCCGCTCTACTCTAGGCGCGCGACGCCCCGCGCCCAGGGACCCTCCGCGGGCCGCGGATCTTCACGGCGGCATCCCGGGGATGCCCGGAAACGCGGAGGTAGGCTGGCGGGAGTCGGGCCTGTAAAAACTTCGCTGGCCCCCTACGAAAGGTGATGAAACCACCATGGGTTACATCAAGTGCGCCGCTCTCGAGGAGACGGGTTACGTCGTCCTGGACAGCTACAACCAGGAGCTCGACCCGAAGGAGTGGCTCGACGTCGAATACGTCGACTGGAAGTCCTCCGGCGACACCCGCTTCGCGCCGCTGGCCAGCGCGAAGGGCGAGATCGAGTGCAACGGCTTCTGGAACCACAAGCCGCCGCGCACCGACAAGGACGGCGTGTGGATCGACGCGCAGGTCGCGAAGGCGCCGAACCTCACCCGCCGCGCCCAGGAGCCCGGCGCGAACGTGGGCCGCTGCCGCATCATCGAGCTGCAGCCGACGCCCTACGGCGACTGCCTGTACAACCTGCACCAGGACGACAACAACCGGCTGAACCCGGACGGCACCGGCTGGGTCGTGCGCGGGTTCTTCAACCTCACCGACGACAAGGACAGCTTCTTCGTCCTGCGGGAGAACCGCACCGACCCACAGGGTGAGGTGCGGATAGCGCTGCCGGCCGGCGCGCAGCTGATCATCGACACGCAGCGCCTGTGGCACGCCACGACCCACGTCGGCACCGAGCCGCGGTACAACCTGATCACGTCGTGGACGAGCGGTCCGGAGCTGGACGCCTACATCGAGAAGCACAACGGCCGCAGCCACACCGAGAGCGTGGCGGTCGACCAGGCGATCCTCGACGCCGGCTACGCCGAGCAGGCGCGCAAGGACGCCGCCCGCGCGGCGTACTACGCGGCGCGCGGCCAGGCCGAGGTGAAGGCCATGAGCGAGGCCTGATCCGCCGCTAAACTCCGACAGGGCTCCGATCCGCGATCGGGGCCCTGTTCGTTTCCGGGGATGCCGGCGCACCCGCCCCGACATGGAATCACATGCTTGTGATTCGGGATGCTTCGGGCGATAATGGCGGGAGAACAGAACAGCACGCCGCCACAGGCTCCGTTCAGGTCGTAGGGGAAGACGTACCTGAAGAAACGGAGACAGCATGGCGACGACACAGGCGCGTGGAGTGATCCTCATTCACTCCGCGCCACGGGCGTTGTGCCCGCACCTCGAATGGGCGGTCGGACGCGCACTCGGGCGCGCCGTCAGCGTCGAGTGGGCCGACCAGCCAGTGCTCGTCGGCAGCCGGCGCGGGGAGCTGTACTGGGAGGGACCGGTCGGCACCGGCGCGGCTCTGGCGACCGCGATCCGCGGATGGGAACACCTGCGCTTCGAAGTCACCGAGGACCCGACGCCGCGCAGCGACGGGGGCCGCTGGATGCACACGCCGGGACTCGGCATCCACTACGCGCAGACCGACACCGCCGGCAACGTCGTGATCGGGGAGGACCGGCTCCGGTACGCGATCGAGGTGGCCGCGGGCGACGCGTTCGAGCTGGAGCGCGAGTTGCAGGTGGCCCTGGGCGCCGCATGGGACGAGGAGCTGGAGCCGTTCCGGCATGCGTCCGACGACGCCCCGGTGGTGTGGCTGCACAAGGTCGGATAGCCCGAGGATTCGGGTGGTCGAGGCGCCACTACCGGCCGTCGGATGACATCATCCCCGGGGGCTGAGACCGCGAATCATCCACCCGACAGGTGACGGGGCGCTGCACTGAAGACTCAGTGCAGCGCCCCTCGCTTGTGCCGGATCAGACCGTCGCGAACGCGACGACAGCGTTGTGCCCGCCGAATCCGAACGAGTTGCTGATCGCCAGCTGCTCCCGGTCGCCGAGGGGCATCGGCGAGCCCGAGATCCGGAACGGGACCTCCGGGTCCTGCGTCGTGATGTTGATCGTCGGCGGGGCGACGCGGGCGCGGATCGCCAGGATCGTAAACACGGCCTCCAGCGCGCCGGTGCCGCCCAGCAGGTGGCCCGTGGACGCCTTCGTCGCCGAGACCGGGATCTCGTCGATCCGGTCGCCGAACACCTGCTTGAGCGCCTGATACTCGTTCGGGTCGCCGACCGGGGTCGAGGTGGCGTGCGCGTTGATGTGCGTGATGTCGTCGGGCGAGGCATCCGCCGACTCCAGCGCGAGGCGCACGGCGCGCGCGGCCCCGTGCCCCTCCGGGTCGTTCGCGGTGATGTGGTACGAGTCCGCGGTGACGCCCCCGCCGACCACGACCGCGTAGATCTTCGCGCCGCGCGCGCGGGCGTGCTCCTCGGTCTCGAGGATGAGCGCCGCGGCGCCCTCGCCCATCACGAACCCGTCGCGGTCCACGCTGGCCGGCCGGGATGCATGCGCCGGGTCGTCGTTGCGGCGCGACAGGGCCTGCATCGACGCGAACGCGGCGACCGTGATCGGGTGGATGGCGGATTCCGTGCCGCCGGCGATCACGATGTCGGCGAGCCCGGCACGCAGGTGCTCCATCGCATTCACTATCGACTCGGTGCTCGACGCGCACGCGCTGGCCACGGTCCGGGCGTACGCGCGGGCGCCGAAGTGCAGCGACAGGTTGCCGGCCGCTGCGTTGGGCATCAGCATCGGGACCGTCATCGGCATGACGCGCCGGGGGCCCTTCTCGCGCAGCGTGTCCCAGGCGTCCAGCAGCGTCCACACACCGCCGATGCCGGTGGCGAAGTCGACGCCGAGGCGATCCGGGTCCACGTCCGGGCTGCCGGCATCCGCCCACGCCTCCATCGCCGCGACGAGGGCGAACTGCGAGGCCGGGTCCAGCCGCTTGGCGACGGGCCGTTCCAGGACGGTCTCGGGGCGGACCAGGCCCTCGGCGGCGAACGTGACGGGCAGCTGGTACTGCTCGACCCAGTCGTGCTCGAGAGTGCGGGCGCCGCTGGCTCCGCTCAGCAGGGCGGACCAGCTCTCTGGCGCGGTGCCTCCCAGCGGAGACGAGGCGCCGATGCCGGTGACGACGATGCGGGGGGTGCTCATGTACGAATTCCTCGTGTGGTGCGGTGCCGGTGGGGGCAGGACGCCCCCACCGGAAGCGGTCACGCCTGGTGGGAGGTGATGAAGGTGACGGCGTCACCGACGGTCTTGAGGTTCTTGACCTCGTCGTCGGGGATCGTCACGCCGAACTTCTCCTCGGCGTTGACCACGATGGTCATCATCGAGATCGAGTCGATGTCGAGGTCGTCCGTGAACGACTTCTCGAGGGCGACCTCGTCGGCCGAGATGCCGGTCTCGTCGGTGATCAGCTCGGCAAGGCCGGCGAGGACCTCATCGTTGGTGAATGCCATTTCTGCTCCTTCTGTGGATCGGGGTCGAGGCCCGGCGGGCCGTGGACAAGTCTAAGGTCGCCTGCACGGGCGTCAGGGGAGGACGACCACCTGGGCGCCGAACACGAGGCCCGCGCCGAAGCCGATCTGCAGCGCCAGGCCGCCCGACAGCTCCGGGTGCTCCTCGAGCAGCCGATGCGCGGCGAGCGGGATCGACGCCGCCGACGTGTTGCCGGTGGTCTCGATGTCGTGGGCGATCGCCACGGTGTCGGGGAGCTTGAGCTGCTTGGCGAACTCGTCGACGATGCGCAGGTTGGCCTGATGGGGGATGAACGCCGCGAGGTCCTCGGGGCGCACGCCTGCGGCATCCAGCGCCTGCCGTGCGACCTTGACCATCTCCCAGACGGCCCAGCGGAACACGCTCGGCCCCTCCTGGCGCAGGGTGGGCCACGGCACCTTGCCGTCGCGGAAGTCGGTGAGGGTGCCGTTCATACCGACGAGCTCGGCCTTCGAGCCGTCCGATCCCCACACGGTGGGGCCGATGCCGGGGGTGTCGCTGGGGCCGACCACGACAGCGCCGGCGCCGTCGCCGAGCAGGAACGAGATGCTCCGGTCGGTGGGATCGACGATGTCGCTGAGCTTCTCGGCACCCACCACGACGGCGTAGTGCGCAATCCCGCCGCGGATCAGCGCGTCGGCCTGCGCGACGCCGTACGCGAACCCCGCGCATGCGGCGTTCAGGTCGTAGGCGGCGGCCGGGTTCGCGCCGATCCGGTCGGCGACGATCGCCGACACCGACGGAGTCTGCTTGGGGTTGCTGATGGTGGCGACGATCACGGCGTCGACCTTCTCCGGTGCGACGCCGGAGCGGGCGACGGCCTCCGCGGCGGCGTCCGATGCCAGGTCGATCGCGGTGGTCGAGGCGACGGCACGTGCGCGGGTCACGATGCCGGTGCGCTGCCGGATCCACTCGTCGCTCGAATCGATCGGCCCGACAAGGTCGTCGTTGGGGACGAGGTTCTCTCCGCGGGCGGCGCCGTACGCGTAGATGCGGGTGTGCGCGGGGCCGGTGGGCTGGTTCAGGATGATGCTCATGCGGATTCTCCGGTCAGCAGCGCGGCGGCCGCATCCAGGTCGTCAGGGGTCTTCACGGCGACGGTCGGCACCCCGCGCAGAGCCCGTTTGGCGAGCCCGGTGAGGGTTCCGGCGGGGGCGAACTCGATGATCCCGGTCACGCCGTGCTCCGCGAACGAGGCCATGCACAGATCCCAGCGGACCGGCGAGGCGACCTGCGCGACCATCCGGTCGACGGCCGCGCGGCCAGAGTCGACGACCGTGCCGTCGTTGTTGGTCCACAGTGTGAGGCTCGGGTCGGATGTCGCGGTTCCGGCGGCCGCGGTGCGCAGCACGTCCACGGCGGGGGCCATGTAGCCGGTGTGGAACGCGCCGGCGACCTGCAGCGGGATGACACGGGAGCCGCGCGGGGCCTGGGCGGCGAGCTCGGCGAGGTCGCCGAGGGTGCCGGCGGCGACGATCTGCCCGGCGCCGTTGTGGTTCGCGGGGGTGAGGTTCAGCCGCTTCAGCGCGGCCAGCACGTCCTCCTCGTCGCCGCCGACGACGGCGCTCATGCCGGTGCGCTCGACGGCCGCGGCCTCCGCCATGGCCCGCCCGCGGATGCCGACGAGCCGTAGCGCGTCGGTGTCGCTGAGCACGCCGGCGGCGGCGAGCGCGGCGAGCTCGCCGACCGAGTGTCCGGCGACGCCCGTGGGTCGCCCGGCCCGGGCGGTCAGGGCGGCGTAGGAAAGCAGGCTCGCCGCGACGATCAGCGGCTGGGCGACCTTCGTGTCGCGGATGTGGTCGGCGTCGCCTTCCGTGCCCGCGGCGATGAGGTCGACATCCGCGGCCGTGGAGTACGCCTGGAGGCGCTCACGCGCCCCGTCGAGTTCGAGCCACGGGGCGAGGAAGCCGGGCGTCTGCGAGCCCTGGCCGGGGAAGACGGCGATGATCACCTTCCCATCCTGCCAAACGGGAGGATGTCCAACTGGATGGGATCGCACAAGAATGCCGGATTCGTTTGTGAGCGCCGCACAGGTCAGCGCGTGCGCCGGCCGGATGGGGTGCGGCGGCGAGTGGCGTCCGTGCCGATAGCGCCGAGGATCAGCGCCGTCTGCAGGATGAGCGCCTCCCGGGGGCCGGTGGCATCCCAGCCGATCACCTCGGAGACGCGCTTGAGTCGGTACCGGACCGTGTTCGGGTGCACGAACAGCTCTCGGGCGGTGGCCTCGAGCGAGCGTCCGTTGTCGAGGTAGCTCCACAGCGTCGTGACGAGGTCGGTGCTGTGCGCCTGCAGCGGACGGTAGATCCGCTCCACGAGCGTGCTCTTCGCGAGCGGATCGCCGGCGACGGCGCGCTCGGGCAGCAGGTCGTCCGCCTCGACCGGGCGCGGGGCGTGGCGCCAGGAGCTTGCGACCGCAAACCCGGCGAGCGCGGCACGGGCGCTCTGGCTGGCCTCCACGAGCGCGGGGACGGCGGGTCCCAGCACGAGGTGGCCGGAGCCGAAGCCCGGCTCGAGGTGGCGGGCAATCTGGAGGAACGGCAGCTGCGCGGCCGCGTCGTCCTGCCCGCGCAGCTGCGCCCGGCCGATCACGAGCACGAGTCGGGAGCCCTGCACCCCGATCAGGACGTCCACGCCGAGCTTGCGGGCGGTGCGCCGCAGCTGGTCGACGTCGAACTGGGGCGGGGTGGTGCCCACGAGCACCGCGACCTCGCCGTGGCCGTGCCAGCCGAGCGCGGCGATCCGGCTGGGCAGCTCCTCGTCGGCCTCACCGGTGAGGATCGAGTCGACCACGAGCGCCTCCAGGCGCGCGTCCCAGAGCCCGCGCGCCTCCGCGGCGCGAGCATAGACATCCGCCGCCGCGAAAGCGACCTCGCGCGAGTACAGCAGGATCGCCTCGCGCAGATGCTCGCCGCGGCCGGCGACCTTCTCCTCGGTGACCTCGACGGTGACGCGGATGAGCTGCAGCGTCTGGGTGAGGCTGACGCTGCGCAGCAGCTCGCGGGGCGCGGCCGCGAAGATGTCCGCCGCGATCCACGGGGTCGAGTTCGGGTCCTCATACCACTGGATGAAGGATGTGATGCCGGCCTGCGCGACGAGGCCCACCGCGGAGCGGCGCGCGGGCGGCATCTCGGCGTACCAGGGCAGGGACTCCTCGAGGCGGTTCGTCGTGGCCGTCGCGAGATCCCCCGAGATACGGCGCAGCCAGACGAGGGTCTCGGCCTTGTCCGTCGGGGCGTGCTCGCTGATCATGGGCGCGTCAGCTCTCCCCGCCCGCGTTGCCGCTGGTGCCGGCGTTCACGTCGTGCAGGCGGTACTTCTGGATCGCCTGCCCGGCCAGAGCCCTGTCCACGACGCCGTCCTCGGCGAGCGCCTGGAGCGTTCGCACCACGATCGACGGCCCGTCGATCTTGAAGAACCGGCGGGCGGCGGGGCGGGTGTCGCTGAACCCGAACCCGTCGGCGCCCAGGGTCGCGAACCGGTTCGGCACCCACGGCCGGATCTGATCCTGCACGGCGTGCATGAAGTCGCTGACCGCGACCACCGGCCCGTCGGCGCCCGCCAGCTTGCGGGTCACGTAGGCAGTCTGCGGCTCGGCGTCCGGATGCAGGAAGTTGTGCTCGTCCGCCGCCAGGCCGTCGCGGCGCAGCTCGGACCAGCTCGTCACGCTCCAGACATCCGCCGCCACTCCCCAGTGCTCGCGAAGCAGCTGCTGGGCCTCCAGGGCCCACGGCACGCCGACGCCCGACGCCATCAGCTGGGCCCGGGGTCCGTCGGCGTCGCCGACGCTGATGCGGTGGATGCCGCGGAGGATGCCGTCCACGTCGACGTCCTCGGGCTCGGCCGGCTGCACCATGGGCTCGTTGTAGACCGTCAGGTAGTACATCACGTTCGGGTCGGGATGCTGCCCGCCGTACATCCGGTCCAGGCCCGCGCGGACGATGTGCGCTATCTCGTAGCCGTACGCGGGGTCGTACGACACCGTCGCGGGGTTCGTGGAGGCCAGCAGCGGGGAGTGCCCGTCGGCGTGCTGGAGCCCCTCGCCGGTGAGCGTCGTGCGTCCCGCGGTGGCGCCGATCACGAAGCCGCGCGTCATCTGGTCGCCGGCGGCCCAGTTCGCGTCGCCGGTGCGCTGGAACCCGAACATCGAGTAGAAGATGTAGATCGGGATCAGCGGCTCACCGTGCGTGGAGTACGACGTCCCGGTCGCCGTGAATGCGGCCATCGCGCCGGCCTCGTTGATGCCGACGTGCATGATCTGCCCCTGCGGGCTCTCCTTGTACGCCAGCAGCAGGTCGCGGTCCACGGAGGTGTAGTTCTGCCCGTGCGGGTTGTAGATCTTTGCGGTCGGGAAGAACGCGTCGATGCCGAAGGTGCGCGCCTCGTCGGGGATGATCGGCACTATCCGGTGCCCGAAGTCCTTCGCGCGCAGCAGGTCCTTCAGCAGGCGGACGAACGCCATCGTGGTGGCGACCTCCTGCGTGCCCGAGCCCTTCTTCGGCAGCGCGTACGCGGCGTCGTCGGGCAGGGCGAGGTCCACGTGTCTGCTGCGGCGCTCGGGAAGGTACCCGCCCAGCTCGCGGCGGCGCTCCAGCATGTACTGGATCGTCTCGTCCTGCGGTCCCGGGTTGTAGTACGGCGGCAGATACGGGTTCTCCTCGAGCTGCGCGTCCGTGAACGGGATGTGCATCGCGTCGCGGAACGTCTTGAGGTTCTCGAGGGTCATCTTCTTCATCTGGTGGGTCGCGTTGCGGCCCTCGAAGTACGGCCCAAGACCGTAGCCCTTGATCGTCTTGGCAAGGATCACGGTGGGCTGTCCCTTGTGCCGCACGGCGGCGTCGAACGCCGCGTACACCTTCCGGTAGTCGTGGCCGCCGCGGCGCAGCTTCCAGATCCGGTCGTCGGTGTAGTCCTCCACGAGGGCGAGCGCGCGCTCGTCCTTGCCGAAGAAGTGCTCGCGCACGTAGGCGCCGTTCTCGGCCTTGTATGTCTGGTAGTCGCCGTCCGGGGTGACGTTCATGACGTTCAGCAGCGCGCCGTCCACGTCCCGGGCCAGCAGGTCGTCCCATTCGCGGCCCCAGATGACCTTGATGACATTCCATCCCGCGCCGCGGAAGAAGCTCTCCAGCTCCTGGATGATCTTGCCGTTGCCGCGCACCGGGCCGTCCAGACGCTGCAGGTTGCAGTTCACGACGAACGTGAGGTTGTCCAGGCCCTCATTCGCGGCGACCTGCAGCTGGCCGCGGCTCTCCACCTCGTCGAGCTCCCCGTCGCCGAGGAACGCCCACACGTGCGCATCGGAGAGGTCCTTGATGCCCCGGTTCGTGAGGTACCTGTTCGTCATCGCCTGGTAGATGGCGTTGATGGGACCGAGGCCCATCGAGACGGTCGGGAACTGCCAGAACTCCGGCATCAGCCGCGGGTGCGGGTAGGAGGGGATGCCGTGCGGGGCGTGCGACTTCTCCTGGCGGAAGCCGTCCAGCTGTGCCTGCGTGAGCCGACCCTCGAGGAACGCGCGGGCGTACATCCCGGGGGAGGCGTGGCCCTGGAAGAAGACCTGGTCGCCGCCGGAGGGATGGTCCTGTCCGCGGAAGAAGTGGTTGAAGCCCACCTCGTACAGGGATGCCGAGGATGCGTACGTGGAGATGTGCCCGCCGACGCCGATGCCGGGCCGCTGCGCGCGGTGCACGGTGATCGCGGCGTTCCAGCGGATCCAGGAGCGGTAGCGGCGCTCCAGCTCCTCGTCGCCCGGGAACGGCGCCTCGTTCTCCGGCGCTATCGTGTTGACGTAGTCGGTCGTGGGCACCATGGGCACGCCCAGGCGCAGCTCCTTCGACGTCTTCAGCAGGCTGAGCATTATCTCGCGGCCGCGACCGGCGCCCTTGGCCTGGACGAGCTGCTCGAGGGATTCCTGCCACTCGGTGGTCTCGTCGGGATCGCTGTCGAGGGGGCCCTGGGAGTACGGGTCCTGATCGTGGACGGTCACGGATCACCTTTCGTCGTCTGACGGGTCGCGTCAGCGGGAGCTCGGGGTGGGGCGCCGCACCGGGTCGGGCGCGCGGGACACACCGCGCTCCAGCCTATCCACAGATCCGCGAGCCCACGCGGCACTCGCGCACCGCCGATGCGCAGGTGTAATACACCTCTCGTAGACTGGGCGGTCACGGGCCTTTAGCTCAGCTGGTAGAGCACATCGTTTACACCGATGGGGTCGTCGGTTCGAACCCGGCAGGGCCCACGTGAACGCACAGCCCGCGCAGCAGCGCCGCCTCCTGGATCTCGCCGAACTCGACGCCCTGATCCGTCGCGCCGAGCACGCCAAGGGGAATCCCGCGCAGGCCGAGCGGGTGCGGGCGCTGATAGCACAGCGTCAGGAGTTGAGCCGCGAGCTCACGGCGCGCCAGGGCGCGTGCGACGACCTGCGAACCGAGCTCGGACGCATCGAGTCGGATGTCGCCGTCGTCGACGCGCGCCGCGAGCGCGACGAGCAGCGCCTGGACGCCGTCACGAGCCCGAAGGACGCGCAGGGCCTGGAGAGCGAGCTCGCGTCGCTCGCCCGCCGCAAGAGCGACCTCGAGGACGCGCAGCTGGAGGCGATGGAGAAGCTCGAGGCCGCGGAAGCCGCCGTCGCCGAGCAGGAGCAGCTGCTGGCCGACGTGAACGCCGAGGGTGCCCGGCTCAGCGGCGAGGCCAAGTCCGCCGTGGCGGATGCCACCGCCCAGCAGGAGCAGGCTGTCCGCGACCGGTCCGCCGTGGCATCCGAGCTTCCCGCCGACCTGCTGGCCGCCTACGACCGCGCCGCGCAGCGCTCCGCTGGTGCGGCCCTGCTGCGCCGGCAGACCTGCGAAGGATGCCGGATGGTGCTGTCCGGGACCGACCTGAACGCGGTGCGCCAGGCCGCCCCCGACGCCGTCGTGCTCTGCCCGGAGTGCGGGTGCATCCTCGTGCGCACCGAGGAGTCGGGGCTGGGAGCGTGAGCGCGCGCCACCCGCGGGAGCGGTGACGCCCGACGACGTCGCGTGGGTCGTGGCCGGCGCCGCCGGCGTCGACATCGACCTCGTGCGGTTGGCCGCCGACGGCACCGAGGTCTCCCGCGTCCGGGTCCCGACCGGAGAGTTCGCCGGTCGGGTGCAGGCGGCGCGCGGCACGCGCGTGCGCTGGGTCTGGTCCGACACCGCGCACTGGTACCCGCGGCTCCTCGCCGAGGGCGTGCGGGTCGAACGCTGCCGCGACCTGCGGCTGTGCCACGCGATCCTCCGGGACAGCGCGCTCGTGGCCGATGCCGCCCCGATCCGCTCCGCCCGGGAGTGGGATGTCGACGCCACTACGGTGCCGGCACCGGAGGCTCCCGCGCTGTTCGCGCTGGCGACGGATGCCGCGGCATCCGGGCCCCCGCACGACGCGGCGTCCGCACTGGCGGAGTTCGCGCGGCAGCGGGCGGCCGCCGCCTCCGCGGGAGGGAACGGGCGGCTCGACCTGCTGTGCGCGGCCGAGTCCGCCGGGGCGCTCGTGGCGGCGGAGATGCGCGCGGCCGGGCTGCCGTGGGACGTTGCCGTGCACGAGCGGATCCTCGAGGACGCGCTCGGCGCGCGGCCGGCGGGAGGCGGGCCGCCCGAGCGGATGGCGATCCTCGCCGCCGAGATCCGCGGCCTGCTGGGCGACCCGCAGGCAAGCCTTGACTCGCCGCCGAAACTTGTGCGCAGCCTGCACCGCATCGGCGTGCCGGCCCGCACGACGGCGAAGTGGGAGCTCGGGCAGTACGAGCATCCCGTGATCGCCCCGCTGCTGGAGTACAAGCGCCTGGCGCGGCTGCTGTCCGCGAACGGGTGGGCGTGGCTGGACGAGTGGGTGCACGAGGGCCGCTTCCGCCCGGTGTACATCCCCGCGGGCGTCGTCACCGGGCGATGGGCGTCCTCGGGCGGCGGTGCGCTGCAGATCCCGCGGCTGCTGCGCGCGGCGGTGCGCGCGGATCCCGGCTGGACGTTCGTCGTCGCCGACGTCGCGCAGCTCGAGCCGCGCGTGCTCGCCGGGATGTCCGGCGACACCGCGCTGGCCCGTGCCGCCCGCGGGCACGACCTCTACTCGGGGATCGTCGACAGCGGGGCGGTCGCGACGCGGGCGGAGGCGAAGGTCGCGATGCTGGGCGCGATGTACGGTGCCACGACCGGCGAGAGCGGACGGCTCGTGCCGCGGCTGCGCCGCGCATACCCGCGCGCGATGCGGCTCGTGGACGACGCCGCGCGGGTCGGCGAGGAGGGCGACGTGGTCTCGACGTGGCTGGGCCGGACCTCCCCGCGGGCGTCGGAGCGCTGGCTGCGCGCGCAGCGCGTGGCCGCCGGCGAGACCGGCAGCGCCGTCGACCGCGATCAGGCCCGGCGTGCGGCAGGGGACCGCGGGCGGTTCACCCGCAACTTCATCGTGCAGGGCACCGCCGCCGAGTGGGCGCTGGCCTGGCTCGGGGAGGTGCGGGTGCGACTGGATGCGCTGCCGCCGGTGCCGGCGGAGGAGGCCGCGCCGCGCTCGGGTGCGGCGCTCGGCGACCGACCGCACCTCGCGTTCTTCCTGCACGACGAGCTGATAGTGCACACCCCGGCCCGGCACGCCGATGCGGCGGCGCAGATAGTCCGGGACTGCGCGGCATCCGCGGGCCGCCTGCTGTTCGGAGACTTCCCGATCGATTTCCCGCTCGATCTGAAGGTCACCACCATGGCCGACAAGGCGTGAGCGTCACCCGCAGGCGAGTGTCGTCGTCGACACCGCGGGGGCGGTGAGCATCGGCGTGTGCACGATCCGCACCGCTTGTCCGTGGTCGACCACGAACCGGAATGTCAGCACGTTCGTCTCTCCGGGCTGCAGATTCACGTGGGTGATGCTGCTCGGGTGACCCTCAGCATCCACGTTCACCGACGCGGCCAGAACGCCGTCGATAGTGACCCCGTCGTAGTACGCGCCTGCAGGGGCGGCCACCGTGACGTTCATGCCGATGTCGCCGGCACCCACACCCCACAGGCCGCCGCCGGTCATGCTGATCGGCATGGTGCCCGCGTCGGCGGGGGCGGTGCTCGTCAGCGACACCGAGACCGCGACGCTGCGTTTGCCGTCCGCGCGGCACACGCCTTGCGCGGTGCTGATCGCGGTCGACAGGTAGCCGGCCATCTTGCCGCCGGTGTTGTCGTTGAAGTAGACGGCGTACGCACCGCCGCCGGCGAGCCGCTGCCGGACCAGCGGCCCGCCGAGGGGGCTTGTGGCGAGCTCGGTCTGGACACGCGGGTCGGCGCTCCACGCCGAGACCCGCCCGTCCTGGATCGGCTGCACGAGCGCCTGCGCCCACTGCACGGGGGAGAGCCCGCGCTCGAACAGGCGCTCGAACACGGCGGTCGTCGCATGGGCGAAGAACACACTCTGCTGCCCGGAGGTCATCGTCAGGTACGGGTCGACCAGCACGCGTTGCACGAGATTGCCGGCGCTCAGCTCGGTGCCGTCGGGCAGCGTGACCGGGCCGGTCGCGGCCAGCAGCGCCTGCAGGACCATCGGGTCGATGGAGATCACCGCGTCGGGCGTCGCGCCGCCGTGCGCGGTCCACCACGCCGCCGCGAGCCGGGATGTCAGGGCGAAGTCGGCGGGGATCGAGGCATCCTGCACGAAGCGGCCCACGACGTCGCCGTACAGTGCGGACAGCGGCGCGGGGACCGGCGCTATCGGCGTCGTGCGGTGCGTGAAAGCCGTCGAGTCGCGCATCATCTGCAGCGTGATCCTTCCGGCGTCGGCGTGCAGTTGCACGAAGGCGCCGGTGATCCCGCCGCCGGTGCGCAGCTCGGCGGGGTTCTGGATCATCACGAGCAGCGTCTGCGGCCCGTCGGCGCCCAGCAGGCCGGGCAGGGCGGACGCCGATGCGGCGAGGGGGCGGAGGATGTCGTCGGCGTGCCGGACACCCGCGGTGAGCCGGTCGACGCCGGAGGCGACGGGCGGGATCAGCCCCGTGGACCGGATCGCCGCCAGCGACCGCGCGGCGCCGTGCAGGGCGCTCGCCGCGTCCTGCAGGGGACCGCCGGGGGACAGGGTCCGGCGAAGCTGCGTGGCATCCGCGCTGTCGGTGAGTGTGCTGGCGATGCGCAGGACCGGCGACACGACCCGGGTGCTGACGGTGTCCAGAGCCACGGCGGCGGTGCGCACGGCGGCGAGATTCGGCCCGATCACGGGGAGCCGCTCCGCGGCGGCCCAGAGCGGATCGCCGGTCAAGGCCACGGCCTTGTGCGTGTGGGCGCCGAGGGCGGCGTTGACGGCGCCGATCCGCCCGAGGTTGCGCGCGGCGACGGCATCCGTCATCTGCGATGTCAGGGACTGGATGGCGTCGACCTCGTTCTTCACCATCAGGGCGCGCACGCCCACCCACGCCGCCGCGGCCGCGAGCACGCATACCGCGAGGACGAGCCCGAGGACGTGCCAGGGGAGCCGGCGTCCGCGACGCTCGGCAGCCGTGCCCGCCATCGGTCAGCTGCGCCGCAGGCGACGTGCCAGCAGGAGACCGGTGCCCACCAGGAGCACTATCCCGCCGCCGATCGCGATCGGCACGAGGGCCATGTTCAGGCCCGTCGCCGGGAGGATGCCGGGAAGGATCGCCGCGGACGAGACCGCCTTCGGCGCCGCGCAGCCCGACGTCGCCACCGGGTAGGACAGCGGTACGACGAGCTCCGGGTTCACGGTGAGCGTCGCCGTGATGCGGCCGCGCGTCCAGCCGAAGTTGCCGCCGGTCTGGGTCTGCACGCCGCCTACGACCTCCCAGCCGGGCCAGGCGATGCCGGCACCGCGGCTGTCGACCTTCGCGCCCGGCCACAGCGTGCGCCCGGACAGCGTGTTGTTCACGAGCGGACCGAGGTCGCGCGTGTACGTGTGCGTACCGTCCGTGAGCACGAGCTTCGCCTCGTGGCTGCGCGCCACACCATCGGGGTCGGCCATCACGACCCGGAACGTGATCCACGGCACGTCGCCGTTGCACTCGCTGGTCGCTGTGGACCCGGCCAGGCCCGGCTGCGTGGGCGTGCGCGGCGTGTAGTTGGAATCGTCGGCGCCGGCACCGTGCGCGAACGCCGCGGGTGCACCGCCGAGCATCAGAACACCGGCGACCGCCACGGCCGCCATGGTCTTGCGGATCATCTCTGCCTCCCCAGTAAGGCATCAATCCGACCATCCCCATGGTCGGTCGCACCCTCCCCAGTCGGGGTGCACGCTGATCGTATCGCAGAAGCGCGGGCGGTACGTAGGGTGCCGGGCGTCCTCACGGCATCAGGCGCTAGGCTCGGGGACGCGAATGGGTCGGCCGGATGGTCGCGTCGCGCGCCGGTTTCGGTGCGCGCCGAGGAACGTCCGGGCTCCGCAGGGCAGGGCGGTGGGCAACACCCACCCGGAGTGATCCGCGAGACAGTGCCACAGAGAGCAGACCGCCGGCGCGAGCCGGTAAGGGTGAAAGGGTGGTGTAAGAGACCACCGGGGTCGCGGTGACGCGACCCGCACGGCAAACCTCGCCCGGAGCAAGGCCAGACAGGGGATGATGACGCGGCCCGCCGAGTCCCCGGGTAGGCTGCTGGAGCGTCACGGCAACGTGCCGCCGAGAGAGATGACCATCCACGGGGCCACACGGCCCCCGGACAGAACCCGGCGTACAGGCCGGCCCATTCGCCCTCCCTCCGGTCCGTCTCACAGGACGATCGTGCGCCCGGGATGCCTCACGCGGCGTGTCGCGCCCGTCGGCGCCGATTCTCCTGTGATGTGAACACGCCGCGCGGCGGCGGGGTCAGTCGGCGGCGAGGGCCGCGGCGCCGATGATGCCGGCGTTGTTGCGGTGCACGGCCGGGATCACGGGTGTTCGCAGATCGAGCAGCGGCAGGAAGTCGTCGGCGTTCTTGGAGACGCCGCCGCCGACCACGAACAGGTCCGGGCTGAACAGCAACTCCAGATACTCGTAGTACCACTGCAGCCGCACGGCCCACTTCTTCCAGCTGAGCTGTTCGCGCTCCATCGCCGAGGACGCGGCGTACCACTCGGCGTCCCGCTTGTGGCCCGCCCGCTGCAGGTGGCCGAGCTCGGAATTGGGGACGAGCATCCCGTCGTAGATCATCGCGGTGCCGATGCCGGTGCCGAGGGTGGTCAGCATCACCAGGCCGTCCTTGCCGCGCGCGGCCCCGTACCGCACCTCGGCCACACCGGCGACATCCGCGTCGTTCGCGAAGTGGATGGCGCGGCCCAGGCCGTCCTCGAAGAACTTCTCGGCCTCGAAGTCGATCCACTCCTCGGACACGTTCGCCGCCGACAGGGTGCGGCCGCGCTTGACGATCGCGGGGAAGGCCACGCCCAGCGGCATCCCGTCGTCATCGCCGACTTCGAGAGTGCCGACGACCTCCTTCACGGCGGACAGGACGTCCGACGGCTTGGCGCCCTTCGGGGTCGCGACCTTGATGCGTTCGGAGACCAGTTCGCCCTTGGCAAGGTCGACGATGCCGCCCTTGATCCCGGTGCCGCCGATGTCCACGCCGACAGCACGTGTCGTCTTCGATGCCATGCGTCAAGCGTAACCAGACGTCGTCCGAGATGACGCCGGTGAATCGGGGTCCGCGCTCAGTAGGATCGAGAGCGACCCGCGTGCGCGGGAGACCCCCACGGCATATCAGGAGCGAGCATGGCAGACGAGGACGACAAGTTCTGGTACAACCTGCGCACCGGGCAGGTCGAGCGGGGAATGCAGACGCCCGCCCCCGACCGCGCCGGCCCGTTCGACACGGCCGAGGAGGCCGCGCGGGCGCCCGAGATCATCCGCGAACGCTCCCGTCAATGGGAAGAGGACGAGCGCCGCGAGGACGCGTGGGGCGAGCACTCCGGCGAGGACGGCACCGACCGCTGACAGGCACGACGACACACGTCGCCGGCGAAGGGGAGAGCATGGACAAGCAGCGAGACTTCGTGCTGCGCACGATCGAGGAACGCGGCGTCAAGTTCGTCCGGCTGTGGTTCACGGATGTCGTCGGCACGCTGAAGTCCGTCGCGATAGCGCCCGCCGAGGTGGAGGGGGCCTTCACCGAGGGCATCGGGTTCGACGGCTCGGCGATTGAGGGGCTGACCCGCTCCTATGAGTCCGACCTGCTCGCCAATCCCGACCCCACGACGTTCCAGATCCTGCCGTGGCGCGGCGAGATCGACCCCACCGCGCGTATGTTCTGCGACATCACGACGCCGGACGGCCAGCCTGCGGTCGCCGACCCCCGGCATGTGCTCAAGCGCACGCTCGCGAAGGCGGCTGACGCCGGGTTCACGTTCTATACCCACCCGGAGATCGAGTTCTACCTGCTGAAGTCGTCCAAGTTCGGCGCGAAGGGCCCGGTCCCCGTCGACTCGGCGGGGTACTTCGACAACGTGCCCGGCGGCACCGCGCACGACTTCCGCCGCCGGTCGGTGCGGATGCTGGAGGACCTCGGAATCTCGGTGGAGTTCAGCCATCACGAGGGCGGCCCGGGTCAGAACGAGATCGACCTCCGCTACGCGGACGCGCTGACCACCGCCGACAACATCATGACGTTCCGCACCGTGGTCAAGGAGGTCGCCATCGAGCAGGGCGTGTACGCCACGTTCATGCCCAAGCCGCTCTCGGGCCAGCCCGGCAGCGGAATGCATACGCACATGTCCCTGTTCGAAGGCGATTTCAACGCGTTCTACGAGGAGGGCGCGCAGTATCAGCTCTCCAAGGTCGGTCGGCAGTTCATCGCCGGGCTGCTGCGGCACGCGAATGAGATCGCCGCGGTCACGAACCAGTTCGTGAACTCCTACAAGCGGCTGTGGGGCGGGGACGAGGCGCCCAGCTTCATCTGCTGGGGGCACAACAACCGGTCGGCCCTCGTGCGCGTGCCGATGTACAAGCCCACGAAAAGCCAGTCGTCGCGGGTGGAGTACCGCGCACTGGACTCGGCCGCCAACCCCTACCTGTCGTACGCGCTCATGCTCGCCGCGGGGCTGAAGGGCGTCGAGGAGGGGTACGAGCTGCCCCCGGAGGCCGAGGACAACGTCTGGTCCCTGAGCGCCGGCGAGCGGCGCGCGCTGGGCTTCGCGCCGCTGCCGTCGAGCCTGGAGCACGCACTGGACTACATGGAGGACTCCGAACTGGTGGCAGAGACGCTCGGCGAGCAGGTCTTCAACTACGTGCTGCTGAACAAGCGTCGCGAGTGGGAGGAGTACCGCTCGCAGGTCACTCCGTTCGAGCTGCAGCGCAACCTCGAGATGCTGTAGGACGCGCATGGCGGCGGATCGGGCATCCGGACTCACCGCGCTCGCACGGCTCGGGTTCACCCGGCTCGCTGACGCCGACGGCGCTCTCGCGGAGCTGAGCGCGGCGACCGGAGTGCGCCGGGAAGCCCTCACCGAGGGCGCCGCGGCGGCCGCGGACCCGGATGCCGCGCTGGAGGGGATGCTGCGCGTCGCTCGTCGCGATGCCCCGCCGGTGGCCGCGACGCTGCGCGATCCGCACGGCGCGCGTGCGACGTGGGCACTGTTGGGCGCGTCGCGCGGATTCGCGGACTTCTATCTGCGGCATCCCGAGGAGCTTGCCGACTTGACCGTCGCCCGTGACGGCCTGCCCACCGCGGCGGAACTCGTTGCCGAGCTGACCGCCGCCGTCGGCGCGGAGGACGGGTTCGCCGCGGCCGGGTCCGAGGACGCCTGGGTCGCACTGCGCGTGGCGTACCGGCGGATGCTGGCGCGCATCGCCGTGCACGACCTGCTCGTCGAGGACCCGATCGCGGCGATCGCACCGGTATCGGCGGCCCTCGCGGACGCGGCCGGCGCCGCGCTGGAGGCGGCGCTGTGCGTCGCGCGGACCCGGGTCGCCGCCGGCGGTGCGCTCGGCCTGTACCCCCGCGCGGACGTCGCCGCCACGCAGCTCGCGATCATCGGGATGGGCAAGTGCGGCGCCCGGGAGCTGAACTACGTCAGCGACGTGGATGTCATCTTCGTCGCGGGTGTCGGCGACGGCGCCGATCTCGCCGAGGGGCGTGCGGTGGACATCGCCACGCGCCTCGCGGTGCAGACGATGCGCGGCATCGACGGCATGGAGGTCGAGCCGCCGCTGTGGCCGGTCGACGCGAATCTGAGGCCGGAGGGCGCGCAGGGGGCGCTTGTGCGCACGCTGGCCTCGCACGTGTCGTACTACGACCGGTGGGCGCACAGCTGGGAGTTCCAGGCGCTGCTGAAGGCCCGCCCGATCGCGGGGGACGCCGGCCTCGGCGCCCAGTACGTCACGGCCGTGCACGAGCGCGTGTGGGGAAGCGCGGCGCGCGCGGACTTCGTGGAGAACGTGCAGCGGATGCGCGAGCGGGTGACCGACAACATCCCGGACGAGGACGTCCCGTACCAGCTGAAGCTGGGCCCGGGCGGCATCCGCGACGTCGAGTTCACGGTGCAGCTGCTGCAGCTCGTGCACGGGCTCACCGACGCGGCGATCCGGCAGCCGGGGACGCTGGCGGCGCTGCAGGCGCTGGTCGAGGAGGGGTACATCTCGCGTGCGGACGCGGCCGCGTTCGACCGGGACTACCGGACGCTGCGGGTGCTCGAGCACCGGCTGCAGCTGCGGGATCTGCGGCGCACGCACCTGATGCCGTCGCGGCGCGAGGAGCTGCGGGTGCTCGCGCGGGCAAGCGGGCTCGCGGACGGCGGGGATGCCGTGTGGGCGCTGTGGGAGCAGGTCAAGCGCGAGGTCCGCGACATCCACATCCGCCTCTTCTACCGGCCGCTGCTTTCGGCGGTGGCGGCGCTGCCGGAGCAGGAGCGGAGCCTGTCCACGGCGCAGGCGCGCGACCGCCTGGCCGCCATCGGGTTCGCGGACACCGCGGGGGCCCTGCGCCACATAGCGGCGCTGACGAGCGGTCTGAGCCGTAAGGCCACGATCCAGCGGCACCTGATGCCGATCATGATCCACTGGTTCGGGGAGGGGGTGGATCCGGACTACGGCCTGCTGGCGTTCCGGCGGATCAGCGAGCGGCTCGGGGACACCCCGTGGTTCCTGCGGATGCTGCGTGACTCGTCGGGGGCGGCGGAGAGCCTGACCCGGGTGCTGTCGGGCTCGCGGTACATCGGCGAGCTGATGGAGTGGATCCCCGAATCGGTGGCGTGGCTCGACGACGACGAGCGGCTGCGGCCGCGGCCCGCGGACGTACTGGACCAGGAGGCACGGGCGATCCGGACCCGGCACACCGACATCGCCGTCGCCGCGCGTGCGGTGCGCGGCCTGCGCCGCCGGGAGCTGCTGCGCACGGCGATGGCGACGGTGCTCGGCGTGCTGGAGTTGGAGGAGCTCGCCCGGTCGCTGACCGCGATCACCGAGGTGACGATCCAGGCGATGCTGCGCGCCGTGTACCGGGATGTGGTGCCGGCCGACGACGCCGGGCTGCGGTTCGCGATCATCGCGATGGGCCGGTTCGGTGGGGCGGAGCTCGGGTTCGGGTCGGATGCCGACGTGCTGTTCGTCTCGGAGGCCGGCCCGCTGGAGCCGCAGCGGGCGCAGGAGCTGTCGCGGCGACTGGTCACGGAGCTCCGCGCGCACTCCGACGACCACCGTGTCCCGCTGGAGCTGGACGCCGATCTGCGGCCAGAGGGGCGCAACGGCCCGCTCGTGCGGAGCCTCGACGCCTACCGCGAGTACTACCGGCGCTGGTCGGTGTCGTGGGAGGCGCAGGCGCTGCTGCGCGCGCGGGGCATCGCCGGCGACGAGGACCTCGTCGCCCGCTTCATGGGCCTTGCCGACGAGGTCCGCTACCCCGCCGAGGTGGGGGAGGCGGCGCTGCGGGAGATCCGGCGGATCAAGGCGCGTGTGGAGGCGGAACGACTGCCTCAGGGTGTTGCCCCCGAGCGGCATCTGAAGCTCGGGCCCGGCGGCCTCAGCGACGTCGAGTGGCTCGTGCAGCTGCTGCAGCTGGAGCACGCGCATCGGCTGCCGGAGCTGCGCACGACGGCGACGCTGCAGGCGCTGGATGCCGCGACGCGGGCGGGTCTCGTGCAGGAGCCGGCCGCGGAGCGGCTGCGCGAGGCGTGGCGGCTGGCCAGCCGGCTGCGGTCGGCGAACACGCTGCTGACCGGGCAGACCAGCGACGTGCTTCCCACCGACCGCCGTCAGCTCGACGGCATCGGGCGGCTGCTGGGGTACCCGCCCCGCTCGGCGACGGCTGTGGAGGAGGCGTGGATGCGCGCATCCCGCCGCGCCCGCCGCGTCTTCGAGCAGCTGTTCTACGGGTGACCGGTTCTTGCGCGCCGTGTGCTCCGCGGACGTATCGCAGTAGATGTGGGATGCAGGGCATCCATCCCGCACGTTGTGCGACACGCTCACGATGCGGTCGCAGAAGGTGCGAGTTCGGGAACACATATCTCGCGGTTTGTGCGACACCGTCGTCGGCCGGCCGCAGAAGATGTGGATGCTGCGGCATCCATCCCGCACGTCGTGCGAGACGAACCCGACACACGGCACGGGCCGCGCACGACGGAGCCCGCCGCGGCGTGATGCCGGAGCGGGCTCCTCGGTGTGCCGTGACGCCTACACGCCGTAGTACAGCTCGTACTCGAACGGGTGCGGGCGCTGCGCGAGCGGCTTTATCTCGTTCTCGATCTTGTACTCGATCCAGGTCTGGATAAGTTCGGGCGTGAACACACCGCCCTCGAGCAGGAACGCGTGGTCGGCGGCCAGCGCGTCCAGCGAGTCCTGCAGGGAGTTCGGCACCTGCGGGATGTCCTTGGCCTCCTCGGGCGGCAGCTCGTACAGGTCCTTGTCGACCGGCTCGTGCGGCTCGATGCGGTTCTTGATGCCGTCGAGGCCCGCCATCAGCTGCGCCGCGAACGCGAGGTAGGGGTTGCCCGAGGCATCCGGCGCGCGGAACTCGATGCGCTTGGCCTTCGGGTTCGACCCGGTGATCGGGATCCGGATCGCCGCGGACCGGTTGCCGGCGGAGTAGACGAGGTTGACGGGCGCCTCGAAGCCCTTCACCAGCCGGTGATAGCTGTTCAGCGTCGGGTTCGTGAACGCAAGCACGGCCGGCGCGTGGGCGAGGATGCCGCCGATGTACCACCGCGCGACGTCGCTGAGCCCGCCATAGCCCTTCTCGTCGTAGAACAGCGGCGACCCGTTCAGCCACAGCGACTGGTGCGTGTGCATCCCGGATCCGTTGTCGCCGTACAGCGGCTTGGGCATGAACGTGGCGGTCTTGCCCCACTGCTCTGCCGTGTTCTTGACGATGTACTTGAACTTGAGGATGTCGTCGGCGGCGGCGACGAGAGTGTCGAACCGGTAGTTGATCTCGGCCTGCCCGCCGCTGCCGACCTCGTGGTGCGCACGCTCGAGCACCAGGCCCGCCTCGATCAGCTTCAGGCTAATGTCATCGCGCAGGTCCGCCTGCTTGTCGACGGGCGCGACCGGGAAGTAGCCGCCCTTGAAGGGCGTCTTGTTGCCGAGGTTGCCGCCCTCCTCCTCGCGGCCGGTGTTCCACGCGCCCTCCTCGGAATCCACCGCGTAGAAGCTCGCGTTCTGCTTCACCTCGTAGCGCACGTCGTCGAAGATGTAGAACTCCGCCTCCGGGGCGAAGAACGCAGTGTCCGCGATCCCCGTGGACGCGAGGTACTTCTCGGCCTTCTTGGCCACCTGCCGCGGGTCCTTCGGGTAGATCTCGCCGGTGCGCGGGTTGTAGATGTCGAACACCATGATCAGCGTCTTCGCCTCACGGAACGGGTCGACGTACGCCGTCGTCACGTCCGGGATGAGCTGCATGTCGGACTCGTGGATGCTGGCGAACCCGCGGATGGAGGACCCGTCGAACAGCTGGCCGACGCTGAAGAACTCCTCGTCGACGGTCGAAGCGGGGATGTTGAAGTGCTGCTGCACACCAGGCATGTCCGTGAACCGGATGTCGAGGAATTTCACGTCCTCGTCCTTGATGAACGACAGCACCTCGGCGGGATCCTTGAACATGTCTCTCCAGCAGTGTCGGGTGCGGTGGAATCCGCGGGGGCGGATGGCTACGACGCTACCGGGGCCGCGTTGCCCGGTCATGTCCCGAATGTTTCCGGCGTGTTACACGGCCGTCTAGGCTGGACGGGTGCCCGACGCGAAAGCCCCCACCCATCCCGGCGCACGTCTGGGCCTTCCCGCCTCCGGCCCGAACAGCGTCGCCCGGTTCGGTCGGCGCCTGGCGGCCCTGGCGATCGACGTCGCGACGGCGGCCCTGATCGGCTACGCGTTCTTCCACTCGACCGACCCGGTCACCGGCGTCCTCGTCGCGGACCCGTGGGCGACGAACATCGTGTTCGCGGCCGTGCAGATCCTGTTCATCCCGACGATCGGCGGCAGCCCGGGGCACCGCATCATGGGTCTGCGCCTGGCCCGGCTCGGCGGCGGCTGGGTGGGCGTGTGGCGCCCGGTCGTACGCACAGCGCTGCTGTTCCTGATCATTCCCGTGCTGGTGTGGGATGCCGATCACCGCGGCCTGCACGACAAGGCCGCCGGCACCGTCCTGCTGCGAGTCTGAGACCGGTCAGCGCGGACGCGGCGCGCGCGCCCGCATCGGGTCGATGCCCTTCGGGATCGGCAGCGACGCCAGCGACTGCGACACCGAGTCGATGCGCTTGATCACCGCGGCCTGCGTCGGCCGGTTGATGGCCTTCGGGAGCTTCTTGATGGTCTTCGCGAGGTCGCCGATCGCGACGTCGTCGTCGCCGTGGCCCACGTACAGCACCGTGATCGGCACGCCGCTGGCCACGCGCTTCACCTTGGACCGCTCCTCGTTGATGAGCCGCGTCAGCCGCCCGCGCGCACCCTCGCCGACCACGACGATGCCGCCGCGACCCACCGTGCGGTACACGGCATCCTGCGTCTTCGGGTTCACGCCCACGGGCGTCTCGGCGGCCTGCCACGCGCGGCCCAGCGACGTCGACAGCACGTGGCCCACGGCGCCGGGACGGCCGTCGATCTTCTGGTACATGGCCCGCGTCGACAGCCTCGTCATCGTCATCAGGCAGACGAGGATGCCGAACAGCAGGCCGGTCACGCCCCACAGCACTATGCTCCAGATCGCGAACGGCGGGATCAGGAAGCCGATCAGGATGCCCACCCAGATGCCGGCGAGCAGGATGCCGCCCAGAGCCCACGGCAACCATGGGAAGACGTCCTTCGTGAACACGAAGAGGGACTTGAGCTGGGAGAAGAAGTTCGGCTTCTTCTCGGCGGGGGTACTGCGAGCGGCCATACCCTCCAGCCTACCTTTTGCGGCGGATCCTCCCCAGCCGGGGGCTGCCGCTGAACCCTCCCCAGATCGGTCGCCAGGCGCTCGCAGCGGACGTCGTTCCCGGGACCCTGAGGGTATGACGGATCCCGACATCCCACCGGACCGCGGCGGCGCGCTGACGACGGGTGGCCGTCGGATCCGGCGGCTTGAGCCGCCGGGTGCGCCGTGGCCGGGGTGGCTCGCCGTGATCGACGGTGCGACCTGCATGCTCGTGGAGGTGCGCGAGTTGGACGGGATGTGGACGTGGCGCGCGCCCTCCGACGGGCACATCGCCGCGCCTCGGGATCTGATCCGCTGCGCGGAGGGCCACCTCGCGGTGCTGCCCGTGTGCACGGAGAGAGTCGACGGCTTCCTCGCGCGACGGGCCGGGGCCGGCATCCCGCTGTCGGACGGGGAGGCTGTCACGCTCGCGGTGAGCGTGCTGCGCGGCACGGCCGAGGCGCTGTCCGCGGGCGACACGGGCGGTGCGCAGTGGTGGCTCGCCGAGGACGGGCGTCCTCTTCTCGTCGGCGGGGAGGGACCGCCCGCCGGCGAGGCCGCGGATGCGATCCTGCTCGCCCTGTGCGATGGGGCGGGGCCCGCGCTGGTACACGCGATGGATGCCGCACGGGAACGGGTCGCCGATCCCCGCGCCGTGCGGGCCGGGATCGAGGACGTCGAGGCCGGGCTGTTCGCGGTTGCGCCCCCGGAGCCGCTGGCCACGACGGTGCTCCGGTCGGAACACCCGCGCCGGACGGCGAACATCGTGCCGGCGGAACCGGAGGCGGCGCAGGTGGGGGAGCGCACGCCGTGGTGGCAGCCGCTGGTCCCGCACGTGGACCGGTCGCTGGCCGAGCTCGCGTCCGGGGCCCTCACCGCGCTGTGGCGCCGGGTGCGCGCGGACCGTCCCGGCCGCCGCCGGCATCCCGTGCTGCTTGCGGGCGTCGTCGGCGCGGTCGTCCTCTGCGTGGGCCTGCTGTGGGCGCCGGGCGACGATCCGCCGGCGACGGCGGAGGGCCCCAGCCCGACGCCCTCCGCCACGCGGACGCCCCCGCGCGTGACGCCGACGGCGACGGCGCCCCCGGATGCCGGGGCCGAGGTCACCGCGGCGACCGCGGCGCTGCTGCGCGCCCGGAGGGCGTGCGCGGACCGGTCGTGCCGGGCGAGGACGCAGGAGGACCCGCGAGCCGAGCTCGCGGGCGGTGCGGTCGAGCTGCCGGACGAGGCGCGGACCCTCACGCTGCTGGACGACTTCGGTGGCGCGGCCGTGCTGCGGGTCCACCCCCGCGACGGCGCGGAAGCCGATCAGTTCATCGTCGTCGTGCGCGAAGACGGCTCATGGCTGCTGCGCGATGTACGAGACGTCACGCCGCAGCCATGAGTGCGGTTCTCAGATGCCGAGGACGTCCTCGAAGGCGCCCGCTTCCAGGCGCGCCTTGACTGCGGCCAGGAAGCGTGCAGCGTCGGCGCCGTCGATGACGCGGTGGTCGTACGACAGCGCGAGGTAGACGGAGGACCGGATGGAGATGGCGTCCCGGCCGTCGACCGACACGACTCCGGGGCGCTTGACCACAGTGCCGGTGCCGAGGATCGCGGACTGCGGCAGGAACACGACCGGCGTGTCGAACAGTGCCCCCCGTGACCCGGTGTTGGTCAGCGTGAACGTTCCGCCGCCCAGCTCGTCGGGCTTGAGCTTGTTGTCGCGGGTGCGAGCGGCCAGGTCGGCGATCTCGTGCGCTATCTGGGCGATGTTCTTCGACGCGGCATCCCGGACCACCGGCGTGAGCAGCCCGCGTTCGGTGTCGACGGCTATCGACAGGTTCTCGGAGGGTGGGTACACGATCTCGTCGCCGTCCACCGTCGCGTTGATCACCGGGTAGGCCTGCAGGGCCTCGGTGGCGGCGATCGCGAAGAACGGCAGGAACGACAGCTTCGTCCCGGTCTTGGCGAGGAAGTCCGCCTTCACGCGGTCGCGCAGCGCGGCGAGCCGGGTGACGTCGACCTCGACCACTGTCGTCAGCTGTGCGGTCTGCTGCATCGAGGCCACGGCACGCTCGGCGAGGACCTTGCGCAGCCGCGACATCGGCTGCCGCGTTCCGCGCAGCGGGGAGACCTCCAGTGGCGCGGGTGCGGCGGCGGGCTCCGGAGCCGGGGCGGATGCCGCCTCGGCGGCCTTCAGGACGTCCTCCTTGCGGATGCGTCCGCCGACACCGGTGCCGGTCACCGTGGACAGGTCCACACCCTGCTGCTGAGCCAGTCGGCGCACCAGCGGGGTGACGTACGTGATCTCGTCGCCGGCCGGCGCCGCCGGGGCCGGCCGGGCGGGCGCGGCGGGCTGGGGCGCCGGGGCAGCAGGCGCGGCCTGCCGCGGTGCGGCGGGTGCGGCCTGCTGCGGGGCGGCCGGTGCGGTTGGCTGCGCGGCGGGAGCGGGCTGTGCGGGAGCAGCAGGGGCAGCCGGAGCAGCCGCCTCGGGCGCGGATGCTGACGCGGGCGGCGCGGATGCCGCCGGTGCGGTGGCGTCTGACTGCGCGGGCTCGGCCGTCGCAGCGCCCTCGCTGTCGCCGATGCGGACGAGCGGGGAGCCCACGGCGACGGTCTCGTCCTCGGCCACGAGGATCTCCTGGATCACGCCGGCGAACGGCGACGGGATCTCCGTGTCGACCTTGTCCGTGGAGATCTCCAGCAGCGGCTCGTCGACCTGGACGCTGTCGCCCACCTGCTTGAGCCAGCGGGTGACGGTGCCCTCCGTGACGCTCTCGCCGAGCTCCGGCAGCACGACGTCGTGGGCGCCGCCCGCGGACGGCGTGGTCACCGGCGCGGGCTCCTCGGCCGGCGCGGGCGCCTCAGCGGGAGCGGCTTCCTCAGCGGGAGCGGCGTCCCGAGCGGCGGCGGGCTGCTGCTCGGCGGCGGGCTCCTGCGCGGCGCCGGACCCGTCACCGATCTTCGCCAGCACGGCGCCGACTTCGACGGTCTCGTCCTCGGCCACGAGGATCTCCTCGATCACCCCGCTGACCGGGGAGGGGATCTCCGTGTCCACCTTGTCTGTGGAGATCTCGAGCAGACCCTCGTCCTCCTGCACGGTGTCGCCGACGTTCTTGAGCCAGCGGGTGACCGTTCCCTCGGTGACGCTCTCGCCGAGCGCGGGGAGGACCACGGAAGTGCTCATGGGTGTGTCTCCTTCAGAAGCCATCTGTCATTCCTAGCTTAGTGATGCGCCCGTGCGCACGCCGGTCAGAGCGCGTGCAGCGGTTTGCCCGCCAGGGCGAGGAACGCCTCGCCGAGCGCCTCACTCTGCGTGGGGTGCGCATGGATCAGCGGGGCGATGTCTTCGGGGTTCGCCTCCCACCCGACGGCGAGCTGGCCCTCCGTGATGAGCTCGCCGACCCGGTCGCCCAGCAGGTGCACGCCGAGGACCGGCCCGTCCACCAGACGGACCACCTTGACGAGCCCGGTCGTGCCGATGATTTCGCTCTTCCCGTTGCCCGCCAGGCTGTACTCATACGCGCGGACACCGTCCGCACCGTGGGCCTGCTCCGCCTGGGCCTGAGTGAGCCCGACCGATGCGAGCTCGGGGCTGCAGTACGTGACGCGGGGGATGTGCGCCTCGGGGACGGGCAGCGGGTCGAGGCCCGCTATCTGCTCGGCCACGAACACGCCCTGCTGGAAGCCGCGGTGCGCCAGCTGCAGCCCGCGCACAATGTCGCCGACGGCCCACACCCCCGGCACGTCGGTGCGCAGGCGCTCGTCCGTGCGCACGAACCCGCGCTCGAGGACCACGCCGGCCTCCTCGAAGCCCATCCCCGACGTCGCGGGACCGCGTCCGACGGCGACCAGCAGCAGGTCCGCCTCGAACGTCTTGCCGTCCTCGAGCGTGACGGTGACCGCGTCATCGGTCTGCGTCGCCGAGGCGAACCGCACTCCGAGCGAGAACGCTATGCCGCGCTTGCGGAACGCGCGCTCCAGCCCCTTGCTCAGCGCGACGTCCTCGTTCGGCGCCAGGTGGTCCAGGGCCTCGATGATCGTGACCTCCGCGCCGAACGAGCGCCACACGCTGGCGAACTCGACGCCGATCACGCCGCCGCCGAGGATGGCGACCGTGGCCGGCACCTCGTCGAGCGTCAGCGCCTGCTCGCTCGTGATGATCCGGCCGCCGATCTCCAGCCCCGGAAGACTCCGGCTGTACGACCCCGTGGCGAGCACGACATCGGTCCCGCGCAGCACGTCGTCGCCTACGGTGATGGTGCGGTCGGGCTGCAGCATCCCGTCGCCTGCGACGACCGTGATGCCGCGCGCCTTGATCAGGCCCTCCAACCCTCGGTACTTCTTGGCGACGATGCCCTCCTGGTAGGCGCGGACGCCGGCGACGTCGATGCCCTCGAGCGTCGCGCGCACGCCGAACGACGCCGCCTCGCGGGCCGCGTCGGCCACCTCGGCGGCGTGCAGGAGCGCCTTTGTCGGGATGCAGCCGCGGTGCAGGCACGTGCCGCCCACTTTGTCGCGCTCGACGAGGGCAACGCTCTTGCCCAGTTCCGCCGCGCGCAGGGCGGCCGCGTAGCCGCCGCTGCCGCCGCCGAGGACCACGACGTCGTAGGTGTGTTCTGTCATCGCTGTTCCGCTCCTTGCAGGAATGTGATGAGCGCCCGCACGGTCGAGCCGGTCGGGCCCTTGTCCGTGAATCCGTAAGGGGCGCCCGGGTTCTCGCCGGATCCGGCGATGTCGAGGTGCACCCACGGCAGACGGGGTGCGTCGGTGCGGTCGTCGCGGCGACCGACGAAGCGCTGCAGGAACAGGCCCGCGAACAGCGACCCGCCGGAGCGGTCGCCGATCTTCGCGTTCTGGACGTCGGCGATGGAGGAGTCCAGCTCCTTCTCCATGTGCGCCGGGAGCGGCAGCGGCCACGCGAGCTCGCCGGTGCGCTGCGCGGCATCCAGGAACTCCGACACGGCCTCCTCGTCGCCCATCACACCGGTGTGCCGGGTGCCCAGGGCCACGCTGATGGCGCCGGTGAGCGTCGCGACGTCGATGATCACGTCGGGGTTCTCCCGGCTCGCGGCAACCAGGCCGTCGGCGAGGACCAGCCGGCCCTCGGCATCCGTGTTCAGGACCTCCACGCTCGTCCCGCCGAGGGTGCGCAGCACGTCACCGGGGCGGATCGCGGAGCCCGACGGCATGTTGTCGGCGATGCACATCCACGCCGTGACGCGCACGGGCAGGGACAGCGCGGCGGCCGCGCGGATCACCGCGAGCACCGTCGCGGCACCGGCCATGTCGCCCTTCATCCCGACCATGGATGCCGCCGGCTTCAGCGACAGCCCGCCGGTGTCGAACGTGATGCCCTTGCCGACGAGGGCCACGTGACGGTCCGCGGCGGCGGGGGCGTACTCGAGCCGCACGAGCCGCGGCGGCCGCGCCGAGCCCTGGCCCACGCCGATGATCCCGCCGTAGCCGCCCTCGGCCAGCTGCGTCTCGTCGAGCACCGTGACGTCGACAGGGAGACCCGCGACGGCGTCGACCGCGCGCTGCGCGAGGTCCTGCGGGCCCAGCCACTGCGCGGGCGTGGTGGTGAGGTCCTTCACGAGGGCGACGGATGCCGCGGCCTGCGTGATCCACTCCACGTCGGCGTCGGTCAGGTCCGCACCGTGGACGGTCACCGCGCCCGCGGGGCGCTTGCGGTCCTCGCCGGTCTTGTAGTCGTCGAACCAGTAGCCGCCCAGCATCGCGCCCTCGGCGGCGGCGCGCTGGGTCGCGGCGTCCGCACCCGGGACGGCCACGGCCGCGTGCGCGAATCCGGTGAGCGTGCGCAGCGCCGCCCCGACGGCATCCCGGACCGCATCCGCGGTCGGCTCGGCCCCCGTGCCGACGACGGCGATCGCGCGACCGGGGAGGTCCCCGACCGACACGCGATGCACCGACCCGGCCGTTCCGGTGAACCCGATCACCGTCAGCGCGGCGGCCAGTCCCGGGAATCCGTCGATCTCGGCCGGCGGATCGTCCGTGGGCGGGAGCGCGAGGATCAGGACGTCGGCATCGGAATCACGGATGGAAGAGCTGCTGTGCTCCAGGGTCGGGAACGGCATGTGCTCCATCCTAAGAGCGGGATACGCGGCGCCCATGCAGCCGTGTTCGCTGTGAGCGGGATCGGTCCCGGCTCCGCCCGCCGCCTCCTAGAGTGGGAGCATGCCCCAGTATGCGCCGCTGTTCGAGCGTGCGGCATCCGCGCCGCCGGTGCCGCGGGGTCTTCCGCTGGTCATCGCGCTGACCGGATTCACGGACGCCGGCAATGCCGTGTCGCAGCTTATCGACGTCATGCGCGACGATCTTGATGCGCTGCCGCTCGCCGTGTTCGACAACGACATCCTCCTGGACTACCGGGCGCGGCGCCCGCTCGTGACATTCGACGGCGAGCGCGTCACGGAGTACCGGCCGCAGCGTCTGGAGCTCTCGCTGGTGCGGGATGCCCTGGGTCAGCCGTTCCTGCTGCTCGCCGGGTACGAGCCCGACTTCGTGTGGGAGCGTTTCGCGCGCGACGTGCTCGCGCTCGCCGAAGAGTACGGCGTGTCCACGGTGACGTGGGTGCAGGCCATCCCGATGCCGGTCCCGCACACCCGGCCGATCGGGACCACCGTCAGCGGCACGCGCAGCGATCTCACCGAGGCGCACTCGGTGTGGCGCCCGCACACGCAGGTGCCGGGGACCATCGGGCACCTGCTCGAGCTCCGGTTCGCGCGGGCGGACGTGCCGGTGGCCGGGTTCGTGCTGCTGGTGCCGCACTATCTCGGCGACACCGAGTATCCCGCTGCCACACTCGCTGCCCTGGACAGCATCACCGCCGCCACCGGGCTTGTGTTCACCGGCGACGACCTGCGCGAGCGCAACCGTGAGTTCCTGCAGCGCGTGCAGGAGCAGGTGGAGGAGAACGAGGAGCTCACCCGGATGCTGCACGGCCTCGAGGACCGCTACGACGCGTACATGGCCGGGTCGACCACGCAGGCGGTGCCGATGGTGCACACCGGCGATCTGCCCAGCGCCGACGAGCTCGCGGCGGAGCTCGAGAGGTTCCTGGCCACCCGTCCGTCACCGGACGACGACAAGGGCGGCGCGCGCGGCTGACCCCGCGGAATATCCCGCGCGGACCGGACGTTTCCACGAAGGAACCCGATGTCGGAGCGTCCGGCGTGATGCGCAGGATGTGAGACAATGGGGAACCGACCCGTTGTCAGCGTCCGCGCGGAGAACCTCCTCACCGAGGCCCTCGCCGCCGGATGGACTTGACAAGGGTCTTACTAGTGTCCGAACAACCTCACAGAAGGCCGGGAGTGGGGGACACGCTTCCGGTGAAAGGCGAAACGTGACCGCAGGCACCAAGACCACCACCCGCTCGCGCACCAAGGACACCGACGTCGACGAGGCCGCGGCGACCGAGGCCGCGGCCACGGCGACCACCGCACCGGCGAAGAAGACCCCGGCCAAGAAGGCGCCCGCGAAGAAGACCGCGGCAAAGGCCGAGCCTGCCGCCAAGAAGAAGGCGCCCGCGAAGAAGAAGTCCTCCGCCAAGAAGGCCTCCGACGAGGAGTTCGAGGACCAGGATGTCGACCTCGATGAGGAGTCGGACGCGGACGCCGCCGAGGACGAGCCCGCCGAGGGCGAGCCACAGGCGAAGAAGGACAAGAAGGCCGCCGCGCCCGCCGACGAGGATGCCGACGACGAGGACGACGACGAGCAATCGGCCGGCCAGAAGAAGGTGTTCACCGAGCCGCTGCCCTCCGGCGCGATTGTGATCTCGTCGAAGGACGAGGACGACGTTCCGGTCTACTCCACGCAGATCACCGGCGCGACGGCCGACCCCGTGAAGGACTACCTGAAGCAGATCGGCAAGGTGCCGCTGCTGAACGCGGCCGAAGAGGTCGAACTGGCGATGCGCATCGAGGCGGGACTGTTCGCCGAGGAGAAGCTGTCGCACATGTCGGCCGCGGAGAAGTCGGCCAAGCTCGGCCTCGACCTGCAGTGGGTCGCCCGCGACGGCCAGCGCGCGAAGAGCCACCTGCTGGGCGCGAACCTGCGCCTGGTGGTCTCGCTCGCGAAGCGCTACACCGGCCGGGGGATGCAGTTCCTGGACCTCATCCAGGAGGGCAACCTGGGTCTCATCCGTGCGGTCGAGAAGTTCGACTACACGAAGGGCTTCAAGTTTTCCACGTACGCGACGTGGTGGATCCGTCAGGCGATCACCCGCGCCATGGCCGACCAGGCGCGCACCATCCGCATCCCCGTCCACATGGTCGAGGTCATCAACAAGCTCGCCCGCGTGCAGCGGCAGATGCTGCAGGACCTGGGCCGCGAGCCCACGCCGGAGGAGCTGTCCCGGGAGCTCGACATGACCCCTGAGAAGGTGGTCGAGGTGCAGAAGTACGGGCGCGAGCCCATCTCGCTGCACACCCCGCTCGGCGAGGACGGCGACAGCGAGTTCGGCGATCTCATCGAGGATACCGAGGCCGTGGTCCCCGCCGACGCCGTGGGCTTCACGATGCTGCAGCGGCAGCTGGAGGCGCTGCTCGACTCGCTCAGCGAGCGCGAAGCGGGCGTCATCCGGATGCGGTTCGGACTCGGCGACGGCCAGCCCAAGACCCTCGACCAGATCGGCGACACGTTCGGCGTGACGCGCGAGCGGATCCGTCAGATCGAGTCGAAGACGATGGCGAAGCTGCGGCACCCGTCGCGGTCGCAGTCGCTGCGGGACTACCTCGAGTGAGCGGCGGCGCGAACGCCGGCAAGGCGCTGACCGTCACCGTCGGCGGGGCGTCGTACGCGCGCATCCCGATCCGGACCCGGGTCGTAATGCCCGGCGACGACCTCGACGGCTTCATCGCGGAGTACGCGGCTGACCAGGTGCGGCCCGGCGACGTGCTGTTCGTCACCGAGAAGATCGTCGCCATCACGCAGGGCCGGTCGTTCCCGGTCGCCGAGATCCGGCCCCGCCGGCTCGCGTCGTTCCTCGCGAAGTACGTCACGAAGACGCCGTACGGCATCGGACTCGGCATGCCCGAGACGATGGAGATGGCGCTGCGCGAGTGCGGCACGCCGCGGATCCTGTTCGCCGCCGCCGTCGCGGCCGTCACCAAGGCGTTCGGACGCAAGGGCGACTTCTACCGCATCGCGGGGCAGCGGGCCCGTGCGATCGACGGACCCACGAAGCACACCATCCCGCCGTACAACGAGGCGGTCGTGCTCGGCCCGGATCGGCCCCGGGAGGTCGCCGCGCACCTGAAGGCGCTTGTGGGCGGCCACTGCGACGTGGCCGTGGTCGACATCAACGACCTCGGCGGCAACATCCTCGGGTCCACGCTCGACCGCGCCGGCGAGCAGCGTCTGGTCGCTATCCTCCGCGACAATCCGCTCGGGCAGGGGCACGAGTCCACGCCGCTCGGGATCGTGCGCGCCGCCTGAACGGTCAGAGGTCCAGGCCGGTCGCGTCGCGGTAGCGGGCGAGCAGTCCGGTCCGCACCCCGGAGACGGTCGGCTTCATCTGGAACACGCTCGAGTTGTGGTTGGCCTCGATGACGGCAGGGCCGGTCGGGGTGATGGCGATATCCCAGCCCATGTAGGGGATTTGCGGCAGGCGACGTGCGAGCCGCTCCACGAACGCGACGGCCTCCGCGTACATCGGCACTCGGAAGCCCGCGATCCGCACACCCGTCGCCGGGTGCGTCTGGAACACGTGGCTCTGCTTGTCGACGCCCGCGTACAGGGCGACGCCGTCGTCGTCGAGCATCGTGAACATCCCGCCGCCGGCGAAGTTGTCGATGACCCCGCCGTTGCCGATCCGCAGCACCGAGGCGAGCACGTGGAAGCCGCCGTCCCGGTCCAGGAACGTGATCAGCCGGATCGTGTTGACGCTGCCCGGATACAGCGCCGACAGCTCGGGATGCTGCGGCAGCAGCTCTTCCAGGAGCGTCTGCCCGCGCTCGGTCTGCGCGTCGCGCCACGCTGCGACGTCGGTGATGCCGGCGGTGTCGACCGCGTCGATCCCGGCGCCGCCGAATCCGTTCGACGGTTTCGCCAGCACCCGTTCATGTCGTTTCAGGAATGCGTCCACCGCGTCGGTGTCCGCGTCGGCGAGGTCGATCCAGTCGCGGTGGATGTCGTCGGCGAAATCGCGGTAGAAGCGAGGCTTGTCCTCCACGAGCTGCTTCGCATCGGGGCTGTTCAGAAGCTTCGTGATGCGGAACGACTTGGGGTGGGTCATCCACGTGGCCCGCTCGCGGCCCTTCAGCAGCCGGATGTCCCACACGGCATAATCCCGGAAGCCCATGTCGTAGCGCACGGAGCACCACAGCATGTCGGCGATGATGACCGGGGTCGGGGCCTTCGAGACGCGGTGCACCTGCTCGGTGAACTCCCTCAGGTTCGCCGGGCTGAGGTGACGGGCACGGTCCGCGAGATAGCGCAGCCGCATGGCGAAATGACCCATGCGCTCGACGCTAGCACGCACATCTCGGGGGTCCGCCGCGGCGCGTGTCAGCGGCCGCGCAGGCCGCCGCGGCTATGCTGGATCGGTCCCGCGGGCCACGTCGACGGGCGTCCGACACCACGCCCGCACGCTGCTATCCCGACCCACCGATACGGAAGGCAACCCCGTTTCCGATGAAGATCGACCTGTCTGCGCGCGTGAACTACTTCGTCGGCCGGGTGCGGCGCTTCCGTCCCTCCCGCGTGACGACGTTCGCCCGCCAGATAGCGCGCGAGCAGGGAAAGTGGATGCCCGCCGTGGCCGTCGACATGCTGTGGTCGGCCGCGTTCTGCGACACCGCGTTCATCGACTACTACGAGGCCGACTTCGCTGCGCTGTCGCGGTGTGAGCGCCGCACGTTCATGACGTCGCTGATCCAGCACCACATTGCGAACAGGCTCAACGACCCGGCGGCCGCCGAGGTGTTCGCCGACAAGCGCCGCTTCCACAGGCGGTTCGCGGAGCTCACCGGCCGGGAGTGGCTGGACCTCGAGGAGGCGGGGCCCGCCGAGCTCGAGCGGTTCGCGGCGCGGCATCCCGTCCTCATCGCGAAGGAGCCGGTCAGCCGCGAGGGCCACGGCGTGTTCCGCTACCAGGCCGCCGACGTGCAGGACTGGACCGCGTTCCACGCGGAGCTGGTCGCGAAGGGACAGCTGCTGGTCGAGGAGGCCATCGTGCAGCATCCCGTGCTGGCCTCCTACTGCCCCGGAACCGTGAACACCACGCGCCTGGTTTCCTACTTCGACGGCACCGACGTGCACATAGTGTCGCGCGTGCAGAAGTTCGGGCGCGGCGCGGTGAGCGACCAGTTCACGTGGGGTGGCTTCTTCACGATGCTCGACCACGAGGGGCGCTCGGTCGGCCAGGGCCACTCCGGCAAGAACAACACCTTCTACCCGGTGCATCCCGACTCGGGCGCGTCGATCACCGAGTTCCAGGTCCCGCTGTGGGACGAGGTCGTCGCACTCATCGACAAGGCCGCCCGCGTCGTGCCCGAGGTGCCATACGTCGGATGGGATGTCGCGGTCGGCCCCACCGGGCCGCTGCTGATCGAGGGCAACTGGATCCCCGGCCTCTACGAGACGCGCGTGACAGCCACCGGCATCCGGACCGGTTCCCGGCCCGAGCACGAAGCGGTGATGACCTGGTAGCGATGACCGAGCCCGTTCGCGCGCTCGTCGCGCACGCCGCGCTGCGCGCCAACGCCGACCGGCTGCGCGCGGCCGGCGCCGTGTACGCGGACCTGCGCCGCGACGCGTGGGGACATGGGCTGGCGGCCTGTGCGGAGACTGTGACGGCGGCGGGACTGCGGGTGCTTGTCGACGCGGGGGCGCTGTCAGCGGGCGCCGTCACGCTGGCTCCGGGTGCGGAGATCGCCGAGCCGCGGACGCTGTGGGGGCTGCCCGGCGGCGACGGGCGTCCCGTGCTGTCGCTGGTCGGGCGCCTGCTCAGCACGAAGACGCTGCGCGCCGGCGAGGGAGTGTCGTACGGGTACACGTTCCGTGCCGCCCGCGACACGGTGGTCGGTCTTGTCGCCGGCGGGTACGCGCAGGGGGTCGTCCGTGAGGTCGGCAACCGCGCGTGGGTGCGCGTCGGCGCGCACCGCCTGCCGATCGTCGGCCGGGTCGCGATGGACGCGTGTGTGATCGAGCTCGGGGATGCCCACGCGGCACCCGGCGCCGACGTCGTGTTCTTCGGCGACCCCGGGCGCGGCGAGCCGTCGCTCGCGGGCTGGGAGGCGGCCACCGGGATGCGCGCGGCGGAGATGGTGAGCCTCGCCGGCGCGCGCGCGAGCCGGGAGGACGTCCGATGACGGCCCGCCTCGACGTCGACATGGGCGCGTTCGCCGCGAATCTGCGCCGGATCCGCGAGACGGTCGCCCCCGCACGCCACCTGCTGGTCGTGAAGGACGACGCGTACGGCCACGGACTCGAGCCGGTCGTGCGTGCCGCCGTCGACGCCGGCGTGGACTGGTTCGGCACATTCGACGTCGCGACCGCCCTGCGCGTGCGGGCGGTGGCCGGACCGGATGCCCGCGTCATTGCGTGGACGGTGTACGGCCCCGCCGACGCCGACGCGGCCCTCGCCGGCGACATCGACCTGGGCGTGGGCACGAGACCGCTGCTGGCGATGGTCGCCGAGCGCGCCGCCGCCGCGGGCACGGTCGCACAGGTGCACCTCAAGGTCGACACCGGGCTGCATCGCAACGGCATCCGTCCCGAGCAGTGGAGCGACGCCGTCGCCGAGGCGTGCCGCGCCGAGGCATCCGGGTCCCTGCGCGTCGTGGGCGTGTGGAGCCACATCGCCGAATCCTCGGATGCCGAGGATGACGCGTCGCGCGCCCAGTTCCTCGAGGCGGCCGCGGCATTCGGAAATCGCCCTCTGCTGCGGCATCTGGCCGCCAGTGCGGCGGGGTTCGCGCGCGCCGAGTTCCGGTTCGATCTGGTCCGGATCGGGGCGTACGCCTACGGCATCCGTCCCTCCGGCGGCCCGTCCGACGCCGAACTCGGGATCCTGCCTGTCGCGACCCTCGTCGCGCCGGTCGCGGACGTCACCCGCGACGCCGTGACGCTGGCGATCGGAAGCCTGGACGGACTGGACTCGCGTCTGGCCGGGCACCTGGACGCGGGCACGCCCGGGGGACCGCGCCGTGTCCGCACTGTCGCCGAGACGACGACCATCGTGGAGGCGTGGCCGGGCGCCGCCCCGGGCCAGGACGTCGCCCTGTTCGGCGGCCGCGCACCGCTGTCGGCGACCGACGTCGCGGAACTTCTCGGCACGATCGGCGAACAGGTCGTGCTGCGGATCTCGCCGCGGCTGCCGCGCCGTTACCGCTGACGGGGGATCAGGCCTCGTTCAGCCGGGCGGTCTCGTCGTGCCACGACGTGGCCACGCTGCGCAGCTTCTGCTCGAACTTGCGTCCGTGGTGCGCGCAGTACAGCAGCTCGCTGCCACCGACCTCGACGGCGATGTAGGCCTGCGCTCCGCACGCGTCGCACCGGTCCATCGCGGTCAGGCGGTACTCGAGGAGGCTCTGCTCCTCGGGCGTGGTGAGTGTGCTCATCGTCTGGCCTCCTCGTGCGTGTGATGGACGGTTCGTTCACGACATACAACCACGGGCGGCCTGGGGTCATGCCGTGAACGGTCGGCATTTCGCTGACCGCGTACCCCACGGGCGCCGCAGAGCCACTCGGAGCCCGCCCACCGAGTGTCGGCACGGGCGGTGTCCGGGCCTCCCGATATCCTTGAGGATTGTGACCCCCGAGTATTCCGCCCATCATCTGCAGGTGCTCGAGGGCCTGGAGGCGGTCCGCAAGCGCCCGGGCATGTACATCGGCTCGACGGACTCGCGCGGGCTCATGCACTGCCTGTGGGAGATCATCGACAACTCCGTCGACGAGGCCCTGGCCGGCCACGGCACCCGTATCGAGACGATCCTGTACCCGGACGGCAGCGTCGAGGTCCGCGACCGCGCGCGGGGCATCCCCGTCGACATCGAACCGCGCACCGGACTGACCGGCGTCGAAGTGGTCTTCACGAAGCTGCACGCCGGCGGCAAGTTCGGCACCGGCTCGTACAGCGCGTCCGGCGGCCTGCACGGCGTCGGCGCGTCCGTGGTCAACGCGCTGTCGGGCCGGCTCGATGTCGAGGTGGACCGCGACGGGAAGACATGGGCGATGTCGTTCCGCCGCGGTGAGCCGGGGATGTTCGACGGCGAAGGGCCGGATGCCCCGTTCACGCCGTTCGACAAGGCCAGCAAGCTGCGGACGGTGGGCAAGGTCGCGAAGGGCGTGACCGGGACCCGCGTGCGCTACTGGGCCGACTCGCAGATCTTCACGCGGGATGCCGCGTTCGGCTTCACCGAGCTCGAGCAGCGGGTGCGCCAGACGGCGTTCCTCGTCCCGGGCCTGGAGATGGTGATCCGCGACGAGCGCGAGGTGGCGGCGGGATTCCCGCCGGTGGAGTCGGTGTTCCGCTTCGACGGCGGCATCTCCGAGTTCGCCGAGTTCCTCGCACCCGACGCGCCGGTCACTGACACCTGGCGGCTGACCGGCTCCGGCACGTTCACGGAGACCGTGCCGGTGCTGCAGCCGTCCGGGACGATGATCCCCACCGAGCTCGAGCGACGCTGCGAGGTCGACGTCGCGGTGCGCTGGGGGACCGGGTACGACACGGTCGTGCACTCGTACGTCAACATCATCGCGACGCCGAAGGGCGGCACGCACCAGCAGGGCTTCGAGCAGGGGCTCGTGAAGGCGATCCGCGCGCAGGTCGACCAGAACGCGCGCAAGCTCAAGGTGGGCAACGACAAGCTCGAGAAGGACGACATGCTGGCGGGGCTCACCGTCGTGCTGACGGTGCGTCTGCCCGAGCCCCAGTTCGAGGGTCAGACCAAGGAGGTCCTCGGCACGCCCGCGGTGCGCCAGATTGTCTCGCATGTCGTCAACAAGCAGCTCACCGCGCAATTGACGTCGTCCAAGCGTGACGACAAGGCGCAGGCATCCCAGCTGCTGGACAAGGTCGTCGCGGAGATGAAGGCGCGCATCTCGGCGCGCACCCACAAGGAGACGCAGCGCCGCAAGAACGCGCTGGAGTCGTCATCCCTGCCCGTCAAGCTCGTGGACTGCCGCTCGAACGACGTCGCGGACTCGGAGATGTTCATCGTCGAGGGCGACTCGGCGCTGGGCACCGCGAAGCTCGCCCGCAACAGCGAGCACCAGGCGCTGCTGCCGATCCGCGGCAAGATCCTCAACGTGCAGAAGGCGTCGATCAGCGACATGCTCTCGAACGCGGAGTGCGCGGCGATCATCCAGTCGATCGGGGCTGGATCCGGGCGGACGTTCGACCTCGCCTCGGCGCGGTACGGGAAGATCATCATGATGAGCGACGCCGATGTGGACGGCGCGCACATCCGCACACTGCTGCTGACGCTGTTCTTCCGGTACATGCGGCCGCTGATCGAGGACGGTCGGGTGTTCGCGGCGGTGCCGCCGCTGCACCGGGTGATCGTCGTGAATCCCGGGTCGAAGCCGAACGAGACGATCTACACGTACAGCGAGCAGGAACTGCACAATCTGCTGGCGCGGCTGACGAAGTCGGGCCGGCGGTGGCAGGAGCCGGTGCAGCGCTACAAGGGCCTCGGCGAGATGGATGCCGAGCAGCTGGCCACCACGACGATGGACCCCGCCGCCCGCACGCTGCGCCGGGTGCGCATCGAGGATGCAGAGTCCGCCGCCGCGGTGTTCGAGATGCTGATGGGCAGCGACGTCGCCCCGCGGCGGTCGTTCATCGTCGATTCCAGCGACCGGCTCGCCCGCGAGCGCATCGACGCGTAGCCGCCCGGGCTCCGGACGTCGCACCGTGTGCGACACCCCCTCCATCGCGTCCCAGTACAAATGGCTTCCGCGGCGCCGATCCGGCATCTTCTGCGATGCGCAGCCCGTCGTGTCGCAGAAGATGCGGGATGTCGGAGCCTCAAGCCGCATGTTCTGCGACACGTCGGGGGAATCGGGCGGCCGGACGCCGGACCCGGCTGTCGTGCGAGACGTCTGCGGTCGTGTCGCACGAATTGTGGCATCCGGCGTCCACAACCCGCAGGTTCTGCGACTCGCAGCGTCTCGTGTCGCAGAAAAGGCGGGATGTCGGAGTTTGAAGCCGCATGGTGTGCGACGCGTCCGCGAATGCGTCACAGAACACGCGGGATGTCGGGCGCCGACCCGCACCCCGTGGGGCACGCGTCCGCCACCGCGTCACAGAACACGCGGGATGCCGGGCTGCGGACCCGCAGGATGTGCGACACGCCGCAGGCCGAGCGACTCCGACGCCCCCGATGTCAGCGCACGGCGGTGCCGACGGCCCCGACGACCCCGTCCAGCGGCGTCCCCGAGGCATCTCGCTTCGCCCCCGGCGCGGTCAGCTGCCGCACGCCGCCGTCGGTGCCGACCGCGCGCGGCTCCGCGCCGACCCACGCCAGCCGCAGCGCATCCTCGCCCTTCAGGAACCGCTGCGCCCGCACGCCGCCGGTGCCGCGGCCCTTCGCCGGGAACTCGGCGAAGTCCGACACCTTCGCGGTGCCCGCGTCCGCGCCGGCCAGGGCCTGGCTGGAGCCCGCGATCGTGACCACGGCGACGGATTCGGCATCCGGAGCCACGACGCCGAAGAACACGGCCCGCTCGCCGGCGGCCACGCGCACCCCGGACATCCCGCCGGCCCCGCGCCCCTGCGGCCGTACCGTGGACGCCGGAAAACGCAGCAGTTGGGCGTCGGATGTCACGAACACGAGCTCCGCGTCGTCCGGCGCAGGCGCCGCACCGACGACCGTGTCGCCGGCCTTCAGTGCGACGATCTCGACATCGCGCTTGTTCGTGAGCTCGCTCGCGGCGACACGCTTGACCACGCCCTGCGCGGTCCCCAGCGCGATCACCGGCTCGGCCGCGAGCGGCACTATCGACACCACATGCTCGTCCTTCGTCAGAGCGAGGTATTGCTCGGCACGGGTCCCTGCCGCCGGCTGCACGGAGTTGCCGGGCACGGCGGGAAGATCCACGGGTGAGAAGCGGATGAGCCGGCCCGCCGAGGTCACCGCGCCCAGCTCGCCGCGCACGGTGGTGTCGACGCTGGCACGGATGGCGTCGTGCTTGAACCGGCGCGTCGGCGTCACGATGCCGCCGGACGGCGCGTCCTCGGCCAGATCAGCGCGCACCATGCGGCCGGTGGCCGACAAAAACACGCGGCACGGCGTGTCGGCGATTTGGAGGTCGGATGCCTGCGGCTTCGCACTGCGCGGCCGGATCGGGCCGCCGTCCAGAAGCACGGTTCGCCGCGGCGTCCCGTACGCGTCGGACGCGGCATCCAGCTCGCGCGCCACCTGCTGACGCAGCAGCACTTCGGACCCGAGCAACTCCACGAGCTCGGCGATCGCCGCCATCAGCTGATCCCGCTCGGCCTCCAGCTCGATCCGCGAGAACTTCGTGAGCCGGCGCAGCCGCAGCTCGAGGATGTACTCCGCCTGCAACTCGGACAGGTCGAACACGTCGCGCAGCCGCGTCCGCGCCTGGTCGCTGTCGTCGGATCCACGGATCACCTGGATGACCTCGTCGATGTCGAGGATCGCTATCAGCAGGCCCTCCACGAGGTGCAGCCGCTCGCGCCGCCGCGCAAGACGGTACTCGCTGCGCCGGGTGACGACGCGCACCCGGTGATCGAGGTAGACCTGCAAGAGCTCGCGCAGCCCGAGTGTCTGCGGCTGGCCGTCCACGAGCGCGACGTTGTTGATCGCGAACGAATCCTCCAGCGGCGTCAGCCGGTAGAGGTGCTCCAGCACCGCATTCGGGTCGAACCCGGTCTTCACGGTGATGACCAGGCGCAGCCCGTTCTTGCGGTCGGTGAGGTCGGCGACATCGGCGACGCCGGTGAGCTTCTTCGCGGTGACAGCGTCCTTGATCTTCTCGATCACGCGCTCCGGCCCCACCAGGTACGGCAGCTCCGTGACGACGAGCCCGGTTCGGCGCGGACCCAGGTGCTCGACGCTCACCTTCGCGCGCGTGCGGAAGGATCCGCGTCCGGTCTGGTACGCCTCTTTGATGCCGTCCACGCCGGTGATGACCCCGCCGCCGGGCAGATCCGGGCCGGGGACGAACTCCATCAGATCCTCGACCGTGGCCTCCGGGTTCTCCAGCAGGTGCACGGCCGCGGCGCTGACCTCGACCAGGTTGTGCGGAGCCATGTTCGTGGCCATGCCGACGGCGATGCCGGACGCCCCGTTCACGAGCAGGTTCGGGAACGCGGCCGGCAGTACGGACGGCTGCTGGAACTGGCCGTCGTAGTTCGGCACGAAGTCGACGACATCCTCGTCCAGGCTCTCCGTCAGCGCCAGCGCCGACGGGGCAAGCCGCGCCTCGGTGTAGCGCGCGGCGGCGGGCCCGTCGTCGAGGGAGCCGAAGTTCCCGTGCCCGTCGACGAGCGGGACGCGCAGCGTGAACGGCTGCGCGAGCCGGACCAGCGCATCGTAGATCGCGGAATCGCCGTGCGGGTGGAGCTTTCCCATCACCTCGCCGACCACGCGCGCGCTCTTCACGTGTCCGCGATCGGGCCGCAGCCCCATCTCGGCCATCTGGTACAGGATCCGCCGCTGCACGGGCTTCAGCCCGTCGCGCGCATCCGGCAGCGCGCGCGAGTAGATCACCGAGTACGCGTACTCGAGATACGAGCCCTGCATCTCCGCCGAGACGTCGACGTCCTCGATCCGCTCCTGGTTGGGGGTCGACGGCGAAGGGGGCTTGGCGGGCATGCGTCTCCGGATCTCGGGCGGGCGGACGGGGCGACGGCACCGTGTGCGAGACTTGCCCCGATGACCATCAGCCTACCGGCCGACCCGCCCGGTGCCCGGAGCCTCACCGGTGTCGTCCCGCAGGTGCTGGCGGCACTGGAGGGCCGGTCGGACTGGTTCGCGCCGGCGACCTCCGCCATCGTGCTGGTGGCCGACGGGCTGGGCGCGCACAACCTCTCCGCCCGCGCGGGGCACGCCCGGTTCCTGTCCGGGATTCGGACGAAACGGGATGTCGCCCGCACCGTGTTCCCGGCGACCACGGCCGCCGCGCTGACGAGCCTTCTCACCGGGACTCCGCCGGGCGTGCATGGGCTGGTTGGCTACCGGGTCCTCGATCCGGCGCGGGATGTCACGGTCAACCAGCTCAAGGGCTGGGACGAGGGCGCCATCGACCCACTGACCTGGCAGCGGGCGGAGCCGCTGATGGCTCGCGAGGCGGCCGCAGGTCGGCCGTGCTTCGTCGTCTCCAAGGCCGTGTTCACCGGGTCCGGCTTCACAGCCGCGACGCTGCGGGGAGCGCAGGTGCTGTCGGCGCCGACCGCAACCGGGCGCGTGCTGATCGCCGCAGATCTCGCCGCCCGCCACCCCGGCGCGCTGATCTACGTGTACACCGCGGCCCTGGACACCGCCGGGCACAAGCACGGCTGGCAGTCCGAGCAGTGGTCGGCGGCGTTGGAGCGCGTGGACGCCGCCGTGCGGGCGCTGTCAGACGCGCTGCCGCGCGGCGCGGGGGCCGTCGTCACCGCCGACCACGGCATGGTCGACGTCCCACGCCACCGTCAGGTGCTGTTCGGAGCCGACGACGGCCTCGCGGACGGGGTGCGGCACGTCGGCGGGGAGCCGCGGATGCTGCACCTGTACACCGAACCGGGGCGGGATCGGCGGGTTCTCGAGACGTGGCGAGCCGCCGAGGGCGGCCGCTCGTGGGTGCTGAGCCGTGATGAGGCGATCGGCGCCGGGATCTTCGGCGCGGTCTCCGCCGAGGTCCGTCCGCGGATCGGCGATGTGCTCGTGGCCGCTCGCACCGGCGTCGCCTATTACGACGATCGTGAGGCCGACAAACGCCCGCAGGCGATGATCGGGCAGCACGGGTCGCTCACCGACGACGAGCGCATCGTCCCGCTGCTGCGGCTCGGCGCGTTCGCCTGACCGCAGCGCCCTTCCGGGACCGCGTCAGCTGTCCTCGGACCGCGCGCCGAACACGATCTCGTCCCACGACGGCATCGCCGGGCGACCCTTCCGCCGACCGTCCGCATTCTGCGGCGCCGGGCTCTGCTCGTTCGGATCGAGGCTACCGCCGGCGGTCTGCTCGGCCCCGGCGTAGCCCGGCTCGAGCGCATCGAACAGCGCGACCGGCTGCGGGCCGTCGTCTTCGCTGAAGCCCTCGTCCGCGCCCGACGGCAGCGGCATCCGCTGTCCGCGGCGTCGGCGGAGCGCCTCCAGCAGGTCGGCCGTCTCGGTCGATGTCTGGGACTGCTCGGGAGCCCGCTTGATGGCGGCATCCTGCACGGCGGCCGGTGCCGGGGCGTGACCGGCCTCCGGCGCCCACTCCGACTCGCTCTCGACGTGCAGCCGGCGTGGTCCGAACGCGGCGCTGTCAAACCGGGAGTCGTCCTTCGGGCCGGGAGCGTCCAGGGCCCGTAGGCGCGGGATGAGCCCGTCCGGCAGCGATCCCTGCCGGGACAGCTGCGACGCGTCGGCGTTCAGCGGCGACAGCGTGCTGCGGCGGGGATCGAAGCTCCAGCGGGCGTCGTGGTCGACATCCGACGCCGTGAACTCGAGCTTGAGGATCCAGCCGGCCTCTTCCTTCCAGCTCGTCCAGCGCTCCCCGGTGGCGGCGGCCTCGGTGAGCTTGGCGCGGACGGCACCGCCGAACGTCGGGGGAGTGTCGTCGAGTCCTCCCGCCACGAGGACCGGCACGGCGAGGGCCTGACCGACCATGTGCTCGCGTTCGGCGAGGACGGGTCCTTCGTACCGCGCCACGTCGTCGACGCCGATCCCGAGGGCCTCGGCGACCTCCGCCGCGGACAGGCCGGCACGCACGCGCGCCTGGATGTCGCGGGGACTCGGCCGCGGACCGCGCTGCGGGACGCGCTCGGAATGACGCTGCGAGCGCTTGAGCTCGGCGTGCAGCACGTCGTCCACCAGGAGCGTGAAGCGCTGCCCCGCTTCGGTCGCCAGGACGATCACATCGTCTTCGGATCCGATGACTCTGAGCTGTTCCATACGAACCGCGCCTTTCCATGTGCGGGTGTGCGCCCATGTTCGCACGACCCCGTGCCGGGAGTGGGAATATCGCGGGCGTGCCGTCCGTTTCACCGCAGGATCGTCACAAGACAGGCCCATCTCACGGCCGCATTTGCGAAATGGGCTCATGTCGTGCAAACTATCGCCGCCCCGACCCGAACGCGGCATCACACCATGGGAAAGTAGAGACCTTCAGGAATGGCCACCGATTACGACGCACCCCGCAAGAACGAGGACGACAGCGAGTCGATCGAGGCCCTCAAGGAGCGCGTACCCGACAAGCTCTCCGGCAACGTCGGAGACGAGGATTCGGACAACCCGTCCGGCTTCGAGCTCCCGGGCGCGGATCTGTCGGACCTGGAGCTCGACGTCGTCGTGCTGCCCCCTCAGGAGGATGAGTTCACGTGCATGAACTGCTTCCTCGTCAAGCACCGCTCACAGCTGGACCACGAGGACGCCTCAGGCCCCATCTGCATCGAATGCGCGGCCTGACCGGACGACTATGAGGCGCTGCGATCCGCGCCGCCGGCCCGCTGGGCGCGACGGATCGCAGCGACCAACCGGTCCGGTGTCCGTGACGAGATGACCCACGCCGGCGCCGGATCGTCGGGATCGACGACCGCGACGCGGATGACGCCGTCGATGCCGCCGCGAATGAGATGCCACGCGTCCCGGGGCAGGCCCGGACCGCGCAGCTGACGGGCGTCCTCCCCGGTGAACCACTCCCCGTCGCCGAGCAGCGTGACGGGGATGTGGGCGCGACCGGCGTAGAGCACGCCGTCCCGCACCTCGATCCGCGGCGAGGCGGCCAGCAGCAGCCAGATCACCAGCACGGCCACCACCACGCCGGCCGCCAGCGCGAGCGTCGTGTCGAACGGCACGAACGCCATGGCCGCCATCGGCGCCGCCACCGCGGCCCCTGTGAACGCCCACAGGGACGGCGTGAGGCGCTCCGTGTATGTGCTCCCGGTGCCGGTGGCACCGCTCGTCGTCTTCTGCATTACCCTCGATGAGTGACCGAAACCGTGGACGTCCCCATTATCGCCCCCGAGATTCCGGCCTACGCGCATCCCGGTGACGCCGGCGCGGATCTTGTCTCCACGCAGGCGCTGCGCCTGCAGCCCGGCCAGCGCGCGCTCGTGGGCACCGGCGTGCGCATCGCGCTGCCGGACGGATACGTCGGCTTCGTCGTGCCGCGCAGCGGCCTGGCCACGAAGCACGGAATCACGATAGTGAACGCGCCCGGGACCGTGGATGCCGGATATCGCGGCGAGCTGAAGGTGACGCTGCTGAACACGGACGCCACCGCACCGTATGACATCGAGGTGGGCGCACGCATCGCCCAGCTGATCGTGATGCCGATCTCCCGAGCGGCATTCATCCCGGTGGAGACGCTGCCGGAGAGCGTGCGCGGTGAGGGCGGATTCGGCTCCACCGGCTACGCGAACGAGACGAGGAGTCTTTCATGACCGATGCCACGTCCCCGCTGGGACCGGGCAAGTCCGCGCCCGGGGATCGCTCGGCGGCGGGACCGTTCGACGACTCCGAGGCGAACCCGGTCCGCCCGTACATCGACCTCGGCGGCATCAAGATCCTGCCCCGCGAGGGCCTGAACCTGCGCCTCGAGGTCGAGGAGCAGTCCCAGCGCATCGTCGCCGTCGGGCTGGACTACGCCGAGTCGACACTGCAGGTGCAGCCGTTCGCCGCGCCGCGGTCGGCCGGCCTGTGGGATGAGACGCGCGAGCAGATCCGCCAGCAGGTCAAGCAGCAGGGCGGCCGTGTAGAGGAGCGGGACGGCCCGCTCGGCGCGGAGCTGCTCGCCGAGGTGCCCGTGGTCGCCACCGACGGCACCGCCGGCCGACGACTGGCCCGCTTCATCGGCGTCGACGGCCCGCGCTGGTTCCTGCGCGGCGTGATCGGGGGAGCGGCGACCGCGGACGTGGACGCCGCGACCCGCGTGGAGGACCTGTTCCGCTCTATCGTCGTGGTGCGCGGCGGCTCGCCGATGCCGCCGCGCGACCTCATCCCGCTGCGGATGCCCATCGCGCCGGGCGCGGCGTGACCGAACCCGGGCCCGACGAGCGGGATGCCGACCCCGCGGCATCCGATCTGCTCGGCGCCGCCCTCGGCGGTGCGGCGAAACGGGCCGGATTCGACCCGGGTGCGTCGGCGACCACCGGCCACATCGTGTGGAAGGCGATGGGTGGATGGCGCGGCATCCTCGAGTCCGTCCTGCCCACCCTCGTGTTCGTCGTCGTCTGGACCGCCACTGTCGACCCGCGCACGCGCGAAGGCGACCTGTGGCTCGCCGTGGGCACGTCGGTCTCACTCGCGCTCGTGTTCACCGTCATCCGGCTCGTCACCCGGTCGACCGCATCCGCGGCCATCGGCGGACTGGTGGCCACGGCCGCGGCCGCGGCGCTGGCGCTGTGGACCGGGCGGGCGGCCGACAACTTCATCCTGGGCCTGGTCACGAACGCCGGCTACGGCGCCGCGATGCTCGTCTCTGCGCTGATCGGCTGGCCCCTGATCGGCCTGGCCGTGGGCTGGCTCATGAACGAGGGCACGCGGTGGCGCGCCGAAGCCCGCAAACGACGCGTGTTCTTCTGGCTCACGCTCGCGTGGGCGGCACTGTTCGGCATCCGGCTCGCCGTCGAGCTGCCGCTGTTCCTCACCGACCAGGTCACCGCCCTGGGCACGCTCAAGATCATCATGGGACTGCCGCTTTTCGCCCCCCTGGTCGCGGTCACCTGGCTGGCCGTGCGCGGCCTGTACCCGAAGCCCGACACGGGCCCGCAGGCGCCGTCGCCGACGAACCAGGGGTGATACATTTATCTTGATATCAAGATAAATTCACTCCCGCGCGAGTAAGGCGAACCTGACTGGCCACGGCCCGTGCGCACGGGGATGATGGGACCGCGGGCGCGTGCCCGCGCTTCCGCCGCCGACGAAGGAGACGAGACGTGTCCACGGTTGACAGCTTCGGTGCCAAGAGCACCCTGACGGTCGGCAGCACCGACTACGAGATCTATCGGGTCGACGCGGTTCCGGGGTCGGACAAACTGCCGTTCAGCCTCAAGGTGCTGCTGGAGAACCAGCTGCGGACCGAGGACGGCGCGAACGTCACGGCGACGCAGATCACGGCGCTCGGGTCGTGGGACCCCCAGGCCGAGCCGGACACCGAGATCCAGTTCACGCCAGCGCGCGTGCTCATGCAGGACTTCACCGGCGTGCCGTGCATCGTCGACCTCGCCACGATGCGCGAGGCCATGGTCGACCTCGGTGGAGACCCAACCAAGATCAACCCGCTCTCGCCGGCCGAGATGGTGATCGACCACTCCGTGATCGCGGACCTGTTCGGCACACCGGACTCGTTCCAGCGCAACGTCGAGATCGAGTACCAGCGCAACGGCGAGCGCTACCAGTTCCTGCGGTGGGGTCAGACCGCGTTCGACGACTTCAAGGTCGTCCCGCCGGGGACCGGCATCGTCCACCAGGTGAACATCGAGTATCTCGCCCGGGTGACGTTCACCCGCGAGGTCGACGGCGTGCTGCGCGCATACCCCGACACGCTCGTGGGTACCGACTCGCACACCACGATGGTCAACGGCCTCGGGGTCCTCGGATGGGGCGTCGGCGGCATCGAGGCCGAGGCGGCCATGCTCGGCCAGCCCGTGTCCATGCTGATCCCGCGCGTGGTCGGCTTCAAGCTCGCCGGCGAGATCCCCGCCGGCGTCACCGCGACCGACGTCGTCCTCACGATCACGGACATGCTGCGCAAGCACGGCGTCGTCGGCAAGTTCGTCGAGTTCTACGGCGCCGGCGTCGCCTCGGTGCCGCTGGCCAACCGCGCCACGATCGGCAACATGAGCCCGGAGTTCGGCTCCACCGCCGCGATCTTCCCGATCGATGACGTCACGCTGGAGTACCTGCGCCTGACCGGACGCAGTGACGAGCAGGTCGCGCTCGTGGAGGCCTACGCGAAGGAGCAGACGCTCTGGCACGACCCGTCGCGCGAACCGTCCTTCAGCGAGTACCTCGAGCTGGACCTGTCGACGGTGGTGCCCTCGATCGCCGGGCCGAAGCGCCCGCAGGACCGGATCCTGCTCAGCGAGTCCAAGCACCGGTTCGAGCAGGACCTGCTGAACTACGCCGACGCCGAGCACGACCTCGTCGACCTCGAGGTGGCGGAGTCCTTCCCGGCATCCGACCCGCCGGCGAACTCGCCGGAGGACGCGCACAGCATCCACCACCACTCGCACCGCTCGCACGCCCCGGCGACGGCATCCAAGCCCACCCCGGTCACCACGCCCGACGGCGAGGAGTACACCCTGGACCACGGCGCCGTCACGATCGCGGCGATCACGTCCTGCACGAACACGTCGAACCCGTCGGTCATGCTCGCCGCGGGACTGCTCGCGCGCAATGCCGTCCGGAAGGGCCTGAAGGTCAAGCCGTGGGTGAAGACCACCCTCGCGCCGGGATCCAAGGTCGTCACCGAGTACTACGACAAGTCCGGCCTCACCGACGACCTCGAGAAGCTCGGCTTCTACACGGTCGGCTACGGCTGCACGACCTGCATCGGCAACTCGGGTCCGCTCATCGAGGAGGTCTCCGCCGCGGTCAACGCGAGTGACCTCGCCGTCACGGCGGTCCTGTCCGGCAACCGGAACTTCGAGGGCCGGATCAACCCCGACGTGAAGATGAACTACCTCGCGTCGCCGCCCCTGGTGATCGCGTACGCGCTGGCCGGGTCGATGAACTTCGACTTCGACAGCGACGCGCTGGGCACCGACGGCGCCGGCAACGACGTGTTCCTCAAGGACATCTGGCCGGATGCCAAGGAGGTGCAGTCGACGATCGACTCGTCGATCTCGACCGACATGTTCGACCGCGAGTACGCCTCCGTGTTCGACGGCGACGACCGCTGGCGGTCGCTGCCGACCCCGACCGGGGCCGTGTTCGAGTGGGATGACGCGTCCACCTACGTGCGCAAGCCCCCGTACTTCGAGGGGATGGGCGCCGACCCGGAGCCGGTGGCCGACATCGCCGGCGCTCGCGTGCTCGCCAAGCTCGGCGACTCGGTCACCACCGACCACATCTCGCCGGCCGGCTCGATCAAGGCCGACAGCCCCGCGGGCCGGTACCTGACCGAGCACGGCGTGGACCGCAAGGACTTCAACTCGTACGGGTCGCGACGCGGCAACCACGAGGTGATGATCCGCGGCACGTTCGCGAACATCCGGCTGCGCAACCAGCTGCTGGCCTCGGCCAACGGGGGAGCGGGCGTCGAGGGCGGATACACCCGCGACTTCACGCAGTCCGGTGGACCGCAGTCGTTCATCTACGACGCGTCGCAGCACTACCAGGCCGCCGGCATCCCGCTGGTGGTCCTGGCCGGCAAGGAGTACGGTTCCGGCTCGTCGCGCGACTGGGCGGCCAAGGGCACGACACTGCTGGGCGTGCAGGCGGTCATCGCCGAGAGCTTCGAGCGGATCCACCGTTCGAACCTGATCGGCATGGGCGTCATCCCGCTGCAGTTCCCCGCCGGCGAGACGGCCGACTCGCTCGGCCTGGACGGCACCGAATCGTTCGCCATCACCGGGATCGAGGCGATGAACGCGGGATCCACGCCGAAGACCGTGCACGTCGTGGCGACGCCCACCGACGCGTCCGAGGGCGGCAAGACGCCCGTCGAGTTCGACGCCGTGGTGCGCATCGACACGCCCGGTGAGGCCGACTACTACCGCAACGGGGGCATCCTGCAGTACGTGCTGCGCTCGCTGGCCTGAGCCTGTGAAAGGCCCCCGTCGTCCGCGGACGACGGGGGCCTTTGCGCATCCGGCTCCTAGACTTGGCAGGCCAGACCGGCGAGGGGAGAGAAATGGCGATCCTTCCGACGATCCGCGGCCCGCGGGATCTCGATGCCCTGAGCCGCGCGCAACTCGCGCAGCTGGCCGGTGAAATCCGGGCGTTCCTGATCGAGAACGTCGCCCGCACCGGCGGCCATCTCGGCCCAAATCTCGGTGTGGTCGAGTTGACGATAGCCATCCACCGCGTGTTCGACTCGCCGAACGACCCGATAGTGTTCGACACCGGCCACCAGGCGTACGTGCACAAGCTCCTGACCGGGCGGCAGGACTTCTCCCGGCTGCGATCGCAGGGCGGTCTTGCCGGGTATCCGCAGCGTGCGGAGAGCCCGCACGATGTCGTCGAGTCCTCGCACGCGTCGAGCGGCCTCAGCTGGGCGGACGGGATATCCCGCGCGTTCATCCGCACCGGTCGGCGCGACCGGCATGTCGTCGCGGTGGTGGGCGATGGCGCGCTCACCGGGGGGATGACGTGGGAGGCGCTGAACAACATCTCCGACGATAACGACCGCAACCTCGTGATCGTCGTCAACGACAACGGCCGGTCGTACGCGCCCACGATCGGCGGGATGGCACGGTACCTCAACCGCATCCGCACCGCGCAGACCTACCGTCAGCTCGACGAGAGGTCGCAGAGCCTCTTCCACCGCTTCGGTCCGGTCGGCCGCGCTATGCACCGCGGCCTGCGCGGCGGGACTCGCGGGTTCCTGTCCCGCTTCACCGGCAACGAGGCGCTGTATTCCAATCTCGACATAAAGTATCTGGGTCCGGTGGACGGGCACGACATCCCGGCCCTGATCGAGACCCTGCGCCTCGCCAAGCGGTACGGCGCCCCGGTGATAGTGCATGCGATCACCGAGAAGGGCCGCGGATACGACCCGGCGCGGCACGACGACGCAGACCAGTTCCACGCCGTCGGGCGGATCGATCCGCGCACGGGCGAGGCGCTCGGAGGCGCCGGCGCGCAGACGTGGACGGATGTCTTCGCCGGCGAGCTGCCGGAGCTCGGCGCCGCGCACCCTGACGTCGTCGCGGTGACCGCCGCGATGCTGCGGCCCACGGGGCTGTTGCCGTTTGCGCAGCGGTTTCCGGATCGGGTGCACGACGTGGGCATCGCCGAGCAGCACGCCGTCGCCTCCGCCGCCGGCCTCGCGTACGGCGGCCTGCACCCGGTGATAGCGCTGTACGCGACATTCGTCGGGCGCGCGTTCGACCAGGTGCTGATGGACGTCGGGCTGCACCGCGCGGGCGTCACGTTCGTGCTGGACCGCGCGGGGATCACCGGACCGGACGGGCCCAGCCACCACGGCATCTGGGACCTGGCGACACTCCAGATAGTCCCGCACATCCGGATCGCGGCGCCGCGCGACGCGGCGCGGCTGCGCGAGGAGCTGGGAGAGGCGGTCGCGGTCGGCGATGCGCCGACTGTGGTGCGGTTCCCCAAGGGCAGCGTCGCGGACGAGCTGCCGACATTGGAACGCCTCGCCGACGGCGTGGACGTGCTCGCCCGAGGCGAGTCGCCGGATGTGCTGCTGGTCGGCATCGGGCCGATGGCGCATCTGGCGATGGATGTCGGGCAGCGGCTGCGTGCACAGGGCATCGGCGCCACGGTGATCGACCCGCGCTGGGTGGTGCCGGTCGCCCCGTCGATCGTCGAGCTCGCGGCATCCCACCGTCTCGTGATCACGATCGAGGACGGGATCCGCGTGGGCGGCATCGGGACCCGCGTGCGGCAGGTGCTGCGGGAGGCCGGCGTCGACACCGCGGTGGACGAGCTGGGGCTGCCCGACGAGTTCATTGCGCACGCTTCGCGTGACGAGATCCTCCGCGACGCGGGTCTCACGGCGGCCAAGATCGCGCAGGACGTGGTCGCGCAGGTGCTGGGCACCCGCATCCCGTCCGCCCGCCCCGCCGCCGCGCCACAATGGGCGGATCTCGCCCCGCGCGGCGAGTAGCCCCCGGCCGAGGCGAGGATTTCGGCCGAGGCGAGGATGTCTCGGCGCGATGTGGCCCTCTCCTCGGCCAATCTCCTCGCCTCGGCCGAGGAGATGCGGGATGCCGCGCCCAGCCGCGCCGAACCTGGCCGCGTCGCGCATCCCACGCGCAGCCCAGTGCGCCACCTGCAGCCCGTCGCGCATCCCACGCGCAGCCCCGGTGCGCCACCCGCAGCCCGCCGCGCCTGTCTCCCGCGCATCCTCGGCCGAGCCGAGGTTTTCGGCCGAGGCGAGGACGTCTCGTCGCGCATCCGCCCTCGCCCGGGCCGATCTCCTCGGCTCGGCCGAGGCCGACGGGTTGGATACGGTGGAGGGATGCTGTCTCGTCCCATGGTCCGCGGCGCCCTCATCGTCGTCGCCGGCGTCGTCCTGGCCGCGTGGGTGGCGTTCGGCCGCGCCCTGTTCGGAGTCGCCGGTCCGTTGACGCCCGTCTACGCACTGACGCTGGGCACCCTGCTCGTCGTCCTGCACCTGTTCGTCGCCCGCGGCGTGGTTCGCACCGCGCACGCGGGATACCACCACCGCGGCGCCACGTTCGGCACCCTGTTCGCGTCGTGGGGCTGCGCGGTCCTGTTGGGCCTGCTGATCCCCGACATCACCGCGGACGGGCTGCAGACCATTCTCACCGGGACGGCCGAACCGGGCCTGGGCATCGCGATCGGCTTCGCGAACCCGCTCGGCGTGATCATGCTCGTGTTCGGCGTCCTCGCCGCCGTACTGGCCCGCGGAGACGCGCTGGGCAGGGCTGATGCGCCTCACGAAGAGGACTTGTAGGCTCCCTGTCAGCCGCCGATTCCGCGGATCACCGGATGATGGAAGGTGTCGCCGAACACGCGCTCGGACGCGCCCTCACGATCGAGGTAGACGGATGCCCCGCCGTCGATGAACGGCCACGCGGCGCCGAGGACGAGGCACAGGTCGATGTCTTCGACCTCGGGCACGACGCCCTCGTCGAGCATGAGCCGCATCTCGCGGGCCAGCCCGTCCTGAACGCGGGTGAGGATCTCTGCCTCCGTGGCCGGGGTCGAACCCACCGCGCCCTTGAGCACCTTCTCGGCCGCCTTCGACCAGCCGGTCACCCGACCCGACTTGTCCTTTTCGACAACCTGCTCGAGCTCGGCCAGGCGGTGGAAGTTGTCCGACGCGAAGAACCGGTCCGGGAACGCCCGTGCCATCGTGTCCTGCACGTGCGCCGCGACCTTCCAGCCGACCAGGTCGATCAGCTGGAACGGGGTCATCGGCAGCCCGAGCGGCGCGAAGGCCTTCTCCACGGTCATCAGCGGCGTGCCCTCGTAGAGGGCACGTGCCGCCTCTCCCATCACCTTCGCCAGCAGCCGGTTCACGACGAACCCTGGCGCGTCCGCCGTCAGTACGGCGCTCTTGCCGAGGCCCTTGGCCACCACGAACGCGGTTGACAGCGCGGCATCCGTCGTCTGCGGCGTCTTCACGACCTCGATCAGCGGCATCACCGCGACCGGATTGAAGAAGTGGAATCCGACCAGCCGTTCCGGGTGCGCGAGCTTCGCGCCGATCTCGGTGACGGACAGGGACGACGTGTTCGTGGCCAGGACCGCGTCGTCCGCGATGATCTGCTCGATCTGCGCGAACACGTCCTGCTTGACCGAGACCTCTTCGAAGACCGCCTCGATCACGAAGTCACAGTCCGCGTACTCGCCGCGATCCGTCGTTCCGTGGATGAGGCCGCGCAGCTTGCTCGCCGTGTCGGCGTCCACGCGTCCCTTGGCCTCGAGCTTCCCGATTTCTTCGCGAATGTATGCCAAACCCTTGTCGACGCGCGCCTGGTCGAGATCGGTGATGAGCACCGGGACCTGGAGCTTCCGCACGAACAGCAGCGCGAACTGGCTCGCCATCAGGCCGGCGCCGATCACGCCCACCTTGGTGACCTTGCGCGCAAGCTCCTTGTCGGGTGCCCCGACCGGCCGCTTCGCCCGCTTCTGCACGAGATCGAAGGCGTACATGGATGCCGCGAACTGGTCGCCGGCGACGAGATCGGCGAGGGCCTCGTCCTCACGGGCGAACCCTTCCGCCTTCGTACCGCCGCGGGCCTTCTCGAGCAGGTCCAGTGCGGCGTACGGCGACCGCGGCACGGTGCCGATGCGGCTTTCCAGCATGCCCCGCGCCACCTTGATCGCGACCGGCCACTTGACGGTGCGCTCGATCCTGCCCGGCTCGTTCCTGCGCTCGACCCTCACGGTGCCTGCGAGTACGCCGTCGGCCCACCGCAGCGAGTCCTCGAGGTAGTTCGCGGGCTCGAAGATGGCGTCGAAGATCCCGTACTCGAACGCCTGCCGGGGCTTCAGCATCCGGTTCTGCTTCAGCGGATTGGAGATCACGACCTCGAGGGCGTTCTCGATGCCGATGAGGTTCGGCAGCAGGTACGCGCCGCCCCACCCCGGAACGAGTCCGAGGAAGACTTCGGGGAGGGCTATCGCGGCCGCCGAGGCATCCACCGTGCGGTACGTGGAGTTCAACGCTATCTCCAGCCCGCCGCCGAGGGCGAGCCCGTTGACGAACGCGAACGACGGCACACCCATGTCACCGAGGCGTCCGATGACCTGGTGGCCGCGCTGCGCGATGAGCTTCGCGTTCGCCTTCGAGCCGAGCTTCGAGATGTCCGACAGGTCGGCGCCCGCCGCCATGATGTACTGCTTGCCGGTGATGCCGACGGCGTGGATGTCGCCGGCCGACGCACGCGCCGCGAGCGTGTCGAGCGTGTGAGCGAGCTCGGTGAGCGTCGCCGGCCCGATCGTGTTGGGACGCCGGTGGTCACGGCCGTTGTCGAGCGTGATCAGTGCCAGCACGCGGCCGGAGGGCAGCCGGATGTCGCGGACAGGCGACCGGGTGACGACCTCGTCCGCGGCCAGGGCGTCCAGCGGGGTGAAATCGATGTCTTCGTACTGATCGGAGACCTTCTTCGCCACCGCGGTCACTTCCTCTTCCTGCCGTTGTAGTGGGGGTTCTCCCAGACCACCGAGCCGCCCTGACCGAGCCCGACGCACATGGCGGTAAGGCCGTACCGGACATCCGGGCGCTCCGCGAACTGAGCGGCCAGCTGGATCATCAGCCGGACGCCGGAGGCCGCCAGCGGATGGCCGACCGCTATCGCCCCGCCCCACTGGTTCACGCGCGCGTCGTCGTCGGCGATGCCGAAATGATCCAGCAGCGAGATGACCTGGATGGCGAACGCCTCGTTCAGCTCGAACAGGCCGATGTCAGAGACCGACAGGCCGGCTTTGCGCAGCGCCTTCTCCGTCGACGGGATGGGGCCGATGCCCATGATCTCCGGCTGCACGCCGGCGAACGCGAACGAGACGAGCCGCATCTTCGGGGCGAGGCCGAGTTCCTTGACCGCCGCGCCGCCGGCCAGCAGCGCCATCGTGGCGCCGTCGGTGAGCGGCGAGGACGTGCCCGCGGTCACCCGGCCGTGCGGGCGGAACGGCGTCTTCAGACCCGCCAGGCCCTCCATCGTCGTCTCCGGACGGCGTCCCTCGTCCTCGGTCGCCAGACCCCACGCGCCATCGGCGCCCTTGATCGCGACCGGCACTAGATCGGGCTGGATCTTCCCCGCGTCGTACGCGGCCTGCGCCTTCTGCTGGCTGAGCATGCCATAGCGGTCGGCGCGCTCCCGGGTCAGCTCCGGGAACCGATCGTGGATCCGCTCTGCCGTCACGCCCATGTTCAGGGCGGCCGGGTCCACCAACCGCTCGGCCACGAACCGGGGGTTCGGATCCGCGTTGGCGCCGATCGGGTGATGCCCCATGTGCTCGACACCGCCGGCCAGGGCGACGTCGTACATCCCGGTCGCGAGCGCCCCGGACATCATCGCGACGCTCGTCATGGCGCCCGCGCACATCCGGTCGATGGCGAACCCGGGCACCGTCTCCGGGAGCCCGGCGAGCAGGCCCACCGTGCGCCCCAGGGTCAGGCCCTGGTCGCCGGTCTGGCTCGTCGCGGCGACGGCGACGTCGTCGACACGGGATGCCGGGACTTGCGGGTTTCGCTCCATCAGCCCGATCGTCGCCTTGACGGCGAGATCGTCCGCACGGGTGTTCCAGTACATGCCCTTTTCGCCGGCACGCCCGAACGGCGTGCGCACTCCATCGACGAAGAAGACGTCCGAAAGCTCGGCCACTCTGCCTCCAAACAATTGGGGAATCGAGGCAAGCCTATGCAGGCGGAGGAATCCGTCCCGAACCGGGTGTGGCGAATCTACGAAGCGGCTTCCGGGGCGTCCTCGACAGCTTGCACGGAAGCCACAAAAGCATCGGCGATGATGTGTGCGGTCTGTGCAACCTGCCAGCGTCGGGCGCCGAGCTCGGTGAGGGCGTCGCCGACGGCGTCCGCGGTCGCCGGCTCCGGGGGCTGCCAGGCGACGCGGCGCAGCAACTCGGGCGTGAGCAGGTTCTCGGTGGGCATGCCGAGCGCACTGGCATGCTCCTCGACGGCGGGCTTCGCGGCCTTCAGCCGCCGGTCAGCCTCCGGGTTCCGGTCGCGCCATGCCCGCACCGGCGGCAGGCCGTCGCCGTGCACACGCTCGAGGGGCAGGTCTGTCGTCTCCCGGCCGCGGACGATGGCCTCCCACCAGCGGTCGAGCTGGGTCCGGCTGGCACGCCCGGTGAAGTCCTTCAAGGCCGCCAGGTCGGGCTTGCTGGCGGGTTCGGCCCGCACCGCCGCGATCAGGGAGCGGTCCGGGACGAGGCGCCCGGGGGAGACGTCCACCTCACGGGCGTAGGCCTCACGCGACTGCCACAGCTCGCGGGCGATCGCGAAAGCACGGCGGCCGCGCACCGAGTGCAGGCCGCTCAGCCGCCGCCACGGGTCCGTGCGCGGCGGCTTCGGCGGGCGGGCGAGCTCGGCGGCGAACTCCTGGCGCGCAAACTCCTCCTTGTCCTGGTCGGCGAGCTCCGCGTCCAGGGCGTCACGGACGTCGATGAGGTACTCGACGTCGAGGGCCGCGTATTCCAGCCACGACTGAGGCAGCGGGCGCGTGGACCAGTCGGCGGCGGAGTGCTCCTTCGCGAGCGTGATGCCCAGCGTGTCGGAGACGACGGCGCCGAGGCCCACGTGATCGTGCCCGAGCAGGCGCGCGGCAAGCTCGGTGTCGAAGATCACCGCCGGCACGAGCCCGAGCTCGCGCAGGGACGGGAGATCCTGGCTCGCCGCGTGCAGCACCCATTCCTCGCCGGCGATCGCCGCCTGCAGCGGCTGGAACTCGCCGATCGCGGGCGGGTCGAACAGGAACACCCCCGCGTCTCGGCGGTACATCTGCACGAGGTACGCACGCTGCGAGTAGCGGTAACCCGACGCCCGTTCCACGTCCACCGCGATGGGTCCGGTGCCGGAGGCGAGGATGTCGACCGCGCGCCGGAGGGCGTCGCCGTCGGCGAGCACCTGATAGTCAGTCACGCATCATCCTCCGCGCCGTGAACACTTCCACCCCCTCCGACCCGGGCGGAAGGCCGGCGAGCATGCAGACCAGTTCCGCCCATGCCTGGACATGGTCGGTCATGTCGCCGTCCGGCGACCAGGAGGCGCGCAGTTCGATCTGGGAGCCCTCGCCCTCGGCCGCCAGCGCCCCGAAACCGCGGGACAGCGTCTTCGTGGCCGTTCCCGCCGCCGCGCGGTAGCCGGCGTGGCGGGAATCGAGCGCGTCGACGAGCCAAGACCAGGCGACGTCCGCGAGCAGGGGATCGCTGCCGATCTCCGGCTCCAGAGGGGCCTGCGCGAAACTCACAATACGCCATGCGCCCTGCCAGGACTCCGGCTCCTCCGGGTCGTGCAGCAGCACGAACCGGCCGGTGCCGTACTGCGACTGCCCGCCCTCCTCGTCGGGACGGATGTCGCCGGCCAGCGCGAGCGCGAACGGGGCGAGACCGCCGGGGGCGGGAATCTCGCGCACGACGAGGTCGGAGCGGAACGTGGTCGCCCGCACCTGGGCGGCGGCACGTTCGAAGGGCGACGGCTGAGAGGGGTCTGCCACCCGGACAGACTAGAGTGATCGGTCGATGATGCCCTCCAGGCGCGCCGCATCACACGGCGCCGCACCCCTGCTCCGATCCGGCGTCGGCCCCGTTGTGGCGACGCTGGCCGGCGCCCTCGCGGGCGTTCTCGCGGTGTGGGGCGTGCTGTCGGTGCGGCTCGCCCGCAAGGTCGTGACGCCGTCTGCCCGCGTGCCGGACACCGAGATCGTCGACCTCGACCTGCCCGCGCAGACTATAACGCTCGCGCGCACCCTCGACACCGAGCTGCCGGGGCGCTACGGCCTTTTCACGTCGGGCACGGAGTCGTATGTGAAGCTCGGCAGCGTGCTGGGCACCGACGCCCGCACCGTGAAGCGCAAGCTGCTCACCGAGATCGGCCCCGCCTCGCGGCTGTCGGCGCAGGCGGCGTTCAGCGGGTGGTACTTCGACGCGCCCGAGCAGCTGCACCTGCCGTTCAGTTCGGAGCTGATCGGGTCGGCGCTCGGGCCGTGCCCGGCGTGGCTGTTCCCGGCGGAGGACGGCCTGGACACGTGGGTCATCCAGATCCACGGGCGCGGCACACGCCGTCAGGAATGCCTGCGCGCGGTTCCCGTCTTCCACGCCCTGGGGATGCCGGTGCTCGTCGTCTCGTACCGCAACGACGGCGATGCGCCGCGCAGCCGGACCGGGCGCTACGCGCTCGGCGCGACGGAATGGCGCGACGTGGACGCGGCGATAGCGTTTGCGCTGCGGCGCGGCGCCCGGCAGGTGCTGCTGATGGGCTGGTCGATGGGCGGTGCCATAGCGCTGCAGATCGAGCTCGGCTCACCGCACCGGGACGCCATCGCGGGGCTCGTGCTCGACTCACCCGTCGTGGACTGGCGCGTCGTGCTCGGCTTCCAGGCGCGGCAGCTGCGGGTGCCCGATCCCGTCACGGGACTCGCCCTCGGCGCCCTGCAGACGCACTGGGCTGCGCCCCTGACCGGGACCCCGGCGATCCCGCTGGACCGGTTGGATGTCGTGTCCCGGGCGGCCGAGCTGCAGCATCCCATCCTCATCCTGCACAGCGACGACGACGGATTCGTCCCCTCGGACGCCTCGCATGTGCTCGCGGCGGCCCGGCCCGATCTGGTCACCCTGGAGTCGTTCCAGGTGGCCCGGCACACGAAGCTGTGGAACTACGACGCGCAGCGCTGGGCCGATGCGATCCGGGAGTGGGTGACCGCCCACGCGCTGACTGCGCCGTGACGGTCACACGGACGTGATGGCGCGCACCTGGCGCTGGGTGCGCACGAGCATCCCGGTCATCCCGGAGATCCGCAGCGGCGAGACCGCACGGGTCAGCCCGAGGCTCTGCGGATAGTCGCCCGGGACGGCCAGCACTGCCTCTGCGGACAGGCCGGAAAGCCCCTGGACCAGGATGCTGGCGAATCCGCGCGTGGTCGGCGCTTCGACCGGCGCGGTGGCGTGCATCGTCACGATCTTCTCGTCGGACACCTCGACGGCGATGAACACCGGCGACTGGCATTCGGCGACCCGCTCGTACAGCTCCGGGTGGTCCGTGTACCGTGCCGGCGCCTCCGGCAGCTCCTTGGAGAACTCCAGGAGCAGCTGGAGGCGGTCCGGCTCGTCGAGTTCGAGGAACTCGTCACGGATCTCGGCGAGGACCTGCGGGAGCTGCGTCTGCGTCATCCCCGCCATTGTCCCATCCGCTAGCGCAGGACCGGCGCCGCACCCGGCTCCGAGCCCGCCGCGATCGGCACGCGCACCGACGAACCCCACTCGCTCCACGAGCCGTCGTAGTTGCGGACGTCCTCGAAACCGAGCAGGTGCTGCAACACGAACCAGGTGTGGCTGGACCGCTCGCCGATCCGGCAGTACGCGATGATCGCGTCGCCGTCGCCGAGCCCGATCTCGTCGCGGTAGATCTTCTCGAGGTCGGCGCGGGCCTTGAACGTGCCGTCGTCGGCCACCGCGCGCTTCCACGGGACGCTGCGCGCCGTCGGGATGTGGCCGCCGCGCAGCGCGCCTTCCTCGGGGTAGTCGGGCATGTGCGTGCGCTCTCCGCTGTACTCCTCGGGGGAGCGGACGTCGATCAGGGGCTTGCCGAAGTGCGTGAGCACGTCCTCGCGGAACGCGCGCAGCTCGCTGTCGTCGCGTTCCACGACCGGATAATCGGTGGCGCTGCGCACGGTGGCGTCGGTGGTCACGGGGCGTCCCTGCGCGAGCCACAGGTCGCGGCCGCCGTCGAGCAGGCGGACGTCCTCGTGGCCGAACAGCGAGAACACCCACAGGGCGTACGCCGCCCACCAGTTGTTCTTGTCGCCATAGATGACGACGGTGTCGTCGCGGGCGATCCCCTTCTTCGACAGGAGCTTCGCGAAGCCTTCGCCGTCCAGGTAGTCGCGGACCACCGGGTCGTTCAGCTCGGTGTGCCAGTCGATCTTCACGGCGCCCGGGATGTGGCCGGTCTCGTACAGGAGCACGTCCTCGTCGGATTCCACGACCACCAGGCCCGGCGTGCCGAGGCGTTCCTGCAGCCAGTCCGCGGTCACGAGCCGCTGCGGGGCGGCGTACTCGGCGAATTTTGCGGATGAGGTGTCGGGGTCGACGGACACGGAAAGTCTCCTCGGATCGGGCGTGCGGATTCGACGGCGTAGGGTGGATGCCGTCTCTTTCGAGAGTAGTCGCCTGTTCAGGCGCCTGGCCCTTTCGTTCACACTCCGTCATGATCGGTCACCCACCGGCATGGCCGCCTGGCAGGAGCGCGTCTTTGACCCCCGGAATCGTCCATCTGACGGATCGTCTCCCGCAGGTCTCCGGCGCCGAGATGGTCGCGTCCCTCGTTCCGCCCCGCCAGTTCCGGGATGCCACGTTCGACAGCTACCGGCCGGACCCCGCCTACCCCTCCCAGCAGGAGGCGAAGCTGAAGCTGGCGGCGTTCGCGGGCCCCGCCGCGGCGCCTGCGAAAGGCGGACTGTTCCGGAAGGCGAAGAAGGTCGCGCCAGCCAAGCCGGGCGTGTACCTGGACGGCGGTTTCGGCGTCGGCAAGACGCATCTGCTCGCGGCGGTCTACCACGCGATGCCCGCGCGTCAGAAGTACTTCGGATCGTTCATCGAGTACACAGCACTGGTCGGGGCGCTCGGCTACCAGAAGACCGTCGACCTGTTCCGTGGGTCGCAGCTGCTGTGCATCGACGAGTTCGAGCTGGACGATCCCGGCGACACGATGGTGATGACCCGGCTGCTGGGCGAGCTCGTCGCGGGCGGCACTCGACTGGCGGCGACATCCAACACCCCGCCGAACGCGCTCGGCGAGGGACGGTTCGCCGCCCAGGACTTCCTGCGTGAGATCCAGGCGATGGCCGACGCGTTCCATACGATCCGCATCGACGGCACGGACTACCGGCAGCGCGCGGTGGACGGCGAGGCGCCGGCGCTGGATGCGGCCGGCTACGAGCGCGCCATCGCTGAGGCCGCGATCTCCGGGGTCGCCTCCGACGACCCGTTCGGCGGGCTGGTGGCGCACCTGGCGAAGGTGCACCCGTCCCGCTACATCCGGCTGATCGAGGGCGTCGACGCCATCGGGCTGCGGGATGTCGAGCAGCTGGACGATCAGTCCGCCGCGCTGCGCCTGGTGGCGTTCATCGACCGCGCGTACGACGCGCAGATCCCGATCCGCGCGACCGGGCGGGCGCTCAGCGACGTGTTCGGGCAGGAGATGCTCGGCGGCGGCTACCGCAAGAAGTACCTGCGGGCCGTCTCGCGGCTGATAGCGCTGACGACATCCTGACCCCGGGCCCCTCCTGAAACGCGATGTTCACACGGCGCCCGCGCCTGTAACACCGCGGAAACACGATGACGCGACCGCGGTAACGCGCCGGTTCCAGACTGTCCCGCATGGACAGCGGAAACCTCTCGTGGTACATCGTGGCGACGGCCCTGGTACTGCTGATGACGCCGGGTGTGGCGTTCTTCTACGGCGGGCTCGTGCGGGCCAAGAGCGTCGTCAGCATGATGATGATGAGCTTCGGCGCGATGGGCGTGGTCGCTGTGCTCTGGATCCTCTACGGGTTCAGCATGCAGAACGTGTCGACCGGCTGGGTGGGTTTCGTCGGGAACCCGCTCTCGGACTTCGGCCTCGGTGATCTCGCCTCCGGCGGCAGCTCGAACGTGGACCTGGTGGGAGTGGCGTTCGGGGCGACGTTCGCGATCATCACCGTCGCGCTGATCTCCGGCGCCATCGCGGATCGAGCGAAGTTCGGCGCGTGGATGGCGTTCGTGGCCCTGTTCGTGACGTTCGACTACTTCCTCGTGGCGGGGTGGGTGTGGAACCCGGACGGGTGGATAGCGACGCTGGGCACGCACCTGGGGCTGTCGGCGAACGTCATCGACTACGCGGGCGGGACCGCCGTGCACATCAACGCGGGGGCGGCCGCGCTGGCGCTCGCACTGGTGCTGGGCAAGCGGGTCGGCTTCAGCAAGGACATCAACAGGCCGCACAACGTGCCGCTGGTGCTGCTGGGGGCGGCGCTGCTGTGGTTCGGATGGTTCGGGTTCAACGGGGGAGCAGCGGCGGCCGGCGACGGGATCGCGGCATCCGGATCGCCGATCGGCCTGATCACCATCAACACGCTGGGGGCGACCGCCGCGGCGATCCTCGGCTGGCTGGTCATCGAGAAACTCACGGGGCGCAAGCCGACCTCGGTGGGCGCGGCGTCGGGGGCCGTCGCGGGACTGGTGGCGATCACCCCGGCGTGCGCGAATCTCACGCCGGGGTGGTCGCTGCTGCTGGGGCTCATCGCCGGCATCGTGTGCGCGAAGGCGGTGGAGCTGAAGTATCTGCTGCGCATCGACGATTCCCTGGACGTGGTCGGCGTGCACCTCGTCGGCGGCCTTATCGGCACGCTGTACCTGGGGTTCTTCGCGACCGGCACGGGCCTGTTCACCGGGGGCAGCGCCGACCAGCTCATCGTGCAGACGATGGCGGCGCTGTCGGTGCTCGTCTTCTCGTTCGGCATCTCGTGGGCGGTCGGGTGGGGCATCCAGAAGACGATGGGATTCCGGATTCGCAGTGAGGACGAGCTGGCGGGCGTCGACACCGCCGTGCACGGCGAGAGCGGCTACGCGTTCCCCGAGGAGGCCTCCACGGGACCGGTCGCCGTGCAGGCGGTCGCGCCGGAGCCGGTTCTGCACGGAGCCTGATCGATAGGGTGGCGGGGTGACGTCCCGCCCCGGCATCCTGTCTCGACTTCTCGGACTGCTGCGCCCCTCGACGGGCCCGACACGGCGGCGCCGCCCGTCGTTTCGCGGTTCGGGCGGCGCCAGGCCGCGGGATGCCTCGCCCGGCCAGTCGGGCGGTACGGCGACCCTCGAGATAACGCCCCCGGCGATGGACGGGCTGCGTATCGCGTACGCCCCGAAGATCAACGGCGCGCCGGATGCGGGCGAGGTCGTCTGGACGTGGGTGCCGTTCCAGGAGCACGACGGGCGCGGCAAGGACCGCCCGGTGCTGGTGATCGGGCGGCGAGACGCCGAGTACGCGTATGCGGTCAAGCTGACCAGCAAGGCGCACGACGGGGACCGCGAGTTCCTGCCGATCGGCTCGGGCCCGTGGGACTCGCGTGGCCGGCCGTCCTGGGTCGACATCGACCAGGTGTACCTCGTGCACCGGTACGGGCTGCGCCGTGAGGCCGCGGCGCTGGACCGTGAGCGGTTCGCGCGCGTCGCGGCGGTGCTGCACCGCCGCTACGGGTGGACTGTGGACGCCTGACCGGCACCGCGGGCGGCGCTGTTTGTCAGGACCAGCCGGCCAGCTTGTCGGGGTTGCGGGTCACCCACAGCCGCTGGATGAGTCCGTGCTCGACCGCGACCGCGGCGATGGCGAGGGCGGCGCCCGCGCCGTCACGGGCGACCAGTCCCCGTTGCCCGTTTACGGTGGCCAGGTGAAAGCGCAGATCGGGCTGGCGTCGATAGAGCCCGAGCAGGTACTGCGCAATCTGCTCCGCTCCCTCGATGGGATCCAGCGCCGCGGCGACGCGTCCGCCGCCGTCGGGGATGGCACGGGCCGCGGGGTCGAGGAGGGCGACGAGCCCGTCGAGATCGCCGGTCTCCAGTGCGGCGTGGAAGGCGGTCACGACGTGCTCGTGCTCCTGCGCCGGGACGCTCCTGCCGCGCGCATCGCGGACCCGGCGGCGCGCCGACGCCGCGAGCTGCCGGCATGCCTGAGGTGATCGGCCGACGATCTCACCGACCTCGGCGAACGTGTACCGGAAGACGTCGTGGAGGACGAACGCGACCCGCTCCGGCGGCGTCATTGCCTCCAGGACGACCAGAAGCGCCATGCTCAGCGACTCGTCGAGGGACACGCGGTCGGCCGGGTCCGCCGCCCGGGAGGACGGCTGCTGGCTCGTCCAGTGGGCGGCATCCGGAACGGGCTCGGGCAGCCATTGCCCGACATACCGCTCCCGTCGCACGCGCGCCGAACGCAGAGTGTCGAGGCAGATCCGCGTGGTGACGGTCACGAGCCACGCCGTCGGCGACGCTATGCCGTCGCGGCGGCCGTCGGGCAGCGCGTACCAGCGCTCATACCCGTCCTGCACCGCGTCCTCCGCCTCGGATACCGACCCGAGGAGGCGATACGCGACGTTCATCAGGAGGCGGTGATCGGCGGGGGTCGGGCCCATCGGCAACCTCCTCTGAGGGTGGCATCCATCAATGAGATGACGAAACGCACTCAGGAAGTGTGAGGCGGTTGCGGTGTCACGTTCGCCAAGGCTACGTCGTCAGGGATGCAGGGGAGCGGCCCGCGCTGCCCCGGAAGGCGAGACCATGATCATCCCCGTCACCATCACTGTCGTCGCGATCGCCGCCAACGCGCTGATCGCGGTCGCCACGTTCGCGCGCGCCCGGTTCGTGACCGACAACCTCGGGGACGTCGACCTGCCGCCCTCACGCATCCCTGTGTTCGCCGCACTCCAGGCCGCCGGTGCGGCGGGACTGCTGGTGGGACTGGTGGGCTTTCCGACTGTCGGCGTGGCCGCAGGAGTCGGTCTCGTACTGTTCTTCGTCGTCGCGGTAGGCGTGCACCTGCGCGCGCACGCCTACAACAGCCTGCCGTCGCCGCTGCTGTTTCTCGTACTGGCCGTTGCCGCACTCGTCTGCGCGGTGATCCGATGAGGCGCACGGGGGGAGCACTGCGGGATTCCGCGTGATTCCGGGGTATCTGGGTGGGCGATGCCGGACTCGAACCGACGACCTCTTCCGTGTGAAGGAAGCGCGCTACCAACTGCGCCAATCGCCCAGATCCCGCAGGGGGACGAGTACCGATCGTACCGGATGTCGGGGACAGATCCGAACCGCGCACACCGGACACGCGCGGGCGACGCATGGTTTTGCGCGGGGCCGGTGATCGGCTACAGTCGTACCTGCGCCGGAGAGATCCGGAGTGCGAAATGCGGATGTAGCGCAGTTGGTAGCGCATCACCTTGCCAAGGTGAGGGTCGCGAGTTCGAGTCTCGTCATCCGCTCGAGTGCGGGGTCCTCTCAGGAGGAGCACGCCGTGGGGTTCGAACCACGCGGTGGCGTGGCCGAGAGGCTAGGCACCGGCCTGCAAAGCCGTTCACACGGGTTCGAGTCCCGTCGCCACCTCCACTCCCGGTTCCGGCCGGCGGAGGATGACTCGGGCGATTGGCGCAGCGGTAGCGCGCTTCCCTGACACGGAAGAGGTCACTGGTTCGATCCCAGTATCGCCCACCACACAGAAACCCCCGGGTGACCGGGGGTTTCGTCGTATCCGGTGCCGCCCAGGGCGATGAGACTCCTCTCACAACCGCCGGATGTCCAGGAATCCTTCATCACGGGTTCGTAACGTCGAGGGGATGCCAGTAGCGAATCGATTGTCCGCTCTCGACGGGCTCCGCGGCATCGCAGCGCTCGTCGTGGTCGTCCATCACGCGCTGCTGGTTTCACCGTCTCTTGCAGCCGCGTACTTCGGCGGCGATGTGCAGGAGACCCCATGGCGGATCGCCCTTGTCTACACGCCGCTGCACCTCGTGTGGGGCGGCGCGGAGGCCGTCGTCGTGTTCTTCGTGCTGTCCGGGTTCGTGCTGGCCCGCGCCGTGCGATCGCGCTCGTTCGACTGGTTCTCGTACTTCCCGTCGCGGATCCTGCGCCTGTACGTACCGGTGCTCGGCGCTGTCGCGTTCGGGTTCGCGGTGCTCCTCCTGCCGCATGACGGTGCGACCACGAGCCCATGGCTGCTCGACCGCGACGCGGGCTACCCGTTCCACGACATCGTGCAGGACATCACCCTGCTCGGTGGGACCTCCGGTGTGGTCTCCCCGCTGTGGACGCTGCGCTGGGAGATCATCTTCTCGCTGCTGCTGCCGGTCGCCGCCTACGCGGCCCGGCTGATCCCCGCGTGGGTGCTGGGCGTCGCCTGCATAGCGCTGTCCGCGGTCGGCGCCAGCCAGGACGTCGCCGCGCTGCAGTACCTGCCGGTCTTCGGCGTCGGCGTGGCGATCGAGGGCGAGTGGGACCGCATCGGCGCCGTCGTGCGGCGGATGACCCGCCGCGGCGGCGCGTTCGTGTGGGCCGGGATGCTGCTGCTGGCGGCGGTCCTGCTCAGCATGCACTGGGAGCTGGTGGGGCTGCTCGGCCATGCCGCCGCGGTCACCATCGCCCAGGCCCCGATCGTGATCGGAGCCGGCATCCTGGTGATAGCGGCCGTGCACTGCACGACCCTGCGCCGCGTGCTCACCTGGCGGCCGGTGGCGTGGCTCGGCGCCGTCTCGTTCAGCCTCTATCTGGTCCACGAGCCGATTGTGATCCTCATGGCGAACGTCACCGACGCGATGCCGTGGACTCTCCTCACCGCGGTGCCCCTGGCCGTCGCGGTGGCATGGGTGTTCTGGCTGATCGCCGAGCGCCCCGCGCACACGTTGGCGCGGCGCGTGCGCGCACGCGCGACGTGGGTCGCGCAGCCCGGCGGCGATCCCGTGCAGAATGCGCACGGTGAACAACGGGAGCATGAGCGCATCGACGAGCGCGAACCGGCCCACGCGGGCATGCGCTGACACCCTTCGCTGCGCAGACTGCGGGCGGTAGGCTCAGCGCATGGCCCACCTCGTGCTCACCGTCGCCGGCTCCGACCGGGCCGGGCTCGTGCAGGCCCTCGCGGATGTCATCGCCGCGCACGGCGGCAACTGGGAGCGCAGCGAGCTCGCCGAACTTGCGGGCACGTTCGCGGGCGTCGTGCTCGTCGAAGTGCCCGACGCGCAGAGAGCCGCGCTCACCGGGGCACTCGGAGACCTCGCGGGCCTCCTCACGGTCACCGAGTACCCCGGTGTCGAGACGTCCGCCGTCGCACCCGCGGAGCACGTCACGTTCACGGTGCTCGGCAACGACCGCCCCGGCATCGTCCGCGACATCACGCACGCCCTCGTCGGTCGCGGCCTGACTATAGACCGGCTCACGAGCCGGACCACAGCGACGCCGATGGCCGGCGGTGAGCTGTTCGAGGCCACCGTCACCGCGCACGCGGCCGCCGGCGCAGACATCGCCGCCGCGGTCGCCGAGCTCGAGCAGCTGGCCGCCGAGATCCAGGTCGACCTCACCGTCGCCTGAGGGCTCCGGACCGCGCGACTAGACTCGGGACATGGAGCTTCGCGGGTGGACCCGGATCGTCGCCGTCGCGGTGTGCGGCCGTCGAACGCTCTAGGCGCGAGAGCGTTCCGCGCCTCTGCGCCCCCGTCGCCGAGCCATCCGAGCACCCTGGAGTTTCGCCTGTGACTGACACCGTCATCCCGTCTGACGTGAACTATCCCGCCGACGGCTTCGCCCTTTTCCCCGACCGCAGCATCGTGGCGCTGCGCGTGAACGGCGAACTGAAGGACCTCGCCACGACCGTGGCATCCACGGACACCGTCGAACCGGTCACTGTCGACAGCCCGGACGGTCTGAGCATCCTTCGCCACTCGACCGCGCACGTGCTCGCTCAGGCCGTGCAGCGGATCCGGCCGCAGACGAATCTGGGCATCGGCCCGCCGATCACCGACGGGTTCTACTACGACTTCGGCACCACGGAGCCGTTCACCCCGGACGACCTGAAGGCCATCGACAAGGAGATGCAGCGCATCGTCCGGGAGGGCCAGCGGTTCGTCCGCCGGCCGGTCTCCGACGAGGAGGCACGGGCCGAGCTCGCCGACGAGCCGTTCAAGCTCGAGCTGATCGACCTCAAGGGCGGCGGCGCGGCCAAGACCGAGGGCGCCAGCGTCGAGGTCGGCGCCGGTGAGCTGACGATCTACGACAACGTGGACCGCGACGGGACGACGGTATGGAAGGACCTGTGCCGCGGGCCGCACCTGCCCAGCACGCGCCTGATCGGCAACGGCTGGGCGCTGTCCCGCGTGGCCGGCGCGTACTGGCGCGGCAGCGAGAAGAACCCGCAGCTGCAGCGCATCTACGGCACGGCGTGGCCGAGCAAGGACGAGCTGCGCGCCTACCAGCAGCGGCTGGAGGAGGCCGCCAAGCGGGACCACCGGCGCCTGGGCCGCGAGCTCGACCTGTTCTCGTTCCCCGACGAGATCGGGTCTGGCCTGTCGGTGTGGCACCCCAAGGGGGGTGTCGTGCGGATGGAGATGGAGCAGCACGCGCGCCGCCGGCACATTGCGGCCGGCTACACCTACGTGTACACGCCGCACATCGCGAAGGAGGACCTTTTCCTCCAGTCGAACCACCTCGTGACGTACCGCGAGGGCATGTTCCCGCCGATCCGGATGGACGAGGAGCACGACGAGAACGGGGATCTCGTCAAGGCCGGGCACGACTACTACCTCAAGCCGATGAACTGCCCGATGCACATCCTCATCTACAAGGAGCGTGCGCGCAGCTATCGCGACCTTCCCATGCGGCTGGCCGAGAACGGCACGGTGTACCGCAACGAGCTCTCCGGTGCCCTGCATGGGCTGACCCGGGTGCGCGGGTTCACGCAGGACGACTCGCACCTTTTCGTTACCCCGGAGCAGCTGGAGTCTGAGGCCACCCACGTCCTCGAGTTCGTCATCTCGATGCTGCGGGACTTCGGGCTGACCGACTTCGAGCTCGAGCTGTCGATGCGCGACGACGAGAAGTCCAAGTGGATCGGGTCGGACGAGTTCTGGGACTACTCCACGAATGCGCTGCGCAACGTCGCCGTGGCCAGCGGCCTGAAGCTGACCGAGGTGCCCGGCGAAGCCGCGTTCTACGGGCCGAAGATCGACCTGAAGACCACCGACGCCATCGGCCGCGTCTGGCAGCTGTCCACGGTGCAGGTCGACCCGAACCTGCCGGAGCGGTTCGGCCTGGAGTACACCGGCCAGGACGGCGAGAAGCACCGGCCGATCATGATCCACCGCGCTCTCTTCGGGTCGATCGAGCGGTTCTTCGCGATCCTGCTCGAGCACTACGCCGGCGCGTTCCCCGCCTGGCTCTCGCCGGTGCAGGTCGTCGGCATCCCGGTCGCCGCCGAATACGAGGCGTACCTCGACGACGTGATCGCCCGGCTGAAGGCCGAAGGGGTGCGCGCCGAGGTCGACCACAGCGACGACCGCATGCAGAAGAAGATCCGCACCCACACCACGCAGAAGGTGCCGTTCCAGCTGATCGCCGGCGAGCAGGACCGCGCCGACGGCGCCGTGTCGTTCCGCTTCCGCGACGGCTCCCAGCGCAACGGCGTGCCGGTCGACGAGGCGGTTCGGCTGATCCGCACGGCGATCGACACGCGGGCTCTGGTGAACACCGCCAAGGACCTGCCGTGACGGATGCCACGACCGACGACATCCCGGGCCTTGTCGCCGAGAGCGACCTGCCGGGGGTGCCGGACGGGTTTCAGCGGCTGTGGACGCCGCACCGGATGGCGTACATCCAGGCGGGCGCGGATGCCATGCGTGCGGCGTGCCCGTTCTGCGCCGCGCCGCACAAGAGCGACGAGGACGGCCTCATCGTGCACCGAGGCCGCACCGCGTTCGTGCTGCTGAACCTGTTCCCATACAATTCCGGCCACCTGCTCGTGTGCCCGTACCGTCATGTCGCCACCTACGACGAGGCCACGGCCGAGGAGGTCGAGGAGATCGGCATCCTCACCCAGCACGCGATGCGGGTGCTGCGGGATGTCTCCCGCTGCGACGGGTTCAACATCGGCATGAACCAGGGGCGCGTGGCCGGCGCGGGTGTCGACGAGCACCTGCATCAGCACGTCGTGCCGCGCTGGGAGACCGACGCGAACTTCTTCCCGATCATCGCGCGGACCAAGGCCCTGCCGCAGCTGCTCGGCGACGTGCGCCGCGCCGTCGCCGACGCCTGGTGAGGCGCCGCGCCGCCTGAGCCCGGCGTCCAATTCGCAGGACTATCTGCCGGCGCACGGCGTGTCGCGCGGCGTGTCGCGGCCCGCGGCGCGGTTTGCCCTGCGAGCTGAACGCGCTCGGCGCGTCAGCGGAGCCGGCTGACCTCGAACTGCATGCGCGGGTGCGCGTACGCCTCCTGCGACTGGACGAGCTGCAGCTCCCGCTGGCCGGACAGCTGCGTGCGCTCGAGCAGGTCGAACACGCTGGACGCCGTGCGCGCGAGGGCGGTCGCGGCGTCCCCCGTCGCACGATAGTGCGCGGTGAACAGCGCAGCGGTCACGTCACCGGACCCGTTGGCCTTCAGCGGCAGGTGCGGGGTCTGCACGATCCACGCGTCGTCGTCGTCGGCGGCCAGCATCTCGATGGTGCCCTCCCGCCGGTCGGGCCGTTGCACGCTCGTCACGAGGACGGTGGACGGGCCCATCGCACGCGCTGCATCGACGGAGGCCAGCGTGGATCGCAGGTCGCCCGGCTCGGTGCCGGTGAGGAACCCCAGCTCGAACTGGTTGGGCGTGATGATGTCGGCGACCGGCACGACCCGCTCGCGCAGCAGGACCGGGATCGCGGGCGCGACGAAGCAGCCAGATGCCGCGTTGCCCATCACCGGGTCGCAGGCGTATACGGCGTCGGGGTTGGCCGCCTTCACGCGCGCGACGGTCTCGATGATGACGTCGGCGATGCCCTCGCCGCCCTGGTATCCGGACAGGACCACGTCGATCTCGGGGAGGATGCCGCGCTCCTCGATCCCGGTGATCACCTCGCGGACGTCCTCCGGGCTGATCATCGGCCCGCGCCAAGCGCCGTACCCGGTGTGGTTCGAGAACGTGACCGTGTACACCGGCAGCACCTCGACGCCGATGCGCTGCAGCGGGAAGACGGCGGCCGAGTTGCCCACATGGCCATGCGCCACCGCGGACTGGATGGAGAGGATCTTCACCGGTCGATCATCCCATCTCGGCGTCGACGGCCCTCACCGAGGCGGCGAGCGCGGCCGCCAGCTGCGCGGCGTCCGGATCGTCGAGGTCGTGGACGGTCAGGCGCAGGTGCCGCGAGGCCGGCTCGTCGAGGCCGAACTCGTCGCCGCTGCGGGCGAGCCAGCCGCGCCGCCTCAGCTGATCCGCCGCGCGCCGCGCCGCCACCGGCAGCGCCACCCACACGTTCAGGCCGTCGCCGGCGGAGGCCGGCAGCCCCGCGTCGGCCAGTCGCGCCGCGAACGCCGCGTTGCGCTGCGCGTAGTGGACGCCGGCATCCGCGATCCGGTCGCGGACGGCGGGATCCGCCAACAGCGCATGCGCGAGCCGCTGCAGCAGGTGGCTGACCCACGTGGTGCCCGGGCTCAGCCGCAGCGCGAGCCGCTGCGCGGTGTCGGGATCGGACGCCGTCACCGCCAGGCACATGTCCGGGCCGAGGAACTTCGACACCGATCGCACGAGCGCGAAGCGCCGGTGCTCCGGACCGACGATGCTGTGGAACGGCTGCTGGGACAGCAGCGAGAAGTGGTCGTCCTCGATGACCAGGACGTACGGATGCGCGCGCAGCAGCTCGCGCAGCGCCACGGCGCGCGCCGCGGACAGGCTCGCCCCCGTCGGGTTCTGGGCGCGTGGCGTGCAGATCACCGCGCGCACCCCCTCGTCGAGCGCGGCCCGCAGTCCCTCGACCGTCATCCCCTCGTCGTCCGTCGGCACCGCCACGGCGCGGTAGCCGCCCAGTCGCACGGTCTGGATGCCGGCCAGCCAGCACGGATCCTCCAGCGCCACCGCGTCGTCCCGGGTCAGGGCCTGGTTCAGGAGCCGTTCGACCGCGTCCACGGCGCCGGATGTCACGGTGAGCCGGATGTCCGCGGGCGCGAGATCCTGCGCCATCCACGGGTGCGCCCACTGTTCGAGGCCCGCATCGATCACCGGCTCGCCGTACAGCACCGTCCGGCCCGCGATCGCCGCCAGCGCCGCGGACGGGTCCGGGATCCAGCGCGGATCCGGGTTGCCGGTGCCGACATCCCGCAGCGCGCTGTCCCGGGCGTAGCCCTCCTGCGCGACGGGGGCGGGATCGGCCAGGCGCGTGCCGCCGCGGCCGCGGGTGACCACGACCCCGGCCTGCGTCAGCTGCCGGTACGCGGCGACGATGGTGTTGCGGTTCACGCCGAGCTGCTGCGCGAGCGCCCGCACCGGGGGCAGCAGCTCGCCCGCGCGCAGCTCGCCGCGGTCGCGCAGCATCCGCACGCTGCCGGCGATCTCCGCGGCGGTCCGCCCGGCGATCGAATCGTCCATGTGTCGACTGTACGCGGACGTGGTAAATTTTGGCATAGGCCAATGCAGGGTCTGGCACACACCGACGAGAGGGACAGCATGGCAGAGGACACTCGCACCGCCGGAACGGGGCGCGTCAAGCGCGGTCTGGCCGAGATGCTCAAGGGCGGCGTGATCATGGACGTCGTCACGGCCGACCAGGCGAAGATCGCCGAGGATGCCGGTGCCGTGGCCGTGATGGCGCTCGAGCGGGTGCCCGCCGACATCCGCGCTCAGGGCGGCGTGGCCCGGATGAGCGACCCCGACCTGATCGACGGGATCATCGAGGCCGTGTCGATCCCGGTGATGGCCAAGGCGCGGATCGGGCACTTCGTCGAGGCACAGGTGCTGCAAGAGCTGGGCGTGGACTACATCGACGAGTCCGAGGTGCTCTCGCCCGCGGACTACGTCAACCACATCGACAAGTGGAAGTTCACGGTCCCGTTCGTGTGCGGTGCCACGAACCTCGGCGAGGCGCTGCGCCGCATCAACGAGGGCGCGGCGATGATCCGCTCGAAGGGCGAGGCGGGCACCGGCGACGTCTCGGAGGCCACGAAGCACATCCGCAAGATCTCCGGCGAGATCAACGCCCTGCGGTCGATGACCAAGGACGAGCTGTACGTCGCCGCGAAAGAGCTGCAGGCGCCGTACGAGCTGGTCGCCGAGGTCGCCGCCACCGGGAAGCTGCCGGTCGTGCTGTTCGTCGCCGGGGGAGTGGCAACGCCCGCCGACGCGGCGATGATGATGCAGCTGGGCGCCGACGGCGTGTTCGTCGGCTCCGGCATCTTCAAGTCCGGTGACCCCGCCGCCCGAGCGGCCGCGATCGTGAAGGCGACGACGTTCTACGACGACGCGAAGGTCATCGCCGACGTGTCGCGGGGCCTGGGCGAAGCCATGGTGGGCATCAACGTCGCGGATCTCGCCGCGCCGCACCGCCTTGCCGACCGTGGCTGGTAGCACGCGGATCGGCGTCCTCGCGCTGCAGGGGGATGTGCGCGAGCACGCGCGCATCCTCACCGACCTGGGCGCCGACGTCGTCCTCGTGCGCCGCCCGGAGGAGTTGGCGCGCGTGGACGGCCTGGTGATCCCCGGCGGCGAGTCCAGCGTGATGGACAAGCTGTCGCGTGCGTTCGGGCTGCAGGGCCCGCTGCGGGATGCCATCGCCGGCGGGCTGCCGGTGTACGGCACGTGCGCGGGGCTGATCATGCTCGCCGACCGGATCGTCGACGCCATCGACGGGCAGGAGACCCTCGGCGGGCTGGATGTCACGGTGCGGCGAAACGCCTTCGGCAGCCAGGTCGAGTCCTTCGAGATCGACCTGGACGTCCCGGCCGTCGGGACCCCGCCGGTGCACGCCGTGTTCATCCGGGCGCCGCTCGTGGAGCACGTGGGCCCCGGCGTCGAGCCGCTCGCGGCACTGCCGGACGGGACCGTCGTCGCGGTCCGGGCGGGAAACCTCGTCGGGACGTCATTCCACCCCGAGATGAACGGCGAACCGCGCTTCCATCGGCTGCTCCTGGATGCCGCACGCGACCGGACGGGCATCGCCGCATGACGCTGTGGGTCGCGCTGCTGCGCGGGGTGAACGTGAACGGCATCACGATCCGCTCCGCCGACCTCGCCGACCTTTTCCGCGCTCGGCTCGGCTTCGACGACGTGCGCACCGTGCTCGCCAGCGGCAACGTGCGCTTCACGTCAGCCGGCAAGCAAGCCGCGCTGAAGACGGCGATCGAGGCGGCGCTGCGCGAGCGCTTCGCCTACGACGCCTGGATCGTCCTGCTGACGGCGGACGAGTTGCAGGCGGCGGTCCACGGGTTCCCGTTCGACGCCGACGACCCCGCGCGGCAGCCGTACGTCGTGTTCGCCTCCGACCCGGCCGCCATCGACACGCTCGCCGCGGCGGCGGAGAAACTCGACCACGATGTGGACCCCGTCCAGGCCGGTGACGGCATCCTGTACTGGAATCCGGTGAGGGGCTCGACCACGACGACACCGTTCGCGCGGGAGCTGGCCCGGCCGGTGTACAAACGCACCACGACGAACCGGAATCTGCGCACCCTCGTCAAGCTCACGGCGTAAGCCGCGCGGTCAGCCGCGCTATCGCGGCGACCGTCGCGTCGATGTCGGACTCGGTGGTCGCCCATGACGACATCGAACAGCGCAGCACGGCCCGACCGCGCCATTGCGCGCCGGTCAGCGCCGCGGTGCCGTCGGCGAGGATGGCGTCCCCCAGCGCCCGGGTCGCGTCGTCGTCCCACAGCCGGAGCATCACCTGCGTGAACGGCACCTCGCTGACGACCTGCACCCCGTCCACGGCACGCAGGCGCGCCTCCAGGCGCCGGGCATTCGCGTGCAGCCGGTCGACCAGCCGTGCGACGCCGGACCGGCCGAGGCTGCGCAGCGCCGCCCACGCCGGAACGCCGCGCGCCCGGCGGGACAGCTCCGGGCCGAGGTCCCAGGGGTCCAGGCTCGCGTACATCAGGTAGTCGCCGCCGGTCCGGAACGCGGCGACAGCGTCCGCGGGATCGCGGACTATCGCCATCCCGCAGTCGTACGGCACGTTGAGCGTCTTGTGCGCGTCGGTGGTCCACGAGTCGGCGTCCGCCGCGCCCGCGGTCAGGTGCCGCAGAGAAGGGGATGCCGCGGCCCACAGTCCGAACGCGCCGTCGATGTGCACCCACGCGTCATGCTCCTTCGCGAGCGGGACGAGCCGGGCGATCGGGTCGAACGCCCCGGTGTGCACCTCTCCGGCCTGCAGGCACACTATCGTCGCGGTGCCCTCGCCGGCGTGCAGCGCCGCCTCGAGCTCCGCCGGCAGCATCCGACCCTGGTCGTCGGCGGCGACGACCACCAGCTCGTCCGCGCCGATCCCGCAGAAGCGCGCGGCGCGGTCGATCGAGCCGTGCCGGTCGCCGCCGACGATCAGCCGCACCGGGGGAGCGCCCCGCAGCCCGCGCCGCGTGAGGTCCCAGCCGGCTCGTCGCAGCACGGCGTGCTGCGCGGCGGCCAGGCACACGAAGTTCGACATCTGCGCGCCGGTGACGAAGCCGACGGCGCTGGATGCCGGCAGGCCGAGCAGGTCGCAGATCCACCGGCCGGCGACCCGCTCGGCGGCGACGGTGGCCGTGGTCATCGTGCTGGACCCGCTGTTCTGGTCCCATGCGGAGACCAGCCAGTCCGCCGCCAGGGCCGCCGGGAGAGTGGCGCCGATCACGAAGCCGAAGAACCGGCCGCCGGGAATCGCCACCAGGCCCGGGGACGCCCGCTCGGCGAGCTCGTCGATCACGGCGGCCGCGTCGGCTCCCTCCTCGGGAAGCTCGCCGCCGAACGCCGTCAGCATCTCGTCCAGGCCCGCCCGCGGCCAGACCGGGCGCTCGTCGACGGTGTCGAGGAATTCCTGCGCCGCGCGGTGCGCGGCGGCGAGGGCACGGGTGCGGTCGTCCATGCCACCGAGTGTGGCCCGCGGCGCGTGTGCAGGCAAGGCGCAGGCCCCGTGGGCCGTGGTGCGCCGACCACGTAAACTTGTCTGCATGTCCGGCCACTCCAAGTGGGCGACGACGAAGCACAAGAAGGCCGTCATCGACGCGCGTCGTGCCAAGTCGTTCGCCAAACTCATCAAGAACATCGAAGTCGCGGCGAAGATCGGCGGGGCCGACCTCGCCGGCAACCCGACCCTGTACGACGCCGTGCAGAAGGCGAAGAAGACCTCGGTCCCCAACGACAACATCGACCGCGCCATCAAGCGCGGCGCCGGGGTCTCCGGAGAGTCCGTCGACTACCAGACGATCATGTACGAGGGCTACGCCCCCGGCGGCGTCGCGCTGCTGATCGAGTGCCTCACGGACAACAAGAACCGCGCGGCCGCCGAGGTGCGCACCGCGCTCAGCCGCAACGGCGGCAACCTCGCCGACCCCGGGAGCGTGTCCTACAACTTCACCCGCAAGGGCGTCATCGTCGTCTCCGGCGAGGGCACCACCGAGGATGACGTCATGATGGCGGCCCTGGAGGCCGGCGCCGAGGAGGTCGAGCCGCACCCGGACGGGTACGCGGTGACGACCGAGGCATCCGAGCTCGTTCCCGTCCGCGTCGCCCTGCAGGGGGCAGGGCTCGACTACGAATCTGCCGACGTCGAGTTCGTCCCGTCGCTGAAGGTGGAGGCCGACGCCGACACGGCCCGCAAGGTCTTCCGCATCATCGACGCGCTCGAGGACAGCGACGACGTGCAGAACGTCTACAGCAACATCGACCTGACCGCCGACGTCCAGGCGGAGCTCGAACAGGACGAGTGAGGTCCCTCCACCGGCGCGCGTCGATCCCGGTCCCTGCCCGCTACCTGCCTATCGTGGAGGGATGGGCGCCGGACGACTGCGGGTGCTGGGGGTCGACCCCGGCCTGACCCGGTGCGGAGTGGGCGTGGTGGACGTGGCCCCCGACCGGTCGGCCCGGCTCGTGCACGTGGGCGTCGTCAGATCGGCCCCCGACGGGCGCATCGAGCAGCGGCTCGCGGCGATCGCCGCCGGCATCCGCGCGGTGGTCGCCGAGCATGCCCCCGACGTCCTCGCCGTGGAGCGGGTGTTCGCGCAGAACAACCGCAGCACCGTGATGGGGACCGCACAGGCCAGCGGCATCGCGCTGCTGATAGCGGCCGAGTCCGGCATCCCCGCCGCCACGCACACACCGAGCGAGGTGAAGGCCGCCATCACCGGGTACGGCAATGCCGACAAGCGCCAGGTGCAGACGATGGTCGCGCGGATCCTGCGCCTGGACGAGCTGCCCCGGCCCGCGGATGCGGCCGACGCGCTGGCCCTCGCGCTGTGCCACGCGTGGCGGCGCGGCGACATCACCGCACCGGCCGTGCAGACGACCGGACTGACACCCGCGCAGCGGGCATGGGCGGATGCCGAGCGCCTCACCCGGCGGTGAGACGCGTGTCGGTCGAACATACGTCCGAAGCCTCCCGTAGACTTCCGGCATGATCTCTTCACTGCGCGGCTTGGTCCTGCACGCCGGCTCGGATCTCGTGGAGATCGAGGTCGGCGGTGTGGGGTTCACCGTCGCGGTGCCGGCGGAGGTGGCCCGCACCGCCCGCATCGGGCACGAGCTGCGCCTGCACACGAGCCTCATCGTGCGCGAGGACGCGCTGTCGCTGTACGGGTTCGCCCAGCGGGCGCAGTGCGCGCTGTTCGGCGTGCTGCTGGGGGTCACCGGGGTCGGCCCGAAGTCGGCGCTCGGCGTGCTGTCCGCGATGAGCGTGGACGAGATTGCGCAGGCGGTGGCCGACGACGACGAGGTCCCGTTCCGGCGGGTTTCCGGCATCGGGCCGAAGACGGCGAAGCTCATCGTCGTGCAGCTGGCCGGCAAGCTCGCCCCGCCGAGCGCCCCGGCCGCCGGCGCCCCCGGCGCTCCCGCTGTCGGTGGCCAGGTCGTGGCGGCACTCGTGGGCTTGGGCTGGTCCGAACGCGTCGCCATCGAGGCCGTCGAGACGGTGTCGGCGGATGCCGCGGACGGCGAGCGCGCACAGGTGCCGGTGCTGCTGCGCCTGACCCTGGCCTACCTCGGCCCCGCCCGGCAGGGGGCCGTGCATGGATGAGCTCGACCCGGAGGCGCTCGACGAGACGGAGCTCGCCATCGAGGGCGCCCTGCGCCCGGCATCCCTCGCGGAGTTCGTCGGTCAGCAGAAGGTGCGCGGCCAGCTGCAGCTCCTGCTGGACGCCGCCCGCATCCAGCAGCGCCCGCCGGACCACATCCTGCTGGCCGGCCCGCCTGGCCTCGGCAAGACGACCCTCGCGATGATCGTCGCCCACGAGAGCGGTCGCGCGCTGCGCCTGTCCAGCGGGCCGGCGATCCAGCACGCGGGGGACCTGGCCGCACTGCTGTCGAGCCTGACCCCCGGTGAGGTCCTGTTCATCGACGAAGTCCACCGGATGGCGCGCTCCGCCGAGGAAATGCTGTACCTCGCGATGGAGGATTTCCGCATCGACATCATGGTCGGCAAGGGCGCTGGAGCCACCAGCATCCCGCTCGACCTCGCGCCGTTCACGCTCGTGGGTGCCACGACCCGCTCGGGGCTGCTGCCCAATCCGCTGCGCGACCGCTTCGGCTTCACCGCGCATCTGGAGTTCTACGAGCCGGCCGAGCTCGAGCAGGTCGTCGCGCGCTCCGCGGCGATGCTCGATGTCCGCCTCCCTCAGCCGGCACGCGCCGAGATAGCGCGCCGCTCCCGCGGCACCCCCCGCATCGCGAACCGCCTGCTCCGGCGCGTGCGCGATTACGTCATCGTGCACGGATCCGGGACGGACGGGCCGGGGGTGGACACCGCGACGGTGGACGCCGCGCTCGACCTGTACGACGTCGACGCCATCGGCCTGGACCGTCTGGACCGCGCGGTCCTGGACGCGCTGATCCGCCGCTTCCACGGCGGCCCGGTGGGCCTGAACACTCTCGCGGTGGCCGTGGGCGAAGAGGCCGAGACGATCGAATCCGTCGTCGAGCCGTACCTCGTGCGAATCGGGTTCATGGGGCGCACGCCGCGCGGGCGGATAGCGACGCCCGAGGCGTATGCGCATGTCGGCGCGGCGCGCCCGGGGGAGTCGCTGAAACTCGATGGCCTATAATCGCTGAAGGCTTCTCCCCGACTCTTCCCGGCAGCGCCGCTGTGCGCGCCGCAATCGAAAGGTACCCCTCGCTTCATGGACCTCGGAACGTTCTTCCAGAATTACGGCCTGATCATCCTCCTGGTGGTCCTCCTCGTCTTCATGTTCTGGAGCTCACGGCGCCGCATGGCCAAGCAGAAGGCCGAACAGGAGGCGAAGGCGCGGCAGACCGTGCCCGGCGCCGAGGTGCTGCTTCAGGGCGGACTCTACGGCACCATCGTGTCCTACGACCCCGACAACCTCGACCAGCCGGCCCTCGTCGAGATCGCCCCCGGCGTAGACATCAAGGTGCACAGCCAGGCGATCCTGCGCGTCGTGAACGCGGAGGAGCCGGTGACCGAGGTCGCCGATGAGCCGGAGGCGGAGTCGGCGCCCCAGATCGAGACGGCGGACGAGACCGCCGAGCGGCTGCGCGCCGAGAACGACAAGAAGGACACGCCCGAGGCCTGATCCACCCCTTTCGCGAGAAAGCTGACCCTCCGTGGCCGCATCCACCCCCGTCAAGCATGCCTGGCGAGCCCTGCTGGGCCTGCTCGTGGTCATCGCCGTCCTGTTCGGCTTCAACGCCCTGGGCGTGTACGTGTTCAAGGCGGCGTCCTGGGTCCCCGAGCTCGCGCTCGACCTGCAGGGCGGCACGCAGATCATCCTGCAGGCCAAGACGCCGGACGGCGCGGCACCCACCAGCGACCAGATGGCGCAGGCGGCCACGATCATCCGGCAGCGCGTGGATGCCTCCGGCGTCGGCGAGTCCGACATCAACACCCAGGCCGGCAACCAGATCGTCGTGCAGATCCCCGGCCAAGCCGACGATGAGACCCGCGCCCGCATCGAGGCGTCCGCGCAGATGCAGCTGCGTTCGGTGCTGTTCACCGGCGCGCCGGCGACATCCTTCGTCGGCGACGACGGCAAGCAGACGCCGTACCCGACCCCGGCGCCCACGCTGCAGGCGACGCCCACCGCATCGCCGAGCAACGGCAGCGACCCCAGCTGGATCACCCCGAAGCTGCAGGCCGAGTTCCTCGCGTACGACTGCGGCGCGGAGGGCAACGATCCCGCCAATGCTCCCAAGGACCAGCCGCTGATCACGTGCGAGGCCGACAACTCGGTCAAGTACATCCTCGGACCTGTTGAGCTCGACGGCTCGCTGATCAACGACGCGTCGTACGGCATGAACTCCCAGACCGGCCAGTGGGAGGTGCAGCTGAAGTTCAACGGCGACGGCACGAAGCTGTTCGCGGACGTCAGCACACGCCTGTACGGACTGAAGGCGGAGTCCCCGCGCGACCAGTTCGCGTTCGTCCTGGACGGCCAGGTGATCTCTGCCCCACGGATGAACGCCGTGATCACCGACGGCAACCCGTCGATCACCGGCAGCTTCACCGAGCAGAGCGCGAAGACGCTCGCGGACCAGCTGAAGTACGGCGCGCTGCCGCTGAGCTTCACGGTCGTCAGCTCGGACACCATCTCGGCCACGCTCGGCTCGCAGCAGCTGCAGATCGGGCTCATCGCCGGACTCATCGGCCTCGCCCTCGTCGCCGCCTACTCGCTGCTGAGCTACCGGGCCCTCGGCTTCGTGATCATCGCCTCGCTGATGGTGATGGGCGTGATCACGTACGCGCTGCTGTGCATCCTCGCCTGGCGGATGGGCTTCCGACTATCGCTGGCCGGCGTCGCCGGTCTTATCGTGACGATAGCGTTCACCGCCGACTCGTTCATCGTGTACTTCGAGCGAATACGCGACGAGCTGCGTGACGGCAAGTCGATCACCGGCGCGGTGGAGGACGGCTGGGCCAGCGCGAAGCGCACCATCTACATAGCGAAGGCCGTCAACATCCTGGCCGCCGTCGTGCTGTACATCCTCGCCGACGCGACCGTGAAGGGCTTCGCGTTCACGCTGGGACTGACCACCGCGATCGACATCCTGATCTTCATCCTGTTCACGCACCCGGTGATGCAGCTGGTCGCCCGCACGCCGTTCTTCGGCGAGGGGCACCGGTTCTCGGGCATGGATCCGGAGGCGCTGGGCGCCGTCTATCGCGGCCGTTCGCAGTTCCGGACTCCGGTCATCGAGGGCAAGGGCGCCGCAGTGCGCCGCACCGCCCGCTCACGCGGCGAGGCGGAGCGCCGCCAGACGATCGCCGAGCGCAAGCTCGCCGCCGAACGGGCGACGAAGGATGCCGCGGTCGGCACCGACACGTCGAAGAAGGGGGCTGATCGCTGATGGGCGTCATGAGCCAGTTCGGCAACGACCTCTACTCGGGGAAGGTGTCCTTCCCGTTCGTCGGGCGGCGGCGGCTGTGGTTCATCATCGCCACGGTGCTCGTGATCGCATCGGCCCTGGTGCCGCTGATCCGTCCCGTCCAGTTCTCGATCGAGTTCACCGGCGGGTCGCAGTTCACCGTGTCCGGCATCCATCAGCCGGACCAGTCGAAGGCGACGGATGCCGTCATCAGTGTGGTCTCGGGAGCCACCACGAAGGTGACGACGGTCGGCTCGGACGGCGTCCGGGTCCAGACCGACCAGATGACACCCGACCAGACGCAGGCGGTCCGCGCCGCGCTGGCGAAGACGTACAACGTCGACGTCAACGAGGTCACGGCATCCTTCATCGGACCCAGCTGGGGCGCGGATGTCACGCGGCAGTCGCTGTGGGGCCTGGCGATCTTCCTCGCACTGACGTTCCTGATCCTCGCCCTGTACTTCCGCACTTGGAAGATGTCCGCGGCGTCGATCATCGGCCTCGTCGACGTGCTCGTGATCACGATCGGGGTGTACGCGGCTGCCGGGTTCGAGATCTCGCCGGCGGCGGTGATCGGGTTCCTGACGATCCTCGCGTACTCGCTGTACGACACCACGGTGGTGTTCGACAAGGTGCGGGAGAACACCCACGCGGAAAGCGATCATGCGAGCCGCACGTTCGCCGAGTCCGTGAACCTCGCCGTCAACCAGACCCTGGTGCGATCGATCAACACGACGATCGTCGCGGTGCTGCCGGTGGGCGCGATTCTGTTCATCGGCGCCATCTGGCTGGGCGCCGAGACGCTCAGCGACATCTCGCTGTCGATCTTCGTGGGCATCATCGTCGCGGCGTACTCGACACTGTTCGTGGCCGCGCCGCTGTACTCGCTGTTCCGCGAGAACGAACCGGCGCTGAAGGCCCACGACGCGAAGGTGCGCAAGGCCCGCGCACAGGCCGCCCTGGCGGCGTGAGACCGGCCGCCCCCGGCGGTCGCCGAGGGGTGCGGGCGTAGGATCGTACCAGTCGACGGGGAGGGGGTGCGGGCATGGCCGAGACCGTCCACACCGGGCAGAGCTCCTCGCTGCGCCGGCTGGTACCCCGCATCTTCTCGCGCAGCCAGCGCCGCGACGACGTCGAACAGCTGATCCGCACGGTCCGCTCGCATCACCCCAAGGGCGACCTGTCGATCATCGAACGCGCGTACTCCACCGCCGACACCGCGCACACCGGGCAGAAGCGGCAGAGCGGGGAACCGTACATCACGCACCCGCTCGCTGTCGCGCAGATCCTCGCCGACCTCGGTTTGGGGCCCCGCGCCGTCGCGGCCGCGCTGCTGCACGACACCGTCGAAGACACCGAATACGGGCTCGACCGGCTCACGATGGAGTTCGGCGACGAGGTGGCGATGCTCGTGGACGGGGTCACCAAGCTCGACAAGGTCAAATACGGGGAGAGCGCACAGGCCGAGACCGTCCGCAAGATGATCGTGGCGATGTCCCGCGACATCCGGGTCCTGCTGATAAAGCTCGCCGACCGGCTGCACAACGCGCGTACGTGGGGCTTCGTGCCGCCGGAGAAGGCGAAGAAGAAGGCGACCGAGACGCTCGAGATCTACGCGCCGCTCGCACACCGTCTGGGCATTCAAGCGATCAAGGCGGAGCTGGAAGACCTCTCCTTCGCGGTGCTGCAGCCGAAGCTGTACGCCGAGATCGACAGCCTCGTCAAGCAGCGCACCCCGCAGCGCGAGCAGTACATGCACACCGTGATCACGGACGTGGAGACGGACCTGCGGGACCTGAAGATCCGCGGCCAGGTGATGGGGCGGCCCAAGCAGCTGTACTCCGTGTACCAGAAGATGGTCGTCCGCGGCCGCGAGTTCGACGACATCTACGACCTCATCGGCATCCGCGTGCTCGTGAACACCGTGCGCGACTGCTACGCCGTGCTGGGGGCGATCCACGCGCGGTGGACGCCGCTGCCCGGCCGGTTCAAGGACTACATCGCCACACCGAAGTTCAACCTGTACCAGTCGCTGCACACCACCGTGATCGGACCCGGCGGCCGCACCGTGGAGATCCAGATCCGCACCCACGAGATGCACCAGCAGGCCGAGTACGGCGTCGCCGCGCACTGGAAGTACAAGGAGCGGGTCAACGGCGGCAAGGCCGACGCGCGGGCGGTCGACGCCGACATGGCGTGGCTCGCGCACATCTCGGACTGGCAGGCGGAGACCGCCGACCCGGGGGAGTTCCTCGAGTCGCTGCGCTTCGAGATCGGGGCGAAGGAGGTCTACGTCTTCACCCCCAAGGGGCGGGTGGTCGGCCTGCCCGCCGGGGCGACCCCCGTGGACTTCGCGTACGCCGTGCACACCGAGGTCGGCCACCGCACGATGGGCGCGAAGGTGAACGGCCGGCTGGTACCGCTGGAGTCGGAGCTGCACTCCGGGGATGTCGTCGAGGTGTTCACCTCGAAGAACCCGGATGCCGGCCCCAGCCAGGACTGGCTGAGCTTCGTCAAGAGCACCCGGGCACGCAGCAAGATCCGCGGCTGGTTCACGAAGGAGCGCCGCGAGGAGGCCGTCGAGCAGGGCAAGGAGGCGATAGCCCGCGCGATGCGCCGGCAGAACCTGCCGCTGCAGCGCCTGATGAGCCAGGACTCGTTCTCCGAGGTGGCGCAGCAGCTGCGCTACGAGGACGTCTCGGCCCTGTACGCCGCCGTCGGCGAAGGACACGTCTCCACGCAGTCGGTGCTCGAGAAGGTGACCGCCCTGGTCACCGCGAACGAGACGGTGACCGGGCCGATCGATCTGCCTCCGCACGGCGGACGGCCGCGGTCGCAGCGCGGCGGCAGCGACTCCGGGATCCTCGTGCGCGGCGCCCCCGACATCCTCGTCAAGCTGGCGAAGTGCTGCACCCCGGTCCCCGGCGACGCGATCGTGGGGTTCGTGACCCGCGGCAGCGGCGTGTCCGTGCACCGCGCGGACTGCACGAACGTGAAGTCGCTGATGGCGGATCCGGAGCGGCTCATCGAGGTGGAGTGGGCGCCGACGACGAAGAGCGTGTTCCTGGTGCAGATCCAGGTCGAGGCGCTCGACCGATCGGGGCTGCTCAGCGACGTGACGCGGGTGCTCAGCGACCACCACGTGAACATCCTGTCGGCGACGGTCTCCACCAGCGACGACCGGCTGGCGATCAGCCGGTTCGTGTTCGAGATGGGCGACACCGTGCACCTGGATCGCGTCCTCAACGCCGTGCGCCGGATCGACGCCGTCTACGACGTGTACCGGGTCACCTCCGGCTGATCCACCCACCCGCGCAGCAGCGCGAGAGCCGCCCGCTTGTTCTGCAGCGGACCGGCGGCCTGAAGCCACGCGATGCCCGCACCGACGTCGGCGAGGCCGCTGCCCAGCAGCATCCGTGCGGCCTCTTCGGAGACAGGACCGGGTTGCCTCGCCAGGTCGGCCAGCGTACGGGTCGGCGTGGTGACCCAGACTCCGCCGATGAGGACGAGGTCGCCGGCCGGGACCCGGCGGTCGTGATAGTCGAGACGCCGGTCGATGACGTGGTGCAGCCGCCGGGCCGTCACGCGCTGCACCCGGTGCCGGGATGGGGGCGCGTGCAGCGCCCCGTGCACCCACGCCGCGCTCAGCCCCGTCGCCGCGAGCGCGTCGCGAAGCAGCGGGCGCAGCGACCCGCCGCGGAGGGCCGCGGTCTCGACGGCGTCGGCCGCGACGAACGCCTCCCCGAGCGCGACCAGGTGCCCGTCCAGGCACGCCGCCGTCAGCTCGGCCTCGGAGAGGAGCTGCCCGGGGAAGTACAGGTGCGCGGACGTCATACACCGCAGTGTGCCGCACCGGGCGCGTACAGCGGACCGCGGGCGCCCGGTCTGTGGAGGGCTCGACCGCCGCGCCCTGCCTGTGGAGAGCTCGGTCAGCCGCCGACGGCGCGCAGCCAGGCGCGGCGCGCGTCGAGCGCCTCGCGGGCCGCCGCTATCGCGCGGTCGTCCCCACCGGACTCGGCGTCGGCCAGCTCCTGCTCGAGCTTCGCGATGGCCTCGGTCAGCTGGCGCGTCATGTCATTGGCGCGCGCCTTGGTCTCCGGGTTGTTGCGCTTCCAATCGGCATCCTCGCGGGTGCGGACGCTCTGCTCGATCGTGCGCAGCTCGTCGTCCAGCGCCCGCTCGCGGTCGCGGGGGAAGATCCGGCCGATCTCGTCCCAGCGGCGCTGGATGCCGGTCAGCGCGGCCCGCGCCTTGGCGAGGTCGCGCTCGTCGACGATCGGCGCGGCTTCCTCCAGCAGGGCGCGCTTCGCGTCGATCTTCTCCCGGGACGCTTCGACCTCCGCCGTCTCCCGCTCGGTGCGTGCACCGTACAGCGCGTCGCCGGCAGCCTTGAACCGCGCCCACAGCGCGTCATCGGCCTTCTTGCCGGCGCGGCCCGCGTTCTTCCAGGCATCCAGCAGGTCGCGGTACGCGGCGATGCCGTCCTCGCCCTTGGTCGCGAGCGCCTCGGCACGGTCGATGAGGTCCGACTTGCGCGACCGCGCGGCCTTGTGCGTCTCGTCGAGTCCGGCGTAGAACTCGCGGCGCTGCTTCTCGACCACAGCGCGCGCGTCACGGAACCGCTTCCAGAGGCGCTGCGCCGCCGACTTCGGCAGCCGCGGGCCGTCCTTCTGCTGCACCTGCCACTGCTCGAACAGCTCGCTCAGCTGCGCGGTCGTCTGCTTCCACTGCACATTCGCCGGATCGCGCTCGGCGAGGGCCTCGACCTGCTCGACGAGGGCGGTGCGCTGCGCGATGGCGGCATCCACAGCCTCGCGAGCCGCGGCCGACTCGGCGACCGCCGCCTCCTCGAGCTGATCGACGAGGGCGTCGAGCCGGCGCTGCAGACCGGCGAGGTCGCCGACGGCGGCGGCGTCGACGGTCTTCGCGCGTGTCGTGGCGGCCGCTTCGCGCAGGTCGGATGCCGATGCGCCGCCGCCGCGGTGGCGGGCCTCTAGCAGCGCCACCTCGCCGGCGAGATCGGCGAACTTCCGCTCGAAGTAGCCCAGGGCCTCGGCGGGGGTGCCGTCAGGGTATTCGCCGACGACGCGCCACTGATCGCCATCCCGGACCGACACCACACCGGCGTCGTCGACGCGACCCCACGGCTCGGAGCCGGACGTGGCTCCCACCGCCGGAGCCAGGCTCGGCGCGGCCGTCGGCGGAGGCCCGGGGAGGGGGGTCGGTACGGGGGTGTTCTCTGCGTCGGCAGTCACGGGTGCACCTCATCACGGCTGGCGCCGTCTGTGGGGGGTATGGACGGGTCACCAGCCTAGTACGACACGGGCACCGGTCACGGGGTGACGGTCGGTGCCGGAGTCGTTGGCGCGGTCGTGCTGGGAGCGGGTGTCGCGACCGTGGCGGAGTGCGTGGGAGTGGGGCGGCCGGGGCCGGACGCGTAGTACCCGACCTGGGCGCCGATCGCGGCGATCAGCAGCACGCCGCCCACGATGCCGCCGATCAGATTGTCGCGCACCCGACGGCGTTCGCGGTGGGTGTTGAACTGCTGCCGGGCCTGGAAGGCACGTGCACGGTCGCGTAGGACGCGGGCATCCTTCTTCTTCGCTGCCGCCGCCACGGCGCCTCCTTCGCGCTCGGTCTGTCCGGGACGATCCTATGGCGGCCCCGCGCGCGCCGACAAAGCCGACTGTCGCACGGCGTCGATAGCCTGGACGGGTGAGCTCCCCATCCGCCCTGTTCTCCGGTCAGACGCCGTTGGCGGTGCGGATGCGGCCCACGTCGCTGGGCGAGGTGGCCGGGCAGCGGCATCTGCTGCGCCCGGGATCCCCGCTCGTGAAGCTCGCGGACCCGGATGCCGCGGCCGCGGGCGTGGTGTCGGTGATCCTGTGGGGTCCGCCGGGGACCGGGAAGACGACACTGGCCCAGGCGATAGCACGGTCGTCGGGGCGGCGCTTCGTGGAGCTGTCGGCGGTGACGGCCGGCGTGCGCGACGTGCGCGAGGTGATGCAGGAGGCGCTGAACCAGCGCGATCTCTACGGGCAGTCGACGATCCTGTTCCTCGACGAGATCCACCGCTTCACGAAGGCGCAGCAGGATGCGCTGCTGCCGGGCGTGGAGAACGGCTGGGTGGTCCTTATCGCGGCGACCACGGAGAATCCGTCGTTCTCGGTGATCTCGCCGCTGCTGAGCCGTTCGCTGCTGCTCACGCTGCAGCCGCTGTCCGACGAGGATCTCGGGATGCTGGTTGATCGCGCGGTGACGGATCCGCGGGGATTGGCGGGAGCCGTCGCGGTGACGGCGGAGGCGCGCAGCGCGCTGGTCCGGCTCTCGTCGGGGGACGCGCGGCGCGCGCTGACCGCGCTGGAGGCCGCGGCATCCCTCGCCGTCCCCGGCGATGACGCGGAACAGCCGGAGATCACCGCGGATCAGGTGGCGCAGGCGGTCGACAAGGCGCTGCTGCGGTATGACAAGCAGGGTGACGAGCACTATGACGTCATCAGTGCGTTCATCAAGTCGATCCGGGGCTCGGACGTCGACGCGTCACTGCACTACCTGGCGCGGATGATCGAGGCGGGGGAGGACCCGCGGTTCATCGCGCGACGGCTCGTGATCTCGGCGGCCGAGGACATCGGACTCGCCGATCCGCAGGGGCTGCTGATCGCGGTGGCGGCGGCGGATGCTGTCGCCTTCATCGGGATGCCGGAGGGCCGAATCCCGCTCGCGGAGGCCACCGCGTACCTCGCGACCACCGCCAAGTCGAACGCCGCCTATGTCGCGATCGACGCCGCTATCGCCGACGTCCGGTCGGGCGGCTTCGGGAGGGTGCCCGCGCATCTGCGCGACACGCACTACGCCGGAGCGAAGCGCCTCGGGCACGGCAAGGGGTACGTGTACCCGCACGACAGCGAGGTCGGCGTCTCGCCTCAGCAGTATCTGCCCGACGAACTTGTGGGGCGGCGGTACTACGAGCCCAAGGCGCTCGGCGCCGAGCGGGATGTGCAGGCGCGCCTGGAGAAGATCCGCCGCATCCTCGGCGGCGCCTGAGCCGCGGATCATAGGCGTCGCACAAGGTGCGGGATGTCGGCGCCGCAGGCGACGGCTTCTGCGACCGGTTGGGGTGCGTGTCGCACAAGGTGCGGGATGTCGCCGCCGCATGTCGCATCTTGTGCGACATCCCCGGGCACGGGTCTCACGAGACCTCACCGCAGCCGGCCGGATGCCGCAGTTTCTGCGACTCAACACCCCTGTCTGATAGCATGAATCGGCTTGAAACAGTGTTTTCGGGCATCCCCCTCCTCCTGAACAACCGCCACCTGCGCTCCGGCGTGCGCATCCGGCGGGCGGAGTCGGGCGATACGCCCGCGAGTCGTGATCGTCACGGCCGCGTCATGGAAGGAACACTTCGTGGCATCGAAGTCCCAGGACCGCCGCAAGGTCCGCCTGTCCCGCGCCCTCGGCGTCGCGCTGACCCCCAAGGCCGCGCGCTACCTCGAGAAGCGCCCCTACGGCCCCGGTGAGCACGGCCGCACCAAGCGGAAGGCCGACAGCGACTTCGCCGTCCGCCTGCGCGAGAAGCAGCGCCTGCGCGAGCAGTACGGCATCCGTGAGAAGCAGCTGCGCATACAGTTCGAGGAGGCCCGCCGCAAGGACGGCCTGACCGGTGAGAACCTCGTCGAGCAGCTCGAGATGCGGCTGGACGCGCTCGTCCTGCGCTCGGGCCTGGCCCGCACGATGGCGCAGGCGCGCCAGTTCGTGGTGCACCGACACATCCTGGTCGACGGTCAGCTTGTGGACCGTCCCTCGTTCCGCGTGAAGCCGGGCCAGCTCATCCACGTCAAGGAGCGCAGCGAGGGCACCGAGCCGTTCCAGGTGGCAGCCGCCGGCGGCAACGCCGAGGTCCTGCCCCCGGTCCCCGGCTACCTCGAGGTCGACCTCGACAAGCTGCGGGCGCGCCTCGTGCGCCGCCCCAAGCGCGCCGAAGTGCCCGTCGTCTGCGACGTGCAGCTCGTCGTCGAGTACTACGCCGCCCGCTGATCCGGCTCGATCCGATCGCGGTACGCACGGAAGGGCGTCGGGCCACCCCCGACGCCCTTCCGGCGTTTCCGCCTACGATGGGGGATGCCGCGCCCGCGGCCGCTCGGAAGGGATGACATGAAGAAGCTTCTGTGGCTCCTGTTCGGCGTGGCAGGCGGTTTCGTCCTCGCCCACGTCATCGACAAGGACCCCCGCGGCCACGAGGTGCTCGCCGACCTCGACGCGCGCGTCACCGAGTTCACGGACCGGATCGGCGACGCCTACCGCGCCCAGGAGGCGCACCTGGCCGCCGCCGTCGCCCGTGCAGAGGATGCCGCTGCCGCAGCCACGTCCGCCCAGGGCGGCGCCGCGCCGCACAGCGACGCCCCCGTTATCTGAGATCGCACGCCGCCCCGCGCCCCGAGCCGGGCGATGGCGTCTTGGTTCCGAATCCCCACGAAAGACATGAATGAAGACCGCTGAGATCGCCCAGCGCTACCTCGACTACTTCGAGAAGAACGACCACGTCATCGTCCCGTCCGCCTCGCTGGTCAGCGGCGACCCGTCGATCCTGTTCACGATCGCGGGCATGGTGCCATTCATCCCGTACCTGAACGGGCTCGTCCCCGCGCCGTTCCCGCGCGCCGCCGACGTGCAGAAGTGCATCCGCACGCTCGACATCGAGGAGGTCGGGCACACCGCCCGGCATGGGACCTTCTTCCAGATGCTCGGCAACTGGTCGTTCGGCGACTACTTCAAGGAAGGCGCCATCTCCTACGCCTGGGAGCTGCTGACCGGCCCGGAAGCAGACGGCGGACTCGGGTTCGCCGAGGGCGACCTGTGGGTCACCGTCTACGAGGACGACGACGAGGCCGCCGCCCTGTGGCGCCGGATCGCGGGCCTGCCCGACGAGCGCATCCAGCGGATGGGCAAAGAGGACAACTACTGGCACACCGGCCAGCCCGGGCCCGCCGGCCCCTGCTCGGAGATCTACTTCGACCGTGGCCCCGCGTACGGGCGTGACGGCGGCCCCGCCGTCGACGACAGCCGGTTCACCGAGATCTGGAACCTCGTGTTCATGCAGGAGCAGATCCGGGATGTCCGCTCGAAGACCGAGTTCGAGGTCGTCGGTCCGCTGCCCAAGAAGAACATCGACACCGGCATGGGCCTGGAACGCGTGGCGTTCATCAAGCAGGGCGTGCAGAACATGTACGAGATCGACCAGGTGCGCCCGGTGCTCGACCGAGCCGTCGAGCTCAGCGGACGTGGCTACGGCGCCGAGCAGGAGGACGACGTCCGCTTCCGCGTGATCGCCGACCACGTGCGGTCCTCACTGATGCTGCTGTCCGACGGCGTCACACCCTCCAACGAGGGGCGCGGCTACATCCTGCGCCGGCTCATGCGCCGGTCCGTGCGGGCGATGCGGCTGCTCGGCGTGGACGGAGCGACCTTCCCGGAGCTGTTCACGGCATCCCGTGACGCCATGAAGGACGCCTACCCGGTCGTCGCGAGCGACTGGGCGCGCATCTCGCAGTACGCGTTCGCTGAGGAGGAGACGTTCCTGCGCACGCTCGCGGCCGGCTCCGCGATCCTCGACCTGGCCATCACCGAGACCAAGGAATCGGGCGCGGCCGCGATCAGCGGACCCGAGGCGTTCCTGCTGCACGACACGTACGGGTTCCCGATCGACCTGACGCTCGAGGTGGCACAGGAGGCGGGCCTGGATGTCGACCGCGCGGCGTTCGACACCCTCATGCACGAGCAGAAGGCGCGGGCGAAGGCCGATGCCAGGTCCCGCAAGCGGGCTCTCGCGGACCAGAGCGTGTACCGCCAATTCCGCGCGGCGGGGGAGACCGTCTTCACCGGCTACGGCGAGCTGCAGACCGAGTCCAGCGTGCTCGGCCTGCTCGTGGACGGCGTGCCCGCCCAGAGCGCGGTCCAGGGGCAGATCGCCGAGGTCATCCTCGCCGAGACGGCCCTGTACGCGGAAAGCGGCGGCCAGGTCGCCGACAAGGGCATGATCGTCGGGCCCGGCTACGAGCTCGAGATCCTCGACGTGCAGAAGCCCGTGCCCGGCCTGGTGAGCCACACCGTCGAGGTGACGCAGGGCGAGGTCGGTGTCGGACAGGCGGCCACGAGCGTCGTGGATGCCGCGAACCGGCGTGCCGCCGCCCAGGCGCACTCCGCGACGCACCTCGTGCACGCCGCGCTCCGCGACACGCTCGGCCGCACCGCCACGCAGGCGGGCTCGCTGAACCGGGCGGGATACCTGCGGTTCGACTTCGCGTGGGGTCAGGCGCTGTCGGAGGCGACCCGCAGCGAGATCGAGGAGATCGCCAACAACGCGGTCCGCGACAACCTGCAGGTCTCCACGCGCGTGCTGCCGCTGGCCGAGGCGAAGGAGCTCGGCGCGATGGCGTTGTTCGGCGAGAAGTACGGCAACACCGTCCGGATGGTCGACATCGGCGGGCCGTGGTCGCGCGAGCTGTGCGCGGGCACGCACGTCTCCTCGAGTGCCGAAGTCGGGCTCATCAGCCTCGTCGGCGAGTCGTCGGTCGGCGCCTCGAACCGCCGCGTCGAAGCGCTCGTGGGCGTGGATGCGTTCCGCGAGCTGGCGGCCGAACGCGCAATCGTTTCGCAGCTGACGGCCGCGCTGAAGACGCCGCGCGACCAGCTGCCCGGCCGGATCGCCGACCTTGGCGCGCAGCTGAAGGCCGCGGAGAAGAAGATCGCGGCGTTCGAGGCGCGTGCCCTCGCCGATCGCGTGCCGGCCCTCGCCGGCACCGCGGCGCCGGTGGGCGGTGTGCGCCTCGTGGCGCAATCGCTGGGCGCGGTGGCATCGGCCGATGACGTGCGCTCGCTCGCCCTGCAGGTACGGGACCGGCTCGGCGCGGACGCGGCCGTTGTCGCACTCGGCGGCGACGTGCACGGGCACTCGATGGTGGTCGTCGCAACGAACGACGCCGCCCGCGCCGCGGGCGCCACGGCGGGTCCGCTGGCCAAGGCTGCGGCGGCAGCCCTGGGCGGCGGCGGCGGCGGCCGCGACGACGTGGCGCAGGGCGGCGGGTCGGATGTCGCCGCGCTGCCGGCGGCGCTGGCCGCCGTGCGCGCCGGGCTGGAGCGGCCGTGACGGAACGGCGGGGATGAGCGGGTTCCGCCGGGGCGCGCGGATCGGCGTCGACGTGGGCAAGGTCCGTGTCGGCGTCGCACGCAGCGACCCCGACGGACTGCTCGCGGTGCCCGTGGAGACCGTTCCCCGGAACGGGGAGCCGCTGACGCGGATCCTCGCCCTCGCCGACGAGCACGCCGCTATCGAGTTCGTCGTCGGGCTGCCGTTGAATCTGCGCGGGCTGGAGACGCCCTCCACCGCCGACGCCCGCGCGTTCGCGACCGCGCTGGCAGCGGCATCCCGGCTCCCGGTCCGGCTCGTCGACGAGCGCCTCAGCACCGTGAGCGCACACGCGGCGCTGCGCGGATCGGGCAGATCCCAGCGTTCGTCTCGTAGCATTGTGGATCAGGTCGCCGCCGTGGTCTTCCTCCAGCAGGCCCTCGACATCGAGAAGCGCACGGGACACCCGGCCGGCGACCTCGTCCCCCCAGTGCAGGAGCCCGCCTGACATGCCCGATGCCCGCTCTCCCGATGACGACCCGATGGCCGACAAGGACGGGAGGCTGCCCGATCCTCGGCCGCATGCCGTGAACACCGGGGACCCCGCCCATCGGGCCCCGCTGTCGCGGCGGGCCGCCCGCGAGGCCGCCGCCCGCGCGGCGGCCGCCAGGGCGGAGGAGGACGCAGCCGAGGTCGCCGCCGCGCCGCATCCGGCCCGACCTGCAGAGCGCGCATCCGCCGAGCCCGACACGCCCGCCGCGCCCCCGGCATCCGCGGGTCCGCGTCCGGCGGTATCCGCGGCCCCTCGCCCCTCGTTCGAGGACCTCTTCATCGGCACCGCCGGCACGGACGCCATCGGCGCAGTGCCAGCGAAGAAGACGAGGCGGCAGAAGCGCCGCCGCCGCTGGATAGCGCTGGCGATCGTGCTGGTCCTCCTGGGCGGCATCGGCGCCGGCGGCCTCTACGTGTGGACCGCGAACGAGGACCGCATCCGCTCGTTCATGGGCTGGGAGGAACCGAAGGACTTCGAAGCCGGGCAGGCGCACGGCGAGGCCCTGGTGACGATAGTGGACGGCGACACCGGGGCATCCATCTCCCGGTCCCTCGCGACGGCGGGCGTCACCAAGACGCCGGGCGTCTTCTACGACATGCTCGTGGCAACCGGCACGAGCCCCACGTTCTACCCGGGCGTGTACAAGCTGCAGAAGCAGATGACGGCCGCCGCGGCGCTGAAGGCCCTCACCGACCCGGCCTCGAAGCTGGAGAACTCTGCACTGCTGCAGGAGGGGCTCACCGAGGATGTCATCCTCAAGCGACTCTCCGACGCGCTGAAGATCCCCCTGGCCGACTTCACGGCCGCCGTCAAGGACCCGTCCGCGTACGGCGTCACGGCGAAGACGCTCGAGGGCTGGCTCTTCCCGGCGATGTACACGTTCGGGCCGGGCGCCACCGCCGGCGACGTGATCAAGACGATGGTGGCCCGGACCGTGAAATCCCTGGATGACGCCGGCGTGCCGACCGCAGACCGGCAGCGGGTCCTCACCGTCGCGTCCATCATCCAGCGCGAGGCGCGCTCGGCGGACGACTTCTACAAGGTCTCGCGTGTCATCGAGAACCGGCTCGACCCCGGCAACCAGCAGACGTTCGGCAAGCTGCAGATGGACTCGACGGCCCAGTACGGGTACGGCGAGATGCACGACGGGACCGCGAGCTCGAGCCAGGCTGCGCTCGACGACGACAATCCGTGGAACACGTACGTGCATACGGGACTTCCGGTCGGGCCCATCTCGAACCCCGGCGACCAGGCGATCGACGCGGCCATGCACCCCGCCCCGGGCCCCTGGCTGTACTTCGTGACGGTGAACCTCGACACCGGGCAGACCGTGTTCTCGACGACGTACGCCGAGCATCAGAAGGCCATCTCGCAGATGCACGAGTGGTGCCGGGCGCACCCGGACTCGGGATGCTGACCGGCGCCACCCGCCTCGCGGTGTGGGGCGACCCTATCGACCACAGCCTCTCGCCGCGCCTGCACGCAGCCGCGTACCACGCGCTCGGGCTGGACTGGGAGTACGGGCGCCGGCAGGTGGATGCGGCCGGCTTCGACGGCGCGCTGGCAGGCCTGGACTCCGCCTGGCGGGGCCTGTCGCTGACGATGCCGCTCAAGCGCGCCGCATTCGAGGCCGCCGCTGTCCGTGATCACCGCGCCGAGCTCTCCGGCGCCGTCAATACGCTGCTGCTGGATCCCGACGGGCCACGGGGCTTCAACACCGACGTGGGCGGCATGGCCCGTGACCTGCGCACGCACGGTTTCGCGTCAGTGGACGTCGTGCGCATCGTCGGGGCCGGCGCCACGGCCACCTCCGCCCTGCTGGCGGTCGCCGAGCTCGGCGCCACCGCCGTCGAGGTCGCGACACGCCGGGCGAACGCCGCCGATGGGCTCATCGCCCTCGGGGCGCGGATCGGCGTGCACGTGGGCGCCGTCGCGATGGACGCCTCCGAGCACGCGCGCGTGCCCCTCACCATCGCGACGCTGCCTGGCGCCGCCGCCCTGCCCGCTGCGGTCGCCGATGCCCTCGCCGCCGGCGGCGGACTCCTGTACGACGTCGTGTACGGGCCCTGGCCCACCGACCTCGCCCGAGCCTGGGAGCGCGTCGGTGCACCCGCCGTGGCCGGACGCGGAATGCTGACCGAGCAGGCGCTGCTGCAGGTGCGGATCTTCGTGCACGGCGATCCGACCGCGCCCCTGGACCACGAAGCGGCCGTGCTCACCGCCATGCGGGAGGCCGTCTCGGGCGCCTGAGGGCCGCCTGCGGCATGGGAGACTGGACGCATGCTCCGCGTGCTCACGGCCGGCGAATCGCACGGCCCCGAACTCGTCGCCCTCATGGAGGGACTGCCCGCCGGCGTCCCCGTCTCCCGCGAGGCCATCCAGGCCGACCTCGCCCGCCGCCGCCTCGGCTATGGGCGCGGATCGCGGATGAAGTTCGAGGAGGACGAGCTCACGATCTCCGCGGGCGTGCGGTTCGGCCTGAGCATGGGCAGCCCGATAGCGGTGCGGATCGGCAACACGGAATGGCCGAAGTGGACCGAGGTGATGAGCGCCGAGCCCACCGAGCTCACCGACCGCTCCCGGGGACGCGGGGCGCCGCTGACCCGCCCCCGTCCGGGCCACGCCGACCTCGTCGGCATGCAGAAGTACGGGTTCGACGAGGCCCGCCCGATCCTCGAGCGCGCGAGCGCCCGCGAGACGGCAGCCCGGGTCGCCCTCGGGGCGATAGCGCGCGCGTTCCTGGCCGAGCTCGGCATCCGGCTCGTCAGCCACACGCTGTCGATAGGACCGGTCCGGGTCCCCGACGGGTCCGCGCTGCCGTCGCCCGACGACGTCGACAAGCTGGACGCGGACCCGCTGCGCTGCTTCGACGCCGCCACCAGCGCGCAGATGGTCGCCGAGGTGGATGCCGCCCGCAAGGACGGCGACACGCTCGGCGGGGTCGTCGAGGTGCTCGCATACGGCCTGCCCCCGGGGCTCGGCTCGCACGTGCAGTGGGACCGGCGGCTGGACGGCCGGCTTGCGCAGGCGCTGATGAGCATCCAGGCGATCAAGGGCGTCGAGGTCGGCGACGGCTTCGAGACCACCCGGCGTCGCGGCTCCGCCGCGCACGACCTCGGCGATCGCCGCCATCAGCGGATCCCGCTCGGCCTCCAGCTCGATCCGCGAGAACTTCGTTCGCGACCGACGGGGGCATCGCCCGCAGCAGCGACCGCGCGGGCGGCACCGAGGGCGGGATGTCGACCGGCACCCTGCTGCGCGTCCGGGCCGGGATGAAGCCGATCGCCACAGTTCCGCACGCGCTGCGCACCGTGGATGTCGCGACCGGCGACACCGCCGCCGCACACCACCAGCGCTCCGACGTGTGCGCGGTGCCGGCCGCCGGCGTGGTGGCGGAGGCGATGGTGGCCATCGTGCTCGCGCAGACGGTGCTGGAGAAGTTCGGCGGCGACAGCGTCGCCGAGACCCGGCGCAACCTCGAGTCGTACCTGGCCGCCATCCCGCAGACGCTGCGCACGACCGATGCGAGCGATCCGGAGCTGCTGCAGGCATGACCGACCGCAGCGTCGTGCTCATCGGCCCGATGGGCGCCGGCAAGACGAGCGTGGGGCGGAAGGCCGCGAAGGCGCTCAGGGTGGAGTTCTTCGACACCGATATAGCGGTCAGCCGCGTGCACGGCCCCGTGGCCGAGATCTTCGCGGCCCACGGCGAAGCGCAGTTCCGCGAGTGGGAGCGCGACGCCGTCCGCGAAGGACTCGCCGGCTCCGGCGTTGTCGCGCTCGGCGGCGGCGCCGTGCTGCATCCCGACACGCAGGCGGATCTCGCGCAGCATCCCGTCGTCCTGCTGACCGTGGATCCGCGGATCGTGGCCGCGCGCATCCGGAACACCACCCGACCGCTGCTGCAGGGCGAGGACGCCATGACGCAGTGGCAGAACGTCGCCGCTGAGCGGCGCGACCTGTACGCCCGGCTCGCCGACGTGACGTTCGACACGTCGACCGGGCACATCCGCGACATCGTCGCCGCCGTCGCCGACTGGGTCCGCGACCGGTGGGAGCAGGATGCCGCCACGACGGAAGGAATTCGATGACGGACACGACGATCATCCCGGTGGCGGGGGACCGGCCCTACGACGTCACGGTCGGGCGCGGCATCCTGCGGGGCGCCTTGAACGCCGCCGTGCCGGACGCTGCCCGCAAGGTCCTCCTCGTGCATCAGCCGTCGATGGCGACCGCCGCCGGGCAGCTGCGGGCGTCGCTGTCGGAGTCCGGACGGCAGATCCTGCTGGCGGAGATCCCGGACGCGGAGGAGGGCAAGCGCATCGAGGTCGCCGCTTTCTGCTGGCAGGTCATGGGGCAGGCGGACTTCACGCGGACCGACCTCGTGATCGGGTTCGGCGGCGGAGCCGTCACCGACCTTGCGGGATTCGTGGCGGCGACGTGGCTGCGCGGCGTCGAGGTGATCCAGCTGCCGACGAGTGTGCTGGGGATGGTGGATGCCGCGGTCGGCGGCAAGACCGGGATCAACACGAACGAGGGCAAGAACCTGGTGGGGGCGTTCTGGCCCCCGCGGGCCGTGATCTGCGACCTGGACCTGCTGGACTCGCTGTCCCAGAACGAGCGGATAGCGGGGTTCGCGGAAGTGCTCAAGGCCGGCTTCATCCGGCATCCCGAGATCCTCGACCTCGTCGAGGCAGACCCGGAGACGGCGCTCGACCCGGCAAGTGACGCGTTCCGGCGGTGCATCGAGCTGGCGATCGGGATGAAGGCGCAGGTGGTCGGCGAGGATCTGCGCGAGGCCGGGCTGCGCGAGATGCTGAACTACGGGCACACGCTCGGCCACGCCATCGAGTACGCCGAGCGGTATCAGTGGCGGCACGGGGCCGCGGTCAGCGTCGGGATGATGTACGCGGCCGAGCTGTCACGGCTTGCCGGGCGCCTGTCCGACGACGTGGTGGACCGGCACCGCGACATCCTGACATCCCTGGGCCTTCCCACGACGTACCGGGCCGGCGCGTGGACCTCGCTGCTGGCGACGATGCGCCGGGACAAGAAGGCACGGGGGAGCATGCTGCGCTTCGTGGTGCTCGACGACCTCGCGCGCCCGACGATCATGCAGGCGCCCGACGAGTCGCTGCTGTTCGCGGCGTATCAGGAGATCGGCGCATGAGTGCGCCGCGGCGCCTGCTGCTCGTGAACGGGCCGAACCTGAACCTGCTCGGCACGCGCGAGCCGGAGATCTACGGCACGGCGACGCTGGGAGACGTGGAGCGGATCACGCAGGATGCCGCGGGCCGGCACGGGTTCGAGGTGCGCGCGGTGCAGAGCAACCACGAGGGCGTGCTGATCGACGCCATCCACGCGGCGCGCACGGACTGCGCGGGGATAGTGATAAACCCGGGCGGACTCACACACACGTCCGTGGTGCTGCGCGATGCACTGTCCGGCGTCGCGCTTCCGGTCGCGGAGGTGCACATCTCGGATGTGAACGCGCGTGAGGAGTTCCGGCGGCACTCGTATGTCGCCGACATCGCCGCCGTGCACGTGGTCGGCGAGGGCGTCGCGGGATACGCGACGGCGGTCGATCTCCTCATCGACGTGATTGCGGGGCAGTCGGAGGGCTGACGCTATACGCACGTAACTTCGAATGTCGGGGGCCCCTGCGATGATTCGTGTATGGCATTCATGACTGATCTTCAGGAGCACGTGGACATCGTGCGTGCGGTGGTGGGTGCGGGCACGGATGCTGCGTCGCTCCCGCTGCTGTTGTCGGGATTGAGTGATGCCCAGGTCGTGTCGGTGATGGCGGAGGCGTCGGCGGTGATCCGCGCGTTCGAGTCGCTGCGGGTGGCCGCCAGCGGGGTGGTGGCGGCGCGGTCCTCGCGCGAGGCGGGGCATGCGGGGCTGGCGCAGGTGCGCGGGCACCGGTCGCCGGTCGCGTTGGTGCAGGAGATCACCGGCTCCACCCGGACCGACGCGGTCAAGCAGGTCCGGCTCGGGCAGGCCCTGCTCGCCCAGGTGCCCGTACCTGCCGGTGCGGATGAGGGGGATCCCGCGCCGGCGGTGACACCGGTGTGGCATGCCCCGCTCGGGGCGGCGCTGCTGGCGGGGCGGATCACGGTCGGCCAGCATGACGCGATCCTGCGTGGCCTGGGCGACCCGCCCACCATCGACGCGGACACCGTGTCCGGCCAGAGCACCCCTGCCGGGGATGCCGGCGAGGTCGCCGGGCTGGTGGCGGCGGCGCGGGAGGAGGCCCGGGCGGCGTGGGAGACCGCCGCGGTCCAGCTGATCGGCGAGGCCGACTGCCGGACGGTGGAGGAACTTGCCGGGCAGGCCCGCGCGATCCGGGACATCCTGGACCCGGACGGGGCGGCCCGCCGGTTCCAGGAACGGTTCGAGCGGCGCTCCTTCCGGATCTGGACCGACCCGGACGGGATCGCGCACGGGTCGTTCCTGTTCGACGATGAGGCCGCCCTGTGGGTGCGCACCGTCCTGGACGCGGCGCTGGCCCCGCGCCGCGGGGTCCGCTTCGTCGACCCCGGCCAGCAGGCCCGCGCCGACGAGGTCGCGACCGACCCGCGCAGCACCGACCAGCTCGCGCACGACCTGCTCATCGACCTGCTCCGCGCCGGCGCGCTCACCGACGCCGAGACCGTGTTCGCAACCCGGCAGGCCGGCGTGCGGATCATCATCACCGAGCAGGCGGTGACCGCCACCGCGCAGGGCGGGGCGGCCGCGGTCGCCGGCGTGCTGGACGACTGCACCACCCTGCCCGGATGGGCCGCCACCCGGCACGCGTGCGACACCGGCACCAGCCGCTGCCTGCTCGACACGGACGGGAACCCAC
>NZ_WJII01000004.1 GCF_009649635.1 Microbacterium sp. SYP-A9085 | reverse complement strand
GACGCGTCAGGACGGGGAGGGGGAGGGGGAGGGGGGCGGGGCGAAGACGGCGGGCCACCAGGCGGCCGCGAGGGGGTAACCGACGAACGAGACGATGTCGAGGATCGCGTGCGCGACGACCAACGGCATGACGCGGCCCGAGCGCTTGTAGTACCACCCGAACACGACGCCCATCACGAAGTTGCCGAGGATCGGCCCCACACCCTGATACGCGTGATACGACCCGCGCACCGCGGCGGAGACAAGGATGATCGTCCACGCGTTCCACCCGGCCTGCCGCAGCCGCGTGAACAGGTAGCCGATCATGATGACCTCCTCCTGCAGCCCCGCGCGCACGGCCGCCAGCACGAGCAGCGGGATCGTCCACCACGCGGGGTCCAGGGGAGACGCCTGCACCTGCACCGTGATGCCGAGGACCCGCCCCGCCGCGTACAGGGCCAGCCCCGGGATGCCGATGGCCAGCGCTATCGCCGCTCCGGCACCGAGATCCCGGCCGGGCCGGTGCAGGTCCAGCCCGATCCGGCGGAACGGACTGGACCCGAGATCCCACAGCAGGTACACGACCAGGCCCACCAGCGCCAGCGAGAACGCGACATCCAGCACCTGGTACACGATGTCCCACAGCGCCTGCGTGGACTGCGCGGGGTTCAGGGATGTCTGCTGCTGTGCCAGCGGCACGCTCGCCATGAACCGGCGCGCCAGCAGCAGCAGCGAATACACGGCGGACTGGCCCAGCGTGCACGCCATCACGAGCCCGATCTCCCACCACAGGCGGGCGCGACGGGGCGCGGCGGCGGCTACGGACACCCCAACAGATTGTCACATCGGCGCCCTCCACGGTAAAAGGTGTGTAACGGTTTTGGGCGATATTTGGAGCAGAGCCGTCAGTGTGCTTATGGTGAACGACATCGCCGCGACGAAGCGCTGCGCACTGCTGCGCACCGCCAGGGCGCGGTCAGCATCCCTTTCACAGGAGGACACGTGAAGCGTACGAAGATCGCCCTCGCGGGCATCGCACTGCTGACTGCGGGCACCATTGCCCTCAGCGGCTGCGCGGGTGGCGGCGGAACGGGCGACAACGGCAAGACGACCGGGGCAGCTGCTGCGTCGATCATCACGGTGAACGGATCGGAGCCGGAGAACCCGCTGATCCCGACCAACACCAACGAGGTCGGCGGCGGCAAGATCCTCGACTCGATCTTCGCCGGTCTGGCGTTCTACGACGGCAAGGGCAAGCTGGTCAACGACATGGCCGACTCGATCACCGTCGACGACCCCAGCACCGTCACGATCAAGATCAAGTCGGGCGAGAAGTTCACCAACGGCCAGGTTCTGACCGCGGACAGCTTCATCAAGGCGTGGCAGTTCGGCGCCAAGTTCTCCAACAAGCAGCTGAACTCGTCGTGGTTCGCCGACATCCAGGGCTTCAACCCGGAGAAGGACTCCGAGCTGACCGGTCTGACGAAGGTGGACGACAACACGTTCACCGTCAAGCTGAGCACCCCGGTGGCCGCCGACTGGTCGCAGCGTCTGGGCTACTCGGCGTACTACCCGCTTCCGGATGTCGCTTTCACCGACATGAAGAGCTTCGGCGAGCACCCGATCGGCAACGGCCCGTACAAGCTGGCCAGCGATTCGGCGTGGCAGCACGACGTGCAGATCGACCTGGTCAAGAACGACGGTTACACCGGCGCACGCCAGGTGAAGAACGGCGGTCTGACGATCAAGTTCTACGCCTCGCAGGACTCGGCCTACGCAGACCTGCAGGCCGGAAACCTGGACGTCCTGGACGCCATCCCGGCGGCCGCGTTCGCCACGTTCGAGAGCGACCTCGGTGACCGCGCCGTCAACCAGCCGGCCGCGATCTTCCAGTCGTTCACGCTCCCGGGCAACCTGGCGCACTTCACCGGCCAGGAGGGAATCCTCCGCAAGGAGGCGATCTCCTACGCGATCAACCGTGACCAGATCACCAAGACGATCTTCAACGGCACCCGCACCCCGGCCAGCGACTTCACCTCGCCGGTCATCAACGGGTGGAGCGACTCCATCCCCGGCGCCGAGGTCCTGAAGTACGACCCGGCCAAGGCGAAGGACCTGTGGGCTCAGGCCGACAAGATCTCGAAGTGGTCCGGCTCGTTCCAGATCGCGTACAACGCCGACGGCGGCCACAAGGAGTGGGTCGACGCCGTGTCGAACTCGATCAAGAACACGCTCGGCATCGACGCGTCCGGCAAGTCGTACGTCGACTTCGCCACGCTGCGCGCCGACGTCAACGCCCGCAAGATCAAGACGGCGTTCCGCACCGGTTGGCAGGCTGACTACCCCAGCCAGTACAACTTCCTGCAGCCGCTGTACGGCACCAAGGCCAGCTCGAACGACAGCGACTACACGAACAAGGACTTCGACGCGCTGCTGGCCCAGGGCGCATCGGCCAGCGACCCGAGCGCGGCGACCGCCGACTACGCGAAGGCGCAGGAGATCCTGTTCAAGGAGTTGCCGGCCATCCCGCTGTGGTACTCCAACGTCACCGGCGGCTTCGCCCAGGGCGTGAAGAACGTCACGTTCGGATGGAACTCGGTCCCGCTGTACTACGAGATCACCAAGGGCTGACACCCTAGGGATCCACACCGCGAGGCGGTGACGACCACGTCACCGCCTCGCGGTGTGCCATCCTCGACTCGCACTCGCATCAGTTTCGCGGGAGGATGTCGGCAGCACACAAAGCTGGCCGGCGACCGCCGCGACGCGATCTGAAGCCCCCTGCACCCGAAGGGAGGGCGCATGCTCGTCTACATCCTGCGGCGTCTGTTGCAGGTGATTCCGGTGTTCATCGGAGCCACCCTGCTCATCTATTTCCTCGTGTTCGCCATGCCCGGCGACCCCATCGCCGCGCTGTTCGGCGACAAGCAGCCGAGCCCTCAGCTCCTGGCCGAGCTGCGCGCGCAATACCACCTGGACCAGCCGTTCGTCGTGCAGTACTGGTTCTACCTCACCGGAATCTTCCGCGGAGACCTCGGCACCACGTTCTCGGGCCAATCGGTCAACGACGTCCTGGCCCGGACGCTCCCGGTCACCGGACGCCTCGCGGTCATGTCGATAGCGATCGAGTTCTGCCTGTCCATCGTGATCGGCACCGTCTCGGCGGTCCGCAAGGGCAAGGCTTTCGACCACGGCGCCCTCATCGTGGGCCTGCTGTTCCTGTCGATCCCGGTCTTCGTGCTCGGCTTCGTCTCCCAGTACTTCCTGGCGATCAAGCTCGGCTGGTTCAGTCCCACCGTCGGGGCGAACAACGGCTGGAACGGCCTGTGGCTGCCGGCCCTGGTCCTCGGGGTGAGCCTCTTCGCGACGAGCATGCGCCTGATGCGCGGCTCGGTGATCGAGACCCGCAACCAGGACTGGGTGCGCACCGCATACTCCAAGGGCCTGTCACGCAGCCGCGTCCTGCCGGTCCACGTGATGCGCAACTCGCTGATCCCGATGATCACGAACTCGGCCACGAACTTCGGCGTCCTGCTCGTGGGCGCCACCGTCACCGAGGCCGTGTTCAACATCCCGGGCGTCGGCAACACGCTGTTCCAGGCGACGATCCGGCACGAAGGCCCCACGATCGTCTCCTTCGTGACGATCTTCGTCGTCCTCTATGTGCTCGTGAACCTGCTCGTGGACCTGCTCTACGGGCTGCTGGACCCGAGGATCCGCTATGTCAAGTGATGTCAACGCGACGCACTACGTCGCCCCCGTCCACACCACGACCATCACGGTGGACGCGGTCAAGGTCGCCGCGAAGCCCTCGAGTCTGTGGTCGGATGCCTGGGAGGACATCCGGCGCCGTCCGACGTTCTGGATCTCGGTGGCGATCGTCGTCGTCGTGATCCTGATGTCGTTCGCGCCGACGCTGTTCACCCGCACCGACCCCGCGCAGTGCAGCCTCGACTTCTCGAACGGGGGACCGGCCCCCGGCCACCCGTTCGGCTACACGTTCCAGGGCTGCGACATCTATGCCCGCATCGTGTGGGGCACCCGCATCTCGGTCGCGGTGGGCCTGCTGGCGACCCTCATCGGGTCGGTGATCGGCCTGGTCATGGGCGCCCTCGCCGGATACTACGGCGGATGGCTGGACTCGGTGCTCTCCCGCGTGGGCGACATCTTCTTCTCGATCCCCTACATCCTGGCGGCCGTGGTCGTGATGACGGTGTTCGCGCAGTTCCGCAACGTCCTGACGCTGTCGATAGCGATCGGCGGGTTCGCGTGGGCGTCCACCGCGCGCGTGGTCCGCGCCGAAGTGCTCCGGGTGCGGCAGTCCGACTTCGTGACGGCATCCCGCGCCCTCGGCAAGTCGAACTTCGGCACTCTGATCTCACACGTGATCCCGAACGCCATCGCCCCGCTGCTGGTGGTCTCCACGCTGAGCCTGGCCGCGGCGATCGTGGCCGAGGCGACACTCGCGTTCCTCGGCGTGGGCCTGGGCGACACGATCTCCTGGGGCACGGAGATCAGCAACGCGCAGACATCGATCCGCGTCGCACCGATGTCGCTGATCTATCCGTCGATCTTCCTGACCGTCACGGTGCTGGCGTTCATCATGCTGGGCGAGCTGATCCGCGACGCCCTCGACCCGAGAGCGAGGGCGCAGCGATGAGCGATGCCGTTCAGACGCCGCTTCTGAGCATCCGCGACCTGAAGGTCGCCTTCCGCGGACAGAAGACCGAACGCGAAGTGCTGCACGGGGTGAGCCTCGAGCTGTTCGCGGGCGAGACGCTGGCGATCGTGGGGGAGTCCGGCTCCGGCAAGTCCACGACGGCCTCGGCCATCGTGAACCTGCTGCCGGGCACCGGCCACGTCACCGGCGGCAGCATCATGCTCGACGGCCGCGAGCTGACCACGCTCAGCCGCCCGCAGATGGAGCGGATCCGCGGCCGCGAGATCGGCTACGTGCCGCAGGATCCGATGTCCAACCTGAACCCGGTGTGGTCGATCGGCTTCCAGGTGAAGGAGGCGGTGCGCGCCAACGGCATCGCCCACGGGCGGCACGCCGTGCGCCAGCGCGCAATCGAAGTGCTCAAGCAGGCGGGACTGGCCGACGCCGAACGGCGTCTGCACCAGTACCCGCACCAGTTCTCCGGCGGCATGCGCCAGCGTGCCCTGATCAGCATCGGCCTGGCCGCCGACCCGAAGCTGCTGATCGCGGACGAGCCCACGAGCGCCCTGGACGTCACGGTCCAGCGCGTCATCCTCGACCACATGGCGGGTCTGACGCGCGAGAAGGGCACCTCGGTGCTGCTGATCACGCACGACCTGGGCCTGGCCGCCGAGCGCGCCGAGAAGATCGTGGTGATGCAGCAGGGCCACATCGTCGAGGCGGGCCCCAGCCGCGAGATCCTCGAGAACCCGATGCACCCGTACACGCAGCGGCTCGTCGCCGCGGCGCCGAGCATAGCGTCCAAGCGCATCCAGGCGCAGGCCGAGCGACGGGGGATCGAGCACGAGACCACGCTGGACGACGTGCCCGCGGTGCGCGTTCGCGACCTCACGAAGGACTACAAGATCCGCACCGGCGGGTTCCGGTCCGTCCCGTTCCGGGCCGTGGATGCCGTCAGCTTCGACATCCCGAAGGGCAAGACGCTGGCCCTGGTGGGCGAGTCCGGCTCCGGCAAGTCCACGGTCGCGAAGATGGTCCTGAAGATCGAGGACGCCACCGCCGGGCTCATCGAGATCGACGGCAAGGACTCGTCGACGCTGGACACCCGCGAGGTGCTGGCGCTGCGCCGGCGCATGCAGCCGGTGTTCCAGGACCCGTACGGGTCGCTGGATCCGCTGCGCAACATCGGGAACACCATCGCCGAGCCGCTGGAGATCCACGAGGTGGGCGACCGGGCCTCGCGTCGCGCCCGGGTGGTCGAGCTGCTGGATCAGGTCTCGCTGCCGCAGGAGCTGACCAGCCGCTACCCGAACGAGCTGTCCGGCGGCCAGCGCCAGCGCGTGGCGATAGCCCGCGCGCTCGCGCTCAAGCCCGACATCGTCGTGCTGGACGAGGCCGTGTCGGCGCTGGACGTGCTCGTGCAGGACCAGATCCTGAAGCTGCTCGCCGAGCTGCAGAGCGAACTGGACCTGACATACCTGTTCATCACCCACGACCTCGCCGTCGTGCGCGTGGTGGCGGACGACGTCTGCGTGATGGAGAAGGGCCGGGTCGTCGAGCACGGCACCGTCGACGAGATCTTCGCGAACCCGACGCAGGAGTACACGCAGCGTCTGCTGGACGCCATCCCCGGCGCCGCGATCCCGCTCGGTGGTGCGCGCTGACCCGACGCACTCAGGATCGGTACGTCTACCGGCCGGGATCGGCGATAGCGCTGCTCGTGATCTCGACGGCGGTCGTGGTGTTCCTCCTGGGCGACGCCGTCATCCGGGCGGGCCTCATGGACGCGCTGCTGTTGGCGCCGTGGCCGCTGCTGGCGCTGTGGTGCGTGTACGTGTCGGCGTTCGCCTCAGGCCTGAAGATCGACGACGAGGCGCTCACGGTGCAGAACCTGCTCCGGGTGATCCGGATGCCGTGGGCCCGCGTCGCCGACATCCAGTGGCGGTGGCAGGTGGAGATCACCACCGACGCCGGAGAGAAGGTCCGCGCCGTCGGCGGCCCCGTCGAGGGACGCGGGGGACGGCGCGCGGGTTCGCGCGCGGAGACGCCCATGGGCATGCGGGCGCAGTACGACAGCATCGTGCGTGCATGGGAGACCGCCCGGGAGCGGCTGTCCCCGGGGGCGGACGGCGCGGTGCGGCACGGCTGGGACGTGCCGGTGATCGCCGCGCTCGGCGTGCTCGTCGTCTGGGCCGTGATCGCCCTCCTCGTCACCGGGGGGCCGGCGTGACGAAGGACCTCGCCTCCGGCGGCGCCACGGTGCTGCGGGCCGTATCGTCGATCATCGCGTTCTGGGCGTTCGTGGCGATCGCCGTCGTGTTCGTCGGCGACGCGGCCCTGCGGGGGCGTCTGGATGTCGCGCTGCGCGCCGGCGCCGTGTTCGCGTTCATCGGCTGGTGCGCGTGGGTGTTCCTGATCAGGATGAGCGTGCGCCTGGACGCGCAGGCTCTGACCGCCCGCAACCTGCTGCGGTGGGTGCGGGTCCCGTGGGGCCGCGTCGTGGACGTCGAGCGCCGCGCACAGCTGCGGATAGTCCTGGACGACGACTCGACCGTCGAATGCTGGGGCAGTCCGTTCGCGCCCCGCGCCGGCGGACGCACCCGCGACCACGGCGCGTCGGTGCCGGCGGTCACCGCCACGAACAGTCCGTGGGGGCAGCCGGTGGGCGGCACGGCCGGCATGCGCCGGGGGCCCTCCGCGGACGGGGCCCTGGTCGCCGTCCGCTCGGTCTGGCAGGCCTCGCGCGGCGGGTCCGGACCGGTCACCCGCGGCTGGGATCTCCCCGCGATAGCGGTCGGTGCGGTCCTCGCGGTGGCCGTGATCGTCGCCGTTCTGCCCTGGTGAGCAGGCCGATCGCCGTTCGGGTCAGCGTTCTGCGCGGTCTGCGCGATGCCCGCCGTGCTGATCTGAGCACGTTGCGTACCTAACGCCCCGATAAAGATTCAAGTGAAACCCAGCGAAACGGCCGATGTCGAATTAGAGTGGACGCCGGTCCCGCGGGGCCAGCGCCGAACACACTCGGCATCGACATCGTCGTCGACCACAAGTCGGCGCTCGACGAGCAAGGAACGTTCACGACCGTGATCATTGAGAACACCGGGCGAGGGTCCCATCTCGCCAGCGGCGACGGGCCGCCGGATGCCGCGCGCGCGACAGACGCGGAGCCGCGCCGGTGACCGTCTACATCGTCCGGCGCATCGTCAACTACCTGATCCTGACGGCCGTGGCGTCCTCGCTCGCGTACGTCCTGGCCAGCATCGGCCTGAATCCGGTGTGGCAGTTCGAGAACCGGCATCCCCGACCGCCGCAGTCCTCGATCGACCAGCTGCTGGACGCGTGGGGTGTGAACCCCAAGATCCCGCTGATCGAGCGCACCTGGACGTGGTTCATCAACATGTTCCACGGCGACCTCGGGCTCACCGTCGGCAACCAGCCGGTGATCGAGCAGATCGGCGTGCGCGCGGGCGTCAGCCTGCAGCTGCTGCTGGTGGGCTCGATCCTGGGCGCCATCCTCGGCGTGGTCCTGGGCGTGTGGGGCGCTGTCCGCCAGTACAAGGCCAGCGACCAGGTCGTCACGCTCGTGTCCTACATCGTCTTCGCGACGCCGACGTTCGTGATGGGCATCCTGCTGATGATCCTCGCCACCGACCTGAACAACGTCCTCGGCACGCAGCTCATCACGTTCAGCGGGCAGTACTCCCCGAATGCGGCGCCCGACTTCTGGAGTCAGTTCTGGGATCGGATATCGCACGCGCTGCTGCCGACCCTCGTGCTCGTGCTGCTGGGCGCCGCCTCCTACAGCCGTTACCAGCGCAACGCGATGCTCGACGTCCTCGGCGCCGACTACATCCGCACCGCCCGGTCCAAGGGCCGCACCCGCGGGTCGGCGCTCGTGCGGCACGGCGTGCGGATAGCGCTCATCCCGATGTCCACGTTCTTCGCGTACAGCTTCGGCACGCTCGTGGCCGGCTCCGCGATGCTCGAGATCGTCTTCAGCTGGCACGGCATGGGCGAGATGACGATCCAGTCCGTCCAGCAGAACGACATCAACTCGCTGGCCGGATCGACGCTGTTCATCGCAATCCTCATCCTCTGCTCGTCGACGCTGTCCGAGATCCTGTATGCGGCCCTCGACCCGAGAGTGAGGCGCTGAGATGGCTCTGCCCGAGACCGACCTGCTCACCCAGTCCGACACCGTCCCCGAGGTCGAGCCGATCATCGAACTGCCCGGCGCGAAGCCCGCGTCGCGCGGACGCGTCATCTGGCGACGGCTGCAGCACACGCCGCGGTTCTGGATCGGCGGCACCGTCGTGGTCCTGTTCGTCCTGCTCGCGGTGTTCGGACACCTCCTGACGCCCTGGTCGCCCACCGACCAGGATGTCGACAACATGAACTACCCGCCGACGATCCTGCACTGGTTCGGCACCGACATCCTCGGTCACGACCTCTTCTCGCAGATAGTGTCGGGCCTGCAGAAATCCCTGATCATCGGCTTCATCGCCGGACCCGCGGCGACGATCATCGCCGGCATCCTCGGCGCCACCGCCGGGTATCTCGGCGGCTGGGGCGAGAAGATGATCGCCTGGCTCATCGACCTGCTGCTGGTGCTGCCCGCGTTCTTCATCCTCGTGCTGCTGTACCCGTTCACGCACGGCAGCTGGGTGGTCATGATGATCTTCCTGGCGATCACCGGCTGGATGATCATGGCCCAGGTGATCCGCAACCAGACGAGATCCCTGCGCGACCGCGAGTTCGTCAAGGCCGCCCGGTACATGGGCTTCGGCACCTGGTCCGTGGTGCGCCGGCACGTCATCCCGAACGTCGCGTCGCTGCTGATCATCGACGCCACGCTGGGGGTGGCCGCGATGATCCTCGCCGAGACGAGCCTGAGCTTCTTCGGGTTCGGCGTGCAGCCCCCGGACGTGTCGCTGGGCACGCTGATCGCGAACGGGCAGTCCGCGGCGACCACCCGACCGTGGCTGTTCCTGTTCCCGGCGGGCACGCTGATAGTGCTGCTGCTGGCCATCAGCCTCGTCGGCGACGCGCTGCGCGACGCCATCGACCCGACGTCGGGAGTCAACCGTGCCTGAGACCCTCATTCAGCCTCAGTCGCCGGGGACCGCGGGGCGCGTCGGACGGCCACTGCTGGAGGTCCGCAACCTGTCCGTCACGTTCCCGCAGCGCTCGGGAGACGTGCGCGCGGTGCGGGATATCAGCTACACCGTCAGCGAAGGCGAGTTCCTCGGCATCGTCGGCGAGTCCGGGTCGGGCAAGTCCGTCTCGTCGCTGGCGATCATGGGACTGCTGCCGGACACCGCTGTGATCGAGGGCGAGATTCTCTACAACGGGACGCCGCTGCTGACGATGAACGACCGGCAGCTCTCCCGCATCCGCGGCAGCGAGATAGCGATGGTCTTCCAAGACCCGCTGTCGGCGCTGACCCCCGTCTACACCGTGGGCGAGCAGATCGCCGAGGCGCTGCGGCTGCACGACGGTGCGCTCAGCGCGCAGGCCGCCGGAGCCCGCGCCGTGGAGCTGCTGAAGATCGTCGGCATCCCGGACCCGACCCGGCGCGCCCAGGCGTTCCCGCACGAGTTCTCCGGCGGGATGCGCCAGCGCGCGATGATAGCGATGGCGATAGCGAACGACCCGCGCCTGATCATCGCCGACGAGCCGACCACGGCGCTGGACGTCACGATCCAGGCGCAGATCCTCGAGGTGCTGCAGAAGGCGAAGGACCTCACTGGCGCCGCCGTGTCGCTGATCACGCACGACCTCGGCGTGGTCGCGGGGCAGGCCGACCGGGTCGCGGTGATGTACGCCGGCAAGCTCGTCGAGTACGGCACCGTCGACCAGGTCTTCCACGAGCCGACCATGCCGTACACGATCGGCCTGCTGCGCTCGGTGCCGAACATCCGCACCGCCGGGACCACACGGCTCGTGCCGCTCGAGGGTCGTCCGCCCTCGCTCGCACACCTGCCGCAGGGCTGCCCGTTCGCGGAGCGCTGCCCCGCGGCCATCGACCTGTGCCGCATCGAGGAGCCCGCGCTCGTCGAGCACGGCGGACCGGACCGGCACCTCTCGGCGTGCCACCGCGCCGGGGAGATCATCGACGGCGAGCTCACCCGCCCGCAGATCTTCCCGCGGCCGGAGGCGCTGACCGCCCGGGCGGTGCCCGCCGACGCCCCGCCGGTGATCGTCGTGAAGGACCTTGTCAAGCACTTCCCGCTCATGAAGGGCGGCGTGTTCCGCCGTCAGGTGGGCACGGTGCGCGCCGTGGACGGCGTGTCGTTCTCGCTCAAGCCCGGCCGCACCCTCGCGATAGTGGGGGAGTCCGGCTGCGGCAAAACCACGACGATCCTCGAGCTGATGGAGCTCGTAGGGCCGCAGAGCGGGACCATCGAGATCGTCGGCCAGGATGTCGGAAGGCTGACCCCGCACGCACGCCGGAAGCTGCGCAGCGAGATCCAGATAGTGTTCCAGGACCCGGCGGCCGCCGTCGACCCGCGCCTGCCGATAGCGGATGTCGTCGGCGAGCCGCTGCTGGCGCAGGGTGTCCCACGGGACAAGCGCAACGCGCGCGTCGCCGAGCTGCTGGACCTGGTGGGCCTGGACTCGTCGATGCTGGACCGCTACCCGCACGAGTTCTCCGGCGGGCAGCGCCAGCGCATCGGCATCGCGAGGGGACTGGCCACCGACCCGAAGATCCTCGTCCTGGACGAGCCGGTCTCGGCGCTGGACGTGTCGATCCAGGCGGGCGTGATAAATCTGCTGCAGGACCTGCGCGACCAGTTGGGGCTCTCCCTCATCTTCGTCGCGCACGACCTGGCGGTGGTCCGCCAGATCGCCGACGACGTCGCGGTGATGTACCTCGGTGAGATCGTCGAGTACGGGCACATCGCCGACGTGTTCGACCGCCCCAAGCATCCGTACACCCAGGCGCTGATGTCGGCCGCGCCGATCCCGGACCCGGCGATCGAGCGCACCCGTGAGCGGGTCCTGCTGCAGGGCGACCTGCCTAGCCCCGCCGAGCAGATCGACGGATGCCGTTTCCGTACGCGCTGCCCGCTGTACAAGATCATCGGCGAGTCCGAGCGCGCGCTGTGCGACGCGAAGGATCCCGACCTCGTCGATCACGATGGCGACCTGGTGGCGTGCCACCACGTCGCCCTCAATACCCTGGTCGTCGGCTGACGACCACAGGACCCGCCGGAAGCGGCGGGGTACACAGAAGAAGAGGAAGCACATGAACCGCAGAACCACAGCACTCGCGGCTGTCGCTGTGCTCAGCGCTGCCGGTCTCGCGCTGGCCGGGTGCGCGCAGCCGAATGCGAAGCCGACCAACAGCGAGCCCCCGCAGCTCCCGCTCGTGGGCTGGACGCCGGTGCCGACATCCGACCTGCAGCAGGGTGGCACGCTGAGCCTGGCCGTCCTGTCCAGCGGCACGGACGAGGGCAACTGGAACATCAGCACCACGCAGGGCGCGAACGTTCCGGTCGTCGACATGCAGGCACCGCTGATGGGCACCCCGTACAAGGCCACGAAGGACGGCAGCGTCGAGGTCGACCCCAACTATGCGACCGACATCAAGCTCACGAGCGATTCGCCGCAGACCGTCGACGTCAAACTGAACCAGAAGGCTGTCTGGGAGGACGGCAGCCCGCTCGTCGCCAAGGACTACGAGGCCACGTTCGCGGCGCTGTCGGGCAAGAACACGAAGTTCAACATCGCCTCGTCGGCCGGTTTCGACCAGGTCTCGAAGTTCGAGGTGGTGGGCGACTACGAGTTCACGTTCACGTTCGACACCCCGTACGCGGACTGGCAGGCGCTGCTGACCACACCGGCGGTCAAGGCGGACATCGCCAGCGACCCGGCGAAGTGGGCCAGCTACACCACCAAGCCGCTGCCGTCGAGCGGTCCGTACATCATGAGCAAGATCGACAACAACGCCAAGGTGTACACCGAGACGCCGAACCCGAAGTGGTGGGGTGAGAAGCCGCTCCTGGACAAGATCACCTGGACGGTCATCGACCAGGGCTCGCAGGCGCAGGCCTTCGCGAACAGCGAGATCAACGCCGTCGAGGCGCAGGACGTCGACACGTACACGGCGGCACTGAAGAAGTCCGGCGCCAAGTCGCTGAACTCCGGCGGTGTGACGTACTCGCAGGTGACGTTCAACGGCCTGCAGGCGCCGCTGGATGACGCCAACGTCCGCAAGGCCATCGCCCAGTCGATCGACCGCAACCTGATCGCGAAGACGGCGAACGAGCCGATGGGCGTGAAGGCGACCACGGACGGCAACTGGATCTTCATGCCCGGCCAGAACGGCTATGCGGACACCGTCGAGAACAAGCTGCCCTACGACCTGACCGCGGCCAAGAAACTGCTCACCGACGCCGGCTGGAAGAACGCCGACGGCAAGTGGACGAAGGACGGCAAGGACCTCAAGCTCTCGGTCATCGTCCCGCAGGGCACGAAGTCCAACGAGCTGCGTGCGCAGCAGATCCAGGCGTCGCTGAAGAAGATCGACATCGACGTGGCCCTGGACGAGGTGCCCAGCGCCGACTACTTCACGAACATCATGGCCGGCAAGTACGAGATGGCCACGTTCGGCTGGCAGGGGACGCTGTTCCCGATCAGCTCCAGCGAGTCGCTGTTCTACCCGGAGATGAAGCCGGGTGGAGACGGACAGAACTTCGCGTTCGTGACCGACCCGAAGCTCGGCGACCTGTGGAAGCAGGCCAACTCCGAGCTCGACCCGGCCAAGCGGCTCAAGCTCGCCGACGACATCAACAACACCATCGCGAACTACATGCCGATGCTGCCGATCTACCCCTACCCGGAGGTCATCATCGTCGACAAGAACCTCGCCAACTACGGTCCGGCGACGTTCATGGCGGTGGACTGGACCCAGGTCGGATTCACCAAGTGAGCAGGGCGCGCTCCGGCAACTGAGTGCGCGCTGAACGGGGCGCCCGTCCCGCACCGATAGAATCGGTCGCGGGGCGGGCGCCCTCTCGCGTTTCTGCCGCATCACCACGCTGATGCCGACACGGCCCCCGCACCCTCCCTCACCCCACCGAAAGGTGCCACCGGCCATGTCCATCGCCCATCGCACAGACCTGCGCAACGTCGCCATCGTGGCCCACGTCGACCACGGCAAGACCACGCTCGTGGACGCCATGCTCCGCCAGACCGGATCGTTCGGCGACCACGCGCACGTCGAAGAGCGCGCGATGGACTCCAACGACCTGGAGCGCGAGAAGGGGATCACGATCCTCGCGAAGAACACGGCGATCACCTACAACGGCGTGCACACCGACGTGCCGGTGACGATCAATGTGATCGACACGCCCGGGCACGCCGACTTCGGCGGCGAGGTCGAGCGCGGCCTGTCGATGGTGGACGGCGTCGTGCTGCTGGTGGACGCCTCGGAAGGCCCGCTGCCGCAGACCCGGTTCGTGCTCCGCAAGGCCCTCGAGGCCAAGCTCCCCGTCATCCTGCTCGTGAACAAGACCGACCGTCCGGACGCGCGGATCGCGGAGGTCGAGGAGGAGAGCCACGACCTGCTGCTGGGGCTCGCCTCCGACCTCGTCGACGACGTCCCCGACCTGGATGTGGACGCCCTGCTGGACGTACCCGTGGTGTATGCCTCCGGCCGGGCGGGCGCGGCATCCCGCAACCGTCCCGCGAACGGGCAGCTGCCCGACAACGCCGACCTGGAGCCGCTGTTCGCCGCGATCCTCGAGCACGTGCCGGCCCCGACGTACGACGACCAGGCGCCGCTGCAGGCGTGGGTGACGAACCTCGACTCGTCGCCGTTCCTCGGCCGGCTCGCGCTGCTGCGGGTGTTCAACGGCACGCTGCGCAAGGGCCAGACCGTCGCGTGGGTGCGTCACGACGGCTCGCACGCGAACGCGCGGATCACGGAGCTGCTGAAGACCCGCGCCCTCGACCGCTACCCGGCGGAGGAGGCCGGGCCCGGCGACATCGTCGCGATCGCAGGCCTCGAGGAGATCACGATCGGCGAGACGATCGCCGACCCGGAGGACGTGCGGCCGCTGCCGGCGATCCACGTCGACGACCCGGCCATCTCGATGACGATCGGCACGAACACGTCGCCTTTGGTCGGCAAGGTCAAGGGCCACAAGCTCACCGCCCGCATGGTGAAGGACCGGCTGGATCGCGAACTCGTCGGGAACGTGTCGCTGAAGGTCGTCGACATCGGACGCCCGGACGCGTGGGAGGTGCAGGGCCGCGGCGAGCTGGCGCTGGCGATCCTCGTGGAGAACATGCGCCGCGAGGGCTTCGAGCTGACCGTCGGCAAGCCGCAGGTGGTGACCCGCCGCGACGAGCAGGGGCAGCTGCAGGAGCCGTTCGAGCAGCTCACCGTGGACGCACCCGAGGAGTACCTGGGGGCCATCACGCAGCTGCTGGCGAACCGGAAGGGCCGGATGGAGTCGATGACCAACCACGGCACCGGCTGGGTGCGGATGGAGTTCATCGTGCCCTCGCGGGGCCTGATCGGGTTCCGCACCGAGTTCCTGACGACCACCCGCGGCACCGGCATCGCCAACGCCATCTCGCACGGGTACGAGGCCTGGGCCGGTCACATCGTCACCCGGCAGAACGGGTCGATCGTCGCGGACCGCTCCGGCGTCGTGACGCCGTTCGCCATCATCGCCCTGCAGGAGCGGATGTCGTTCTTCGTGCAGCCCACGCAGGAGGTGTACGAGGGCATGGTGATCGGCGAGAACTCGCGCAACGACGACATGGACGTGAACATCACCAAGGAGAAGAAGCTCACGAACATGCGCTCCTCCACGGCCGACACGTTCGAGTCGATGACCCCGCCGCGCACCCTCTCCCTGGAGGAGAGCCTGGAGTTCGCCCGGGACGACGAATGCGTGGAGGTCACCCCCGAGACCGTGCGCATCCGCAAGGTCGTCCTGGACGGGCACGACCGCGCGCGGGCCACCGCACGCCTGAAGCGGCAGGATGCCAGCGCCTGAGCACCGCCGCGCGCGCCGGTAGGCTCGCAGGGTGACGGAGGGTAGGGACGCCGCGGCCGGACGCCGCGCGGTGCGGGATGCGCTCGGGGTCGCCGTCGCCACGAGCGCCTACGGGATCTCGTTCGGCGCGCTGGCGACGGCATCCGGGTTCGACGTGTGGCAGACGTGCGTGCTGAGCCTGCTGATGTTCACCGGCGGGTCGCAATTCGCCTTCATCGGGGTGATCGGCAGCGGGGGACTGGCCGCGGCCCCGGCGGCCATCACGTCGGCAGCCCTGCTCGGGGTGCGCAACATCGCGTACGGCATGCGCATGGCGCCCCTCGTGGGCGGCGGGTTCTTCACGCGCGCGGCCGCCGCGCATTTCACGATCGACGAGTCCACCGCGGTCGCCCTCGGGCAGAAGTCGCTGCGCGGGCAGCGGCTCGGATTCTGGGTCACCGGGATCGGGATCTACATCGGGTGGAACCTCACCACCCTGGCCGGGGCGCTTCTGGGCGACGTGCTCGGCGACCCGAAGGCGTACGGGCTGGATGCCGCCGCCGCCGCCGCGTTCCTGGCGCTGCTGTGGCCGCGGCTGCGCCGCCGGCAGGCGATAGCGGTGGGGATCGCTGCCGCCGCCGTGGCCACGGTGCTGACCCCCGTCCTGGTGCCGGGGCTGCCGGTGTTGGTGGCGGCCGTGGTCGCGGTGGCCGTGGGCTGGTTCAACTGGCTCGGCCGCGAGGAGGCGCCGGCCGAGCCCGCCGACGTCCCGGAGCGGGAGGGATTGCCGTGACGCTGTGGAACGCGATCCTCGTCGCCGCGATCATCTGCGTGGCCCTGAAGACGCTCGGCTACCTGGTGCCCGCACGCGTCATGGACGCGCCGCGCCCCGCGCGGATAGCGGACCTGCTGACCGTGGCGCTGCTGGCGGCCCTCGTGGCCGTGCAATCCCTCGGCGTCGGGCAGGCGATCACCGTGGACGCGCGGGTCCCCGCGGTCGCGGTGGCAGCGGGGCTCCTGCTGCTGCGCGCCCCATTCCTCGTGGTGGTCGCGGCCGCCGCGGTGGTCGCGGCGCTGCTGCGGCTGTGGGGCTGGGCGCTGTGACATCCCCGCCCGAGGCGGCCGTAGACTGACGCGGTGAACCCGACGCTGGCCCGCGCGCTGACCTGGCTTGTCGCCCTCGTCGTCGGCGCCGTGTACGGCACCGCCGGCACGATCGCGCACTCTTACCGGCTCGGCCCGCTGCCGGTGGGCCTGGCCCTGGCCGTGGTCGGCATCGCCGCGATGCTCGTGGCGATGCGGGCGCTCACCGCCGACCGCTGGACCGCGCTGTGCGGGGGAGCGGGCGCGCTGGCGGCAACGGTCGTGTTCTCCGGTCCCGGCCCCGGCGGCTCCGTCATTGTGCCCGCCGGCGATCTCGACCAGCTGGCCGGAGTGAGCCTCGGACTCGTATGGGGGATAGCGGTGGTCGCGGTGGCGACGCTCGTGGTCGCGTGGCCGGACCTGGCGGCCGTGCGGCGTCGCCCGGACAACTAGACTGGCCGCGTGACGTATGTGATCGCCCTGCCGTGTGTGGATGTGAAGGACCGCGCGTGCGTCGACGAATGCCCCGTGGACTGCATCTACGAAGGCGATCGCTCGCTGTACATCCACCCCGACGAGTGCGTGGACTGCGGCGCCTGCGAGCCGGTGTGCCCAGTCGAGGCGATCTACTACGAGGACGACCTGCCCGAGGAATGGGCGGACTACTACAAGGTCAATGTGGAGTTCTTCGACGACCTCGGCTCGCCCGGCGGGGCCGCGAAGGTCGGCGTGATCCACAAGGACCATCCGATCGTCGCCGCGCTGCCGCCGCAGGGTGCCTGAACCCGTGGGTGTCGCCGATCTCGCCGACTACCCCTGGGACGCGGTCGCCCCGTACGCGCAGCGCGCCCGCGCGCACCCGGACGGCATCGTCGACCTGTCGATCGGGTCGCCGGTGGATGCCACGCCCGACGTCGTCCGGGCGGCGCTGACGGCCGCCACCGACGCGCACGCGTACCCGCAGACGGTGGGCACCGCAGCGCTGCGCGACACCATCGCCGCGTGGTACGCGCGCCGCCGCGGGGTGCCCGGCCTGACTCCGGCGGAGGTCCTGCCCACGGTGGGGTCCAAGGAGCTCGTCGCGCTCCTGCCGCTGCTGCTGGGCGCAGGTCCCGGCGACGTCGTCGTGCACCCCCGCGCCGCGTACCCCACGTACGAGATCGGCGCCCGGCTCGTCGGCGCCACCCCCGTCGCCGCCGACGACCCCGCGGACTGGCCCGAGCGCACGCGCCTGGTCTGGCTGAACAGCCCCGGCAACCCCGACGGGCGGGTCCGCGACATCGGGTCGCTGCAGGCGGCGGTGGCCCGCGCGCGCGAGCTCGGCGCGGTGATCGCCGGCGACGAGTGCTACGCCGAGCTGGGATGGGACGCCCCCTGGGACACCACGCCGATCCCGTCGATCCTGGACCCCCGGGTCGCCGGCGCCGAACGGACCGGCGTGCTGTCGGTGTACTCGCTGAGCAAGCAGTCGAACCTGGCCGGGTACCGGGCCGCGTTCCTCGCGGGCGACGCCGCGCTCGTGGCGCGCCTGCTCACAGCGCGCAAGCATCTCGGCCTGATGGTGCCCGCACCGGTCCAGGCCGCGATGGCGGCGGCCCTGCGCGACGACGCGCACGTCGCCGTGCAGAAGGAGCGGTACCGGCGGCGCCGCGACATCCTGCTCCCCGCCGTCCGGGCCGCCGGTTTCCGCATCGACGGCAGCGAGGCGGGGCTGTACGTGTGGGCGACCGAGGGACGGGACGCGTGGGAGAGCGTGGACCGGCTCGCGGACCTCGGCATCCTCGTGGGCCCGGGCCACTTCTACGGGCCGGACAACGCGCAGCACATCCGGCTGTCGCTGACGGCAGCCGACGAGCGGATAGCGGCCGCCGCCGCGCGCCTGCATTCGTAGACGGCATCCAACCCGAGTGCGGATGCTTTGGCGGATGTCTCAGTAGGCCGATGGGCGGGATAGGCTGTATGGCGAGCGACCCGGCGGTGCCGGCTCCGGCATCCACCGGCTGCCGAGCGAGGCCGCGGCGCTCCACGGACCGAGACGGGGTACGCCCTGCGGGACCGCGATCCCCCTGCCGACAGACATCGCAAGGAGGCGTCGTGACAGACGCGGGAGCCCAGCCGGACATTGCCACCCTCTCCATCGCGGGGCGCACCGCCCAGTTGCCCGTGCTGACGGCGACCGACGGGACCCCCAGCGTCGACGTCTCGTCCCTGATGAAGCAGACCGGCCACACCGCGCTGGACTACGGCTTCGTCAACACCGCCGCGACGAAGTCCGCGATCACGTACATCGACGGCGAGCAGGGCATCCTCCGCTACCGCGGGTACCCGATCGAGCAGCTCGCTCGCAACAGCACGTACCTCGAGGTGGCGTGGCTGCTGCTGTACGGGGAGCTGCCGAACGCGACCGAGCTCGCACAGTTCGACGAGCGCATCCGGCGGCACACGCTGCTGCACGAGGACCTCAAGCGGTTCTTCTCCGCCCTGCCGCACACCGCGCACCCGATGTCGGTGCTGTCCTCGGCCGTCTCGGCACTGTCGACGTACTACGAGGGCCAGGCCGATCCGCACAACCCCGAGCACGTCGAGCTGAACATCGTCCGGATGCTCGCGAAGCTGCCGGTGATCGCCGCGTACGCGCACAAGAAGAGCGTCGGCCAGGCGTTCCTGTACCCGGACAACTCGCTGAGCTTCGTCGACAACTTCCTCAAGCTCAATTTCGGTGTGCTCAGCGAGCCGTATGAGGTCAACCCGGTGATGTCGAAGGCGCTCGAACTGCTGCTGATCCTGCACGAGGACCACGAGCAGAACGCGTCGACCTCCACCGTGCGCCTGGTGGGGTCGACCGGGGCGAACCAGTTCGCGTCGATATCCGCCGGCATCCACGCCCTCTCCGGCCCGCTGCACGGCGGGGCGAACGAGGCGGTGCTGACGATGCTCGCGCGCATCCGCGACTCCGGCGAGAGCGTGCAGCGGTTCGTCGAGCGCGTGAAGAACAAGGAAGACGGCGTGAAGCTCATGGGGTTCGGGCACCGCGTCTACAAGAACTACGACCCGCGGGCGAAGCTCGTCAAGGAGTCCGCCGACGAGGTGCTGCGCGAACTCGGCGTGCGCGACCCGCTGCTGGACCTCGCGAAGGAGCTCGAGGAGATAGCGCTCGGCGACGACTACTTCGTGGAGCGCAAGCTGTACCCGAACGTGGACTTCTACACCGGCGTGATCTACAAGGCGATGGGCTTCCCGACACGGATGTTCACGGTGCTGTTCGCTATCGGGCGGCTGCCCGGCTGGCTCGCGCAGTGGCGCGAGGCCATCGGCGATCCGCAGACGAAGATCGGGCGCCCGCAGCAGCTGTACGTGGGGTCGGCCGAGCGCCGCTACCCGGGCGTCTGATGCCGCGGCTGCTGGTGCGCCGGCCGTCGCCGCTGCTGCCGGACGGCGAGCTGACGCACCTGGAGCGCGTCCCCGCGGATGCCGGGCTGGCGCGTGCGCAGTGGGAGCGGTACGTCGAGGCGTTCCTCGCGCGGGGTTGGGATGTGGCCCCCCTGCCGGTGGCCGACGAGCACCCGGACGGCGTGTTCGTGGAGGACGTCGTGGTCGTGTTCGACGACCTCGCCGTGATCACGCGCCCCGGGGCCTCCTCCCGGCGCGGGGAGGTCGACGGCGTGCGCGCCGTCGTGGAGGCATCTGGTCTGTCCGTCGCGGCCATCGCGGAGCCCGGCACGCTCGAGGGCGGCGACGTGCTGAAGGTCGGGCGCACCGTATATGTGGGTCGTTCGTCGCGCACGAACGAGGCGGGCATCGCGCAGCTGCGGGCCGTGCTGGAGCCGCGGGGGTGGGATGTCGTGGCCGTGCCGGTCGCGAAGGTGCTGCACCTGAAGACCGGGGTGACGGCGCTGCCGGACGGCACCGTGATCGGCTACGCGCCGCTCGTTGACGATGCGTCGGTGTATCCGGAGTTTCTGCCGGTGCCCGAGGCGGAGGGAAGCGCCGTCGTGGTGCTCGACGAGCGCACCGTGCTGATGTCGGCATCCGCCCCGCGCACCGCCGCGCTGCTGCGCGAGCGGGGACTGGACGTCGTCGCGGTGCCGGTGACGGAGTTCGAGAAGCTCGAGGGCTGCGTCACGTGCCTCTCGGTGCGCGTGCGCGGCTGAGGGGGCTGCGGGGTCGGCGTCCGCGTCGCAGAAGATGCGGGATGCCGAGGCGTTAGGCCGCCGATTGTGCGACCCGCTCGTGGATGTGTCGCAGCACATGCGGGATGCTGCGCCCTCCGGCATGGTCGCTCCGACGTGTCGCAGAAGATGTTGGATGTCAACGTCGCAAGCCGCGCGTTGTGCGACGGGCTGACGGTTGTGTCGCAGTTGATGCGGGATGCCGGACTCCGATGCCGCATATTCTGCGACGCGCTCGAGGACCTCTCACATCGGTACTCCCCGGCATCAATCGGTTCCTCCCCAACCGGCCGAGGAGGGCCGGTTCTCCACCGATCCGACCCTGACTCTCCGCACGAGCGCCCCGACGCGGTCGGATGGAGGCATGACCAGAGCCGCACCTCTGCCCGCCCCGCTCTCCGGGCGGCCGTTCTCGATCGACGAGGCACGCAGAGCCGGTGTCAGTCGGTCGCGTCTGCGGGCGCGGGACCTCATTGTTCCGACGCGCGGCGTGCGCGACGCGTCGGCTGCAGCGGCCTCGGTGACTGCGGGGGAGACGCCGTCGCAGAGGATGGAGCGTCTGCGCGTCGACCTGATCGCCCGTGCCCGGCAGATAGCTCCGGCGCTGACGCCGGAGCAGTTCTTCAGCCACGATGTGGCCGTCGCGGTGCTCGGCGGACCCCTGCCGTACACGACCGCGAATCGCCGCGCGATCGATGTCTCGGCCCGCCGGCCGGCGGCACAGCCTCGCCGCGCCGGCGTGACCGGTCACCGGTTGCAGTCCCGTCCACCCGCATTCCGGGTGATCGATGGATTGCGGATCGAGGATCCCGCTCGCGTGTGGCGGCAGGTCGCGCGCTCCTGGGCCCTCGACGATCTCATCGCACTCGGCGACTACCTCGTCCAGCCGCGGAATCGGCTGCTCACGATGGACGATCTGCGCGCCGAGCTCGAGCATGGCGAAGACGTGCGCGGACGCCTGCTCGCGCGGGCCACGGCCGAGATCCGCCCCGGTTCGGAGACATCCGAAGAGACGAAACTGCGCCTGATCCTGGTGCGGGCGGGTCTTCCCGAACCGGAACTGAACTGGGAGCTCGTCGACCGCGCCGGCAATCTCGTGGCACGGCTGGATCTCGCCTACCCGCGATATCGGGTGGGGGCCGAGAGCGACGGTCGCGTGCACGCGTTCGACGAGGCCCAGTTCGCCCGCGACGCCGACCGGTGGGACGCGATCCGCGCGCTCGGGTGGGCGCACGTGCGCATCCTCAGCCACCATCTGCGGCCAGACCCGACCGTCGCCCTGCGGAAGGTGACGGAGGCGCTGCTGGATGCCGGGTGGCGGCCCGGCATGGCCTGACGCCGTGGCGCGATGCGGTTTCGGATCTGCGGGTACCGCAACCCGCGCCGGGGATGTCGCACTAGATGCGGGATGCAGCGGCGGGATGCCACCCGTTGTGTGACACGCAACTGGGGATGTCGCAGAAGATGCGGGATGGGGCGGCGAACACCCGCATCTTGTGCGACACGAACCCGGCGCCGCGCCGCGCAGGTCGCGCCCTCGCAGCCGTCAGACGTGCAGAGCCTCGTTGAGGGTCACGCCGACGCCCTCCCGGCGCAGGGCCTCGACGGCGCCGGTGAGCGAGTTGCGGCGGTACAGCATCCCGGGCCGCCCGGACAGGTCGGCCGCCTTCGCCGACGGGCGGATGCCGTCGGCGCGCGGGGGCTCGTCGGCCAGCACGACCTTGGTGCCGCCGGTCAGGTACAGCCCCGCCTCGACCACGCAGTCGTCGCCGAGCGAGATGCCCACGCCCGCGTTGGCGCCCAGCAGGCACCGCTCGCCGATCGAGACGCGGTGCGTACCGCCGCCCGACAGCGTGCCCATGATCGACGCGCCGCCGCCGATGTCGCTGCCGTCGCCCACCACCACGCCCTGCGAGATCCGGCCCTCCACCATCGAGGCGCCCAGCGTGCCCGCGTTGAAGTTGACGAAGCCCTCGTGCATCACCGTTGTCCCCGGGGACAGGTACGCGCCGAGCCGCACGCGCGCGGCGTCGGCGATCCGCACCCCGGCGGGGGCGACGTAGTCCAGCAGACGCGGGAACTTGTCCAGTCCCTCCACCTGGATGCCGGCACGGCGCAGGGCGGGACGCAGCCGTGTCACGTCGTCCGGATGCATCGGCCCGGCGTTCGTCCACGCGACGATCGGCAGGAAGGAGAAGATCCCGTCGAGGTTCAGACTGTTCGGCTCCACGAGCCGGTGTGACAGCGCATGCAGGCGCAGGTACGCGTCGACGGTGGACGCGGGCGCGTCATCGAGGTCGATGTGCAGCTCGACGACCTCCCCGCGCACCCCGCGGCGCGGATCGTCGCCCGCAGCACCGGCAAGATCCACGGCATCCGCCGCCGACCCGACCCGCGGATGCGGGAACCACGCATCCAGAACCATCCCGTCGGCGGTCACCGTGGCCACACCCGTCCCGAAGACCCGTCGCTCGTCGCTCATCCCTCAACCGTATCCGCTGGGCCGTCGCCGCCCGCGCCCGGTGACATCCCCGGCGAAGGGCCCTGGCTAGACTCGGAGGATGCCGGTGCTCGATCTGTCACAGACATCCCCGGACCTCACCCGTGCCGTGTGCGACATCCCGAGCGTGTCCGACGACGAGACCACGCTCGCCGACGCCATCCACGCGGCGATCACGGGCCTTTCCCACCTCGACGTGCATCGCGACGGTGACACCATTGTCGCCCGCACCCATCGCGGACGGGGCCGCCGGGTCGTGATCGCCGGCCACATCGACACCGTCCCGATCAACGGCAACGTCCCCACCCGCGACATCGAGATCGACGGCGCCGCGCACATCTGGGGCCGCGGCACCGTCGACATGAAATCCGGTCTCGCCGTGCAGTTGAAGCTGGCCGCGGAGCTGACCGACCCCGCGATCGACATCACCTGGATGTGGTACGACCACGAGGAGGTCGACGCGTCCCGCAACGGCCTGAACCGGCTCTCGCAGACCCGGCCCGACCTTTTCGCCGCGGACTTCGCGATCCTCGGCGAACCCTCGGGCGGTGAGGTCGAGGGCGGCTGCAACGGGACGCTGCGCGTCGTCGTGCGCACGCACGGCGTCCGCGCCCACAGCGCCCGCGCGTGGATCGGCGAGAACGCCATCCACGCCGCCGCCCCCGTCCTCGCGCGCCTTGCCGCGTACCGGCCCCGCGACGTCCCCGTGGAGGGGCTCGTGTACCGGGAGGGGCTCAACGCGGTCCGCGTCGCCGGCGGCGTCGCCGGCAACGTCATCCCGGACCTGTGCGAGGTCGAGGTCAACTACCGCTTCGCCCCCAGCCGGACCGTCGACGAGGCCGTCGCGCACGTGCGCGACGTGTTCGAGGGATTCGAGGTGGAGGTGACGGATGCCTCGCCCGGCGCCCGTCCGGGCCTGGACGCCCCGGTGGCCCGCGAGTTCCTCGCCGCCGTGGGCGCCCAGCCGCGGCCGAAGTACGGGTGGACGGATGTCGCCCGGTTCTCGGCGCTCGGCGTTCCCGCGGTCAACTACGGGCCGGGGGACCCGCACCTCGCCCACCATGACGAGGAGCGCGTGCCGATAGCCCAGATCGAGGCGGTGGAACAGGGTCTGCGCGCGTGGCTGACGGCGCTCTGACCGCGCAGGACACCGCGCAGCGCGGCTGGAGCCGGCTGCCCGCGGCGCTGCGCATCGGCATCCTCTACCTCGCCGCCCGGGTGATCACGACCGGGTTCTTCGCGCTGGCGTCCGCCCTCGCCACCCCGGACTCACGGTTCGGTCCGCGCCCGGGCGTCGGGGCTCTGTTGATGGGTTGGGACGCGCAGTGGTACTGGTTCATCGCCGTGCACGGCTACCCCACGCAGCTGCCGGTGGATGCCGCAGGGCACGTGTCGCAGAACGCCTGGGCGTTCATGCCGGTGTACCCGTACCTGGCGCGGCTGCTGGGCGGCGACGGCGCGGGATGGCCGGTGGCCGCGATCCTGATCTCCCTCGTCGCCGGGTACCTGTCGTGCCTCGTGCTGTACCGGCTGCTGCGCGAACGGCTCGACGCGCCGACGGCCACCTGGGCGGTCGTGTTCTTCGCGTGCGCGCCGCTCGCGGCCGTGTTCCAGATCGGGTACGGGGAGGCCCTGTTCCTGCTGTGGCTGTTCCTCGCGTTGTGGGCGGTGGTCCGGCGCCGATACGCGTGGCTGTGGCTGCTGATCCCGCTGATGGGGTTCACCCGCCCCGGCGTGCTCGCGTTCGCGCTGCTGCTGGGGCTGCACGGCATCGCCCGGTGGGTCGGCAGGCGACGCGAGCCGCTGCCGGCGCGGCACGTCGCGCAGCTCGTCGCCCTCGGCGCGTGGACGTGCACGGTCGGGTTCGCGTGGCCGGTGATCGCCGGGGCGGCCACCGGCCGGTCCGACGCGTACATGGCCACCGAGCTGAGCTGGCGCCGCGACTGGGTGGGGACGGACGCCGGCTTCGCGCCGCTGCGCGGATTCTGGGATGCCGCGGGCTTCTGGTTCCGCACCTGGGGCCTGGGCGAGACCACCGGCCACATCGCCCTCGTCGTCCTGGTCCTCGCGTGCGCCGGGATGCTGCTGTTCGGCCCCCGGGTGCGGCGGGTGGGCGTCGACATCCGGCTCTGGTCGGCGTCGTACCTCGCGTACCTGCTGGCGGTGTTCTTCCCGCAGTCCAGCGTGTTCCGGCTGCTGCTGCCGCTGTCGCCGCTGTGGGGCGCGGTCGCCGTGCCCCGATCGCGATGGTGGCGCGGGGGAGTCCTGGTGCTGTGCCTGGCCGGGCAGTGGTGGTGGATCTACAACATGTACGCGCTCGGGAACACGTACTGGCAGATCCCGTGAGCGGCGCGCCCGGCGCCGATTCCCGGGCGGGAGGGGCTCACGATAAACTTGTGTGAAGACCACAACGAAAGGGAGCCACGATGGCAGCCATGAAGCCGAGAACCGGGGACGGGCCGATGGAGGCTGTGAAGGAGGGGCGCCTCATCATCGTCCGCGTTCCGCTCGAGGGTGGTGGACGCCTTGTCGTCTCCGTCAACGACGCGGAGGCGAAGGAGCTCTACGACGTGCTCGGCGGTGTCGTGAACGCGTAGTTCCGTCACGTCCAGCGGCCGGTCTGTCCAGACCGGCCGCTGTTTTTTGCCTGCCCGGCCGGTGGTCGCTCAGACCGTCGCGCGGATCGTCGTCAGCTGGAGCAGTCCCTCGCCGGTCGTGGACAGCGCCCCGATCACCGCGGGCGATGCCTGCGTCTCCTGGATGAGGGAGCGGTAGGCCGTCGTCGTCGGGTCGCGGCGCACCGGGTCCGAGACCGCGCCGCCGGCAAGCACCCGCGGGACCAGCACGGTGCCGCCGGGGCGCACCAGGCGCAGACCGTGCTCGACGTACTCGATGACGCCCTCCGGGTCGGCGTCCACGAGCACTATGTCGTAGGAGGCCTCGTTCATGCGGGGCAGCACCTCGGACGCGCGGCCGGCGATGAACCGCGCGCGTCCGGCGGGGATCTTCGCGTCGGCGAAGGCCTGGCGGGCGACCCCCAGATGCTCGGGCTCGCTGTCGATCGTGGTGAGCACCGCGTGCGGGGAGCCGTGCAGCAGCCACAGGCCGGACACGCCCGCCCCGGTGCCGATCTCGATCATGCTCTGCGCGTTCGCGCACGCGGCGATCACGGCGCACTGGGCGCCTACGGCGGGGCTGATCGGCGCGGCACCCAGCTCCAGGGCGTGGGCTCGCGCGCGGGCGATGTGGTCGGGTTCGACGGTCGCCTCCTGGACGAACCGCTGGTTCGCGTCGTGCTCGGTCATGGTGCGCCTCCGCGCAAAGCCTACGGGAGCCGGATGCGCGGGACCGCCAGGCGCGGCGGGTACCCTGAGGAGATGATCTTCGGGCTCACGATCGAGAAGCTCGTGGTGATCGGGGTGATCGCCGCGCTGCTGGTGGGCCCCGACCGGTTGCCGCGGTACGCGGCCATGCTCGCGCAGCTGCTCGGCCGCGGTCGCGAGCTGCTGGGCACCGCTCGGGAGCGGATGAAGGACGAGCTCGGCGACGACGTCGACTGGCGCACGCTCGACCCCCGCCAGTACGATCCGCGTCGCATCATCCGTGAGGCGCTCCTGGACGACGTGCCGCCGCCCGCGCGGCCCGCGCCGGCCCGCGCGACGCTCACCCCGCCCACGCCGTTCACCCCGGGGACTATTCCGCCGTTCGACTCCGAAGCCACCTGACCGTCGGCTCCTCCCCAGCGCGGGACGGACGGCCGCTTGTCCACAGATCGCGTGGACGGACCCTCGTGCCCCGTCCGGCCGGCGCAGGCTGAGGGGATGACGAACAAGACCGCGGCCGACCGCGAGGCGCCGCTGACCGACGACATCCTGCTGGCCGAGCGCGTCGCGTTCCTCCTGGAACGCGCGTCCACGCGGCAGCTGTGGATGATGTTCCTGGATGCCGACGACGTGCAGTGCCCGATGCTCATGCCGTGCGCGGGACTGCCCGCCGATCCCGCCCAGCCGGCGGGCACCGGCGGCACCGGGCCGGTCACGGCCGCGCAGCTGCTGGGATCGCGGGTCGCCGAGCTCCTGGACGGCACGGCCCTCGCCCAGGTCGTGTTCGCGTGGGAGCGACCCGGCGGGTCGCGCCCCGACGATCGGGAAAGGGCGTGGGCGCGTGAGCTGGCCGACGCCTGCACCGGCGCGGGCGGTCGCGTACGGGCGCAGTTCCTCGTGCACGACCGGGGCGTGCGCCCGCTGACACCGGACGACTACCGCTGAGCGTCCCCGGGCCGGCGGCCGGTGCTGCCGAGGTTCACGGCGCCGGGCCGATGGTCCCTCGCGGGCGTGTGCAGCGCGGCGATCCGCTCCGCGAGACCCGCCAGCGCAGCCGCGGCCGGATCCTCGGGATGCACGCCCACGATCGGGGTCCCCGCGTCGCCGCACGCGCGCAGCCGCGGGCTGAGCGGCACGGAGCCGAGCAGTGGGACGTCTTCGTCGGGGGTGGACAGGGCGGCGGCCGCTTGTGCTCCGCCGCCCGCGCCGAACAGGTCCAGCAGCGTCCCGTCGGGCAGGGCCAGCGGCGCCATGTTCTCCACCACGCCGATCACGTGCTGGCCGGTCTGCCGGGCGACCATGCCGCTGCGCACCGCGACGTCCACCGCCGCCGGCTGCGGGGTCGTGACGACCAGGACGCCGGCGTCCGGCAGCAGCTGCCCGGCGGTGATGGCGATGTCGCCGGTGCCGGGCGGCATGTCCAGCAGCAGCACGTCCAGCGGTCCGAAGTGCACGTCGGTGAGGAACTGCTGCACCGTGCGGTGCAGCAGCGGACCGCGCCAGGCGACGGCCTTGTGCTCGTCGCCCTCCCGCAGGAACATGCCGATCGATATCGTCTTCACGTCGTGGGCGACCGGCGGCAGGATGAGGTCGTCGATGCGGGTCGGGCGCGGCGCGTGGCCCTGCGCGTCCACGAGTCCCATCAGCCCGGGGATCGAGAATCCGTGCACGTCGAGGTCGACAAGGCCCACCCGCAGTCCCGCGCGACTGAGCGCGACGGCGAGGTTCGCGGTGATCGTCGACTTGCCGACCCCGCCCTTCCCGCTCGTGACGGCGACCACCTGGGTGCCTGAGCCCGCCCCGAACGGGGTGCCGCGGCCCGCCCGCCGGCCGCGCAACTCCTCCACGAGTGCGCCGCGCTCCTCCGGCGACATCACCCCGACGACGACGTCGACCGCGGTCACCCCGGGCACCGCCGCGGCGGCCGCGCGCACGTCCGCGGTGATGCGCTCGGACATCGGGCAGCCGACCACCGTCAACAGGATGTCGACGTGGGCCGCGCCATCCGGGTCCACGCGGATGCCGCGGACCATGTTCATCGTGGAGATGGGCCGGCGCAGTTCCGGGTCCACGACCGCGCCGACCGCGTCGCGGACGGCGGCGTCCAGGCTGGTCATGGCGCGGCGGGCGAGCCGTCGGCGCGGCCGTCCACCTGCTCCAGCAGCGCCTTCAGCTCCTGCCGCAGCGTCTCCTTCGTCATGACCTCGCTCGACAGCTCGGTCAGGGCAAGGCGCAGCGCCACAATCTCGCGGGCCAGGTACTCGGTGTCGGCGAGATTGCGCTCGGCGCGCTGGCGGTCCTGCTCGATCTGGACGCGGTCGCGGTCGTCCTGCCGGTTCTGCGCGAGCAGGATCAGGGGAGCGGCGTATGAGGCCTGCAGGGACAGCATCAGCGTCAGCGCGGTGAACCCATTCGTCGCGGAGTCGAAGCGCAATTCCGGCGGCGTGAGAGTGTTCCACGCGAGCCAGGCCGCGCAGAAGAGCGTCAGCAGCAGCAGGAACGCCGGGGTGCCCATCGCGCGCGCGACCCACTCCGTGAAGCGGCCGAAGCGGTCCCGCGACGGCTGCGCCGGGCGGGTGCGCATGCCCGTGCGCCCGCGCGGCGCGTCCAGCCGCGCGCGGTCCGCCGCCCGCGCCATCAGCGCCGCCTCGGGATGCTCGCGGTGGTCGTGGGGACGGTCTCGGCGTGGTCATCGGCCCCGTGCGACCGCCAGTCCTCGGGCAGCAGGTAGTCCAGCACGTCGTCCACGCTCACCGCGCCGACGAGGCGCCGGGCGGGGTCGACGACCGGGAGGGAGACGAGGTTGTAGCTGGCCAGCAGCCGCGCGACCTCCGCCGCCGACGCCGTCACCGGGACGGGGTCGACGGTGTCGTCGATGATGGCGCCCAGGCGCTCGTGCGGCGGGTAGCGCAGCATCCGCTGGAAGTGCACGGTGCCCAGCAGCCGCCCGGTGGGGGTCTCGTACGGCGGGAGCGTGACGAAGACGGCCGCCGCCAGCGCGGGATGCAGCTCGTGACGGCGGATCAGGGCCAGTGCCTCGGCGACGGTGGCATCGGCGGGCAGCACTATCGGCTCGCTCGTCATCAGGCCGCCGGCGGTGTCCGGGCCGTACTTCAGCAGCGCTCGGACGTCTTCGGCCTCCTCGGGCTCCATCAGCTCGAGGAGCTTCTCGAGGCGGTTCTCGGGGAGCTGGCCGAGCACGTCGGCGGCGTCATCCGGCTCCATGGCGTCGAGGATGTCGGCGGCGCGCTCGTCGCCGAGCTGCTCGAGGATGTGCAGCTGCTCGTCCTCGGGCATCTCCTCGAGGGCGTCCGCGAGCCGGTCGTCGGGCAGCTCCTCCGCCACTTCCAGGAGCCGGTCGTCGGGCAGGTCCAGCAGTGTGTTCGCGAGGTCGGCGGGCTTGAGCTCCGAGTACGTCGCCACGAGCTGTTCGGCGGACTGCGCCTCGCCGGGGGTCTGCTGCTCGCGCACGTCCTGCCAGTCCGCGAACGTGGTCGGGCCCTTCGCGAACGGCGACGCGCTCGTCTTCGGCTTGCGCAGGAACAGCTGTCCGATGTTCCACAGGCCGTGCCGGTCCTGCTCGATGGCGACATCCTCGATCACCGCGTGGCCGGTGCCGTCGCGGAAGTACACCTTGCGACCGAGAAGTTCGACCATCACGCGCACCTCGCCCCCGCGCTGCTGGAAGCGGCGCACGTTGATGAGGCCGGTCGTGATCACCTGGCCCATCGCTATCGAGGTGACCCGCCCGATCGACAGGAAGACGTTGCGCCGGCCGGGGATCTCCACCACCAGGCCGACCACCCGCGGCGGGTCGTCTTTGCGGTAGATGACGACGACGTCACGCACCCGGCCCACGCGATCGCCCGCGGGGTCGAAGACCGTGCAGCCGGCCAGCCGCGCGACGAAAACCCTCTGCGTGCTCACGCTTCCAGCGTAGCCGCACGGTACAGCCGGATCACAGAATGCCGCGGCCGGCATGACAAGATGGGGGCATGAGCATGCCGGGAATGCCCCAGGGGCGAGGCGGCGAGATCGGGGAGACCGTCGCGAGCTTCCCGACGTACGAGGGCGCGCAGAAGGCTGTCTCGGCGCTCATCTCGTCCGACGTGCCCGCCCGCGACATCGCCATCGTCGGCAGCGGCCTGCGCTCCATCGAACGGGTCACCGGCAAGCTCGGCTACGCCACCGCCGCACGCCAGGGCGCCATCAACGGCCTGCTGCTGGGACTCTTCTTCTCCGCGATCTTCGTGCTCGGCAACAGCGCGGTGCCGGTCTCCGTGTTCATCGGCGTCCTGTTCATCGGCGTGGCCCTGGGCATGCTGATGAGCATCGCCGCGTACGCGATAGTGCGCCGCCGCCGCGACTTCGCGTCGGTCATGCAGGTGGTCGCCGACCACTACGACGTCACGGTGCTGCCCACGAGCATCCACCGGGCCCGCGAGATCCTCGGACCGGGCGTCACGGTCGCGCGCCCGCCGGCGCCGCCGCAGCACGACCGGGCGCAGCATCCCGCTCCCCGGTTCGGACTGCGAGCCCGCCCGGCGGCACCCGCGACGCCGGATGCGGACGCTCCAGCGCCGCCGGCACCCGACGTCGACGAGCCGCCGCGCTACGGCGAGCGGATCCCCGACACGCCACCGGCATCCGAGGACGCCGGTGCCCCGCACCCGGATGCGCACGCGGATGCCGCGCCCGACGGCCCGGCGGATGAGCCGGCCGCGGACGGCCCGGACGACCACCGGGCGTGAGCCGGCGCAACGCCCGATGATCAGGGAGCTGGCGGTGCCGGTCCCGCTGCCGGCGGGCGAGGTCGACATCGACGCCGTGGTGCACGAGCCCGCGCACCCGTCGGCGACGGTGATCGTCGCGCACGGGGCCGGCACACGGCTGGACCATCCGTTCCTCGTCGGCTTCGCCACCGCCGTCGCCGCCGCCGGGATGCGGGCGGTGCGGTTCAACTTCCCGTACGCGCAGGCGGGACGGCGGATGCCGGGACCCGCCGCCCACGCCGTCGCCGCGTGGCAGGCCGTCGTGGACCGCTGTCGCGGGGACGTCCCGGTGCACGCGGCGGGCCGGTCCTACGGCGGACGGATGGCGTCGATGGCCGCCGCCGAGGGGCGCATCCGGCCGCACACGCTCGTGTACCTGGGCTACCCGCTGCACCCGCCCGGCCGGCCCGACAAGCTGCGGACCGAGCACCTTCCCCTGATCCTCGCGCCGCAGCTGTTCGTCTCCGGCACGCGAGACCCGTTCGTGGATCCGCACGGGCAGCTCGAGGACGCCGTCGCCGCGTGCCGCCGGGCCCACCTGCACTGGGTGGACGGCGGCGGGCACGGCTTCGAGGTCGCCGGACGCCGTCGCCCGGCGGACGAGATCGGCGCCGGGATAGCGGCGATAGCGCTGGAGTGGATCGCCGCGCAGTAACACTCAGGCGCGCAGCCGCGCCACCCAGGCCTCGACCTCGTCGGCCGTGCGCGGCACGCCGGCGGACAGGTTCTCCACGCCGTCCGCGGTCACCAGCACGTCGTCCTCGATCCGCACGCCGATCCCGCGGTATTCCGCGGGCACTGTCTCGTCGTCGATCTGGAAGTACAGGCCCGGCTCGATGGTGAACACCATCCCGGGCTCCAGGATGCCGTCGTAGTACATCTCGCGGCGCGCCTGCGCGCAGTCGTGCACGTCGATGCCGAGGTGGTGGCTCGTACCGTGGACCATGTACCGGCGGTGCTGGCCGCCGGCCTCGGCATCCAGCGCTTCCTGCGCGGTCACCGGCAGCAGGCCCCATTCCGCCGTGCGGCGGGCTATCACGCCCATCGCGGTCTCGTGCACGGTGCGGAACGTGACGCCGGGTTTCGCGGCAGCGAAGGCCGCGTCGGCGGCCTCGCGCACTGTCTCGTACACCTTCCGCTGCACGTCGGTGAACGTCCCGGACACCGGGATGGTGCGGGTCACGTCGGCGGTGTACAGGCTGTCGACCTCGACGCCCGCGTCGACGAGGATGAGGTCGCCGTCGACGACCGCACCGTCGTTCCGGGTCCAGTGCAGGTAGCACGCGTGCGGACCGGATGCCGCGATGGTGTCGTAGCCTTCGCCGTTGCCGTCGCTGCGGGCACGGCGGTGGAACACGCCCTCCACCACGCGCTCGCCGCGCGGGTGCGCGGTCGCGGCGGACAGCTCGCGCACTATGTCGTCGAAGCCGTCGGCGGTCACCTTCACGGCCAGCCGCAGCTGTGCGATCTCGTATTCGTCCTTCACGAGGCGCAGCTCGGACACCGCGCGCGTGAGCTCGGCGTCGTCGCCGACGACGAGCTCGCCGTCGGCGTGCGTGAAAGCGTTGATGTGCGCGGTCGCGACGCCGAGATCGGCGGCGACGCCCGCGAGGGACGGCCGCGGGCCGATCCAGAACTCGCCGATCGAGGCATCCCCGTAGAACTCCGCGGTCGTCCGGTCGGCGCGCTCACGGAAGTACAGCGTCACGTCGTGCCCGTCGGGACGCGGCTCGAAGACCAGGACGGCGCCGGGCTCGGCATCCGCCGCCCACCCGGTCAGATGCGCGAACGCGGAGTGCGCGCGGAACGGGAAGTCGGTGTCGTTGCTGCGCTGCTTGAGCTCACCGGCGGGGACCACGAGCCGCCGGCCCGGGAACTGCGCGGACAGGCGGGCGCGCCGGTGCGCGGCGTACGGCGCCTGATCGCGCTGCGGCGGCAGCGTCTCGGGGCGCGTCGCCCACCCCGATGAGATCGTGTCGAGGAACCCCTGCGGGAACGGCTGTCGGCGGTTCTCGCTCGTGGAGGGGCGGGCCGGTCGGGCCGTGGTGCCGGTGGACGATTCGCCTGTCGTGCTCATCTTTCCAGTCTCGCACGCCACGGGAAGTCCGCAGGAGTCACTGCGCGCGGTCGAGCTGCACTATCAGCGGACGGTGGTCGCTGCCGCTGCCGTCCATCGAGGTGAGGACCACCGAGCCCACCGGCACCCAGGCATCCGTCGCCATCACGTGGTCGATGGGGGCGCCGATCAGGGCCGGGGTGGACGTCGGCCACGTGCCGACGCCGCCGTTGCCGGTCGCGCCCACGGCGTCCCGGCACCGTCCCATCGTGCCGCCGCCGGTGCCCAGGCCCGCCATGTGGTCCACGGTCGCGTTGAAGTCGCCGGCGAGGATGACGTCGCGGGACGCGCATTGGTCGGCGATCCACTGCAGGTCGTGCTTCCAGTTGCCCATGTCCTGCTCGCGGGGGGCCACCGCGTGCGCGGCGACGATGATCGGACCCTTGCCGTCCACGGGCATCGCGACCGCCGACGGCACGGTCGACGTGTTGCTGGTGCCGTCGGCCGACGACGCCGTCACCGAGTACGCGCCCAGTCGCGGCGTTATCAGCACCGTCGTGGAGCTGGCATCCCATCCGTGTTCGCCGTACTGGGTGTGGTACGCCCACATCCGGTGTCCGAGGCTGCGCATCGCCAGCGCCACCTTCTCGCCGGTGCCGATCGTCGTCTCCGGCAGCGTCACGACGTCGGCGTCCATCGCGACCGCGGTGCGGGCGATCGCATCGGGGGATGTCGCGGCCCCGGCGGTGTTCCAGGTCATCACCCGCACGCTGCTCGCCGTCTTTGCCGGCAGCGCGTCGGTTCCCATGCCGCGCATCGCGATGATCGCCGCGTTCGTGCCGCCGGCGAGCAGGGCCAGCACCGCCATCGACGCGGCGAACGCCCGCAGCGGCCGGGCGAGCATGAGCAGCAGCATCACGACCAGCAGCGCCGTGAAAGCGACGACGAGGATGCCGCGGAACGACACCGCCTGCGCGACCGGGAACGCGCGCTCCAGCCGGAACACCTGCGGCCACGTCAGGATCGCCGCGACGATCGCGCACAGCGCGGTCACCAGGATCCCGAGCAGGCGAAGCACGCTCGGAACTCTATGCCGTCAGGCTGGGAGATCGGCGCACGCGGCGCGCACGCTACCCTCGGACAATGGCGTTGCAGCGGTTCCGTGGTCCGAGCGATCTGCACCTGCATTCGGACCGCTCCGACGGCACCCAGCCGCCCGCCGAGGTGATCCGCGCCGTCCATCAGCACGGGCTGCGCACTGTCTCCCTGACCGACCACGACACCACGTCCGGGTGGGCCGAGGCCGCCCAGGCGGCGACGTCACTGGACGTGACGTTCCTGCCGGGCATGGAGATGTCGGCCAAGCACGAGTGGCGCAGCGTCCACCTGCTCGCGTACCTCGTCGACCCGGACGATGCGGCGCTGCGCGCGATGACCGACCGAGTGCGCACGTCGCGGCTGGACCGGGCGCGCACGATGGCCGACCGGATAGCGCGTGACTACGACCTCACCTGGGACGACATCCTCGCCGAGACCACCGACGGCGCCACGGTCGGCCGTCCGCACATCGCCGACGCGCTCGTGCGGCGCGGGCACGTCCGCGACCGCACGGAGGCTTTCTCCGGCATCCTCAGCCCCCGCGGCGACTACTACGTGGCGCTGTTCGCCCCGGACCCGGTCACCGCCGTCGGGTTGATCGCCGGCGCCGGCGGCGTGCCGATCGTCGCGCATCCCGCCGGGCGCGCAGGCGTGCTGCCGCGGGCGCTGCTGGAGCGGATGCTGGACGCGGGACTGGCCGGCTTCGAGCTCGGCCACCGGGAGAACCTGGAGCCGGGCGTGCGGATGCTGCGCCGGCTCGTGGCGGAGCGGGACCTCATCGCCACCGGCTCCAGCGACTACCACGGCGCCGGCAAGCCGAACATGCCGGGGGAGCACACGACCGAGGACGCCATGGTGCAGCGCATCATCGCGCGCGGCACCGGCAGCACGCCGGTCTACCCTCGGGCGGGGTGACCGGCGGTCACGCCCCGGGCGTCGGCGAACCGGCCCCCGAGCGGCGCCGGCGCCGGCGACGGGCCACGGCGGGCTTGCCGTCGCGGTGCTCCCGGCCCGCGCCGTCGTGGACGCCGGTGCCCTCGGCCGCATCCTCCGCCGGCTGCTCGCCGTCCTCGGACGCGGCGGCCGGCTCGAACGACGAGCCCACGCTGTCGTCCGCGCGCCGGCGCCGCCGACGACGCTTCGTGCCGCCCTCGCCCTCCGCGGCGGCATCCGCGGCGCGTGCGGGCGCCTTCTGCGTGCGCACCGACTGCGTGCGCGGCGCGGTGGCGATGCGGCCCTTCGTCCCCTCCGGGATGTCGAGATCGCTGTACAGGTGCGGGCTCGACGAGTAGGTCTCCATCGGCTCCGGCTTGCCGAAGTCCAGGGCGCGGTTGATCAGCGCCCACTTGTGCAGATCCTCCCAGTCCACGAACGTGACCGCGATGCCGGTCTTGCCGGCACGGCCGGTGCGCCCCACGCGGTGCAGGTACGACTTCTCGTCGTCCGGGATCGTGTGGTTGATCACGTGGGTGACGTCATCGACATCGATGCCGCGGGCTGCGACGTCGGTGGCGATCAGGACGTCCCGCTTGCCGGCCTTGAACGCCGCCATCGAGCGCTCCCGCGACTCCTGGCTCATGTCGCCGTGCACGGCGCCGGCGTTGAACCCGCGGTCGGACAGCTCGTCGACGAGCTTCTGCGCGGCGCGCTTGGTGCGTGTGAAGATCACCGTCTTGCCGCGGCCGCGGGCCTGCAGGATCCGCGAGATCACCTCGTCCTTGTTCAGCGCATGCGCCCGGTACACGAGGTGGCGGATGTTCGCCTGCGCGATGCCCTCATCCGGGTCGGAGGCGCGGATGTGGATAGGGCCGGACATGAACCGGCGCGCGAGCGCCACGATGGGGCCGGGCATCGTGGCCGAGAACAGCTGCGTGTGCCGGACGGTGGGCAGCTTCTGGAAGATCTTCTCGATGTCGGGCAGGAACCCGAGGTCCAGCATCTTGTCCGCCTCGTCGAGCACGACCTCGGTGGCGTGCGAGAGGTCCAGCAGCCGCTGGCCGGCGAGGTCGATGAGCCGGCCGGGCGTGCCGACCACTATCTGGGCGCCCGCCCGCAGCTGCTCGATCTGGCCCTCGTACGCCTTCCCGCCGTAGATCGCCACGACGCTCGTGGCGCGGTTCGAGGTCAGCATGTCGATGTCCTCGTACACCTGCACCGCCAGCTCGCGGGTGGGCACCACCACGAGTGCCTTCACCCCCGGCGCCGGGGCGATGCCCAGGCGCTGGACGATCGGGATGCCGAACCCGAACGTCTTCCCGGTGCCGGTCTTGGCCTGCCCGATGATGTCCTGCCCGGGAAGGCTGAGCGGAATCGTCTGCTCCTGAATGGGGAAGGCATCCACGATGCCGCGCGCGGAGAGCGCGTCGATGATGTCCTGGTCCACGCCGAGGTCGGCGAAAGTCGTCACGATGAGATGAGGCCTGTCTGATGTCAGAGGCGGCAGCCGGCCGCCGGGCGAGGAGTCCACGCCCTTGTGTCATCTGCCAGGCGCGGGGCCCCGGTCCATCGCCGGGGCAGTCCCAGTCTACCGGAGCACGGAGCCGGCGCCGGGATCGGCCGCCGCAGGGCCGTAGGCTGTATCGCGTGTTCGGGTGGTTCAAGCGGCGTCAGCCGGCGGTGCGGACGCTGCGTCTGCGCTCCCGCGGTGACGCCGGGGATGCCACCCGGGTGGCGTTCCAGGACCTCGCGCCGAACATCGACACGTTCCTCGGGCAGGCGGCGTACCTGCAGCTCGGATACTTCGAGACGCTCAGCGAGCTGATCGCCGCGACGCCCGCGCTCGCGCACAAGGAGGCGCTGTCCCGCGCGGCCGGCGCGGCGCTCACGAAGCACCAGGCCATCGTCGCCCTGATCCGCGAGAGCGCGGCCGACCCGACGGATCTGATGCGGCCGTTCCGTGAGCCGCTGGACGCGTTCCGGGCCGCCACCCACGGCATCCGCCCGCAGGAGACCATGCTGTCCGTGCACATCACGGCGGGAATGCTCGACGACTTCTACGACACGCTGTCGCACAGCTACGGCGAGATCGGAGGCCGGGTCGCGCGGATCCTCCAGGCCGACTCCGACCGGCAGGCCATCGTCCAGCTCGTGGCCGAGGCCATCGCCGCCGACGACGAACTGCGGTCGCTGCTGGCGCTGTGGGGACGGCGCCTGGTGGGCGACACGATCCTCATCGCGCGGGCGGCGCTGCGCACCGGGATGCTGGATGCGGCCGTCCAGGAGCAGGTCGAGCCGGTGTTCACCGAGCTGCTGGGCGCGCATGCTCGCCGCATGGAGGCCATCGGGCTGAACGCCTGAGCCGTGCGGATCAGACGATCCCGAGCCGGCGCCGTTCCTGGTCGTCGCGGGCGCGCCGCACCCGGGTCAGCGCCGCCACGATGAGGTACACGGCCGCGGGCGGCACCAGTGCCCCCGCCAGCCACAGCCACGGGTTGCCGAGGCCCAGCCCCGCCCAGGTCAGCGCGGTCCACAGCACGCTGCCGATCACGGCGCCCAGCACGGGCGCCAGTCCCGCACCGCGCGTGTCGCGCGCAGGCATCGTGAAGTGCGCGAGAGCGCCCACCGCCGCCCCGTAGATCAGCGCGAGGACTATCTGCATCAGGCCACGAATCCGACGCGGCGCACGTCCTCCGTGCCGAGCTCCACATACGCGAGGCCCGCGGTGGGCACTATGTACGAATTGCCCTTGTTGTCGGCCAGGCTCACATGCGTGGCGCCGGAGTCGAGGGCTCCGGTGACCGCCGCGCGGACGGCATCCGCGGTCTGGTCGGTCTCGAAGTTCAACTCGCGTCCGGTGTTCGCGATGCCGATGCGGATCTCCACGGATCACTGCCTCTCTGTGCCGTGCGTGCTGGGGTATGGCCACTCTACGACACGGCCGCACCCGCCCGGACGGCTCCCGCCCACGCTGTCGGCGAACGCGCGGCGCCGCCAGGCGGGCGGTGTCGCCGGCACACGGTAGCGTGACCAGGCGATGACACAGAACCCCCCGACCGGCCCGTCGCACCGGCCGCCCGACCCGGCCGCCCCCGTGCCGGATGTTGATCAGCGCGCCGTGATCGAGCTTCCGGTGCACGCCTCGGGCACCATCGCGGGCGGTCCCGGCACCGGCAAGACGTCGAGCCTCGTCGCCCGCGTGCGCGCCCTCGTCGAGCGCGGCGTCGGCCCCGACGCCGTCGTCGTGCTCACCCCCAGCCGGCAGACGGCGACCGCGCTGCGGGACCGGCTCGGGCTCGCGGTGGGAGGGGCGACATCCGGCGCGCTCGCGCATTCCGTCGCGTCGTTCGCGTTCCGGCTCGTGCGCGGCGCGGCCGTGCACGCGGGCGCCGAGCCGCCGCGGCTGCTCACCGGCGGCGACGAGGACCAGCTCATCCAGGATCTGCTCGACGGCGACGCGCAGGACGAGGCCGCCGGCGTCGTCCGCTGGCCCGACTGGCTGCCGGCCGACGTGCGGGCCACGCGCGGGTTCCGCAGCGAGGTGCGCGCGTTCCTCGCCGAGTGCATCACGCTGGGCGTCGAGCCGGCGGCGCTGGCGTCCCTCGCCGCCCGCGTGCGGGTGCCGGTCTGGGAGTCGGCGGCCTCGTTCTTCGCCGAGTACCTGCAGGTGCGCGCCGACATGCGGGGCGCGCACCGGGATGCCGCGGGACTCGTGCGCGAGGCGGCGGCCCTCGTGCGCACGGCCGACGCCGCGATGCTCGGCGGGCTCGGCGACGTGCAGGCGATCCTCGTGGACGACGCGCAGGAGCTCACGCTCGGCGGTGTCGAGCTGCTCGAGGCGTGCCGGAGCCGCGGCATCCCGGTCCTCGCGTTCGGCGACCCGGATGTCGGCGCGGGCGCGTTCCGCGGCGCGACGCCGGAGAACTTCGCACGGCTGACGGCCGCGCTCGGCCCTGTGCACGTGCTGGGCGTCCCGCATCGCGGAACCGGCACCATGGTCGACCTCGTCCGCACCGTGACCGCGCACATCGGCACCGCCGGCGGCGTGCGGCACCGGCGTCCGGCGCAGGGCGGCGAGCCCGACTCGTCGGTGCAGACCCTGCTGCTGCGCTCGCAGGCGGAAGAGTACGACGTCGTCGCGCGGCTGCTGCGCGAACGGCACGTGCGAGGCGGCGTCCCATGGGACGCGTGCGCCGTGATAGCGCACGACACGCGCCAGGTCGCCGCGCTGGAGGCCGAGCTCGGCGCGCGGGAGGTCCCGGCGCGCGCGGCGGGCCCGGGACGCGCCCTGGGCACCCTGCGCCCCGTGCAGGACATCCTGCGCGTCGTGGAGCTCGCCGCGATCGATCCCGCCGAATGGACGGCGGCGTCCGTGGCGGACGCGTTCCTCGGCGTCGCCGGGGGCTTCGACCCGGTCCGGCTGCGCCGGCTGCGCACGGCGCTGCGCCACGAGGAGCTGCGCGCCGGCGGCGACCGGTCTGCCGCCCAGCTCCTGGTGGACGGATGCCGTCATCCCATCGAGTTCGAGCAGGTCGACCTCCGCGAGGCGCGCCGGGCGGCACGGCTGGCCCGCACCATCGCCGCGGTGCGCACCGGCATCGAGGAGGGCGCGACCGCGCACGAGCTGCTGTGGACGGTGTGGGATGCCTCCGGCCTGCACCGGCAGTGGGGGCAGGCCGCCGCCGGCACCGGCCCGCTGGCGGAGCAGGCGAACCGGGGCCTGGATGCCGTTGTCGCGCTGTTCCAGGCCGCGAAGCGCTTCGACGAGCGCGCCGCGGCCGGCAACCCCATGCTGTTCGTGCGCGGCATCCTGCACAGCGACGTCGCCGAGGACCGCCTCGAGCCGTCCGCGAGCATGCCCGCCGTCGCCGTGCTGACCCCGGCCGCAGCGCTCGGCGTCGAGTTCGACACCGTCGTGGTCGCGGGGGTCCAGGACGGCGTGTGGCCGAACATCCGGCTGCGGGGGAGTCTGCTGGACACGTGGCGGCTCGCCGACGCCGCCACCCGCGCGCCCGGCGACGACGGCACCGTGGGCCTGCTGGATCGGCGCCGCGCGGCCATGCACGACGAGCTGCGCCTTTTCGTGCGCGCCGTCTCCCGCGCACGGTCGCATCTCACGGTGACCGCCGTCGACGACGACGACACCGGGCCGAGCCGCTTCTTCGAGTTCCTGCCCGCGCCCTCGCCGACCGACCGGCTCGCCGAGCACCCGCTGTCGCTGCGGGGCCTGGTGGCGCGGCACCGCCGCACCCTCACCGAGCCGCGCACCGCCGCCCACGCCGCCCGGCACGCCGCGGGGCAACTGGCGATTCTCGCAGCGGCGGGCGTGGCCGGCGCCGACCCCGGCGAATGGTACGGCGTCGCGGACCCCACCTCGGCCGCCCCGCTGCGTGACCCCGACGGCGAGGTCCGGGTCTCGCCGTCGCGGATCGAGGCGCTGGAGACGTGCCAGCTGAACTGGGCGATCGGCGACCTCGGCGGCGACCCCGGCGGGGCGACGGCGGGCCTGGGCACCATCATCCACGCCGCCCTCGAGCATGCCGACGGGTCCGACGAGGCGGCGCTGTGGGACCTCGTCGAGCAGCGCTGGGGTGAGCTCGAGTTCGAGGCGCCGTGGCTCGACCGGGCCTCGCAGGCGCAGGCCCGCGACCTCATCCACCGGCTGCATCTGTACCTGCGGCGCTTCGAGTCAGGCGGCGGCACCCTCGTGGACGCCGAGCCGCACTTCGAGGTGCCGATCCCGATGGGCGACGGAACCGCGGCCGTCCTGTCCGGCTACATCGACCGGGTCGAGCTCACGGCGCAGGGCCGGGTCGTGATCGTGGACCTGAAGACCGGCAAGCACGAGCCGCAGTCCGACGCGAAGGTGGCGGCGAACCCGCAGCTGGCCGCCTACCAGCTCGCGTTCGAGTCCGGAGCCATCCCCGGGGCGGACGGGCACCCACCCGGCGGGGCGAAACTGCTCGTCCTGCGGCCCTCTGCGAAGACCAGCGACTACGCCGAGCCCTGGCAGCCCCCGTTCGACGACGAGACCCGCGGGGCGTTCCTGGCGCGGGTGCGCACCGCCGTGGACGTCATGCGGTCCACGACGTTCACCGCCCCGTTCGAGGAGCACTGCCGCGACGAGCACTCGTACGGGCTGTGCCGCATCCACACGATCGGGGCGGTGAGCGCGTCGTGACGCACGCCCCGCTGACCCCCGAGGTGATCGCCGCCGCCCTCGGCCAGTTCCCGCCCACCGCCGAGCAGTCCGCCGTGATCGCCGCGCCGCTGGAGCCCGCGCTGGTCGTCGCCGGCGCCGGCAGCGGCAAGACCGAGACGATGGCGGCCCGGGTGGTGTGGCTCGTGGCCAACGGGATCGTCGGCCGCGACGAGATCCTCGGACTGACGTTCACCCGGAAGGCCGCCGGCGAGCTCGCCGAGCGCATCCAGAAGCGCCTGGCCCGCCTGACGGAGTTCGAGCGGCGCGGACTCGTCGACCGCCTTCCCGCGCTGCATGCCGACGGTGCCCTGGACGTGTTCGTCCGGCTGGAACGCGCGGGGGCGGGGGAGCGCGCCCGGCAGGCGGCACTCGCCGACCTGGCGGAGCGGGCGGGGGCGCACCCGCGCCCGGACGACGACGAGATGCTGCTGCACCGGCCCACCGTCGCCACATACAACAGCTTCGCGGACGGCATAGTGCGCGAGCACGCCGTGCGCATCGGCCGCGACCCCGAGGCCACCGTGATGAGCGAGTCCGCCGCGTGGCTGCTGATGCGCCGGGTCGTGTTCGGCAGCGACGACCCGCGCCTGGAGGGTGTCCAGCGCTCTCCCCGGGGCGTCATCGACGCGGCGCTGCGGATAGCCCGTGACGGCGTCGACAACGTCGTGGATCTCGACGAGCTGGCAGCGTTCCCCGCCCGGTTCCGCACCGTCGCCGACCTGCCGTCCACGACCAGCCGCACCACGGTGTACGCGGACGTGCGCACCGCGGTGGCATCGGTCGACGCGCTGGAGCTGCTCGTGGACCTGGCCCGCGCGTACAACGCCCAGAAGCGCCGGCTGGGCGTCCTGGACTTCTCCGACCAGGTCGCCGGGGCCCGTCAGGTGGTGATCGGCCACCCCGCCGTGGCCGCCGAGATCCGGGACCGCTACCGCGTGGTGCTGCTGGACGAATACCAGGACACCTCCGTGGTCCAGACCGAGCTCCTGGCGAGCCTCTTCGCCGATCGTGCCGTGATGGCGGTCGGCGATCCGCACCAGGCCATCTACGGGTGGCGCGGGGCCAGCGCCGGCAACCTCGGCGGTTTCGCGGCGGCGTTCGGGGCGGCCACGCCCTGCGGCACGTACGCGCTGATGACGAGCTGGCGCAACAGTGCCCGGATCCTGCAGGCGGCGGCTGCGGTGCTCGAGCCGCTGCCGGCGGCCGTGCCGGTGGGTCGGCTGCGCCCGCGGCCGGACGCCGGTGCCGGTGAGGTGAGCGTGTGCACCGCGCCGGACCTGGATGTCGAGGCCGACCGCGTCGCCGAATGGTTCGGCGGGGTCCGGCGCGCGCGCGCCGAGCAGGGCCGGTCCACCACCGGGGCGGTGCTGTTCCGCAGCAAGAAGCACATGGTGCGGTTCGCCGACGCGCTGGGCGCACACGGCATCCCGCACCGGATCCTGGGGCTCGGGGGGCTGCTGTCGACGCCGGAGGTCGTGGATGTCGTCAGCACGCTGCGCGTGATCAGCGACCCGCGCGCCGGTTCGGCGCTGATCCGGCTGCTGACCGGCCCGCGCTGGCGCATCGGCCTGGCCGACATGGGCGCGCTCGCCCGGCTGTCGCGGCGCATAGCGCAGCACGACACGGCCCTGCAGCGGCTCGAGCCCGATGTCGCCGAGCGGATCCGCACGTCGTCCGGCGACGATCAGGGCTCGCTCGTGGACGCGCTGGACTTCGTCGGACGGGTGCCCGACGACCACGGCTGGCTGGCGGAGCTCACGGTCGCGGCCCGTGCACGGCTGCGCGAGGCGTCCGCCGTGTTCGCGGGGCTGCGCCGCTCGGCGGCGCTGCCGATCGCCGAGCTCGTGCGGCTGATCGAACTGGAGCTGCGGCTGGACGTGGAACTGGCCGCGAACGAGGCGCGGGGCCCCGCGCGGATAGCGTCCGCGCAGCTGCGCGCGTTCGTCGACGAGGTGCACGCGTTCCTCGCGGCGGACGAGACCGGCTCGCTGTCGAGTCTGCTGGCATGGCTGGATCACGCCGAGCAGCTCGACGAGTTCGCGCCGCGCACCGAGCCGCCGGAGGACGATGTCGTCCAGCTGCTGACGATCCACGGCGCGAAGGGGCTGGAGTGGGATGCCGTCGCCGTGGTGCGCATGGTCGACGGGGAGCTGCCCACCGGGGCGAAGGACACGAAGGGATGGCTCGCCTTCGGCGTGCTGCCGTATCAGTTCCGCGGGGATGCCGCGTGGCTGCCGGAGTTCGCGTGGGAGGGCGCCGCCACCCAGCAGGAGCTCAAGGACGCGCTGGCCCGGTTCGTGCAGGCAGGCCGCGACCGCCAGGTGGAGGAGGACCGCCGCCTCGCGTACGTCGCGGTGACCCGCGCCCGGGAGCATCTCCTGCTGACCGGAGCGCCCTGGTCGGGCACGACGCGGCCGCGTGCGCACAGCCCGTTCCTGCAGGAGATCGCGGCCGCCCAGGGCATCCCGCTGCCGGACGCGGACCCGGGGGAGAACCCGTACCTCGGAGAGCGCCGGCTGCTGCACTGGCCGATCGATCCGCTGGGCGCCCGACGGCCGCGCGTGGAACGCGCGGCCGCCGCGGTGCGCGCGGCACAGGATGCCGCACCCGCCGCCGCCGACGAGGACCTCGCGCTGCTGCTGGCCGAGCGCGCCGCCCGGCAGCATCCGGCCTCGGCGACGGCGCCGGTGCGGATCCCCGCGTCCCGGTACAAGGACTACGTGGCGGACTACGACGGCGCCGTCGCGGCGACCGCGCGGCCGATGCCGGAGCGGCCGTACCGGCAGACGCGGCTGGGCACGCTGTTCCACGCCTGGGTGGAGCGCCGGTCGGGCCTTGTCGGCACGACCGGGAGCCTCGACGACACGCTGTGGGACGGCCAAGACGAGGACGCCGCGGGGGACTGCGCCGACGACGACGCGCTGCGCGAACTGAAGGCCGCGTTCGAACGGTCGGAGTGGGCGCCGCTGCAGCCGGTCGCGGTGGAGACCGAGATCGACTTCCGGTTCGTCGGGCTCGACGGCCGCGAGCACCTGGCCATCTGCAAGCTGGACGCGGTCTACCGGCGCGGCGAGCGCATCGAGATCGTCGACTGGAAGACCGGTGCGCCGCCGGCGACCGACGCCGACCGGACGGCGCGGATGCTGCAGCTGGAGCTGTACCGGCGGGCGTACCACGCGAAGCACGACATCCCGATCGAGGACATCGACGTGGCGCTGTACTACGTCGGCCACGGCGTCGTGATCCGCGGCTGAGCGGCTACTCGGACGCCGCCCAGCGGCGCAGCGCCGCTTCGGACGCGCGATCGGCGTCGGCGATGTCCGGGTCGGACAGGTCCAGCGGCAGGGTGTCCTGCTGGTGCACGGGGGTCACCGCCGGCGCGTCCTCCGCGAAGAACGCTGTGTCGTCGGCGTCGAACGCGTCGGTCTGCATCGACGTGTCCGTCTCCTGTGCGGGCGTGCGCGGGGTGCGGCCGAGGAGCGCTATGGCGTCGTCGACGTCGAAGCCGTCCTCCGCGAGCAGATCGTCGTCGACCACGGTCTCGGCCAGCGACTGCAGCAGGGCGACGGCGTCGTCGACGACGTCGTCACGGCCGTCGTCGTGACCGTGCACGAGCCACTTCGCGAACTCCAGCTCGGCGTACAGCCGCGCCCGGGTGCGCAGCGTCGCGTCGGGGGTGCGGGCGGAGGCGGCGAGGTACGCGTCGAACACGTCATCGGCGGCATCCGGTGCGGACGACAGCCACCGCAGGTCGACGGCGGGGTCGCCCACCCCCAGCCCGTTCCACACCAGCAGCCCGGTCACCGTGGGCACGCCGTCCACGTCCTCCAGCAGGAACGCGTCCGCCGTCGTGCCGCCCAGGGTCAGCGTCGCCTCGAAGCGCCACAGCCGGTCCGCCGCCAGGGCACGGCTCCAGCGCGACAGCAGCGCCACCGGGACCCGGTGGTGACTGGCCGCGACGCGGTCCAGCAGACGCGACACCTCCGAGCGCACATGCTCGGGCGTGCGGTGCGGGAGCTCCTCGGTGCGGGCGACGGACTCGGGGAGGGCGTGCACCGCGGCGATCGCCGCGCCCAGCGAGACCGCCGCCCCGCGCCCGGGCGGCACCTGCGCCGCGTCGACACGGTATCCCTTGAGCAGATCGGTCACCAGCACCGGCATCCCGCCGAGGGTGGCGCGCCCGTGCACGACGGGCGCCCGCATCGGCAGGAGCCCGCGCACCCCCGAGGTGAGAGCACGCAGCGCGCGCGCCTGCGCGCCCAGCTCCGCGGCGCCCTCGTCGTCGGTGGCGACCCGGACCACGACCCGGCGGCCGTCGTCCAGATCCGCGACGGCGGAGTCGAAGCGGCCGGACGCATGCTCGGTGAGCGCGGCGACGCCCACGACCGAGGCCTCCGGCAGGGCCGCGGTCACCATCGCCGCTAGAGTGAGAGGGGAGCGTGCCATGCCCCCCAGGGTAGGTCTGGCCCGGTGCCGGGGCCTGCCGCCACGCCCTGGACGGAGGTATCCATGACCGCACGGACGGACCCCCGGATCCCCGTGCGGATGCCGTCGGGTTTCGACCGCGCCGCCGCCGAACGCGAGGACGACGGCCTCCTGGATCGGCTGCGTGCGGACGAGGCGTCCCGAGTGCTCGTCCTGCACGCCGACACCGCCCAGGTCACCGGCCCCTCCGGGGGTGGCGCCCGGCTCGTCTACCGGCGATCCGCGCAGGTGCCGGACGGCGCACGGTGGGCGTTCCTCGGCCGTGCCGACGACGGTGCGGCCCTGTTGACGGCGGTGTTCGACCGGGAGGCGGAACGCCCGTTCGCGGGCGAGGAGTGGGCGCCGCTGCGCGCGGCCGGGGGCGACCTGGACGCCGGCGAGGCAGCCGCCTTCACGGCCGCGGTGAGCCTTGGCCGCTGGCTGCTGGATGCCGAGTTCTGCCCCGCCTGCGGAATTCGCACCCGCCTGCGCGCGAACGGCTGGGCGCGCGTGTGCGACGACTGCGGTCGCGAGCACTTCCCCCGCACGGATCCCGCCGTGATCGTCGCCGTGCAGAGCGCGACCGACCCGGACCTGCTGCTGTTGGGATCGAACGCGCTGTGGGAAGCGGACCGCTTCTCCTGCTTCGCGGGGTTCGTGGAGGCAGGGGAGTCCGCCGAGGCCGCGGTGGTCCGGGAACTCGGCGAGGAGGCCGGCGTGCGCGTGCGCGACGTCCGCTACCGCGGCTCGCAGGCGTGGCCGTATCCGCGGTCGCTGATGCTGGGGTTCCTCGCGCGCGCCGTCGACGATGATGCGGCTCGCGCCGACGGCGCGGAGATCGCCGCCGTGCGCTGGTTCACGCGTGCGCAGATCGGCGAGGCGCTGCAGGAGCGGGCGGCCGGACGTCGCCCCGGCGATGTGCTGCTGCCGGGGACCGCGTCGATAGCGCACCGGCTCATCTCCGAGTGGCACGCGGGGGCCGCGTGAGCGCCCCGCTGGACAGCCTCGACGAGCAGCAGCGGGAAGCGGCCACCGCGCTGCGCGGACCGGTGTGCGTGCTCGCGGGCGCCGGCGCCGGCAAGACCCGGGTGATCACGCACCGGATCGCGCACGGCGTGGACACCGGGGCATACTCGCCGGGCCGGGTCATGGCGGTCACATTCACGACGAAGGCCGCCGGTCAGATGCGGGGCAGGCTCCGCGCGCTGGGTGTCGAGGGCGTCGCCGCGCGCACGTTCCACGCCGCCGCGCTCGCACAGCTGAACTTCTTCTGGCCCACGGTCGCGCGGGATTCCGCCCCCGCCATCGTCGACAACAAGGTGCGCCTTCTCGCGCATGCCGCCGACGGCATCGGACTGGACCTGGACACTCCCACGCTGCGGGATGTCGCCGCGTCGATCGAATGGCGCAAGGTCACCATGCGCTCGATCGAGACGTACGCGGCCGACCGGCCCGGCGGGGTGGGGCGCCTGGGCGCCGACCGCGTCGCCGACCTGCAGCGCGCGTACGAGAAGCTCAAGGACGAGCGCCGCCAGCTGGATTTCGAGGACGTGCTGCTGGCCTGCGCCGGAATGCTGGAGGCAGAGCCGCGCGTGGTCCAGGCCGTGCGCGAGCAGTACCGGCACTTCACGGTCGACGAGTTCCAGGATGTCTCACCGCTGCAGCATCGCCTGCTGGAGCTCTGGCTCGGTGACCGGCGCGACCTGTGCGTGGTCGGGGACGCCAGCCAGACGGTGTACTCGTTCGCGGGGGCGGACCCGTCCTACCTGCTGGACTTCGACAAGAGGTACCCGGATGCCCGCGTCGTGCGGCTGCAGACCAGCTACCGGTGCGCCCCGGAGATCCTCGAGGTGGCCAACGAGCTGATGCGGGGACGGCCGGGCGCGCTGCGCCTGAGCGCCGCGGGTGCCGGCGGAGGCGAGCGGCCGGTGCCGCAGGTGACGGCGTACCCCGACGACGCGGCCGAAGCCCGCGGAGTGGCCGGGGCGATAGCGGCGCAGCTGCGGGCGGGCGCCGATCCGCGCACCATCGCGGTGCTCTACCGCGCGCACATGCAGTCGGCCGAGCTCCTGGGCGCCCTGGCCGCCGAGGGGATCCCCGCCACCGTGCTGGGCGGGCGCCGGTTCTTCGACCTGCCGGAGGTGCGGCAGGCGGTGCTCGCGCTGCGCGGCGCGTCCGTCGCGCCGATGTCCTCGGGGTTCGTGGACAGTGTGCGCGACGTGCTGCGCTCACTGGGCCTGACCGAGGAGCCGCCGCCGGCCGGTGGTGCCGTGCGGGACGCGTGGGAGGCACGGCGGGCGCTGCTGCGGCTGGCCGAGGAGGCGCCCGCGCACACGACGCTGCGCGTGTTCACCGACCAGCTGATAGCCCGCGCCAAGGACCAGCACGAACCGGCGATGCGCACCGTCACGCTGTCCACCCTGCACGCGGCGAAGGGCCTGGAGTGGGAGCACGTGCACCTCGTGGGGCTCGCGGAGGGTCTGCTGCCCATCTCCTACGCGGGCACCTTCGACGAGGTCGACGAGGAGCGTCGCCTCGCGTACGTCGGGGTCACGCGCGCCGCGCGGACGCTGTCGGTGTCGTGGTCGCGGGGTTCCCGCGGCGACCGGTCGCCGTCGCGTTTCCTTGCGGAGATCGGCACCCGCACGCTGCATGCGGTCGATGCACGCGCCACGTCCGTCGCGCGGAGCCGGCCGTCAGCTGCAGCGACCGGGAGGCCCACGCGGTCCGGTCGCGTCCGCTGATCAGCTGCCCCGCGACAAGGCCCGCCTCCAGCGCGAGCGCGTCCGGCACCGGGGGACCGGTGCGGTGCAGCAGCTGCGCGGCCAGGGTCGGCCACGCGGGATCCGCGTCCGTGCGCTCGGCCTCCACGCACATCAGGCACGCAGTGCGGCCCGGCTGCACGAGCGGCCCGACCGTCGCGCCCCGGCCCGTGAACACGACCGGCAGGTGCAGGATGTCATCGCGCATCAGGGCGGCCGCGTCCACCGGCGAGGTGACGTGCGCGCTGACCACGACCACGACGTCGGCGCCGTCGGCCGCCGGGCCGGCGTGCAGGCCCGCGCCGGCGAGCGCGTCGACGATCCGCTCGCCGGCACCGGGCGGGGCGCCCACGGCCACCCGCACCTGCACGGTGGGCAGGTGCGGCGCAGCCGGCGGCAGCAGCACCGGGCGCAGCTGCGCCAGCAGCGCGTCCGCGTCGGCGCGCGTGCCGCCCAGGGCTATCGCCAGCGGCTCGACGGCCGGCTCGGGCACGCCTCGCTCCAGCTCGACGAGCATGCGCTGCTGCCAGATCGTCGGGTCGTGAACCTCGGCGACCCGGTCCACCCCGAACTGCAGGACGTCGGGGGAGCGCCACAGCGGCGGCTGCGCGGGATCCAGGAGAAGCATGAGCCGATTCTGCGCGCGCGCGTGCGGCGTGTCGCGGTTTTCCACAGCGCCGCGACGCGAGAGACAATCAGGCCCCGGTTGGGGAGGCGCCGGTGTCAGACCGGATGCGGTCCGTGCGGCGGCTCGCCGGCGGCGCTGCCGTCCTCGTCGCCGTCGGGATGCGCGTCGCCGGCCAGTGGCGGGACCTCGCCGCGCAGCAGCGCGTCGAAAGCGTCGTCGATCTCGTCGCGCGGGGCCTGCTCGCCCCGCGCCCGGGCCTGCAGCCGGGCTATCAGCGCGCTCGGGTCGTCGATGTCGGAGCCCCCCGGCACGAGGTCCGGGTAGTCCCACAGGGCGTCGCGGGCCGCGACGCCGACGGCGTCCGTCACCGCCCGCCACATCGCCGCCGCCTCCCGCATCCGCCGCGGGCGCAGCTCCAGCCCGACGAGGGTGCCCAGCGCCTTCTCGGCGGGTCCGCCCACGGCGCGGCGTCGGCGCACGGCCTCGGCCACGCGTGCCGCAGAGGGCAGCCGCCCGGTGGCGTCGGCGGTGACGACATCCACCCAGCCCTCGATCAGCGCGAGCAGGTTCTCCAGGCGGTCCAGCGCCGCCGCCTGCGCGTCGGTGCGCGGCGGCAGCAGCGCGCCGCTCTGCAGCGCGTCGCGCAGCTCACCGGGATTGGCGGGGTCGAAGCGCGACGCGAGGTCCTCCAGCGCGCTCGTGTCCACATGCACGCCGCGGGCGAATTCCGTGATCTGCGCTATCACGTGCAGCCGCAGCCACCGGGCGTGCCGGAACAGTCGCGCATGCGCGAGCTCCCGGGTCGCCAGGTACAGCGCCAGCTGGTCTTCGGGCACCTCGAGGTCGCGGCCGAAGTCGGCGAAGTTCTGCGGCAGGATCGCCGCGCTTCCGGCGGGCATGAGCGGGATGCCCACGTCGCCCCCGGCGACCACCTCGAGTGAGAGGCGGCCGATCACCTGGCCCAGCTGGGTCGCGAACAGGCCGCCGCCGATGGTGCGCATGACGCGGCCGGCGCCCTGGATCAGCGACTGCATCTCCGCCGGTGCCTGCGTGCGCATGGCGTCGGTCAGCGCGTCCGCGATGCTGGTGGCCACCGGCTCCGCCAGCTCCTGCCATACCGGCATGGTGGCCTCGACCCAGCCGCCGCGCGAGACGGCCTGCGGCGGGGTGGGCAGGTCCGAGATCGTCGTGGCCTCCCCGAGCCAGAGCGTGGCCAGCGCGAACGCCTGGTCGAAGCCGGTGCGCTGCCCGCCGGTCACGCCGAGATCGCTCTGGTTGGCGATGTGCAGCGCCTGCTGCTTCGCGACGTCCCACGAGATGCCGCCTTCGGGGGTGCCGCGGAACGCGGACTGCAGCTGCCGCATCATGTTCTGCATCATCGCGGGATCCACGCCCAGCGCACGCAGCTGCTCGAGCTGCTCCGGATCGACGGAGCCGTCCTGGCCGCCGAACAGCTGCCGCATCAGCTCCTGGAAATCGTCCTCGGGGCTGCGGTCCTCGTCTGCCACTTCAGCCGCCTTTCAGCGCGGGGTCCGGGTGTGGTTCTACGCTAGTCGCACGGATCGCACCGATCCCCGACCGTGGCGCCCCCGCCGTACGCCGGTCGCGAACGACACGACGCGGAAGGTCACCTGTGGCGCTGTTCGACGAGAACGTCACGATCGCCCCGGCGCCGCCCCGTCCCCGCCGCCCCGGCGTGACGTTCGGCGTGTGGTCGCTGACGGTCGCGCTGGTGGTGCTGCTGGCGCTCACGTTCCTGCCCACCGCGTACGTCATCCAGCGGCCCGGGCCGGTGTTCGACACCCTCGGGTCCGCGGCGAACGCCGACGGACGCCAGGTGCCGCTGATCAGCGTGAAGGACACGCCGACCTACCCGGCGCAGGGTCGCCTGGACCTGCTCACTGTGCAGGTGGTCGGCAACCGCGAGCGCACCCCGTCGTGGCTCGAGCTGGCCGCCGCGTGGTTCGATCCGTCGCGCGCCGTGCTGCCGATCGACGCGGTGTTCCCGCAGGGGCAGAGCTCCACGCAGCGCGACCAGGAGTCCGCGGAGATGATGGTCGACTCACAGAAGGAGGCCACGGCGGCGGCGCTGCGGCACCTCGGCTACGCGGTCACGCCGCTGGTCACGGTGTACTCGCTGGTCACGGATTCCGCCGCGCAGGGGATCCTGCGCACCGGCGACGTGATCCTCGAGGCCAACGGCACCGCCATCGCGGATGCCACGGCACTGCGGAGCATCGTGGCGCGGGCGGCGGGCAGCCCGGTGTCGCTGCTGATACGGCGCGAGGGGCGGCGGGAGGCCGTCTCGGTGACGCCGCGCCAGGCCACCGTGGACGGCAAGACCCAGTGGCTGATCGGGGTCACGCTCGTCACCGACTTCGACTTCCCGATCGACGTGACGATCCAGCTGGACAACGTGGGCGGCCCGTCGGCGGGGATGATGTTCGCGCTCGGGATCATCGACACTCTCACTCCCGGCAGCCTCACCGGCGGACGGAACGTCGCCGGCACCGGCACCATCGACGCGGCCGGCTCGGTGGGCCCGATCGGCGGCATCCGTCAGAAGCTGTATGGGGCGAAGGATGCCGGTGCCCGCTATTTCCTGGCGCCGAGGTCGAATTGCGATGAGGTCGCGGGGCACGTCCCGGCGGGACTGCGGGTGTTCGCGGTGACCACGCTCGACGACTCGCTGAAGGCCCTGCAGACACTGGATGACGGCGGCGACGTCGACGCACTCCCCACCTGCAGCGGATCCTGACGCCGCGGCGGCCCGATGCGCCGCCGCGCATAGGATGAAGGGGTGACCACGACTCCTGCGCCGCCGCCGGCCACGCCTCACCGTTCCCGCCGCGTCATCGCCATCTCGCTCGTCATCATCGCGGCCTTCGTGGTGGCGTTCTTCGTCTTCGCGAACCTGTACGCCGACTGGCTCTGGTACGACCAGCTCGGGTTCTCCCGGGTCCTGGTCACGCAATGGCTCGCGCGGATCGGCATGTTCGCCATCGGCTTCGTCGGCATGGCGCTGCCGGTGTGGCTGTGCATCCAGCTCGCGTACCGGCTGCGTCCGGTGTACGCACGGCTGAGCTCGCAGCTGGACCGCTACCAGGAGGTCGTCGAGCCGCTGCGGCGCCTGGCCATGTGGGGCATCCCGATCTTCTTCGGATTCTTCGCCGGGTTCGCGGCATCCACCCAGTGGGAGACCACCGCGCTGTGGCTGAACGGGGTGACCACGAAGGTCATCGACCCGCAGTTCGGCCTGGACACCGGGTTCTACATGTTCGCGCTGCCGTTCTACGGCTCCGTGCTCGGCTTCAGCTCCGCGGTGCTGCTGATCTGCCTGCTGGTCTCCGCGGTCGTGTCGTACCTGTACGGTTCGGTGCGGATAGCGCAGCGCGAGCTGCGGATCTCGCGCGCGGCCCGCATCCAATTCGCGGTGCTCGCCGGCGTCTACCTGCTGCTGCAGGCGGCGAGCCTGTGGCTGGACCGGTACAAGACGATGGTGTCCGAGAACGGCCTGATCACCGGCCCCGGCTTCACCGAGACGAACGCGGTGATCCCCGGGCAGGTGATCCTCGCGATCATCGCCGCGCTCGTGGCGGTGCTGTTCTTCGTCACCGCCGTGATCGGCCACTGGCGCTACCCGCTGATAGCGACAGCGCTGCTGGTGGTGTCGTCGATCGTCGTCGGAATGGCCTACCCGTGGGTCGTGAACGTCGTGCAGGTCAAGCCCAACCAGCTGAGCCTGGAGGCCATGTACTACCAGCGCAACATCGACGCGACGAAGCAGGCGTACGGGCTGTCGGGCCTGGAGACCACGAACTTCGCCGCGAAGACGGATGCCACGAAGGGGCAGCTGCTGTCGGACGCGTCCACCACCGCCCAGATCCGGATCATGGACCCGGCCATCATCGGCCCCACCGTGCAGCAGCTGGAGCAGTACCGCTCCTACTACCAGTTCAACAACCCGCTGGACGTCGACCGCTACCAGCTGAACGGCGTCTCCCAGGACACCGTGGTGTCGGTGCGCGACCTGAACCTCAACGCGCTCGGCGCGAACGCGACGTGGCAGAACACGACGCAGATCTACACGCACGGCTACGGGATGGTGGTCGCGAAGGGTAACGCCCGCACGAACGACGGCATGCCGGTGTTCCTGGAGCGCGGCATCCCGAGCGCCGGATTCCTCGGTTCGGACTTCCAGCCGCGGGTCTACTTCGGCGAGCACTCGCCGCAGTACTCGATCGTCGGCGCCGCCGCCGGCGCCGCACCGATCGAGCTGGACTACCTGTCCGGCACCGAGGGCGCCGACGAGGTGAAGACGACGTTCACCGGGGACGGCGGCCCGAACATCGGCAGCTGGTTCAACCGGCTCGTGTACGCGCTGAAGTTCCAGTCCGAGCAGATCCTGTTCTCGGACAGCATCAACGCCCAGTCGCAGATCCTGTACGACCGTGACCCGGAGCTGCGGGTGAAGAAGGCGGCCCCGTACCTGACGCTGGACGGCGACCCGTACCCCACCGTCGTCGACGGCCGCATCGTGTGGGTCGTGGACGGCTACACGACCAGCGCCGACTACCCGTACTCGCACACCACGAGCCTGTCCAAGGCGACCGCGGACGCGTCCAACACGACGCCGACGATCACGATGGACAACATCAACTACATCCGCAACTCGGTGAAGGCCACCGTGGACGCGTACGACGGTCACGTCACGCTCTATGCGTGGGACGCGGCCGACCCGGTGCTGCAGACGTGGGAGAAGGTGTATCCCGCCACGATCAAGCCGCTGTCGGCGATCAGCGGGGAGCTGATGAGCCACGTGCGGTATCCCACCGACCTGTTCAAGGTGCAGCGGTCCGTGCTCGGCACGTACCACGTCGATGACGCGCAGTCGTTCTACCGCAGCGACAACAAGTGGATAACGCCTGACGATCCGCAGACCCCGGACAGCCTGCAGCCGCCGTACTACCTGACGATGAAGATGCCGGGGCAGAAGAACCCCGAGTACTCGATGTTCACGAGCTTCATCCCGGAGTCGAACACCGGCAGCGACGCGCGCAACGTGCTGATGGGCTACCTCGCCGTGGACTCGAACGCCGGCAGCACGTCCGGTGAGAAGTCCGCGGACTACGGCAAGCTGCGGATGCTGGAGATCAGCGCCGACACCCCGGTCCCCGGTCCCGGCCGCGTGCAGAACAACTTCGACGCGCAGCCGAGCGTGTCGCAGTTCATCAACCTGCTCAAGCAGGGGCAGTCGCAGGTTCTCCCGGGCAACCTGCTGACCGTCCCGGTCGGCGGCGGCCTGCTGTACGTGCAGCCGGTGTTCGTGCAGTCGTCCGGGCAGACGAAGCTCCCCACGCTGCAGAAGGTGCTCGTCGCGTTCGGCGACAAGGTCGCGTTCGAGGACACCCTGGGCGACGCGCTGGACACCCTGTTCGGCGGCGACTCCGGAGCGTCCACCGGTGACGAGAACGTCACCCCGACCGCGACGGCCACGCCGACGCCGGGGCAGACCACGACGCCCGGCCAGGGCGGCACCGGAACCGGGACGTCGGTCGCGTTCCAGGCGGCGCTGCAGGAGGCCAAGCAGGCCATGACGGACCGGCAGGCGGCGCTGAGCAAGGGCGACTGGGCCGCGTACGGGCAGGCCGATGCCCGCCTGACGGACGCCCTGGACAAGCTGCTGCAGCTGTCCGGTCAGCAGCCCTGAGGTCGGGCACCACCCCGCGGGCATGCTAAGCTTGTGATGTGCCGCGGGGTGGAGCAGTTCGGTAGCTCGCTGGGCTCATAACCCAGAGGTCGTAGGTTCAAATCCTGCCCCCGCAACCAGACACGAAGGCCCTCACGACGTGAGGGCCTTCGTCGTTTCCGGACGTCACCGGAGGTATCGCGACCGCCACCGCACGAGCGGCCCGGCCGTCGTCGCGGCGGTGCTCATCGCCTCCACCCGGCCCACGACGAGCAGGTGCGTCGCGGCGCGGTGCGCGGCCTGCACCCGCACGTCGAGCCACGCCAGCGCGCCCGCCAGGAGCGCCGGTCCCTGCGGATCGCGCCGCACGTGCGGCACCTGATCGAGGAGGGCCACGAGCGGCGAGCCGGGCTCGCCCAGCCGATCCGCGATCCAGCCCTGGTCCTCGCCGAGGATGCACAGGCCGAACCGGCCCGCCGCGGTGACGGCATCCGCTATCCGCGACAGCTCGTGCAGGGAGACCAGCACCGTCGGCGGGTCGTACGAGATCGACAGGAAGTCGGTGACGGTGACGGCGTGATCCCAGCGGCCTTGCCGTGCGGTGACCACGCCGACGCCCTTCGCCGTGAACGTGGACAGCAGCTTGTACGCGTCCTCGTCATCGGCGGTGGGGGGATCGGCGAGCACCCGCGCGCCCGGGGCGGGATCGGTCACGGCGCTCAGACGGCGGACTGGTGGGCGTGCACGCGGTCGAGGGCATCCAGCGCCACTATCGAGTGGGCGTAAGCGCCGCCCGCGCGCATCTCCGCGGCGACCCAGATGGCCTCCATGATCTCCTCGTCGGTGGCGCCCTTGCGCGCGGCCTGCTTCGTGTGGCCGTCGATGCAGTACGGGCACTGCGTGACGTGCGCGACGGCGACCGCCAGCAGCTGCTTCGTCTTCTCGTCCAGCGCGCCGGCGGCGAACACCTGCCGGCTGAACGACTGGAACGCGGCGGCAGTGTCGGGCACCAGCTCTTCCCGGCGGCGCAGCAGCTCAGGGGTGCGCTTCGGGTACGGGGAATCGGTCATGTCGTCCTCTCTGCGGCCGGACCCCGGTCGCAGCACCAGGCTATGCCCGCCGGGATGCCGCCGGCTTGCCCCCGGCCTTCACGGCGGCGAGGATGGACCCATGCCCGAGGAGTCGCCGTCCACCCTCGCCCTCGCGGTCGCCCAGTTCGCCCCGACCGCGGACACCGCCGCAAACCTGGCCGAGATCGCCCGGCTGACCGCCCTCGCCGCGGACCGGGGCGCCCAGGTCGTGGTCTTCCCCGAGTACGCGAGCGCCTTCGTCGACCCGTTCGACGACACCCTGGCCTCCCTCGCGCAGGACCTGGACGGGCCCTTCACGCAGGCGCTGGCGCGCATCGCCGCCGAGACCGGCGCCGTGGTCGTGGCGGGGCTGCTCGAGCACGGCACGGCCGGACGCCGCGTGCACAACACCGTCGTCGCGGTGGACGGCGGCGGCATCCGCAGCCACTACCGCAAACTTCACCTGTACGACGCGTTCGGGCAGCGCGAGTCCGACTGGGTGCAGGCCGGGTCGATCGAGCCGCCGCGGATCTTCGAGGTCGCGGGGCTCCGCTTCGGCCTGCAGACGTGCTACGACCTGCGCTTCCCGGAGGTCACCCGGATGGTGGTGGATGCCGGAGCCGACGTGGTCCTGGTGCCCTCGCAGTGGGTCCGCGGGCCCCTCAAGGAGCAGCACTGGCACACCCTCCTGCAGGCGCGGGCGATCGAGAACACCGTGTACGTCGCCGGCGCCGATCACCCGCCGCCGCTCGGGGTCGGTCAGTCGACGGTGATCGACCCGCAGGGCGTCGCCGTCGCCGCCGTCGGCACCGCCACCGACGTCGCCGTGGCGCACCTGGACCCGTCCGCGATCGAGCGCGTGCGCCGGATCAACCCGTCGCTGGCCGCGCGCCGGTTCACGGTCGCGCCGCGCGGATGAGACCGGTGCGCCTCACCGCAGTCGCTGCAGGCGGGTGACGGCCTCCTCGATCACCGTTGTCCGCTTGCACGCGGCGAAGCGCACCAGCGTCGCATAGTCGCGGCGGTGCGCGGGGCTGGCGAACGCCGTGAGCGGGATGGCGACGACCCCGGCGCGCTCGGGCAGCGCCCGGCAGAACGCCGCGGCATCCTCCGCCCCGAGCGGCGCCGCGTCCGCGACTGTGAAGTACGAGCCCGCCGGCGCCGACACCGCGAACCCGGCATCGCGCAGGCCGCGTCCGAGCAGGCGCGCCTTGGCCTGCATCGTCGCGGCGATGCCCGCGAAGAAGTCATCCGGGAGCCCCAGCCCGGCGGCAACCGCCGGCTGGAACGGTCCGCCGTTCACGTACGTGAGGAACTGCTTGACGGCGAGCACGGCGTCCACGAGCGGCGCGGGGCCGCTGACCCAGCCGATCTTCCAGCCCGTCGCGGAGAATGTCTTCCCGGCGGAGGAGATCGACAGCGTCCGCTCCCACGCGCCGGGCAGGGTCGCCAGCGGCACGTGCGACGCGTCGAACACGAGGTGCTCGTACACCTCGTCGGTGACCACCAGGGCATCATGACGTTCCGCCAGCCGCATGAGCTCTGCGCGCACTTCGGGCGAGAAGACGACGCCTGTCGGGTTGTGCGGGTCGTTCACGAGGATAATGCGGGTGCGGTCGCCGACGGCGGCGCGCAGATCGTCCAGGTCCGGCTGGAAGTCGGGGAAGCGCAGCGGCACCGTGACCAGACGTGCCCCGGACAGCGCCGCGCACGCGGCGTACGAGTCGTAATAGGGCTCGAACACGACGACCTCGTCGTCGGGTCCGTCCACGAACGCCAGCAGCGTCGCGGCGATGGCCTCGGTGGCTCCCGCGGTGACGAGGACCTCCCGCTCGGGATCCGGGTGCAGGCCGTAGAACCGCGCCTGGTGGTCGGCGATCGCGGTGCGCAGCTCGAGCGTGCCGCGCCCCGGCGGGTACTGGTTGGCGCCGTGGGCTATCGCCTCGCGCGCCGTCTCCAGCAGCAGCGCCGGACCGTCCTCGTCCGGAAATCCCTGGCCGAGGTTGACCGCGCCGGTCCGGGACGCGAGGTCGCTCATCTCGGCGAAGACGGTCGGCGCGCTGCGGCCGTCCGCGCCGAGCAGACCCGCTCCCGCGGCGACACGACGCCAGGCTCCTGCACGCTCTTGCACGATTCCCACGCTACCCGCATAGGGTCATCCCAATGCCGCCATACGGAACACACAGCAATGCGCGGCATGCTGGCATCTGTCAGCACGAAGGAGCACCCATGAGCGAGAACCAGGACCCCCGGCCCGAGGACGTCCCCGCGGCACCCGCGACGCCGTCGGCCCCGCCCGTGCCGCCGCTGCCCCCGACGCCCGGGGCGTCGACGGCGCCCACGCAGCCCTACCCCGGCCAGAGCTTCGGCATCCCCGCCGCACAGACACCGGAGCCCGCCTCGACGGCACCGGCCCGGGACCGGCGGATCGGCACCGGCAAGGTCGCGAGCCTGCTCGTGGCTGCGGCCCTCGTCGGCGGCGCCGCGGGCCTGGGCGGCACCTGGGCCGGCTCGAACCTGTGGAGCGTGGCGGATTCGTCGCCGGCGGCCGGGCCGAGCGTGGTCACGGTGAACAACACCGACAGCGTCACCGCGACCACGGCGATCGCCGCGAAGGTGGTACCGAGCGTCGTGACGATCAACGTGTCCGCCGGCAGCGACGGCGGCACCGGATCGGGTGTCGTGCTGAGCAAGGACGGCTACGTGCTGACCAACACGCACGTGGTGACCCTGGACGGCCAGAGCGCCACTCCGCGGATCTCCGTGACCACCTCGGACGGGCACATCTACGCCGCGAAGATCGTCGGCACCGACCCGGTGTACGACCTCGCCGTGATCAAGCTGGAGGGCGCGACAGATCTCGCGCCGGTCACCTGGGGCGACTCCGGCAAGCTCAACGTCGGCGACCAGACGATAGCAATCGGGGCCCCGCTGGGGCTGTCGAACACCGTCACCACCGGCATCGTCAGCGCCCTGAACAGGTCGATCGAGATAGCGTCGTCGGCCGCCCCCGGCTCCGGCGGCGACAGCAACGGAGACAACGGGGGCCAGAACGGCGACAGCCCGTTCTTCTTCGACTTCGGCCAGGGCCCGCAGACTCAGCGGTCCAGCGAATCGATCAAGATCGCCGTGATCCAGACCGACGCGCCGATCAACCCGGGCAACTCCGGCGGCGCCCTTGTGGACGGACAGGGCCGGATCGTCGGCATCAACGTCGCGATAGCCTCCACCGGGTCGACGACCTCCTCGTCGCAGAGCGGGTCGATCGGGGTCGGTTTCTCGATCCCGTCCGACATCGCGCAGCGCGTGGCGAAGGAGATCATCGACACCGGCGCCGCCACGCACGGACTGCTGGGCGCGAGCGTGCGCGACGCCTCATCGATCCAGGGGGCGACGATCACCGGCGCCGCGATCGTCGAGGTCACCGCCGGCGGCGGGGCCGACGGCGCGGGGCTGCGCGCGGGCGACGTGGTGACGGCTTTCAACGGCGTGCCGGTGGGCAGCGCGGTCGATCTGACCGCCCAGGTGCGTGCGGCCGCCGCCGGCAGCAAGGCCACCGTGACGTACGTGCGCGACGGAGCCAGCCACACGACGGATGTCACGCTGGGCACGCTGAAGTAGCGCCCAGGGACCGGACGCCGCCCCGCGATAGGCTCGCGGGGTGGCGTCCTTCTCGTTCAGCGCGGGCAACGCGGCAAAGCTCCTCCGGATCCCGCTGTACGTCGCCGGACGCCTCGTCACCCTCCTCGTCCCGCGCACCCGCGACGAGTGGGTCTTCGGCTGTGGCGCCGGCATCGGCGACGGCGCGCTGGCGCTGTGGGACGAGGCCACCCGGCACTCGCACGCGATGGTGTGGCTGGTCACCTCCGAACGGCAGCAGGCCGATGCCGCGGCCCGCGGCATCCCGACCCTTTGCGCCTACTCGCCGCGCGGCTTCTGGCGCACCGCGCGAGCCCGCGTGGTGGTCGTCACGCACGGCTTCGGGGACGTGAACAGGTACGCCGTCGGCGGCGCCTTCATCGTCCAGCTGTGGCACGGCATCCCCCTCAAGCGCATCGGGATCGACTCCCCGGAGACCGTGCGCATCCCGGACGCCGTGAGCGGGATGCCGGGGGCCGGCGCCGTGCGCCGGCTCATCGCCGTGCTGTACCGGCGCACGACGCGCCGCATCGACCTGATCCCGGCGGCATCCCACCTCGTGCGCGGACGCCTCGAGTCGGCCTTCTCGCTGCCGGACGCGCGAGTGCCGGTCACGGGGGAGCCGCGCGTGGACGTGCTCTCGGCCGGCGACCCCCGGGCGCGCCGCGACCGCGCCCGTGCCCTGATCGAAGCCGCCGTGGGCCCACTGGACGGCTCCCGCGCGGTGCTGTACGCGCCCACGTGGCGCGACGGCGCGCAGGACCCGGCGGTGCCCGGCGACACGGACTGGGCGCGGATCGTCGAGATGCTCCGCGCCCGCGACGCGGTCCTGCTGATCCGCTCGCATCCACTCGGGTCGGGGCGCTATGCGCCCGGGGAGCCGACCGACCGGGTGCGGTCGATCGGCAGCGACCTCGTCCCCGACATCACGCCGCTGCTGCCCGGTCTCGATGCGCTCGTCACCGACTATTCGTCGCTCGCGTTCGACGCGTCGCTCGTGCCGCTGCCGGTGGTGTTCTTCGCCCCCGACCTCGAGGAGTACGTCGCCCGCCGCGGGATGTACGGCAGGTACGTGGATGTGGCAGGTTCCGGGTGGGCGACGGACTGGACGCAGACCGTGGGGCAACTGGACGCGGTCCTCGCAGACAAGGCCGCGCGCGCCGACCGACTCGCCCGGTCCGCGGCGCTCGGTGCGCGGGTGCACGCTTTCGCGGACGCCAGGAACGCCGTCCGCGTGCACCGCGCCATCCTCACGCGGCTGGCCGCGGGGCGGGACCGGGAGGAGACCCGATGACCGAGGCCCGCTTCGACGCCGCCGCGCCGGCCCTCGTCGTCACCGGGACCGGCGCCCGGCCGGCGCGAGCGCGCCTGGACGGGCCGCGCGCCGGCGTGGACGCCCGGGTCACCGGCGGCGGACGCACGTGGCGTGCGGTGTTCCCGCTGCAGGCGTCGCGCTGGTCGGGCCCGGTCCTGCCGCTGCCCACCGGCGAGTACCGGGTGCACATCGACGGCGCGGACCTTGCATCCGTGCGCCTCCCCGACACCCTGCTCGGCACGGTGCGGGCGGCGCTGGACGACGGCATCCTGCGCATCGCGGCGCCGCTGGACTCCGCCTACGACTCGTGGGAGGGACAGGCCGCGCTGGAGCGCCGGTACGCGAACCGGCCCAGCGACCGGCTCGAGAACGCGGTCTTCTTCGAGAGCTTCTACGGCCGCAACGCGAGCGACAACCCGTACGCGATCGACCGCGAGCTCGCGCGACGCGCCCCGCAGACAGCCCGCTACTGGAGCGTCGTCGACCTTTCGGTGGCCGTCCCCGACGGGGCCATCCCGATCATCGAAGGCAGCCCGGAGTGGTGGCGGGCGCGGGGAACGGCGCGGCTGCTCGTGGTCAACGACTGGCTGCGCCGGCGTTTCGAGCGGCGGCGCGGACAGCGGGTCGTGCAGACCTGGCACGGCACGCCCCTCAAGCGCCTCGCCCTGCACCGGCCGGGCTTCGCCCCGCGGAGGGCGGTCGCGGCGATCCGCGAGGCGCGCCGGTGGGACGTGCTGCTCGCGCAGAACCCGTACGCCGCCGGCGTCCTCGGCGGCGCGTACGCGCTGGGCCGCCGACCCATCTGGGTGGAGGGATACCCGCGCAACGACGTGCTGGTCACCGGCGATGGGGCACAGGTCCGCGCCCGGCTCGGCATCGCCGCGCACGAGCGGGTGCTGCTGTACGCCCCGACGTGGCGGGACGACCGCGAGCAGATCGTCGACTTCCTCGACCTCGAGGCGCTGGCCGCCGACACCGGAACCGTGGTCCTGGTGCGGGGCCACTCCCGCACGCTCCTGCCGGGTCGGGATGCCGTCGGCGCGCGGGTCCGCGACGTCACCGCGTTCCCCGACACGGCGCTTCTCATGCTGGCCGCCGACGCGCTGATCACGGACTACTCGTCGGTGATGTTCGACTTCTCGGTCACCGGCCGGCCGATCTACTTCCACGTGCCGGACATGGCCCACTACCGCGGCGAGCTGCGGGGGTTCTACTTCGACCTGGCGGCGCGGGCGCCCGGCCCCCTGGTGCGGACGCAGAGCGAGCTCGTCGCCGCTGTCCTCGCCGACGACCCGGCCCCGTACGCCGAGCGCTACGCGGCGTGGCGGGAGCGGTTCAACGCGCGCGAGGACGGGCACGCCGCCGAACGGGTCGTGGCACGCCTGCTCGACCAGGGCTTCGTCGAGCTCTGACGCGCGGCTACGGCAGCGGCGTGTTCCGGCTGCCGAGCCGGGACGTGTCGACGGTCCGGGACGCCCCCGCGAAAAGGCCGGCGAGGAAGCCCGCCCCCCAGCACACGTGCATCGTCGGGAGCACCGCGAGCGTCCAGAGCCGGTCGCGCCACCCGCCGTCGCGGCCGATCGCGACGGCGACGACGAGGACGACGTAGGCCAGGATCGGCAGGTGGATCACGGAGGCAGCCACCGCCGCCGGCCCGGTGATCACACGCAGCACCTGGAGCAGCCCGACGACGACCGCGAGCGCGACGACGACGACGAGGACCGGCGGGGCGAAGAACCGCAGCGCATTGCGTCGGCCGTACCGGCGCACGAGCTCGCCGCGCCACGCGCCGGTGGCCCGGAACTGCTGTGCGAGCCGCAGCCAGCTCTCCCGCGGCCAGTACGTCACCGCCAGGGACGGGTCGAACCACACCCGGTACCCGGCCCGGCGGATGCGCAGGTTCAGCTCCCAGTCCTCACCGCGGCGGATCGACTCGTCGAACAGGCCCACCTCGTCCAGCACCGTGCGACGCATGACGCCGAGGTACGCCGATTCGGCGGGTCCGGCCTGCGCGCCGCCATGGTACGCGGCACCGCCCAGGCCGATCGGCGAGTTGTAGGCATGCGCGACGGCGCGCTGGAAGGGGGTGCGGCCGTCCGCGCGCATCACGCCGCCGACGTTCGCCGCACGGGTGCCCGCGAGCACCGCGAGGGCTGCGCGCGCGTACCCGCCGGCCAGCTCGGAATGCGCATCCACGCGCACGACGGTCGGGTACCGGCTCGCGCGGATGGCGCGGTTCAGGCCCTTCGGGATGTCGGCCTCGGGGTTGTCGACGAGCACTATCCGGGAATCCCCGGCGGCCAGCCGCCGGGCGAGGTCGCTGGTGCCGTCGGTGGACGGACCGAGGGCGAGCACGAGCTCGGACGGCCCGTCGACCTCCTGCGCGAGCACCGTCTGCACCGCCCGGTCGAGGTAGTCCGCCTCGTTCAGCACCGGCATGACGAAGGAGACGCCCGCACCGGCGGGAGGGACAGGGGCGTCTCGATGGCCTGCCGCGTCCTCCTGCACCACACGATCATGTCATGCCCGCGATCACGTCCGCGTCCGCCGCCGCTTCGCGGCCGTGGGCCGGCGCCTTCCCGTCGCGTGCGGCACGGGCGGCGGGTCGCTGTGCAGCCGGAACAGCCATTCCGGGATCTTCCCGCTGCCGATCAGGGCGGTGAGCACGCGCGCCATGCCGTGATCGGGATCCGCCTGCAGCGCGGCATCCAGGTGATGCCCCGCCACCGTGCCGGCACCCAGCGCCCAATGCTGCCACGCGAGCATGCACAGCAGATCGGGTCGCAGGTCGGCGGGGAGGTGGGCGACGACGCGGCGGAGGATGCCGGTGGCCCGCCGGATCCGGTCGACGTCCGGGATGCGGTCGCTGTCGCCGCTCATCAGCCCGCCGATCTCGCCCGGCAGGTCGCCGGCCGCGGTTTCGGCGGCGATCACGTCGTCCATGGACTGCCCCGTCGCCCGCTGACGCTCATGCCACCGGTCGGAGTCGGCCCGCGCCCGTTCGCCGACGCCGCGGCCGAACGCCATCTGCAGCATCATCTCGTCACGCCGGGCCGGCAGGAACGCGAGGACGGCCAGCTGCATCATCAGCGGGAACGGCACCACGTCGGGCTCGTACGCGAGGATCCGTTCGACCAGCTCCACGCCGTCGGGGAAGGAGCCGGGATGGATGCGACCGAACGCGTCCCGCTCGACACCGTCGCAGAGCAGGTCCTCGACAGCATCCACCAGCAGCCGAGCCAGCGCCGGGTCGGCCGGCGGCAGGGCGGTGTCCGCGGTGTGCGCCGGCAGCCGCTTTCCGCCGCGCACCGCGGCGGCATCGGCGGCCAGGGGGCTCTGGGCGATCCGGGCCGGGGGGTGCCCGTCGAACGGCGGATCGTCCTCGTACCAGCTGGCATACCCGTCGCCGGCGACGCACAGTGCGTCCTTGACCTGGAAGCCGGCCGACTCGAAGCCCTCGTCCAGCCGTTGGATGAGCGCCTCACGCCCGGCGTACGCGACGGGGAACGTGTCGTCCGTGTAGACGACGAAGGTCGCGCCGTCGCAGCCGTCGAGGCGGCTGAGCGCGCCCAGGGCGAGCGAGCAGATGGCGGCATCGTGCTCCGGGGACCGGAGCGACGGGAGATCCAGACGCATCGTCCCCATCGTGCGCTTGCCGCGGAAGGCGACGACCACGACGCTTTCGCGCACGGTGCGACCCATGAGCGTGGGCAGTGTCGCCAGGAAGTCGGTGCTCGTCGTGGATCGGAGGATCACGCGGTTCTCGGTCATCACCCCATGGTCGTGATCCGGGTGGTGCGGTGGCGGCCGAGGCGGGAATCTGTGGACAGGTCAGTGCGGCGCCCCCGTTGGGGAGGAGCCGATGACCTCACAGTGGATCGTCGGCGGGTGCGGGATCGGCCGGGGTCACCTCGACCGAAATCGAGATCGAGGCTCCGGAGGTTCCCGTCGCAATCGCGAACGGGTCCACCGGCGGGTCTTCCAGCAGTTCGGCGTCGGTGTGCTGCCGCAGCGGCTCGGACGGCAGGCCCGCCCACTCGAACGGATTGTCGGGGTGCGACGCGAAAAGTCCCATGGCTTCATTCTCGTCGGATCGCGCGGGCGCAGGACGGTCATTCGGCGAACATCCAGCGAGCCGGCCGGCGGGCCTACTCGTCCGGCGCCGTCTCGCGGGCCGGTGCGGTCCGGCGCACGGCGAGCGCGGCGGCCGCATCCTTGACCCGTCCTGCCGCCCCGCCGACGGCGCCGGTGGCGCGGCCGGCCGCGCCGGCGACGGCGGTCCCGGCCCGGTGCAGGCCGCCCCCGACGATGTGCTCCACGCGGCGCGCTCCCGGCCGCGGCGCTGTCTGGGCCGGCAGCACCGGGGGAGGCACGCCGAACGCGCGCCGGGACGAGACGACGACGCGGCGGCCGAGGACCCCGTTGCCGACGCCGCCGACGACAGCGCCGACGCCGAACGGGAGCGCCTTGCCGAGCAGGGTCGCACCGCCGGCTGCCGCGAACCGGCGGATGAACACCGACTTCAGCCGATCCACGAGGGGGCCGACGGCGGCGCGCGGGAGCGCGGTGGTGATCAGCTCGCCCCAGTACGCGCTGCGGGACGGGCCACGTCCGCTCGCCTGCCGCGCAAGCTGCGTGACGAGATCCACGCCCTCGTTGCCGAGCAGCAGGGTCAGCACGAGCGCCCGCGCACGGTCCGGGTCCTCGACCCGGATGCCATGCACCTCCGCGAGGGACTGCGCGAACAGCGCCGTCGACTCCACGAAGGCCACCGTCTCGACACCGCTGAGGGCCAGGGTCACGCCCGTCGTGATCCCCGGGACCACGGCCGTCGCCCCCACGGCCGCACCGCCGGTCGCGACGGTCGCCAGGTACCGGCGCTCCAGGAGCCGGACTATCTCGACCGGCCCCGCGGCGGGATGGCGCAGGCGGAGGCTGCGCAGGTGCGCGAGCACGGCGGGACGCTGGATCGCCAGCACCCGGTCGAGGGCGCGGATCAGGCGCGGATGCTCAGCGGAGCCCTCCGGCGGCAGACCGCCTGCCCACGGCGCGCCGTCCGGGAGGGAGTCGATGCGGTGCACCTTCTTCGCGGTCACGACGATCCGCTTGCCCCGTCCGACCGCGGGTCAGACGAAGAGGTTGGCCCGCTCGAGGTCTTCGGCGAAGTCGACCTCGACGGCATAGAGGTCGGAGATGTCCAGCGGCGCCAGCAGCACGCCGTCCTCGAGGATGGCCAGCTCGAGACCGCGCTCGAAGTAGTCCTGGTCGTCGACGCGGTGCAACTGGCGCATGAACGCCTTCTTGTCCCGAGAGGAGATGTAGTTGATCCCGACGGCTTCGCCGATCCCGCCGGCGACCGTCTTGGAGAGCTCCTTGATGTGCCCTTCGGCGTCGATCGTGTACTTGACCTCTTCGTCGCTCACGCGCGCCGTGTTCACCGTCACGAACGACTCGTCCCGCTCGATCAGGGCTATTGCGCGCCCCAGGATCCGCGGATCGAACACGACGTCCCCGTTCATCCAGAGGACGCCGTCCCGGCCCGTGGAGGACAGTCCGCGCAGCAGGCTCTTGGACGTGTTCGTCTGGTCGTAACGGTCGTTGTAGACGTAGTCGTCGTCCGGGAACGCCTCGACAATCGTCTCCGCCCGATATCCCACCACCACGGTGATCCGGACGTCCCGGCCGAAAGCGGCGCGGATGTTGTCGTGCTGCTGGCCCATGATCGTGCGGCCGTCGGTGAGCGTCGTGAGCGGCTTGGGAAGACTGCGACCCAGGCGCGAGCCCATGCCGGCCGCGAGTATGACGGTCTGAAGTGTCAAGATCAGCTCCTGGAATACGTGTCTGGGATGCCGGGGGAAAGCCGGCGAGACACCCCATCGTGCTGTTGCCATGCTATCGAACGGCCCTGGATGTGCTCTGGGACGTCCGGGTGACGTTGCCGATTCGTGACACGCCGCACGGCAACCTCACAGCATCGTTCGTCCCGGCCGCGCTTGATACCGTGGTGCGGTGACAGCCTCCTCCCCGGTGCCGCAGGACCCGCCCGCCGACAAGGGCGACGGTGGCGCGGGCGCGGGGAAGAAGGCCCTGCCGCGTCCTCCGCGGCCACGGATCGACGCGGCCACGGCGGCACGGGCGGCGGAGAAGGGCACACCCAAGAGCACGGCGAAAGAGCTCGCTGCGGCGAAACCGACCGTGCCGGCGGGACCCGCTCCGCGACCCAAGAAGCCGCGTGCGAAGCCGAAGCCGAAGCCGAGGCCTGAACCCGCGGCGCCGGTCGAGCCGGTGGATGCCGCCGACACCGCCCTTCCCGCCGCCGACGTGGTGATCCCGCCGAAGCCGCCGCTTCCCCCCGCCGCGCCACCGCCCCCGACCTCGCCGGCGACGGATGCCGCGCCAGACGACGTGGTGGTCACCGTCGCGGAGGCAGAGGAGGACGTCGCAACCACGCCGGAGCCTGCTGTCGCCGAGGACGCCGCGACGGCATCCCCGCCGCTGCCTGCACTCGAGGTACACGGGCTCGCCAAGAGCTTCCACGGCACGGCCGCCGTCTCCGGGATCGATCTCACCGTGCCCGCCGGAACGTTCTACGGCGTCGTCGGCCCGAACGGGGCCGGGAAGACCACGACGCTGTCGATGATCGCGGGCCTGCTGCGCCCCGACCACGGCCGCATCCTCGTGAACGGCGTCGACGCCGTACAGCGTCCCCGGGCGGTGAAGCGGCTGCTGGGCGTGCTGCCGGACCGGCTGCGCACGTTCGACCGCCTCACCGGCCGGCAGCTCCTCTACTACTGCGGGGTGCTGCGCGGACTGGACCCTGCCCTCGTGAACACCCGAACCGGCGACCTCGCGCGCGCGTTCGACCTCACCGACGCGCTCGCCCGGCCGGTGTCGGACTATTCCGCCGGCATGACGAAGAAGGTCATGCTCGCGGGCGCCATGATCCACTCGCCGCGCCTGCTCGTGCTCGACGAGCCGTTCGAGGCCGTCGATCCCGTCTCGTCCGCGGTGATCCTCGACATCCTCGGCGCGTATGTCGCCCACGGCGGCACCGTCATCCTCTCCAGCCACGGCATGGAGCTCGTGGAGCGCGTGTGCACGCGGGTCGCGGTGCTGGTCGGCGGTCAGGTGCTCGCCGAAGGACCCGTCGCCGACGTGCGCGGCGAGCTCACCCTGGAGCAGCGGTTCGTGCAGCTGGCCGGCGGCCTCGGCGACGTGGAGGGCCTGGAATGGCTGCACACGTTCTCCGACTGAGACTGGCGATGCTCGTCGGCGCGGTGCGCACCGACCGGCGCGCCGCGGTGCGGGTGGTCCTCGGCCTGATCCTGGTCGTCGCGGCCACCGTGGTCGGCTGCGTCGCGCTGCTGACCCTGCGGCACTCGTCGGTCGCGGCGGCGTTCGTCGTCAGCGTGTTCGGCGGCAGCGCGCTGACTCTCGGATTCGCCGCCGCCCCGCTGATGGCGGGCGCCGTCGACCCGCTGGATCCCCGGCGCTTCGTCGTGTTCGACATCCCGCCGGGCCGGCTTGCGGCCACGCTCGCGCTCGCCGGCGTGCTCAGCGTCCCGCTGGCGGCGGTCACCGCGCTCGCCGCGTGCACGGCCGTGCTGTGGCAGTCGCTCGGGGTGCCGTGGCCCGTGGCCACACTGGGGGCGCTGCTCGGCGTGCTCACGTGCACGCTTGCGGCGCGGGTGTTCACCGCGCTCGCGGCGCTGGTCCTGCGGCAGCGCCGCTCCCGCGAGCTCACGGGCCTCTTCGTCCTCGCGCTGCTCGTGGTGGTCGTCCCGGTCGGCGTGTTCCTCGCCTCCCTGCAGTGGGCGGGGCATGTCCCCGGGCAGCTGGGCGCGGCCGCCGCGATCCTCGCTCTCACGCCAATGGGCGCGGCCTGGGCGATCCCGGCGCTGTGGGCGTCCGGCGCCGGCGAGGTCTGGATCGCGGCGCCGCTCGCCCTGGTCACGGTGGCGGTCCTCGGCGCCGGGTGGGTGTGGATCGTCGCGCACGTCCTGCGCACCGTGGAGCGCCCGGCGGTGGGCCGCGGCAGCGGGGGACTGGGCTGGTTCGCCGTCGCCCCGGGCACGCCCGGCGGCGCCGTCGCGGCCCGGAGCCTGCTGTACTGGCTCACCGACCGCCGGTACATCGTGAACGTCGTGATAGTGCCGGTCGCGGCGCTGCTGGCGATGGTGCCGCCGCTGGTGGTGGGCGTGCCGTTCGCCGTCGTGGTCCTGGTGCCGGTGCCGATCATGGCCCTGTTCCTCGGCTGGCTTCCGCACAACGATCTCGCGTACGACTCCACCGCCGTGTGGATGCACATCGCCGCAGGGGTGCGCGGCGTGTCCGACCGTGTGGGCAGACTCGTTCCGGTGCTGGTGATCGGCATCCCGGTGCTGGCGGTCACCGCGCCGGTCGCGATAGCGCTCCACGGGCACTGGGCGCTGCTGCCCGCCATGATCGGCGTGTGCGGGAGTCTGTTCCTGGGCGGACTTGGCCTGTCCAGCATCTCGTCGGCGCTCGCGCCGTATCCGGTCACCCGGCCCGGCGACAGCCCGTTCCAGCAGCCGGAGCGGGCGGGCACGGCGTCCGCGCTCGCCCAGGCCGCCGTCCTCGTGGGAGCGCTCGTGTTGTCGGCGCCGGCGCTGTGGTGGGCGTGGCGCGCGCTCACCGGCACCGCCGCGGACGCGACGCTCGCGCTGTGGGCGGGACTGGGCACCGGGATCGGGATGCTGGTGGTCGGCGTCATCCTCGGATCGGCGGTGTACTCCCGCCGCGGACCCCGTCTGCTCGAGGTCGCCGAGTCGGCCTGACGCCGGCGCCGGGGGCGCCGACCGTGACTAGACTTGGCCACCATGAGCACCCCGATCGATCGGCCGGATTCCGGGGGACTGGCGACCCTCGACCGCGAGCTGGAAGAGCTCCTGCGCGAGGAGGCCATCGAGCCGGGCGACCACGAGCGCTTCTCCCACTACGTGAAGAAAGAGAAGATCCTCGAGTCGGCCCTCACCGGGAAGCCCGTGCGCGCGCTGTGCGGCAAGAAGTGGACGCCGGGCCGCGACCCGGAGAAGTTCCCGGTGTGCCCCGCCTGCAAGGAGATCTACGAATCCCTGATGGGATGACTCACTCCACGTCCACGTAGACCGTCGGGATGGCGGGATCCGCGCGGCTGAGGGCCAGTGCCCGCACCGGCAGTTCCTCGCGCACGCGGGCGTGGTGCGCGCGGGCCGTCTGCACGCCGGCGATGCCTTCATACTGCGGGTCGGCCTCGCCCGCGACGATCAGCGGCTGCTGCAGGGCGCGCGCGTCCGGGAACGCCGCGCCGGCAGGCGTCGTCTCGAAGCCGTCTGCCACGGCGATCAGCTCCTGCGTGGCGGTGCCGGCGTCCAGCGTGCGGAACGCCGCCTTGCGGCCGCCTCTGGACGCCTTGTCGGCGGACGCCTTCGCGACCGACACCCACGACCCGTCGCCGGCCTGCCGCGCCACGAGCTTGTACACCATGCCGGCGGTGGCGGTGCCGGATCCGGTCACCAGCGACGTCCCCACGCCGTACGCGTCGACGGGAGCGGCGGCCAAAGTCGCTATGGCGTACTCGTCGAGGTCGCTGGTGACCGTGATCCGCGTACCGGTGGCCCCCAGCTCGTCCAGCTGATCGCGGACGGCGGCGGCCACGCTCGGCAGATCGCCGGAGTCGATGCGCACGCCGCCGAGCCCGGTGCCGGCGGCGCGGACCGCCGCCTCGACGCCCGCGCGGATGTCGTACGTGTCCACCAGGAGCGTGGTGGCGGCGCCGAGCGCCGCGACCTGGGAGCGGAACGCGTCCGCCTCGGTGTCGTGCAGCAGTGTGAAAGCGTGCGCGGCCGTTCCCATCGTCGGGATGCCCCAGACCCGGCCGGCCTCCAGGTTGCTGGTGGCGTCGAAGCCGGCGATGAACGCGGCACGCGCTGCCGCCACTGCGGAGTGCTCGCCGGTGCGGCGCGATCCCATCTCCGCCAGCGGCCGGTCCCCGGCCGCTATCGACATGCGGGCGGCGGCGGTGGCGACGGCGGAGTCGTAGTTCATCACGCTCAGCGCTATCGTCTCCAGGACCACGGCCTCCGCGAACGTGCCCTCCACGGTCAGCACCGGGGATCCGGGGAAGTACAGCTCGCCCTCCCGGTATCCGGTGATCGAGCCGGTGAACCGGAAGTCCTCCAGATACCGCACGGTGTCGGCATCCACGACCCGGCCGTCGCGCAGGTACCGCAGCTGGTCGTCGCCGAAGCGGAACTCGCGCAGCAGCTGCAGCAGCCGCCCGGTGCCGGCGACCACCCCGAAGCGCCGCGCCCCGGACAGGCGCCGGGTGAAGAGCTCGAACACGCACCGCCGCCCCGCCGTGCCGTCCCGCAGCGCCGCGTCCACCATCGTCAATTCGTAGCGGTCGGTGAACAATGCGGTGCTGGCCTCGCCCATGCCGGTCAGCCTAGCGGCGACGGCGGGACGACCAGGACGCCCCGGGTAGGCTGGGTGACTGTGAACGACGCGCCGATCGGCATCTTCGACTCCGGAGTCGGCGGTCTGACCGTCGCCCGCGCCGTCTCGGCGCTGCTGCCCCGGGAATCCATCCGTTACATCGGCGACACCGCGCACTCGCCGTACGGACCCAAGGCCATCGCCGACGTCCGCCGGTATGGGCTCGAGGTGCTGGACACGCTCGTCGGCCAGGGCGTGAAGATGCTGGTGATAGCGTGCAACACCGCCTCCGCCGCGCTGCTGCGCGACGCCCGCGAGCGCTACGACGTCCCCGTGGTCGAGGTGATCGGCCCCGCCGTGCGCACCGCCGTCTCCACCACCCGCAACGGGCGGATCGGTGTGATCGGCACTGCCGGAACCATCGGCTCGGGCGTCTACCAGGACATGTTCGGCGTCGATGCGCGGTTGACAGTGTTCGCGCAGGCCTGCCCCCGGTTCGTGGAATTCGTCGAGGCCGGGGTCACCGGCACGCCGGAGGTCCTCGCCGCCGCCGAGGAATACCTCGCGCCGCTGCGGCACGCCGGGGTCGACACGCTCGTGCTCGGCTGCACCCACTACCCGTTCCTCGAGGGCGCCATCAGCTACGTGATGGGCGCGGAGGTGTCACTGGTCTCCAGCGACACCGAGACCGCGAAGGACGTGTACCGGCAGCTCGTCTCCCGCGACCTGCTCGCGGGACCGGATGCCGCGGCCCGGCACGACTACGAGGCGACCGGCGACTCCGCGAGCGCCTTCCTCGACCTGGCGCACCGGCTGATGGGCCGCGAGGTGCGCAGTGTCACGCTGGTGCAGACCGGTGTGATCGACCTGCCGCCGCTGGCGGCATCCGTCCCCCAGGACCAAGGAGAACGATGACACAGACCGTCCGCGCCGATGGGCGCACCCCCGACCGGCTGCGCCCCGTCACGATCGAACGAGGCTGGAGCGCGCAGGCGGAGGGATCGGCCCTTGTCTCGTTCGGCGGCACGAAGGTGCTGTGCACGGCGTCGTTCACGAACGGCGTGCCGCGCTGGCTCACCGGGAAGGGACGGGGCTGGGTCACCGCGGAGTACGCGATGCTCCCGCGCGCCACGAACACCCGCAACGACCGGGAATCGGTGAAGGGACGGATCGGCGGGCGCACCCACGAGATCTCGCGCCTGATCGGCCGCGCGCTGCGTGCGGTCGTGGACACGAAGGCGCTCGGCGAGAACACCATCGTGATCGACTGCGACGTGCTGCAGGCCGACGGCGGCACACGCACGGCCGCCATCACCGGCGCGTATGTCGCGCTCGCCGACGCCATCGCCTGGGGACGCGACCAGAAATTCGTCGCGCAGCGCTCGAACGTGCTGTTCGACTCGGTCTCGGCGGTCTCGGTGGGCATCATCGACGGCGAGCCGATGGTCGACCTCGCGTACGTCGAGGACGTGCGGGCCGAGACCGACATGAACATCGTGGTGACCGGGCGGGGCCTGTTCGTCGAGGTGCAGGGCACCGCGGAGGGGGCGCCGTTCGACAAGAGCGAGCTGGATGCCCTGCTCGAGCTCGGCGTGAACGGCTGCGCGCAGCTGCGCGACATCCAGCTGGCCACCCTCGGGACGCAGGCGTGAAGCGCGCGGTCCTCGCGACGCACAACCCGCACAAGGTCAGCGAGTTCGCACAGATCATCGCCGCGTCCCGGCCCGACTTCGAGCTGATCGGATACGACGGACCGGAGCCCGTGGAGGACGGCGTCACATTCGTCGCGAACGCGCTTCTGAAGGCGCGGACTGCCGCCGCCCACACCGGCCTGCCGTCGTTCGCGGACGACTCCGGCGTGTGCGTCGACGTGCTCGGCGGCGCACCCGGCATCTTCTCTGCGTACTGGGCCGGGCACCGCAAGGACCCGGTCGCGAACCTCGAGCTGCTGCTGGACCAGATCTCCGACATCGCCGACCCGCACCGCACCGCGCACTTCACGTCCGTGATTGCGCTGGTCCTCCCCGGCGGAGCGGAGCACGTCGTGGAGGGCATCTGGCCGGGGCGGATAGCCACCGCCGGGCGCGGCGACGGCGGCTTCGGGTACGACCCGATCTTCATCCCCGACGAGCAGCCCACATCGCACGAGCGCACCGTGGGGGAGTGGACCGACGACGAGAAGGCGGTCGCCTCCCACCGAGCCCGGGCGTTCGAGGCGCTCGGGCCGCTGCTGCAGTCCCTGTAACCGGGTCGACCGGCATGTTCGGCGTGCGCGCAGACGCACCATCGACCGGTTGAGCCCTTCGGCGGCCTAGCCTGGAGACGTGCACGACCACGTTCCGACCGGAATCCGCGGCGCCGACAACCGGCGCCTGCTGGCCATCTCGCTCGGCGTGACGAGCGTCGTCATGGTCGTGCAGATCGTCGGCGCCGTGCTGTCCGGGTCCCTGGCCCTGCTCGCGGACGCCGCACACATGTTCACGGACGCCGCGGCCCTGGTGATAGCGCTCGTGGCGAGCATCGTGGCGGCCCGACCGGCGAACGACCGGCGCACATTCGGCTACCAGCGGGCCGAGGTCTTCGGCGCGCTCGTGAACGGCATCATCCTCATCGCGCTGTCGGTGGGAGTCGCGGTCGCCGCCGTGCTGCGCCTGTCCCGCGGCGACCAGGTCGAGGTCACCGGCGGCGTGATGCTGGTGGTGGCGATCGTCGGATTCTGCGCGAACGGCGTCGCCATGTGGCTGCTGTCGGCCGCGCAGCGGCGCAGCATGAACGTGCGCGGCGCGTACCTCGAGGTGATGGGCGACCTGATCGGCTCCGGCATGGTGATCATCGCCGCTGTCGTCATCCTCCTCACGGGATGGGCGCCCGCGGATGCCATAGTGTCGCTCGTGATCGCCGCGATGATCGTGCCGCGCGCCGTCGGCCTGCTGCGCGAGGTGGTGTCGGTGCTCGGTGAGTCCGTGCCCGAGGGCATGCACGTGCAGGCCATCCGCGAGCACATCCTCGCAACGCCGCACGTGCACGACGTGCACGACGTGCACGTGTGGCAGCTCACGCGCGGCGCGCCGGTGTTCTCGGCGCACGTCGTCGTGGACCAGGAGGCGCTGCGCTCGGGCAGGTCCGGCGAGATCCTCGCGAGCCTGCAGGGATGCCTGGCCGCGCACTTCGACGTGGAGCACTCCACGTTCCAGCTCGAGCCCGCCGGCCACGCCGAGCACGACGCGCACGCGTGACGCTCAACCCTCGCGGCGCACCTCGGACGGCGCCTTGTCCGGCCGCAGGCCCCGCCATCGCGCGTGGCGCAGCGCGCCGCCGGGGCTGAACTCGGCGAACTCCACCTCGCCGACCACGTCCGGACGCACCCACAGCGCATCACGGGCGTCGGCCGCCGGCACCCCGACGAACGGATCGGCATCCGTGCGCAGCGGCTCGAGCACTTCCTGCAGGCGCTCCAGCGTCGACTCGCTGAATCCGCTGCCCACGCGCCCCACGTACCGCAGGCCTTCCCCGTCCGGGATTCCCAGCAGAAGGGACCCGATCTGGCCGGTCCGTCCGCCGCGCCCGGGGCGGATCCCCCCGATCACGACCTCCTGCGTGCGGGTGAGCTTCACCTTCAGCCACTGGTCCGACCGCGCGCCCCGGCGGTATCCGGAGGCCGGGTCCTTCACGACGATGCCCTCCAGCGCCAGCCGCTGCGCGGTCTCCAGTGCGTCTCCCACGTCGTCGAACACGGGAGGAACGACGATCTCCGCGGCCGTCGACGCGGCGATCCGCTCGAGCAGCGCACGGCGCTCCCGCAGCGGCCGCGGCGCGAGGTCCTCACCGTCGAGGGCCAGGATGTCGAACACGTGATACCGCACCGGCGTGCGACGGCGCTCCGCGTCGATCTGCCGGGCGCCGGTGAGGTGCATCCGGGCCTGCAGCCGGGCGAAGCTCGGCCGCCCCGCGGCATCCAGGGCGACGATCTCGCCGTCCACGACCGCCGCGCCGGCATCCAGCCCGATGTCCGCCGCCGTCAGCTCCGGGTAGCGCGCGGTGATGTCGGTGCCGCGGCGCGCGTACAGGCGCAGCATCCCACCCTCCCATGACCCCACCGCACGGACGCCGTCCCACTTCATCTCCGCCCACTGGCCCCACCGCTGCGCCGTGGAACGGGCGAGCGCGGGCGTCGCGGACGTGGCGAGCATCGGCGCGACGGCCGCGGGGCCCTCCGGCGCCCGCGGCGCGGGTCGCTCCGGGGCGGCGCCGCGCACGGTCCGTGCGGGGCGGGCGGGAGCGACCCGCGCCTCGTCCGCCTGCTCGGACGCCACCACCGCCGCACCGTCCGACTGCGCCCGGCCCTCGGCATCCGTCTTCATCCGGTGCAGCAGCCAGCTGGACTTCTCGCCGGACCCCTGCGTGCGGATGAGCGCCAGGCGCACCGATCCGAGCGGCCCGCCCGGCCGTCCGTGCGCGGTGAAGATGATCTCGTCGTCGCGCCATTTCTCCAGCTCGTAGCGGCCGTCGTCCCAGATGGTGACGGTGCCGCCGCCGTACTCGCCGCGGGGGATCGACCCTTCGAACGAGCCGTACTCGAGCGGATGGTCCTCGGTCATCACGGCGAGGCTGTTGCGCGCCGTCGTCGCCGGCACGCCGCGCGGCACCGCCCAGCTCACGAACACGCCGTCGTGCTCCAGGCGCAGGTCCCAGTGCAGGCGGCGGGCGTGGTGTTCCTGGATCACGAACCGCGGCGGCGCGCCCGGCGGGGTCGCGGCGGCCAGCGGGTTGTCCGGCACCGGCTCGGGGGTGCGGGCGCGGTCGCGCTTGGCTATGTATGTGGACAGGGGGCCGGATGCCGCGGCACGGCCGCCCGCACGGAAGCCCAGCGCGCCCATCGGATCGCCGTCGCGCTCGGCGCGGTCGAGCACGTCAGCGAACCCGAGCTGGGCCAGCTGCGGGTCCGACAGCTCCTCCCACGTACGGGGCGCCGCGACCGTCGGATGCTCCCGGCCGCGCAGCGAGTACGGGGCAATCGTCGTCTTGCTGCCGTTGTTCTGGCTCCAGTCCAGGAGCACCCGCCCGTCCCGCAGGTTCTTCGCCATCCGGCTGACGACGAGGTCGGGATGATCCGCCTCCAGCGCCCGGGCGAGCTCCTTCGCGATCGCGGACGCCTGATCGCTGCTCTGCCGGCCGTCCAGGCCCGCGTACAGGTGGATTCCCTTGCTGCCGCTGGTGACCGGATGCGACTCGAGCCCCATGCCCGAGAGGATCTCGCGCGCCCAGAACGCGACCTGGGCGCACTCGGCGAGTCCCGTGCCGGGGCCGGGATCCAGGTCCAGGACGAGGCGGTCCGGGTTGCCGGGCTCGCCCTCGGGTGTGAACCGCCACTGCGGCACGTGGAGCTCGAGGCTCGCGACCTGCGCGAGATACACGAGGGTGGGCACATCGTCGACCAACGGGTAGTGCTTCGGCCCGCCGGAATGCCGGATCGGCAGCCGGTGCACCCACTCCGGGGCGCCGCGTTCGAGATCCTTCGCGAAGAACGGTGGGTGGTCCACGCCCTCCGGCCACCGCTTACGGGTAACCGGCCGGCCCGTGACGTGGGGCAGCAGGAGCGGGGCGATGCGGGTGTAGTAGTCGATCACCTCGCCCTTCGTGGTACCGGTCGCCGGATACAGCACCTTGTCCAGACGGCTCAGGCGCAGGCGTCGGCCGCCGATCTGCACCAGATGCTCGTCGCCCATGTGCCCATCCTGCCGGGCGGCGCGGCGCCGCGCACCCGGTTGCGGCCGCCCGGCGCGACATCCGGGGCCGGCGGGAAGCCGTTGCCCTTGCGGCGCGGGCAGTGTGTACTGATCACATGAGGGCGATCTGGAAGGGTGCGCTTACGTTCGGGCTCGTGAACGTGCCGGTGAAGGTCTACGCCGCCACCGAGGAGCACGACGTGTCGCTGCACCAGGTGCACAGCAAGGACGGCGGCCGGATCCGCTACCAGCGGGTGTGCGAGCTGGACGGCGAGGTCGTGCCGTACGCCGAGATCGACCGGGCGTACGACGACGGCGAGCGCACGGTGGTGCTCACGAAGGAGGATCTCGCGGCGCTGCCGGCCGAGCGCAGCCGCGAGATCGAGGTCGTCGAGTTCGTTCCGACCGACCAGATCGACCCGCTGCTGTTCGAGCGGGCGTACTACCTCGAGCCGGACTCGTCGTCGCCGAAGGCGTACGCGCTGCTGCGGGAGACCCTCGAACGCACCGACCGCACCGCTGTCGTGCGGTTCTCGCTGCGGGAGAAGACGCGGCTGGCGGCGCTGCGGGTGCGCGGCAACGTGCTCACACTGCAGACGCTGCGCTGGGCGGACGAGATCCGCGAGGCGGCGTTCCCGTCGCTGGAGGAGAAGGTCACGGTCTCGGACAAGGAGCTGAAGCTCTCCGCGGCGCTCGTGGAGGGGTTCGCCGCCGACTTCGACCCCGGCTCGTTCACGGACGAGTACCAGGACGAGCTGCGCACCCTGATCGACGCGAAGCTCGCCAAGGGCGAGGCCATCGACACCGCCGAGACGTTCGGCGAGCGTGAGGAGGAGACGGGCGGCGAGGTCATCGACCTGATGGAGGCGCTGCGGGCGAGCGTGGAGCGCAGCCGCCAGCAGCGCGGCGAGGAGAAGCCGCCGCCCAAGAAGGGCAAGCGGGCCTCCGGCCAATAGCGCGCCTCAACGCGTGCGGTGCTCGTGCACGCCGTCGGCCTCCGCAACCTCCCGGCGCGCCTTCGCGCGCTCGTAGAAGTAGTGCCACACGGTTCCGGCGATCGTGAGGACCACGACGCCGACGAGGATGAGATCGATGTACTCGGTGACGATCTGGGCCACCCACGGGATGAAGCCGATCCCGAAGCCGAGCATTGTGAGCCCGAAGCCCCACAGCACCGCGCCGACGAGGTTGTACAGGGAGTAGCGGCGCCACGGCATGCGGCCGACGCCCGCGGCGACCGGCGCGAAAGTGCGCACTATCGGCACGAACCGGGCGAGGACGACAGTGAGGCCCCCGTACCGCTCGAAGAAGGCGTTCGTCCGGTCGACGTTCTTGCGGCTGAAGAGCCCGGACTCCTTCCGCTCGAACACGGCGGGTCCGCCCTTGTGCCCTATGAAGTAGCCGACCTCGCCGCCGACGAACGCTGCCACCGCTATCAGCAGCGAGACGAGCCAGATGTTCAGGCCGAAGACGTCGCTGGTCTTGGTGAGAAGGCCGGAGATGACCAGGAGCGTGTCGCCGGGCAGGATGAACCCGACCAGCAGCCCGGTCTCGGCGAACACGATGAAGCAGACGACCAGCAGCGCCCAGGGGCCCGCGTAGGCGATGATGGTCTCCGGGTTGAGCCAGGGAATCAGACCAGCTGAGAGCACGTGTGTCCCGTCGGTGAGAGGCGGATGAAAGCACCGGATGCCGCAGACGGCGGCGTTCCGTGCGGAAGGGGGGAGTCGAACCCCCACGCCCGAAGGCACAGGAACCTAAATCCTGCGTGTCTGCCGGTTTCACCACTCCCGCGAATGGTCATCAGTCTAGTGAGCCGGTGCCGCGGATGCTGGGGGACACCCCTCACGTCCGCGCCCGGAAAGCCCCCTGTGGATAACTTCCGCGGCGGATTCCGGAAACTTGCGAGGATGCTGGGATGAGCCTGGCTCGGGTCGCCGTCAGCGATGTCGATGCGCGCGCGGTCGACCTGATCGCGCAGCAGGTCCGCGAGCGGCTGCGCGCCGATCAGACCGATCCGACGCGGGACCCGGACGCCGCCGCGCGGGTCGCCTGGACCGAGGTGCGCCGGCACAACGACCACGCGCTGGCGCGGGGTCTGCCCACGATCGACGACGAGCAGGCGTGCGCGCGCGAAATCCTGGCATCCGTCTCCGGGTTCGGGGTACTCCAGGCGTACTTGGACGACCCGACCGTCGAAGAGCTGTGGATCAACGCTCCGGATCGGATCTTCATCGCGCGCGACGGCGTCGCTCAGCGGGTGCCGCTCGTGCTGACGGCCGCCGCGGTGCGGGATCTCGTCGAGCGCATGCTGCAGTCCACCGGCCGCCGCGTGGATCTCAGCCAGCCGTTCGTGGACGCGTCGCTGAGCGACGGCAGCCGACTGCACTGCGTCATCCCCGACATCACGCGCACGGACTGGTCGGTGAACATCCGGAAGTTCCTGCCGGCGTATCGCGACCTCGACCGGCTCGTGGCCGGCGGCTCTCTCTCGGTCGCGGGGGCGCAGCTGCTGCGCGACGCGATGATCGCCGGGCGCAGCATCCTCGTCTCCGGCGCCACGCACGCCGGCAAGACGACGCTGCTGGGCGCGCTGGTGGCCGCGTGCGCGCACATGAGCCGGATAGTGACGGTGGAGGAGACGTTCGAGCTCGCGGTGGACGGCCCCGACCTCGTCGCGCTGCAGGGACGCCAGCCGAGCCTGGAGGGCACCGGGGAGGTGACCCTGCGCCGGCTCGTGAAGGAGGCGCTGCGGATGCGCCCGGATCGGATCGTGGTCGGCGAGGTCCGCGACGCGGAGGCGCTGGACCTCGTGCTCGCCCTGAACACCGGCGTGCCGGGCGCGGCGACGATCCACGCGAACTCTGCCCGCGAGGCGCTGTCCAAGCTCGCGGCGCTGCCGTTGCTGGCCGGCCGGAACATCGACGCCGGCTTCGTCCTGCCGGCGATAGCGTCCACCGTGGACCTCGTGGCCCACTGCGTCCGCGACGCGGACGGGCGCCGACGTGTTGCGGAGATCATCGCGCCCACCGGCCAGGTCGTGGACGGCGCCATCGAGGCGCGCACGGTCTACGACGCGCCGCGACGGAGCGGGCGATGACGATCGTCCTGGGGGCGCTGCTGGCCGCGGGGGTGCTCCTGACGATGTCCCCGTGGCTGTGGCCGTGGCGACCGATGCGGCCGCCGCGGGAGCGCGGGGCTCTGGACGCGCTGATGGATGCCGCGGGGTACGCGCACCTGCCGGCGAAAGTGCCGGTGGCGCTCGCCGCGGGCCTGTGCGTTGTCGCGGCCGCCGCCGTGTGGCTGGTCGTCCCGGTGCCGGCGCTCGCCGCACTCGCTGCCATCGCCGCCGGCGCGGCTCCGTTCCTCTGGCTGCGCGGGCGGCGGCTGCGTCTGCTGCGGATGCGGCGTGCGCTGTGGCCGGACGTGTGCGATCTGCTCATAGCGTCGGTGCGGGCCGGGATGTCGCTGCCGGACGCCGTCGCGTCCCTGCAGAGCTCCGCGCCGCCCGCGCTGCGCGCGGCCTTCGCCGCGTTCGCCCGCGACAGTGCGGCGTCGGGGCACTTCGATTCCAGCGCTGCACGGCTGAAGCTCGCCCTGTCCGACCCGATCGCGGACCGCATCGTGGAGACGCTGCGGATGGCGCGGCAGGTCGGCGGCACCGAGCTGGTCCCGGTGCTGCGCGCCCTCGCGGCATCCGTGCGCGCCGACGCCGCGCTGCGCGCCGAGGTCGAGGCGCGCCAGTCGTGGATCCGCGGCGCGGCGGTGCTCGGCGTTGTGGCCCCGTGGGTGATCCTTGCCCTGCTCGCCATGCGGCCCGAGGGCGCGCACGCTTACAGCAGCCCCGAGGGCGTCGCGCTGATCCTCGGCGGCGCGGCGGTGTCGTTCGTCGCGTATCGCATCATGATCCGGCTCGGACGTCTGCCGGAGCCGCGGCGGTGGTTCGGATGACCGGGGTCACCGACGTCGCCATCGCCGTGGTGCTCGGCGGCGCCCTCGGCACGGGCGGCCTCCTGCTCCTGGTGCTGATGCCGCGGTGGGGCGCGCCGGGCCTGGAGCGCCGGATCGCCCCGTACATCCGTGACGTCACCGACCCGCAGGGCGTGACGCCGCTCGTGGGCGTGTCGATGCCGAGCGTGATCTGGGACCGCGTGCAGGCGGGCAGCGCCGTTTTCGGGGGTGCGTCGGATGCCGTCGGCCGGCGCCTGCGCCAGGCGGGGCGGCGCGCGGACGAGCAGGGCGTCGCCGCGTACCGGGCCCGCCGCCTCATCTGGATGCTCGGCGGGCTCGTGCTGGGCGGCCTCGTCACGGTGGGGCTGGTCCTGTCCGGCCGGTTCTCGACGCCGGCGGTCGTCGTCCCGGTCGTGGCGGCCGCGGTGGGTGCCGTGGGGTGCGACGCGCTGCTGGCTCGGGCGGCGCGTGCGCGGGTCGCCCGGGTTCAGGAGGAGCTGCCCACCGTGCTGGAGTTCCTCGCGCTGTGCCTGTCGGCCGGCGAGGGGATCCTGGACTCGCTGCGCCGGGTCGGGCAGGTCGGCGCGGGGGAGTTGACGGCGGAGATCCGCGCCGCGGTGCTCGCCGTCGGCACGGGGTCGACCCTTGCCGAGTCGCTGACGGCGATGGCGCGCGGGCTCGACATCCCGGCGCTCACCCGGGCGGTGGATCACATCGTGGCGGCGCTGGACCGGGGCGCGCCGCTCGCGCACGTGTTGCAGGCGCAGGCTGCCGACGCGCGCGAAGACGCGAAGAGGGCGCTCATCGAACAGGCCGGCCGCAAGGAGATCTTGATGCTCCTCCCGCTGGTCTTTCTCATTTTGCCGCTGTCCGTGTTGTTCGCCGTGTTTCCGGGCGTGTTCATGCTCCGCCTGGGGATCGGGTGAAGCCGGAATCAAGGACGTCGACGAGGAGGATGACATGGAGGATCACGGACGCGCGGCGGCGCCGCTGCTGCGCTCGGCATGGGGCCGTGTCCAGCGACGGTGGCAGCGTGGCATCGCAGACGATCGCGGGGACGTGCCGGGCTGGGTGCTGATCACGCTGATGACCGCCGGCTTGGTGGTCGTGATCTGGGCGCTGGCCGGCCCCGCTCTGGCGGATCTTTTCCAGCAGGCCATCGCCAAGGTCTCCGGGCTGTAGACGCATGCCGCTGCACGTGCCGAATGCGAGCGACGACCGCGGCTCGGGCCCGGTCGAGTTCGTGCTCGTCGGTGTGCTGCTGACGCTGCTGACCCTCGCCGTCCTGCAGTTCGGGCTCGTCGTCTACGTGCGCAACGTGGTCCACGACGCGGCCGTGGAAGGCGCCTACCGCGGGGCGCTCGCCGATCAGACTCCGCGGGACGGGGTCGCACGGGCGCGCGAACTCATCACCCGGGCGGTCGGCGCGGGGTACGCCCGGGATGTCACGGCAACGGAGGTGCTCGTGGGCGGCGCCCCGGTGGTGCGGGTCACCGTGCACACTCCGCTCCCGCTCGTGGGCCTGGTCGGAGCGCCGCGCGCGCTGGAGGTGAGCGCGGATGCTCCGGCGGAGAACTTCGACTGACCCGCCGGACACGGGTGACCGCGGGTCGGCGGCGCTGGAGTTCATCCTCGTGGGCGTCCTGCTGCTGGTCCCGATCGTGTATCTCATCCTCGCGCTGGGGGCGATCCAGGAGCAGACGCTCGGCACGGAATCCGGGGCGCGCCACATCGCCCGCGTGCTGGCGGAGGCGCCGGACGCGACGGTCGCCCGCGAACGCGCGGACGCCGTGCTGCGCTCGATCGTCGCCGAGTACGGTCTGGACCGCGACCGCGTAGAGCTCGCCGTGGCGTGCCTGCCCGCCGGCGGCCCGTGCCCGTGCGCCGGTGCGACGCTCGTGGTGACGGTGCGCACGCGGGTGGCGCTGCCGCTGGTCCCGCCGGTGCTGGGACTGGATGGCACAGCGAGCGTGCCGGTCGAGGCATCCTCCGCGCAGCGCGTGTCACGCCTCTGGGGCACGCCGTGATGCATCGGGGTGCCCACCGGGGCGACGACGAGGGAACGGTGCTGCTGCTGACGATCGGCTACGCGGTGCTCGCCCTCGTCGCAGTTCTCGTCTGCGTGGACGCCACGTCGCTGTACCTCGCGCAGAAGAAGCTCGACGGCCTCGCGGATGCCGCGGCGCTGGCCGGGGCGGACGGCTTCGCGCTCACCGTCGAGGGTGGCGAGCCCGTCGCACGGCTGACGACGGACCAGGTGCGCGCGCAGGCAGCGTCGCTGGTGGGGCAGGTGGGCGGCGACGCCCGGCTCGTCGCGGCGGGCACTCCCGACGGCGAGTCGGCGCGCGTGCAGGTCGCTGTCGCCTGGCATCCGCCGGTCGTCACGCTGTTCGTGCCCGACGGCTTCGTCCTGCAGTCCACCGCGACCAGCCGCACCGCGCTGCGGTGACACGCGTCGGGCCGCGATCGGGTGACCGCGCCGGCCGGCGTTCATCTGGCGCTGTCGCGCGCGCGGAGCGCGGTTCGGTGCAGGAGCGGCAAATGGACACGCGAAGTGGACGCGATTTCGCAGGTATCGGCCGCGCGGCGTGGAATCGCGACCACTGCGCGGCTACCGGGGCCCGCGCGGCACGTACCGGGGGATCCAGCGCAGGAACCCGAGAGCGCCCACCAGACCGACCACGCCGATCACCCCGGTCGCAAGCGCCAGCGACCACGCCGCGGTCAGCGCCGAGATCAGCAGCGGCGCCGCCGCGCCGCCGGCATCCGTCAGGGTGCGCCACGAGCCGAGGAACGCCGCCGGGTCACGCTGCGGGGCGAGGTCGGCGCCGAGGGTCATCAGGATGCCGCTGGACATCCCGTTCCCGACGCCGAGCACCGCCGCGAACAGGGCGAACCACATCGCGGCCTGCGTTGTGTCGTGCGTGAACGACAGCGCGAGGAAGGCGGCGCCCATCAGCAGCATCGCCGGCAGCGCCGCCCAGAGCCTGCCGAATCTGTCCATCACCTGGCCGGACGCGTAGAACAGCGCGAAATCCAGCGCGCCGGAGATGCCGACCACGATCGCTATCGTCTGCGCGTCCAGCCCGATCGACACGCCCCACAGCGGCAGTGCGACCTGCCGCGCCGAGCGGATCGACGACAGGAGCGCCGCCGCGGCTCCGAGGCGGGAGAGCACGTTGCGGTGCTGCCACATCGTGCGGAACACGCCCTGGGCCGCGTCGACCGTGCGCACCGGTCCGGTGATGACCTCGCCGGTGTCCTCGGCCAGCTCGTCGGCCTCGGGTTGTGTCCGCGCCAGCGCGGCCGCCGCATCCTTCTCCGGGTCCGGGCCGAGCAGCACCAGCAGCACCACGCCGACCAGGCACACCAGCGCGAACCAGATCGCCGAGTGCTCGTCGACGAAGATCGCCAGCAGCGCCGCGGCGGCGAACGGCCCCACGAACACGCCGAGCCGGAACGACCCGCCCAGCAGTGACAGCGCACGGGCGCGGAACGACAGCGGGATGCGGGTCGTCATGAACGAATGGCGTGCCAGCCCGAACACGGCCGCGCAGAACCCGAGCACGAACACAGCGATGGTCAGCGTGACGAGGTTGGGCGCCAGGATGAGGCCGCCGGCCGCGACGATCGCCGCCGAGCCGCCGATCACCATCGTCATCCGCTCGCCGATCCGGGCCACCGCCCACCCGGCCGGCAGGTTCCCGCACAGCTGACCCACGACGAGGGCCGAGGACACGAGGGCCGCGAGCGCGACACCCGCGCCCAGCTGCGACGCGATCACCGGGATCAGCGGGATGACCGCGCCCTCGCCGAGCGAGAACAGCAGGGTGGGTCCGTAGATCATCGGACCGAAGCGCCACAGCACGGTGCCGATGCGGAGGGGAGCGGAATCGGCGGTCATCGCATCCACGTTAGTCTGGAGTGTCATGCTCGAACTCGATCTGTCTGCCGACATCCAGGCCCTGCGCACCACATTCGCCGACATCCAGGCGGTGGTCGACGTGTCCGCGCTGCGGGCGGACATCGACCGCTTGAGCGCCGAGGCCGGCGCGCCCGACCTGTGGGACGACGTCGACAAGGCGCAGAAGGTGACCAGCGCGCTCAGCCACCGGCAGGCCGATCTCAAGCGGATCACCGAGATCGAGCATCGGCTGGACGACCTCGAGGTGCTGGTCGAGTTGGCCAACGAGATGGACGACGAGGACTCGGCGGCCGAGGCGCGCCACGAGCTCACCCACCTCGGCGAGACGATCAACCAGCTCGAGGTGCAGACCCTGCTGGACGGCGAGTACGACGACCGGGCCGCCGTCGTCACGATCCGCTCGGGAGCCGGCGGCGACGACGCCACCGACTTCGCCGAGATGCTGATGCGGATGTACCTGCGCTGGGCCGAGCGGCACAAGCACCCGGTCAAGGTGATGGACACGTCCTACGCCGAAGGCGCCGGCATCAAGTCCGCGACGTTCGAGATCGACGCGCCGTACGCGTACGGCACACTGTCCGTCGAGGCGGGCACGCACCGACTCGCGCGCATCAGTCCGTTCGGCGGCGCCGACAAGCGTCAGACGAGCTTTGCCGCCGTCGAGGTCATCCCCGTGATGGAGGAGGCGCAGGAGGTCGAAATCCCCGAGACCGACATCCGCGTCGACGTGTTCCGCTCCTCCGGCCCCGGCGGCCAGTCCGTGAACACGACGGACTCCGCGGTCCGGCTCACGCACATCCCCACCGGGATCGTCGTGTCGATGCAGAACGAGAAGTCGCAGATCCAGAACCGCGCCGCGGCGATGCGCGTGCTGCAGACGCGTTTGCTGCTGCTCAAGCGCGAGGAAGAGGCGGCGAAGAAGAAGGAGCTCGCGGGAACGATCACCGCGAGCTGGGGCGACCAGATGCGCTCGTACTTCCTGTACGGCCAGCAGCTGGTGAAGGACCTGCGCACCGGGTACGAGGTGGGCAACCCGGCCCCGGTGTTCGACGGGGAGATCGACGGGTTCATCGCCGCCGGCATCCGCTGGCGCAAGCGCAAGGACGAGGACTGATCTCGCGTCATCGGCGCGGCGGTGTCGCTCCCGGCATTCCGGCCCGGTCCGCTTAGGCTCGTTGAGCCATGATCCGGTTCGAAAACGTCACCAAGCGGTATCGCGGCACTGCCGGAGCCGCGTTGCAGAACGTCGACTTCGAGGTGCAGCGCGGGGAGTTCGTCTTCCTCGTCGGGCCCTCGGGGTCCGGCAAGTCCACATGCCTGCGGATGATCCTGCGCGAAGAGACGCCCAGCCAGGGCCGCGTCGTCGTGCTCGGCCGGGACCTCCGCTCGCTGTCCAGCCGCAAGGTGCCCTACTTCCGGCGGCACATCGGCGCGGTGTTCCAGGACTTCCGGCTGCTGCCCACCAAGACGATCTTCCAGAACGTCGCGTTCGCGCTGCAGGTCATCGGCTCCTCGCGCGCGTTCATCCGCCAGGCCGTGCCGGAGGCGCTGGCCCTGGTCGGCCTGCAGGACAAGGGGAAGCGGCTGCCGCACGAGCTGTCCGGCGGTGAGCAGCAGCGCGTGGCGATAGCCCGCGCCATCGTCAACCGTCCGCAGGTGCTGCTGGCCGACGAGCCCACCGGCAACCTCGACCCGGCCACGTCCGTCGACATCATGCAGCTGCTGGCCCGCATCAACGCCACCGGCACCACGATCGTGATGGCCACGCACGAGGCCGGCTTCGTCGACGAGATGAAGCGCCGCGTCATCGAGCTGCACCGCGGCACGCTGGTCCGCGACGAGCGGCACGGCGGATACGGCGACACGTCGAGCCTGCCCAGTCTCGCCCCCGGACCCGAACGTGGCGCCGCCGCCGTCGCCGCGCTCACCGCGGTCCTCGAGGTGCACCGCGAAACTGTGGAGGGCACGACATCCCCCCAGGCTCGGGATGCCGCGCCCGCGTCGCGGACCCGGGATGCCGCGCGCGACGCCGTCGCCGACCCGGCCCCGCAGACGCCGCCCGTGACGCGTCCGCCCGTGCGCCCCGCGCGCCCGGCCGACGACCTGTCCGGCGTGCAGCTGGACGAGCTCGGACTCGTCGATCGGCTGGGTCTGGACGACGAGGACGACGACGAAGTGGGTCCCACGCGATGAGGGCAGGACTTATCCTCGGCGAAGCGCTCTCGGGCCTGCGCCGCAACGCCTCCATGGTCATCTCGATCGTCCTGGTCACCTTCGTGTCGCTCACATTCGTCGGCGCCGCGATGCTCATGCAGGCGCAGATCGGCACTATGCGCGACTTCTGGACCGGACGCGCCCAGGTGCAGGTGTCGATGTGCGTGGACGGCGCCCGGGAGGCGACCTGCGTCGACGGGGCGGCCACCGACCAGCAGATCCAGTCGGTGCGCGATCGGCTCGACGGCGCCGGCCTGAAGCCGCTGATCGCGAAGGTGCGCTTCGAGAACCCCGAGCAGGCCTACAAGAACGCGCTGGAGCTGCTCGGCGCGGACTACAAGGACATCCTCTCCCCGAGCCAGTTCGGCGCGAGCTTCTACGTGAACCTCGTCGATCCGCAGAACTCCGCCGTGATCACGGAGGCGTTCGCCGGCAACAAGGGCGTGCAGACCGTGCAGGACCAGATGCAGCTGCTGCAGCCGCTGTTCTCCGCGCTCACGATCGCCACCTACATCGCCGTCGGCATCGCCGTGCTGATGCTGATCGCCGCGGTGCTGCTGATCTCCACGACGATCCGATTGTCGGCGTACGCGCGCCGCAAGGAGCTGCGCATCATGCGCCTCGTGGGAGCGTCGAACCGCTTCATCCAGACGCCGTTCATCCTCGAGGGGGTGTTCGCCGCGCTGATCGGGTCGATCCTCGCCGGCGGCGCGGTATGGGCGGCGGTGCAGTTCGGTGTGCGGGGATACCTGCAGAAGCGTGTGGACTTCATCACGACCTGGGTCGGGATGGGCGAGGTGGCGTACGTGATCCCGGTCCTCGTCGGGATCGGCGTGGTCCTCTCGGCGGTCTCCGCGGGCTTCGCCATCCGCCGCTGGCTGCGCGCCTGACCGACGGGCGGGATGCCGCCGCTGCGATACACTGATGGGCTGCCGTCGCCCGGGCCGGGCGCGGCATCCGGCACCGAAATCAGGGAGCGCTCATGCCCAGGGAACGTGGCGAGAAGGTCGTCGCGACCAACCGTCGCGCCCGCCACGACTACCTCATCGAGAAGACGTACGAGGCGGGCCTCGTGCTCACCGGCACCGAGGTGAAGTCACTGCGCGAAGGGCGCGCGAACCTGACCGACGGGTACGCGTACATCAAGGACGGCGAGGCGTTCCTGGACGCGGTGAACATCCCGCAGTACCTGCAGGGCAACTGGACCAACCACGCCGCGCGGCGGGTCCGCAAGCTCCTGCTGCACAAGGAGGAGATAGTGCGGCTCTCGCACGCCGTCTCCGCCGGCGGATACACACTGGTGCCGCTGCGGCTGTACTTCTCCGACGGGCGCGCGAAGGTCGAGATCGCCATTGCGAAGGGAAAGCGCGAGTTCGACAAGCGGCAGACGCTGCGCGAGCGGCAGGACCGGCGCGAGGCCGAGCGGGCCATGCGCACCCGCAACCGGCTCGGCGAGTAGTCAGGCGACCGGTCCGACCTCGGCGGGCTCGGGCACCGCCTGGTCGCTGAACGCTGTCTTCGGCACCACAAGCAGCAGCGCGGCGGCCGCGAACGCCGTCACACCGCACACCACCCACACCGTGACGTAGCCGGCGAACGATCCCGCGGTGCCCGACGCGGCGGCCCCGGCCGTGCCGTGCAGCAGGGCGATGCCGAACGCGCATGACGCTATGGCGCCGCCGACGGTCTTCACCGAGTTCGTGAGCCCGGTCGCCACGCCGGTCTGCGTGTGGGCTGCGCCGGATGCCGCTGCCGCGGGCAGCGCGGCGACCAGCGCACCGGAACCCAGTCCGACGACGACCATGTTCACGATGACCTGCAGGTACGACTGGTGGAACGGAAGGAACAGCAGGAAGCCGATCCCGACGAGCACGGCCGCGACGATCAGCGCTATGCGCGGCGCGGACAGCCGTGCGGCGAGCGGATACCCGAGAGCCCCGGTGATCATCGCGATCAGGTAGATGCCGATGATGAGGGATGTCGCGAAGCCGCTGGTCCCCAGGCCGTAGCCGTACACGCCCGGATCTGTGCGCGCGAACGTCGACAGCGGCGCCTGCGCGCCCAGCACGCTCACGCCGAACAGGCCCGCGGTCAGGAAAACCGGGCCGAGGGCGGGGGAGCGGAACATGCGCACGTCGATCAGCGGATCGTCCTGACGCAGCTCCCACAGCACGAACGGCACGACCAGGAGCACGCCGAGCGCGACCGTGATCCACGACACGAGGTCGCCGGGGCCGTTCAGGCGCAGCAGGCTCAGGCCGCCGGTGAACGCTATCAGGGCGAGCGAGATGAGCACGACGCCGACGGTGTCGAACACGCCGCCAGTGGGCTCGGGCGACTCGCGCACGCCGAACAGCACGACGAAGAAGCAGACCACGATCATCACGGCGGGCACGAGCAGCACTATCCACAGGGGCAGCGCATCCACGAGCGCCCCGCCGACGAGGGCCCCGATGATGGCCCCGGATTCGAGGGCGGCGACGAGGAAACCGGCGGCGCGAGCGGTGATCGTCGAGCGGCCCTCCATCCGCCGCGCGCGCGACCAGATCAGCGCAATCTCCAGGGGCAGCCACACGACGTAGAAGCCCATCAGCGCCCACCCGGCCAGGAACACCGCGAACGAGTCGGTGAACGGCAGCACGAACGCGGCAGCACCGGTCACCGCCGTCGAGATCAGCAGCATCCGCTTGTGCCCGATCATGTCGCCGAGCTTGGCGAACGCCGGGACGACGAGGGCCGACAGCATCAGCTGGGTCCCCTCGAGCCAGTTCACGTCGGCGTCGTGGATGCCCAGGTGGCGCGCTATGTCCGTGAGCATGGGCGTGTAGTAGCCCTGCAGCACGCCGCTGGTGAACTCGACGAACGCGAGGAATCCGACGACGCCGGCGAGGGCGCCGATCGAGACGCGGGTGGATGTCGCGCGGCCCGTCATGCGTGCTCCTTTGCAGGCCGGGATTCGGGTGCGCTCACTCTAGCCGCTGGATCAGCGCGCGATGGAACAGCACGCCCTGTTCGAGCGACGCCACCTCGACCCGCTCATCGACGCCGTGGATCCCGGCGCGCTGGGCGGCCGACATCCGCAGCGGCGCGAAGCGGTACACGGCCGGGGAGAACCGGTGGAAGTGCCGTGCGTCGCTGGCCTGCATCATGATGTACGGGACGACAGCGGCCTCCGGGTAGGACGCGTGCACCGCCGCCGCGAGCAGGGCGAACGGCGCACCGTCGCTCGCCGATTCCGGCGACGGGTCGTCGCCCTCGTCGACGGTGACCGTGACCGCGTCGTCGGCGATGCGCCGCCGCACGCGGGTGACCGTGCCGGCGACGGTCTCGCCGATCGCCAGGCGCAGGTTGACCGTCGCGCCGGCCTGCGACGGCAGCACGTTGACGGCGGTGCCGCCGGAGGTCATCGTCGCGGCCACCGTGGTGCGCACGAATGCCGCCGTCTCGCCGCCCATCCGGGCGAAGACCCGCCCCGCCAGCCACGGCCAGGCCGCGAGGATCCGATACAGCGGCCGCCCGGGGCCGTTCGCGCGGGCGGCGAAGACCCGCAGCATCCCGGACACCGCCTTCGGGGTACGGGGCGGGAACGTCCGGGCGTTCAGACGGTACAGGGCGCGGGCGATGCGGCGCACCGCCGTCATCGGCGGGGGAGCGGACGCGTGCCCGCCCTCACCGCGGGCGGACAGGGTCACCGTCAGCACGCCCTTCTCGGCGACGCCGATCATCGCGGCATCCCCGGTCACGAACGGGAGGGGCGCGTCGATCACGGCACCGCCCTCGTCCACGACGAGCCAGGGGATCTCGCCGCTGTCGCGGAAGCTCGCGGCGATCTCGCGTGCGGCGGCGCCGTACGTCTCCTCGTTGCCACCGAACGAGAGGCACACGTCGCGCGCAGGCTGGAATCCCTCCGCGAGCAGGCTCTCCACGGCCTCGAGGATGACGATGAGCGGACCCTTGTCATCGAGCGTGCCGCGGCCGTAGACCCAGCCGTCGGCGATCCGGCCCTCGAACGGCGGATACGTCCACGGGTCGCTCTCATCCACCGGCACCACGTCGTAATGCGCCATCAGCACGAGCGGCCCGTCCGCCGCGGTGCGCCGGCCACGCCAGCGGAACAGCAGGCCGAGGTCAGTGTGTCGGGTGAGCTCGAGATGCTCGTGTACGCGGGGGTAGAGCTCGCGGATCAGCGCGACGAAGTCCTCGAACGGGCCCATCCCGCGCTGTGCGAGCTCTGCCGAGACCGTGGGCAGCCGGATCATCAACGACAGACGCTCGGCGATCCCGGGACGGAGTGTGGGCTCGGTCATACCCGGAGCCTACGGCCCTGCGCAGCGCCCCGCAGGAATTCCGGATGTCGGGGATCCGTTGTATCCTGTGATGCTCGGGGGCCACGGCTCCCGGGGACAACTCCACAGTGTGACAACGGCCGCTCCGATGGAGCAGACACGGGGATGATCGGTTTCGACGTCGCCTGTCTATTCACGAGAAGCGGGCCGAGGATGCAGGGTTATCTCGTGAACGCTCCCTGCAAAACAATAAGTGCCAATGCAAAGCGCACTGACTTCGCCCTCGCTGCGTAAGCGAGCCCGATAGTCCGTCAGACCGTATGTGATTCCGGTACGGATCCTGGCGTCATCTAGGAATCTCGCTGTGTGGCGGCGTCTGGACGTCGCACGGGACTTCTCCCAGACTGGGCCTGTCGACTTAGGTGTCTGTGACAAAGGTTGGGGCCGAGTAGAACGCTTTCACAGACTGCGCCCGGAGAAGGCGTGGAGATTCAGCGATGGACGGGGGTTCGATTCCCCCCATCTCCACAACGCCGTTGTCACCGAAGAGGGCCCGAGAGCCGCGTGAATTTTGCGGGTCGAGGGCCCTCTACGTCGCTGCGGAGCTAGGGTGAGCACGTGAAGCGAAGCTGGCCAGTGATCACCGCGGGCGCGATTGTCAGCGCTGTGGGACTGGTGTGGATGCTCCAGGGTCTCAACGTCCTGGGGGGCTCCGTGATGAGTGGCTCGCCGGTCTGGGCGGTCATCGGCCCGATCGTCCTCTTGATCGGACTCGCTGTGCTCATCGTTGGAATCCTCAACGCGCGAAGGCGCCGGCGCGAAATGACCCGCTGAGACAGCCACACGCCGTTGTCATCCACGAGGGCCCGACGAACCGAGATTCGAATGTCGGTGCCCACATCTACCATCGAGATATGGATACCTCATCGGACGACCCGGGCCCGCGGCGCAGCCCGGATCTGTGGGACGATCCAGTCGCGTTGGCATCGGCGCTGGCGGAATACGACGAGTACCTCGAGTCGCAGGCCACGCCGGCGTGGGGCCACGACATCTTCACCTCGGGAGCCGCGCACGACGTCGCGGTGGACGATGCAGGCGAGGTGACCGCCGATCTGCGGCGGTTGACGGCCCGTCAGTACGGCCTGTTCGCGCAGGTGCTGCGGGATGCCGCGGACTGCCCCGACCCCTGGTGCGGGCCGGATCCCACCCTCGATCCGCACTGGACGAACCCGCGGGACCTGACGGTGTCGCGCGTACGGGCCGAGCGCGCCGAAATGGCGGTGCGAGCAGCGGTGTGCGACCTGGCGGTACGCACGCGACTGTCCGAGGTGGTCATCCGCACCCGTGCGGCCGACGCCGACACGTTGCAGGAGCGGTGCCCGGTCGTGTGGGCAGCGTTCTGCGCGGGGAGCGTCGATGAGCGCAATGCGATCACCGCCGCCGGCTACGCGCGCAGCCTGCCGGACGATGCCCCGGACGCGTGGACCGCCTTTGATGAACGCATAGCGCCCTCGGCGACTGCGCTGCCTGCTGGAAAGTTCCGCATCAAGGCACGTGCGATCCGTGAACGCATCCACCCCGAGGGCATCGACGAGAGACACCGGCGCGCCCGGGAGGATCGGAGCACGTGGCTGGGCGCCGAGCTCGATGGGATGGCGACATTCAGCATCTACGGACCCGCCGCCGAACTGCACACCATCGGCGCCCGCGTGGAGCAGTGTGCCCGCCACCTGCACGCGCAGGAGGGGGAGACCCGCACCCTGGCGCAGCTGCGCGCCGACACGGCGATCGATCTTCTCGGCAGCGCCGACTCCGACGTCACGCGGGGTGCGGCGACCGGCAAGCCCGCCGTCGCGATCACGGTGCCGGTGCTCACTCTCCTCGGGCGTGGCGACGAGCCGGCGATGCTGGACGGCTACGGACCCGTCGATACCGCCACAGCGAGCAGCCTCGCCGGGGATGCGACCAGTTGGGTGCGCATCCTCACCCACCCGGTCAGCGGCACGGTACTCGACCTCGACCGGAAGACCTACCGCGTCCCGAAGGCGTTGCGGCGGTGGCTGGGCGTCAGAGACCCGGTGTGCGCCTTCCCGGGCTGTGGGCGGCTGGTCCGCGATTGCGATATCGATCACCGCAGGGAGTGGCATGCGGGCGGCACGACGTCGGCCCGCAACACCGGTCCTCTGTGCCGACCCCACCACCGCGTGAAGACTGAAACCTTGTGGGACGTCCGGACCGATTCCGAGACCGGCGAGGCGCACTGGGTCTCACCAACGGCGCTCAGCGCCGACACCGACCCTCCACCCTGGTGATGCGGGGCGTCCGTCGCCGAGGCTCGGGTGCCGACCCACTTGCCCGGCTCATTCCGTCACTGCGGCGGCCACTGCACGAGCTGCAGGCCCTGCTTCGTATCGGCCACCGAGATCTGCCCGTCATCGAGACGGTAAGTGATGCCGTACCCGTCCTCATCCGGATTCATGATCATGTCGCCGGTGGCGGTGAGATACGTCGCGCCGTCCTCGTCGAATTCCTTCCAGCCCGAGTCGAGCAGCTCCTTCGTCACTTCCGCCTTGACGGCGTCATCCATGGGCGCCCAGCCGTACACCTGGACCTGGTCGCTGGCCACCCCGGGATCGCCCCACGTGCACTGGATGCCGCCGGGCAGTTCGATGTTGCCCACGTAGAAGGGATCCTGCCGGGCCTTCCATCCGAGCTTCGTCAGATCATCGACGGTGACCGAGCTGATGATGCCCTCGCAGGTGGGCGGGCCGGCCGGGGTGACGGTGGAATCCGGGCCGGTCACGGTCGCCGACGGCGCCGCGGCCTGCCCGCTGGGACTGGCCGGGGGCACCGTCGGTGTCACGACCGGACCCGGGGTGGCCGCGCAGCCGGCGACGACGAGCAGTGCGACAAGCACACTGCCGGCCACGCCCGCGAGCCGGAGGGATCTCACCGCCGCACCGTCCCACCCACGAGAGCGAGGAACGCCTCGTGCAGAACGCCGTTCGTGGCCAGCGACGAGCGGGTGCCTATCTCGTCGGCCCCGTCGATATCGGTGAACCGCCCACCCGCCTCGCGCACGATCGGCACGTGTGCCGCGATGTCGTATTCCTTCACGTCGAACTCGGCCACCATCTCGAGGCGTCCCTCGGCCAGCAGCATGTACGGCCAGGCGTCTCCGTAGCCGCGGTCGCGCCACACGGACCGGGTCAGCCGCACCAGATCGTCCACGCGACCCACCTCGTCCCACTGCGCGATGCTCTGGAAGCTCACACTCGATGCCGCGACATCGTCGACGCCGGACACTGCGATGCGCCGGGTCGCGGCATCCGGCGCGCTCGTCCACGCGCCCAGTCCCGCCGCCGCCCACCACCGACGCCCGATCGCGGGCTGGCTGACCACCCCGACCTGCGGAACACCATCGACGGCGAGCGCGATCAGAGTGGCCCACATCGGAATGCCCTTGAGGTAGTTGGCGGTGCCGTCGATGGGGTCGATGATCCACTGCCGAGATCCCGCGCCCGCTGCACCGAACTCCTCGCCGAACACGCCGTCCTGAGGGCGCTCGACGGCCAAGATGTCGCGGATTGCCCGCTCTGTCGCCAGGTCCGCCTCCGTCACATAGCTGGCGTCGGCCTTCACGCGCACGTCGAGGTCCGGGGCGTCGAATCGTCGCATGGATGCCGCATCCGCGGCATCCGCGAGGCGGAGTGCGAGGGCGAGATCGGCGTCGTACTCCGCGCGGCCGGGGGCCCGATCGGGGGTAGGGGACGTCACTTGCTCAGGATACCGGCACCGGCGTGGGTGATTTCGCGAAGGGTCAGCCGTGATGCTAATGTTGACCCTCGGTTCGCCTCTTCGGTGGACCGAGCGCCTCTAGCTCAACGGCAGAGCAATTGACTCTTAATCAATGGGTTCTGGGTTCGAATCCCAGGGGGCGCACCGCAATACCCCCGGGAGCTTCAAGGAAGTCCGGGGGTTTCCTTATGCGTCACTTTGCCCAGCGACACCTCTTTCCCCATTGGGGGTGCCGGGAGCGGTGCCGATACCGTCGTCACCGGAGGTTCCCGAGGGCGCCGGCCGCTGACGGGCACCGCACTAGACAGGCCATGAGCGCTGCGATTGCGGGCCTAGAGCTCCTCGTTACCATCGACGAGCTGTCGGAGTACCTCGGGGTGCCTAAGCAGACGATCTACAGCTGGCAGGCCACCGGCAACGGCCCGCGTGCGACCCGGGTGGGCCGTCACCTGAAGTACCGGGTCAGGGTGCTTCGCCGATCCCGGCAATTGCGACGATCCGGAAGACCACCAGAGGCGCGGCACCCAGCTACGATGAGCGCATAAACGACCCCTCTGCCGAGGATCCGCGGTCTCGCTACCGCCGCCTGGAACCGCCGATCGCGTTGGGTCAGACAATGGAGACGGTGGATGCCTCGACGCCGCCGGAGTCGCGCGATGAGGGGTATAGCGAGCAGGAGCGGCTGCTGCGTCTCGGGGAGTGAACTGTCCACCCGCACAGCACGCTGAACCGTTTCCGCGGAAGTTTGCCTGCACTGTCTAGCCTTGGGTGAAACCGCCGCCGAGCTCGGCGGCAGCAGCGCTCCGAATCGCATCCGCGAGCCCGTCGTAGCCGAGATCGACGCCGCCCTCAGCCAGGGCCCTGTTCCAGCTCAGCGACGTGCGCCCGGTCGCGGCGACCCTGCTGCGGGTGAGCACCACGAAGCGCCACTGCGAGAGGTCCAACTGCTGGTACAGGTTGTGGCTGTGTGCCGCCGGCTGCCAGGATATCGGGCGTCGAGTTAGCCACAACGTGTGCGATGCGCTCAATCGACCCGTCCCGCGTGGCGAGGGTGATCATCGGGAACGACGCGGGTCCTGGTGGTCACGTCGGCGGGACCGCCTTCGCTGCAATCCGGGAGGGGTCTACATTCGGAAGGGAGGGCGATTGGGGCAAGGATGAGCCCGGATTACTGGGGTCGGCACCCGCTGACAGAGGCGTTCCGAAGGGGTGGCTTCTGGGCGAAGGTGTCCGTGAACGCGGCCGCCGGCCTAATCGTCGCGTACGTCGTGGTCTCCGCGGGTGTGGTCATTGCCGCCGCAGCGTTCGGCGGCCCGACCAAGCCGGTGGCGTGGCGGAACGCCCTGTTCATTGCGGGAGCGCAGCTGGCGCTCGTGATTCCGGCCGCCCTCCTGCTCTGGGCCGGGTACCTCCTCTTGGACCAGAGACCTCTTCCCCACGACATTGGGCAGCTGTACGACTTCAACCTCCTCGCGGTGTGGGCCGCGAGCCTCGCTTTCGTCGTGTCGTTCACCATCGACGACCAATGGTTGTACCAGACCTTCGCCTGGATCGTGTTGGGAAGCGGTATCTACTGCGCATTGGCGTCATGGCTCGTGGTGAGGAGACGTCAGGACCAGCTCTTCGGTCGGCCTGAGAGGCGCATCTACCGGTGGGTGCGTGCTGATCCCGCGCAGCTGTCAGTGCAGGTATCGGCCGTGGTGACCGGCGCCGGCGCGTTCTTCACCTTGGCCGTCTTCTACGGGGTTCTGCTGGGCAAGGCAGGCATCCTCTAACCTCGCAGCGGCGTCAGCTTGCCCAGCGCGCCACCTGCGGGACACCCGCCACATCCAGCTGGACCTCGATCGATACGAGCCGACCGGCGACGATGCTATGCGAGTCGATGCGGCGGAGCGTGGATCGGTTGAGCCTCGTGCGGGCCTTAGCGGTAGTGGGCCTGGTAGTGGAGGTTGCCCAGGTCGAAGAATGCGTAGCTGATGCCCTTGATGAGCTTGACGTCGTAGTCGACCGGTTTCCCGTCGGCGGTGAACGACGACAAGACCTTGTCTGCCCAGTTCACCGGAAGCATGCCGCTGAGCAGACCGGCAGCCCGTGAGTCCACCCCGGCGTCGAACGTCACGTCGCCCGTGCTGTTCTTTGCGACGTTCGTGAACGTTGACGCATCACGTCCTTCGGTGAAGGCGAGCAGCTGTTCCGCGGACACCATGGGGATGTGCCTGCGGACCGCGACGTTTGTGAGCTCTTGATCGAAGTTGTCGCTGAAGTCGAAATGCGTGCCGAACGCCCCGTAGTAGCCGCGCTCGTCTTCGGCCGCGGTGATCAGCTGCTCGATGGCCACGGGGGAGCCATTCCAGGTCTCGTCGACCAGATGCGATTCCTGCTGGAACACGTCCAGCATCCGGCCGTTCTCGTCGCTGAACCGCATGGGCAGCGCGGAACCGGTGATATATCCGGGTCGGCCCCGAATCCAGCTCGGTGGCCAGTTGAAGTAGTTCATGTCGAAGTGGATGCCCCATCGCTGCTCCTCGCGCGGCACACCCAGCCAGTCACTATAGACAACGCAGTGGAGGCGGTTGCCGGCTTGGTCGGGGAGGTCGGGATACTTCCTGCGAAACTCGAGCAGGTACGCCCTGAACGCGGCGGCAAGTGAATCCTCGGTCCAGTCGGCACAATCCGTGGAAACGTGTGCGCCCAGATCGAACCCCAGACCGGAGTAGTGTTTCGCCTCCTGTCGGGTGAGCGGGGTCCATGGATACACCCACGCGGTTGCCCGCGGGCACTCCCACTTCCGGGCATCGCATCCGGGTGGGGACAGGGCGAGCATCCGTTGGAAGAGCTGTCGGGTTCCGTCCTCGGTGTCGTGGTCATCTGCTGCCATCACCAGGGCGGCCTTCTGACCGTGAGGCAGGTACCAGAACCGCGGCAGCGGGTAGGTGTCTGCGTGTAGTTCCTCCAGCAGGTTGCTGAGCAGGCGCATCTGCTCATCGGCTTGGGGAATCCCGATGTCGGCGTGATCTAGGTAGTCCTTTCCACCATCCGATCCCATGAAGAGGTCATTTGGCCGGATGGGAGGCGACATGTCACGCTCCGTGCCCGCCGCGGCCGGATCTCCCTGCCTCGTGTACATCACCGATGTCGCAAGGTCGTAGGTGAAGGCGGCGATGTGCCCACCATGAGGACCGACCTTCGTCAGTGTCACCGCGGGACCAAGGTCGGGGGCCTGCCGATCGGACGCCAGGGTCGCGAGGGTCTTACCGCCCGGGCCGCGTGTGTAAAGGCGCGCGCCTCCATGGAACTGCATCCGCTCGGCTGTCAGGCCGATTCCCGGGGCGTGCGTGGTGTCGATCTGCAGATAGCCATCCCGGAGCGCCCCGCCGGTCGGCTCCAGCCCAGCCAGAGAAGCCAGCCCGCCCTGGGGTGTCATGGTGATCACATCACCGCCGCCCTTGACCCACGACTCCACGTCGCGAAGATGCGGTCCTGTCGAACTCGTCGCCCCGAGGATGACGACGGCATGATCGGCCAACACGTCTCGGGAAAGATGCTCGGGGGCCACCGTATCGAATCCCGTGAATCCCTCTGCCCGCAGGATCTCGGCCAGGTACGCATCCCGCGTCCCCTCACGCGCCACCAGCAGGATGCTGCCACCGGAGCCATCCGACAGGCTCGGCACGGACTCCACCCCGAACGACCACGAGTCGAGCACGGTGTCCTCGACCGGTGACTCGCGCAGGTGGACCACCGCCGTGTACTTCCCTGCAGCAAAGGGCCTCACCGGGGTGAACGACAGCGCCTCGGCGCTGTCCACCGCGCTGCGCCCCCGCACGATCCGTCCGCCCGGCCCCGTGACCACCATGTCGAACGTCTTCTGCGCGTCCATCCAGCCAACCTGCAATTGCACGGAGATCTCAGCGGACGGGGAAACACGCTGCGCCCCTCTCCCCGGGTACCGGGCGACCACCCCTACCTCTCCGCCGCCCGCCACCGCGGCCACGCCGCCCGCCACCACCACCGCAGCAACGATCACCCCGACCGCGACGCGGCCGACACCGAGCGTGCGCCGCCGCACGCCCCTCACAGCGCCGCCGAACGGAGTGCACTCATCGCTCTCATCGGCGCATCCTTGAAACAGATCGTTTCGCCAGTGTCACCTCCCCCACGAGAAGCGTCAACAGACAAGCCGCAACTCCCGGCGCAGCCACAGGATCGACGACATCCGTTCGCAGGCACCGCGTTGTCGCCTGTCATCGCCCGCCCCGATGGCCTCTAATGAAGATGCCCGTGACACCTAAACCCGGTTCTGTGACACCTATTGCGACACCTAAACCCCCGCCAGCGACACCTGAACCCAGTGGGTTTTGGTAAGTCGGTGGGGGAGAGGGCCGCAGCGGATGATCCGAAAACCGCGGAATTACGCGGTAAACGGGGTTTCGTGGGTGGTCGCGGGATGTCTCAAACATTTGGCCAGTTGCCAATGGGTTCTGGGTTCGAATCCGAGGAGGGCGCACCACGTTTCACAGCGGCTGTTCCCAGGTGTGCGACCAGTCCGGCCGCAGCCTGGCGGCTGACGCCGTTTCGTCACCCGGGGCCGGGTGGTACGAGCGCCCCCGGGACCGGACGCCGCCTCAGGTGGCGTCGCCCACGAGGATCGCGGCACCCTCCTCCGCGACATCCGCTTCGTGCACGTCGATGCGTGCGATCACGCGACGCCCGAGCGCTATCGCCAGCGTCGCGACGAGTATGGACGCTCCGGCGAAGAAGTATGGCACCGAGGCGCCGAATGCGTGCCAGAGGGCTGCCGCGATCGGCGGGGCGGCGGCACCGCCGATGAATCGGACCGCCGAGTACGCGGAGGATGCGACCGCGCGCGGCTGGTCGGTGGCCTCCATGACCGCCTCGGTGAGGACGGTGTTCATGATGCCCAAGAGCAGCCCGCCCGCGACGATGCAGATAACGAGCGCGGTGACCGAGGCTACGAGCACGCCGGCGACGATCAGATCGATCGCCAGCAGCGGCAGGATGATGAACATCACAGTCGTGCGCGACATCCGGTGCAGCAGGATCGGTGCGATCCACACGCTCGTGACAGCCAGAGCCACGCCCCAGCCGAAGAACGTGAACCCGATGCCCATTGCCGAGAAGCCGAGGACGAACGGCGAGAACGCGAGCAGGACGAAGAATCCGATGTTGTAGAAGAGCGCCGCGACCGCGAGGATCGCCAGCGCGGGGATCCGCAACGCCCGGAACGGGGCGGACAGCGGCATCGGCGCGCGCTTCTCGCCCTTCGTGCGCAGCAGCACGAGGACCGCGACGAACGCAATCGCCATCAGCACGACGACGCCGAAGAACGGCCCCCGCCAGCTGACTTCGCCGAGCAGGCCGCCCAGCAGCGGCCCCACCGCGATGCCGAGACCCAGCGCCGCCTCGTACAGGATGATGGCCGCTTCGCTGCCGCCGGATGCCGCCCCGACGATCGTCGCGAGCGCGGTGGAGATGAACAGGGCGTTGCCCAGGCCCCACCCGGCGCGGAAGCCGATGATGGCATCCACGCTTCCGCTGAGCGCGCACAGCAGGGAGAAGGCGACGATAAGGGCGAGTCCCGCCAGGAGCGTCGCCTTCGCCCCGATCCGGCTGGAGACCCAGCTCGTGATGAGCATCGCCGCGCCGGTGACCAGCAGATAGCTGGTGAACAGCAGCTCCGTCTGGACGGCGTCCGCCTTCAGCGACCCCGCGATGGCAGGCAGAATCGGGTCAACCAGGCCGATGCCCATGAACGCGACGACGCACGCGAAGGCGACGGCCCAGACCTGCGGCGGTTGACGCCAGATCGATCCGGTAGCGGTGGCAGATCTCATCCAGTGACTCCTCGTGGGGTGGTGCGGGATTTGAGGATGCGGGCGGCTTGCGACAGGGTGTCCCATTCCGCATCGGTCAGGTCTGCGAACAGGGGCTGCAGGGCATCCCGTAGCTCGACGCGCCAGGCGGCGAGATCCTCGCGACCCCGGTCCGTGATCTCGATCACCGTCGCGCGGGAGTCGGACGGATCGTGGTCGCGCGTGACGAGCCCGGCCTCCGCGAGCTGGCCGATCAGCCGGGTCATGCCTGGCTGGGTCGCCCGACTGGCGCGCGCGAGTTCACCGAGTCGCATCGGCCCGTCGGATTGCAGGATGCTCAGCGCACGCCATTGCGTCGACGGCGCCTCGTTCTTCGTCTCCAGAGCAGCCAATCGCGTCAGCACGTGCGCGGCGGTGACGATCTCGGAGATGTCCTCGGCGCGTGGCATTCGATAAGTATATAACACGGATATATAAACGGTGCATTGAATCAGCCGCACTCGGCCGTCCGCCCAGCCTCGTGTGTCGGCGTTGACAACCGGATGTCGATCTCCGTAGCATTCGTATACCTGAATCGGGTTTCATAAACTCCCTTCCAACGGCGAAAGGCACTCACATGCGGGTTACGAAGAAGATGGCGCTGCTGGGCGCGCTGGCGACCGCTGCCGCGGTCGCCCTCACGGCATGCGCCCCGGGCGTCGCGGACACTGGCAACCAACCGTCTGCCGGTGGCGAGATCAGCGTCGGGGTCGTCAGCAGCGAGACCGGCCCCCTCGCCGGCTACGGAAAGCAGTACCTCGACGCCTTCAAGGCCGGTCTGGACTACGCGACCGACGGCACCGGGAAGGTCGACGGCCGCACGCTGAAGATCGACTACCGCGATGACGCCGGCGACCCCGATACCGCGGTGACCGCCGCGAAGGACCTCATCGGCAAGGGCACCAAGATCCTGATGGGCAGCACGTCGTCCGGCGTGGCTCTCGCCGTGGCTGCGCAGGCTGCGCAGAACAAGGTCCTGTTCATCTCCGGGCCCGCGGCCGTCGACGGGATCACCGGCGTCAACAAGTACACTTTCCGGTCAGGCCGCCAGAGTGCGCAGGACGTCGCAACCGCCGGTACGTTCCTCGACGACGTCGCCGGGAAGAAGATCACGGTGTTCGCGCAGAACACCGCTTTCGGCCAGGGCAATGACGCCGCAGTGAAGGCCATCCTCGGCGCGAAGGGCGCGACGGTGGCCAGCGTGCTCGTCCCGGAGGATGCCACCGAGTTCACCCCGTTCGCCCAGCAGATCCTGCAGTCCAAGCCCGATCTCGTGTTCGTGGCCTGGGCGGGGGCGACCAGCGGCGCGATGTGGCAGGCGCTCTCGCAGCAGGGCGTGCTCGAAGACATCCCCGTGGTCACCGGGCTCGGTGACTCGCCGACGTTCGGCGCCTACGGCCAGGCCAGTGAGAAGATCAACTTCCTCAGCTACTACTTCCCCGGCGCCAATGACGACAAGGTGAACACGGCGATGATCGATCTCATCGAGAAGGCCGGCGGCACGCCCGACCTGTTCAGCCCGGACGGCTTCAACGCGGCCATCATGCTGGTGCACGCGGTGAAGGAGGGTGCCGGCGACGTGGATGCCATGGTGAAGGCGCTCGAGGGCTTCAGCTTCGACGGCCCGAAGGGCAAGACCACCGTGCGGGCGTCCGATCACGCGCTAATCCAGGAGATGTACCAGGCCAAGCTCGTCGCCAAGAACGGCTCGTTCGTCCCCGAGCTCATCGCCGCGGTGCCCGCGGACGAGGTGGCCCCTGCGGAGGCGACCAAGTAGCCATGAGCATCCCAGTCCCGCCCGCGCTGCGCATTCGCGGACTCGGCCTGCAGATCGGCGGCATCGGAATCCTGAAGGATGTCGACCTCGACGTGCCGCCCGGCGCGTTGGTCGGCGTCATCGGCCCCAACGGAGCCGGCAAGACGACGCTGTTCAACGCGATCTCCGGTCTGGTCCGCCCCACTGCAGGCAGTGTCGAGATGGCCGGCACCGACATCACCCGGATGTCGGTGGCCCGCCGAGCGCGGGCAGGACTGGGGCGCACCTTCCAGACCTCCAGCCTCTTTCCCCAGCTGAGCGTCCTCGAGAATGTACGCCTCGCAGCGCAGGCCGCCCTCGGTGGCAGCTACTCGCTGCTGCGGTTCCCGACGGCGGCGGATCAGGCCACCGCCACGGCGCACGAGAAGCTCCAGATCGTCGGGCTGGCCCACCGCGCGGGCGCGCGCGCCGGCGACATCTCGCACGGCGACAAGCGCAAGCTCGAAATCGCCGTGCTGCTGGCCACCCGTGCCCGCGTCATCCTGCTGGACGAGCCGATGGCCGGTGTCGCCTCCGGAGATGTCGCGGGGCTCGTCGACAGCATCCGTGAGCTGCACCGCGCCACGGGCTGCACTGTGCTCATGGTGGAGCACCACATCGAGGTGCTGATGGGCCTCGTGCAGAAGGTCGCGGTGATGTACGCCGGCTCCATCATCGCGTTCGACGCCCCGACGACGGTGATGGCGGACCCGCTCGTGCAGAGCGCCTACCTGGGGAGCGCGGCATGACGGACACGTCTGTTCTGCAGGTGCGGGGGCTGCGTGCCTCGATCGCCGGTCAGCAGGTCGTCGAGGATGTCACGTTCGACGTCGCAGCCCACGGTGTGACCGCCGTGCTCGGACGCAACGGTGTGGGCAAGACCTCGACGCTTCGGGCGATCATGGGACTCATCCCGCGCCGCGGGGAGGTGCGCCTGGCGGGGGAGCGCATCGACGGACTGCTCACCCACCGGATCGCGCAGCGCGGCGTGGGCTACGTGCCCGAGGACCGCGAGGTCTTCGCCGGCCTGACCGTCGCGGAGAACCTCGCCCTGGCCGAACGGAGCCGCACGCCGCACCGCGACCGCGTCGCCGAGCTGTTCCCCGATCTGACTGCACGCGCGCAGCAGCGCGCCGGCACGCTTTCGGGCGGCCAGCAGCAGATGGTGTCGATAGCTCGGGCCCTGCTCAACGACAACCGCGTGCTGCTCGTCGACGAGCCGACCAAGGGTCTCGCGCCGAAGGTGGTCGACGAGGTGGCGGCCGCACTCGAACAGGCGGCGCGCACCGTCCCGATCGTCCTGGTCGAGCAGAACCTCCAGGTCGTGCGACGGCTCGCCGCGCGTGCCATCGTCATCGCCGCCGGCCGGGTCGTGCACACGGGTGCAACGGCCGACATCCTCGATGACGCCGAGCTGACCCGCCGGCTCCTGGGCGTGCACGCAGACCGGGCCGGCGACGATGCGGAGCAGGGGGTGCACAGATGAGCACCGTCATCCTCGCCCTGCTCACCGGTGTCGGCCTCGGCGCACTGTACTTCCTTGTGGCGTCCGGTCTCAGCCTGATCTACGGTCTCATGCACGTTCTGAACTTCGCCCACGGCGTGTTCCTCTCGCTGAGCGCGTTCGTCGGCTGGGAGGTCGCGCGGCGGATGGACGCCGGCAGCTGGGGCGGGTTCGCCGCGTCCATCCTCGTCGGGGCCCTCGTGGGCGCAGCGTTCGCCGCACTGACCGAGCTCGCGCTGATCCGCCCCCTGTACGAGCGGCACATCGAGCAGGTCCTCGTCACCGTTGGGCTCTCGTTCGCCGCCATCGCCCTGTTCGACGGCATGTGGGGCACCGACCCGATCTACATCCCCGGTCCGGCGTGGCTCGGCCGTACGACGGAGATCCTCGGCGCGAAGGTCCCCAACGTGTATTGGCTGCTGATGGTGGCCGCCACCGTCGTCCTCGCCCTGCTCGTCCTGTTCCTAAGACGCACCCGCTACGGCGTCATCATCCGCGCGGGTGTCGAGAATCGGGCCATGGTCACCGCCCTCGGCATCGACGTCCGACGCTCCTTCACGATCGTGTTCGCGATCGGAGGGGCCGCCGCCGGCATCGGTGGCGTGCTCGCCGCGCAGTGGGCGGGGTACGTGTCCGCGGGGCTCGGCCAGACGCTGCTGATCTTCGCGTTCATCGTCACGATCGTCGGCGGCCTCGGTTCGCTGCTCGGCGCGGCGATCGCCTCCGTGCTGGTGGCCGTGCTCCAGCAGTTCGCGAATTTCTTCCTCGCCGGCACCGGTGACTTCATCGTCGTCGTGCTGCTCGCCGTCGTGCTCCTGGTGCGACCGGCCGGACTTCTGGGGAGGCGCGCATGATGCCGAGCGAGCACCGAACCGCGTGGCGGATCGCCACTGCGCCACTCGTCGGCGTGGTCGTGGTGGCCGTCCTCGCGATCCTGCCGCTGCTGAACCTCAGCATCCCCGGGATCCTGCCCGGTCCCACCTACACGCCCGGCAGCCTCGCGCTGATCTCGTTGTGCATGGTGTACGGGGCACTGGCGCTGTCGTACAACATGCTGCTGGGAACCGCCGGGCTGCTCTCCTTCGGCCATGCTCTCTCGTTCGGCGCGGGCGCGTACGGGTTGGGGATCGTGCTGCAGGCCCTGCAGGTGCCGCTGTGGCAGGGCGTGGCGATCTCGGTGCTGGGCGGGCTGGTCATCGCGGTGATCACCGGTGCGATCAGCCTGCGGGTCAATGGCATCCCGTTCGCCATGGTGACGCTCGCATTCGCCCAGGCGGCATCCGTGCTCGTTCGACGCAATGCGCAGATCACCGGCGGGGAAGAAGGGCTGAGCTTGCCCACCGCGCACGTGCCGGACGCATTGGTGGGCGTCGTCAACACCCGCAATCTGTACTGGTTCGCCCTGGCGGTCGTGGTGATCGCCTATCTGATCGCGGTGTGGGTGGACCGCTCCCGGCTCGGGCATATCGCCCGCGCAGCCCGCGAAAACGACCTGCGGGTGCGAGTGCTGGGCCTGAGCCCCTACCGTGCCAAGCTCGTCGTCTTCCTCGCGGCCGCCGTCGCCGGTGGCCTGGCGGGCATCGCCTACATGCTGCTGCAGAGCGGTACGCAGCCGCACGCGGTCTCCGCCGATCTGACGATCACGGTGCTGGTGATGGTGGTCCTGGGCGGGGTCGGGTTCCGCTGGGGCGCCATCGTCGGTGGCGTCGTCTACACGCTGCTCGACCAGCGTCTGACCGTGCTCGCCCGGTCCGACGCCATCGCAGGGCTTCCGGACGTGCTGCGCATTCCCCTGTCCGAGCCGCTGTTCCTGCTGGGCGTACTGTTCATCATCGTGGTGATGTTCCTGCCCGGCGGCATCGCCGGCACCGTCGACGCCCTGGCGCGCCGTCGGCGTGGACGGCGGGTGCCGGATGCCTTCGCGGATGCCGAACACGAGGATGCCGCGGTCACCGAGGCGGAGGTCCGGGCGTGACGATCGTTCCGGGGACATGGGCCCCGGCGGACGAGCCGCACACCATCGGACGGTGGCTGGACGACCGTGCCGCCGCGTCCCCGGGGAAGACCGCCATCGACGACCGAGGTGTGACGATCGACTATCGCCGGCTGCACGAGCGCGCCGCCGCCCTGGCTTCGCTGTTCGTGCGCAGCGGGTATGGACCCGGCGACCGGATCGCGACGCTGTCCGGCAACTCCATCGACCACGTCGTGGCGTTCTTCGCCTGCGTGAAGATCGGGGTCGCGTTCGTCCCGCTGTCGTGGCGCCTGACCGCCGCCGAACTGGCGGCGGTCGTCGACCGCGCCGACCCGCAACTCATCCTCGTCGAGGAGGAGTACGCGGGTCTCGCCTCCGACGCGATCAGCCGGACGCGGGGCTTCGCACCGACCGCGATGCTCGGCGTCGCCGGAGTCGAAACGCATGTGCCGTCTCGGTCCGGCAGCTCCGGACCGGCCACCGCGGCACGAGCGGTCCGCGACGACGACCCCGCCCTGGTCATCTTCACCTCGGGGAGCGAGGGGACGCCCAAAGGCGTCGTGCTCACGCATGCGAACTGCTTCTGGAACAACCTCGCGCTGGACGGCGTGGTCCAGCTGACCGCGTCGGACGTGGTCCTGTGCGCCCTCCCGCAGTTCCACGTCGCGGCCTGGAACGTGCAGCCGCTCCTGGCATGGTGGGCGGGAGCGACCGTGGTCTTGGAGCGATCGTTCCAGCCCGACCGGATATTGCAGCTGATCCCGGAGCGCGGCGTGAGCGCGCTCATGGGCGTGCCCACCCAGTATCGTCTTCTCGCCGACGACGTCCGGTTCCCGGCATCCGATCTCTCCTCGCTGCGCATCGCGCAGGTCGGCGGCGCCCCGCTGGACGAGGACCTTCGCGGGGCCTGGCGCATCCGCGGTGTCGAGCTGCTGGCCGGCTACGGCCTCACCGAAGCGGGCCCGAACGTGTTGACGGTCACCGCCGGCGAAGGGGACGCCGCGGCCGGCACCGTCGGGGCCGCCTATCCGCACGTGGACGTCTGCATCGCGGATCCCGCCACCGGTCTGCCGCTGGGGGCGGGCGCCATCGGCGAGCTCTGGGTCCGCGGGCCCAGCGTGTTCGCCGGATACCTGGGCGACGCGGCCGAAAGCGCGCGCGCCCGGTGCGGGGAGTGGCTGCGAACCGGGGATCTGGCGCGCCGGGACGGATCCGGCCGGTATCGCATCGTCGACCGGGTCAAGGACATCTACATCTCCGGCGGGGAGAACATCGCCCCCGCCGAAGTCGAGCGCGCCCTGTGCACGCACCCGCACGTGCAAGCCGCCGTCGCCGTCGGGGTCCCCGACCGCGTGTGGGGTGAGCGCGGTGTCGCCTTCGTCGAACTGCGGCCGGGGGCCGCGTGTTCGGAGGATGAGCTGATCGCTCACGCCCGAGATCACCTCGCCTCGTTCAAGGTGCCGGTGCGCATCGTCCCGGTGGACGAACTGCCGCGGTCGGCGATCGACAAGTTCGCGCGCTCACGGCTGCGCGAACGGGCACGCGCCCTGATCCAGGAGGGATCCCATGAGCATGCAGGATGAGCAGACCCCGCTGAACGTCTCGTCGATCACCGGCCGCCCGCTCACCAAGCGCGGCGAGGCGACGCGCCGTCGCCTGCTCGCGGCCGCCGAGCACGTCTTCGCGGACCAGGGCTATCACGAAGCGTCGATCGTGAAGATCACCGAACGCGCCGGGATCGGGCTGGGCACGTTCTATCTCTACTTCGACAGCAAACAGACCATCTTCGAGTCGCTCGTCCTCGATTTGAACCAGCGTGTGCGTCACTCGATGGCCGAGGCCATGTCGCACGCGACCGATCGCCTCGCAGCGGAGCGTGCGGGCTTCGCCGGGTTCTTCCGGTTCACGGCTGAGCACCCCGCGCTGTATCGGGTGGTCCGCGAAGCCGAGTTCGTCTCGCCAGAGATGCTGCGGTTGCACTACACCCGCATCGTGGAAGGGTACGAGCAGGGTCTCGCCCGTGCGCAGCGGGACGGCCAGATCGACCCGGCGCTGGATCCCGAGATCACCGCGTGGGCCCTGATGGGCCTGGGCGAGCTGATCGGCATGCGCTTCCTGCTCTGGGAGCGCGACGGGGCCGGCACGGTGCCGGAGAGCATCCCGGACGAGGTCTTCGACGCAATGATGCGATTCATCGACAACGCGCTCGCCGTGCGCGGCGCGACCCGGAAGGACGGACGGCCATGACCGAGCGAGACCTCGACGGCAGGCGTGCCGTCGTCACCGGGGGTGCCAGCGGCATCGGGCTGGCCTGCGCCCGGGAACTGGCCGGACGCGGCGCGCACGTCGTGATCGCGGATCTGAACGCGGATGCCGCGCAGGCGGCGGCCGCCGCGGTCGGCGGCGAGGCGTGGACCGTCGATCTGTCGGACACCCGCGCGCTGGACGACCTGCGGCTGCAGGCCGACATCCTCGTGAACAATGCCGGCATCCAGCGGGTCGCCCCGATCGTGGACTTCGATCCAGACGCGTTCCGGCTCATCCAGCGACTCATGGTCGAAGCGCCGTTCCTGCTCATCAGGGCAGTGCTGCCGGGGATGTACGACCGGGGTTGGGGCCGCGTGGTCAACATCTCCAGCGCGCACGGTCTGCGCGCCAGCGCATTCAAGAGCGCGTACGTGGCGGCCAAGCACGCGCTGGAGGGCCTGTCGAAGGTGACCGCGCTCGAGGGTGCCGCGCACGGCGTGACCAGCAACTGCGTCAATCCGGCGTATGTGCGCACGCCGCTGGTGGAGAAGCAGATCGCCGATCAGGCGGCCGTGCACGGCATCGAGGAGTCGGAGGTGGTCGAGAGGATCATGCTCACCGAGACGGCGGTCAAGCGGCTCGTCGAACCTGAGGAGGTCGCATCGCTGGTGGGCTGGCTGGTGGGGCCGGCATCGGGCATGACCACCGGAGCCTCGTACACGATCGACGGTGGATGGACAGCTCGATGAGCCGTCCCCGCCGCGAGATCGAGGTGGCCGTCGACGGAGGGATGCTTCGGGTCGGCGTCTGGGATGCCGAACGGTCCGATGCCCCCACGGCGCTGCTCGTGCACGGCGTGACATCCTCGCACCTGGCGTGGCAGCAGGTCGCGCAGCGACTTCCGGGGGTGCGGCTGATCGCTCCCGATCTGCGCGGGCGCGGTCGCAGCAACACCGTGCTCGGCGCGGCGGGCATGGCCGCCCACGCAACCGACATGGCAGCGGTGCTCGACGCCCTCGACGTCGCGCAGACACTCGTCGTCGGGCACTCGATGGGCGCCTTCGTGGCAGCGGTCCTGGCCGACCTGCACCCGCGCGCAGTCGCACGGCTGGTGCTGGTCGACGGCGGACTGCCGCTGGACGTGCCCTCGGGGCTGGACCCCGAGCAGGTGGTCGCCCACATCCTCGGTCCCACTGCCGCGCGGCTGCGCATGCGCTTCGCTTCGGTCGGCGACTACCTCGCGTTCTGGCGTGATCACCCCGCTTTCCGCAACGACTGGAGTCCCGAGCTGGAGGAGTACCTCGCGTACGATCTTGTGGACGCGGGGGCTGGGATGCTGCGTCCCGCGACGAGCTACGACACCGTGGTGGACGACACGGTCGACATGACCACCGGCACGGCCCTGCCCGACGCACTCGGGCGGATGCGACACGATGTGCGCCTGATCACGGTTCCGCGGGGGCTGCAGGACGATCCGCCGGGCTTGTACGCCCCGGATTACCTCGAGCGCGTGCTCCCCGCGTACCCCGGCGTCCGCCACCGGCGGGTCGAGGGCCTCAACCACTACACGATAGCCATGTCGCCCGGTGGCGCGGATGTGGTGGCCGGTGCCGTCGCCCACGCGTGGGAAGAGTGATGGTCAGCGACGGACCGCGGCGATCCGCGACGTCAGCTGGTGCGCATGGGCCAGCAGCGTCCGGCCGAGCTCGGACAGCCGATCGGGCCCGAAGCGGAACTCCACGCCGTTCAGGCTCAGCGCCCATTGCGGGTGCCCGTCCCGGCTGAACACGGCTGCGCCGATGCCGTAGCTGCCCTTGACGATCAGCCCGGGGTTGAGCGAGTACCCGCGCTCGGTGGTCTCGCGAAGCCGCCGGCGCAGTCGCGCCTCGTCGTGCGCGGGGCCGTACCGCTCGGCAAGCTCGGGGTGCCGCTCGAAATACGCGTCCACATCGTGGGGCGGCTGGAATGCGAGGATTGCGAGGCCCGCCGACGCCACGCCCAGGGGGAAGCGGACCCCTTCATGCAGCACGAACGACCGGATTGGGAAGCTGCCCTCCTCGTGCACCAGGCACACCGTCTCGTCGCCGCGCCGCACCGAGAGGAACGCGCTCTCCTCGGTGCGCACGGCCAGCGAGCGCACGATGTCCCGCGCAATCTCGGTGATGTCGTAGCGTGCGGCGGCTACGTTGCCCATCAGGAACAGCTCGGGCCCCGGCATCCACGTGCCGGTCCGGTCGTCCTGGTCGACCAGGCCCTCGTGGCGCAGCGCGGTCAGCAGGCGATGCGTCGTCGGACGCGTCAGCTCCGCCTGCCGGGCCAGATCGCTGACGGTCACGCCGCCGGCGCCCGCCGCCGTCACCAGGCGCAGCAGCGACGCCGCGCGGGCGATGGCCTGCGCTCCGGGTACCGCGGTCCTGGTGTCCATTATGTGAACACTAGGGCCGGGTTCATCCACATCGCAAACGGGACGGCGCCGCGACGCCTCTGCGGCGTGATGATGGAGAGGCACGCACAGATGCGCGAGGACGAGGAGGTCACGGGTGATCGACAAACAGGTGGCAAGCGCGGCGGACGCCGTCGCCGACATCCCGGACGGCGCGACGATCGCCGTCGGCGGATTCGGGCTCAGCGGCAACCCCATGGCCCTCATCGACGCGCTGCTCGCGCAGGGCACAACCGATCTGTCGATCATCTCGAACAACTGCGGCGTCGACGACTGGGGGCTCGGCGTGCTGCTGGCCGCCCGGCGGATCCGCAAGATGACGTCGTCGTACGTGGGCGAGAACAAGGAGTTCGAACGCCAGTTCCTCGAGGGCGACCTCGAACTCGAGCTGACCCCGCAGGGCACACTCGCCGAGAAGCTGCGCGCCGGCGGCGCCGGCATCGCCGCGTTCTTCACCCCGACCGGCGTCGGCACGCAGGTTGCCGAGGGCGGGCTGCCGCGCCGTTACGACGGCAACGGCGGCATCGCCGTGGCATCCCCGGTCAAGGAGACCCGCCTCTTCACTGTCGGCGGCCGGGAGCGCGAGTGCGTGCTCGAGGAGGGCATCGTCGCCGACTACGCGCTCGTGCACGCGCTGCGCGGCGACCGGCACGGAAACCTCGTGTTCAACAAGGCCGCCCGCAATTTCAACCCGCTCGCCGCGATGAGCGGCCGGGTGTGCATCGCCCAGGTCGAGGAGCTCGTCGAACCGGGCGAGATCGACGCGGACGCCATCCACCTTCCCGGCATCTACGTGCACCGCATCGTGGAGGTCGGATCCGACATCGAGAAGCGGATCGAGCGGCGCACCGTCGCTGCCCCCGTGGAAGGAGCATGACATGGCGCTGACACGCAACGAGATGGCGGCGCGCGCGGCCCGGGAGTTGCCCGACGGCGCGTACGTGAACCTCGGCATCGGCCTGCCCACGCTCGTGCCCAACTACGTCCCCGAGGACGTCACCGTGGTGCTGCAGTCCGAGAACGGCATCCTCGGCGTCGGGCCGTACCCGACGGCCGAACACGTCGACCCCGACCTCATCAACGCCGGCAAGGAGACCGTGACGCTGCTGCCGGGCGCCGCGTTCTTCGATTCGGCCACGAGCTTCGGGATGATCCGCGGCGGCAAGATCGACGCCGCGATCCTCGGGGCTATGCAGGTGTCCGAGCACGGCGACCTGGCGAACTGGATGATCCCCGGGAAGATGGTGAAGGGCCCCGGCGGTGCGATGGACCTCGTCCACGGGGCCGGCAAGGTGATCGTCCTCATGGAGCACGTCGCGAAGGACGGCTCCGCGAAGATCGTGCACGAGTGCTCGCTCCCGCTGACCGGGAAGCGGGTCGTGGACCGGATCATCACCGACCTCGCGGTGATCGATGTGACAGACGACGGGCTCGTGCTCGTCGAGACGGCGCCGGGCGTGTCCGTGCAGGACGTGTTGGCGGCGACCGAACCGGAGCTGCAGGTGGCAGCGGATCTTAAGGTGGGGGCATGAACAGGGACGACGTCGTCATCGTCGCAGCCGCGCGGACTCCGCAGGGGCGGCTGAAGGGCCAGCTGGCGGGCGTGACCGCGGTGCAGCTGGGCAGCGCCGCCATCGCCGGGGCGCTGGAAAAGGCCGGCATCCCCGCCGACGCCGTGGACGCGGTGCTCGTCGGCCAGGTACTGGCCGCGGGGGCCGGGCAGAACCCGGCGCGGCAGGCCGCCGTCGGCGCCGGGATTCCCTGGACCGTGCACGCGGGCTCCGTCAACAAGGTCTGCCTTTCGGGCCTGACCGCGGTGATCGACGCGGCGCGGATGCTGCGGGTGGGGGATGCCACGGTCGTCGTGGCCGCCGGCATGGAGTCGATGACCCGGGCGCCGCACCTGCTCGCGGGTTCGCGCGACGGATGGTCGTACGGCTCGATCGAGGTGCTCGACCACATGGCGTACGACGGTCTCACCGACGCGTACGACCGGGAGAGCATGGGCGCGTCCACCGAGCGGCTCAACGACCGGTACGAGGTGACCCGCGAGCAGCAGGATGCCGTCGCCGCGCGCTCACACCAGCGCGCCGCCGCCGCGTGGGATGCCGGCGTGTTCGACGCGGAGATAGTGCCGGTCACCATCCCGCAGCGCCGCGGCGAACCGCTCGTGGTCACCCGGGACGAGGGCATCCGCCCGGACACCACGCCTGCGTCGCTGGCGGCGCTGCGCCCGGCGTTCGCGGAGGGCGGCTCGATCACGGCCGGAAACTCGTCGCAGATCTCGGACGGCGCGTCCGCCGTCGTGCTCACCACGCGGTCGCACGCGGACGCCAACGGGTGGGATGTGCTCGCCGTGGTGGGCGCGTCCGGCCAGGTCGCGGGGCCCGACAACTCGCTGCACGCTCAGCCGGCTGAGGCCATCCGCACGGCCCTGCGCAAGCAGGGGATCACGGTGGAGGACCTCGACGTCGTCGAGATCAACGAGGCGTTCGGCGCGGTGGTCGCGCGGTCGCAGCGCGAACTCGGCCTGGACGACGACGTCGTGAACATCCACGGCGGCGGCATCGCCATCGGGCATCCGATCGGCGCGAGCGGCAACCGGCTCGTCGTGCACGCTGTGCACGAACTGACCCGGCGCGGCAGCGGCACCGCCGCAGTCGCGCTGTGCGGAGGCGGCGGTCAGGGCGACGCGCTCATCCTCACCCGCTGAGCGCCCTCAGCGCTCGAGGCGCCGCTTCAGGTACTTCTTCTCGTGGCCGGCCACGGGGGAGTCGGCCGGCGCGAGGTGGCCCGTGCCGGCCCGGCGCACATCGATGATCGAGCCGACCGCCAGCGCGAGCGTGATGGCCCAGCTGAGCCATCCCAGGCCCGCCCGCCACGTGAACCGCTCGCCGTCCCGGAGGCCCCGCAGCAGGGTCATGCCCCCCATCACCGCCCCGATGATGCCGGTGCCGAAGAGGTACTTGCGCATCCGTCCACGCTAGCGCGAACGCCGCGCGGCGTCTTCCCCCGGGTGTCCGGGGGAAGCGCGCTGTTAGCCTGAGAGCACCGCGATACCGAAGGCAGGCGCCCAGATGTCCCATGCAGACCTCGTCGTCGTGGCGAACCGACTTCCCGTGGATCGGGACGACGAGGGCGGGTGGCGGCCATCCCCGGGCGGGCTGGTCGCCGCGCTCGAGCCGGTCATGCGCCACGCCGATGGCGCGTGGGTGGGATGGCCCGGCCAGCCGGATCTGCACGTCGACGAATTCGACTTCAGCGGCATGCACCTGGTCCCGGTCGGCCTGTCCGAGCACGAGGTCGCGGACTACTACGAGGGCTTCTCGAACGGGACCATCTGGCCCCTGTACCACGACGTCATAGCGGCGCCGCGATACCGCCGGGACTGGTGGAACGCGTACGTCGAGGTCAATCAGCGGTTCGCCGACGCCGCCGCCCGCGCGGCCGCACCGAACGCGACGGTGTGGGTGCAGGACTACCAGCTGCAGCTGGTCCCGCAGCTCGTGCGCGCGCAGCGGCCGGACGTCACGATCGGCTATTTCCATCACATTCCGTTTCCGGCATACGGCCTTTTCTCCCAGCTTCCGTGGCGTCGTCAGGTCCTGGAGGGGTTGCTGGGCGCGGACGTGATCGGATTCCAGCGCACGGCCGATGCCAGCAACTTCGCCCGCGCCGTGCACCGGCAGCTGCGGTACGAGACGCGCGCCAGCGGCATCCGGGTCCGCAACGAGGACGGCACGCAGCGGCTGGCGCTGGCCAAGGCGTTCCCCATCTCCATCGACGCGGCCGCATATGTCGAACTCGCCCAGCGCGACGACATTCGCCGTCGCGCCGCCGAGATCCGCGCGGAACTCGGCAACCCGGAGAAGATCTTCCTCGGCGTCGACCGGCTCGACTACACGAAGGGCATCCGGCACCGCATGGAGGCCATCGGCGAGCTGTTCGACGAGGGACGGCTGTCCGTGGAACGGGCGACCCTGGTTCAGGTCGCCAGTCCCAGCCGGGAGCGGGTCGATGCGTACGCCCAGCTGCGCGACGAGATCGAACAGGTCGTGGGCCGGATCAACGGCACGCACGACACCATGGAGCACACCGCAATCCGCTACCTGCACCAGGCGTTCCCGCGGGAGGAGATGGTCGCCCTGTACCTCGCGGCCGACGTCATGCTCGTCACCGCCCTGCGCGACGGGATGAACCTCGTCGCAAAGGAGTACGTGGCCAGCCGCACCGACAACCAGGGAGTGCTCGTGCTCAGCGAGTTCGCCGGTGCCGCCGATGAGCTCAGCACCGCGATCCGCGTGAATCCGCACGACATCGAGGGCATGAAGGACGCGATCATGGATGCCGTGGAGATGCCGCCGACCGAACAGCGCAAACGCATGCGAAAACTCCGTCATCGGGTCCAGGAGCATGACGTGGTCGCGTGGTCCCGCGGGTTCCTCACCGCCCTGGCACGGTCGCGGAAGGCGAACGCCTCGTGACGGCGCGCGCCAGCGCGCTCGCGCGGATGGCGGGCGCGCACCGACTGCTGGTGGCCGTCGACTTCGACGGCACGCTGTCGCCGTTGGAGAACGAGCCGATGGCGGCCCGGATGCTGCCGGCCGCTCGCGACGCGGTCACGGCGCTCACCGCCCTGCCGCGGACGTGGGTCGCGCTCGTGTCCGGCCGGAGCATGTCGGACCTGCGGGTGATCGCCGAGCATCGCGACGGCTCGCCCATTCTTCTGGCCGGCTCGCACGGCGCCGAGTACTGGACGCCCGATGACGGCGCGGTCGAACCGGACGAGGACCCCGCGGACATCGTCCTGCGCGACCGCCTGCGCGCGGCCGCGCAGGAGGCCACCCGACATCTGCCGGGCGTGTTCATCGAGCCGAAGACGTTCGGCTTCGGCGTGCACACGCGCCGGGCCTCCGCCGCGGACGCACGTACCGCGGACGACGCCGTCGACGCCCTCGTGGCCGCCGGCGCTCCGCACTGGCGACGACGGACCGGGCACAACATCGTCGAGTACGCGTTCCGCGACGAGGGCAAGGACACCGCGGTGCGGCACCTGCGCGATCTCACCGGTGCCGACACCGTCCTGTTCGCCGGTGACGACCTGACCGACGAGGACGCGCTGCGCAGCCTTCCCGCGGGCGACGTGGGAGTGCACGTGGGTGTCGGCCAGGCCACCGCGGCCACCGTCGTGGTCCCCGACATCCCCGCGTTTGCAGCGTTCCTGGACGAGCTGGTGACCCTGCGCGCAGCCGCGGCCCAATAGACTGCGACCATGTCTGACTCGCGGACCACGATCGATATCAAGCCGCGCAGCCGCGTGGTGACGGACGGAATCGAGGCGACCACCTCCCGCGGAATGCTGCGGGGGGTCGGGATGGGCGACGGGGACTGGGAGAAACCGCAGATCGGGATAGCGTCCAGCTGGAACGAGATCACGCCCTGCAATCTGAGCCTGGACCGGCTCGCCCAGAGCGCCAAGCACGGCGTGCACGCCGGCGGCGGATATCCGCTGCAGTTCGGCACCATCTCGGTGTCCGACGGCATCTCGATGGGCCATGAGGGCATGCACTTCTCGCTCGTCTCGCGCGAGGTCATCGCCGACTCCGTCGAGACCGTCGTGATGGCCGAGCGCCTGGACGGCACCGTGCTGCTGGCCGGATGCGACAAGTCGATCCCCGGGATGCTGATGGCCAGCGCCCGCCTGGACCTCGCCAGCGTCTTCCTGTACGCCGGGTCGATAGCTCCCGGCTGGGTCACGCTGTCCGACGGCACCGAGAGGGAGATCACGATCATCGACTCCTTCGAAGGGGTCGGGGCGTGCATGGCGGGCCGGATGAGTGCGGAGGACCTGCACCGCATCGAGTGCTCGTTCGCCCCCGGCGAGGGCGCCTGCGGCGGCATGTACACCGCCAACACGATGGCCTCGGTGGCCGAGGCGCTGGGACTGAGCCTGCCCGGTTCCGCGGCGCCGCCTTCGGCGGACCGGCGGCGCGACTTCTACGCCCGGCGTTCGGGGGAGGTCGTCGTCGAGCTGCTGCGGCAGGGGATCACCACCCGCGACATCCTCACCATCGAAGCGTTCGAGAACGCCATCGCCCTCGCGATGGCCCTCGGCGGCTCCACGAACGTCGTCCTGCACCTTCTCGCCATCGCGCACGAGGCCGAGGTCGAGCTGAGCCTGCACGACTTCAACCGGATCGGCTCCCGGGTCCCGCACGTGGCCGACATGAAGCCGTACGGCCAGTTCGTGATGAACGACGTCGACGCCCACGGCGGCATCCCGGTGATCATGAAGGCGATGCTCGACGAAGGGCTGCTGCACGGCGACGCGCTGACCGTTACCGGCAAGACGCTGGCCGAGAACCTCGCGCAGCTGCAGCCGGGACCGGTGGACGGCACCGTGATCCACTCGTTCGACAATCCCATCCACGCGACCGGCGGGCTCACGATCCTGCACGGCTCGTTCGCGCCCGACGGCGCGGTCGTGAAGACCGCCGGGTTCGACGCCGCCGTGTTCGAGGGACCTGCCCGCGTGTTCGAGCGCGAGCGCGCCGCGATGGACGCGCTCGAGGCGGGCGAGATCCACGCCGGCGACGTCGTGGTGATCCGCTACGAGGGTCCCAAGGGGGGGCCCGGGATGCGCGAAATGCTCGCCATCACCGCCGCCATCAAGGGCGCAGGCCTCGGAAAAGATGTATTACTCTTGACAGACGGTCGATTCTCCGGCGGCACAACCGGCCTCTGCATCGGCCACATAGCACCCGAGGCGGTGGACGCAGGTCCTATCGCCTTCGTGCGCGATGGTGATCTGATACGGGTCGATATCGCGGCTCGCACTCTCGACCTACTCGTCGACCCGTCCGAGCTGAGCTCCCGCTCAGTGGGGTGGGAGCCGCTGAAACCGCGCTACACCCGAGGCGTCCTGGCCAAGTACTCCGCGCTCGTGCGCTCCGCTGCGCTCGGGGCCGTCACGGGGTAACGGCCGCGTAGAAGCCCGTCAGTCCGCTCGATCGAGAAAGCATCACCATGCCCGCAGACACCACTGCGGCCGTTCCCCGGCCGCCCGCCCGCACCGCCTCGGCGCCCGTGCTCACAGGTGCGCAGGCGGTCGTCCGCTCCCTCGAGCTGCTCGGCGCCACGGATGTCTTCGGCATCCCCGGCGGCGCCATCCTGCCCGTCTACGACCCGCTGATGGATGCCTCCGGCATCCGGCACATCCTCGTGCGCCACGAGCAGGGCGCCGGACACGCCGCCGAAGGCTACGCGTCGGCATCAGGCCGCGTGGGGGTCGCCATCGCGACTTCCGGCCCGGGGGCCACCAACCTCGTCACCGCGATCGCCGACGCCTACATGGACTCGGTGCCGCTGCTGGCGATCACCGGGCAGGTGTTCAGCACGCTGATGGGCACCGACGCGTTCCAGGAAGCCGACATCGTGGGCATCACGATGCCGATTACGAAGCACTCCTTCCTCGTCAAGCGTCCCGAGGACGTGCCGGTCGCGCTGGCCGCCGCGTATGAGATAGCGTCGACCGGCCGGCCCGGCCCGGTGCTCGTGGACATCACGAAGGATGCGCAGCAGGCCGAGGCCCCGTTCATCTGGCCGCCCAAGATCGACCTGCCCGGCTACCGGCCGGTGACGAAGGCGCACGGCAAGCAGATCCAGGCCGCGGCACGGCTCCTGGCCCACGCCCGCAAGCCCGTCCTGTACGTCGGCGGCGGCGTGATCCGATCCCGGGCCTCGGAGGAGCTGCGCCGGCTCGCCGAGTCGACCGGTGCGCCCGTGGTGACCACGCTGATGGCGCGCGGTGCGTTCCCCGACTCGCACCGGCAGCACCTCGGGATGCCGGGCATGCACGGCACCGTCCCCGCGGTGCTCGCGCTGCAGGAGGCGGACCTCATCGTCGCCCTCGGCGCCCGGTTCGACGACCGCGTCACCGGGAAGGCGGCGCTGTTCGCCCCCGGCGCGACGATCGTGCACGTGGACATCGACCCCGCCGAGATCTCGAAGATCCGCGTCGCCGACGTGCCGATCGTCGGCGACCTGAAGGACGTTCTCGTCGACCTCGACGTGGCGTATCGCGCGGTCGCGGAGACCGACGCGCCCGAGATCGAGGACTGGTGGGCGTACCTGGACGGGATCCGCGAGGAATTCCCGCTCGGGTTCGCGCCGACCAGCGACGGCCTGCTCTCGCCGCAGTACGTCATCCAGCGCATCGGCGAGCTGACCGGCCCCGAGGCGGTCTACGCGGCCGGCGTCGGACAGCACCAGATGTGGGCGGCGCAGTTCATCAAGTACGAGCGCCCGAACGCCTGGCTCAACTCCGGGGGCGCCGGCACGATGGGTTACGCGGTCCCGGCCGCCATGGGCGCGAAGGTCGCCGAGCCCGACCGCGTGGTGTGGGCGATCGACGGCGACGGATGCTTCCAGATGACGAACCAGGAGCTCGCCACCTGCGTCATCAACAACATCCCGATCAAGGTTGCGATCATCAACAACTCGTCGCTGGGCATGGTACGGCAGTGGCAGACACTGTTCTACAACGGCCGCCACTCGAACACCGACCTGAATACGGGCCACGACACGATCCGGGTGCCGGACTTCGTCAAGCTCGCCGACGCATACGGGTGCCTCGCGCTGCGGGTCGAAACGGCGGAGGACGTCGACGCCGCCATCACGACGGCACTGGAGACGAACGACCGACCCGTCGTGATCGACTTCGTCGTCTCGGCCGACGCCATGGTGTGGCCGATGGTCCCGCAGGGGGTCAGCAACAGCTACATCCAGTACGCCCGCGACCACGCCCCGGCGTTCGAGACCGAAGACTGAGGAGGAGGAAGACATGCCCAACCACGTGCTGAGCCTCCTCGTGGAGGACAAGCCCGGTCTGCTGACCCGGGTCGCCGGACTTTTCGCCCGCCGCGGCTTCAACATCTCGTCCCTCGCCGTCGGCGTCACCGAGGTGCCCGGCCTGAGCCGGATCACCGTCGTGGTGGACGTCGAGGAACTGCCGCTGGAGCAGGTGACGAAGCAGCTGAACAAGCTCATCAACGTCATCAAGATCGTCGAGCTCGAGTCCGACGCGTCGGTGCAGCGCGAGCATGCGCTGATCAAGGTGCGCGCCGACAACACGAGCCGGTCGAACGTGATCGAGGTCGTGAACCTTTTCCGCGCCTCCGTGGTCGACTACGCCGCGGACGCGCTCGTGATCGAGGCCACCGGCGACCAGGGCAAGCTGGACGCCCTGCTGCGCGCGCTCGAGCCGTTCGGGATCAAGGAGCTCGCCCAGTCCGGGCTGCTCGCTATCGGCCGGGGCGGCAAGAGCATCACCGAGCGGGTGCTGCGCGGCTGACACCCCATCGCGCCGTCCGACCGGCGCACGAAGACGAAACGACACAACCAAGGAGAATCCCACATGACCACAGAGATCTTCCACGACTCCGACGCCGACCTGTCCGTCATCCAGGGCAAGAAGGTCGCCGTCGTCGGGTACGGCTCGCAGGGCCACGCGCACGCGCTGAACCTGCGCGACTCCGGGGTCGAGGTCGCGATCGCGCTGAAGGAGGGCTCCACGTCCATCCCGAAGGCGCAGGAGGCGGGCTTCGAGGTCAAGACCGTCGCCGACGCCGCCGATTGGGCGGATGTCATCGTCATCCTCGCCCCCGACCAGCATCAGCGCGGCATCTACGCCGACTCGATCAAGGACCACCTGGCCCCCGGCAAGACGCTGCTGTTCGCACACGGCTTCAACATCCGGTTCGGATACATCACGGCGCCGGAGGGCGTGGACGTGGTGATGGTCGCGCCGAAGGGCCCCGGTCACACCGTGCGCCGCGAGTACGAGGCGGGACGCGGCGTCCCGGTGATCGTCGCGGTCGAGGTGGACGCCAGCGGCTCGGCGTGGGACACCGCCTGGTCGTACGCGAAGGCCATCGGCGGCCTGCGTGCGGGCGGCATCAAGACCACGTTCACCGAGGAGACCGAGACCGATCTGTTCGGCGAGCAGGCGGTGCTGTGCGGTGGCATGTCGCACCTGGTCCAGTACGGGTTCGAGACGCTCGTCGAGGCGGGTTACCAGCCGCAGATCGCCTACTTCGAGGTGCTGCACGAGCTCAAGCTCATCGTGGACCTGATGTGGGAGGGCGGGATCGCCAAGCAGCGCTGGTCGATCTCGGACACCGCGGAGTACGGCGACTACGTCTCCGGCCCGCGCGTGATCGACCCGCACGTCAAGGAGAACATGAAGGCGGTCCTCGGCGACATCCAGTCCGGCGCCTTCGCGCAGCGCTTCATCGACGACCAGGACGCCGGAGCGCCCGAGTTCCTCGGCCTGCGCGCCAAGGAGGAGACGCACCCGATCGAGTCCGTCGGCCGGGACCTGCGCGCGCTGTTCGCATGGAAGCAGCAGGACAGCGACTACACGGACGGTTCTGCGGCACGCTGAGCAGGACGTCCGCGAACGGGCCGGGGGAGTGATCCTCCGGCCCGTTCGCGTGTCATAGACTGACCGGCATGCCGGCAGACACCGATCCCCACGACGACGGGGACGCACTGCACTGGGACGGTGACGACGACCCTCGGCCCGTGCTCCCGCCAGGATGGCACGCGAAGGGGAAGGGCGCGGATCGGGTCGTCACGACCGGCGGCCCGGCTGAGCAGCCCGCCACGACCGACACGCAGACAGAGGACGAGCCCGCGCTCGGCAGCGCGGGGCTGGTGGGTGTCGGCGTGCTGGGCGGCGTCTATCTGCTGTTCACGATCGGGTGGGTCGTCGGCGGGGTGCGCCTGCAGGGCGTCGCGTCGTTCCTCGTCAGCCCGGCCGCGTCGGTGCCGGCCGTGTGGCTGGCCGTGCTCGCCCCGGCGATCTGGTTCGCGACCACGCTGTGGCTGACCCGCCGCTCGCGGACCTGGCTGCGGTTCCTCTGGCTGGCCGTGGGCGCCGTGCTCCTGGTGCCGTGGCCGTTCGCGCTTCTGGGCGGAGTCGGGCAGTGAGCGTGCAGACAACGCCGCTGCGCGGCATGCCGACGTGGCTCGCGGCCGTGATCTCGGGCGCCGCCGGACTCTTCTACGCGTACGCGGTGTGGAACGCCGTGGCGTTCCTGATCGCCCAGGCCACCGGCCCGCTGGGCCTGAACGGCGCGGGCTGGGCGCTGCTGCTGTTCGCGTCGGCGTTCCCGATTCTCGTGTTCGCCGCCGCTTTCGCGCTCGGGGTCCGCCGCCCGCCGACGGTCCTGGCGCTGCTGCTGCTGTGCGGGCTCGCGCTGGTCGCCGTGTTCTGGCTCAACGTGCTCGCCTACGCCCTCATCGGCGGGGCCAGCCTCGTCGTCGGCTGACGTCACACTGTCCGGGAGTGCGCCCGCGGCACGGTAGGCTGTGTGCGTCTCGCCCCGAAGGCGTGCGGCGCGGCATCCCCGTCATTTGCCGTCGTGCGCCGTGCGCGGCGCGCCGTCCCGAAGGGTCTGATGTGACCAAGCCCGTCGTCCTGATCGCCGAACAGCTCTCTCCCGCCACCATCGACGCGCTCGGACCGGACTTCGACATCCGCGCCGTCGACGGCACGGACCGGGGAGTCCTGCTGGCCGAGCTCGCGGACGCGGACGCCGTCCTCATCCGGTCGGCGACGAAGATGGACGCCGAAGCCATCGCCGCGGCGCCCAGCTTGAAGGTCATCGCCCGGGCGGGCGTGGGCCTGGACAACGTCGACATCAAGTCCGCCACCGCCGCCGGCGTCATGGTCGTGAACGCGCCGACTTCGAACATCATCTCCGCGGCCGAGCTGACGATAGCCCACATCCTCGGGCTCGCCCGGCACGTCCCCGCCGCCGACGCGTCGCTGACCCGCGGCGAATGGAAGCGCAGCGCCTTCACCGGCATGGAGCTGTACGAGAAGACGGTCGGCATCGTCGGCCTCGGCCGCATCGGCAGCCTCATCACCGAGCGGCTGCGCGGGTTCGGGGTACGCGTGATCGGCTACGACCCGTACGTGACCCCGGCCCGCGCCCAGCAGCTGCAGGTCGAGCTGCTGCCGCTGGACGAATTGCTGCGCCAGAGCGACTTCGTCACCGTGCACATGCCGAAGACCCCGGAGACCACCGGCATGATCAGCACGGAGCAGCTGGCGCTGATGAAGCCCACCGCGTACATCGTGAACGTCGCGCGCGGCGGACTCATCGACGAGGAGGCGCTGCACACCGCGCTCACCGACGGCGTGATCGCCGGCGCGGCGCTGGACGTCTTCACCTCGGAGCCGCCCGCCGAAGGCGGCCCCGCGCAGCGCCTGCTCAGCCTGCCGAACGCCATCGTCACGCCGCACCTGGGCGCCTCCACGTTCGAGGCGCAGGAGAAGGCCGGCATCTCGGTGGCCCGGTCCGTGAAGCTCGCGCTGGAGGGTGACCTCGTCCCGGATGCCGTGAACGTCGCCGGCGGCGTGATCGACCCGTTCGTGCGCCCCGGCATCGCCCTGGTCGAGATGCTGGGCCAGCTGTTCACCGGCCTCAGCGAGGCCGCGCTGACGAGCCTGGACATCGAGGTACGCGGCGAGCTCGCCGGGTACGACGTCAGCGTGTACCGTCTGGCGGCGCTGAAGGGCATCTTCACGAATATCGTCAGCGAGAACGTGTCGTACGTGAACGCGCCGTTGTTCGCCGAGCAGCGGGGCATCGAGACGCGGCTGATCGTGGAGCCGGACAGCCCGTTGTACCGCAACCTCACGGTGCTGCGCGGATCACTCGCGGACGGCACCGTGCTCACGGTGGCCGGGACGCTCGCCGGCACGCGGATGGTGCCGAAGGTCGTCGAGGTGAACGGCTACGAGATCGAGGTGCCGTTCGAGCGATACCACCTTGCGATCCGCTACGCGGACCGCCCGGGGCTCGTCGCCATCTACGCGCGACTGCTCGGGGACGCCGGCATCAACATCGTCGGCCTCCAGGTCGCACACCCCGACGCCGGCGGCTACGCGCTATCGGTCCTCACCGTCGATTCGCCGGTGTCCGACGAGATCGTCGAGGAGATGCGCGCCGCCGTCGGCGCCGATTTCCTCCGTCAGATCGAGATCGTCGAGGTCTGAATCCTCACACGACGTCGTCAGGGGCGGATGTCTCCTCGCGACGGACGGCGTCCCCGCTGCGCGGGTCGACGCTCGTGTGCGAGGTCGCGATGGTGCGGCGACGCCGCATGAGGAATACGAGGCCCAGGATGAACACCACGACGCCGGCGGCCATGAGGATGTAACCCACCAGCTGAAGGTCGACCCACGACACGTCGATGTTGAGGGCGAATGCGAGGATCGCCCCGATGACGAAGAGGACGATGCCCAGTCCGATGCTCATGGTTGCTCCTGTCTTCATGGCGGCCGTCTCGATCGACGCCGCACCGACTTCATCGTGCCGCGGAGTCGCGCGGTCGCGGCAGGATCTTGCCGGGGCCGTGGCGGTGTGCTAGCACCGCCGGCCGTCACCCAGCGGGGAGCGGCCCTGCCGCTGGCTAGGCTGGGGGAGGCGCGGCGTCGCCGTGCCGCAAGCAGAGGAGTGCCATGTCGCGTGTCGTGAAGCTCGCCGTCATCCCCGGTGATGGCATCGGTCCCGAGGTCGTCGCGGAGGCCGAGAAGGTGCTGGACGCCGCGACCGCCGGAAGCGATGTCCGATTCGAGAAGACACGGTTCTCGCTCGGGGCCGGCCGCTACCTCCAGACGGGGGAGACGCTCACCGACGACGACCTGGCCGCCATCGCCGCGCACGATGCGATCCTGCTCGGCGCCGTCGGCGGAACACCCGGCGACGAGCGGCTGAAGGACGCGAACATCGAGCGGGGCCTGCTGCTGAAGCTGCGCTTCGCGCTGGACCACTACGTGAACCTGCGGCCCTCGAAGCTGTACCCGGGGGCTCCCGGCCCGCTCGCCGACCCCGGCGACGTCGACTTCGTGGTGGTGCGCGAGGGCACCGAGGGGCCCTACGTCGGCAACGGAGGCGCTATCCGGCGCGGCACGCCGCAAGAGGTCGCCAACGAGACCAGCGTGAACACGGCGTTCGGCGTCGAGCGCGTCGTCCGCTACGCGTTCGCGCTCGCGCAGCGCCGGCGCCGCACGCTCACGCTCGTGCACAAGACGAACGTCCTCGTGAACGCCGGATCGCTGTGGAAGCGGATAGTGGATGCCGTGGCGACCGAGTATCCGGATGTCGCCGTGGACTACCTGCATGTCGATGCCGCGACCATCTTCCTGGTGACGAACCCCGGCCGGTTCGATGTCATCGTCACCGACAACCTGTTCGGCGACATCCTCACCGACCTGGCCGGCGCGGTCACCGGCGGCATCGGCCTGGCCGCCTCCGGGAACATCAACCCGGACGGCGCCTTCCCATCGATGTTCGAGCCCGTGCACGGCTCCGCGCCCGACATCGCCGGAGCGCAGAAGGCCGATCCCACCGCCGCGATCCTGTCCACCGCGCTGCTGCTGGACCACCTCGGGCTGCGCGACGAGGCCGCCCGCGTCACCCGCGCGGTCGAGCAGGACATCGCCGGGCGCACCGGCGCCCGCCGCACCACGACCGAGATCGGCGACGCCATCACCGCCCGGCTCCAGGCGTAACCTGAAGACAGCCGCGCCCCGCCACCCCGTTTGAAGACTGGACTCCGCCATGACCCCCTCCGCCGAATCCGCCACCGCATCGCTCGCCTTCAGCGTGCAGCACAACCCTCACGCCGCCTCGGACCGGCAGCGCGAGGAGCTTCTGCGCGAACCCGCGTTCGGCACGGTCTTCACCGACCACATGGTCACGATCGCCTGGTCAGACGCGGAGGGATGGCACGACGGGGCCGTTCAGCCGTACGCCCCGATCACACTGGACCCGGCCGCCGCCGTGCTGCACTACGGTCAGGAGATCTTCGAGGGGATCAAGGCCTACCGGCACGCGGATGGATCCGTGCATACGTTCCGGCCGACCGAGAACGGGCACCGGTTGCAGCGCAGCGCACGACGCCTCGCCCTTCCCGAGCTGCCCGTCGACGCGTTCGTGCAGTCGCTGCGGGAGCTGATAGCGGTGGACGCCGACTGGGTGCCCGGCGGCGACGACCAGAGCCTGTACATGCGCCCGTTCATGTTCGCCTCCGAGGCGTTCCTCGGCGTGCGCCCCGCGAACCGGGTCTCCTACTACGTGATCGCCAGTCCCGTCGGGGCCTACTTCAAGGGCGGCGCGAAGCCCGTCTCGATCTGGCTGAGCGAGGACTACGCCCGTGCCGGCCGGGGCGGGACGGGAGCGGCCAAGACCGGCGGCAACTACGCGGCGAGCCTGCTGCCGCAGGCCGAGGCGTACGAGCAGGGCTGTGACCAGGTGGTGTTCCTGGACGGCCAGCGCAACGTCGAGGAGCTCGGCGGCATGAACATCGTCTTCGTCCGCAAGGACGGAACCCTGGTCACCCCGGCATCCGACTCGATCCTCGAAGGCATCACGCGCGCCTCGCTGCTGGAGCTGGCCCGCGATCGCGGTCACGCCGTCGAGCAGCGCCCCGTCGCCCTGAGCGAGTGGCGCGAGGGCGTGGCATCCGGCGACATCGTCGAGGTGTTCGCGTGCGGCACCGCCGCCGTGGTCGCGCCGATCGGCACCCTGAAGGGCCACGACTTCGTCGACGAGCAGCCGACCGGGACGCTCGCGCTGTCGCTGCGCGAGGAGCTCACCGACATCCAGTACGGCCGCCGCGCCGACACGCACGGCTGGCTGGTCCGCCTCGACGGCTGACCGTGATCGCGGGCCGTCGGACCCGTGCTTGACCGCGGACCGTGCCGGGTGTAAATTCCGCGCATGGCCGGGGGAATCCTGGGGCGAACCGGTGCCATGACCATCGCGGGCGCGCTCGTATGCATGGCAGTGCTGGCGGGGTGCACGTCGCCCTCGGCGACCGGACCGGCGGCCGCGACGCGGTCACCGGGGGAGCCTTCCGCCGATTCCCCGAGCCCCACCGCCACCGCCGAGTCCGCGTGGGTCGCGTACACGACGCGGGACGGACTGGCCACCTGGAGCATGCCGGCGGACTGGACGGTGGGCCCGCCCGCTGTCGACGAGCTGGGCACGGCGACATATGACGTGGACGCACCCGGCGGAGCGACGCGACTGGTCTTCCAGGACAAGGTGATGGGCCTCGGCGGACCCGGCTGCATCCCCGGCACGAGACCGGCCTACCCGTACCAGACGCTCGATCACACCGACGTCCCGTTGCCGGTGACGCCCAGCCAGTACCCCGGTGCTGTCCCGCCGCGGGTCGCGTACGAGTCGATAGCGTTCCCCGGCCGCGTGAGCATCGGCCTGGGCATCACCGACGGACTGCAGAGCACGGACGGCACGGCCTGCGAGTTCCTGCACTACGTATCCACGGCCACCGCGGCGCGGATCATCTCCTTCGCGGCGCAGTACGCCGCCGCCGACGGCACCTGGGGTGACCGCACGTTCGCCGACCTCGATGCCGCGCAGGCCTATCGTCAGACGACGGAATACCGCACACTGGTGCGGATCCTCGCATCCCTGCAGCTGCGACCCGCCGCCGCGGGGCTGGAGGGCACGTACGACATCGTCGAGACCGCGCAGTGCGGCATCTTCGATCTGACCGGGCAGGTGCTCACCGTCAGGGCCGGAAGGGCCACGATCACCACGCCGGGGCAGACGCTCGCCGGCACGGCCGTGCAACAGGGCGCCCGCTGGGTGGTCAGCGTGTCCGGTGCCCAGTCGACGCGCGTGGACCTGACCGGCACGGTCAGCGCCGGCGTGTACCGCGGCACCGGTCGGTACGGCGGGATCCATGCCGGCGGGCAGACCGGCTGGACCTGCGACATCCCGTCGTTCACCGCCTCCCCGCGGTGAGCGTCGGCCGCGGGGCATCGCTAGGCTGGGCCGGGTGAGAATAGCGCGCTTCAGCCACCAGGACGGCATCCGCTACGGCATCGTCGACGAGACGGATCTCGTCGTCCTCGCCGGCGACCCGATGTTCGCCGGCTTCGACACCACGGGCGAGCGGATCCCGCTCGCGGATGTCGCGCTGCTGGCGCCGGTGATCCCGCGCTCCAAGGTCGTCGCGATAGCCCGGAACTACCGGGACCACGCGGCGGAGCTCGGCAACGAGGTGCCACCCGCGCCGATGCTGTTCCTGAAGCCGAACACGTCGGTGGTCGGACCGGGGGATGCCATCGTGCTGCCCCCGCAGTCCGCGCGCGTCGACTACGAGGGGGAGCTCGCGGCCGTGATCGGCCGGATAGCGAAGAACGTCCCCGCAGAGCGGGCACTGGAGCACGTGTTCGGCTACACGATCGCCAACGACGTCACGGCCCGCGACCTGCAGCGCGCGGACGGGCAGTGGTCCCGGGCGAAGGGCTTCGACACTTTCTGCCCGTTGGGCCCCGCGATCGAGACGGAGTTCGACCCGGCCGGGTCGGCCGTGATCACCACGCGCGTGGACGGGGAGGTCCGCCAGGAGGGCGCCATCTCCGACATGATCCACTCCGTCGCCGACATCATCGCGTACGCGTCCGCGGCGTTCACGCTGCTGCCCGGCGATGTCATCCTCACCGGCACACCCGCGGGAGTCGGGCCCTTCACTGCGGGACAGACCATCGAGGTCGCCATCTCCGGGCTGGGCGTCCTGCGCAACACGGCTCGAGCGGCGTGACGGCCACGGCGCCCAGCCCACTGCCCGACGCCGAACGGCTGCGGGCGATCCGCGGGCGCACGATCTGGGTCCTCTCGCTCGGGCAGGTCCTGGGCGGTCTCGCGTTCGGCGCAACGGTGTCGCTGGGTGCGGTGCTGGCGGCGCAGATCTCCGGCAGCGACGCCCTGTCCGGCTGGGCCACCGCCTCGGTGACGCTCGGCACGGCGCTGACGGCGGTGCCCCTGGCTGCGCTCGCGCGGCGCCGCGGCCGCCGCCCCGCCCTCGCGACGGGCATGCTCGTCGCCCTCGTCGGTGTGGGGATCGTCGTCACCGCGGTCGGGATCGACGCGTTCTGGCTGCTGATCGCCGGTTTCCTGCTGATCGGTGCGGGGCAGGCCGCGAACCTGCAGTCGCGCTTCGCCGCCGCCGACCTCGCAACCGACGTGTCCCGCGGCCGCGACCTGTCGATAGTGGTGTGGGCGACCACCGTGGGCGCCGTCCTCGGCCCGAACCTCGTGGGTCCGGGGGAGGTGATCGGCCGGGTCCTCGGGATGCCGGAGCTGACCGGCCCGTACGTGTTCACCGTCGTCACGCAGGGCCTCGGCGTCGTCCTCTACTTGGTGGCGCTGCGGCCCGACCCGCTGCTGCTCGCCCAGCGGATCACCGCGCACCATGCGTCCGCGGCGCGGGGAGTCGCACATCCCGACCGTCCGGGCGCCGCCCGCTTCGCGATGCTCGCGATCGCGGGGGCGCACGGCGTGATGGTCTCGGTGATGGCGATGACGCCGGTCCACCTGCTGCACGCGGGCGCCGACCTGGAGATCATCGGCCTCACCATCAGCCTGCACATCGCCGGCATGTTCGCACTGTCCCCGGTGTTCGGCTACGCCGCCGACCGGTTCGGCCGAGTGACGACGATCATCATCGGGCAGGTGCTGCTGGTCGCCGCGCTGGTCACCGCGGCGGTCGGGCAGCACTCCACGGGGGCGGTCACCGTCGGGCTGATCCTGCTCGGGCTCGGCTGGAGCGCGACGACGGTGTCTGGAGCGGCGCTCTTGACCGAGGCCTCCGCCGAGGACCGCCGCACCGGCCGGCAGGGTCGCAACGACCTCGTGATGAGCCTGGTCGGAGCCCTCGGCGCCGTCGTCGCGGGCCTCGTGCTGGCGGGGATCGGCTACGGCGGGCTCGCCCTGTGCGCGCTGGCGGTCGTGGCCGTCGTCGTCCTGCTCGCACCGTTCGGAGCGCGGCGCCGCTGATCCGGGGCCGGTCGGGGCCGCCTCGCGGCATCCGTCGCGCCGGAACTGGCACCGGCGCCCCCGTAGAATCGTAGCGACATGGCTACCGTTCATCCCCTGACCACGACCGCCGCGGGCGCCGATGTGCGCGTCCGCTTCTGCCCCTCTCCGACGGGCCTCCCGCACGTCGGGATGGTGCGCACAGCGCTGTACAACTGGGCGTACGCCCGCCACACCGGCGGCAAGCTCGTGTTCCGGGTGGAGGACACGGATGCCGCACGCGACAGCGAGGAGAGCTACCGGCAGCTGGTCGACGCCCTGACGTGGCTGAAGATCGACTGGGACGAGGGCGTCGAGAAGGGCGGCCCGCACGCCCCGTACCGGCAGTCGCAGCGCACCGAGATCTACGCGGAGGTGCTCGCGACGCTGATCGAGGCAGGCCTCGTCTACGAGAGCTATTCGACGGCTGAGGAGATCGACGCGCGCAACCTCGCGAACGGACGGGCCCGGCAGCTCGGGTATGACAACTTCGACCGCGATCTCACCGACGAGCAGAAGGCGGCGTTTCGCGCAGAGGGCCGGGAGCCGGCATGGCGCGTGCGCGTGCCCGACGAAGACCTCACATACGTCGACCTGATCCGCGGCGAGGTCACGTTCCCGGCGGGGTCGTTCCCGGACTTCGTGATCGTGCGGGCCGGTGGGAAGGCGCTGTACCCGTTTACGAACCCGGTCGACGACGCGCTGATGGGCATCACCCACGTCATCCGCGGCGAGGACATCATGCCCTCCACCGCGCGCCAGCTCGTCCTGTACGACGCGCTGGTGAGGGCGGGTGTCGCGGCGTTCGTGCCGCGGTTCGGGCACATGCCCCTGGTGCTGGGGGAGACCGGCAACAAGAAGCTGTCCAAGCGGGACCCGCACGCGGACCTGTTCCTGCAGCGGGAGAAGGGGTTCATCCACGAGGGGCTGCTGAACTACCTCGCGCTGCTGGGCTGGTCGATCGGCCCCGACCGCGACCTCTTCTCGCTGGAGGAGTTCACCGCCGCATTCGACATCGCGGACGTGAACCCGAACCCGGCCCGGTTCGACCAGAAGAAGGCCGAGTCGATCAACGGGGATCACATCCGGATGCTGAAGCCCGCGGACTTCGCCGAGCGCATCGTCCCGTACCTGCAGCACGCCGGCGTCGTGGGCGCGGATGTCACGGCCGAGCAGCAGGCGCTGATCACAGCGGCCGCGCCGCTCGTGCAGGAGCGCGTCCAGTTGCTGGGGGAGGTGCCGGGGATGGTCGGTTTCCTCTTCAGCGAGACCGTGGAGTACGCGGAGGATGCGATGAAGGCGCTGCCGGAGAACGCCGGCGAGGTGCTCGTCGCATCGGTGAACGCGCTGCAGGACGTGCCGGAGGCGGAGTTCGTCGCCGCACAGGTCCAAGAGGCGCTCGCGGGCGCGCTCGTGGAGGGTCTGGGCCTGAAGCCGCGGGTCGCGTACGGCCCGCTGCGGGTCGCCGTGACGGGTCGGCGCGTCTCACCGCCCCTGTTCGAGTCGATCGAACTGCTCGGAAAATCGGAGAGCATCCGGCGCCTCGGAGCGCTCGTGACCCGACTCGCCCGGTGAGCGCACGGTTTTGGCCGAGGGCCGCGCGTCGTCTAGACTGAGTGACTGTTGCGGCTTCGGCCGGGACCCCTTGGGGTATGGTGTAATTGGCAACACGGCTGATTCTGGTTCAGTTGTTCTTGGTTCGAGTCCAGGTACCCCAGCCAGTCAGATAGCCCCGGAATTCCGCATGAAACGGAGAACCGGGGCTCTTGCTTTTCCGGTCGCGACGACAGTGTGAACGCCCACGCGTAGGACCAAAGGCCCGCATCGGTGCGGGCCGACTGCGGAGGCTGGTGATGCGGCGAGAGGGAGGCATCATGCACGCACTAGTGGTGTTCGAAACGCTGTGGGGGAACACTGAGCAACTCGCCCGAGAGATCGCGGAAGGCATCGGAGTCGAATCCACGGAGGTGATGGATGCGGTCTCGGCACCTGCCGCGCTCGAGCCCGACGTCGGTTTCCTCGTCGTCGGCGGTCCGACCCATGCATTTTCCATGTCGTCACAGAGGACGCGTGAATCGGCCAAGCAGCAGGGTGCGGTGAACATCCCGATCCGCGGCATCCGCGAATGGCTCGCGTCCCTGTCGTCACCGGGTAGAGACATCGCCGTCGCGACGTTCGACACCCGGATCACCAGCCCCCGTCTTCCGGGATCGGCGGCGAAGAAGGCGATGAAGCGGCTCGTCGCGCGGGGCTTCCGCCCCGTCGCGAGGCCGGAGACATTCGGCGTACACGGCTACAGTGGACCCCTCGCCGACGGCGAGCTGGAACGCGCACGGCGGTGGGGCGAGCAACTCGGAGCTGACATGGCACCCCGCTGACCGGCGGGAGCACTCCTCGTCAGCATTCGGTTACCGCCCCTGCCACCACGGCATCATCGGCCAGTCGGCGGGGACGTACACGAAGGCGCGGGAGATGGCGGCGGTCAGGAGCCAGAGGCCGAAGCCTGCCGCGGTGATGATCCACGCGATCATCTTGTGCTGTTCGTAGTCGGGCAGCAGTCGCCCTTCTCTGTCGCGCTGCACACCTGCGAGCGTCAGGATCAGGTCGATGAGCCACCAGATTCCCAAACCTCCGAGCGTCAGCAGCTTCACGACTCCGGTCCCGATCTTGCCGAGATAGAACCGGTCGACCCCGAGGAATCCGAGCAGCCAAGCGAACATCCACGTGGCGATGAACGACCTGTCGGACATCGCAGCGGGCCGGACGGCGCCAAGGCCCGGTGAACCCTCCGGTGGGATTTCGTTCGTGGTCATCGCTGATCCCTTCGTCGTACAAACGATGCGATACCGTCAGCGTCGTGAACGGGCCGAAGGTCCCATCGCTGTCGGATGCGTGCAGGACCGGCCCATGCGTGGCGATCCCCGCCGGGTGACGCGATGGCTCCGAGCCTGTCCGTGCTAGGTCGCGGAATCGGGTTGGGTTCCAGGATCGCTCAGGTAGCTCTCCCACATGACGTCGCCCGGGGTTCAGCCCATGGCGGTGAAGAACCGCTCGATGTCGGCGTACATGGGCCCCAAGCGATCTGCGTCGTATCCCGGTTACGTCGTGCAGGGCCCGCCTGTCGTTCGTCTTCGGGTGCTCTCCGGACGGTCACTCGGAGCGGCGACGCCGGAGGCGGTAGAAGGCCGTGCCGAGCAGGACCAGCGCCCCAGCTGTGCCGATGGCGATCCATGCAGGACCGGGAATTCCCATGGCGATCGCGCTCTCGTCGTCGGACGCCGCGCCGGTAGGGCTTGGATCGGCGTTCGACGGGGCGGTGAGCGGCTCGGAAGCCGTCGGCGGAGAGCCTGTGAGACCCTGCCCGGTCGGCGGCGGGGCGCCGAGTGACGCATAGGGCACGATCTCGACCGCTTCGGGAAGAGCCGGATCCAGGCAGGCGGCCGAGAATCGCAACCGACCACCGACTGCGGGGCTGGCATCTCCAAGCCATGTCGTGACCCGGGGGAGTACCTGCGAGAGTGAAGCCGAGCCTTCCGCATCGGTCGCGAGATTCGGAGCCAGCAGTATCGGGACGCGATGCGGGTCCGCACCCGTTGCCACGTCGAACTCGAAGCTGACCTGCAACCGTGCCCGGCTACCTGGAGCGCAACCCGAGATCACGACCGGGCCGAGACCCTCCGCCGACTCGATCAGCGCGGCAACAGACACGCCGGGAGGCAGTGTGAGGACAGTAGCGGGGGCAGCGGTAAGACCGGGCGACGCCGGCACGAGCGTCGCGAACGCGACGGCAATGCTCCCGAGTGCGATGGTCGGCCAATGTGACACCGTCACGCTCCTCGTCGCTCGGTCGGTGGCCGGCGGCGATCCGCGCAGCGCGACGATCGTACTTGTGGGCCGTAACGTGCGTGCGGAACACGCCGTAGTGCCGTGGCGAGGCGGATCTGGTACCGTGCGAGTGTCTACGGACCGCTCCCGGCGCCAGGCCGACCGGTGAGCGCTTCCTTTCCTGCAAGGATCCCGACGCCAGGCCGGTCGGGGTTTTTCCTACAGGAGGAAGCATGAGTATCGTCATCGACCGCGCCCGGATCGCCGAGCTGACCGCCCGTGAGGGCCGCCGCCTCGACGAGCGGACCGGCGCCTCGCGCGCGATGTACGAACGCGCCCGCACGCACCTGTCCGGCGGCGTCGCCTCGTCGTACCAGCTGCGCGACCCGTGGCCCATCTACATCGAGCGCGGGTCCGGCCCGCGGGTGTGGGATGTCGACGGCAACGGCATGTGGGACTTCCACAACGGCTTCGGCTCCATGGTCCAAGGGCACGCCCATCCCGCGATCGGCGCCGCACTCGCCCGCCGCTACCCGCAGGGCACACACTTCGGCTGCCCGACCGAGGACGACATCGTCGTGGCCGACGAGCTCGCGCGGCGCTTCGGCCTGCCCAAGTGGCGCTACACGAACTCCGGTTCCGAGGCGACGATGGACGCCATCCGCATCGCCCGCGCGCTCACCGGCCGCGACACCGTCATGAAGATCTTCGGCTCGTACCACGGGCACCACGACACCGTGATGGTCTCGATCGGCGTCCCATACGACGAGATCGGCGACCGCGAGAACCTGGCCTCGCTCGCCTACGGCGACGGCATCCCGCAGTCCGTCGTCGACATGACCATCGCGGTGCCGTTCAACGACGCCGGCGCGATGGAGCGCCGCATCCAGCGGCTGGAGTCCGAGGGGCGCAAGCCCGCGTGCGTCATCATGGAGGCCGCCATGATGAACCTCGGCGTCGTGCTGCCCGAACCCGGCTATCTCGAGGCGGTGCGCGAGATCACCCGTCGCCACGGCATCGTGCTGATCTTCGACGAGGTCAAGACCGGGCTGTGCGTGGCCCCCGGCGGCGCGACCGACAGGTTCGGTGTCACCCCCGACCTGGTGACGCTTGCCAAGGCGCTCGGCGGCGGCCTCCCTTCGGGGGCCATCGGCGGCACCGAAGAGGTCATGGCGGTCGTCGAGGACGGCTCGGTGTACCAGGTGGGCACCTACAACGGCAACCCGCTCACGATGGCGGCCGCGCGCGCCTCGCTGCAGGAGGTGCTCACCCCCGACGCGTACGCGCATCTGGATCACCTCAACGACCGCATCGTCACCGGTTGCCAGGCCGTCGTCGACCGGTACGACCTTCCCGGCTACGCGGTCGGAATCGGCTCGAAGGGCTGTGTGACGTTCTCGCCGACGAAGGTCGTGGACTACGAGACGTTCAAGGAGAATCAGGATGCCGCTCTCGCCGACCTCGCGTGGCTGTTCAACCTGAACCGCGGAATCTTCATGACGCCCGGCCGTGAAGAGGAGTGGACGCTGTCGGTCACGCACACCGACGAGGCTGTCGACGCGTATATCGCCGTGTTCGAGGAGCTGGCGGCCGAGCTGACGGCGTGACCGGCCGCCGGGCGTAACCTGGAAGAATGCTGAGTGGCCGTATCCGTCCCGTCGATACCAAGGAGATCACCCTCGAGGCGGAGAGCGTGGCCGCCGCCCGCGCCCGCGCGCAGGCGCAGGTTCCCGCCGGATGGGCGATGACGGATGTCGCCGTCACGATGGCCAAGGCCTCCGTCATGATCTCGCTGAGCGCGCGGTTCGCCCGGCGAGATGGCGCGACGGACATCGAAGCGGAGGACATGGCCTCGCTGCGCGCGCTCGTGCCCGACGGGTGGCAGCTGCTCAGCGTCCGCGAATCCTGATCCGGCTCAGAGGTCGGTGGCGTCGCCTGGCTCGAGCACCAGGAACTCGCCGCCGTGCTGCTCGACGGCCCACTTGAGCCGCTCGCGGCCCATTTCGCGCCCGATCGTCGACAGCGTCATGTCGTGCGTCGCGAAAGCCTGCCGCGGCTGCACCGCGAGGACGAAGTCCATCGCCTCGCTGATCTTCAACCAGGGAGCCCCCACCGGTGCCGCCAGCAGTCCGATGTCGCGCCCCCGGGGCACGGCGTACGAGTCGCCCGGGTAGTAGAACGCCTCGTTCACGAGGACGCCGACATTGTCGACGAGAGGGATCGACTCGTGGATCACGGCGTGCACGCCGCCGAAGAACTCCAGCGCGAACGGGCCCACCCGGACGCTGTCGCCGGCGGAGACGATCGTGATTTCGTAGCCGGGAGCGGATGCGGCGACCCCCGCCGGCGCGTAGATCGGCACCGGACCCGCGGTGCGCAGGATGCGGTCGAGATGCTCCGCCGTCCAGTGGTCCGCGTGCTGGTGGGTGAGCACTATCGCCACGACGTGATGCATGTCGGTGAGCGGATTCGTGAACAATCCGGGGTCGACGACAAGTGCCTTGCCTTCGGTCTCGAGGACCAGCGCCGCGTGCTCGTACTTGGTCACTCGCATGCGTGCAGTCAACCCCGAACGCGGCCTCCACGGCAAGTCCACGGGGGCTCGCCGGCGTGATTTTGCGCGCGCTTTTCCGCATGGCATACTTGAACGGTTGTCTGACGGCCCCATCGTATAGCGGCCTAGTACGCCGCCCTCTCACGGCGGTAACGCGGGTTCGAATCCCGCTGGGGTCACCAGTAAGAAAACCCCCGGTCATCCGGGGGTTTTCTTATTCCTGCCGTTGGGCTCTGTGGAGGCTCTACGCGGCCTTTGGCAACAGATTGGCAACATCTGATTGCATCGCGGCCCGGTTGAGCGCCGTGGCAACATTGTCCAGGTCGTCATCGAACAGGTCCGCGTACACGTCGAGCGTCACCGCGGCCGAGGCGTGCCCGAGCATCCGCTGCACGGCCTTGACGTTCGCCCCCGCGCTCACGGCCAGCGACGCGGCAGTGTGCCGCAGCTCGTGCGGCGTGAGGCCTTTGATCGCGACCGCCGCCGCTGCGTCATCGAACCAGCCGACCCGGTAGACGTGGTTCCGAAGCCAGGTGTCGGTTCGGATGCCGTAGAACACCGGGGCGTCGGCGGGGCGCCCGGCGATCTGCGCGCGCAGCAGCCCGACGAGGAACGCCGGGATGGGGATGCTCCGGTGCTCGTAGTCCTTCGGCGGCTCGATGCGCTGGTAGCCCTTGTCGGCCACGACGGTCTGCTCGACCGTCAGCCGCGGGTGCTTCGCGTCGAGGTCGAGGTCGCCGATCCGCAGCCCCGACAGCTCGCCCCACCGCAGCCCGCAGTAGGCGAGCACGAGCACGACGAGGCCGTAGCCGTACTCGCGGCCGTCCTTCGCCTGGTCGATCGCCTGGGCGAGCGCGGCGACCTGATCGTGGGACAGGTAGCGCTTGCGCGCCTTCGTCGGCTTCGGGAGCTTGAGTCGTGCAGCGGGGTTGGACGGCAGCCGCCCGTCCTCGACCGCGAACCGCAGGGCTCCCGAGAGCACGTTCACGATCTTCCGCACCGTCGCCGGAGCGCCGGGCAGCGCAGAGGCCCACTCCTGCACGCGCAGGCGGGCGAGGTTGCCGATCGGGATGGTGCCGAGTTCGGGGACGATGTGCTTCTCGATGATGTTCTCGACCCGGCTGCGGGTCGTCGCCCGCAGATCGCCGCGCGCCGCCAGCCAGGTCTGGAGCCAGTCGGCCACGGTCACTCTCGCCAGGGACGGGTCGAGGTAGCGGCCCTGGGCGATGTCGACCTCAGTGGTCGCCAGGAACAGCTCCGCGGCTCTCTTGGTGGTGAAGCCGCGCTTCTGCGTCTGCTTCTTGTCGGGTCGCCGGTACAGCGCCCGGTAGCGACGGCCCTTGGCCGTCTCGTATGACTCGATGCTTCCCATGTCCGCCCCGGTCCTACTGCCGCAGCCCGGCAAGGCGCTCGACATCGACGCGCCGATAGACGCGCTTGTGGCGGGTGAGCCGAATCGGCTCCACCGGGGCCTGGCCCGCCAGGGCGAGGGTGCGGAGCGTCGTGCGGTGGATGCCGAGCAGCGCCGCCGTCTCCTCCTCGGAGTAGAACAGCGGGGCGGACTCCCGCGCGTCGAGGGGTGCGACGCTCTCGCCCATCATGACCTCCCGAGAATCTACGATCACAGCCACGATCGCAGCTATAGTCTTAGATTAGATCACACCACGCCAATGACAGCAAGAGTTTTAGATACTCGTGTCGCTCGGTACACTCGGGATGTGACCGCAGCCCCGCACCGACCTGGCGATCAGTCCTATGACGGCCTGATCGTGCAGGCTGACCTGCCGGACGGCTGGCATCTGCCGACCCGGTTCCCCGGCGAGCGCGATGACGACGCCAGCGAGCAGATCGACGCGATCCTCGGCTACAACGATCAGGTGATGACCGAGGTCGACCGGCAGGCGCATGCGACTTCCGAGCAGAACGAGACGATCGACGGCCGCTGGCGCTACATCGAGCACACGGCCACCGCGACCCGCGTGTTCATCCGCCTCCAACGCCAGCAGTTCGCCGTCCCCGAAGAGGTGCGCATCACCGGGGTCGTCTACCTCCCGTGGCGGCCGGGCGATCCCGTCTCCAGCCAAGACCTCCGCACCCTGCCCACCGCGCGCATCGAGGCGGCGATCAACGAGCGCCTATTCGCCATGAAGCGCACGGTGACGATCACCGGCGGGAAGATCGTGCTGCCCTCCGGCCGGAAGGTCAGCGAGCGGGATCTGCTCAAGCCGCTCGGGAACCCGAAGCGGACCCCCGACTTCTACGAACTCGTCGCCCTCCAGTACGGCAAGCTCTCCGCGCAGGGCGACGCGGCCCCGGCGGTCACAATGGCGAAGATCAACGGCGTCGCCCACGCCACGGCGCAGGGCTGGCTCGTGCGCACCCGTTCGCGCGGTCTGCTCCCGGCCGGCCGCCGAGGGTAGTGGTCGGGGGAGCGGCGCGAGGCTAGCCGTGATTTCCGCGCTCCCATTTCTCGGCTAGTTCATCTAAAGTAGAAGTTCACGATGCGGGATCGGAGGCGCTGATGGGTGAGTACGTCGAGCGCCTGTGGCAGCCGGAGGACGCAGCCGGCCTGAGCCGGAAGGACCGGACGGCGGGCCGCTACCTGGCGTATGTGCCGGGCGAGCTGGGCGACCGGCTCCCGGTGCTCAGCGCTGTGGCACAGGGGGCTGCGGAGGACGCGCTGGCGGTGCTGGCGCGGGCGGACGAGAGAATCGGTGAGCGGGGCCGCTACCTGAACCATCTGCTGATCCGCTCGGAGTCCATCTCTTCGTCGTGGATCGAGGGCAACCGGGTCTCCCCGAAGCGGTTGGCGATCGCGGAGCTGTTGCGCGAGGGGCCGCGGCAGGCGCTCGATGTGGTGGCGAACGTGCGCGCGACGGAGGCCGCGATCGCGGAGCTGGCCGACCGGGATCGGGCGATCACGACCGAGGACATTGTGGACCTCCAGCACGTCATCGAGCCGCGCCTTGCGCGGGGGCTGCGCCAGGAGCAGAACTGGGTCGGCGGTCCCGGTTGGTCGCCTCTGCGCGCCGCGTTCGTGCCCCCGCCGGAGGGCGAGGTGGAGCGGCTGGTCGCCGACCTCGCTCGCTTCGCCACCGACACCGCCGGCAACCCGGTGGTGCGGGCAGCGATCGTCCACGCGCAGTTTGAGACGATCCACCCGTTCATCGACGGCAACGGCCGCACCGGGCGCGCGCTGATCCACACGGTGCTGCGCCGGGCGGACGCGCTGCGGAACGCGCTCATCCCGATCAGCACCGTGTTCGCCGGCGACACCGACTCCTACATTGCCGGGCTCACCGACTACCGGGCCGACCCGCCGAGGCTGGACGAGTGGGTGACCGGTTTTGCGCAGGCCGCCGAGCGCGCGGCTGGCAACGCCGTCCGCCTCGCGGAGGACATCGCGGCGTTGGACGCACGGGTGCGCGACGAGCTGGTGGCGCAACGTCGCGCCCGTGGCGCGAGCCCCGCCGTGCCGCGCCGGGATGCGGTGGTGCTGCGCATCCTCGACACCCTGGCCTCCGATCCGGTGCTGACCGCCGAGTCCGTCAGCACTCGCCTGGGTGTGTCGCCAGCCGCCGCGCACCGTGCCCTGACCGAACTGGCGGAGGCTGGCATCCTGAACCGGGCGAAGGAGCGCGGCCGGCTGGTGTGCTGGACCGCCGACCGACACCTGGGCCTGGTCGCCCTGACCGAGCGCAGCAACCGCGTCGGCGCCGAGGATACCCGGAACCGCAGGCCCGCTCGCGGGCCGGCGCTGCCCGACCTCACCCGCTACGGGCTTGGCGGTGCCTCCCACACGTCGCGCCGCGACGCGCCGGGGCTGTAGCGCGGAGCCGCCGGTCAGAGGCCGATGCTGTCCCGCTCGATGCCGGGCAACTGTCGGCTCGGGTCGCGGGTGAAGTCGTGCAGCCCCTCAGCCCGTCGCGTCAGGGCCTCAGCTGCGATGCGCTCGGCCTCAGCGCGTGCCTCGATCTGTGCGGCGGCCTCGGCGACCGGCAGGGCCTCCAGCTCCGCGAGCTGCCGCCGTAGCGCCTCGGCCTGCCGCTGGGCATCGTCTGCCCGGCGGCGCGGGATGTTGGTGCGGTACGGGATGCCGAACAGCCGCGTGTGCAGCAAGCCCCGTTGCGGCTCCTGCCGGTCCCCGGCGCGGCGCTGCTCCTGCCGTACCTGCGCGTGCGTCTGCATCGCGTCGGCCAGCCGCGGGTCGGCCTCGGCCTGTTGCTCGGCCGCCATCTGCGCCCACGCCGGCACCTGCTCCGGCGTGCGCGGGATCGAGCCCCACCGCTGCCGGGCCAGGTTCTCGGCATCGTGGCGCTGACGCTCGGCCTCGGCCAGCGCGCGGTCGGCGCTCCGACGCCTGAGCGCCCCGGACCAGCTCCTCGCGGCGATCGCCGCCTCGTGGCGCTTCCTGACAGCGAGGACCGCAGCGGCGTCCGTACCGGCTTGCTCGATCAGCGGCGGGATCACCTCGGCGCGCGCCTCCTCGACCTGCTGGGCGGCGGCCTCGACCTCGGCCCGCCGCGTCTCGGCCTCGACGCGGTGCGCGGCCGACTGCCGCGCTATCGCCTCGGCCGCCTCCGCCCACCATGCCGCTTGGCGCTCGGCCTGCTCGATGCCCTGCCGCAGTCGGGCGCGCTCGGCGTTCACGACGCGCACCGGCCCGTCCGCGACGATGCCCGCGACGGCGGCCTGCGCCCGCCCGGTGGCCTCGCGCAGTCCGCGGTCGGCGCGGTCCCGCTCGAGCGCGGCTGTGAATTGCTCCCGCGCGTCCCCGAGGTCCGCGGCGACCACATGCAGCCGGTTCTTCTCCTGCCCGCGGGTGAGGCCGACGTAGACGCCGGCCGCGTCGAGCGCGTCCGACAGGACGGTATGCGACGCGGGGGCGGTCATGCCCTGGACGCCGTAGGCGGTCGCAGCGTAGGCCAGGTGCGCGTGCTCTGCGACGTACTCGGCGGGCAGATGCACGGTGCGCTGCTGCTTCCGCTCGCTGGCGGCGTCCCGCACCCACAGGCTGCCGTCGTCCCCGACCTGCTGGACGATCCAGATCTGCCGGTTCGCCACGCCCACCTCCGAGTCGTTGCGGCGGGTCTGGATCAGGTCGCCGGCACCGATGCTCAGTCCGTCCGCGCCGTCGATGCTGCGGGCGTCGTCGACCACGCCCGCGCGCACCCGGTCCTCTCGGATCAGGGCGTTCAGCTCCCGGGCCTCGTCGTTGGTCGCGGCGGTGATCGCGGCTCCATCGATCCGCTCGGCGGCGACCGCGGCGCGCAGCGCCTCGGCGTCCTCGTGGAGCAGCACGAGTCCGAGCGCGTGGAGCCGGTCGAACAGCTCGGCCGGGTTCCGGCCGGTTCGCAGGTCGAGGGTGAGCTGCGCGTAGTCGGGGTCCGCGAAGCGGTGCAGGCTCGTCAGCGAGTAGACGCGCGGCACGAGGTCCGCCGCGATGTCGAGCACGCCGCCACGCCCCACGGCGGGGAGCTGCGCCCGGTCACCGACGAGCGCAAGCGTCGCGCCGGCCTCATCCGCGACGGTCAGCAGGGCGAGGGCGGTGTCCTGGTCGAGCATCCCCGCCTCGTCCACCACGACCCGCTCATCAGCAGCGAGGCGGTTCTCCTTCGCGGGGCCTCGGTAGGTCGCGCCCGTCAGCGGGTCCGTGTCGGCCGCGGCCAGCCGGGTCCAGACCCCATCGGCGTTCCACCGGAACCCGTGGTCGTAGACGAGCGCCGCTACCGAGTCGGTCGGCACGCCAAGCTCGACGGCAGCGACGTCGGCGGCTTTCTTCGTCGGCGTTACCACCCGCACCGAACGGCTCTCCTGTCCGGCGGCGCGGATCGCGGCACCGAGCATGGTGGTCTTGCCTGCACCCGCCGCACCCTCCACAACGACGAGCGGCCGGGTGGAGGCGACCGCGGCGGCGGCGCGCGCCTGGTCCGCATCCAGCCCCGCCTCCTGCACACGCGGGATTGCGCCGTGCGCCGGCCGGGTGGCGCGCGCGGCAAGCCGGTCGCGCAGCTCCGTCTCGACGGCCACGACGTGCAACGTCGTCAGGTGCGCCACATGCTCCGGGCGCGGCGCATCCGGCGGCAGGATCGAGAGGCAGTCATCGGCCGCCAGCTGAGTCGTGATGGTGATGAAATCGCGCAACTCCCCGCGCGTGGCGCGCACACCGGCCTCGGTGACGATGCGCGCCACCTGCTCCTGCACGTCATGCACGCTCCACGCGGACGCAGCAGCCGCGCAGCGGTCGAGCGCACGGGAAGCGACCTGTTGCACAGCCAGTTCGTCCAGCGTGCGCACGGGTTGCACAGTGGCGCGCGGCAGGTCCGGCGTGTAGCCAGCGTCCTGCAACTCGCGCAGCCACCCGGCCTCGCTCCCGAGCACGGAGGGCTTCTTGCTCGGCCGCTCGTGATCCCACGCCTTCGCGTGCAACCGGGCGCGCACCACCGGCCCCGGCGTCTCGCCGGGATGCGCCGCCTCCCACTCCGCCTCAAAGCGAGCGAGGTTACGCGCGACCTGCGCGCCGCGCTTCGACATCACCGCGTTCCACGGCACCAGCTCCGCGACCTCACCGGTCACCGGATCGAGGGTCAGGCCGTGCGCATCGAGCACTGCGGCGAGCTGCGGGTGCGCGGCGATGACCGCCGTGCCGAGAGCGCGGATCGCGCCCTGTTGCCGGAACAGCGCCGCGGTGTAGAGGCCGCGCCAGGCGCCTCCCGCCCACACGCGCGTCCCGATCTGGAAGTGGATGTGCCGGTGCGGGTCACCGGCGCGGGAGGTCTTGTGTGAGACGGCGACGGTTTCGAGCTGTTCGATCGGCATGACGTCCTGCTTCCCACGCGGGCCAATGCGGGTGAGCGAGTGCTGGCCGAGCCAGGACCGGATCTCCGCCACCGCGTCCCGCTGGGCGGCATCCAGGGCCTCAGACACCTCCGGGTGAAGGCCGGCCGCGACCGACAGGGACTTGGGGACGTTCACGACCATCTCCATAAACCGGGGCGATCCGCGCCGACCCTCGCCGGGCAGCCGGGGTCGGCCCATCGACTCCCCGGTGATCGGGTTGATCCAGTCGACCCACTGGCGATACTCGTCCGAGGTCAGCCCGAGTTCGCCGATCACGCGGCCCTCGGCGTCGACCGCGGTGAACTCCGCCAGTGCGGTCCCCGCCTCCAGGTAATACTCGTCCGCCCGCGCCCGGTCGGACTCCAGATACCGCAGGGCATCCGAGCCGGTGCCCCGGAACGGGATCACGCCGCCCTTCATGGCTCGCCTCCCTTCTCAAATGACAGCTATCGTATCAGGTAGAATACGTCCATTCTCTTGGGAGGGGTAGGAGGATGCGGAGTGTTAGGGAAGGGCTTAGGGAGGAGGAGGTCTTGGAGGGGGAGGTTGGGGGGAGGAGTTCTTGAGGTGGAGAGGGCGGTAGTTCTTCTTGAGAGTGTTGTCGGAGGAGGTCTTCGGAGTCGTTCCACGGATCGTTGGCCGCGTGCTCGATCCGGTCGTCAAACCCGCGTAGCGAGCCGAGGTGTCGGACGCCACAGCCCATTCCAGCCGCCCGCTCCCTGCCTCTCACCGGAGCGGTGCGAACGGCGCAACGCGGTTCCGCCGGTCCACGTCCCGCGATCCCGCTTGCGTCGTTCGGGCCGTTCCGGCGCGCTTTCGCGGCGGGCGGGATCGACTTAGCCGGCATAAGCGGAGGTTCGTCCACGACACACCGGAAGGGGTCGGATTTAAGTCATCGCTGTCGGTACGCTGGTCTGGAAGGCTCCAGTCGAGTGCCTCTGTAGCCGAAGGAGCCCCCGATGACCTTGCCCCGTATCGTGAGCCTCTTTTCCGGCGCCGGCGGGCTTGATCTTGGCTTCCACCAGGAGGGCTACGAGATCGCTTTTGCAGTTGACTGGATGGCGGCCGCGGTGCAGACGCATAAGCGCAACTTTCCGACGACCACGTCGGTTGCGGCGGACATCACGGTGCGGTACGAGGCGTCTGGGAGACTCGCCGTCTTGGACGAGATCGCGAAGGTGCTGAATGATGGCGAGGCCATCGGAATCATCGGAGGGCCGCCATGTCAGGGGTTCTCGCGCGCGAACCCGAACTCTCGTGCTGACGATCCTCGCAATCAGATGCCGACCTTCTACATTGAGATCGTCGAGGCATTGCAAGCTCGATACGACGTGCAGTTCGTGCTCTTCGAAAACGTCATGGGTATCCGCGACGCGAAGCACTCGGTGACTTTCCGTAACATCTTGACTCGGTTCAAGGAGTTGGAGCTCACGGCTGGCGTTGATGAGCACTCGGCTCTGGACTACGGCGTGCCCCAGACCCGGAACCGCGTGATCATCTCCGGGTTCAAGAGCGAGGCAGCCGCCAGGGCTTTCAAGCCGAAGACCATCTCTCGCGAGGAAGTCGATCTGACTGTGCGTGGCGCAATTGGTCACCTGCCCCAGCCAGCATTCTTCTCACGAGCTCTCTCGGCGGACGACATCCCGGCGCATCCGAACCATTGGACAATGAATCCCCGGTCCAAGCGGTTCAGCGGCGATTCGGATGACCCCGCGCCCACTAGGAGCTTCCGGCGTCTGTCGTGGGACAAGCCGAGCCCCACGGTGGCCTACGGGCATCGTGAGATTCATGTTCATCCGGACGGAGCGCGTCGGCTCAGCATCTATGAGGCGATGCTCCTGCAAGGCTTCCCGACTTCCTTCGTCCTCGATGGCACTCTCTCGCAGCAGGTGGAGCAGGTTTCGAACGCTGTGCCGCCGCCCGTCGCTCGCTCGCTCGCGGCGGCCACGTCGGCTGCGCTGACTACCACGGCGAGCGATACTCAGACTGTCGCGGCGTAACCTGCATGGGCTTCGCCACCCGCTCAATGTCGGACGCCATCTATACAGTGGAGTGGAATGGTATCGAGCGGGGGAAAAGATGAGCGAGGGGAGGGGGCGGCCGGGGCCGAACGTGCTCCTGAGCCTTGCTGAAGATCCTGAATCCACTCCGGTCCGCTCGTCGTGGATCGGCCCGATCCTCGCTCTTGGAACGAGGCTTGCGCGGAAGGCAGATGACTTCAGCGGTCGACAGTTGATCGTTGCGATCTCTGTGCCAAGTCGCGAGTATGCGGCGGCACTCGTGGGCACCGGATGGACTCTTGGTAGGCCGCCAGTCCAGACGACCATCGACTCTCTGACCGTGCTTCGAGGAGCGGTGCTGCGAGCGCACTATCGCGCTGTGAATGCAACGCACGTCATCTCGGGCCCCTTCCAAGGCCTTGACGAAACCCGATCGCAGGTACGGGCAACGCTGGCCGGCCACTGGGCTATAGACCGCCTGGAGGGTGTCGCTCCTGTGGCCGAGGGTGACCCAGCGGAGAAGATGCCCCGACCGGTGATTGGCAGCATCGGCCGCATGACTGGAATCGACCGCGATTGGGTTCGCCGCCTGGTTGCGCCGGCAGCTGATCTCGCGATCGTCGGTACCAAGAGCTGGCTTAGTGAAGACCTCCAGGCGGTCCTTGCTCGGGGTGACGACGCTGACGGTGACCTCCTATCGACCCTGCTTCTCCCTCGCACGGAGAAGTCGGCAACCTGGTTCTCGCGCATCTACTCGTCTTCGGGCTTTGCTGACCAGCTTCCGCTTCCCGATGACGTATCCCTCACGATTCTGGACGGCCAGGGTGCAATCAGATATCTCAATGACGTTCTAAGCCCGATCGTCGTGTGCGTCTTCGATCGATCCGTTGCTGACGAGAGTGCAGCGGAACAGGTCGTGCAGCTCAGAAACTCGCGCGGCGAGCCGATTGCGTTGTCAACACAGCTCGGTTGGTCTCCTTCTGCCGGTGTCGAGGCACTCGGATTCACGGTGGCGCTATGACGTCGCGGATCATCGGACTCGATCAGCGATACGCGGCCTCGGCTTCGCTCGTGCGGCATGGCGTTGAGATCATTGCTATTCGGGACGAACTCGGTGCAAGGTTCGATTCGGCCACCCGAGGCCTGTTCCGACTGATCCAGCGGGATGGGCCTGGCGTCTGGGATCACCTCGCCGGTGCCGCGAAAGCACTGCGCTGGCGCCTCATCACCGACCCGATGCCGATAGAGCGCAATGCTCAGCTCGCGGCCGCCGCGGGCGAGGTGGGTCGTCAGGCTGGGCGGCTGATCGGCGCCGTCGACGAAGATGCGCTGCTGCGAGAGATCGCTGACGCCGCGGCTGCACTCTGCACCCGCGACCCACTCGTGGGCGCCGTATTGCTTGAGTCGCTGACTGAGGTCGGAGCGGAGTCAGCAATTGTCGTGGCTGCGAGCAGTCGATCGCGAGAAGCCCTGGGCGAATGGCTCGGCTCACTTGGGGTACGAGTTCTCACGCTCGGCGATCTTGAGCGCGCCGATGTTTCCGAGGACATCGCCTACTTCGTGGGTCCACCGCGATTCTTCAAGCCGACGGCGGTCACTGCGCCCCGCACACTGGAGGTGACGTTTATCCTCCCAGCGTGGTTCGGCGATCGGACCGTCCCAAGGTCAGCGATCGCACAGTACGCCGAAGGCGGTATCCAGGTCGCCGCGCGCATCGTCGAGGTTGGCGATGCATTGCCCGCGTCGCCAGAGCCTGCGATGTCGGAGACCGAGCCGATCCGGGAGGAGGACCTCCTTCCGCAACCGGTCTGGGGGAGCCGGGTGAGTGAGGACCGTGCGCCGAACGCGGACGAGGTGGAGGCGCGCAAGGTCCTTCTTTCGGGGAATCGCGCAATCTGGCTTGATGACGATGGTGAGCGCATCCGCGCGCTCGATCCGACGCAACCGCCCGGCGAGCGCGTTGGCTATTCCGAGGTGTCCGCGGTTGCTCCGGGCACGTACCTGCTTCTGCGTGAAGGTGAGGCTGAGCGCGAGTCCCTCCATGCGCGAGCATTTGCGCGAATCGGCCCTCGCGCGTCAGCAATCCAGGCGTCGCGGGCGTCCTGGAAGTCTGCATTGATTGAGCGACTCAGGGCGAGCGGTATCCGTGACTCCGAACGCGCCTTGCGTGCACTCGGGGTTCGCGCGGCTGGCCAGGTCCGTGCTTGGGCATCGCCTCATGTGATCCGTCCGCAGAGTGATAGTGACTTCGAGCGGCTCCTCGAGTGGCTGGGGCTACCGGTGCAGCCGCACTTCGGGCACGCCTCGTTGCTGAGACATGAGGTGCACCGAGCCACTCGGGAGCTGCGTGACCGGCTGGAAGCGGCGGCGGATGTCGCGGACCTTCACGAGCTCGAGCGCGCTGGTCACATGACGCTCGACATTGCCGAGCCGGGTTTTCGGGGCATGTTCGTTACCCGTGTCCTTGCGATCGCGCCATTTACGGAACTGGTCGCCCGTCACGACGCTCGCGTGCCCTTTGCTGACGAGGGTGCTCAATGGCTCGAATGATTCCGGCCTATTGCGCCGTGTCCGCGCCTCCGGGGGAGAAGGCCGTCTTCGCGGCGCTGCGGGATGCATCTGGGACTGAGCACTGGACGGTGCTGCATTCACTTGGGATCGCGCAGCATGAGCGACAAGTCGAAGGTGAGGCGGACTTCGTCATCGTCGCGCCCGATGCCGGGCTGCTGGTGATCGAGGTGAAGTCGCACCTGTCGGTCGCGCGTAGCTCCGATGGCGCCTGGCGCCTCGGTCAGGACCCTCCGACAGTGCGAGGACCCTTTCAGCAGGCGCAGGAGGAGATGCACAGTATCCGGGGCTATCTCCTGAGTAAACGGGTCGAGCTGCGGAATGTCCCGATCCTGCACGCCGTGTGGTTCACGGGAGTGCGTGCGCGAGCGACATTGCCCGACTCACCGGAGTGGCACTCGTGGCAGGTGCTCGATTCGAGCGACCTTCCGAGCGCAGCTCAAGCGGTTGAGCGAGTCATGAGAGAGGGAGCGCAGCACCTCGCCTCCACGATCAAGTACTTCGGCTTTGGCGGATTCGGCCCGGACCAGGCCACCGCTGAACGGATCATCGCCACGCTTCGCCCGCGGTTCGAGGTCGTTATGACTGCCGGGGACCGCCGACAAGCGCGAGAGGGTCAGCTCGCACAGTTCGTCGAGGAGCAGTACCGCGCACTGGACTCAGCCGCCGACAACAGAGGCGTCTTGTTTACAGGCCCTGCCGGAACGGGCAAGACCTTCCTCGCCGCCGAGTCGGCTCAGCGGGAGGTCGCTCAGGGACGAACGGGGCGGCTTCTATGCTTCAACCGCCTGCTAGGGCACAGCCTCCGCGAGAAACTCTCGGATGTCGTGGGGCTCCGCGTGGGCACATTGCACCAGGAGATGCTGCGACTCGCCGGCATGAGCGGCCCGCCGGCAGACGCCGATAGCGACTTCTGGGAGCGAGTGCTGCCCGAACTGGCGCTTGAGGGCCTTGCTGAGCAGAGTGCGGAGGAGGTCGGAGACTTCCTCATCGTCGATGAGATTCAGGACATCGCGACCGACACGTACCTCGACTTCCTCGATCTGCTCGTCAAGGGCGGGCTGCGCGACGGTCGTGTGCTCATGTTCGGTGACTTTGAACGTCAGGCGATCTATGGCAGCGAGAGCGCACGCGAGGTGCTTCGTGCCCGAGCGCCGCATCTGGCGTCGTTCCGACTGTCAGAGAACTGCCGGAACCTCCCCCGCATCGGGTACCAGGTGAATCTCCTCGGTCACCTGGCGCCGGGGTTCACGGAGTTCCGCCGGACCGACGACGGTATCGATCCGACGATCATCAAGTACGTCCGTGGTGAGGACCAGGCTGCCGTACTGCGGAAGGTCGTAGGCGATCTGCGTGACGAAGGCTTCGATCTGACAGAGATCGTCGTGCTCAGCCCGCTTGGCGATAGTTCCGTCGCTGCGAGCACATCCGAGCCCTGGCTTCGTCAAGTGCTGAGTCCCGCAGACGGGTCAAAGCCGATCAAGGGGCGGCTCCGCTATGCCACCATCCACTCGTTCAAGGGACTGGACGCACCGGCTGTCATCGTCACTGACCTTGATGACTCGGGTGGGCCGCACTTCGATGCGCTCGTTTACGTCGGGCTGACACGCGCGACGGATCGCCTAACCGCCCTGGTAGAAACGAAGACGCTACGGCGACTAGTTGGAGGTGAGGCATGAGCGGAATCGAAGCCCGTGAGACTGTCGAGGCGGCCCTACGGCGCGAGCTCTTCGGGCCCCTCGACGGTGATCTCGTGCGGGGGCAGCCGCTGACGATCAACGCTGGAGTCGTGCACTTCGAGACGACGGAGGCCTCCCGGGGCCAGTTCCACGATGCGGACAGCGGCCAGGAGATTCTCACGAGCGGCACCCCGCTCAAGCGCTACGGCGTCGGGGTCTTGTTCGCGGGCGCCACCGTCGGCGGCTCATCGGTGGAGAGCGCCGAAGAGGACGTTTCCGACGCCCTCGACGGAGTCACTGGTCTCGCGCTCTCCGAAGACGACCTGATCGGGCCGCCTGTTGAGATTCAGGGCCACGTCCGTCACGATGTCGCTGACTCGGATGACTTCGATCTCACGGATGCCAACACGTTCAAGCCGTCGGCGATGGCCGTCTCGTTTGAGACTCGCATGGCTGACTCGGGAACCCTCATCGTTGAGGTAGTCGGCGCGAGATACGAGAAGCTGACGGTCCACATCCCAGGTGTCGCCAAACCAGTCGATTGGTGGGCCAGGCGCCCCTTCGAGGCGGTCGGCACGATCTCGGCTCGTACGGTTCTGCGGGAGACGAATCGGCTCAAAATCATTGACGTCGTGCCCCCGAGCGGCGAAGGCGTTGTCCCGCTTGCGGTGCGAGTGTTCAGTCGTCCGGTTCCCGGGGCTGACGACCCGGCTCTCAGGATCGTGACCGTCGCAGTCGTCAATGATGCCCCTGGCTCCGGCCCGTCTGCGGCGGTCTTTCAGGTTGGATTCAAGGTGTCGACTGTCGGCGACGCTGACATCGTTCCCTATCCGGAGGTTGAGCTGCCCGACCGCGACGAGGAGGAGCGATCACTTGACCTCCTCTACCGGAACCAGCGCACCTATGCGATCGGGCATGGCTGTGCAGCCGAGTGGGGGGCAGTCAACGCCGAGGGAGTTGTGCCGTTCGTGCAGGCCGCGGCTCTGCCCGCATATGAGGCCGTCAGCCTCTCACCGAACGTGTACCTGTCTGACGACAACGGGAATCCCGTTTTCGATGCCGATGGCAAGCGGCAGCCGGTGGCCGTCAGTATGGCTGCCCTGGCAAGTGGTAGCGAGGACGGCGCCGCCCAAGTGGAGCTTGTCCTCAGTCAGTATGAGAAGTGGATCGATCGGCGGGAGGCCGAGATCCCCGAGTTGCTTCCGCGCTATCAGGACGCTGCGAGTGAGCACATGCGGCGAGCACGAGCGGCGCTGACGCGGATGCGAACAGGCTGGAGCCTCGTGGCAGCGAACGATCGAGCTGCGCGAGCGTTTCGCTGGGCAAACGAGGCGATGTTGCTCCAGCAGGTCCGATCTGGATTCGAGCTGCGTGAGGCCAAGCAGAGCGACGATGGTCGTTGGAGAGTCGAGGGGGCGCACCCCGCACTGACAGTGCCGACTGGCCGGGGATACTGGCGTCCATTCCAGATCGCGTTCCTACTTGCAGTGCTGCCCGAACTCGTAGAGCCAGAACGCCAGACTCGCAGCGACGTCGATCTGATCTTCTTTCCCACTGGTGGTGGCAAGACAGAGGCGTACCTTGGCGCGGCAGCCGTCAGTTTGCTCTCCCGGCGGCTCCGCAACCCCGAGGACGCCGGAACGGACACGCTCATGCGATACACCCTGCGTCTCCTCACGGCGCAGCAGTTCCTCCGTGCCGCATCGCTGGTCTGCGTGCTCGAAGACATCCGGGAGCAGAACTCTGACACCGTCGGTGCTGCTCCCTTTGGAATCGGGATTTGGCTGGGCGGCAGCTCAACGCCGAACACGTGGAAGCAAGCACTTGACAACTTGCGGGCTCTGCGTAGACAGCCTCACGAACAGAACCTTTTCCTCCTGCTGCGGTGCCCCTGGTGCGGTGCACAGATGGGCCCGAAGCCTAAGAAGGGCGGCGGACAGGAACCGATCGGCTACGAGGAAGCGGCGGGCAAGGTCGTGCTCCGCTGCATTGACGGCGAGTGCAAGTATTCACGCCGTGCTGGTCTGCCTGTCCATGTTGTCGATGACGACATCTATGAAGCTCGGCCTTCGATTGTCATCGGCACTGTCGACAAGTTCGCGATGATGGCGTGGCGACCCAGGGCGAGGAATCTCTTCGGGCTTGACGCGAGTGGCGCGCGAGAAGTGTCTCCGCCCAGCTTGATCATTCAGGACGAGCTGCACCTGATCTCCGGCCCGCTCGGCTCAATGGTCGGAATCTACGAGCCCGTGATCGACGAACTGTGCACTGATCGCCGCGGCGTGAGTCCTGTGTTCCCCAAGATCATTGCCTCCACGGCGACGATCAGGCGATATGAGGAGCAGATCAAGGGGCTTTTCGGCAGGGAGACCGTCGCGCTCTTTCCGCCGCATGGTCTTGAGGAAGGGCGGTCGTTCTTCGCTGAACCCGCGACTTCGAACGACGGAGTCCCGGAACCAGGGCGGCGCTACATCGGTGTGATGAGCGCATCGCTCGGCTCAACCCAGACGGTCCAGGTCCGTGTTGCTGCGGCAACCCTCCAAGCCGCGGTGGACATCCCGGAAGAGGATCGAGACGGCTACTGGACCAATCTCAACTTCCTCAACTCGCTTCGGGAGCTCGGAAACACCGTCTCGCTCGTCCAGTCCGACATTCCGGACTACCTCACCGGACTCCGGCGACGCGACGGGATCGCGCCTCGCTGGCCACATCGGACGATGGAGCTCACATCGCGGCGTCGTTCAGACGAGATTCCAAAGGCGATCGAGCAACTTCAGGTGAAGTACGCCGTCGGCAAGGAGCGTCAGGAGGCATTCGACATCTGCCTGGCGTCGAACATCATCGAGGTAGGTGTGGACATTGATCGACTCGCTCTGATGACGATTATCGGCCAGCCCAAGACCACGGCGCAGTACATACAGGTGAGCGGTCGAGTCGGTCGGAAGCCGGAAGTCAGCCCTGGACTGGTCATCACCATTTATGGAGCCGCAAAGCCGCGCGACCGCAGCCATTACGAACGCTTCCGGACCTACCATCAGCAGCTCTACGCGCAGGTCGAGCCAACTTCCGTCACCCCGTTCGCCATGCCGGTTCTTCGCAGGGCACTTCATGCGGCCGCTGTCGCTTACGTGCGGCAGACCTCTCCGGAGTCACTCGGGCCCGACCCATTCCCCTCATCTGCATATGACGAGGCCATTCGCCTGCTGCGTGAGCGAGCAGAGATCGTAGAGCCTGATGAGGTCCCAGTCCTCGATCGCTTCGCGCGTGATCGTGCCCGTCAGTGGAGTGGCTGGGAGCGTACCGAGTGGGATGCGAACCCCGCTCCTTTCGGTGACCCGCTCCAGGGACTCATGCGGTTCGCGGGAACGCTCCCTGATCTCGACCGCCGCGCGACGATCTGGGATGTGCCGACAAGCATGCGCAACGTTGATGCCGAGTGTCGGCTTGAGGTCAGTCAGGCGTACCTGTTCCAGGACACTGCCCCGGAGGAGCCAGCATGAGTACTGGAGCAATGCGCCGGGCGCAGCTAGTGACGCCCTTCGGCGTGGGTGCCATGAGCGTGCTCGTCAACGGGACCTCGGTGATCACCGCGGGCCTTGACCACTGGTACGAGGTCGTAGATCAAAGCGCCCTCGCGATGGAGGAGTACCAGGAACACGACTGGCGGCTTGAGTCACGCCTCAAGGTCTCCGAGTTCCGGCTACCGCCGGACTACAGGCCGTCGGCCCAGGGCAGCGACCTTCGGAATGTTCGGCTCACTGTTCCAGTGCTGCGCTTCCCGCGGTGGTCGTTCTGCATCTACTGCAAGCGTCTGGAGCTCAGCAAGCTCACGATGAAGACGCTCGTGGAGTGCCAGGACAGAGAGCATGCCGACAAGAAGTACAAGCCGAAGATGTCGCAGGTCCCGTTCGTGGCGATCTGCTCCCGCGGACACCTGGATGACTTTCCATTTGACAAGTGGGTGCATCGGTCGGCCGCCCCATCATGCGCAGGCACCTTGCGCCTCGTATCTCGCGGAGGCGGTGGACTCGAAGGACAGGTTGTCACCTGCGACACCTGTAAGCAGGAGCGCTCACTTCGTGGGGTCACCGAGGCCCGATTCGACAAGAACGGTGAAGAGCACACCAATCTCAGCGATCAGCTCGTCTCGCCGGAACAGCCGTATCTCTGCGGCGGCGCCCGGCCCTGGTTGGCGCAGCTAGAAGGCGTCTGCGATCAGCCGATTCGAGGCGCCCTGCGCGCTGCTGGAAACGTCTACTTCCCAAAGGTGGAGTCCTCGATCTACCTTCCTCGGCGTGAGGGGGCTGTCAGCGAGGAGGTCCATCAGCTTCTCCGGCACCCCGCTGTCAGCACGACCTTCAACAACGTGTTTCAGCTGGGGCTCGATGAAGTATCGGGTGGGCAGTTGCGGAAGCTGCTGGAGAGAAACGTTCCACCGGAGCTCTTCGCTCCTATTTCTGATGAAGAGCTACTCGCGGCATATCAAGACCAGTTCGGTATCGGCGAGAGCAGTGGCGAGGAACTTGCAGAGACTCCAGTCGACGCGGAGAGCCTCACGAGTGACGACATCTGGCGCAACCCCGAGTACGTGAAAATCCGCGAGACACCGAAGGATGACTTCCTCGCCGCATCTGACCCGGGGCTTCACGCCGATCTGACAAGCCATCTTTCTCGCGTGAGGTCCGTCGACGTGCTTCGGGAGACCCGCGCTCTGCGCGGATTCACACGAGTGCGCGATGGGGAACTGAAGTTGACGGAGGGGAAGGCGATGCTCAGGCGGGCCAGGCTGACACCTGCACAGGACTGGCTGCCGGCGTACGTCGTGAAAGGCGAAGGGATCTATTTCGAGCTCGACGCGGCGCGGTTAGCGGCCTGGGAGGGACGCGCTGAGGTCCAGGCTCGCGCCCGGCGAATCACCGATCACTATGGGTCAGTAGCAAGCCAGCGCGGGCTGCAGGGGCGGACGATCAGCCCCCGATTCGTGCTCTTGCATACCTTGTCGCATCTCCTGATCAACGAGCTCATCTTCGCCTGCGGTTACAGTTCTGCATCGCTTCGAGAGCGCCTCTACGTCTCCGACTCGGCCGACCGGAACATGTCCGGGGCACTGATCTACACCGCGGCGGGTGACTCGGAGGGGACGATGGGTGGACTCGTTCGCATGGCCCGCCCGGACAACCTGCGCCAAGTCTTTGCGTCTGCCCTGGCTGACGCCCACTGGTGTTCGACGGACCCGGTATGCATGGACGCGGGCGAAAAGGGCCAGGGGCCGGACTCGTGCAATCTCGCCGCGTGTCACGCCTGCGGCTTACTCCCCGAGACGAGCTGCGAGGAGTTCAATCGGTTCCTCGACAGAGGGCTTGTAATCGGCACTCTCGATGACCCGAACCTCGGCTATTTCTCCGACGCATTCACCGGCTGATACCGCTTCCGAAGGGCGCAACCGTGGCAACAGAATGGCAACAAACGCTGACGACGAGACCCGCCGTCACGCACTCGACGCACGCGGAACCCCTGTAAACACAGAGCAGAACAGGGTCCGGCACGCAGTTGCGGGGGAGCTGATTCCCCTCTCACGGCGGTAACGCGGGTTCGAATCCCGCTGGGGTCACCAACAGGGCCGGTCCGCACGGACCGGCCCTTTTCGCATCCCCGGGCCCGGCTCCCGAGGAAGTCATAGGGTCGGCGCGCATGCTCCTGACGTGACCACCGTCTCTGCGCGCACGGCGCGACCCACCGTCCTGGCAACCGTCGGCATCGGGCTCGCCGCCGTCCTGGGCGTCGCCGCCATCGGACGCCTCATCGTGGCGACTCCCGCCTGGTCGGTGGGGGAGCTGAAGGTGGTGGCCGCCGTCGGCGCAGCGCACAACCCGCTGCTGGATGCGCTGTGCCAGCTCATCGACGGCCTGTTCGGCCCGACCGGCGCGATCCTGCTGGGCGTCCTCCTGCTCGCATGGGCGCTGCTGCTGACCGGCACGTGGCGCGGCGCGCTGCGCGCCGGGGTGCTCCTGGCCGTTCCGTGGGCCGCCGCTGAGGGGATGAAGCTCGTCGTCCGCCGTGTGCGCCCGGAACCGACCGGGCTCACGCGGCTCCTCGTGCCCGATCCGGTCACGTTCAGCTTTCCCAGCGGGCACACCGCGTTCGCAACAGCCCTCGTCTGCGCGCTCGCTCTGTCGATAGCATCCCTCCGCGCACGACGGGCGGCGGCCGTGGCCGGCGCGGTGCTGGTGGTGGCCGTCGCCTGGTCTCGGGTGTATCTGGGCGTCCACTATCCGACGGACGTCGTGGCCGCGGTCATCGTGGTCGTGGCCATCGCGATACCGCTGAACGCGGTGATGACCCGGGTCGGGCCGCTGCGAACCCCGGCGGTATCCGCGTCGCGCACCACCGGCCGCTAGACTGTCCGCAGAGAGGGAGTATCCCGCACACTGCACGTCCGTCATCACGGAGTCCGTCGGAGGACTTCCGGGCGCGCTCCGCTTCGGCGGGGGAGAGACTTTCGACGAGTCACCGACCCTTCGAAAGGCCCCATGGACTTCGTCATCCCCGCGTGGTTCGAGATCACGGCAATGGTCGTGCTCGTGCTCATCCTCGCCGCAGACCTGCTGATCATCCTGAAACGCCCGCACATCCCCTCCATGCGGGAGGCCACGCTGTGGGTCGTCTTCTACGTCACGCTCGCTCTCATCTTCTCGGTGCTCCTGCTGTGGACCACCGGCGACGGTGACGCCGCCGGGCAGTTCGTAGCCGGCTGGCTCACCGAGTACAGCCTGTCCATCGACAACCTGTTCGTCTTCGTCCTTCTGATGACCCAGTTCTCCGTGCCCCGGCGGTATCAGCAGGAGGTACTGATGGTGGGCATCATCATCGCGCTCGTGCTGCGGGGACTGTTCATCCTGCTGGGCGCGGCGCTGATCGAGAACTTCAGCTGGATCTTCTACATCTTCGGGCTGTTCCTCGTGTACACGGCCTGGCGCCAGGCGTTCCCCGGCAAGGTGGAGGACGACGCGCAGACCGAGACGGGCATCGTGCGGTTCCTGCGCCGGTTCATCAACATCAGCGACCACTACGAGGGCTCGAAGCTGCGCACCACTATCGGCGGGGTGAAGGTGTGGACGCCCATGATCCTCGTCTTCGTCGCCATCGGCGTGACGGACCTCATCTTCGCGATCGACTCGATCCCCGCGATCTTCGGCATCACGCACGACGCGTTCATCGTGTTCACCGCGAACATCTTCGCCCTGATGGGTCTGCGCCAGCTCTACTTCCTGCTGGGCGGCCTGCTGGACCGGCTGCGCTACCTGCACTACGGGATAGCGTTCATCCTCGCGTTCATCGGCGTCAAGCTCTTCGCCCACGCGCTGCACGTGAACGAGGTGCCGTTCATCAACGGCGGCGCGCCGGTGGACTGGGCGCCGGAGATCTCCACGATCGCCTCCCTCGTGGTGATCGTCGTGGCGATGGTCGTCGCGACCGTCGCGAGTCTTCTTGCCGCGCGCCGCGAGAAGACGGGGCAGGATGCCGCGTCCCGCTGACCTGTGATGTCGCACGCGGCGTCCTCGGAGGCGGCGGTGATACCCTGGGCCCGTGCGGACCGCCAGGCTTCTCCTTATCGGCCGCGGCGAGCTCTGATCCTCAGCCCAGGCTCGTCGCGGAGGTCGTCGTGGGCTTTCACGCTCCCCGAGGAGAACGAACAATCATGAGCACACCCGCTTCGGTGATCCCCGATCATCCGCGCACCCTGGCCGAGAAGGTCTGGGACGACCACGTCGTGGTCAAGGGCGAGGACGGACAGCCGGACCTCATCTACATCGATCTGCACCTGGTGCACGAGGTGACGAGCCCGCAAGCCTTCGACGGCCTGCGCGCCGAGGGACGCGGCGTGCGCCGCCTGGATCTCACGATCGCCACCGAGGACCACAACACGCCGACGCTCGACATCGACAAGCCGATCGCCGACCTCACCAGCCGCACCCAGATCGAGACGCTGCGCCGCAACGCGGAGGAGTTCGGGGTGCGCCTGCACTCCCTCGGCGACAAGGACCAGGGGATCGTCCACGTGGTCGGCCCGCAGCTGGGCCTGACCATGCCGGGGATCACCGTGGTCTGCGGCGACAGCCACACCTCCACGCACGGCGCGTTCGGCGCCATGGCGTTCGGCATCGGCACGAGCGAGGTCGAGCACGTGCTGGCCACCCAGACGCTGCCGCTGAAGCCGTTCAAGACGATGGCGATCACGGTCGAGGGCGAGCTGCGGCCGGGCGTCACCGCGAAGGACGTCATCCTCGCCGTGATAGCGAAGATCGGCACGAACGGCGGCCAGGGCTACGTGCTCGAGTACCGCGGCAGCGCCATCCGATCCCTCTCCATGGAGGGGCGGATGACGATGTGCAACATGTCGATCGAGGCCGGCGCCCGCGCCGGTATGGTGGCCCCCGACGAGAAGACGTTCGCCTACCTGAAGGGCCGCCCGCACGCGCCGAGCGGCCGCGACTGGGACGAGGCGGTCGCCTACTGGCGGACGCTGCCGTCGGATGAGGGCGCGGTCTACGACGCCGAGGTGTTCATCGACGCCGCGGAGCTCGAGCCGTTCGTCACGTGGGGGACGAACCCCGGCCAGGGCGTGTCGCTGTCCGGTGTGGTGCCCGCCCCGGAGCAGTTCACCGACCCGAACGAGCGCGCCGCCGCCGAGCGCGCCCTGCAGTACATGGATCTTCAGGCCGGCACGCCGCTGAAGGATGTGCGCGTGGACGCCGTGTTCATGGGCTCGTGCACGAACAGCCGGATCGAAGACCTGCGCGCATTCGCGTCGATAGTGCGAGGGCGTCGCAAGGCCGATGGGGTCCGGGTCATGGTGGTGCCGGGCTCGGCGCGGGTGCGGCTGGAGGCCGAGGCCGAGGGCCTGGACACGGTGTTCACCGAGTTCGGCGCCGAATGGCGGTTCGCCGGCTGCTCGATGTGCCTGGGCATGAACCCGGATCAGCTGGCGCCGGGGGAGCGCTGCGCCTCGACGAGCAACCGGAACTTCGAAGGTCGCCAGGGAAAGGGCGGACGCACCCACCTCGTCTCGCCGCTGGTCGCCGCCGCCACCGCGGTGCGCGGCACCCTGTCCAGCCCGAGCGACCTCGACGATACCGCGGACCGCGTCGGCGCGGCCAACCAGGCGAAGGCGGTCTGACATGGAGAAGTTCACGACGCACACCGGCGTCGCCGCCCCGTTGCAGCGCTCCGCCGTGGACACCGACCAGATCATCCCGGCGGTGTACCTCAAGCGCGTCACGAAGACCGGATTCGAGGACGCCTTGTTCGCCAACTGGCGCCAGGACCCGGACTTCGTGCTCAATCAGGAGCGGTACCGGAACGCCTCCGTACTCGTCGCGGGCCCGGACTTCGGGACCGGCTCCAGCCGCGAGCACGCCGTGTGGGCGCTGCGCGACTATGGCTTCCGTGCAGTGCTGAGCCCGAAGTTCGCCGACATCTTCCGCGGCAACGCCGGCAAGCAGGGCCTTGTCACCGGAGTCGTGGCCGAGCCCGACATCGAGCGGATCTGGGCGGCGATCGCCGCCCAGCCCGGTGCGCAGATCACCGTGGACCTGCAGGCGCGCACGGCGACTCTCGGCGAACTCCAGGTCGGATTCGAGATCGACGATTACACTAGGTGGCGGCTTCTGGAGGGATTCGACGACATCGGACTCACCCTCCGCAACGAAGCCAGGATCGCCGCCTACGAGGCGCATCGCGCGGGTTGGAGGCCCCGCACCCTTCCGGTGCAACCGCAGCCCGCTGATTGATTCCGACCCATTGTGAGGCACATCGCATGACACTCCTGAACGGCTTGACGCGGATGAGCGGTGCGACAGGAGGGTCCGGCGAGACGCTCGCGATCCGCGGGGGCAGGCCGCTGCGCGGCCGCGTGGATGTCAAGGGTGCGAAGAACCTCGTTACGAAGGCGATGGTGGCGGCCCTCCTCGGGGAGACCCCCAGCATCCTCCGGGACGTCCCCGGGATCAGCGACGTCGCCGTGGTGCGGTCGTTGCTGGAGGTGCACGGCGTGCGCGTCACGGACGGCGACGAAGAGGGCACGTTCCACCTCGACCCGTCCGACGTCGAGTCGGCGCACATGGAGGAGATCGACGCCCACGCCGGCGCATCGCGGATCCCGATCCTCTTCTGCGGGCCGCTGCTGCACAGGCTCGGGCAGGCGTTCATCCCGGACCTCGGCGGATGCCGGATCGGCGACCGGCCGATCGACTTCCACCTGGACGCCCTGCGCAAGTTCGGCGCCGCGGTCGAGAAGCTGCCCAGCGGCATCCGCCTGTCTGCCCCGAGCGGACTGCGCGGCGCGAACATCCACCTGCCGTACCCGAGCGTCGGGGCGACCGAGCAGGTGCTGCTGACCGCCGTGCGCGCCGAGGGCGTCACGGAGCTGCGCAACGCGGCGATCGAGCCCGAGATCATGGACCTCATCGCGGTGCTGCAGAAGATGGGCGCCATCATCTCCTACGAGCCGAACCGGGTGATCCTCATCGAGGGCGTCGACCGGCTCTTCGGGTACGAGCATCGTGCGGTGTTCGACCGCAACGAGGCCGCCAGCTGGGCCAGCGCCGCGCTGGCCACCGACGGCGAGATCTTCGTGGGCGGCGCCCGGCAGCCCGAGATGCTGACGTTCCTGAACGTGCTGCGCAAGGTCGGCGGCGACTTCGAGATCCGTGAGGACGGCATCCTCTTCCGCCGCGGCGGCGACCTGAAGCCGGTGACCGTGGAGACCGACGTGCACCCCGGGTTCATGACCGACTGGCAGCAGCCGCTGATCGTCGCGCTCACCCAGGCGCACGGCGAGTCCGTGGTCCACGAGACCGTGTACGAGAACCGGTTCGGGTTCACCTCCGCGCTGGTGAAGATGGGCGCGGACATCGTCGTGCACCCGCATGGGCTGCAGGACGGGCCGCGCCGCGTGCCGCGCCGCAACCTGGAGCAGGCCGCAGTGATCACCGGTCCCACCCCGCTCGTCGGTGCCGACATCACGGTGCCGGACCTGCGCGGCGGATACAGCCATGTCATCGCCGCCCTCACCGCGACCGGCGCCTCCACTGTGCACAACGTCGGCATCATCAGCCGCGGCTACGAGAAGTTCTTCAGCAAGCTCACCGCGCTGGGCGCCGACTTCGACGTCCTGGACTGAGCGTGCGCCGCAACAGGAAGCGCCCGCGCGCCTCGACGGAGAAGACCCGCCCGAGCGTGTTCTGGCCGCTCGCCGGCGTCGTGGTCCCGCTGGTCTCGCTGATGGCGCGCATCGAAATCGTCGGCGCCGAGAAGCTGCCCCGCACCGGTGCGTTCGTCCTCGCCGCGAACCACCACAGCGAGATCGACCCGCTGATCGTCGCAGTGGCGGTCTGGCGGATGGGCCGCGCCCCCCGGTTCATGGCGAAGGAGAGCCTCTTCCGGATCCCGGTGGTCGGCTGGGCGCTTCGCGCCACGGGCATGGTCCCGGTCGCGCGGACGGCGTCGTCCGCCGCGGCCCGCGAGACGATCCAGACCTCCCGCACGCTCGTGGAGCACGGGCGCGGCGTCGTCGTGTACCCGGAGGGCTCGCTCACCCGCGACCCCGAGCTGTGGCCGATGCGCGGCAAGACCGGCGCCGTGCGCCTGGCGCTGACGGGAGACATCCCGCTCATCCCGATGGCCCAGTGGGGCGCTCAGCAGCTCATGCCGCGGTACGGACGGCTGCGCCTGTGGCCGCCGCGGCGGAGGATGACGGTGGTCGTCGGCGATCCGGTCGACCTCAGCGAGTACCGGGCCACCGGCACGCAGCGCGATACGCTGACGCGTGCCACGACCACCGTCATGGACCGGATCGCCGAGCTGCTCGCGGGCGTGCGGGGCACACCCGCACCTGCAGAGCGCTGGAATCCGGCAGCCCACGGCCAGAAGGAGACCGGTCGCCTTGACTCCTAGACAGCGCCGTCCGCCGGCCGTTTCGCGCGTGGCCGTGCTGGGGGCGGGCAACTGGGGCACCACGTTCGGCAAGATCCTCGCCGACGGCGGTGCACGGGTGACGATGTGGGCCCGCCGGCCGGAGCTCGCGCACGAGATCGACGAGGCCAAGCGCAACAGCCGGTACCTGCCGGGGATCAACCTGCCGCGCAGCATCTCGGCGACCCCGGACCTGGCCGCGGCCGTGGACGGCGCCGAGCAGATCTACGTGTGCGTCCCCAGCCAGTCCGCGCGCGACAATCTGAAGGCGGTGCGGCCACTCGTCGCGCACACCGACGTGCCGATCGTGTCCCTGATGAAGGGGATCGAGCAGCGCACGGGGCTGCGGATGAGCCAGGTTCTCGAGCAGGTGCTCGCGTGCGACCCGGACCGCATCGCCGTCGCCTCCGGCCCGAACCTCGCGCTGGAGATCGCCCGGGAGCAGCCGACGGCCGCGGTCGTGGCATCCACGAGCCAGGAGACCGCGCAGGCTGTCGCCCGGCGCGCCTGCAACCGCTACTTCCGCACGTTCGTGAACACGGATGTCATCGGGACCGAGTTCGGCGGCGTGCTGAAGAACCTCATCGCGCTCGCGATAGGCATCGTGGACGGTGTCGGCTACGGCGAGAACACGAAGGCGTCGATCATCACGCGGGGCCTGGTCGAGATGACCGACTTCGCCGTCGCGCAGGGCGCGCAGACCGAGACGCTGCAGGGCCTGGCGGGCCTCGGCGACCTGATCGCCACGTGCCAGTCGCCGCTCAGCCGGAACAACACCGCGGGACGCCTGCTCGGTCAGGGATACAGCCTGAAGGACGTCGTCAAGCAGATGCAGCAGACCGCGGAGGGGCTGGCGTCGGTGGCGCCGGTGCTGCAGCTGGCGCGCGCCTCCGGTGTCGAGATGCCGATCGTCGAGCAGGTCAAACGGGTGCTGGACGGCACCATGGACCCCCGCGACATCGCCCCCCACCTGACCACGGACGACGACACACCGAAGGGTGAAAGGACGCAGCATGGACAAGCTCGCGGTGGCGGTGCTCTTTGGCGGACGATCCAGCGAGCATTCGATCAGTTCCGCGACGGCGGGGGGAGTGCTGCGCGCCATTGACCGGGACCGCTTCCGGGTCATCCCGGTGGGCATCACCCGCGACGGCGCGTTCGTCCTGGAGGACGACGACCCGGACAAGTTCACGCTCGACCCCGCGCACCTGCCCGAGGTCGTCGACAACGGCACCCGCGTCGTGTGGCCGGACTCGGTCCGCAGCCGCGAGCTTCGGGTGACCGACGCGGCCGGGACCCGATCCCTGGGCGATGTGGATGTCGTGCTGCCGATCCTGCACGGCCGGTTCGGCGAGGACGGGACGATCCAGGGATTCCTGGAGCTCCTCGACATCCCGTACGCCGGAGCGGGACTGCTGATGTCGGCGATCGGCATGGACAAGAACGCCACGAAGAACGCGCTGCGCGCCGCCGGGGTCCCGGTCGTGCCGTGGGTCGCGGTCACCCGGGCGGGATTGCGCCGGGATCGCCGGCAGTGGGACCAGCGCATCCACGCCCTCGGTCTCCCGGTGTTCGTCAAGCCCGCGCGCGCCGGATCCAGCGTCGGCGTCTCGAAGGTGACCGACTGGGACGCGCTGGACGAGGCTCTGGACACGGCGTTCGCCGAGGACGGCACCGTACTCGTGGAACAGGCCGTCACCGGACGGGAACTGGAGTGCGGCGTGCTCGAGGCCCAGGACGGCGGCCTGCCGCGCGTCAGCGTCGCGGGCGAGGTCGTGATCACCGGACGCGACTTCTACGACTTCGCGGCCAAGTACCTCGACGCGCCCGGTATCGACCTCGTGTGCCCGGCGGCGCTGCACGACGGCGAACTGGCCGAGATGCAGCGGATCGCCGCCCGCGCGTTCGACGCCGTCGGCGGGCAGGGCCTGGCCCGGGTGGACTTCTTCTTCACCGGGACGGAGTTCTTCGTCAACGAGCTCAACACGATGCCCGGCTTCACGCCGATCTCGATGTTCCCGACGTGCTGGATCGCCAGCGGCATGACCTACACCGAGCTGATCACGGACCTCATCGAGACCGCGCACGCCCGCTGAGACTCAGCCTCCGATCGTGTCGGGATTCGTGCATTGCGCGCGCTGGGCGGTCTGCGCGGATACGAGCCGGCCGAGCTGTGCGAGCACGGCGTTCGGATCGACGTTCTTGTCGTGCCCCTGCAGGTACAGCTGCACCGCGGGGGAGCGCCCGTAGCTCGTGATCCGGAAGTTCGGCTCGTCCGACTCGTCGACCAACCAGTCCACCCCGCCCAGTGACACGCACTTGAGCGTGCTCGGGCCGGGCACCGCGACGCCGCAGGCCAGGATGATGCGGGTCGGCGTCCCCCAGGCGGCCGTCGACTGCGCATCCGTCCACACGCGCCGCTGATCGGCGAGCGTCCCGGGCAGGCGCACCATGATCGCCGCGCACGCGGGATCGTTCGCGTCCGGAGCCGGCCGGAGACTGACCGTCGTGGAGCACCCGGTCAGTGCAACGCCGAGCACGGCGAGGACGGCCAGAACGCGGGGGAGTCGGGGCACCCCTCCAGGCTAACCCGGCCGCGGCGTGCCCGGTCCGGGCCATCGGCCAGAATGAGAGGGCGCGCAGATGCGGCAGGAGAGGACGGGTGCGGTGACCGAGGCGGATCCCACTGTCGGTGAGCTGAGCGAGAGCGCCGTGCTCGACGCGATGCTGCAGCGGCTCGGTCCGTCGCACGCACTGGTCGGCCCGGGCGATGACGCCGCGGTACTCGCCGTGCACGGCGGACGCGTGGTCGCCACCGTCGACACGCTCGTGCACGGGCCGGACTTCCGGCTCGCGTGGACCACCGGCGGCGACCTCGGCTGGAAAGCCGCCGCCGTGAATCTCGCGGACGTCGCGGCCATGGGCGCGCGGCCCACGGCGCTGCTGGTCGCCCTCACGATGCCCGAGGACACGCGCCTGTCCTTCGTCCGGGAGCTCGCCGACGGCCTGCGCGAGGCGTGCGCTGCCCTCGCCCCGGGCACGGCCGTCGAAGGCGGCGACCTCACGGTGTCGGACACTCTCACCGTCGCGGTGACCGCGCTCGGCGTCCTCGATGCCGGCACACCCCCGGTGCTGCGCAGCGGCGCCCGCCCCGGGGATGTCGTCGCCCTCGCGGGGACGCTGGGCCTCGCCGACGCGGGGCTGCGCGTCCTGTTCGACAGGTTCCGCGACGGCGACGGGCAGCCCGTCGCGATCGCGCGTGACGCGCTGAGCCGGACCGACGCCGCGGCCCTGGCCGCGCAGCTGCGGCCGACCCCGCCCATCGCGCTCGGCCCGGTCGCGGCCCGGGCTGGCGCCACGGCGATGATGGACGTCTCGGACGGGCTGGCCCTGGACGGTTCCCGCCTGGCGGCGGCATCCCGGGTCACGGTCGACCTCGACCCCGCCGCCCTCGGCGACGATCCGGACCGCGCTCTGGCCGGCGGAGAGGATCACGGCCTGCTCGCGACGTTCCCGCCGGCGGCGGCTCTGCCGGACGGATTCCGCCGGATCGGCACCGTGCGGGAGCGCGCGGCGGCGGCGGTCACCGTGGGCGGCGTCGCCTACACCGGGCGGGGCGGCTGGGACCCGTACCGCGACTGGGACAGCGCCCGCGGCTGACGACGGGTCACGCGGCACGCAGCCACCACACGACGGTGTCGCCGTACCGCTTCTCCCGGTCGTGCACGAGCCCGGGCGTGGCGGGCGGCTCCGGCGAACGGCCCCCGCGCTCCACGACCACGAGGGCCTGCGCCGCCAGCAGCGGCACGAGCGCGGCGAGCCCCGACGCAATCTCGTCCTCGTCCACGTCGTACGGCGGGTCGGCGAACACGAGGTCGAACGGGCCGCGCGCGGTGCGCAGGTACGCCGAGACGGACGCGCGGTGCACGCGCGCGGGGGCCGTGCCGGCGGCCTTCGCCACTCTGCCCGCGTTCGTCCGGGCGACCTGCGCGGCAGCCGCCGCGCGCTCGACGAGATCCGCCGACGCCGCGCCCCGGCTCAGCGCCTCCAGTCCCAGCGCACCCGAGCCGGCGTACAGGTCCAGCACCCGCGCCGCCGCGACGGCATCCGCCGCCTCGAGCGCGGCGAACAGCGACTCCCGGACGCGATCGCTGGTCGGACGGGTGCCGGCGTGCGGGACGTCGAGTCGGATGCCGCGGGCGGCGCCGGCGATGATGCGCGTCACCCCTCCACCCTACAAAGCGTGTCGGCGCGCGTGCCTAGACTCGATGGCATGGCGGCCTACACCCTCGAGACCCGACTGGACGGTGCGCTCGGCGGAAAGACCGCGGCGGCGCTGCACCGCGCGTTCGGGATGCGCACGGTCGCCGATCTGCTCGCGCACTATCCGCGCCGCTACGCCCGCCACGGCGAGCTCACGCCGATCGACTCGCTCGTGGTCGGCGAGCAGGTCACCATCGTCGCGCAGATCCGCAGCGCCACGGAACGGCGGATGCGACAGCGCCACGGCACGCTCCTGGAGGTCGTCATCACCGACGGCCGCGGCGACGTGCAGCTCACGTTCTTCAACCAGAGCTGGCGGCTGCGCGACCTCCAGGTGGGTCGGCAGGGGATCTTCTCGGGGAGGGTCGGCGAATACCGGCACGGCAAGCAGTTCGCCCACCCCGACTACGAGCTTTTCGAGGACGTCGACGCGGCCCGCATGAAGGCCGAGGCCACCGCGAACCTGCCCATCCCGATCTATCCCGCCACCGGGAGCGTGTCCAGCTGGCAGGTGAGCAAGATCATCACGATGATCCTCGACGGGCTCGGGGAACTCGCCGACCCGCTGCCGGACTCGGTCCGAGAGCGATACACCCTGCTGCCCGTGCGAGACGCGCTGGAGCGGATCCACCGCCCGGACTTCGAGGACCAGGTGGACGACGCCCGGCGCACGCTGCGAATGCACGAGGCGCTCGTGCTGCAGACGGCGCTGCTGCAGCAGCGCCAGTTCGTCCGGGCCATGTCGGCGACGGCACGGCCCGCGGGGAAGATGCTCGCCGCTTTCGACGCCGCGCTCCCGTTCGCACTCACGCCGGACCAGGCCGCCGTCGGCGATCGGATAGCGGCGGACCTCGTCGGCGCGTGGCCCATGAACCGGCTCGTGCAGGGCGAGGTCGGATCGGGCAAGACGCTGGTCGCGCTGCGAGCGATGCTGCAGGTGGCCGACGCGGGCGGCCAATCCGCCCTGATCGCCCCCACCGAGGTGCTCGCCGGCCAGCACCTGCGCTCGATCACCCGCATGCTCGGCCCGCAGCTGGCCCCGCAGATCATCCCGACCCTGCTGACCGGGCAGCTGTCGGCGGCGGAGCGGCGCCGCGCCGCCCTGCGCGTGGCATCAGGACAGGCGCTCATCGTGGTGGGGACGCACGCGCTGCTCAGCGACAGCACCACGTTTGCCGACCTGGGCCTTGTCGTCGTCGACGAGCAGCACCGCTTCGGTGTGGAGCAGCGCGAGACGCTGCGCGCGAAGGGCAGCAGCCCGCACGCCCTCGTCCTCACGGCCACGCCGATCCCGCGCACTGTCGCAATGACCGTGTTCGGCGACCTCGACGTCTCCACAATCCGGACGATGCCGGACGGACGCGCCGGGATCCAGACGTTCGTGGCGCCCGCCGAGAAGCCGTCCTGGTTCGCCCGGGTGTGGCAGCGCGTGGCCGAGGAGGTCGCCGCCGGCCATCAGGCGTTCGTCGTGTGCCCCGCCATCGACGCAGAGGCGACGGCGGGCGGCGAGGACGCGGACGCACCGGAGCAGGAGGACCCGGCCCGCCCCGCGCACTGGGGCGTGGTGCAGGCGGCCCGGCTGCTGGAGCAGCATCCGTCGTTCGCCGGACTGCGCGTGCAGATTCTGCACGGGCGGATGACCGGGGACGAGAAGGATGCCACGATGCGCGCGTACGCGGCCGGCGACATCGACGTGCTCGTGGCCACCACCGTGATCGAGGTCGGCGTGGACGTCCCGAACGCGTCCACCATGGTGATCCTGGAGGCGGACCGGTTCGGCGTGTCGCAGCTGCATCAGCTGCGGGGGCGCGTCGGGCGCGGCGGCGTCCCCGGCCTGTGTCTGCTCGTGACCGATGCCGAGCCCGGCTCGCCCGCCCGCGAGCGCGTCGACGCCGTCGCCCGCACCACGGACGGGTTCGAGCTGGCCGAGACCGATCTGGAGCTGCGGGGCGAGGGGGACGTGCTCGGGGACGCGCAGTCCGGCATCCGGTCGTCGCTGCGGATGCTGCGGGTCGTCAAGGACGCCGACCTGATAGCGCTCGCCCGGCAGGAGGCGGAGAGGATCCTCGACGACGATCCGGCACTGCTGCGGCATCCCGGGCTCAGCCAGGCGATCGAACGCCGCCTTGACGCCGCCGAGCGCGCCGCCCTCGCGAAGAACTAGGACCGCGCGCATTCGGCGTCACACCGCTCGGAATGCGGGCGGGATCCCCGGTAGGCTGGACGGGTGAGCAACCGGATCGCCGTCGTCCCCGGGTCGTTCGACCCGCCCACCCTCGGTCACCTGGATGTCATCCGTCGCGCCGCGCACCTGTACGACACCGTGCACGTGCTCGTCGTGCACAACCCCGACAAGCAGGCGATGCTCCCGATCGCACAGCGGCTGTCGCTGCTGGAACAGTCGATCGCCGAGCAGTCCATCGACGGCGATATCGTCGTGGCATCCTGGTCGATGGGCCTGCTCGTGGACTACGCGACGGACGTGAACGCCGGCGTGCTCGTGAAGGGCATCCGCTCCCAGGTGGATGTCGCGTACGAGACGCCGATGGCGATAGTGAACCGCAACCTCGCCGGCATCGAGACGGTGTTCCTGCTGCCCGATCCCGCCCACACGCTCGTGTCCAGTTCGCTCGTGCGACAGGTCGCCGGCCTCGGCGGCGACGTCACCCCGTACGTGCCCGGCCCCGTCGCGCGGTTCCTCGACACCGGCGCCCGCGGCATCTGAGCCGGTAGACTTCCCCGGTGAGAAAACACCGCCCCGGCGCCTTCAGCGTGCCCGTCCGCGACCTCATCGGCCGCCCCGGCGAGATGCGCGAGACGCAGATCGACGCCACCCTGGCCGCCGCGTGGGGCGAGGGACTCGTCTCGATCCCCGCCGGCGAGAGCGTGCACGTGGACGTGCGGCTTGAATCCGTGCACGAGGGGATCCTCGTCTCCGCCACGGCCCGCACGCGCTCGGAGGGGGAGTGCAGCCGGTGCCTGATCGAGATCACGGCGCCCGTCGAAGTCGAGTTCCAGGAGCTTTTCGCGTATCCTGGTCAGGAAGCGGATGACTTCGAGGTTCAAGACGACCACGTGGATCTTGAAACTCCGGTCAGGGACGCCATAGTCCTCTCGCTTCCCTTTCAGCCGGTGTGCCGGCCGGACTGCCCGGGGTTGGACCCGATCACGGGTGCGCGTCTGGCCGACCTGCCGGACGCCGAACCCCACCAGAACGTCGACCCGCGCTGGGCCGCGCTGATGGAGTTCGCGTCGGAACCGGCACAGGGCGCGGACGACTCCGCCCCCGACTCCCAGGTCTCACAAGAACGAAGGAAGAACAGCCATGGCAGGTAACCCCCCGAAGCGGAAGGTCTCGCGCTCCAACACCCGTTCGCGGCGCGCGCAGTGGAAGGCGGAAGCCCCCGCTCTGGTGAAGACCGTCGAGAACGGCAAGGTCGTCTACAGCCGTCCGCACCAGGCCAAGGTCGTGACCGACTCGCAGGGCACCGAACTGTTCCTCGAGTACAAGGGCCGCAAGGTCGCCGACGTCTGATCGGCAGTCGATGAAGCAGCCGGCGGGAGTCTCCTCCCAGCTGATGGATGAGCTCGGGGTCGACATCGATCCCGAGCTCCTCTCGCTGGCACTGACGCATCGCTCGTACGCGTACGAGCACGGTCACCTGCCGCACAACGAGCGCCTCGAGTTCCTCGGCGACTCCGTGCTGGGGCAGGCCGTGACGGTCCTGCTGTACACGCGGCATCCCGACCTGGACGAGGGGTCGCTGGCGAAGCGGCGGGCGAGCGTCGTGTCCACGGTGGCCCTCGCCGAGGTCGCCCGGGGCATCGGCCTGGGCGCGCATCTGCGGCTCGGCCGTGGCGAGGACCAGACCGGAGGCCGCGACAAGGACTCGATCCTCGCCGACACGATGGAGGCCGTGATCGGGGCCACGTACCTGTCGGCGGGTCCCGAGGCCGCGACCGGGCTCGTGCACCGGCTCGTGGCGCCCCTGCTGGCCGATCCCGACCGGTACGGCGCCGCCGTCGACCCGAAGACGAGTCTGCAGGAGCTTGCGGCGCGCCGCGGGTCCCCGCCGCCGGTGTACCGCGTGGAGGCGGAGGGCCCCGATCACGACCGGGTCTTCACCGCCACGGTGTCGGTGGGGGACGTCTCGTCCACGGGTGTCGGCACCAGCAAGAAGCACGCGGAGATGGCCGCAGCACTGCGGCTGTGGCGCTCCCTGTCTGACTGACATGCCCGAACTTCCCGAGGTCGAGATGGTCCGGCACGGCCTCGCACCGGCGGTGACCGGGGCGCGCGTGGTCGCCGTCACCGTCCGCGACGCGCGTGCGCTGACCCGTCACACCGGCGGCGCCGACGACTTCGAACGGCGCCTGACCGACGCGACCCTGCGCGCCGCGGTGCGGCGCGGCAAGTTCCTCTGGATGCCGCTGGACGGCCGCCATGACGCCGTGCTCGGCCATCTCGGCATGAGCGGGCAGCTGCTGCTGCGCCCGGCCGGCACTGCCCCCGAGCGGTTCGAGCGGATCCGGATCGACATCGAGCATCCCCTGCACGGCGAGCTCGCCGTCGTGTTCGCCGATCAGCGCACGTTCGGCTCGCTCGCTATCGACGAGCTGAGGCCGACCGCCGACGGCGCCCCGGGCGGAGCCGGCGACGATGCGCCGCTGATCCCGGTGCAGGCTGCGCATATAGCCCGCGACCCGCTGGACCCTGCGTTCTCCGACACCGCCTTCCGGCTGGCCCTGCGCCGCCGGGCGTCCGCCGTGAAGCGGGTGCTGCTGGATCAGACCGTGATCAGCGGCGTGGGCAACATCTACGCCGACGAGAGCCTGTGGGCGGCCCGCATCCACCCGGAGACCCCGGCGCAGGCCCTGGCGACCCGCGCCGTGACCCGCCTGCTCGGCGAGATCCGCGGCGTCCTCGTGAAGGCGCTGGCCGAAGGCGGGACGAGCTTCGACGCCCAGTACGTCAACGTCAACGGGCAGGCCGGCTACTTCGCGCACTCGCTGAACGCCTACGGGCGCACCGGTCTGCCGTGCGCGCGCTGCGGCCGCCCGATCCTGCGGCTGTCGTTCATGAACCGCTCCAGCCACCTCTGCCCGCGCTGCCAGCGCGTGCCGCGGTGAGGCTCAGCCGACGAGCGTCTTCTTCCACGCGCCGTTGTAGGCGACCGGCGCGAAGCCGATCCGCTCGTTGATATCGAGCATCGGCCGGTTCTCCTCGGCGTTGTACGTGATCACGCGGGGCGAGTCGGGGGCGAACGTGCGCCAGTCATGCAGCGCGGCGCACTTCACGAGCATCCCGAGCCGGTGGCCGCGGTGCGCGGCCAGCACCAGCGTGTCCTCCTGATGCGTGGCCTCGCCGTGGTCCGCCCCGATCACGAGCTCGTTGAACGCGGCCAGCTCGCCGGTGGCGATGTGCTCGGCGGCGGTGACGTGCAGCGTCCGGCCCGCCGCGAGGTAGGGCCGCTCGTGGTCGGCGATCCGCGCGGCATCCCACACCTCCTCGTCGAACTCCATCCCGGCCGCCGGCGCGTCCGTGACCATGCGGGATTTCATCCAGGCGTAGCCGTCGACGCGCTCGGCCGGCGTCGGGGCGGTCCACTGGACGACGCGGTATCCGACCGCGGCGGCGCGCGCCTCGGCCAGCAGAGCGTCGACGTGCGCGGCGGCCGCGGCGGTGAGCTCCAGCGCGCTCTTGCGCTCGATCTGCTCGAGCGCATAGCCGCGACGGCGCAGGAAACGGGCGGTGTGATCCAGCGGGATGGTGCCGAAGCCGGTGGGCGCGCTCAGCCGCTCGGGAGCGTCCGCATCGGTGTGCGCTGCCCAGGTCTCCAGCACGGTCCGACCCTCGGCCAGCGCCGTGCGCTCCAGCAGCCGCGTCGCGGCGGAGCCTATCCCGCGGCCCCACGCCTCGCGCAGGAGCTCGGCGTTCACGAACGCCGCGCGCGATCCCTGCTCGCCCGGCAGCGTGAGGATCGCCCGCCCCACCGGACGTCCGTCGAGGAACGCCAGCCAGATGAGGTTGCGCTCGTACTTCTCGTCCTGATAGTTCGGCAGGATCTCGGCCGCGGTGTTGCTCTCGTCGTCGTCCCCGTTGATCTCGCGGTAGACGGCGTTGCGCACCTGGACCATCGCGGCGAAGTCAGCCGCATCGGCGGCATCCAGCGATTGTGGGATGACCAGCCGACGCAGCTCGACTCCGGTGGGCAGCGGGGGTTCGTCGATGGCGACGCGCTGTGTCATGTCGGCTCCTCAGGGTTGTCGATCGCTGATGCGGTGGATGCCGCCGGTCAGCGGTATTGCATGAGGACCATCGCGCGCACCAGCGCCGTCTCGCGCTGGGTGCGGGTGTACGTCTCGCGGGCCAGCGCGCGACGTGCCTCGCGGGTGGTGTCGCGCGTCCGGCGCTCGGTCCGCAGCAGCAGCCACAGGCCCAGGCGCAGGGCGAGTCGGTCGGTCAGGGACACGCGTGTGTCGCGCGTCAGTTCGGTCAGGGCGTCCAGACGAGACTGCTCGTCAGGACGGGTGAGGTCCAGCAAGGTGTTCATGAGAGGTCTTTCGAAGTCGAACGAGCGTGCCGGTGGGACACCGACGGGATGCCGCGGGGCGGCGAAGCGCACGAACTGACGGTCGTGCGGGGGCCGTCGACAGGAGACGGCGCAGGGCAGCACGGAACGGGGCGAAGCAGACGCTTCTGACCCGCTAAGCGGCCGTGGGCAGATCTGCGGCGAAGGACGCGGCCGCCGAGCGTGTGCACGCAAGTGCAGCGGCACGGAACGCGATTGGTTCGGTGATCATCATCGGCGGCCTCCCTTCGAATCGGACGCGGTTAGCGACACTAGCGTGGCGGGACCGATGCCGTCAAGCACATTCTCAGGTCCGGGCTCCGCCCGGGCGCGCCGCGCGGCGGGAATCCCCGTGCGCGGCCGGTCGGCCCGGGACCCGACATCCCATCCGATAGCGTGTTCCGGTGACGGAGTGGGACGGAGGGGCCGGGCCATGCACCTGAAGAGCGTGACGCTCAAGGGGTTCAAGTCGTTCGCTCAGCCGACCACGTTCGCCCTCGAGCCCGGAGTCACCGCCATCGTCGGCCCCAACGGGTCGGGCAAGTCCAACGTCGTCGATGCACTGGCATGGGTGATGGGGGAGCAGGGCGCGAAGACCCTGCGCGGCGGGAAGATGGAGGACGTCATCTTCGCCGGCACCTCCACCCGCGGCCCCCTCGGCCGCGCCGAGGTGCGCCTGACGATCGACAACGCCGACGGGGCGCTGCCGATCGAGTACGCCGAGGTGACGATAAGCCGCACGCTGTTCCGCAACGGCACGAGCGAATACGCGATCAACGGGAACGCGTGCCGCCTGCTGGACGTGCAGGAGCTGCTCAGCGACTCCGGCCTCGGCCGTGAGATGCACGTCATCGTCGGGCAGGGCCGGCTGGACACCGTGCTCCAGGCGAGTCCGGAGGAGCGCCGCGGTTTCATCGAAGAGGCCGCCGGCATCCTCAAGCACCGCCGGCGCAAGGAGAAGACCGTCCGCAAGCTCCAGGCGATGGAGGTGAACCTCACCCGCCTCAGCGACCTCGCCGGCGAGCTGCGGCGTCAACTCAAGCCGCTCGGCCGGCAGGCCGAGATAGCGCGCGAGGCCGCCACTATCGCCGCCGAGGTGCGGGATGCCAAGGCGCGGCTGTATGCGGACGAGCTGATCGCGCTGCGCGGCGAGCTTGCGGCGGCCGCGCAGAGCGAGCACCAGCGGCACGCCGAACGGCTCGTCCTGCAGGACCGCACGGAGAGCCTGCGCGCCCGGATCGAGGAACTCGAGGCCGACCAGCGCTCCGAGGCGGTCGACACCGCCCGCGGAGTCGTGTTCGCACTGGAGCAGGTGCAGGAGCGGCTGCGCGGGCTGTACTCGCTGGCGGGTCAGCGGCTCTCGCTGCTGGCCGACGACGACGTCGAGGCGCTCGCACCGCCGCAGACCGTGACGCTCGCGATGATCGACGAGGTGCGGGGCGGCATCGACGAGATGGCGTCGGGGCTGGACGCGGCGCAGGATGCCGCCGCGGCGGCCGCGCGCGAGGTCGTGCACGCGCGCGGCGAGCTCGACGCCCTCGATGCCGACATCGCCGCGCAGAGTGCGCTCGTCTCGGACCACGACATGCGGATCACGGCGCTGCGCGGGTCGGCGGAGGCGGCGGCATCCGGCCTGTCCGCGGCCCAGACGGCGGTGGCGCGTCAGCAGGCGGCCCTGGACGCGGCGCTGAACCGTCGTGCCGAGGCGGAGGCGGTCCTGGCCGACCTCGACCCGGCGTCGGTGGCGGATGCGGCATCGGCCGAGCACACGGCCGCGTACGAGCGGAGCCAGCGCGAGGCGACGGACGCCGAAGCCGCGGTCGCCGAGCTGCGCGACCGGCTCCACGCCGCGGAGCGGGAGAGGGACGCGCTCGCGGCGCAGACGGCCGCCCTGTCCCGCGCTCTCGACGTGCGCAACGGGGCGGCGCAGCTGATGGCGACGGCGGGCGCCGGCATCAGGGGCCTCGTCTCCGACGCCGTCCAGGTGCGACCGGGATACGAGGCGGCGATAGCGGCCGCCCTCGGTCCGCTCGCGGAGGGCTTGCTGGTGGATGCCGCCGCCGATGCCGTGGACGTGGCGCACGCCGCCGGGAGCGCGGATGTGGGCGTGGTCGATATCGTCATCGCCGCCGCCGGCGATGCTGTCACAGACACACCGACTCCGGCGGGGCTGACGCCCGCGCGGGACGTCGTCACGGCGCCGCCGGGGATCATCGGCGTCCTGCGCGCGATGTACGTCGCCGAGGAGCTGCCCACGGCGCTGTCCGCGGTCCGCGACGACACCGGGCGCACCATCACCGTCGTCACGCGGACCGGCGAAGTGGTGACGCCGTTCACGCTGCGCGCCGGCACCGGGCCGGGGCGTTCACGTCTGGAGCTGTCGGCGGAGCGGGATGCCGCCGCGGAGCGGCTGGACGAGGTGACCGTGGTCTCCGACTCGCTCCGGGAGGCCCTCGCCGGGCGGGTGCAGGGCCTGGATGACGCGCGGCGGCGTGCGAAGGCCGCGCTGCAGGCGCTGCGCGCGCACGACGCCGCCCTCGCCGCACAGGCCGAGACGATGAACCGGGCTGCCGTGCGTCACGAGGCCGCGGCTGCCGAGTGCGAGCGCCTGGCCACCACGCTGCGGCAGGCACAGGCCGCCGTCGAGGAGGCGTCGGGATCTGCACGCGTGGCGAAAGAGCGCCTGGACGCGGCCCTCGAGGCGCCGCGCCCGATTCTCGACGCCTCCGCGCGGGACGGCATGCTGGATGAGCTGGAAGCCGCGCGGGACGCCGAGATGCGGGCACGCCTGGACGTGGAGACGCTGAAGGAGCGCGTGCGGTCCGAACAGGCGCGGGCCGTGGCGCTCGAGCGGCAGCGGGAGCGCGAGCAGACCGCCGCGGCCGAGACGGCGCGCCGCGCCGTGATCCGCCGTGCGCAGCGCGAGGTCGCGGCCGGCGTCGCGCAGCGGCTGCCCCCGCTGCTGGATTCGGTGGACCGCTCGGTGAGCGAGGTGCGCGTGGAGTTGGCGACGGCGGAGTCCGCGCGCACGGCGCTCACAGCAGAGCTGACGCAGCTGCGCACCGAGGAGTCCGGCGTGCGCGAGCGCCTCGCCCGCCTGACGGAGAGCGTGCACGGCCTCGAGCTGGAGATCCACGAGAAGCGCCTGCACGTGACGGCCCTGCTCGAGCGCGTCCAGTCCGAACTGGGCGTCGACGAAGACATTCTCGTTTCGGAATACGGGCCTGCGCAGGGATCCGAAGAGGACGCGCCGGAGCCGTTCGACCGTGCCGCGCAGCGGCGCCGGCTGCAGGATGCGGAACGCAAGCTCGCGCAGTTGGGTCGGGTCAACCCGCTCGCGCTGGAGGAGTTCGAGGCGCTCGAGCAGCGGCACAAGTTCCTCACCGAGCAGCTGGCCGACCTCACGCAGACGCGCAAGGACCTGCTCACGATCATCGACGAGCTCGACGAGCGGATGCAGAGCATCTTCCTCGCCGCGTTCGAGGACACCCGGGTCGCGTTCGGCGAGGTGTTCCCGATCCTGTTCCCCGGCGGGACCGGCAGCATCTCGCTCACCGACCCCGACGATCCGCTGGCGACTGGGATCGAGGTCGCGGTCCGGCCGGTCGGCAAGAAGATCGAGCGCCTGTCGCTGCTGTCCGGCGGGGAGCGCTCCCTCGCCGCGGTGGCGCTGCTCACGGCGATCTTCAAGGCGCGGCCGAGCCCGTTCTACATCCTGGACGAGGTCGAGGCGGCCCTCGACGACGCGAACCTCGGACGCCTGCTGGGCGTGTTCGAGCAGCTGCGGGCGTCCAGTCAGCTGATCGTGATCACGCATCAGAAGCGCACGATGGAGATCGCCGACGCCCTGTACGGGGTCTCGATGCGTCAGGACGGCGTGTCGGCCGTCGTCGGCCAGCGTGTGGGCGACCGCAGGACGCGAGCGGCAGAGCCCGCCGCGGTCTGAGCACCGCGACCGCTGCAGTTCGCGGCATCCGCTGCGCTGATCGGTGGCGCGGATGCCGGAATGTGGCGCGGTCCTGTGACGCGGCGTCGCGAACGCCACCGCACGGCGGCGCGCGGCCCGCCCCGTAGGCTGGGGGCATGGCGGAGAAGTGGTCCCTGGGGCGCGCGCTGCGCGGCATGTTCGTCAAGCCCGTGATCGACGACTCGACCTGGGATGACCTTGAGACGGCGCTGCTGACGGCCGACTTCGGCCCCGACATCACCGAGCGCATCGTCGGCGACCTGCGAGCGAAGGTCGACCAGTACCACACCACCGATCCGGGGGACCTGCAGCGGATGCTGAAGGAGACCCTCGAGGAGCACTTCGCCCGTTTCGACACGACGCTCAAGCTCACCGAGCGCCCGGCCGTCGTGCTCGTGGTCGGCGTCAACGGCGTCGGCAAGACCACGACGATCGGCAAGTTCGCGAAGTTCCTGCAGCGCTACGAGCGCTCCGTCGTCGTGGGCGCCGCCGACACGTTCCGCGCCGCCGCCGTCGACCAGCTGGCCACATGGGCCGACCGTGCGGGCGCGGCGATAGTCCGTCCCCAGCAGGAGGGTCAGGATCCGGCATCCGTCGCATTCCAGACGATCGAGTACGCGAAGAACCACGGCACCGAGATCGTCATCGTCGACACCGCGGGGCGCCTGCACACCAAGGGCGGCCTGATGGACGAGCTGACCAAGATCCGGCGCGTGATCGAGAAGCTCGCGCCGATCAGCGAGGTGCTGCTGGTCCTGGATGCCACCACCGGGCAGAACGGGGTGATGCAGGCGCAGGCGTTCCTCGAGCACGCCGGTGTCACCGGTCTCGTGCTCACGAAACTCGACGGATCGGCCAAGGGCGGCTTCGTGCTGGCGGTCCAGGAGCGGACCGGCATCCCGGTCAAACTCCTCGGCCAGGGCGAGGGGATCGGCGATCTCACCGGGTTCACGCCGCACGTTTTCGCGGCATCCCTGGTCGAATAGGCGCGCGGTCTACCGGATCGACCGGGACCCTGGTTTCATAAGGGCATGGCCATCGAACACGACTACTTCGGACTCCTCGAATCCGGCCCCGACGGTTCGATCTTCTGGTCCGAGACGATTGAGCTGGGCGATCAGGCCGTTTCCGTGGACCTCACCGCGCCTGACGAACACGACGTCTCGCGGGCGGCTCTGGATGTCGCGGCGGCCATGATCACGTCGCTCGAATCGCTCGACCAGGCCGCCCGCAATGCGATGCTCGCCGAACTCGACGACCGCACCAGCGAGGTCATCGAGTACATCCTCCAACAGCAGCAGACGCTGGGGGCCGACCTCGAGGACATGCTCGTGGACATCTCCGGCGACACCCACGTCGACATCATCCGCTCGCTGCGCCTGATGAGCATGACGATCCTCGCCGACGAGCACGGCGGCAGCGAGCCGTTCGCCGTGCTCGAGTACGCCTTGGACCCGGACAGCACCGACGAGGTGCTGCTGGTGAACCTCGACACGGACGGCGACGTCCAGTCCGTCACGAGCGCAGACTGAGTCACACCGCCTGCGCGAAGCCCCGTTCGGCGTGCACGTCGGCGGCGATGTGCGCGAGGTGCTCCGGGATGTCGCGGCCCTTCGAGATCATCGACTGCGCCCACAGGCGCCCGGCCCGGTACGACGAGCGCACGAGCGGGCCGGCCAGCACGCCGAGGAAGCCGATGCCCTCTGCCGCCTGCTTGTAGGCGACGAACTCGTCCGGCTTCACCCAGCGTGCCACCGGCAGGTGCCGGGGGGAGGGACGCAGGTACTGCGTGATCGTGATGATGTCGCATCCCGCGTCGTGCAGATCCTGCAGGGCCTGCTCGACCTCGGCGGGGACCTCGCCCATGCCCAGGATCAGGTTCGACTTCGTGATGAGGCCCGCCGCGCGCGCCTGCGCGAGCACGTCCAAGGAGCGCTCGTAGGAGAACGCCGGCCGCACCCGCTTGAACAGGCGCGGGACGGTCTCGACGTTGTGTGCGAACACCTCGGGGCGCGCGCCGAACACCTCGCCCAAGAGTTCGGGGCGTCCGTTGAAGTCGGTGGCCAGCAGCTCGACGCCGGTTCCGGGGTTGACCGCGTGGATCCGCCGGACGGTTTCCGCGTTCAGCCACGCGCCGCCGTCGGGCAGGTCGTCGCGCGCCACGCATGTCACGGTCGCATAGCGCAGGCCCATCCGCTGCACGCTCTCGGCGACCCGGCGCGGCTCGTCCGTGTCGTACGCGGCGGGCTTGCCGGTGTCGATCTGGCAGAAGTCGCATCGTCTGGTGCATTGCGAGCCGCCGATGAGGAACGTGGCCTCGCGGTCCTCCCAGCATTCGTAGATGTTGGGGCAGCCGGCCTCCTGGCACACCGTGTGCAGCCCCTCGTCCCTCACGAGGTGCTGCAGCTGCGTGTACTGGGGACCCATCCTGGCCTTCGTGCGGATCCATTCGGGCTTGCGCTCGATGGGGGTCTGCGCGTTGCGGACCTCCAGGCGCAGCAGGCGCCGCCCGTCCGGGTGCACCGCGCTCACGCCGCGACTCCCGCGTATTCGGCGGCGAACGCGGCGGCGACGATGTCGAGGATGTCGGCGGGCGCGACATCCCGCCCCACCACCTCGCTGACGGTCGTCACCCCGGCATCCGTGATCCCGCACGGGATGATGCCGCGGAAGCCCGCGAGCGTGTTGTCGCAGTTGACGGCGAAGCCGTGCATCGTGACGCCCTTCTCGACCCGCACGCCGATCGCCGCGATCTTGTCCTCGGACAGCGGGCGGCGCACCCACACACCGCTGCGCCCGGCGACCTGGTGGCCGGTGACGCCGTGCCGGGCGAGGACGTCGATGAGGACGCGCTCGATGCGCCGGACATGCGCCACGACGTCGACCGGTTCGCGCAGGCGCACGATGGGGTAGCCGACGAGCTGTCCGGGACCGTGCCACGTGATCTTCCCGCCGCGATCGACGTCGATCACCTCGGTTCCGTCCTCGGGGCGCTCGTGCGGCTCCGTGCGCTTGCCGGCCGTGTAGACGGGCTCGTGCTCGAGCACGATGAGCGTGTCCGGGCGGACGCCGCGCACGACGTCGTCGTGGATGCGCCGCTGCAGCGCCCAGCCGTCCCGGTACGGGACGAAGGTCGGTGCGAGACCGGCGTTCAGGATGGCGAGCACGACTCCTCCTCAATATTGTTGAATGCCGTCCAACAATACGCATCCGGAGCGGCGGCCGCACGCCGCGGCGCGCCTCTACGCTGAGATCATGGCTGCAGAGTCCGATTCCCGCGCCGGCCGGCCCCGTGCATCGTCCCGGGAGACCCTCGCCGAGGCGGCGTGCGAGCTGTTCTTGGAGCAGGGCTACGACGCGACATCCGTCGCCGACATCACGCGACGGGCGGGCGTGAGCCGCTCGAGTTTCTTCAACTACTTCTCCGCCAAGGGGGATATCTTCTGGGCGGCGTTCGACGAGCGAATCGCGGATGTCGAGGGGCGGCTGGACGTCGCGGCCGACGCGGTCGCGACAGTGCTCGCGGATGCCCTCGCGGGCTTCGTGCCAGACAGCCTCGCGCTGGCCGTCGTGAACGCGCAGGTGATGGGCATCGACACGGAGCTCGCGCGGGAGGCCGCGGTGCGAAGGACGCGTCTGGGCGATGCGGTCACGGCCCGACTCGTTCGCGACGGCGCCGATCCGCTTCGCGCGGCGATCTGCGGCGCCGCGTATGCCGCGGCCGTGTTGGCGGCGCTGTGGTCGTGGGCACGGGAGGGCGCGGGACGCGCTCCGCTGGAGCCGATCCTTCAGCGCGCGCTGGCCATGGTTCCGGCGGTAGTGCCCGAGGGGCGCGTGTCGCAGCTGCGCGTGGTCGTGCGGGCGGATGACCTGGATGCCGCTCTCGCGGTGTACCGCGACGCGCTCGGCCTCACCGAACAGGAGTCATACGCCGGCGACGACGGCGCGCGCGTCGTGATCCTCGGCGCGGGGCGTGCGACGCTCGAGCTGTCCAACCCGGAACAGGTGCGGTTCATCGACCGCGTGGAGACCGACGGAGTGACGAGCCCCGGCATCCGGCTCGCGTTCGAGGTCGCCGACACCGCCGCGGAGACGTCCCGTCTGGCGGATGCGGGGGCGGAGGTCCTCGCGTCGGCCCGCGAGACGCCGTGGCGCTCGGTCAATGCGCGCCTGGCGGGCCCGGCGGATCTGCAGTTCACGCTGTTCCAGGAGCTCGGCCCGGCCGAGGGGTGACGCGCGCGCCCCGCGCGTGGCCGGTCGCGTCGCAGAAGATGCGGGTTGGGGTGCCGCTATGCCGCATGTTGTGCGACAGCACGCGCACCGTGTCGCAGGAGATGCGGGTGCGGATGCCGCTATCCCGCATATTGTGCGACCCGAGGTCGCGGCACGTCGCACCGCGCCACGGACATCCCGGCCGGGGCGGTCCGCGGCATCCCCTCACGTAGAATCGGGGGATCATGGCTACTTTCGGCACGCTCTCCGACCGGCTCACCGAGACTTTCCGGAACCTCCGCACCAAGGGCAAGCTGTCGCCCGCCGACGTCGACGGCACCGTCCGTGAGATCCGTCGCGCCCTGCTGGACGCGGATGTCGCGCTGACCGTCGTCAAGGACTTCACCGCGAAGGTGCGCGAGCGCGCTCTCGGCGACGAGGTGAACCGCGCGCTGAACCCCGCGCAGCAGGTCGTGCAGATTGTGAACGAGGAGCTCGTCGCCATCCTCGGCGGCCAGCAGCGGCGGCTGCAGTTCGCGAAGAACCCGCCGACCGTGATCATGCTCGCGGGGCTGCAGGGGTCGGGCAAGACGACGTTCGCCGGCAAGCTCGCCCGCCAGCTGGAGAAGGACGGGCACACCCCGCTCCTGGTGGCCGCGGACCTGCAGCGCCCGAACGCCGTCAACCAGCTCCAGGTGGTGGCCCAGCAGGCCGGCGCCGCCATCTACGCGCCGCAGCCGGGCAACGGCGTCGGCGACCCCGTCCAGGTCGCCCGCGACGGCGTCGAGCAGGCACGCCGCGCGCAGCACGACATCGTCATCATCGACACCGCTGGGCGGCTCGGCGTCGACGCCGAGCTGATGGCGCAGGCCGCCGACATCCGCACCGCCACCGACCCCGACGAGGTGCTGTTCGTCATCGACGCGATGATCGGACAGGATGCCGTGAACACCGCCCGGGCGTTCCAGGACGGCGTGGACTTCACCGGGGTCGTCCTGTCCAAGCTCGACGGCGACGCCCGCGGCGGCGCCGCACTGTCGGTCGCCTCGATCACGGGCCGGCCGATCATCTACGCATCCACCGGCGAGGGGCTGGACGACCTCGAGGCGTTCCACCCCGACCGGATGGCCAGCCGCATCCTCGACCTCGGCGACATCCTCACCCTCATCGAACAGGCCCAGCAGGCGTTCGACGAGGATGAGGCGCGCAAGGTCGCCGACAAGCTGGCGACCGAGCAGTTCACGCTCGAGGACTTCCTCGAGCAGATGCAGCAGATGCGCAAAATGGGCTCGATGAAGAAGATGCTCGGGATGCTGCCGGGCATGGGCCAGATGAAGCAGCAGCTCGAAGACTTCGACGAGCGCGAGATCGACCGCACCGAGGCCATCATCCGGTCGATGACGCCCTCCGAGCGGCGGAACACGAAGCTCCTGAACGGCTCGCGACGACTGCGCATCGCCCGAGGGTCCGGGATGACCGTGACCGATGTCAACCAGCTCGTCCAGCGCTTCGACCAGGCCGCGAAGATGATGAAGACGGTCGCCCGCGGCGGCGTCCCCAACATCCCCGGCATGGGCGCGATGGGCAAGCCGGGCGCGTCCAGCAAGCGCGGCAAGCAGCAGAAGAAGAAGGGCTCGCGCTCCGGCAACCCCGCCAAGCGCGCGGCCGAGAACGCCGGGGTGGCGCCGGCGGCGGAGCCCACGGGATCCGGCTTCGGGCTGGCCGGGACGAAGGCGCCGACCGCATCCGACCTCGCCGACCTGCAGAAGATGCTCGGCAACCGCTGAGCCTCATTCACCAGGACGCACGAAGCCCGTCTCATAGGCGAGCACGACCGCCTGGACGCGATCTCGCACGCCGAGCTTCGTGAGGATCCGTGCCACGTGCGTCTTCACGGTTGCCTCGCCGACGAACAGGCTGGCCGCAACCTCCGCGTTGGACAACCCCCGGGTGAGCAGCCGCAACACCTCGCCCTCGCGATCGCTCAGCGCCGCGAACGCGCGCCTCGCCGCGGGATCCCGGGATGCCGGCGGCGCGTACCGTTCGATCAGGCGGCGCGTGATCGCCGGAGCCAGAAGTGCGTCGCCGTCGGCCACCTGGCGGATCGCCGACACCAGCTGCGCGCGCGGAGCGTCCTTGAGCAGGAACCCTGCCGCCCCCGCCCGCAGCGACTCGTACACGTATTGGTCGGCGTCGAACGTGGTCAAGATCAGCACGCGCGCCGCGCTGCCGTCGGCGACGAGCCGGCGCGTCGCCTCGATCCCGTCGACCCCCGGCATCCTGATGTCCATCAGCACGACGTCGGGCCGCCGCTCGCGGGCCAGGCGCACGCAGACGGCGCCGTCGTCTGCTTCGCCGACCACCTCCATCCCCGGTTCCATCTCGAGGATGAGCCGGAAGCCGGTGCGCACGAGCTGCTGGTCGTCCGCGATCAACACGCGGGTCACGGCGCCTCCGCCGGAACGGGGACGGGCAGCGGGATGTCGACGTCGACGGCGAAGCCGCCGTCGGGCGTGGGCGCTGCCGTGACGCGCCCGCCGACGCCGAGCACGCGCTCGTGCAGACCGGTCAACCCGTATCCCGCCGCAAGGCCGACGCGCTCCGGGCTCGTCGCGGCGGTGTTGCGCACGGCGATGTGAAGGCTCCGCTCGCGCTGGGCGATCGTCACCGCGGCATGGGAGCCGGGGGCATGCGTCAGGATGTTCGTCAGCGACTCCTGGACGACCCGGTAGGCGACGAGGTCGATCGCCGCGGGAACAGGTCCCGCTGTCAGCTGCACCGCCAGGTCAACATCGACGCCGGTCGCACGGGCGGTGTCGACGAGGGCGTCCACGGCGGACAAGCCGGGGGAGCGGGTGCCGGGAAGGTCGGCATCGTCCCCGCGCAGCAGATCCAGGAGCGATCGGATCTCGGCCAGCGCGCGGCGCGCCGTCGCGCCGATCACGCGGATCGGCGCGACGGCGCGGTCGGCGTCGGTCGCGATGGCGGCTTCCGCGGCGTCTGACTGCACGGCGATGACGGCGAGGCTGTGTGCCACGACGTCGTGGAGCTCCCGCGCGATCCGCACGCGCTCCTGCGCGGTGGCCAGGCGCGCGGCGTCGCGCTGTCGCCGCTCGGCCGTGTGCACGCGGCGACGCCAATACCGGCTCGCTCGGCCGAGCAGCCAGAGACCGCCGAACAGCAGGACGATGAAAAGGAAGTCGACGCCGTCGTCCAGACGCTCCTGCACGAGCAGCGCCGCCATGAACACGGCGCCCACGAGAGCGGCCCTGCCTTCCGGATTGTGCGCGGCCAGTGAATACATCGCTATCGCATACACCACGAGCGACCACAGCGAACCCGGCGCCGACGCCAGCAGCGTCTGCGCGACGCCCGTGACGACGAGCAGGGCGATGCACAGGATCGGCGCGCGCACCCTCCACGCCACGGCGAGCGTGGAGACGACAGCCACCGGCACCGTCACCGCGACAGGCCCCTCGTCGGGATTGCCGGTGAGGACGCTGGCCACCGCTATCAGGCAGAGCGCGAGCGCGAGCGCGACGTCCAGCGCTGGCAGACCCGCGACGGCGCGGCCCTGCAGTCGACGCAGCGCTGCGCTCGCGCGGTTCATGCGGCCACTCTAGTGCGGCACCCCGCCCGCACACGTCCACCGAAAGGATGACTGCGGTCACCCGGGCTGCGGACCGGAATCCCCCCGGTTCCGGACGCGGGGCGGGTGCGCGCCGCGACACCGTTGCAGGTGGACACACGTCCGCCACGATCAAAGGAGACCCATCATGTCGCACACCACACGCGCCCGCATCGCCGCCACCACCGCGCTGTCCGCGGGCGTGCTCAGCCTGATCGCCACCACCGTCCTGCAATGGAGTGTCCAGCCCGCAGGAGCGAACCCAACCCCGGCGGATGTCGCCGCCCAGTTCCCGGCCGTGTGGTCGGTCATGGGGCTGCTCGCCGTGTTCGGACCCGTGCTGTGGCTGGCCGCCGTCCCCGCGATGCGCATGCCGGGGCGAGGAGGCGTGCTGACCGCAGTCGGCGCAGGCGTCACCGGGCTCGGACTGGCCGCCGGGATCGCCCACCTCGCGCTGTTCTTCGGCCTGTTCGGCACCATCGCGGCGGCGGGCGTCGGCGAAGCGGACGCCGCGCGGCTTGGGGCCGGCTCCGACGCGGACCTGCTCACCGGCGTACTCCTGTACGTCTTCCTCGTCGCATTCGCGGTGGGACCGATCCTGCTGACCCTCGGGCTGCGGATCTCCCGAATCGTCGCCGTCTGGGTGCCGGTGGCGGCACTTGTCACCGCCGTCGCGAGCATGCTCGGCGGCCCGATCGCCGGAGCCGTGCAACTGATCGCGCTGGCGGCGACCTGGGCGCCCGTCGCGGTCGCGATCCTGCGCGGTGCGCGCTCCCTGCCGGCCGCCGTAGCGGTCGGCGCGACAACGACGGCATGAGCGCCGGACGACGGATGCCGGGCGACGCGCGCGCCGGTTCGCGGCATCCGTCGTCATCTGGCAGAATTGACCGTTGGGACGCCGCCCGACCCTCTATCCGGCACGCGCCCCCCGATCTCGAGCTTCCGCCGGGTGTGCACCCCACGCTCCAGGCGACTGGTTCATCGTTTCCCACACACATTCAGGAGAATCGTGGCTGTCAAGATCCGTCTCAAGCGGCTCGGCAAGATCCGTGCCCCGTACTACCGCATCGTCGTCGCCGACTCGCGCACCAAGCGCGACGGACGCGTCATCGAGGAGATCGGCAAGTACCACCCCACCGAGGAGCCCTCGTTCATCGAGGTGGACTCGGCGCGCGCCCGGTACTGGCTCGGCGTCGGCGCGCAGCCGACCGAGCAGGTCCTCGCCATCCTCAAGCTGACCGGCGACTGGGGCGCCTTCAAGGGCGAGGCGAACGCGACCTCGACCGTCAAGGTCAAGGAGGAGAAGGTCGCCTTCTCGGCCGACGACGCCAAGAAGTCCGTGATCAAGCCCAAGGCCGAGAAGAAGAAGGCCGACGCCGAGGCACCCGCGTCCGACGCCGGGGCCGACGCCCCGGCCGACGCCGAGTAATCGTCGTGCTGGCCGCTGCGCTCGAGCACATCGTCAAGGGGATCGTGGATCACCCCGACGATGTGCGCATCGATGAGTCCACGTCGCCGCGCGGCGACGTGCTCGAAGTCCACGTGCACCCCGACGACCGGGGGCGCGTGATCGGACGCAGCGGTCGCACTGCGAAGGCACTGCGGACGCTGATCTCGGCCCTCGCCGACGGTCGGCGTGTCCGCGTCGACGTCGCGGACGACTGAGATGACCTCGCCGGACGGGCCCGACGGCGCCGCGGCGTCCGCGCGGCCCCCGAAGAAGCGGACCCCCAAGCCCGCCGGCACGCAGCTGCGCGTCGCCCGCCTGCTGAAGGCGCACGGGCTCAAGGGCGCGCTCAAGCTCGAGCTGTACACCGACGATCCGGACGGCCGGTTCGTGCCGGGCGCGACGTTCACGCTGCAGGTGCCGGAATCGTCGCCGTGGCACGGGAAGAGCCTCACGGTGCGCGAGTTCCGCTGGATGAACTCCCACCCTGTGGCGTTCTTCGAGGGCGTCGCGGATCGCACCGCCGCCGAGGAGCTCGTCAAGGCGATCCTCTGGGTCGACGCCGACCCCACCGAGGCGGCCGAGGACGACGCCTGGTACGACCACCAACTGATCGGCCTGGACGTGCAGCGCGACGGTGTCAGCGTCGGCCGCGTCATCCGCGTCGACCACCTCCCCGCCCAGGACCTGCTGATAGTCCGGCACGAGGACCGCGAAGTGCTGGTCCCATTCGTGAAGGCCATCGTCCCGGAGGTGGATGTCGTGGTCGGCCGCGTGGTGGTCACCCCGCCGGCCGGTCTTTTCGAGGACCTTCCCGCCGACGACGCCTCCGGGCGGGGCGAGGGCGGGGCGACCGCGCAGGACGACTGATGCGCATCGACATCGTCACCATCTTCCCCGCATTCTTCGACGTGCTCGAGGTCTCGCTGCTGGGCCGGGCCCGCGCGACGGGCCTGCTCGACGTGCGCGTGCACGACCTGCGCGACTGGACGCACGACCGGCACCGCACCGTGGACGACACCCCCTACGGCGGCGGGGCGGGCATGGTCATGAAGCCCGAGCCGTGGGGGGAGGCGCTGGATGCCGTCGCCGCCGGCGACGCGCGGCCGACGATGGTGTTCCCGTCGCCCGCCGGCGAGGTCTTCACGCAGGCCACCGCACGCCAACTCAGCACCCGCGAGCACCTGGTCTTCGGCTGCGGCCGCTATGAGGGCATCGACGAGCGGGTCTTCGACTACGCCGCCGAGCTCGGCGAGGTGCGCCTGCTCAGCCTCGGTGACTACGTGCTGAACGGCGGAGAGGTCGCCGCGATGGCCATGGTGGAGGCCGTCGCCCGGCTCATCCCGGGTGTCGTCGGCAATCCCGACAGCCTCGTCGAGGAGTCGCACGAGGACGGCCTGCTCGAGTACCCCAGCTACACGAAGCCTTCGCTGTGGAGGGACCGGGCGGTCCCGCCGATCCTGCTCAGCGGAAACCACGGCGCGGTGGACGCGTGGCGCCGCGGTCAGCAGGAGGAGCGCACCCGCGCGCGGCGCCCGGATCTTCTCGGCCCCGACGACTGAGTCTGCGGTCAGGGGATCAGGGCGAGCTTGCCTCCGGGATGCCCGTGCTGCAGGAACCGGAGTGCTTCGTGCGCGTCATCGAACGGGAATGTCCGGGAGACCGGGACGACGAGGTCGCCGGCGGCCGCCGCGGCGATCAGCGCACGCCGTGCGCCATCGCGGAACGCCCTGCTGGCGGGCATCGCGCTGCCGATAGCGGTGAAGCCCGCGGCATCCGTCCGTGGTCCACGCACTATTGTGACCGCGCGCGCCGGATACCGCAGGACCGCCGTCGACACGTCCACCGCCTCGTCGGTGCCGGCGGTGTCCAGGACCGCGTCGACGCCGTCCGGCGCGAGGGCCCGCACGCGCTGCTCGAGCCCGGGCCCGTAGGCCACCGGCTCGGCCCCGAAGCTGCGGAGCCGGTCGAAGCTGGAAAGGCTCGCGGTGCCGATCACCCGTGCGCCGCGGGCCCGGGCCTGCTGGATGGCGCTGACGCCGACGGCGCCGGACGCGCCGTGGATCAGCACGGCATCGCCCGTGCCGACGGCCGTGACGTGGAGCATCTCGGCGGCGGTCGTCCCCGCCAGCAGCAGGTTCGCCGCCTCGGCGAAGGACAGGTTCGCGGGCTTGCCGAACACGTCGGCCGCCGGCACCGTGACGGCGGTCGCGTACCCGCCGCTGATCCGGAACGCGAGCACGTCGGTGCCGACCGCCGCCTCGCCGGTCGCTATCGTCGTGTCCGGTCCGAGGGCCGTGAGCGTGCCCGCCACTTCGTAGCCGAGCCCGATCGGGAACGCGTCAGCACGGGACAGATGCTTGTAGTCGGCGGGGTTCATGCCCACCGCGTGCACCGCTATCGTCACCTCGCCGGCCGCCGGAACCGGCGGCTCGGTCTCCACCCGCTCGAGGACCTCGATGCCGCCCGCGCGGGGCGCGATCCATCTGTACGCCATGACCCCAGTCAAGCAGGTCAGGCGACGCCGAGGAACGACCGGTCGGTCAGGACGACGGGACCGTCCGCGGTGACCGCTATCGTGTGCTCGGAGTGCGCGCCGCGGGAGCCGTCGGCGCTGCGCAGCGTCCACCCGTCCGGGTCCGTGATCAGCTCGTCGGTGGTCGCCAGGAACCACGGCTCGATCGCTATCACGAGCCCCTCCCGCAGCGGGTAGCCGCGGCCCGGACGCCCGTCGTTGGCCACGTGCGGATCGCCGTGCATGATGTGCCCGACACCGTGCCCGCCGAAGTCGGTGTTTATCGAATAGCCGTCCGCCCGGGCGATGTCCCCGATCGCGGCGGAGATGTCCCCGATCCGGTTGTCGGTCGTGGCCGCGGCGATGGCGGCATCCAGCGCCCGCTGGGTCGTGTCGATCAGGGCGAGGTCCTCGTCGCGGGGTGTGCCGACCACGAACGAGACCGCCGAGTCGGCGACCCACCCGTCGATCGACACTGCGAAGTCGAGGGAGACCAAGTCGCCGTCGCGCAGCACGTAGTCGTGGGGGAGACCGTGCAGCACCGCGTCGTTGACGGATGTGCAGATGACCTTGCCGAACGGGCTGGCGCCGAACGACGGGTGGTAGTCGATGTAGCAGGACTGCGCGCCCGCACGCCGGATCATCTCGTGCGCGCGCCGATCGATGGCGAGCAGGTTCGTGCCCACCCGGGTCTCGTCGCGGAGTGTGGCCAGAGCCTCCGCCACAAAGCGACCCGCGGGCCGCATCGCCTCGATCTCGGCGGGCGTGCGCAACTCGATCATCGTCTTCCTCTCGTTCCTTCCATTCTCGCGGATGCGGCGGCCCGGTGCCGGGCGGGCGGGCACATCTGCGGCACAGGGAAGCGGCGTACCATCGGGGCATGTGGTTGCGACGTGGCTTCTTCCACTGGCTGCTGCCGGCGGCGATCATTCTGCCGGTGTGGCTGGTGGTGGGCTGGGCGATCTTCAGCGCCAGCGGCTGGGCCCTGTTCGGGGTGCTCCTCATCGCCGGTCCCTCGGTCCTGGTGGGCGAGCTGATCGCGGCGCTCCTGATCCGTGCGCGCCCGATCGTGCGCAGGCAGCGCGCCGTCTCCTGGTGGGACGTCCTGGCGATCACCGTGTGGCACGGGCTGGTGATCCTGTTCGGATGCTTCATCGAGAACGCTTTCGCCCTGATCCTCGCCCTCGCTGTCCTCGCGTTCCTGGGCCTGGTCTGGTCGTCGCTGTGGCAACTGTGGCGTGAGGCGCGCGGATCGTTCGCGCGGATGGCGCCGGGCGTCGGCCCCGCCGAGCTGCCCGGCGACGAGACGCTCGCGGAGCGGGCACGCCGGCACGCCGACGTGATCGTGGTCAACGAGGTCGGGCGCCCCGGCGACGGGCGCAACGTGCACTGACGTCGTTTTGGCGCGTCCCGGCATCCGTGGCAGAATGGATGCTTGTGCTCGCGCACCGGCTCTGCCTCAGGGGAGCCCGCGCATCCCTCGGATGACGCAGCGGGCGCCGATCCTCGTATCCCACCATTTCGCGGTCGACCTGTGGCGGCCGCAGAGAGACACGATCATGCAGATCCTCGACGTCGTCGACGCGGCATCGCTCCGCTCCGACATCCCCGCATTCCACGCCGGTGACACCGTGAAGGTGCACGTGAACATCACGGAAGGCAGCCGCAGCCGCATCCAGGTCTTCCAGGGCGTGGTCATCGGCCGTTCCGGTGACGGTGTGCGCGAGACCTTCACGGTCCGCAAGATCAGCTTCCAGGTGGGCGTGGAGCGCACGTTCCCGGTGCACAGCCCGGTGATCGACCGTATCGAGGTCGTCACCCGCGGCGACGTGCGCCGCGCCAAGCTCTACTACCTGCGCAACCTCCGTGGCAAGAAGGCCAAGATCAAGGAGAAGCGCGAGCGCTGACAGGCCTCGTGACGACGCCCCGCGGCGGTGTGCCGCGGGGCGTCGTCCTTTTCGACGTCCGGAATGTGCGACGCTGTAGTGTGCGATCGTCGAAGGGCCTGGAATGACCGACCACTCCGCTCCCGCGGCGACACGCGACCGTCCCGTCCGCCGCCGCGGAGCGCTGACGTTCCTGCGCGACGTCGTCGTGATCATCGTCATCGCGCTGATGGTGTCGTTCCTGGTCAAGACGTTCCTTGTCCGCTCGTTCTACATCCCCTCCGGGTCGATGGAGAACACGCTGCAGATCAACGACCGGATCCTCGTCGACGAGATGACGCCCCGGTTCACCGGCTATCAGCGCGGCGACGTCGTCGTATTCCGCGACCCGGGCGGATGGCTGCCGGTGACATCCGGGGCGGACCCGCGGCCGTGGCCGGTCGCCGCAGCGGACTGGGTGCTGTCGCTGGTCGGCCTGTCCGCGCCGGACAGCGACGACCACCTCATCAAGCGCGTGATAGGCCTGCCCGGCGACCACGTCGTCTGCTGCAACGCGCTCGGCCAGGTCACCGTGAACGGCGTGCCCGTCGACGAGTCCGCGTTCGTCAAGCTGCAGCCCGGCGAGACCGCGCCGGAGGTTGTCCCCTTCGACGTGACGGTCCCGGCCGATTCGCTGTGGGTCCTCGGCGACAACCGCGATCGGTCGCGCGACTCCCGCTACAACCAGAACCAGCCCGGAAAGGGCTTCGTGCCGATGGACAACGTCGTGGGACGCGCGTTCGTCATCACGTGGCCGTTCGGCCGGTTCGGTCTCATCGACTTCCATCACGGCGTGTTCGCCGGCATCCCCGAATCCGCCGGAGCCGGGACATCGCCGTGACCGTCGTCGAGCCCCGGCTCACCCTCGAGCGGCGGCTGCTGCGCGAGCGCACGCTGCTGATAGCGTGCGACGAGGTGGGCCGCGGCGCCCTGGCCGGCCCCGTCGCCGTCGGCGCCGTCGCCATCGATGCGCGCGCCGCGAGGCGCCGGATCCCCGCCGGACTGCGGGACTCCAAACTCGTCCCCGAGAAGCGGCGGGCGGATGTCGCGCAGCGGGCGATCGACTGGGTCGGTGCCCACGCCATCGGCTACGCGTCCGCCGCCGAGATCGACGAGGTCGGGATCATCCGGGCCCTCGGCACCGCGGCGCTGCGCGCCATCGACCAGCTGCGCTCGTTCGGCGTCGTCCCCGAGGACGCCTCGATCCTGCTGGACGGGAACCACGACTACATCTCGCCCGCGGGCGGGGCCGGACTGTCGATCCGTGTGCAGATAAAGGCAGACCGGGACTGCGCGAGCGCCGCGGCGGCATCCGTGATAGCGAAGGTCGCCCGGGACGCGCTCATGGTGACACTGCACGACGAGCACCCGGCCTACGAATGGGCGCACAACAAGGGATACGCGAGCATCGCCCACCGCACCGCCATCCGCGAGTACGGCCTGAGCCCCTACCACCGCTCGTCCTGGGCGATCGCCGATGCGCCGACCCTGTTCTGAGCCGGCGGGCGGGCCGCGACCCGGCCGCGCCTAGGATGGGACATCATGGACGATGACTTCGACGACTACGACCGCGAGCTCGAGCTGGCGCTGTACCGCGAGTATCGCGACGTCGTCGCGCAGTTCCAGTACGTCATCGAGACCGAGCGGCGGTTCTACCTCGCCAACGAGGTGAACGTCGTCCGGCGCGACACCGAGCACGACTTCTACTTCGAGATCACGATGACCGACGTGTGGGTGTGGGACATCTACCGCGCCGACCGGTTCGTCAAGTCCGTGCGCGTGCTCACGTTCAAGGACGTGAACGTGGAGGAGCTGCAGCGCCGCGACCTGCACCTTCCCGAAGAGCTCTCGCTCGACTCCTGAGCATCACCGCCTCCCCAGACCCTCCGATGTCGGCGTTTCGGCCGGACTTCCCACAGATGTCGTGACGGCCCCGCGGCACGGGCCGCGCACGCGTCAGCATGCTGTGCATGGCAGCGAAGGACGAGTTCGGCAGAGCGGGCGAGCAGCGCGCCGCCGCGCACCTGCGGGCGCGCGGGTTCGACGTCCTCGACCGCAACTGGCGGACCGCCGGCGGTGAGGTGGATGTCGTCGCACGGCGTGCCGACGCCCTCGTCTTCGTCGAGGTGAAGACCCGCACCACCGACGGCTTCGGGGACCCGCTGGAGGCCGTCGACGCGCGCAAACGCGCGCGGCTGTGGCGCCTCGCGAACGCGTGGTGCGCGCAGCATCCGGAGCTCGCGCGCGGGAGAGCGCGCCGGTTGGACGTGATCGGCATCACCGGCGCCGACCCGGCCACCGCCCGCCTGGAGCACGTCGAGGACGTGCCATGGGCGTGATGCGCACGTGGGCTGTCGCGCTGTCGGGCCTGGAGGGCACCCTGGTCGAGGTCGAGGCCGACCTGACCCATCAGCTGCCGGAGTTCCACATCATCGGCCTGCCCGACAAAGCGCTCGGCGAGGCCACGCAGCGGATCCGCAACGCGAGCGAGAACAGCGGACTGGCCCTGCCCAAGCGCCGGCTCACCGTCAACCTGTCCCCGGCGAGTCTGCCCAAGCAGGGGTCGGGCTTCGATCTGGCCATCGCGGTGGCGGCGCTGGGCACCGCGGGCGGGATGGATGCCGCGTCCATCGCCGCGACCGCGCATATCGGCGAGCTGGGGCTCGACGGCCGGCTGCGCCCCGTCCCCGGCGTGCTGCCGGCGGTGCGCGCCGCGGCCCGCGCGGGGGTGCGACGGGTCGTGGTGCCGTGGGCGAACCGCGCCGAAGCGGAGCTCGTGACGGGCGTGCAGGTCACCGGGGCGGTGTGCCTGGCCGACGTCGCCCGGCTGCACGGCGCAGACGTGGAAGAGCTGCCGCCGCTGGAGCCGGTCGCCGCCGCCGCCGACGACCGCCCGCCCGGCGAGCCGATGGATCTGGCGGAGGTGATCGGTCAGGAGGCGGGCGTCGAGGCGCTGATCGTCGCCGCCGCCGGCGGGCATCATCTGCTGATGACGGGCCCGCCGGGGGCCGGCAAGACGATGCTCGCTCGGCGGCTGCCGGGGATCCTGCCCGAACTCGACGACGAAGCGGCCCTGATCGCCGCATCCATCCGGTCGCTCGGCGGAACGGCGGTCACCCGGCTGGACCGGACACCGCCGTTCGAGGCCCCGCACCACAGCGCCAGTGTGGCCGCGCTGGTGGGCGGCGGGTCGCGGATCGTCCGCCCCGGCGCCATCGTCCGTGCGAGCGAAGGCGTCCTGTTCCTCGACGAAGCCGCAGAGCACCGCGCGGGCACGCTGGACGCGCTGCGCCAGCCGCTGGAGACGGGCAGCATCGTCATCCACCGGGCCGGGTTCACGGCGTCCTTCCCCGCGCGGTTCCAGCTGGTGCTCGCGACGAATCCCTGTCCCTGCGGCAACTACGGGGTGCGCGGGGCCGTCTGCACCTGCCCGCCGATAGCGATCCGGCGGTATCTGGGGCGGCTGTCCGGCCCGCTCCTGGACCGGATCGACATCGAGGTCACCGTGGAGCGGGTGTCGGTGGCGCACGCCGACCGGGGACGCCCGAGCGTGACCACGGCGCAGGCGCGTCAGCGGGTGATCGAGGCGCGTGCGCGTGCCGCGGCGCGGCTGCGGGACACGCCCTGGCGGCTGAACTCGCAGGTGTCCGGAGGCTGGCTGCGGCAGGGGCCGGTCACACCCCCGCCGATCGTCCGCCGGCCGCTGGACGCGGCCCTGCACCGCGGCTCGCTCACGCTGCGCAGCTATGACCGCGTGCTCCGCGTCGCGTGGTCGCTGGCCGACCTCGCCGGCGACGACCGCCTCGGGCCCGACCACATCGGGCGGGCCCTTTACCTGAAGAAGGGGATACCCATATGAGCGCCTTCCACTGGGATGCCGCCGCCGTCCGGGCGGTGGTCCCGCTGCGCCCCGACGGCACGCCACGATCGGTTGCGGATCACGAGCGCGCGTACGCCGCCGCCGTGTGGAGCTGCCTTGCGGAGCCCGGGGACGCCGTCGCGGGAGCGCTGATCGACGCACTCGGGCCCGACGACGCGCTGCGCGAAGTGATCGCCGGGTGCCGTGGCACGCTTGCAGCCGACGCCGCCGGCATCCCACCCGACGAACTGCGGGCCGGGGTGCGCCGGTGGCAGCCGCGGCTGGAGGCAGAGTCGATAGCCTTCGCGCTGCACCTCGCAGTCAGCGCCGGCGTCCACCTGGTGACTCCCGACGACGACTGCTGGCCGGCCGCCCTGGACGACCTGGGCCCGCACGCGCCGGTGGCGCTGTGGGTGCGGGGCGATCCCGCGGTGCTGACCAGGCTGGACCCCGCGATAGCCCTCGTGGGCGCGCGTGCGGCCACCGGCTACGGGGAGCACATCGCGGAGGAGTTCGCCGCCGACCTGGCAGGGAGAGGCGTCGCCGTGGTCTCCGGCGCGGCCTACGGCATCGACGGCGCCGCCCACCGTGCGGCCCTCGCCGCCGGCGGCATCACCGTGGCGCTGCTGGCCGGGGGCGTCGATCGTCCCTACCCCGCGGGACACACCGACCTGCTGCGGCGGATCGCCGCGTCCGGCGCGGTGCTCGGCGAGGTCCCGTGCGGGTCCGCACCCACGCGATGGAGGTTCTTGCAGCGCAACCGGCTCATCGCCGCGCTCGGCGACGCCACCGTGGTGATCGAAGCGGGGTGGCGCAGTGGATCACTGAACACCGCGGGACACGCGGCGACGCTGGGGCGCCCGCTGGGCGCGGTCCCGGGTCCGGTGACCAGCGGGTCATCAGCAGGCTGCCATCGGCTGCTGCGCGAGTTCGACGCGCGCTGCGTCACCACATCGGACGAGGCCGCGGAGCTGCTCGGCCTGGACGCCGCGCACGGGAGCGAACGCGAGGAGCGCGAGGACGACCGGACCGGCGAGCGGACCCGGGTCAGCGACGCTCTCAGCGCCCGCGCCTGGCGGACCGTCGACGACGTCGCCAGGCGCAGCGGGATGGCCACGGCGCAGGTGCGCGCACACCTGGGCATGATGGCGCTGGAGGGCGTCGCCGCGAACGAGGGCGCGCGGTGGCGGCGCGTCGTGGCGGGCGCCGGCGACTGACCGGCATCCTGGAGGCATGAGGATCGGGGACGCGGCCGACGCGTACGCGCGCCACCTCGCCGACGTGCGCCGCCTGTCGCCGGCGACTGTGCGGGCGTACCGATCGGACCTCGCAGACCTCGCCGCGTCCGTGCATGACGCGCCGCTGACCGAGATCGACCTCGAGGCGCTGCGCGAATGGCTGTGGCAGGCCACCCGCCGCGGTGACGCGCGCTCCACCATCGCCCGGCGCACCGCCGCGGTGCGCGGATTCTTCTCCTGGGCGCACGAGAGCGGAAGAGTGCCCGTCGACCCCGCGGTCCGGCTCGTCTCACCCAAGCGCGGACGCACACTGCCGAAGGTCGCCACCGCCGACGGCATGGCTGGGCTCTTGGACGCTGCGGCGGCGACCGCGGCAGGGGGGGATCCGCTCGCGCTGCGCGACCACGCGATGCTCGAGCTGCTGTACGGCGCGGCCCTGCGCGTCTCGGAGCTGTGCGGGATGGATGTGGACGCGCTGGACCGTCAGGCGCGCACCGTCCGCGTGCTCGGCAAGGGCGGGAAGGAGCGGGTCGTGCCCTACGGGCTGCCGGCCGCACGCGCCCTGGACGCCTACCTCGTCCGCGCGCGGCCGACGTTGGCCGCCGACGGGAGCGGTGGGCGGGCGCTGTTCCTCGGCGCCCGCGGCGGTCCCATCGGCCCCCGCACCGTATACGCCGTCGTGTCCCGCATGCTCGGCCCGGTCGTCGGCGCGCCCACCGTCGGCCCGCACGCGCTGCGCCACTCCGCCGCCACGCATCTGCTGGATGGCGGAGCGGATCTGCGCACGGTGCAGGAGATGCTCGGGCACGCGAGCCTGGGCACGACCCAGATCTACACTCACGTCTCCAGCGAGCGGCTCCTGAGCAGCTACCGCCTCGCGCACCCGCGCGCCGAGAAGTGACGCTCACGAGCAGCACGGCAGCAGCACGGCACGCGGCACGCCGCCCAAGAGCACCCACGGGTTGATGTACACCCCGTCCCTGCGCACGCCGAAGTGCAGCGCCCCCGGCGCGGTGTGTCCTCCCGTCGACAGCGTCCCGACCGTCTGACCGCGCAGTACCCGGTCGCCGGCGACGAGAGCGGACGTGATCGGCTCGAGCGTGGTCACCAGGCCGTCGCCATGATCGATGGTGAGGATGCCGCGACCGGCCACCCGCCCCGAGAAGGCGATCACGCCGCCGGCAGGCGCGCGCACCCCGTGCTGCCCACGAGGCTCCAGGTCGATCCCGCGGTGGCCGGGCGCGTACGCGTGCGCCGGTGCCCGGTAGGGCTGCACGATCCGGAACCCGGCGAGAGGCCACAGCCATCCGGCGGTGGACGGCACGGGGGTGGTGGATTCGGACGGCCGGCCGACGGGCTCCGCCGCAGCCGGCGCCGGGGTGGCCGCCACCAGAACGGCGGTCAGCACCAGCACGAGCGTCGCACGGACAGCCCCATGGATCGTCCTCATCCCGCCATGCTGGCAGCCGGGACATCCCGCAGCCGGCGCTGCGCCGGATCTGTGGAGAAGCAGGACCGGCACCCCCGGCGGACCGCATCGGGGGAGGAGCCCCCGGCTGATACACTGGACGCGCACCTCGCACGTCGAGGTGACTACGCGTGCCCACAGCGAGCGGAGCTCTCCGCGAGTGGCACTCATCCCCACGGTCCCCGAATCGGGGCGGGACGTGTGCCGGGCACCAGGATCAGCGGGCACCCGCCCGTCTGTGACAACCGGAAAGCGGCGCACACGCGCCGAGAACAGGAGAACGGCCGTGGCCGTCGTCACCATCCGCCAGCTGCTCGATGCCGGCGTTCACTTCGGACACCAGACCCGTCGGTGGAACCCGAAGGTGAAGCGATTCATCCTCACCGAGCGCAGCGGCATCCACATCATCGACTTGCAGCAGTCGCTGGCCTACATCGACCGTGCGTACGAGTTCGTCAAGGAGACCGTCGCCCACGGCGGCACGATCCTGTTCGTCGGGACGAAGAAGCAGGCGCAGGAGGTGCTCGCCGAGCAGGCCACCCGCGTCGGCCAGCCGTACGTCAACCAGCGCTGGCTGGGCGGGCTACTGACCAACTTCAGCACCGTCAGCAAGCGGCTGCAGCGCATGAAGGAGCTCGAGGAGCTCGACTACGAGAACCCCTCGGAGAGCGGCTTCACCAAGAAGGAGCTGCTGCTGAAGAAGCGCGAGCTCGACAAGCTGCACAAGTCGCTGGGCGGCATCCGCAACCTGCAGAAGACGCCGTCGGCGCTCTGGGTCGTGGACGCCAAGCGCGAGCACCTCGCGATCGACGAGGCCCGCAAGCTCGGCATCCCGGTGATCGGCATCCTCGACACGAACGCCGACCCCGACGAGATCCAGTACCCGATCCCGGGCAACGACGACGCCATCCGCTCGGTGAGCCTGCTCACCCGGATCATCGCCGACGCCGCCGCCGAGGGCCTCATCCAGCGCCACCAGCCCGCGGACGAGGCGGCGGCGCCTGCCGAGCCCCTCGCCGAGTGGGAGCGCGAGCTTCTCGAGCAGGGCACGGCCGCCCCCGCCGCGGACGCGGCGCCTGCCGAGGCCGAGCCCGTCGCAGCCGAGACCGTCGCGGCGCCTGCCGAGGCCGAGCCGGTCGCCGAGACCGCTGCCGCCGAGAGTGACGCCACGGTCACCCCGGCCGAGTAGTTTCCTGCACGCGACGGGGTCGTCTGCGGACGGCCCCGTCGCGGTATCCACGAGTACTCAGACACACAAGGAGCCGCCACCCATGGCAAACTTCACCATCGCCGACATCAAGGCCCTGCGCGAGCAGCTCGGCACGGGCATGGTCGACACGAAGAAGGCGCTCGAGGAGGCCGACGGCGACATCGAGAAGGCCGTCGAGATCCTGCGCCTGAAGGGCGCGAAGGGCAACGCGAAGCGCGCCGACCGCTCGACCACCGAGGGCCTCGTCGTGGCCCGTGAGTCCGACGGCGCCGTGACGCTTGTCGAACTGGCATGCGAGACCGACTTCGTCGCCAAGAACGACCGGTTCATGGCGCTGGCCGACAAGGTGGCCGATGCCGCCGCCGCCGCCTCGGCCGACTCGGCCGAGGCCGCCCTGGCCGCGCCGGCCGGCGACCAGACCATCGCGCAGCTCATCGCCGACGAGGCCGCCATCATCGGCGAGAAGATCGAGCTGCGCCGGGTGCGCACTCTTTCCGGTGACAAGCTGGAGGTCTACCTGCACAAGACCAGCAAGGACCTCCCGCCGCAGATCGGCGTGGTCCTCGCCTACACCGGCGACGACGCGACGACCGCGCGCAGCATCGCCCAGCACATCTCGTTCGCGAACCCGTCGTACCTCAGCGAGGCTGACGTCCCCGCGGCCGAGGTCGAGAAGGAGCGCGAGATCGTCACCGAGATCTCCCGGAACGAGGGCAAGCCGGAGGCCGCCCTCCCGAAGATCGTCGAGGGGCGCGTGCACGCGTTCTTCAAGCAGGTCGCGCTGCTGGAGCAGGACTACGCGAAGGACAACAAGCTGTCCGTGGCGCAGGTCGCCAAGGACGCCGGCATCACCATCACGGGCTTCGCCCGGTTCAAGGTCGGCGCCTGACAGTGCCCGAGGGCCCGCATCGACCCATCGATGCGGGCCCTTGCCATGCCCGTTCGCTAAGGTGTGATCGCGACGAGAGGACTGCACGTGATCAATGAAGCCACGGGGCGCCGGCGCGTCCTTCTCAAACTCTCCGGCGAGGCCTTCGGAGCCGGATCCCTCGGCGTGAACCCCGACGTGGTGAGCCAGATAGCGCGTGAGATCGCCGCGGCCACTGACGATGTCGAGATCTCCGTCGTCGTCGGCGGGGGAAACTTCTTCCGCGGCGCGGAGCTCAGCCAGCGTGGGATGGACCGCGGCCGGGCCGACTACATGGGGATGCTCGGCACCGTGATGAACGCGCTGGCCCTGCAGGACTTCCTCGAGCAGGCCGGCGCCGCCACCCGCGTGCAGTCGGCCATCCAGATGACCCAGGTCGCCGAGCCGTACATCCCCCTGCGCGCCGAGCGGCACATGCAGAAGGGCCGCGTCGTGATCTTCGGCGCCGGCGCCGGACTGCCCTACTTCTCCACCGACACCGTCGCCGCCCAGCGGGCACTCGAGATCCGTGCCGACGAGGTCCTCGTCGCCAAGAACGGCGTGGACGGGGTCTACACCGCCGACCCGAAGAAGGATGCGTCGGCCACCCGGATCGATCGCATCACGTATCTGGATGCCCTGCAGCGCGGCCTCAAGGTCGTCGACTCGACAGCGTTCAGTCTGTGCATGGACAACCGCATGGACATGCGCGTGTTCGGGATGGAGCCGGCCGGCAACGTCACGCGGGCCCTGCTCGGCGAGCAGATAGGGACGCTCGTCACCGCCTGAACGACGCCGGCAGCAGGGGAGCGGCGGATGCGCCGCGGCTAGACTGGGCGGGAACGCCCGAGCGAATGGAGAGACCGTGATCGCGGACGTATTGACCGATGCGGAAACCCGGATGGACAAGGCCGTCGAATCGGCGAAGGAGGACTTCGCCACCGTGCGCTCGGGCCGTGCCAACCCGCAGCTTTTCCAGAAGGTGCTCGTCGACTATTACGGCACGCCCACGCCGCTCGCCCAGCTCGCGTCGCTGAACGTCCCCGAGGCGCGCTCGCTGATAGTGACGCCGTACGACAAGTCCGCGCTGAAGGCCATTGAGCAGGCCATCCGCGACATCCCGAACCTCGGCGCGAACCCCACGAACGACGGCAGCATCGTCCGCATCACGATGCCCGAACTCACCGCCGACCGCCGCAAGGAGTTCGTCAAGATTGTGCGCACCAAGGGCGAGGACGCGAAGGTGCGTCTGCGCGGCATCCGCCGCAAGATCAAGGACGAGCTCGACGCCCTCAAGAACGACGTCGGAGAGGACGAGCTGGCGCGCGCCGAGAAGGAGCTGGACGCCATCACCCGGACCCACGTCGACGCCATCGACGATGCGCTCAAGCGCAAAGAAACCGAGCTGCTCGAAGTCTGAGGAAGACGCATGACGGACGGGTCCGCACAGCCGCCGGGCGACGGGTCGCGTCGCCGGGACCGTCGAGCGCGCCCTGACTCACCCCCCGCCGATGCCGCCGGCGACCCGAGCGCGGTGCTGCACGCACACCTGCGCGCGGCGCGCAGCGAGTTCGAGAACCAGGTCGCCCGCACCCGGGCGGACTTCGAGGAGGCCAACGAGCGGCTCAAGGAGCGCACGGGGCGGGACCTCATCCTCGCCATCCTGATCGGACTGGCCATCGGCGCCGTGCTGATAGCGTCGCTGATCATCTGGAAGCCGGTCTTCCTGATCCTCGCCGGCGCCGCAGCCATCCTCGGCGTCTTCGAGTTCACGCGCGCGCTGCAGGTGGCGGGCCGGCGCGTCGACCTCGTCCCGCAGCTGTTCGGCGCCGCCGCGCTGCTGCTGTCGGCGTGGTTCTTCGGCGACTGGCTGCACTGGGTCGTGCTGTGGGCCGTCGTCACCGTCGTCGTGGTCTGGCGCCTGCTCGGGCAGATGGTCGCACGCGACGGGCGACGCTACGCCGACGTGTGGGACGACGTGGTCACCGGCGTGCTCGTGCAGCTGTACGTGCCGTTCCTGGCGAGCCTGTGCGTGGTCCTGCTGCGGCAGGACCGCGGCGAATGGTGGGTCCTCGCGTTCATCATCATCGCCGCGGCCGCCGACACCGGCGCCTACGCCACCGGCCTGACGCTCGGCAAGCACCCCATGGCGCCGCGGATAAGCCCGAAGAAGACGTGGGAGGGCTTCGCCGGTGCGGTGCTGGCAGCCCTCGTGGCCGGCGTCCTGCTGGCCGCCCTCATGCTGCACCTGCCGTGGGGGACCGGCCTGTTGATCGGCGCCGTGATCCTCGCCACCGCCACCGTCGGCGACCTCGGCGAGTCCATGATCAAACGTGACCTCGGCATCAAGGACATGAGCTCGTGGCTTCCCGGTCACGGCGGCGTCCTGGACCGTCTGGACTCCATCCTCCCCTCCGCCGGCGCCGCGCTGGCCCTGTACTACCTCCTGACCCCCTTGGTGACGCAATGACGACCCGTTCCCCCGAATCCCGCCGCCCCGCCGCGGCCTCGCCGCGCTTCCCCCTGACATCCCGTCGCGAGAGGGGCTACGACGCCAAGATCGTCGACGCGTTCCTGGATCGGGCGCGGGCGGCGTTCGAGGAGGACCCGGATGCCGCGTCCCTGGCGGCCTCCGACGTCCGGGCGGTCGCGTTCCCGCTCGTGCGCCGTGGCTACCGGCCGGAGGCGGTGGATGCCGCGCTCGCCCGCGTGGAGGACGCTTTCGCGGTCCGGGAGCGGGAGCGGGCGCTCGCTCACGCCGGTACTGGCGAGTGGATCGGGCGGACCCGTGAGCGTGCGCAGGAGATCCTGGACCGGCTCAGCCGCGATCCCGGCCGGCGCTTCGACCGCGTCCGCGGACTCGGCTACGGGTACCGCGTCGAAGAGGTCGACATCGTCGCGGACAAGGTTGCGGCGTTCCTGGCGGAGGGGCGGCCGGTGACGGTCGAGCAGGTGCGCACGGTCGCGTTCCGCATGCAGCGCGGCGGCTACCGCGAGGCGCAGGTGGACGCGGTACTGGACGCCGTGGTCGACGTCATGCTGGCCGTCGGCTGACGAACCGCCGCACCGGAGATGGCGCCGGCCCCGGGGCGACGGTAGACTCTGGCACACTGTGACTTCCGGCACCGAGATGACACCCGAGGCCTCCCGCGCGATGCTCCGCCGCGACCTGAAGGCGGCGGCAGCGGCATCCCGGGCTCCGAAGCATCCGCGGCCGACCCGGTTCAGGCGCGGCCGCGGCGTCATGGCGGGCTTCGCCGTTTTCGCTGTCGTCGGCATGGCGGCGGCCTACCTGAGCCCGCTCGGCACCGCCATCTCGTTGCGCGCAAGCGCCGAAGTCACCCCCGCCGTCACCCTGTACGCCAGCGCGCTCGGGGATGCGCAGACCGTTGAGGTGGCCTCGCGGGTCACGGCGTCGCCCGCGTCGCTGGACCGTGACAGCTACGGCGCTGTCGTCAAGCCCCGCCTGCGCCAGAACCCGGTGGCGGTCGAGGGGCGGGCGGCATCGTTCAGCGTGCCGTTCGTCGCCCCGAACCCGGGCACCGCGCAGGCCATCGCGTACGACATGGTCAAGGCGCGCGGGTGGAGCGACGGCGAGTTCTCCTGCCTCGTGGCGCTGTGGAAGCGCGAGTCCGGATGGCGGGTGAACGCGTACAACTCCGGGAGCGGGGCGTACGGCATCCCGCAGGCATTGCCCGGCAGTAAGATGGCCTCCGCCGGCGCCGACTGGGCCACGAACCCCGCGACCCAGATCACCTGGGGCCTCGGCTACGTCAGCGGCCGGTACGGCACCCCCTGCGGCGCGTGGGGCCACTCGCAGTCCACCGGCTGGTATTGAGCGGATGCCCCGGTCTCACCGGCGGCGCCCCGACCCTCCGCGCGGCGACTCGTTCGATCGGTTCCTGGCGGGCTTCAAACACTCCGAGGTCCGGCGCGGCAGTGAATGGATCGTGCAGCCGGTCGCGGCCGGCCACGCGGAGAAGACCTACACCTGCCCGGGATGCGGCGGGACGATCGAGGCCGGGGTCGCACACGTCGTCGTGTGGCGCGCCGACGGCGTCCTCGGCGACGCGGCGGACCTCGCCGCACGCCGTCATTGGCACACGCACTGCTGGAAGGTGTATTGAATGGAGATCCGCGGACCGGTCCTGCTGCCCGCACGGCGCGAGGACATCGAGCTGCACACGTCGGACGATCTGACGCTGGTCGGTGAGCTCGCCCTACCCATGGACCGCGACCCCGTCGCGACGCTCGTCACGCTGCACCCGCTGCCCACCGCGGGCGGCTTCATGGACTCCCACATCATCCGCAAGGCCGCCGCGCGCCTGCCCGCCCTGGCCGACCTCGCGGTGCTGCGGTTCAACACCCGCGGCACAACCTCGCCGCGGGGAACGAGCGAGGGGACGTTCGACGGGGGAGAGGCGGAGAGACGGGATCTCGCCGCCGCGATGGACCTGGTGGCGCAGCGCCGCCTGCCGCATCCGTGGCTGGTGGGATGGTCGTTCGGCACCGAGGTCGCTCTGCGGCACGGGCGCTCCCACCCCGTGGACGGGATCATCCTGCTCTCCCCGCCGCTGCACCGCACCAGCGACGCGGAGCTCGCCGCCTGGGCGGGCGACCCGCGTCCCGTGGTGGCGCTGATCCCCGAGCACGATGACTACCTGCGACCTGCGCAGGCGCGGGAACGGTTCGCCGCGATCGGGCACGCCGACGTCATCGCGGTCGACGGCGGGCGCCACCTCTGGGTGGGGGAGAACCAGACCCGCCGAGTTCTCAGTGAGATCGTCGCCGCGGTGAACCCGTCGGCGCTCCCGCTGCCGACAACGTGGGAATAGGCGGCGGCGTCAGCGCTCATTCTGCCGAGGGATCACGACCTGCCGGTAGATGATCAGGATGCTGGCGGCGACCGGGATGGCGATGAGCGCGCCCAGCAGCCCCAGCAGCGATCCGCCGGCCAGCGCGGCGACCACGACGACCGCCCCGGGCACGGAAACCGCCCGGTTCATGATCCGCGGTGAGATGACGTATGCCTCGAGCTGCATGTAGATGAGGTAGTAGACGGCGGCGATGAGCGCCGTTGTGGGACTGCCGAGCCCCGGGATGAGGCACGTCAGGACGATGATCGCCGAACCCGTCAGCGTGCCCACCAGCGGGATCAGCGAGAAGAAGAACGCGATCACGGCCAGCACCGCGGGGAATGGCGCATGGATGACCGACAGGAAGATCGAGCTCAGGATGCCGTTGATCAGGCCCAGCGTGACTTGCCCCATCACGTAGTAGCCGACCGAGTCCGTGATCTGCTCGGCCAGGTCGATGAAGCGGGGCCGCTTCGACGCGGGGACCAGCTGGTACACCGCGCCCTTCAGGGACGGGGTGGACGCGGTGAAGTAGATGGTGAGGATCAGCACGATGAACGCCCCGAACAGCCCGCCGAAGAACGCGATGCCGACGTTGATCACGCCGCCGGTGATCGACCCCCAGTTCGCGAGCAGCCACTTCTGCGCGTTGGCGATGGCGTCGTCCACCGCCGACTCCTGGATCGCCGGGAACACGGAGTGGATCCAGTGCTTCACGTCCACGAGCGAGAGCGCCGTGTCCTGCAGGAACGTCTGGATCGCCTGCACCAGCTGCGAGATCTGGCTGACGATCGTCGGGACTATCAGCAGCACTATCCCGGCGAACACCGCCAGCACCAGGAGGATCGTCACCAGCACGGCCGCCCACCGGGGCAGCCGGCGGCGCACGAGGAACGCCACGACCGGCTCCAGGCCCAAGGACAGGAACAGCGCCGTGCCGATGTAGAGCAGGATCGTGGACAGCGTCTGGATGCTGCCGATGAGCAGGAGACCGAGTCCGACGCCCAGGGTCGCGACGAACGCGATCCGGAACGGATTCTGCACCTTCATCGGGACTCCTCGCCTGTCCACGGCCGACCGCGACATCCGCGCGCCGTGCCGTCAGGATACTTTCCCCGACGGCGACGACCCACCAGCGACCCTCCCGGGCGCCACACAGGTCTTCTTCGCTAGTCTGGAACGTCGAGTCATTCGCCCCGATCGTGCCGTCGTGGGCCGGGAGGATACATTCGTGCGCTTCGTATGGGCTGTGGCCGCCTTCGTGCTGGCCGCTCTGATGATCGCGACCGGCATCGCACAGCGGACCGTGTTCCAGGGTCCGAAGAGCGAGACGACGGCGATCACGGGGACCGCCGATACCTCCTACACGCTGATTGACGGAGCCGTACTGAACCGCCACACCGGCTCGCAGACGCTGCGCGCCGCCGCCGAGGGCACTATCTTCGCAGCGTACGGCCGCACCGACGACCTCAAGGCCTGGCTCGCCGACGCCGAGTACACCGCCGTCACACTGGACGGCGCGCACCACGTGACATCCACCGTCGTCGAGCCGACCGACGCAGCCCAGGCGCAGCACCGCAACCCGGCGGGGTCCGACCTGTGGCTCGACCAGTTCACGCAGGACGACATCCTCATCCAGCACCTGCAGCTGCCGGCGACGATGAGCGTGCTCGTCGCCACCGACGGCACTCAGCCCGCGCCGGCCCGGGTCTCCGTGACGTGGCCGCTGCAGACGGCGACCCCGTGGGCGGGGCCCCTCATCGTCGGCGGTGGCATCCTGATGGCCATCGGCGTCTTCCTGTACATCCTCGGCATCCGCCGGCTGCGCCGCTCCCGCGGGCCGCGCCGGAAGGCTCTCCCGCCTCTGCCGGAGACCGAATCCGTGGACCTCTCCGTGGAGGCCTCGGACAAGGGCGTGATCAGCGCCGGCAGGACCCGCACGCGCGCGGTGACCGGCCGACGGCGCTCGTTCGCTGTGATCCCGGTGCTCGCCGTCTCGTCGCTGCTGTTCGCGGGATGCTCCGCCGACGCGTGGCCGCAGCTGGGCACCACGCCCACGCCCACCCCCACCGCGACCGTCGTCGACCCCGGCAGCGTGCAGCCTCCGGCCGTCACGCAGCCGCAGGCCGAGCGCATCCTCTCGCACATCGCCGGAACGGTCGCGAAGGCCGACGACGGCAACGACGCCGCGCTGGCCGCGACCCGGCTGGACGGCGCCGCCCTCGCCGAGCGGCGGACGAACTACACGCTGCGCGGCAAAATCGCCAAGGAGGCGGCTCTTCCCGCGATCCCCGCCGGTGGGTTGAAGGTCGTCCTGCCGCAGGCGTACGAGGGTTGGCCCCGCATGGTGATGCTGATCGCCGAGCAGAAGTCGGCCGATACGGTGACCTCGAACGTCATGATGATCGCGCAGAAGGATCCGTGGTCGCCGTACAAGCTGTCCTACGTCGGGCAGCTGGAAGCGGAGCGGCTTCCTGAGGTGGCGCCCGCGTATGTCGGGGCGACCGCGGTGCAGCCGGATTCGTCGTTCCTGGTCATGCCGCCGGGCGGCATCGCGGCGGCGTACGCCGACGTGATCGACAAGGGTGACAAGAGCGCGCACGCGGCGGAGTTCGACACCGCGAACGACGTCTTCCTCGCCGGGGTGGCGGCCAAGCGGAACGAGCAGCTCGCGGAGTTCAACAAGACCGCGTCCAAGACGGGCCGGCTCACGTTCGCCGCAGCGGCCGGCAGTCAGGCGCCGCTGGCACTGGCCACTCTGGAGTCCGGGGCGATAGTGGCGGTCACCGTCAACGAGACGGAGACGGCCAAGCCGACGAACAGGGAGGCTGTGGTCAAGCTCGAGAACAACCCCCGGGTGAAGGCGCTCACCGGCGTCAAGGAGTCTCAGACCGGGTTCATCACGACATACAGCGATCAGCTCTTCTTCTACGTCCCGGGCGTCGGCGCCGGGGACGCGAAGATCCGGCTGCTCGGCTATTCGTCCAACATCCTCGGTGCGAAGGTGGTCAGCAAATGAGTCAGCCCAATCCCGGTGCCGTGCTGCGCGGTGCGGTCGACCTGTCCGGGCTGCGCAACCGCCCGGCGGCGCCGCCCGCCACCGACGGGGCACCTCCCGCATCCGGCGGGCTTGTGGTGGACGTCACCGACGCGACGTTCCCGCAGGTGCTCGAGCTGTCGCGCACCGTCCCCGTGGTCGTCGACCTGTGGGCGGAATGGTGCGGGCCGTGCAAGCAGCTCAGCCCGATCCTGGAGAAGGTCGTCATCGAGCTCGCCGGCCGGGTCGTGCTGGCAATGGTCGACGTCGACGCGAACCCGCAGCTCGCGCAGGGCTTCCGGGCGCAGTCGATCCCGATGGTGGTGGCGCTGATCGCCGGGCAGCCGGTTCCGCTGTTCACCGGTGCCGTGCCCGAGCAGCAGGTGCGCGAGGTGTTCGACCAGTTACTGCAGGTCGCGGCGCAGAACGGCGTGACCGGGTCCGTCGACGCGGGTACCGAGGAGCCCGGCGCCGAGCCGGCCGAGCCCCCGCTGCCGCCGCTGCATGCGGAGGCGTACGCGGCCATCGAGGCCGGAGACTATGCCCGCGCCGCCGACGCATACGAGCGGGCCCTCGCGGAGAACCCGGGCGACGAGGATGCCCGCGCCGGCCTCGGCCAGGTGCGGCTCCTGCAGCGGGTCGAGGGCGTCGACGCCGGTGCGGTGCGGGATGCCGCCGCGGCAGCACCGCGGGATGTGGCCGCACAGCTGACGGTCGCCGACCTGGATGTCGCGGGCGGTCACGTCGAGGACGCGTTCGGACGGCTGCTGGACCTGTTCGCCGCCGTCGACGGCGACGAGCGGGTCGCCGTCCGGGAGCGACTCGTGGAGCTGTTCGGGCTCGTCGGCGACGCCGACCCGCGCGTCGGCGACGCGCGACGCCGGCTGGCGTCGCTGCTGTTCTGACAACGCCGAGCCGCGGCCGGTCTTCGGTCAGTCCGCGAGCCAGAGCACGGCCAGCGCCGGCAGCACCATGACCGCCCGCCCGGCCGGGTCCGCGGTGACCTCACCGAGGTTGCCCACCCCGGAGCCGCCGTATTCAGCGGCATCCGTGTTCAGCACCTGACGCCACCGGCCGCCGTGCGGCAGGTCCAGCTCATAGCCGTCGAGAGCGGCGCCGGAGAAGTTGCACACCGCCACGAGGGTCGCGTCGCCGTCCCGGCGACTGAACGCGAGCACATCGGGGTCCCACTGCGGAGCGCCCAGGTGGGCGAACGCGTCGGGATCGGCATCCCGCCGCCACAGCGCCGGGGTGGCGGCGTAGGCACGGTTCAGCGCGCCGACGAACTCCTGCAGCCGGCGGTGGCTGGGCTGGTCGAGCAGCCACCAGTCCAAACCCCGGGATTCGGACCACTCCGACAGCTGTCCGAACTCCTGCCCCATGAACAGCAGCTGCTTGCCGGGATGCGCCCACATGTACGCGAGGAAACCGCGCATGCCGGCGAGCTTGCGCTCGTGGTCGCCGGGCATCTTCGCGAGGAGGCTGCCTTTGCCGTGCACGACCTCGTCGTGGCTGATCGGCAGGACGAAGTTCTCGCTGAAGGCGTACGCGAACGAGAACGAGAGGTCGCCGGCGTGATGCCTCCGGTACAGCGGGTCGCGCTGGATGTACACGAGCGCGTCGTTCATCCAGCCCATGTTCCATTTGAACCCGAACCCCAGCCCGCCGCGCTCGGTGGGCGCCGTCACGCCCGCGAAGCTCGTGGACTCCTCGGCGATCATCACGATGCCCGGATACAGCCGGTACGCCGTGGCGTCGACCTCCTGCAGGAATCGGATGGCCTCGAGGTTCTCCCGCCCACCGTGGATGTTCGGCTCCCATTCGCCGTCGGCGCGCGAGTAGTCCAGGTACAGCATCGAGGCGACGGCGTCGACCCGCAGCCCGTCGACGTGGAACTCATGCAGCCAGTACAGCGCGTTGGCGACCAGGAAGCCGCGCACCTCATTGCGGCCGTAGTCGAAGATGTACGTGCCCCAGTCGCGATGCTCGCCGCGGCGCGGGTCGGGATGCTCGTATACGGGCCGCCCGTCGAAACGGCCGAGCGCGAAAGCGTCTTTCGGGAAGTGGCCGGGCACCCAGTCCAGGATCACACCGATCCCGGCGCGGTGCAGCTCGTCGATGAGATGCCGCAGGTCGTCGGGTGCGCCGAACCGGCTCGTGGGCGCGTAGTAGCCGCTGACCTGATAACCCCACGAGCCGCCGAACGGGTGCTCCGCGAGCGGCATGAACTCCACATGGGTGAAGCCGAGGCGGTGCACATGCTCGATGAGCGGTGCCGCCAGGTCACGGTAGCCGAGGCCGGGCCGCCACGAGCCCACGTGCAGCTCGTACACCGACATCGGCTGCGCGACCGGCTGCGCCGCCGCCCGTGCCGCGATCCATTCGCCGTCGGACCAGGTGTGGTGGGAGACGGTCACCACCGATCCCGTCGCCGGCGGCGTCTCCGCGCGCTGCGCCATCGGGTCCGCCTTCAGAAGCCAGGGGCCGTCGGCGGAGAGGATCTCATACTTGTAGACGGTGCCCTCCCCGGCATCCGGGGCGAACAGCTCCCAGACGCCGCTGGCGCCCAGCGACCGCATCGCGTGTCCGGCGCCGTCCCAGGCGTTGAAGTCGCCCACCACGCGCACGGCACGGGCGTGCGGAGCCCACACGGCGAACGCCGTGCCGACGACGCCGGCATCCTCGCGGACGTGCGCGCCGAGGACCTCCCAGAGGCGCTCGTGCCGGCCCTCGGCGATGAGGTGCAGATCGAGCTCGCCGAGCGTGGGCAGGTGCCGGTAGGGATCGTCGGCGGTGAACCCGGGGCCGTCCGGGTACGTCGTCTCCACGACGTACGGGCGGACGGTGCCGGTCCACCGGCCCTCCCAGATGCCGGCGCGCCGGTGGGCGAGCGGGACGCGCGCTCCGTCGGCGAACACCGCGGTCACGGTCTGCGCGAGGGGCCGGCGCACTCGCACGGTCCCGCCGCCGGTGGCATCCGGGCGCAGTCCCAGCACGTCATGCGGGGCGTGGTACGCGCCCGCCGCGACGGCGTCGAGAACCTCCTCGGAGACGCTCACGGACCCGCCTCGACCGCCACGACGTGGACGGGCTCGGCGAACGCGTCCAGGCGCACGAAGTTGTGGTCGGTCCAGTCCCACTCGGCGCCGGTGATGAGGTCCCGCACCCGGTAGCCGTCGCCGGGGCGGACGCCGAAGATCGTCGTGTCCAGGTGGATCATGGTCTGCCGCACGGAGTGCGGATCCAGATTGGCGACCACCACGACGGTGTCCGCCCGCCCGGTCGGCGAGAACGCGGCATCCAGGTGCTTCACATAGACGAGGATCGCGTCGTCGTCGCTGTACTGCACTGTCAGGTTCCGCAGCTGCCGCAGCGCCGGGTGCTCGGCGCGGATCTCGTTGAGACGGCGCAGGTACGGCGCGAGCGAGTCGCCGGAGGCCTGTGCACCCTCCCAGTCGCGCAGCTTGTACTCGTACTTCTCGTTGTCGAGGTTCTCCTCAGAGCCCGGCCGGGCGACGTTCTCGTACAGCTCATAGCCCGCGTACACGCCGTAGGAGGGGCCGGCGGTCGCGGCGATGGCGGCACGGATGCGGTACGCCGGCCGTCCACCGAACTGCAGGTACTCGGTGAGGATGTCGGGGGTGTTCACGAAGAGGTTCGGGCGCAGGAAATCGGCGGTGTCGTTCGCGACGCCGGTGAGGAACTCCTCGAGCTCGGGCTTCGTGTTGCGCCACGTGAAGTACGTGTAGCTCTGCTGGAACCCCGCCCGCGCGAGGGCGTGCAGCGGCGCGGGCCGCGTGAACGCCTCGGCGAGGAACACGACGTCGGGGTGGGCTCCGGTCACGGTGCGGATGAGCCACTCCCAGAACCACAGCGGCTTCGTGTGCGGGTTGTCGACGCGGAAGATCCGCACGCCCTGCGCGATCCAGTGCTCGACGACGCGCAGCACCTCGGCGCGGAGGCCCTCGGGGTCGCCGTCGAAGTCGATCGGGTAGATGTCCTGGTACTTCTTCGGCGGGTTCTCCGCATAGGCGATCGAGCCGTCGGGGAGCGTCGTGAACCACTGCGGGTGCGTGGCGACCCACGGATGGTCGGGGGACGCCTGGAGGGCGAGGTCCAGCGCCACTTCCAATCCGGCCGCCTCGGCGGCCTTCACGAACGCCCGGAAGTCCGCGAGCCGGCCGAGATCGGGGTGGATGGCGTCGTGGCCGCCGGAGTCGGCGCCGATCGCCCACGGCGAGCCGGGATCGTTCGGGCCCGCGGTCAGCGTGTTGTTGGGGCCCTTCCGGTTCGTGTTCCCGATGGGGTGGATCGGCGGCAGATAGACGACCTGGAACCCCATCTCCGCGATCGCCGGCAGCCGCTTCGCGGCGGTGCGGAACGTTCCGCTGCGGATAGCGCCGTCCGGCATCCGGTGCGCGCCCTCGGAGCGCGGGAAGAACTCGTACCAGGCGCCGACGCCGGCGCGTTCGCGTTCGACCCGCAGGGCGAGCTCGCCGCCTGCCGTGGCCAGGGACTGCAGCGGACGGTCACGGAAGATCGTCGCGAGGTCCTCGTCCCGGACGACGGCGAGCGCCGCGGCGGGGTCGCCGGCAGCATCCAGCGTCTTGGCGGCCCGGCGCAGGGCTGTGCGCTGCGCGGCGGGACGTTCGGACTCTGCGGCGGCGCGCAGGAACAGCTGCGTGCCGAGAGTGCGCATGACCGCGACATCCACCCCCGCCTCGATCTTGACGTCGGCCGCGTGGCGCCAGGTGGCGTAATCGTCCGCGAACGCCTCGAACCGGTACGTCCAATCGCCCTGCTCGAGCAGGGCTATGTCGGTGCGCCACCGGTCGAACCCGTCGCCGAGGGGGAGCACGCGATGCAGCGACTCGTCGCCGGCGGGCGAGCGCAGCCGCACGTGCACCCCGATCCTGCCGTGGCCCTCCCGGAACGCCGTCACCCGGAACGGCACGACCTCGCCGACGAAGGCCTTGGGCAGCAGCCCGTCGCATCCGGGCAGTGCGGGCGCCGGCGCCAGCAGCGGAATGCGCCCGGCGACGGTGCCGGTGTCAGGCGGCGAGGGCGGCAGCGGCCGCACCGGGATCGCGGTCCGGCTGCGCCAGCCGGAGTCGCGTCGCGGAGAACGGGATGCCACCTGACGAACCTATCGCGCCCGACGTCCGCGCAGGGGTGCGCGCGGCGTCCGGCAGGCAGGACATGCTGCACCGGCGGCCGCGACACGCCGGATGACCGGCGCGCGTCGACAGGATGTCCTGCGAGATGAACAGGTCCGGCCGGCCGAGGGCGGCCGGGGCAAACGGAAAAGGCCCCTGACGGGGCCTTTTCTGAATGTGCGCGAGGGGGGACTTGAACCCCCACGCCCTATACGGGCACTAGCACCTCAAGCTAGCGCGTCTACCTATTCCGCCACCCGCGCAGGTGGTGATGCTTTACGCAACCGAGGAATGACAATATCACGTTCTCACGGCGCCCCGGACCCCGGCCGCCCCTGCGCGCGCACGCCGACCGAGTAGCCTGGACCGCATGCCCGATGCCGCGGATGAGCCCACTCTCACCGAGGTCGCCCGCATCGCGCGCGATCTCATCCGCATCGACACCACGAACCACGGCGGCGGCCGCTCGGCGGGGGAGCGGGAGGCGGCCGAGTACGTCGCAGCGCGCCTGGAGGGACTCGGACTGACGCCGGAGCTCTACGAGCCGGTCCCGCGGCGCACGAACGTCTGCGCCCGGGTGCCCGGCCGCGACCGCGACCGGCCCGCCCTCGTGGTGCACGGCCACTTGGATGTCGTCCCGGCGGTCGCCGACGACTGGTCCGAGGACCCCTTCGCCGGGGTGGTCCGCGACGGGATGCTGTGGGGCCGCGGCGCCGTGGACATGAAGGACATGGATGCCATGATCCTGGCCGCCGTCGGCGACATCCTCGGCGCCGGGGAGCAGCCCGCGCGCGACCTCGTCCTGACCTTCTTCGCCGACGAGGAGAACGGCGGGGTGGAGGGCTCCGCCCTCGTCGTCCGCGACCGTCCCGACTGGTTCGCGGGCGCGAGCGAGGCCATCAGCGAAGTGGGCGGCTACTCGATCACGGTGGCGGGACGCCGCGCGTATCTGCTGCAGACGGGGGAGAAGGCGCTGCTCTGGCTGCGCCTGCGCGCCCGCGGCCGGGCGGGTCACGGCAGCGGGTTCCACCCCGACAATGCCGTCACCCGGCTCGCCGAGGCCGTCGTCGCGCTCGGGCGCACGCCGTGGCCGGTACGGCTCACCGAGACCACCCGCGCGCTGCTGGACGAGTTTGCCCGGCTCAGCGGCGCCGGCGACGCCGACCCGGACGCCCTCGCCGACCTGGCCGGGTCGGCCGCGCCCTTCATCCGCTCCACCCTGCGCACCACCACCAACCCGACGGGACTGACGGCCGGCTACAAGCACAACGTCATCCCGGACACGGCCGAGGCGCTCATCGACGTCCGCGTGCTCCCGGGCACCGAGGACGACGTGCTGGCCGAGATCGGCCGCATCGTCGGGACGGATGTCGAGGTGTCCGTGGTCACGCGCGACATCGGACTCGAGGCGCCGCTGCACGGGGACCTCGTCGACCGGATGGTGCAGGCCCTGGGCCGGCACGACCCCGGCGTCCCGGTGATCCCGTATCTGATGGGCGGGGGCACCGACAACAAGGCGCTGGCTCGCCTGGGCATCACCGGCTACGGCTTCGCGCCGCTGCGGCTTCCCGCAGGACTCGACTTCACAGGGATGTTCCACGGGGTCGACGAACGAGTGCCGCTGGACGCCCTCGAGTTCGGCCGCGCCGTACTCACCGACCTGCTCCGCGACTGCTGACCGCCGCGCCGCACACCACTTCACGCACGAAAGGCGATTCATGCAGCATTTCCTCGAGGCCATCCTCCTCGGTCTCGTGCAGGGCCTGACCGAGTTCCTGCCGATCTCCTCGAGCGCACACCTGCGTATCGTGGGCGCGTTCCTCCCCGACCTCGGAGCGAACGCCGACCCCGGTGCGGCTTTCACCGCCATCACGCAGATCGGCACCGAGGCGGCCGTCGTGGTGTTCTTCTGGCGCGACATCGTCCGCATCATCGGGCACTGGTTCCGCGCCCTTGTCGGCCGCATCCCGCGCAACGACCCGGACGCGAAGATGGGCTGGCTGATCATCGTCGGCACCATCCCGATCGTCGTGCTCGGCCTGCTCTTCCAGACCCAGATCGAGACGGTGCTGCGGTCGCTGTGGGTCATCGCCGTCACGCTGATAGTGTTCGGCGTGATCCTCGGCATCGCCGACATGATCGGCGCCGAGCGGCGCAAACTCGACGACCTCACGGTCGGGCACGGCATTGTCTACGGCCTCGCCCAGTCGCTCGCCTTGATCCCCGGCGTGTCCCGCTCCGGCGGCACCATCACGGCGGGACTGCTGCTCGGCTACAGACGCGAGGCCGCCGCGCGCTACGCGTTCCTGCTGGCGATCCCGGCCGTGTTCGGCAGCGGCTTCTACGAGCTGTACAAGGTGCTGAAATCCCCGGCGCCGGAGGTGTTCACGATGGGGGAGACTGCGGTGGCCACGATCGTCGCGTTCGGCGTCGGGCTCGCGGTCATAACGTTCTTCATGAAATGGATCTCCCGGCACAGCTTCCTGCCGTTTGTCCTGTATCGCGTCGCGCTCGGCACCGCCCTCATCGTGCTGCTGAGCACGGGCGTCATCGCGGCGTAATCAGCGCCCGCGCGGGTCGTCGCGGCCCGGCTTGCCCGGGCCGTCGCCCCGGCGGCGCAGGTAGCGCTCGAACTCCTTGGCGATGGCGTCGCCGGACGCCTCGGGGGAGTCCCACGTGTCACGGGCCGCCTCCAGCTGCCGGATGTAGGCGGTCATCTCGTCGTCCTCGGCGGCGGCCGCGTCGATCGACGCCTCCCAGGCTGCCGCCTGCGTCGCAAGGTCGCCGCGGGGGACCGCTGCCCCGGTGATCTCCTCGAGCCGGTCCAGGAGGGCCAGCGCGGCCTTCGGCGACGGGGTGTGGCCGGCGACGTAGTGCGGCACGCTCGCCCACAGGCCCACGGTGGGAATGCCGGCGGTCTCCGCCGCCGCGGCCAGCGCGCTCAGGATCCCGACCGGACCCTCGTATGTGCTCCGCTCCAGATCCAGGGCCGTGCGCAGCTGCTCGTTGTCGCTGCCGGCGAACACCGAGATGGGGCGGGTGTGCGGCACGTCCGACATCATCGACCCCAGTGCCACGAACCCCGTGACATCCTCGCGCAGCAGCACGTCGATGATCTCGGTCGCGAACGACTGCCACGCACGCGCGGGCTCCACGCCCGCCAGCAGCCACAGCTGAGTGCCCCGGGTGCGCCGGGTCGGGCGGTACAGCGTGGTCTCCGGCCAGCGCAGCACCCGTCTGCCGTCGTCGTCGATGACCATCTGCGGACGCGTGTACTGGTAATCGAAGTACAGCTCGGGGTCCACCGAGAACACCGGCTCGTACGAGCCGCTCTCCTTCAGCAGCATCGCAGCCGACGTTGCGGCCTCTCCGGCGTCGTTCCATCCGTCGAATGCGGCCACGACGACCCGGCGGCCCAGTGAATCCACGCGCGCTCCCTCCGGTGTCCGGCGCTTGCATCCAGGATAGGTGAGCGCACCGGTCCTGCGCGCGGGGCTCGGACGCCCGCCGATACGATGGACGGATGACCCCCTCCGTGCCCGCCGCCGTCCTGTGGGACATGGACGGAACGCTCGTGGACACCGAGCCGTACTGGATGGCCGCGGAGACGCCACTCGTGGAGTCGTTCGGCGGGACCTGGTCGCACGAGCAGGCCCTGCAGCTGGTGGGGCTGGCACTGGACGAGACGGCGCGGATCTTCCAGGCGCACGGCGTGCGCATGGATGCCGACGCCATCGTGCACCGCCTCACCGACGACGTGCTGGCGGGCCTTGCCCGCGACGGCGTCCCATTCCGGCCGGGCGCGCGGGCGCTGCTGCGGAGCCTCCGGGATGCCGGAGTGAAGACGGCGCTGGTGACGATGTCGATGCGGCGGATGGCGCGCTCGATCATCGACCTCATCGACTTCGACGCGTTCGACGTGATAGTGGCCGGAGACGACGTGACGCGGCCCAAGCCCTACCCGGACCCCTACCTGCAGGCGTGCGCACAGCTCGGCGTCGAGCCCGCGGACGCCGTCGCACTCGAGGACTCGCCGAACGGGCTCCGCTCGGCAGTGGCCTCCGGCGCCGTCACGATCGGCGTGCCGCACATGGTCTCGCTGACCGGCGTCGGCGCGCACGTCCTCTGGCCGACGCTCGACGGGCGCGGCGTCGCGGACGTGGCTCAGGCGTACGCGTCGCACCGTGACGGACATCGGTCGAAGGGCCGCCCATGACGACATCCGCGCCGCGCCCGAGCGGCCCGTTCCGCTACGGCGACCGCGTCCAGCTCACCGGCCCCAAAGGCCGGCTGCACACTGTCACGCTCCGCGAGGGCGGCGAACTGCACACACATCGCGGCGTGCTGCGCCACGAGGCGCTGATCGGCCTGCCGGATGGGTCGGTCGTCCGCAACAGCGGGGACGCCGAGTACCTCGCGCTGCGTCCGCTGCTGCGCGACTTCGTGATGTCGATGCCGCGCGGCGCCGCCATCGTCTACCCGAAGGACGCCGCGCAGATCGTCGCGCAGGCGGATGTATTTCCTGGAGCCGTCGTCGTGGAGGCCGGCGTGGGCTCCGGCGCCCTGTCGCTGTCGTTGCTGCGGGCCGTCGGGGACGCCGGCCGCCTCGTCTCGTTCGAACGCCGCGAGGAGTTCGCCGACGTCGCGAAGGCCAACGTCGCGACGTTCCTCGGCCGCACCCCGGCGAACTGGCAGGTCGTGCTGGGCGACCTCACCGAGCAGCTTCCGGAGGCGATGCCGGACGGGAGCGTGGACCGCGTCGTGCTCGACATGCTCGCGCCGTGGGAGTGCATCGACGCTGTCGCCGCCGCGCTCACCCCTGGCGGCGTGGTGCTCTGCTACATCGCCACCGCCACCCAGCTCAGCCGGGTGGCGGAGTATCTGCGAGGCACGGGCCTTTTCACCGAGCCCGAGGCCAGCGAGACGATGATCCGCGGGTGGCACGTCGAGGGCCTGGCCGTCCGCCCCGACCACCGGATGGTCGCGCACACCGGGTTCCTCATCAGCGCACGCCGCCTCGCGCCGGGCGCTGTCCCGCCGGATGTCCGCAAGCGCGCCGTGCGCAAGACGGCGTACGGGGACGAGGATGTCGAGCTGTGGACGCCGGGCGCGGTGGGCGACCGCCAGATCACCGACAAGAACCTCCGCAAGCGCGTTCGCGAGGCCCGGCGCGCGGCTGACGGAGCCCAGCAGGCGGCCGACGACGCCCGGCGCGCGGACCGGCGCCCGGCGACGGGGGACGACAAGGCGAACGCCTAGACTGGTGCGGTGCGCAAACTCCCCGCCGTCTTCGCCACCCTCTCCCTGACCGCCGTCGCTCTCGTCGGCTGCGCCTCGACGACCGACGCCGCGGCCGCCTGCGGCCGGCACACCGATGCGGGCTCGTCGACGATGAACCTCATCTCGGTGACGGGTGCGCAGACCGCGGTCCCCGTCGTGAACGTGCACACGCCGTTCCACACCTCCACGACCCGGTTCGCGGATGTCGACCCGGGCACCGGGACGGTGCCGATCACGAGCGCGTCGCAGATGATCGTGCTGGATGTCTCGCTGGTCAGCGCGACCACGGGGAAGACCCTTATCAGCACGCCGTACGACGGTGACGAGTCGCGCGCGATGGCCTTGTCGCAGTGGGCGCAGTCGTTCCCCGCGTTCAGCACCGCCCTGCACTGCGCGACGGCGGGCACCCGCGTGGCGGTGGCGATAGCGCCCGGCGGCGTGGACGCGTCCCCCGCGCAGAGCCTCGGCCTGTCCAAGGACGACTCGCTCGTGGCGATCCTCGATCTGCGGCGCGTGTATCTCGGGGCGGCGAACGGCTCGCTCGTGTACAACTCGGGCTGGGGGATGCCGGCGGTCGTGCGGGCTCCCGGCGGGCGTCCCGGCGTCATCGTCCCGGACGGTCCGGCCCCGCAGCAGACCACGGTGCAGACGCTCAAGCGCGGCGACGGGGCGAAGGTCACCGCCGACGACTCCGTGCTGGTGAACTACACGATAGTGAACTGGACGGACAAGACCGTCGCCGACGACACGTGGGACAGCCAGCCGCAGTTCGTGACCCCGTCGTCCAAGTCGAAGGGCTTCCAGGCGGCGCTGGAGGGCCAGACGGTCGGGTCGCAGGTGATGGCGATCATCCCGAAGGCGGACGGAACGTCGGACGCTCGCGACACCCAGGTCGTGGTGATCGACATCCTCGGCATCGGCCCGGCGCCGAAGACGGCGCAGTAACCCGCGTCGGCCGCGTCACCCGGGCCGCGCGCGGCGGGCAGCCCTAGGATGGCCTCGTGTCTGCCGAACCCACGTCTTCCGCGCCCCGCTCCGACGAGCGTGGCGCGCCCGAGGAGCGGCTGCTGAACCTCGTGGTGGCGCTCATGGCGACCGAGCAGGGGCTGACGAAGGACGCCATCCTCGGGTCCGTCTCCGGCTACCGGGAGCAGTCCGAGGCGGGCGCGTCCAAGGACGCCCTCGAGAAGATGTTCGAGCGGGACAAGGAGAACCTGCGCGGACTGGGCGTGCCGATTGAGACGATCGGGGACCGGCTCGACCCCGACGACCTGCGCGAGGCGCGCTACCGCGTGCCCACGGCGGAGTATGCGCTGCCGGCCGACATCACTTTCACCCCGGCCGAGATCGCCGTGCTCAACCTCGCCGGCGGGGTCTGGAGCCAGGGGTCGCTGTCCGCGGACGCCCGCAGTGGACTGCGCAAGATCCGGTCCCTGGGCATCGACGTGGACGAGCCGATCATCGGCTACTCGCCGCGGATAAGCCTGCGCGAGGCGTCCTTCGGTCCGCTGCAGCGCGCGATCGAACAGAGCCGGATCGTCACGTTCCCGTACCTGAAGCCGGGGGAGGCCGCGGCGCGTGTGCGCACCGTCCGCCCGCTCGCGCTCGTCGAGTACGAGGCGCGGTGGCACGTGTACGGCAGCGACGTGGATGCCGAGGCAGACCGCACATTCCTGTTGTCCCGGATCGTCGGGGACGTGAAGATCACCCGGCGGGGGTTCGACCCGGCGCTGCGGACGGGAGCGGGGGAGCGCGCCCTCGCGGGGCTGGAGGCTGTGGCCGCCCGACACAGCGCGCTGCTGGAGGTCCACCCGGGCACCGAGGCCGCACTCCGGCTGAACCGCCGGGCGACCCCGGCCGAGCAGGGCATCCGGGTGCCGTACGTCGACGTGCACATCTTCGCCGACGAACTGGCCTCGTACGGACCCGAAGTGCGCGTCGTGGAACCGCCCGAGCTGCGCGATCAGGTGGTGCGGCGCCTGAGCGCGGCGGCGGCCGTGCACGGGGAGACGCGATGAACGCCCAGCGACCGGTGCTTGCCACCGACCGGGCCGCGCTGATGATGCAGCTGGTGCCCTACCTCATCAATCAGGGCGAGGTGTCGGTCGACGAGGCTGCGCGGGAGTTCGACGTCACGCCCGCGCAGATGCGCGACATGGTGCAGCGGCTCACGATGATCGGACGCCCGGGGGACAGCGGCTTCTGGCAGCTGCCGAACGACCTGTTCGACATCGACTGGGATCTCCTGGACGAGCAGGACCGGATCGTCATCACGAACGCCGTCGGCCTGGAGGAGTCGCCGCGCCTGACCGCCCGCGAGGCGGCGGCGCTGCTGGCCGGGCTCCAACTCGCACAGTCGCTGCCCGGCCTCGGGGACAGCGGCGTGATCACGGGCCTGCTGGCCAAGCTCGCCAAGGGCGCGTCCAGTGCGCCCGCCGACGTCATCGTCGCGCCCGGCCCCGTCGACCAGGTGCGGGTCGCCGTCGACGATGCGCTGCGCCACCGCGTCGCCGTCTCGTTCACATACAAGGCGCCCGACGCGCCGGAGACCACCCGCACCGTGGACCCCGTGAAGGTGCACATAGCGAACGGGCAGTGGTACCTGCAGGGCTGGTGCCACCTGCGGCAGGCCATGCGCACGTTCCACCTCGACCGGGTGAGCGAGCTCAGTCTCACCGACATCCCGATCACGCATGGCGAGGAGCCGGTGCCGGCGCTGTTCGAGACCGGCGAGGCCGACATCGTCGCGCGGCTGCGGTTCCCCCCGACCGTGGCGCCGCTGATCGGCGGCTACCTCGACCAGGCCCGGGTGACCACGCACGGCGATCTCAGCGAGGCGACGCTGCGCGTGGCCGACGTGCAGAGCCTGAAGCGGCTCGCCACGAGCCTGGGCGGGGACCTGGAGATCCTGGAGCCGCCGCAGGCACGGGACGCCGCCGCCGACTGGGCCCGGGCAGCCCTCGCGCAGTACACCGAGTGATCCGCGCCGTGCCGGGCCGACCGCCGGACGATCCCCGGGTTAGACTTTGTGGACACCGCACGACAAGGAGACATCATGGGCGCATTCGGGTGGCCGCACCTCCTGATCATCCTGGCGGTGATCCTGCTGCTGTTCGGCGCCGCGAAGCTGCCGGCCCTCGCCAAGAGCCTCGGGCAGTCCGCCCGCGTGTTCAAGGGCGAGATGAAGGCGATGAAGGACGACGACCGTCCCGTCGGCGGCGACGAGACGCCGACGACGGATGTCGCAGGCAGTACCACCACGACCAGCGGCACCGGCGATACCAAACCGTAGTCGGACGTGACTGAAACCGGTTCGCCGCACCTCGAGGAGCCGGCGACACCGCCGCATGACAAGCGGATGTCGCTCGCGCAGCACCTGCGCGAACTCCGCAAGCGGCTGATGATCGCCGCCGCGGGCCTCGTGCTGGGGATGATCGTCGCGTTCATCATCACCGAGCCGGTGATCGACCTGCTCACCCTGCCGATCGAGCAGGTGGCGGCCGCGCACGGGCAGTCCTACGTGCGGCTGAACTTCGACACCGTCACCAGCGGCTTCGACCTGCGCATGCGGATAGCGTTCGCCATCGGCCTGCTGCTGTCCGCACCGGTCTGGCTGTGGCAGCTGTGGGCGTTCATCATGCCGGGACTGACCCGCAAGGAGGTCCGGTACACGGTCGGATTCGTCGCCGCCGCGATTCCGCTGTTCGCCGGGGGACTGTACGTCGGATGGCTGATCATGCCGCACATGGTCGAGCTGATGGCCAGCTTCGTCCCGAACGGGATGGCGCAGTTCTACAAGTACGACACCTACTACGACTTCGTGTTCAAGCTCCTGCTCGTGGTGGGCGTCTCGTTCGTCACCCCCGTCTTCCTCATCGCGCTGAACCTCGCCGGCATCATGACCGGACGGACGATCGTCAAGGGCTGGCGGGTCGCGATCATCATCATCGTCGTGTTCGCCGCGGCCGCCACCCCGGCAATGGACATCACCTCGATGCTGCTGCTGGCCGGCATCCTCTGCATCCTGTATTTCGCCGCGGCGGGTCTGTCGCTCCTGTTCGACCGGCGCCGGGCGAAGCGCCCCCCGGTGGGACCGATCGCGTGAGCGCACCCGATCCGGCGGAGCGGTTCGCGCGCGCCCAGGCCGCCCAGCGGCATCCGCTGACCGCGTCGTTCGCCGACGCGCAGCGGTTCGAGCTCGACCCGTTCCAGATCGCCGGCTGCCAGGCGCTGGAGGATGGGCGCAGCGTGCTGGTGGCCGCCCCCACCGGCGCCGGGAAGACTGTCGTCGGCGAGTTCGCCGTGCACCTGGCGATGCGCGAACCATCCGACAAGGCGTTCTACACGACCCCGATGAAGGCGCTGTCGAACCAGAAGTACCGGGAGCTCGCCGCCGTGTACGGCGAGGACGAGGTGGGGCTGCTGACCGGCGACGTGAGCGTGAACCCGGGCGCACGGGTGGTCGTGATGACCACCGAGGTGCTGCGCAACATGCTGTACGCCGACTCGGCGGCGCTGCGCCACCTCCGCTTCGTCGTGATGGACGAAGTGCACTATCTCGCCGACCGGTTCCGGGGCGCGGTATGGGAAGAAGTGATCATCCACCTGCCGCAGACCGTGCGCCTCATCTGCCTGTCGGCGACGGTCTCCAATGCCGAGGAGTTCGGCGACTGGCTGGACACCGTCCGCGGCGACACCGAGGTCATAGTCTCCGAGACGCGGCCGGTCCCGCTGGAGCAGCACGTGCTCGTACGCGGGGACCTGCTGCCGCTGTTCGACGACCGCGCCGGCGTTGCCACGGCCCGGGTGAACCAGGAGCTGATGCGGATCCGGTCGTTCGGCGGCCAGCGGTACGAGAGCAACCGGACGGCGTCGCAGTTCCGCAGCGCCGGCGGCCACGAGGCCGGACGGCGTCCCCCGCGCGGGGGACGCCGTCCGGTGCGCTCCGCGAACGTCCGGCGCATCGAGCGCATGGACCGCCCGGACGTCGTGCACCTGCTGGAGCGAGACCGGCTGCTGCCCGCGATCTTCTTCGTGTTCAGCCGCGTCGGCTGCGAGGCCGCCGTACAGCAGCTGCGGCGCGCCGGCGTGCGGCTGACCACGAGCGAGGAGCGCACGCAGATCCGCCGGATCGTCGATGAACGCACCCGGACGCTGCAGGACGAGGACCTCGCCGTCCTCGGCTACTGGGAGTGGCGGGAGAGCCTGGAACGCGGCGTGGCCGCGCACCACGCCGGACTCCTGCCAGCGTTCAAGGAGGTCGTCGAGGAGCTGTTCCAGCGCAAGCTCGTCAAGGCGGTGTTCGCGACCGAGACTCTGGCGCTGGGCATCAACATGCCCGCGCGCACCGTCGTGCTCGAGAAGCTCGAGAAGTTCAACGGCGAGGCGCGCGTTGCCATCACGTCGGGGGAGTACACGCAACTCACCGGACGGGCGGGACGGCGCGGCATCGACGTGGAGGGGCACGCCGTCATCCAGTGGACCGAGGCGATGGACCCGCAGTCGGTCGCGGCCCTCGCCTCGCGCCGCACCTACCCGCTGAACTCGAGTTTCCGCCCCACCTACAACATGGCGGTCAACCTGATCGACCAGTTCGGGCGGGGCCGCGCCCGGGAGATCCTCGAGTCCTCCTTCGCGCAGTTCCAGGCCGACCGTGCCGTCGTGGGCCTGGCCCGTCAGGTGCGCGACCAGGAGGAGTCGCTCGCCGGCTACGCGAAGGCGATGACGTGCGATCGTGGCGACATCGTCGAGTACTCCGGCATCCGACGTCGCCTCAGCGACCTCGAGAAGCAGCTGCGCAAGGACTCCCACGCCTCGCACGCGGCGCGACAGGAGCGGCAGCGCGAGATCCAGGGCCTGCGGCGGCAGCTTCAGCGGCACCCGTGCCACAGCTGCCCGGACCGCGAGAACCATGCCCGGTGGGGGGAGCGGTACTGGAAGCTCACGCGCGACACCGACCGCATCCGGCGCCAGATCCAGACGCGCACGGGGACCGTCGCGCGCCAGTTCGACCGGGTGGTCGACGTGCTCACGGCGCTGGACTACGTGCAGATCACCGACGACGGCACGGCGGCGCTGACTGACGCCGGGCGCACAATGCGGCGGATCTACGGGGAGCGCGACCTGCTCGTGGCCGAGTCGCTGCGCACGGGCATCTGGTCGGACCTGGATGCCGCGGCCCTGGCCGCGCTCGTGTGCTGCCTCGTCTACGAGCCGCGCCGCGACGACACCGCCGGCGAGCACGGGATGCCGCGCGGACCGTTCCGCGCCGCCCTCACCGAGACGCAGCGACTGTGGGCGCAGCTGGACGACCTGGAGCACGACCATCGGCTGCCGGGGTCGGCGGAGGTCGCGACCGGTCTCGCGCAGGCCATGCACTCCTGGGCCCGCGGGGCGAGCCTCGAGCGGGTCCTCGTCGAGGCGGACATGGCAGCGGGGGACTTCGTCCGGTGGGCGAAGCAGACGATCGACCTGCTCGACCAGCTCTCGCTCGTCGCCGCCGGCGACGTCGCGGTCACCGCCCGCCGCGCTCTGGACGCGGTGCGGCGCGGCATCGTCGCGTACTCGTCGGTGTGACCCGCGGGGCCGGCCCCGTGCGCTGACCTAGGCTGGAGCGGTGCCCGAACGCCGTGCCCTGCCATGCCCGCCGCCGCTGCTGCCACTGGGCATGGCGACGTTCGCGGCCGCCGTCGCGGGATTCGTGCTGACCCTCGCGTTCCCGGCGCTCGGCTGGTGGCCGATGGCGTTCCTCGCCGTCCCGCTCGCCCTGATCTGTCTCATTGGGCGCGGCGGGTGGGGTGCGGTCCTGGTCGGTTTCGTGTTCGGCATGGTCTTCTTCCTCGTCAACGTCTCGTTCACCGCCCGCTATCTCGGTCCGGTGCCGTGGCTCGCGCTGTCGATGCTGGAGGCGCTGCTCACCGCAGCGCTGGCCCCACCCCTCGCATGGGCGTACCGATGGCTGCCGAGGCTGGCACCCGGAGCGGTCGGCCGGCTTGTCCTGCTTCCGGCGCTCGTCGCCGGGCTGTGGACGATGCGGGAAGAAGTGCTGGGGACGTTCCCGTACGGCGGGTTCCCGTGGGGGCGCGTCGGGGTGACGCAGGTGGACGGACCGGCCGCGCAGGTCGCATCCTGGGGCGGAATGAACGGCCTCACGTTCCTCGTCGTGTTCGTCTGCGCGGCGGGGATCGAGTACGTCCGGCTCCGCCGGCTGCACGATCTGCGCGCGGCGGTCCCCGTCGTCGCGGCCGCCGCTGTGCTGCTTCTGCTGCCGCAGTTCCCCACGACGCCCGCCGGCTCGATCCGCGTCGGCGCGGTCCAGGGCAACGGGCCCACCGGCTACTTCGACCAGCGCACCCCCGGTGCGGTGCTGGATGCGCAGCTCGCGGCGACGGCGCCCATCCTGAACGAGCGGATGGACGTCCTGCTGTGGCCGGAGGGCGGCATCGACTCCGACCCGCTGCGCGACGACACGACGGCTGCGGTCCTGGACGGCCTGTCCGGCCGGCTGCGCGCGCCGCTGCTCGTGAGCGCCATCACCGAACGCGGCGCGGACCTCTTCAACTCTGCGCTGCTGTGGCAGGCAGGCAAGGCCAACCCCGTCGCGGTGTACGACAAGCGACATCCCGTGCCGTTCGGGGAATACGTCCCGGACCGGGCCGTGTACAGGTTCTTCGCCCCGGACCTGATCGACCTCATCCAGCGCGAGTACACGCCGGGCGTGAAGCCGCCGGTGTTCGACGTGCACGGCGTGGGTGTGGGGCTGGCCATCTGCTTCGACGTCATCTATGACGACGTGATCTGGGACGGCGCCCGCGGCGGCGCCGAGGTGTACATGTTCCAGACGAACAACGCCGACTTCCGCGGCACCGACGAGAACCTGCAGCAGCTGGCGTTCGCGCGGATGCGGGCCATCGAGACCGGCCGCTCCGTGGTGAACATCTCCACCGTGGGCACCAGCCAGATCATCGCCCCGGACGGCACCGAGATCGCCGGTCTCGCCGCGGACAGGCCGGGTGCCCTTCTCGAGGACGTCCCGGTGCGCACCGGGCTGACGCCCGCCGTGACGATCGGCCCCGTCCTGTCGTGGATCCTCGGCTGGGGGAGCGCCGTCGCCCTTGCCGCCGTCGGCGTGCTGGTGCGCTCTCGGCGGCGATACCGCGCAGACGCCGGCGATGCCGGCCCCGACGGGACCGGCATCGTGGAAACGCCGTGAAGGTCAGGCGGTGAGCTTCGCCGACTCGCCGTCCGCGCCCCGACGGGAGCGGATGTAGGCGAGACGCTCCTCGAGGAGCTCCTCGAGCTCGGGAATCGTGCGGCGCTCCAGCAGCATGTCCCAGTGCGTGCGAGGCGCCTTCTGGTCACTGTGGTCGACCGTCACCGTGCCCTCGCCGACCCGCAGGACCGCTTCGGCGCCGCACGTGCGGCACTCCCACGTCTGGGGCACGTCGGCGTCGGCCGCGAATGTCAGGGTCGTGTCGCGCTTGCACTCGGTGCACGCGTACGTCTTCTGCATGCGCTCATGGAAAATGACGCCCTCTTCGCTCTGTAGGCTCTGGGCGCCGAGTCGGATGCCGCGCAGGCTCCGGTCTGCCATTGTGTGGTCCTCTCGTCGCTACCCAGGTATAACGTGGCGACCTGTGCGCATCATCCGAACGGAGCGGGATGCGAAGGGTTTCACAGCGGATGCTCAGCGCCCGGCGTTCCCGCGCGTGTCGACCAGTGCCAGGGCCGCGTCTGCGCGGTCGGTGACAAGTCCGTCCACGCCCATATCGAGCAGCCGCGTCATGTCGTCGGGGTTGTTGACGGTCCAGACGTGGACCTCGACGCCGTTGCGGTGCGCGGCGTCCAGCAGCCGCCGGGAGAGGATCCGCACGCCGCGGTGACGCTCGGGGATCTGCAGCGCGTCGACGCCGCTCAGCGCCCGCGCCTCGAGGCGGCGCGACGATGTGGACACGGCAGTCAGAGTCCGCGTGATGGTGGCAGTGCCGGCGGATGTCGCGGGGGTGCCGCCCTCCGCGGCGGCCGCCGCCAGTGCCGTCCGCCGGCGCCGGTCGGAGAAGCTCGTGAGCAGGACCCGGTCGGCATACGATGCGACGATCCGGCCGGCGGGCTCTGCCGCGGCATCCGCCTTCACGTCGACGTTGAACAACACCGACGGGAACGCGTCGAGCGCCTGCGCGAGCGTGGCAAGGCCGCCGCGGTCGCCCATCACGTCCTCGAGCTCGTGCACCGTGACCTCGGCGATCCGTCGCGGGTCGCCGGTGACGCGCAGGAGGCTGTCGTCGTGGAACAGCACCACCGTGCCGTCCGCCGTGAGGTGGCAGTCGGACTCGACGTAGACCGCGCCCGCGCTCTGTGCTTGAGCTATCGCCGCGAACGAGTTCTCGGCGATGCCGTGTGCGGCGACATCCCGGGTCACCAGTCCGCGATGCGCGAGCACGCGGGGCGTCGCGGCGGCGGTGAACCAGGGATGGGTCACGGGGTGGGCGGTGTGAGCGGCGTGTCCGGGCCGGCCTCGTGCGCGGGGTGCGCGGGACGTCCGGATGCCGCGCCGCCCATCACGCCGCCGAACGCGCCGGTGAGGCCCTTCAGGGCGTCCGTGAACTCGCTGGGGATGATCCACAGCTTGCTGGACGCGCTGTCGGCGATCTTCGGCAGCGTCAGCAGGTACTGGTAGGCCAGCAGCTTGTCGTCGGCATTGCCCTCGTGGATCGAGGTGAACACCTTCTGGATCGCCTGCGCCTCGCCCTCGGCGCGCAGCACCTGCGCCTGCTTGTCGCCCTCCGCCTGCAGGATCGCCGCCTGCCGGCGCCCTTCGGCCTCGAGGATCTGCGACTGCTTGGAGCCCTCGGCGGTGAGGATCGCCGCCCGCCGGTCGCGCTCGGCGCGCATCTGCTTCTCCATCGAGTCCTGGATCGACACCGGCGGGTCGATGGCCTTCAGCTCGACGCGAGACACGCGGATGCCCCACTTGCCGGTCGCCTCGTCCAGCACTATCCGCAGCTTGCTGTTGATCTCGTCACGGCTGGTCAGCGCCTGCTCCAGGTTCAGCCCGCCGACCACGTTGCGCAGCGTCGTGGTGGTCAACTGCTCGACAGCACCGAGGTAGTTCGCGATCTCATATGTCGCGGCGCGGGCATCCGTGACCTGGAAGTAGACCACGGTGTCGATCGACACCACGAGGTTGTCCTCGGTGATCACCGGCTGCGGCGGGAACGAGACGACCTGCTCGCGCATGTCGATCAGCGGACGCAGGCGGTCGATGAAGGGCACCAGCAGGTTCAGACCCGGCTCGAGCGTCTTGTGGTACCGGCCCAGCCGCTCGACGACGCCGGCGGAGGCCTGCGGGATGATCCGGATGGCGCGGACGATCACGACCAGGACGAAGATGACGATGGCTATCGCCAGCAGCCAGCCGATCGCGGTGGGGAGGATCTCCTCGGGGGTCATGACTGCTCCTCCTGCGGAACGAAGTGGACGAAGGCGGTCGCGCCGTCGATGCGAACAACGCGCACGAGCAGCTGCGGCGGGATGTCCTCGGGGTCGGCAGTGCGCGCGGTCCAGGTCTCGCCATTGTCCAGCTTCACGATGCCGCCCAGCCGGGTGACGGTGGACAGCACGCGCCCGCCCATGCCGATGAGGGCGGCCACGTTCGACGGGGTGGGGTCCTCGCCGCGGCGCAGCCGCTGCAGCAGCGGGGGACGCAGCACGAAGATCAGAAGGACCGCGACGACCGCGGCCACCACGACCTGGGCCCACAAGGGTGCGCCGAAAAGGTCGGAGATGAGGCCGGCGAGTCCGCCGATCCCGAGCATCAGGAACGTGAAGTCGAGCGTCAGCATCTCGATCACCAGGAAGATCGCGATCAGCGCGATCCAGCCGATCCACGCGAACTGCTCGATCCCCGCGATGAGTTCCACTCCGCCTCCCTGGATGCCGTCGAGTGTGCTCTGAACCTAGCATGCGGGCACCGGCGGCAGCGCTTTGCGCACGGTGCCCGACGGGCGGGATTGGTAAGGTCGAAAGGCCCCGAGTGTGCGGCAGCGCACGGGGAGACATCCACGTCCGAACTCAGGAGCTCCCGTGTCCCAGACCCTCCCCGTCGACGCCCTGCGGGGCAAGACCGCGCTTGTGACCGGCTCGTCCCGCGGCATCGGCGCCGACACCGTCCGCTACTTCGCCGAGGCCGGCGCAGACGTCGTCATCAACTACCGCAACAAGGCCCCGCGGGCGCAGAAGCTGGCCACCCAGCTGGGCGAGCTCGGCGTGCGCGCCGTGCCGATCGCCGCAGACCTCACCGATCAGGCGTCCGTCGACGCCATGTTCGCCGAGGTGGCCGAGGCGTTCGGCGGGCTGGACGTGCTCGTATTGAATGCCTCCGGCGGCATGGAGGCTGGGATGGCGGAGGACTACGCGCTGCTGCTGAACCGCGACGCGCAGGTGCGCGTCCTCGAAGCCGCGATGCCGCTGATGCCGGCCGGTTCCCGCGTGGTGTTCGTGACCAGCCACCAGGCGCACTTCATCCGCACGACGCCGACGATGCCCGAGTACGAAGCCGTCGCACTGTCCAAGCGGGCGGGGGAGGACGCTCTGCGCGAGAAGATCCCGGCGCTGACGGAGCGCGGCATCGACTTCGTCGTGGTCTCCGGCGACATGATCGAGGGCACCATCACGGCCACGCTGCTGAACCGGCTGAACCCGGATGCCATCGCCTCACGCCGTGAGGCGGCGGGGCGTCTCTACAACGTCGCCGAGTTCGCGGCCGAGGTGGCGCAGGCCGCTGTCGAGCCGGTGCCCGCCGAGCACCTCCGGCTCGTGGGCGACACGTCCTCGTTCATCGCCTGACCGGGGCTGTTTTCCGGCTCAGTCAGGCCGTGGTGGTCCCGAACGAGAACGCGCGGGCAATCTGCAGGATGCCCAGGACGACCAGCGAGATCCCGAGCAGCCACCACAGCACCACGGCGCCCCACAACGGCGACAACAGCAGGACGATGCCGGCGGCGATGCTGAGGATGGCGAAGAACGCCGTCCACCCCTTCGACCGCGCCCCGGCGAGCGTGGTCAGCGCGACGACGCCCTCGACGATCCACATGATGCCGACGAGGATCCCGAGGAACGCGGCGAGGAACACGGCTGTGCGCGTGAGGTTGGCGAACGCTATCACGCCCGCCGCGACGTAGATGGCGCCGAGGATGATGTGGCCGATGCGCGCCCAGCCGCGCATCGTCTTGGAGAAGATGCCGAGACCGAGGTAGACGAGCCCGCCGACGACGGCGTAGATGGCGATGATCGCCGTCATCACGACGGCGGTCTTGCCGGGCCAGATGAGAATCAGGATGCCGACGATGAGCCCGATCAGGCCGCTGAGGCCGAGCGCGGTGCGGATTCCGTTCGTGGCGAAGCGGCCGAGGGGTGACGTTTCCGTGGACATGACGCGTCCTTTCGTGAGGCAACTGCCTGCGGCACAGGGTAGCCCCGCGCGAGTGCGCGGTCTACGCCGGCACGCGACCGGGCGGGGCTCGCAAAACGGGGTCTGACCAGGGGAGGGGCATCGTCTCCCGTATACGCTGGAGCCCATGATTGCCGCCGACAGCCATGACGCCATTCGCGTCCGCGGCGCCCGTGAGAACAACCTCAAGGGTGTCGACATCGATCTGCCCAAGCGCCGCCTGACGGTGTTCACCGGCGTGTCCGGGTCGGGGAAGAGCTCGCTGGTGTTCGCGACGATCGCCGCGGAGTCGCAGCGGATGATCAACGAGACCTACAGCGCGTTCGTGCAGGGGTTCATGCCGTCGCTGTCCCGCCCGGACGTCGATGTGCTGGAGGGTCTGACCACCGCGATCATCGTCGATCAGGAGCGTCTGGGTGCGAACCCCCGGTCGACCGTGGGCACGGTCACGGATGCCAATGCCATGCTGCGCATCCTCTTCTCCCGGCTGGGGGAGCCGTACATCGGGGGACCGACCGCGTTCTCGTTCAACATCCCGACTCAGAAAGCCAGCGGGATCATGACCTCGGCGAAGGGGGAGAAGCGGATCGTCCGCAACGAGGTCTATCTCGGCGGTATGTGCCCGCGCTGCGAGGGACGGGGCCAGGTGTCCGACATCGACCTGGCCGCGGTGGTGGACGAGTCACTGTCGCTGAACGAGGGGGCCATCCTCGTCCCGGGGTACACCCCGGACGGATGGATGGTGCGCGGATTCGCCGAGTCGGGGTTCTATCCCGCGGACCGGCCCATCTCCAGCTTCACGCAGAAGCAGCGGCACGCTTTCCTGTACAGCCTGCCGACGAAGGTGCGGATCCAGAACATCAACATGACGTACGAGGGGCTCATTCCCAAGATCACGAAGTCGATGTTGTCGAAGGATCTGGATGCGCTGCAGCCGCACGTGCGACGGTTCGTAGAGCGCGCGGCGACGTTCACGGTGTGCCCGGAGTGCGACGGCACGCGGCTCACCGCGGGGGCGCGGTCCTCGATGATCGACGGCGTGAGCATCGCGGATGCGTGCCGGATGCAGGTCACCGACCTGGCCGCGTGGGTGCGCGGGCTGGACAAGCCGCAGGCGGGGCCGCTGCTGGACGGGCTCAGCGCCAACCTCGACGCCTTCGTCACGCTGGGCCTCGGATATCTGAGCCTGGACCGTCCGTCCGGGACACTCAGCGGCGGGGAGTCGCAGCGGATCAAGCTGCTGCGACACCTCGGGTCGTCGCTGACCGATGTGACGTACGTGTTCGACGAGCCGACGATAGGGCTGCACCCGCACGACATCCAGCGCATGAACACGCTCCTGATGCAACTGCGCGACAAGGGGAACACGGTGCTGGTCGTGGAGCACAAGCCCGAGACCATCGTGATCGCCGATCACGTCGTCGACATCGGCCCCGGCGCCGGTCGCACCGGCGGCGAGATCTGCTTCGAGGGCACCGTCGACGGGCTGCGGGCAAGCGGCACCGTTACCGGCCGGCACTTCGACGACCGCGCGGCGCTCAAGGACACGGTGCGCGAGGCATCCGGCGCCATCCCGGTGCGGGGAGCGGCGACGCACAACCTGCGGGACGTGGACGTCGACATCCCGCTCGGCGTGCTGACGGTGCTGACCGGCGTCGCCGGCTCCGGCAAGAGCTCGCTGATCCAGGGCTCCGTGATCGGCCGCGACGGGGTGATCTCGGTGGATCAGGGGGCGATCCGGGGCTCGCGTCGCAGCAATCCGGCCACGTACACGGGGATGCTGGAGCCGATCCGCAAGGCGTTCGCGAAGGCGAACGGCGTCAAGCCGTCGCTGTTCAGCGCGAACTCGGAGGGCGCGTGCCTGTCCTGCAAGGGATCCGGCGTGATCGTCACCCAGCTGGGTTTCATGGATACGGTGGAGACGCCGTGCGAGGACTGCGGCGGGAAGCGGTTCCAGGCGGCGGTGCTGGACTACACGCTCGCGGGCAAGGACATCACGGAGGCCCTCGACCTGCCGGTGGCCGATGCGCAGCGCTTCTTCGCGACGGGGGAGGCGGCGATCCCGCCTGTTGCAAAGATCCTGGACCGGCTGGCGGATGTCGGTCTCGGATACCTGACGCTGGGGCAGCCGCTGTCGACGCTGTCCGGCGGGGAACGGCAGCGGATAAAGCTGGCCACGCAGATGGCCGAGGGCGGAGACGTGTACGTGCTGGACGAGCCGAGCTCGGGCCTGCATCTCGCGGATGTCGAGAACCTCCTGGGGCTGCTGGATCGGCTCGTGGATTCGGGCAAGACCGTGATCGTGATCGAGCATCACCAGGCGATCATGGCGCACGCGGACTGGATCATCGATCTCGGTCCCGGCGCCGGCCACGACGGCGGCCGCGTCGTGTTCGAGGGCACGCCGGCGCAGCTCGTCGCCGACCGCTCGACGCTGACCGGCCAGCACCTCGCGGCGTACGTCGGGGCGTGACGCTGTCGGCGCCGCTCGGCGTTCATCCCGCAGGACGATTGTGCGTGCGGGATGCCGCGCGCGGCGTGTCGCTGCCGTCGCCGCCGATTGTCCTGCGATGTGATCACAGCCCGATTCCAGCACCGATAATGCCCATTATGTCAGTTCGAGTCGAGCCGGTCTCGAGAACAGGCGATGCGGCGAGAACAGGCCGATCATGGGTGTGAACCGCCTGTTCTGGCCGCATCGCCTGTTTTGGCGATAACCGGGGCGCGCCCGACGGGCACGCCCCGAGCCCCCGACTACGCTGGAGGCTGCTGTCTCGCTCGAACGGAATTCCGGTGCCCACTGCTCTGTCCCCCGCGCCACCGTGGCGCGCCTGGCTGATCTGGGGCGTAGCGGTGGCGGCCTACGTGCTGTCGGTGACGAACCGCACCTCACTCGCGGCAGTGGGCGTGGACGCGGCTCACCGCTTCAACGCGGATGCTTCCACGCTGTCGATGTTCGCGGTGCTGCAGCTCGCGGTGTACGGGGCCATGCAGTTGCCGATCGGTGTGCTCCTGGACCGGATGGGGACGCGGCCCGTCATCGTGGCCGGAATGACGGTGATGGCGTTCGGCCAGCTCGTGATGGCCCTCTCCCCCAACGTCGGGATAGCGATCGTGGCGCGCATGCTTCTTGGCGCCGGCGACGCCGCGGTGTTCCCGAGCGTCCTGCGGGTCGTGGCCACCTGGTTCCCCGCACAACGCGCGTCACTCATGGTCCAGCTCACCGGACTCGTCGGCATGTCCGGACAGCTGGCCGCTATCGCGCCCCTCGCGGCGCTCGTCCACGCGACGACCTGGACCGTTGCGTTCGGCTCCCTCGCCGGCCTCTGCGTGCTGTTCTCGATCCTGCTGGTCGTGACGGTGCGAAACCGCCCGCCGGGAGTGCCCGCCGACGTGTCGGTGAACACCGACACCGGCGCCATCCGCGTCGTCACCTCCACCGTCGATACCCGCATCGGCGTGCGCGCCACACTCTCGCACCCCGGCACCCGTCTCGCATTCTGGTCGCACTTCACCACACCGTTCGCGGGCACCGCGTTCATCATGCTGTGGGGCATCCCGTTCCTGACCGCCGGTGAAGGCCTCTCCGCCGCCCAGGCGACGCTGGTCACGACCGTGTACATCGTCGTCGGCATGGTCGTCGGACCCATCATGGGAACCCTGTCCGGGCGGATGCCTAATCACCGGTCCCGCGCGCTCGTGCTCCCGTCGATCGCGTTCCAGATGGTCGCGTGGCTCGCCGTGATCGCCTGGCCCGGCCCCGCGCCGCTGTGGCTCCTGTTCACGCTCGCCGTGGCGATGGGCATCGGCGGGCCGGCCTCGATGATCGCGTTCGACCATGCCCGTACGCACAACCCCACGCATCGCCTGAGCACCGCGACCGGCATCACGAACACCGGCGGGTTCATCTCGAGCCTGGTCGCCATCTTCCTGATCGGGGCGGCCCTCGACCTGCAGGGCGCGGGGACGCCGGAGACCTACTCCCTCGAGGCGTTCCGCGTCGCCGCGCTGACGCTCGTGCCGCTGTGGGTGATCGGTTCCTTCTTCATCGTCCTGGAGCGGCGCCGCACCCGTGTCCTGCTCGGCATGGACCAGCCGCGTCGGCGGCGGTCGCCGCGACCCTGACCGTCAGCCCACGGGCGCTATCGTCTCCCACCGCGCGTACTTCGCGGCGTGCCCGTCACCGGACGAGGTGCCGGTCAGGCGTCGTCGCACCCAGGGCAGGACGTGCGCGCGGTAGTACGCCGCTCCCCCGATGCGGACGACGTCGGATGCCGGGAGTGACCACCACTCGGGCGGGGCTTCGTGGCCGAGCGCGCCGAGCACCCGGGCCGCCACCCGATGATGACCCCGCGCGTTCATGTGCAGACGGTCCTCGGACCAGTACCCCGGCGACCCGAGCTCGACGTCCGGCCAGTTCCAGGCGGTGACGACGTCGGGCCGGGTGTGCAGGCGCTCCTCCACGGCCGCCGCCAGAAGGTCGCCGCGCCGCTGCACGACGCGGCCCAGCGGAAGCTGGCGCGACGGGTTCGCGCCGGACAGGGCGATGAGGATGACGCCCTCCTCGTCGCACCGGCGCAGCACCGTCGAGAAGAGGTCCGCGACGTGCGCGATCGACGTGCGCGGGCGCAGCATGTCGTTCCCGCCCCCGTTGAACGAGAGATGCGTGGGTTTCAGGGCGAGCGCCGGCTCGAGCTGCCCGGCCACGATCGGCTCGATCAGCCGGCCGCGGATAGCGAGGTTCGCGTACGCTATGGGCTCGCCCAGTGCATCCGCCCAGCCCTGCGCCACAAGATCCGCCCACCCTCGGGGACGGCCGTCCGGCAGCTCGTCGCCCACCCCCTCCGTGAACGAGTCGCCGATGGCCACGTACCGCACAGAGGATGTCACTGTCACAGCCTACGACCGGCGCCGCCGCCCGCCCGGCGGCATAAGGTGGCGCTATGGCGCTGTTCACAGACCGCGCCGATGCCGGCAGGGTCCTGGCCGCGCGCCTGGCACGGTGGCGCGGCACTGACGCCGTGGTCGCCGGGATCGCCCGCGGCGGGGTCGTCGTGGCCGCAGCGGTGGCGCGCGCGCTCGAGCTTCCGCTGACCGCCGTCGCGGTGCGCAAGCTCGGCGTGCCCGGCCATGAGGAGTTCGCGCTCGGCGCGATCGCCGACGGCGTGCGCACCGTGGACGAACGCATCCGCCGCGCGAGCCGCACCTCCGCCGCGGCCCTCGCCGCCGTCGAGCGACGTGAGCGCGACGTGCTCCGGCGGCGTACCGCGATCGTCGGGGCCCCGGATGTCGCCGGGCGGACGGTGCTGCTCGTCGACGACGGGATCGCCACCGGCGCGACGGCGAACACCGCGGGCCGGGCGATCCGTGCGGCGGGCGCGGCCAGGGTCATCCTCGCCGTTCCCGTCGCGCCGTCGGACTGGTGGCCGGATCCGGATGCCGCGGACGACTACGTCTGCGCGCACCCCGCCGCACAGTTCTGGGCCGTGGGCGCGTTCTACGACCACTTCCACGAGACCACGGACGAGGAGATCGCCCGGATCCTCGACGCGGGATGACCGCTCCGCGCGGCTACCGGTCGCGCAGCAGCGCGTGCCGCAGTGTGTCCAGGCCGACACCGCCGAGGTCCAGGGCCGTGCGGTGGAACTCCTTGATGTCGAACGCGTCGCCACGGGAGGCACGGTACTCGTCGCGCAGCTGCTCCCAGATCCGCTGGCCGACCTTGTAGGACGGCGCCTGGCCCGGCCACCCGAGATACCGGTTCACCTCGAACTGCACGAACGCGTCCGGCATGTTCACGTTGTGCCGCATGAACTCGAGCGCGAAGCCCGCATCCCAGGTGGATCCCCCGTCCCCCAGGTGCGCCCATGCCGCCGGGCGCGGCTTGCCCAGGTGCACGCCGATGTCGAGCACGACGCGCGCGGCGCGCATCCGCTGACCGTCCAGCATCCCGAGCCGGTCCGCGGGGTCCTGCAGGTAGCCGAGCTGCTCCATCAGCCGCTCCGCGTACAGCGCCCAGCCCTCGGCGTGTCCGGAGGTGCCTGCGAGCAGGCGGCGCCACGAGTTCAGCTGTCCCCGGTTGTACACGGCCTGCGCTATCTGCAGGTGGTGGCCGGGCACGCCCTCGTGATACACGGTGGTCAGCTCGCGCCACGTGTCGAAGTCCTCGACGCCCTCCGGGACCGACCACCACATCCGGCCGGGCCGCGAGAAGTCGTCGGTGGGGCCGGTGTAGTAGATGCCGCCCTCCTGCGTGGGCGCGATCATGCACTCGATGCGGCGCACCGGCTCCGGGATGTCGAAGTGCGTGGCGGCGAGGTCCGCGACGGCCCGGTCGGCCGTGGCCTGCATCCACCGCTGCAGAGCCTCGGTGCCGTGCAGTCGCCGGGACGGGTCCGTCTCCAGGAAGGCGATGGCCTCGTCGACCGAGGCGCCGGCCCTGATCTCGCGGGCGACGGATTCCTGCTCGGCCACCATCCGGGCCAGTTCCTCGAGCCCCCACTCGTACGTCTCGTCCAGGTCGACGGCAGCGCCGAGGAACTGCCGGGAGAACAGCGTGTACAGGTCCCGGCCGACACCGTCCTGGTCGGTGGCGGCGGGCGCCAGCTCGCTGCCGAGGAACTCCGCGAGCCGGTCGTACGCGACCCGGGCGCCGCCGGCGGCATCAGACAGGGAGCGGGCGAGGGATGCCGGCAGCTGGCCCTCCGCGGGCGCCGCGTCGCCGACGAACGTGGCGAAGAACCCGTCGTCGGCACTGTACCGGCCGATCTGCGTGATCACTTCGGCGACCTGGCGGCGCGCGGGCACGACGCCCGCGTCGATGCCGGTGCGCAGGGTCTCGATGTACCCGTCGACGGCGGCGGGCAGCACCGTCAGCCGCGCGGCGATCGTCTCCCAGTCCTGCGCCGTCGCGGTGGGCATGAGGTCCAGCACATTGCGGATCTCCTGCGCCGGCGACTCGATCACGTTCAGGGCGCGCAGGTGCACGTTCGCGTCGTGGAGTTCGAGCTCGAGTTCGAGCTCCCGGCTGAGGTCCTCTTTTGTGACCTCGTCGATCCGGTCCACGGGGACGGCGGCGCTCAGCTCCCGCAGCCGCGCGCGTGCGCGGTCGCGCGCGGCGTCGGCGCCCGCCGGCGAGTAGTCGCCGTAGCGGTCGTTGTACTCGTCGCGCCCGATGTACGTCGCGACGGTCGGGTACAGCTCTGCGATGTCGTCGACCCATGCCTCGGCGATCGTGTCCACCGGGGTCGGGGTGCGTTCGGAACCGGTCATGGCCGCCATTCTCTCAGTGTCCCGCCTGATCCCAATCGCCACCGCGGCCGATCTGCACATCCAGCGGGACGGACAGGTCCGCGGCATCCCCCATCCGGGCGCGGACGATGCGCACCGCGGCATCCCACTCCCCCGGCGCGACCTCGACGACGAGCTCGTCGTGGATCTGCAGCAGGATCCGGGACGCCAGCGACTCCTCGCGGAACTGCTGGTGGATGCGGAACAGGGCGATCTTCATGATGTCGGCGGCGCTGCCCTGGATCGGGGCGTTCAGCGCCGCCCGCTCCGAGTTCTCGCGCAGCACGCGATTCGGGCTGGTCAGGTCCGGGAACGGCCTGCGCCGGCCGAAGATCGTCTCGGTGAACCCGTCGATGCGGGCCTTCTCGACGGACGAGCGCAGATAGTCGCGCACCGCGCCGAACCTCGCGAAGTACTCGGTCATCAGCTGCTTCGCCTCGGCCTGCTCGATGCGCAGCTGCTTGGACAGCCCAAAGGCGCTCAGCCCGTACACGAGCCCGTACGACATCGCCTTGACCTTCGTGCGCATGAACGGGGTCACCTCGGCGGGCTCGACACCGAACACGCGGGCGCCCACGAACCGGTGCAGGTCCTCCCCGGTGCGGAACGCCTCCACGAGCCCGGGGTCCTCCGACAGGTGCGCCATGATGCGCATCTCGATCTGCGAGTAGTCCGCAGTGAGGAGGCTCTCGTATCCCGCCCCGACCTCGAACGCCGACCGGATCCGATGGCTCTCGTCCGTACGGATCGGGATGTTCTGCAGGTTCGGGTCGGTGCTGGACAGGCGGCCGGTCTGGCTGCCGGTCTGCAGATATGTGGTGTGGATGCGGCGGTCGGCGCCGATCGCGACATCCAGCGACTCGATGATCTGGCGCAGCTTCGTGGCCTCGCGGTGCTGGAGGAGGAGGTCGAGGAACGGGTGCGGATGCGTCTCCTGCAGCGTCGTCAGGGCGCCGGCGTCCGTCGAGTACCCGGTCTTCGTCTTGCGTGTCTTCGGCAGGGCGAGCTCGTCGAACAGCACTTCCTGCAGCTGCTTCGGGGACCCGAGGTTGACCTCGCGGCCGATCGCTGCGTACGCGTCCTGGGCGAGCGCGTCGGCGCGCACGCCCAGCTCGGCGGAGTACGCGGTGAGCTTGTCGTGCGACACGGCGACGCCGGCCAGCTCCATGTCGGCCAGTGCCGCGAGGGTCGGCAGCTCGATGTCGGCGAGGACCGTCGCGACGGTGGCCGGCAGCCGCTCGCGCTGGGTCGCGGCGACGCGCAGCGTGTACCAGGACAGCTGTCCGGGGGTAGCCCCTTCGGTCTCGGGGACGAGCTGGGTGGGGTCGGCTTCGGGCAGCCGCTCGTCGAGGTAGCGCCCGACGAGGTCGCCGAGCGTCTTGTCGGGAAAGCTCGGCCGGTCCAGCCATCCCGCGAGGATGACGTCGTACGCGAGCCCCGCGACCGGGGCGCCGGCGCGGATGAGCGCCTTCACCTGCGGTTTCGCGTCGCTGAAGACCTTCGGTGCGTCCGCGGCGAGCCAGGGGGCGACTGCTGCGGCGACGTCGTCCGACCAGGTCGCCTCGGCCGCCGTGTCGGCGGTGGCCAGGCCCAGCCGGTGCGGTCTGCCCCCCTGGACGACGACGGTGACGCCGACCTCTCCGGATGCCGCGGCGAGCCACCCGGCCAGGCCCGCGGCATCCAGCTGCACGGCCACCGGTGCGGCGACGATCGGCGCATCCGCATCGGCGGTCTCCAGCGCGCCGGTCGCCTCGAACACGCGCGGCAGCAGCGTGCGGAACTCCAGCCGGGAGAAGATATCGCGCACCGCCTCCGCGTCGATCGGCTTGACCTCGAGCTCGGCGGGCCCGAGCGGGAGTTCGACATCCCGCAGCAGCCGGTTCAGGCGACGGTTGCGGCGCACGTCCTCGACGTGGTCGCGCAGATTCCCGCCGACGACGCCCTTGATCGTGTGCGCGTTCTCGAGGAGCGCCTCGAGCGTGCCGAACTGGCCGAGCCACTTCACGGCGGTCTTCTCCCCGACCTTCGGCACGCCGGGAAGGTTGTCGCTGGTCTCGCCGACGAGGGCGGCGATGTCGGGGTACTGCTCGGGTTCGACGCCGTATTTCTCGCGCACCGCGGCGGGGTCGTAGCGTTTGAGCTGCGAGACGCCCTGGACGCTCGGGTACAGAAGCGTCACGCGGTCGGTCACGAGCTGGATGCTGTCGCGGTCGCCGGAGCACACCAGGACGTCGTAGCCGAGGTCGGCGCCCTGCGCGGCGAGGGTGGCGAGGATGTCATCGGCCTCGACATCCTCCTTCGTCAGCACCGGGATGCTCATCGCGGCCAGGCAGTCCTGCAGCAGCGGGATCTGGCCGCGGAACTCGGCGGGCGTCTCGGACCGGGTGGCCTTGTACTCGGGGTACTCGCGGGTGCGGAAGGAGACCCGGGACGTGTCGAACGCCACCGCCATGTGCGTCGGCTTCTCCGCCTTGATCAGGTTCACGAGCATCGACAGGAACCCGTAGATGCCGTTCGTGTGCTGCCCGTCCTTCGTGGAGAAGTTCTCCACCGGAAGCGCGTAGAACGCGCGATATGCCAGCGAATGTCCGTCGACGACCAGAAGGGTAGGCTTTGCGGAGTCCGTCACCCTGTCAGCCTAGTCAGCGGCGTCGACATCCCCCGTCGCCGCCGGTGAGGGGAGAGCCATGTCCGCCGAGCCGTCCGCACCGTCGTGGGACGACCGTCCCGCCGACCCGCTGGAGTGGGCGCGGGCGCGGGGAACGGGTGCCCTCGCGGAGAAGATGGGCTTCGAGTGGATCGCATTCACCGCGCAGCAGTGCGTCGGCCGGATGCCGGTGGCCGGCAACACGCAGCCGGTGGGCCTCTTCCACGGCGGCGCATACGTGGTGCTGGGCGAATCGCTCGGGTCGATGCACGCGAACTGGCACGCGGGGCCCGGCCGGCTGGCGGTGGGCGTGGACATCAACGCGACGCACACCCGCTCCGCGCGCAGCGGATTCGTGACCGGCGTGTGCACGCCGATCCACCTCGGCCGCACGATCGCGGTGCACGAGATCGTCATCTCCGATGATCACGGCCGCCGGTGCTCGACGGTGCGGATCACGAACATGATCACCGAGCGAGCGCGGTCCTGATCCGCGCGGCGCTCAGCCCTTCTTCGGCGCGAGCTGCTCGATGATCGCCTTGGCGACATCCTGCATCGTCAGGCGCCGGTCCATTGACGCCTTCTGGATCCAGCGGAACGCCTCCGGCTCGGTGAGGCCCATCTTCTCGTTGAGCAGGCCCTTGGCGCGGTCGACGAGCTTGCGGGTCTCGAAGCGCTCGACCATGTCCTGCACCTCGGCCTCGAGCGTGATGATCTGCTCGTGCCGGGCCAGGGCGATCTCGATCGCCGGCAGCAGGTCGTTCGGGGTGAACGGCTTGACCACGTAGGCCAGGGCGCCGGCTTCGCTTGCGCGCTCGACGAGCTCCTTCTGGCTGAACGCGGTGAGCAGGACGACGGGGGCGATGTGGTTCTTGCTCAGCCGCTCTGCGGCGGAGATGCCGTCCAGCTGCGGCATCTTGACGTCCATGATGACCAGGTCGGGCCGCAGCTCGGTGGCAAGGGCGACCGCGGTCTCCCCGTCGCCGGCTTCACCGACCACGTCGAACCCGTTGTCGCGGAGGATCTCGACGATGTCGAGGCGGATGAGCGATTCGTCCTCGGCGACCACGACGCGACGCGGTGCGGATGCGGACCCGGAGTTCTGTTCCTGCTCAGTCACCTTTCGATCCTACGGTATCGCCGTTCCGCGGCGTGCGGTGGGGCGGCCGGCGGGGGGCGGCGGTGGGGACGCTGTGGGTGGGTAGGTAGGTGGGTGGGTGGGTGCGCGCCGTCGGCCGGGTCGCAGAAGATGCGGGATGAGGCGCCGTCGCGTCGCAACTTGTGCGACATCCCTCGGCGGGGTCTCACAAAAGGCGGCTTCACAGGTGCGTGACCCACCTGTTCTGCGACATGGGGAACGCCGCTGGCTCCCGCTGGCCTGCGATAGGCTCGACTCCAAGTGCGCCGGTGTGGCGGAATGGCAGACGCGACCGACTCAAACTCGGTTGCCCGCGAGGGCGTGTGGGTTCGACTCCCACCACCGGCACATTTTCCGCCCCCAGCGTTTTCACGCCCTTCTTCAGGCCGTGCGCCTCGTGAGGCGGATGACCGGGAGCACGCGGTCGGTCTTCTTCGTATAGCCCGCGAACCGGGGAGCTGCCTGTGTGATCTGCCGCCATGCAGAGTCCCGTTCGGCGCCGTGAAGCTCTTGTGCGGCGACGGGGATTTCCTCGCCGGCGAGGACGATGCGCGCATCGTCGGGTGCAGCGGCGAGGTTCCGGTACCAGGCGGGGTTCTTCGCCGCGCCCCCCGCCGACGCGCACACCAACCAGGACCCGCCGTGCTGCACCCAGTAGCCCACCGGCGTCTCGTACGTCTTCCCCGACGTGCGGCCCATCGTGACCAGCACGAGGACCGGGATGCCCATCATCTTCGTCTGCTTGCCCTTGCGGATCACTGTGACCTGCCGGGCCATGAACCACTTCATGGCCCGGTTCGGTTTCATGGTGATCCCGTAGGTGCCATCGGGTGTGGTGAAAGCCATCATCGGCTCCTGTTCGGATCTCCTGGGCGCGGGATTGACGCGGGCGTGAGACGGAGGACGGGGATCTTCCGCGCGGTGCGGCCCTCGTATGAACGGAATCCCGGGCTGGCTGCGGTGAACTTCGCCCAGGCCGCGTCTCGTTCCGGTCCGGTCAGATCGGCGACATGGACCTGCAGCGTGCCGTCGTCGGGTGTTTCAATCTGGATGTCCGGGTGGGCGACGAGGTTGTGGTACCAGGCCGGGTTGTCGTCGGCCCCGGCCTTGGATGCTGCGATGAGCCAGCTGTTCCCGTCGCGGATGCCCATCACCGGGGTGACCCGTGCCGTGCCGGTCTTCGCGCCGGTGTGGTGCAGCAGGACAAGGCTCCGCCCGAACCGGGCGACGGTGCCGCCGGTGGCGCGGAACTCGGCAATGACGGCGTCGTTGAACTGCGCATAGGGGTTCGTGGCCATGGTCTGCTTCCTTGTCTCTCGTTCCGAGCGGGATGTCAGTCGTGGTCCAGGATCATTGTCACGCCACCGCTGTGGCGCCGGACGCGTTCACACCCGGCGCCTCGCACAGTCCCCGCGTCGGCGCTCAGACCTGACGTGCCCTCCGCACGGCCACCCGGTGCGCGTTCAGCGATACGGCCGTCGCGTAGAGCACGACGATGCAGGCGAGCGCGATCAGCACACCCACCGCCGACAACAGCGCACCGAGCGGCATCAGCACCCACGGCAGGACGACGCCCACCGGTGCCCACGGTGCGACGTCGCGCCACGGCGCTCCGTACCGCAGGGACTCCGCGACGCTGGCCACCGCGAACAGGCTCACCCCGGCCGCCAGGCAGATCAGTGCCCCAGGCGGCAGCACCTCCGGCGCGTCGGCGATAGCAGTGCCGACGCCGGCGGCCAGCATCACTATTCCCGAGATGAGCAGGAACGGGAGGTACATCACGGCGTCCCGCAGCGGCGCCAGGCGCCCCGCTGCCGCGAGGCGATGCAGCCCGCGCTCGACGGCGGCGGGCGCGAACGCGAAGAACGCCCACGCCAGGGCGACGACGGCGGTGAACCCGAGCGCCGCGGCGGCCATCGACGCGGCCGCCCAACGGCCGTCGAGGGCCGAGATCACCGACAGCAGCGCCTCGCCGAACGCGATGACGACCACGAGCGTCACCCGCTCGATCAGGTGATCGAGGTCCATGCGCTCCGCCAGCGGACCGCCGCGGCGTCCGAGCCCGCTCAGCAGCGCCACCTCCAAGCCGACGGCGACGGCCCACAGCACCGCACCGTACGGCATCGGCACCGGGATCGATCCGAGCCACAGCGCCGCCGGCACCAGGCAGTACACGACCGGCCGCCACCACGGCCGGCCCACCGCGCGGCGCTTGAGGCTCCACGGCACCATCCACACCAGCCGGATCAGCCCGTTGCCGAGCGCGAACGCCCAGGCCCGCTCGCCGAAGGCGCCGGGGGCGGCGACCGCCATCATCCCCACCAGCGCCATCGCCGCGAACACGCACGTCCAGATCGCCGGTGTCACCCGCGCGCCGAAGATGTTCATGGTGACGCTGACGTTCACCCATGCCCACCACACGACGGCCAGCAGAGCCGCCGTCGCAGCGAACCGCCACCCGTCCGGGTCGCCGTGCAGTCCGCGGGCGATCTGTCCGACCGCGGTGACGAGCACGAGGTCGAACAGCAGTTCGGCCCAGTGCACGCGGCGCCCGCCGGTGGGCGCCGCCGGGTGCTCGACTGCGGCGTCGTGACCGGCACTGGCCATCGCGTCCTCCCGTTGCTGCCGGATGACACCGCGAACATACACCGAAGACGACGAAGCGGGATGCCTCGACAAAGGCATCCCGCTGTTCCGCGCTGCGCGACTACCGGCCGTCGCGATAGATCGGTGCGGCGCCATGCACCGCGTCGCCCACCTTGTGGATGCGGATGTCGTTCGTCGAGCCGATGATCCCCGGAGGGGATCCCGAGATCACGACGACCTTGTCGCCCACCTGCGCGAGGTTCTTGCCCAGCAGGTACTCGTCCACCTGGATGAACATCCGGTCCGTGTGCGGCACGTGTTCGGCGAGGGTGGCATGGATGCCCCACGTCAGCGCCATCCGGCGACGGATGGCAGGATCTGGAGTGAACGCTATCATCGGCATCTTCGGGCGCAGCCGCGACATCCGCCGGGCCGTGTCGCCGGACTCCGTGAAGATGCACACGTACTTCACGTCGATGAACTCCGCGAGCTCGAGTGCCGCGGCGGTGATCGCGCCGCCCTGCGTGCGCGGCTTCGTGCCCAGCGGCAGGATCCGCTCCAGCCCGTGATCCTCGGTGGATGCGATGATGCGCGCCATCGTCTCGACCACCACCACGGGATACTCCCCCACGCTCGTCTCGCCGGACAGCATCACCGCGTCCGCACCGTCCAGCACCGCGTTGGCCACGTCGCTGGTCTCGGCGCGCGTGGGCACCGGACTGCTGATCATCGACTCCAGCATCTGCGTCGCGACGATGACCGGCTTGGCCATCCGGCGGCACAGCTCGACCGCGCGCTTCTGCACTATCGGCACCGCCTCCAGCGGCAGCTCCACGCCCAGGTCGCCACGGGCGACCATGATGCCGTCGAAAGCGTCGATGATCTCCTCGAGATGGTCCACGGCCTGCGGCTTCTCGATCTTCGCTATCACCGGGACGCGGCGGCCTTCCTCGGCCATGATCTCGTGGACGCGCTGCACGTCCTTCGCGTCGCGCACGAACGACAGCGCGATGATGTCGGCGCCGATGCGCAGTCCCCAGCGCAGGTCCGCCTCGTCCTTGTCGCTGAGCGCCGGGACGTTCACGGCGACTCCGGGCAGGTTGATGCCCTTGTTGTTGGACACCGCGCCGCCCACGACGACCTTCGTGGTCACGGTGGTGCCGTCGGTGTCCACGACCTGGACGCGGACCTTCCCGTCATCGATCAGCAGGAAGTCGCCGGCCAAGACATCCGCCGGCAGCCCCTTGAACGTCGTGGAGACGATCTCCTTCGTCCCCGGGATGTCGTCGGTGGTGATCTTGAACACGTCGCCGACGGCGAGGTCGTGCGGGCCGTCCGCGAAGCGGCCGAGCCGGATCTTCGGGCCCTGCAGGTCCACGAGCACGGCAACCGGGCGCCCAGCATCGTCGGCGGCCTTGCGCACGTTGGCGAAGTTGCTCTCGTGCACGGTGTAGTCGCCGTGGCTGAGGTTGAAGCGGGCGACGTCCACGCCGGCGTCGATGATGGCGCGAACCATCTCGTACGACGACGTGGCGGGTCCGAGGGTGGCGACGATTTTCGCGCGTCTCATTCCGAGCAGTTCTCCGGGGATTGGTTTGTGAGGGGTACTTGCAAAAGAGGCTCCAGCCAGACTACGCGGGCTGTACCCCGATCGCGACATCGGCGGGGGCCACGAACGCGGGCAGCGTCGTGCGTCCGGTCAGGTACGCGTCCACGTTCGCCGCGGCCGCCCGCCCTTCCGCGATGGCCCAGACGATGAGGGACTGGCCGCGGCCGGCATCCCCGGCCACGAACACGCCGGGAACGGTCGATTGGAAGTCCGGGGTGCGCTTGACGGAGTGCATCCGTGTGAAGCCGACGCCGAGCTGGCCGGCCGCTGTCTCCTGCTCGGCGCCGGTGAATCCCATCGCAATCAGGACCAGGTCGGCGGGGATCTCGTGCTCGCTGCCGGCGCGCGGAATCCGCCTGCCGTCCACGTACTCGGTCTCCGCGACCCGCAGGGCGCGGACGTGCTCGTCGTCGCCGGTCAGGAACTCGACGGTCGATGCCAGATACGAGCGCTCCCCGCCCTCCTCGTGCGAGGTCTGCACCTCGAACACGGCCGGCATCATCGGCCACGGCTGGTGCTCGGGCCGCTCCTCGGGCGGGCGCCGGCCGATCGCCAGGTTCGTCACGCTGCGCGCACCCTGCCGGTGGGCGGTGCCGATGCAGTCCGATCCGGTGTCGCCGCCGCCGATCACTATGACGTGCTTTCCCTCGGCCGTGATCTGGCCCGGAATCGCGTCGCCCGCAACGGCCCGGTTCGACTGTACGAGGTAGTCCATGGCGAAGTGGATGCCGTCGGCGTCGCGCCCCGGCAGCGACAGGTCCCGCGGGACGGTGGCGCCCGTGGCGATCACCACGGCGTCGTAGCGGGCGCTGAGCTGGTCCCACGTGATGTCGCGGCCGATCTCCACCCCGGTGCGGAAGATCGTGCCCTCACCGCGCAGCTGCGCCAGTCGCAGTTCCAGGACCGCCTTCTCCAGCTTGAAGTCCGGGATGCCGTAGCGCAGCAGCCCGCCGACCCGGTCGTCCCGCTCGAACACGGCCACGGTGTGGCCGGCGCGCGTGAGCTGTTGCGCGGCGGCGAGGCCCGCGGGCCCGGAGCCGACCACCGCGACGGTCTTGCCCGTGAGCCGCCCGGGCGGCTGGGGCCTGACCCAGCCGTGCGCGAAAGCCTCGTCGGCGATCGTCTGCTCGATGCGCTTGATCGTGACCGCGGGCTGGTTGATGCCGAGCACGCATGCGCTCTCGCAGGGCGCGGGGCACAGCCTGCCGGTCAGCTCCGGGAAGTTGTTCGTCGCGTGCAGCCGCTCGCTGGCGAAGGCCCATTGGTCGCGGCGGACGAGGTCGTTCCACTCCGGGATGAGATTGCCCAGCGGGCAGCCGCGGTGGCAGAACGGGACGCCGCAGTCCATGCAGCGCGACGCCTGCCGGGCGACCATGCCGGTGTCGGTCCGCTCATAGACCTCGTCGAAGTCCATGATGCGCACCGAGACCGGGCGACGCGGCGGCTGCTCGCGGTACGTGAGCTTCAGGAATCCGCGTGGATCAGCCATGGGTCGCCTCCAGGATGCGGTGCCAGGCGACGTCCCCGTCTGGGTCGAGGCCCTCGTCGATGGCGTCACGACGGGTGCGCAGGACCGCGGCGTAGTCGCGCGGAAGGATGCGGACGAACTCCCCGATCCGGGCCGGGAAGTCGGCGAGCAGCTCGGCGGCCAGCGCCGATCCCGTCTCCGCACGATGCCGCTCCAGCAGGTCGCGCAGGATCTCGGCGTCCGCGGATCCCAGCTCGTCCAGGAGAAGGTCGCCCTCGGCCTGCGCCTGTTGATTGACGTGCGCGGGATTCAGCCGGTGCACGTACGCGGTGCCGCCGGACATCCCGGCCCCCAGGTTGCGCCCGGTCGCCCCGAGGATCACCGCGAGACCGCCGGTCATGTACTCCAGCGCGTGGTCGCCCACGCCCTCGACCACCGCCGTCGCCCCGGAGTTGCGCACGAGGAACCGCTCCCCCACGACGCCGGAGATGAACATGGTCCCGCTCGTGGCGCCGTAGCCGATGACGTTGCCGGCGATCACGTTGCGGGCGGCGTCGAACGTGACGCCCTGCGGCGGCCGGATCACAATCTGCCCGCCGGACAGACCCTTGCCGACGTAGTCGTTCGCGTCGCCCTCCAGGCGCAGCGTGATCCCCGCCGGCAGGAACGCGCCCAGCGACTGACCCGCGGAGCCGGTCAGGTCGACCTCTATGGCGTCGGTGGGCAGGCCGTTCTCGCCGTGGGCCTTCGTGAGGTGGTGGCCGAGCATGGTGCCGACGGCGCGCTCGGTGTTGCGCACCGGCAGCGCGACGCGCACGTGCCCGCCGTGCGCGATCACGTCGCGGGCGCGCTCCAGCAGCTGCACGTCGAAGTGGGAGCCGAGGTCATGGTCCTGCTCGGTGCCGTGGCGGCGCGGGGCATCCGCCGGGAAGGCGGGGCCGACCAGGATCGGGCTGAGGTCCAGCCCATGGGCCTTGAAGTGGCCGACAGCGTCATCCACGTCCAGCAGCTCGTTGTGCCCGACCGCCTCCGCGATCGAGCGCAGCCCCAGCTCGGCGAGCAGCTCCCGGACCTCCTCCGCGATGAACTGCATGAACGTGACGACGAACTCGGCCTTGCCGGTGAAGCGCCCGCGCAGCAGCGGATCCTGCGTCGCCACCCCCACCGGACAGGTGTTGAGGTGGCACTTGCGCATCATGATGCATCCCGACACCACGAGCGGCGCGGTGGCGAAGCCGAACTCCTCCGCACCCAGGAGTGCGGCGACCAGGACGTCCCGGCCGGTCTTCAGCTGCCCGTCGGCCTGCACGACGACACGCTCTCGCATGCCGTTGAGCATCAGCGTCTGCTGCGTCTCGGCCAGGCCCAGCTCCCACGGTGTGCCGGCGTGCTTGAGCGAGTTCAGCGGGCTCGCGCCGGTGCCGCCGTCGTGCCCAGACACGAGGATGACGTCGGCCAGCGCCTTCGCGCAGCCGGCAGCGACCGCGCCGATCCCGGACTGGCTCACGAGCTTCACGTGGATCCGGGCGGCCGGATTGGCGTGCTTGAGGTCGAAGATCAGCTGCTTGAGGTCCTCGATCGAGTAGATGTCGTGGTGCGGCGGCGGCGAGATGAGTCCCACCCCTGCGGTCGCGTGCCGGGTGCGTGCTATCCAGGGGTACACCTTGTCGGCGGGCAGCTGCCCGCCTTCTCCGGGCTTCGCGCCCTGGGCGAGCTTTATCTGCAGGTCCTCCGCGTGCGTGAGGTACAGGCTCGTGACCCCGAACCGGCCGGACGCGACCTGCTTGATCGCGCTGCGGCGCTGCGGATCCAGGAGCCGGTCGACGTCCTCTCCGCCCTCACCCGTGTTCGACTTGCCGCCGATCGAGTTCATCGCTATCGCGAGCGTCTCGTGCGCCTCCCGGGAGATCGAGCCGTAGCTCATCGCGCCGGTGGAGAAGCGCTTGACGATCTCGCTGACCGGCTCCACCTCGTCCAGCGGGATCGGAGTGCGCCCGGCGGTACGCAGGCGGAACAGTCCGCGCAGCGTCTTCAGCTGCGCCGACTGGTCGTCGACGAGCCTCGTGTACTCGCGGAAGATGTCGTAGCGCCGCGTCCGGGTGGAGTGCTGCAGGCGGAAAACGGTCTCCGGGTTGAACAGGTGCGGGGGGCCGTTGCGCCGCCAGTGGTATTCGCCGCCGGTCCACAGCCGCTCGTGTGTGAGCGCGGCGTCGTCGGCGGGGTACGCGGCGTCGTGCCGGATCTGGTTCTCCGCCTCGACATCCTCCAGGGTGATGCCGCCGAGCTTGGACTCGGTGCCGGTGAAGAACTCGTCGATCAGTTCCTGCCCGAGGCCGATGGCCTCGAACACCTGCGCGCCGCAGTACGAGGACACCGTCGAGATGCCCATCTTGGACATGATCTTCAGGACGCCCTTGCCGAGCGCGTGGATCACATTGTCGACCGCCTGTTCGGTGGTGATCCCGGTGATGTCGCCCGAGCGCACGAGGTATTCCACGGTCTCCATGGCGAGGTACGGGTTGACGGCGGACGCGCCGTAGCCCAGCAGCATCGCGACGTGGTGCACTTCGCGGACGTCGCCGGCTTCGACGACGAGCCCCACCTTCATCCTGTTCTGCATGCGGATGAGGTGGTGGTGGACGGTGGATGTCAGCAGCAGCGACGGGATCGGGACGAGGTCCTTGTTCGAGTCCCGGTCGCTGAGCACGATGAACTCGGCGCCGTCGGCGATCGCCGCGTCGACCTCGGCGCAGATCTGCCGGAGCCGGATCCGCATGGTGCCGGGGCCGGCGTCGAAGTGGTACAGGCCGCGGATGGTGACGCTGGTGCGGCCCGGCATCGTGCGGCCGATGTTCTGGATCTTCGCGAGCTCGTCATTGTCGAGCACGGGGAAGTCGATAGTGATCTGCCGCGCGTGATCGGGACCCCACGCCAGCAGGTTGCGCTCGGGTCCGATGCCGGTCTGCAGGCTCGTCACCACGGACTCGCGGATCGAGTCCAGGGGCGGGTTCGTGACCTGCGCGAACTGCTGCGTGAAGTAGTCGAACAGCAGCCGCGGCCGCTCGCTGATCGCGGCGATCGGCGTGTCGGTGCCCATCGCGCTGATCGGCTCGGCACCGTTCTGCCCCATCGGGGTCAGGATCATGCCGACTTCCTCTTCGGTGTACCCGAACGTGCGCTGTCGGCGGGTGATCGAGGAGAACGGGTGCACTATGTGCTCGCGGTCCGGCAGCTCGCTCAGCGCCAGCTTCTGGCGCAGCCACAGCGCCCACGGCTCCTGCGCGGCCAGCTCCGCCTTGATCTCCTCGTCCTCGACGATGCGGCCCGCGGCGGTGTCCAGGAGGAACATCCGTCCGGGGCGCAGCCGACCGCGGCGCGCTATCCGCTCCGGCTCGATGTCCAGGACCCCGGTCTCGCTCGCTATCACCACGAGGCCGTCGGTGGTCTGCGTCCAGCGGCCCGGGCGCAGCCCGTTGCGGTCGAGGGTCGCGCCCACGAGCGTCCCGTCGGTGAAGATCATGGCCGCGGGGCCGTCCCACGGCTCCATCTGCAGCGCGTGGTACTCGTAGAAGGCCCGGAGGTCGGGGGCCATCTCGGGCTGGGACTCGTACGCCTCGGGCACCATCATCAGGATCGCGTGCGGCAGGCTGCGGCCGGTGAGGGTCAGCAGCTCGAGCACCTCGTCGAAGGACGCCGAATCGCTGGCGCCCACGGTGCAGATCGGCAGCAGCGGCTCGATCTCGCCGATCAGATCCGAGGACAGTTGCGACTGGCGCGCGCGGATCCAGTTGCGGTTGCCGCCTACGGTGTTGATCTCGCCGTTGTGGGCGAGCATCCGCAGCGGCTGTGCGAGCGGCCACGAGGGGAACGTGTTCGTGGAGTAGCGGGAGTGGACCACGGCCAGCTCGGACGCGAAGCGCTCGTCCTGCAGGTCCGGGTAGAACGGCTCCAGCTGGAGCGTGGTGACCATGCCCTTGTAGCCGAGGGTGCGGGCCGACAGGGAGACGAAATACGCGCCCAACTCATGCTGGGCGCGCTTGCGGACGCGGTACACGCGTCGATCGAGGTGCAGCCCGGAGATCGCCGGGGCGCCGCCGATGGCGGGGCGGGACAGGAACAGCTGCTCGAACGCGGGGCGCGCATCCAGGGCCAGCTTGCCCAGGTGTGCATCGTCGGTGGGCACCTCGCGCCAGCCGAGGACCTCCAGGCCCTCGCTGCGGGCGATCTCCTCGATGCCCGCCTTCTGCCCGGCGCGTGCGGAGGCGTCGCGCGGGAGGAACACCATGCCGGCCGCGTATTCGCCGACGGGTGGGAGCGCGAATCCGGTCACGGCCCGCAGGAACGCGTCCGGCATCTGGGTGAGGATCCCGGCCCCATCACCGGTGCCGGCGTCCGAGCCGACGGCGCCGCGGTGCTCGAGGTTGCGCAGCGCGGTCAGCGCCAGGTCGATGATGTCGTGACCTGCCTGCCCGCGCAGCGTGGCGACCATGGCCAGGCCGCAGGCGTCCTTCTCGAAGGCAGGGTTGTACAGCCCCTGCCGCGGTGGGAGCGAACCCCCTGCGGCGGGCTCGCGAACGGTCGCTGACATGATGCCGTCCTCACATGATGGTCAGGATGGGACGACGTCGGCCCAGGAGACGGAGCAGATCGAACCGGCCGCGGGCCTACTTCACCGCGGCGACGGTTGCGGGCTCGGCGTTCGTGGCGTCGGCCGCGGAATCTCCGTCGTCGTCAGGCTCGCTGATGTCGACGAAGTCAGGGGTGTTTCCCGATTGTACACGGCCGCCCCATTCGCGCCCGGGACGGTACGGGGACGGCTCGAGGCCGGGATGCCGCCGCTTCTGCACGATCATGATGACAACGCCGATCACGACGCCGAAGATCGCCGCCCACACGTTCGTGCGCAGGCCGAGGAACACGTCGCTGGGGTCGATGCGGATCGTCTCCCATACCACGCGGCCCGCGCTGTACCAGATGAGGTACAGGCCGAACAGGCGTCCCCATTGCATGCGGAAGCGCTGACCGGCCCACAGCAGCACGGCGGCTCCCAGCAGGTTCCAGATCATCTCGTACAAGAACGTGGGGTGGAACAGCGTCCCCGCCGCCAGGCCCGCCGGGAAGGCGGGATTGCTGGACTCGATCTGAAGACCCCACGGCAGCGTGGTCGGCAGGCCGAACAGCTCGTGGTTGAAGTAGTTGCCCAGGCGCCCCATCGCCTGCGCGATGATGATGCCGGGCGCGAGGGCATCCGCGAAGCTCCAGAACCGGACGCCGGTCCAGCGGCATCCGATCAGCGCGCCGATCGCGCCGCCGATCAGGGCGCCGTAGATGGCGATCCCGCCCTCCCAGATGTACAGGGCGGAGGCCGGGTTCTTACCGGGGCCGAAGTAGAACGAGTAGTGCGTGAGCACGTGATAGATGCGTGCGCAGATGATCGCGAGCGGCACCGCGACCAGGGAGATGTCGATCACGACCCACGGCTCGGCGCCGCGCCGGGTGAGCCGCCGATTCGTCATCAGCGCCGCCACGATGATGCCGGCGATGATGCACAGGGCGTAGAAGTGCACGCGCAGCGGCCCGAGGTCGATATAGCTGACGGAGGGGCTCGGGATGCTGGCGAGGACGCCGGTCAGTGCACCGGCGGGGGCGAACGTCATGCGTACGAGTCTAGGCGCTCGCCGAACCGCCGCTGAGCGCGGCGCCCGCGGCGAGGGTGCGGGCCGCGTCGCCGAGGCCGGCGATCCCCTCGTCGCGCAGGGCCCGCACCAGCGCGGTGCCGACGATGGCGCCGTCCGCGTACTCCAGCACGCCAGCAACGTGCGCGGCGGTGGAGATGCCGATCCCGACGCAGCAGTACCGGGCGCCCTGGGCGCGCAGGCGCGCGACGAGGGTCCTGGCGGCGGCGTCAAGCTCCGACCGCTCCCCGGTGATGCCCATCGTGGACACGGTGTAGACGAACCCGGTGGTCTTGCGCACGATCATCGCGAGGCGCTCGTCGCTCGAGGTCGGAGCAGCCAGGAAGATCCGGTCCAGCCCCGTCCGTTCGCTCGCGGCGATCCAGTCGGCGGCGGCGTCCGGGGTGATGTCCGGGGTGATCAGCCCCGCTCCCCCGGCGGCCTTCAGGTCGTCGGCGAACCTGTCGACGTCGTACTGAAGCACGAGGTTCCAGTACGCCATGATCAGCACCGGGACGCCGGTGCGATCGGTGATCTCCCGCACGACGGGGAACAGGTCGCGCAGGCGGAAGCCCGCCGACAGCGATGCCTGGGCCGCCTCCTGGATGACGGGCCCGTCCATGACCGGGTCCGAATACGGCGGGCCGAGCTCGATGATGTCGGCGCCGTTCTCGGCGAGCGTGACGGCGGCCTCGACGCTCGTGCGCAGATCCGGGTAGCCTGCGGGCAGATAGCCGACGAGCACGCCCCGTCCGGCCGCGTGTGCGGCATCGATCACAGCGGCGATCCTCGAGGTCATCCGGCGGCTCCTTCGTCGTAGAGGCCGAAGTAGCGCGCGGCCGTGTCCATGTCCTTGTCGCCGCGTCCGCTCAGAGACACCGCTATCACGGCGTCCGGGCCCAGCTCGCGGCCGAGGCGCAGCGCCCCGGCGAGGGCGTGCGCGGACTCGATCGCGGGGATAATGCCCTCGGTCTCGCTGAGCAGCCGCAGCGCCTGCATGGCCTCGTCGTCGGTGGCCGGAATGTACGTCGCCCGGCCGATCGCGGCGAGCCAGGCATGCTCCGGTCCGACGCCGGGGTAGTCGAGCCCTGCCGAGATCGAGTGCGACTCGATCGTCTGGCCGTCCTCGTCCTGCAGCACGTAGGTGCGGGCGCCGTGCAGCACGCCGGGGCGGCCGCGCTCGATGGATGCCGCGTGCCGTGGCGTGTCGACGCCGTCGCCGGCCGCCTCCACCCCGTACAGGGCCACGCCGTCGTCGTCGAGGAACGCGTCGAACATGCCGATCGCGTTGGAGCCTCCGCCCACGCACGCGACGACGGCGTCCGGCAGCCGGCCAATCTCGTCCAGCAGCTGCGCGCGCGCCTCCTCACCGATGATCTTCTGGAAGTCGCGGACCATCGCGGGGAACGGGTGCGGGCCCGCGGCGGTGCCGAAGATGTAATTCGTCGTCTCGACGCTCGCGACCCAGTCGCGGTACGCCTCGTTGATGGCATCCTTCAGCGTCCGCGAGCCCGTCGTCACGGGGATGACGTCGGCGCCCAGCAGCCGCATCCGGGCGACGTTCAGCGCCTGCCGCTGCGTGTCGATCTCGCCCATGTAGATCGTGCACTCGAAGCCGAACAAGGCTGCCGCCGTCGCGGTGGCCACGCCGTGCTGCCCCGCCCCGGTCTCCGCTATCACACGGGTCTTGCCCAGGCGCTTCGTGAGGAGCGCCTGGCCGAGCACGTTGTTGATCTTGTGCGATCCGGTGTGGTTGAGATCCTCGCGCTTGAGGAACACGCGCGCGCCGCCGGCGTGCGCGGCGAACCGCGGCACCTCGGTGAGCGCCGACGGGCGTCCCGCATACGTGTTCAGCAGGCGCGACAGCTCGGCGCCGAACGCGGGGTCGGCGATGGCGGTCTCGTACACGGCGGTGAGCTCGTCGATGGCGGCGATCAGCGACTCGGGCATGTACCGGCCGCCGAATTCGCCGAAGAACGGGCCTCGGGCCTCGCGCAGACTCGTCATGCGTCCTCCCTCGCGCCGGCGCCCAGGAACGAGCGCAGCGTCGCCACCGGGTCGCCGGTGACCAGCGCCTCGCCGATGAGCACGACATCGGCCCCGGCCGCCCGGTAGTGGGCGACGTCCGCGGGCGTGTGCACGGCCGACTCGGCCACCTTGACGGCTCCGGCGGGGATGGTGTCCGCGAGCCGGCCGAAAAGGTCGCGGTCCAGGTCGAATGTGGTCAGGTCGCGGGCGTTCACGCCGATCAGGTGCGCGCCGATGTCGGCGGCGCGGGCTATCTCGTCGGCCGAGTGGGTCTCGACCAGGGCCGTCATGCCGAGGTCGGCGATGAGCCGGTGCAGGCGGGTGAGCACGGGCTGCTCGAGGCCGGCCACGATCAGCAGCACGAGGTCCGCGCCGGACGCGCGCGCCTCGAGCACCTGGTACTCGGTCGCGATGAAGTCCTTGCGCAGCACCGGCAGGGACACGGCGGCCTTGGCGGCTTCCAGGTCGGCGAGGCTGCCCTTGAACCGGCGGCCCTCGGTGAGCACGGAGATGGCGCTCGCGCCGCCCTGTTCGTACCGGCGTGCCTGCAGCGCGGGGTCGGCGATAGCGGCGAGGTCGCCGCGGGAGGGGCTCGCGCGCTTGATCTCGGCGATCACCTTCACGTGGTCGGCGGGGGCCAGCGCTGACCGCGCATCGCGGGCGGGGACCTGCGCCAGGGCGGCCTTCTCCACGTCGGCGAGCGGCCGCCGCGCCTCACGCGCGCGCGCATCCTCCACTGCGCCGGCCGTGAGGTCGGCGAGCATGCTCAATGGTCTTTGGGCTGGTACTTCGGACCGTTGATGCCGTAGCCCGCCTTCGACAGCACCCATCCCACGATAAGTCCGACCACCACGACGCCCACGCACGCCCACACCAGCCAGGGCACGTCGAGGAAGAACGCCGTCGTGCCGACCGCTACCCCGATCAGCATGATGATCACGGCGGTCCACGCGGCCGGTGAGTGTCCGTGGCCGGGGTCGGCGATGGGGTTGCTCATGGGGCTCCTTCGTGTGCGGGCGCGACGGGCCGCGTCCGGGCTCAAGTCTAGCGGGGGTCTGGTTCGCCGGTGGGATCCTCGCCCCGGGACAGGTCGTCCCACGAGTCGACGGCGTCCAGCGGCCCGGCGGCGCGGGGCGCGGCATCCGTCCGGTACTTGCGGCCGGTGCTTCCCCACCGCCGCGCGGTGAAAAGGACCAGCACGGCAACCGCGCACAACACAGCCCACACGACCAGCGTGACGACCGGCCATGCCGTCGCGGTGATGCTCTGCACGAGGTCGGCGACGGCCGACGAGCCGGTGATGCCGGTGGCGTCGGTGACGGTGCGCGCGACGGCGGAGGTCGGATGGGCGAACACGACGTGCCCGGTCAGCACCGCCTGCACAGCGCCGATGACCAGTGCCAGTCCCCCGAATGCGTACCGGAGGACGACACCGACGATCGACAGGGCGGCGCCGAGCGCGAGCACGGCAAGGCTCAGCGGCGCGAGCACCGGGAGCGCGGCAGCACCGCTGACGACGAGGTCGTGCGCGGCCGATCCCGCCAGCTGAACGTGCAGCCACGTCTGCGTCGACGACATCACGCCGAGCGCCCCGCACAGCACTACGCCGAGGACGCTGAGCAGGCGGGCCCGGGCCGTCACGGGCGTCCGCCGATCACGGGGTCGAGGTCGTCGGCGTCGAAGCACGTGCGGTCTCCGGTGTGGCAGGCGGCGCCCACCTGCTGGACCGCGACGAGCACGGTGTCGCCGTCGCAGTCCAGCCGCACGCCGCGGACGAGCTGGATGTGGCCGGACGTGTCGCCCTTGCGCCAGTACTCCTGCCGGGACCGCGACCAGAACGTGACGCGTCCCTCGGTGAGCGTGCGGCGCAGCGCCTCGGCGTCCATCCAGCCGAGCATGAGCACTTCACGGGTGTCCCATTGCTGGATGATCGCCGGGACAAGTCCACGGTCGTCGAACGCCACGCGGGCGATGCCGTCGTCGGGTGACGCGCTCATTGTGCCTTCTCCGTCCCGCGCACCGGGACGCCATCGGCTGCCAGCGCGCGCTTCACGTCGTCGATCGTGAGCTGCCCGGAGTGGAACACCGAGGCTGCCAGCACCGCGTCCGCCCCCGCCCGCACGGCCGGCGGGAAGTGCTCCGGTGCGCCGGCGCCGCCGGAGGCGATCACCGGGACCGAGGACACTTCGCGCATTAGCGTGATCAGATCCAGGTCGAAGCCCTGCTTCGTGCCGTCGGCGTCGATCGAGTTCACGAGCAGCTCGCCGGCGCCGCGCTCGATGGCCTCACGGGCCCAGTCCAGCGCGTCCAGCGCCGTCTCCACCCGCCCGCCGTGCGTGGTCACGGCGAAGCCGGAGGCGGCGGATGCCGAGCGCTTCACGTCGAGCGAGAGCACGAGCACCTGCGCCCCGAACCTGTCCGCAATCTCGTCGATCAACGCCGGACGCGCGATGGCGGCGGAGTTCACCCCGGCCTTGTCCGCGCCGACGCCGAGCAGGCGGGCCACGTCGTCGGAGGAGCGGACTCCGCCGCCCACGGTGAGCGGGATGAACACCTCCTCCGCGGTGCGCCGCACGACGTCGTATGTCGTGGCGCGGTCGTCGACGGTGGCCGTCACGTCGAGGAACGTCAGCTCGTCGGCGCCCTGGTCGAAGTACACCCGCGCGAGTTCGACCGGGTCGCCCATGTCGCGCAGGTTCTGGAAGTTGACGCCCTTCACGACCCGGCCGGCGGCGACATCCAGGCACGGGATCACCCGGCACGCCAGCGGCATCACAGCCTCGCGGCGTGGATGGCGGTGACAAGGATCGCTCGGGCGCCGAGCGCGTACAGGCTGTCCATCACGTTGTTCACGGACCGGCGCGGGCTCATGATCCGCACGGCAACCCACTCGGGGTCGCGCAGCGGCGAGATCGTCGGGGACTCGATGCCGGGAGCCAGAGCGACGGCCTGGTCGACGAGGTTCGCGGGCAGGTCGTAGTCGATGAGGACGTACCGGCGGGCGACCATCACGCCGCGCAGCCGCCGCAGCAGCGTCTGTGTGCCGTCGGCGTCGCGGGGGCCGGCGATGAGGACGGCCTCGGACTGCAGCATGACCGGTCCGAACACCTCCAGTCCCGCCTGGCGCAGCGTCGTCCCCGTCGAGACGACGTCGGCGACGGCATCCGCGACGCCCAGCCCGACGGCGGACTCCACGGCCCCGTCCAGCGGTACGAGGTCGACGGCGACGCCCTGCTCATCGAGGTACGCGTCCACGAGTCCCGGGTAGGCGGTGGCCACGCGCACGCCGTCGAGATCGGCGACGCTCTGGAAGCGGCCGGGAGGACCCGCGAACCGGAACGTCGAGTCGCCGAACCCGAGCGCCTCGACCTCGCGGGCGCGGGCGCGGGCGTCCAACAGCAGGTCGCGGCCGGTGATGCCGACATCCAGCGCCCCGGAGCCCACGTATGTGGCGATGTCGCGGGGGCGCAGGTAGAAGAACTCGACGTCGTTGCCGGGGTCGATGACGTGCAGGTCCTTGGGGTCGCGGCGGCCGGTGTATCCGGCCTCCGCCAGCATCTCCGCGGCCGTTTCGGCCAGCGAGCCCTTGTTGGGCACGGCGATTCGCAGCATGGGTGTCTTCCTGGTCGATTCTGGGGACGGTGAGGACGACATCACAGATGTCGGTATACGTCCTGAAGCGACAGTCCCTTCGCGAGCATCATGACCTGGAGGTGGTACAGCAGCTGGGAGATCTCTTCGGCGGCGGCGTCGGTCGTCTCATATTCGGCGGCCATCCACACCTCGGCGGCCTCTTCGACGATCTTCTTCCCGATCGCATGGATGCCGGCGTCCAGCTCCGCGACGGTGCCGGAGTCGGCAGGACGGGCCGCCGCCTTCTCGGACAGTTCTGCGAACAGGGAGTCGAACGTCTTCACTCTGCAAGGGTACCGAACCGGCGCCGTCACCCGGACCGCGTGACGGCGGCCCCGGTCAGTGCGTGTGCGCGGCGGCGAGCTTGCGGAGGGCCGCGATGGCCCGGTCGGGGTCGTCGGCGCCGAACACCGCGGAGCCCGCCACGAACGTGTCGGCGCCGGCGTCGGCGGCCTGCGCGATGGTGTCCGGACTTATCCCGCCGTCCACCTGCAGCCACACGGACGACCCGCGCCGGCGGGCCTCGTCGGACAGGCGCCGGAGCTTGGGCATCGTCTCGGGCATGAACGACTGACCGCCGAACCCCGGTTCGACGGTCATCACGAGGATCTGGTCGACGTCGTCGAGGATGTCGAACAGCGACTCGACCGGGGTCATCGGCTTGACCGCGATCCCCGCCCGCGCGCCGATGGCGCGCAGCCGGCGGGCGAGAGCGACGGGCTCGTTCGCCGCCTCGAGGTGGAACGTCACGGACGCCGCCCCGAGCTCGGCGTACCCGGGCGCCCACCGGTCCGGGTCGTCGATCATCAGGTGCACGTCCAGCGGAACCGGGCTGGTGGCCTGGATACGCTCCACCATCTGCGGGCCGAATGTGAGGTTCGGCACGAAATGGTTGTCCATCACGTCGACGTGGACGAAGTCCGCGCCCCCGATGCGGGCGAGCTCGGCCCTCATGTCGGCGAAGTCGGCGGCGAGGATGCTGGGGTTGATGCGCGGCGCGTCGGACACGTCCCCATTATGTCGGGCGGATCCGGGCCGCGCGGCCGTCAGCGGACGCGGCGCAGCAGCGTGATCGCCATCGCGTCGGTGCCGTGCCGGTGCGGCCACAGTTGCGCGCGCCCCGACCCGCTCGCCGGGACGGCGAGATCCAGGCGGGTGCGGGACACGGCCTGCACGACAGCGCGGGCGTCCAGCTCCGCCACCCGGTCGCCGAACGTGCGGGTCACCTCGGCGACGACCCCGGCGGTCTCGGCCAGGTGCGGCGAGCAGGTGACGTACGCGACGACGCCGCCGGGGCGCACGGCGTCCAGGGCGGCCGTCAGCAAGTCGGTCTGCAGCGCGGTCAGCGCCGGCACGTCGGCGGGCGTCTTGCGCCAGCGGGCCTCCGGGCGGCGGCGCAGCGCACCCAGCCCGGTGCACGGCGCGTCCACAAGGATCCGGTCGTACCCGCCGGATGCCGCGCGCAGGCGGCCGTCCTCCTCGGACACCGGAACGTCCAGCGGCACCGCGGCGAGGGCACGGCGCACGAGTCCCGCACGGGCGGGCACCGGCTCGTTCGCCTCGAGCCGCGCGCCGTGCGCGAGGGCCTCCGCGGCGAGGATCGCGGTCTTCCCGCCGGGTCCGGCGCACAGATCCAGCCAGCGCTCCCCCGCCGTGACCGGCAGCGCGCGCGTGAGGGCGAGCGCCGCCAGCTGCGATCCCTCGTCCTGCACGCGCAGTCGGCCGCCCGACGCCCGGATGAGCGGCTCCGGGTCACCGGAGCCGGGGACGAACCCGAACGGGGAGTAGGGCGTGCGCGGGGCCCCATCGGGGAGGGCGATCAGTCCCGGGAGGGCGGCCATCGTGACGTGGGGGGCCGCGTTGTCGGCCTGCAGCAGGGCGTCCAGCTCGTCCTTGCGGTCCTCGGCGGCCAGCGCCCGTCGCAAGGCACGGATGATCCAGACCGGATGCGCGGTGCGCAGCGACAGCCGCTCGTCGTCGGATCGCGCACTCTGCTCGATGCGGGCCAGCCACTGTCCGGGCGTGTCGCGTGACACGCGGCGCAGCACCGCGTTGGCGAATCCCGCGGCGGGTCGGCCGGCGCTCGTGCGCACCTGCTGCACTGTCTCGTTGACGGCGGCGTGCGACGCTATCCGCGTGGACATCAGCTGGTGCACGCCCAGGCGCAGCGCGTCCAGGACCTGCGGGTCGATCTCGGCGACCGGGCGGTCGGCGGCGGCCGCCACGACGGCGTCATACGTCCCCTGGCGGCGCAGCGTCCCATACGTCAGCTCGGTGGCCAGCGCCGCGTCGGCCGGCGCGAGACCCGCACGCTCGATCATCCGCGGCAGCAGCAGGTTCGCGTAGGCGTCGTCCGCGCGGACGGCGCGCAGGACGTCGTACGCGACGTCCCGGGCCGTGGTGCCGGTCACGACCCCGCCACCGGCTCGTCGGCGCGCAGCCCCCGCCACCAGTCCGCGGCGGACATCGCGCTGCGGCCGGCCGGCTGCACGCGCTCGACGACGACGGGCTCGGTGCCGGTGCCGATCAGGATGTCGCCGCCGTCCTCGGCGATGCGTCCGGGCGCGAGCGGGACGTCTCGGTCCCCCGCGCGCAGCACGAGGATCTTCAGCCGCGCGCCGTCCACTGTCGTGAACGCCCCCGGCTCGGGGGTCGTGCCCTGCCAGCGCGCGAGGACCCGCTCCAGGGGCTCCTCCCAGCGCAGGCGGCCGTCCTCGAGCGTCAGCTTGGGCGCGGATGTCGGCGCGCCGGTCTGCGGCCGCGGCACGGCGGTGCCGTCGGCGATGGCGTCGACGACGTCGGCGAGCAGGTAGCCGCCGCGGTGGGCGAGAGCGTCGAGGACGTCGGCGGCGGTGGCCTGCCCCGGCACGTCGTACCGCACCTCGCCGAGCACGTCGCCGGCGTCCAGCTCCCGTACCAGCCGGAACACCGTCGCACCGGTCGTCTGATCGCCGGCGATGAGGGCGCGCTGCACGGGGGCGGCGCCCCGCCAGCGCGGCAGCAGCGAGAAGTGCAGGTTCACCCAGCCGTGCGCGGGCGCGGACAGCAGGGGCTCGCGGACCAGGCCCCCGTATGCGACCACGACGCCGAGGTCGGGAGCGTGCTGCTGCACCACCGCGGTGGCCGCGTCACCCAGCGTCGCGGTCTTCAGGATCGGCAGCCCGAGGTCCTCGGCCGCGGCCGCCACCGGGGATGGTGTGAGCACGCGCCGGCGGCCCTGCGGGGCGTCGGGGCGGGTGAGCACCGCGACGATCTCGTGGCGGGATGCCGCGAGGCGGCGCAGGGATGGGACGGCGGCGGCGGGGGTGCCGGCGAACACGAGACGCATGGTCCTCCTCGCGGATGTCACAGCTCGGGATCGAGCACGTCGACCCGCACTTTGAGTGTATTCCGGGGCCCCGCGGGCGCACCCTTCGCGGGGCGGCGGGTGCGCAGCGCCGCCGCCACCACCGCCCCGCGGAGGGCCTCGGCCACAGGGCGGCCCTGCCCGTAGCCGAAGCGCACGAGAGCGCGCATGGCGAGCCCGTCCGCGACCGGCGCCGGGCCGAGGACGGCGTCGGCGCCGAGGGCGGGGACCGCGGTGCGTACGGCGGCAAGCGCCGCCTCGAGCTCGCGCGGCGTTCCCTCCAGTGTGGCCACGCGTACGGCAGGCGGCATCTTCAGCGGTGTGCGCTCGGCGAGCTCGCCGCGGGCGTAGCCCGGCTGCGTCCACGTGGCCAGGGCGCGGGCGACCGGGCCGGCCACGCCGACCAGGTGCACCGGCGCGCCCGGTGTCGCCAGGGCCGCCGCGTTCGACCACCAGCGCAGACACGACTCCCCGATCCGGAGGTCGTCAGATTGCAGCATCCGGTCTCCGTCCAGCAGGAGCACCGCCCGGTAACCGCCCGCGGCGATGGGCTCGGCGCCGCGCGTGGCGATCACGAGGGCGGGCCTGTCGTCGACGCGGGCCACGGGGTGGTCGCCGTCGGCGAGGATCACCCGGGTGTCGGGGAACGCCCGTCCGAGCTCGTCCGCAGTGCGCTCGCTGCCGGAGGACGCCATCCGCACCCGCTCCCCGCCGCACGATCCGCACGTCCAGCCGTGGGCGGACCGGCCGCACCACGCGCAGTCGGGCACCGCGCCGTGGCGGTGGGCGCGCAGCGGGCCGCCGCATTGCGGGCAGCGGGCGGGGCGCCTGCACTCGGCGCAGACGAGGCTCGGGGCGTACCCGGGCCGAGCGACTTGGACGAGCACGGGCCCGGTGCGCAGTCCTTCCCGCGCCGCGGCGAAAGCGGCCGAAGGCACGCGCGCGCCACGCGCCTCGCCCTCCCGGGTGGCGGACAGCACTATCCGCGGCGACATGCGCCGGGCGGGGGCGGCATCCGTCACCCAGCCCGCGTCCACGAGCCGCTGCACGTCGGTGGTGCGGGTGTGCCCCGCGAGCAGGAGGGCGCAGCCGTCGAGCTCCTGCCGGACGAGTGCGGCGTCGCGCGCGTGGACGCCGGGGCTCAGCGGCTCGGAAAGCAGCGGGTCGCCATCGTCCCACAGCGCGAGAAGTCCGGTCTCGTGCGCGGGCGCGTACACGGCGGACCGGTTGCCCAGCACGACGCACGGGGCGGGTGACAGGATGCGCAGGTAGGCGCTGTACCGCTCCGGCCCGGATTGCCGCGCGTCCACGCGCACCACTGCGTCTGCGGACAGGAAGGCCTCGAGCGCGCGCTGCAGCTGGTCGAGATCGCGGTGGTCCGGCGCGACGAGGACGGCGCTCGCCCCGCCGCTGAGGGTGCGGGCGGCGGCGGCCGCGATCAGGACGGCCCACGCCCCGACATCTGTCCCGTCCGGCAGGCGGTGCAGACGCGGGGACGCGTCGACGGCGGCGCGTCCGCGGGCCGCCAGCAGCTCCGAGAGGGCCGGGAACGCGGCAAGCACGGCGTCCGTGGCGGCGACGGATGCGTCGTCCACGACGGGGGCGTCCGGCGGCGCAGCGGCCAGCCAGGTCTTCTCGGCGCGCACGGTCCGCTTCGGGATGGCGAGGCGCAGGATGTCTCCCGCTCCCCCGGCTGCCCGGTCGGCGACACGTCGCGCGAGGGCGTACAGGGATGCCGGGAGCACGCAGACCGGGGAGATCACCGCCTCCAGGTCCGACAGCGGGCGGTCCGCCGGATCCGGATCGCCCTCCTCGACGAAGAAGCCCTCCACGACGCGGCCGGCGCTGCGCAGCGGCACCCTGACCCGGACACCCGGCTGAGCGTCGGCGCTCAGTGCGTCCGGGATCGCGTAGTCGAACAGCCGGTCCAGCTGCGGCAGCGGCGAGTCGACGAGCACGCGGGCGACGCGGCGCGCGGGCATGTCAGATCCCGGCGGCGCGGCGCAGCTCGTCGACGCGGTCGGTGCGCTCCCACGTGAAGTCGGGCAGGTCGCGGCCGAAGTGTCCGTACGCGGCCGTCTGCGCGTAGATGGGCCGCAGCAGGTCGAGCTGTTCGATGATCGCGCGCGGCCGCAGGTCGAACACCTCGCGGATGGCGCGGGCTATCACCTCATCGGGAAGCGCCCCGGTGCCGAACGTCTCGACGTACAGGCCGACAGGGCTCGCCTTGCCGATTGCGTACGCCACCTGCAGCTCGAGCCGCCGCGCGAAGCCGGCGGCCACCGCATTCTTCGCGGCCCACCGCATCGCGTACGCGCCGGAGCGGTCGACTTTCGACGGGTCCTTCCCGCTGAAGGCTCCCCCGCCGTGCCGGGCCGCCCCGCCGTACGTGTCGATGATGATCTTGCGACCGGTCAGGCCCGCGTCGCCCTTGGGCCCGCCGATCACGAACGGACCGGCGGGGTTGATGTAGAAGTCCGTGTGCGAGGCGTCCAGGCCCGTGGTCTCCAGGATCGGGTCGATCACCTCGGCGCGCACGGCGGCACGCAACGCCGCGATCGAGATGTCGGGGTTGTGCTGGGTGGACAGCACCACCGTTTCGATCGTGCGCGGGATGTCGCCCTCGAATCCGACGGTGACCTGCGTCTTCCCGTCCGGGCGCAGGAACGGCAGGGCCCCGCTGCGGCGCGCTTCGCTCAACCGCTCTGCGAGGCGGTGCGCGGTCCATGCCGTGATCGGCATGAACTGCGGCGTCTCCGTGGTGGCGTACCCGAACATGATGCCCTGGTCGCCTGCGCCCAGTCGGTCGTTGGGGTCGGTGGACCCGGCATCGCGATGCTCGAGGGCGCGGTCGACACCCGCGGCGATGTCACTGGACTGCTCGCCGATGGACACGCTCACCCCGCACGAGTCGCCGTCGAAGCCGGTCTCGCTGGAGGTGTAGCCGATCCGGTTCACGACCGCGCGCACGGTGGCCGGGACATCCGCCCACGCCTCGGTGCGCACCTCTCCGGCGACGTGGACCAGGCCCGTGGTCACCATGGTCTCGACGGCCACGCGGCTGGCCGGGTCCTTCGCCAGGAGCTCGTCGAGGATGCTGTCGCTGATCTGATCGCAGATCTTGTCGGGGTGCCCCTCGGTGACGGACTCGGACGTGAACAGGCGCAGCTGCGTCATCATGCTCCCAATGGCAGAACTCGGACGGGCACCAGTATGCCCCCAGCCGCCGACAGGACGGCGGCCGGGGGCACTGGATGACGGCGGATGACCTACTCGGCCTGACGCAGGCGGAGCTTGTCCTCGTGGATCTCGTGCAGCGCTATCGTCAGCGGCTTGTCCTCGACGGTCGAGTCAACCAGGGGTCCGACGTTGTCGAACAGGTTGCCCTCGTGCAGGTCCGAGTAGTAGTCATTGATCTGCCGCGCGCGCTTGGCGGCGTAGATGACCAGCTGGTACTTCGAGTCGACCTTCTGCAGAAGGTCGTCGATGGGCGGCTCGATGATGCCCTGGTTTGTTCCGGCCATGGGAAACCTCCTGGTTGAGGGACGAATGGACCTAGTTTACCCGGCGCACGAGCGCGGCGACGTCCGCGGCGGCCCGGGCGACGTCGTCGTTCACGACGCGGTAGTCGAACTCGCCCTGCGCGGCCAGTTCCACCTTCGCGGTGCGCAGACGCCGGGCGCGCTCCTCGGCGTCCTCGGTGCCGCGGCCGACCAGCCGCTGCACGAGCTCGTCCCAGCTCGGCGGCAGCAGGAACACGAGGGTCGCGGACGGCTCGGCGCGGCGCACCTGCCGTGCGCCCTGCAGGTCGATCTCCAGCAGCACGGACCGTCCATCGGCGAGGGCCCGCTCGATCGGCATCCGGGGGGTGCCATAGCGATACTTGTTGTGCACAGTGGCGTGCTCGAGCAGTTCGCCGTTCTCGACCATGCGGTCGAACGAGGCGTCGTCGACGAAGTAGTAGTGGGTGCCGTCGACCTCGCCGGGGCGCGGCGGCCGGGTGGTGGCCGACACCGACAGCAGCAGCTCGGGGTGCGCGGCCTGGATCTGCGCGGCGACGGTGCCCTTTCCGACGGCGGTGGGTCCTGCCAGCACCAGCAGCCGGCTGCGTCCGGCGCGGGGCTGGGGTTCCGGGAAGCGCCGGTCGAGCCAGGTCGCGACCGCCCGGCGCTGCCGGACGCCGAGCCCGCCGAGGCGCTTGACCGGCGAGATGCCGAGCTCGGCGAGGATCCGGTCGCGTTTGCCTTCGCCGATGGCCGGCAGCGCGGTGAGGAATTCGGTGATCCGCAGCGTCGCGGCAGCAGGGTCGCGGTCGACTCGGCGCATGACGTCCTGCGGCGTGACGACGCGGGTGCCGAGGTCGCGCTTGAGGCTCGCGCGGCCGCGGCGCGCGGCGATCGCCTTCCGGGATGCCGCGACCCGGTCGACCTCGGGAGGGTTCTTCGCGTCAACCACGGATGTACTCCTCTGCACGCGTGGCGATGGTGTCCGCGAGCCGGTCGGGTCCGGCGGACAGGATGCTGCGGCTCTCGGTCGCTATCACGGTCGGCGCGGCGGCGCCGAAGCGTCGGCCCAGTTCGGACGGCACGGCCCCCTGGTGGCCGAAGCCGGGCGCGAGGATCGGCGTGGGCGGCTGCGGCACCGGCAGCCCGGCGGTGGTCCAGTCCACCGTCGCGCCGATCACGAAGCCAAGGTCGCCCCACGCGCCGGCAGGGGTGTGCGCGGCATTCCGGGCCGAGACGTCCGCGACGATGCCGCCGGACACGGTGGCCCCGTCGGCCAGGCGCGCCCGCTGCACACCCGCGCCCTCCGGGTTGCTGGTCGCGGCGAGCACCAGGACGCCCTTGCCCGCCGACGCGGCGAGGTCGAACGCGCCGGCCAGCGCCTGCACGCCGAGGAACGGATTCACGGTGAGCGCGTCGACCTCGAGGGGCGCGCCGGGCGTCAGCCACGCCTGCGCGTACGCGTCCATCGTCGATCCGATGTCGCCGCGCTTCGCATCGCCGATGACGACCAGGCCCGCGTCGCGCCCGGCCCGCAGGACGTCCTCCAGCGCCGCATACCCGGCAGCGCCGTACCGCTCGAAGAACGACACCTGAGGCTTCACGATCCCGACCCGGCCGGCTGCGGCATCCACGACCCGCATCCCGAACGCGCGGGCGCCCTCGGCGGTCTCGGAAAGACCCCACGCGGCCAGCAGCGACGGATGCGGGTCGATCCCGACGCACAGGCAGCCGAACCGCGCCAGCGCGGCGCGGGTCCGCTCGCCGAAGCCGGTCACGCCACCACCACCGCCCGATCCCGGGCGTACTCCTGGAGGCTGCGCACCGCGAACCCGTCACCGATGGCATCCAGCGCACTCACTGCTGCGCCGAGGGTGGCGATCGTGGTGAACAGCGCCTTGTCGGCGGCGACCGCGGCAGCCCGGATCTCGTACCCGTCGGCGCGCGCCGACATCCCGCTGGGTGTGTTCACGACGATGTCGATCGCGCCTTCGTCGATGAGGTCGACGATGTTGCGCTGCCCGGTACCCTGTGTCTGGCTGAACTTGTTCACCACGGTGACTTGGATGCCGTTGCGCCGCAGGATCTCGGCGGTGCCCTCGGTGGCGACGAGCGTGAAGCCGAGTTGCTGCAGCCGGTGAGCGGGTAGGATCACGGCGCGCTTGTCGGAGTCGGCGACGGAGATGAACACCGTCCCGGTGCGCGGGATCCCCCCGTACGCGGCGGCCTGGCTCTTCGCGAACGCCGTGGGGAAATCGCGGTCGAAGCCCATCACCTCCCCCGTGGAGCGCATCTCGGGGCCGAGCACCGAGTCGACGGTCTTGCCCTCGGCGGTGCGGAACCGCTTGAACGGTAGCACCGCCTCCTTGACCGCCACCGGCGCGCCGAGGTCGACGGCGGAGCCGTCGCCGTCGGGCGGCAGCATCCCCTCGTCCCGCAGCTGCGCGATAGTGGCGCCCGCCATGATCCGGGCTGCGGCCTTCGCGAGCGGCGTGCCGAGCGCTTTGGACACGAACGGCACGGTGCGGCTTGCGCGGGGGTTCGCCTCGATCACGTAGAGAACGCCGGCGCTGACCGCGAACTGCACGTTCAACAGGCCCCGCACGCCGACCCCGGCGGCGATGCCGAGCGTGGCCTCGCGGACCCGGTCGATCTCGGTGCGGCCGAGACTCATCGGCGGGAGCGCGCAGCTGGAGTCGCCGGAGTGGATGCCGGCCTCCTCCAGGTGTTCCATGATGCCGCCGATGAACAGCTCCTCGCCGTCGAACAGCGCGTCGACGTCGATCTCCACCGCGTCGTCCAGGAAGCGGTCGACCAGCAGGGGCTTGCCGGGACCGATGATGGCGGCCTCGCCGATCCGGTCGAAGTAGTCGCGCAGGCTCGGGGTGTCGTACACGATCTCCATCCCGCGCCCGCCGAGCACGAAGCTCGGACGCACGAGGACCGGGTAGCCGATCTGCTCGGCGACAGTCACCGCGCCGTCGACGTCGATCGCGGTCCCGTGGCGGGGGGCGACGAGACCGGCGGCATCCAGGATCCCGCTGAAGAGGCCGCGCTCCTCGGCGAGGTCGATGGCGGCGGGGCTCGTGCCCAGGATCGTGTAGCCGGCGTCCTGGATGCCCTTCGCCAGACCCAGCGGGGTCTGCCCGCCGAGCTGGCAGACGACGCCGAGGATCGTCCCGGAGCGCGACTCGGCGTACAGCACCTCGAGGACGTCCTCAAGCGTCAGCGGCTCGAAGTACAGCCGGTCGCTGGTGTCGTAGTCGGTGGACACCGTCTCCGGGTTGCAGTTGACCATGACGGTCTCGAATCCGGCGTCGGACAGCGCGAACGACGCGTGCACGCACGAGTAGTCGAACTCGACGCCCTGGCCGATCCGGTTGGGCCCGGACCCGATGATGACGACCTTCGTGCGCTCGGACGGCGTCACCTCGGTCTCGGTGTCGTAGCTGGAGTAGTGGTACGGGGTCAGCGCGGGGAACTCCCCCGCGCAGGTGTCCACGGTCTTGTACACGGGCCGCACGTCGAGTCCGTGCCGGATGCCGCGCACCTCGGCCTCGGTCAGGTTCCGCAGCTGAGCGAGCTGCACGTCGCTGAAGCCGTGGTCCTTCGCGAGGCGCAGGATGTCGGCATCCAGCTCCGCGGCGTCCCGGACGGCGTCCGCGACCTCGTTGATCAGCACGATCTGGTCGAGGAACCACGGGTCCATCGCGGTCGCGTCGAACAGCTGCTCCACGGTGGCGCCGAAGCGCAGCGCCTGCTGGATGAGGATGATCCGGCCGTCGGTGGGGGTCTTCGACTGCTCGATGAGCTCGTCCACCGTGCGGCGCTCGTCGCCCCAGTGGAAGCTGGAGCCGCGCTTCTCCAGCGACCGCAGCGCCTTCTGCAGCGCCGTCGTGTAGTTGCGGCCGATCGCCATGGCTTCGCCGACGGACTTCATCGTGGTGGTGAGCGTCCGGTCGGCGGCCGGGAACTTCTCGAAGTTGAAGCGCGGCACCTTCACCACGATGTAATCCAGCGTCGGCTCGAAGCTCGCCGGCGTCACCCGGGTGATGTCGTTCGGGATCTCGTCCAGGCGGTAGCCGATCGCGAGCTTGGCCGCGATCTTCGCGATCGGGAAGCCGGTGGCCTTCGACGCGAGCGCCGACGAGCGGGACACGCGCGGGTTCATCTCGATGACGATGATCCGCCCGGTGGCGGGGTCCACGGCGAACTGGATGTTGCACCCGCCGGTGTCCACCCCCACCCGCCGGATGATCTCGATGCCGATGTCGCGCATCTCCTGGTATTCGCGGTCGGTCAGCGTGAGGGCGGGGGCGACGGTGATCGAGTCGCCGGTGTGCACGCCGACCGGGTCGACGTTCTCGATCGAGCAGACCACGACGGTGTTGTCGGCGGCGTCGCGCATCAGCTCGAGCTCGTACTCCTTCCAGCCGAGGATCGACTCCTCCAGGAGCACCTCGTGCGTGGGCGAGTCGTGCAGGCCCGCCCCGCCGATGCGACGCAGGTCCTCCTCGTCGTACGCGAATCCGGAGCCGAGGCCCCCCATCGTGAAGCTCGGGCGCACCACGAGCGGGTAGCCGAGCTCGGCGGCGCCGGCCAGCAGCTCGTCCACCGTGTGGCAGATGCGGCTGGCGGCGACCTCCGCGCCGGCCTCGATCACCAGTTCCTTGAAGATCTGCCGGTTCTCGCCCTTCTCGATGGCGTCGGGCCGCGCGCCGATGAGCTCGACGTCGTACTTCGCGAGGATCCCCCGCTCGTACAGCGCCATCGCGGCGTTCAGCGCTGTCTGCCCGCCGAGCGTGGGCAGGATGGCGTCCGGGCGCTCCTTCGCGATGATCGTCTCGATCACCTCGGGCGTGATCGGCTCGATGTAGGTCGCGTCGGCGAAGTCGGGGTCGGTCATGATCGTCGCCGGGTTCGAGTTGACGAGGATGACGCGCACGCCCTCGGCGCGCAGCACCCGGCACGCCTGGGTGCCGGAGTAGTCGAACTCGCAGGCCTGGCCGATCACGATCGGGCCGGACCCGATCACGAGGACGGAGTGGATGTCGTCGCGCTTGGGCATCAGTGTGCGTCCTCCCGGTGCGTGCGCACCATGTCAGCGAACCGGTCGAAGAGGTGATTGGCGTCGTGCGGACCGCCGGCGGCCTCGGGATGGTACTGGACCGAGAACGCCGGGATGTCCAGGGCCCGCAGCCCCTCCACGACGTTGTCGTTGAGCCCGATGTGGCTCACCTCGACGCGGCCGTACCCGTTGGGGCTGTCGGTGATGCCCTCGCGCGGCGCGTCGACGGCGAATCCATGGTTGTGCGCGGTGATCTCGACGCGGCCGGTGGCCTTGTCCAGCACGGGCTGGTTGATCCCGCGGTGGCCGAACGGCAGCTTGTACGTGCCGAAGCCGAGGGCGCGGCCCAGCAGCTGGTTGCCGAAGCAGATCCCGAAGAACGGGATGCGGTCATCCAGCACGCGGCGCAGGAGCGCAACCTGGTCGTCGGCGGCGGCGGGGTCGCCGGGCCCGTTCGAGTAGAAGACGGCGTCCACGCCCAGTGCGGCCAGCTGCTCGTACGTGGCGTCGTGCGGCAGCACGTGCACGTCGAAGCCGCGGGAGGCGAGGTTCTCGATGCTCGCCTGCTTGATGCCGAGGTCGATCAGCGCGACGCTGCCGACGCGCTCGCCGCGCGCCGGCACCATCACGGCGTCGGCCACGGACACCTGGGCAGACAGGTTCAGTCCCGCCATCTGCGGCGCCTCACGGACCTGACGCAGCTGCTCCTGCGGGTCGAGGGCGGCATCCGCGCCGGAGAAGATGCCTCCGCGCATGCTGCCGGCCGACCGGATGTGCCGGGTCACGGCGCGGGTGTCCACGCCGCTGATCCCGACGATGCCGTCGGCGACCAGGGCGGCGTCCAGCGAGGTGTCCGCGCGCCAGTTCGAAACGACGCGGGAGGGGTCGCGCACGATGTACCCAGCGACCCAGATGCGGCGCGACTCGGGGTCCTCGTCGTTCATGCCCGTGTTGCCGATGTGCGGCGCCGTCTGCAGCACTATCTGGCCGGCGTAGGAGGGGTCGGTCAGCGTCTCCTGGTACCCGGTCATCCCGGTCGCGAACACCACTTCGCCGAGGGTCGTGCCGCGGGCGCCGTACGCGCGCCCGCGGTGGCGGGTGCCGTCTTCGAGCACGAGGATGGCGGGGTCTGCGGTGAGGGTCATGCGGTGGGTCCTGTCGGAGGGGTCGGGATGAGCGGGCGGATGCTGTCGGCGAGGATCGCCGCCGAGGCATCCCGTGCTCGCAGGTAGGTGTCGACGGTCGCACCGGGGTCGGTGCGCCAGGTGACGCGGACGAGGCCGCCGCGCTCGACGACGCGGTCGATGGCGAGCGTCGCCTGCGTGACGGCGACGATGCGCTCGGCGGGCAGCACGGTGTCGGTCTGGCCGGGCATCTGCAGCGCCACGCCGGCGTCGGCGACGACGATCACGGCCTTCGAGCGGAACGCGAGGCCGGGCGCGGCCAGCCGCTGCAGGGGCTCGCCCTCCCGCGTAGTGGCGACGTACATGCCGTCGAAGCATGCGCGGATCTCGGCGTCGGCGGGCAGCACGGCCACCGTCAGCGGCGTCGCGTCGCGCCGGGAACGGCGCCACCACGCCCAGGCCATGAGCCCGAGCAGGATCACGGCGATGGCGATCATGAGGATGAGGGCGCCTTCGCGGGTCATGCGAGCACCTCGGCCGGCTCGCCGTCGGCGACGGTGACGCGGCCCGTGTGAATGGTCCAGCGCACGCTGCCCGGCAGCGTGCGGCCGCGGTACGGCGAGTTGCGGCTGCGGCCGTGCAGGTCGGCGTCGCCGAACACCGCGGATACGCGCGGGTCGTACAGCGTGAGCTCGGCGGGCTCGCCGACGGCCAGCGGACGCCCGTGCCCGGCGAGCCGGCCGATGCGGGCGGGGGTGCGGGACATCACGCGGGCGACGTCCGCCCAGTCGAGCAGGCCGGTGTCGACCATCGCGGCGTGCACGACGCGCAGCGCGGATTCAAGGCCCACCATGCCGTTCGCGGCGGCCTGCCATTCACAGCTCTTGGCCTCGTCCGGGTGCGGGGCGTGGTCGGTGGCGACGATGTCGATCGTGCCGTCGGCGAGGCCTTCGCGGACCGCCTGGACGTCCTCCCGGCGGCGCAGCGGCGGGTTGACCTTGAACCGCGGGTCGTACCCGCGGACGAGTTCCTCGTCCAGCAGCAGGTGGTGCGGGGTGACCTCGGCGGTCACGGCGATGCCGCGCTTCTTGGCCCACCGGATGAGGTCGACCGAGCCGGCCGTGGACAGGTGGCACACGTGCAAGCGGGAGCCGACGTGCTGGGCCAGCAGCACGTCGCGGGCGATGATCGCCTCCTCGGCGACGGCGGGCCAGCCCGCCAGTCCCAGCTCGGCCGAGACGCTGCCCTCGTTCATCTGGGCGCCCTCAGTGAGCCGGGGGTCCTGCGCGTGCTGCGCTATCACACCGTCGAACGCCTTCACGTACTCGAGCGCGCGCCGCATGATCAGCGGGTCCCAGACACAGAATCCGTCGTCGCTGAACACCCGCACCTGTGCGCGGGATGCCGCCATGGCGCCGAGCTCGGCGAGCCGCTCGCCCTTCTGCCCGACCGTGACGGCGCCGATCGGCTGCACGGTCACCAGCCCCGCGGCCTCGCCGAGCGCGAGCTCCTGCTCGACGACGCCGGCGGTGTCGGCGACCGGCGAGGTGTTCGGCATCGCGAACACGGCGGTGTATCCCCCGGCGGCCGCGGCGCGCGACCCGGTGAGGACGGTCTCGGAGGCCTCGTAGCCCGGCTCGCGCAGGTGCGTGTGCAGATCGACGAGGCCCGGCAGCGCAATGAGGCCGTCGCCGTCGATCTCGCGGGCGCCGGCGTGGCTGACGCCGGTGCCGATCTCGGCGATGCGCCCGTCGGCGACGAGGATGTCGGTGGGGGCGCCGCCGTCGGGACGCACGCCCCGCAGCAGGAGGGCCTCGGTCATCGTGCGTCCTCCTTCTGCTGCGGCTGCGCGCCGGTACCCGCGTCGCCGCGCTCCCCCGCCAGCAGCAGGTACAGCGCGGCCATGCGCACCGACACTCCATTGGTCACCTGGTCGCGCACGGTGGACCGGGGCGAGTCCGCTGCCTGTGCGCAGATCTCCAAGCCGCGGTTCATGGGACCGGGATGCATGACCATCGTACTCTGCGGCAGTGCCGCGAAACGCTCAGGGTCAAGGCCCCAGCGGCGGGAATACTCCCGTTCGTTGGGGAAATACGAGGCGTTCATGCGCTCCAGCTGGATGCGCAGCATCATCAGCGCGTCCGGACCCGCCGCCACGGCCTCGTCCAGGTCGTAGCCCACGCGCACCGGCCAGGCCGAGACATCCTGCGGCACCAGCGTGGGCGGCGCGACCAGGGTGACCTCCGCGCCGAGGGTGTCCAGGAGCCACACGTTCGAGCGGGCGACCCGCGAATGCAGGATGTCGCCGACGATCGTCACGTGCAGTCCGGCGAGGTCGCGGCCTCGGCTGTCGTCGCCGTAGCGGCGTTTGCGGATCGTGTACGCGTCCAGCAGCGCCTGCGTGGGGTGCTCGTGCGTGCCGTCGCCGGCGTTCACGACGCCCGCGCTGATCCAGCCGCTGGTGGCGAGGGTGCGCGGGGCGCCGGAGGCGCCGTGCCGGATCACGACGGCATCCGCGGCCATCGCCTGCAGCGTCTGTGCGGTGTCCTGCAGGGACTCGCCCTTGGAGACCGAGGATCCCTTCGCGGAGAAGTTGATGACGTCCGCGGACAGGCGCTTGGCGGCCACCTCGAACGAGATGCGGGTGCGCGTGGAGTCCTCGAAGAAGAGGTTCACGACGGTCTTGCCGCGCAGTGTGGGCAGTTTCTTGACCTCGCGGCGCTGCGTGTCGGCCATGTCCTCGGCGACATCCAGGATCCGCAGCGCGTCCTCGCGGGCGAGCGTCTTCGTGTCGAGCAGGTGCCTCATGACTCGATCGTCACCTCCTCGGCGCCGTCGACCTCGGTCAGACGCACGTTGACGCGCTCCTCGCGGGCGCTCGGCAGATTCTTGCCGACGAAGTCGGGCCGGATCGGCAGCTCGCGGTGACCGCGATCGACGAGGATCGCGAGGCGCACGGCGGTGGGCCGGCCGATGTCCTGCAGCGCGTCCAGGGCGGCGCGGATGCTGCGGCCGGAGAACAGCACGTCGTCGACGAGGACGACGGTGCGGCCGTCGATCCCGCCCGGCGGGATCGAGGTCGGCTGCGGCGTGCGTGTGGGGTGGCGGTGCAGATCGTCGCGGTACATCGTGACATCCAGCGCCCCGACCGGGACCGGGGTGCCGGTGATGCCGCCGATGAGGCTGGCGACGCGGTCGGCCAGCGTGACGCCGCGGGTGGGGATCCCCAAGATGACGAGGCCGTCTGCGCCCTTGTTGGACTCCAGGATCTCGTGGGAGATCCGAGTCAGTGCGCGCGATATGTCGGCGTCGTGAAGCACGGTGCGCGTGCTCATCGTCGCTCCCTTCTCCGCCTCACAGGACGGGGTTAAAGGTTGCTTTCCTTCCCCACCCTACCCCGTCCCGCGAGGCCCCCAACTCCGCGAGGCATCCCCCAACTCCGCGAGGCATCCCCCAACTCCGCGAGGCATCCCCCAACTCCGCGAGGCATCCCCCTTGTCAAAGGGCTGCCTCGGGAGTTTCGGGGCTGCCTCGCGAGTTTCGGGGCTGTCTCGCGAGTTTCGGGGCTGCCTCGCGGGGCGGGTCAGCCGGCGTGGCGGAGTGCGGCGTCGGTGACCGGGCACGCCTCAGAGCGGATCGGATGCCCCTGCGTGGTCAGGCACCGGCCGGAGGCCAGATCCCACTTCCAGTCGTGCATGCTGCAGGTCAGCACGCCGTCCTCGATCTTCCCGGTCTTCGACAGGTCCGCTCGCAGATGCGGGCACCGCCGCTGCACCATCCAGTCGCCGAGCTGGACATCCTCGCTCGTGTCGGCCTGCTCGGAGTACCAGTTCTCGACGTACTCGATGCGGTCGTTCGACAGGCACTTGAAGAACGTGTAGATGAACTCGTTGAACTTGCTCTTGCGTCCGGCGGCGAACTGCATGGACAGGAAGATCGAGTTCGACCAGTCGATCTCGTGGTCGCGGATGTTGGTCGAGACGAGGTCGGCGGGGATCGTGTACCAGAACTCGCAGTCCTCCTCCGCATACTCGCGCACCTTCGCCTTGGGGAAGTCGACGACCAGGTCCAGTGCGCCGATCGTCATCCGCACCGGTCCCCCGACGCCCAGCCGGATAGTGCGGGACTTGCGCAGCAGCGGCTCCCACCAGGCTTTCAGCTCGCCGAGCATCTCGGCCGGCGCGAGGACTGGGGCACGGGATGCCTCCTCGTCGCGCAGCTCCTGCTGGCGCGCGGCCTGCTGCTCGGCCAGGTACTCCCACTTGCGGGTGAACATGCGGTCGATCTCGGCATCCGTGTACAGCGTCTGCGTGATCCGCAACTCCCCGTCGTTCAGGTCGACCTGCGTGCCCGGCACGAACAGGTGGCCCTTCTGCTGCGGGCGCACCTCGCGCATGTGCGCGAGGAACTGCGCCTGGTCGGTGAAGATGGCGTCGTCCTCGGCACCCCAGCCGTTGTACCGGAACAGCTCGTCGCGCAAGAACATCGGCGGACCCGCCATCGGGAACACATGCTCGGCGTCGACCTTCTCGATGTAGTACATGGCGCGCTTGTTCTGCGCGTCGCGCTTGAGGCGCGCGAAGTTCTGCTTGGCGTCCTGCGGCAGGTCGTACACCATCGGCCACCAGATGGCGCCGGATGTCTGCGTGAAGTACGCCTCCGGCTTGGCGAAGCCCAGCAGCTTCTCCAGGTCCAGAGGGTGCGAGTCGTTCTGGTTCAGGATGCTGGCCGTGCCGTCGTCGAGCGACAGCGACGAGTCGCCGATGGGCCCGTCGCTCGGGGCCCGCAACGGTGTGATCATGAGCTTCAGCGCACCGAACTGCATGGGGACGCCGGCCTCGGTGTAGACGATGTTCGTGTATCCGAGTCCCCGGATGTCGTCCTCGAGGTCGTCGGTCGGGTAGTCGGGCAGCAGAACCCGGATGTCCTTGGGGATGTAGCGCTGCATCAGCCGCGGGTCGAAGTGGTCGCGGTGGCGGTGCGAGATGTACAGGAAGTCGGCGCGCCCGAAGCGCTCCCAGTCGAGGCCCCGGTTGTCGGGGAACGGGAACCACGACCCGTAGAAGCTGGGGCCGATGACGGGGTCGCAGATGATGCTTCCGCCTGCCGTCTCGATGAACATCCCGGCGTGGCCGAGGCCCGTGATCCGCATGAAACTCCTTCTGCATGGCTCGGGACAGAAGTCTACGCGGGCGCCCGAGAGGGCCCGGGCAGGATCACTCGGCGAACAGGGCTCGGATGTCGTCGGCGCTCAGCGCCCTCGCGAAAAGGTCGTCGTCGTCCATCACCGATCGGAACAGGCGCGCCTTGCGCTGCTGCAGGGCGAGGACCTTCTCCTCGATCGTGCCGGTAGCGATCATCCGGTACACGAACACACTGCGCGTCTGCCCGATCCGGTGCGTGCGGTCCACGGCCTGCGCCTCCGCGGCCGGATTCCACCACGGGTCCAGGAGGAACACGTAGTCGGCCTCGGTGAGGGTCAGCCCGAATCCGCCGGCCTTCAGGCTGATCAGGAACACCGGCGCGTCCCCGGCGCGGAAGCCCGTGATGACGTCGGCGCGGCGTCGCGTCGACCCGTCGAGGTATTCGTGTGGGATGCCGGCGACATCCAGGCTCTGCGCGGCCAGCGCCAGGAACGACGTGAACTGGCTGAAGACGAGGCAGCGGTGCCCCTCGGCGGCGAGCTCGGCGATCTGCGCGGTCAGCTCCTGCAGCTTCGCGGACGGGATGCGCGCGTGGGTCGCATCGACCAGGGCCGGAGCGAGGGCCAGCAGCCGCAGCAGTGTGAGTGAGCGGAACACGATGAACCGGTTCTTGTCGAGGTCCTCGAGCAGCCCGAGGACCTTCTGCCGTTCGCGCTGGAGCACCGTGTCGTACACGGCCCGGTGCGCGGGCGCCAGCTCGATGTGCAGCACCTGCTCCTGCTTGGGCGGCAGCTCGGCGGCGACCCGATCCTTCGTGCGCCGGAGCATGAGCGGGCGCACCCGGCGGCGCAGCCGCTCCAGGCGCGCCGCCCGGTACGGCGTGCCCTCCTGGTTCTCCGGGACTTTGCCCTGCTCGATGGGGCCGATGTACTCCTGGCGGAACCGCCGCGCCGACGGGAAGAGCCCCGGCGACGTGAGCGACAGCAGCGCCCACAGCTCGGCGAGGGTGTTCTCCATCGGCGTTCCCGTGATCGCGAACGTGACGTCGGCGGTGAGCGCGGCCACGGCCTTGTGCAGCTTCGTCGCGGGATTCTTCACGAACTGCGCCTCGTCGAGGACGACCCCGGCCCACCCCACTCCGGCGAACTCGGCCTCGTCCAGCCGCAGCAGCGTGTACGACGTGACGACGACATCGACATCGGTCGGGATGCCGCCGCCGCGGCGCGCCCGGGTCGCGTCGATGACCGCGACCCGCAACTCCGGGGCGAACCGGGCGGCCTCGTCCCGCCAGGTTGCCAGCACCGACGTCGGCGCCACCACGAGGAACGGCCTCTGCTCCCCCGTCTCGCAGGCATGGACCAGGAACGCGAGCATCTGCAGAGTCTTGCCGAGCCCCATGTCGTCGGCGAGGATGCCGCCGAGGCGATGCCGCCACAGGAACGCGAGCCAGTGGAACCCGGCCTGCTGGTATGGCCGCAGCTCGGCGCGCAGCCCGGCAGGAACGGGGGTGGGGTCGATCCGGGTGGTATCGCGGAGTCCCTCGACGGCCGCGCGCCACGAGACGGCCGGCGCTGCGACATCCGCGAGATCTTCGAAGTCCTCCCAGAGCGTCGTCTGGTAGCGGCTGATCCGCGGCCCGGTCTCCCATTCGGCCAGCTCCGCCGCCTCGTCGATCAGCTCGCGGAGCCGGTCGAGCGCGGGATGTCGCAGCGAGAAGTAGCTGCCGTCGACGAGCAGGAGCTTCGTGCGCCGCTTCGCGAGCGCGGTGAACAGCGGCTGGAACGGGATGGTGCGGCCGTCGATCGTGACGAGGATGCCGAGATCGAACCAGTCCGGATCGGTGCTCTCGACCGTGGAGACGGTGATCTCGGGGTCGCCGGTGAGTTCCCGATACGTGCGGCGGGGCCCCTTGATGACCACGCGGACGCCGACGGTCTCCTCCAGGGCGGGAACGGTGCGGGAGACGAATTCGGCCGCCTCGATCCCCTCGAGGCTGATCCGGGCCGTGAACGGCACCGGCGCGGTCGCGGCCCACGCGTCACGGACGCGGGCGGCGATCTCCGCTTCCGCGTCTGCATCCCGGTCGGGATCGGCCCCCTCCAGCGGGAACCGATCGCCGGAAGGGTACGCCCATGCCAGTTCGACCTCGACGACATCCCGCGGGCGGAAAGTCACCGTCGCCTCGAGCGTCGGCGGCGCCGGCTCGGGAAGGCGCACGCCGTCGCCGGCCGTGACGCGCGCACGGCGCGCGAGGCGCGGATAGCCGGTGCGCAGGAACTCCTCCCGCTCCGCGGCCGGCACCGCCATCCCCTCGGGCGTGCGGAGCAGGGCGCGGACCGGAGCGGGGAGCGGCACCGGTGCGAGGGTCAGCGAGATCCGGCCGCCGTGGATGCTCCACGCGTACGCGCCGGTGGCGGCCACCGGGCGCACGTGAGACGGGTCGACCGGGATGCCGTCGAACCGCACCTCGGGCACCAACCGCAACGCGTCGGCGTCACGGGCGACAGTGATCGACGCGTCCCCGGAGGCGGCGAGATGGACATCCTGTCCCTTGCCCGCCGCGACGATCTCAATGCCGCGGGCGGCCGCTGCGGCAAGGTGCGGCCACACCAGTTCCGAGGCGACGGTGTCGAGAGTGAGCCAGTCCGAGACATCGGCGAACGGACCGGTCACCCGCTGGTCGCGAGCGATGCTGTGCAGCTCCCGCATCCACTGCACGTGCTCGTCGAGGAAGACGGTGTCCGCACGTCGCAGTGTGTCCCACGTGAGGTCGCCGCGGATCCAGTTGCCGGTGGACCGGCTGCGGGTCAGCGCCCGCAGGCCGACCAGCAGCTCGCCGGGCGAAGTGGACACGCTGCGCGCGGTCGCCGTGACGACCTTGCGCGGAGCCCAGCGCGCGGCAGTCGCCTCGCGCTGCCGGAGCTCGACGCCGAGGGCGAGCGGGCTCGTCTCCCGGCTCGGCGTGTCGCCGCCGTCGAGCAGATCCCGCCACGTCGGCCGCGCGCTCGCTCCCGGGCGTGTCTCGGCGGGCTTCGGCGGCCGCGTCGGCGCAGCGGCGCGTTCGTTGCTCGCGAGGATCGTGGCGACCACATGCTTGCAGCCCGAGCGCATCGGGCACGAGCAGCTGGTGGCCAGGATCCGGCCGGTGGCATCCAGCCGGATGAGGGTGCGGTACAGCTGTGCGCCGCTGCCGCGGACGGCGCCGGTGACGGTGGACGGGTCCGGGATGTCGATGCGCTGCACGGCGCCGGTGCGGAAGTAGTCGATGCCGCGCACGAATCCGAACCCGTCCGCGGCGCGGCGGAGGTGCTCGGGGTCGACGAACGGTGCGGTCACGAGGTCCATTCCACTCCGCCCCGGCGACATCCGGGGTTCCGCGCTACGACGAGCGCGCTATGCGCGCGAGCACGCCGTGCACGAAGGCTCCCGAGTCGTCCGTGGAGAACTCCTTCGCGAGCTCCACCGCTTCGTCGATGGCGACGGCCGTGGGCACCTCGTCGTTGTAGAGGATCTCCCAGGCGCCGATGCGCAGCAGTGCGCGGTCGACCGCCGGCATCCGTGCCAGCGACCAGTCCTTCGCGAACGTGGTGATCAGCTCGTCGATCTCGGGCTTGTTGTCGATGACGCCGTCGACGATCTCCCGCGCGTACAGCCAGGACGTCTCGCGGGCCGGCTCGTTCGCCGCGCGCTTTGCCTCGGCGGCGAGGATCGTCGCAATCTCGTCACCGCGGACGTCGGACTGGAACAGGATGTCGAGCGCGCGTTTGCGCGCTTTCGTGCGTGCGCTCATCGGGGCGGCGGCGTCTCAGTTGACGCGGCCGAGATAGTCGCCCGTGCGGGTGTCGACCTTGACCTTCGTGCCGGTCTCCAGGAACAGCGGCACCTGGATCTCGTAGCCGGTCTCGACGGTGGCGGCCTTGGTGCCAGCCGACGAGCGGTCGCCCTGCAGGCCCGGCTCGGTGTACGTGATCTCGAGGACCACGGATGCCGGCATGTCGACGTACAGCGGGTTGCCGTTGTGCAGCGCGATGGTGACGGCCTGGTTCTCCAGGAGGAAGTTCTTCGCGTCGCCGACGACGGCGGCGGGGACCGTGATCTGGTCGTAGTCGCTGGCGTCCATGAAGACGAATCCGTCGCCGTCGCTGTACAGGTACGTGAAGTCGCGGCGGTCGACGTTCTCGATCTCGACCTTGGAGCCCGCGTTGAACGTCTTGTCGTTCGTCTTGCCACTGACGACGTTCTTGAGCTTGGTGCGCACGAACGCTCCGCCCTTGCCGGGCTTGACATGCTGGAACTCCACGACGCTCCAGAGCTGACCGTCGAGGTTGAGGACGACGCCGTTGCGGATGTCTGCGGTGGATGCCATGTGTCGAGGTTCCGTTCGTGAGGGGTTCGGGCTCGTGGCGGGCCCGACGTTCGATTCTACGGGATGCCGCTGTAGGCGCCGTGGCGGCGGGTCGCGGGCGTGGATGTGACGACGTCTGCCTATGAGATCGCGAACGGGGCCCTGCCCTTGGGCGTCAGGCGGCGGCGGGTGTGAAGCGTGGCGGTGGTGGGGTGGTCCGCCAGAGGTATTGGCGGGCGAGCCGGGTGGTCAGGATGATGGGTGGCGCCCCGCCGGGTGGGTGCAGCACGAAGTCGCGTGTCCCGTCCCGGGTGATTCGCCAGCGTCCGTGGTGCAGGTGCATGTGGTGGAACCGGCACAGCAGGATGCCGCGGTCGATGTCG
>NZ_WJII01000003.1 GCF_009649635.1 Microbacterium sp. SYP-A9085 | reverse complement strand
TCAACACCATCAACCCCGAAAAAACCTACTGGCGCAACACGATGAAAGCCCCAGGCCGATGGCCCGGGACTTCCAAAACGTGACATATGTCGCGACTCAGATGAGACCTATGACGCGACTCATCACAGAGCGGAGGATGGGGGATTCGAACCCCCGAGGGCTTGCACCCAACACGCTTTCCAAGCGTGCGCCATAGGCCACTAGGCGAATCCTCCTGGCGACCCGTCAGGGCCGCAGACCATCCTACCGGGTCGAGGTCGGTGTTCCCGACCGCGCATAGGCGCTGCCGGGGCGCACTATCAGCGACCGCGGGAACAGCAGCGCGCGCGTGCGGCGCCCCTTCGGCACGGCCAGGTACAGCGCGGCGCGCACGGCGGCGGCGCTGCCCGCGATCGACGCGTCGACCGCGGCATCCGGGCCCGGCAGAGCATACGCGGCCGCCTCCACCGCCGTCACGAGAGCTGCGGTCTCGTGGTCGGGAGCGCGGTGGTCGCGGACCAGCCGGGTGCCGAACGCGCGCGGAGACTCGGCGTCCGGCACCGGGATCGACAGGTCGATGGCGGCATCCCGCACCGAGGACCACGCCGCGATGGCGTCACCCGCCGTCGCGGCGGCCTGCCGACGGCGCCGACGCAGCTCCCCCAGCAGCGACGGCACCAGGAGCAGGACCACCACGGCGCCCGCTCCCATCGACCAGGGCAGCGGGTTGAACGCGCGCGCTGCGGCCGAACCGAGGTTCTCGTCGCCGGCGCGGAGGCCGCCCGGGTCCCGCAATGACGAGGGACTCGGACCGGATGTCGGTCCCGCCGACGGATCCTTCGGGGCGCCGGCGTTCCCGCCGCCCGCCGACGCGGAGATGAAGGCGGTCGGGTCGCCGAGGCTCTTCGTCGGCTCGAACCCGACCCAGCCGATCCCGGAGAAGTACACCTCCGGCCAGGCGTGCAGCTGCGAGCTCGACACGTTGTACGTCAGCCGCTCGCCCCGGGTCAGGCTCGTCGTGTCGGCGAGCCCCGGCAGGTAGCCGACCACGATGCGCGACGGCATCCCGAGCACCCGCGCCATCGTCGCGAACGCCGACGCGAAGTGGATGCAGTATCCCTTCTTCTCCTGCAGGAAGTCCGCGACCGACGACAGGCCGGAATTGTCGAAGCCCGACTGCGCCGGTGCCGTCAGCGAGTACGTGAACTCGGAGCCGCGGAACCACGCCTGCAGCGCGGTCAGGGCGTCATAGTCGGTGCGCGCCGCTGCCGTGACGGCCCGCGCGGTCTCCCTGATGATCGCGGGGACCTCCCCCGGCAGCGCGGTGTCCGCGGCACGGGTCCCGCGGGAGACGGATGCCTCCACCTGCTCGAGCGTCGGCCGCGGCACCTGCGCGATGACCTCGTACTCCGTCCCCGGGGACGTCGTCACGCCGTCCCCGACGACGGTGCGGTTTCCGCCCATCGCCTCCCAGCCGCCGCCAGCGCCCTTCACGGTCACCGCCGGATACGGCACCGGCAGATATCGTGCCCGCAGGCTGTCAACGTGGATCGTGGTGACGGTCTTCGCGACGTCGACGTCCGAGCCGGCGTCCAGCCCCCCGAAACTCGTGTCCGGGGTGAGCGGCGCCGACGCGAACACGTCCGGTTTCCATACCGCGCCCTCCAGCTTCGACAGCGTCGCCACGCGAAGATACGGCGCCGCCGTGCCATCCGTGTTCAGCGTCAACACGGTCACCGGATCCGGACGCCGCAGGTCGCGGCCGAGGTCCAGGCTCGCGTTGATCGTCGTGCCGCCGCCGAGCCCCGACCCCGCGCGCGGCGCCGGCTCGGGCAGCAGCGGCGTCGCGGCCACCGCCACGAGCATTGCGACCAGGCCGATCGACAGGGCTATCGCCGACGTGCTGCTCGGGGCGGACGGCACGGCCTGCGGCGGCCGGTACCGGGTGCGCGTCTCCGCCCGCAGCAGGAACAGGATCGCCGCGGCCAGCACGACGAACCCGATCACGTCGAACGGCGCGGGCACGGCCAGCGACGGGATGAGCGACACCGCCACCAGGGCTATCGCCGCGGCCAGCGGCATCCGGACCGTGATCGCGACATGGTCCACGATGATGGCGACCGCTCCGGCGGCGGCCACGATGCAGAACGTCAGCGCGGGACTGGCCTCCAGCGGCGCGATCCCGGTCTGGATCTCGTACATCGCCTTGTCCACCATGTCCGGCACCACGCGGATCGCGTGCAGGGTCGGGACGACGAACACTATCGCCGTGTCGCGCAGGAACATCACGGTGACCAGGGCTATCCACACGGCCGCTTCGACGAGGCCGACCGTCAGCGCCGGCAGCCGGTACCAGCGCGCCACGAACCCCGCCCCGAAGACCGCCGCGGTCACCACGAGGACCCCGCCGATCCACGGCCCCGGCACGATGACGTTCAGCAGCGGCACCATCGCCGCAAGCACCCCGGCCCACGCGCCGAGCGTCAGCGACAGCTGCGCCGCGGTGCGCCCGCGCCGCTCACGCGAGGCCATGATCCGCTCCCGCCGTGACGTCGGCCTGCGACACGCGCGCCCAGGCATCCCGCAGATCGACGTCCACGTCGATGGATGTCGCGTACCAGCCGGTCGCGACGGCGTGCGCGAGCGCGTCGTCGACGGGGTGCGCCGTCATCAGCACCGGGTGCGCGCTGTGCGAGGGAAGCACCGCCAGCGACTCGACGTCCGCCGCCTGCAACCGCCCGGTCACCAACACGAGCGGGCCGGTCGTCACCGACGACCACATCCGCGCAAGGCCTGCCAGGTCGGCGCTGCCGTGCGCGGTCACCGTCGCGAACCGGCCGAGCAGCACGGCCACCGCCGAGTGATCGCCGCCGGGCACCGTCTCGGACAGCGGATTGCCGTCCGCGTCGATGACCTGCACCGCGTAGCCGTCGCGCGCGAGCGCGTTCACGGCCGACACGCACGCGGTCACCGCCGCTTCGAAGCGCGGGTCGGCGCCGGTGCGGGTCGCGGCATCCGGTTCCCAGCGCGCCGCCGCGCAGTCCAGCACGACCGTCGCCTCCGGCGTGGATTCCTGCTCCTCCTGCCGGACCATCAGCGCGTTTCGGTGCGCGGTGGCGCGCCAGTGGATGCGGCGCATCGAGTCGCCCGGCGCGTACGGGCGCGCCACGAGGTTGTCCGAGCCCTGCCCGAGTCGCGTCGTGGTGGCGTGCAGCATCCCGCCGGTGGCCCCTGCGAAAGCGGTCAGCGGCGGCAGGTCGATGCACTCCGGGGTGACCATCAGCCGCGTGGTGTCGCCGATCTCGGCGGAGCGGCGGGCGATGCCGAACGGGTCGCGGATCGTCAGCTCCAGCGGGCCGACCCAGTGCACGCCGCGCCGGGCGGCCTCCACCTCGTAGACGAGGTCGACGGCGCGGTCGCCGCCACGCAGGCCGGAGCCGAGCGCGGGAAACCGTCCGTCGGAGCGGCCGGTCAGGCCTTCCGGTACGCGATCCACCCAGGTGCCCGGTGTGGTCGGCAGCGCCGTGCGCACCGCGACATGCACGGTCACGCGGGCGGTGCCGCCCACCGGGGTGGCCGCGGGCGACGACGAGCGCGACAGCTCGACATCCCGTCGCGTGATGTGCAGCGTGACCAGGCTCACGATCACGAGCGCTACGAGGAACACGCCGAAGCCGAGCAACTGCACGGAGCCGAGCTGGGCGGCCGCGACGAAGGAGGCCAGCGCCAGGATCGCCGCGGCGGTTCCGCGGACGGTCAGAGGCCAGGCCCGTCGCATGATCGCGTCACGACCCGGTCGACAGCGGCACCGGGACCGTCGCGATGAGGCGCTGCAGGACGGATGTCACGGTGTCCGGCGTGCCGCGACCGCGCACGCTCGTGGCCCGCGTCGGGATGAGCCGGTGGGCGAACACCGGCACCAGCAGGGCGGAGATGTCGTCGGGGATCACGAACGCCCGGCTGTCCAGGGCCGCCCACACCTTCGCCGCGCGGACCAGCTGCAGCGTCGCACGTGGGCTCGCGCCGAGCCGCAGGTCGGGGTGTGCGCGGGTGGCCTGCGCGAGCGAGACCGCGTACTGCTCCACGGGCGGCGACACGTGCACGCGGCGGGCCCAGGCGATCAGCTCCCGCACCCGTGCGGCGTCCACGACCGCGCGCAGGGATGTCAGCGGGTTGGCGGTGTCGCGCTCGCGCAGCATCTGCGCCTCGGCCGCGGGGTCCGGGTATCCCATCGAGATGCGCATCATGAAGCGGTCGCGCTGGGCCTCCGGCAGGGCGTACGTGCCCTCCATCTCGAGCGGGTTCTGTGTGGCCACCACGAGAAACGGGTCCGGGAGCGGATGGGTGTGGCCGTCGACCGTGACCTGCCCCTCTTCCATCGCCTCCAGCAGCGCCGACTGCGTCTTGGGGGAGGAGCGGTTTATCTCGTCGGCGATCACGATGTTCGCGAACACCGCCCCGGGCTTGAACTCGAACTCCCGGTCGACGGGGTTGAACACGCTCACGCCGGTGACGTCGCCGGGCAGCAGATCGGGCGTGAACTGGATCCGCCGCACCGTGGCATCCACCGTCGCCGCAAGCGCCCGCGCGAGCATCGTCTTGCCCACCCCGGGCACGTCCTCGATGAGCAGATGCCCCTCCGCCAGCAGCGTCACCAGCGCGCCGCGCACGGCCTCCGGCTTGCCGTCGATCACCCGCGAGACCTCGGTGGCGATGGCCGTGGTCAACTCCGCGAAGGCCGTCGGACTCATGCCCGCCGGCGCGGCGGTGGTGGATGTCGTCGTCTGCTCCATCGCGGCAGTCCTCCGGGATCCGGGTCGGCCGTCCTTGGCCGGTGTCCTCCGATCGTAGCCCGGTTGCCCGGGCCCCGTCCTGTGAGGGGACCGGGCATCTTCCGGATGCCGTTAGACTGGTGGGAGCTCTCCGCGAGGCGGCATCCAGGCCAACTCCCCCAGGACGGAAACGTAGCAAGGGTAACCAGGCTCTGCCGGGTTCGCGGAGAGTCTTTTCATGCCCGGACCTGGGCCTGTTGCGAGAACAGGCAATGGGGTCGAAACAGGCTGTTTCGAGCCGCAATCCGCCTGTTCTCGCCGCATCGCCTGTTCTGGGGACACGGCGACCGCGGCACGGCGCGGCGGCGTCAGTCCCGGCCGCGGTTGCGCCGCTGGGTGCGCCGCGGCGGCCGGCCGCCGGCGAACGAGAGCGCCGAGTCCACGACAAAGCCCTGGCGCAGCGCCTCGCGCCCCACCAGCATCCGGAAGCCCATCTCGTCGCGGTTCGACAGGGTGACTTCCGCCGTGATCGTCCGCCCGATCAGCACCACGTCCATCAGCACGACGTACCGCTCCTGCGCGTGCCCGGACGAGCTGCGCACGACCCGCACATCGTGGATGTCGCACTCGTGCACGACCTCGTCCTCGTCCGAGTCCTGCCACGGCCGCACCCCGAACCGCACACGGTCCGGTCCGCCGAGTCCGGGGATCGGCTGGATGTCGTACGCGTGCAGCGCCGACGAGCGCGCGCCGGTGTCGAGCTTCGCCTTGACCCAGGGCAGGCCGAGCCCGGGAAGGCCGACCCACTCGCGCCATCCAGCGATGATGCTTGGATGGGAATCGTGAGTCATTCGTCCATCTTGGCAGGAGCACGATGAAGCTTGCGATCCTCTCCCGCGCCCCCCACGCCTACTCCACCCAGCGGCTGAAGGCCGCCGCCGGGCAGCGCGGTCACGACGTGAAGGTCCTGAACACGCTGCGCTTCGCCATCGACCTGTCAAGCGACGAGCCCGACCTGTGGTTCCGGGGGCGGCCGCTGAGCGACTACGACGCGGCGCTGCCGCGCATCGGCAACTCGATCACGTACTTCGGCACGGCCGTGGTCCGTCAGTTCGAGCAGATGGATGTCTACACGCCGAACACCGCGAACGGCATCGTGAACGCGCGCGACAAGCTGCGCGCGAACCAGATCCTCTCCCGGCACAATATTGCGCTGCCGGCGACCGCGTTCGTGCGCAACCGCGCCGACGTGCGGCCCGCGATCGAGCGGGTCGGCGGCGCGCCGGTCGTGATCAAGCTCCTGGAGGGCACGCAGGGCATCGGCGTGATCCTCGCGCCGCAGGTGAAGGTCGCCGAGGCGATCATCGAGACGCTGCACTCGACGAAGCAGAACGTGCTGATCCAGAAGTTCATCGCGGAGAGCCGCGGGCGCGACATCCGCGCGCTCGTGGTCGGCGATCGCGTCGTGGCGGCGATGCGGCGGGTCGCCGCCGGAGACGAATTCCGCTCGAACGTGCACCGCGGCGGCAGCGTCGAACCGGTGGCGCTCGACCCGGCGTTCGAGCAGGCGGCGGTGCGCAGCGCCCAGATCATGGGGCTGCGCGTGGCCGGCGTCGACATGCTCGAGGGCGAGGACGGCCCGCTCGTGATGGAGGTGAACTCGTCGCCGGGCCTGCAGGGCATCGAGACGGCGACGAAGCTGGATGTCGCGGGCGCGATCATCGACTACATCGCCGACCAGGTCGCGTTCCCCGAGATCGACGTGCGGCAGCGGCTCACGGTCTCCACAGGGTACGGCGTCGCGGAGCTGCTCGTGCACGCGGATGCCGGGCTCGTCGGCCAGTCGCTCGGGGCATCCGGGCTGTGGGAGCGGGACATCACCGTGCTCACCCTGCATCGCGGCACCACCGTCATCCCCAATCCCCGCAAGGGCGTGATGCTCGAGGCGGGCGACCGACTGCTGTGCTTCGGCAAGCTCGAGGAGATGCGCACGATGATCCCCGAGCGCCGGCGGCGCCGGCAGCGCGTGCGCAAGCTCCCGAAGGAGCCGATCCCCGAGGGCTGAGCGCCGGCGGTGCCAGAGTCTGCCTAGGCTGGATCCGTGGCGCAGAGCATCTTCATCACGTCCGCGGAGGGCCACTCCGGAAAGTCCACCATCGCACTGGGGGTGCTCGACGCCATGAGCCACGCCACCCCCCGGGTCGGCGTGTTCCGGTCGATCGCCCGCTCCACGCTCGAGCGCGACTACGTCCTCGAGATGCTGCTCGAGCACGACGGCGTCGACCTCGGCTACGACGAGTGCATCGGCGTCACGTACGACGACGTCCGCGCAGACCCCGAGGGCGCGCTGAGCGTGATCGTCGAGCGGTACAAGGCCGTCGAGGCGCGGTGCGACGCCGTTGTCGTGCTCGGCAGTGACTTCACGGATGTCGGCAGCCCCGCCGAGCTCGGCTACAACGCCCGGATCGCGGCGAACCTCGGCGCCCCGGTGCTGCTCGTGCTCGGCGGGCGCTCGCAGCAGGGCCTGGGCGAGCAGCTCGGCAAGACGCAGGCGCGCACCCCCGAGCAGATGGGGCAGATGGCGGCGCTCGCGCTCGCCGAGCTTGCGCACGGCCGTGCTGAGCTCCTCGCCGTCGTCGCGAACCGCACCGATCCCGACGCGCTGGCGGCCACGATCGGCGCCATAGACCACGTCGTGCAGGCATCCTCGGTGCGCAGCGGCGCCGCTCGGCCGTCGGCGACGCCCCGCATCCCGGTCTGGGCGCTGCCCGAAGACCGCTTCCTCGTGGCCCCGTCGATGCGCGGCGTGATGCGGTCGCTGGACGCGACGCTGCTCAAGGGCGACGGGCAGCTCCTCACGCGCGAGGTGCTGGATGTCGTGGTGGCCGGGATGTCGATGGTCAACGTCCTGCCGCGCCTGGAGGAGGGGGCGGTCGTCGTGGTCGCCGCCGACCGCGCCGACGTTCTCCTCGCCACTCTGCTGGCCAACGCATCCGGAACGTTCCCGTCGCTGGCGGGCATCGTGTTGAACGGCCCGTTCGACCTGCCCGATTCCGTGGAGCGGCTTATCGACGGACTCGGCTCGTCCCTGCCCATCATCACCACCGGATTCGGCACGTACGAGACGGCGCTGCGCATCATGCGCACCCGGGGGCGGCTGGGGGCCGACTCGCAGCGCCGCTACGACACCGCTCTCGCGCTGTTCGAGCAGCACATCGACATCGGCGAGCTGACGACCGCCCTGGGTCTTGCCCGCTCCCGCGTGGTCACACCGCTGATGTTCGGCTACCAGCTCATCGAGCGCGCCCGCATGGACCGCCGGCGCATAGTCCTGCCCGAGGGCGGGGACGACCGCGTGCTCCGCGCGGCGGCGACGGTCCTGGCCCGCGGGATCGCCGACATCACTATCCTCGGCGAGCCGTCCGAGGTGCGTGCCCGCGCGATCGAGCTGGGCATCGACATCCAGGCCGCCGACATCCTCAGCCCCTTCGACCCGGCCCACGTGGAGCGGTTCGCCCGCGAGTACGAACGGTTGCGCGCCCACAAGGGCGTGACGTACGACCGCGCCGCCGACACGGTCACCGACGTGTCGTATTTCGGCACGATGATGGTGCACCTGGGCATGGCCGACGGCATGGTCTCCGGGGCCGCGCACACGACCGCGCACACGATCCGGCCCGCGTTCGAGATCATCAAGACGAAGCCCGGCGTCTCCGTCGTCTCCAGCGTGTTCCTGATGGCGCTCGCCGACCGGGTCCTCGTCTACGGCGACTGCGCGGTCATCCCCGATCCGACGGCGGAGCAGCTCGCCGACATCGCCGTCTCCTCCGCCGCCACCGCCCGCCAGTTCGGCATCGAGCCGCGGGTGGCGATGCTGTCCTATTCCACCGGTGAGTCGGGGGCCGGAGCGGATGTCGAGAAGGTGCGCGCGGCGACCGCGATCGTGCGGGAGCGCGCCCCCGAGCTGCCGGTGGAGGGGCCGATCCAGTACGACGCGGCTGCCGACGCCGCGGTCGCCGCCGCGAAAATGCCCGGCTCTGAGGTGGCGGGGCGGGCCACCGTGTTCGTGTTCCCGGACCTGAACACCGGCAACAACACGTACAAGGCCGTGCAGCGCTCGGCCGGGGCGGTCGCGATAGGACCGGTGCTGCAGGGACTCGGCAGGCCGATCAACGACCTTTCGCGCGGCGCCGCCGTCGACGACATCGTCAACACGATCGCCATCACGGCGATCCAGGCACAGGGAACGCAGGCAGCGTGAGCATCGTCCTCGTCGTCAACAGCGGGTCCAGTTCGTTCAAGTACCAGCTGCTGGACATGGATCACGAGCACGTCCTCGCGACCGGACTCGTGGAGCGGATCGGGCAGCCGGTCGGCGTGTGCCGGCACACCGTGCACGGCCCGTACGCCGCGCCGGGCACCGCGATCCCCACGGTGCTGGATGCCACGAGCGAGCGCGAGCTGCCGATCCCCGACCACTTCGCGGGGTTCGCCGCGATGCTCGACGCGTTCGCGCGGAGCGGGCCGAGCCTTGCCGAGAACCCTCCCGTCGCCGTGGGCCACCGTGTCGTGCACGGCGGCGCGCGGTTCTTCGAGCCGACGCTGATCACGCCCCTGGTCGAGATAAACATCGAAGACCTCGCGGTGCTCGCCCCCCTGCACAACCCGGCGAACCTCGCCGGGATCGTCGCGGCGCGCCGGGCGTTCGGCGACATCCCGCACGTGGCTGTGTTCGACACCGCGTTCCACCAGACGCTGTCCGCCCCGGCCTATACGTACGCGATCGACGCGGAGCTGGCCGCGCACCACCGCATCCGCCGGTACGGCTTCCACGGGACATCCCACAAATTCGTCTCCCAGGCCGCCGCCGCGTTCCTTGACCGCCCGACGACCCAGCTGAAGCAGATCATCTTCCACCTCGGCAACGGCGCGTCGGTCACCGCGGTGGACGGGGGCCGCTCGGTCGAGACGTCGATGGGGTTCACCCCGCTCGAGGGCCTCGTCATGGGCACGCGGTCCGGCGACATCGACCCTGCCGTGCTGTTCCAACTCGCCCGCCGGGCGGCGCTGGATGTCGAGCAGCTGGACGACCTGCTCAACAAGCGCAGCGGCCTGAAGGGGCTCACCGGCTTCTCGGACATGCGCGACGTGCTGGCCGGGCGTGCCCGCGGCGAGGCCGCGGCATCCCTTGCCTTCGACGTGTACGTGCACCGGTTGCGCGCCTATGCGGGCGCGTACATCGCGCAGCTCGGCGGCGTGGACGTCATCTCGTTCACCGCGGGCGTCGGCGAGAACGCCGCCGAGGTGCGCGCCGCGGCGATGGCCACGCTCGGCTTTGCAGGGGTCGAGATCGATCCGCAGCGCAACGCGGCGCGCGGGCGCGGCATCCGCGTCATCTCGACGGATGCCTCCGAGGTCACCGTGCTCGTGGTGCCGACGAACGAGGAGCTCGAGATAGCCCGGCAGACCCTCGCGGTGACGCAGGCGTAACCCGCACCCGCATTCCGCGAGGCATCCCTGAACTTCCCGAGGCATCCCTGAACTTCCCGAGGCATCCCTGAACTTCCCGAGGCATCCCTGAACTTCCCGAGGCATCCCTGAACTTCCCGAGGCATCCCTGAACTTCCCGAGGCTTCCCTGAACTTCCCGAGGCATCCCTGGAGTCAAGCAATGCGGACCTCGCGGATTTGGGGGCTGCCTCGCGGATTTAGGGGATGCCTCGCGGATTTGGGGGATGTCTCGCGAAGTTCAGGGATGTCTCGCGGATTTAGGGGATGTCTCGCGGGGAGCATGCGGTGCGGGGGGTGGGGCGACCTGCTGCCGCCGACTCGTTACCCTGGAACCACGGCGACGAAAGGGTGTGCGGTGACGGATCTGCGCGCATACGATGCCGTCCTGTTCGACCTGGACGGTGTGCTCACCCCGACCGCGCAGGTGCACATGCACGCCTGGCAGCGGCTGTTCGACCGGCTCTTCGCCGACTGGGGGATCACGCCGGCCTACACCGACCGCGACTACTTCGAGCACGTCGACGGCAAGAAGCGGTATGACGGGGTGGCCGCCGTGCTGCGCTCGCGCTCGGTCGAGGTGAAGTGGGGCGACCCGGCCGACCCGCCGGAGAAGGACACCGTCTGCGGCATCGGCAACCGCAAGAACGCGTACTTCGAACAGGCGCTGCGCGCCGACGGCATCGCCCCGTACCCCGGTTCGCTGCGGCTGCTCGACCGGCTGCGGGACGCGGGGACCCCGGTCGCCGTCGTGTCCAGCTCGAAGAACGCAGACGAGGTGCTGCGCAGCGCCGGGATCCGTGACCGGTTCACCGTCGTCGTCGACGGCGTCGTGGCCGAGCGCGAGCACATGGCGTCCAAGCCCGCCCCGGACATGTTCACCTCCGCCGCGCGGATGCTCGGCGTCGACCCCGCTCGCTCCGCGGCGGTGGAGGATGCCATCAGCGGCGTCCGCTCGGCGGCGGCCGGCGGCTTCGCCCTCGTCGTCGGCGTCGACCGCGGCGTCGGGGCGGCGGCGCTCACGCAGGCCGGAGCATCCCTCGTCGTCGAGGATCTCGGCGACCTGGTCGAACCCTCGTCCGACGGTTTCTAGACTCGACGGAGCGCATCCGCCCGGAAGGACCAGCATGATCGATCGCGACCGCTACCCCATCGACCCGTGGCGTCTGGTGGAGACCACCTTCGAGCTCGCCGACGCCGGCGTCTCGGAGTCCCTGTTCGCCGTGGGCAACGGCTACCTGGGCATGCGCGGGAACCATCCCGAGGGGCGGCACGCCCACGAGCAGGGCACATTCATCGGCGGGTTCCACGAGACGTTCCCGATCCATCACGCCGAGCAGGCGTACGGATTCGCCGAGGTCGGGCAGAGCATCATCAACGCGCCCGACGCGAAGGTCATGCGCGTCTACGTCGACGACGAGCCGCTGACGCTGGACGACGCCGACATCCGCGACTACGAGCGCGAGCTCGACTTCCGCGACGGCGTGCTGCGCCGGAGCCTGGTGTGGGTCACCCCCAGTGGCAAGAGCGTGCAGGTCGACTACACGCGGCTGGTGTCGTTCGACGAGCGCCACCTCGCGGTGATGAGCGTCGAGGTGACGGTGCTGGACTCCGACGCCCCGGTCTCCATCAGCTGCCAGATCGTGAACCGCCAGGACGGCGAGGACGTCTACGGCGGCACCCCGATCGCCCCCCGCCGGGCCGGGTTCGACCCGCGCCGCGCCGCACGCTTCGCGGAACGGGTGCTACAACCGCAGGAGTACTGGCAGGACAAGAACCGGTCGACCCTGAGTTATCGGGTCAGCCAGTCCGGGATGACGCTCGCCGTCGTCGCGGACCACATCATCGAGACCGAGAACCCGTACACGATGCGCACGCTCGTCGAGCCGGACATCGCGAAGAACATCTTCCGGGTGCAGGCGAAGGCCGGCGTCCCGGTGAAGGTCGTCAAGCTCGTCAGCTACCACACCGCCCCGGCCGGCGTTCCCGCGCGCGAGCTCGTCGACCGCTGCCGCCGGAGCCTGGATCGGGCGATGGATGACGGTGTCGCGACCCTCTTCGTCCGGCAGCGGGCGTGGATGGACGCGTTCTGGGAGCGCTCGGATGTGCGCATCGGCGGCCGTGACGACCTGCAGCAGGCGGTGCGCTGGTGCCTGTTCCACCTCGCGCAGGCGGCTGCCCGGGCCGACGGCAAGGGCATCGGCGCGAAGGGGGTCACCGGGTCCGGGTACTCGGGGCACTACTTCTGGGACACCGAGATCTACGTCCTCCCGTTCCTCGCGTACACGACGCCGCAGTGGGCGCTGAACGCGCTGCGGATGCGGGTGCTCATGCTGCCCGCGGCCCGTCGCCGCGCTCATCAGCTCACCGAGGCGGGGGCCCTGTACCCGTGGCGGACCATCAACGGTGAAGAGGCATCCGCGTACTACGCCGCCGGGACGGCGCAGTACCACATCAATGCCGACGTCTGCTACGCGCTCGCCAAGTACGTGCGCGCCACCGGCGATGTGGACTTCCTGTACCGCGACGGCGTCGACATCGCGGTGGAGACCGCGCGGCTGTGGGCGACGCTGGGGTTCTGGCGCTCGCACGACGGCGTCGAGGAGTTCCACATCCACGGCGTCACCGGCCCCGACGAGTACACGACCGTCGTGAACGACAACCTCTTCACGAACGTGATGGCGCGCTTCAACCTCCGCTTCGCCGCGCAGACGGTGCGGGCGATGGCGACGCTCGACGGTGACGTGTACCGCCGCATGGTGGACCGTCTGGACCTCGATCCCACCGAGCCGGACTCGTGGGAGCGGGCGGCCGAGTGCATGCACATCCCGTACAGTCCGCAGCTGGGCATCCACCCGCAGGACGAGGTCTTCCTCGAGAAGGAGGTGTGGGACCTGGAGCGGACGCCCCCCGAACAGCGTCCGCTGCTGCTGCACTTCCACCCCCTGGTGATCTACCGCTACCAGGTGCTCAAGCAGGCCGACGTCGTGCTGGCCCTGTTCCTGCAGGGCAACGAGTTCTCCGCCGAGGAGAAGCTCGCCGATTTCGAGTACTACGACCCACTGACCACCGGGGACTCGACGCTGTCGGCCGTGGTGCAGGCGATCCTCGCGGCCGAGGTGGGATACCAGGACCTGGCGCTGGACTACTTCGAGCACGCGCTTTTCGTCGATCTCGGCGACCTGCACCGCAACGCCGCCGACGGCGTGCATGTGGCATCGGCCGGCGGCGTGTGGACGGCGCTGGTCTCCGGGTTCGGCGGGATGCGGGACCACACCGGCGAGCTCGCGTTCGACCCGCGCCTGCCGGCGACGTGGGATGAGCTGGAATACGTGATCCAGTGGCACGGCACATCGCTGCGGGTCACGCTCCGCTCCGACGCGATGACGATGCGGGCGGGGGAGGGGCGACCGGTCTCGTTCACGGTACGGGGCGCCCGCTACACGGTGGAGCCCGGCGGCTCCGTCACGGTGCCCCTCGAAGATCAGGGTCCATCCATCGCCGGCCGGCCCACGCTGCGCGAGCTCATCGGCGAACGCCGTGAGGATGGCACGCTCCTGTCGGCATCCGTCCCGACGTCGGTCACCACGACGATCCCGGTGATCGCCACCGGGGAGGTGCCGGTGATCGACCCGGTGGGCGCTCTTCGGGGCCCGGGATGACGGGTCGGGCGTTCGCGGGACCGCCGAACGGGCACGGCATCCTGCCGCTGCCCGACGTCGTGGCCACACCGTAGGCTGGACGCGTGACCACCGCCCTGTATCGCCGCTACCGGCCCGAGACGTTCGCGGAGATGATCGGGCAGGCGCAGGTGACCGAGCCCCTGATGACCGCGCTGCGCGGTGATCGCGTCGGCCACGCCTATCTCTTCTCGGGTCCTCGCGGGTGCGGCAAGACGACCTCCGCGCGCATCCTCGCGCGGTGCCTGAACTGCGCCCAGGGGCCCACGGACACGCCGTGCGGCACGTGCGACAGCTGCATCGAGCTCGGCCGCGGCGGGGGCGGGTCGCTGGATGTCGTGGAGATCGACGCGGCATCCCACAACGGCGTCGACGATGCCCGCGACCTGCGCGAGCGGGCCGTGTTCGCGCCGGCCCGCGACCGCTTCAAGATCTTCATCCTCGACGAGGCGCACATGGTCACGCCGCAGGGGTTCAACGCGCTGCTCAAGCTCGTCGAGGAGCCGCCCGATCACGTCAAGTTCATCTTCGCGACGACCGAACCCGAAAAGGTCATCGGGACGATCCGCTCGCGCACGCATCACTACCCGTTCCGGCTCGTCGCGCCGGCGGCGATGCTCGAGTACGTCGAGCAGCTGTGCGCCCAGGAGGGCGTTCGGGTCGAGCCGGGCGTGCTGCCGCTCGTCGTGCGCGCCGGCGGCGGCTCGCCGCGCGACACCCTGTCGGTGCTCGACCAGCTGATCGCCGGCTCCGAGGACTCCGCCGTGACATACGCGCGGGCCGTCGCGCTGCTCGGCTACACCCCCGCGGAGCTGCTGGACGAGGTCGTCGACGCGTTCGGGGGCCAGGATGCCGCGGCCGCGTTCGCGGCCATCGACCGTGTGGTGCAGACCGGCCAGGATCCGCGCCGCTTCGTGGACGACCTGCTGGAGCGGCTGCGCGACCTCATCGTCGTGGCCGCGACCGGCGACGGGGCCGCGGCAGTGCTGCGCGGCATTCCCGCCGAGGAGCTCGAGCGGATGTCGCGCCAGGCCGCCGTGTTCGGCGCGCACCGGCTCTCGCGCATCGCGGACATCGTCGTGGCGGCCCTCGACGAGATGACCGGCGCGACCTCGCCGCGCCTGCAGCTCGAGCTCATGGTCGCGCGCGTTCTCGCTCGTGGCGCCGCGGCGGAATCGCACCTCGCCGCTGTCGCGCCTGCCATGCCGCAGCCCGCCGCCGCGCCCGCCGCGCCTGCGCCCGCAACGCCGCAGCCCTCCGCCGTCACCGCCGCGCCGCAGCCCGACGCCGCGCCAGCCACGCCGCAGCCCGTCACCGCCACGCCGCAGCCCGACGCCGCGCCGGCTCCGGTCGCTGAGCGAGGACCGCAGCCGCACGACGAAGCGCCCGCTCCGGCCGCGCCCGCGGAGCCGCGCGGGGCCCCCGCCGGTCCCGTGACGCTCGAGCGGATCGAGCACGCCTGGCCCGACATCCTCGTCATGCTCGAGGGCATCGACCGCACGTCGTGGCTTGTCGCGACGACCGCCCGGGTCGCCGATTTCGCGGGTGACGTGCTCACGCTGAGCTTCGGCAGTGCGACCGACGTCGCGAAGTTCAAGAAGCTGCAGGCCGGCAAGGGCCCGAGCGAGGACCTGCGCCAGGCGATCCAGACGGTGCTCGGCGTCCGCGTGAAGTACATCGCGCGGCACGGCGGCGGCCCCGCAGGCCCCGCCGGCGGGCACGGCGACGGTCCGGCGCCGCCGGACGCCGACCCCGCCCCTGACCCGGCACCCCAGGTCGCCGCCGCAGATCCCGCATCGGCACCCCGTACCGCCTCGCCGGCCGCCGGTGCACCGCCGGCGGCACCGGTCACGGACTGGGCCGTCGTGGCGATCCCGCAGGGCTCGCCCTCGGACGAGTCGCCCGCGCCGCTGGCCGTCGACGACGAGCCGGAGGATGCGGCATCCGCCGCCATCCGGACCGCGACACTCGCCCCGCCCCGGGAAGGGGACGTGCTGCCCGCCCGGGATGTCCAGACATCGGCGGCGCCCGACGAGGACGACCCCGACGAGACCGACCTGGACATCGCCGACGTCCCCGTGGTCGCCACCCCGCTGCCCGCGTCCAGTGTCCGGGGCGGCGGCGTGGAGCGGGTGGGCGAGGCCGTCGTCCGCCAGATCCTCGGTGCACGGTTCGTGCGCGAGGAGCCGTACGAGTCGCCTACGAGGTTCCAGTAGCCCATGTACGACGGCATCGTTCAGGACCTCATCGACGAGTTCGGCCGCCTGCCCGGCATCGGCCCGAAGTCGGCGCAGCGCATCACGTTCCACATCCTGCAGACCCCCGGCTTCGACGTCGCCCGCCTCGCGACGCTGCTCGGCGAAGTGCGCGAACGGGTGCGCTTCTGCGAGGTCTGCGGCAACGTCTCCGAGCAGGACCGCTGCGCCATCTGCCGCGACCCGCGCCGCAACCAGACGCTCATCTGCGTCGTCGAGGACGCGAAGGACGTCGCCGCCATCGAGCGCACGCGCGAGTTCCGCGGCCTGTATCACGTGCTCGGCGGCGCCATCAGCCCGATCGCGGGCATCGGGCCCGACGAACTGCGCATCGCGCAGCTGATGCAGCGGCTGGCGGACGGGACCGTGCAGGAGGTGATCCTCGCCACGAACCCCAACCTGGAGGGCGAGGCCACCGCGACGTATCTGTCGCGCCTGCTGCACACGCTGAAGATCACCGTGACGCGCCTGGCGTCCGGGCTCCCCGTGGGCGGCGACCTGGAGTACGCCGACGAGGTCACGCTCGGGCGCGCGTTCGAGGGTCGGCGGTCGATGTGAGAATGCACGGATGAGTGCAAAAGGCTGGTGGCTGTTCGCCGCGATGGCGCTGCTGTGGGGCGTGCCGTACCTGTTCATCAGTGAGGCGGTGGCGTCGTTCTCGCCCGCCGCGGTCGTATCCGGGCGCACACTCGTGGGTGCTCTGCTTCTGCTGCCGCTCGCCCTGCACCGGAAGGCGCTCCGGCCGGCGCTGCGGAAGTGGCCGTGGGTGCTGGCGTTCGCCGCGATCGAGATGGGCGGCCCGTTCTTCCTGCTCAGCCACGCCGAGCAGACCGTCCCGTCGGGACTGACCGGCCTGCTCGTGGCGACCGTGCCCCTGTGGGCAACCGTGATCGGGTTCGTGATCGGCAGCCATCGCACTGTCGGGGTCATGAAGATCGTCGGCCTGCTCGTCGGCTTCGGCGGCGTCGGCGTCGTCGTCGCCGGCCAGGGACTTGCGGTGACGGACGCGGCATCCACTCTCATCGCGGTATCCGAGGTGCTGCTGACGGCGGTGATGTATGCGATAGCGCCGTTCATCGTGGCGGCGAAGCTCAACGACGTGCCCTCGCTGGGTTCGATCACGCTGGCCCTGGCCGCGGTCGGGCTCGTCTACCTGCCGATCGCGCTGGCCACCCAGCATGAGCTGCCGACGCTGCGCAGCACGGTGTCCCTGGCCGCGCTCGCCGTGCTGTGCACCGCCATAGCGTTCATCGCGTTCTTCGCGCTGATCGCGGAGGTCGGCCCGGTGACTGCGCCCCTGTTCACGTACGTGAACCCGGTCGTGGCGATAGCGCTGGGCACCGTCATCCTCAGCGAGCAGCTCACCCCGTGGCTGCTGCTGGGATTCCCTCTCGTGCTGGTGGGTTGCTGGGTGGCGGCCACCGGCGGATGGATACGGCGCCGTGGTCGCGCCGCCCCCGCGGAGGTCGTGCCGGGAGCCGTCGTCGAGGCGGCCGATCTCGCGGTCCCATCCACGAAGACATCCACGGACACTGGCGACCGGCGGGCCTGACGCGTCACATGGCCGGGCCCGCATCGGCGGATCCGTAAGATGGATGCCAGGCGCGGCATCCGCGCCGCAGTCCAGAGCGCGGGAGTTCGAACGTGGCGCTGATCGTCCAGAAGTACGGCGGATCGTCGGTCGCCGACGCCGAGGGCATCAAGCGGGTCGCGAAGCGCATCGTCGACAACCGCCGCGCCGGCAACGACGTCGTCGTGGCTGTCAGCGCGATGGGCGACACGACCGACGAGCTGCTGGAACTTGCTTCCGAGGTCGCCCCAATCCCCGCCCCGCGCGAGCTCGACATGCTGCTCTCGTCCGGGGAGCGCATCTCGATGGCGCTGCTGGCGATGGCCATTCACTCGATGGGGTTCGAGGCCCGCTCGTTCACCGGCAGCCAGGCCGGGATGATCACCGACGCCCGGCACGGCGCCGCCCGCATCGTCGACGTCACGCCCGTGCGGTTGCGCGAGGCGCTGGACGAGGGCGCGATAGTGATCGTCGCCGGGTTCCAGGGCTTCAACCGCGACACCCGCGACATCACCACGCTCGGCCGCGGCGGGTCGGACACCACTGCCGTCGCACTGGCGGCGGCCCTGGATGCCGACGTCTGCGAGATCTACAGCGACGTCGACGGCGTCTTCACGGCCGATCCCCGCGTGGTGCCGAAGGCCCGCAAGCTCGACGTGATCTCCAGCGAGGAGATGCTCGAGCTCGCCGCGAATGGCGCAAAGGTCCTGTATATCCGCGCCGTGGAATACGCCCGCCGGCACGGCGTCGTGATCCATGCGCGTTCCACATTCAGCTCCGCGGAAGGCACTCTCGTCGTGGACGAGAGCCGCCGCGCCGAGCTTTCCGCCGCCTTCCCGCAGCTCAAGGGGGACCATATGGAAGAGCCCGTCGTCGCGGGGGTCGCCACCGACCTCAGCCAGGCGAAGATCACCGTCCTGGGCGTGCCGGACGTTCCCGGCAAGGCGGCGGAGATCTTCAAGATCGTCGCGCGCTCCGGCGCGAACGTCGACATGATCGTGCAGAACATCTCGGCGGCCGCCACCGGCCGCACCGACATCTCGTTCACGCTGCCCAAGGCCGACGCCGCGACAGCGCTGCGGGCGCTCGCGGCCCACCAGTCCGACGTCGGCTTCGAGAGCCTCGTGCACGACGACCAGATCGGCAAGCTCTCCGTGGTCGGGGCGGGCATGCGCACGAACTCCGGCGTCTCGGCGACGCTGTTCGAGGCGCTGAGCGCGGCCGGCATCAACATCGAGATGATCTCGACATCCGAGATCCGGATCTCGGTGGTGCTGCGCGGCGACGATCTCGGCGAGGCGGCGCGCGCGGTGCACACGGCGTTCGGCCTCGACGGCGAGGTGGACGCCACCGTCTACGCCGGCACCGGCCGCTGACCCGCGAACCCCCGCAATCTGGCGGTGTGGCGCAGGCCGCGCGGGTAGACTCAGCGAAACCCTGCGACGCCGCATCCCGAACCGCCTCGTGCGCTTCGCAGGATGGGCGCGCCCGCACCTCGAGGACACCACAATGACCCGTATCTCTGAAGCAGGACTGAACGTCGCCGTCGTCGGCGCGACCGGACAGGTCGGTACCGTGATGCGCGAGATCCTCACCGAGCGCGCGTTCCCGGTCCGCGAGCTGCGGCTGTTCGCGACCGCACGCTCGGCCGGCACGACCGTCGATTTCGCCGGCCACAGCGTCATCGTCGAAGACATCGCCGACGCCGACCCGGCCGGCATCGACATAGCACTGTTCTCCGCCGGCGCCACCGGCAGCCGCGCGCACGCCCCGCGCTTCGCCGCGGCCGGCGCGGTCGTGATCGACAACTCCAGCGCCTGGCGGATGGATCCGGACGTGCCGCTCGTGGTCAGCGAGGTCAACCCTGACGCCATCGAGCAGGCGCACAAGGGCATCATCGCCAACCCGAACTGCACCACGATGGCTGTGATGCCCGTCCTCAAGCCCTTGGATGCCGCGGCGGGCCTTCAGCGTCTCATCGTCAGCACGTACCAGGCGGTGTCCGGTTCCGGCTTGGCCGGCGCGCAGGAGCTGCTGGAACAGGCGACGGCGGCCGTCGGTCAGAATGCCATCGGCCTGGTCCATGACGGGGGAGCGGTCGACTTCCCGCAGCCGGAGAAGTACGTCGCCCCGATCGCGTTCGACGTCATCCCGCTCGCCGGCAGCATCGTCGACGACGGCGACAACGAGACCGACGAAGAGAAGAAGCTGCGCAACGAGAGCCGCAAGATCCTCGAACTGCCCGAGCTCCGGGTCGCGGGCACGTGTGTGCGTGTGCCGGTGTTCACCGGCCACTCGCTGTCGATCCACGTCGAGTTCGCGCGGGAGCTGACCCCCGACCGTGCCCGCGAGGTGCTCGCCGCGGCGCCGGGCGTCGTGCTCGACGAGGTCCCCACGCCGCTGCACGCCGTCGGCAAGGATCCGAGCTTCGTCGGACGGATCCGCGCCGACCAGTCCGCTCCCGAGGGCCGCGGTCTCGTGCTTTTCGTCAGCAACGACAACCTCCGCAAGGGCGCCGCGCTGAACGCGGTCCAGATCGCCGAGGTCGTCGCCGCGCGGCTCTCCGCGGCCGTCTGAGCGGCGTCCCCTGTGGACGGCCCGTTTCACCCGGCGAACTAGACTGAGGGATTGTGACTGAAACCGTCGACGTCGTCCTTATCGGTGGGGGCATCATGAGTGCCACCCTGGGTGCCTTCCTCCACGAACTGCAGCCGGACTGGAAGATCACCGCGATCGAACGACTCTCCGACGTCGCCCAGGAGAGCTCGAACGCTTTCAACAACGCCGGCACCGGCCACGCTGCCCTCTGCGAGCTGAACTACACGCCGCAGTCCGCCGACGGCACCGTGGACATCTCGAAGGCCATCTCGATCAACGAGCAGTTCCAGCTGTCCCGCCAGTTCTGGTCGACCCTCGTCGACCGCGGCATCCTCAGCGAGCCCGAGACGTTCATCAACCCCACGCCGCACATGACGTTCGTGCGCGGCGAGAAGAACGTCGCGTTCCTGAAGAGGCGCTACGAGCTGCTCAAGGAGCAGCCGCTGTTCGCAGACATGCAGTACAGCGAGGACTCGCGCGTCATCCACTCCTGGGCGCCGCTGCTGATGAAGCAACGGCTGAAGGCCGACGCGCCGTTCGCCGCGACCCGCGTGTCCGGGGGGACGGATGTCGATTTCGGCTCGCTGACCCGGCAGCTGTTCGCGCACCTGCGCTCCGATGGGCTGGATGTCCGCACGGACACCGAGGTGCGGTCGCTGAAGCGCCAGAAGGACGGCACCTGGCTGGTGAAGTACCGTCGCACCATCGGCCGGATGCCCGGCCAGATCAAGGCGCGATTCGTGTTCGTGGGCGCCGGCGGCTGGGCGCTGAAGCTCCTGCAGCGCTCCGGGATCCCCGAGATCAAGGGCTACGGATGCTTCCCCATCGGCGGACAGTGGCTGATGACATCCGACCCCAAGATCGTCGCCCTCCACCACGCCAAGGTCTATTCGAAGGCCACCGTGGGCGCGCCGCCGATGTCGGTGCCGCACCTGGACACCCGGGTTGTGGACGGCGAGGCCTCCGTGCTGTTCGGGCCGTTCGCCACGTTCAGCCCGAAGTTCCTGAAGAACGGGTCGATGTGGGACATCGTCACACAGGTGCGCTTCTCGAACCTGTTCAGCATGCTCAAGGTTGCGGTCACGAACCTCGACCTCATCCGGTATCTGGTCAGCGAACTGCTGAAGAACCACCACCGCAAGGTGAACGATCTGCGCGAGCTCATGCCGTCGGCCGAGGACGAGGACTGGAAGCTGCTGCAGGCCGGCCAGCGGGCCCAGGTGATGCACGAGGGACAGCTCAAGTTCGGCACCGAGGTGGTCTCCGGAGCCGACGGCACGATCGCAGGGCTCCTCGGGGCGTCGCCGGGGGCATCTACCGCCGTGCCGATCATGCTGAACCTCATGAAGACGTGCTTCCCGGAGCAGTTCCCGGCGTGGGAGCCGACGCTGAAGACCCTCATCCCGACATACGGAGAGCAGCTGAACCCGCAGCCGCAGCTGGCCGAGCAGACCATGGCGCAGACGGCTCAGGACCTGCAGTTGACGCACTGAGCGGACCGTAGACTCGGCTCGTGGCCAAACTCTACTTCCGCTACGGGGCGATGAACTCGGGGAAGTCCACCGCTCTGCTTCAGGCCGCGTACAACTACGAGGAGCGCGGGCAGCGGGTACTCCTGGCCAAGCCCGAGATCGACACGAAGGACGCCGGCAGCATCTCGAGCCGGCTCGGGATGACGCGCCCGGTGGACTTCCTGGTGCGCCCCGACGACGATCTGCGGGCGGTGTTCGCGGAGCATCGCGCGAGAGTGCGCGGGGATGCCGGAGCGCTGATCCCGGCGGCATCCGGCGACGTCGCATGCCTGCTCGTGGACGAGGCGCAATTCCTCACCCGGGAGCAGGTGGACGATCTGCTGCGGATAGTGGTGCTGGACGGCGTGCCGGTGCTGGCCTACGGCATCCGCACCGACTTCCAGACGCAGGCGTTCCCCGGGTCGCGGCGGCTCATGGAGCTCGCCCACAGCCTCGAGGAGCTGAAGACCATCTGCCGCTGCGGGAGCAAGGCGCTGTTCAACGCGCGGCTCGTCGGCGGCCGGTTCGTGTTCGAGGGCGACCAAGTCGCCATCGATGAGCTCAGCGCCGAGCGCGTCACGTACGAGTCGATGTGCGCGGAGTGCTACTTGCGCGAGTCCGGCGGCCGCCTCGGCTGAGCGCCGCGGCCGGGGGCGGGCCCGGCGAATCGCCGTCCCGTCGTGTCGCTTCGCGCCGGTGATGCGGCAGGAAGGGACGGCATTTCGCGGGTGCGGCGCGGGCGTCGTGTCGCTGCCGCGCGCTCTTGCGTGGTCGGGCCGCACGGCGGTACTGTGGTCAGACCACAGAGGAGGTGCGCGTGACCGAAGCCGCGCCGGCGCGCGCATGGCGCGTCGTGCTCGATCGCATCGAGACGGATCTGCTGGACGGAATCCTCACGCCCGGCGACCACCTGCCCCCCGAACGCGAACTCGCCTCCACCCTCGGCGTCGGCCGGTCCAGCGTCCGCGAGGCGCTGCGGGTCCTCGACGTCCTCGGGCTCATCCGCACGGCGACCGGCTCCGGACCGACCGCCGGGGCCATCGTGATAGCGACCCCGCGCGGCGGGATGTCGGCGCTGCTGCGCCTCCAGGTGGCCGCGCAGGGCTTCCCCATCGACGACGTCGTGCGCACCCGGCTGATCCTGGAGACGGCCGTGGCCGAGGGTCTCGCCGCGCGGATCGCCGCCGAGCGTCGCGCCCCCGGAGAGCGGGATGCCGCGGCCGAGCCGCTCGCGCCCGCGCGCGTCGCGCTCGACGCGATGGACGCACCCGGCCTCACCGCGGCGGAGTTCCTCGCGCTCGATGCCCAGTTCCACCTCGCGCTGGCGGAGGCATCCGGCAACACCGTCGTCGCGGCGATGATGACGGGCCTGCGCGAGGGCATCGAGTCGTATGTGCTCGCCGGCGCCGCCCGCATCGCGGACTGGGACGACACCGTCGCGCGCCTGCGCGTTCAGCACCGGGAGATCGTCGCCGCCCTCGAGCTCGGCGACCCCGCGCGGGCGCGGCGGCTGGTCGCCGACCACATCACCGGCTACTACGCGCACGCCGGACTCACGCACGACGGAAAGGACCGCTGATGGTCACCAGGCAGCTGCCGAAGCCCGCGGATGTCTTCGAACTGATGAAGTTCCGCACGCCCGAGCTGAACGGGCGGAGGCGCCGGCTTGCGGCCGCCCTCACCATCCAGGACCTCCGCACGATAGCGAAGCGCCGCACCCCGAAGGCCGCATTCGACTACACCGACGGCGCCGCCGAGGGCGAGCTGTCGATCGCCCGTGCCCGCCAGGCGTTCGAGGATGTCGAGTTCCACCCCGACATCCTGCGGCCGGCGCCGTCCGTGGACATGTCGTGCGAGATCCTCGGCGGGCGCTCCGCCCTGCCGTTCGGGATAGCGCCCACCGGGTTCACGCGGCTCATGCAGACCGAGGGCGAGACGGCCGGCGCCGGTGCGGCGGGGGCCGCCGGCATCCCGTTCACGCTCTCAACGCTCGGCACCACCTCGATCGAGGACGTCCGCACGGCCAACCCCGGCGGGCGCAACTGGTTCCAGCTGTACGTCATGCGCGACCGCGAGATCTCATACGGCCTGACCCGCCGCGCGGCCGCCGCGGGCTTCGACACGCTGTTCTTCACGGTGGACACCCCCGTCGCCGGAGCGCGGCTGCGCGACAAGCGCAACGGCTTCTCGATCCCGCCGCAGCTGACCCTGGGCACGATCCTGAACGCGATCCCGCGGCCGTGGTGGTGGTTCGACTTCCTCACGACGCCGAAGCTCGAGTTCGCGTCGCTGTCGACCACCGGCGGCACCGTGGGGGAGCTGCTGGATGCCGCGATGGACCCGACGATCTCGTACGACGACCTCGACGTGATCCGCGGCATGTGGCCTGGAAAGATCGTCGTCAAGGGCGTGCAGAACGTCGAGGACGCCAAGCGGCTGATCGACCAGGGGGTCGACGGCATCGTGCTGTCCAACCACGGCGGGCGCCAGCTGGATCGGGCGCCGATCCCGTTCCGGCTGCTGCCCGAGGTCGTGCGCGAGGTGGGCAAGGATGCCACGGTCATCGTCGACACGGGAATCATGAACGGCGCCGACATCGTGGCATCCATCGCCCTGGGCGCGAAGTTCACGCTCGTGGGCCGCGCGTACCTGTACGGGCTGATGGCCGGCGGCCGGCAGGGCGTGGACCGCACGATAGCTATCCTGCGCGGCGAGATCGAGCGCACCATGAAGCTGCTGGGCGTCTCGTCGCTGGCGGAGCTCGCGCCGAAGCACGTCACGCAGCTCACCCGGCTGGCGCCGGTGGCCGCTCCCGCCGGAGCATCCGCGAGACGCTGAGACGAGGGCTTCCCGCCGAGGGGAGGGCGTGTGTACGCTCCCATGCCCTCCGCCGGGCGGCATCCCCTCCGCTCGCGGAACGATGCGGCCCGAGCAGAGCCCGCCGCTACAGCGTCGGGATGAGCTCCTCGAGGAACGCGGCGGTGTCCTCCCACCCGGTCACGGCATGGCAGCGCACCCCGAGCGCCAGCACCGGGTAGTCGTTGCCGTCCGGGTCGAGCCGGTCGCCCACGAACAGCATGTCGTCCAGCGGGATGCCGGTCTGCTCGGCGAGCTGCCGCATGCCGTATGCCTTGTCGATGCCGCGATGCGTGATGTCGACGCTCGTGGATCCGCCCGAGCGCACCTCGAGGTCGGGGATGAGCTCGGCCACCGCCGCGCGCAGCGTGTTCTTCTTCTCGCCCGTGGGGTCCCAGGCGCTCTTCGCGTGCAGCGGCGCCCGCTGCCCGAGCGCGGAGAACGTGATCTGCGAACCGCGGTCCTCGAGGATGTCGCCCCACGTGTCGGACTCCCAGAATCCGAGCCGGCGGGCCTGCTGCTCGACGGCCGTCAGCGCGCGCGTCTTCTCGTCGTCGCTGAGCGCGTGCGCGTACACGGTGTGCACGCCGTCGCCGGTGAGCCGGTAGTACTGCGTCCCGCAGGTGGGCAGCAGGTGGATGTGCTCGCGCACGGCGGGAGCGGCATCCGGCAGCCGATCCACCACCTGCGCGGTGAACTGGGCGAGCTGTCCGCCGGAGATGATCGCGACCACCACGCGCTCCGCGAGCGCTATCAGCAGCTCGCCGATGCGCGGGTCGATCGGGCTCTTCGACGGGGCGAGCGTGTCGTCCAGATCGAACGCAACCAGGCGGGGTGTCGGCATCGTGGTCCTTTCACCGGCAAGGGCTCCACCGCAGTGGAGCCCTTGTAGATGTCGGGGTGACAGGATTTGAACCTGCGGCCTCTTCGTCCCGAACGAAGCGCGCTACCAAGCTGCGCCACACCCCGGTGGCAACTGTTCGAGTCTACCCGATCCGACGACCTGCTCCGAACGCGCGCGGCGGCGATCGGGTCAGTGACCCTTGCGCGGCGGCTTCGACGGCGGCGTGGGCGAGGGCCGCGTCGGTGGTGGCGGGGCGGGGCTCGCGGTGGCCGTCGGCGCCGGCGAGGAGTGCTTCTTCTTGTCGCTCTTCGTGGTGTGGTGGCTGTAGCTGGGGTAGTGGCCGGTGTAGATCATCAGCCTCGCCTCGGGCTGCGGCAGCGGCCCGCCGGGGTAGTACTCGTCGGCGGCGCGCTGGATGCGCTCGGACATCGGGTAGCGGATCTCGGCGAGATCGATGCCGCGGTAGTACGCCTTGTACAGGTCGAGGTCCGGGTCGGCGTGGTTGTCGGTGATGCCCGACCAGACGACGGAGGTCATCGCCGTGCTCGAGGTGATCAGCCACGTCTGCTCCCCGTTGTGCGTGCCCGTCTTCCCGAACAGCGGAGTGCCGTCGTACGGGTTCGCGACCGCCGCGGTCCCGCCGGGGCGAAGGACCCCTTGGAGCGCGTACGCCGCGGTGGCGGCGATGCCCGGGTCGATCGCCTGGGTGCAGGTGCGCTTGGGCACCGGCAGATCATGGCCTGCGGCATCCGTCACCCGCGCTATCACGCGCGGCTGACAGAACTTCCCGTGGTTGGCAATCGCCGCGTACGCGCCCGCCATCGCTATCGGCGACACCGAGTTCGAGCCGAGCACCGAGAAAAGATCGGTCATCTGGACGGGCTTGTCGTCCTTGGCGCGCGTCACGCCGAGTTTCGTGGCATTCTTCATCACCGTGCACAGGTCGAGCTGGCTCGCCATGGCGAGATATCCCGAGTTCAGTGACTGCGCGGTGAACTGCATCGGGGTGCCGTAGTAGCCCGGCTCGTGCCGGAAGTTCTGGATGATGGTGTTGTCCTGGTTCGTCCAGTCGCCCTGGCACGAGTTCGTGATGTGCGGGATGACGCGGAGGTTCCCGTTGATGACCTCGTTGAGCGAATGCCCGGCCTGCAGCCAGGCCAGCAGGGTGAACAGCTTGAACGACGATCCCGCCTCGAAGCCGGACGTGCCCTGAACGTGGTCGCCGGCGTACACGATGCTCGTGAGGCCGGAGTAGCGGGCGGACGGGGTCGTGGTGAAGTGGGTGTTCTGCGCGATCGAGAGGATGTTGCCGGTGGAGGGCTGGATGTTAACGATCGTCGACCCGTAGCCGTAGCTCGGCCATCGCGACGGCGCGTACTTCGCCACCGTTGCCTGCGCGACCTTCTGCAGCCGCGGATCGAGGGTCGTGTACACCTTCAACCCGCCCTGCCGCAGCGCGTGCTCACGATCCGGCGCCGTCTTTCCGAACGCTGGGTCGCTCTGCACGATGGAGATCACGTACTCGCAGAAGTACGGGACGGTCGTCTTCGCGCACCCGGTCTTGGGGGCGGTGATCTTGGGCGTGATCGGTGCCTTCATCGCGTCGCTGTACTGCGCGGCTGTGATCTTGCCGGCATCCCGCATCCTCCCCAGGACATACTCCTGTCGCTGCTTGGTCAGGGCGAAGTGATTGGCGGTGCCATTGGCCGCGTTGTTGGGGAGGTCGATGCGATAGGTGTTCGGATTCTGCACCATGCCGGCCAGCGTCGCGGCCTGGGAGAGGTTCAGCGCGGCGGCGTGCACGCCGAAGTAGTACTCCGACGCCGCCTCGATGCCGTACGTCACGCCGCCGAAGTTCGCGATGTTCAGATACCCGAGCAGGACCTCGTCCTTCGAGTACTTCTGCGACAGGGCTATCGCGTAGCGCATCTCCTGCAGCTTGCGCGCGTACCCAGCCGGCCCGTCGGTGTTCGTGGCCTCGTTGTAGCACGCCTGGATCGCGGCATCCTTCTCATCCTGCGGAAGGCTCTGGTCGTCGACGGATCCGTAGCAGTCCTGCACGAGCACGTTCTTCACGTACTGCTGGCTGATCGTCGACCCGCCCTGCACCGTGCTGCGACCCTGGACGTTGGACAGGACCGCACGCGTCGTGCCCACCAGGTCGATGCCGCCCTCGTCATAGAAGCGCGGATCCTCGCTGGAGATGATCGCGTCATACATCACCGGCGCTATCTGCGTCCACTTCACGGGCACCCGGTTCTGGTCGTAGAACCGGGTGATCGGCTCCTGCTTGCCGGTGGAGGGATTCTTCGCGTAGATCGTCGTCGGAAGCTGCAGCGCGTTTATCTGCAGTTCGCTGGGCAGATTGTCGAACCCGTCAATCGCACCCGCGGCGGCCATGCTCGTGATCGCGACGGTCGGCGTGACGGCGGCGGTGATCAGCAGACCGGCGATGCCGCTGAGCGCCACGAGCCCGACCAGGCCGCCGAGCACGCCGCCCAGATGCCGTTTTCCGTCCCACTCCAGCGCTCCCCGCACATTGTGACGCTATGACAGCACCCTGGATGCGAGATGGGCGTTGCCAGATATCCAACGGGATGATACGGAGCCCGACCGGGTCACCGCGGCAGGGCGTGCTATCGCGGCAGCAGCGTGATGAGGGATGCCTCGGGCCGGCACGCGAAGCGCACCGGCGCGTAGATCGAGTGGCCGATGCCTGCACTGACGTTCAGCGGCACGGTGCGGCCGTCATGGGTCCAGGAGCTGAGGCCCCGAGCCTGGTCGAGCGGGATGTCGCAGTTCGCGACGAGTGCGCTCGGTGAGAAGGGAATGCGCACCTGGCCGCCGTGCGTGTGCCCGGCGAACAGGGCTTCCGCGCCGAGGTCGACGAACTCGTCGAGCACGCGGCGGTACGGCGCATGCGTGACGCCCCACGTGAGATCGGCGCCGTCGCCGAGTGCGGCGATGGCATCGGGCAGGACGTCGAGCCGGTCCCACGCGCGGTGCGCGTCGCTGACGCCGAATGCATCGAGCCGCAGCCCGCCGACCTCGATCGACGCCGCGGCGTTGTTCAAATCGGCCCACCCGAGCTCGTCCGAAAGGAACCGGTCCAGCGCCGTGGCATCCAGCGGCTCACCCTCGGCGACGTGACGGGACGGGCCCATCAGGTACAAGAACGGGTTGCGCGGCGTGGGTGAGACGTGGTCGTTCGATCCGTGCACGAACAGGCCCGGGATGCCGCGGAACGGCGCGAACGCCCGCCGTATGCCCGCCAGTCCCGCCCGGTGCCCCAGATTGTCGCCGGTGTTCACGATGACATCCGGCCGCAGCGCCGCGAGAGACGCTATCCACCGCTGCTTGCGGTGCTGCCACGGCGCCATATGCGCGTCGGACAGGTGCAGCACGCGGACCGGCGCCGCACCGTCGGGCAGGATGCGCAGCTCGTGCCGGCGCACCGTGTACAGGTGCCTTTCGACGCCGATGCCCCACACCGCCGCGCCGAGACCGACCGCCCCCACTGCGCCGAGCACGGTGAGGGCGGTGCGGGTCACGGCAGCGCGATCGCTCAACCGCCAGCCTTGCCGCCGGGCTTCCCAGGCTTGCCGCAGTCCGGTGCCGCGTACATGACGGTGACCTTCGTGTTCGGACCGGCCACCGTCCCGGCCGACGGGTCGGTCCCGGTCACCGTGCCATCGGCGTCGTCACGCTGCGTGCACTTCGTGTCGACGTTGCCGAACCCGGCGCCGCGGATCGCCGCGACGGCCGCGTCGGGCTTCTCGCCCGTCACGTCCGGCACCGCGATGCCCTTGCCCGTGCTGGGGTTGATCGTCACGTTCGTGCCGCCGGCGATCCGCCCGGCCCCAGGATCCTGGGCGGCGACGATGCCCTTCGGCTGGTCGGAGTCCACGGGGTCACCGACCGTCACCTCGAAGCCGGCCCTCTCGAGCGTCTGCGTCGCATCCTCGACGGACAGTCCGATGACGCTGGGCAGGTCCACGAGCACCTGACGAGTGAGGTTCGAGTCAGGTGCGGGGAAGGCACCGCCCGGGTAGATCCGGTCGATAGCGCCCTGGATGGTGCGGCCCAGGACGAATCGGATGTCGGCGAGCCGGTTCCCCTTCCCGTAGTTGTGGAACAGATCGATATGTCCCTTGGCGCTGCCGACCAGGTTGGCGGTGGTCACCTTCGTGTTCGAGGTGATCAACCAGGTCTGGAACTCCTCGTTGGTACCGGTCTTGCCGATCAACGCGGTGCCGTCCCACGGGTTGCCGCCCTGTCCGGAGCCGCCCGGCTGCAGGGGCCCCTTCAACGCGAACGCAGCGGTTGCCGCAACCTTCGGGTCGAGCACCTGCTTGCACGTGCGCTCGGGCAGCTTCATCTCCTGGCCGTCCGAGTCGGTGACCTTGTCGATCACCCGCGGCTGGCAGAACACACCCTTGTTCACCACGGTGGCGTACGCGCCGGCCATCGCCATCGGTGAAACGTTGTCGATGCCGATGATCTCGGACGGAGCGGGCGTCGTGGTCGTCAACGGGATCGGCTTTCCGTTGCCGACGGTCACGCCGAGCCTGTGTGCCACCTTGCCGATGTCGCACAGGTCGAGCTCGCTGGCCATGCCCATGAAGCCGGTGTTCAGCGACACCTTCGTGAAGTTCGTCGGCGTGCCGAAGTAGCCGCGCACCTTGTCGAAGTTGTGCATGTTGTCGGTCGCCGTCCACACGCCCCCGGGGACGCAGGAGTCCTTCCACGTCGATCGGGGTTTGTTGCGGCCGTCGACGATCTGGTTCAGTGACTTGCCCTGCTCGAGCCAGTCCAGCAGGGTGAACAGCTTGAACGTCGATCCGGCCTGGAACCCGCCGGAACCGCCGATCTGCTTGCTTCCCGCGTAGACGACGGATGTCTCGCCCTTCTTCGTCGCCGCGCCGGGCGTGAAGTCCGTGTTCTGTGCGATGGCCAGCACGCGGCCGGTTGAGGCCTCGACGCTCACCGAGGTGGAACCGAACTCCCACTTGGTCCCGTCACGGTCCTTGCCGTCGACATAGGTCGGGACATACTTGTCCTGCGCGTCCTGCGCGGCCTTCTGGACCTTGGGGTCCAGGGTCGTGTAGATCCTCAGTCCGCCCTTCTTCAGCAGCTGCTGACGATCCTCCGCCGTCTTTCCGAACGCGGGGTCGTTGAGGACGGTGGCGGTCACGTACTGGCAGAAGTACGGGGCGGAACTCGCGGCGCATCCCGTCAGGACCCTCGTGATCTTCGGAACGATCGGCGCCTTGTACGCCTCGTCATGCTGCTTCTGGGTGATCTTCCCGTCGGCCAGCATGCGGTCCAGGACGTACTCCTGGCGCTTCTTCGTCAGCGAGTAGCCGTCCTTCTTCGAGTTGACGCCCTCGCCCTTGCTGTTGGTCGTCGTGCCGTTGGGCAAGTCGATCCGATAGATGTTCGGGTTCTGCACCATGCCGGTCAGCGTCGCCGCCTGGGACAGATTCAGCTTGCTGGCACGCACGCCGAAATACCGCATCGCTGCGGCGTCGATCCCGTACGTGGTGCCCCCGAAGTTCGCGATGTTCAGGTACCCGAGCAGGATGTCGTTCTTCGAGTAGCGCTGTTCGAGTGCTATCGCGTACCGCATCTCCTGCAGCTTGCGCTGGTAGCCGTCGGCGCCGTGGGAGTCGGTCGCCTTCACCCAGCAATCGTTCAATTCCTTGTCGGTCTTCGCATCCCAGTCGCACTGCTGCACGAGCACGTTCTTCACGTACTGCTGGCTGATCGACGAGCCGCCCTGCGTCTGCGCGCCGCCCTTCACATTGGACAGGATCGCGCGGGTCGTTCCGATCAGGTCGATGCCCCCATGCTCGTAGTAGCGGGGGTCCTCGCTGGACAGCAGCGCGTCGTACATCACCGGCGCTATCTGGTCGAACTTCACCGGCGACCTGTTCTGGTCGTAGTACGTCGCCATGATGACGTTCTTGCCCTTGTCGTTCTTCGCGTAGATCGTCGACGGCAGGATCAGCTTGTCGATCGTGAGCACGCTCGGCAGGTTGTTGAACATGTCGATAGCGCTGGTCGCGGCGGCACTGGTCACGGCGACCGCGGGGGTGATCGTCGCGGTGACCAGGACACCGGCGACGGCACTCAGGCCGACCAGGCCCAGCAGACCGCCGGCCACACCCGTGGCCGTGCGTTTCGAGTGGGGCATAGGGTGATCGTAAAGGAGATTGCTGGATGAAGCCTCCAGGCACCGCCCCGGAGACCGGCATGACGCTCGCCCCCGCAGACCAAGGAGCCGAACCCGCGATGACCACCTGGGAGTACCTCACCACACCGCTGGTGATCCACAACACCGCGGCCATCCTGAACAACTGGGGCAAGCAGGGCTGGGAGCTCGTGCAGGTGGTGCAGGGGCCCGAAGGCGGTCTCGTCGCGTACCTCAAGCGTCCGACCGGCGGCGGATCCGCGAACGTGGGGCTGGATGCCGCGGCCGAGGCGGCCCGCCAGTTCGAGGGGAACTGAGATGACCGTCTCGCAGCGGCTCGCCGAGCTTGGCATCACCCTTCCCGCGGTCGTCCCGCCGGTGGCCGCGTACGTCCCTGCCGTCGTGCACGGCGACCTCGTCTACACGGCGGGCCAGCTCCCGATGGTCGAGGGTGCGCTCCCGGCGATCGGCAAAGTGGGTGCCGAGGTGGTCGCGGAGGACGCCAAGGCGTATGCGCGCCAGTCGGCGCTCAATGCCATCGCCGCGGCGGCCGCCGCCGTCGGCGGGGTGGACCGGCTCACCGGTGTCGTGAAGGTCGTCGGGTTCGTGGCATCCACCCCGGACTTCACCGGACAGCCCGGCGTGATCAACGGCGCCAGCGAACTGCTCGGCGACGTGTTCGGCGAGGCCGGACGTCACGCCCGCTCGGCCGTGGCCGCCCCCGTGCTTCCCCTGGATTCCCCCGTCGAGGTCGAGGTCATCTTCTCCTTCGCCCGCTGACCCCGCGTTTCGCGCATCCCCGCGAGGCAGCCCCGAACTTCGCGAGGCAGCCCTTAACTCTCCGAGGCATCCCCGAACTCGGCGATGGAACCTCGGGAACTTGGAAGATGCCTCGCGGATTTACGGGATGCCTCGCGGACTTAGGGGATGTCTCGCGGAGTTAGGGGATGCCTCGCGGAAGGCTGAGCGCGAAGGGCCGGCCCGAATCGCGGGCCGGCCCTTCGATGCGCTGCTCGGGCGGGCTACTTCACCTGCGCGGAGATGATGCTCATCACGGCGGTGTCGGCCAGCGTCGTGGTATCGCCGACCTCGCGGCCGTCCGCGACATCCCGCAGCAGGCGGCGCATGATCTTCCCGGACCGCGTCTTGGGCAACTCGCTGACGATGTAGATGTCGCGCGGGCGGGCGATGGCCCCGATCTGCTGGCTCACCCACTGCCGCAGGGTGCCGGCGAGCCCCTCAGGGGAGTGCGCGGACAGGTAGCTCTCCTTGATGATCACGAACGCCACCACGGCCTCGCCGGTCGTGTCGTCCTTCGCGCCCACGACCGCGGCCTCCGCGGTGGACTCGTGCGCCACGAGCGCGGACTCGATCTCGGTGGTCGACAGGCGGTGGCCGGACACGTTCATCACGTCGTCCACCCGGCCGAGGAGCCAAATCTCGCTGTCCTCGTCCTTGCGTGCGCCGTCGCCGGCGAAGTAATAGCCCTGGTCGGCGAACTTCTCCCAGTACGTCTCCTTGAACCGCTCCGGATCGCCCCACACACCGCGGAGCATGGCCGGCCACGGCTCGGTCAGCACGAGCAGGCCGCCCTTGCCGTTGGGCACCTGGTGGCCGGTCTCGTCCACGACATCCACCGAGATGCCCGGCAGCGGCACTTGCGCGGCCCCGGGCTTGGCGTCGGTCACGCCGGGCAGCGCCGCGATCATCGCCGCGCCGGTCTCGGTCTGCCACCACGTGTCCACGATCGGCGCCTCGCCGCCGCCGATGATGTCGCGGTACCAGATCCACGCCTCCGGGTTGATCGGCTCGCCCACCGAGCCCAGCAGCCGGATGCTGGACAGGTCGAACTGCTGCGGGATCTGCCGGCCCTGCTTCATGAACGAGCGGATCGCCGTCGGCGCCGTGTAGAGGATCGACACCCCGTACTTCTGGATGAGCTCCCACCAGCGGCCCGGATGCGGCGTGTCCGGCGTTCCCTCGTACATCACCTGTGTCGCGCCGAGCGCGAGCGGCCCGTACACGACGTACGTGTGCCCGGTCACCCAGCCGATGTCCGCCGTGCACCAGAACACGTCCGAGTCGGGGTGGATGTCGAGGACGTACTTGTTCGTGAACACGGCCTGGGTGAGATATCCGCCCGACGTGTGCACGACGCCCTTGGGTTTTCCGGTGGTGCCCGAGGTGTACAGGATGTACAGCGGGTTCTCGGCGGGGAACGGCTGCGCCTCGTGCTCGGCGTCGGCCTGCTCGAGCATGTCGTGCCACCACAGGTCGCGGCCCTCGGTCCAGTCGATGTCGTTGCCGCCGCGCTTGACGACCACAACGTGCTCCACCGTCTCCTGCGGGCCGGTGCCGCGGTCGGCCAGGGCCATGTCGACGGCCGGCTTCAGCGGTGACACTCTGCCCTTGCGATAGCCGCCGTCCGCCGTGATCACGAGGCGGGCCGCTGCGTCATCGACCCGGGAGCGCAGACTGTCGGCGGAGAACCCGCCGAACACCACGGAGTGGATGGCGCCCACCCGGGCGCAGGCGAGCATCGCGATGGCCGCCTCGGGGATCATCGGCAGGTAGATGGCGACGCGGTCGCCGTGGCCGATGCCGAGACTCTCCAGCATGTTGGCGGCCTTCTTCACCTCCGCCGTCAGCTCGGCATAGGTGATGCGGCGCTCGTCCCCCGATTCGCCTTCGAACAGGATCGCCACCCGGTCGCCGTTGCCGGCTTCGACGTGCCGGTCGAGGCAGTTGTACGCGACCGACAGCTGCCCGTCGTCGAACCACTTTGCGAACGGCGGGTTCGACCAGTCGAGGGTCTGCGTGAACGGAGTGTGCCAGTGCAGCAGATCGCGGGCCTGATCGGCCCAGAACTCCTCGCGGTCCGCGGCCGCGCGCTTGTACAGGTCGGAGGTGCCGTTGGCCTGCGCCGCGAACGCTGGGGACGGCGCGAATCGCCGGCCCTCGTCGAGGAGGTGATCGATCTGACTGCTCATTGTGCGCTCCTTTGCGGTGGTCGGTGCACGCGGGCGGGTAACGGCCCCCGGCCGGGGTCAATCTACTCCGGGCGTCTGACCCCCACTACCTCCGATAGTGGGTGGCCACGGGATGCCGCGCACGCGATTCTCCGGATGAGGAAATCGTCATTCGATATATCACGATTCCGGCGGTGTCCTGTTTGTCCGCCCGTCGGAACGTGCGTATGCTCGGGATCGGCCGAACATTCGATTCTGGCATTGCGGCACCCGACCACCCCCGATTGCGGTGCTGCGTGTGGCGGCATCCCATTCCCCCCATGGGATGCCGCCCCTCTTTTCCCACGACGGTTCCTCCCCAGCCGGCGACAGCGCTCGCATTGTCCACGGGTGTCGCCCCGGGCCCCCGGCGAGGCCCCGGCGTCCCTAGATTCGGGACATGCCTGAGCCGTTCGTCGTCCGCCCCCGCGTCGGGGCCGCCGCCGTCGCGCCCGCCCCGCACGCCGGGGCCGCGGTCGCGCCGACGCGTGTCGTGCGTGAGCGGCCACGGCATCCCGCCCTCACGCCGCTCGCCACGCACCTGGACGACCCCGCCGTCACGGACCTGTTCGTCAACGGCGGCGGCGGCCTTTTCGTGGACCGCGGTCGCGGCGCCGAGCGCGTGCCGCAGTGGCGTGCCGGCGAGGCCGACGTCCGAGCGCTCGCGGTCGCACTTATCGGCGCTGGGGGGCGGCACCTCGACGACGCGTCGCCGTGCGTGGATGTCCGGCTGGAGGGCGACATCCGGGTGCACGCCGTGCTCCCGCCGGTCGCCCGGGACGGCACGATGATCTCGGTCCGCATCCCGCGCGCCCACGCGTTCGGCCTTGACGGGCTGCAGGAGGCGGGGGCACTGGATGCCGCGGCCCGCGCCCGACTCGAGGAGCTCGTCGCCGCGCGCGAGAACGTCCTGATCACGGGAGCGGCGGGAACCGGGAAGACGACGCTGTTGGGTGCCCTGTTGTCGTGCGTGCCGGTGGCCGAGCGGATCGTCACGATCGAGGATGTCGCGGAGCTGCAGATCGACCACCCCCACCATGTGGCGCTGGAGGCGCGGCAGGCGAACCTCGAGGGCGCCGGGGGCATCGGGCTGGCGCGGCTCGTGCGCGAGGCGCTGCGCATGCGACCGGACCGGCTGGTCGTGGGGGAGTGCCGCGGCGAGGAGGTGCGGGAGTTGCTCGGTGCCCTGAACACCGGGCACGACGGGGGCGCCGGAACCCTTCACGCGAACGGGCTCGACGACGTGCCCGCTCGCCTGGAGGCGCTGGGGGCGCTGGCGGGGCTTGGCGACCGGGCCCTCGCCCGCCAGGTTGCCAGCGCCATCGGCTGGGTCGTGCACCTCGACCGCGACGCGGCCGGTCGCCGCCGCGTCGCCGCGATCGGCCGGCCGGTCGTGCGCAAGGGGCGCCTCGCGATGGAGACGCAGCCGTGGTGATCCGGGTGCGGGCCGCCCGGCACCCGACAGGGCTGCTCGGGAGGCGGGGCCGTTGCGGCGCGACCGCCGTGTCGCGCACGCGGGCTGGCCGAGTCGCTGCACCGGCGCCGCGGATCCGGACACCATGGCGCCGACCGACGCCGAAGCCGGCCGCGCCGGATCCCGCGACCGTGCTGCGACTCGCGGTGCTGCTGCAGGCGGGGGTCTCACCGGATCGGGCATGGCGGCATCTCGCCGCGGTGGGCGACGCGCACGCGGCGCTGGTGGTCGCGCGGGTCGATGCCGGGCAGGATGTCGCGGCCGCTATCACCGATGCAGGGGCGGGGTGGGAGGATGTCGGCGCCGCATGGACCATCGCGCAGACCGTCGGCGCGCCGCTCGCCGACAGCCTGCGCGGCATCGCGTCTGCGCTGCAAGATGCCGCGCAGACACGTGACGAGGTGCGGGTGGCGCTCGCCGAGCCGGCCGGGACCGCGCGGCTGATGTCATGGCTGCCACTGGTCGCCGTCGCGCTCGGTGCGAGCCTGGGCTTCGACACCCTGCATGTGGTGTTCGCCGACCCGGTCGGGCTCGTGTGCGCAGCCGCCGGCATCGGACTGATCGTGGCCGCACGCCGGTGGAACGCGGCGCTCGTGCGACGTGCTGACCCGGACGGTGGGGTGCCCGGCATGACCGCCGACCTCATGGCGATAGCACTGTCCGGCGGCGTCGACCGGGCACGGGCCGAGGCGATCGTCGCGCGGACCGGTGGCGGCGCTGCCGACGCCGACACCGTCGGCATCCTCACCCTGTCGCAGACGGCCGGCGTGCCCGCCGCGGAGCTGCTGCGCGCGTCCGCCGCGCTCGCGCGGCACCGAGCGCGCACCGACGGTCGGCTGCGCGCGGCGCGGCTGTCGTCGCGCCTGCTTGTGCCGCTGGGGGTGTGCACCCTGCCCGCGTTCCTACTGCTGGGCGTGGCCCCCACGCTCCTCGGCATCCTCACCTCGACGCCGCTGTCGGTGTGAGAGCGATCGTGCCCACCGTCCCATGGATAAGGAGCGACACCATGAACACCCTTCCCCCGCTGACGCGCCGCCGCGCGCGCCGGCTGTTCCTCGCCGGCGACGACGCCGGTGCCGCCACCGCGGAATATGCGATCGCCACAATGGCGGCCGTCGCGTTCGCCGGCCTGCTGGTCGTCATCATGCGATCGGACGAGGTGCGCGGCATCCTCACCGACCTCGTCCGGCGGGCGCTGACCGTGTCATGAACGGTCAGCGAGGCGACCGCGGATCGGTGACCGCCGAGTTCGCGGTGGCGCTGCCCGCCATTGTGCTGGTCCTCGCGCTGGGGGTGGGCGTGCTCGCGGCGTGCGGCCGGCAGGTGCGACTGCAGGATGCCGCCGCCGACGCGGCGCGTCTGGTGGCCCGCGGCGAGCCCGAAGCCCGGGCTCTCGCTCTGCTGCCCGGCGCCGTCGACGGCGCGTCGGCGACGGTGGTGCACCGCGGCGACCTCGTCTGCGTCGACGCCGTGGCGCCCGCCCGGCTCCCGATCCCCGAGCTGCGCGTCGCATCGTGCGCACTCGCCGGCGGGCAGTGAGCGTGCACCAGTGCCCGGGACGGTGCTCGCGGTGGGGGTCATCGGCTGCGCGGCGGCCCTCGGCGTGGGGCTGGCCGCGTCCGGACTGGCCGCCGTGCAGTCGCAACGGGCCGCCGCGGCGGCGGACGCCGCAGCGCTCGCCGCCGCAGATGCGGCATCCGGCGCCGTTACCGGCTCCCGTGCGACCGCGCAGACCAGCTCGCCGCCGCCGGCGGCGCGGGACTGGACGCGTGCGCCCTCGACGGGCTCGTCGCGACGGTGACCGTCAGCATCTCGGCGGGGCCGCTGCACGCGACAGCGTCGGCCCGGGCCGGCCCGCCGCCGGACCCAGAACCTCAACCCGGCGGGGGAGGGGAACCCGACCCCGCCGTGACGCTCACGGCGTCTGGCCAGCGTGCCGCCCCTCGGCGACTTCTTCGATCACCTTCGCGTTGAACGCGGGCAGGTCGCCGGGCGTCCGGCTGGAGACGAGACCCTGATCGACGACCACCTCCTCGTCGACCCACGCGGCACCCGCATTGCGCAGGTCCGTGCGCAGGCTCGGGTAGCTCGTGAGTGTGCGACCGTCCACGACGCCCGCCTCGATCAGGATCCACGGCCCATGGCAGATGACCGCCACCGGCTTATGGTCGTCGAAGAACGCGCGCACGAACGCTATCGAGGCCTCGTCCATGCGGAGGTGGTCGGCGTTCACGACGCCGCCCGGCAGCACGAGCGCGTCGAAGCCGCCGGCGTCGGCCTCGTCGGCGCGCAGGTCCACGGCCTGCACGTGTCCGTGCTTTCCGGTGATCTGGCCGCCGTCCGGAGCGACCATCGTCGCCGCGGCACCCGCGCGGGTCACCGCCTCCCAGGGACTGGTCAATTCGGCGTCCTCGAACCCGTCGGTCGCGAGGAACGCCACGGTGCGGTCGGTGAGCTTCGCCATCTTCTGTTTCCTTTCATTCGAAAGCCGCCAGCATCCGGCCGCATGGCGGACAGGGCGAGGGGCTGGCCCCCATCCGGTCCGCGTGCTACCGGCACGCGTGCCACCTCGCGCGGACGCGCACGGGCGTCTAGCGGCGTTGTCTGAATCTTCGCCGCGTCGGACAGGCGTTCAGGGTGTGTATGGTGTGCTTCGAAGAAAGGACCACCCCTTTGGCACACGGCAAGAAGCTCGTGATCGTCGAGTCGCCGACGAAGATGAAGTCGATCCAGGGCTACCTGGGCGACGGTTACGAGGTGCTCAGCTCGGTCGGTCACATCCGCGACCTCGCCGATCGCAAGGCGATCCCCTCCGAGCTGAAGAAGACGTCGGTGGGTCGCTACTCGGTCGACATCGAGAACGACTTCGCTCCCTACTATGTGGAGTCCGAGCGCGGCAAGAAGACCGTCGCCGAGCTCAAGCGGGCCCTGAAAACGAGCGACGAGCTCCTGCTCGCCACCGATGAGGACCGTGAGGGCGAGGCCATCGCCTGGCACCTGCTCGAGGCGCTCAAGCCGAAGGTTCCCGTCAAGCGGATGGTCTTCCACGAGATCACCAAGGACGCCATCCAGGCGGCCGTGACCAACACTCGCGAGCTCGATTTCGACCTCGTCGACGCGCAGGAGACGCGCCGCATCCTCGACCGGCTGTACGGGTGGGATGTCTCGCCGGTGCTGTGGCTGAAGGTCCAGCAGGGCCTGTCGGCGGGCCGCGTCCAGTCCGCGGCGACCCGACTGATCGTGGACCGGGAGCGGGAGCGGATGGCGTTCGTCTCCGCCTCGTACTGGGATGTCGCGGCCACCGCCGCCACGCAGGGCGACGCGTTCGGGGTGCAGCTGGCCCGCGTGGGCGGCGCGCCGATCGCCCGCGGCTCCGACTTCGACGACCGCGGCGCGCTGAAGAAGGCCGTGGTCCGGCTCGACGAGGCCGCCGCACGTACCCTCGCCGATGAGGTCACCGCGGTGGGTGCGGCATCCGTCACCGCACTGGAGTCCAAGCCCGGCACGCGCCGGCCCTACGCGCCGTTCACGACCTCGACGATGCAGCAGGAAGCCGGCCGGAAGCTCTCGATGAGCGCGAAGCACGCCATGAGCGTCGCCCAGCGCCTGTACGAGAAGGGCTACATCACCTACATGCGCACCGACTCGACCGCGCTGTCCACCCAGGCGGTGCGCGCCGCGCGGGAGCAGGCGGTCCAGCTGTACGGCGAGAAGGCCGTGCCGCTGAACCCGCGCGTGTACAAGAGCAAGAGCAAGAACGCGCAGGAGGCGCACGAGGCGATCCGCCCGTCCGGCGAGCATTTCCGGACGCCCTCATCGGTGTCCGGCGCCCTGGACCGCGACGAGTTGCGCCTGTACGAACTGATCTGGAAGCGCACCGTCGCCAGCCAGATGTCCGACGCGACGTACGAGACCACGACCGTGACGCTCGCGGTGGCGCTGGCCGAGCGAACCGCCGAGTTCACGGCATCCGGCACCGTCTACACGTTCAAGGGGTTCCTCGACGCGTACGAGGAGGGCCGCGATGAGAAGCGCTCGGACGCCGAGAAGCCGGACGAGCAGGCCCTCCCGCGGCTCGCGGTCGGCGACATCCTGAGCCTGCGCGACGTGGAGCCCAAGGGCCACGCCACGACGCCCAAGCCCCGGTACACCGAGGCGTCGCTGGTGAAGGCGCTCGAGGAGAAGGGCATCGGCCGCCCGTCGACGTTCGCGAGCATCATCGACACGATCCTCGGCCGCGGCTACGTCACCAAGCGCGGGCAGGCGCTCGTTCCCAGCTGGGTCGCGTTCAGCGTCGTGCGGCTGCTCGAGCAGCACTTCACCGAGCTCGTCGACTACGACTTCACCGCCGCGCTCGAGGATGACCTGGATGCCATCGCCCGCGGCGAGCAGAAGCGCGTCGACTGGCTGCGCGAGTTCTACTTCGGCTCCGAGGGCCACACCGGGCTGCGCAACATCGTCGACAACCTCGGTGAGATCGACGCCCGCGAGATCAACTCCACCCGGATCACCGACACCGCGGTGCTGCGCATCGGCCGCTACGGACCGTACCTGGAGGTCACCGACCCGGCCCAGCCGGACGCCGACCCGCGCCGCGTGAACATCCCGGAGGAGCTCGCGCCCGACGAGCTGACCGCCGCCCGTGCACAGGAGCTCATCGACGCGCCGGTGGCCGGCGACCGCGTGCTGGGGGAGAATCCCGACAACGGGAAGCTCATCGTCGTCAAGGACGGCCGCTACGGACCCTACGTCCAGGAGATCGAGCCCGACGACCCCACGACGGTGGATGCCGCAACCGGCGAGGTGCTCGATGAGTCGCCCGCGCCGAAGAAGGGTGCCAAGAAGACCGCCGCGGGGAAGGGTGCCGACAAGGCCACCGCCGGGAAGGGCGCCAAGAAGGCCGCCGCCGCCCCGAAGCCCCGCACCGCGTCGCTGTTCCAGAGCATGTCGGTGGACACCATCGGTCTCGATGACGCGCTGAAGCTGCTGTCGCTGCCGCGCACGGTCGGGGCCGACCCCGAGACCGGTGAGGAGATCACCGCTCAGAACGGGCGGTACGGCCCGTACCTGAAGAAGGGCGCCGACTCGCGTACCCTCGACTCCGAGCAGCAGCTTTTCGACATCACGCTCGAGGAGGCGCTCGAGCGGTACAAGCAGCCGAAGTACGGTGCGCGGCGCGCCTCCAGTGCCCTGAAGGAGTTCGACGCCGACCCGGTCAGCGGCAAGGCGATCAAGCTGCGCGATGGCCGCTTCGGCCCGTATGTCACCGACGGTGAGACCAACGCCACCGTGCCCCGCGGTGAGGACGCTATGGCCGTCGACTTCGACCGCGCCGTGCAGCTGCTGGCCGACAAGCGCGCGAAGGGCCCGGCTCCCAAGCGCAGCGCTCGGACCGGCACGACCCGCAAGACCGCGGCGAAGAAGAAGTGACCGGCCTGTTCGTCACGTTCGAGGGCGGTGACGGCGTCGGCAAGAGCACCCAGGCGGCCCTCCTCGAGGACTGGCTGCGCGCGCAGGGCCGGGACGTCGTGCGCACCCGGGAGCCGGGTGGCACCGACGTAGGGCAGCGGGTCCGCGAGATTGTGCTGCACCACCGCGGCCACATCGACGCGCGTGCCGAGGCCCTGCTGTACGCCGCCGACCGCGCCCACCATGTGGCGACGGTCGTGCGTCCCGCGATCGCGCGCGGTGACGTCGTGATCCAGGACCGGTACCTCGACTCGTCGGTCGCCTACCAGGGCGCGGGCCGCGTCCTGGATCCGCAGCAGGTGCGGGACCTGTCGCTGTGGGCGGTGGACGGGCTCCTGCCGGATGTGACGGTCCTGCTCGACCTGGACGAGACATCCGCCCGCCGCCGGCTGGATGCCGACGACAAGCCGTTCGACCGCCTCGAGGCCGAGCAGGCCGAGTTCCACGCCCGCGTCCGGACCGCGTTCCTCACGCTCGCGGACGCCGAGCCCGCGCGGTTCCTGGTCGTGGACGCGAGCCTGCCGGTCGACGAGATCGCGGCGCTCGTGCGCGCGCGCGTCGCCGACCGACTCGGCTGACGCGGCTCAGCGGAAGCGGCGCCCCTCGTCCCGGCGGAACAGCAGCAGCGTGAGGGCCAGGAACAGCGCCGTCCACACCACGATGCCGACCCACGCCCACCACGGCAGCTCGCCGCCCTGCACGGCCCAGATCACGAGTTCGCGCGCCTGACGCGACGGGAAGAACATCGAGATCCGGTCGAGCCAGTCGGCGAACATGATCGGCGGCAGGAACAGCCCGCCGGCGAACGCGAGGCCGAACATCACGACCTGGATGACGGCGATCGCCGCCTTCTGCGTCATCGAGAAGCCGATCGCCATGCCGATCAACATGAAGGGCAGGGCCGCGACCGCGACGGCGACGAGCCCGGCGAGCACCCGCCACGCGGACGCCTGCGCCGAGGTGAGCATCCCGCCGATCAGCACGATCGGCAGGAGCGCCACGAGCCCGAGCGCGCCGGTGGAGAAGATGTGCGCGAGCACGCGCACTATTCCCGGGGCCGGCAGCGTGCGCAGATACGGATCCCACGGCTTCTCGCGGTTCTCCGCGATGGCGAGCCCGAACGAGAACAGGCCGTTCACCATCACCGCGAACACCGCCATCGAGATGATGGCCTGCGTGGCATAGGCCGGGTTCTCGGCGACGGTGCGGTTCGGCACCACGAAGAACAGCAGCGCGAGCGCGGGGAAGACGACGGTGCCGATCACCGCGATCGGCACGCGCAGCGTCTCCAGCAGGTTGTACTTCGTGTGGACGGCGGTCAGCGAGGCGATGCTCATCACAGGGCTCCCTTCGTCGTGGCTGCGGCGGGGACGGATGTCGCGGGCGATGTCGTCGGGACGGATGTCGCGGGCGCGACGGGCTGCGCGCGCGACGTCAGCGCCAGGAACGCCTCCTCGAGCGTCGCGCCGCGGACACCGAGGCCGGTGAAGTCGGCGCCGCTGGCGACGAGGCGACGCACGAAAGCGTCCGCGTCGTTGACCATCAGGGCCAGCTCCTCGGCATCCCGGGCCTCATCCGTGCGCCGCCGGGCCCCGACCACCGCGGCGTTGTCGACCAGGGCCGTGACGGCCGCGGCATCCGATGTCCGCAGGGTGACCCGCGACCGGGCGACCCGGCCGAGCACCCCGTGCAGCGCGTCGTCGGCGATGACGCGACCGCGGTCGACGATCACCACACGCTGCGCGAGCGCTTCGATCTCCTCCAGATAGTGACTCGTGACCACCACTGTCGCGCCGCGCGCGTGCCGGTCGCGGATCGCGTCCCAGACGGCGCGCCGGGCGTCGACATCCAGCCCCGTCGTGGGCTCGTCCAGCAGCACGAGGCGCGGATCTCCGACGAACGCCAGTGCGACGCTCACGCGGCGCTTCTGCCCGCCGGAGAGTCCGCCGGTCTGACGCCGCAGCAGGTCCGCGAACCCGAACTGCTCGGCGAGCTCGGTCGTGTCGACGCGGCTCGGGAAGTGGCGCCCGACGAAGTCGAGCACCTCGCCGACGCGCAGCGTCTCGGGCAGCGCCGTCTCCTGCGGGGTGCAGCCCAGGCGCACGCGGCGGCGCGGGTCGCCCGGGTCGCCGCCGAACAGGGCGACAGTGCCGCTGGTGGGGCGACGCAGTCCCTGCAGCAGCGACAGCAGGGTCGACTTGCCGGCGCCGTTCGGGCCCAGCAGGCCCACGATCTGGCCTTCGGGGATGTCGAGCGTCACGTCGTCGACGGCGACGAGGTCGCCGAAGCGTCGTGTGACGCGGTCGAAGGAGGCGATGGTCATGGGTTTCCTCTCAGTACGTCGCGCAGCTGCGCGGTGTAGTCCTCGAAGGCGCGGCGGCCTTGTCTCGTGAGCGCGATGTAGGTCACGGGGGTCCGCCCCTTGTGCGTCTTCTCGACGAGCACGTACGCGGCATCCTCGAGCTTGCGCAGATGGGTGGAGAGATTGCCGGCGGTCATGTCCAGCACCTCCTGCAGTCGGGGGAAGGTGATCTGGTCGGAGCCGTCGAGCGTCGCGAGGGCGGCGACGATCCGCAGCCGCGCCTGCGCGTGGATCACCGGATCGAGGTCATGCATGATCCGGTCCCGCAGCCCGTGCCACGCGCCGCCGGGCCAGATGCACCCACCATGTGCTCCAGGCCGCGACGAGCAGGAACGCGCCGCCGCCGGCGATCGCGTAGAAGAGGTAGTGCGTCGGCAGGGGGACGAAGGCGCCGACCGCGCTCATGGCCACCGACCAGATCCCGAGCAGCACCATGGGTCGGGCACGCCAGACAAGTCCGGACATGACGTACATCACGCCCGCGTAGAAGAAGTACGCGCTGGGGAAGAACACCGCCAGCAGCGCAACCGGCATGCCGCGGTCCACCAGGGCGCGCCCGATCACGATGAGCGCGATGCTGCCGATCCACCACATGTTGCCGTACACGATCCCGACGAACGCGGACTCGCGGGTGCCGCGCAGTCCCCGGCCGGAGCGGATGCCGAGCACCATCGAGACGACGGCCGCCGCCGCGAGAAGGCCGCCGAAGATGACGCCGGCGGGCACGCTCGGCACGGTCGGCCCGTCGTACAGGACCACGTCGACCCACAGTATGAGGAAGCCGGCGAGCCAGGCCACGCCCCACGACAGCAAGATCCACGGCACGAACGACGCCATCCGGCCGGCGACGGTCCGCTGCTGATCCTCCAGGAGCGCCAGCATCTGCGCCGGGGTCAGCGGCGTCTCGTCGTTCGTCGGTTCCATAAAGAACTTTGTAGTTCAAAGTTATTTGGGGGTCAAGTTGCGCGGTTGATGATGTCGCAGAAGATGCGGCTGCGCGGCGCCTTCACCCGCATGTTGTGAGACGCGGTCGAGGGGATGTCGCAGAAGATGCGGCTGCGCGGCGCCTTCACCCGCATGTTGTGCGACGCGATCGAGCGGATGTCGCGGAAGGTGCGGCATCCGCGGTCCTGGACCGGCATCTTTTGTGACGCGATGTTCGGATGCGGCCTCGGCGCCTCCGGACCGGCATCTTTTGTGACGTGATGCTCGGATGGCGGCCTCGACGCCTCCGGACCGACCTGTTCTGCGACAAGGTGCGGGATGTCGCACAAGGTGCGGGTTCGCGGCGCCTTCACCCGCATGTTGTGAGACGCGACCGAGAGCCCGTCGCAGAAGATGCGGGTGCGCGGCGCCCTCACCCGCGTGTTGTGTGACGCGATCGAGCGGGGGTCGCACAACTCGCGGGATCGACGGCTCTGAACCAGCATCTTCTGGGACCGTGTGCGCGGGATGTCGCAGCGCGTGCGGGCGACGTCGAGATCCGCGGTCCGGCACCGTCGGCGTCGGCGCCGCCGGTTAGGCTGGTCGGCATGGATGCCGCCGCCCCCGCCGACCGGATCGTGGCCGCAGCCCCGACGGTGACGAGGCCTGCGCCGTGGGGCGACGTCTGGGGGCAGGACGATGCCGTCCGCGCGCTGCAGACCGCGGCATCCAACCCCGCCGGACTCACCCATGCGTGGCTGATCACCGGCCCGCCCGGCTCCGGACGGTCGACACTGGCGCGCGCGTTCGCCGCGGCGCTGATCGCCGACCCGCACGACGAGATCGTGATGCGTCAGGTGCTGGCCGGCACGCATCCGGACTGCACCGTGCTGCGCACCGAGGGCGTGATCATCACGATCAAAGACGCGCGCGCGCTCGTGGAGCGCTCCTACTTCGCACCGTCGCTGGGCCGCTATCGCGTGATCGTGATGGAGGATGCCGACCGCATGGCCGAGCGCACGTCCAACGTGCTCCTGAAGGCGCTCGAAGAGCCGCCGGAGCGCACCGTGTGGGTGCTGTGCGCGCCGAGCGAAGCCGACCTGCTGCCGACGATCCGCTCCCGCGTGCGCACACTGCGGCTGCGCGACCCCGAGGTCGCCGATGTCGCGGGGCTCATCGCCGCGCGGACCGGTGTCGACCCTGCGGTCGCCGAGCAGTCCGCCCGGCACGCGCAGCGGCACATCGGCATGGCGCAGCGGCTCGCGACGGACCCCGCGGCACGGCAGCGACGGGCGCAGACGCTGCAGGTCGCGCTGGGCGTGCGCGGAGTTTCCACGGCGGTGGAGGCGGCCGCGCAGATCGTCGCGGCGGCGACCGACGACGCGAAGGCGCTCACTGCGGAGCGTGACGAGGCCGAGCGCAGCGCGCTGCTGACCACCGTCGGGATCCCACCCGGCGCGGCCGTGCCACCGGCCGTGCGCTCGCAGCTGAAGGCGCTCGAAGACGACCAGAAACGCCGCGCGACGCGAAGCCTGCGCGACGGCATCGACCGCGTGCTCACCGATCTGCAGTCGATGTACCGGGACGTGCTGATGCTGCAGTACGGGCGCAGTGATGACCTCATCAACAGGGAGCTCGACGGCCCGTTGCGTGCTATCGCGCACGCCTGGGCGCCAGACCGCACGCTGGCGGTGCTGGACGACATCGCCGAGACCCGCACGCGCGTTGAGCAGAACGTCGCTCCCGTCCTCGCACTGGAGAGCATGCTCATCACCGTCGCCCACGGAAGGATCCCGTGAACACCACGACTCGCCTTTTCGCCGTGATCGCGGGCCTGGCTGCGGCATCCATCGCCCTCAGCGGCTGCCTGTTCACGGTCATCCCCGACGAGACCACGACTCCGGCGGCATCCCCTGCGCCCGACACCGACGGCGTGGCCACCGACCTCGCCCCGTTCTACGGCCAGAGCGTGGACTGGTCGTCGTGCGCGAGCGATTTCGACTGCGCCACGGTGAAGGCGCCGCGCGACTGGGCGGACCCGGCTGCCGGCAGCCTCGAGCTGTCGATTATCCGGCACCGCGCTACGGACGGCACACCGCTCGGGTCGCTGCTGGTCAACCCGGGCGGGCCCGGGGCGAGCGGCGTCGAGCTGATCCGGGACTCGCTGACGTTCGCCGTGGGCGACGAGCTGGCGCGCGACTACGACGTGATCGGCTTCGACCCGCGCGGGGTCGGCGCCTCGACCGCGGTGACCTGCTATGACGCCGCGAAGATGGACGCGTACCTGTTCGACATCCCGCAGTCGAAGCGGGGAACCGACGCCTGGCGCGCCGAGGTGATGGATTCGGCCGCGGCGTTCGGGAAGGCTTGCGCGCGCAACAGCGACGGCATCCTGCCGGATGTCACCACGGAGTTCGCCGCGCGCGACATGGATCTGATCCGCGCGGTGCTCGGTGACAAGAAGCTGAACTACCTCGGCTATTCGTACGGGACGTTCCTGGGCGCCACGTATGCGAAGCTGTACCCGGAGCGGGTGGGCCGGTTCGTCCTGGACGGGGCTATCGACCCGGCGGTGTCCGGGCTGCAGGTGAGCCTCGCGCAGGGCATCGGGTTCGAGTCGGCGCTGCGCGCCTACATGGCGTCGTGTCTGCGCACGCGCGGATGCCCGTTCTCGGGCACAGTCGACGACGGGATGGGCGACCTCGGGATGCTGCTGGCGAAGGCAGATCGGTCGCCGGAGCGGAATCAGGACGGGCGGCGGCTGGGCGCGGACGCGTTCATGACCGCGATCGTCGCGGCGCTGTACTCGCAGCAGAGCTGGCCGTACCTGACGCAGGCGCTGTCGGACGTGGCGCGGGGGAACCCCGCAACCGCGTTCCAGCTCGCCGACTTCTACTACAACCGCGTCGACGGGAAATACAAGGACAACTCGTTCGAGGCGTTCACCGCGTACAACTGCATGGACTATCCCGACACGGCCACCGACAGCCAGAAGCAGGCGGCCGTGGCCGAACTGAAGGCGAAGGCGCCCACGATCGCCCCCTACTGGGGCGTCGACCTCGACACGTGTTCCGTGTGGCCGGAGCGTCCGACCGGGGTGCGCGAGCAGATCCACGCCGCCGGCGCGGCGCCGATTCTCGTGATCGGCACGACGAACGACCCCGCCACGCCGTACCAATGGGCGGTCTCGCTCGCGAAGCAGCTGGACTCCGGTATCCTCGTCACCCGCGTCGGCGAGGGGCACACCGGCTTCAACAAGGGCAACCGCTGTGTTGACGTGGCCGTCAACGACTACTTCGTCGACGGCACGGTGCCCTCGGGCGACATCCGCTGCACGCGCTGACGCACGCGGCGCGGGACGGGCGCGGATCACGGTCCGCGTCCACAGTTCGCGCGTGCCATCCGCTCGCGCTGCACTATTCTGCGTTCGCGCCACGGATTCGCTGGCGCGGATGCGGATTCGTGTAGCGCGCGGCGCCGCGCCAAGCGCGTCGCTGCTGCGCCGCGGGTCGTGCGCCACGATGAGGCGCGCGGCAGCGCGTGGCGGCCCGCTCCGGGGGCGTCGCGGCCGCCCGCGCGGTTCGCGGCGCGTGTTCCCACCATGTAAGATCGATGATCGTGCACCGCTGCCGCGGATGCGCCACCTTAGCTCAGACGGCAGAGCGATTCACTCGTAATGAATAGGTCAAGGGTTCGATTCCCTTAGGTGGCTCCACGACGAAGCCCGGTCAGGATCTGACCGGGCTTCCGTCGTTCGTGCAGGGCACTCACACGCGGCGGTGCGTCGCCACCATCGGGCATTCGAACGGGTCGCGGGCCGCGAGCCCCACCCGGTTCAGGTACTGGATGACGATGCCATACGACCGCCACAGCGTGGTCTCCACATAGGGCACGTCGAGCGAACGGCACTGGTCCCGGACGATCTCCCGCGCCCGCGCCAGGTGCGGCCGGGGCATGCTCGGGAAAAGGTGGTGCTCGATCTGGTAGTTCAGCCCGCCCATCAGCCACGTCGCCCACCAGCCGCCGCCGATGTTGCGCGACGTGCGGACCTGCTTCGTGAAGAAGTCCAGCTTCGCGTCGTGGTCGATCACCGGCATCCCCTTGTGGTTGGGCGCGAACGTGGCCCCCATGTACACGCCGAAGACCGCCAGCTGCACACCGAGGAACGCGAACGCCATCCCGATCGGCAGCAGCAGGAACACCGGCACCACGAACACCGCGAATCGCACGACGAGCAGGACCAGCTCCAGCCAGCGTCCCTTGATCGGCTCGCGGCCGAACAGATGACGCAACGCCAGCAGGTGCAGGTTGAGGCCCTCCAGCGTCAGCAGCGGGAAGAACAGCCACCCCTGGCGGCGGGTGATCAGGCGACGGATGCCGCGGGCCGATGCCGCGTCCTCCTCGATGAACGAGATGGTGTCGATCTCGATGTCCGGGTCACGGCCGACGCGGTTCGGGTTCGCGTGGTGCCGGGTGTGCTTGGACGCCCACCATGAGTAGCTCATGCCGACGATCCCGTTGCCCAGCACCCGCGCGAGGCGATCGTTCGCGGGACCGGATGCCAGGATCTGGCGGTGCGCGGCCTCATGCGAGAGGAACGCGACCTGCGTGAAGAGGATGCCGAGGGCGCCGGCAATCAGCAGCTGGAACCAGCTGTCGCCCAGCAGGATGAACCCGGTCACCGCACCGCCGAACCCCAGCGCTATCGCCAGGCCGACGAACGCGTAGAACCACGGCGTGCGCGCGAGCAGTCCACTCTCGCGCGCCACCCGGGATACGTCGGTGAAAGCGCGGGTGAGGGACGGGAAGTCACCGGTCCTGGCGTACGTCTGCCGAACGGGCCCAAGCCGAGGCTCGAGGGTGGTGGAGGAGATGGTGCACCAGTTCTCTTGTCGGGACCGTGAGGCCGGGGTGAGCAGGCGGCGGTTGCCGATCGCTTTTGCGCCCCACCCTACGCGTCCTCATGTGCACCGGACGGCATATGCGCGAAGACGACGACGGCCGGAGCCCGTCGGGGCCCCGGCCGTCGTGTGGATCACAGCGGGCGGATGTTGGCTGCCTGCATGCCCTTCGGGCCGCGCTCGGCGTCGAACTCCACCTTCTGCGCTTCGCGCAGCTCCTTGAACCCGTTGCCCTCGATCGCGCTGAAGTGCGCGAACAGGTCAGCCGAGCCGTCGTCCGGCGCGATGAAGCCGTAGCCCTTTTCGGAGTTGAACCATTTCACGGTGCCAGTGGCCATCGTGTCTTTCCTTCTGTTGTTCGGGCCGCCGGAGCGACCAGGGGTGCCGCGCCGAAGACTCCGGCGCGGACGGTGGGACCGGCGGCGTTCACGCGCCGGGAGTTCGGGGGAGGGGCACACGGATGCCGCGACCGCGGCCATCGCCGCATCGCGGCTCGCGTGGAGCCCGAGATCTTCGCCGCGCCCTCCGCGGGCTTCATAGCCGCGGTCGGTGACGCCGACGAAGCCGGCGTACTCGCCGGCGCGGCCGGCGACGTACACGTCGTCGGCGGCCTGCCGCCAGTCGACGGCCGGGATGGACAGGAGATCGGGGGTGAGCACGGGAGCCTTAGAGATGCGGAGCGCGGACGAAGATGTGCGCGAACAAGAGAAACGGAAGTGGCGATGTTGGCCAGGAAAGGTCGTGGGGTTGCTGCCGATGCGGCACACTGCTGCTCTGCGGCGAGGGCGAGGCGGCTTTTCACGACGTACGAGGAGTCCCGGAAGGGGACGCATAAGCGTAGCACAGGTTGGTGTCACGACACTGCCAACATCGCGCCGGCCGCCAAGGCGAGGCCCAGTCCGACCCATTGCAACCCCGCGATGCGCTCGCGCAGCACGACCGCGGCCAGCAGGATAGTGCCGGCGGGATACATCGCCGTCAGCGCCGACACTATCGACAGATCACCCATTCGCAGCGCGACGAGCATTATCGCATTGGCCCCGGCGTCGACGGCGCCGCACGCTATCGCCAGCCACCACGCGCTCGCGGGAACCCGTACGACCGGTGCAGCCGGCGGATTCTCGACCGCGTGTTCGAGGTCGGCGTGTCCGGTCGGCGTCGCACCCAGCATCGGCCCCTGCACCGCCAGCACTCGCGACGGAGCCGTTCCGCGACTGCGCGCCAGCAGCAGCAGCATCAGGACGAGCGACGCGGTGATCAGGGCATTCGCGCCACGGTTCACTATCAGCGGGACGATGCCACTGCCCGGCGAGGTCTGGTCGAGGATGATCATGAACGCGCCGATCGCCAACCCGGCGCCCAGCGCCATCGCCAGTCCCCGCGGAGCCGGGCGCACCACCTTCTCCCCCGGGATGAATCCCACCAGGATCACCGCCACGAGGGCGATACCGAGTCCGGTGTAGCCGATCGCGCTGAGCTGCTCGCCGTCGACGAGCAGGCCCCACAGCATCGGGGCTATCGCCGAGACGATTGCCGTCAGTGGCGACAGGATGCTCATCGGACCGATTGCCAGGCACGCGTACAACAGCGCGATGGCGATGGCGCCGGTGATCCCGGTCAGAGCGCCCCACCCGACATCCGCAAGCGACCAGACACCGCCCAGCAGCGGGTACAGCACCACCAGCAGGACCAGTCCCGACCCGGCCGCGACAGCGGTCACGACGATCGATCTCAGACGCTTGGCGGACAGCCCGCCGAGGAAGTCGGCCGACCCGAACACCAGAGCACCGACGAGGGCGATGGCGGCGGCGGGCATCTGGTCAGCCTATGGCTTCGGCGCTTCCGGTATCGGTAGATTGGGCCACGTCATGATGACCCGATCGTCTGGGCCCGCGCGGCGACAGCGTCGCCGCCCGTCCGCGCACGCGCAGCCCACGCGGTGGCTGCGCGTGGGCATCCCGGTCCTGCTCGTGCTCGTCTGGCTCGTGGCAGGCGCCGTCGGCGGCCCGTACTTCGGCAAGGTCGATGAGGTCTCGACCAACACGCAGTCCGCGTACCTGCCGAGCTCCGCGGCATCCACGGTCGTCCAGAACCGGCTGGCCGACTTCGCCGGCAGCGACAGCATCCCCGCCGTGGTCGTGGTCGCCGCGGACGGCGGCGCGACGCTCGGCGACGCGCAGGTCGCGTCGCTGCGCACCCTCTCCGATGCGCTCGGCAACGTCGACGGCGTCAACGGTGCGGTCTCGCCCCCGATCGTCTCGGACGACGGTGAGGCGGCGCAGCTGTTCGTCCCGCTGCGCAGCGGACAGGTGGCCGACAGCGTCAGCGCACTGCGCGCGGCTCTCGACCAGGGTCTCCCCGCCGGTGTCTCGGCATGGATCACCGGCCCGGCGGGATTCACGGCCGACCTCGTCGCGGGGTTCCTCGGCATCGACGGGCTGCTGCTCGGGGTGGCCCTCGTCGCCGTGTTCCTCATCCTCGTGATCGTGTACCGGTCGCCGCTGCTGCCGATTCTCGTGCTGGCCACGGCATCCTTCGCCCTGTGCGTGGCGCTGCTCGTGGTCTGGTGGCTCGCGAAGACCGGGGTAGTGCTGCTGAACGGCCAGGTGCAGGGCATCCTGTTCATCCTCGTCATCGGCGCGGCCACCGACTATGCGCTGCTGTACGTGGCCCGGTTCCGCGAGGCGATCGGCGAGGGACGCACGCGGTGGGACGCGGCGACGCGGGGATGGCGGGGCGCGTTCGAGCCGATCCTCGCATCGGGCGGCACCGTGATCGCCGGGCTGCTGTGTCTGCTGCTCAGCGACCTCGCCACGAATCGGGCGCTCGGCCCGATCGCGGCGATCGGGATAGCGTTCGCCATGCTCTCGGCCCTCACGTTCCTGCCGGCACTGCTCGCGCTGTTCGGTCGCGCGGCGTTCTGGCCCTTCATCCCGCACCGGCCGATCGAGATGATCCCCGACGACCTCAGCCGGCCCGTGACCGGGTTCTGGCAGCGTCAGGCGCGCCTGGTCGCCCGCCGGTCGCGCCCGGTGTGGATCGTGTGTCTGGTCGTCCTGCTGGCGGCGGGCACCGGCATCCTGCAGCTGAAGGCGGACGGCGTGCCCTCCAGCGATCTCGTGCTCGGCCACTCCGAGGCGCGCGACGGCCAGGCGGTCCTCGGCGCGCACTTCGACGCCGGCAGCGGCAGCCCCGTGTACGTGCTGGTCCCGGAGGGTCAACTCGCCCCGGCGGCGGGGGCGATGGATGCCGCCGACGGCATCGAATCGCTCGCCGCGGCATCCGCCGACTCCCCATCGGGCCAGGCGGCCATCACGTTGACCGACGGCGCACCGGTGTTCAGCGCGCCCGGCCCTCCCGGCGCGCCGGCGCCGACCCCGACCGTCTCCGACGGCGATGTGCTGCTCACCGGCACCCTGTCGCAGCCGGCGGACTCCCTCGCCGCCGAGCACACCGTCCGGGACCTGCGGGCAGCCCTTGCGGATGCGGCGCCGGATGCCGTCGTCGGCGGCGTCACCGCCACCGACATCGACACGAACGACACGTCGATCCGCGACCGGACGCTGATCATCCCCATCGTGCTCGCGGTGATCTTCGTGATCCTCATGCTGCTGCTGCGCGCGGTGCTCGCGCCGCTGCTGCTGATCGGCTCGGTGATAGTGTCGTTCGCCGCGGCGATGGGCGTCGCGGCGCTCGTGTTCAACAACCTGCTGCGCTTCCCCGGCGCGGACCCGGCGGTGCCGCTGTACGGCTTCGTGTTCCTCGTCGCGCTGGGCGTCGATTACAACATCTTCCTGATGACCCGCGTTCGCGAGGAGTCGCGGGCGCATGGCACGCGGTCCGGCATCCTGCGTGGACTGGTCGCCACCGGCGGGGTCATCACTTCCGCCGGCCTGGTGCTGGCGGCGACGTTCGCGGCGCTGGGTGTCATCCCGGTGCTGTTCCTCGCGCAGATAGCGTTCATCGTCGCGTTCGGCGTGCTCGTGGACACGTTCCTCGTGCGATCGCTGCTGGTGCCCGCGCTGTCGTACGACATCGGGCGCGCCATCTGGTGGCCGTCGCGGCTGTGGCGGCGGGACGTCGACGGCCCTACGCGCCGCTGAACTGCGTACCCTCGATGCATGGGCACCGCACTGTTCATCGTCGACGTGCAGAACGACTTCACCGAGGGTGGGGCTCTCGGCGTCGAGGGCGGGGATGCCGTCGCGCAAGGAATCTCTCGGATGCTGTTGGCGCACGCGGCCGACTACGACATCATCGTGGCGTCCCGTGACTGGCACGATCCCGACAGCGACAACGGCGGGCACTTCGCGCGCGGGGAGCCCGATCACGTGCAGACGTGGCCCGTGCACTGCGTCGCCGGCAGCGCGGGGGCCGACTACGACCCCGGCTTGGACGTGGCATCCGTCACCCACCACGTGAAGAAGGGGCAGGGAAGCCCTGCGTACTCGCTGTTCGAAGGCACCACGGACGACGGAACGACCGTCGAAGAGCTGCTCGACCGGTACGGCATCGTCGACATCGATGTGACCGGCATCGCGACCGACTACTGCGTGCGCGCGTCGGCGCTGGACGCGATCGCGCGGGGCCGGCATGTGCGCGTGTTCACCGATCTGGTCGCCGGGGTGGATGCCGGTTCGAGCGACGCGGCGCTGGCCGAGCTCGCGCACGCCGGAGCGGAGCTCGTGTCCGCGCAATGACGGTTCGGCCGCCGAGCGTCAGCCGGTGCCGTCCGCGGATCTCGCCGTGGCGAGGTGGCCGCGGGCGTACTCCTCCGGTCGATACACGACGACGTGCGGCCGTCGGTGGGTGAAGTAGTCCCACGCCCACGAGACGATCGCGCTCACCCGCTGCGGAATGCCGGACAGCAGCATCACATGCACCACGAGCCAGGCGGCGAACGCGAGCGGTCCGCGCAGCCCACGATGCCGGCGGCCCAGCTCAGCCACGGCGGCGCCGCGTCCGATCATCGCCATGATGCCCTTGTCGCGATAGGCGAATGGTGTGGGCTGCGCTCCGGACAGCTCGGCGTGGACGTTGCGGCCCGCCCACGCGCCGGACTGCTGCGCGACCGAGCCCAGCTGAGGCAGCGGCGTGCCGTCGGGTCCGGGGATGTTGGCGGCATCGCCCAGCGCGTAGACGCGCTGGAACCCGGGCACGGACAGGTCGGGTGCCACGTCCACGCGTCCGCCACGGCCGACCGGCAGACCCGATTCGGCCAGCAGCGCGCTTCCCTTCAGTCCCCCCGCCCATACCACCACGGGCGTGTCGATGGTGGTGCCGTCCGCCAGGGAGACCCCGTGCTCGGTGACTGCGGTGACGCCGCTGCCCAGCTTCAGGTTCACCCCGACCTTCTTCAGACGGCGCTGCGCGTACTGCTGGGAGGGCACCGAGAAGGGCGTCAGCACCTGGTCGACCATGTCCACCAGGTGGACCGTGCACGACGCTGCGAAGTCCGGCGAGACGTAGCGGGAGACCACGTAGTCCAGGTTCTCCGCGATCGCCCCGGCGGTCTCGACGCCGGTGGGGCCCCCGCCCACGACGACGATGTCGAACGGCTGCGCCGTCTCACCGCTGGTCGCCCCGTCGATGAGCCCGAGCAGGCGCGAGGCCAGGGCCGTCGCGTCGGCGACCGAATACAGCGGATAGGCGTGCTGTTTCGCGCCGGGGGTGTCGAAGAAGTTGGGTTCGGCGCCCACCGCCACGACAAGGCTGCGGCCGCGGAACATGGCGCCGTCCGAGGTGGTCACCGCGTGATCGGTCAGGTCGATGGCCGTCACCCGCGCGATCCTCAGCTGCACCCGTGGCCGGCGACGGAAGATCGAACGCAGGGGACGTGCGACCGCCGCAACCGACAGCTGCGAGGTCGCCACCTGGTACAGCAGCGGCTGGAACTGGTGGAACGGGTTGCTGTCGATCAGCAGCACGTGCAGGCCGCGCTGCGCTGCGGTGCGCGCCGCCGCCACACCCGCGAATCCACCTCCGACAACCACGACGTCATACGTGTGCTCGTCCATGATCGGCAGTGTAGGTCGCTTCCCGCGGGCGACAAGGGGGTTGCACGCGCATCCGCAGCGGAGTGGGCCCGGAGGGGCTCGAACCCTCGACCCGCGGATTAAAAGTCCGATGCTCTGCCAACTGAGCTACAGGCCCCTGGATTCAAGACTACTGGGCCTGTCGCGCCTGTGGCATCACGTCGGTGTCGGGATCGGGATCGTCGCCGCCAGCCGGAAGCCGCCCTCGGTGGTCGGCCCCGACGAGACCGCCCCGCCGAGCCGGCGCACCTGGGCGCGAGACCGGTTCAGCGTCTCCGACCGGCTCGCCTGCGGCGTCAGCCGCGCCGCGCCGTGCGTCACCTCGATCTCGACCGCGTGCGGCAGATAGCGCACGACGGCATCGGCTTCCACCCCGCGGGTCCGCATCAGCACGAGCGACACGGCCTCCTGCAGCGCGCGGAACGCTGCCTGGTCCACGGCGGCGGGAAGGCGCCGCTCGTCGCCGTGCACCGTGAGGGCGATCGGCATCCCCGCGGTCCGCAGCCGCGCGACCAGCTCCCGCGCGTTGGACAGCGACGGCTCCGGCGGGGCGGGCAGCGGCGAGCGCATGATCGGGATGCCGGCGATGCCGACGGTCCGGGGCATCCTCGCCACCCCGTCCGACCCGGTCTGCTCGAACAGCCAGTCCGCGTAGGCGGGGCCGCGCACGTCGGCATCGGGCGCGGGGAGCAGGCCGCCCTGACGCATCGCCCGTCCCACGGCGCCCGGCAGCGGCAGCTCGACCACCACGCCGGACGCGCCCGCCGCGCGCGCGTACCGGCGGGCCAGTTCGGCGATCCGCTCCACCCGCGGGCCCGCGACGTCCGAGACCCGCCCGGCGGGTGCGCCCTCGGCCAGCTCCACCAGCTGCGCGGCCACCTCGCGCGCCGCCACCGGCTGCGCGCGCATCGCCGGCACCAGCACGAACGGCCCGAACCGCGTCCGCTGGAACAACTGCTGCGCGAACTCGTGGAACTGGGTCGCCCGCAGCAGCGTCCACGGCACGCCGGCGGCGGCGACCGCACGCTCCTGCGCGAGCTTCCCGCGGTAGTAGCCGTAGCCGGAGGTGTGCGGCGCGTCGACGCCGACGATCGACAGCAGCACGTGATGCCGCACTCCGGCGCGCAGCTCCGCGGTGGCGAGGACCCGCGCCGTCGTCTCGAAGTGGCGGACGGATGCCGCAGCCGACATCGACAGGGTGTTGCTCACGTCGATCACGGCGTCCACGCCGGCCAGCACCGTGTCCAGCCCCGCGCCGGTGACGAGGTCGATCCCGGTCGAGCGCGACAGCACGACCGCGTCATGGCCGCGCTGCCGGACAAACTCGGTGACGAGCCGGCCGACGGTGCCCGTCCCGCCCGCGACAGCGATCCTCGTGGCCATGGTCCGAGCGTACTGTGCGACCCGGTAGCCTCGACGCGTGGCATCCACCCCGCAGTCGCCGCAGACGCTCGCGCACCTGCGCCGCGCCCGCGACCTGATGGACCGCGAGTACGCGCGGCCCTTGGACGTGCCCACGATGGCCGCCCGCGCGTTCATGTCGCCGGCGCACTTCTCCCGTGAGTTCAAGACGGCGTACGGCGAGACCCCGTACGCGTATCTGATGACACGCCGTATCGAGCGGGCCATGGCGCTGCTGCGTGCGGGGGCGAGCGTCACCGACGCGTGCACGGCCGTCGGCGCGACATCCCTGGGGTCGTTCAGCTCGACGTTCACCGACATCGTCGGCGAAACCCCGAGCGCGTATCGGGCGCGGCCGCACGACGACGCGGAGGCGCTGCCGGAGTGCTTCGCCCGGTTACTGACGCGGCCGACGCGCTATCCGTGAAACCCGGCGAAGGTCGAACGGAGCAGGATCGGAGAAGCGCCGGCCCGCGGCATCGGCCTACCGTTGACGCATGACAGAGATCAGGTTCGGATTCTTCCCCCTCACCGTGGACGACGTCGACACCGCGCTCGAGTTCTACCGCGACGCGGTCGGGCTCACCGTGCTCAACGACGTGACCGGAAACGGCTGGCGCTGGCTGAGCATGGGCACCCCGGGCCAGCCGGGCGTCGCGCTCGTCCTGTCAGCGCCGCAGGCGGGGCGCTCGCCCGATGACGCAGACACCCTGCACCGGCTCGTGGCGAAGGGCGCCGGCCCGGGGCCGATAGTGTTCGCCACCGACGACCTGGACGGGACGTTCGAGCGCATCCGCGCGACCGGCGCCGAGGTGCTGCAGGAGCCGATGGACCAGCCGTGGGGGCCGCGTGACTGCGCGTTCCGCGACCCGGCCGGCAACCACGTCCGGATCAACGGGGTCGCGGCGACGGCGTAGCCTGGACGGGTGACGGACCCACGCAGGGACTTCCACAAGCCGGTGCGCCGACCGTCCGGGCGGATGGATCGCCTGTTCGGTGCGCACGATCCGGCCGAGGCCGCGCGGGTGGCGCATTCCACCGCCGCCGCGCTGCTGTCCCGGGTGGCCGAGGACCCGGATGCCGCGACCGTGGACCGGCTCGTCGAATTCACGCGCCGCCACGGCATCGACGATCTCGCCGAGTTGTGGTCGCAGGCGCCGGCGCGGTCGCTGCCCGGGGCGCTGTGGCGGCTGTACCTGGTGCAGCTGATGATCCACGACGACCCGCAGACCTCGGCTCTCCTGTACGAGCGCGGTCGGGTCGAGATCCACTCGGTGGACCCCGTGGTGGCCGGCGCCCCCGTCCCCGCCGGCCCGGACGAGCTGGTGGCGCTGATCGACCGCATCCTGCGGGGCGTGTTCGAGGGTGACTTCGCCGTGGCGCTCGAGCGCGCCGCGGCGTTCTGCCGGGTCCAGGCATCCGGCTCCACGCACCTCGCGGACGACTACGAGGGCACGGAGCCGGAGCGCGCGACGACCCTGACCCGCCGAGCACTGCGCCTGTCGACGTTCGCCGGCGACCTGTCCGGCTGCGCGGCGCTGTGGCGGCTGGATGCCCTCAGCTGAGCGAAGAAGTGCCGGGCCGCAGAACGCCTCTCGGCGCGTGGCCGCTCGCGGCGGCAGAAGATGGAGCCCGGGGTTACCGCGGCCCGGCCGATCAAGTGTAACCGACGGCATCCGGCCGGTATTCCCTCGCGCCCGGCGGTGTCCGGCTCGCAGGACGATCGCGCGGAATCCGGCCGTCCCGGGCCGGCCACGGGCGTGGAAGCCAAGAGTTCCTGCGACCTGAACGGCGGCCCGGGGCGCCCTAAGCTCGGACCATGGCCGCCCACTTCGCCCTGCTCATCGCCCCCGTCCCCGCCGACGACGTGCGGGATGACTACATGAGCACTTTCGCGCCGGTGGACCCGTCGGCGCCGGCCCTGAGCGTCGGGGAGCTCAGCACGCAGCGCGGCGACGGCATCTTCGAGACGATCGGGGTCGTCGACGGCCACCCACAGGAGGTGGGCGCGCACCTCGAGCGGCTGGCGCACTCCGCGGCGCTGTGCGACCTGCCCGCCCCTCATGCCGGCCAGTGGCGGCAGGCGGTCGCCCGCGTCGCGGCCGAGTGCGGACCGGGGGAGAGCGCCGTCAAGCTCATCCTCAGCCGCGGCGTCGAGCACGGGCCGGCGCCGACGGCGTGGGCCACGGCATCCGCCGCCCCCGACAACTCCGGCCCGCGCACCGGCGGGGTGCGGGTGGTCACCCTGGACCGCGGGATCGACAGCGGCGCGTCCGAGCGTGCGCCGTGGCTGCTGCTGGGCGCGAAGACGCTCTCGTACGCGACGAACATGGCGGCGCTGCGCGAGGCGCACCGGCGCGGCGCCGACGACGCCATCTTCGTCACGAGCGACGGCATTGTGCTGGAGGGGCCGACCTCCTCCGTCGTGCTGCGGATCGGCGACCGCTTCGTCACCCCGGCGACGGGGAGCGGGATCCTGCACGGCACCACGCAGATGAGCCTTTTCGAGCACCTGCGCGGCGCCGGGCACGATGTCGCCTACGAGACGGTGCCGGTGAGCGCGCTCGTGCGGGCGGATGCCGCATGGCTCGTCTCGAGCGTGCGACTGGCCGCGCCCATCGCCGCTGTCGACGGCGCCGCGTTCGCCGTGGACGGCGAGCTCACGGCATCCATCAACCGGTACCTGCTGAGCCCGCGCGACTGACCCCGTCTACCCGAAGCGGCCGGAGACGTAGTCCTCGGTGGCCTGCTCGGTGGGCGTGGTGAAGATCGTCGCGGTGTCGTCGTACTCGATGAGCTTGCCGGGCTTGCCGGTGCCGGCGATGTTGAAGAACGCGGTCCGTTCGCTGACCCGGGACGCCTGCTGCATGTTGTGCGTGACGATCACTATCGTGTATTCGGTCTTCAGCCGCGCGATGAGCTCCTCGATCGCGTACGTCGAGATGGGGTCCAGCGCCGAGCACGGCTCGTCCATCAGGAGCACCTGCGGCTCGATGGCGATGGCCCGCGCTATGCACAGGCGCTGCTGCTGGCCGCCGGACAGCCCCGACCCCGGCTTGTCGAGCCGGTCCTTGACCTCGTTCCACAGGTTCGCGCCGCGCAGCGACTTCTCCACGAGCGCGTCGGCGTCCGACCGCGACATGCGCTTGTTGTTCAGGCGCACCCCCGCCAGCACGTTCTCCTTGATCGACATCGTCGGGAACGGGTTCGGGCGCTGGAACACCATGCCCACGCTGCGGCGCACCGCGACCGGGTCGACGCCCGCGGCGTACAGGTCGTCGCCGTCCAGCATCACCTGGCCCTCCACGCGCGCCCCCGGGATCACCTCGTGCATCCGGTTCAGGGTGCGCAGGAACGTGGACTTGCCGCAGCCGGACGGGCCGATGAACGCCGTCACGCTGCGCGGCGGGATGTGCAGCGAGACGCCCTCCACGGCGAGGAAGTCGCCGTAGTACACGTTCAGGTCGGTGACATCGATGCTCTTGGACACAGGGTTCCTTCGTTTGCAGAATTCTAGAAGCCGCGCTTGGGCGCGAAGATCTTGGCGATGAGCCGGCCGACGAGGTTCAGCGCCATCACGATGAGGATGAGGGTCAGCGCGGCCGTCCACGCCCGGTCGATGGACTCCTGCGCGTGCACTCCCGCCGCCTGCGTGTACTGCGTGTACACGAACACCGGCAGGGTCATCATGCGGTCCTGGAACAGGTTGTAGTTCATGCTGAACGTGAACCCGGTCACCAGCAGCAGCGGCGCCGTCTCGCCGATCACGCGCGCTATCGCCAGCATCACGCCGGTCACGATGCCCGCCAGCGACGTCGGCAGCACTATCCGCAGGATCGTCAGCCACTTCGGCACGCCCAGCGCGTAGGACGCCTCGCGCAGCTCGTTGGGCACCAGGCGTAGGATCTCCTCGCTGGAGCGCACCACGACCGGGATCATCAGCACCGACAGTGCTATCGCTCCCATGAAGCCGTTGCGCACCGCCGGCCCGAGGATCAGGGCGAACAGTGCGAACGTGAAAAGGCCCGCCACGATCGAGGGGATGCCGGTCATCACGTCGACGAGGAAGGTGATCGCCTTCGCCAGGGGCCCCCGCCCGTATTCGACAAGGTAGATCGAGGTCAGCAGCCCGATCGGCACCGAGATCACCGCGGCCATCAGCGTGATCAGCAGCGTCCCGATGATGGCGTGCAGGGCGCCCCCGCCCTCGCCCACGATGTTGCGCATCGACTGCGTGAAGAACGCGACATCCAGGCGCCCCAGGCCCCCGACGATGACCGTCCAGACCAGGGAGATCAGGGGCAGCAGCGCTATCACGAACGCGGTGGACACGAGGGATGTCACGAGCCGGTCGACGGCGCGGCGGCCGCCCTCGACGATGCGCGAGAGCACGTAGAGGACGATGTCGAACAGCACGGTGCCCGCGAACACTGCGCCGACGATCGTGAAGCCCTCGGTGGCCCCGGCGATCGCCAGCAGCGCGAAGAAAGCGACGGACACCGCCAACGATCCGGCGAGCACCATCCACGCGGTGCCGCGCGGGAGTCGTCCCGACGCGAGAGTGTTGGTGACCCGGATGGTGCGCAGCGCCGGGGGTGCGGTGAGGGTCATCCGTTGGCTCCCGAGAAGGCCGCGCGGCGGGCGATGATCCACCGGGCGAGGACGTTGACGATCAGGGTGACGGCGAACAGCACGAGACCGGATGCCACGAGGGCGTTCACGGAGACGCCGGTGGCCTCCGGGAACTGCAGCGCGATGTTCGCGGCGATCGTGTTCGGGTTCTGGGACTGCAGGACCGCGAACTTGACGACGAACGCGGGGGAGAGCACCATCGCGACCGCGAACGTCTCGCCCAGGGCGCGGCCCAGGCCCAGCATGATCGCGGAGACGATGCCGCTGCGCGCGAACGGCAGCACCGCCATCTTCACCATCTCCCAGCGCGTGGCGCCGAGAGCCAGCGCCGCCTCCTCGTGCAGCCGGGGTGCCTGGAGGAACACCTCGCGGCAGATGGCGGTCATGATCGGGATGACCATGACAGCGAGCACTATCGCCGCCGTGAGGATGGTGCGGCCGGTGCCGGACACCGGCGGGGTGAACAGGGGGAACCAGCCGAGGTTCTCACCGAGCCACTGGTAGAACGGCTGCACGAACGGTGCCAGCGCGACGATGCCCCACAGTCCGAACACGACCGACGGCACTGCGGCCAGCAGGTCGATGATGTAGCCGAGCATCTGCGAGACCCGCCGCGGCGCGTAGTGCGTGATGAACAGTGCTATCCCGATCGACAGCGGGGTGGCGAACACGAGGGCGAGGAACGCCGCCCACACCGTGCCGAACACGAGCGGCCACACGTACTGCCAGAAGTTCGTCGCGTCGTTCGGCAGCTCGCCGGCGCCGGCCACCAGGGCAGGGATGCTCTGGATGACGAGGAAGATGGCGACGGCGGCCAGCGTCGCCAGGATCAGGGACCCGGCGACGATCGTGGTGGTCGCGAACACGCGATCCCCTACCCGGACCCTGGCTTTGGGACGTGCCGGGCCGGTGGCGGTGGCTGCGGTCATCCTGCTCTCTTCCTGGTGCTGTGCGAAACGGCAGACGGTCCGGTCCGGGGGCGGGCCCCGGACCGGACCGGTCGGTCACTTGATCGACTTCGCGGCGGCGATCACCTTCGCCGACAGTTCCGCCGACAGCGGCGCCGAGCCCGCCTGCTGCGCGGCCGCCTGCTGGGCGGAGGCGCTGGCGAGGTACTGGATGTAGTTGCTGACCAGGGCGCCCTTCGCGGCATCCTGGTACTGCTGGCAGGCGACGATGTACGACACCAGCACCAGCGGCCAGGCGTTCGCCTGCGTGTCGGTGCGGTTGATGTTCACGGCCAGGTCGTTCTCGGCGCGGCCGGACACCAGCGGCGAGTCGGCGACCACCGCGGCCGCCCCCTCGGCGGACAGCTTCACGAACGCGTCGCCGACCTTCAGCTGCGCGATCGACAGACCCGCCGACCCGGACTCGTCGATGTACGTGATCGAGTTCTTCGCGTTCTTCGTGGCCTCGGCGACACCCGAGGTGCCCTTCGCGGCATCCCCGATCTGATACGGGAAGGTCTGCCCCGACGGCTCGGTCCAGACGTCCTTCGCGTTCGCGGCCAGGTACTCCGTGAAGTTCTGCGTGGTGCCCGAGTCGTCCGACCGGCGCACCACGGTGATCGCCGCGTCCGGCAGTGCGGCGCCCGCATTCAGCGCGGCGATCTTCGCGTCGTTCCACTTCGTGATCTTGCCGGAGAAGATGCCGGCGATGGTCGCGGCATCAAGCTTCAGGTCGTTCAGGCCCTCGACGTTGTACGCGATCGCGATCGGGGAGATGTAGACCGGCAGGTCGATGGCCTTGGTGCCGTCCACGCACAGCGCGAAAGTGCCGGCCAGTTCGGAGTCCTTCAGCGCCGCGTCCGAGCCGGCGAAGTCCGCCGCGCCCGAGATGAAGCTCTTGCGGCCCGCGCCCGAGCCCTGCGGGTCGTAGTTGATGTTCAGCGAGGGGTTCGCCGTCTGCAGGCCCGCGATCCACGTCTGCTGTGCGGTGCCCTGCGCCGACGAGCCGATGCCGTTGATCGTGCCCGACAGCTTCGCCGTGCTGTCGCCGGAGGGTGCGGTGCTGCTGCCCCCGTCGGCGGCGGTCTCGTTCGAGGCGCAGCCGGCGAGGACGAGAGCGCCGGCCAGGGCCAGGACGCCGAGGGGTGCGATGCGGGTGAGCTTCACTGTGTGAATCCTTCACGTGTCAGGGTTGTCGGCCCCTGGTGCGGGGCTCGGCATGACCGTAGAGCGCGTTGGTGACCAGGATGCGCTGTACGGGTGAACGGAAGGTGAACAGGGCGGCGGGTCAGGCCTTGGGCTCGTGCGTCTCGATCGCGATGATCCCGGAGCCCGGATTCGTCGAGGACAGGTGCACGACGGAGAATGCGCCGACCGGCAGCGCCGCCGCGTCATCCAGATACGAGCCGCGGACCGTTCCGGTGGCCAGCGCGAGTTCGCGCAGGATGTCGGGCAGGACCGGCCCGTGACTGCAGACGACCGCGGGCTTGCCTGAGCGCACGCGCCGGCCGACGACGGCGCGCACGTCGGCCGTGCCCTCTTCCCACGCGTCCTGCGAGATGGCGGGGGTGCCGTGCACCTGCCGGCCGGCGGCCGCGGCGAACGGGGTCACCGTCGCGACGCAGCGCACGGCATCCGACGTGATGATCTTGCGGGCTCCGAACGCACGCAGGGGACCGGTGAGGGTCTGCGCCTGCTTCGTCCCGCGCACTGTCAGCGGCCGCAGCGCGTCCTCGCCGTTCCAGTCCCCGCGCGGGGCGGCCTTCGCGTGCCGCAGCACGATCACCGGGAACGTGTACAGGATGCCGTCATCCACGAGCCTGAGGAAGTTGTCCAGGATCTCGACATCCACGGGGTAGCTCAGTCGTGCGCGCGCCTTCTTCGGCGAGACCCACTCGAGCGCGGCGATCTCCTTGTTGGGCACGAACCCGGAGGCGCGGATGGCGTCGTCGCTGGCGAACGCCGACCAGTAGTGCACGATCTTCGTGCGCCCGCTGGGCAGCGTGTAGCGGGACACCCCGACCGGCACGCCGAGGTTCACCCGGATCCCGGTCTCCTCGAACACCTCCCGCACCGCTGTCTCCGCCAGCATCTCGCCCGGGTCGACCTTGCCCTTGGGCAGCGTGATGTCGGCGTACGCGGTGCGGTGGATCACCAGCACCTTCAGCTTGTCGTCGACAAGACGCCACACCACGCCGCCGCCGGCGTACACGGCGGTCTCGCTCATCGCACCGCCCTGGCACGCCGCCGCCGCTGCACGTTCTGCATCGTCCGGTCCTGCAGATCGATGAGGGGGCGGCCGTTCTCGCCGACGCTGTGCCGCACCCACTCGCCGTCGGACTGCAGATGCCACGAGCTGGTGCCGTCGCTCATCGCGAGTGTGAAAAGGTCTTCGAGGGCCTTGATGTGCGCGGGAGAGCCGACCCGCACGAGCGCCTCGATCCGGCGGTCGAGGTTACGGTGCATCATGTCGGCGCTGCCGATGTACACCTGCGGGTTCCCGCCACCGGCGAACGTGAAGATCCGGGAGTGCTCGAGGTAGCGGCCGAGGATGCTGCGCACGGTGATGTTCTCGCTCATCCCGGGCACGCCCGGCTTCAGGCTGCAGATGCCGCGCACCCACACGTCGATGATCACCCCGGCCTGACTGGCCCGGTACAGGGCGTCGATGATCTGCTCGTCGACCATCGAGTTCGCCTTGATCCGGATGCGCGCCGGCACCCCCGCCAGCGCGTTGCGGCGCTCCTTGTCGATGAGCCGCAGCAGGCCCTTGCGCAGGTGCCGCGGGGCGACCAGCAGACGCTTGAACTTCTTCTCGATCGCGTAGCCGCTGAGCTCGTTGAACAGGCGGATGAGGTCGCGGCCCACCTGCTCGTCGATGGTGAAAAGGCCGAGGTCCTCGTAGATGCGGCTCGTCTTGGGGTTGTAGTTGCCGGTGCCGATGTGCGCGTAGCTGCGCAGCATCCCGTCCTCTTCCCGGATCACCAGGGCGAGCTTCGCGTGCGTCTTCAGACCCACCAGTCCGTACACGACGTGCACGCCGACCTTCTCGAGCTTGCGGGCCCAGGTGATGTTGTTGGCCTCGTCGAAGCGGGCCTTCACCTCGACCAGGGCGAGCACCTGCTTGCCGGCCTCGGCCGCGTCGATCAGCGCCTGCACGATGGGACTGTCGCCGGAGGTGCGGTACAGCGTCTGCTTGATGGCCAGAACGTGCGGGTCCTTCGCGGCCTGCTCGAGGAACGCCTGCACGCTTGTCGCGAACGGCTCGTACGGGTGGTGCACGAGCACGTCGCCCTTGCGGATCGCGGCGAAAAGGTCCGCCCGGCCGTTCTGGTCCGCCGGCTGGAACGCGAGGGCCGTGACCGGGACGTGCGCGGGATACCGCAGCTCGGGGCGGTCGATCCGGTTCAGGTCGAACAGCCCGCGCAGATCCAGCGGGCCGGGCAGACGGTGGACCTGCTGCTCGTTGATCGCGAGTTCGTCGATGAGCAGGTCGAGGGTGACGTCGTCGATGTCCTCGGTGACCTCCAGGCGGATCGGCGGCCCGAAGCGGCGCCGGAGCAGTTCGGCCTCCAGCGCCTGGATGAGGTTCTCGGTCTCGTCCTCCTCGATTTCCATGTCCTCATTGCGGGTGAGCCGGAATGTGTGATGGTCGAGGATCTCCATACCGGGGAAAAGGTCCGCGAGGTTGTTCGCGATCAAGTCCTCCAGCGGCAGGAACCGAAACCGCCCGGACCCGTCGTCCACGCGCACGAACCGGGGGAGCATCGGCGGCACCTTGAGCCGGGCGAACTCCTGCCGGCCGGTGCGCGCGTTGCGGATGCGGATAGCGAGGTTCAGGGACAGGCCGGAGATGTACGGGAACGGGTGCGCGGGGTCGACGGCCAGCGGCGTGAGCACCGGGAAGACCTGCTCCTGGAAGTACCGGTACAGGTCGGCGCGCTCCTGCTCGCTGACATCCGCCCACGAGAGGAAGTCGATGCCGGCGTCGGCGAGGGCGGGCTTGACCTGGGTGGTCCACACGGCGGCGTGGCGCAGCTGCAGGCGGTGCGCCTCGTCGGAGATGTCGGCGAGCACGTCCTGCGGGGCGCGGCCCACGTTCGTGGGCACCGCGAGACCGGTGACGATGCGGCGGCGCAGGCCCGCGACCCGCACCATGAAGAACTCGTCCAGGTTGCTGCCGAAGATCGCCAGGAAGTTCGCCCGCTCCAGGACCGGCAACGACGGGTCCTCGGCGAGTTCCAGCACCCGCTGGTTGAACGCCAGCCAGCTCAGTTCGCGGTCGAGATAGCGCCCCTCGGGCAACTCGGAATCGTAGACCTCGTCGAGATCGAAGTCGTCGTCCTCGCCGTCGTCGAGCCCGGTGTCGAGGATCTGGTGTTCGATCATCATCACATCATTGCAGGGTGATGTGGCATGCGGGCGACGAGTCGGATGCCGCCGCCGCGGCTACGACGGGACGGTCTCGCTCTCGTCCTCGGCGACGTTGAACCGGTATCCCACGTTCCGCACGGTGCCGATCAGCTGCTCCGATTCGCCGAGCTTCGCGCGCAGCCGCCGCACGTGCACGTCGACGGTGCGGGTACCCCCGAAGTAGTCGTACCCCCACACTTCGCTGAGCAGCTGCTCGCGGGTGAACACGCGGGACGGGTGCGTGGCCAGGAAGTGCAGCAGCTGGAACTCCTTATACGTGAGGTCCAGGGGCCGCCCGCGCAGCCGCGCGGAATAGGAGGACTCGTCGATGGTGAGCCCGGATGTCTGCACCCGGACCGGCTCCGGCGCGCCGCCGATCCCGCGCCCGACCGCGAGGCGGATGCGCGCCTCGGTCTCGGCCGGGCCTGCCGTCGTGAGCAGGACGTCGCTGATGCCCCAGTCGGCGCCCACCGCCGCCATCCCGCCCTCGGTGACCACGAGCAGCAGCGGCGCCTCCAACCCGGTGGCGGTGAGCACCCGGCACAGCGACTTCGCGGCGACGAGGTCGGTGCGTGCGTCCAGGACCAGCAGGTCCGCGGGCGGTGCGGACACGAGTTCGGCCGGGTCGGCCGGGATCGTGCGGACCCGGTGCGCGAGCAGCTCGAGCGACGGCAGGGCGGGATCGCTCGCCGAGCTCATGACGAGAAGCTGTGCCAAAGGTCCTCCGAGCGGAGTGGAGGGGCGCGGCCCTCGCAGCGCCGCGAGCCCATCTTATGCGGCATGCGACAATGGCCTCATGTCGACGCCTGAGCTGGCCCCACGCGGGACGTTCGCGGGGGTCGTCGCCGTCTGGGTGGTGGCCGCGCTCATCGGCATCGCGATCGCCGTGTTCACGCCCGTCGATCAGCGGGCCGTGTGGATGGGTGCAGGTCTCGCCGGCTGCATAGTGCTGTCGTTCGCCGTGCAGCTGGGATACGGGCGCCCCCGCCGGTTCACCTCCCGGGTCGCGGCGGGCATGTGCGGCTCGCTCCTCGTGCTCGGCGTGATCAGCGCCGGCATCGGACTTGCCGCTCTGATCACCGGATAGATCCGGTCTAGAGTGGATGCCATGGACCTCATGGCGCTGGAACTCTTCTTCGTGGGGCTGCTGGGCCTTGCTTCGCTGGCGATCCTTTTCATCTCGGTGGTCGTGATAAAGAACCTGTATCGCGGCCAGCGTTGACACGTGATCGAGATCCCCGCCGGCCTTCCCGCTGATCTCACGCCGTTCGCGTGGCTGCTCGGCGTCTGGGAGGGGTCCGGCGTCATCGACTACACCGCCGGTGAGCACCGGTTCTCCGGCGAGTTCGGGCAGCGGGTCAGCTTCAGCCACGACGGCGGCGCGTTCTTGAACTACTCGGCCGACGCGTGGACCGGCGAGGGCGACGCCCGCACGGCGCTCGTGTCGGAGATCGGGTACTGGCGCCTGTCGCGTGCGCAGACGGACGCGGAGGCCGGCCCCGGGCTGCTGCCGGCCCGCACCGCCGGAGCCGCCCGCACCCCCGAGGACGTGGAGACGCTGCGCACCCCCGAGGGCGGGTTCGACATCGAGGTGTCGCTCGTCCACTCGGACGGCATCACCGAGCTGTACCTCGGCCGGATCCAGGGCCCGCGCATCGACATCGCCACGGATGCCGTGGTGCGGCCCGCCGGCGCGAAGGCGTACACTGCGGCATCCCGCATGTACGGGCTCGTCGAGGGACACCTGCTGTGGGCGTGGGACATCGCGGCCCTCGGCGGCGAGCTGGCTTCGCACGCCTCGGCACGATTGGCGAAGGTGCAGTGATGGACGCGTTCGCACGACTGCTGACGGCGGGAGGCGGCGCCATCGTCGCGGACGGCGTCCTGCAGCACCTGGGGAGTCCGCTCGCGGAGCAGCGGGAGCTCGCCCGGGGCGCGGCGATCGCGCCGCTCGGGGACCGGACCGTGCTCGCGGTGCCGGGGGAGGACCGGCTGACCTGGCTCGAGTCGATCTCCACGCAGCGGGTCAGCGTGCTGGCGCCGGGGGATGGCGCGGAGCTGTTGATCCTGGACCCGAACGGGCACGTGGAGCACGCGGCATCCGTCGTCGACGACGGGCAGACGGCGTGGCTGATCGTGGACCGGGCCGACGCCGAGCCGCTGCTGGCATGGCTGAAACGGATGCGGTTCCGGCTCCGGGTCGACCCGCGGGACGCGTCGGGCGAACTCGCCGTGGTCGGCGGCACCGTCGCCGCGCTGGGGGCCGTGCACGCGGCGGCACCGAACGGTGTGCCGCTGGTCTGGCGCGACCCGTGGCCGGGTGTCACCGTCGGCGGCTGGGCATACAGCACGGCGGAGCCGCATCCCGGGGCCGACCGGGACTGGGCGGAGGCGCTCGTGGCACCGGACGAGGCGGAGCGGCTGGCGCGGAACGCCGCGGCCGGCGGCATCCGGCTGGCGGGCAGCCTCGCTGTCGAGGCGCTGCGGATCGCCGCGTGGCGACCGCGGATGAGCGACGCCGACGAGCGGCTGCTGCCGCACGAGGTCGACTGGATGCGCAGCGCCGTGCACCTGGACAAGGGCTGCTACCGCGGCCAGGAGACCGTCGCGAAGGTGCACAACCTCGGCCATCCGCCGCGGCGCCTGGTGGCGCTGCAGCTGGACGGGGCCGAGGCGCGTGCGGGCGACGCGGTGCGCGCGGGCGACACGGTGGTCGGCGCCGTGGTCGCCGCCGCGCAGCACTTCGAGCAGGGGCCGATCGCGCTGGCCCTCGTGCGCCGCAACACCCCCGTCGGCACAGATCTGGTGGTCGACACGGCGGAGGGGGCGGTGGCCGCCGCGCAGGAGGTCATCGTGCCGCCGGAGGCCGGGGCGACGGCATCCGTCCCCCGCATCCCGCGCCTCGGCCGCCGCCGCTGACCCCCCGCGGGTGGAAGGAGGGGGTGGGGAGCCTCGGTAAACTGGCAGGCATGACCGCGCCCTACACGCTGATCCTGCTCCGCCACGGCCAGAGCGAGTGGAACAAGTCGAACCAGTTCACCGGCTGGGTCGACGTCCGCCTCACCGAGCAGGGCGAGGCCGAGGCGGCGCGCGGCGGCGAGTTGCTCGCCGAGGCCGGGCTGCTGCCGGACGTCGTGCACACGTCGGTGCTCAGCCGTGCGATCCAGACCGCCGACATCGCGCTGGACACCGCGGACCGGCTGTGGATCCCGGTGAAGCGGTCGTGGCGTCTGAACGAGCGCCACTACGGCGCGCTGCAGGGCAAGGACAAGGCGCAGACGCTGGCCGAGTTCGGGCAGGAGCAGTTCATGCTCTGGCGCCGCTCGTTCGACGTGCCGCCGCCCGCGCTCGCCGACGACGACACGTACAGTCAGGTCGGCGACCCGCGCTACGCCGGCATCGACGTGCCACGCACCGAGTCGCTCAAGCTCGTCATCGACCGGATGCTGCCGTACTGGCACGCCGAGATCGTCCCCGACCTGCTGGCCGGCAAGACGGTGCTGGTCGCCGCGCACGGCAATTCGCTGCGGGCGCTCGTGAAGCACCTGGACGGGATCAGCGACGCGGACATCGCCGAGCTCAACATCCCCACCGGCATCCCCCTGGTGTACCGGCTCGACGAGAACCTCGCCCCGCTGGGGGCCGGGGAGTACCTGGACCCGGAGGCCGCCGCCGCGGGTGCCGCCGCCGTGGCCAGCCAGGGTCGCTAGCGCTCAGACGCCGCGGGCGTCGCGAGAACAGGCGGTGCGGCCAGGACAGGCAGGATGCCGCTCGAATCAGCCTGTTCTCGCCCCATCGCCTGTTCTTCCGACGGGAGTCGGCGGGGTTCAGTCGTCCTCGTCGCCGGTCCAGTCGCCGGTCGCGAGGTAGACCACCTTCTTGGCGACCGACACGGCGTGGTCGGCGAACCGCTCGTGGTAGCGGCTGGCGAGGGTCGCGTCGACGGTCGCGGATGCCTCGCCCTGCCAGCTGTCGCTGAGGACCTTCTCGAACACGGCGATGTGCAGGCCGTCGACGTCGTCGTCGAGGTTGCGGATCCGCTCGGCGAGGGCCAGGTCCTCCGTGCGCAGCAACTCGGTGAGCATGCGCGCCACCTCGACATCCAGCGCCCCCATCTTCGTGAACGTCGAGCGCAGGCCCTTCGGGATCGCCCGCTCCGGGAACCGCATCCGGGTGAGCTGCGCGATGTGTTCGGCGATGTCACCCATCCGCTCCAGCGACGCGCTCACCCGCAGGCTCATCACAACGATGCGCAGATCGCGAGCGACCGGCTGCTGGCGGGCGAGGATCTGGATCGCCAGCTCGTCGAGGGCCACCGCCTTCTCGTCGATCACATTGTCGGCGTCGATGACCTCCTCGGCGAGCATCACGTCACTCGTGCCGAACGCCGCGGTGGCCTTCTCCATCGCGGAGGTGACCAATTCGGCGATCTCGACGAGACGCTCCTGCACGTCCTCGAGCGACTGGTGGAACACTTCGCGCATGGGTCTTCACCGTTCCTGCGGGTCGGGGGATGTCGACGGCTCGCGCATCCCGGTCACAGTGATCTTCGTCATCGAAGGTTAACGGACGGTGCCGCGCGGGTGAACTCCTGCCGCCGCACACGCCGCAGGTCGGATCCGTGCGGTCGCCGCACCGTCGGCACCCTACGCTGGTGACATGGACACCGCGCAGCTCGCCCTGCTCGCGCTGCTCATCGGCGTGATCCTCGGCGGCTCGGTCGCCCTGGTCGTGATCGCCGCGTACCGGGCCCGCGACCGGGCCATCGAGCACGGGTCGACCGAGGTGCCCGACGGCGTGCGCGACGTGCTGGCCGGCATGGACGACCCCGCGGTAGTGCTGAACCCGTCCGGGACGGTGCTCGCGGCATCCATTCCCGCCGCGGCATACGGCTTCGCCGAGGGGGCGGTGCCGCCGAGCGACGACGTGCTCCTGCTCGCCAACGCCGCCCGCGTGGGCACCGCGACGGATGCGGCGACTCTGCGCCTGCCGCGCGCGGGGGAGGAGCGCGTCGTGTCGGTGCGGGCCCGGCCGATCACGTCGCGGCTCGTCCTCGTGGTGCTGCGGGATGTCACCGAGCAGGAGCGGGTCGAGCAGATGCGCCGCGACTTCGTCGCGAACACGAGCCACGAGCTGAAGACCCCGGTGGGGGCGGTGAGCCTGCTCGCGGAGGCCATCGACTCCGCCGCCGACGATCCCGCGCAGGTCCGCGCTTTCGCCAAGCGGCTGCTCGCCGAGGCGACGCGGCTGGGCACCCTGACCACCCGCATCATGAGCCTGTCCCGCCTGCAGTCCGAGCAGCCCGCGGCGATGCGGGATGTCGCCGTCGACGAGCTGGTCGTCGCCGCGATCGCCGCCCACGCCACGCAGGCCGACTCCGCCGGTGTGGAGATCCGCCGCGGCGGAGAACGCGGCGCGTACGTGCACGGCGACCCGCAAGTGCTCGGCGAGGCCGTCGGCAATCTCCTCGCGAACGCCATCGCGTACTCGCCGCGCGGATCGCACGTCGGCATCGGGGTCCGGGTCGTCGACCGCGTCGTCGAGCTGGCGGTGTCGGACCAGGGCGTCGGCATCGCCGAAGCCGACCAGGAGCGCGTCTTCGAACGCTTCTATCGCGCCGATCAGGCCCGTTCCCGGCGCACCGGCGGCACCGGCCTGGGCCTGGCGATCGTCAAGCACGCCGTGCAGCGGCACGGCGGCGAGGTCCGCCTGTGGTCGCGCCTGGGCCAGGGCTCCACGTTCACGATCCGGCTGCCGCGCGCCGAGCCGCGGGCCGCGCCCCGCGGCCGGTCGAAGAAGGCCAGGAAGAACCCGAAGAAGACCGCCGACACCGCACGGAAGGACAGCGTCGCATGACGAGGGTGCTGATCGTCGAGGACGAGCCGGATCTCGCCGACCCCCTGGCGTACCTGCTGCGCCGGGAAGGGTTCGAGGTGGAGATAGCGTCGGACGGGCCGTCGGCACTGGACGCGTTCCACGCCCGTGGCGCCGACATCGTGCTCCTGGACCTTATGCTGCCCGGGATGCCGGGGACCGAGGTGTGCCGGCAGATCCGCACCACGAGCGCCGTGCCGGTGATCATGCTCACGGCGAAGGACGGCGAGGTCGACATCGTCGTGGGGCTCGAGCTCGGTGCGGACGACTACGTGACGAAGCCCTACTCGAGCCGGGAGCTGCTGGCCCGGATGCGGGCGGTGCTGCGCCGCAGCGCGGCCGCTGAGGCGGATCTCGACGATCGCGTGCTCACCGGGGGCCGGGTGAGGTTGGACATCGACCGGCACACGGTGGCGGTGGACGGCCGCGAGATCAGCATGCCGCTGAGGGAATTCGAGCTGCTCGAAGTGCTGATGCGCAATGCCGGTCGCGTGCTCACCCGCGGTCAGCTGATCGACCGGGTGTGGGGCAGCGACTACTTCGGCGACACGAAGACGCTCGATGTGCACATCAAGCGGATCCGCTCCCGTATCGAGCAGAACCCGCGCGACCCGGTCATGCTTGTCACCATCCGCGGACTGGGCTACCGCTTCGAGGGATGAGCGCTACGGGGTGACGGTGTCGGTGGGGACGAGGGTCTGCAGGTACGCCTCGCCGTTGCCCATCACCGGCAGGTTCGCCAGCGCGCCCTCGACGGTCCCGGATTGGAAGTACACGGGCAGGATGCTTCCGGGCTTCGCGTCGATGCCGTCCAGCCGCAGCGGCTGTTCGCTCTGACCGAGGCTGACGACCGAGTGCGCGGGTACCTGCACGGTCTTCGTGATGGCGGTGGACCCCGTGCCGACCTGCACACTGAGCGTCTGCGACGCGTCGGTCGTGTTGACGATCCCCGCCACCAGGTTGCCGACCGTGCCGGCGTCGTTCGCGACGACCAGCGCGTTGCGCACCTGAAGCGGCGCACCGGGCGCGTCGGCGACGTTGATGCCGTCGCTCGGGGAGTAGGCGATCGTGGTGCCCTGCGGTGAGATCATCGCGCATCCCGTCGCGCCGAGGACGACGGCGGCACAGACCGCCACGGATGCGAGCAGGCGGGATTTCACGGTTCCTCCAGGGGGCTTGCGATGTGCTCCTGCAGTCTACGGGGTCTCCCATGCAGTGCGCGTCACGGCCGCGCGCGGCGAAGTGCTGGGCAAACCTTAGTGCATACCCGCTGTGGTAGTCTTGAGGTTGCCGAAAGGATATAACTGCATGCTTTTTGAGGTTGGCGAGACGGTCGTTTATCCCCACCACGGTGCGGCGACGATCTCCGAAGTGAAGACCCGCGTCATCAAGGGCGAAGAGAAGGTCTATCTGAAGCTCCGCGTCACTCAAGGCGACCTGGTCATCGAGGTTCCGGCGGACAACATCGACCTCGTGGGGGTTCGGGATGTCATCGGCAAGGAGGGGCTGGAAAAGGTCTTCGAGGTGCTGCGTGCGCCGTTTACCGAAGAGCCGACGAACTGGTCGCGCCGCTACAAGGCGAACCTCGAGAAGCTCGCCTCCGGCGACGTGATCAAGGTCAGCGAGGTCGTCCGCGACCTGTGGCGCCGCGATCAGGACCGTGGCCTGTCCGCCGGTGAGAAGCGGATGCTGGCCAAGGCCCGTCAGATTCTCATCTCGGAGCTCGCGCTGGCCGAGAAGACGGACGAGGAGAAGGCCAGCGGTCTGCTCGACGAGGTGCTCGCCTCCTGACCCCGCAGGCGCTGCCCCGCGTGGGCGTCGGCACCGACGCCCACCGTTTCGGCGGTGACGGCGTGCTGTGGCTCGCCGGTCTGGAATGGCCGGGGGAGCCGGGACTGGTCGGCCACTCCGACGGCGACGCCGTCGCGCACGCGATAGTGGACGCGCTGCTGTCGGCATCCGGCCTCGGCGACATCGGCACCCGCTTCGGCACCGCGGACCCCGCGTACGCAGGGGCGCACGCCGACGTCTTCCTGAACCGGACGCACGCCCTGCTGCGCGAGGCGGGGTTCGCGATCGGCAACGTCGCAGTGCAGGTGCAGGCGGTCCGGCCGCGGCTGGCGGTCCGCCGTGCCGAGGCGGAAGCCGTGCTGTCGGCGGCCCTCGGCGGCGCCCCGGTCGCCGTGTCGGCCACCACGACCGACGGCCTGGGTTTCACCGGCCGCGGCGAGGGTGTCGTCGCGCACGCCGTCGCCCTGATCGTCCCGGCCTGACCCGGCCTGTCACATCCGACGCCCCGGCGGCGTCGTATGGGCAGAGAGCCGGGGAGGCACCGTGGACAAGCCAGTGGATGTCGTCGTGATCGGCGGCGGGTATGCAGGCGTGATGGCGGCCAACCGCCTGACGAAGGACGACAGGGTACGGGTGACCCTCGTCAATCCGCGTCCGGCCTTCGTGGAGCGGATCAGGTTGCACCAGCGGCTGTGCGGATCCCACGACGCGGTCGCCGAGTACCGTGACGTCCTGTCCGACCGGGTCCGGCTCGTCGTCGACACCGCGCAGCGCATCGACGCCGACCGCCGGACGGTGGCGCTGGCCGACGCCGGCGACCTGGCGTACGACCACCTCGTGTACGCGGTAGGCAGCCGCACCGAGCCGTCGCGGATCCCGGGAGCGACACAGTTCGCCCTGCCGATCTCGAGCCTCGAAGAGGCGGACCGGGTCCGCGACGCCGTGCGCGCGCGGCCGGACGCCCGGATCACCGTCGTCGGCGGCGGATCCAGCGGCATGGAGACGGCCGCGGAGCTCGCCGAGGCCGGCTACCGCGTCACGCTCGTCAGCCGCGGCATCCTCGCCCCCGCCCTGCACGCGTCCGGCCGCCGCGTCGTCTCGCGCGGCCTGGCACGGCTGGGGGTCGCTGTCCTGGACGGACCGGATGCCGGCGTCGTCGAGGTGACCGCCGACGGCTTGCGTCTCAAGGACGGACGGACCGTGCTCGGCGACATCGTCGTCTGGGCCGCCGGGTTCGGGGTGCCGGACCTGGCCCGCCGCAGCGGGCTGTCGACAGATGCCGCCGGGCGCCTACGCACGGACGAGACGCTCACAAGCGTGGACGACGAGCACATCGTCGCCGCGGGGGACGCGATGGTCGCCTCGCACGTGCCGCTGCGGATGTCGTGTCAGGCCGCGCTGCCGCTGGGGGCGGCGGCCGCCGACACGGTGCTCGCGCGGATCCGCGGCGACCGGCCGCGGCCGGTCACCGTGGGGTACTTCGCGCAGTGCGTGAGCATCGGCCGCGCCGCGGGCCTGTTCCAGATCGCACGTTCCGACGACACGGCAACCAGGATGCGGCTGGCCGGCTGGACCGGGGCGAGAATCAAGGAGTCGATCTGCCGACAGACCGTGTCGACGATGATGCACGAGGCGCGCCGGCCCGGGTCCACGCACTGGATCGGGGATCGCAGCCGGGCCCGGCGGGTGGACCAGACACCGGCTCCGGTCGCGGCAGGATGGGAGACTGCGATGGGCGAATCCATCTCGGACCCGGCGACGCGCACGTTCGTCGTGCACCGGAACCTCCTATTCACGATCGTCTACGAGATCCTCGGCTCGGCTGCCGACACCGAGGACGTGCTCCAGGAGACGTGGCTGCGATGGTCGGACGTGGATGTCGCGCCGGTGCGCGATCGGCGCGCGTACCTTGTGCGGATAGCGTCGCGGCTGGCGCTCACGCGGCTGCGGACCCTCGGGCGCCGGAAGGAGACGTACGTCGGCACGTGGCTGCCGGAGCCGCTGCTGACCACGGCCGACGTCGCCGACCAAGCCGAGCTTGCCGAGAGCGTGTCGATGGCCATGATGGTCGTGCTCGAGACGCTCGCACCGCTCGAGCGGGTCGTCTTCATCCTGCGCGAGGTCTTCGATGTCGGGTTCGATGAGCTCGCCCGGATTCTCGACAAGACCCCGGCGGCCGTCCGTCAGATAGCGCACCGCGCCCGGCAGCACGTCGCCGCCCGGCGTCCCCGCGAGCAGGTGCCGGCGGCCGAGATCCGATCGATCATGACGTCGTTCCAGCGGGCGGTGGACACCGGTGACCTCAAGTCCCTGCTCGAGGTACTGGACCCGGATGTCATCCTCATCGCCGACGGCGGCGGCATCCGCAAGGCGGCGCTGCGCCCGATCGTGGGCGCCGAGAAGGTGCTGCGCTGGCTGGCCGGCGTGGCGTACCGCGACGGCGAGCCGGTCACACGTCCCGCTGTCGTGAACGGGCAGCCGGCGCTCGTGGTCTGGGTGGGTGGCGAGGTGGACGGCATCGTGACCGCGCGCGTCGAGGCATCCCGCGTCACCGGGCTGTACTACATGCGCAACCCGCGAAAGCTCCACCTGGAGGAGCCGGTGACGCTGGCGCTGTCCTGAGCCGCGCCGACCCCGCCGGTAGTCTTGTCGGGTGACTCTCCGGCTGTACGACACCCGCGCCCAGGCGCTGCGCGATTTCGCGCCCCTGCACCCGGAGAACGTCACGATGTACGTGTGCGGACCCACCGTGCAGTCCGGGCCTCACATCGGCCACCTGCGCGGCGCGCTCAGCTTCGACATCCTCGCCCGCTGGCTGCAGCACCGGTTCGCGCGGGTGACGCTCGTGCGCAACGTCACCGACATCGACGACAAAGTGCTCGCGAACGCCACCGACGCCGAGCCGTGGTGGGCGCTGGCCTACCGGATGGAGCTCGAGTTCACCGCGGCATATGCCGCCATCGGCATCCGCCCGCCGACGTACGAGCCGCGCGCCACCGGGCACATCCCGCAGATGATCGAGCTGATCGCGCAGCTCATCGACGTCGGCCACGCGTACGCCGCCGGCGGCGACGTGTACTTCGACGTGCGGTCCTGGGCCGCCTACGGAGACCTCACGCACCAGGCGCTGGACGCGATGGAGCCCGCCGAGGACGCCGACCCGCGCAGCAAGCGCGACCCGCACGACTTCGCGCTGTGGAAGGGCATCAAGCCGGACGAACCGGCGGATGCCGCGTGGGACGCGCCGTGGGGCCGAGGCCGGCCGGGCTGGCACATCGAGTGCTCGGCGATGGCGCGCCGCTACCTCGGTGACACGTTCGACATCCACGGCGGCGGCCTCGACTTGCGCTTCCCGCACCACGAGAACGAGCTCGCCCAGTCCACCGCGGCCGGCGACGGGTTCGCCCGGTACTGGGTGCACAACGGTCTGGTCACCGTCGAGGGGCAGAAGATGTCCAAGTCGCTCGGCAATTTCGTGCTCGCCGCCGACCTGCTGGCCGAACGCGACCCGCTCACCGTGCGCTACGCCCTCGCCGCCGCGCACTACCGGTCGAGCCTCGACGTGTCGGCCAAGACGCTCGACGAAGCCGAAGCCGCACTCGAGCGCATCCGCACGTTCCTGGAACGGGTGCTGCGGGCGCGCGGTGACGTGGGCGTGGTATCGGCCGGCCTGCCGACGGCGTTCGCGGCCGCGATGGACGACGACCTCGGCGTGCCGCAGGCGCTCGGCGTGCTGCACGAGACGGTGCGGGCGGGCAACGCGGCCCTGGACGCCGGTGATCGGGATGCCGCGTTCGACGCTTTCACCGCAGTGACGGCGATGACCGACATCCTCGGCGTCAACCCGCTCGATCCGCGCTGGCAGGGTCGGGGCGACCCCGCTGCGGCATCCGCGCTCGACGCTCTCGTGCGGACCATGATCGACCAGCGCGCACAGGCGCGCGGGAACAAAGACTGGGCGGGCGCGGATCGGATCCGCGACGCCATCGCGGCGGCGGGGATCGTCCTCGAGGACGGCCCCGACGGGACCCATTGGAGTGTGCAGCATGGCTAAGCCGGGCGGAACAGGCAGAGGCAACAGTAGGAAGAAGGGTCCGCAGAAGGGCACCGGCGGGCACGGCCGCAAGTCGCTCGAGGGCAAGGGCCCGACCCCGAAGGCGGAGGACCGCGGCTGGCACGTGGCCGGCAAGCGCAAGGCCGCCCAGGAGCGGTTCGTCGCCGCCGGCGGCAAGGCGAAGCCGCGCCCGACGGACATGAACCGGGCGGCACGGGCCAAGCAGAGTGACGACACCGAGACCGTCACCGGACGCAACAGCGTGCTCGAGGCGTTGCGGGCGAAGATCCCCGCGATCGCGCTGTACATCGCGCAGCGCGTGGAGATGGACGACCGCGTCAAGGAGATGCTCGCCATCGCCACGCACCGCCAGATCCCCATGCTCGAGGTGACCCGCCCGGAGCTGGACCGGATGGCCGGGTTCGACGGCGTGCATCAGGGGGTCGCGCTGAAGGTTCCGCCGTACGCGTATGCGCATCCGCAGGACCTGCTCGAGGAGATCTTCGCCGACGGCGGCACCCCGCTGCTGGTGGCGCTGGACGGGATCACCGACCCGCGCAACCTCGGCGCCATCATCCGATCCACCGCCGCGTTCGGTGGACAGGGCGTCATCCTGCCGCAGCGCCGCTCCGCGAGCGTCAACGCCGCCGCCTGGAAGACGAGCGCGGGAGCGGCCGCACGCATCCCTGTCGCGCTCGCCGCGAACCTGACCTCCACGCTCAAGGAGTTCAAGAAGCAGGGCGTGTTCGTGCTCGGGCTCGACGGCGCCGGGGACGTGTCGCTGCCCACGCTCGAACTCGCCGATCGGCCGATCGTGATCGTCTGCGGCTCCGAGGGCAAGGGGCTCTCCCGGCTGGTCACCGAGACGTGCGACCAGATCGTGTCGATCCCGATCTCCGCGGCCACCGAGTCGCTGAACGCCGGCATCGCCACGTCCGTGGCGCTGTATCAGGTCGCGACGATGCGTGCGGGGTCGGCCGCGGCGGAATGAATCCCGCTGCACCGTGATTGCACCGGGAGGATTCATTCACGCGAAAGGGACACTCATGGCACGGATCGTCGTCATCGGAGGCACCGGCTACGCCGGCGCGCACATCGTCGCAGAGGCCGCCGCACGCGGGCACGACGTCGTCGCCGTCTCGCGCACGGCCCCGCAGACGCCGGCCCGGGATGTCTCCTACGTGCAGGGGTCGGTGCTCGATCTGGACGGTCTCGGCGACGTGTTCGACGACGCCGACGCCGTCGTCTGTGCGCTCTCGCCCCGGGGCGACATGACCGACCGGGTCGAGGAGGCGCTGCAGGGCGTGATAGCGCGGCTGGCGGGAACGCCGTCGCGGCTCGGGGTGATCGGCGGCGCGATGGGCAGCCTGAGCGCTCCCGGCGGTCCGCGCCTATGGGACCTCGGCGTGCCGCCGGAGTACGCGCATGAGGCGAAGGTGGGCATCGACTCGCTGGAACTGCTCGAGGCGTCCCCGGCGGGGCTGGACTGGTTCTTCGTGCACCCGCCGATCGTGTTCGGGGCGTGGGAGCCGGGCGAGCGCACCGGCCGCTACCGGACCGGCGGCGACGTGGTCGTGAAGGCGGAGGACGGCTCGTCGTACATCTCCGGCGCGGACTTCGCCATCGCGGTCGTCGACGAAATCGAGAACCCCGCTCACCGCCGCGCGCGTTTCACCGTCGGCTACTGACGAGGGGCCGGCTCAGACCAGGTCGCGCCAGTCGACCTCGTCGTCGCCGGATGCCTCGGCAAGCCCGATCGGGACAGTCATCGTTTCGGTGGCGGGCCCCATGATCGTGGCCTCGTCGCGGCGGTGGCGCAGGACGTCGTCGATGTAGCTGGTGAGCACCTCGGCCAGCGGCGCCGAGACGCCGCGCGCCTGCGACATGTACCAGCGGTGCTCGAGCACCTGGTGGAACACCTCGGCCGGTTCGAGCTTGGCGCGCAGCTCGAACGGGATGGCGCGGACGATCGGCTCGAACACGCGAGTGAGCCACTCGTGCGCGAGCACCTCCTCGTCCTCGTCGAGCCGGCCCGAGCGGGCCCGGTACTCGTCGAGGTCGTTCAGCAGGCGCCGCGCCTGGTTCTCCTCGACGTCCAGCCCGGTCAGGCGCAGCAGCCGACGCGGGTGGTGACCGGCATCCACGACCTTCGGCTGGATCGACACGCGCGTGCCATCGGGGGCGGTCTGGATTGACATCTCGCCGATGTCGAACCCGAGCCGGTTCAGCCGCTGCACCCGCTCGGTGATGCGCCATGACTCGTTCGCCGCGAACGTCTCCCGGTCGGTGAGCGCGGCCCACAGCGACCGGTACGACGAGATGATGCCGTCGGCCACCTGCACGGCGTCCACGCCGCCCTCCAGGCGCCCGCTCGCGGCAAGGTCCAGGATCTCGCCGGCGATGTTCGTGTGCGCTATCTCGAGGTCGTGCTCGCGTTGGCCGGGCGTGAGCCCGCCCTCGTGCAGCTCGCCGGTCTCCGCGTCCACGAGGTAGGCGGCGAATGCCCCGGCATCCCGCCGGAACAGCGTGTTCGACAGTGACACGTCGCCCCAGAAGAACCCGGCGTTGTGCAGGCGCACGAGCAGCACGGCGAGCGCGTCCACGAGCCGGCCCGCGGTGTCCGGACGCAGCACCTGGGTGAACAGGGCCCGGTAGGGCAGCGAGAACTTCAAGTGCGCGGTGACCAGCGCCGCCGGCAGCGCCTTGCCCGCGGCATCCGTCCGCCCCGCGATCACCGCGACGCGTTCCACGCACGGGATGTCGAGCCGGGCGAGGCTGCCGAGCATGTCGTACTCGCGGCGGGCCATCTCGCGCGTGGTCTCCTTGATCGCGACCACGTGCCCGGACAGGCTCGCGAACCGCACCAGGTGGCGGGAGATGCCCTTGGGCAGGTAGACGATCTCGCGGCTGGACCAGCCGGCCAGCGGCGTCGACCAGGGGAGGGCGAGCAGTCCCGGATCCACCGCGCTCGCGGTGATCGACAGCGCCTCGCTCATCCCGACTCCTTCCCTGCCGCCGAGCGAGACGGCGCGGGCCCGGAGAACCGAACCCGCGCCGTCAGGATGCCGTCGTTACGCCGACGCTATGGCCTTGTCGGTGAGGCGCTCGCCGCTGGCGGTGTCGAACACGTGCACGTGGTCGTGGATGGGGGTCAGCACCACCGTCTCGCCGGCGTTCGGGTGGTTGCGACCGTCGACCCGCGCCACGATGTCGGTACGCGTGCCGTCGATCTCGGAGTGACCGTACAGGTAGCCGTCCGCGCCGAGTTCCTCGACGAGGTCGACCGCGACCGAGAGGCCGTGGCCGCCGGCGGGGCCGACCTGGATGTCCTCGGGACGGACGCCGACGGTGACGCTGGAGCCGTTGACCTTGGACAGGGTGGATGCCTCGACCGGCACTATCGTGTTGCCGAAGCGGACGCCGCCCTCGGCGAGATCCACCGGGAACAGGTTCATCGCGGGGGAGCCGATGAAGCCGGCGACGAACACGTTCGTCGGCTGCTCGTACAGGTCGCGCGGGGTTCCCACCTGCTGCAGGACACCGTCCTTGAGCACCGCGATGCGGTCGCCCATCGTCAGCGCCTCGGTCTGGTCGTGCGTGACGTACACCGTGGTGACCCCGAGGCGGCGCTGCAGCGACGCGATCTGGGTGCGGGTCTGCACACGCAGCTTGGCGTCGAGGTTCGACAGCGGCTCGTCCATGAGGAACACCTGCGGCTGGCGGACGATGGCGCGGCCCATGGCGACGCGCTGACGCTGGCCACCGGAGAGCGCCTTCGGCTTGCGGCTGAGATACTCCTCGAGGTCGAGCAGCTTCGCGGCCTCGAGCACGCGCGCGGCGCGCTCCTCCTTCTTCACTCCCGCGATCTTCAGAGCGAAGCCCATGTTCTCGGCCACGGTCATGTGCGGGTACAGGGCATAGTTCTGGAACACCATCGCGATGTCGCGGTCCTTGGGGGGCACGTCGGTGACATCCCGGTCGCCGATGAGGATGCGGCCGGAGTTGACCTCTTCCAGACCCGCGAGCATGCGCAGCGTAGTGGACTTTCCGCAGCCGGAGGGGCCGACCAGGACGAGGAACTCGCCATCGGCGACCTCGAGGGTGATCTTGTCGACAGCCGGGCGGGTGCCGCCGGGGTAGAGGCGGGTCGCGTTGTCGAAAGTGACGGACGCCATTGATTCTTCTCCTTCACCGGCAGGTACGTGCCGGACGATCCGTAGTGATAGGAAGCGGACCTTGCGACCCGCACGCCCTTCATCGGGCGCTTCCTCAGTATGCCAGACGCCGCTCTGTGGGTATTTCCCAGGCTGCCTGGCTAGCATCGAACCGGTCGCGACACCCACGCGCCATGCCGGGAGCACCCGGCCCGCAGTCTGTCAAGAGGTCCCATGTCGAACGACGATTCATCGAACGTTCCCGATCCGAACGGTCGCCGCAGCGCCGTGCGCGAGAAGGCGCAGCTGGTGCACGCCCAGCAGCGGCGCGCACGGATGATCCGGCGCACCGGGCTGACCGTGGGCGCGGTAGCGGTCGTGGGCGTGGTCGCGGCGGGGGTCACGATGGCCGTCGCCTCGCAGGCGACACGGCCCGATCTCGCGCCGTCGAACCTCATCGACGGCGGTTTCGCGGTCACGAGCATCAGCGGTTTCGCGGCCGAAGGCCCGGCGCGGCCGGTCGCAGGCACGCCCACGCCGGTCGCGACCGGAGCGCCCACGACGGCGGGGAAGACCGCGACTCCCGACCCGTCGGCGACCGCGAGTGCGGCCGGCGCCGTCGACATCCGCGTTTATGTGGACTACTACGCGCCCGGGGCCAAGCAGTTCCAGGTGGCGAACGCGCAGCAGCTCACGCGCTGGGTGAGCCAGGATGCCGCGAATCTGAGCTATTACCCGGTCGCGATGCTCACGCCGAAGTCCAACGGCACGAAGTACTCGCTGCGCGCCGCGAGCGCGTCCGCGTGCGTGGCGACGCACTCCCCGGACGCTTTCTTCGCATACAACAATGCGCTGCTGACGAAGCAGCCCGAGCAGGGCAGCGACGGGTTCACCGATGCGCAGCTCGCCGACCTGGCGATAGCGTCCGGCGCGGACAAGCCGAAGGTCGTGCGCGACTGCATCGAGGGCGAGGACTACGCCACCTGGGTGAAGTCGGCGACCGAGCGGGCGCTGGAGGGCATCCCCGACACGAAGGGCGTGGCCCTGACCGGCACCCCGATGGTCCTCGTCAACGGCATGCCGTACGCGGGCGCGCTGGACGACCCGAAGGAGTTCGCCCAGTTCGTGCTGACGCTCTCCAGCGACGCGTACTACAAGTCGAGCGCGCCGACCCCGACGGTGACCCCCACGCCGGCGCCGTCCGCGACCAAGGCGAAGTGAGCGCCCGGCGAGAGCCACGCCCTCGGGGTTGCATTTCATCAGGCCACGTTCAAACGCCCCGCGCGCATCCTTCACAGGATGCTGCGCGGGGCGCTTCGTCGTAGTTGGGGACTCTTGACCGGTGACCCTCAGGATTGCCTCAAGACTCTGAAATATGTCCCCCAAATGGGGGACATGACCGATATGGTGGGACCGCTCGAACGTCGCTGGGGGCGGGAGAGCGGGGGCACCCGCGCGCCGGGTGATTCGCTGGGGAGTGTCGTCCGGTGGGTGCCCGCATGTTCCAGCACCACGCGGAAACCCCGATGGGGTGTCGCTGACCGGATCCAATCGTTCACGACACCCCACCGGCCGATCACACTCACGACTCTGGCACCGTCTGGGGAACGGGCGCTCGTCGAAACTGGGGAGCCGACGGGTCGGAAGTGCCGATCAGGGGTCAGATTACTCCCCGAGGTCACTTCAAAGATAGGGGTGGCTACTCTCACCCAATGTCCGAGCGCGCCGCCCTGCGGGCCATGCGCCTGGAGGAACGCCCCGCGCACCTTCTCGCACGCGAAATAGCGGCCCCGCTCAAGCATCCCCCGAATGCGAGCGGAACCGCTACCCTACACCCCCCGTAAGGAGTGATGCTAACCGTCGCGTCCGCTGCCCGATATACCCCCCAGGTGGAGTCTCTGTACGTGCGGTGCGTGCTCAGCCGATACTCGGGCCGTCGACTCGGCCGGCATCCGTGCATGCTCGTCTCGGACCACGAGCACCCCGCAGGGTCGCCAAGCGCTGTTCTTGGATGGGATGCGGAGCTTTCACCCGCTTGGACCGCTGCTTCCGACCCGTTCGGCAGGCTCCGGGACAGGCGCAACACGGCCGCGGGGCGGCGGACGCCCTAGACTCGGTGATGCACGTTCGGCGGAAACGAATGTGCGGGGTTTGTGCGGGGTTGGCTACCACCGAACTCGCGCGAGGACCTCGAGAGCCGCGGATTTCCGGGGCTTGCCGGCTTGGCGCAATTGGTAGCGCACCGTACTTGTAATACGGGGGTTGCAGGTTCAAGTCCTGTAGCCGGCACCACGAAATCGACAGCCTGACATTCCGCATCACGCTCGATCAGCGAGCGCCGGAACCCATCACGCGGCGCGCGCTATGCCGCGTCGTCGCACAGCAGTTGGAACATCCGGTGGTCCCGCCACTGTCCGTCGATCTTCAGGTATCGGGGCGCGACGCCGTACTCGGTGAAGCCGTTGCGGCGCAGCACGGTCTGCGATGCGACGTTCTCCGGGACCGTCTCGGCCTGCACACGATGCAGTCCCAGCTTCTCGAACGCGTGCGCCACCGCGAGGCCAACCGCCCGGGTCGCATGCCCCTCGCCGAGCCGGTCCGCCCTGATCCAGTAGCCGATCGCGCACGACTGCAGGGCGCCGCGCACGACGCCGCTCAGCGTCACCCGGCCCAGGATGTCGCCGCCCGCGGTGACGAGGAACGGCACCGACGTCTTCGCGTCCGCATCCGCGAGTGCGGCCCGCGCGCGCCGCTCCTGCTCGGCCTCGGTGAAGAAGTCGTCGCTCCGGGTCGGCTCCCACGGCCGCAGGTGGTCGCGATTCGCCTGCAGGAGGGCGGTCAGTTCCGGGACATCGCCGAGTTCCAGCATCCGCAGCGACGTGTGCGCCATCCCCGACCTTCCTCACTTCCATGACGGGCGGCCGTCGGTCGCCGGTCACCGATTCTAAGCGCGCGTGACGACGTCCGACGGTTCCCGCTGCATGTCAAGCCCTTCTCCCCGCACCGCCGAGCGCCTATCGTGACGTCCAGGCATGAGCCGTGGGAGGTGGCGCATGGCGTCGACGAACGCGAGCATCCTCGCCATCGGCACCGCCGTGCCCGGCACCCGCCTCACGCAGTCAACGATCCGCGACCTGTTCGTCGCGCAGGACCACACCGACCGTCTCACCGAACGGGTCATTCGCGCGGCATTCGACGGTGCCGCGATCGAGCACCGTCACACCGTGCTCGCCGAACTCGGCGACACCGGCGGCGGGGGAGTGTTCCTCGACGATGCCGGGCGCATTCTCACCCCGACGACCGGCACCCGCAATGCCGTGTACCGGCGCGAGGCGCCGACGCTGTTCGCGGCAGCGGCCCGGGACGCCCTGACCCGCGCCGGGATGCCGGCGTCGGCCGTCACGCACATCATCACGGTCTCCTGCACGGGATTCTTCGCGCCCGGGCCCGACTTCCGTCTCGTCCGCGACCTCGGCATCCCCGCGGACGCCGAGCGATACCACCTCGGCTTCATGGGATGCGCCGCGGCACTGCCGGCCTTGCGCATGGCGGCCCGCATCTGCGCCGCCCAGCTGCACGCCGTCGTGCTCGTCGTGTGTGCGGAGCTGTGCTCGATCCACCTGCGCGCCTCGCACGACCCCGAGCAGATTGTGGCCTCCGCCGTGTTCGCCGACGGCGCGGCCGCGGCGGTGATCGCCTCCGGTGAGCCGGCACGGGATGCCGCCGGCCCGGCACTCGAGCTGAGCGGCTTCTCCACCGCGGTCACCGCCGACGGCGAGAAGGATATGGACTGGACGATCGGCGACGCGGGATTCGAGATGGTCCTCACCGGCGCGGTGCCCCGGATCGTGGGACGCGAAATCCGCGCCGCCGTCGCGGGCATCGCCGGCGCGGACGGCATCGACGCCGTCGATGCATGGGCGGTCCACCCGGGGGGACGCAGCATCCTCGACCGGGTCCAGACCGGGCTCGGACTTGACGATCCGGCGATGACGCCCTCCCGCAGCGTGCTGCGCGACTACGGGAACATGTCCAGCGCCACGGTCCTGTTCATCCTGCAGCGGATCCTCGCCGACAGCATCCTCGGCGACCGCGCCCGCGTCCTCGGGATAGCGTTCGGCCCGGGATTGACCGTCGAGTCCGCGGCGTTCGTCCGCCGCGCGGAGGCCGCGTGAGCCTCGCGACACGCGACACCCGGCTCACCGAGTTGATGGACGACCCGGCATGCAACCCGGTCCGGCTGCGCCGCACGTTGGACCGCTTCCGCCTCGTGAACCGCCTCGTCGCCGGATGGGATGCCGTCTACCACACACACCTCCGCCCCGCGCTCCGCGCGGCCGGCGGTCCCGCCCGCATCCTCGACATCGGCTGCGGCGGCGGAGACGTGCTGCGACGGATCGTGCACCTCGCCCGCCGCGACGGGCTCACCGTCGCCGGGCTGGGCATCGACCCTGACGCCCGGGCCATCCGTGCCGCGCAGGCCGCGGTGGAGATGCCCGGCGTGAGCTACCGGCACACGGACAGCAGCCGGCTCGCGTCCGAGGGGCGCCGCTTCGACGTCGTGATCTCCAACCACCTCCTCCACCACCTCACGGCGGACGCCCGCGCGGACGTGCTCGCCGCCAGCGAGCGCCTCGCGACGCGTCTCGTCGTCCACGCCGACATAGCGCGCAGCCGTGCCGCGTACGCGGCCTACGCGATCGTCATCACGCCGCTCGCCCCCGGCTCGCTGCTGCGCACCGACGGCCTGCGCAGCATCCGCCGCTCCTACACCCCCGCGGAGCTGGCCGCGGTGCTCCCGGACGGCTGGACCGCCGAGCGGGCACGGCCGTTTCGAGTCCTGGCGATCCACCGGCCGGCGACCCCATGACCGTCCCCGCGCACGACGTGGTCGTGGTGGGCGCCGGCCCCGCCGGCCTGTTCCTCGCGGCCCTCCTGCAGCGCCTCGGCGTCGACACGGTGCTGCTCGAGGCCCGCACGGACGCCGCACCGGGGACCCGCGCGATCGGGGTGCATCCGCCCACGCTCGCGGCGCTCGAGCCCTCCGGCGCCACCGAGCGCCTCCTGACCGGCGCGGTCCGCATCCCCCGCGGTCGCGCCCGCACGCTCGACCGCATCCTCGGCGACGTCCGCTTCGACCTGCTGCCGGTCCGGTTCCCGTTCGTCGCCGCCGTGCCGCAGGCCGTGACCGAGGCCGCCATCGCCCACGGCGGACCCGCCCCCCGCCGCGGAGCCCGCGTGAAGGCGCTGCGCGATCGCGGCGACCGCGTCGAGATCGCCGCCGACGGCCTCGCCGGCATCCTCACCGCACGGATGGTCGTGGTCGCCGCGGGCCGCGCGGGACGGATGCTCGTGCCCGCCGTGTCCATCACCGACAAGACGTACGCCGACCGGTACCTGATGGCGGACGTCGCCGGTCCGGTCGCCGAACCCGACGACGTGGCGACCGTCACTCTTGACCCGGACGGGGTGCTCGAGTCATTTCCGCTGCCCGGCGGGGGCCGCCGGCTCGTCGCATGGGTGGGTCGGATGCCGCCGGGTGCCGATCCGGAGACGACGACCTCGGACCCGGCGCGCCGGCTGCAGGACGCCGTGAGCGCGCGCGGCGCGCCGGACCTGGCGGCGCGGATCGCCCGCGTCTCGGCGTTCGGCATCCGGCGTGCGCTCGCCCGGCGGATGCGCGTGGGCCGGATCCTGCTGATCGGCGACACCGCCCACGAGATCAGCCCCATCGGCGGGCAGGGGATGAACCTCGGGCTGCTGGACGCCGCCGCGCTCGCGCCCCTGCTCGCCGACGCCGTGCGCGGCGGCCGCGCGGCCGAGGCGCTCGCCCGGTGGGAGTGCGACCGGCTCGCGTCCGCCCGCACCGCGGCCCGGATCGCCAGTCTCAACACGGCACTCGGTCGCGCACACCCCACGGTCGTGCACGCGGGGATGGCCGCGCTGCTGCGCGGTGCCCTGGCCGGTCCCGCAGCGCCGGTGCTCGCCCGCGCCTACGCGATGGGCTTCGACCGCGGGATCAGCGCGCCCACGTCCCGATCACGAGCTGGACGGCCAGCAGCAGCCCCGCCAGCATGACGATCCGGAACGACATCCGGTCCGGCGCGCGCACCAAGGCGGCGCCGGCGCCGCCGACCACGAGGATGGCCACGGCTCCGGCGACCGTCCACGTCACCGGCGCGACCCTGCCCTCCTGAACCGCGCTGCCGACGAGCGCCGCCCCGGCGCCCAGGAGCAGCGTCGCGAACGCCATCACGGTCGACAGGCGACGGCCGAGCCGATGCGGCAGTCCCCGCACACCCGTGCGCGCGTCATCCTCGAGATCCGGCAGCACGTTGGAGAAGTGCACGGCGACGCCGAGTGCCGCGCCGGCGATCCAGGCCCACGCCGGCGCGACCGCGGGGTCGGGAAGGGCGAGCGGTGCCAGCGAGGGCACCACCCCGAACCCCACCACGAAGCACGCGACCGACCACGGCGTGGACTTCAGCGCCGCGTTGTACGCCCAGCCGCAGCCGATGAACACGATGTGCGCGGCCGTCACCGGCCAGCCCAGCACCGCGGACAGGACGACGGCCAGCCCCGCGGTCGCGAATGCCGCCGTCCACGCCGCCCGGATCGGCGCGCCGGGACGGGCCAGCGGCTTGTCGCGCCGGCTGTTCGCACGGTCCCGGGGCGCGTCGATGGCGTCGTTGGACAGGCCGATCGACAGCTGCCCGCACAGCACCGCCGCCGTCAGCACCGCCAGGCGCGCGGCATCCAGGCCCGCAGCGACACCGAGCGCCGCGACGATCGCCGACACCACGAGCGTCGGTCCCGGATGGGCCGAGCGCCACAGGACGGCTGCCGTACGCATGCGCCGATGGTAGCGGCCGAGAGGGCCGGGGCCGGGGGCTTCAGGCCGGCGGCTGCAGGCGGACGGTGGCGCGGATCTCGGCCTGCACGTGCGGGACGAGGAACGGCGTCGACTGCCCGCCGTCGGGCTGTCCCCACACGACGGTGACGGCGGCGCCGTCCCGCGCGGCCTCCTCGTCGATCATCGCCAGCGACATGAAGCTCCGCGCGTTCGCGGTGTACCCGGCCCAGGTGGACACGCCGACGAGGCTGTCGCCGGCGAGGACCTTGTCGAAGATCAGGGTGCCGTACTCGGTGTTCGGAAGATCCAGGATCCGCGGCTGCGTGCCCTCGCCGAAAAGGCTCCGCTCGAACACGCCCATCACGTCGCTGCTGTCCCACACCAGCCACACCTTCCGGCGGTGCGGCTGATCGGCCAGGCGCTCGAGGGCGTCCCGGCCGATGAAGTCGTGGTCGTACCGGATGATGGTTCCGTAGCCGAGGTCCCAGGGCGTCGCGTAGTAGTCCTCGATGTTGTCCGAGTCGAAGCTGCCCTCGAGGGATGCCTGCCCCTCCAGCCCTCGCGGGTTCAGCCATTCGCGGTACGGCTTCATCTCCTCGCCGGTGTAGATCGCGGGGACGACGAGCGGGATCCACCCGGACTCGCGGGCGGTCGTGAGGTACGCGCGCGACCCGCCACGGCGCAGGCCGAAGTCCGCACCGGCGGCGACGATGGCCTCCAGCACCGCGGGGCCGTCCTCGACGGGTCCCATCAGCTCCAGGCCGGTGTTGTCCGCCCCCGGCGCGCCTGCCATCGTGTGGTTCAGGACGCGCACGCGCCTGCCGGCGATGGTGAGCTCGCCCATGCGGAAGAACCCCATCTGCGGGACCGGCGCCCCCTGCGCCTTCTCCAGGATCTCGCCCGAGCGCGGCCCGTTCAGCTCGTAGCGGTACATCTGCCGGCGGCCCGGGTTGAACGCGGTCGGCGGATCCTTCACGACCTCCACGTCGTATCCGCCGGTCTCGGCCTGGTAGGCGACCCAGTTGAACGCCAGCGGTCCGCCGACCAGGCTGTACTGGTCGTCGTCGAGTCCGAACAGGATGCCGTCGCCGATGAAGCGGCCGTCGGGGCTGCAGGCGATGAACTGCTTGGCGCGGTCCTTCCCGAACGTGGCCATGCTGTTCACCCCGACGTCCGAGAAGAGCCTGCGCACGTCCGGTCCGCTCACCCGGATGTCGGCCATGTGATGCGACTGGTCGAACAGGACGGATGTCGTCTTCCACGCCCGCTGCTCGTCATGCCACGAGGAGTACTCCGGTGGGTACAGGAAGGGGAATTTCAGCGCCGGCGCACTGCGCAGCATCCTGACGGCGCTGCCATAGCGCTGGATTCGTTCTTCGAGAGTGGACTCGGACACAGACACCTCTTCCGCGAACTGGACGTCTGCCCCTGGGTCCGTCGTCGGAAATGTCGTGCGGTGGCTCAGCGGCCGGTTTCACCGTATACCCGTCGTACCACGCAGGCGAGGAGGATCCCCTCGGATCCTCCTCGCCCCGTTCGCGTCACCGGTCGACGGTGTCCGCACGCGCCTGCTGGGCGCGCTCCTTGACCTCCTGGGCCCCGTCGGACGCCTCTTCCTTCACGTGCTCGACGGCGTCGGCGGCCTCCTCCTTCACCGCCGCCATCGCATCCTGAGCCGGCTCCTTCAGGTCGGACGCGACATCCCGGGCGACGTTGCTCACCTCGTCCACCAGGGGCTGCGCCTGCTCCTTCGCCGACCGGGCGAGCTCCTTCTCCTTCTCGGATGCCGGGATGAGCGACGCCGCCAGCAGCCCTGCCCCGAACGCGATCAAGCCGACCGCCATCGGGTTGCCTTGTGCCTTGCGCACCGTCTGGCGCGCGCCTTCGGCGACATCCGATGCCATCGCCGACGCGGACTGCTCCGTGTCGTGCGCGGCACCCATCACGGTGTCGCGCATGGACGCGAATGCGCGGCGGACCCTCGTGGTCTGACGGTCCATGATCTTCGACGGAGTCACCTTGTCGGCGAGAGCGTCGACGTCGCGGCCCAGTTCCACGCGCGTGCGCTCGGTTTCCGCCCGGAGCACATCTGGTGAATCAGTCATCGGTTCTCCTCATTCCTTCTCAGTGTTCCGGGGATCTCCTGCAGAGTTTCCACCGTCTGCGGGGCCCCCTTGACCTCGGCCAGGCGCCGTCGGCCGACCGCAAAGAGGATGGCGGCGATGATGGCCCATACGACCGCCACCACCACGCCCGACCATCCCCAGCCGATCAGGGTCGCCAGGGCCGCCCACAGCGCGAGGGACAGGAACAGCACCGTCATCGACGCGGCGTACCCCGCACCGCCGAGCATTCCGGCGCCCTTGGCCGTGGTGACGGCGGACTCCTTCAGCTCGGCCTTGGCCAGTGCCATCTCCTGACGGATCAGGGTCGACACGTCCCGCATGACCTCGCTGACGAGCTCGCCCAGTGACGCGTTGGCGGCGTGCTGCTCAGAGGGTGTCGCGTCGCTCATGAGTACCCTCCGTATCCTCGACGCGTGTTCCCTCGGGATGCTCGTCGGCGAACCGGGTGGCCGTCTCCGAGTAGACCGGCGCCTCGCTGGGATCCGTCACCGGCATCCTGCCCGTCGCCGGCACCCCGTCGTATCCCGCTGCGCCGGGAGTGCGCATGCCGGAACCCATGGTGACGTCGCCGGTCCGCCCACCGACCCCCGGCGTCGTGCTTCCGGCGGTCTGCGTGCGCTGGGCGGATTCGGCTGCCCCCTGTGCCAGCGCCCGGGTGAGTCGACCGACGAGGACGCCGGCCGTGGCCGCGACCGTGATGAACATCCCGGGACGCCGCCGGGCGAATCTCTTCACCTCGTCCAGGACGTCTGCGGGATCACGGTTCCCGATCCAGGTGGCCGCTGCTCCCGCCCGTTCCGATGCGCTCCGCACGAGATCGGTCGCCATTGTGCTGCCGTCCCCGTTGTGCGCCATCGACCGGAGATCGTCGCTGAAGGACCGCAGGCCGTGCGCGAGGCGATCCTGCTGCTTCGCGGCCTGATCGCCCAGCTCATCCCGCGTCTGGGCGTAGAGATCCTGCAACTGGACCTTCGCCTCGCGGACCACCGATGCGCCCTCGTCCTTCGCGACCTGCGCCACGTCCTTGGCGGCGCCGGTGGCCGTATCGGTGACCTGACCTACCCCGTGTCCGGCCGGGTCCATCGTTCCGGTGCCGCCTTCGACGGGACCGCTCGTCCCGCCCGCGCGCACCGTTGTGAATCCATCTGACATCGCCTCTCCTCTCGTCCGCCGACGTTTCGCGTCGGCCGGCCTTCAGTTGTAAGGCCGGGAGGGAGAATGGGAAGTGGGGGTTGCCATCCCGCGGAGAATGTGCGTGGGTTCAGCGCGGCGCCGGCAGCGCGGACAGGTAGCGCTCGGCGTCCAGTTCCTTGCGAGTACCCCCCAACTTGCCGTCGGGCTTTCCGCCGACATACAGCCATCCCAGCAGCCGCTCGTTGTCGCGCAGGCCGTGGAGCGCGGCGACCGCGTCGGTGCGGGTCCAGCGGCCGGTGCGCCAGATGACGCCCCATCCGGCCTCGTCCAGCAGCAGGCTCAGCGTGTGCGCCACGCCCGCGGCGGCGGCCACCTGCTCCCACCGCGGCACCTTCTCGCTCGGCCGGTAGCTGACCACGACGGCGATCAGCAGGGGCGCCCGCAGGGGCTTGGACGAGGCGCCCTTCTCGCCGGCGGACCGGTTGATGGCCCGGCCCAGCCGCTCGCGATCCTCGCCGCGCAGCTCGATCAGTCGCCACGGGCGCAGCGACGAATGGTCGGCGACCCGGCCGGCGGCGGCGACGAGTGGCAGCAGCTCGTCATGCGTGGGCGCGGCATCCGTCACCTTCGACCAGGACCGGCGCGCGCGAACGGCGTCGAATGCGGTCACTCGTCGTCTTCGGGACTGAACTGCAGCGAAATCGAGTTCATGCAGTACCGGTCGCCGGTGGGGGTGCCGAACCCGTCCGGGAACACGTGTCCCAGGTGCGACCCGCACGCCGCGCACAGCACCTCGGTGCGCTCCATGCCCAGGCTCGGGTCCTCGCGCAGGACGACGGCCTCGGGGCGGATCGACTCGTAGAAGCTCGGCCACCCGCAGTGCGACTCGAACTTCGTGCCGCTGCGGAACAGCTCCGCGCCGCACGCCGCGCAGGTGTACAGCCCGGCGCGATGCTCGTCCAGCAGCTCGCCCGTCCAGGGGCGCTCGGTCGCCGCCTGACGCAGCACGGCGTACTGGTCCGGGTCCAACTCGGTGCGCCACTGGTCATCGGTCTTGTTCACGGTGTAACTCATGGGAATCCTCCACCACCATTCAACCCGACGTCGCGCCCTCCTGTTCCGACAGAATGGGGCGGATGTCAGATATAGCCGCCGTGCAGGAGCGGTACGCGCGCTTCGCCCGCGTCGAAGCGCCGCACCGATCACCGCTGTACGCGCGGTGGGCGGCCGGTGTCGCCGGGGATCCGCGGTCCGCCGGCATCCTCGCCCGCATCCCGCCCGAGCACCGGCAGCCACCCCTCGTCTTCGCGGTGACCCGGATGCTGGGATCAGGCCTCGTCGCGTACCCGGCGTGGGCGGCGTGGCTGGACGCGCACGCCGATGCCGTCGTGGCCGAGTGCCGCGCCCGAGGTGTGCAGACGAACGAGCCGCTGCGCTGTGCGGCGATGCTGCCGGCCCTGGCGGCCATCCCCGGGCCGCTCGCGGTGATCGAGGTAGGAGCCAGCGCCGGCCTGTGCCTGTACCCGGACCGCTATTCCTACCGGTACCGCAGCGACGACGGCGTCGTCGCCATCGACCCGGTCGACGGGCCGAGCCGGGTCGTGCTCGCGGCGCAGTGGCGGGGACCGGCCCCGCGCCTCCGGATGCCCGACATCATCTGGCGTGCGGGCATCGACCTGCAGCCGCGTGACGCCCGCGAGGCCGCGGACCGTGCCTGGCTCACCGGACTCGTGTGGCCGGGGGAGGATGGGCGCGCGGCCCGCGTCGAGGCGGCGCTGGATGTCGCCGCCGCCGACCCGCCGCTGCTGGTGGCCGGGGATGCCGCGACGGCGCTGCCGGAGCTCGCCGCCCGTGCGCCTCGGGGCGCCACGCTCGTGGTGACGACTCCGGGGGTGCTCGCGCACGTGCCGCGCGCCCGGCGTGAGCGGATCGCCGCCACCGCACGCGGACTCGGCCGCTGGGTCACGCTGGATGCACCCGGCCTGCACGCCGCGGTCGCCGGTGCGTGGGCGCCGCAGGCCGCCGCCGGCGAATGGCCGAACGGGGCTTTCGCGCTCGCCATCGACGGGCGGGTGATGGCGGCCGTCGACCCGCTGGGCGCCATAGTGCGGCCGATCGGCGCCGACTGGGAGTGGCATCCCGGATCCGCGCCCTCGCGGCAGTAGCGTGAGCGGGTGCCCCTCGACGATCGTGCCCGCGCCATCCTGGATTTCGAGTCGCGGTGGACCCGGCACGTCGGCGCGAAGGAGGAGGCCATCCGGCTCGAGCTCGAGCTCGCTCCGGCGCGCTACTACCAGCTGCTCGGCCGGCTGATCGACACCGCCGACGCGCTCGAGCACGACCCGATGCTCGTCAAGCGACTGCGGCGGATCCGCGATCTGCGTGCGCGGGAGCGCCTCGCCCGCGCATCCGGCGATCGCTGACCGCCGACCCTGCGGAAATCTGTGCGCGCCCTGGTTGCCCGCAGAATCCCGCCCGATAGCATCGTGACGTGCCGAGACCGACCTACCCGCGGGACGCGTTCGACGACGTGCCCGCCCACGGCGAGCGGGTCGGCGCCCACCGATCGGAGAACCCGCGTCTGCGGGTGGGCGTCCTCCTTGCGTGGGCGGCGCTCGCGACGGTCCTGCTGATCGGGCTCGGGGCTGTCGGCACCCTGTGGGTGTCCGGACGGCTGGGCGGCACGCCGAGCTCGGCGCCGACCGCTGCGCCGACGTCCACGGTGACCCCGGTCCTGGACACGTCGTACACCGTGCTCGTGCTGAACGCGACCGGAGAGCCCGACAAGGCGACCCTCGCCAAGGACCAGCTCGTGCGCGCGGGATACAAGCCGGGGCAGATCTCGCCCGGCGAGGCCGGATCCACGTACCCGACCACCACCGTCTACTACGCGCTGCCCGAGGATGCCGCCGCCGCGGCGGGGCTGGCGAAGGCCGTCGGCGGCGCCGCCATCGCGCAGAACGACGAGTACCAGCCCGCAGGCGACCCCGAGGCGCAGCAGCTCACGCTCGTCCTCGGCACCGATCGCGCATCGTCGCCCGCGCCGACGACCACGCCCTAGCCGCCTCAGTCCGGCTTGCACTCGGTAGGGGCGAGTGCCAGAATGGGATTAGCACTCGCGTTGAGTGAGTGCTAAAGACCGTCAGCCAACGTCCGGGAGGGACGACACACACATGGCAAAGATCATCGCTTTCGACGAGGAGGCCCGCCGCGGCCTCGAGCGCGGCCTGAACACGCTGGCCGACGCCGTCAAGGTGACCCTGGGTCCCCGCGGTCGCAACGTCGTGCTCGAGAAGAAGTGGGGCGCCCCCACCATTACGAACGACGGCGTCTCGATCGCCAAGGAGATCGAACTCGACGACCCGTACGAGAAGATCGGCGCCGAGCTCGTCAAGGAGGTCGCCAAGAAGACCGACGACGTCGCCGGTGACGGAACCACCACCGCCACGGTGCTCGCCCAGGCGCTCGTGCGCGAGGGCCTGCGCAACGTCGCGGCCGGTGCCGACCCGATCTCGCTCAAGCGCGGCATCGAGAAGGCCGTCGCGGCCGTCATCGACCAGCTGCACGCCGCCGCCAAGGAGGTCGAGTCCAAGGAGCAGATCGCCGCGACCGCGTCGATCTCCGCCGCCGACACGACCATCGGCGACCTTATCGCCGAGGCCATCGACAAGGTGGGCAAGGAGGGTGTGGTCACCGTCGAGGAGTCGCAGACGTTCGGCACCGAGCTCGAGCTCACCGAGGGCATGCGCTTCGACAAGGGCTTCATCAACCCCTACTTCGTCACGGACCCCGACCGCCAGGAGGCGGTGTTCGAGGACCCGTACATCCTCATCGCGAACCAGAAGATCGGCAACATCAAGGACCTGCTGCCCGTCGTCGACAAGGTGATCCAGGACGGCAAGGAGCTCGTCATCATCGCCGAGGACGTCGAGGGCGAGGCGCTGGCCACGCTGGTGCTGAACAAGATCCGCGGCATCTTCAAGTCGGTCGCCGTCAAGGCCCCCGGCTTCGGCGACCGTCGCAAGGCGCAGCTGCAGGACATCGCGATCCTCACCGGCGGCCAGGTCATCACCGAGGAGGTGGGCCTGAAGCTGGAGAACACCACGCTCGACCTTCTCGGCCGCGCCCGCAAGGTGATCGTCACGAAGGACGAGACCACTATCGTCGAGGGTGCCGGCGACTCGGCGCAGATCGAGGGTCGCGTGACCCAGATCCGTCGCGAGATCGAGAACACCGACAGCGACTACGACCGCGAGAAGCTGCAGGAGCGCCTCGCCAAGCTCGCCGGCGGCGTGGCCGTCATCAAGGCGGGCGCGGCCACCGAGGTCGAGCTCAAGGAGCGCAAGCACCGCATCGAGGACGCCGTCCGCAACGCGAAGGCCGCCGTCGAGGAGGGTGTCGTCGCCGGTGGTGGCGTCGCGCTGATCCAGGCCGGTGCCAAGGCGTTCGAGACGCTCGCGCTCGAGGGCGACGAGGCGACCGGGGCGAACATCGTCAAGGTCGCAATCGAGGCCCCGCTCAAGCAGATCGCGCAGAACGCGGGTTTGGAGCCGGGTGTCGTCGCGCACAAGGTGTCGGGACTGCCGGCGGGCCACGGCCTGAACGCGGCCACCGGAGAGTACGGTGACCTGTTCGCGCAGGGCATCATCGACCCGACGAAGGTCACCCGCTCGGCTCTGCAGAACGCGGCGTCCATCGCCGGCCTGTTCCTGACCACCGAGGTGGTCGTCGCAGACAAGCCTGAGAAGGCTGTCGCCGGCCCGGCCGACCCGACCGGCGGCATGGACTTCTGAGTCGCAGGTTCCAGGAACGAAGCGCCCCTCCTCCGGGAGGGGCGCTTCGCGTTTCACCGGAACAGCGATGCGCTGAACTGCTCGGCCTCGGCGTACTGTCGGCCGGCCGCGGCGAGGGCCGTATTGATGGCGGCGAGCGTCTGCTCGACCTGTACCTGTGTCGCCCGCCACTGGTCGACGACGCCCGCGAACGCCGCGGCGGCCGCACCCGTCCAGGATCCCTGCAGGCTTGTGAGCTGAGCGAGCATCGCCTGCGTCTCGCCCTGCAGGCGGTCGGCACAGCCGCGAACCGCGGCGGTGGTGGCGATGACGGCGTCGCTGTCGACGGAGTACACGGCCATGAGGGCTCCCTTCGCTGGGTTTCGCCCCACGCTACGGCCGCCGCGCACGCGCGGACGCCCGGGCAGCGCATCCGTGGACAACGTGCCTCCGCGTCCCGGCTGGGGAGGAGGCGACGCTCAGTCGGCCGGGTCGTCGGGCCGGCGCGCCGGCTGCCGGTCTTCCGCGGCGCCCCCGTCGGCCAGCGGCAGCGAGACGCGGAACGTGGCACCCCCGCCCGGCGTGTCCGTGACATCCACCGTCCCGTGCAGCAGGTCCACGATCGACGCGACGATCGACAGCCCCAGGCCCGACCCCCCGGTCTCGCGGGTCCGTGAGTTGTCGGCGCGCCAGAACCGCTGGAAGATCTGCTTGCGGATCTGCACGGGGATCCCCTCGCCATGGTCGGCGATGGCGATCCAGCCCATGCCGGCTGCGGCATCCACCCCTACCGCGAGATCGATCGGGGAGTCGTCGGGCGTGTACCGGCGGACGTTCGCGAGCAGATTCGCGACCACCTGGCGGATGCGGTTCTCCTCGCCGAGCACCACCGGCTCCGGCACTCCGAGCGCCGCGGCGACCTCCGGCGGCGTGGACAGGTGCCCGGCGAGCTCCGGGGCCGGATGCGACCGGGGCCGGCGCCGCAGCAGGCTGCGCGGACTGGGCACGCCGCGCCGCCTCGCCGGGGCGGTGCCGGTCGCCGCCGTTATCGGCTCGGTGGGCAGGCGCAGGGCCGGCAGTTGATCGGCCACCGCCGTCGTGGTGTCGTTCACGGACACCACCCGCCGCGGCGAGGCGGCGCGGATGTCGAGGGCGGCATCCCGGGCTATCGGGCGCAGGTCGACGGGGGTGATCTGCAGCTGCTCGTGCCGCTCGTCCAGGCGCGTGAGCGCGAGAAGGTCCTCGACCAGCGCGCCCATCCGGATCGCCTCCTTCTCGATCCGCTCGAACGCCAGGCTCACGTCCTCGTCGCCGCGGATGGCGCCCATCCGGTACAGCTCTGCGTAGCCGCGGACCGTGACCAGCGGCGTGCGCAGCTCGTGACTGGCGTCGCCGACGAACCGCCGCATCTGCCGCACCGCCGAGTCGCGCTCACCGAGCGCGCCGTCCAGCCGCGCCAGCATCGCGTTGATCGCGATCTTCAGCCGCCCGACCTCGGTGTGCTCGGGCTCGATCTTCGTCATCCGCTGACTGAAGTCGCCCGCCGCTATCGACATCGCGGTCGCCTCCACCTGCCCCAGACTGCGGAACGCGAGGGTCACCAGCAGCCGGGTCCCGAGCGCGCCGATCAGGATCGTCAGGAGGGCGAGGATGCTGTAGATGCCGAGGAACGTGCCCACGATCCGGTTCACCGAGGATGTCGGCAGCGCGACCAGCTGGGTCAGCAGGTCGGGACGGGTGTTCAACAGCAGTGGCGAGACGCTCGCGCGGAAATCGACGCCCGTGGTGCCCGGAATGTCGTACGGGGCGGTGCCGCGGATGTTCGCCTGCGCGAGGGTCACCGTGGTCGGGAACACGGGGGTGTTCTCGGCCCGCGGCCCCGCCGAGGCCAGCAGCCGTCCGTCGGCGCCGTACACCGCGACGAACACGCCGGTGACGTCCAGCGACGCGGACGGCTTCGGCGTGAAAACGAGCGTGCCGGCGGCGCCGTCGGTGATGTCGAACACGCTCTTGGCGGGGTCGGCGCTGCCCAGCTGCTGCACCTGCGCGTCGAGGTTGGCATCCAGCGCCCCGCGCAGGAAGATCATCGTGCCGGTACCCACCGTGAACAGTCCGATAGCGAGCACCGCCACCGTCACGCCGGTGACCTTCGCGCGCAGGCTCAGGCTCCGCCACCACCCGGTGACGGCGTCGGGCTTCTGTCTGGACAGTTCCGCTCCCGGGGGCGCGTGCGCGTCAGGCAGACTTGCCGGCCTTCAGCATGTAGCCGAAGCCGCGCTTGGTCTGGATGAGCGACTCGGACGAGTGCGGGTCGATCTTGCGGCGCAGGTACGAGATGTAGCTCTCCACGATCCCCGCGTCCCCGTTGAAGTCGTATTCCCACACGTGGTCGAGGATCTGGGCCTTGCTCAGCACCCGGTTCGGGTTCAGCATCAGGTACCGCAGCAGCTTGAACTCGGTGGGGCTGAGCTCGATCTGCGTGTCGGCCACGAACACGTCGTGGGTGTCCTGGTCCATCGTCAGCTCGCCGGCGCGGATCACCGACTCCTCGTCAGTCTGCATCGTGCGCCGCAGAATGGCCTGGATCCGCGCCACTATCTCGTCGAGGCTGAACGGCTTGGTGACGTAGTCGTCGCCGCCCGCGTTCAGGCCCTCGATCTTGTCCTCGGTCTCGTCCTTCGCGGTCAAGAACAGGATCGGCGCGGTGTACCCGGCGCCGCGCAGGCGCTTCGTGACACTGAAGCCGTTCATGTCGGGCAGCATCACATCCAGCACGATGAGGTCCGGCTCCTCCTCGAGGACGGCTGAGATCGTCTGCGCGCCGTTGGCGACGGCCCGCACCTGGAAGCCCGCGAATCTCAGGCTCGTGATGAGCAGATCGCGGATGTTCGGTTCGTCGTCGACGACAAGGATGCGCGGTGCGGTCATGTGCCCATTATGCTTATCCGCCCGCCGCGGATGTGGGATGTTCGCGGCGAGCGGCTTCGGTGAGAGCCCTCACCTCCACGCAGCAGTGCCCGTCGCGGGGGACGAGATGCGGGGTGCGCGCGTCGCCGGTGCCGTCGATGATGCCCTGCACGAGAGCGAGGTTCGCGCCGCAGACCAGCTCGGTGTGCCGGGCGGCCAATGCGTGGAACGGGCAGTTCTCCAGTCGCACCGCCCCGTCCTCGCCCGTATCCGGCTGGTATCCGCAGGCGGTGAGTGCGGCCTCGACGCTCTCGCAGTCCGCGCCGATCTGCGCGCCCAGCTCGCGGGCCTGGGCCGGCACGGCCTCGCGCATCGGCACGGCCTCGCGGTCGGCGCGCTCCGCGGCGGCGGCGAGAAGCTCGCCGGCCAGCTCGTAGTGGCGCTCCGGGATCGAGCCCATCAGTTCACCGGACGTCGCCCGGTACAGCTTCGCGGGCCGGCCGGCGCCGGGGCCGCTGCGGCCGGACAGGCGCCGGTATTCGACGGTGAGCAGCCCCGCCTCGACGAGGCGGTCGAGGTGGAAGGCCGCCGTGGACCTGGGGATGTCCGCGGCGGCCGCGGCAGCGTCTCTGCCGACGGCATCCTGTGCCCCGGCGACGACGTCATAGATGCGTCGGCGCACGGGGTCCCCGAGCGCGCCGAGGGCTGCTGTGCGGTTGTCGGAGATGACGCCCATGCCCGAGAGCATACTCTAAAAGTGCACTTCTTGACAAAAGAATTTTGCGGTCCTAATCTCGAAACCGAGCCCCGTGTCGCACCGGGCCCGGAGGAGAAGCGCATGTCCACAACAGCCGCGCCGCTGGCGGCCGTCGAAGACCCGGACGAACAGACGGGGGTCGACGTCGTCGCCGCCGAGCGCGCCGTCGCCGACCTGCTGCGGGCCCTCGGCCGCGACGTGACCGATCCGCACCTGGCCGAGACGCCGCGCCGCGTCGTGGCAGCACTGCGGGAGATGACCGAGCCCGACGGGTTCATGCTCACCACGTTCCCCAACGACAGCGGCTACGAGGACCTCGTGCTGGTCCGCGACATCCCGTTCACCTCCGTCTGCGAACACCATTTACTGCCGTTCCGCGGCGTCGCCCACGTCGGCTACCTCCCCGGGGAGCGCATCGTCGGGCTGTCCAAGCTCGCCCGCGTCGTGGAGCTGTTCGCCCACGACCTGCAGGTGCAGGAGACCCTGACTGCGCAGATCGCCGACCACCTCATGCATCACCTCGCGCCCCGCGGCGTGGGCGTGGTGCTGCAGGCGGAGCACATGTGCATGTCCCTGCGCGGTGTGCGCTCCGCGGGCACCACCACCGTGACCAGCGCGTTCCGCGGCGCGCTGCGCGACGACGACCAGCTGCGTGCGCGCTTCGCGCCCACGGCACACTAGACGAAGGACGAGAGGAAACGCCATGGCGGGAATGGTCATCATCGGAGGAGGACTGGCTGCCGGCTCGGCGGTCCAGACGCTGCGCGAGGAGGGCTACGACGGCGATGTGACCGTCGTCGCCGACGAGGCGCAGACGCCCTATCAGCGGCCGCCGCTGTCCAAGGGCTTCCTGAAGGGCGACGAGGGCCTGGATGCTGTTGTCCTGCACCCCGACGACTGGTACCGCGAGCAGCGCATCGACGTGCGCACCTCGACCGCGGCCACCGCCATCGACCCCGCCGCGCACACCGTCACCCTCTCCGACGGCTCGACGCTCTCCTACGACAAGCTGCTGCTGGCGACCGGATCGTCGCCGCGCGTGCTGCCGATCCCCGGCCACGATCTGCCCGGCGTGCACATGCTGCGCCGCCTGTCCGACTCCGAGCAGCTGAAGTCACAGCTGTCCGCCGGCGGCAAGAAGCTCGTGCTGATCGGCTCCGGCTGGATCGGCATGGAGGTCGCCGCGACCGCCCGCCAGCTCGGCAACGAGGTCACGATCCTCGAGCGGGACGCGGTGCCGCTGGCGATAGCGCTCGGCGAGACGATGGGCAACGTCTTCCGGCGCCTGCACGAAGAGCAGGGGGTCGACCTGCGCACATCCGTCAACGTCGAGCGGATCGAGGGCACCGACCGCGCGACCGGCGTCCTCGTGGACGGGCAGACCGTCCCGGCAGACCTCGTCCTGATCGGCATCGGCGCGATCCCCAACACGAGTCTCGCCGAGGCCGCCGGGCTTCAGGTCGAGCGCGGCATCCTCACCGACGCGTCGCTGCGCACGAGCGCGGCGGACGTGTTCGCCGCGGGGGATGTCGCCAATGCGATGCACCCAGTGTTGAACCAGCGCCTGCGCAGCGAGCACTGGGCCAACGCGCTGAACGCCGGCCCGGTCGCCGCGCGCGCCATGCTCGGCAAGGATGCCGTGCACGACATGATCCCGTACTTCTACACCGACCAGTTCGACCTGGGCATGGAGCTCAGCGGCTACCCGCCGCTCATGAAGGACGCGCAGATGGTGATCCGCGGCGACGTGGACGCGCGCGAGTTCGTCGCGTTCTGGGTGCAGGGCCGGCGCGTGGTCGCGGGCATGAACGTCAACATCTGGGACGTCAACGAGACCGTGCAGAAGCTGATCGCCTCGGGCGAGGACGTGGATCTGGACGCGCTGGCCGACCCGGAGGTCGCCCTGGACGCTCTGGTCACCGCGTGATCGTCGCTCCCCGTCTGGAGCATCCGGCACGCCGGATCGGCGATCGAGAGATCGACTTCTCGCGCCGATTCGCGGTGATGGCGATCGTCAATCGCACGCCGGACTCGTTCTACGACCACGGGACGACGTACGCGCTGGACGCGGCCGTCGCGGCGGGGCGCTCGGCGTTCGCCGCCGGTGCCGACCTCGTCGACGTCGGCGGCGTGAAGTTCGCGCCTGGCCCGGCGCTGCCCGTGGACGAGGAGATCGAGAGGGTCATCCCGGTCGTGCGTGAGCTCGCGCCGTTCGGCCCGGTCAGCGTCGACACGTTCGAGCCCCGGGTCGCGGAGGCCGCCATCGCCGCAGGGGCTGCCGTGATAAACGACACCACCGGCGTGCACGACCCGGCGATGGCGGATGTCGTGGCGGACTCGGACGCGACGCTCGTGGTCGCGCACAGCCTCGCCGTCCCGCGCACCCAGCTGCCGCAGCCGCGGTATGAGGACGTCATCGGCGACATCGCGGCGTTCCTGCGCGCCCGGGTCGACCTGGCTGTGGCGCGTGGGGTGCCGCTGGAGCGGATCATCATCGATCCCGGGCACGACCTGAACAAGAACACGCGGCACTCGCTCGAGTTGACGCGGCGGCTGGGGGAGCTGGCGGTGTTTGGCCTGCCGCTGCTTGTGGCGCTGTCGAACAAGGACTTCATCGGCGAGACGCTGGACCGGGACCGGGACGAGCGGCTGGCCGGATCCCTTGCGGCGGCCGTGTTCTGCGCGACGCAGGGCGCCCGGCTTGTCCGCGTGCACAATGTGCGGGAGAGTGTGGACGCGCTGCGGATGGTCGAGACGATCCTCGGCTGGCGCGAGCCGGTGTACATGCTGCACAACACGAGGCCGGAGGGCAACGACTGATGCCGACACGGGACGACCTGTTCGCCGCGTATGCGCTCGGCGACCGCGGCATCCCGAGCCTGCGGATGAACTTCGTCGCCAGCGTCGACGGCGCGGTCTCGCTGCACGGTCGCAGCGGCACGCTGGGCGGGCAGACCGACCGTGCGCTCATGGAGGTGCTGCGGGCGATGGCCGACGTGATCCTCGTCGGCGCCGGGACCGTCCGCGTCGAGGGGTACGGCGGCGTGCAGCCGACGGCGGAGGATGCCGCGTGGCGGCGCACGCACGGGCTCTCGCCGGCGCCCCGCCTGGCGGTCGTCAGCGGCCGGCTCGACCTGTCGCCGGACGACTCGGTGTTCGCCGATGCGACCAGCCGGCCGATCGTGGTGACCCGCGCGTCCGCGCCGCACGAGCGCCGGGAGGCGCTGGCGGAGGTCGCGGATGTGCTGGTCTGCGGAGACGCGACGGTGGATCTGGGGCTGATGGTCGCGGAGTTCGCCGCGCAGGGGATGACGCAGGTGCTCAGCGAGGGCGGCCCGCACCTGTTCGGGTCACTGCTGGACGCGGATGTCGTCGACGAGCTGTGCCTGACCCTGGCGCCCCGCGTCGTCGGCGGCGGAGCCGGCAGGATCGCCCAGGGGGCGACCGAGGGCGACCGCGGCTACGCCCTGCGCAGCATCCTGCACGACGACGACGGGTTCGTGTTCCTGCGCTACGCGCGGTAGTCGCCGTCGGCATCCCGCGCGTGCCCGGCGTCGGAGACTGTGCCCGACGCGCCGCGTGCCAGCCGATGCTCCCGGCGTGGCGTGGACGATCTCCTGCATACGGCACGGCGCGCGTCACGACGCTCGAGGCGACCTGCCGCGCCCTGGACTGCCAGCCCGGCGACCTGCTGCAGTACGTCGCCGACTGACGCGGCGTCGGCAAAAGGACTCAGCCCGTTCTGGGGGAATTCATCTGGAGGGTTCAGTTGGACTCCGGTCTGCGCTAGTTTCGCTCCCATCGTGCACGGCAGAACCCGTCGGCGCGCGGAGTGAATGAACGGAGACAACCGTGGAAACTCGCAAGATCCCCTCCGGCCCGCGGCTGGCAGGAGCCGCCGCGATAGCCCTCACGGCAGCCCTCGCCATCGCGATGGGCGGCCCGGCGCAGGCCGCACCGAACAAGCCGCACCCGCCGAACGGGCCCACCGTCGACATCCAGCTGCTGTCGTTCAACGACTTCCATGGCAACCTCGAGGCGCCCGGCGGCTCCAGCGGCCGGCTGATCGTGGACCACACGCTTCCCGCCGGAGCGACGAAGCCGACGGATGTCACGAAGGACGTCGGCGGTGTGGAGTACCTCGCTACCCACCTCGCGCAGGCCCGAGAGGGACATCCGTACTCCCTGACCGTGGCCGCGGGCGACCTCATCGGCGCTTCGCCGCTGCTGTCCGGCGCGTTCCACGACGAACCGTCGATCCTCGCGATGAACGCCCTCAAGCTCGACGTGTCAGCGGTGGGCAACCACGAATTCGACGAGGGCTACCAGGAGCTGCAGCGGATGGCCGATGGCGGCTGCATCGACGACGGAGACGGCGCGAACAACCAGAACTCGTGCCCCGACGGCACGTTCCCCGGTGCGAGCTTCGACTACCTCGCCGCGAACGTCGTCAAGCAGGGGACGAACCAGACGATCCTGCCCGCCTACGTGGTGAAGAACATCAAGGGCGTCAAGATCGGGTTCATCGGGATGACGCTGAAGGACACGCCCACGATAGTGACGGCTTCCGGTGTCGCCGGCCTCGAGTTCAAGGATGAGGTCGCCACGGCGAACGCGCTCGTGCCGGTCCTGAAGAAGCAGGGCGTGAACGCCATCGTCGTGCTGATCCACCAGGGCGGCGTGCCCGGGCAGCAGACCTGGTACCACGACGGCACTGCGTACACGGTGAACCCGTCGTACGACGCCGCGTGCGCCAACGGCGCGCAGCTCGACCCGACCAGCCCGATCATCCCGATCGCGAAGAACCTGGATCCCGCGATCGACATGATCGTCTCCGGCCACACGCACCAGCCGTACGTGTGCGACATCAAGGACCCGGCCGGCAACGACCGCATGGTGACGTCGGCCTCCTCGTTCGGGCGCCTGTTCACCGACACGACGCTCACGTATGACCGCCGCACGCAGGACATCGTGCGCACCTCGGTGCACAGCGCGAACATGCTCGTGACGCGGGATGTCGCGAAGGACCCGGCGGAGACCGCGATCATCGCCCACTACAAGGAGCTGGTCAAGCCGATCGCCAGCCGGGTGATCGGCCAGATCTCCGGCGACGTGACGCGCACGCAGAACGCCGCGGGCGAATCCGCGCTCGGCGACCTGATCGCGGACGCGCAGCTGGCCGACCCGAGTGTCGTGGGTCCGTACGCGACGCCGGTGATCGCGCTGATGAACCCGGGCGGCATCCGTGCCGACCTCACCTACAACGCCTCGTCGTGGGGCGAGGCGCCGGGGGATGTCACGTTCGAGGAGGCGTTCACGGTCCAGCCGTTCAACAACTACCTCGTCTCACTCGACCTGACCGGAGCGCAGATCAAGCAGCTGCTGACCGAGCAGTGGAGCGGTGTGAACGCCGGGTCGGGTCGTAAGATCCTGCAGGTGAGCGCGGGCTTCGCGTACACGTACTCGGGGACGACCCTGGGCGCGGTGACGCTGAACGGTCAGCCGCTGCAGGATGCCACAACCTACAGGGTGGTGACGAACAACTTCCTCGCGGGCGGCGGTGACGGGTTCGGGACGTTCCTCGGTGCGCAGAACGTCTACTACGGCGGGCTGGACATCGACGCGTTCGCCGCGTACCTGACCGCGCACAGCCCGTACACCCCGGGTGCGCTGCAGCGGATCACGATGCAATAGGAGGCGGGTTCGACGCGGACGGCCGGTGGGGAGTCACCGGCCGTTCCGTGCCCGCGGCTGCCCGCGGCATCCCGTGCCCACTGCAGGAGACCGTGAGCGACACGCGGTGGCCGGGGCGTGGAGCACGGCGTGGCGGGCAGAGTCTCCGACGCCGCGCACGGGCGGTCGCCGCGGAGGAGCGTCAGGCGGCGAGCCGGTCGGCGTCGAGGATCGTGTAGCTGTAGCCCTGCTCGGCGAGGAAGCGCTGCCGGTTCTGCGCGAAGTCCTGGTCGACGGTGTCGCGCGCGATCAGGGTGTAGAAGCTCGCGGTGCGGCCGGACTCCTTCGGCCGCAGCAGCCGCCCCAGCCGCTGCGCCTCCTCCTGGCGAGAGCCGAATGTGCCGGACACCTGGATCGCGACGGATGCCTCGGGCAGGTCGATCGAGAAATTGGCGACCTTCGACACCACGAGCAGGTCGATGGTGCCCTCGCGGAACGCCTGATACAGCCGCTCGCGCTCGTCCACGGGCGTGGCGCCCGTGATCTTCGGCGCGTTCAGCGCCTCGGCCAGCACGTCGATCTGGTCGAGATACTGGCCGATCACGAGGATCCGCTCGCCGCGGTGCTTGGCGACGAGCTCCTTCACGACGCCGATCTTGGCTGGCGCGGTGGCCGCGAGGTGATACCGCTCCTCGTCGGCGGAGGCCGCGTACTCCAGCCGGTCGTCGTCGGGCAGGTCCACGCGCACCTCGTAGCAGACGGCGGGGGAGATGAATCCCTGCGCCTCGATCTGCTTCCACGGCGCGTCGAAGCGCTTGGGCCCGATGAGGCTGAACACGTCGCCCTCCCGGCCGTCCTCGCGCACGAGCGTGGCCGTCAGACCCAGCCGACGCCGGGCCTGGAGGTCCGCGGTCAGCTTGAACACGGGCGCCGGCAGCAGGTGCACCTCGTCGTACACGATAAGGCCCCAGTCCAGCGCGTCCAGCAGCGCGAGGTGCGCATACTGGCCCTTCCGCTTCGCCGTCAGGATCTGGTATGTCGCGATGGTGACCGGCTTGATCTCCTTCATCTGACCGGAGTACTCGCCGATCTCCGCCTCGGTGAGGCTCGTGCGCCGCAGCAGCTCATCGCGCCACTGCCGTGCGCTGACGGTGTTCGTCACGAGGATCAGCGTCGTGGTCTTCGTCTGGGCCATCGCCGCCGCGCCCACGAGCGTCTTCCCGGCGCCGCAGGGGAGGACGACCACGCCCGAGCCCCCCGCCGTGAACTTGTCCACGGCGGTGTGCTGGTACGGCCGCAGGTGCCAGCCGTCCTCGCGCAGGGCGATGGGATGCGGCGTGCCGGGCGTGTACCCCGCGCGGTCCTCCGCCGGCCAGCCGATCTTCAGGAGTTCCTGCTTGATAGCGCCGCGGGCCCACGCGTCGACGACGTAGACGTCCGGGGCGGGGTGGCCGATGAGCAGCGGCTGGATGCGCTTGTTCTTGGACACCTCGACCAGCACCGCGGGATCCGTCGAGCGCAGCACGAGCGTGCCCGCCTCGTCCCGGTCGATCACGAGGCGTCCGTACCGGTTCACCGTCTCGCGGATGTCGACCGACACAGACGAGGGCACCGGGAACTTCGACCACCGGTCGAGAGTGGCCAGCATGTCCTGCGCCTCGTGGCCCGCCGCGCGCGCGTTCCACAGTCCGAGCCGGGTGATCCGGTAGGTGTGGACATGTTCGGGAGCCCGCTCCAGCTCGGCGAAGATCGCCAGCTCATGGCGGGCCGTCTCGGCGTCCGGATGCGCGACTTCCAGCAGAACAGTGCGATCGCTCTGGACGATGAGGGGGCCGTCGGACATGACCGTCCAGTCTACCGGGCCTTCACGCCCACGATGCTCGCCACCGGCACCGTGCGCTCGATGTCAGCGGCGCGGTCGCGGCCGCGCAGCCGGCCGCCGCCGAGCCCGGTCGCCTCCATCGTGAAGAGGCGCTCGCTGCCGTCGGGCATCCGGACCGTGACGTCGATCTCGCTGCGGGTGCGCACGGCCTGCTCCAGCTCGCGCTCGAGCCAGGCGGCGTCCGCGTCCTCCGCGCTGTTGGCGAGCAGCTGCAGGGCCAGCGGCAGCAGCGCGGTGAAACCGTCCGATTCGGGTGCCGTCGGATGCGGCGCGCGTCCTCGGCGCAGCGGCTCCGGCAGACCCGCGGCATCCACCGCGACGACCGGGTAGCGGGCGTCGGCGAGCGACCAGAACACGGCGTCGCGTGACACGCGGGAGACCAGGGCGTCGCCGTCACGGGCCAGGCCCACCGAGCGCAGCGACTGGTCCACGGCGATCGTGCGCAGCAGGTGCGCGTCGGCGCTCACCACGCGCGTGCGGCCGGTGGTGGCATCCGTCCCCACCCTGACCAGGCCGTGCCGGGCCGCCGCCTGCTCGATCAGATAGTCCAGCGGCTGCGGGATGCCGGTCAGTGACAGGTCGGACAGGAATGCACGCACCGACGCGGCATCCTCGCCGCCCGCCACCGCCGCCGCGAGCGTGTCGGCGGTGAAGCGGTAGGTGGATGCCTGCGCCTGCGACTCGCGCAGCGCCATGGTCCGCAACCGCAGGTCCAGTGCGGATCGCAGCGGCCCCGGGGCGATGGCGGTGAGGTCGGCCTGCAGGTAGATCCGGTCGATCTCTCGAGGCAGGAGCGCGGTGAGAGCGGCGACGTCGGGGGCGTCGCCGCGGCGCAGCGCCGCGGCCCAGGCCGGCTCCGACCCGTCCGCGGCGATCAGAGCCCAGCGCGCGGCGCACTCCTGCAGCGTCGACACGAGCGCGGGCCACTGCGGGTCCAGGGGGACCACCGCCGCCCACGCGGCGGGCGGAAGGTAGCCACCGGTCCGCGTGCGCAGCACCGCCGGCAGGGCATTGCGCCAGCCGGTCGCGACGGCGGCCCAGCGTCCCACGACCGCGCCCGGCAGCCAGGCGGCTCCGGTCTCGGTGAGCCGCCACGCGCGGTCGGCGAGCGTCAGCAGCCCGGCAGCGGATGCGAGCGCCAGGAGATCGTCGAGCTCGGCCCCGTCGGCGACGATCCGGTGCTCGATCAGGGCCCGCCGCTCGACGGCGGTCACCGCGCCGGCGCCGGTGACGGGCACGGGCTGGTCGGCAGCGTGCGCGACGAGGTCGGTGAGCGCGCGGACGGCGGACGTCGCCCGCTCCGCGCAGGCCGCGGTGACGTCGTCGTCGGCCGGGGCGGGGTCGCCCACCGCGGGCACGGCGGCCACGGCGTCGGGTCGCTCGTCGAGCACGGCGACAAGGCGCTGTGCCACGGCGGCCAGGGGGCGCCCGTCAGCATGCAGGAGCGCCACGGCATCCAGGGCCGGCTGGGCCGCGGCATCCACCGGCGCGTCGTCGGCCGTCGCCTCGGCGAGCGCCTGCAGCTGCGGCCGGGGCAGCACTGCGAGCGCCTGGTCGATCGAGGACGCCTCCAGGAGCGCCTCGGCGGCGTCGAAGCAGTCGCGCCACGCGGCTCCCGCGGAGACGCCCCGCACGTGCAGGAGCTCGGCGAGCCCGTCCGCGGCCAGCTGCGCCAGCCTTCTCGCCAGCGCGCGCTCGTCAGAGGTGTCGGACACTCAGCGCGCCCGGCCGGTGGCCCTGTTCGCCCGGGACCTGCGCACGAAGCTCATGATGACGACTGCCATGATCATCACGAACGCGACGATCGGGGCGATGTAGACGATGATGCCGATCACCGGCCAGATCCCCTGGTTGAACTCCGCGTGCGTCGCCGTGCCGATCATGATCGCGAAGAAGCAGACGACCGACAGCACCAGCAGCCCGAGTGCGCTGAAGGACAGGATCCGGTCGATCCGGCGGACCGGGACATCCCCGGACGGAGTGGGAGCGCTCATCCTTTCCAGCCTACCGCCGCGCGCAGGTGCCGTAGGCTGGACGACAGGACCTTCGGGTCCTTTCCACTCCCATGCACGTCTGCACGCCTGCGGGCGCGCGCCCCGTTCCAGCGAGGTACTCATGCCCACCGGCAAGGTCAGGTTCTACGACGAGGAGAAGGGCTTCGGCTTCATCTCCTCGGAAGACGGCCAGGACGTCTTCCTGCACGCCACGGCGCTGCCCGCCGGGGCGGTCGTCAAGGCCGGATCGCGCGTCGAGTTCGGCATCGCCGACGGCCGCCGCGGACCGCAGGCCCTGTCGGTGCGGGTGCTGGAGGCGCCGGTGAGCCTGGCCAAGCGGTCCCGCAAACCCGCCGACGACATGGCCGTGATCGTCGAGGACCTCGTGAAGCTGCTCGATGGCATCGGCGGAGATCTGCGCCGCGGGCGCTACCCGTCCGGCGCGCACGCGAAGAAGGTCGCCGCACTGCTGCGTAAGGTCGCCGATGACTTCGACGCCTGAGCAGCCCGACGCCGTCCCGGCGCCCACCGAGGAACTGCCCGATGAGCGGCTGCTGGCCGCGCATGATCTGGCTCTGCGCGCGTTGCACGAGATCACCCGCCCGGAGACCGTCGGAGACCCGGCCGGCTACCGCGTCGAGGGTGACGGGATCGTCTCGCTGCTGTTCGAGAACCGGATGCCGGGATACCCGGGCTGGTTCTGGACGGTGAGCCTCGCGGTCGTCCCGGATGCCGAGCCGACGGTCTTGGAGACCGAGCTGCTGCCGGGTGAGACAGCGCTCTTGGCCCCCGAATGGGTGCCGTGGGCGGTCCGCCTCGCCGAGTACCAGGCGCAGCAGGCTGCCGCCGCGGCCGTCGCGGGTGAGACATCCGACGACACCGCGGACGAGCTGGACGAGGATGTCGACGCCGCAGACGGGGGCTTCGATGACGACGATGACGACCTCGATGAGGACGCCGACGACGACGAGGACGCGGTCGATTTCGACGCGGACGACTCGCCGATCCTGCACGCCGGCGACCTCGACGGCGTCGACATCGACGAGCTCGACCCGTCCGCCGAGGACGACGAGGACGAGTCAGACGACGACTCGGATGACGACGACGAGGACGACTCGGACGACGACGAGGACGAGTCAGACGACGAGGAGGACGACTCGGATGACGACGAGGACGACTCGGATGACGACGAGGACGACTCGGATGACGACGAGGACCAGTCAGACGACGACGAGGAGTGACCTGCCGCGCTACTGCGCGAGGTGCTCGACCGTGTAGTCGATGCAGCGGATGAGCTGGCGCACATCGTCGGGCTCGATCGCCACGAATGTCGCTATGCGCAGCTGGTTGCGGCCGAGCTTGCGGTACGGCTCGGTGTCGACGATGCCGTTCGCGCGCAGGCTCTTCGCGACGGCCGCGGCATCCACCGTCTCGTCGAAGTCGATCGTCACCACGACCGGGGAGCGGTCGGCGGGGTCGGCGGCGAACGGCGTCGCGAACGCGGATGCCTCGGCCCACGCGTACAGGGCCTCCGACGATTCCCGGGTACGGCCTGCGGCCCAGGCGAGCCCGCCGCTGCCGTTGATCCAGCGGACCTGCTCGTCCATGAGCAGGAGCGTCGACAGCGCGGGCGTGTTCAGCGTCTGGTTCAGCCGCGAGTTGTCCACCGCCGTCTTCAGGTTCAGGAATGCGGGGATGTAGCGGTCGGATGCCGCTATCCGCTCGATGCGCTCGATCGCGGCGGGGGAGACCGCCGCGAACCACAGGCCGCCGTCGGCGGCGAAGTTCTTCTGCGGCGCGAAGTAGTAGACGTCCGTCTGCGCGATGTCGACGTCGATGCCGCCCGCGGCGCTGGTGGCGTCGATCACGGTGAGCGCGCCGTCATCGCCGCGCACCCGCTCGACGGGAGCGGCGACGCCGGTCGAGGTCTCGTTGTGCGGCCACGCGTACACGTCCACACCGGCGACCGGCTGGGCGGCCGCGCGCGTCCCCGGCTCGGCGCGGCGCACGTCCGGCGCCTGCAGCCAGGGCGCTGCGGCGGCGGCGGCGAACTTCCCGCCGAACTCGCCGAACACGAGGTTCTGCGCGCGTGCGTCGATGAGGCCGAAGGCCGCGGCATCCCAGAACGCCGTCGACCCGCCGTTGGCGAGGACGATCTCGTATCCGTCCGGGAGGCGGAACAGCTCCGCCAGCCCTTCGCGCACACTGCCCACCAGGTTCTTCACCGGCGCCTGGCGGTGCGACGTGCCCAGGATCGACGCGCCCGGCCCCGCCAGTGCCAGTACCTGCTCCGAGCGGACCTTCGACGGGCCGCACCCGAAGCGGCCGTCGGAGGGGAGAAGGTCGGCAGGCAGGGCGACGTTGGTCATGGGTCGATTCTAGGTGCGGCCGATGCCGCGTCCCCGCCGGATGACGGCCGGCGGCGACCGGGTCCGGCGTCGTCCCGCCGACTAGGCTGGAGAGCGCACGGCGACGCGCCGGCTGCGACGCGGAGGGCACAGACGCACCATGGTTGACCTGATCGACACCACCGAGATGTACCTGCGCACGATCCTCGAACTCGAAGAGGAGAACATCGTCCCGCTGCGCGCGCGCATCTCGGAGCGGCTCGGGCACTCCGGGCCGACGGTCTCGCAGACGGTCGGCCGGATGGAGCGCGACGGGCTCGTGGTGGTCTCCGACGACCGTCGCCTGGAACTGACCGATGCCGGGCGGCAGAAAGCCGTCGACGTGATGCGCAAGCACCGCCTCGCCGAGCGCCTGCTCTCGGACGTCATCGGACTGGACTGGGCCTACGTGCACGAAGAGGCGTGCCGGTGGGAGCACGTCATGAGCGAGCAGGTGGAGCGGCGCCTGGTCGAGCTGCTGGGCCACCCGACCGAATCCCCGTACGGCAACCCGATCCCCGGGCTCGACCAGCTGGGCGGGACGGCGTCGATCCAGTTCGAGCAGGGCGTGGTGGGTCTTGTCCGCAAGCTCGATGCCGTCGGCGGGCCGTTGCGCGGCACGGTGCGGCGCCTGGCGGAGCCCGCCCAGGTCGACCCCGAGCTGCTCGAGCAGCTGCGCGGCGCCGGCGTCGTCCCCGGCGCCACCGGGGAGTACCGCTACAGCGAGGGCTACGTCCTCGTGCAGATGGACGGCTCCGACGAAGGGCTCGAACTGCCTGTCGAGGTCGCCTCGCACGTGTTCCTCGTCGACGAGGCGTGAGTCCATTCGGGCGATTCCCGGTCACCCCGCGTGACATATTCGTTATATTCGGGTAGCCTCGAACGGTCCACAGGCGAGAAGCCCGCCGACGGATGCTGTACGGATCGCCTCACAGGCTCGTCGTCCGTGCAGTCGAATCGCACATTGTCCCGACTGTGTGCCGAGAAGCTATCCGACGAGCCCGAGGTCGGCCGCGTGCCGGGCCCGGAGGCTACGGAGGTCAGCTTGGCTGAAGAGAACGACTCGACCGAACTCGTGCCCGACGAGTCCGGGAGAGGGGTCATTCCCACCCGACGCGGCCTGCGCACCGCATCCACCCGCTCCCAGGCGCCGGCTCGCCCGCAGACGCGTCGCGGCGGGCGGCGCTCCGCGCCGGCCGCGAAACGCAAGTCGCCGGCCCGCCGGTTCGCCGTCGTCGGTGTGATCGTCGCGCTGGTCGGCACGGTGTCGATCCCCGCGTTCGCCGCGGCGACGTCGGGCCCGGAGACCCGCACCATCCAGCAGGCGGCGTTCGACGACGCGCAGTCACTGGTCGTGGCATCCCATGACCAGCCGGCGAGCCTGTCGCGCAGCAGCTACTCCGCCACGACGTCGGGGGAGATCTCGAAGCGGGAGGCGCAAGCCGCCGCCGCCGCCCGTGCGCGTAAAGCCGCTGCGGCCGCTGCTGCCGCCGCCAGCTACTCCTCTGCGAAGATCAACCTGAACCTGACCGGCCCCGGAACCGGCGCCATCCGCTGGCCGCTCGCGAAGGTCGACCATATCGGCGACGGGTTCGGGGCGCGCGGCGGCGAGCACCAGGGCGTGGACCTGCTCGACGCCGGCGGCACGCCGATCTTCGCCGCGACGTCGGGGACCGTGAACGTGTCCAGCGAGTCGTACTTCGGATACGGCGTCGCGGTCACGATCGACACCGTCATCGGCGGCCAGAAGGTCACGACGCTGTACGGCCACATGCGCTACGGCAGCCGCCAGGTCGCGTCCGGGCAGAAGGTGCAGGTGGGGCAGGTCATCGGCCTGGTCGGCAGCACCGGCCGCTCCACCGCGAATCACCTCCACTTCGAGGTGATGATCAACGGCACCCATGTCGACCCGCTCGCATGGCTGCGCGCCAACGCCGGCTGAGGCATCCCGTCTCGACACACCGCCCGCCCCCTCGGCGGGCGGTGCGTCATTGGGGCTACTCTAATCCCGGACGCTGAGTCAAGCGAAAGGGACGCCGATGGGCAGCACACCACGCATCCGCACCATGGATGCGCTCGGCCTGCTCGTCCTCCGGCATCATGAGACGGGATGCCGCACCGCGCGTGCGGCGACCAAGGCGTCGCCCGTGAGGCGGCGCCTTTTTTCATACCCTGTGTGAGGCGACGCGTCTTCGAGTCGATCGTCCGGGAAGCCGTCTCGGACCGTTCGTGAGGATGACACATGCGCACACTGGTGCTGAACGCAGGATACGAGCCGCTCGCTGTGGTCTCGTTCCGTCGGGCCCTCGTCCTGGTGATGAACGAGAAGGCGACGATCATCGAGCGCGTCGAGGACGAGCCGGTGCTCGCCGCGCGCGGCGCGTACGACAGACCCGCGGTGATCATCCTCACCCGGTACGTGCGGCTGCCCAACTCCCGGCGGGTGCCGGTGACGCGGCGCGGCGTGCTGCGGCGCGACGGCTTCCACTGCGCATACTGCGGCGGGCACGCCGCCACTATCGACCATGTGCTGCCCCGGTCACGCGGCGGTGCCGACACGTGGGAGAACCTCGTGGCGTGCTGTCAGCGCTGCAACAACAAGAAGGGCGACCGGACGCCGCAGGAGATGTCCTGGGACCTGCAGGTCGTGCCCCGGCCGCCGCATGGCCCGCAGTGGATGGTGCGCGGCGTCGAGCGCACCGACCCGCGCTGGGAGCCGTATCTGGCGCTCGCCGCCTGAGGCACCGCCCGGACCGCTCGCAGGACGCGTGGATGGGGCCGCCGGTAGACTCGGCGCACGGAGGTGGCATGACCGACTCTGCGGGCACTCGTCGCGGCATTCGCGAATCCGCACAGCACACGCCCGTCTTCGTCGACGCGAGCGGGCGCAGGCTGCGCGGCGTGCGCGTGGCCGCCGGCATCACACTGACGACGGTGCTGTCCTACGTCGTGCTGCTGGTGAGCGCCCTGGTGGGTGGTCCGACCATCGAGGCGCCCTTCCTGCCGCAGCCGCCGGTCGCGGCGGAGAAGGCCACCTCGCCGTCGCCGCAGCCGACCGCCTCCACGACTCGGAAGACGTCCCCGGCGCCCAGGCGCACCACGTCGGTCCCGGCTCCGGTCGCCTCCCCGCCTGCTGCGACGCCGTCGCCGTCCACCACCGCACCGGCACCCGGTGCGGTGCCCGCTTCCGAACCCACACCGTCACCGCAGGCCAGTGCTCCCGGCCGATCGCCCGATCCCCCCGGCAAGAGCGGGTCCGCGCCGGGTCAGACCCGCAAGCCAACGCCGCCTTCGCGCCCGTGACGACCCGTTCCGGCCCGCACAGGAGAGCGCGTGCCCGCCACCGCCGGGTGCGCGCGCACTGGATCGTCCTGGGCACCCTGATGGTCCTCGTCGCGGTCGCCCTCACGCTGCAGGGCTACCTGCGCCATCACGCCGGCATCACCGACGACAGCGCAGCGGGGGCATCAGGGATCGGTCACGTCCCCAGTGCCGTGCTCGACGGAAAGGCCGTGATCGATGCGCGCACGATCGATGTGCGCACCAGCGGACCGCCCCGGCGCACCATCGCGCTGACATTCGATGACGGACCCGACCCGGTGTGGACCCCCAAGATTCTCGAGGTGCTGCGCCGGCACGGGGTGCACGCCACGTTCTTCGTGGTCGGCAACGAGGTGATGAAGCATCCCGACGTCGTGCGCGCGATCGTCGCGGACGGCAACGAGGTGGGTATCCACACCCTGACCCACACCGATCTCGGAGCGGTCTCCGCCTGGCAGCGCACGATCGAATTGCAAGGCGCGCAGCAGGCGGTGATCGCCGCGACCGGACGGACGACGTCCCTGCTGCGCCCGCCGTACAGCTCGACCAACAGTGCGGTGACCCCCGCGTCGTGGGCGGCGATCGCCGCATCCTCGGCCGAGGGCTACCTCACGGTGCTGTCCACCTTGGACAGTGAGGACTGGCAGCGTCCGGGCGCCGCCGCGATCGAGGCGAACGTGCTTCCGTACAGTGCGAGGGGCGCCGTGGTGCTCATGCACGACGGCGGAGGTGACCGCTCCGAGACGGTCGCCGCCCTCGACGGCCTACTCACGCAGTGGTCCGCCGACCGGTACCGCGTCACCACCGTGGGCGACGCGATCGGGGTCCGGGACACGATGCGCATGGCCGACCCCGGGGAGCGGATAGCGGCGGGCGCGCTCCTGACCGCCGTGCGGGTCAGCGACATCCTGGTCACCGTCCTGGCATGGGCGCTGCTCATCAGCGGCGCCATCACGCTCGTGCGCGTCATCCTCGTGATGACCACGGCCGTCCGCCACGCGCGTGCGTCGGCGCGGGAGCGGCGGCGGTGGCGTCCGGCGGTGACACGCGAGCCGGTCACCGTGATCATCCCCGCGTACAACGAATCCGCCGGGATCGAGGCGGCGGTGCGCTCGATCGCCGCATCGACGCATCCGGTGGAGATCATCGTCGTGGACGACGGGTCGACCGACGATACCGCCGCCCGTGCGACCGCTCTCGGACTGCCGCAGGTGCGCGTGATCCGTCAGCCCAACGCGGGCAAGCCCGCCGCGCTGAACACCGGACTGCGGGCGGCGTCCCACGCGCTGATCGTGATGGTCGACGGCGACACGGTGTTCGAGCCGGAAACGATCGCCCGACTCATCCGCCCGTTCGCCGATCCCGCGGTCGGAGCCGTGTCCGGCAACACGAAGGTCGCGAACCGTCGCGGAGTCCTCGGCGCGTGGCAGCACATCGAGTACGTGGTCGGCTTCAACCTCGATCGGCGCATGTTCGACATCGCCCAGTGCATGCCCACCGTCCCGGGGGCGATCGGGGCCTTCCGACGCACCGCCCTGCAGCAGGTGGGCGGCGTGAGCGATGACACCCTCGCCGAGGACACCGACCTGACCATGGCGCTCGCCCGCGCGCAGTGGCGCGTCGTCTACCAGGACGACGCGCGTGCGTGGACGGAGGCGCCGGAGAGCCTGGGTGCTCTGTGGCGACAGCGGTACCGCTGGTGCTACGGGACCCTGCAGGCGATGTGGAAGCACCGCGGCGCGATGGTGCAGCGTGGACGCGCGGGCAAGCTGGGTCGGCGGGGGCTGGGATACCTGCTGGTGCTGCAGGTGCTGCTGCCGCTGTTCGCTCCGGTCGTGGACCTGTTCGCGATCTACGGGCTGATCTTCCTCGACCCGCTGTGGATCGTCGCGCTGTGGCTCGGCTTCCTGGCGCTGCAGATGGTGATGGCGGCGTATGCTCTGGCGCTGGACCGCGAGCCGATGCGTGCGCTGTGGGCGCTGCCGCTGCAGCAGTTCGTGTACCGGCAGCTGATGTACCTCGTGGTGATCCAGTCCGTGTTCACCGCGGTGGCGGGGACTCGGCTGCGCTGGCATCGGATGGAGCGCTACGGGAGCCTGCACGTGCCGGCCGCCCGCGCCGACAGCTCCTGACACCGTGCGGGCGGTGGTGAACCGCGAGTCTCGAACATAGTCGACGGATCAGTGCTCTGGGATGTCGGAAGGGGTGCTTATCGTCGCTCTCATGATTGATCATCTAGAACATTCGTTCTAGCATGAAGAAGTGAGGGCGACCATGGGGGCACAGGCCGCGACGGCGGAGGTGTCGCGTCTGCGGGCTCGGCTGGAGCAGATGCAGGGGCGGCGGCTGGACGCGCCCGTGCTGCCGACGCTCCCGGCCCTGGCCGCGCTGCTGCCCGGCGGCGGTCTGCGGCCGGGAGCCGCGTACAGCGTCGCGCCGTCGGCGTCGCTGCTGCTCGCGCTGCTGGCCCGACCCTCGCAGGAGGGGTCGTGGTGCGCCGTGGTGGGGATGCCCGAGCTCGGCGCCGAGGCGGCCGAGCAGCTGGGGGTCGACCTGTCCCGGCTCGTGCTGATCCCCGATCCCGGCGCGCGCTGGCTCGCGGTGACCGCCACCGTGGCGGATGTGCTGCCGGTGGTGGCAGTGCGCCCGGGCGGGCGGGTGGGCGACGCCGAGACAGCACGGCTGTCGGCCCGGCTGCGTGAGAAGGGCACGGTGCTGCTCGTGCAGGGCGTGTGGCCGCAGGCGGAGGCGTCCCTGGGCATCGACACGCCGGAATGGTCGGGCGTGGGTGACGGGCACGGCTACCTCACCGGACGCACCCTCACCGTCAGCGTGACCAGCCGCTACCGGCCGCTGCCGCGGCGGGCGCGGATGCTGCTCCCCGACGACACCGGCGGTGTGGCGGTGGATCCGGTCGGGCTCGCCGAGGCGGCGCCGGTCGCAGGACGTCGAGAGCGGATGCGGGCGGTGGGGTGAGATGGACGCCGTGCGCAGTCTCGTGCTGTGGTTCCCGGACTGGCCGGTGACCGCGCTGCTGCGGGAGACATCGACGCGGCAGGAGGCGATGCCGATTGCGATCGTGCACGCGAACACGGTCGTGGCCTGCTCGGACGCCGCCCGCGCCGACGGGGTGCGCCGTGGTCAGCGCCGCCGCGACGCGCAGGCGCGCTGCCCGCGACTGGAGGTGGTCCCGGATGATCCGGCCCGTGACCAGCGGGTGTTCTCCCCGGTGGTCGCCGCCGTGGAGCGGCATGCGCCGGGCGTGCAGATCATCCGCCCGGGCCTGTGTGCGTTGCGCGCCCGCGGACCCGCCCGCTACCACGGCGGCGAGAACGCCGCCGCCTGCGCGATCCTGGACGCGCTCGCCGAGGACGAGGACCTGCCCGGGGTGCGCGCCGGGGTCGCCGACGGCCCGTTCACCGCCGAGCGGGCCGCGCGGGCCGCGCGCGCCGACGATCCGGTCCGGGTCGTGCCCGCGGGCGCTGCCGCCGCATTCCTCGCGCCGCTGCCGATCGCCGCGTTGGAGGACCCGGAGCTCGCCCATCTGCTGAGCAGGCTCGGTGTGCACACGCTGGGCGGGTTCGCGGCGCTGGATCCGGTTCGGGTGCAGGACCGCTTCGGTCCCCGCGGGCGGCGTCTGCACGCGCTGGCCGCCGGCGCCGACTCGCAGCCGGTCGTCCCGCGCACCCCGCCGCCCGAGCTCGACCGGGAGATACCGTTCGAGCCGCCGCTGGAGGTCGTCGAGCAGGTCGCGTTCGGCATGCGCATCGTCGCGGGCGAGTTCGTCTCGGGGCTGGGCGCGGTCGATCTGGTGTGCACCGAGCTGCGCGTCGAGCTCACCGGCGACCGCGGCGAGCGCAGCGAACGGGTCTGGCTGCATCCCGGGTCGTTCGACGCGGCCGCCGTCGTCGACCGGGTGCGCTGGCAGCTGGCCGAGGACGCGCAGAACCGCGTGCTGCGCAGCGGCGTGGCCCTCGTGCGGCTGCATCCGGAGGCGGTGGACGCGGCATCCCACCATCAGCCCGCGATCTTCGGGGCCGGACCGGACGAGAGGGTGCATCATGTGCTTTCCCGCGTGCAGGCGATGCTCGGGCATCGGTCGGTGGTGACCCCGGTGGTCGGCGGGGGACGGTGGCTCGCCGAACGGCAGGTGCTCGTGCCCTGGGGCGACCGGGCGACGGCGACCGCGGCACGCGCGCGGCCCTGGCCGGGGAGCCTGCCGCCTCCGCTGCCGGCGACGGTGTTCCCGCAGCCGCAGCCCGTGGACGTCACGGCCGCGGGCGGTGTGTGCGTCGAGGTCGACGACCGTGGAGACCTCAGCGCCGCGCCCGCGCAGCTGACGGAGTCCGGCCGCCGTCGTGACATCGTGTCGTGGGCGGGGCCGTGGACCGTCGACGAGCGGGGGTGGGATGCCGCGCGGGCGCGCCGTGCGCACCGGTTCCAGGTGGTCGACGCCGAGCAGAGTGCGTGGCTGCTCCTGTGCGAGGACGGCCGCTGGAGCGCGGAGGCGCGCTATGACTGACCCCCTGAGCGGGCGCCGCGAGACGACGGGCCCGGGCGGGCGCCGCGAGACGACGGGGGCCGGCTGATGGGCTTCGACAACCCCTCCATCCCGTGGTCCGAGCTCGAGCGCGTGCTCAGCGACCGGCGCCGACCGCGCCCGGTCCCCGCCGGCGCCGACGGCGGCGACAGCCCCGCCTGGTCGCACAAGCGTGGGCCGTACGTGCCGCCGCCGATCGAGCGCCCCGCCGACGCAGTGCCGTACGCCGAACTGCACGCGCACACGTCGTTCTCGTTCCTGGACGGCGCGTCCTCACCAGAGGACCTCGTCGAAGAGGCCGAACGGCTCGGCCTGCACGCCCTCGCCATCACCGACCACGACGGGTTCTACGGCATCGTCCGGTTCGCGGAGGCCGCGCAGGGGCGGCAGGTGAAGACGGTGTACGGCGCGGAGCTGTCCCTGCAGCTGCCGAAGCCGCAGCGCGGCGAGCCCGACCCCGCCGGGGCCCACCTGGTCGTGCTCGCCCGCGGGCAGGAGGGGTACCACCGACTCGCCGCGGCGATCACGCACGCGCAGCTGCGCGGCGCCGAGAAGGGACGGCCGGTGTACGACCTCGACGAGCTGGGCGCCCAGGCCGGCGGTCAGTGGGCGATCCTCACCGGATGCCGCAAGGGCGCGGTGCGCCGGGCACTGGCCGACACCGGCCTGACCGGCGGGGCGGATGCCGCGGCCCACGAGCTCGACCGGCTCGTCGCCGTCTTCGGGCGGGATGCCGTGCACGTCGAGCTCATCGATCACGGCGACCCGCGCGACTCGACCGTGAACGACGTGCTGGCGCGGCTGGCGGCGCAACGCGGACTGCCCACGGTGGCCACGAACAACGTGCACTACGCGAGCCCCGACCGACGGCACCTGGCGGCCGCGGTGGCCGCCGTGCGCGCGAACCGGAGCCTGGACGAGCTGGACGGCTGGCTGCCCGTGCACGCCGGGGCGCACCTGCGCAGCGGCGCCGAAATGCGCCGCCGGTTCGTCCGCTACCCCGGGGCGGTGCAGCGCACCGTCGCGCTCGCCGACGAGCTCGCGTTCCCGCTGCGATCGGCAAAGCCCGCGCTGCCGAAGCTGCCGGTACCGGACGGGCACACTCCGATGTCGTGGCTGCGCCGGCTGGTGTGGGACGCCGTGCCCCGCAAATACCCGGATCTGACGCAGAAGGATCGGGAGCGGATCGCGCACGAGCTTGACGTCATCGAGCAGAAGGACTTCCCCGGCTACTTCCTCATCGTGCACGGCATCGTCCAGGAGGCCCGGCGCCGCGGCATCCTCTGCCAGGGGCGCGGGTCGGCCGCCAACAGCGCCGTCTGCTACCTGCTGGACATCACGGCCGTCGACGCCATCGCGTACGACCTGCCGTTCGAGCGGTTCCTGTCCAGCATGCGCGAGGAGGAGCCCGACATCGACGTCGACTTCGACGCCGACCGGCGCGAGGAGATCATCCAGTGGGTGTACGGACAGTACGGCCGCGACCGGGCCGCGCAGGTGTGCAACGTCATCCAGTACCGGCCGAAGAACGCCGTCCGCGACATGGCGAAGGCCCTCGGCCACTCGCCCGGCCAGCAGGACGCCTGGTCGAAGCAGGTGGAGCGCTGGGGCGCCTCGCTGTCCACCGACGACGGCCACGGCATCCCGGACCAGGTGGTGGCGTACGCCGAGGAGCTGCTGAAGGCACCCCGGCACCTGGGCATCCACTCCGGCGGCATGGTGCTCACCGAGCGTCCGGTCGGCGAGGTCGTGCCGATCGAGCACGCGCGCATGCAGGACCGCACCGTGATCCAGTGGGACAAGGACGACGCGGCCTGGATGGGGCTGGTCAAGTTCGACCTGCTGGGGCTCGGGATGCTGGCGGCCCTGCAGCACTGCTTCGGCATCGTCCGCGGGGCCACGGGGGAGGAGTGGGAGCTGTCCACGATCCCGAAGGAGGAGCCCGCCGTCTACGACATGCTGTGCCGGGCCGATTCGATCGGGGTGTTCCAGGTCGAGTCCCGCGCGCAGATGGGGCTGCTGCCGCGGCTCCAGCCGCGCCGGTTCTACGACCTCGTGATCGAGATAGCGCTCATCCGTCCTGGCCCCATTCAGGGCGGCGCGGTGCACCCGTATGTGCGGCGCAAGCTCGGCCGTGAGCCGGTCACCTACCCGCACCCTAAGCTCGAGCCGGTACTGGCGCGCACGCTCGGCATCCCCGTGTTCCAGGAGCAGCTCATGCAGATGGGCATGGCCATCGGCGGGCTCAGCGGTGACGACGCCGACCTGCTGCGCCGCGCGATGGGCTCCAAGCGCGGCATCGAGCGCATCGAGTCGCTCAGAAAGAAGCTGTACGACGGCATGGCCCGCAATGGGTTGACCGGGGATGCCGCGGACGCCATCTACGAGAAGATCCAGGCGTTCGCGAACTTCGGATTCGCCGAGTCGCACTCGCTGTCGTTCGCGCTGCTGGTGTACGCGAGCAGCTGGTTGAAGCTGCACTACCCCGCGGCGTTCCTGGCGGGGCTGCTGCGCGCGCAGCCGATGGGGTTCTACTCGCCGGCCACCCTCGTCGCCGACGCCCGCCGGCACGGCGTCGAGGTCCGCCGCCCCGATCTGCACCTGTCCGATGCGCAGCCGATCCTGGAGGCGGGCTCGGGCCTGGGGGGGCGGGGGCGGAGCGGGATGTCGGGGGGTGATGCTGGCTCGGGTCTGGCGGGCGACGGCCGCAGGCCGTCGCGGGAAGCATCACCCCCCGACATCCCGCGCAGCCCCACAGGCCCCACAGGAATGGATGCCTGTCTGCAGCGCCACCAGCCGCCGGTCGGGGATTTCGACATGGACGCGCCTGACGAGTCCGCGGCACACCGGCGCGACGGCGCGTTCGCGGTGCGGCTGGGCCTGGCGGCGGTGAAGGGGATCGGGTCGGGCCTGGCCGAGCGGATCGTCGACGAGCGGACCGCGCACGGCCGGTACCGCGACATGCGCGACCTGGTGCGGCGGGTCGGAGTGACCACCGCGCAGCTGGAGGCGCTGGCCACCGCCGGGGCGTTCGAGTGCCTCGGGCTGAGCCGGCGCGAGGCGATCTGGCTGGCGGGATCGGCCGCGCAGGATAAGTCTGAGTTCCTGCCCGATTCGATGGTGTCGGTGCAGCCTCCGCTGTTCACCGACCCCACCGGCTACGAACGGCTGGCCGCCGATCTGTGGGCGACCGGCGTGTCCACCGACGATCATCCGATGACCCACTTCCGCGCGCAACTGGAGGCACGGGGCGTGCTCACCTCGACCGAGCTGCGGCAGCACGAGACCGGCCGACGCGTCGAGGTGGCGGGGCTCGTCACCCACCGGCAGCGGCCGGCAACGGCATCGGGCATCACGTTCATGAACCTCGAGGACGAGCACGGCATCGTCAACGTGATCTGCTCGATGGGGGTGTGGGGCCGGTATCGGCGGGTCGCGCGGGACGCCCCCGCGATGATCGTGCGGGGGATCGTGGAGCGCTCCGTCGAGGGGGTCACGAACCTCGTCGCGGACGCGTTAGAGGATCTGCGCGTGGGCGTCGTCCACCGGTCCCGCGACTTCCGCTGACGACCGGGACCCCGGCCGGGGCCGGGGTCCCCTCGACGGGCCTCTCAGCGCTGCATCGCCAGGGCGAAGTGCACTGCGCCGTCGTCGTCCACCTGCGCGTCCAGGACCTGATCGTCCAGCGCCAGGGTGGCCGCCGGGTCCAGGAAGACGCGGGCGCCTTCCGCCTCGACCACGGCGTCCGCGGCATCCGGGCTCCCGGCGACCGTCAGGGCGAACCCCGCGACGGGGTTATCGGCGCCGTGGATGCGCAGGCCGGCGGTGTCGGCATCCGCCCCGTGCGAGACGATGGTCTTCACCGCTGTGGCGGCGTTCTCGGTGAGTGTGAGCATGGGCTCTCCTTCCGTAGCGGACCTGAGTCGGCCACGATTCCGAGATCTGGACGCGGGCGCAAGCCTGCGGCGGCATTCGGAGGGGATTCACACGGGGGCGCAACCCCTCGTGCCGGCCGCGGTGCGGGCATAGCCTGACGCCATGTCCGGAAACGTCGCGGAACTGTTCGTCGACACACTCAAGGCCGCCGGGGTCCGACGCATCTGGGGGCTTCCCGGCGACTCGCTGAACGCCTTCACGGACGCGCTGCGCCGGGACGGGACGCTGCGGTGGATGCACATGCGGCACGAGGAATCCGCCGCGTTCGCCGCCGGCGCGGAAGCCGAGCTGACCGGCGGGCTCGCCGTGGTCGCCGGCAGCTGCGGACCGGGCAACCTGCATTTCATCAACGGGCTGTTCGACGCGCACCGCAGCCGCGTGCCCGTCCTCGCGATCGCGTCGCACATCCCGCTGGCGGAGATCGGCAGCGGGTACTTCCAGGAGACCCATCCGCAGGACCTTTTCCGCGAGTGCAGCGTCTACAGCGAACTCGTCAGCGACGCCTCGCAGCTGCCCTGGGTCCTCGAGGCGGCGATCCGCACAGCCGTGGAGCGACGCGGCGTGGCCGTGGTCGTGGTCCCCGGGGACGTGTTCTTCCAGGACGCGCCCGAGCGGCGCCCGTCCGCGCCGATCCGTGCGACGGTGTCCCGCGTCGTGCCGGACACGGATGGGATGCGCGCGGCCGCCGACATCCTCAACGCCGCCAAACGGGTGACGATCCTGGCCGGTGCGGGCGTGGCCGGCGCGCACGCCGAGGTGCTCGCACTGGCCGAACGGCTGCAGGCGCCCATCGTCCACGCGCTGCGCGGCAAACCGTACATCGAGCACGACAACCCGTACGACGTGGGGATGACGGGGCTGCTCGGGTTCGCGTCCGGGTACCGGGCGATGGCCAAGAGCGATGCGCTGCTGATGCTCGGCACCGACTTCCCGTACCGCCAGTTCTACCCCGAGAAGGCCCGGATCGTGCAGGTTGACATCCGCGGCGAGCAGCTCGGGCGACGCACGCCGATCGACGTCGGCCTCGTCGGCGACGTGCGGTCCACGGCATCCGCGCTGCTTCCGCTGCTGAACGGCGAGCGCGGTGGGAAGCACCTGAAGGACGCGCTCCGGCACTACGCGAAGACGCGCCGCGAGCTCGACGAACTCGCCGACAACGACGGGCGCCGGCCGATGCACCCGCAGTACGTCGCGCGGCTCGTGGACGAGCTCGCCGACCGGGATGCTGTCATCACCGCCGACGTCGGAACCCCGACGGTGTGGGCGTCCCGTTACGTGAGGATGACCGGTCGGCGGATGCTGCTCGGCTCGTTCGCGCACGGTTCGATGGCGAACGCGATGCCGCAGGCGCTGGGCGCGGCCGGTGCCGCGCCCGGTCGTCAGGTCATCGCGCTGGCCGGCGACGGGGGACTGGCGATGCTGATGGGGGATCTCATCTCCGTCACGCAGAACGACCTGCCGGTGAAGATCGTCGTGTTCAACAACTCATCGCTGAACTTCGTCGAACTCGAGATGAAAGCAGCCGGCATCGTGAGCTTCGGCACGGACCTGCGCAATCCGAACTTCGCCGACGTCGCGACCTCCGTCGGGATCACCGGCATCCGCGTCGAGGACCCGGATGCGCTCGAGGATGCGTTGCGCCGCGCTTTCGCCGTCCCCGGCGCCGCGCTCGTGGACGTCGTGGTCGCCCGCGACGAGCTGTCGATCCCGCCGGCGATCACCGCCGCGCAGGCGAAGGGGTTCACGCTGTGGGCGCTGCGCACCGTGATGAGCGGCCGCGGCGACGAACTGCTGGACCTCGCCGACGTCAACATCGTGCGCCGCATTTTCGGGTAGCGGTGCCCCCGAGAGGAATCGAACCTCCGACGCGCGGCTTAGGAGTCCGCCGCTCTATCCACTGAGCTACGGGGGCGTGGCATCCAGCTTACGGGGTCGCGTCGTCCCTGCTGGTGCCGTTCGGCCGCGCTCATGTCGCAGAAAATGCGGGGTGTTGCGCCCCAAGGCCGCATGTTGTGTGACATCCCGCTGATGGTGTCGCAGAACGTGGGGGATGTCGGAGTCGGAAGCCGCATGTTGTGCGACACCGCCGACCGAGCTTCGGTGGGGTCCGGAATGTGCGGAGGCGACCGCGTCCCAGAAGATGCGGGATGCCGGGCCGGAACACCGTTTGTACTGGGACATCATGCGTCGCCAGCCACCCGCGTCGACACCGTGCCGCGCGCGGATAGGCTGGATGCTCCCATGGATCCCTCCGCCGCGCCGCGCGTCTCCAGCGTCATCCGCGTCGTCGCCCGGCGCCTCGCCGAGGCGGGGGTGCCCGATCCGGAGGTCGACGCGGAACTGCTCGTCGCACACGTGCTGGGCACGAGCCGCGGCGGCTCGCAGGCCGCCGCGATCCGCGGCGACGAGCTGACCGCCACCCAGGCCACGGCGCTGGACGACCTGGTCTCCCGGCGCGCCCGGCGCGAACCGCTGCAGCACCTCACCGGCGTCGCACCGTTCCGGCACCTCGAGCTGGCCGTCGGTCCGGGCGTGTTCGTCCCGCGCCCGGAGACCGAGGTGGTCGCACAGCTCGCTATCGACGCGCTCGCCGCGGTGCCCTCGCCGCACCCCCGCGCCATCGACCTGGGCACCGGCAGCGGCGCCATAGCGCTCGCCCTGGCGACAGAGGTGCCGCACGCCGAGGTCTGGGCCGTCGAGCAGAGCACGGATGCCGCCGCGTGGACCCGCCGCAACATCGACCGCTATGGCGACGGCCGCGTGCACCTGATCGCCGGCGACATGCAGGCCAGCCTCGGCGAGCTCGACGGCACGTTCGACGTCGTGGCATCCAACCCTCCGTACGTGCCCGAGGACGCCATCCCGCGCGATCCGGAGGTGCGCCTCTTCGACCCGCCGCAGGCACTGTACTCCGGCGTGGACGGGCTCGACGCTGTGCGCGTGCTCAGCGTCGTCGGCCTGCGGCTCGCGCGGCCCGGCGGCATGATCGTCATCGAGCACGGCGAGTGGCAGGGCGAGACCGTCCGCGCAATCCTCACCGGCAAGGGCTGGCGTGCGGCATCCACTCATCAAGATCTGACCACCCGCGACCGGGCGACCGCCGCGATCCGGCCCTGACCGCGCGCGCCCGAGCGCGAGCCCGCGACCGCGATCCGCCCCGCAGGATCGGCGGTGGCCCGCGTCGCTACACTGGACGGGTCATGTCACCCCTCTTCGACTGCGACGATCCGGCGCAGCTGCTCGCCGGCATGCGTCAGGCACGCCAGGCCATCAGCCGCGGCGAACTCGTCGTCATGCCCACCGACACCGTCTACGGCGTGGCCGCCGATGCGTTCAATCCCGACGCCGTCGCGGGCCTGCTGGCCGCGAAGGGCCGCGGCCGCCAGTCGCCGCCGCCGGTCCTGGTCGCAGGACGCGCGATGATGCAGGCGCTCGTGTCCGAGGTGCCCGAACCCGTCGAGCGCCTCGTCGACGCGTTCTGGCCCGGCGGGCTGACGATCGTCCTGCCCGCCCAGCCGTCCCTGTCCTGGGACCTCGGCGACACGCACGGCACTGTCGCCGTGCGCATGCCCGACCACCACCTCGCGCTGGAACTCCTCGAGGAGACCGGTCCGCTCGCGGTGTCCAGCGCCAACCTCACCGGCAAGGCCGCCGCCATCGCCGCCGGTGACGCGCAGGCCATGCTCGGCGACAGCGTCGCGGTATACCTGGATGCCGGATTCAGCCGCACCGGGGTGTCGTCCACGATCGTGGATGCCACGAGTCTCGTCGGCACGGCGGAGCCCATAGTGCGGGTGCTGCGCGAGGGCGCCATCGACCGCGAACGGCTGCGCACCGTCCTCGGCGACCTGCTCGAGCCCGACCCGACCCTCGAGCCCGACTCGACCGGTGACGACGGGTGAAGCAGTACATCTTCACCATCCTCTTCACCGCCACGGTGACGCTGATCCTCTCGTGGGCGGTGTGGCGCATCGGCCTGAGGTACAAGCTGTACCCCGCTATCCGCGAGCGCGACGTCCACCGCACGCCCACTCCGCGCCTGGGCGGGGTGGCGATGTTCCTCGGAGCCGTCGCCGCGTTCGCGGTCTCGGCGTTCACCCCGTATTTCCAGATCTTCTGGGCCAACCCCCGGCAGGTGTGGGCGATCCTCGCCGCCGTCGCGCTCACTGTCCTCGTCGGCGTCGCCGACGACCTGTGGGACCTGGACTGGATGATCAAGCTCGCCGCCCAGTTCCTCGCCGCCGGCATCATCGCCTGGTTCGGACAGCTTCAGATCTACTCCCTCCCGATCGGCGGGATGACTGTGCCGTCCGCGGCCGTCAGCTTCACGCTCACGGTGTTCGCGATCGTCATCGTGATGAACGCCGTCAACTTCATCGACGGCCTGGACGGCCTGGTCGCCGGGGTCTGCCTGATAGCGAACGCCATCTTCTTCGTCTACTCGTACTTCATCGTCCGCGACTCCGGCGCGTCCAGCTACTTCAACCTCGCGTCCTTCATCGCCGCGATGCTCGTAGGGATCTGCCTGGGATTCCTGCCGATGAACTGGCATCCCGCGAAGCTGTTCATGGGCGACTCCGGCGCGCTCGTGCTCGGGCTGCTGATGGCCACCGGCGCGATAGCCATCACCGGGCAGTTCGACCCCGCCACACTCGACCCCGACGAGTTCGGCCGCTCCCAGCTGCTGGGCGCGTTCATCCCCATCCTGCTGCCGGTCGCCGTCGTGATCCTGCCGCTGCTGGACTTCGGCTCCGCCGTCATCCGCCGCATGCAGGCCGGCAAGTCCCCGTTCTCCCCGGATCGCAAGCACCTGCACCACCGGATGCTGGACATGGGCCACTCGTCACAAGGATCCGTGTACATCTTCTACGCGTGGACGGCCGTGATCGGCCTGTCCATGCTGCTGATGTACATCGGCGTGGGGCATGGATGGCCCGGCCAGTACTGGATCGGCGTCGGCTTCGGCATCCTCGGGATCGCCGCCTGCCTCGTCGTCACGTTCACCCCCGGCCGGCACCGCGCGCCGGGATCCGCCGCCGCGCCCGATCCGGCGCGGCCACCCGTCCCTCAGGAGCACACATGAGCAGCCCCCAGGGCCAGAGCCCCATCACCAGCACCCCGGTCCTGCGCACAACGCTCGTCTGGTCAGCGGTAGTCACGGCCGCCCTCGCCGTCGTCGGGGCGGTCGTGGGATGGCTTGTCGCGGGCGCCGACGGCCTGTTCAGCGCGCTGGCCGGCATCCTCCTCGCCGCGCTGTTCCTGGCCATCACGGCCACCAGCATCCTCGTCGCGAACCGCTGGTTCGGCGACGCGCTGTACGTGCCGATCTTCTTCGGCGTCGTGCTCGGCGGATGGCTGCTGAAGTTCGTCGTGTTCATCGTCGTGCTGCTGGTGCTGCGCGGGCAGCCGTGGATCGAGCCCACCGTGTTCTTCGTCGCGATAGTGGCCGGAATCGCGGCATCCCTCGTCACCGACGTCGTGGTCCTGACCCGCATGCGCGTGCCCACCGTCTCGACCCCGCTGCCCACCGTCGACCCCGACGATCGGCCCGAATCGGGCACGGCATCGGACGAACCGGACTCGCCGTCCCTCTGAGTTTGATAGGGTAGGAGTGCACCCGCCCGCTCACGTCTGACGTCTGAGCCGTCGTGCAGGTGCACCCTCATCGATCATCGTCGCAACGGTCTCGACCGGTGCCCCGAAGTTGGAGCCAGCGCTGTTCACCCTAGCTGCGACCCTCATTGCGAAAACCGCGGAGAATGACGGCGGTTTCCATCCGCCGTCGATCTTCGAGTTCTTCCCCCCGGTCGTGCTGTTCGAGGGTACTCCGTTCGCGCTGACCCGCATCCACCTGATCCAGATCATCGCCACCGTGGCCCTGATCCTCATCTTCTGGCTCGGCACCCGCCGCATGCAGATCGTCCCCGGACGCTTCCAGAGCGTCGTGGAGATGGGCCTGGATTTCGTGCGCAACGGCATCGCCCACGACCTGCTGGGCCGCAAGGACGGCAACCGCTTCCTGCCGATCCTGACCACGATCTTCTTCATGGTGCTGTTCATGAACATCACCGGCATCATCCCCGGCCTGCAGATAGCGGGCACCAGTATCATCGCGGTGCCGCTGCTGCTGGCGATCGTCTCGTACGCGACGTTCGTCTACGCGGGTGTGAAGAAGAGCCCCTCCGGCTTCGTGCGCAACTCGCTGTTCCCCTCCGGCATCCCGGTGTTCCTGCAGTGGTTCGTCGCGCTGCTCGAGTTCCTGTCGACGTTCATCATCCGCCCGGTCACGCTGACGCTGCGTCTCCTGATGAACATGATGGTCGGCCACCTGATGCTGGTGCTGTTCTTCTCGGCGACCTGGTTCTTCTTCTTCACCGCCGGCAGCTGGTGGAGCCTGCTCGGCGCCGGCACTCTCGCCTTCGGCTTCGCCTTCACGGTCTTCGAGATCCTGGTGGCGGTCCTGCAGGCGTACATCTTCGCAATCCTCACCGCGGTCTACATTCAGCTCGCGATCGCGGACGAGCACTGAGCGGGCCGGCACACGCCGCCCCACCCAACGAAAGGAAAAACCCCGTGGAAGCTACTACGGTTCTGGCCGCAGTGAACGGCTCGATCGCCACCGTCGGCTACGGCCTCGCCGCCATCGGCCCGGCCATCGGCATCGGCCTGGTCGTCGGCAAGACGATCGAGGGCGTCGCGCGTCAGCCCGAGCTGGCCGGCCGCCTGCAGGTCCTCATGTGGATCGGTATCGCGTTCACCGAGGCCCTCGCGTTCATCGGTATCGCCACCGGCTTCATCTTCGGCTTCTGACGGCCCCTCTCACGTAAGGAGACAGGATGCTTCCGGCTCTTGTCACTCTCGCCGCGGAAGAGGCTGCCCCGAACCCGCTGGTTCCCGAGATCTATGACCTCGTGTGGGGCACGCTGTGCTTCCTCGTGATCCTGTTCGTGTTCTGGAAGCTCGTGCTTCCCCGCATGCAGGACATGCTCGACCAGCGCGCCGCGGCGATCGAAGGCAACATCGAGAAGGCCGATGAAGCCCAGCGTCAGGCCGAGGTCGCGCTGGAGCAGTACACGGCCCAGCTCGCCTCCGCCCGCAAGGAGGCCGGTGAGATCCGTGAGGCCGCCCGTGAGGACGCCAAGAAGATCGTCGCCGAGGCGAAGGATGCCGCGACCGCCGAGGCCGGCCGGGTGACCTCCGCGGCCCACGCGCAGATCGAGGCCGAGCGTCAGAGCGCCCTGGTGTCCCTGCGCGGCGAGGTCGGCTCGCTGGCACTGGACCTCGCCGGCGGTGTGATCGGGGAGACCCTCTCCGACGACGCCAAGGCGCAGGCCGTCGTCGACCGGTTCCTCGCGGACCTCGAGGCGTCCGAAGCGAAGGCAGCGCAGTAATGGGCAGCGCGACCACTCAGGCCCTTGCGGCATCGACGGCGGCACTGGATGCCGCGTCCGATGTCGACCTGGGCGTTGCCGGCGAGCTGTTCGCCGCGGGACGCGCCTTGGCCGACACGCCGCAGCTGAGCGGCGCGCTGGCCGACTGGGGTGCGAGCGACCACGCGCGGGCGACCGTGGTGGCGTCGGTGTTCCAGAGCCTGGGGCAGACCTCCCGGGCGCTGCTGGACACCGTCGCGCGCGAGCGCTGGTCCAGCGCGTCCGACCTGGTCGACGCCGTCGAAGAGCTCGCTATCCGCGCCGCCGCCGCAGCCGACACGTCGGCGGATGTCGAGGGCGAGCTGTTCCGGTTCGCGCGCATCGTCGCCGGCGACCCGCAGCTCGAGCTCGCGCTGGGCAGCCGGCTGGGCGACCCGGACGAGAAGGGACGCCTCGTAGCGACCCTCCTCTCCTCGCGCGCCAGCGCCGCCACGACGCTCATAGCGTCGAGCGTGGTGCAGCGTCCGCGGGAGCGCCGCGTGCGCGAGCTGCTGGCCCGCGCCGAGCGGATCGTCGCGTCCGCGCGCGGCCGTGCCGTCGCGACGGTGACCAGCGCAGTACCGCTGGGGGCCGCGCAGATCGACCGGATCGCGGCAATGCTGAAGGCGAAGTACGACGCCGACGTCTCGGTGAACACGGTCGTCGATCCAACGCTGGTCGGAGGTCTGCGGGTGCAGATCGCCGACGACGTGATCGATGCGACGGTCGCGTCGCGCCTGTCCGACCTGCGGCACCGGCTCGCAGGCTGACACAGACTTCCCGTCCCAGGACGGCGACTTCGGGGCCGAGGCCCCTCGAACAAAAGGAAGACAATGGCAGAACTCTCCATCAGCCCCGACGTCATCCGTGACGCGCTGAAGGACTTCGTCGCGGCCTACGAGCCCACGGGAGCAGCGGCCACCGAGGTCGGCACGGTCGTGGACACGGCCGACGGCATCGCCCACGTCGAGGGCCTGCCCGGTGTCATGGCCAACGAACTGGTCACGTTCGCCGACGGCACCCAGGGCCTGGCCCTGAACCTCGACGAGCGCAAGATCGGCGTCGTCGTGCTCGGCGACTTCGCCGGCATCGAGGCCGGTCAGCAGGTCACCCGTACCGGCGAGGTGCTCTCGGTCGCCGTCGGCGACGGATATCTCGGCCGTGTCGTCGACCCGCTCGGCACTCCGATCGACGGCCTCGGCGAGATCGCCACCGACGGACGCCGCGCCCTCGAGCTGCAGGCGCCCGGCGTCATGCAGCGCAAGAGCGTGCACGAGCCGCTGCAGACCGGCATCAAGGCCATCGACGCGATGATCCCCGTCGGCCGCGGCCAGCGTCAGCTCATCATCGGCGACCGCCAGACCGGCAAGACCGCTATCGCGATCGACACGATCATCAACCAGAAGTCGAACTGGGAGTCCGGCGACGAGCAGAAGCAGGTCCGCTGCATCTACGTCGCCATCGGGCAGAAGGGCTCGACCATCGCCTCCGTGAAGGGCGCGCTGGAGGACGCCGGCGCGATGGCATACACCACTATCGTGGCGGCCCCGGCATCCGACCCCGCCGGTTTCAAGTACCTGGCGCCGTACACAGGCTCGGCCATCGGCCAGCACTGGATGTACGAGGGCAAGCACGTGCTCATCGTGTTCGACGACCTGTCGAAGCAGGCCGAGGCGTACCGTGCGGTGTCGCTGCTGCTGCGCCGCCCGCCGGGGCGCGAGGCCTACCCGGGTGACGTCTTCTACCTGCACTCGCGTCTGCTGGAGCGGTGCGCGAAGCTGTCGGACGAGCTGGGCGCCGGGTCGATGACCGGACTGCCGATCATCGAGACGAAGGCCAACGACGTGTCGGCGTACATCCCAACCAATGTGATCTCGATCACCGACGGCCAGATCTTCCTGCAGTCCGACCTGTTCAACGCGAACCAGCGTCCTGCCGTGGACGTCGGCATCTCGGTGTCCCGCGTCGGCGGCGACGCCCAGGTGAAGTCGATCAAGAAGGTCTCCGGCACGCTCAAGCTCGAGCTGGCCCAGTACCGCTCGCTCGAGGCGTTCGCGATGTTCGCGTCCGACCTGGATGCCGCCTCCCGCCGCCAGCTGGCGCGTGGTGCGCGCCTGACCGAGCTGCTCAAGCAGCCGCAGTACTCGCCGTACCCGGTGGAGGAGCAGGTCGTCTCGATCTGGGCCGGCACCAACGGCAAGCTGGACTCGATCGAGGTCGAGGATGTGCTGCGGTTCGAGCGCGAGCTGATCGACTACGTCCGCCGCAACACCGTGGTGCTGGACGCACTGCGCGAGACCAATGTGCTCGACGACGACACCGTCGCCGCTCTGGAGAAGGCCGTCGACGCGTTCATCCCGCAGTTCCAGCACGGCTCCGGCCAGTCGCTCACGGCGCCCGGCAGCGAGGAGCACGAGGCGGCCGACGTCGCGGACGTGAACCAGGAGAAGATCGTCAAGGGCCGTCGGGGCTGAGGCTCCGAAGGACGTCACTATGGGTGCACAACTCCGGGTCTACAAGCAGAAGATCGCTTCTGCTCAGACGACCAAGAAGATCACGAAGGCGATGGAGCTCATCGCGGCTTCGCGCATTCAGAAGGCGATGGCGCGCGTGCGCGCGGCATCCCCCTTCGCCAGCGCGGTGACGCGGGCGGTCTCCGCCGTCGCGACGTACTCGCAGGTCGACCACCCGCTCACGCGCGAGCGCGAGCAGGTGCGTCGGTCGGCGGTCGTCATCTTCTCCTCCGACCGTGGCCTGGCCGGCGCGTTCAACTCGCAGATCCTGCGGGAGGGACTCGAGCTGGCACAGCTGCTGCGCGAGGAGGGGAAGGAGCCGGTGTTCTACCTGGTCGGCCGCAAGGCCGTCGGGTACTTCCAGTTCCGCCGCATCACCGGTGAGGCGGAGTGGGTCGGCGAGACCGATACGCCCCGCTTCGCCTGGGCCGAGGATATCTCGGCGACCCTGCTCGACGCATTCGAGCGCGGCGGCGAGGATGGCGGCGTCGACGAGATCCACCTCGTGTACAACCGCTTCGTCAGCATGATGACGCAGAGCCCCGAGACGGTGCGCCTGCTGCCGCTGGAGGTCGTCGAGGCCGCCGCGGACGACAGCAAGGCGTCGGTGTTCCCGCTGTACGAGTTCGAGCCGGATGCCGAGAGCGTCCTGGACGCGCTTCTGCCGGTGTACATCCAGAGCCGCGTCTTCAACGCGCTGCTGCAGTCGTCGGCCGCCAAGCACGCCGCGACGCAGAAGGCGATGAAGTCCGCCAGCGACAACGCCGACAAGCTCATCACCGACTACACCCGCCTGCGCAACAACGCGCGTCAGGCGGAGATCACGCAGCAGATCGCCGAGATCGTCGGCGGCGCGGACGCCCTGGCGTCCGGCAAGTAGACCCCATCGAAAGAGAAGAAGCCATGAGCCTCACCGCACAGGACACCGCGACGCAGGTCGTCGGCCGCGTTGCGCGCGTCACCGGCCCCGTGGTCGACATCGAGTTCCCGCACGATGCGATCCCGGACATCTACAACGCGCTCAAGACCACGATCACGATCGGCGACAGCGCGAGCGAGATCACGCTCGAAGTCGCGCAGCACCTGGGCGACGACCTGGTGCGCGCCATCTCGCTGAAGCCCACCGACGGCATGGTCCGCGGCCAGGAGGTGCGCGACACCGGCGGCCCGATCTCCGTTCCCGTCGGCGACGTCACCAAGGGCCGCGTGTTCAACGTGACCGGCGACGTGCTCAACGCCGCGCCGGGCGAGACGATCGAGGTCACCGAGCGCTGGGGCATCCACCGCAAGGCGCCGAGCTTCGACCAGCTCGAGTCCAAGACACAGATGTTCGAGACCGGCATCAAGGTCATCGACCTGCTCACCCCGTACGTGCTCGGCGGCAAGATCGGCCTGTTCGGCGGCGCGGGCGTGGGCAAGACCGTCCTCATCCAGGAGATGATCCAGCGCGTCGCGCAGGACCACGGCGGCGTGTCCGTGTTCGCCGGCGTCGGCGAGCGCACCCGTGAGGGCAACGACCTCATCCACGAGATGGAGGAGGCGGGGGTCTTCGACAAGACCGCCCTGGTGTTCGGCCAGATGGACGAGCCGCCGGGGACGCGTCTGCGCGTGGCACTGTCGGCACTGACCATGGCGGAGTACTTCCGCGACGTGCAGAAGCAGGACGTGCTGCTGTTCATCGACAACATCTTCCGATTCACGCAGGCCGGCTCCGAAGTGTCGACGCTGCTCGGCCGGATGCCGTCCGCGGTGGGCTACCAGCCGAACCTCGCCGACGAGATGGGGGTCCTGCAGGAGCGCATCACGTCCACGCGCGGCCACTCGATCACCTCGCTGCAGGCCATCTACGTGCCCGCCGACGACTACACCGACCCGGCGCCGGCCACCACGTTCGCGCACCTGGACGCCACGACCGAGCTGAGCCGTGAGATTGCATCCAAGGGCCTGTACCCGGCCGTGGACCCGCTCACCTCGACGAGCCGGATCCTGGACCCCCGCTACATCGGCGAGGACCACTACCGCGTCGCGACAAGCGTGAAGCAGATCCTGCAGAAGAACAAGGAGCTGCAGGAGATCATCGCCATCCTCGGTGTCGACGAGCTGAGCGAAGAGGACAAGATCGTCGTGGCCCGCGCCCGTCGCATCCAGCAGTTCCTGTCGCAGAACACGTACATGGCGAAGAAGTTCACCGGTGTCGAGGGTTCGACGGTGCCGATCAAGGAGACGATCGAGTCGTTCGACGCGATCGTGAAGGGCGAGTTCGACCACGTGGCCGAGCAGGCGTTCTTCAACGTCGGCGGCATCGCTGATGTCGAGGCCAAGTGGGCGCAGATCCAGAAGGAGAACGGCTGATCATGCCGCTGCAGGTCACTCTCGTCTCCGCCGAGGCGGAGGTCTGGTCGGGCGAGGCGACCCTCGTGGTCGCCAAGACCGTCGAGGGCGAGATCGGCTTCATGGCCGGCCACGAGCCGCTGCTGGCGATCCTCGCCTCCGGCCAGGTGCGCATCACGCTGCCCACCGGGGAGAAGATCACCGCCGACGCGGCGGATGGCTTCGTCTCCGTGGAGAACGATCGGGTCACCATCGTGGCCGGTGAGGCCGCGCTTGTCTGACGACCCGCGCCCATGCTGATCCTGCTGCCGCCCTCCGAGACCAAGCGTCCCGGAGGGCGGCGCTCGATTCTGGACATCCCCCGGCTCGCGTACCCCGAGCTCGCCCCGGCGCGGCAGGCGGTCGTCGCCGCGCTCGTATCGCTCGCGGCCGACGAGGACGCCGCCGCCCGCGTCCTCAAGCTGTCCGACCGGCAGCGCGCAGAGATAGCGCACAACGCCGCGTTCTGCACGGCGCCGACGATGCCTGCGGTGGACCGCTACACCGGCGTCCTGTTCGACGCGCTGGATGCCGCGACCCTGACCGCCCCCGCCCGGCGCTGGCTCGGCGCGCATGTCGTCATCCACTCCGCGCCGCTCGGGCCGGTGGCCGCACTGGACCCGATCCCCGCCTACCGTCTGGCTGCCGGGACCGTGCTCCCCGGGATCCCGCCGCTGCGGCGCGTGTGGGCGGATGCCGTCACCGCCGCGCTCGCGCGGGCCGCGCCCCGGTTCGTGCTCGACCTGCGCAGTGAGGCGTACTCGGCGCTCGGGCCGGTGCCCGCCGGCATCCCGTCGGTGTATTTGCGCGTGGTGACCGTGGCCGACGGCGGCGCCGTGCGGGCGCTGAACCACTTCAACAAGCACGCGAAGGGCGCCCTGGTGCGCCGGCTCGCCGAGCAGCGCCCCCGGATCGGGTCGCTCGCGGCACTGCGTCGCTGGGCGGATGCCGCCGGGCTGAGGCTGCGCGATGGCGCGCGCGGCGAGCTCGACCTCGTCGTATGACACAGGTGCGGGACCGGGGCGCGCCCGGTCCCGCACCCGTGAACGACTACTTGATCAGGCGCAGGCTGAACGGGTAGCGGTAGCTGCCGCCGGCGTTCACCCTCACCCCGCCCATGATCGACCACACCACGTTGAGCACCCACCATGCGAACGGCAGCAGCCAGAGGATGCCGGTGATCGGCCACGCCGGGGTGAGGAACAGGATGCCGCTGAGGATCGACACGACGATCCACAGCACGACGTAGCCGATCGTGAACGTGATCTGCCAGTTGAGCGCCTCCTTGGCCTCCACGTTCGTGCGCGGGCCCCGGTCCTTCAGCACGAGCCAGATGATCAGGGAGGGCAGGAACCCGATGATGCCGCCGATGTGAGCCCACATCGCGGCCTGTTTGTCGGACTCCGCCGACAGCGGCGCGGCCGGCGCGGCGTACTGCGGCTGTGCGCCCGGTGCCGGCTGGCCGTATGCCGGGGCGGGCTGGCCGTACGGCTGGGCCGGCGGCGGGGGAGCCGACCCGGCGGACTCGGGCTGGGGCGGGTTCATCGGCTGTTCGGGGATGTTCGCGTCACTCATCGTTGTGCCTTTCCTCAGATCCTCATCGGTGAGGGATGCCTGGTTGTCGGCGCGGCCATCGTCGGTGCGCCGATCCTGAACTTAGCCGGGGGGAGTCCCCGGTGCAACGGTCCGCGCGGGGCGTCGTCGGAAGGCCCTAACGTGGAAGGGTGACGGATATGCAGCAGCGCCGCGTGGGCGCCTCAGGACTGATTGTGAGCGCGGTCGGACTCGGCTGCAACAACTTCGGACGTTCCGGCACCGTGTCCGAGACACTCGAGGGCACCACCGCCGTGATCGACGCCGCCATCGAGGCCGGCGTGACGTTCCTGGACACCGCCGAGATGTACGGCAAGGAGCAGGGACTGTCCGAGACGCTGATGGGTCAGGCGCTGCGCGGCCGGCGTGACGAGGTCGTGATCGCCACGAAGTACGGGCACTCCCAGGCCCCGTTCGGATACCCCGGATCGCACGGGTCGCGCACGTATGTGCGGCGGGCGGTCGAGGCATCCCTGCGCCGGCTGCAGACCGACTGGATCGACCTGTACCAGCTGCACACGCCGGATGAGGGCACCCCCATCGACGAGACGCTGGAGGCGCTGGCCGATCTGGTGCGCGAGGGCAAGGTGCGGTACATCGGCCACTCGAACTTCTCCGGATGGCAGATCGCCGAGGCGCATTTCGTGGCGCGCGAGCGCCGCGACATCCCGTTCATCTCGGCGCAGAACGAGTTGAGCCTGCTGCACCGGGAGGCGGAGCAGGAGGTGCTGCCGGCCGCGCACCGCTACGGGCTCGGCTTCTTCCCGTGGTTCCCGCTGCAGAACGGGCTGCTGACCGGGAAGTTCACGCGCGAGGGCGGGCCCGCCCAGAGCCGGATCATGCGCCAGCGCGCGCACATCTGGAAGGACGCGCCGTGGGACGCGCTGGAGGGCTACCAGGCGTTCTGCGACGCGCGCGGGATCACGATGCTGGAGGCGACGTTCGGCTGGCTGCTGTCCCGGCCTGGCCTGTCCAGCGTGATCTCGGGGGCCACCACTCCCGCGCAGGTCCGCGCGAACGCCGCCGCGGGAAGCGCGTGGACGCCGACCGCGGAGGATCTCACCGAGATCGACGCGCTGTTCCCGCCGCCGCACATCCAGCTCTGATTCAGCGGGTGCGGCTGGCTCAGCGGGTGCGCAGGCCGTCCAGGACGACCGCGTAGACATCCGACGCCAGCTGGTCGGCGCTCTCGGATCCGTTGGGCCGGTACCACTCGACGAGCGAGTTCACCATGCCGAACACGAGGCGCGTGGCCACCGACGCGTCGATGTCGGCGCGCACGGATCCCTCGGCCTGCGCCGCGCGGACCAAGCCGGTCACGTTCTGGTCGAACGCGCGTCGGCGCTTCAGGGCCGCCCGCTCCACGTCGCTGTTGCCGCGCACCCGCAGCAGCAGCGTCACGAATGGCAGCCGTGCCACGAGCACGCGCACCGCGCCGCGCAGGACCGCACCGAGTCGGTCGGCCGCGGAGCCGCTGGTGGCCTCGGTGGTGTGCAGCACCGCCTCGAGTCCGCCGAGCGCCTGGTCCAGCGCGACCGCGAGCAACTCCTCCTTCGAGTCGAAGTGGTGGTACAGCGCCGACTTCGACACGCCGAGCCGCTCGGCCAGCTGCGCGACGCTGGCCGCGTCGTACCCCTGCTCGTTGAACACGGCAACGGCGACGGCGAGGATCTGGTCCCGGTCGTACCCGGGGCGGCCGCGCCGCGCCTGCTCGCTCACGGTGCCAGTCTGGCACGGCGCATCGCCCGCCCGCGTCGCGCCCGCCGCGGATCGCGGTCCCGTGATGTCGCATCCCGCGCCCGAAGCGGCATCTCGGGACGGGGATTCGCGGGGTGTGCGGTGGATGTCCGGGGTTGCGGTCCCGTCCTGCCGCATCGGGGGCGCGATGCGGCATCTGCGGACGGCGAACGCGAAGGGCGAGGTGGGAGAATTCCTGAACGATCGGTAAGGTATTCGTGTGGGCAACGACGCGACACGCACCCCTGACGAACCGCTGCTGATCGAGCGCCGCGACGACCGCGTCGTCGGCACGCTGAACCGTCCCGACGTGCGCAACGCCATCGACCAGGACCTCGTCGACCGTCTGCACACGCTGTGCGCAGAGCTCGAGGCATCCCCCCGCATCCTCATTCTCGCCGGGGCCGGCGGCGTGTTCGCGTCGGGCGCCGACATCCGGCAGATGCTCGAGCGCCGCGCCGCCGACGCCCGCGCCGGCATCAACACGCGCGTGTTCCAGCGGATCCGCGCCCTGCCGATGCCCGTGATCGCCGCTGTCGACGGCTGGGCCCTCGGCGGCGGCGCCGAGCTCGCGTTCGCCGCGGACCTGCGCATCGGCACCCCGGCCGCCAAGATCGGCAACCCCGAGACCGGCCTCGGCATCATCGCCGCCGCCGGTGCCACATGGCGCCTGCCCGAGCTCGTCGGCGAGGCGCGCGCCGCCGAGTTGCTGTACACCGGCCGGGTCCTCACCGCCGACGAGGCGCTGGACTGGGGTCTGCTCTCCTCGGTGCACCCCGCCGACCAGCTGATGGATGCCGCGCATGCCCTGGCCGACCGCATCGCCGCGAACGACCCCTTGGCCGTCCGGCACACGAAGACCGCCCTGCACACCTCGAACCACCCCGCGATCGACCTCGAGCTGCAGGCGGAGCTGTTCGAGAGCCCCGAGAAGAGACGACGGATGACCGCATTCCTGGAACGGCATAAGCGATGATCCCCGCACGTGTGGGTGTGATCGGCGGCGGGCGCATGGGCGCCGGCATCGCGCACGCGTTCCTGTGCGCGGGCGCGCCGGTCGTGGTGGTCGAGCGCGATGCGCAGGCCGTGGATGCCGCGGCCGTGCGCATCCGCGACCTGCTCGACCGCTCCGCTCGACGCGGGACCCTCGACCGCGACCCCGCCGACGTCGCGGCATCCCTCGCCATGACGACCGAGGCGGCGCCGCTCGCCGACTGCACGCTCGTGATCGAGGCCGTGCCGGAGGACCGGGCACTGAAGGCCGAGGCGTTCGCGCGGGCGGGGGCCGTGATGGCGGACGATGCCGTGCTCGCATCCAACACGTCGTCCATCTCGATCGACGCGCTCGCCGCGTCCGTCGCCCGCCCGGAGCGCTTCTGCGGCATGCACTTCTTCAACCCGGTGCCCTCGTCGCGGCTCGTGGAGATCGTGGCGGGCTCCGCCACCGATCCCGCCGTCACTGCCGCGGTGCGCGGCTGGGTCGACGACCTCGGCAAGACCCCCGTGGTGGTGCGCGATGCGCCCGGCTTCGCCTCCAGCCGGCTGGGCGTCGCACTGGGGCTGGAGGCGATCCGCATGGTTGAGGAGGGCGTCGCGACCGCCGCCGACATCGACACCGCCATGGAGCTGGGGTACGGCCATCCGATGGGGCCGCTGCGCACCACCGACGTCGTCGGGCTCGACGTGCGCCTCGGGATCGCCGAAGAGCTGCACGCGCAGCTGGGGGAGCGGTTCGCACCACCCGAGCTGCTGCGCCGCATGGTCGCCGAAGGCCGCCTCGGCCGCAAGTCCGGGCATGGATTCTACGAATGGAGCGAACGATGATCCTCGCAAGCTACCTGCAGGGGCAGTGGTGGACGCCCGCCGACGGCACCGGCGCGACGGTCGTGCGGGATGCCTCGACCGGCGCCGAGATCACCCGGGTGAGCACCGCCGGCGTCGACCTCGACGGCGCCCTGCAGTACGCCCGCGCCGTGGGCCAGCGCAGCCTGGGCGCTCTCACGTTCCACCAGCGGGCGCTGCTGCTCAAGCAGTTCGCGCAGGCGCTGACAGCCCGCAAGGGCGAGCTGTACGAGGCGGCGAAGGGCTCCGGGGCGACCGCGCGCGACTCGATGATCGACGTCGACGGCGGCATCGGAGTGCTTTTCACGTACAGCTCGAAGGGCCGCCGCGAACTGCCGAACGCGCACGTGTACCTGGACGGCCCGACCGAGCAGCTGTCGAAGGACGGCACTTTCCTCGGCCGCCACGTGTACACACGCCTGCCGGGTGTCGCCGTGCAGATCAACGCCTTCAACTTCCCGACGTGGGGGCCGCTGGAGAAGTTCGCCCCCGCGTTCCTGGCCGGCGTGCCGTCGCTGATCAAGCCCGCCACGCCCACCGCGCACCTCACCGAGGCGTGGGTGCGCATCCTCGTCGAGTCCGGCCTCGTCCCCGACGGCACGCTGCAGCTGGTCTCCGGCGCGGTGCCGGGAGTGTTCGACCTGCTCCGGCTCGGGGATGCCGTCGCGTTCACCGGCTCCGCCTCCACCGCCGCGGCCCTGCAGGCGCAGACGCCCGGCGGAGTGCGGTTCACGAGCGAGACCGACTCGATCAATGCCTCCGTGCTGGGGCCGGATGCCGCCCCCGGCACGCCAGTGTTCGACGCTTTCGTGCGGCAGCTGATGGTCGAGCTGACGGCCAAGGCGGGGCAGAAGTGCACGGCGATCCGCCGCGCGATAGTCCCGGCGGGGATGATGGATGCCGTCGCCGACGCGCTGCGGCAGAAGATCGCCGAGAAGGTCGTGATCGGCGACCCGCACGCCGATGCGGTGACGATGGGGCCGGTCGTCTCCCGCGCCCAGCGCGACGAGGTGCTGCGCGGCCTGCGCACCCTCACCGACGCCGGCGGGCGGATGCTCGTCGGGTCTGCGGACGCGCCCGACGTCGTCCGCGCCGACGGCACGACGGGCCCGGCGGGGGACGGTGCGTTCGTCGCGCCGATGCTCGTCGGCTTCGACGCGGACGCACCAGATGTCGTGCACGAGGTGGAGGCGTTCGGGCCGGTGTCGGCCCTGATCGGGTACTCGACGGTCGCCGAGGCGGCCGACCTTGTCAACCGCGGCGGCGGCTCGCTCGTGACGAGCGTCGCCACCGACGACCCGGAGGTCGCGGCCGAGCTCATGACGCGGATAGCGCCGTACAACGGGCGCGTGCTGTTCCTCGACACCGCGGATGCCCGCACGTCGACCGGCCACGGGTCCCCGGTGCCGCATCTCGTGCACGGCGGTCCCGGGCGCGCCGGCGGCGGTGAGGAGCTCGGCGGCGTGCGCGCGGTGCTGCACTTCATGCAGCGCACCGCGGTGCAGGGCTCGCCCGCGATGCTCACCGCCATCACCGGGGTGTGGCATCCCGGTGCCCCCGTCGCGGAAGGCGAGCACCCGTTCCGCAAGCCGCTGTCGCGGCTGCGCGTCGGCGACCGGATTGCGTCGGCGCCCCGGGAGGTCACGCTCGACGACATCGAGACGTTCGCGCACTTCACCGGCGACACGTTCTACGCGCACATGGACGAGGATGCCGCGGCCGCGAACCCGTTCTTCCCGGGGCGGGTCGCGCACGGGTACCTGCTGGTGTCGTTCGCGGCCGGCCTGTTCGTGGACCCCGACCCGGGCCCCGTGTTGGCCAACTACGGCCTGGAGGACCTGCGGTTCGGGACGCCGGTCTCGCCCGGTGACAGCATCCGGGTCGAGCTCACGGCGAAGCAGATCACCCCGCGCGAGACGGACGAGTACGGCGAGGTGCGCTGGGATGCCGTGATCCGCAACCAGAGCGACGAGCTCGTCGCGTCGTACGACGTGCTCACGCTCGTCGCGAAGGAATAGGCGCCGCGCGCTACCGCAGGTCGTAGACGCGCTTGTACTTGCCCTCGCTGCGGGGCAGCGTGCCGGGCTCCTCGAGCCGAACCTCGATCGTCGTGCCGATCTGCGCCTTCACCCGCTGCCTGAGCACCTCGCTGGCCGCCACGCAGGTGGCCAGCGGCAGGGCCGGGTCGCGCTCGATGCGCACGGTCATGGCGTCCAGCCGCCCGCTCTTGGTCAGCTCGAGCACGAAATGCGGCGTGAGCGCCTCGATGCCCAGCACGAGCTCCTCGATCTGCGTGGGGAAGAGGTTCACGCCGCGCAGGATGATCATGTCGTCGTCGCGCCCGGTGATCTTCTGAATCCGCCGCATCCCCGGCCGTGCCGTGCCCGGCAGCAGCCGGGTGAGGTCGTGGGTGCGATACCGGATGACGGGGAACGCCTCCTTCGTGAGGGACGTGAACACGAGCTCGCCGAGCTCCCCGTCGGCCACCGACTCGCCGGAGCCGCCGTCGATCGTCTCGGGCAGGAAGTGGTCCTCCCACACGTGCGGGCCGTCCTTGGTCTCCACGCATTCGTTCGCGACGCCCGGCCCCATCACCTCGCTGAGGCCGTAGATGTCGACGGCATCGATGCCCATCCGCCGCTCGATCTCGCCGCGCAGCTCGTTCGTCCACGGCTCGGCGCCGAGCACCCCGATCTTCAGCGACGTGGACCGCGGATCGATGCCCGCCTGCTCCATCGCATCCGCGATTGTCAGCAGATAGCTCGGCGTGCAGGTGATGACATCCGGCTCGAAGTCGCGGATCAGCTGCACCTGCCGGGCGGTCTGGCCGCCGGACACCGGGATCACCGTCGCACCGAGCAGCGCCGCGCCGTCGTGCAGTCCGAGCCCGCCCGTGAAAAGACCGTACCCGTACGCGTTGTGCACCTTCATGCCCGGCCGCACGCCGGCCGCGCGCAGCGAGCGGGCCACCAGCTGCGCCCACCGCTGCAGGTCGCCCTCGGTGTAGCCGACCACGGTGGGCCGGCCGGTCGTCCCGGATGACGCGTGGATGCGCCGCACCCGGTCCATCGGGACCGCGAACATCCCGAACGGGTACGTGGCGCGCAGGTCTTCCTTCGTCGTGAACGGCAGCCGCCGCACGTCGTCCAGCGACCGGATGTCGCCCGGCGCCACCCCGGCGTCGTCGAACTTCCGCCGGTACAGCGGCACGTTCGCGTACGCGTGGTGCACGGTCCACTGCAGTCGCTCCAGCTGCAGGGCGCGCAACTCGTCGACCGACAGCAGCTCCTCGGGATCCAGGCCGGGCCGGTCAGGCACCGTCGGCCTCCTCGAACATGCGGTTGGTGGTCAGCGAGCGCCCGCGGAACTCGGCGACGACGTCCCCCGTCTCATCGGCCACGGTGACGTCGTACAAGCCGTTGCGGCCGCTGACGACGCGGCGCACCGCCGTCGCGGTGAGCGTCTGGCCCTCCCGGGTGGCCTTCAGGAACGTGATGTCCGCCCCGGCGGCCACGGTCACGCGCTCGTCCTCGTTGCACGCTATCGCGAACGCCGTGTCGGCCAGGGCGAACACGAAACCGCCGTGGGTGATGTCGAAGCCGTTGAGCATGTCCGCCCGCACGATCATCGAGACGACCGCCCGCCCCGGCTCGTCCACCAGCACCTGCAGCCCGAGGGCCGACGCGGCGCGGTCCTTGCGGATCATGGGCCGGATCACAGCATCCGTCATCGTCCCTCCTCCGGCGCATCCTCGCGCCGCGACGAGTATGTCATAATTACTGAACGAGCGGTAGGTAATTACCCGAGGAGTCGACGATGACCACCGTTATCCCCGACGAGCAGACGACGTTCGACGAGCTCATCGCCGCGGAGGCGCGCATCGAGCCGCGGGACTGGATGCCCGAGGCGTACCGCAAGACGCTGATCCGGCAGATGTCGCAGCACGCGCACTCCGAGATCATCGGCATGCAGCCCGAGGGCAACTGGATCACCCGCGCTCCGAGCCTGAAGCGCAAGGCGATCCTGATGGCCAAGGTGCAGGACGAGGCCGGCCATGGCCTGTACCTGTACTCGGCCACGCAGACCCTCGGCATCACGCGCGACGAGATGACCGAGCAGCTCATCGACGGCAAGGCGCGGTACTCGTCGATCTTCAACTACCCCACCCCCACGTGGGCCGACATGGGCGCCATCGGCTGGCTCGTGGACGGCGCCGCGATAGTGAACCAGGTGCCGCTGTGCCGCTGCTCGTACGGACCGTACGGCCGCGCCATGGTGCGCATCTGCAAGGAGGAGTCGTTCCACCAGCGGCAGGGGTTCGAGATCCTGCTGGCCCTTATGCAGGGCACCGAGGCGCAGCGGTCGATGGCGCAGGACGCCGTGGACCGCTGGTACTGGCCGAGTCTGATGATGTTCGGGCCGCCCGACGACGAGTCGCCGAACTCGGCGCGGTCGATGGCCTGGAAGATCAAGCGCTTCAGCAACGACGACCTGCGCCAGCGCTTCATCGGGATGCTGGTGCCGCAGGCCGAGATCCTCGGCGTGACGCTCCCGGACCCCGAGCTGCGGTGGGACGAGGCCGCGCAGCAGTGGCACACCAGCCCGATCGACTGGGATGAGTTCATGGAGGTGCTCGCCGGCCGGGGGCCGATGAACGCCGTGCGCATCCAGAACCGCCGCGACGCGCACGAGGACGGCGCGTGGGTGCGGGATGCCGCCGCCGAATACGCCCGCAAGCAGCAGCTGCGCGAGCAGGAGGTGGCGTGAGCATGCCGCGTGACAAGCGAGCCGGGGAAGGGGCGGCGCGATGACCGTCACCGGTGCCGACGACCGCGAGAGCTGGCCGCTCTGGGAGGTGTTCGTGCGGGCGGGCCGCGGCCTGTCCCACGTGCACGTGGGATCGCTGCACGCGCCCGACGGCGCGATGGCGGTCCGCAACGCCCGCGACCTGTACACGCGGCGCGGCGAGGGCGTCTCGATCTGGGTCGTCCCGTCCGACGCGATCACCACGAGCGACCCGGACTCGAAGGGCGCCTACTTCGAGAGCCCCGCCGGGAAGAACTACCGGCACGCCACGTACTACACGGCGTCCGAGGGGGTGCCGCACCTATGACCCGTGCCGTGCACATCTCCGTCGACGAGGTCGAGCTTGCCGCCGAGCTCAGCGGCGAGCAGGGCCGCGTCGCAACCGCCGACATCGCCGAATACGCGCTGTGGCTCGGCGACGACGCGCTCGTCCTCGCGCAGCAGCTGGGCGGCTGGATAGCGCGCGCCCCGGAGCTCGAGGAGGATGTCGCGCTCGCGAACATCGCGCTGGACCAGCTCGGCCACGCGCGCAGCCTGCTGCGCTACGCGGGCACCGCCGACGGGCGCTCCGAGGACGACCTCGCGTACTTCCGCGACGAGCCCGCCTTCCGCAGCGCGTGGCTGTTCGAGCAGCCCAACGGCGATTTCGCGCACACCATCGCGCGGGCCCTCGCGGCATCCGTCTACCAGCTCGCGCTTTACCAGGCGCTGCAGACCTCCGCGGACCCGGTGCTTGCGGCGGTCGCGGGCAAGGCGGTCAAGGAGGTCGAGTACCACCGCGACCACGCCATCCAGTGGACGCTGCGGCTGGCCGGCGGCACCGACGAGTCGCGGCGCCGCATGGTCGCCGCCGTCGACGACGTCTGGCCGTACGTCGACGAACTGTTCCGCGACGAGCCGCTCATCGACAGGCTCGAGGGCATCGCGGTGCGTCCGTCGAGCCTGCGCCCCGCGTTCGACGAGGTCGTGGACGCCGTGTTCGCCGAGGCCGGCCTGCAGGCCCCGACCCGCTTCACGGCATCCGGCGGCGGGCGCCGCGGGGCGCACTTCGCGACCCTCGGCTATCTGCTCGCCGAAATGCAGGTGCTCGCGCGGCAGCATCCGGGGGCGACATGGTGACGCGGCAGCTCGCCGAGCGGGCGAACCAGGCGACACACCCCGATCCGGCGTCCGCGCACGAGCGCGCATGGGCCGCGGCATCCGCCGTCTGCGATCCCGAGATCCCCGTGCTCACCATCGCCGACCTCGGCGTGCTGCGCGACGTGCAGGCCAACGGCGACCGCGCCGTCGTGACGATCACGCCCACATACTCGGGATGCCCTGCGATGGACGCCATCCGCGACGACGTGATCCTCGCGCTCACCCATGCCGGCTTCGCCGACGTCGAGGTGCGCACGGTGCTGGCACCCGCGTGGACCACGGACTGGATGAGCGAGGCCGGCAAGCGCAAGCTCGAGCGGTTCGGGATAGCGCCGCCCACCGGCCGGCGCGCCGCCGGTCCGGTCCGGCTCGGCATCTCCGTGCGCTGCCCGCACTGCGGCTCTCTGAACACGCGCGAGGTGTCGCACTTCGGGTCCACGTCGTGCAAGGCGCTGTACGAGTGCCGGGCGTGCCTGGAGCCGTTCGACCACTTCAAGGTGCACTGATGGATGCCGCCCCCAGCCGGGAATCCGGCACCGCCGAAGCGGAGCGCCTCGCCGACGTGTTCCTCGCGGGCGCCGTCGGCGGGCCCGCGCCGCGGCATCGGGCCCGATTCCACACCCTCACCGTGGCCGAGGTGCGACCCCTGACCGACGACGCCGTCGAGGTCACGTTCGCGGTGCCGGAGGACCTGCGCGCCGACTACGACTACCTCGCCGGCCAGCATGTCGCCCTGCGCGCCCGGCTGGACGGACAGGAACTGCGCCGGTCCTACTCGCTGTGCCGGCCGCCGTCGTCGGGCACTCTCAGCGTCGCTATCAAACGCGACCTCGGCGGCCGGTTCTCGACGTGGGCGCAGACCGAGCTGCACCCGGGTGACACGCTGGACGTGATGAGCCCGCAGGGCAACTTCACGACCCGGCTGCCCGACCTCGAGGGCCGTCACCTCGTCGGGATCGCCGCCGGCAGCGGCATCACGCCGCTGATGGCGCTCGCCACCGCGGTGCTCGCGCGCAGCGACACATCACGCTTCACGCTCGTGTACACGAACCGGTCGCGCACCGACGTGATGTTCTTGGACGACCTCGCCGATCTGAAGGACCGCTACCCGTCCCGGCTCGCGCTGCACCACGTGCTCTCCCGCGAGCAGCGCACCGCTCCGCTGCTGTCGGGCCGGATCGACGCGGAGAAGCTGCACACGATGCTGGACGTGCTGGTGCCTCCGGCGACCGTCGATGAATGGTTCCTGTGCGGGCCGTTCGAGCTCGTGCAGCTGTGCCGCGACACTCTCACCGAGCTCGGCGTGGACCGCAGCCACATCCGTCACGAGCTCTTCACGACCGGCGAGCCGGGGCAGGCGGGCCCGGACGCCGGCCGTCCGGTCATCGTGCGGGAGAACGAGCCGGTGCACCGCATCCGGTTCACGCTCGAGGGCCAGTCCGCCACCGTCGACAGCCCCGCCAGCGCCCACGAAACGATCCTGAACGCGGCGCTGCGGGTCAGATCCGACGTCCCGTTCGCCTGCGCGGGCGGCGTCTGCGGCACGTGCCGCGCGCGGCTGGTCGAGGGCGACGTGCGGATGACGGAGAACTACGCGCTGGAGCCGGACGAGCTCGAACGCGGCTACATCCTGACCTGCCAATCCCATCCGACGACACCGGCGGTGGTCGTCGACTACGACGTGTGAGGACAACCGTGATCGACCTTGACGTGCACGACGATGTCGCCGAGATAGTGCTGAACGCCCCCGCCCGCCTGAACGCGCTGGACGAGGACGGGCTGCGCGAGCTCGACCGCGCGTACGTCGAGGCCGAGCACGCCGGCGTGCGCGCGCTCGTCCTGCGCGGGGAGGGACGCGCGTTCTGCGCGGGCCGCGACATCTCCGGCGTCGACCCGGCCATGGATGATGTGCCCGGCTATCTCGAGGGCCTTCTCACGCCGCTGATGCACCGGATGGCGTCGTTTCCCGCGCCCACGTTCGCGGCCGCGCACGGTGCGTGCCTGGGCGTCGGGCTGGGGCTGCTGATAGCGACGGACGTGGTGTACGCGGCCGACACCGCGAAGATCGGCTCGCCGTTCGCGGCGCTGGGCGCAGCACTGGACTCCGGCGCCCATGCGCTGTTCACCGAGCGCCTGGGGGCGCACCGGACCCTGGACCTCGTCTACACCGGCCGGATGATGACGGGGGAGGAGGCTGTCGCCGCGGGCCTTTTCTCCCGGGTGCTGCCCGCGGACGAGGTGCGGGATGCCACCGTCGGCGCGGCACGGCGGGCGGCCACCGGGGCGACGGCGGCGTTCCTGGCCAGCAAGGCCATAGTGCGGCGGCTGCGCGACGAGCGGATGAACCTGTGGGAGACGCTGGCCGCCGAGACCGTCGCGCAGACCCGGCTCTCCGCCACCGACGACTACCGGGAGGGCTTCGCCGCGTTCCAGGACAAGCGCCCCCCGGTGTTCCGCGGCCACTGACAGGTTCGCTGTGAGCGCACGCCTCAGCGTTGCGGAGTGAGTGCTCACTCACTAGTGTCGTCTGCGTGTCCAACGCAGATCTGACCGCCCCCGCACGCGCCGCCGCCCCCGACGTCGTCGAGCCGCGCACCCGCGCGGAGCCGATGGCGCCCGAGCAGCGCCGCGCGATGATCGCCGAGCAGGCGGTGCCGCTGTTCCTCGAGCACGGTGCGGCGCTGACCACCCGGCAGCTGGCCGAGCACCTCGGCATTGCCGAAGGCACCATCTTCCGCGCGTTCGGCGACAAGGAGTCGCTCATGCGGGCGGCCGTCGAGGCGTTCTTCGCCCAGGGCCGGGCGCGCATGGTCGCCGGGCTCGTGGACCCGTCGCTGCCGCTGCCGGACAAGGTGGCGGCGCTCGTGAGCGGCACGCGCACCTGGACCAGCCGGATGATGCGGATGCTGTCGCTGGTGCCGCGCGACGAGATCCGGCAGATTCTGTCCGGCCCCCGCGACCACGTGTACCGGGACGCCGTCGCCGCGGTGTTCGCCCCCGAGGCCGACCAGCTCGCGATTCCCGTCGAGCGGCTCGGGTCGATCATGCGGATCGCCGGGATGGCGGCGAACGCCGCCCGGTTCGACGAGGACGCCGGCCTGTCCGACGATGAACTCGTCCACGTCATCCTCTACGGCATCGCGGGCGTTCCCCGCGGAAAGGACTGACCGTGCTCGGCAGACTCCTCCTCCGGTACCTGCGACCCGGGTGGCCGCTGATCCTCGGCGTCCTCGTGTTCCAGATAGCCCAGTCGCTCGCGTCGCTGTGGCTGCCCACTCTGCAGGCCGACATCATCGACGACGGGGTGCTGAAGGGGGACATCGACTTCATCTGGCGCACCGGCGGGATCATGCTGGTGATAAGCCTCGGCCAGATAGTGTGCGCGGTGGTCGCCGTGTACTTCGGATCCCGGCTCGCGATGGGCATGGGCCGCGACGTCCGCAACGACCTGTTCCACAGGGTCGTGTCGTTCTCGCAGCGCGAAGTGGGCCAGTACGGCGCCCCGTCGCTTATCACCCGCAACACGAACGACGTGCAGCAGGTGCAGATGCTCGTGCAGATGTCCGCGACCCTGATGGTCTCCGCTCCGATCCTCGCCATCGGCGGCGTGATCTTCGCGATCCGGCAGGATGTCGGGCTGTCCTGGCTGATGGGCGTGTCCGTTCCCGTCCTGCTCGTGATCGTCTCACTGATCGTGGTGCGGATGGTTCCGGCGTTCCGTGCGATGCAGCGACGCATCGACCGGGTCAACCAGATCATGCGCGAGCAGCTGACCGGCATCCGAGTCGTGCGGGCGTTCGTGCGCGAACGGGAGGAGCGGGCCCGGTTCGAGAAGGGCAGCGCCGACGTCATGGAGTCGGGGGTGCGCGCCGGCAATCTGATGGCGATCATGTTCCCGGCCGTGATGGTCGTGCTGAACGTCTCCGGCGCCGCGGTGATCTGGTTCGGAGCGTTCCAGGTGCAGGCCGGCGACGCCCAGATCGGCACGCTGTTCGCGTTCCTGACCTACATGATGCAGATCCTGATGGGCGTGATGATGGCGACATTCATGTTCGTGATGATCCCGCGCGCCGCCGTCTGCGCGACCCGCATCGGCGAGGTGCTGGACACCGAGCCCAGCGTCACGGCGCCGGACACCGCCGCCGAGGTCCCCGCACCGGTCGGTCGCGTCGTGTTCGACCACGTGGACTTCGCGTACCCCGGGGCCGACGACGCCGTGCTGCACGACATCTCGTTCACGGTCGAGCCCGGCACCACCACCGCGATCATCGGATCCACCGGCTCCGGGAAGACCACGCTGGTGGGCCTGATCGCCCGGCTGTTCGACGTGACCGGCGGGCAGGTCACCGTCGACGGCGTCGACGTGCGCGCGTACGACCCGGATGAGCTGTGGCGGCGCACCGGGCTCGTCCAGCAGCGCGCCTTCCTCTTCTCCGGGACGATCGCCTCGAACCTGCGGTACGGCGACGAGCAGGCCACCGACGAGCAGCTGTGGGAGGCCCTCGAGATAGCGCAGGCCACAGAGTTCGTCGAGGCCATGCCCGAGCAGCTGGGCGCGCCGATAGCGCAGGGCGGCACGAACGTGTCCGGCGGCCAGCGGCAGCGGCTCTCGATAGCCCGCGCCCTCGTGCACCGCCCCGAGGTGTACATCTTCGACGACTCGTTCTCCGCACTCGACCTGCGCACCGACGCCGCCCTGCGGCACGCGCTGGCCGAGCGCATCCCGGACGCGACGCGCGTGATCGTCGCACAGCGGGTGTCCACGATCCAGCACGCCGACCAGATCCTCGTGCTCGACCACGGCCGGATCGTCGGCCGCGGAACCCACGACGAGCTCGTGGCGACCAACGAGACGTACCGGGAGATCGTGGATTCGCAGCTCTCGGCGAAGGAGGCGGCATGAGCGGCGGCGGAATGCGCGCAGGCCACGGCCGCGGCCCCATGGGCGGCATGGGCGCGCCTGCCGCGAAGGCGCAGAATTTCGGGCCCAGCGCGAAGCGCCTGCTCGGGATGCTGCGCCCGGACGCGCTCTGGATCGCCGTCGTGGTCCTGTTCGGCGTCATCAGCGTCGCCTTGAGCGTCGTCGGCCCGAAGCTGCTCGGCGAGGCCACCAACGTCGTGGTCGCCGGCTTCATCTCGAAGGACATGCCGTCCGGTGTCACGAAGGCGCAGGTGATTGCGCAGATCCAGGCATCCGGCAACGGTCAGGTCGCCGACATGCTGCGGGGGATGGACTTCACGCCCGGGCAGGGCATCGACGTCGGCCGGCTGGGCTGGCTGATCGCGGTGGTGCTCACGGTCTACATCGTCTCGGCGCTGTTCATGTGGCTGCAGGGCCGGATCCTGAATATCGTCGTGCAGCGGGCCATGCACCGGATCCGGATGCTCGTGGAGGACAAGCTGCACCGGCTGCCGCTGTCGTACTACGACCGGTCGCAGCGCGGCGAGTTGCTCAGCCGGGTCACGAACGACGTCGACAACATCGGCCAGACGCTGCAGCAGAGCATGTCGCAGGTCGTCATCTCGCTGCTGACGGTCCTCGGCGTGCTGATCATGATGTTCTCGATCTCGCCGCTGTTGGCTGTGATCGCCCTCGTCACGATCCCGCTGACGATCGTCATCACGGTACTGGTGGCCCGCCGCTCGCAGAAGCTCTTCGTCGCCCAGTGGGCGGCGACCGGGGTGCTGAACGCCCGCGTCGAGGAGACGTTCTCCGGGCACGCGATAGTGAAGGTGTACGGGCACCAGCGTGACGTCGAGACGGCGTTCCGCGACGAGAACGACACCGTGTACCGCGCCAGCTTCGGGGCGCAGTTCGTGTCCGGGATCATCATGCCGGCGATGATGTGGGTGGGAAACCTCGTCTACGTCGCCATAGCGGTCGCCGGCGGTCTGCAGATAGCGAACGGGTCGATCTCGATCGGCGGCGTGCAGGCGTTCATCCAGTACTCGCGCCAGTTCACCCAGCCGCTCGGCCAGCTCGGCTCGATGGCGAACCTGCTGCAGTCGGGCGTGGCCAGCGCCGAGCGCGTGTTCGAGCTCCTCGACGAGGCCGAGGAGAGCCCGGACGCGGATCCCGCGCTGAGCGTCCCCGCCGACGCCAGCGAGCTCGCGTTCGAGGACGTCGCGTTCCGCTACCTGCCGGACACGCCGCTGATCGGCGACCTGAGCCTGGCGGCGACGCCCGGCAGCACGGTCGCCATCGTCGGGCCGACCGGGGCCGGCAAGACCACGCTCGTGAATCTCATCATGCGGTTCTACGACGTCGACTCCGGTCGCATCCTGCTGGACGGCGTGGACACCCGGCAGATGACGCGCGCCGACCTGCGCGCGCGCACCGGCATGGTGCTGCAGGACACGTGGCTGTTCTCCGGGACGATCCGGGAGAACATCGCGTACGGCCGGCCCGAGGCATCCGAGGAGGAGATCATGGATGCCGCGACCGCGGCCTACGTGGACCGCTTCGTGCACGCGCTGCCCGACGGCTACGACACCCTGCTGGACGACGAGGCCACGAACCTGTCGGCCGGGGAACGGCAGCTGGTGACGATAGCCCGCGCGTTCCTGGCCGATCCGCGCATCCTGATCCTGGACGAGGCCACCAGCTCCGTCGACACCCGCACCGAGCTGCTCATCCAGCGGGCCATGTCGCGGCTGCGCACGGACCGCACGTCGTTCGTGATAGCGCACCGGCTGTCCACGATCCGGGACGCCGACCTCATCCTCGTGATGGAGTCCGGATCGATCGTCGAGCAGGGTACCCACGATGAGCTGCTGGCAGCCCAGGGCGCGTACTGGCGGCTGTACAACGCGCAGTTCGAGGCGCCCGTGCTGGACAGCGGGGCCCCGCCGGTGCCGGCGATGGCGGGCGGCGTGCCCGCTGCGGCGGATGCCGTCGGGGAGCGGGAAGTCCCGGATGCCGCGGAGGGCGTCAACTAGTATGTGAACGTCGCCGGCCACCATCGGCGGCATATCCCCACCCCCAGGGAGGCTCGGCGTGCCCGACGTGCGCACAGGACGGCGAAAGATCACGCTCGCCGATGGAACCGTCGATCTCGCCTGGGCTGCGGTCACCGACGTCGGACGCCGGCGCGAGGTGAACCAGGACGCGGTGCTCGCGGAGTACCCGCTGTTCGTGGTCGCCGACGGCATGGGCGGTCATATCGGGGGCGAGATTGCGTCCACGAGCGCCGTCGATCGGCTGCGTCCGGTCGCCGAATCCGGCGCCGTCACCACCAAGGCGATCGAGAAGGCGCTCGGGCGCGCCATCAAGGACATCGCCGCCCATCCGGAGACGACCGACGAGGGCACCGGCACCACGGTCACCGGGGTGTACTTCGAGGACGACGCGGATCCGCACTGGGTGACGCTGAACATCGGCGACTCGCGCGTGTACCTGCTGCGGGACGGCCAGATAGTGCAGATCACGACGGACCACTCGGTCGTGCAGGAGCTCATCGCGGCGGGGCGGCTGAGCCCCGAGGAGGCCGAGAACCACCCATACGGCAACGTCATCACGCGCGCCGTCGGACCGTCCGACAGCGTCAAGCCGGACTACGTGCGGCTCGACCTGGTTGACGGCGACCGTTTCGTGGTGTGCTCGGACGGGCTGACGAAAGAGCTCACCGACTACGGCCTGCAGCACTTCCTCGGGGAGCATCCGGTCGCCGGGGACGCCGTCACGGCGATGCTCGACGCGGCGCTGGAGAACGGCGGGCGCGACAACATCTCGATCATCGTCGTGGACGTCGCTGTGCACCGCGAGGGCGACGTGGAGGACACCGCGGTCGTCGAGGAGGACGTCGACGCCGCGGGCGACGACGACGCTGACGACCCGGACGACACCGCGCCGGACGGCGACGACGTCGGCACGGACGCGCACGGCGGCGCCGCCTCCCCAGACCGGAACTGAGCGCCGCCGCTCCACAGATCCGCCGCAGCGGTGCCACCGTCCGTCGGTGCGGCGTTGACTGGGGCCATGGTCTTCTCCGCCCTCGCCCTCGCCCTCGACCGTGCCGGCCCGTCGGACGACGGACCCGGTCCGCCCGACGACGGATCCGGCGACGCGCTCCGACTGCCGGAGCCACCGGCGCGTCTGCGTCGCAGCGGCATCCCGCTCGTCGCCTCCGCGATCCCCGTGCTCGCCGCCGGCGGGCTGTGGCTGACGACCGGCACCGCCACGATGCTGTGGTTCGCGGCGCTGGGCCCCCTGATAGCGCTCGGCTCGATCGCCGACGCCGCGCGGACGGCCCGACGCGATCGCCGGCGGGTGGAGCAGGACGGCGCCCGCGCCCGGCGCCGCGTGCGCGCCGCGGTCGACGCGCAGCACGATGCCGAGCGGCGCGCCCGGTGGCAACGGCATCCCGACGTCCTGCGGCTGCTGCGGGAGAGGGAGACGGGGCAGGACGAGGTGTGGCGCCCGGTGGCCGGTCGCGGCGACGAGCTCGTGGTCGGCACCGGCGCCGGCCGCAGCGCCGTCCGCGTCGGCGGCGGGGGCGACGACGCGGATGCCGCCGCACTCCGCGGCGCGGCGGCGGTGCTCGAGGACGCGCCGCGGACGGTCCCGGCCGCCGACGGCATCGCCGTGATCGGACCGGACGCGCCCGCGCGTGCGGTCGTGCGCGCGCTCGTGCTGCAGCTGTGCCTGTGCCTGCCGCCCGACCGGCTGCGGATCGCCGACGTCGACGACGACGCGGGCGGCGAGGCCTGGCTGCGCGCCCTGCCGCACGCGTCCAGCCGCACCGGTCGCGTGCTCGCGGTGTGCGCGCCCGCGCAGGCGCCGCCGCAGGACGCCGACATCGTCATCGCCCGGGTCCGGCCAGGCGATCCCGTGCCGCCGCGGTGCGGCGTCGTCCTCACCATGACGCGACTCGACCGCGCCCGTCTGGCCGGCGACGGCCGCGACGAAGACCTCCGGGTCGAGGCCGTCGGGGCCGCCCAGGCGATGCAGCTCGCGCGGCTGCTCGCCACCCGTGCTGCGGACACGTATGTCCCGGCCGCCCCGGCCGCGCCCGTCGCGCTGGCCGACCTCCTCGACGGCCAGCCCCCGGATGTCGGCGCGGGGAAGGGCGCGGCGCGCTTGGCCGCGCCGCTCGGCACCGACCACGGGCGCCCGTTCGTCCTCGACCTGATCGCGGACGGACCGCACGCGGTGATCGCCGGCGTCACCGGCTCCGGGAAGAGCGCGCTGCTGACCACGTGGATCACCGCGCTGTGCGCCCGCTGCTCCACGGCGCAGGTGTCGTTCCTGCTCGCCGACTTCAAGGGCGGAACCGCCTTCGACGCTCTGGCCGGGATGCCGCACGTGACCGGCGTCATCACCGACCTCGACGCCGGCGGCGCGCGGCGGGCGCTGCAGAGCCTGCGCGCGGAACTGCGCCGCCGCGAGAGCGAGATCGTCGGTGCCGGCGCCCACGACATCGACGGCACGGGCATGCCGCGCCTCATCGTGGTCGTGGACGAGTACGCCGCCCTGACCGCCAGCCACCCCGAGCTCGTGGACCTGTTCACCGACATCGCCGCCCGCGGCCGCGCGCTCGGCGTGCACCTGATCCTCGGCACGCAGCGCGCCGGGGCGTTCCGCGAGTCGCTGCTGGCGAACTGCCCGCTGCGCATCGGGCTGCGGCTGACGGATCCCGCCGACAGCCGCGTGCTGCTGGGGACGGAGGATGCCTGGCACCTGTCCGGTGCGCCCGAGGCGCGGGGGATCGCGCTCGTGCGCCGGGCGGCCGACGCGGCGCCGCGCACGGTGCGCATCGCGCTGTCGTCCGCGGAGCTCATCGCCCGCACGACGGCGTCTGCGACCGGTCCCGCCCCGCGGCGCCCGTGGCTGCCGCCGCTGCCCGAGCATCTCGACCTCGCCGACGCCCTCGTCGCCGCAGACCAGGACGGCTTCGTGCTCGGCATCGCCGACGAGCCCGAGCAGCAGCGCCGGCGCGTCGCGATGCTGGCGCCCGCCGAGCGTGGCCTGTGCGTGCTCGGCGGCGCCGGGTCCGGCCGCACCTCACTGCTGGCGACGGTGGCAGCGCAGGCCCGTCACAGTGTGTGGGTCCCGCCGCATCCCGAGCAGGCGTGGGATGTCATGGCAGACCTCGTCGACAGCCCGCCGCGGAGCGGCACCGTCGTCCTCGTCGACGATCTCGACGCGCTGCTGGCCCGGTACCCGGCGGACTACGGCCAGGCGCTCGCCGAGCGCCTGGAGAACGTCATCCACGCGGCGGGGCCCGGCGGCGCCCAGGTGGTGCTGGCGGCCCAGCGGCTCACCGGGACAGTGACCCGGCTGGCCGATCTGGTGCCGCGGCGCGTGCTTCTCGCCCCCTCGTCGCGGGCGGAGTTCCTCGCGGCCGGAGGCGCGGCGGCGGACTTCTCGGGCCGCCTGCCGGCTGGCCGCGCTGTCATCGACGGCGCTCTCGTCCAGCTGGCGCTTCCGCCGGGTCCGCGACCGCATGTCGGCCGCGGCGTCCCGGGATGGGATCCGCGGGACCGGGTGACGGCGGCGGTGACACGGTCCGGTGACGCGCGCGCCCGCGTGCACGCCGTAGCCTCCCGCGCCGGCGTCGAGGCGGTGAGCGTCGCTGACGTCCTCGCGCGATTCGACCGGGGCGAGCTGCCGGCGGTGGGGACCGTTGTCGTCGGCGACGGCGAACAGTGGCAGCACGCGTGGCGGCTGTGGCAGGCGCTGCGCGCCGTCCACGACGTGCTGATCGACGCCGACAGCGCGGCGGACTATCGGCTGCTCACCGGCGATCGTGCGCTGCCGCCGTACTGCCTGACCTGGCGTGGCCGGGCGTGGCTGATCCGCGCCGGCGGCACCCCGGCCCGCGTGTGCGTGGCCGGGGCGACGCGGCGGTGATCAGGCCAGTGCGTCCGCGACCGGGACCTGCGTCATGCCGTGCGCGAGGGCCACCCCGGTGTTCGCGACCTGACCGGCGACGGTGTTCAGCCCGGCGGCGAGCGCGGAATCGGCGCGCAGCGCGTCCTTCCAGCCCAGGCGCGCTATCTGCCGCGCGTACGGGAGCGTCGCGTTCGTCAGCGCTGACGTCGACGTGTTGGGCACGGCGCCGGGCATGTTCGCGACGCAGTAGAACACGGTGTCGTGCACGGTGAACGTCGGGTCGTCGTGCGTAGTCGGGTGGGTGTCGGCGAAGCAGCCGCCCTGGTCGACGGCGATGTCGACGAGCACCGAGCCCGGGCGCATGCGGGCCACCATGTCATTCGTGACGAGCTTCGGCGCCTTCGCGCCGGGGATCAGCACCGATCCGATCACGAGGTCCGAGTCGACGACGGCGCGGTCCAGATCCAGCGGGTTGGACGCGGCGGTCTTCACCCGGCCCTGGAAGTGGTCGTCCAGGTAGCGCAGGCGCGGCAGCTTCGTGTCGAACACCGTCACGTCGGCGCCCATGCCCGCCGCCACGACGGCCGCGTTCGCGCCGGCGACGCCGCCGCCGATGATCGTCACGCGGGTGGGGCGGGTCCCGGGAACCCCCGACATCAGCAGGCCCCGGCCGCCGGAGGACCGCATCAGCGTGTGCGCGCCCACCATGGGCGCGAGACGCCCGGCGACCTCGCTCATCGGCGCCAGCAGGGGCAGGCCGCCGCCGGCAAGCTGCACGGTCTCGTACGCGATGGCCGTCATCCCGTCCGCCAGCAGGCGGTCGGTGAGGGCTCGGTCGGCGGCGAGGTGCAGGTACGTGAAAAGGACCAGGTCGTCGCGGAAGTAGCCGTACTCGGAGGCGATCGGCTCTTTCACCTTCAGCAGCAACTCGGCGCGCGCCCAGACCTCCGCCGCGTCGTCGAGCATCGTCGCTCCCGCATCGCGGTATTCGCCATCGGGCATCGACGAGCCCAGGCCCGCGCCGGACTGCACGAACACCTCATGCCCCGACGCGACGAGGTCGTGCACCCCGGAGGGGGTGAGCGCCACGCGGTACTCGTTGTTCTTGACCTCGGTGGGGACACTGATCCTCATCGGGTTCCTTTCCGCTCCTCGTGGGAGCTCGCTCGGGCTCCCCGCGGAGCCGCTGTTAGAACGCCGGGCGGATCGCCCCGACGTCCCGTCCGCCGCCGGTGACGGCCAGAGGAAGCTGTGAGACAACGGCGGCCACGTCGCCGGGAGGCAGAGCGTCGGCCAGCTCAAGCAGCCGCATCGCGACAACGGCGGCCGCTCGCGACGACCCATCGAGCATCTTCAGCGCCACGGTCGTGCCGTTCGGGGCGACCATGATCTGCACGCCCTCGGCGCCGCCCTTGGAGAGCACGCCGAGCCGCTCGGCGACGATGGTGTCGGCCAATCCCGGGCCGGCGATCGTCCACGGGTTCTCGCGCACCGCCTCCACCAGCGCTCCGGCATTGCGGTGCAGGGCGAACGGCGAGCTCGCCGACGACGTCCCGATCCTGTGCATCGCCTTCGCCAGCGCCGCGAGGGTCACCGCGTACACGGGGGCGCCGCAGCCGTCCACCGCCGTCGCGGCGACCCGCATGCCGGTGAGCCGTTCCACAAGCTCGCGGATCTGCACCTGCAGCGGGTGCGACGGGTCGAGGTAGCCGGCGGTGTCCCACCCGGATGTGCGGCACGTCAGCAGCATCGCGGCGTGCTTGCCTGAGCAGTTCATCCGCACCCGGGAGGGCGTCGCGTGGTCGCGGACCATCTCGTCCCGGGTGGCGGTGTCCCCGGGCCACGCGGCCGGACACTCCAGGTCGTCCTCGGTCAGGTGGGCGGCGGCGAGGATCTCGCGTACGACGGCCACATGACGGTCCGTCCCGGAGTGGCTCGCGGTGGCCAGGGCCAGCTGCGCGCCCACCAGCGGCGCGCCGGCGCCGAGGCAGGCCAGCGCCTGGATCGGCTTGAGCGTGGAGCGGGGGAGGATCAGGGCGTTCGCATCGCCGTACTCGCGGAGCACCTCCCCGTCCGGGGCGAGGACGACCGCCGAGCCGCTGTGCCGGGACTCCACGAACCCGCTGCGCTCGATCACGGCGAGCTCGACGGCGGCGGTGGCGGCGAAGGTCTGCGGCACGGCTCTCAGCCTACCGCCGTGCCGACACGTGCCCGGCGCGGCATGGCCGGGCAGCACGGTGCCTCCGGGCCCCGCCGCCCCGGCAGTGGACCGCGTGCCAGACTGAGGACATGATCGGCGAGCACCACTATCGTCTGCGGTCCGAATGGACCGGCAACCGCGGCACCGGGACGACCGGATACAAGGACTATGACCGGCTGGTCACGCTGTCCTCGGACGGCAAGCCGGATCTCCCGGTGTCCGCCGACAAGCCGTTCCGCGGCGATCCGTCCCGCTGGAACCCGGAGGAACTGCTACTGGCGGCCCTCAGCGAATGCCACCTGCTGTCGTACCTGCATGCGTGCGTCACCGCCGGAGTGGTCGTCGTCGCGTACACGGATGACGCGAGCGGCCTGCTGACCGAGGACGGCCGGGGCGGCGGTGCGTTCACGGAGGTTGTGCTGCGGCCCCGGGTCACGGTGGCCGAGGCATCCATGCTCGAGGCGGCATCCGCGGCGCACCACCAGGCGCACGAGTGGTGCTTCATCGCGAACTCGGTGAACTTCCCGGTGCGCGTCGAGCCCGAGATGACCGTCAGCGGCGCTCGTGTGGGAGAGCCTGCCTGATCCGCTCGATGGGGTTCAGTGCGGGCGCCTCGTTGTACGCGTGCGCGAGCTCCTGACCGGACAGGTCGTGGATGGCGGCCATGATCGCGTCGGTGGCGGTCCGGCGCGCCCGGCCGGAGGTGGCCGGGCCGTGCGCGCTGACGTCGATCGGCGTCCCGAACCGCACCGAGACGCGCGGGTGCAGTCGCGGGAAGCGCGCGCCGACCGGCATCACGTCGGCGGTGCCGACCAGGCCCACCGGCACCACCGGCGCGCCGGTCTGCAGGGCCAGGAACGCGACCCCGGTGCGGCCCTTGTACAGGCGGCCGTCCAGCGACCGGGTCCCTTCCGGGTACAGCGCCACGGCCTCGCCGGCCTCGAGCAGCAGCTTCTGCTGCTCGAGTGCATCCAGCGCCGCCTGGCCAGCGCCGCGGCGCACGGGCGTCGCGCCCAGCGCGGTGAAGAACGTGCGGCTGAGCCAGCTGCCGACGCCGGTGCCCTCGAAGTACGTGGCCTTCGCGAGGAATCGCACGTTCCGGGGCGCGGACACCGGGATCGCTATCGAGTCGATGAACGACAGGTGATTGCTGGCGAAGATCACGGGGCCCGTCCGTGGGACGTTCTCCCGCCCCGTGATGCGCGGCCGGTACAGCACGCGCGCCAGCGGCGTGAGCAGGAAGCGGCCGACCGCATAGGCGAAAGCCACCGAGGGCTTCTTCGGCGTCGCCTTGCCGTCGTCCGGGATGTCGAGGGCGGGCGTCTCCGGTTCTGGCACCCATCGAGGGTACAGCCGACTCCATGCCGCTGACGGCATGTCGGCGTGCCGCGCCCGGCGTCCGGCCCCGCTCTCAGGAACGTCTTGAGAAAGTGCGGGAGGATGGATGTTCCGCCCGCTCCCGAACCCTGAGGACTTCCGTGCGCACCCGCCCCATCATCGCCCTGTCCGCCGCCGCACTCGCCGTGCTGGCGCTGGCGGGCTGCTCGAGCCAGGCCGCGCCCTCGGCGTCACCGACCACGACCGCGGCCGCCGACCTGTGCACGGCAAAGGTCGCCGCCGGCACGGCATCCGACGCCGTCAAGGTCACCGGCGACGTCGGCAAGGAGGCCAAGGCCGAGTTCGACAAGCCGCTCGAGGTCAAGACCCTGGAGAGCAGCATCGTCACCGAGGGCACCGGCGCGAAGCTGCGGGCCGGCGACCTCGTCAAGTTCGCGCTGACCGAGTTCAACGCGAAGACCGGAGCGAAGAACGGCGCGATCGGCCAGGGCGAGTCGAGCCTGCTGCCGCAGCAGATCTCCGCGAACAGCATCCTCGGTCAGGTGCTCGGCTGCGCCGGCGTCGGCACCCGTGTGGTCGCGGCGATCCCCGGCGACCAGACGAACCCGGCGAGCGTGGACATCGTCGACGTGCTCGACATCGTCCCGAACGCGGCGTGGGGCACGGCGGTCGCGCCGCAGGACGGATTCCCGGCCGTGAAGCTCGCATCCGACGGCACGCCGTCGGTGACGCTCCCGAAGACCGACATGCCGACGGCGTTCAAGAAGGAGACCCTGAAGCGCGGCGACGGCGAGAAGGTCGCCGCGGGCGACGCGGTGCTCGTGCAGTACTCGGGCGTCTCCTGGAACTCGGGCAAGACGTTCGACAAGAGCTGGGGCGGCCAGCCGTTCTCGTTCCAGGTCGGCCAAGGCGTCGTGAAGGGCTTCAGCGACGCGGTGACCGGCGAGACTGTCGGATCGCAGGTGCTCGCGGTGCTGCCGCCCTCGGTCGCGTACGGCGAGGGCAAGATCAACGAGAAGGACCTGAAGGGTCAGACCCTCGTGTTCGTCGTCGACATCCTGGGCGTCCAGCACAACACCGCGCAGTAGCTGAATAGGCTGGCGGGATGCGGCGCGTCCTCATCCTCGGCTCGACCGGCTCGATCGGCACCCAGGCGCTGGCGGTGATCCGCGCGCATCCGGGGCGCTTCGAGGTCGTGGGGCTCGCGGCGGGCACGGACAGCGCGGCGCTGGCAGCGCAGGCGGACGAGTTCGGCGTCGAGCACACCGCGCTCGGCGAGATCGAGGCCGAGCAACTGGTGCGGGACGTCGATGCCGACGTGGTCCTTAACGGCATCACCGGGTCGGTGGGCCTCGGACCCACGCTCGCCGCGTTGGAGTGCGGGCGCACGCTGGCGCTGGCCAACAAGGAGTCGCTGATCGTGGGCGGTGAGCTGGTCACAGCGCTGGCCGCTCCCGGCCAGATAGTGCCGGTGGACTCCGAGCACTCCGCTATCGCGCAGGCGCTGCGCGCGGGCGGGCCGGGCGAGGTGCGCCGGCTCGTGCTCACGGCGTCCGGCGGCCCGTTCCGCGGGCGGCGCCGCGCGGCGCTGGCGGGCGTGACGCCGGAGCAGGCGCTCGCGCACCCGACCTGGCGGATGGGCCGCGTGGTCACCACGAACTCGGCAACCCTCGTGAACAAGGGGCTCGAGGTGATCGAGGCGCACCTGCTGTTCGACGTCCCGTACGAGCGCATCGAGGTCGTCGTGCATCCGCAGTCGATAGTGCACTCGATGGTGGAGTTCGTGGACGGCTCGACCGTTGCGCAGGCGTCGCCGCCGGACATGCGCCTGCCGATCTCGCTGGGCCTGGACTGGCCGCGGCGGGTGGCCGGCGTGGGCCGGCCCCTGGACTGGACGACGGCGTCATCGTGGACGTTCGAGCCGCTGGACGAGGACGCGTTCCCCGCCGTGGCGCTGGCCAAGCGCGTGGGGGGCGCCGGTGGCACCTACCCGGCCGTGTTCAACGCGGCGAACGAGCAGGCGGTGGAGGCGTTCCATGCGCATCGGCTGCCGTTCCTCGGCATCGTCGACACGGTGCGCCGCGTCGTCGAATCGCACGAAGCCCCCGGCTTGCTCACCCGCGAAACGCTCGCGGAGGCCGAGCGCTGGGCGCGCCGCGAGGCCGACCGCCACATCGCCGCCACCTAGCCCTCGCCCCGCGAGGCAGCCCCGAACTCCGCGAGGCATCCCCGAACTCCGCGAGACAGCCCCGAACTCCGCGAGACAGCCCTAAACTCCGCGAGACAGCCCTAAACTCCGCGAGGCAGCCTCGAATTCCCCGACGCAGCCTCGAGATGTGCGGGGATGTCTCGCGAATTTGGGGGATGCCTCGCGAATTTGGGGGATGCCTCGCGAATTTGGGGGATGCCTCGCGGGAGGGCGGGAGGGAGCGCGAGGTTACGCGGGGCGCTCGGGGTCGGATGCCGGGGTGGCATCCGCAGGGTAGGGGACCGGCCAGGACGGCTCCGGTACCGGCCAGCCCGCGTCGCGGAGGGCCCGTCGGGCGAGCTCACGCGCCGAGTACGGGGCGCGGCGACCTCGGATGTCGCGGTAGTCCTGGTGGCCGGGACCGGCCCACAGGATAGCGTCGCCGTCGCCGACGAGCGATACCGCCTCCCGGATGGCACGCTCGGGCGGCGAGAACTCGTGGATCTCGGCATCCGGCTGCGCGCGACGCGCCCCCTCCACGAGCGTGGCCCGGATGGCATCCGGGTCCTCGAAGCGGGGGTGATGATCCGTGATGACGAGGATGTCGCTGCCCTGAACCGCGGTGCGGCTCATGTCGAACCGCTTTGTGGCGTCGCGGTCCCCGTCCGCGCCGAACAGCATGAGCACCCGGCCGGGCGTGACCCGCCGCACGGCCGCGAGCGTCTTCTCGAACGCGTCCGGCGAATGGCCGAAGTCGACATACACGGCCGGTCCGGCCGTTCCGGACACGAGCTGGGTGCGGCCCGGCAGGTGCGCGTCGATGCGCCCGCCGTCCAGAGCCGCGACGATGTCGCCCCACGCGTACCCCGCCTCGAGCAGCATGACTATCGCCAGGCCCGCGTTCGCCGCCATGTGCCGTCCGATCGTGGGCACCACGGTGGTCAGCGCTCCGGCCGGGCCGCGCAGCGTGAACGTCGTCCCGTCCGGACGCTCCTGCACGATCTCGACCGTCCAGTCGGCGGCGGCATCCGGATCCGCCGCTATCGCGGGCGTGATGATCGTCGTGTACGGCACTTCGCAGTGCCCGGCGATCCGCGCGCCGGCCGTCGAGTCCAGGCAGACCACGGCGCGACGCGAGCGGGCGGCGGTGAACAGGGGCACCTTCGCCTGGAAGTACTCCTCCATGTCGGCGTAGTCGTCGAGGTGGTCGTGCGACAGGTTCGTGAAACCGGCGACATCGAACATGAGACCGTCGACGCGGTGCCGGCTCAGCGCCTGCGCGCTGACCTCCACGGCCACCGCCTGCACGCCGCGCTCGCGCATCAGTGCCAGCAGCGCGTGGAACTCGGATGCCTCGGGTGTGGTCAGTCGCGAGACGATGACCTCTCCGGCGATGTGGCGTTCGGCGGTGGACGAGAGCCCGGTGACGATGCCGAGCTGGCCGAGGATGCCCTCCAGGAGATGCGAGACGCTGGTCTTGCCGTTCGTCCCGGTCGTGCCCAGCAGCAGCGGCAGCCGGTCGTCGGCGCCGGTGCCGTACACCCACGCCGACAGGTCGCCGAGCCGCGCCCGCGGGTCGTCCACCACGACCACCGGCAGGCCCGAGTCCGCCGCGATGCCGGCGCCGTGCGCGTCGGTGATGACGGCCACCGCGCCCTTCTCGGCGGCGGCCGCCGCGAACTCGGCGCCGTGCCGATTCGCGCCGCGGATAGCGACGAACGCCTCCCCGGGCCGCAGGTCCGCGGTGGCCAGGGTGATGCCGGTCAGCGTGGCGTCGGGGCCGCGCAGCTGGCCGTCCACGCGCGCGGCGAGGTCGGCGAGGGAACGGACGGGGGGATGCTCGGGCCGCAGGACGGGCGGGAGGTTGGCGGGTGCGGAATCGTCGCGGGTCATGGCCGGTCCATCATCTCACTGCACGGTGCCCCCGGCCGCCGCGCCAACCTCCCGCCCGAACGGTCAGGCCCGCGCGCGCCGCCGCCGAAGGATCGACACCACGGCGATCGCGAGAGCTGCGACCCCGGCGGCAAGGCCCCCGCCGCCGAGCCAGCGCGCGACCGGGTCGGCGGCGGGGGATGCCTCGGCCTGCGGGCCGTGGTGGTCGGATGCCGCGCCGGTGGCCGCACCGACCGCGACCGCCGGCGCGGGATTGTCGAGGTCCTCGGCGCTCTGCCCCGCGGCGGGCACCTGGGTCCACGCCGTCGATCCGGTGACGCAGGTCTGCACGACCGGGAACGTCACGGTCTTTCCGGCCGCCGACGTGTCGAACAGCACGTCCATCGAGACCGAGGCAGCCACGCCGCTCTCGATCGGATGCGCAGCCGTGAAGGTGACCTCGGTGGGGACGCCGTTGCCGCCGAGGGTGCGCTGGATGGTCCACCCGCCCTCGTAGACCGGGGCGGCGTTTCCCACACCGTCGGGGATCGTGACGGTCAGCGATGTGGTGGGCGAGTCGTTGCAGCCGTGGTGGAACGAGAACGTCAGCGGCGTGGTGGCGCCCGCGGGGGCGGTGTCGGGGCCGACCTCCACGTGTGCGGATGCGGCCAGGGGAACGGCGACCGCGAGCAGGATGCCGGCGGCCAGGCCCGCGGCGAGGCGGGCAGATGCGTGTGTCATGGATGTCTTTCGTCGAGTCGCCGGGCGGCGGACAGGCCGGCCTCCCGGGCGAGAATGTGCGGCGGCGCGCGCGTCGGCGCGCTGACGGGGAGCCCGTGCCGCGGGATGGGTGTGCGGTCATCCGCACCGATGGGTCACGCCGCCAGCGGAGGCCCGCGTCGTGACAGTCCCGATCCGAGAATCATGTCGGGACGCAGGGTCACGACGAGAAGCGGGACCCGCTTCCGGCGCACCGCCGGCAGCGGGGCGGTGAGGACGATGTGCGGCAGCAGGCGGCGGATGCCGCGACCGAGCGCCTGCAGCATCCGCTCCCCGCGGTGCAGCACGACGACCGTTACCAGTGCAACCGCGATGTGCGCGAGGATCATCGGCGAATCCGCGGAGTGCATCGCGGATGTCGCATTCGTCATCGTCATGTGCGCGGCGTGGCCGGCCATCCCGGCCGTCGGCGTGTAGACGACCGCGCCCGGGTCGGCGAACAGCACGAACTGCACGTGGAACACGACCTGCGCGGCCGCCACCGCGGCGCTCGTGCGCAGCACGGACGGCCGGCGGCCGACGAGGGCCACCGCCAGCGGCGTCGCCAGCACCGCCGTGATCGCCATCAGCAGCGCCGAAGGGGCGCCGGCGCCCGCGAGCGTGTGCCCGGTCGCCGCCAGCAGGGTGGCCGCGACCGATGCCACGGCGCCGCGCAGGGCGCGGACACGACGGAGGGCCTGGCGATCCACCCCTCCAGCGTACGGCGAGTCCCGCGTCCGCGGCGCCGCACGGCGGACTCGAAGCCGGCACGGGGAGTCCTGCGTGCGGGGCGCCGCACGGCGGACTCAAAGCCGGTCCCGGTACCGTGAGGGGCGTGACCGCCCTCGCCTTCGTCATCGGCATCGTCCTGGTCCTGGTGGGCCTGGCCGTGTCGATCGCCCTGCACGAGATCGGCCATCTGCTGCCGGCGAAGCTGTTCGGCGTGCGGGTCGGCCAGTACATGATCGGGTTCGGTCCGACGCTGTTCTCGCGGCGCAAGGGCGAGACCGAATACGGGATCAAGGCGATCCCGCTCGGCGGCTACATCTCGATGGCCGGCATGTACCCTCCGTCGCCCCGGGATGCCGCGCGCGGCGGCCGCGCCGGCGGCGGGTTCTTCGCCACGATGGTGCAGGATGCCCGCGCCGCCAACGACGAAACGCTCGACGGCGACGGCGATACCCGGGTGTTCTACCGGCTGCCGGTGTACAAGCGCGTGATAGTGATGCTCGGCGGGCCGGTGATGAACCTGCTGCTGGCCATCGTGCTGTTCGCGATAGCGTTCAGCGGGATCGGCGTGCAGACGGCCACCACCACGATCGCCCAGGTGAGCGCATGCGTGCCCGCCGCGGGGGCGACGTCCTGCGCGGCCGCCGACCCCGCGTCGCCCGCGCGCACGGCCGGTGTCCGGCCGGGCGACCGGATAGTGTCCGTCGACGGCACCGCGACCTCCACGTTCGGCGAGGCGTCGGCCGTCATCCAGCGGTCCGCAGGTCGCAGCATCCCGGTCGTCGTCGACCGCGACGGACATGCGCTGACGCTGCAGCTCACACCGGCGGCCCGCACCGTGGACGGCGCCGAGGTGGGGTTCGCGGGCATCACCTCCCGGGTCGACTACGTGCGTCAGCCGCTGTGGTCGGGGCCCGTCGCGGCGTTCCAGAACGTGGGGGCGGTCGCCGAGATCATCGTGCAGTTGCCGCAGAAGCTCTACGGCGTCGTGCAGTCCACCGTCACCGGCGGTCAGCGCGACCCGAACAGCCCGCTGTCACCGGTCGGCGTGGGCGTGCTCGCCGGCGAGGCGGCGTCCTCGGCGGCGCCGGTCCTGGACCGGGTGGCCTTCCTGCTCGTGCTCCTCGGATCGCTGAACGTGTCGCTGTTCGTGTTCAACCTCGTGCCGCTGCTGCCGCTGGACGGCGGTCATGTCGTGGTCGCGCTGTGGGATGGCGTAAAGCGCGCCTGGTCGAGGATCTTCCGCCGTCCGCCGCCGAAGCCGGTCGACGCGACCCGGCTCGTGCCGGTGACGTTCGTGGTCGTGGTGCTGCTGATAGCGATGGGCGCGGTGCTGATCCTCGCCGACGTGATAAACCCGATCACGTTGCTGGGTCGGTAGCCAGCGCATGCGCCGCGAGGCGCTCCAGGGTGTGCAGTCCGTCGCGGGACAGGATCGACTCGAGGTGCCCCTGCACCGACGCGAACCCGGGACCGCGCAGCGCGTACACGTCGCCGGTCTCGGCATCCGCCGCCACCTCCACGGCGCCGTACTGTCGCGTACCGGGGACGACGCGCGCGGTGAATGTGTTGTAGAAGCCGAGCGAGGCCGCCTGACCGAACACGTCGACGGTCTTCTGCAGGCCCTGGTGCGGCCGCGCGAGCGGGGCGAGGGGGATCCCGAGCGTGTCGGCGAGGATCTGGTGGCTCAGGCACACCGCCAGCAGCGACGCCCCCGCCGCCCGCCGCCGTGACACGACATCGCGCATCCGCTCAATCCGGGGGCTCGCGGCATCGCCCGGGTCACCGGGGCCGGGCCCGGCCACGACGAGGTCCGCGGCGTCCAGATCCTCGTCGGTGACGGCATCCCACGGCGCTATCCGTACGTGCAGTCCCAGGTGATGCAGCTGGTGTGCGAGCATCGTGGTGAACCGGTCCTCCGCGTCCACGACGAGCGCCGTGCGACCGCCGAACGGAGCATCCGCCCGTGTCCCCTGCGGGTTCAGCCAGAACGAGGCGAGCCGGGCGTTCCGGGATGCCAGGAGCCGTGCGATCTCCGGGTCGTCGGCCAGTGGCCGCATCGCCGCAGGTTCATCCGGGTCCATCGCCGGGTCGCGGGGGACCGCGCCGATGGCCCCGAGGACGCCGGCAGCCTTGCCGTGCGTCTCGCTCACCTCGCCGTAAGGGTCGGAGTGGCGCACGAGCGTCGCGCCCACCGGGACGCGCAGCCGTCCGTCCACGAGATATGCGGTGCGGATGAGGATCGGCGCGTCCAGATCGTGGGTGGGCTCGCCGACGGTGAGCGTCTCGCGGGGCGTGAACAGCGCCGCGACGCCGGAGTAGTAGCCGCGCGGCGTCCGCTCGTGGCGCGTGATCACGGCGCACGCGTTCTGCATCGGCGAGCCGGTGACGGTGGGGGCGAACATCGTCTCGCGCAGGATGTCGCGCGGGTCCATCCCGCTGCGGCCGCGCAGCACGTACTCGGTGTGCGTGAGCCGCGACATCTCCTTCAGGTGCGGGCCGGTGATCCGGCCGCCGTCGGCGCAGACGGCGCTCATCATCTTGAGCTCCTCGTCCACGACCATGAAGAGTTCCTCGGTCTCCTTCGTGGACTGCAGGAAAGTGCTGAGGGTCTCGACGGTCGCCCCACCGGCGGGATGGCGGAACGTGCCCGAGATGGGGTTCATCGTCACGACGCCGTCGTGGGCTATCACGTGGGCCTCGGGGCTCGCCCCCACGCAGACGTGGCCGGGGGTGGACACGAGGAACGTCCAGTACGCGCCGCGCTCGTGTTCGAGCAGCGCGCCGAACCAGGTGAGTGCGGCCGTGGTGGGGTCGGCGTCGACGGTCGCGGTGAAGTCGCGGCGGATGACGAAGTTCGCGCCCTCCCCGCGGCCTATCTCGTCGGCGATCACGGTGCGCACTATCTGCGCGTATTCCTCGTCCGGGATGTCGAACCCGGCATCCGCGAGCGGCACCGATGTCGCCGGCAGGGCCGCCAGCGCCTCCGCCAGCGGGACGGCCGTGCGCTCCTCGACGACGAGGCAGCGCAGCGGGACCCCGTCGTCGTGGCACGTGAAGCCGCGTTCGCGCACCTGCCGGAACGGTACGAGGGCGAGCACTTCCTGCGAGCGGCCGTCACGGTCGGTGAGCGGGATGTCGGCGAGCAGATCGACGTCGACCACGCGCCCGGTGAGCACCTCGACGGTGGCGCCGTCCCGCGCGAGCAGCGCGAACGGGCGATCGCCGCGGCGGAGCGCGTCGAGGGCGGCGGAGGCGGGGCTCGGTGTCATCGCCGGCCTTTCGAATCGTCGGGCGGCCTCGACAGGAAAGACCGCCACGCGGGCGGTCTGTGGGTCACGCGAACACACCGCCTCAGGAGGCGGGCCACCAGGCACGGTTCGCGATCATGCGCTGAAACTATCACACGGCCCGGGGCCGCCCGGCCGTGTGACGTGCGGCTCCCAGCGCCACCGGAGGCTCGGGCCGTAGGCTGAGCGCGTGCCAGCAGTGAATCTCGGGATGCCCGCACCGGCCCGGCAGGTGCTCGCTCCACGGCGCCGCAGCCGCCAGATCCGGGTGGGCAAGGTCCTGGTCGGCGGTGACGCACCGGTGAGCGTGCAGTCGATGACGACGACGCCCACCACCGACATAAACGGGACCCTGCAGCAGATCGCCGAGCTGACGGCGGCCGGGTGCGAGATAGTGCGGGTCGCTGTGCCGAGCCAGGACGATGCTGACGCGCTGCCGATCATCGCGCGCAAGAGCCAGATCCCGGTGATCGCCGACATCCACTTCCAGCCGAAGTACGTGTTCGCCGCCATCGACGCCGGATGCGGCGCCGTGCGGGTCAACCCGGGGAACATCCGGCAGTTCGACGACAAGGTCGGCGAGATTGCGAGGGCGGCGAAGGATGCCGGCGTCTCGCTGCGGATCGGGGTGAATGCGGGTTCGCTGGACAAGCGGCTGCTGGAGAAGTACGGCACGGCGACGCCGGAGGCGCTCGTGGACAGCGCCGTGTGGGAGGCGTCCCTGTTCGAGGAGCACGACTTCCACGACTTCAAGATCTCCGTCAAGCACCACGATCCGGTCGTCATGGTCAAGGCATACCGCCTGCTCGCGCAGCGCGGCGACTGGCCGCTGCACCTTGGGGTCACCGAGGCCGGACCGGCGTTCCAGGGCACCATCAAGTCGGCGACGGCGTTCGGGATCCTGCTGGGCGAAGGGATCGGCGACACGATCCGGGTGTCGCTGTCGGCGCCGCCGGTGGACGAGGTCAAGGTGGGGCTGCAGATCCTGCAGTCGCTGGGACTGCGCGAACGCACCCTCGAGATAGTGTCGTGCCCGTCGTGCGGGCGCGCGCAGGTTGACGTCTACACGCTTGCCGACGCTGTCACCGAGGGGCTGAAGGACCTCACCGTGCCGCTGCGCGTCGCGGTGATGGGGTGCGTCGTGAACGGACCGGGGGAGGCGCGCGAGGCCGATCTGGGTGTGGCATCCGGCAACGGCAAGGGGCAGATCTTCGTGAAGGGGCAGGTGATCAAGACCGTGCCCGAGGCCGAGATCGTTCAGACCCTGATCGCGGAGGCGAACCGGATCGCCGCCGAACTGGGACCGGATGCCGCGGTCGGCCCCGCGCAGGTGGTCACCGCCTGATCACTCCAGGCAGAATTCGTTCCCTTCCGGATCCTGCAGCTGGTAGTACTGCTCCGGCCACGGCCCCCACTGCTGGTCGATGAATCGGACCACCGTCGCGCCGAGGGCGACGAGCCTGTCCTTCTCCGCGTCCAGGCGCTCGCGGCGCGAGCCGTCGCCATCGGGCGGGCGCAGGTCGAGATGGACCCGGTTGCGGGTGCGCTTTGCGCCGTCGGCGTGGTGGAAGAACAGCCGCGGTCCCTTCCCGTCCGGATCCTCGGCGAGGCCGCGGGTGCCGAGGTCCGCCTCGGTCAACCCGGATGCCAGCAGCCGGGAGCGCAGCGGCTCGTCCCAGTCGACGTGCGGATAGCCGAATACGTCGGCCCAGAAGTGCGAGAGGCGGCGCGGGTCGTCCGCGTAGAACGTGATGTTGCCGAGCGTCGCCATGGGGCCTCCCGATGTCGTGGTGGATCACGGTAGCGCGGGCTGGGGACATCGCGCGCGTTGATAGTCTTCGTTCCGCCGAGCGAAGGAGGCGCATGTCCGCGACAGTGGTGACGTTCCCGCAGGGGGCGGTGACTGCGGAGGCGACCGTCGTCCAGGTGGGTGACGTGGTGATCCTGGATGCCACGCCGTTCCACCCTGTCGATCACACGTGGCCCGACCAGCCGGGGGACTCCGGTGTCTTGCGTGCGGACGGCGTCGTGGTGCCGGTGGTCGAGGCCGTGATGGCGGCGCTCGACGCCGACGGTGCGCTGTTCGTCGGTGAAGACATCCCGGTCAAGCGCGGCACCGAGGGCTGGACGTGGCTCGTCGGCCACCGCGTCGAGGGCCCGGTGCCGGCTGCTATCGCTGCGGGCGCGTCGGTGTCGGCGGAGGTGGATGCCGCGCGGCGGGCGGCGCTGAGTCGCGGGCACACCGCGTGCCACCTGGCGTCGCTCGCGCTGGATCTGGCGCTGGCCGACCTCTGGCGCAAGGACCCGGGAACGGATGCGCTGGGCACGCCCGACTTCGAGAGTCGGGCCAGCCAATCCAGCAGCATCCACCCGGACGGCTCGGTGGACGGGTATCGGCTGGGCAAGAGCCTGCGCAAGGCGGGTTTCGACACCGAGGGCTTCCTGGCGTCCGTCGCTGATCGCCGGGATCGGATCAACGCGCAGCTGGCGGCGTGGGTGGCGTCGCGCGTTGCGAGCCGGATCGTCGTGGACGGTCCGACGATCGTGGATCGTCGTCGGTGGGAATGCGACCTCGCTGAGGGCACCGCGTCGATTCCCTGCGGCGGCACGCATGTGAGGTCGCTGTCGGAGTTCGCGTCGATCACGGTGACGCTCGACGTGTCCGACCCGCAGCTGCTGATCATGACAACGACGGTCGTGCCGTGATCCAACCCACGTCCGACATTCATACAAAACTGCGATCTCCGAGTATCTGCTCCACCGCGTGCCGGCCGACGGCAGCCAGAGCGGGATGATCGTCGCTCGCCCCCAGCACCGCCGACGCCATACCCGCGGCCCACGCGCGCGCACGGCGCCACGTCGCGGCATTCGCCCCGGTCAGCGTCGTGTACCGGTCGACGAAGGCGCCGCGCCCGGTAGGGGTGAAAGTGAGCCACCCGGTCGCCAAGTCGGTGGCGGGATCGCCGGCCGTGACGTCGCCGAAGTCGATCAGCGCAGTGAGGCGCGCGTCGACGCACAGCATGTTCAGCGGATGCGGGTCCCCGTGGAGCCACCTCGCCGGCCCCGCGTATGCGTGGGCCGCGGCATCCGGGTCGAACGCGGCGCGCAGCTGGCCGGCCCGGGCGAACGATCCCGCCCGCATCCGCGCACGGATCGCCTCGCCGCGCGCCGCCAACGGCACTCCGCGCACCGGATTCGCGGGCGCGTCGGCATCGGCCGGCACGTGCAGCGCCGCCAGCGCCTCCGCGAGCGGCACCGCCCAGGCATCCCGCACCGACGGAAGGACGGATGCCGCGACCTCACCCCGCAGCCACGGGACGACCGACCACGACCAGGGGTAGAAGGCGGTCGGGCGCCCGACCCGCAGCGGCACCGGCACCGCCAGCGGCAACAGGGGAGCGATCCGTGGCAGCACCCGCTGCTCATGCTCCACCAGCACGGCGGCAGCCGCCCGGCGCGGCACCCGCACGGCCAGGTCGTGTCCGAGCCGCACCATGACGTTGTCCCAGCCGTTCGCCGCGATTCGCATCGGCCTGCCCAGGAGGTCGGGATGCTGCGCCCCGAGCAGTCGCGCCACGAGGCCGAGATCCACCTCGACCTCCGCCTCCGGGATCCCCGCCACCGTGACAGCGTACTGGCGCGAAACGGTGCCGGCCGCCGGCGGTGGAGAACTCAGCTCATCCGTCGCGCAGGCACCGGATCCGGCCCGATCCTGCATGGGCGCCGTCGGTTTCGGCGGAGTCCTGGACGGTCAGTGCAGCGTGCCGCCGGGCGCTGCCGCGTCCTCGCGCACATCGAGCGCGGTGCGGGCGGCGATCATGAGCGCCCGCGCGATCAGGGCGATGAGGGCGCGCAGCCGCTGCGCGGCCCCGGAGAACGTGACCGGGAGCACGTCGACGACGAGCGGCTCCCGCCGCCCCCACAGCGCAGGGACCAGGCGCACGGCGTCCCCGGACGGGTTCGCCGCGTCACCCGCGTCCGGCGCGAAACCGGTGAGGAGCACGCGCGGCATCAGCGTCGGCTTCCGGCGGCGTCGTCTCGCTGTGCCCGCTCGGCGATCGGAGCGGTTCCCCGACTCCGGCACCCGCCGGCACCAGCACTATCTCGCCGGTTGCTATGCGGGCGCGCTGCAGCACGACATCCACGACCGAACTGGGGTCGGCCCGCAGTCCGTCGACCACCACGGTCACGAGAGGCCCGCCCAGCTGCACCCGCATCCCGCCGTTGCGGGCCCCGAGCACCACACCGCGGAACGTCTGCCCCTCCCGGCCGTGCAGCACCGCCGCCTCCACGCGGTCGATGCTCGCGGCATCCATCCGCCCGGCCAGCCCGTTGCTGCGCCCCATGATCTTCGGCAGATCGGGCAGGCTCTCGCGCGCCCACGCGGGGACCTCGCGTCCGTTCGCGAGTGCCTCGCACACCACAAGCGACCAGCGGTCCACGAGTCGCCGCAGCGGCGCGGTCGTGTGCGCGTACGGCGCGGCGATCGCCGACTGCATGGTGTCCTGAGGGATATCCCCGTCGAATGCGGTGTAGCCGGCGCCGCGGAACAGCCGGGTCGCGGCATCCCGGATCGCGAGCGTCTTCGCGTCGGCGCCGGTGAGCCCCCGCAGGTACTGCCCGTACCCGATCCCGTCCGACCATGGCCGCCCCAGCGCCACCGTCTGCGCGCGGAACGCGGCGATGTCATCCGGGTCCGCCTCCGGCATGGTGCGCAGGATCCCGACCCGACCGGCGATCATGATGTCGGCCGCCGCCATCCCGGTCAGCAGCGACACCTGCGCGTTCCAGTCCTCGATCGGCCGGGTCGGGCGCCGCTGCAACTCGTAGCCGCCGGGTACCGCGACCACCTCGATCTCCGGCGAGTTCAGGCTCGCCCCGCCCCGCTCCTGCTCGCGCTGCGCGCGCTGATCGCCGAACCAGGCCAGCGCCGCCAGCGACGGGGGAGCCGATCCGTCCTCGACGGCGCGCTGCGCGTCCGCGTACGTCCACTGCCGCCGCGAGCGCACGACAGCCCGGGTGAGGGTCACGTTCACCGGCTCGGCGCGCTCGTCCAGCTCGAAGCGCCATACGAACGCGCGGCGATCCTGATCGGGCAGCAGCGACGCCGCCCCTTCGCTGAGTACCCGCGGGTGCAGCGGGATGGTCCCGTCCACGGCGTACAGCGTCTCACCACGGGCGCGCGCCGCCGTATCCACCGCCCCGCCGGGGGCCACGAACGCGGGCACGTCCGCTATCGCATAGTGCAGGATGCCGCCGCCCGGCCTCCGTTCCAGGTGCAGCGCCTGATCGAGGTCGCGGGTGCCGGGGGGATCGATGGTGAGGAACTCGACATCCCGCAGATCCGCGAGCGCGTCGCCCGGCGCCGCGCTCACCGAGCGGGCGGCGGCCCCGGCCTCCGCCTCCACCGCCGGGTCGAAGTCGCCCGGCAGCTCGAGCTCGCGGCGCAGCGCGGACAGGGCCGCGGCGAGAGCGTTCTCGGCGGCCGCGGAGACGAGGCGGGGACGACGACCGGTCATCCGGTCAGTGTACGGCGGCGCCGGGCGAGAGATCCGCCGCCGTACGGCGGCGCCGGGCGAGAGATCCGCCGCCGTACGGCGGCGCCGGGGCGCGGCATCCGCCGCCCCTACACTGGGGACCGTGGTCACTCGTCTATCGAAGTTCTTCGTCCGCACGCTCCGGGAAGACCCCGCCGACGCGGAGGTCGCCAGCCACCGGCTGCTCGTGCGCGCCGGCTACATCCGCCGGCAGGCCGCCGGCGTGTTCGCGTGGCTGCCGCTGGGGCTGCGCGTCAAGGCGAAGATCGAGCAGATCATCCGCGACGAGATGGATGCCGCCGGCGCGCAGGAGGTCCACTTCCCCGCGCTCATGCCCCGCGAGCCCTACGAGGCGACCGGCCGCTGGGAGGAGTACGGCGATCTGCTGTTCCGGCTACAGGACCGCAAGGGCGGCGATTACCTGCTTGCCCCGACCCACGAGGAGGCTTTCACCCTGCTCGTGAAGGACCTGTACTCGTCGTACAAGGACCTGCCGCTGTCGATCTACCAGATCCAGGACAAGTACCGCGACGAGGCCCGCCCGCGCGCGGGCCTGCTGCGCGGCCGCGAGTTCACGATGAAGGACGCGTACTCGTTCGACTACACGGACGAGGGCCTGGATACCTCCTATATGGCGCAGCGCGATGCGTACGAGCGCATCTTCGCGCGCCTGGGCCTTGAATACGTGATAGTGCAGGCGGATGCCGGCGCCATGGGCGGCTCGCGCAGCGAGGAGTTCCTGCACCCGACCGCGGTCGGCGAGGACACGTTCGTCCGCTCCGCGGGCGGCTACGCCGCGAACGTCGAGGCCTTCACGACGGTGGTCCCCGACCCGATCCCCGTCGACGGGCAGCCGCAGCCTGTCATCTTCGACTCGCCGAACACGCCCACGATCGAGACGCTCGTCGCGCACTCCAACGCCGTGCTCGACGGCGACTACACCGCCGCGGACACCCTCAAGAACGTGGTGCTCGCCCTCACCCACCTGGACGGCACCCGCGAGCTCGTCGTCGTGGGGCTCCCCGGGGATCGGGATGTCGACGACAAGCGCGCCGAGGTCGCCTTCGCACCCGCCGAGGTCGAGGCGGCCACTCCCGAGGACTTCGAGCGCAATCCGCTGCTGGTGAAGGGCTACATCGGACCCTGGTCGCAGACCGGCCCGGTGCTCGGCGAGGAGTCGGCCACCGGCATCCGATACCTGCTGGACCCCCGGGTCGTGGACGGCACCAGCTGGATCACCGGCGCCAACATCGATCAGAAGCACGTGCACTCGCTCGTGGCCGGGCGGGACTTCACCGCCGACGGCGTCGTCGAGGTCGCGAGCGTGCGCGAGGGCGATCCCGCCCCCGACGGCTCGGGCCCCGTGTCGCTCGCGCGCGGGATGGAGATAGGGCACGTGTTCCAGCTCGGCCGCAAGTACGCGGACGCGCTGGGTCTGAAGGTGCTGGACGAGAACGGCAAGCTCGTCACCGTCACGATGGGCTCGTACGGCATCGGCGTCACGCGCATCCTCGCTATCATCGCCGAGCTCAACAACGACGCGAAGGGCCTGGTCTGGCCGGCCTCGGTCGCCCCGTTCGACGTGCACGTGGTCGCCACGGGGAAGGATGCCGCGGCCTTCGCGCTCGCCGAGCAGCTGTCCGCGCAGCTCGAGTCCGCGGGTCTGGACATCCTGTACGACGACCGGCCGAAGGTCTCGCCGGGCGTGAAGTTCGCCGACGCCGAGCTCATCGGCGTGCCGCGCGTGCTCGTGTCCGGCCGCGGCGCCGCCGACGGCCAGGTCGAGCTGTGGGACCGGCGCACCGGCGCCCGCGAGACGCTGTCCGCCCCCGACGCCGTCGCGCGCCTCACCGCCTGACCCCCGCGCCGAACCCACCCGTGGTTGCCGAACCCACGCGCTGCAGCGAGTGGGTTCGGCAACACGGGGTGGGTTCGGCGGGCGCGCGCGGCCGCGGCGCACGCGGCGTGGGAAGGTGGAAGCATGGCTGAGCACAGGATCCCCGCGGCGGTCACCGAGAAGCTGCGGCAGGTGATGGATGCCGCCGGCATCACCGAGCAGCGCGACCTCGTCGCACGGATCCTCGCCACCGGGATCGGCCTGGGCCTTGACGACACCGACCGGCTCGACCTGAAGATCAGCTCGGCCGCCCTCGGCGAGATGCGCGCGGCGTTCGAGCTTTTCGCGCCGTTCCGCGACGTGCCGAAGGTCACGGTGTTCGGCTCGGCCCGCACGAAGGACCACGACCCGCTGTACGGGCAGGCCGTGCACGTGGCGGCCGCCCTCGCGGAGCAGGGCTGGATGGTGGTCACCGGCGCCGGCCCCGGCATCATGCAGGCCGCCGCCGAGGGCGCCGGCCCCACGCTGTCGATCGGCGTGTCGATCCGGCTGCCGTTCGAGGAGAAGCCGAACGCCATCGTCGCCTCCGAGCCCAACCACGTCGCGATGAAGTACTTCTTCACCCGCAAGCTCATGCTGATGAAGGAGTCGCGCGGGTTCGTGTGCCTGCCCGGTGGGTTCGGCACGATGGACGAGATGTTCGAGCTGCTCACGCTGCAGCAGACCGGCAAGGCCGAGCCGATGCCGATAGTGCTGCTGGATGCGCCGGGCGGCTCATATTGGACGGGGCTGGCGGCGTTCGTGACCGAGCACCTGGCCGCCGGCGGTTACATCGCCGCCGACGACCTCGACCGGGTTCTGGTCACAGACTCGGTGGAGGCGACCGTCGCCGAGATCACCGGCTTCTGGCACAACTACGACTCGCTGCGCTGGGTGGGCGACCACCTGGTGCTGCGGCTTCGCCACGAGCCCACGGATGCCGAGATCCAGGCCCTGAACGACCGCTTCGGCCACCTGCTGCGCTCGGGCCGGATCGAGCGCTCCGCGCCGCTGTCCCCGGAGCGCGCCGATGACGACCGCCTGGACCTGCCCCGGCTGATGCTGGACATGGACCCGTTCCAGGTCGGCGACCTGCACCGGCTGATCCGGGTCATCAACGCGCTGGCATCCGCGGCCTGACCGGCCGCCGGCTCCTGGCCCGCGTCCACGGGACCGACCTATCATGGGGCCGGTGGTCGCGACGGGCAAGGCACGCAGGTGGAGCGTCCTCCCGCGCCTGCTCGCCCAGGCGCCACCGCGGCTGCTGATCGTCGTCGGCATCGCCATCGCCGTGCTCGGCGTGCTCATCGTCGCCCGGCCGCTGACCTCTCTGCTGCTCCTGGGCGTCTACGTCGGTGTCAGCGCGATCGTCTCGGGCGTGCTCGAGCTCGTCTCTGCGCACCGCTCCCCGGACTGGTGGACGCGGCTGTTCGGCATCGCGTGGATAGCCCTGGGCCTCGTGGTGCTGATCTGGATCGGCGCGAGCCTGAACCTCCTGCCCAGCATCCTCGCCATCCTGCTCCTGCTCGGCGGCGTCGACTCGCTCGCGGAGGCCGTCGTGCGGCGCCGGCGCGGCGAGCGGGTGCGCGCCAGCAGCCGGGTGCTGGCGGCGGTCTGGGGCGGCGCGCAGGTGGGCCTGGGCGTCCTGTCCCTCACCTGGCCGGACGTCACGGTCCTCGCGGTCGCCGTCGTCTTCGGCGTGCGCACGCTCCTGTTCGGCGTCGTCCAGCTCGCCCGCGGCGTCACCGCGCTCGCCCGCCGTCCGGATCGCGGCGGACCCGCGTCCTGGATCCGCCGCCCGCACGTCACGCTGCTGGACGCGGGGCGGTACGCGCTGGCGGTGCTGCTCGTGGTCGTGACGGTCGCCGGCGGGTTCCTGAACGTCTGGCTGCAGGACGGCGCCCCGGTCGTCGACGCGTTCTACGACCCGCCCGCGGTCCTCCCGTCCGGGCACGGACAGCTCATCCGCGCCGACGACTACGTCGGCACGCTGCCGCCGGGAGCCGCGGTCAAGCGGATCCTGTACACCACCACGGATGCGCACGGGGTCCCGGTCGCCGCGAGCGGGCTCGTGATCATCCCGGATGCCACGCCGTTCGCGCCGATGCCGATAGTGCTCTGGAACCACGGGACGACGGGGGTGGCCCGCGGTTGCGCGCCCAGCCTGCGCGACGCGTCGGCGACCCGCTGGGCCATTCCCGCCCTGGATTCCGCTATCGCCCACGGATGGATCGTCGTCGCCCCGGACTACGCCGGCCAGGGCGCCCCCGGCGTCTTCCCGTACCTGATCGGCCGCGGCGAGGCGCACTCGGCGCTGGACGCGGTCCTGGCCGCGCAGCGGCTGCCGCACGTGTGGCCGTCCGACGAGGTCGTGGTCTGGGGGCACTCGCAGGGCGGGCACGCGGCGCTGTGGGCGGCGCAGACCGCGCGCACATACAGCCCGGGCCTGCGCATCCTCGGCACCGCCGCGCTCGCACCGGCCGCCGAGCCGCAGGCGCTCGCGCGGGACCTCGCCGCCGGATACGCGAGCGTCCAGCTGACGGTGCTGACGGCCTGGGTGCTCGTCCCGTACTCCGAGACGTACCCCGATGTGCGCATCGTCGACTACGTCTCGCCGGGCGCCCGCGCCATCGTCCGCGAGATGGCGCAGCGCTGCCCCACCGAGCCCGGCGTCATAGTGTCGGTGGTCGCGGCACTGGGTGTCGCGGAGGATCGACCCCTGTACATCGGCGACCTGACCGCCGGCGCGCTCGGCCGGCGGCTGGGCGAGAACGGCGCGAGGGGCGCGTGGAGCACGCCGCTGCTGATCGCGTGGGGCCAGCGCGACCAGGTGATCCCCTCCAGCCAGCAGGTGGCGTTCGTGAAGCGGCTGTGCAAGGCCGGCAACAGCGTGCAGTGGATCGACTACTCCACAGTCGGGCACCAGGACATCCTGCAGCCGGCGTCGCCGCTGCTGCCCAAGCTCGTCGACTGGACCGCGGGCCTGTTCGCGCACCGCACCCCTCCGCGCTCGCAGTGCTGACGCACCGGCATCCTCACAGGTCTGCCCATCGCGGCATCCGGTAGCGTGGTAACGATGTCGGCGCGCCCGCGCGCCTGCGAAAGCTGAACATGGGAGGTCGCGATGGATATCGATCTGGGACTGCTGCGGACGGTCGAGCGCGAGAAGGAGATCCCCTTCGACGAGCTCGTGCGCATCATCGAGCAGGCGATCCTGACCGCCTATGCCAAGCACACCTCCACCGCGGGCACCCTTCCCGACGGCGCCCGCGCGCTCCTTGACCGCAAGACCGGACACGTCGCCGTGTACATCCCCCTCCTGGACGACGAGGGCGCGGTGATCGGCGAGGAGGAGAGCACCCCCGAGGACTTCGGCCGCATCGCCGCGTTCGCCGCGAAGCAGGTGATCAGCCAGCGGCTGCGCGACATCGCCGACGATGCCGTGCTCGGCGAGTTCCGCGGCAAGGAGGGCGACATCGTCGCCGGCGTTGTGCAACAGGGACCGAATCCGCGAATGGTGCACGTCGACCTCGGCACCGTCGAGGCCATCCTGCCCCCCGAGGAGCAGGTGCCCGGCGAGGACTATGCGCACGGCGCGCGCCTGCGCGTGTACGTGACGAGCGTGGCCAAGGGCCTGAAGGGCCCGTCGATCACGGTGTCCCGCACGCATCCCGGCCTGGTCCGCAAGCTGTTCGCCCTCGAGGTGCCCGAGATAGCCTCCGGTCTCGTCGAGATCGTCTCCCTGGCCCGCGAGGCCGGCCACCGCACGAAGATCGCCGTCCGGGCCAATGAACCGTCCGTGAACGCGAAGGGCGCGTGCATCGGCGAGATGGGACGCCGCGTGCGCGCGGTCACCGAGGAGCTCAGCGGCGAGAAGATCGACATCGTCGACTACGACCCGGAGCTCGCGCGCTTCGTCGCCAACGCCCTGTCGCCGGCGAAGGTCACCTCCAGTTTCATCCTGGATGCCACCACCAAGGCGGTGCGCGCGCTGGTGCCGGACTACCAGCTGTCGCTGGCGATCGGCAAGGAGGGCCAGAACGCGAGACTGGCCGCCAAGCTCACCGGAGCGAAGATCGACATCCAGCCGGACTCGGTCCTCGACGAGGCCTGACCGGGCCGGGCGCCGCGGTGCCGGGGTGTAGAATGGAACCTGTACGAACGTGCGTCGGCTGCCGCCGACGCTCCCCGCGGTCCACGCTCCTCCGGGTCGTGGCGGTCGATTCCCGGCTCGTTCTTGACGAGCGTGCGGTGATGCCCGGGCGGGGAGCGTGGGTGCACGACACGCAGGAGTGCCTGGAGGCCGCGATGCGGCGCCATGCCTTCGTACGCGCATTGCGTGTGTCAGGCCCGCTTGACACGCAGACCATCGAACAGCACATCCAGCGAAAAGGCTGAACGGCTATGGAATCAAAGTGAACGGCTCGAAATGAGACCCGTCCGCAAGTAACGGTCTGCCCTGCCTGGGGGAGACCTCAGACAGGAGAATTGTGGCAAAACCACGCGTGCACGAGATTGCTTCCGAGCTCGGCGTCGACAGCAAGGTCGCCCTCGCGAAGCTGAAGGAGCTCGGCGAGTTCGTCAAGAGCCCGTCCTCGACCATCGAACCTCCGGTGGCCCGCAAGCTCCGTGCCGCCCTCGCGGCGGACGGCGCGAAGACCTCCGGTGACGGCGGCAAGCCCGCCGCGAGCGCACCGGCCAAGGCCGCCGGCGCCAAGGCCGCCGGTGCAGGATCCACCGGCGCCAAGCCCGGCCCTGCGCGCCCGGCCGCGCCCAAGCCGGCGGCCGCGAGCGCGCCCGCGGAGGCCCCAGCCCCCGCAGCACCCGCCGCCCCGGCAGCACCCGCCGCGCCCGAGCCGGCCGCGGCATCCGCCGCGCCCGCCCCCGACGGCAGCGGTTCGGCGCCCGCCCCGCGTCCGGGCGGCGCCCGCCCCGGGAACAACCCGTTCTCGTCCGCGCAGGGCATGGGCCAGCGTCCGGCCGGTCCCCGCCCGGGCAACAACCCGTTCGCCCCGTCGCAGGGGATGGGTCAGCGCCCGAGCCCCGGCAACATCCCGCGCCCCCAGGCGCCGCGGCCGCAGCCGCCGCGCCCGGGTGCCCCGCGCCCCGGCGCTCCGCGTCCCGGCGCGCGTCCCGGCGGCGCCGGCCGTCCCGGTCGTCCCGGTGGCGGCGCCCCGTTCCAGCAGCGTCCCGGTCGTCCCGGTGCCGGCGCCGGAACCGGTACCGGTACCGGCGGCGGTTTCGCCGGTCGTCCCGGGGGCGGCTTCGCCGGCCGCCCGGGTGGCGGCGGCCGTGGCCGCGGACCCGGCGGCGGCACCGCCGGCGCGTTCGGCAAGGGCGGCGGCAAGTCGAAGCAGCGCAAGTCGAGGCGCGCGAAGCGCCAGGAATTCGAGATGCGGTCGGCGCCGGTCGTCGGCGGCGTCAACGTCCAGAAGGGCAACGGCGAGATCATCCGGCTGCGCCGCGGCGCGTCGATCTCCGACTTCGCCGACAAGCTCGAGGCGCTCAAGGGCTACACCGTGCAGCCCGGCACGCTCGTGACGATCCTTTTCAACCTCGGTGAGATGGCCACCGCGACCGAGTCGCTGGACGAGGCCACGTTCGAGGTGCTCGGCGAGGAGCTGGGCTACAAGGTCCAGATGGTCTCGCCCGAGGACGAGGACAAAGAGCTCCTGGAGGGCTTCGGTCTGGACCTCGAGCAGGAGCTGGCCGAAGAGGACGACGCGGATCTGGAGATCCGGCCCCCCGTGGTCACCGTCATGGGCCACGTCGACCACGGCAAGACCCGTCTGCTGGACGCCATCCGGCAGACGAACGTGGTCGCGGGCGAGGCCGGCGGCATCACGCAGCACATCGGCGCGTACCAGATCTGGACCGAGCACGACGAGATCGAGCGGGCCGTCACATTCATCGACACTCCCGGTCACGAGGCGTTCACCGCCATGCGTGCCCGCGGCGCGCAGGTGACCGACATAGCGATCCTCGTGGTCGCCGCCGACGACGGCATCATGCCGCAGACGGTGGAGGCTCTGAACCACGCCCAGGCGGCCGGCGTGCCGATCGTGGTCGCGGTGAACAAGATCGACAAGCCCGACGCGAACCCGGCCAAGGTGCGCCAGCAGCTCACCGAGTACGGGCTGGTCGCCGAGGAGTACGGCGGGGACGTCATGTTCGTGGACGTGTCGGCGCGCGAGAACATCGGCATCCAGGAGCTCCTGGACGCGGTGCTGCTGACCGCGGATGCCGGGCTCGACCTGCGGGCCAACCCGAACAAGGACGCCCGCGGCGTCGCTATCGAGGCGAAGCTCGACAAGGGCCGCGGCTCGGTCGCCACGGTGCTGATCCAGTCCGGGACGCTGCGCGTCGGCGACGCCATCGTCGCGGGCACCGCGTACGGCCGGGTCCGCGCGATGGTGGACGAGAACGGCGACGCGGTCGAGGAGGCTGCCCCGTCCCGTCCGGTGCAGGTGCAGGGCCTGAACTCGGTGCCGCGCGCCGGCGACACGTTCATCGTGACCGACGAGGACCGCACCGCCCGCCAGATCGCCGAGAAGCGCGAGGCCGCCGAGCGCAACGCGCAGCTCGCGAAGGCCCGCAAGCGCATCACGCTCGAGGACTTCACGAAGGCTCTCGAGGAGGGCAAGGTCGAGTCGCTCAACCTCATCATCAAGGGCGACGTCTCCGGTGCCGTCGAGGCGCTGGAGGAGTCCCTGCTGAAGATCGAGGTGGATGACTCCGTCCAGCTGCGGATCCTGCACCGCGGTGTGGGTGCCATCACCGAGTCGGATGTCGACCTGGCCACGATCGACAGTGCGATCATCGTCGGGTTCAACGTCCGGCCGGACCAGAAGGCCCGCGAGCGCGCACAGCGCGAGGGCGTCGACATCCGGTTCTACTCGGTGATCTACTCGGCACTGGAGGACATCGAGAACTCGCTGAAGGGCATGCTCAAGCCCGAGTTCGAAGAGGTCCAGTCCGGTGTCGCCGAGGTCCGCGAGGTGTTCCGCTCCTCGAAGTTCGGCAACATCGCCGGTGTGCTGGTGCGTTCGGGAACAATCACCCGCAACGCGAAGGCCCGCGTCATCCGCGACGGCGTGGTCGTCGCCGACGGCCTGGCCATCGAGTCGCTGCGTCGCTTCAAGGACGACGTCACCGAGGTGCGCACGGACTTCGAGGCCGGCATCGGCCTGGGCAAGTACAACGACATCCAGGTGGGCGACGAGATCGAGACCATCGAGATGGTGGAGAAGCCCCGCGGCTGACCCCGCCGCTGACGGATCGTGAGGGGGCGCCCCGGCGCCCCCTCACGCACAGGAGGAATCATGGCTACAGAGCGACAGGCGCGCCTGGCCGACCGCATCCGCGTGCTTATCGCGCAGCGGCTGGAGAAGGGCCTGCGCGACCCCCGGCTCGGGTTCGTCACCATCACCGACGTGCGCGTGACCGGTGACCTGCAGCACGCCTCGGTGTTCTACACGGTGCTCGGCGACGAGAAGGCGCGCAACGACACCGCCGACGCGCTGCGGGCGGCCACCGGGATGCTGCGCAGCGAAGTCGGCCGCGGGCTCGGCGTGCGGCTCACCCCGACGCTGGAGTTCATCGCCGACGCCATCCCGGAGAACGCGGGCCACATCGAGGACCTGCTGCGCGAGGCGGCCGAGCGCGACGCCGCCGTGGCGGGCCTGGCCGTCGGCGCCGCGTACGCCGGCGACGCCGACCCGTACCAGAAGCCCCGCGAATACGACGACGTGCAGTGACGCGGCGCCCCCTCAGTGGGGGAGCCGCAGCATCCCGTCCCGGGCCTCGATGAGCCCATCGGCGATCAGCGAATCGATGGCCCGATCGCGCTGACGCGCATCCGGCCAGTCCGCGATCACGTCGGCCTGGCCGACGGTGTGGGCCGCGGCATCCCGCAGCACCGCCAGCACCGCCCCGCGCGCCTGCCGGTCGCTGCCCTCGTACCGCGCCTGCCGGCGCCGCGTGTCGCCGGTGTCCGGGTACCCGGCCGCGCGCCACGCGCACACATCCGCGATCGGACAGGCGCCGCATCGCGGCGCGCGGGCCGTGCACACCACGGCACCGAGCTCCATCGTCGCGGCGTTCGTCGTCGCGGCATCCGCGTCGCCCGCGGGGAGGGCGCCCGCCATCCGCGTCAGATCGTGTGCTGACGGCGGACCGGGCTGCGACCGTCCGTCGAGGGCGCGCGCGAGGACGCGGCGGGTGTTCGTGTCCACGACCGGATGCCGGTCGCCGAACGCGAACACCGCCACGGCCCGGGCGGTGTAGTCGCCGACGCCCGACAGCGCACGCAGCGCATCCACGTCGCGCGGCACCGTGCCGCCGTGCTGCTCGGCTATCTGCGCGGCGGCGCGGTGCAGCCACAGCGCGCGCCGCGGATACCCGAGGTTCGCCCACTGGTGCACGGCCGCCGCCGGCGGCTCGGCGGCCAGCGCGGCGGGCGTCGGCCACCGGTTCAGCCACGCCTCCAGGTGCGGGATGACGCGGGACGCCGGCGTCTGCTGCAGCATGAACTCGCTCACGAGCACACCCCACGCGCCGTACCGCTCGTGGAACGCCGCGCGCCGCCACGGCAGATCCCGCGCCGCGGCACGGTACCAGGCCACCAGCGGCGTCGCGAGATCGGGGTCGGGCACGGCATCCACCCTATGCAGTCCGAATACAGTGGAGGCATGCGCCTGCCGATCACGCCCGTCAACACGCTGCTGCGCGACCTGCGCGGACAGCTGCGGCAGAACCATCCGGGCGGGCGCCTGCTCGTGGCCGTCGACGCGCTGCCGAGCGTTGCCACTGCCGCGTTCGCGGACGCTTTCGCCGACGTCGTCGCGGAGGACGGCACGGCCGTGTTCCGTGCCGGCGCGGACGGATTCCTGCTGCCGCCGAGGGCGCGCCCCGGGCACTCCCGCGAGCCCGCCTGGTTCGACGAGGAGACGTTCCGGCGGGTGCTCGTCGATCCGTTCCGCGGCGGCGTGCACACCTCGGCGACGACGGGCTTCCAGCTGGCCGCGTGGGATCCGCGCCGCGAGCGGCCCGCCGAGGCCCGCTGGGTGACGGCGCCCGAGGACGCCGTGATCGTCGTGGACGGGCCGTTCCTGAACACGCCGGCGCTGCGCGGCATCTGGCACTTCTCGGTGTGGCTCGAGGTCGCCGACAGCGCCCTGGCCGCCCGCGAGGGCCGCTCGATGGACGCGCCGTACAGCCGGACCGAGCTCGCCTACCTGCGCGAGCAGCCGGTGCAGCGCGCGTCGGCTTTGGTCGACGTGACCGATCCGCAGCATCCGGTCCAGGTCTTCCGGGACTCCTGCTGATGGCGCAGCCGGACGGCATCCTGCTCGTGGACAAGCCGGGCGGGATCACCAGTCACGACGTCGTCGCCCGCGCGCGCCGGGCGCTGGACACCCGGAAGATCGGTCACGCCGGCACCCTGGACCCGATGGCCACGGGCCTGCTGATCCTCGGCGTGGGCGCCGCGACCCGCCTGCTCACGTTCGTCGTCGGGCTCGACAAGGACTACACCGCCACTATCCGGCTCGGCGCCGCCACCGACACCGACGACGCCGACGGGCAGATCACGGCCACGGCTGCGGCATCCGCCCTCGCCGCCGTCACCCGTGAGCGCATCGACGCGGGCGTCGCCGGCCTGACCGGGCCCATCGCGCAGGTGCCCAGCCGTGTCTCGGCGATCAAGGTCGACGGCCGCCGCGCGTACGATCTTGCGCGGGCGGGGCAGGATGTCGCGTTGAAGGCCCGCGACGTCGTCATCTCCTCGTTCGACGTGCTCGCGGTCCGGGACGGCGACGGATGCCGCGACGTCGACGTCGCCGTCACCTGCTCCAGCGGCACCTACGTGCGGGCGCTCGCCCGCGATCTGGGCGAGCACCTCGGCGTCGGCGGGCATCTCACGGCCCTGCGGCGCACCCGCATCGGCCCGTTCCCGGTGGCGGACGCGGCATCCGCCGACGACCTCGCGCACGCCCCGCTGTTGCCCCCCGCCCGCGCCGCCGCCCTCGTGATGCCCGAGGTGCACCCGGACGCCGACCAGGCGCGGGACCTGCGCCACGGCAAGCGCGTCCCGGGACTCGCGGACGCCTTCACCGGACCGCGCGCCGCCGCTGTCGACCCGGAGGGCCGGCTCGTCGGCGTGATCGAGCGGCGCGGCGACGACGTGAAAAGCGTCATGAACATGCCCGAGGAGAGCGCATGATCCTGTGGTTCACGATCGTCACGGTGGCCGTCGCGGCGATCGGCGGCGTGCTGTGCGTCGTGCTCGGGCTCGCTGGGCGCCGGCCCAGCGACCTGACGGTCGGCGCGGTGGCCGTGCTCGAGGTGCTGCTGATAGCCCAGGTCGTCATCGCCGTCGTCGCGCCGCTGGCCGGCAACCCGCCCACCGGGAGCCTGCTCGAATACTGGGTGTACCTCGTCTCCGCGGTGCTGCTGCCGCCGGCGGGCGTGGTCTGGGCGCTGCTGGAGCGCAGCCGCTGGAGCACCGTGATCATGGGCATCGCCGCCCTGGCGGTGGCCGTGATGGTGTGGCGGATGCAGGTGATCTGGACGATCCAGCTCGCCTGAGCAGGCTCACCGCCGCGCGAGGTATGCGGAGTGCACCCAGCCGGTCCTGCCCTTGTAGACCACCTGCCGCCGCACGCCCTTCGAGGCCTTCACGGCTCCGACGTCGGCACCCTTGGGGATCACGAGGATCCGAGCGCCGGTCAGCGACGAGGATTTCCGCAGGTTCAGCGCGCTGGTCGTCCGGTAGGTGGGCGGCTTCAGGGGGTGCGCCGCCACCGCGGCCGGTGCGGGGCGAGGGACAACCACCGGCGGAAGCGTGGGCGACACGTACAGGGCCGACACCCAGCCGCTCTGCCCGCCAACCCGCACCGGCACGAAGCCTCCCGACTCTTCGCCGGGCACATGGATCACCGCGGTGCGCGCGGGCAGGGTGCGGATGACGCCGGATGCCAGCGACGGGCCGCTGCGGAAGTTCAGCGGGGCCGCCGCGTAGTACGTGCACGTGGCCGGCGTCTTCGCCGCGGTGACCGCTGTCGCGCCGTGGTGCAGGTCGACGCCGTGCGCGGTCATGAACCGCGCCGGGTCGACGGAGTGCGCGGCTCCCGGCGCGCCCTCCCAGATCTCCAGGTGCAGGTGGTTGCCGCCGGAGACGCCGCTGGTGCCCACCTCGCTGATGCGCTGGCCGGCGGTCACAATCTGACCGACGACGACGTGGGTCGTGGATTTCCAGATGTGGTAGTAGATCGACGTGTACGTCGTCCCGTCCACCAGATGGCGCACCTTTATGTACCCCGCCCGGGCCGCGGTGCCGTCGACGGTCGCCACCACGACGCCGCCCGCGACGGCGGAGATCGGCGCGCCGCCGGGCGCCGCCATATCCAGGCCGAGGTGGAATGTCGACGCGCCCGCCATCGGCATGCACCGCGGCCCGTAGTACGACGAGACGTTGTACGTCTTCGCCTTCAGCGGGGTCAGGAACACGGTCGCGGCGGGCGGCGTCGGTTCGACGGCCGACGCGGCCAGGGGCGCTGCCGTCGCGGGGGAGACGGGAAGGGCCAGGGCCACGACGAGGGCGGCGGTCGCAAGGGCGACAGGGATGGCGGGACGGATCGATCGCATGGGCTGCACTTCGGTGAGAGGGCGGACAGGGACTGCGGTCGGGTGCCGTCTGCAAATGGTGTCACTTCCTGGTGTGTCTGTCCACTGCCGAGATGGATGAGGTGTATGAGACGGATGGTGTGAGTGAGGCCGACGCGGTCGACGTAGGATCGAGTGTCATGTCATCGCTATCCCGCCCTCGCCGCATGACGGGTATCGGTCGCGTCCTCGTCGTCGTGTACGCGGTGCTCGCGCTCGCCGCCGCCGGCCGCTCCCTCGTGCAGATCATCGAGCGGTTCGCTCACGCGCCGCTCGCTTTCACGCTGTCGGCCGTCTCGGCTCTCGTCTACATCCTCGCGACGCTGGCACTGGTCTTCTCGGCGTCGCGCCCGTGGTACCGGATCGCGTGGGTCGCCATCTCGTTCGAACTCGTGGGCGTCCTCGCGATCGGAACGCTCAGTCTTGTGCGCCCGGACCTGTTCCCGGAGCCGACGGTGTGGTCGTTCTACGGCATCGGATACGTGTTCGTGCCCCTGGTCCTGCCGTTCCTGGGTCTGTGGTGGCTCGTCGCCCACCGCCCCGTGACCGTCGCCGCGGGCGAGGCGGCGCCCACCGTGTCATGATCGTTTTCCGCGACCCCGCCGAGGTGCCCGCCGGTTTCGGGCCGTCCGTGGTGGCGATCGGGAAGTTCGACGGCGTCCACGCCGGGCACCGCGGAGTGCTCGCGCGGGCGAGGGTGGACGCCGCGGACCGCGCGGCGAAGGTCGTGGCGGTCACGTTCGACCGGAACCCGCTGGCGGTCCTGCGGCCCGAACTGTGTCCCGAGGACGTCATCGGCATCAATCAGAAGCTGCAGCTGCTCGCGCAGACCGGGATCGACGCGACGCTGATGCTCCGCTTCGATGAGCGGATGGCCGCGGTGCCGGCCGAGGACTTCGTCCAGAGCGTGCTCGTTGACGCCCTCCATGTGCAGACCGTGATGGTCGGCCGCGACTTCCGTTTCGGGCGCGGCGGCGCCGGCAACCTGGAGCTGCTGCAGCGTATGGGCGAGCGACTCGGATACCGGGTCGATCTCATCGACGACGTGCGCGCCATCACGACCGCGCGCCGGGTGTCCTCCACGTGGATCCGCGAGGCGCTCGCCGACGGGGACGTGCAGACCGCGGCGAAGCTGCTGGGACGGCCGCATGCGGTGTGGGGTGAAGTGGTGCACGGGCTCAAGCGCGGGCGCGAACTCGGCTTCCCGACCGCGAACCTGTCCCCGCGGATGGAAGGCTTCGTCCCGGCCGACGGCGTGTACGCCGGGTGGCTCATCGACCAGGCGCCGCGGATGGGCCGGCCGACCTCCGGCATGTCGCGCAGCACACGCTACCCGGCGGCGATCAGCGTGGGCACCAACCCCACGTTCGACGACGTCCCCCAGCGGGTCGTGGAGGCGCATGTGCTGGACGAGACCGACCTCGACCTGTACGGGCACGACGTCCAGATCGAGTTCACCCACCGGGTCCGCGGCATGGTGGCGTTCGACGGCGTCGACGCGCTCACGGCGCAGATGGCCGACGACGTGCGACGGGTGCGCGACCTGCTCGGCTGACACCTGAGCACGCCGCGCACGTCCGAGTGCTCATCTGTGCACGCTCGTGCACAGATGCTCGGCGCGGCGTATCCTCGTCGTCGAGGAGGAGACCCGTGGACGACGAACTGCTGTCGGTCCGCGTCGCCGAGCTGTACTACGACGCCGGCAAGACGCAGGACGAGATCGGGGCGCTCCTGGACATCTCGCGGTTCAAGGTCGGCCGGCTTCTGACCCGCGCCCGCGACAGCGGGATAGTGCGCATCGAGATAGTGCATCCCAGCGCCCGCCGGCTCGGGCTGGAACGCGCGCTCGTCCAGCGCTACCCGCGCCTGACGGACGCGGTCGTGGTGCCTGCGGGCGACGACGGCGCGGGCATCGACCGGGTCGCGCAGGCCGCCGCCGACCACCTGCGCGCCCTGCGCCCCGTCCCGCGGACGCTCGGCGTGAGCTGGGGGAGGACGCTGACCGCCGTCGGCGAGCACCTTCCGGCCGGGTGGGCGCACGGCGTCACCGTCGTGCAGGTCAACGGCGGCGTCAGCGTGAACCGGCGCCCGGGCGGCGCCGCGCACCTGGCCGCCACCATCGCCGAGCGCGCGTCCGGCCAGGCCGTCCTGCTGCCGAGCCCGGCGATCCTCGAGCAGGAGGAGACGGCGCGCGCCATCCAGTCCGACCGCACCGTCGCGGCGGTGCTGGACGCCGCCGCCCATGCGCAGGCGTACATGTTCGCCGCGGGGGTGTGCGACGCCACGTCGGCACACGTCGAGAACGGATATCTCGACGCCGACGACATCCGGCGCCTGCAGCAGCGCGGCGCGGTCGGCGACGTGCTGGGCCGCTACATCGACGCGGAGGCGGGGATCGTCGATCCCGCCCTTGATGCGCGCACCGTCGGGATGCCGCTGGCGCGCCTGCGCGAAGCCGACACCGCCATCTTCGTGACGGCCGGCGCGGCCAAACACGACCTCGCGCGCACCGTCGTGACCGCGGGCCTGTGTACCGTGGTCGTGACCGACGAGGCCACCGCCCGAGCCCTCCTGGAGGACGCATGACCACTGTCACCTTGCCCCGCTCTCCCGTCTCCCGGCTGCGCCGGATCGTCGTCGCCGTGATCGTCGTGGCGTTCACTCTGGCCGCCGCCGGCGGCATCGTCGTGCTCCTGGGCGGCGACCTCGGCGAGACCGCCGGACGCGTGATCGGCACGACCGCCACCGTCGGCGCTTTCAGCGTGGCGGTGCTGTGCTGCGCGGCGCTCCTGGGCCGCGTGCTGGCGCCGGTCGGCATGGCGGGCGTCGTCGTCTCGATCGTCGCGGGCGCCCTCGTGATCTGGACCATCTGGTACGACGGGCCGTACGGCGACGCGTGGGAGACGGTGTGGAAGATCACCGGCACCGCGATCGCGCTGTCCGCCGCCCTGGCGCTCGGCAGCCTGCTGCTGCTGCTGTCGGACCGCCGCCGGATGCCGGTGCGGGTGGGGCTGTGGATCACGCTCGCGCTGTTCGCGGTCGTGGTCGGCATGATCGTGTATTTGATCTGGGGATCGGACACCGTCGACGACCAGGTGTACCCGCGCGTGCTCGGCGTCGCCGCCATCCTCGCCGCGCTCGGTGCCGTCGTCGTCCCCGTGCTGTCCCTGCTGCTGCCCGACCCCCGCGGCGGCGCAGCCGGCACGCTGTCGCCCGCGGCGATAGCCCGCATCGAAGACGAGGCCCGCCGTCGCGGGCTGGAACCCGACGCCTACGTCGCGACGCTCGTGCGCGACGCCCCGGCGTCCCTGGAGGAATCATGACAACCCGTGAACTGAGCCGCCGGACGGCGGTGGATGTCCTCGGCGGCGCACCCGACAACACCACGCTGCGCCGCTTCCTGCACGGCCTGCCCGGCGTCGACGCCGTCGGCCTGGAACAGCGCGCCGCGGCCCTGGGCACCCGCTCGATCAAGACGACGTCGAAGGCGTGGGCGCTGGACCGCATCATCGGCCTCATCGACCTGACGACCCTGGAGGGCGCCGACACGCCCGGCAAGGTCCGCTCCCTCGTCGCGAAGGCCGCGCACCCGGATGCCGCGGATTCCACCTGCCCGCCCGTCGCGGCCGTCTGCGTGTACGGCGACATGGTGCCGCACGCTGTCGCGGCACTCGGCGACCGGCACGGCGATCCCGACACCGGCGGCATCGCGGTGGCCGCGGTGGCCACCGCGTTCCCGAGCGGCCGCGCCTCGCTGCAGGTCAAGCTCGCCGACACCCGGGACGCCGTGGAGGCCGGCGCCGACGAGATCGACATGGTGATCGACCGGGGCGCATTCCTGGCCGGCCGGTACTCGCAGGTGTTCGACCAGATAGTGCAGGTGAAGGAGGCCTGCCGCCGCGCCGACGGCAGCACGGCCGCGCTGAAGGTGATCCTGGAGACCGGCGAGTTGAACACGTACGACAACGTCAAGCGCGCGTCGTGGCTGGCGATCCTCGCCGGCGGCGACTTCATCAAGACGTCCACCGGGAAGGTGGCGCCGGCGGCCACCCTGCCGGTCACGCTGCTGATGCTCGAGGTCGTCCGCGACTGGCACCGCCTGTCCGGCGAGCGGATCGGCGTGAAGCCGGCCGGCGGCATCCGCAGCTCGAAGGACGCCGTGAAGTACCTCGTCACGGTCGCCGAGACCGCCGGCGAGGACTGGCTCGCGCCGCACCTTTTCCGCTTCGGCGCCTCGAGCCTTCTCAACGACGTCCTTCTGCAGCGGCAGAAGGTCGCCACCGGCCGGTACTCCGGCCCCGACTACGTCACCCTGGACTGAGAGACATCATGGGATTCCTCGACTACGCACCCGCGCCGGAATCGCGCGGCATCCTGACCCTCAAGGACGCGTACGGTCTCTTCATCGACGGTGAGTTCGTCGACGGCACCGGCGGCACTTTCACCACCATCTCCCCGGCCGACGAATCGCCGATCGCCGAGATAGCGCTCGGCTCCGACGCGGATGTGGATGCCGCCGTGGCGGCCGCCCGCCGCGCCCACACGAAGGTGTGGGGCAAGATGAGCGGCCGCGACCGCGGGAAGTACCTTTTCCGCATCGCCCGGCTCGTGCAGGAGCGAGCCCGTGAGCTCGCGGTCGCCGAGAGCCTGGACAACGGCAAGCCGATCAAGGAGAGCCGCGACGTCGACGTGCCGCTGGTGGCGGCCTGGTTCTTCTACTACGCCGGTTGGGCCGACAAGCTGGACTACGCCGGGCTCGGCGCCGACCCGCGCGCGCACGGCGTGGCGGGGCAGATCATCCCGTGGAACTTCCCGCTGCTGATGCTCGCGTGGAAGCTCGCGCCGGCCCTCGCGGCCGGGAACACCGTGGTGCTCAAGCCCGCCGAGACGACGCCGCTGACGGCGTTGATCTTCGCCGAGATCCTGCAGCAGGCCGACCTGCCCGCGGGGGTCGTGAACATCGTGACCGGCGCGGGCGCGACCGGGGCGGCGCTCGTGCGGCATCCGGATGTCGACAAGGTCGCGTTCACCGGCTCGACCGCCGTGGGGCGCGAGATTGCGCGCACGGTCGCCGGCACCGGCAAGTCGGTGACGCTGGAGCTGGGCGGCAAGGCCGCGAACATCGTCTTCGACGACGCTCCCATCGACCAGGCGATCGAGGGCATCGTCAACGGCATCTTCTTCAACCAGGGCCACGTGTGCTGCGCGGGCAGCCGCCTGCTCGTGCAGGAGTCGATCCACGACGAGGTCATCGACCGGCTCAAGACGCGGCTGTCCACGCTGCGGCTGGGCGATCCGCTCGACAAGAACACCGACATCGGCGCCATCAACTCGGCCGAGCAGCTCGAGCGCATCCGGATGCTGACCGCCGTCGGCGAGCAGGAGGGCGCACAGCGCTGGACCGCGGAGTGCGCCATCCCCGACAAGGGGTTCTGGTTCGCCCCCACCGTGTTCACGCGGGTCGAGGCATCCCACCGGATAGCGCGCGAGGAGGTGTTCGGACCGGTGCTGTCGGTGCTCACGTTCCGCACGCCCGCCGAGGCGATAGCGAAGGCCAACAACACGCCGTACGGCCTGTCCGCCGGCATCTGGAGCGACAAGGGCTCGCGGATCCTCGCCGTCGCCGACAAGCTGCGCGCCGGCGTCGTGTGGGCGAACACTTTCAATAGGTTCGATCCGTCCAGCCCGTTCGGCGGGTACAAGGAGTCCGGGTACGGCCGCGAGGGCGGCCGGCACGGCCTGACCGCGTACCTCAAGCCCGCCCTGGCCGCGCCGAAGGCCGCCACCCCGATCGCCCGCCGGACCCGCAAGGAGGTCACCCGATGAGCGCCCGCCTGACGGTCCCGAAGACGTACAAGCTCGCTATCGGCGGAGCGTTCCCGCGCAGCGAGTCCGGCCGCACGTACGAGGTGCTCTCCGCCACCGGAGGGTTCCTCGCGAACGCGGCGAAGGCATCGCGCAAGGACGCCCGCGACGCCGTGCGCGCGGCCCGCGCCGCGCAGGGCGGCTGGGCCGGCGCAACGGCGTACAACCGCGGCCAGGTGCTGTACCGGGTCGCCGAGCTGCTCGAGGGCCGCCGCGGCCAGTTCGCCGACGAGATCGTCGCGCAGGAGGGCGTGTCGGCCTCGGCCGCCGGAGCCCAGGTGGACGCGGCGATCGACCTGTGGGTCTGGTACGCGGGATGGTGCGACAAATACGCGCAGGTGGCCGGGGGCCTGAACCCGGTGGCCGGCGCCTACTTCAACATCTCCGCCCCCGAGCCCAGCGGCGTGGTCGCCATCATCGCGCCGCAGGACTCCGCACTGCTGGGCCTGTCCGCGGCGGTGGCGCCGGCGCTGGTGGCCGGGAACGCCGTCGTGGTGGTCGCCAGCGAGCGGCATCCCCTGTCGGCCGTGAGCCTGGCCGAAGTGCTCGCCACCAGCGACGTCCCCGGCGGTGTCGTCAACGTGCTCACCGGGTCGCCGGCCGAACTCGCCCCCTGGCTCGCCGACCACGCCGACGTGAACGCGCTGGACCTGGCCGGCGCCGGCGGCATCGACTGGGTCGACCTGCAGATCCGGGCCGCCGAGACGCTCAAGCGCGTCCTGGTGCCCGGCGACCCGGTGCCCTCTCCGCAGCGGATCGCCGCGTTCACCGAGATAAAGACGGTGTGGCACCCCAAGAGCATGCTCTGACCCGGCATCCCTCGTCCTGAAAACAGGCGATGGGGTCAAAACAGGCGGATCGGTCGCGCAGACCGCCTGTTCTCGCCCCATCGCCTGTTCTCGACACGGCGGTGAGGATGTCGGATGCCGCTAAGCGTCGGCGGCTTCGGGGTTGCGGATGCCGATGAACGACACGACGCCGCCGACCGCCATCAGCGCGGCCGTGACGATCGCCGCGCGGTAGAAGCCCTCCAGGTTCAGCACGCCGCCGGCGATCACGCCGAGGAGGGCCACCGCTATCAGCCCCGCGACCCGCGCGACGGCGTTGTTCACGGCAGACGCAATGCCCGAGCGCGCCGGTTCGATGGCCCCGAGGATGGCCGCGGTCAGCGGGGCCACGGTGAGGGTCAGTCCGATGCCGAACACGATGACCGCCGGCAGCACCTGCGTCCAGTAGTTGAAGTCCTCCCGCACCGTCAGCAGCAGGGCGGCGCCGCCGGCCATCACGAGCGGACCCACCGTCATGAAAAGGCGCGGACCGATCTTCCCCGACCATCCGCCCACGTACGAGCTGAAGAGGATCATGATGATCGTCAGCGGCAGACCCGCCAGCCCCGCGAGCGTCGCCGGCAGCCCGGCGCCCTGCTGCAGGTACACCGTGAGCACGAGCCCGTTCAGCGCCAGCGCGCCGTACACGAACGCGGTCGCCAGGTTTCCGGCGGAGAAGTTGCGGATGCGGAACAGTCCCAGCGGCATCATCGGCCGGGCCGCGAATCGCTGCCGGACCACGAACGCAATGACGCACAGCGAGCCGACCGTCATGGTGCCCCAGATGGCGGGGGATGCCCATCCCATCCGCTCCTGCTCGATCAGCGCGAATACAGTCCCGGCCAGGCCCACCGTGCACAGCACGGCGCCGGTCCAGTCCACCCGGGCGCCGGGATCCCGCTTGTCGCGCTGACCGAGCATGACCAGCAGCCACAGCGTCACGGCGATCGGCAGGACGTTGATGAGGAACACGAGCCGCCACGTCATGAGGTCCACGAACACGCCGCCCAGCACCGGCCCGACGACCAGGGCCGCCGTGGTCGCGCCGGTCCACGTGCCGATGGCCTTGCTCTGCGCGGCCCCGCGGAACGTCGACATGATCAGGGCCAGCGAACTGGGCACCAGCAGCGCCCCCGCGATCCCCTGCACGCCGCGGAACAGCACGAGCAGCAGCGGATCGGGCGCGGCGGCGATCGCCACCGACGCTATGCCGAAGCCGACCAGGCCCACGCGCAGTACCACGATGCGCCCGAACACGTCGCTGAGCGACCCCGCCACGAGGATCAGCGCGCCCAGCGTGATGAGGTAGGCATCCACCACCCACTGCTGCGTCACCAGCCCGCCGCCGAGCTCCCGCTGGATCGCGGGCAGAGCGACGTTGACGACGGTGCCGTCCAGGAAGCTGACGAACGAGGCGAGGATCGCAACCCACAGCACGAGGCGCTCCGTGCGCGTGCTGAGCGCCTCGGGACCCGCCATCGTGTCGTCCACATCGAAACACTACGCCGGTACCCGGCGGGGCCACATCCCCATCCGGCGCCGCCGCTCGGGGAATCGGGCCGGAATGCACTAGAATGACACGCGGGGACCGGCACTCGCTGAAGCGAGGTACGCCGCACGCCCGCCCACTCCGCGCCCGTCTGCACTCGTCCGCGGAGGCTGCAGAACCGATCCGGCGCCCAGCGGGCCGACCGGTCATCCACGCTCAGGAGGAGCATGCCGACCACGGCGACCGCCACCAAGCCGTCCGCACGCCGACGCACGTCGTCGGCGCACCGGGAGGACGAGGCGCCCATCATCCCGATCCTCGCCCGCAAGGTCCGCGAGGTCGAAGCCAAGGCCCAGCGCGGCAAGCTCGGACCCACGAACCGCGTCAAGTTCCAGGTGATAGCGTTCCTCGTCCGCGAGGAGCGCGCCCGGGTCAAGGCCGACACGGACCTGGCCGACGGCGTGCGCGCCGAACTGCTGAAGAGGCTCGACGGGGTCGCCACGATCCTCGCGAAGACCGCCGCGCGCGACACGTCGCTGATCCAGCTGCTCGAGGCCGACCAGGCCACCTCCCCGGTCGCCAAGCGCATGCGCCGCGACTGGCTGCTCGAGTCGGGTGCCGAGCTCGCGCCCGACGAGCTGATCATCACCGACGTGGCGCCGGTTCAGGCGCCCGTGGTGCCGGCCGCCCTGGCCGAGCGCCAGGTCGTCCCGGCCCAGATCGAGGCGCGCCGCGAGTCGAACCCGTTCCTGGCCCCCGACCTCGCGCTGCACGCGGGCGGGGCCACGCCCCGACGGCGCCTGGACAGCTGGGAGCTGATGGGCCCACTCTACAAGGCGTTCGAATCCGGCGCCGGCGGGGGAGCGGCCACGATGGACCTGCCCGAGATGCCGGAGTTCGACCGTCTCTCGCCGAAGGGCCTGGAGATCATGCGGCACCAGTCGCGGTTCCTCGAGTCTGTGCGCGCCGGGCACCGCACGTTCCTGCTCGCCGACGAGCCGGGACTGGGTAAGACGGCGGAGTCGGTGCTCGCGGCATCCGTCGCCGGCGCGTACCCGCTGCTGGCTGTCGTGCCGAACGTCGTGAAGATGAACTGGGCCCGCGAGGTCGAGCGGTGGACGCCGCAGCGTCGCGCCACCGTCGTCTCCGGCGACGGCGAGGACATCGACGCTTTCGCAGACGTGTTCATCGTGAACTACGAGATCCTCGACCGGCACCTGTCCTGGCTCGGCCAGATCGGCCTTAAGGGCATGGTCGTCGACGAGGCGCACTTCATCAAGAACCTCACGTCGCAGCGCTCGCAGAACGTGCTCGCGCTGGCCACCCGTATCCGCGAGCAGGTGCGCGACCCGCTGCTGCTGGCCCTCACCGGCACGCCCCTGATCAACGATGTCGAGGACTTCGACGCCATCTGGCGGTTCCTGGGCTGGACGACCGGGCAGAAGCCGGGCCCCGAGCTGATGGCCAAGCTCGACGCGACCGGCCTCACCCCCGCCGACAAGGCGTTCTACCCGGAGGCGCGCAGCGCCGTGATCTCGATGGGGATCGTCCGGCGCAAGAAGAAGGATGTCGCGAAGGACCTGCCCGACAAGCTCATCGCCGACCTCCCGGTCGAGCTGGACGACGAATACGGCCGCTCGATCCGTCAGGCCGAGCGCGAACTCGGCGAGCGCCTCGCGGCCCGCTACCGCCGCATCATCCAGGCGCGCGGCGACCGGGGCCTGGCCCTGGCCCCCGGCGAGGTGGACGACGACATCGTGCGGCTCGTCGCACAGAACGAGCTCGAGGAGTCCAAGGCCGCCGGCGCCGGCACCGAGAACGTCTTCACGATGGTCCGTCGCATCGGCCAGGCCAAGGCGCTGCTGGCCGCCGACTACGCGGTGCAGCTGCACCGGTCGGTCGGCAAGGTGGTGTTCTTCGCCAAGCACATCGACGTGATGGATGCCGCGGAGCAGCACTTCGCGGCATCCGGCCTCAAGTCCGTCTCGATCCGCGGGGACCAGTCCACCCCGGCGCGTCAGGACGCCATCGACGCTTTCAACAACGACCCCTCGGTGGGGATGGCGGTGTGCTCGCTGACCGCGGCGGGTGTCGGCCTGAACATGCAGGCCGCGTCCAACGTCGTGCTCGCCGAGCTCAGCTGGACGGCCGCCGAGCAGACGCAGGCCATCGACCGCGTGCACCGCATCGGCCAGGACGAGCCGGTCACCGCGTGGCGGATCATCGCCGCGCACACGATCGACACGAAGATCGCCGAGCTCATCGACTCGAAGCAGGGTCTGGCCGCGCGCGCCCTGGACGGCGCCGCGGTCGAGGAGACCTCGAGCGACTCGGTGCAGCTGGCGGCGCTCATGCACCTGACCCGGCAGGCGCTGGGCGCGGAGTAGCCGGTCGTCGAGGCGGGATGTCGTCGGCTGCGGCGCTAGTGTCGATCTCGGCAGCGTCGCCGACATCCCTCCCCTTTTCGATGAAGGACGAAGCATGAAGATCGGCATCCTGACCAGCGGTGGCGACTGCCCGGGCCTGAACGCGGTGATCCGGGGCACGGTCCTGAAGGGCACCACGGCGTACGATCTCGAGTTCGTGGGGGTCCGCGACGGCTGGCGCGGCGTCGTGGAGGGCGACTTCTTCCCGCTGACCCGGTACGAGGTCAAGGGCCTGTCCAAGGTGGGCGGGACGATCCTCGGCACGAGCCGCACGAACCCGTACGATGGGCCGCGCGGCGGGGCGGAGAACATCGCCAAGACCCTGTACGGGCACCGGATCGACGGCATCATCGCCATCGGCGGCGAGGGCACTCTGGCCGCCGCGGATCGGCTGGCGAAGGACGGCCTGAATGTGCTCGGCGTGCCGAAGACGATCGACAACGACCTGCGGGCCACCGACTACTCGTTCGGGTTCGACACCGCCGTGAACATAGCGACCGATGCGATGGACCGGCTGCGCACCACCGGCGACTCGCATCAGCGATGCATGATCGCCGAGGTGATGGGCCGGCACGTCGGATGGATAGCGCTGCACGCGGGAATGGCGGCCGGGGCGCATGCCATCTGCATTCCCGAGGTGCCGATGTCGATCGACGAGATCTGCGACCTCGTGACGAAGGCGCACGACCGCGGTCGCGCCCCTCTCGTCGTGGTGTCGGAGGGGTTCACGCTGACCGGGATGGACGAGGCGTACAGCGACAAGGGCCTGGACGCGTTCAACCGGCCGCGACTCGGCGGGATCGGCGACGTCCTCGCGCCCCAGATCGAGCGGATCACCGGGATCGAGACGCGCTCGACGGTCCTCGGGCACATCCAGCGCGGCGGCTCGCCGTCCGCGTTCGACCGGGTCCTCGCGACGCGGCTCGGGCTGCACGCCGCCGACGCGGTCGTGGAGGGTGGATGGGGGCAGATGCTGGCGATGCGCGGCACCGACATCGTGCGGGTGCCGTTCGCGGAAGCGCTCGGCGAGCTGAACACCGTCCCGCGCTACCGCTACGACGAGGCCGCCGCCCTCTTCGGCTGACCCCTCTCTCGCGCGCGAGGCATCCCTCAAACTCGCGAGGCATCCCTCAAACTCGCGAGGCATCCCTCAAACTCGCGAGGCATCCCTCAAACTCGCGAGGCATCCCTGCGGCAGGGGAGGCTGCCTCGCGGATTTCGGGGATGTCTCGCGAGTTTGAGGGATGCCTCGCGGATCTCGGGGATGCCTCGCGGAGTTGGGGGATGCCTCGCGGAGTTCGGGGTGGGTCAGGCGTCGGCGACGCCGAGCACGTCGAACAGCCACGCGAGCTCGAACGCACGCTCCCGCCACGCGTTATAGCGGCCGCTGACGCCGCCGTGCCCGGCCACCATCTCGCACTTCAGCAGCGCGTCCGCGCCGACCTCGCGCAGCCGCGCCACCCACTTCGCCGGCTCCACGTACAGCACGCGCGTGTCATTGAGCGAAGTGACCGCAAGGATCCGCGGATACGCCACCCCCGCCCGCACGTTCTCGTACGGCGTGTACGACTTCATGTACGCGTACACGTCGGCGTCGTGCAGCGGGTCGCCCCACTCGTCCCACTCGATCACCGTCAGCGGCAGCGACGGGTCCAGGATCGTCGTCAGCGCATCCACGAACGGCACGTCGGCCAGCACACCGGCGAACAGCTCCGGTGCGAGGTTCGCGACCGCGCCCATCAGCAGACCGCCCGCCGACCCGCCCTCGGCCACCATCCGGTCCGGGGTCGTGATCCCCGCCGCCACGAGGTGCCGCGCGCAGTCCACGAAGTCCGTGAACGTGTTGCGCTTGCGCAGCAGCTTGCCGTCCTCGTACCACTGCCGCCCCATCTCCCCGCCGCCGCGCACGTGCGCGACCGCGAAGACGACTCCGCGGTCCAGCTCGCTCAGTCGCGCGACCGAGAACCCCGGCTCGATGGAGTGCTCGTACGATCCGTATCCGTACAGGTGCACCGGACGCGGCGCGTCGCCGGGCCGGCCGAACGAGCGCTTCCACACGAGCGACACCGGCACCCGGGTCCCGTCGGCCGCCGTCGCCCACACCCGGTCCTGGTCGTAGTCCGCGGGATCGTACCCGCCGAGCACCGGCTGGCGTTTGCGCAGCAGCATCTGCCCGCTGGCCACGTCGTAGTCGTACACGGTGCCGGGGGTCACGAACGACGCATAGCCGAGGCGGACCACCGGCGGCGCCCACTCCGGGTTCCCCGCGGTGCCGGCGGCGTACAGCGGCTCGTCGAACGCGAGCTCGCGCACCGCGGCCGTCGCGTAGTCGAACATGCCCAGGCGCGCGAGTCCCTCGCGGCGGTAGCCCAGGACCGCCCAGTCCCGGAACGTGGACAGGCCCAGCAACCGCCGGCCGGGCTCGTGCGGGACGACGACCTCACGGGCGCCGGAGGGGTCGGATGCCGCGACCCGCACGAGCTCGAAGTCCACAGCCCCCTCGTTGTGCAGGATGTACAGCACGTCCTCGCCGTCCACGACGGCATGGTCGCTGTCGTATTCGACGCCCTCGACCCGCGGCCACACCACACGCGGCTGCCCCCGCAGGTCCGCGGCATCCAGCAGCCACTCCTCGCTCGTGATCGACGAGCCGACCCCGATCACGAGGTACTTCTCGCTGCGGGTGAACCCCGCGCCGACCCAGAACCGCTCGTCGGGTTCGTGGAACAGCTGCGCGTCGGCGTCCACCGGCGTGCCGAGCTCATGCAGCCACACCGTGTCCGGCCGCCACGCGTCATCCACCGTCGTGTACACGACGAAGCGGCCGTCCGGCGAGAAGGACGCCCCCGCGAAAGTGTCCGGAATGACGTCGGGCAGGTCCGTCCCGCCGTGCAGGTCGCGCACCCGCAGCGTGTACCGCTCGTCGCCGGCGACATCCACCCCGTACAGCATGAGGGCGCCGTCGTCGGACACCTCGAAGCTGCCCAGGGAGAAGAACTCGTGCCCGTCCGCCTCGACGTTCGCGTCCAGCAGCACCTGCTCCCCGGGCACCTCGACGTCCGGCGCGAGCTCCGGCGGCGTCCAGTCGTCGGGGCCGGCGAGCGGGGCGCGGCACTGGATGCCGTACTGCTTGCCCTCCACGGTCCGTCCGTAGTACCACCACCCGCCGCGCCGGGTCGGCACGGACAGGTCGGTCTCCTGGGTGCGGTCCTTTATCTCGCCGAAGATCCGCTCGCGCAGTCCCGCCAGGTGCGCGGTGCGCTCCTCGGTGTACGCGTTCTCGGCGGTCAGCAGCGCGGTGACCTCGGGATCGTCCTTCGCGCGCAGCCACTCGTACGGGTCGTCGAACGCGTCGCCGTGATGCGTGCGCGTCGCGGGACGGCGGGCGGCGATGGGTGCGGAGGAGGATGCCGCGATCGCGGCCTTCTGATCGGTCACGGTAGACCACGCTAGTCGCCGGGCCCGGACGGCGCCGGTTCTCGGATGCCGCGCGATCGTGAGAGGATTTCCCCAGGCCCGGGTAGCCGGGGCCGGTCCGCTCCGTGAACTCTTCGTTCGCACCGCCGATCCCGTCGGCATCCCCCTCTCCCCGACCCCGGAAAGCGAACGGTGGAAACCGCAGCCCTGATCGTCGTGCTGGTCGTCGCACTGGCACTGTTCTTCGATTTCACCAACGGATTCCACGACACCGCCAACGCCATGGCGACGCCCATCGCCACCGGCGCGCTCAAGCCGAAGGTGGCGGTGGCGCTGGCGGCGATGCTGAACCTCGTCGGCGCGTTCCTGTCCACGGAGGTGTCCAAGACCGTCTCGCACGGGATCATCCGCGAGGACCAGATAAGCCATGAGGCGTTCCTGCCGCTGATCTTCGCGGGCCTTATCGGCGCTGTCGCCTGGAATATGCTGACGTGGCTGCTGGGCCTGCCGTCCAGCTCGTCGCACGCCCTGTTCGGCGGCCTCATCGGCGCCACGCTCGTCGGTTTCGGCGGCATCGGCGTCGACTTCGGCGTCGTGCTCAGCAAGGTGATCCTGCCGGCAATCATCTCGCCGCTGACCGCGGGCCTGATAGCGTTCCTCATCACCCGGATGGCGTACGCGCTCACCCGCCGCTACGACGGCAAGCCCGACGGGCGCAGCGGATTCCGGTGGGGCCAGATCCTCACCTCGTCGATGGTGGCTCTCGCGCACGGCACCAACGACGCGCAGAAGACGATGGGCATCATCACGCTCGCGCTGATCATGGGCGGGATGCAGGACCCGAGCCACGACGATCCGCAGGTCTGGGTGATCTTCGCGTGCGCCATAGCCATTGCGCTCGGCACCTACATGGGCGGATGGCGCATCATCCGCACGCTCGGCCGGGGCCTGACCGATGTCAAGCCCGCGCAGGGGTTCTCCGCCGAGACCTCGACGGCTGCGACGATCCTGGCCTCCAGCGCCCTCGGCTTCGCGCTGTCGACCACGCAGGTCGCCTCCGGTTCCGTGATCGGCTCGGGACTGGGGCGCCGCGGCTCGAAGGTGCGGTGGCGCATGGCTGGCCGCATCGCCCTCGGGTGGCTGCTGACCCTTCCCGCCGCCGGCGCGGTCGGGGCGTTCGCGGCCCTCATCGTGCGGTGGCTCGGACCGTGGGGCATCCTCGCGGACGCGCTGCTCGCGCTCGCCGTCATCATCGGGCTTTTCGCGCGGTCGCGCAGCACCCGGGTCACGGCGTCGAACGCCATGAGCGATGTCGCCGAGTCCGGCCGTGCCGTGAAGGTCAAGAAGAACCCGCCGCCCACCCGCCGCCAGCGCGCGATCATCCGCGAGCAAGAGCGCCGCAAGGCCGAGGAGAAGGCCCGCCGCAAGGCGCAGGAGCGGGAGCGCGAGCGCCGCCGCGCCGAGGAGGAGACGCGGTTCCGCGCCGAGAAGAAGGCGAAGGCGAAGGCCGACGCGAAGAAGTCGGACAGTGCGCAGAAGAAGGCCGACGCGAAGAAGAAGGTCGACGCGAAGAAGAAGAAGTCCGGCGCCACGAAGGGCGGCGCCACGAAGAGCGGCGCCAAGACGTCCGGCACCGCGGATACCCGACGGGATGCCGCCACCGCCGGGCGCCCCGGTGAGTCCGTCACGAGTGTGCAGCCGACGTCGGCCGGGAAGGACGCGGAATGAGCATCTCGATCGACTGGTTCGCGTTCCTCCAGGTGTTCATGGTCGCGCTGGTCGGCGGGCTGCTGGTGGTCGGGCTGTATGCGATAGGGCTGCGGCTGCTGGTGCGCGCCGGGCGCGTGCCGGTCGTCGCCCCGGCTGAGTTCACCGACGCCATCACCGTGATCACGCCGAAGGCGTCCGCCCGCGCCGCGAAGGCGGCCGCGAAGGCCGCGCGCAAGAGCCCGCTCACGACCGGGCAGAAGACGGTGGCGTTCATCGGTGCGTGCGGGTCGTTCACGCTGTGCGGACTCGCCGTGCTCGGCGGCATCCTGCTCATCGTGTTCAACCACTGACCGCCACCGAGGAGGTGGCCCCTAGGCTGAGGGGATGGATGCCGCCGCCGTCCGATTCGGGTCGTACCCGCCGCCTCTGCGCACTCTCGTGCACGTCAGCGACACCCACCTGCTCGGGGGCGACCGGCGCCTCGGCGGCCGCTACGACACCGCATCGAACCTGCAGCGCACCCTCGCGGCGATCGAGAATCTCGCGGTGCGCCCGGACGCCATCCTGTTCACGGGCGATCTCACCGACCTCGGCGAGCCGGAGGCGTACGCGGCGCTGAAGGCCGCCGTCGAACCGGTGGCCGCACGCCTGGACGCCGCCCTGGTCTGGGTGGCCGGCAACCACGATGAACGACCCGAGTTGCGTGCGAGCCTCCTCGGCGGAGCGCCGACGCTGGAGCCGGTGACCGGAGAATGGGACCTCGGCGGGCTGCGCCTTCTCGCCCTGGACACGTCCGTCCCCGGCTGGCACCACGGCGACCTGGACGACGCGCAGCTCGCGTGGCTGCGCGACGTGCTGGCGACCCCGGCGCCGCTGGGGACCCTGCTCGCCATGCACCACCCGCCGCTGCCGAGCCATCTGCCGCTGTTCGACATCCTCGAACTGAGGCATCAGGACCGGCTGGCCGACGCGATCGCCGGCACCGATGTGCGCGGCATCCTCGCCGGGCACCTGCACTACTCCACGCACGGGATGTTCGCCGGCGTCGACGTCAGCGTCGCGGCCGCCACGTGCTACACGATGAACCTCGCCCGCCCCGCGCTCCGGGTCAACGGCATGGATGCCGGGCAGTCCTTCCACCTCGTCCACGTCTACGACGACACCATCACGCACGCCGTGGTCCCCGTCGTGGACGCGCCCACCGCGGACTTCTTCGACGAAGCGTGGGCGCAGCGGATGGCGGCGCTGAGCCCCGCCGAGCGCCTCGAGGCGTTCTCCCGCAAACCCGACCGCCGCTGAGGACAGAACGACCGCCCGCACTGTACGCCGTGTACAACGGCAGTGGTGCGCGGGGCGGGTAGGCTCGGAGCATCCCGACTCCGCTGTGACCCACAAGGACGCAAGAACATGGCATTGGACGCAACGATGCGCACACGCACCGAGACCGACTCACTCGGCTCGATGGAGATCCCGGCGGACGCCTATTGGGGCATTCACACCGCCCGGGCCCTGGAGAACTTCCCGATAGCGAAGCGGCCGATCTCCGTCTACAGCGACTTCGTGCGTGCTCTCGCGATGGTCAAACAGGCCTCGGCCCGCGCGAACGGGGAGATCGGCGTGCTGTCGACCGAGAAGGCCGACCTCATCGACCGGGCCGCGCAGCTGGTGATCGACGGCAAGTACCACGACCAGTTCGTGGTGGGCGTCATCCAGGGCGGTGCGGGCACCTCGACGAACATGAACGCGAACGAGGTGATCACCAACATCGCGCTTGAGCTGGCCGGGCGCGAGAAGGGCGACTACGCGTTCCTCGGTCCGATCGACGACACGAACCGCAGCCAGTCCACGAACGACGTCTATCCGACGGCGATCAAGATAGGACTGTCGCTGACGCTGAAGAGCCTGCTCGAGGAGCTGGACCTGCTGCGCGGCGCGTTCCTGGACAAGGCCGCCGAGTTCCACGACATCCTCAAGGTCGGCCGCACGCAGCTGCAGGATGCCGTGCCGATGACGCTGGGCCAGGAGTTCCACGGGTTCGCGACGACGCTCGGCTACGACCTGCAGCGCCTGAACGAGAACGCGTACCTCCTCTACGAGATAAACATGGGCGCCACCGCGATCGGCACCGGAATCACCACGCACGCCGACTACGCACCGGCCGTGCTGCGGCACCTGCGCGAGATCACGGGCCTGGACCTCGCCACCGCGGCGGACCTGGTCGAGTCCACGAGCGACACCGGCTCGTTCATGTCGTTCTCGGCATCCCTCAAGCGCAGCGCGATCAAGCTCTCCAAGATCTGCAACGACCTGCGGCTGCTGTCCTCCGGCCCGCAGGCGGGCCTGGGCGAGATCAACCTGCCGGCGATGCAGGCGGGGTCCTCGATCATGCCCGGCAAGGTCAACCCGGTGATCCCCGAGGTCGTCAATCAGGTGGCCTTCTCGGTTGCCGGAGCCGATCTCACCGTCACGATGGCGGTCGAAGGCGGCCAGCTGCAGCTGAACGCTTTCGAGCCGGTGATAGCGCACTCGATCTTCCAGTCCATCACCTGGATGCGCCAGGCGATGTGGACCCTGCGCGTGAACTGCGTCGTGGGGATCACCGCGAACCGCGAGCGACTGGGCGCCATGGTCGGCTCCTCGGTCGGTGTGGTCACCGCGCTGACCCCGTTCATCGGATACGCGGCCTCGGCGGCCCTGGCCAAGACGGCGCTGCTGACCGGGCACAACATCGCCGACCTGGTGGTGGAGGCGGGACTGATGACCCGCGACGAGGTCATGAAGCAGATCTCGCCGGCCCGCCTGTCGGGCCTGGAGACGATGACGGCGGCGATCCCGGTCGTGGTGGCGGCGGAGGACGTCGTCGACGAGACGGTCTGATCCGACACCCCGGCGACGGGGATACCGTCGGGGACCCGACGCCACTAGCGTGGAGGCATTCAACCGCCTACCGGAGGTGTCCCATGACCAACGTCCCCGACTCCGAGAACGATCCGCAGCCGCCGGCGTCACAGCCCCCGGTACCGCCCGCGCAGCCGACACCCGGCGAGCAGCCCGCCGCCGCGCCCGCGTACGCCCCGCCGCCGGCATACGCGCAGGCACCGGCCTACGGCCAGCCCGCCGCGTACCCGCAGGCACCGGCGTACGGGCAGGCGCCGGCCGCGGAGAACCCCGGCAAGACGATGGGCCTGGTGGCCTTCATCCTCTCCCTGCTCGGATTCGTCACCAGCATCACGGCCGTGGTCGGTCTCATCCTCGGCATCGTCGCCCTCGTGCAGAGTCGCCGGGCCGGTCAGAAGAACGGACTGGCGGTCGCGGCGATCATCATCGGCGCCATCCTCACCGTCCTGTCGATCGTCGTGCTGATCCTGGCGATAGCGTTCTTCGCGTCCTTCGCCGGCGCCGCGCAGACGTGCCTGGCCGACCCGAACGGCGTCACGACCATCTGGGGCATCCCGTTCCAGTGCTCGCAGTTCCACAGCAGCGGCTCCTGACGCATCGTAGCGAAGGCGGCGTGGCTGCGGCCCGCCGCCTTCGTCGCGCTCAGTCCAGGATGCGGCAGTGCGTGGTCAGCTCCCCGATGCCGTCCACGGCGACGGTGACGGTGGAGCGGTCGCGCAGGAAGATCTGCGGCTCGCGCGAGTAGCCGGCGCCGCCCGGCGAGCCCGTCGAGATGAGCGTTCCCGGCAGCAGGGTCGCCGCCGTCGACAGGTGCGACACGAGCGCCGACACCGGGCGGATCATCTGGCCGGTCGAGGCATCCTGCACCCGGTGCCCGTCCACGACCGTCCAGATGTGCAGGTCCTGCGGGTCGGGGATCTCATCGGCGGTGACCACGAACGGCCCCGTCGGCGTGAACCCGTCGAACGACTTGCAGCGCGACCACTGCGCCTCGGAGAACTGGATGTCGCGGGCGGTGATGTCGTTCACGACGGTGTACCCCCAGACATGGTCCAGTGCGTCCGCGGGGGCGACGTCCTTCGCGTCGCGGCCGATCACGACGCCGAGCTCGGCCTCGTAGTCGATCGACTCGCTCAGCGACCGCGGCCACGCCGTGGTCGCCTCGTGACCGCTCAGGGAGTTCGGCCACAGCGTGAACACCGTGGGCGCGGTGTCGGCCTTCAGGCTCAGCTCGCTCGCGTGCGCCGCGTAGTTCAGGCCGACCGCGAGCACGACCGGCGGGTCGAGGATGGCCGACGCGAACCGGACGTCGTCCAGCGGCACCCCATCGGCGGCGGTGTCGGCCGCGTCGCGCACGCGATCCAGGAGCCGGTCGCCGCCGGCGATGAGGTCCTGCAGGCGCGTCGGTCCGTCCGGCACGATGTCCCGGACGGGATGCGCTTGCCCGTCCTGCACGAAAGCCAGTATCGGATGGGGGTTCCCGGGGACGGTGACATGGGCGAAGCGCATCCTTTCAGGCTACCGTCGAGTCCCGTGCCCACGCGGCGGCCCCTATGCTGAACGCCATGTCGTTCCCGTCGCCGTTCGCGCGCGCCGGCGACGGCGCGCCCGCCGGCGCGGCACCCGCCGCACCGGCGGTCCCCGCACCGTCCCTTCCTCCGCTTGCGACGAAGGGCCGCCGCGCGGTGCCGTGGCTGTTCGCGCTCCTCGCGGTGGCGCTGGTCGCGCTGGTCGCCTACTTCCTCCAGGCGCTCGGGCCGGGCGCCTCGATCGCCGGCATGGTCATCGCGCTGCTGCCCCTGGGGGCCGTGCTCCTGGCCGTCCGGTTCATCGACCGGTGGGAGCCCGAACCGCGCAGCCTCATCGTCCTCGCCCTCGCGTGGGGCGCCATAGCCGCGGTCGGCATCGCCCTGGGTGTCGACCTCGTGCTGCGGGAGCTGTTCGGCGCGGCCGATTCGCCCGCGGCCGAGGCGCTGCACGCGGTGGTCCAGGCGCCCGTGGTCGAGGAGTTCGCGAAGGGCCTCGGCGTGCTCGTGATCTTCCTCACCGCGCGGCGCGCGTTCGACGGGCCGGTGGACGGGATCGTGTACGGGGCGCTGATAGCGGCAGGCTTCGCGTTCACCGAGAACATCCAGTACTTCGCCGTGAGCATGATCGAGGGCGGCGCGCAGCAGCTCACGACGACGTTCATCCTGCGCGGCATCCTCTCCCCGTTCGCGCACGTGATGTTCGCGAGCATCACCGGGTTCGCGGTGGGACTGGCCGCCCGACGCGGGGCGGCGGCGCGCGACGTGGTGGCCACGTGGATGCTGGGAATGGCCGGGGCGGCTCTGCTGCACGCGCTGTGGAACGGCTCCGCACTGTTCTTGGACTTCTTCGGTCTGTACGTCACGCTTCAGGTGCCGCTTTTCGTCCTTTTCATCCTCGGCATTCTGCTGCTGCGCCGCGAGGAGCGGCGGCTCACCCGGAAGCGTCTCGGGGAGTACGCGGCGGCCGGGTGGTTCACGGTCGCCGAGGTGGACATGCTCGCGACGCCCCGAGGCCGCCGGGCGGCGCTGGCGTGGGCCCGCACGCTGCGCGGTGATCGGACCGCCGTGATGAAGGACTTCATCGCGGATGCCGCGGCGCTCGCCGCCGTGCGGCAGCGGATGGCCACCGGCCGCGACCCGGGCGCCGCGGCCGACCAGCAGGCGCTGCTTGCGCGCACCCATGCCGCCCGGCAGGCCCTGTTCGCCCCGTGAGGCGCGCCGGCGGTGTCTTGAGAACAGGCGATGGCGCCAGAACAGGCGCCTTCTCCCCGACATCCGCCTGTTCTGGCCCCGTCGCCTGTTCTGGCGACGGTGGGGACGTTCAACGGGCGAGATGCACTCCCTGCGCGACGGCACCGAGCACGGTCGCAAGGACCTCGCTCCACAGGAACATCACCTGGTAATAGTCGAACCGCAGCACGGTGTACCCGCGCAGCGCGAGCTCGGCATCGTGACGGATGTCGCGGCGGCGGTCGGCGGCGGAGCTGTGGTGGCGGAATCCGTCGAGCTGGATGACCAGCCGATCGCCGATCAGCACGTCGACCCGGTGCCCGGCGACGAACGCCTGCTGCCGCAGCGGGAGGCGGTAGGGCCGGATGCCGTCGATGAAAGCCGTCTCCAAGCCCGAGTCCGAGAGCGCGCCGACCACGCGGGCCAGCTCGTCCGCTGTCTTGCTATGCCATCGGACGCGGGGCAGATGCTCTCGCATCACGAGGCCCGTGCGGACCGCGGATTCCCACACGGCGAGGGCGTCGCGGCGATCCAGGCACCGCGCGGTGTGGAACAGCATGTTCAGGGGCGGATCGTCGATGTCGGTGACGGCGGCCGGCACGGGACCCGCGCCCCAGTGCAACGTGGGACCGGTCGTGTCGATCCGGGACTGATGGTGGGGCACCGCCAGGTGCGTCCCGGCGTGCTCGGGGACCCAGATCCCGTGCAGTTCGGCGGCGCTGACGCACGTGACGCGGCCGCCGACGCCGGCAGCGGCCCGGCGCCGCTCGTCGCACGACGCGGCGACCAGCCACGAGCGCCGGATCCGTCGCACCACGCCGCGGTCCACGGCGGCGGCCACATCGCGATATGAGAACCCGGCCGCCCGCGCCTGGGAACTGTGCGCTATGCCGTGATGGTGGGCGAGCCATTCGGTGAAAAGGATGCCGGACATCGCGTCAGCATCCCGCACCGAGGCCCCTCACCCGGCGCCGATCCGCGGATCGGTGGACAACAGCCCCGGAAGCGCCGCCTGGGGAGGCGCCGATGCGCCGACGCCGCCGTCGCGAGAACAGGCGATGGGGCGGGAACAGGCGGATGTCGCCGGAAAAGTGCCTGTTCTGGCCGCATCGCCTGTTTCGGCGACGCCCGATCCAAGACTCAGCGCCCGGTGCCGCGGCGATGCCTGCGTGTCTACCGAGCGCTGAGTTGACCTGATATCAGGATGACACGGGCCCCCGACCGGGTCAAGGGTTGCCGGCTTTGACCGCACCGTGTGCGTCGGGTTGGATGGGGGGATGACAGACAACCGCACGAAGCCCGAGATCGACGCCCCCCAGGGGCCGGCACCGTCCGACCTCGTCATCCGCGACCTCATCGTCGGCGACGGCGACGAGGCGAAGGCCGGCGACACCGTCACCGTGCACTACCTCGGCGTCGAGTTCGACTCGGGCGAGGAGTTCGACTCGTCGTGGAACCGCGGCGAGTCCATCCAGTTCCCGCTGCGCGGCCTCATCCAGGGATGGCAGGACGGCATCCCGGGCATGAAGGTCGGCGGCCGCCGCGAACTCGTGATCCCGCCGCACTTGGCCTACGGACCTGCCGGCGGCCACTTCCTGGGCGGGAAGACCCTGATCTTCGTGATCGACTTGATCGCCGTAGGCTGAGCGCCCGAACCATGAAGATGGATGCCCCGCCGGGGCATCCATCTTTTTTCCTATTCACAGGAATAGACTTGGATGTCGGTCCGTTACACACCTCTGTTGGCGTCGCAGGGGCGCTGCCAGACCCAGAAGGACGGACATGACCGACACCACGATCACCCCCGAGATCGCAGGATACAAGCCCGGCACGTGGGTGCTCGACCCCGCGCACAGCGAGGTCCACTTCAGCGTGCGCCACATGATGATCTCCAAGGTCCGCGGCACGTTCGGCGTCAAGAGCGCCACGCTGTACGCGCCGGAGAACCCGTTGCAGGCCCGCGTCGAGGCCAGCGTCGACGTCACCAGCCTGGACACGAACGACCAGAACCGGGATGGTCACCTGCGTTCGGCCGACTTCTTCGACACCGAGAACCACCCCACGATGGAGTTCCGCTCGACGGGCGTGCGCGTCGACGACGGCGACTTCCTCGTCGACGGCGACCTCACCATCCGCGGCGTCACCAAGCCGGTCACTTTCGACTTCGACTTCGGCGGGTTCGGCGCCGACCCGTACGGCAACTACAAGGCCGGCGCGACGGCGAAGACTGTCATCAACCGTGAGGACTTCGGCCTCACCTGGAACGCCGCGCTGGAGACCGGCGGCGTGCTGGTCGGCAAGGACGTCACGATCGAGCTCGACCTGCAGGGCGCTCTGCAGGCCTGATTCGCGGCTCGTCGACACGAAGGGCGGATGCTGCGGCATCCGCCTTTCGTCGTATCAGGGCTGGGGATTCAGCGCGTCGTACGCGCGGAACCGCGGGTGCAACCGTGCGAGCGTGGCCACCAGCGCGATGACGATGAGCCCGCCCAGCAGCGGCGGGAACCACAGCGTGGTGAACGTCGCGAGGGCTCCGGCGTACAGGGCGCCGACCCGGGGGCCGCCGGCGACCACCACGACGAAGATGCCCTGCAGCCGGCCGCGCATGACGTCGGGCACCGCCGACTGCATCATCGTGTTCCGGTAGATCGAGCTGATGTTGTCGGCCGCGCCGGAGCACGCCAGGAGCACCGCCGCCGCACAGATCAGCGCGATGTTCGCGTCCGCCCGCGGGGGAGCGAACCAGCCGGCGTTCGCGGCCACCAGGACGAGCCCGAACGCCGCGATCGCCGCGCCGTACGCGATAACGGCTCGCTCGATGCCGAGTCCGTGGTGGCGCACGCGTCCGATCGGCCCGGAGAAGAGGCTTGACAGCAGCGTGCCCGCCGCGACCGCGGCCGTGAGCACGCCGGTCGTGATGGCACCGCCGCCCAGCAGCACCGCGCCGATCGCCGGGAACAGGGTCAGCGGCTGCCCGAACGTCATCGCGGTGATGTCCATCAGGTACTGGGCGCGGATGTTGGACGCGCGCCGCAGGAACCGCCACCCGTCGCGCAGCGACTCGAGTCCGGGCCGCACGGTCGTCCCCTCGGGGCGGATCGAGGGCAGCGTCCACAACCCCAGGAACAGGGACGTCATGAGCACGACGTCGATCGTGTACGTCCACGCGTAGCCCGTGGTCGCCACCAGCACGCCGGCCAGTGCCGGTCCCGCCATCACCATGAGGCCGAACGCAATGCCGTTCAGCGCCGACGCCGCCGGCAGCAGGGTCACTGGAAGCAGCCGCGGCACTATCGCCATCCGCGCGGTCATCACTATCGAGTTCGCCGCCGCGTTCACGATGCTCAGGGCGTACAGCCACCACTGCGTCTCCCAGCCGCCCCAGGTGAGCACGGCCAGCACGAACGTGGACGCGAACGTCACGGATGCCGCGAGCAGCGCGACGGCGCGCCGGTCGAACGCGTCGGCGAGCATCCCGCCGTACAGCCCCGCAAGGATCATCGGCACGAGACCGGCCACCGCGATCATCGACACCGCGAAGGTGTCGCCGGTCAGCGCGTACATCTGCAGCATCACCGCGACGAGGGTCAGCTGCCCGCCGAGGCCGGACAGCGTGGAACCCGCCCACATCCGCGCGAACGCGGGGGAGGTGGTCAGCGGGCGCAGGTCGACGAAATGCTCGCGGCTCAGTCTCGCCATCACCGGGCCCGCACTCCTCGCCGCACCAGGGAAGGCTATCGGTTCCCGGCCGCATGACGGCATCCGCCGGCCCGGGGGCGGGCGGGGGATGTTGTAGACTGGCTCGGTTGCCGTTCGATCGGCCGCGGATGAAGAGAGCTCACGCAGAAGGCGTCGGGCACCGCGCAACGACGAGAAAGGGGACCGCTACATGGCACTGGATGCAGAGGTCAAGAAGGCGATCATCGAAGAGTACGCGACGCACCCGGGTGACACCGGTTCCCCTGAGGTGCAGGTCGCGATGCTGACGCAGCGCATCAAGGACCTGACCGAGCACCTGAAGGAGCACAAGCACGACCACCATTCGCGTCGTGGCCTGTTCCTGCTCGTCGGTCAGCGCCGTCGTCTGCTCGGCTATCTCCAGGACATCGACATCGCGCGCTACCGCTCGCTGATCGAGCGCCTGGGGCTTCGCCGATAAGCTCGCGCACCAGCGTTCAATCGCACCGAACTTCTTGAAGGCCGTTCCCGGCCACGCACCGGAGGCTCGCACATCGCCTGGCGATGTCGCCGGGTCCGTGTGGACGGGGGCGGCCTTCGTCGTGCCGCGCGCAGGTGGGGCGGGCGCTCTTCGCGATCCCGCGCGCACGCAGAGTGCGTCGCGCGCCTGTTCAGCTGACCCGGAGCGCCGCGATAGCCTCGGTCAGCGAGGAGGCGCGATGACGACGACCGACGAGGACGCACGCCGCGACCTGGCGCTCGCCGACATCGACTGGCACGTCTTTCCCGCCGGCACCGTCCGCGACACCGTGCACGCGCCCAGCGGCGCGCTGGCCCGCGTGCGCCTGGGCCCCGCGGGTGCACCGCGCGTCGTCCTGGTGCCGGGCCTGGTCGGGTCCAAGGAGGACTTCGTCCGCGTGTTCCCGCTGCTGGCGGACGAGGGGCTGCGCGTCGAGTCGTTCGACCTCGCCGGGCACTACGAGTCCGATGGCGCCGGACCGCTGCGCGAGCGCTACGACCTCGCCCAGTACCGGGACGACCTGATCGCGGTGCTGCAGACCGACCCGTCCCCCGCGCACGTCGTCGGCTACAGCTTCGGCGGGCTGCTCACGCAGCTGGTCGCCGTCGCGCGGCCCGACCTCGTGCGCACGCTCACGCTGCTGGCGTCGCCGCCGGCCACCGGGCAGGTGTTCCGCGGCGTCGCGCACATCGGCCCGCTCTCCGACATGGACCCGCACCGCGCCGCGGGCCTGATCCTGTGGGGCATCCGCTACAACCTCAACCGCGAGCCCACCCGCCGGATCGAATTCGTGCGCGAGCGCCTGGCCCGGATCCCGCGCGGCTGCGTCGACGACGTGATGAGGATCATGATGCACACCCCGGATGTCACCGCGGACCTGGCCGCACTCCGGCATCCCAAGCTCGTCGCGGTCGGGCGGCGCGACCTGTGGCCGCTGGCCCAGCACCGCGCGTACGCGCACAGCATCGGCGCGCGGCTCACCCTGTACCCCGGCGGTCATGCTCCGGTGGAGACCGCGCCGCACCGGTTCTCCCGCGACCTGGTCCGCCTGTTCCGGGAATAATCCGGGCGCGTGCGCGTTTCACCGTATACATTCAGTTGCATAGAATCGGATGTCGCGGCATCCCGAAAGCGAGACTCCCATGAGCGAGACCGGCACGACCGGCACCGAGATGCAGTTCGGACTGTTCTCGGTCAGCGACATCACGCAGGACCCGACCACCGGGATCACCCCGAGTGAGGGCGAGCGGATCCGGGCGACCCTGCAGATCGCCAAGCACGCCGAAGAGGTGGGGCTGGATGTCTTCGCGATCGGCGAACACCACAACCCGCCGTTCTGGTCGTCGAGCCCGACGACGCTCCTGGCCGCGGTCGCCGCGCAGACCGAGCGGCTGATCCTCTCGACGGCGACGACGCTGATCACCACGAACGACCCGGTGAAGATCGCCGAGGACTACGCGATGCTGCAGCACGTCTCCGGCGGCCGGATGGACCTGATGCTCGGCCGTGGCAACACCGGCCCGGTGTACCCCTGGTTCGGCAAGGACATCCGTCAGGGGCTGCCGCTGGCGATCGAGAACTACGCGCTGCTGCACCGGCTGTGGCGGGAGGATGTCGTCGACTGGGACGGCAAATTCCGCACGCCGCTGCAGGGCTTCACCTCCACGCCGCGACCCCTTCACGGCGTGCCCCCGTTCGTGTGGCACGGATCGATCCGCACTCCCGAGATCGCCGAGCAGGCGGCGTACTACGGCGACGGCTTCTTCGCGAACAACATCTTCTGGCCGGCCGAGCACTACCAGCGCCTTATCGAGCTGTACCGGCAGCGGTGGGAGCACTACGGCCACGGGGCGCCGTCCACGGCGATCGTGGGCCTGGGCGGCCAGGCGTTCATGCGCCGCAACTCGCAGGACGCGGTGAACGAGTTCCGACCGTACTTCGACAACGCCCCGGTCTACGGCCACGGTCCGGCGATGGAGGATTTCACGCAGATGACGCCGCTGACGGTCGGCTCGCCCCAGCAGGTCATCGACCGGTACGCCGGCATGCGGGATCTGTTCGGCGACTACCAGCGGCAGCTGTTCCTGCTGGACCACGCGGGACTGCCGCTGAAGACAGTGCTCGAGCAGCTCGACCTGCTCGGCGGCGAGGTGGTCCCGGTACTGCGGCGTGAGCTCGCGAAGAATCGCCCGGCGGAGGTCCCGGATGCCCCGACCCACACCGCGCTCGTGGCGGCAGCCTACGGCGACGGACCGGTGCGCGAGCCCCGCCCGAACGCGAACCGCGGCGACAACGTCACCGGTGGCTCGCCGTACCAGGACACCCCCGCGCCCGCCGGCGCCGCCTTCGGCCTGGGCGGTGGGCGATGAGCGCCGCCCGGCGGATCGCCGTCGTCTCCGCCGGCCTGTCCACCCCGTCGTCGACCCGGATGCTCGCGGACAGACTGGGCGCGGCGGTCGTGGCCGAGCTGGCCGAGCGCGGCATCCCGGCGTCCGTCGATGCGTTCGAGCTGCGCGACTACGCGCACGACATCACGAACGCCATGCTCACGGGGTTCGCGCCTGCCGGGCTCGAGTCGATGATCAACACGGTGGTCTCGGCCGACGCCGTCATCGCCGTGACGCCGATCTTCTCGACGAGTTACTCCGGTCTGTTCAAGTCGTTCGTGGACGTCTTGGACACCGAGTCGCTGATCGGCACGCCTGTGCTCATCGGAGCGACCGCCGGCACACCGCGGCACTCGCTTGCCATCGACTACGCGATCCGCCCGCTGTTCGCCTACCTGCACGCCGACGCCGTCTCGACGGGGGTGTTCGCCGCCAGCGCAGACTGGGGCGGCACCGGCGACCAGGTCGCGACGCTGCCGGCCCGGATCAAGAAGGGCGCCGCCGAGCTCGCCGACGCCATCGCCCGGCGTGACACAGCGACAGGCTCCGATCCGTACGACCCGGCGACCTACCTGAACGGCGCGGACTCGTTCGCGCAGCTGCTGGGCGGCACGAAGCAGGAGTGAACGCCGGCGGTCTCAGCCTTCGAAGCCGCCCTCGAACTCGTCGATCTCGTCCTCGACGTCCCCGTCCTGCTCGACGCGCTCCTCGGGATCGATCGTCGCCGGTGGCGGGTCGAACTCGGCTTCGTCTTCGAGTGGGACCTCGCGCTCGTCGTCGGGGTCGATATCACGGAAATCGCTCATCGTGCTCCCCTTTCCCTTCGCCGCAGGAATCAGCCGCTCTTGCGGCGGAACTCGCGCTTCTGGCCGGCGCGCCCGTGCGGCTCGTGCACGGCGCCCTGCCCGTCCAGGTGCTTCTGGCCGTCGCGCTGGCGGGCGTTCTTCTTCTCGAGCGCGTCGCGGAACTTGCGCTTCATCTCATCGGATGCCGCGGACTGCGCGGTGTCATCGTCGCTCATGCCCCCACCCTAGGCGAGGTGCGGGACACCCGCCATCCCGTGGAGAGGATGCTAAATCAGGAACCCCTGATAGGCTCGTGAAGGCTGCCATACGGCATCCGTTCAATCGAACATCGAGCTCACGGAGCAGGCCGGCGGAAAGCTGGTCTCCTGTGGTGGGTTCCTCTCCGCGTGGAGGGTGATCTTCTACTGGTGACCAGCGCTAGCGGCCCTCGCGGCGACGCTGTGCACGTCATGGCGTCGGCGCGCGCTGATATCTGCCCGTTCCCGCTCCTTCGCTTCACTCGTGCGCGAAACGCGCGGGCGAGTCTAAACAAAGAAGGAGAGACCTCTTGGAAGGTCCTGAGATCACTGCCGCCGAGGCCGTTTTGGACAACGGCCGCTTCGGCACCCGCACCGTCCGGTTCGAGACCGGACGCCTCGCCCAGCAGTCGCAGGGTTCCGTCGCCGCTTACCTGGACGACGAGACCATGCTGCTGTCGGCCACCAGCGCCGGCAAGCACCCCCGCGAAGGCTTTGACTTCTTCCCGCTGACCGTCGACGTCGAAGAGCGCTCCTACGCCGCCGGAAAGATCCCCGGTTCGTTCTTCCGCCGCGAGGGCCGCCCCTCGACCGACGCCATCCTGGTGTGCCGCCTGATCGACCGCCCGCTGCGTCCGTCGTTCGTGACGGGACTTCGCAACGAGGTGCAGATCGTCATCACGGTGCTGTCGATAGCACCGGGCGAGTTCTACGACGCGCTCGCGATCAACGCGGCGTCACTGTCCACGCAGATCTCCGGTCTGCCGTTCTCCGGCCCGATCGCGGGCGTGCGCCTGGCGCTGGTCCCCGGTCACGGCGAGCACGCGGACCAGTGGGTCGCGTTCCCGAACGCGAAGCTCCTCGAGGATGCCGTGTTCGACCTCGTCGTCGCCGGCCGCGTGCTTCCGGACGGGGATGTCGCGATCATGATGGTCGAGGCCGAAGCCACCGAGCACAGCTGGAACCTCATCAAGGGCGGCGCCACCAAGCCGTCCGAAGAGGTCGTCGCCGGCGGCCTGGAGGCTGCCAAGCCGTTCATCAAGGAGCTCGTCGCGGCGCAGAACGTCGTGGCGCGCACCGCCGCGAAGGAGATCCAGTCCTACCCGGTCTTCCTTCCCTACTCGCAGGCGACGTACGACTTCGTCGCGCAGCGCGCCCACGACGAGCTGGTGGGCGTGTACCAGATCGCCGACAAGATCGAGCGGCAGGATGCCGACGACGCGATCAAGGACCGTGTGAAGGACGAGCTGTCGGCCGCGATCGCGGACGGCACGCTCGACGAGATCGCCGCGTCCGAGTTCTCGGCCGCGTACAAGGCCGTCACGAAGAAGATCGTCCGCGGGCGCATCCTCGCCGACGGTGTGCGCATCGACGGGCGCGGCCTTGCCGACATCCGTCCGCTGGACGCCGAGGTGCAGGTCATCCCGCGCGTGCACGGCTCGGCCATCTTCCAGCGCGGCGAGACCCAGATCCTGGGTGTCACCACGCTGAACATGCTGAAGATGGAGCAGCAGATCGATTCGCTGTCGCCGGTCACGCACAAGCGGTACATCCACCACTACAACTTCCCGCCCTACTCGACCGGTGAGACCGGCCGGGTCGGCAGCCCCAAGCGCCGCGAGATCGGCCACGGGTTCCTCGCCGAGCGGGCGCTGGTGCCGGTGCTGCCGGGGCGTGAGGAGTTCCCGTACGCCATCCGTCAGGTGTCCGAGGCGCTCGGGTCCAACGGCTCGACGTCGATGGGCTCGGTCTGCGCGTCCACGCTGTCGCTGCTGAACGCCGGTGTGCCGCTGCGCGCGCCGGTCGCCGGCATCGCGATGGGCCTGGTCTCCGACACGGTGGACGGCGAGACCCGTTACGCGGCGCTGACCGACATCCTGGGAGCCGAGGACGCCCTCGGCGACATGGACTTCAAGGTCGCCGGCACGAGCGAGTTCGTCACCGCGATCCAGCTGGACACGAAGCTCGACGGCATCCCGTCGTCGGTGCTGTCGGCCGCGCTGAAGCAGGCGCACGACGCCCGCATCACGATCCTCGGCGTGCTGAACGCCGCGATCGACGCGCCCGACGAGATGGCCCCGACCGCGCCCCGCGTGATCAGCGTGCAGATCCCCGTCGACAAGATCGGCGAGCTGATCGGTCCGAAGGGCAAGACGATCAACGCGATCCAGGACGAGACCGGCGCCGACATCTCCATCGAGGAGGACGGCACCGTCTACATCGGCGCCGTCGACGGCCCGTCGGCGGAGGCCGCGCGCGCCCAGGTGAACGCCATAGCGAACCCGACGAACCCGGAGGTCGGCGAGCAGTTCCTCGGCACCGTGGTGAAGATCGCGACGTTCGGCGCGTTCATCTCGCTGCTGCCGGGCAAGGACGGACTGCTGCACGTCAGCGAGGTCCGCAAGCTCACCGGCGGCAAGCGCGTGGAGAACGTCGACGACGTGCTCTCGGTCGGCCAGAAGGTGCTGGTGCGCATCACGAAGATCGACGACCGCGGCAAGCTGTCGCTGGAGCCGGTCCTCGAGGAGGCCGCCGACCAGGAGACGCCCGCCGAGGCTCCCGCCGACGCCTGAGCCAGGTCCGATCGGATGCCCGTCCCCTCGCGGGGCGGGCATCCGTCGTTTCCGGGCGGCCCGGTGCGAGGCCTGGGCCGAGCTGTGATCAAACAGTTATGCAATGTTTATCGGACGGTTGCCTCCCGGTCTGGGGATGTCGCAGGGGTGACCTACCCTCGAAGTACGCGCCGGGGGCGCGCAGCGAAACCGCGGATCGGGACGATTCGTGAGGGGGACGAGGATGGCCATCGGCGACGGGTCCGAGATCCTGGCGCACAGCGAGCGCCGGGCGTCGACCGAGCCGGGACAAGCCCTCGCCTCGGCGCATCCGTCCGCACCGATCCCCGTGCAGGGCGAACCGGTCGGCGCGCAGGTCCGCATCGGTCTCGGCGAGACCGGGCTGTCGGCGTTCCCGCTCCTTCTGGGGGGCGCGGAGTTCGGGTGGACCGTCGACCTTCCGGCCAGTCACTCGATCCTGGACGCGTACCGGGCGCGCGGGGGCAACGCGGTGCACACGTCCGACAGCTTCGCCGGCGGTCGCAGCGAGCACATCATCGGCGAGTGGCTGCGCACCCGCGGCATCCGCGACGAGATGGTCCTCGCGATCCGCGTCGGCGCGCACCCGGACAACCCCGGAATGGACCCGGTCAACCTCGTCCGGGCGGTCGAGGCATCCCTGACCCGTCTGGGCACCGACCGGATCGACGTGCTCTACCTGAACGCGTCGGACGGACTCGCCGCCGTGGAGGACACGCTGGCCACCGCAGAGTGGCTGGTGGAGGCGGGCAAGGCGCGTGCCATCGGGGCATACGGGTTCACCGCGGAGCAGCTGGTGGAAGCCCGCATCCTCGCGTCCGCCGGCTACCCGCGGATCACGGTGCTCGACGTGCCGTACAACATGCTGCGCCGGCAGGATTTCACCGGCGACCTGCGCCTCGTCGCGAGCGCGCAGCAGATGGCGGTGACGCCGTCGCACGCGCTAGAGCACGGCTTCCTCGCCGGCCGCCATCGAACGCGCACCGATGTCGGGCGCTCCGTGCGCGGACGGCAGCTCGCCTCGAGCATGAACAAGCGCGGCGGCCGCACCCTGCGGGCCCTGGACGCCATCGGTGCCGAGCTGGGGGTGCCGCAGGCGGCGGTCGCGGTCGCATGGCTGCTCGCCCAGCGGATAGTGACCGCGCCCATCGTGAACGCTTTCGCTCCCGCGCACGTGGACGAGCTGGTGCAGGGTGTCGGCATCCGGCTCAGCCGCGCCCAGCTGGCCGAGATCTCTCGCGCCGCCGACTGAACGGATCCGCTCGTCGCGGCGCCGCAGCCGCCAACCTCGCATAGGGTGGAAGCAGGGCCCGTGGGCCTTGCAAGCTCCCGATGAAGAGAGAGACGGCGTGACGCATTACATCTACCTCGTGCGGCACGGTGAGCACCAGGACGCCGAACAGGGAGTGGCCGACGGACCGCTGTCGGCGCGCGGCCGACGGCAGGCCGAGGCGCTGGCCGACCGGCTGTCGGGACTGCCGCTGTCGGCGGTCTGGCATTCTCCTCTCGAGCGGGCGGCCGAGACCGCACGCGCGGTCGCCGACCGGCTTCCGTCCGTCGATCCTCAGCCCTCTGCGCTCCTGTTCGACTGCGTGCCGACCGGGATGACCGACGAGACGCCCGCGGTGTACGAGCCGTTCTTCGGCTCGGTGACCGAGGCCGAGATCGAGGCCGGCCGCGCCCAGATGAGCGACGCCGTCAGCGCGTTCCTGGTGCGCAAGCCCGGCGAGGTCCACGAGCTGCTGATCACGCACAACTTCGTGATCAGCTGGTTCGTGCGCGAGGTGCTGCAGATGCCGGAGTGGCGCTGGATGACGCTGAACCAGGCGCACTGCGGGCTCACCGTCATCGCGCAGAAGAACGGCCGCCCGTGGAGCCTGGTCACCCACAACGACCTCGCCCACCTGCCGTTCGAGTTGCAGACCGGCCTGCCCGAGCCGCTGCCGGTCTGAGCATCTGCCGGTCCGCGATACGGAGTTCCCGTCCCGTCGTGCCGCATGAGCACCGCGATGCGGCACCCCGGGACGGACATTCGGGTGTTCTGGGTCGAGTGCTGAGCTACAACGTCTTCCCGTACCAGCGCGTCGCGTTGGGGTTGTCGTTGTACGGCTCGATCGTGACGAACCCGGATGACGCGTACAGGCCACCCGCGGCCTCCAGCGTGTGGTGGGTGTCGAGCACGAGCTCGACCGCTCCCCACCCCCGCGCGTAGCGTTCGAGTTCATCCAGCAGCAGGCGCCCCCACCCGCGGCCGCGGGTTGCGGGCTCCAGGAACAGGTGCTTGACCTCGTAGCGGATGCCGGCCGGCCCGTCCGGGAGGCGCCGGATGCCGCCGCATCCCACCGGCTCCTCGTCGTCGCCGCGGACCACGAGGAACACCCCGTTCGGCGGCTCGAACATCGCGCGCGGCGGGTGCGCCGGCGTGTACGTCCCCGGGAACGCCGCCGCCCGCATCGCCACATACTCGTCGAGCAGTGCTCGGGCCACGGGATCGTCGACGGGTACGGGGGACAGCGACACCATGTGACGAGCCTACGGTGCACCGCGGTCGACGGTGCGCGCCGTAGGCTTGACGCATGACGACACGTGTGGCGATCGTGGGCGGCACCGGCAAGCTCGGCGGTGTCATCACGTCCGTCGTCGAGGCCGAACCCGACTACGTCGTCCATGCCACCCTGTCTTCCCGCGACGACATAGCGCTCATCGACGGCGCCGATCTGGTCGTGGATGCCTCCACCCCGGCCGTGTCGGTGGACGTCGTGCGCGCGACGGTGGAACGCGGCATCAACATCCTCGTCGGCACGTCCGGCTGGTCGTCCGAGCGGATAGCGCTGGTCCGCCCGCTCGTGGATGCCGCCGGCACCGGCGCCGTCTTCATCCCGAACTTCTCGCTGGGATCGGTGATCGGTTCCGCCCTGGCCGCGGCCGCCGCGCCGTTCTTCCCGTCCGTCGAGATCGTCGAGGCCCACCGCGACAGCAAAGTGGATTCGCCCAGCGGCACGGCCGTGCACACCGCGGAGATGATCGCCGCCGCGCGCACCGCGCAGGGTCCTGTCCTCGCCCCGCACGTGGACCAGCGGGCCCGCGGGCAGCAGGTGGCGTCCGTGCCGGTGCACTCGCTGCGCCGACCGGGAGTCGTCGCGCGGCAGGAGGTCATCCTGTCCGGCGCCGGCGAGTCCCTCTCGATCGTGCACGACACCGTCGAGGCCGCCGCCGCGTACGCCCCCGGCATCCGGCTCGCACTGCGGCACGCCGTGGGCGCCCGGGGCGTGGTCGTCGGCCTGGACAGCTTCCTCGACATCGGGATCCGCTCGCCCGGCACGGCGCCGTCGGCATGAAGACGCGCGTCTCGGTCGCCCTTATCGCGGCCGTCCTCGTGCTGTACATCGTGGTGATCGCCCAGTGGGCGTGGCTTCTGCTGACGAGCGGCCGGGCCGTCGCGATAGCGATGGGGGCGGCGCTGATCGTCATCCCGCTCGTGGCGGCATGGGCCGTGGGCCGGGAGATCTGGTTCGGGGTCCGCGCCGAACGCGTGGGTAAGCGCCTCGAGTCCGAGGGGGGCCTGCCCGACGACGACGTCGCCGTCCACCCCAGCGGACGGGTGGTCCGCGGGGACGCCGACACCGTGTTCCCCCGCTACCGCGCCGACGTGCAGGAGCATCCGGACGACTGGCGGGCGTGGTACCGGCTGGGTCTCGCGTACGACGCCGCCGGCGACCGCCGGCGCGCGCGTAGCGCCGTCCGTCAGTCGCTGCGGCTCGAAGCCGGAGACCGCTCCCGGTCGTGACCCGGCACCGCGGCGGTGATCGCCGCCTCGACACTCGGATGCCGGAACGCGAAACCGTGGGATTCCAGCACGCGGGGCACCACGTGGGCGTCCGCGAGCAGCACCGCGTCCGCGGCGTCGGCGCCGAGTGCGAGCCGCAGCGCCCACCGCGGAGCTCGCAGCAGGTACGGACGGTTCATCCGCACCGCGAGCGCGAAGCCGAGGTCGTTCGCGGTCGCCCGGGCCGGGCCGGCCAGGTTCACCGGGCCGTCGATGTCGGCATCCATCACGTGCCGGATAGCGCGCACCTCGTCCTCCAGCGAGATCCACGGCCACACCTGCGTGCCGCCCCCGATGGGCCCCGCCAGCCCCAGCCGCGTGAGCAGCATCATCGGCGCGAGAACGCCCCGCGGATGCACCACCGGCGCCGTGCGCAGATGCACGACGCGTGCGCGGTCGCCGGCGCGGCGTGCCGCGCGCTCCCACTCGCCGCACAGGTCGGCCAGGAACGTGTCGCCGCGGGGAGACTGCTCGGTCAGCCGCCGGCCTGGGGCGGTGCCGTAGTAGCCGACGGCCGAGGCGCTCAGGAACGCCGGGGCGCGCTCGCCGAGCCGCCGGATGGCGTCGGCCAGCGTGCGGGTGGGCGTGATCCGCGACCACAGCAGCGTGCTGCGGTAACGCCGGGTCCACGGCATCCGCCCGATGCTCGCGCCGTTCAGCCCCACGACGGCGTCGGCACCGTCCAGGACGGCGGGATCCAGCGGCCGGTCGTCCGTGAGCCACTCGACCTCGTCCGGCTCCTGTGCCGGGTGGCGCACGAGCCGGGTGACCGTGACGCCGTCGGCTCGGAGGGACGCCGCGAGGTGACGCCCGATGAGGCCGGAAGCCCCCGCCACGACGACGCGGCGGGGTCTCGACGGGGCATCAGGCAAGCGACGCCTCGAGGGTGATCTCGATCCCGGCCAGCGCCTTCGAGACGGGGCATCCGGCCTTCGCCTCCTCGGCGATGCGGTCGAAGTCCTCCTCCTCGATGCCCGGGACCACGGCCGACACGTTCAGGTGACTTCCGGTGATCCCGGTGCCCGGCGTGAAGGTGACGGATGCCGATGCCTCCAGGCTCTGCGGCGGGGTGCCGTTCTGCGTCAGGGCGTTCGAGAACGCCATGCAGTAGCAGGCGGCGTGCGCGGCGGCGATGAGCTCCTCGGGGGTGGTCACCGAGTCGGACCCCTCGCTGCGCGCCTTCCAGTTCACCGGGTACGGCCCCTGGCCGGAGCTCGTGAGGCTCACCTGCCCGGATCCCTCGAAAAGTGTTCCCTTCCACTGGGCGGTGGCTTCACTCGTGACGCTCATATCTGCTCCCTCGTCGGTGTCCGCTCAGCCTAATCGGCATCCTCGCCCCTCGGCGGGGCCGACGTCGCGGGCGCTGGCCCGCGGCTGCCGCCACTGCCGGAACTCGCCGTCCCGTGGTGTCGCTTCGGCGCGGGGATGCGGCATGTCGGGACCGCGAAGTGAGGTGCAGCGAGACGCCGCGGCGCCTACGCGGTCGCGCGGCCGATCACACCGGCGCGCTGCAGGAGCAGATACATCTGGCAGCCCAGGCAGAAGCCGAACGCCGCGTTGAGGAACGCGGCGACGAACGCGGCGGCCGCCGCGATCGGCAGCGCCCACGGCACACCGGCCACCTGCAGCACGAGCCCCACCACGCTGACGAACAGGCCCACGCCCTGCGCGAACCGCGGCGGGCGCGGGTCCTCGAGCTCGTCGGGCCGGCTCAGCCGCGGCTGCACGAGCCGCCGGTACAGCACGCCCCACGGCGCCGTGCGCGGCGACGCGACGCCCCACAGGAACAGGAGCGCCACCGCCGCGAGCAGCAGGAACGCCGGATCGGTCACGCGCGCCGACAGCGTCGCTCCCGGCAGCGCGGTCAGGCCCAGGCCCACCGTCACGAGCAGCAGCACCGAGGTGATCGTCGCGCCGAACCGCGGGCCGCGCGGGTCGATGCCAGGGATGTCAGACACGGGCGGGATCTCCGATCACACGGTCGAGCGCGGCCGTGACCGCGCGGGGTGTGGGTGCGCCGGTGAAACGGGTGCGCACGTACGCGTCACCGTCGAGCACGAACACGGTCGGCGTCTGCAGGATGTGCAGGCGCCGGGCCAGGTCCGGCCGGTGGGTGAGGTCGATCTCGGCGAACGCCACGCCGTCCGTCGCATCCGCGATGGCGCCCAACATCCGGCGCACGTGCGGGCACCGCGTGCAGAACTGGGTGCTGAACTGCACGAGCGTGGCGTTCGCGCCCCGCAGCTGCGAATCCACGAGCGTCGGCTCCGCGGCATCCGCGTCCACCGTGCGGGCGCGCCCGTCCCGGCGGTGCAGCGCCCACCCGGCCGCGAGCGTCACCGCGATGAGGCCGGTGACGGCGAGCACGGCGATCCAGGCGGGCATTCAGCCACGGTAGCGGCGCCGCGCCCGGCGCGGGTCGAGATGACGGAGTATGTCGACGGTATCGTGACGGTGTGAGCATCCCCACGCCCTATGAGGACCTGCTGCGCGACGTGCTGGAGCACGGCACGCACAAGAGCGACCGCACCGGGACGGGCACCACCAGCGCGTTCGGCCGCCAGATCCGGTTCGACCTGGCCGCGTCGTTTCCGCTGATCACGACCAAGCGCGTCCACTTCCGCTCGCTGGCCCTGGAGCTGCTGTGGTTCCTGCGCGGCGAGTCGAACGTGCGCTGGCTGCAGGAGCGCGGCGTCACCATCTGGGATGAGTGGGCGGATGCCGCGGGCGAGCTCGGTCCCGTGTACGGCGTGCAGTGGCGGTCGTGGCCGTCCCCGAACGGCGAAAGCATCGACCAGATAGCGCAGGTGATCGCGCAGATCCGCGACACCCCCGACTCGCGGCGGCTCATCGTGTCGGCGTGGAACCCCGCCGACATCCCGCAGATGGCGCTCGCGCCGTGCCACGCGCTGTTCCAGTTCTACGTCGCCGACGGCCGGCTCTCGTGCCAGCTGTACCAGCGCAGTGCCGACCTTTTCCTCGGCGTCCCGTTCAACATCGCCTCCTACGCGCTGCTCACGCTCATGGTCGCGCAGCAGACGGGACTTCAGCCCGGAGAGTTCGTCTGGACCGGCGGCGACTGCCACATCTATGACAACCACCGGGAGCAGGTGCGCGAGCAGCTGAGCCGCGACCCGTACCCGTACCCGACGCTGCGGATGGCCCGCACGCCGGCGTCGATCTTCGACTACGAGTACGACGACTTCGTTCTCGAGGACTACCAGCATCACCCCACGATCCGCGGCGCCGTCGCCGTCTGACATGCGCATCGGACTCATCTGGGCGCAGGCCTCCGGCGGCATCATCGGCGCCGACGGGGGAATGCCGTGGCACGTCCCCGAGGACATGGCGCACTTCAAGCAGCTCACGATGGGCACCCCGGTCGTGATGGGCCGGCGGACCTGGGACTCCTTCCCGGACCGGTTCCGTCCCCTCCCCGGCCGGCGCAATATCGTCGTCACCCGCAACGACGACTGGGCCGAAGCCGGCGCTGAGCGCGCGGCATCCCTCGACGAGGCCCTCGCCCTCGCGGCCGACGCCCAGACCGAGTGGACGTGGGTGATCGGCGGCGGACAGATCTTCCGCGAGACGATGAGACGCGCGGACCGCCTCGAGGTCACCGAGCTCGACATCGACGTCGCCGGCGACACGACCGCGCCGGATGTCGACGGCTGGCAGACCGTGGCATCCGACCCGGACACCGGCTGGCACACGTCCCGCACCGGCGTCCGCTACCGGTTTTTGCGGCTGGAGCGCTGAGCGCCCGCGGCGCACGCGCCGCGCGATAGCGTGTCCAGCATGGTGACGGCGCTGATCACGGGAGCGGGGTCCGGGCTGGGCGCGGAGTATGCGCGGCAGTTGGCCGCGGCCGGCGCCGACACCGTCCTGGTGGGCCGCGACCGCGCCGCCCTCGACGACGTCGCCGCCGCGGTGCGCGCCCGCGGCCAGGGTGCTGAGGTTCTCGTCGCGGATCTGCTGGACCCGGATGCGCTCGCCGTCGTCGTCGCCCGGCTCGCGGATGCCGGCCGCCCCGTCGAGGTCCTCGTCAACAACGCCGGGTTCGGGATGCCGCTGGCGTTCGAGCGCAACGATGTCGAGACCGAAGTGCGTCACCTGCGGCTGCACGACGAGGTGCCGCTGCGGCTCATGCACGCCGCCCTCGGCACCATGCTCGCCCGCGGGCACGGCCGCATCCTCAACGTCGCCTCGATCGCCGCGTTCCTGCCGCGCGGCACGTACGGCGCCGCGAAGGGGTGGCTGGTGTCGTTCAGCCGGTGGGCGAACGTGACGTACCGGCCGCGCGGCGTCACCGTGACCGCGGTGTGCCCGGGGTTCGTGCACACCCGGTTCCACGAGCGGATGGGGCTGCCGCCGGGGCAGGAGGCGATCCCGGGGTGGATGTGGCTGGATGCCGCGACCGTCGTCCGGGTCTCGCTGCGGGGCCTCGCCCGGGGCCGCGCGGTGTCGATCCCGTCGCTGCGGTACCGGCTGATGGCGTGGCTGCTGCCGCTGCTGCCGGATCGGCTCACCGCGCGCCTGGGCCGGCGGGGCCGCCCGGCCGGTCGCTGAGGCGCCCGCCGGCGGCGACATCGGCGGTGGGTGCCGGTCGGGAACCGATACCCTGAGAGGATGACGCACCCGGGTAACCCCTTCGGACAGGTACTGGTGGCCCTCGTCACGCCGATGACGGCGGACGGGGAAGTCGACTGGCCCGCGGTCGAGAAGCATATGGACGACGTCGTCACGGCGGGCGCCGACGGCATCGTCGTCACCGGCACCACCGGCGAGACCAGCACCCTGACCGACCCGGAGAAGATCCGCCTGGTCGAGGTGGGCAAGGATGTCGCGGCCGGCCGGGCGAAGATCATCACCGGCGGCGGATCGAACGAGACCGCGCACGCCATCGAGCTGTACCGCGCCAGCGAGAAGGCCGGCGCCGACGGCATCATGATCGTCACGCCGTACTACAACAAGCCGACGCAGGCAGGCATCCTCACCCACTTCCGGCTGATCGCCGACTCGACTGACCTGCCCGTGATCCTGTACGACATCCCGGGCCGCACGGGTGTCCCGATCGCGTACGAGACGATCCTGCGCCTGGCCAAGCACCCCAACATCTTGGCCGTCAAGGACGCGAAGGGGAACTTCAGCGAGGTCTCCCGGGTGCTCAACCAGACCGACCTGATGTACTTCTCCGGCGACGACGCGAACGTGCTGGCCCACCTCGCCATCGGCGCGACCGGTCTGGTCGGGGTGACCGCGAACATCGCCGCCCAGCCCTACCGGACGATGGTGGATGCCGTGAACCGCGGCGACCTGACGGCCGCGACCGCCGCGCACCGCCGACTCGAGCCGCTCGTGCGCGCCGTGATGACCCACGTGCCCGGCACCGTGTCGGCGAAGTACATCCTGCACGGGCTCGGCCGGATCTCCAGCCCCCGCGTCCGCCTGCCGCTGGTCGGCCCCGAGGAATGGGAGGCCGCGATCATCGAGGACGAGCTGGCCCTGGTCACCGACGTGGAGGGCGTGGACTTCTCCAACTTCCGCCCCGACCGCAACGCCGCCGCCGGCGGCGCCCTGCCTAAGGTCTCGGGGACCACCCGATGAGCACCGACGCCGTCATCGCGCCGCCGGCACTGGAACCCGGCGCGCTCCGCGTCATCCCCCTCGGCGGGCTCGGCGAGGTCGGCCGAAACATGACGGTGTTCGAGTTCGGCGGGCGTCTGCTGGTCGTGGACTGCGGCGTGCTGTTCCCGGAGGAGAATCAGCCCGGCGTCGACCTGATCCTGCCCGACTTCGAGCCGATCCGGCATCGGCTGGACGACGTCGAGGCGATAGTCCTCACGCACGGCCACGAGGACCACATCGGTGCGGTGCCGTACCTGCTCAAGCACAAGCCCGACATCCCGCTGATCGGATCCGGGCTGACCCTGGCGCTTGTGGAGGCCAAGCTCAAGGAGCACCGGATCAAGCCGTTCACGATGACCGTCCGCGAGGGCGGCCGGGAGCAGGTGGGGCCGTTCGAGCTCGAGTTCGTCGCGGTGAACCACTCGATCCCCGACGCGCTGGCGGTCGCGATCCGCACCCCTGCGGGTCTCGTGCTGGCCACCGGTGACTTCAAGATGGACCAGCTGCCGCTGGACGGGCGCCTCACCGACCTGCGCGCTTTCGCGCGGCTCGGCGAAGAGGGCGTCGACCTCTTCATGGTCGACTCCACGAACGCGGACGTCCCCGGCTTCACCCCGCTGGAGCGGTCGATCGGCCCGGTGCTCGACCAGGTGATCGGCAAGGCGCCCCGCCGGGTGATCGTCGCAAGCTTCTCCAGTCACGTGCACCGCGTGCAGCAGGTGCTGGACGCCGCGGCCGCGCACGGTCGCCGGCTGGCGTTCCTCGGCCGCAGCATGGTGCGCAACATGACGATCGCCGAGCAGCTCGGCTACCTGCAGGTGCCCGAGGGCGTGCTCATCGACTACAAGAAGGCCAAGGACCTGCCGGACGACCAGATCGTCTACATGTCGACGGGGTCGCAGGGCGAGCCGATGGCGGTGCTGTCCCGGATGGCGAACCTCGATCATGCGATCGAGCCGGGGCCCGGCGACACGGTGATCCTGGCATCCAGCCTCATCCCCGGCAACGAGAACGCGGTGTACCGGGTGATCGACGGGCTCATCAAGCTCGGCGCGACCGTGGTGCACAAGGGAAACGCGAAGGTGCACGTGTCCGGGCACGCGGCGGCCGGCGAACTCCTTTACTGCTACAACATCGTGAAGCCCCGCAACGTGCTGCCGATCCACGGCGAGCACCGGCACCTCTTCGCGAACGCGCAGCTCGCCATCGACACCGGCGTGCCGGCCGACCGGGCGATCCGCGGCGAGAACGGCACCGTCGTCGACCTGCGCGACGGCGTGGCGCGCGTGGTGGGCCAGCTCGACCTCGGCTTCGTGTACGTGGACGGATCCACCGTCGGCGAGATCACGGACGCCGACCTGAAGGACCGCCGCATCCTCGGCGAGGAGGGGTTCATCTCCGTCATCGTCGTCGTGGACTCGGCGACCGGCCGAATCATCTCCGGCCCCGAGGTGCACGCCCGCGGGTTCGCGGAGGACGACGCCGTGTTCGAGGACGTCAAGCCGAAGATCGCCGCGGCCCTCGCCGAGGCCGCCCGCTCGGGCGTGCACGACAACCGCGCGCTGTCGCAGGTCGTGCGGCGCACCATCGGCCGCTGGGTGAACCAGTCGCTGCGCCGCCGCCCGATGATAGTGCCGCTGGTGATCGAGGCTTAGCCTCGATCTCAAGCACGGTATCGAGGCTTAGCCTCGATCTCGAGCACGGTATCGAGGCGCAGCCCCGCGTCGTTCCGGCCCGGCGTCGGGCCCGCGAGGTACCGTAGGGCAATGGCCAAGAGCACCACGAGCAGCCGGTCGTCCGCGAAGGGCTCGTCTGCGCGTGCGCGTCGGCCAGCCCCCGCCCCGCGGCGCTACGTCGGCGAACCGGAGAAGCCGCCGGTGGCCGTCCGCGCCTGGCTGGGGCTCGCGCACGTGGTCGGGGGGCTCTTCCGCGCATTCGGCCCGGAGACCCTCGAGAAGGACCAGCGCCGCGACGGATTCCCGTTCCTGGTCGTCCTGCTGGCGGTCGCCGGCGCGATAGTGGAGTGGTTCCTGATCGGGTCGCCCGCCTCGCCGAACATCAGCGCCTACTCCGTCGGCGGCCTGGTCGGCCGCACCGCGTTCATCCTCCCGGTCCTGCTGGTGCTGCTGGCGGGATGGCTGTTCCGCCACCCCTCCTCCGTCAACGACAACGGCCGCATCGGCATCGGCTTCGCCCTCCTCATCGTGGTGGTTGCCGGGTTCTGCCACGTGTACGGCGGCCGCCCCGCCCCGAGCGACGGACTGCCGGCGCTCAGCGCCGCCGGCGGCCTTTTCGGCTGGATGGTCGGCGAACCGCTGAGCCACCTCACGGTGTTCCCGGCGACGCTCGTCCTGACGGGCCTGGCGGTGCTCAGCGTGCTCATCATCACGCGCACCCCGCCGAACCGCATCGGCCGGCGCCTCGGCGACCTCTACGCGTGGATGTTCGGGGCCGAGCGCGCCGCGGACGCGGACCAGGCCACCGGCAAGACCGCCGTGCTCCCGGCATCCGGCGAGGACGACGACGACCGGCTGCCCTGGTGGCGGCGCAACAAGACCGGTCGCGAGAAGGACCCCGGCGGTGCCGCCGGCACGGACGACCTCACCGACCTGCTCGGCCTGGGAGAGGACCACGGCGGGTTCGAGCAGGCGATAGCGTCGACGGCGCCCGAGCCGCCCGCCGAGGCCCTCACCGAGGTGATCGACCCGGCCGTGCTCGCCGGTGCGCAGCGGCAGGTGGCCGGATCCGCGACCGGTCTCACCGATGACGACACCGGACCCGTCGACGACGGCACGCTGCCCGGGCTCACCGGCATCGGCGGCGGCACCGGCGAGCACCTGCCCTCCGCGCCGTACCGGCTGCCCCCGGTGCAGGCGCTGGCCGCCGGCGAGCCCGGCAAGACGCGCTCCGAGGCCAACGACAAGGTCGTGGCGGCTGTCACCGGCGTGCTGCAGCAGTTCAAGGTCGACGCTCGGGTCACCGGCTTCTCGCGCGGACCGACCGTCACCCAGTACGAGATCGAGCTCGGCCCGGGCGTGAAGGTGGAGCGGATCACCGCCCTGACCAACAACATCGCCTACGCCGTGGCATCCAACGAGGTCCGGATCCTCGCCCCGATCCCCGGCAAGAGCGCCATCGGCGTCGAGATCCCCAACGCCGACCGCGAGATCGTCACGCTCGGCGACGTGCTGCGCTCGAATGCCGCCCAGGGCTCCAAGCACCCGATGACGATCGGCGTCGGCAAGGACGTCGGTGGCGGCTACGTCGTCGCGAACCTCGCCAAGATGCCGCACCTGCTGGTGGCGGGCTCCACCGGCTCGGGCAAGTCGAGCTTCGTGAACTCGATGATCACGAGCCTGCTGATGCGCGCCAAGCCCAGCGAGGTGCGGATGGTGCTCGTCGACCCGAAGCGGGTCGAGCTGACCAGCTACGCCGGCGTGCCGCACCTGATCACGCCCATCATCACGAACCCGAAGAAGGCCGCCGAGGCGCTGCAGTGGGTCGTCAAGGAGATGGACATGCGGTACGACGACCTCGCGTCGTTCGGGTTCCGTCACATCGACGACTTCAACAAGGCCGTCCGCGCCGACGAGATCCACCTGCCGCCGGGCAGCGAGCGGGTTCTCAAGCCCTACCCGTACCTGCTCGTGGTCGTCGACGAACTGGCCGACCTGATGATGGTGGCCCCCCGCGACGTCGAGGACTCGATTGTGCGGATCACCCAGCTGGCGCGGGCCAGCGGCATCCATCTGGTCCTGGCCACCCAGCGTCCGTCCGTGGACGTGGTGACCGGCCTGATCAAAGCCAACGTGCCGTCACGGCTCGCGTTCGCGGTGACCAGCGTCACCGACTCCCGCGTCATTCTCGACCAGCCCGGCGCCGACCGGCTGATCGGGCAGGGTGATGCGCTGTTCCTGCCGATGGGCGCGTCCAAGACGCTGCGCGTGCAGGGCGCCTGGGTCAGCGAGGCCGAGATCGAGAAGGTCGTCAAGCACGTCACCGCCCAGGCGCGCCCGGACTACCGGCCCGATGTACAGGCGATAGTGCACCGCAAGGAGGTCGACGCGGACATCGGAGACGACCTCGAGCTGCTGCTGGCGGCCGCCGAGCAGATAGTGTCCACGCAGTTCGGGTCGACCTCGATGCTGCAGCGCAAGCTGCGGGTGGGATTCGCGAAGGCCGGACGCCTGATGGACCTGCTCGAGTCGCGGGAGATCGTCGGCCCGTCCGAGGGGTCTAAGGCCCGCGACGTCCTGGTCACCCCGGACCAGCTGCCCGAGGTCCTCGCGCAGCTGCGCGGGGACGAGCCGCCCGCGCCCGCCCCCTCCGCCGAGCCGCCGCAGCCGTACGCCGGCGACCCGGTCGAACGCCAGTTCGACGGCCACCCGATGGTGGAGGATGACGGCGACGAGGATGCCTGGGGCCTCACCGGTCGCGAATGACGCTGGAATACTGAGAGCGTGACAGTTCCCCGTCAGCTGCCGAACGCCATCACGGTCGTCCGGATAGTGTGCGCACCCGTGTTCCTCTGGATGCTGCTGGCGGACGCCGGCGCCGCCACGCCGCTGCGCTGGTGGGCCGCCGTGCTGTTCGCCGCCGCGATAGCGACGGACGGCATCGACGGGGCTCTGGCACGACGCAACGGGATCGTGACCGATCTCGGCAAGATCCTCGATCCGATCGCCGACAAGGCCCTCACCGGGTGCGCGTTCGTCGGCCTGTCGATCCTGGGCGAGCTGCCGTGGTGGGTCACCATCGTCGTGCTGGTCCGCGAGATCGGCATCACCGCCTACCGGTTCGCCGTGGTCGGCGACCACGTGCTCGCGGCCGCCTGGATGGGCAAGCTGAAGACCGTGGCGCAGGCGGTCGCGCTGACGCTCGCGCTGCTGCCGCTGGCGCCGCTCGTCGGCACGTGGGTCTGGTGGCTGAACGGCACGACCATGGCGATCGCGGTGATCCTGACACTCGCCAGCGGCGTGGACTACGCGGTCAGCGAGGCGCGCGGGCGCCGGAGGGCGCGCTCGTGACGGCGCTGCCCGAGGCCGCCGACCTGCTCGCCCGCCTCGCCGAGCGCCGCTGGACCATCGCGGTGGCGGAGTCGTTGACCGGCGGCCTGGTCGCGGCATCCCTCGTCGACGTCCCCGGCGCCTCCGCGTTCCTGCGCGGTGCGGTGGTCGCGTACGCCACGGACCTCAAGCACACCATCCTCGGCGTGGACGCAGCGCTGCTGGCCGCGCACGGGCCGGTGCACCCCGACGTCGCCCGGCAGATGGCCGTCGGCATCCGCACCGTCACCGCGCACGCCGACGTCCGCACGGACGTGGGTCTGTCGACCACCGGAGTCGCCGGACCGGACCCCGCCGACGGCCAGGCCGTGGGGACCGTGCACATCGGCGTGTCCACCCCGGACGGTGTCAGCGTCGTTTCGCTGGCCCTTGACGGCGATCGCGAGACGATCCGCCGCGCCACCGTCCGGCGGGCACTGCAGGCCGCGATCGACGCGCTGTGAGCCCCGGTTCGCCGGGCGCGCCTGCCCCGGGTATCGGTTGGGTTGCGGTCGGCGATTCCCAAGGATTCCTCAGCGCTCGGGATTAGTGTGACCAGCACGGGTGTTGTACTCTTGTGCACCCGGACAACGAGGGAAGCGCGTGAGGAGGGGCCCGAAATGATCCTGGTTCGACAAGAGATCGGCGAAGTTCTTCGCGACTTCCGTCAGCAGAAGGGGCACACCCTCCGTCAGGTCGCCGGACGCGCGAGCGTCGCTCTCGGCTACCTCAGCGAAGTCGAGCGCGGGCAGAAGGAGGCCTCGAGCGAGATCCTCGCCTCCGTGGCCGACGCGCTGGACGTCCCCATCTCGACGATCATGCGCGAGGTCGGCGACCGCATCTCCGTCCTCGAGGGGCTGCCGACCTTCCCCGATGTCGTCCCCGACGACCTCGTGGCAGAGGTCGGCACCGAGCTGTCGCTGCGCTGACGCGTGCGACGCAGCGAGTTCCACCGCGCCGTGGCCGCCGAATTCGGCAGCCGCGGCGCGGTTCTCGTTTCCGACCTGGTGCTGCCGGGCGTCGGCGATCGCACCGCCGCGCAGGCGCTGGAGGATGGCGTCGCGCCGCGGGACGTGTGGCTGGCGCTGTGCATGGAGACGGACGTTCCGGAAGCCCACCGCCACGGTGCCGGACGGCTGGAGCCGCGCCGCCGCTGACAGCGGCGTGTCGTCGAAGGTCTGTTCGAGGTGCGCGTAGGCTCCTGCACAGCAGGGGTCGGGAGGCTGTCCATCCACAGAACGGGTCCCGGTGCCGACGGATGTCGGAGCCGGCTCGTACTGTGAGCGACGTCGAACGACACCTCCGCCTTGTCGCAGCATCCGTCCCAGCCGGGTCGGAGCGCGACAGCCTACAGGCGACGGACCACGCATCGAAGGAGCACGGTATGCCCAGCACGGAGAACCGCGAGAAGGCCCTGGAGTCGGCCCTCGCCCAGATCGACCGCCAGTTCGGAAAGGGATCGGTGATGCGGCTCGGCAGCGACGAGCGGGCACCGGTCGAGGTCATTCCCACCGGCTCCATCGCGCTCGACGTGGCCCTCGGCGTCGGCGGGCTGCCGCGCGGCCGCATCATCGAGATCTACGGTCCGGAGTCGTCGGGAAAGACGACGCTGACCCTGCACGCCATCGCCAACGCGCAGCGCGCCGGCGGCATCGCCGCGTTCGTGGACGCGGAGCACGCGCTCGACCCGGACTACGCCCAGAAGCTCGGCGTCGACATCGACCAGCTGCTCGTGTCGCAGCCGGACACCGGCGAGCAGGCGCTGGAGATCGCCGATATGCTGATCCGCTCCGGCGCCATCGACCTCGTTGTGATCGACTCGGTGGCGGCGCTCGTGCCGCGGGCCGAGATCGAGGGTGAGATGGGAGACTCGCATGTGGGTCTGCAGGCGCGCCTGATGTCGCAGGCGCTGCGCAAGCTCACCGGCGGTCTCAGCCAGACCAAGACCACCGCTATCTTCATCAACCAGCTGCGGGAGAAGATCGGCGTCTTCTTCGGCTCGCCGGAGACCACGGCCGGCGGCAAGGCGCTGAAGTTCTACGCGTCCGTCCGCCTGGACATCCGCCGCATCGAGACGCTGAAGGACGGGTCCGAGGCGGTCGGCAACCGCACCCGGGTCAAGGTCGTCAAGAACAAGATGGCGCCGCCGTTCAAGCAGGCCGAGTTCGACATCCTCTACGGGGTCGGCATCTCGCGCGAAGGCAGCCTCATCGACTTCGGTGTCGAGCACGGCATCGTCAAGAAGTCGGGCGCCTGGTACACGTACGAAGGCGAGCAGCTCGGTCAGGGCAAGGAGAACGCCCGCAACTTCCTGATCAAGAACGCGGATGTCGCCGCCGAGATCGAGACCAAGATCAAGACCAAGCTCGGCATCGGCGTGCCGAAGACCGTTGCGGCCCCGGCCGACGACGAGCTGGCGCAGCGCCGGCCGGCCTGATCATGACGCCGGACGACGGGGGCGAGCAGAACGGGCTCGCCCCCGTGATCCCGCTGTTCGGCGGCCCCGCCCCCGCGACCGAACGAGGGGACGCCGCGGGCGCCGAGCGCCCGACGGCGGCACCGTCCGCGGCATCCCGCGACACACCGACCTGGCACACCGTCTGGGATGAGCCCGACGACGACGCCCTGGATGAGGACGCCCTCGACGACGCCGCCCGGAGCGAGCGCGAGGCCGCCGAGCGCAGCCTGACCCGCAAGCTGCGCACCCGGCAGCTGTCGGTGTCCGAGGGGCGGGTGGTTCTCGCCGCGCACAGCCTCGACGCCGATGTCGTCGCCGCTGTCCTGCACGCCTTCGAGCGTCGCGGATACCTCGACGATCGTGCCCTCGCCGAGCAGCTCGTGCACAGCGCGGTTCAGCGCAAGGGCCAGGGCCGTGCCGTCATCGCGCAGACCCTCGCGAAGCGGGGCCTGCGCCGCGACGTGATCGACCTCGCCCTCGCCGAGCTGCCCGACGACGACGCGGAACGTGCGCTGGAGTTCGCGCGGCAGAAGGCCCGGTCGATGCGCGGCCTCGAGCGTGACGTGGCCCTGCGCCGGCTCGCCGGACAGCTCGCGAGACGCGGCTACGGCGCGGCGGCGCTGGACGCGGCACGGCGCGCCCTCGACGAGCTGGGCTGACTGCGGGCGGCGCGCGGAGCGGGTGCGAAGAGTGCCGCTACCGGCCGAGCGTCCGCCTCAGGCGCGCCGCTGTGCCCAGTCCGCCGAGCGTGCCGCGCAGGCCCGTCGAGGCGGCCGGGATCTGTGCGTCCAGGTCGGCGAGCACGACCCGCTGGCCGGCGCTCAGGCCCGTCCTGATCTCGACACTGTCCGTGCCCACGGCGCCGATCGTGACCGGCGTGCGCCGCACCCGTCCGTTGTCGAAGAGGAGCACCGACGCGCGCGTGCCGGACACGGCTACCGCCGATGTCGGCACCGTGAGCACGTGCGCGGCGGTCGCCACTGTCACCGTCGCGTGGGCCGTGGCGCCGATGCGTGGGGCGGCGCCACCGGTGTCGAGGGTGAGCGTGACCCGATACGCGGGGGTGGACGTCTGCGACACGTTCAGCACCCCGATCGACGTCACGGCGCCCGGGTAGGTCGCTGCGAAGGCGGAGAGCCTCACCGACGCCTTCTGCCCGGCGGCCACGTGCGAGATCTGTGCGAGCGGGACCGTGGCCGTCACCGTGTAGCCGCCGGCACCCTGCACCGTCACCGCCGCCCCGGTCGAGCCCGCCGGTACCGCTGCCCCTGCGGCCAGCCCGATCGCGACGACGGTGCCGGCCAGCGGGCTCGTCAGCGTCGCGAAGTCGAGGTCCTGCCGCTGCACCGCCAGGTGCGCCTGGGCGCTGTCGATCTGTGCCTGGTCGGACAGGATCTGCGCGGCCGTGACCGCCCCGCGTGACACGGGTGGGGCAGTGGGGCGTGATCCCGTGCCGGCGGACGAGGAGCCGGCCGCCGGCGTCGCCCGCTGCAGGGCGGCGACCGCCGCGTTCAGCGCGATGGCCGCGCGGTCCAGATCCGCCTGCGCGGACGCCGTCGCCGTCTGCAGCTGGAGCACGCGTGACACCGCGGCCTGGCAGTCGGTCAGCAGGAGTTGCACGCCCCCGGTCGTGCCGGGCGTCGGCGTCGGCGTCGGATCAGGGGAGAGCGGCGGAACCGGAGCAGGCGTCGGTGTCGCGCCGGCGGACGGGGCCGGGGCGCCGAGCAACGGCGCACAAGCGGTCTGCGCGGTCGCGACCGCAGCGGCGGACGCCTGCGCCGCTGCGGCCGCCGTGCGATACCGCCCCAGCATGACGGACTGTGCCCCGGCGACGGAGGCTGCCGCCGTCCCACCCGACCGCGCGCCGTCGCCCCCTGTCCGTGACGATCCCACCCGACCCGCGGTCAGAGGCACCGCCGCTCCCGTGCTCTGTGCGGCGAGGTCGTCGGCGAGCCGCTGCTGCGCGTCGGCGGCGGCGGCGTGCGCCGCGCCGACTGCGGCGGTCAGCGCGGTCGGATCGAGCGTCGCGAGCGTCTGCCCCGCACTGACCTTCTCGCCGAGCCTCACCAGCACCTTCTGCACGGTGCCGGCGACCTGGAACGCCGCGTCCACGCTGTCGGAGGAGGCCACCTGCCCGGTCAGCGACAGCGTCTGCGTCACGTCGCCGTACTGCACGCCGGCGGTGCGGTAGCGCGTGCCGGAATCACGTGTCGCGGCATACACGGCGGTGCCGCCGCCCGCGGCGATCACCCCGGCGATCACGACGACCGCCACGATCCTGCGCCGCCGTGTTGCGAGGAGCGCGGCCACCCGGGATCGTCGGGCGCGGGTGCAGCCGGCGCCGGGATCAGTCATCGCTCGTGCTTCCCGCGCCGCTGCCGGTCAGCGGCGGGGTCGGACCCGTGCCGGGTCTTCCACCGAACCCGCGGCTGCCGAACCCGCCCCCGCCCTGCGTGCACGTGCCGTCTGCTGCGGGATCCGAGAGCGTCAGCGCCGTCGCGGCGAACCCGCCCGCCGTGTCGGCCGCGCCGGTGGCGCGCACGCACAGGCCGTCGGCGATCGCTGCGGCGGTGACATCCACCGTCACCGTGACGACGGTCTTCGCGTCGAGGCCGACGGACTGCGTGGTCGTGGAGCCGCCGCGCGTCGTGGTGGCGACGGTGATGGCACCGGCGGTTGCGGCGGTGACCTTCCCCACCGTGAGCCGGCCGAACACCGCCCGTCCCGGCCCGATGGACGGCCGCGGGCGCGGGGTCGCCCCGCCCGGGGCGCGCGGCGGGCGCGGGAACGCGCCGCCTCCGGCGCCCCGCCCGGCGCCGAAGCCGGTCGGGCAGACGCCGGACCCCGACGCCGCGTCCACGGTGACGGATGTCGCCGCGGCTGCGCCGTGTGCGGTCACCGCTACTATGCAGTCGCCCACCGCGATGCTCCCGGCGCCCGCCTTCTGCGTGCGCCGGATCCGGGTCTTCGCGGTGTACGACACCGCGGTCTGGATGCCGCCGCCCTGCACCTGCAGCAGGCCGGGCTGGGCGGACGCGATGACGCCGGACACGCCGCCGCGTCCCACGCCGATCCCTCGCGAGGGAGCGGATGCCGCGGGGCTCGGCGCCGTCGCCGGCGAGGCGATCGCCGAGCAGCCGGCGAGGGCGGCCGCCGCGACGACCCCGCCGACGATCAGGGCGGCAATACCGGGGCGGCGGCGGGGGAGAGCTCGAGAGCGAGGTGTGAGTCGCATCGGGGATGTCCGTTTCTTGGCTGCGCGCTATTCGCTGCGCAGGGCGTCGATGGGGGTGAGACGCGCCGCCCGGGTGGCCGGGTACACGCCGAAGACGAGGCCGATCGCGAGCGCGACCGCCAGGGCGAGCAGGACGGTGGGGACCGATGCGATCACCGAGCTGCCGATCAGCGCGGGCAGCACCCAGGTGGTGGTGACCCCCACCATCACCCCGAGTACGCCGCCGGCGAGCCCGAGGATGCCCGCCTCGACGAGGAACTGGCGTCGAATCGCACCCGGCGGGGCGCCGAGCGCCTTGCGCAGTCCTATCTCGCGCGTGCGCTCTGAGACCGACATCAGCATGATGTTCATCACGCCGATGCCGCCCACCAGCAGCGACAGTGCCGCGATCCCGGTGAGCAGGACCGTCAGCGTCCGGAAGATCGACGTCGCGGTGTCCACGAGTGCGGTCTGGCTGGACACGGTGAAGTCGACGTCGGCCGCGTCCGTGATCCCGTGCACGTTCGTCAGCAGCGCGGTGACCTCCTGCGACGCGGCCGACAGCACGCGGTCGGACGCCGCCTTCACATAGATGCGCGAGACCGCATCGGCGCCGATTCCCCCCATCACCGTGCCGACGGCACTCGACAGCGGCATGACGGCGACGTCGTCGAGGTTCGTGGAGGTGCTCGCGCCGGCGGGGGCGAGCACACCGATGACCTGGAAGCCCGTGCCGCCGATCGTGACCGACTGTCCCACGACCGCGGTGCTGCCGAAAAGCTCATCGGCGGTGTCGGGACCGAGCACGACCACGTCGGCGTTCGCGTCGTACTGGGCAGCCGTGAAGAACGATCCCTGAGCCGTCGTCCGGGAGCGCACCGCCGGCCACGCGGTCGTGGCCCCGGTGACGGTGGTGGTCCAGTTCACGGCGCCGGCAGTCAACGGCAGCGACGCCGACTTCTCCGGCGCGACGGATGCCACGTCCGGCGCGGCGACAGCGGAGCGCAGCGCCGCCGCGTCAGCGACGGTAAGCGTGGTCGCGGACCCGAAGCCGCCGCGCACGCCGCCGGTGCTCGTGCTCGATCCGGGTGAGACGATGAGCAGATTGCTGCCCAGGGCATTGATCTGGGCGCTGACATCCTGCTGCGTGCCCAGTCCCAGCCCGACGGTGACGATCACCGCCGCGATGCCCACGAGAATGCCGAGCACGGTCAGCAGTGACCGCAGCGCGTGGCTGCGCAGTGCATGCCAGGACGTCGCGAGCGTCTCGGTCCAGGTCATCCGGCCGCGTCCTCTCCCCGCGAGTCGGAGACCACCTGCCCGTCCCGCATCGTCACGATGCGGGACGCACGGGCGGCGACGTCGCGCTCGTGCGTGATGAGGACGATGGTGCGGCCGTCCGCGTGCAGCCGGTCGAACAGCTCGAGGACCTCGTCGGTGGACACGGAGTCCAGGTTCCCGGTGGGCTCGTCAGCGAGGATGATCGTCGGGTCCGCCGCCAGCGCACGTGCCACCGCGGCGCGCTGCTGCTGCCCGCCTGACAGCTCCCCGGGTCGATGGTTAAGGCGGTCGCCGAGCCCGACGCTTCTCAGCGCCGCCGTGGCGCGCTCGCGCCGCTCGGCCCGCTCGATCCGGCCATACAGCATCGGCAGTTCAACGTTGCGCAGCGCCGACAGGCTCGGCAGCAGGTGGAACTGCTGGAACACGAACCCGATCTGACGGTTGCGCACGCGGGCCAGCGCCGGCTCACCCAGGTGCTCGACGTCCTCGCCTGCGAGCCGATACGCGCCGCCGGTGAGTACGTCCAGGCAGCCGAGGATGTTCATGAGCGACGACTTCCCCGATCCCGACGGTCCCATGATCGCGAGGTATTCGCCCGCCTCGACCTCGAGGTCGATGCCGCGCAGCGCCGCCACCTCGATGTCGCCGGTGCGGTACGTCTTGTGTGCCGCGGTCAGCGCGATCACCGGCGCGGCGCTCACTGCCCGCCCCCCGGCGTCCCTTGGCGCGTCTGCCCCCCGAATCCGCCGCCGGTGAACCCGCCGCCGCCGAATCCGCCGCCGGTGAACCCGCCCCCTCCGAATCCGCCGCCGGTGAACCCGCCCGGGAACCGTGACGCGCCGCCGCGGCCCGTCGTCGTCCCGGTCCGCCCGGCACCCGGAGCGAAGGACGCCACGATCACCGCGGCCCCTTCCTTCACGCCGCCGGTGATCTCGGTGTATCCGCCCGCGACCTCGCCGACGGTGACGGCGGTCACCGTCTGCGCGCCGCCGGTGCCGACGACGGCAACCGTGCTCCTGCCCGCGGTCGTCGTCACCGCCGCGGACGGCACCGCCAGCACGTCGGTGCGCCGCTGGTACACGATCGCCGCCGTCACCGAGACGCCGTCGAACAGCCCGGCACCCGTGCCGGTCACCGTTATCGTCACCGGATACTGCGCGGATCCGGTCGTCGTCGAGGGCACGAGCCCGACCGAGCTCACCACACCGAACAGGGCCCTCCCGTCGGCGGTGCCGAGCTCCACCTGCTCGCCGACGGACACGTGCGATACGGCGGTCTCGCCGACCGCGGCATCCACCGTCCACGCCGTGGTGCCGACGATCGTCACGGCGCCGCTGGCCACCCCGGTCGACGCCGCGGTCGCCGAGCCGCCCGCCGCAGGCCCGCTCGATCCCGATCCGGACCCGCCCGCGCCAGGGGACCCCGACCCGGACACCCGGTCGCCGACGGCGATAGTGACGGCGGTGACGAGGCCCGCGTCGGGGGCGATCAGCGTCGCCTGCGACATCGCCGTCTTCGCCTGCGCCACCGCCTGCGCGTCGACGTCGACGGCCGCGGACGCCGCGGCCAGCCGCGCCGCCGCCGCGCCGGTGCCGTCGTCCGCGCCCTGCGCGGAGGCGAGCGAGACCCGCGCCTGCGCGAGGGTCGCCTGCGCCTGCAGCACCGCGGCATGCAGCTGCAGCGTGTCGACCTTCGCCAGCGCCTGGCCCTTCTTCACCGTGTCGCCGGCTTTCACGTCCACGCTCACGACGGTGCCGGGGACGGCGAAGTCCACGGCGTCCTGCACGGCGGGCGCGGCGGTGCCGGTTGCCGTCACGGTCTGCTCCATCGTGCGCAGCGCCGCGGTCGCCGTGCGCACGACGGTCCGGGCGGATGCCGACTGGGTCGGGATCGCGTAGCCGAACGTCCAGACCGACACGGCGATGATGGCCGCCACGGTGACGGCAGCGGTGATCCACGCCCATCGCGGAACACGCCGGACGCGGGATCGGGCGCTCATGTCGTGTGGCCTCCTTGCAGGCACATCGCATCGGACGCCGCTCACGGTAGGCCGGGCGCTCATGGATCCGGCCCAGCAAACGTGATGAGAAGGCTATGAACACCGGTCGCGCGGGCTCTGGGCCGGCGCGCCGGCGGCGACGTAGAATAGCGGGATCATGACATCCCCGTCCTCCGCGCCGACGCTCATCGCGCCCTCGCCCGCAGCGCAGGATGCCGACGGACGCGCCCGCACCTACGAGGTGCGCACGTTCGGCTGCCAGATGAACGTGCACGACTCCGAACGGCTGGCCGGGTCCTTGGAGAGCGCGGGCTACCTTCCCGCGGGCGCCGGCGAGGAGCCGGACGTCGTCGTGATCAACACGTGCGCAGTGCGCGACAACGCCGCCGGCAAGCTGTACGGCACGCTCGGACACCTGAAGAGCCGCAAGGACAAGCACGTCGGCATGCAGATCGCCGTCGGCGGGTGCCTCGCCCAGATGGACAAGCAGGCCGTCCTCGACAAGGCGCCCTGGGTGGACGTCGTGTTCGGCACCCACAACATGGGATCGCTGCCGAGCCTGCTCGAGCGCGCCCGGCACAACGGCGAGGCGGCGCTGGAGATCCTCGAGTCGCTCGAAGTGTTCCCCTCCACGCTGCCCACCAAGCGCGAGAGCGCCTACAGCGGCTGGGTGTCCATCTCCGTCGGCTGCAACAACACGTGCACGTTCTGCATCGTGCCGAGCCTGCGCGGCAAGGAGAAGGACCGCCGCCCCGGCGACATCCTCAGCGAGATCCGGATGCTCGTCGACGACGGCGCCATCGAGGTGACGCTGCTCGGTCAGAACGTCAACTCCTACGGGGTCGAATTCGGCGACCGGCAGGCGTTCGCGAAACTCCTGCGCGCCACCGGCGAGATCGACGGGCTGGAGCGGGTCCGCTTTACCAGCCCGCACCCCGCGATGTTCACCGACGACGTCATCGACGCGATGGCCGACACGCCCACCGTCATGCCGCAGCTGCACATGCCGCTGCAGTCCGGCAGCGACGCCATCCTGAAGGCGATGCGCCGCTCCTACCGCAGCGCCAAGTTCCTCGGCATCCTCGACCGCGTCCGCGCGAAGATCCCGGACGCGGCGATCACCACCGACATCATCGTGGGCTTTCCGGGCGAGACCGACGAGGACTTCGAGGACACTCTGCGGGTCGTCGAGCAGGCCCGGTTCGCCAGCGCGTTCACGTTCCAGTATTCGATCCGCGAGGGCACGCCGGCCGCCACGATGGCCGACCAGGTGCCCAAGCATGTCGTGCAGGAGCGCTACGACCGGCTCATCGCCCTGCAGGAGCGGATCTGCCTCGAGGAGAACGAGAAGCAGCTCGGCCGCGAGGTCGAGGTGCTGGTGTCCACCGGCGAGGGCAAGAAGGATGCCGCGACCCACCGCCTGACCGGCCGGGCGCGCGACAACCGGCTCGTGCACTTCGAGGTGCCCGACGGGTCCGACCTTCCCCGGCCTGGCGACATGGTCACCGTCACGATCACGCACGCGGCGCCGTTCCACCTGCTGGCCGACGCGCCCGCCGGCGCGCCGCTGCGGATCCGGCGCACGCGCGCCGGGGACGCGTGGGAGCGCGGCCAGGCCTCCTCCTGCGCGGTGCCGTCGCACGGGACTGCCGCCGGCGGCAGCGTCGCCCTCGGCATGCCGACGATCGGCGCCCCCGCCGCCCGTTGAGCGCGCACATCCCGGCGACCGACGCCGACAGCCGGCGCGTGTGGGCGGTTGTGGGAGCCACCGGAACCGGCAAGACCGCGCTGTCTCTCGACCTCGCCGACGCGCTGGCCGCCCGGGGCGTGCCCGCCGAGATCGTCAACGGTGACGCCATGCAGCTGTACCGGGGGATGGACATCGGAACGGCCAAGCTGCCGCCCTCCGCCCGGCGCGGCATTCCGCACCGGATGCTCGACGTGCTGGAGGTGACCGAGGACGCCGCCGTGGCCGGGTATCAGCGCGACGCGCGCGCCGCCATCGCGGCGATCCACGCGCGCGGCAAGGACGCGATCCTCGTCGGCGGGTCCGGGCTGTACGTGTCGAGCGTGCTGTACGACTTCCGCTTCCCGCCCCGCGACGACGCCGTGCGCGCCCGGCTGGAGGCGGAGCTTGAGGCGGACGGCCCCGGCGCGCTGTACGCGCGGCTGCGGCAGCAGGACCCGGCCACGGCGGCCCGCGTCGACCCCCGCAACGCCCGCCGCATCGTCCGTGCCCTGGAGGTGCTCGCGCAGGGGCGCGAGACCCACGGCGCCGCCCTTCCCGACCGGCCCGTGCTGTGGCATCCCGCCACCCGGATCATCGGCGTGCACGTCGACCGCGCCGCCCTGGTCGAGCGGCTCGACGCCCGCGTTCAGGACATGTGGCGCGCAGGCCTGGTGGACGAAGTGCGGGCGCTGCGCGAGCAGGGCCTGGAGCGCGGCACCACCGCCCCGCGGGCCATCGGCTACGCGCAGGCCCTCGCCCAGCTGCGGGGCGCGCTGACCGAGGCCGACGCCATCGCCCAGACGCAGGCTCTGACCCGCCGCTACGCGCGGCGACAGGTGTCCTGGTTCCGGCGGTATCCGGATGTGCGGTGGGTGGGGCCGGCGACGGATGCCGCGACCCTCGCCGACGGCTCGAGCTGACGCAGGTGACGGCGTCGGCGGCGTGCGGCATCATGGCGGCGTGAGCACGCACTTCTACACGGCATCCAGCCTCGACGGCTTCATCGCCACGACCGACCACTCGCTGCACTGGCTGCTGCACCAGGACATCGACGAGGCCGGCCCGATGCACTACTCCGCGTTCATCGACGGGATCGGCGCCTTGGCGATGGGCGCGTCCACGTACGAATGGGTCCTCGCGCACGACGACGGGCCGTGGCCGTACGCACAGCCCACGTGGGTGTTCACCCACCGCGACCTGCCCGTGCGCGGCGAGGCCGACATCCGCTTCGTCCAGGGCGACATCCGCCCCGTGCACGCGGCGATGACGCAGGCCGCGAAGGGGAAGGATGTCTGGCTCGTCGGCGGCGGAGAGCTGGTCGGCGCTTTCGCGGACGCCGGCCTGCTCGACGAGGTGTGGGTGCAGTTCGCGCCGGTCACGCTCGGCGCAGGTTCTCCCCTCCTGCCCCGGGCGCTGGACCTGGAACTGATGGAGGTCGCGCGCAACCGCAGCTTCCTGTGCGGCCGATACCGCGTGCGCGGGCCGCTGCCGCCCGCGGGACGGTGACGCCCCACCCCTAGGATGGGAGCCGATGTCCACCACTATCTCCTTCACCAAGGGCCACGGCACCGGCAACGACTTCGTCATAGTGCCCGACCCCGACGGTGCACTGGACCTGACCGAAGATCAGGTCGCCGCGCTGTGCGACCGGCACTTCGGCGTCGGCGCCGACGGCGTCCTGCGCGTGGTCCGCAGCGCCGCTATCGACCCGGCGCAGGCCGCCGGCGGCGCCGAGTGGTTCATGGACTACCGCAACGCCGACGGGTCGACAGCGGAGATGTGCGGCAACGGCATCCGCGTATACGTGCACTACCTGCTCCAGAGTGGCCTCGCCGCGCTCGGCGACGACGGCATCCTCATCGGCACCCGCAACGGCGCGCTGCGGGTCACCCGCAGCGACCTCGGCTACGAGGCCGACCTCGGCCGGTTCCGCCTCGAGCGCGGCGACGTCCTCGTCCGCGCCCGCGGGCTGGATGTCGCGCGGCCAGGCCTCGGCGTGGACGTCGGCAACCCGCACGTCGTGGTGGCACTGTCGTCCGAAGACGAGCTGGCGGGCCTCGATCTCACCGCGCACCCGATTCTGGATCCGGCGCCGCCGGCGGGGGCGAACGTGGAGTTCGTGGTCCCCGCCGACCCGCTCGTGACCGGCGACGTCGGCGCCGTGCGGATGCGCGTGTTCGAGCGCGGTGTCGGCGAGACGCTCAGCTGCGGCACCGGCGTCGCGGCCACGGCGCTCGCCGTGCGGGACTGGGCCGGCAGCGGCGCGCCCGACCGGTGGACGGTCGACGTGCCCGGCGGGCGGCTGGGCGTGCGCATGGTCGACGGCCACGTGCTGCTGTCGGGGCCGGCGACCCTGGTCTACTCCGGGCAGTTCACTCTCGCGTGACCGCCGACCCGCCTCCGGTCAGGGCAGGTCGATGACCTCGGTGGGCGGCGTGCCGTGCCGGCGCACCTTCAGCACGCGGTAGCCGCGCCCGGTGGCCGCCCGGTGCACGGTGTAACCCTGCCCGAGCGTCGCGGCAAGCCACCGCTGCAGCGAATCCGAGCCGAGATTGCGCTGCACCACGAACCAGCCGTCGCTGCGCAGGTCCAACCGGGGGATCCAGCGCAGCAGCATGTCGTGCAGTTCGCTCTTGCCCACCCGGATCGGCGGATTGGAGCGGATGCCGCGGAACACAATGTCGTCGGGAACATCGTCGGGCCGCACGGCGCGCACGTTGTCCAGGCCGAGAGCGGCGGCGTTGCGCCGGACGAGATCCAGCGAGCGCTCGTTCACATCCACCGCCCACACCGTCGCGTGTGGCGAGTCCAGCGCGACGCTCAGCGCGATCGGCCCCCAGCCGCAGCCGAGGTCCAGGATGTCCCCGCCGGGAGGAGGAGGAGGCGTGTTCGCCAGCAGCACTCCGGTCCCGGCATCCAGTCGATCCGGACTGAACACCCCGCTCGCGGTCGTGACCTCGACGTCGCGGCCGGCCAGCCGCACCACGATGGTGCGGAGGTTCTCGGCACTGGCTGGCGACGCGCTGAAGTAGTGGTCACCGCCCATGACGTTTCAGCGTAGCGGAAGCGCGGGACCCCGCGCCGACTAGAGTGGTGCGAATGGAGGAGCGCGCCAGCGAGAACCCCGTCGACCCGGTGGACCGCGTCCTCGCGCGCGCGGACGCGCACTCCGGCGTGCGCGTGTTCGGCGCCGCCCAGGCGCTGCAGGATGACGCGACCGCCGACGAGCAGGGGCGCGACCCGTACGACGGCGACCAGTGGGACCGGCAGGAGCGCGCGGCGCTGCGCCGCGTTCCGGGCCTGTCCACCGAGCTCGAGGACGTCACCGAGGTCGAGTACCGGCAGCTGCGACTGGAGAACGTCGTCCTGGTGGGTGTGCACCCGCAGGGGGAGCAGGAGGACGCCGAGAACTCGCTGCGCGAGCTCGCCGCCCTCGCCGAGACGGCCGGTGCCGTCGTGCTGGACGGCGTCCTGCAGCGGCGCCCGCACCCGGACCCCGCGACGTACGTCGGCCGCGGAAAGGCGGAGGAGCTGCGCGGGATCGTCGCGGCCGTGAACGCCGACACGGTGATCGCCGACACCGAGCTGGCCCCCAGCCAGCGGCGCGCGCTCGAGGACGTCGTGAAGGTCAAGGTGATCGACCGGACCACCGTGATCCTGGACATCTTCAGCCAGCACGCCAAGAGCCGGGAGGGCAAGGCCCAGGTGGAGCTGGCCCAGCTCGAGTACCTGCTGCCGCGGCTGCGCGGCTGGGGCGACTCGATGAGCCGGCAGGCCGGCGGCCAGGTGGGTGCCGGCGGCGCCGGGATGGGCTCGCGCGGACCCGGTGAGACGAAGATCGAGCTGGACCGCCGCCGGATCCGCACCCGGATGGCGCTGCTGCGACGGCAGATCCGCGACTTCGGTCCCGCGCGCGCCGCCAAGCGGGCCGAGCGGCATCGGCACACCGTCCCGTCCGTCGCCATCGCCGGCTACACGAACGCCGGCAAGTCGAGCCTGCTGAACCGGCTGACCAGCGCCGGCGTGCTCGTGGAGAATGCGCTGTTCGCGACGCTGGATGCCACGGTGCGCCGCTCCGAGGCATCCGACGGCCGCGTCTATACGCTCACCGACACGGTCGGCTTCGTCCGCAACCTGCCCCACCAGCTCGTCGAGGCGTTCCGCTCGACGCTGGAGGAGGTCGCCGACGCCGACGTGATCCTGCACGTCGTGGATGCCGCGCACCCCGACCCGGCCGCGCAGCTGGCGACGGTGCGCGACGTGATCGGCGATGTGGGCGGCCGCGACATCCCCGAGGTCGTCGTGTTCAATAAGGCCGACCTCGTCGACGAGGACGCCCGGCTCGTGCTGCGCGGACTCGAGCCGGCCGCCCTGTTCGTCTCCAGCCGGACCGGAGAGGGCATCGAGCAGCTGCGTGCCGCGATCGAGGCCGCGCTGCCGCTGCCGGCCGTCGAGGTCACCGCGCTGGTCCCGTACGACCGCGGCGACCTCGTCTCGGCCGCACACGAGACCGGGATGATCCTGTCGCAGCGCCACGAGGAGGGCGGCACCCTGCTGCACGTGCGCGTCGGCGCGCAGCTGGCGGCGCAGCTTGCCCCCTTCGCCGTGCCCGCCTGACGAGGCGTCAGGAGAGGGCCAGCGGGGGCACGTCGGCCGGCGTGAACCCGAACACGGCGCCGAGGAACGCGAGCTCCTTCTCGAGCACGTCGATCACGGTCTCAGTTCGGCGGAACCCGTGTCCCTCACCCTCGTACAGCACGTATGCGTGCGGGATCCCGCGCTCGGCCAGAGCCGCCCGGATGGCCTCCGCCTGCGCCGGCGGAACGACCGGGTCGTCCGCGCCCTGCAGCAGCAGCACCGGTACGCGGAAGCGCTCCGGGCGCGACAGCGGCGAACGCTGCCGGTACAGGTCCTCGGCCTCCGGCAGCGGGCCGATCAGCCCGTCGAGGTAGCGCGCCTCGAAGTCGTGTGTGTCGGCGGCGAGGGCCCGCGCGTCGCCCACCCCGTACCGGGAGATCCCGGCGGCGAAGACATCCGTGTCCGTGAGCGCCGCGAGCACCGTCCAGCCGCCCGCCGAGCCGCCGTCGATCGCCAGACGGCCGGCGTCTGCGTGCCCCGCCGCCGCGAGCCCCGCCGCTGCGGCCGCGACGTCGTCGACGTCCACGACGCCCCACTGGCCGCGCAGGCGCTCGCGGTACGCGCGGCCGTACCCGGTCGAGCCGCCGTAGTTCACGTCCAGCACGCCGATGCCGCGGCTCGTGAAGAACGCCGTCTTCGCCGACGCCGCGGGAGCGGTGTGTGACGTGGGGCCGCCGTGCACGAGCACCAGGTACGGAGGCCGTTCGCCCGCCGGGCCCACGGCGTCCGGGCTCGTCGGCGGGTACTCGAACGCGTGCACGGCGCCGTGCGGCCCGTCGAACGTCACCGCCTGCGCGGCCGGCGTCCACGCCGCGTCCCAGCCGGCGGATCCACCCGCCACCCGCTCCGGCCGGTCCGGGCGGTCCAGGTCCACGACCCACACCGCGGTCGGTGTGAAGGCCCCGGCGGCGGTGAGCAGCACGCGGGTGCCGCGGATGTCCTCGATCGACACGTCCGCGGTGGCATCCAGCGCCAGGGCGGACTCCGCCTGCGTGGCGGGGTCGAGGACCACGACCTCGTCGCCGCCGTTCGTGCGGACCGCGACGATCCGCCGGTCCGGCAGCGGACGGTACCAGCGCCTGCCGAGGACCCACACCGGCCCGCCGGTGTCGGCATCCGCGACCGACACCGCGGAGCGCTCGAGGCCGGCCGACAGGCGCACCCGCCACAGGTTCCAGCGGTCGCCGGCGTCATCCGCGTACACGAGGGTATCGGCGTCGACCCACTCCGGCTGCAGCACCGAGGAGTCGCCGCCCGCCACCGTCACCGGATCGCCGGGGCCGGTCAGGGGCCGCACCCGCAGCTGCGTGCGGTCCCACGGCATGTCCGGGTGGTCCCACGCGATCCAGGCGAGTCGAGTGCCGTCCGGGGACAGGGCGGGGTGCGCGACGAAGTCGCTGCCCGACGCCAGCGACAGAATCCGGGGGACGGCCTTCGGGACGATCTCCACGATGTCCCGGACCGGGACCGGCGCGCCGGTGTGCGTCTCGCGCACGGCCAGCAGCCGGTTCTGCTGCCAGGTCAGGCCCCCGTACCGCTGGCCGCCCTTCTGCGGCGTGAGCGCGCGGGTCCGCCCGCCGGCGAGCTCCCAGACCCGCTGATCCGTCTTCTCGACGAAGAAGAGGCGACCGTCCCCGGCCGCTGTCCATGCGCCGCCGCCGTATTCGTGCACGCGCGACGCCACGTTCCAGGGGGAGGGAAGCAGGATGCCGTGGCGGCGGGAGCGCACCGTCATCCGGCCGCCCTCGGCAGGCACCGACTCACCCCACCACACGTCGTCGCCGACGAACCGCGCCCCGTCGATGCGCGCCGCGGATTCGGCCGCCAGCTGCGCGGTGATCGGTGACGGCCAGGAGCCGAAGGGAAGGGTCTGCGCCATGCACCCCACCGTAACCCGGACGCGTCGGGATGGCCCCGTGGGCCGTCCCGACGCGGCGCGGCCCCGGTCAGACCGCGCGCAGCACCGCCACGACCCTGCCGAGGACGACGGCGTCGTCGCCGAGGATCGGCTCGAACGCGGAGTTGCGGGGCAGCAGCCACGTGTGGCCGTCGCGCTGGCGGAACGTCTTGACGGTAGCCTCGCCGTCGAGCATCGCCGCGACGATGTCGCCGTTGTCGGCGGTCGCCTGCGCGCGTACGACGACCCAGTCGCCGTCGCAGATGGCCGCGTCGATCATCGACTCGCCCTGCACCTTCAGCATGAACAGGTCGCCCTTGCCCACGAGCTGGCGCGGGAGCGGGAAGATCTCCTCCACCTGCTGCTCGGCGGTGATCGGCACGCCCGCCGCGATGTGGCCGACCAGGGGGACGAGCGCCGCGTCGCCGACGGCGGTGGCGGTGTCGGCGGGATTCTCGGTGGACACCCCCGGCAGGTCGATCAGTACCTCCATCGCACGCGTCTTGCCGGCATCGCGGCGCAGGTAGCCGCTCAGCTCCAGCTGGTTCAGCTGGTGCGTCACGCTGGACAGCGACTTCAATCCCACCGCGTCGCCGATCTCGCGCATGCTCGGGGGATAGCCGTACCGGGCGATCGAGCGCTGGATGACCTCCAGGATCGCCATCTGCTTGTCGCTCAGACTCTTGCGCCGGCGCGTCTGCCGCCGCGGCTTCACGCCGGCCCCGCCGCCATCCTGCATCGCATCGCTCATGTCAGCTCCCGTCGTGCCGCGCACCGCAGCGTCTTCGAATGTCGGAGGTCCGTGGTGGGGTGTCCTCATCGAAACGGTATCCGCTTCCGGAGCGGATCGAGGGCAGCCGCAAGGCGTGTCGCCTTCGATCCGATTCGGAAGAGATTCCCACTTGACAGACTACACAATCGAATCTAGATTCGGAAGAGAGATTCGGGAGAGTGCCTCCCGGCCGAGGCTCCCTCCCGAATCTCTGGCCCGGACCGGCGCCGCACACGCGCCGGACCGGAACACCGAGGAGGAGCAATGAGCACTATCGGCATCAGCGTGGCACCCGCCGCCACGACGCGCCTGCGGATCACCCGCCGCGGTCGGCGCGTGCTCGCCGCCGTCGTCGCGCTGCCCATCGCCGTCGCCCTGGCCGCCTCGATCATCGGCGGCGGATCGGCACTCGCATCGCGAGAGAGCGGCGCCCCCGCGAGCAGCTTCGCCACCGTGACCGTGAACGCCGGGGAATCGCTGTGGACGATAGCCCAGCGCGTGGCACCCCGCGCCGACCCCCGCGACGTCGTGGACGCCGTCGTCCGGCTGAACGCCCTGCAGGGGGTCACCGTCGTGCCCGGCCAGGAGCTGGCGCTTCCGCCGGAATATGCACCGGCCCGGTGACCTGCCGTCGCGCGCTCTACGATGGAACGCGTGAGCGCCCGACTCGACGACCTGCCGATACGTGACGACCTGCGCGGACTGACCCCGTACGGCGCCCCGCAGGCTCCTCTTCCCGTCGCCCTGAACGTTAACGAGAACACGCACCCGGTGCCCAAGGAGGTCGCCGACGACATCCTCGATTCCGTCGCCCTCGCGCTGCGGGACGTGAACCGCTACCCGGACCGTGAGTTCACACAACTGCGGGAGGGGTTCGCGGAGTACCTCGGGCACGGACTCACCGGAGACCGGATCTGGGCCGCGAACGGCTCGAACGAGGTGCTGCAGCACCTGCTGCAGGCGTTTGCGGGGCCCGGCCGCACGGTGTTCGGGTTCGGCCCCACGTACTCGATGTATCCGCTGCTGACCCGCGGCACCGGCGGCACCTGGGTGGCGGGGGAACGCGGCCACGACTTCACGGTCGACGCTGAATCGGCGGCCGCGCAGGTCGCGGACGTGAGGCCGGATGTCGTGATGCTGTGCTCACCGAACAACCCCACCGGCACCCCCATGCCGATCGACGTGATCGAGGCCGTGTACGACAGCACCGACGGGATCGTGATCGTCGACGAGGCGTACTTCGAGTTCGCGCCGCGTGACGAGCGCTCCGCGCTCACCCTGCTGCCGGACCGCGAGCGCCTGGTCGTCTCGCGCACGATGAGCAAGGCGTTCGCGTTCGCCGGCGCACGCGTCGGCTACCTCGCCGCCGACCCGGCCGTGATCGACGCGCTGCGCCTGGTCCGGCTGCCGTACCACCTCAGCGCGCTGACCCAGGCGGCCGCGTCGGCGGCCCTGCGGCACGCGCCGACGATGCTCGCGGCCGTCGACGACATCATCGCCCAGCGCGACCGGATCTCCGCCACGCTCACCGCGCTGGGGTATACGCCGTACGAGTCGTGGACGAACTTCGTGCTGTTCGCCGGCGTCGACGACCCCGCCGCGACATGGCAGGCGCTGTACGACCGCGGCGTGCTCGTGCGCGACGTCGGACTGCCCCGGAGCCTGCGCGTCACAGCCGGGACGGAGGAGGAGACCAGCGCGTTCCTGGACGCGCTGGCCTCGATAGACTCGGCGTCATGACCAGCCGCGACGCCCGCACCGCCTCCCGCACCCGCACCACGAGCGAGTCGACGGTCGAGCTCGAGCTGAACCTCGACGGCACCGGGGTGGGCCGGATCGACACGACGGTGCCGTTCTTCGACCACCTGCTGACCGCGTTCGCGAAGCACTCGCTGACGGATCTGACCGTCCGCGCGTCCGGCGACACCGACATCGACGCGCACCACACCGTGGAGGACGTCTCGATAGTGCTCGGTGACGCCATCCGCGAGGCGCTCGGCGACAAGTCCGGCATCTCCCGGTATGGCGACGCGCTCGTCCCGCTCGACGAGGCGCTGGCCCAGGCCGTCGTCGACATCAGCGGACGCCCCTACCTGGTGCACGACGGCGAGCCCGACGGCTTCGCACTGCACCTCATCGGCGGCCACTTCACCGGATCGCTCGTGCGTCACTCGTTCGAGGCCATCACGTTCCACGCCGGCCTCACCACGCACGTGCGGGTGCTCGGCGGTCGCGACCCGCACCACATTGCGGAGGCCGAGTTCAAGGCGTTCGCCCGCGCGTTCCGTCAGGCCAAGGCGCACGACGAGAGCGTCGTCGGCATCCCGAGCACCAAGGGCGCCCTGTGACGGACCGCCCCCTGGTCGCGGTCCTGGACTACGGGTCCGGGAACGTCCACTCCGCCGTGAAGGCGCTGGATGCCGCCGGCGCCGACGCGCGCCTGAGCGCCGACCGGGGCCTCGTGATGGATGCCGACGGACTCGTGGTGCCCGGCGTGGGTGCGTTCGCCGCCGTGATGGCGGCGCTGCGCGGCATCCGCGCCGACGAGCTCATCGACCGCCGGCTGGCCGGCGGGCGCGCGGTGCTGGGCATCTGCGTGGGCATGCAGGTCCTGTTCGAACGCGGCGTCGAACGCGGCGCCGACACCGAGGGCCTCGGCCAGTGGCCGGGGACGGTCACGGAGCTGGATGCCCCGGTGCTGCCGCACATCGGCTGGAACACGGTGCAGCCCGATCCGGGCAGCCGCCTGTTCGCCGGCATCGAGGACGAGCGCTTCTATTTCGTGCACTCGTTCGCGGCGGCCCGGTGGGAGCTCACGCCGCAGCCGCCGCTGCCGTCGCCCCGGCTCACGTGGTGCACGTACGGCACCCCGTTCCTTGCGGCCGTGGAGAACGGCCCGCTGTCGGCGACCCAGTTCCACCCGGAGAAGTCCGGGGCCGCGGGCATCCGCCTCCTGTCCAATTGGATCGGCGGCCTGGGTCGGGCTACCCTGTGACCTCGTGCCCAGTGATTTCGCCGCCACACCCGAATTGATCCTGCTGCCCGCTGTCGACGTCGCGGGCGGCAAGGCTGTCCGCCTCACCCAGGGTGAGGCCGGCAGCGAGACCGACTACGGCGATCCCGTCGAAGCGGCCCTCGAGTGGGCCCGGCAGGGCGCCGACTGGGTGCACCTGGTCGACCTGGACGCCGCGTTCGGACGCGGCAGCAATACCGCCGTGCTGCGCAAGGCGATCAAGGCCGTGCGCGGCGTGCAGGTGGAGCTGTCCGGCGGCATCCGCGACGACGCCTCCCTGGAGGCGGCGCTGGAGTCCGGCGCCACGCGCATCAACCTCGGCACCGCCGCCCTGGAGAACCCGGAATGGGCGGCCCACGTCATCGGTCGGTACGGCGACGCCATCGCCGTGGGGCTCGACGTGCGCGGCACGACCCTCGCCGCCCGCGGCTGGACCCGCGAGGGCGGCGACCTGTGGACCGTGCTGGAGCGGCTCGAGGACGCCGGGTGCAGCCGCTACGTCGTGACCGATGTCACGAAGGACGGCACGCTGCGCGGCCCGAACCTCGACCTGCTGCGGCAGATCACCGAGCACACCCCCAAGCCCGTCGTCGCCTCGGGCGGCGTGGCGAGCCTGGACGACATCATCGCGCTGCGCGAGCTCGTGCCCGCCGGCGTCGAGGGCGCGATAGTGGGCAAGGCGTTGTACTCCGGCGCTTTCACGCTGGCCGAGGCCCTGGATGTCGCACGCGACTGACCACTGCGGCCACGAGCCGAACACCGGCGACTCCGCCGGGGTGCCCTGGGCGGGCCGCAGCTTCCAGCCCAACGCCAGCTCCGGCGACGACGGGTCCGCGGACCCCGCGCTGCTTGCGGCGCTGACGGCGTTTCCCGCGGACGGGGATCCGGTGCCGGTCGTCGAGGCCTACCGCACCGCGCGGCTGCTGATCCCGCTGGTCGCCGAGAAGGGCGACGAGGGCGTCGGCCCCACCGGACTGACCGTGGACAAGACCCAGGAACTGTCGATCGTCACGGTGGCCGCCCCCGACGGGCGCCGGGTGCTGCCCGTGTTCACGTCGGTGGACTCGATGCGGCGCTGGGATGACGCCGCCCGGCCGGTCCCGGTGCAGGGCGTGCGCACCGCCCTGGCCGCAGCCGACGACGACACCGACCTCATCGTGATCGATCCCGGCTCGCCCACCGAGCACGTGCTGCGCCGGCCGGCGGTGTGGGCTATCGGACAGCAGCTCCCGTGGGAGCCCAGCCACCGCAGCCCCGAGGTGTTCGCCGGACTCCAGGACAGCGTCGGGCGGGAGCTCGCCGTCCTGGACCTCCAGGTGGCGTCCGGAGACCCCACCGCGCGCCTGCGCGGGCCGGAACTCATCGTGCACCTGAAGCTCGTGGAGGGCCTGGACCAGCAGCAGCTGGATGCCGTCCTCGCGCGGCTGGCGAAGCGCTGGGCGGCCGACGACCGGATAGCGACGCTCGTGGACTCGCTCAGCGTCAGGCTGAGCCGCTGAGCCCGGTCAGCTGACCGGGCCGGTCCACTTCTCGCCCGGCCCCTTGCCGATCGGGTCGGGGATCGGGGACGCCTCACGGAACGCGAGCTGCAGCGACCGCAGCCCGTCGCGCAGCGGGGCGGCGTGTGCGCTGCTGATCTCCGGGGAGCCGGCGGTGATCAGCCCTGCGAGGGCGTTGATGAGCTTGCGGGCCTCGTCCAGATCCAGCTGCGCCTCCGGGTCGTCCGCGAGCCCGAGCTTGACCGCGGCGGCGCTCATCAGGTGGACGGCGGTGGTGGTGATCACCTCGACGGCGGGAACATCCGCGATGTCCCGGGTCGCGGCCGCTGCGGCGCGCTCCTGCTCGGCCCACCGCGCCTGCCGCGCGGCATCCTGATCGGACTGGTCCGGAATCGTGTTCACGTCGCACTCTCTGCTAGACTAGGCGGGTTCCGGGGCCGTCTGGCTCCGGGGCGAAAGAGGATCACATCCCACCCGCGCTTGCCGTTCCAGGCTACCGGGTCGTTGCACTCCGCCGGTTCGCCGGCAGTCAGGGTGCGAAGCCGGTGCGTGGCGCACCGTGCGGGTGGCGTGTGGCCGCCTGCGACGCATCCGTGTCGCGGGAACCCGCACGACAGAGGAGTTCCGCATCAGCGATCCCCGCACCAACGAGCGCATCCGCGTCCCGGAGGTCCGACTCGTCGGACCCAACGGTGAGCAGGTCGGCGTCGTCGCCATCCAGGTTGCGCAGCGTCTGGCTCAGGAGGCAGACCTCGATCTCGTCGAGGTCGCGCCCAACTCGAAGCCTCCCGTGGTCAAGATCATGGACTACGGGAAGTTCAAGTACGAGGCCGCGCAGAAGGCCAAGGAAGCCCGTCGCAACCAGGCCAACACGGTCCTCAAGGAGGTCCGCTTCCGCCTGAAGATCGAGGCGCACGACTACACGACCAAGCTCAAGCGCGCCGAGGGGTTCCTCCAGACCGGCGACAAGGTGAAGGCCATGATCCTTTTCCGCGGCCGTGAGCAGTCGCGCCCGGAGCTGGGTGTGCGCCTGCTCAAGCGCTTCGCCGAGGATGTCGCCGAGTTCGGCACCGTGGAGTCCAGCCCCCGGATCGACGGCCGCAACATGGTGATGGTGATAGCGCCGCACAAGAACAAGTCCGAGGTCAAGACCGAGCAGAACGCTCAGCGGGCCGCGCACAAGGAAGCGGCGCGGCAGGCGAAGGCCGGTCCTGCGGACACCCCGGCGGCCGACGCCGCCCACTAGCCCCCACGCTCCCGCACCGCGGGATGACCATTCCCGCTTTTCGGGATGCACAACGAAGGAAGAGAAATGCCGAAGCAGAAGACGAACTCGAGCGCCAAGAAGCGCTTCAAGGTCACCGGCAGCGGAAAGATCATGAAGCAGCAGTCCGGCATGCGTCACCACCTCGAGGTGAAGCCGAGCCGCCGCACCCGTCGCCTGAACAAGGACGAGGCGATCTCGAACGCCGACGCGAAGAACGTCAAGAAGCTCCTCGGACGCTGACGCGACCGATTGCATGTGAGGAAGAAACGAAATGGCTAGAGTCAAGCGGGCCGTCAACGCCCAGAAGAAGCGTCGCGTCATCCTGGAGCGCGCCTCCGGCTACCGGGGTCAGCGTTCGCGCCTGTACCGCAAGGCGAAGGAGCAGGTCACCCACTCGCTCGTCTACGCGTACCGCGACCGTCGCCGCCGCAAGGGCGACTTCCGTCGCCTGTGGATCCAGCGCATCAACGCCGCCAGCCGCCAGAACGGCCTGACCTACAACCGCTTGATGCAGGGCCTGCGTCTGGCCGATGTGCAGGTGGACCGCCGCATGCTCGCCGAGCTGGCCGTGAACGACCAGGCCGCGTTCGCCGCGCTCGTCGCGACCGCGAAGAAGGCGCTGCCGGAGAACGTGAACGCCCCCAGGGCGTGACCCGAGCCGTCAGGAAGGGCGTCCCTCCCGCCGGAGGGGCGCCCTTGCCGCATGCCGGCGCGGTGCCCGCCCTAGACTGAAGCGGTGCTGGAGAACCCCCGATCGCCCCGGGTGCGCTCGGTCGCCCGACTGGCCAAGCGCCGCGTCCGCGACGAGACCGGGCTGTTCCTGCTCGAAGGCCCCCAGGCGGTCCGTGAGGCGCTGACCTACCGGCCGCACGGCATCGTCGAGCTGTTCGCCACGCCCACCGCCGCCGAGAAGCACACCGACCTCGGCCATCACGCCGCCGACGCCGGGATCGAGCTGACCTACACGACCGACCATGTCCTCGCGGCGATGGCCGACACGGTGACCCCGCAGGGCGTCCTCGCGGTGGCGCGCCAGTTTCCCGTCCGTGTCGCCGACGTCCTGGCGGCCTCGCCGCGCCTGCTGGCCGTGTGCGAGCAGGTGCGCGACCCCGGCAACCTCGGCACCATCATCCGGGCCGCCGACGCCGCGGGGGCGGATGCCGTCATCCTCACCGGTCGGACGGTCGACCCGTACAACCCGAAGGTCGTCCGGTCCACCACCGGCTCGCTGTTCCACGTGCCGATCGCCGTGGGCGGCGAGCTCGCCGACGTCACCGCCGCGGCCCGCGCCGCCGGGCTGTGGATCGTCGCCGCCGACGTCAAGGGCGACGACCTGCTGGCCGCCCGCGAGTCCGGGGCGCTCGCCCGCCGGACCGCATGGCTGTTCGGCAACGAGGCGCGCGGCCTCGACGACGATGCGCTTCCGCTCGCCGACGCCGCGCTGCGCCTGCCGATCTATGGGCAGGCCGAATCGCTGAACCTCGCCACCGCCGCCAGCGTCTGCCTGTACGAATCGGCGTTCGCGCACCGGGCCTCGGTCACGGATCGATAAACGTCCGGGCCGGGTATCGCGAATTTCCTCGGACCTTCCATAGGGTTGTCTGCATGACCCCCGCAGACACGGCTCCGGCGACGTCGAACATCTCGGTGCGGCGGGGCGACCCCCTGGTCGTCGTCGAGAACGTGCAGAAGCACTACGGCGATTTCCAGGCCCTCAAGGACATCGACCTGACCGTGAACCGCGGCGAGGTGGTCGTCGTGATCGGCCCGTCCGGGTCCGGCAAGTCGACGCTGTGCCGCACCATCAACCGTCTGGAGACGATCACCAGCGGCACCATCACGATCGACGGCGCCCTGCTGCCCCAGGAGGGCAAGGGTCTCGCGCAGCTGCGCAGCGACGTCGGCATGGTGTTCCAGTCGTTCAACCTGTTCTCGCACCTGACGATCCTCGACAACGTCACCCTCGGGCCGATCAAGGTCCGCAAGATGCGCAAGGCGGACGCCGAGACCCAGGCCCGTGCCCTGCTCGACCGCGTGGGCGTCGCGCAGCAGGCCGAGAAGCTTCCCGGACAGCTCTCCGGCGGTCAGCAGCAGCGCGTCGCGATAGCCCGCGCGCTGGCCATGAACCCGAAGGTGATGCTGTTCGACGAGCCCACCAGCGCCCTGGACCCGGAGATGATCAACGAGGTCCTCGACGTCATGGTGGGCCTGGCGCAGGACGGGATGACGATGATCGTCGTCACGCATGAGATGGGCTTCGCACGCAAGGCCGCCGACCGCGTCGTGTTCATGGCCGACGGGCAGATCGTCGAACAGGCCACGCCCGAGGAGTTCTTCACGAACCCGCAGTCGGCCAGGGCCAAGGACTTCCTCTCGAAGCTCCTGACCCACTGACCGAGATCCCCCCACAAAGGAGAAACACATGCGCACCTCACGCATCATCGCCGGGCTGAGCCTGGCAGCCGCAGCCGCCATCGCCCTCACCGGGTGCAACGGCGCGGGACCGGGAACCGGCGGCACCGGTGACGGCGGCAACGCCGGCGGCAGCACCCCGTGGACGGTCGCCACGAGCGTCGACCTCACCGGCAGCCCGACGTACGACAACATCAAGAAGAACGACAAGATCACGATCGGCGTGAAGGAGGACCAGCCGGGCCTGGGCTACCTCGACACCACGACCGGGAAGCGCACCGGCTTCGACGTCGACATCGCCCGCTGGATGGCGGCGTCCCTCGGCTACGGCGAGGACAAGATCACGTTCAAGCCGATTGCGTCGGCGAACCGTGAGCAGTCCATCGTGAACGGCGACATCGACTACTACGTCGGCACGTACTCGATCACCGACAAGCGCAAGGAGCAGATCTCGTTCGCCGGGCCCTACTTCATCACCGGGCAGGGGCTGCTGGTCGCCAAGGACAACACCACGATCACCGGCGAGAAGTCGCTGACAGCCGACGACGTCGTCTGCTCGGCCACCGGCTCGACCTCGATCCAGCGGATCAAGTCCGACACGCCCGCCAAGACCAAGGAGTACGACACCTACTCCACCTGCGTGCAGGACCTGCTGCAGGGCCAGGTGGACGCGGTGACCACCGACGAGGCGATCCTGCTGGGCTACGCGGCCCAGGACCCGGAGCACCTGAAGACCGTCGGCGACGTGTTCAGTGAGGAGCGCTACGGCATCGGCCTGGCCAAGAACGACGCCGCACTGCAGACGTTCTTCAACAACGTGCTCACGAACGGGCACGACGTGTGGCAGAAGATCTTCGACAACAACCTCGGCGCATCGGGTGTGAAGGCAGACCAGCCCGCCGTCGACCCGGTCGGCTGATCGGCAGCGGCGGCGGCGCCCACGCGCCGCCGCCGCACCACCGTCCCCGCCGCGCCCTGCGGCATCCGCGGTCCGCGAACGAAGGGAGCCCGATGGAGGGCATCGCATCCCTGTGGGTGCAGGCGATCATCGGCACGCTGGTCCTGTTCTTCGGAGGCGGGATCATCGCGCTGATCCTCGGGGTGCTCGTGGGCGCCATGCGGGTCTCGCCGATCCCGATCGCCCGCGGCGTCGGCGCCGTCTACGTGAACTGGATCCGCAACACCCCGCTGACCCTGGTGATGTTCTTCTTCGCGTTCGCGATTCCGATCCTGCTCGGCCAGCGCATCAACGCGATAGCGCTCGCCACTGTCGCCCTCGGCATCTACACCGCCACGTACGTCGCCGAGACGATCCGCTCCGGGGTCAACACCGTCCCGGTGGGACAGGCCGAGGCCGCCCGCGCCCTCGGCCTCACGTTCGGCCAGGTGATGAGCCTGGTCGTGATGCCGCAGGCCTTCCGCTCGGTCGTCCCCCCGATGATGAGCGTGCTCATCGCCCTCCTGAAGAACACCACGGTCGCGGCCGGGTTCTCCGTGCTGAACCTCGGCTCGGTCTCCGCGAACCTCAGCGAGCACCGCGAGGCCGGCGGCACCGGCAACATCTTCCTGGAGATGGTCTCCGGCGCGAACCAGCTGCTCACACTGCTGCTGATCGCGGCGATCTTCGTCGTCCTGGTGCTGCTGCTGGCGTGGCTGCAGCGCGTGCTCGAGAAGAAGTGGAGGGTCGAGCGATGAGCTCCGTCCTGTACGACGTGCCCGGCCCCCGCGCACGGCTGCGCAACCGCATCCTCGGCATCGCCACCGTCCTCGTCGTCCTGGCCCTTGCCGGCCTCGCCGTCTGGCGGATGTTCGCCACCGGCCAGTTCACGGCGCAGAAGTGGTCGCTGTTCACGTACACCCGGCCGTGGCTGCTGCTGTTCGAAGGCCTGCAGCACACCCTGTCCGCGTTCGTCGTCGCCGCCGTCGGCGCACTGATCCTCGGGTTCATCCTCGCCGTCGGGCGCCTGTCCGACCACGCGTGGGTGCGCGGGCCGGTCGGCTGGATCGTCGAGATCCTGCGCGCCGTCCCGGTGCTGATCTTCATGATGATCCTGTACTACGGCCTACCCGTGGTGGGCGTGCGGGTGGACCCGTACCTCGCGGTGGTCGTCGCGCTGATCGCCTACAACGGGTCCGTCCTCGCCGAGGCGCTGCGCGCGGGCGTGGAATCGCTGCCGCGCGGCCAGAAGGAGGCCGGCTACGCCATCGGCCTGCGCAAGAACGCCGTGATGCGCCTGATCCTGCTGCCGCAGGCGGTGCGCGCGATGATGCCGGTGATCATCTCGCAGCTGGTCGTCGCGCTGAAGGACACCGCCCTCGGGTTCATCATCACGTTCCCCGAGCTGCTGTACGTCATCAAGCTGCTCGGCACGCAGATCGACTTCGGCTCGCCGCAGGTGCCCGCCGCCATCGTCGGCGGCACCGTCTACGTCATCCTGTGCCTGATCCTGTCCTACATCGCCTACCGGGTGGAGAGGAGCATGCGCCGCTCGCCGAAGCTGCGGGCGGCGCCGGTGGCGATCGAGGGCGCGGGCGGCGACGCCGTCACGATGACGGAGATGATAGCGGTGCAGCGCCGCGGCGGCCGCCGGCGCAACGGCTGACCCGGCGGGGTCGGCCGCGCGGCGCCGGTAGACTCGACTCTCGTGTCCGACGACGTTACCGAGATCACCCCCGAGGCGGTGGATGACGCGGTCCAGGCCGCGCTGCAGGCCATCGCCGCCGCCGCCGACACGGCGGCGCTGAAGGCCGCGCGGGCTGCGCACGCCGCGGAAGGCTCGCCGCTGGCGCGCCTGAACGCGCACATGCGCTCCGTCCCGCCCGAGCACAAGGCGGCATTCGGCAAGCTCCTCGGGCAGGGCCGTGCGCAGGTCGGGCAGGCGCTGGCCGCGCGCGAAGCGGAGCTGGAGCAGGCCGAGACCGCGGCACGGCTTCAGGCTGAGCGGGTGGACGTCACGGCACTGGCATCGCACGCGCGGGTCGGCGCGCGACATCCGCTGACCCTCCTGCAGGAGGAGATCGGCGACATCTTCATCGGCATGGGCTGGGAGGTTGCCGAGGGCCCCGAGCTCGAGCACGAGTGGTACAACTTCGACGCCCTGAACCTCGACCCCGACCATCCCGCGCGCCAGATGCAGGACACTTTCTACGTCGACCCGCCCGAGCGTCACCTCGTGCTGCGCACGCAGACCAGTCCGGTGCAGATGCGCTCGATGCTGACCCGTGAACTGCCGATCTACGTCATCTCGCCCGGCCGGGTCTTCCGCACCGACGAGTACGACGCCACGCACCTGCCGGTGTTCACGCAGGTCGAGGGTCTCGTCGTGGACGAGGGCATCACGATGGCGCACCTGAAGGGCACGCTCGACCACCTCGCACAGCAGCTGTTCGGCGCCGAGGCGAAGACCCGGCTGCGCACGAACTATTTCCCGTTCACGGAGCCGTCCGCGGAGTTCGACCTGTGGCATCCCACGTTCAAGGGCGGCGCGCGCTGGATCGAATGGGGCGGCTGCGGCATGGTCAACCCGAACGTGTTGCGCGCGGCCGGGATCGACCCCGAGGTGTACTCCGGCTTCGCGTTCGGCATCGGCGTGGAGCGGGCGCTGATGTTCCGCAGCGATGTGCAGGACATGCGCGACATGGCCGAGGGCGACATCCGTTTCAGCGAGCAGTTCGGGATGGTGGTGTGATGCGCGTCCCCCTGTCGTGGCTGCGTGAATACGTCGACGTGGCGCCGGGCACGACGCCCGCGGACGTCCTGGCGGCCCTTGTGTCGGTCGGATTCGAAGAGGAGGACGTGCACCGGTTCGAGGTGACCGGCCCGGTCGTGGTCGGTCGGGTGCTCGAGTTCGTCTCCGAACCGCAGACGAACGGGAAGACGATCAACTGGTGCCAGGTCGACGTGGGCGAGGCGCACGGCGGCGTGCGCGGCATCGTCTGCGGCGCGCACAACTTCGACGCCGGCGACAAGGTCATCGTGACGCTGCCCGGCGCGGTGCTGCCGGGCCCGTTCCCGATCGCCGCGCGCACCACGTACGGACACGTCTCGGACGGCATGATCGCCTCGGCGCGCGAGCTCGGCCTCGGCGACGAGCACGCCGGCATCCTGCGCCTGGTCGACCTGGGCCTGGACGCGCCGGTCGGCGCGGACGCGATCCCGCTGCTGGGCCTGGACGACGTCGCCGTGGAGATCAACGTCACCCCCGATCGCGGCTACGCGCTGAGCCTGCGCGGCGTCGCGCGCGAGTACGCGCACGCCACCGGGGGCACGTTCCGCGACCCGGGGGAGCGCGCGTGGGACCAGCTGCAGCAGCCCGACGGCGGGTTCGCCGTCGCGGTGGAGGATGACGCGCCGATCCGCGGCCACGCCGGCGCGAGCGAGTTCGTCGCCCGCATAGTGCGGGGGGTGGATGCCGCGGCCCCGACGCCGCCGTGGATGATATCGCGTCTTGTGTTGGCCGGGATCCGCTCGATCTCGGTGCTCGTGGACATCACGAACTACGTCATGCTCGAGCTCGGCAACCCCGTGCACGGCTACGACCTGGACACGCTGACCGACGGGATCACCGTCCGGCGCGCGCGCCCGGGGGAGACGCTGACGACGCTCGACGATCAGGTGCGCGACCTGCATCCCGAGGACCTGCTGATCACCGACGGGTCGGGCCCGATCGGCCTGGCCGGCGTGATGGGTGGCGCGGCCACCGAAATGAGCGCGACCACCGTGAACGTGCTGATCGAGGCGGCCACGTTCGACCCGGTGACGATCGCACGCACCGCCCGCCGGCACAAGCTTCCCTCCGAGGCCTCCCGTCGCTTCGAGCGCGGAGTGGACCCGCTGATCCCGTTCGTCGCCGCGCGGCGCGTGGCCGACCTGATGGTGCAGCTGGCCGGCGGCACGCTCGACCTCGAGGTGGGCGGCGCCCTGTTCACCGCGTACGAGCGGGAAGCCATCGCCCTGCCGAAGCCGTTCGTGCCCGGGCTGGTCGGCGTCGACTACGACGATGCCGAGATCACGTCGTCGCTGCAGACGATCGGCGCGGACGTGTACGACGCGGACGACCGCTGGCTCGTCACGCCCCCGTCCTGGCGGCCCGACCTCACCGACAAGTGGACGCTCGCCGAGGAGGTCGCCCGCATCCAGGGGCTGGACCGGGTCCCGTCGGTGCTGCCGACCCCGCCCGCCGGGCGCGGGTGGACCGCGGACCAGAAGGGCCGCCGCCGCGTCGCGAACGCGCTCGCGGCGGCCGGCCTGGTCGAGACGCCGTCGTTCCCGTTCACGACCGCCGCGCACAACGACCTGCACGGCTCGGCCGACGGCGCGCCGCAGCCGAGCGTGAAGCTCGCGAACCCGCTCGACGGCAGCGCCCCGTACCTGCGCCGCTCACTCGTGCCCGGACTCCTCCAGGTCGCGCACCGCAACGCGGCCCGCGGGTTCACCGACCTCGCCCTCTACGAGCTGGGGGCGGTGTTCCTGCCCGAGCCCGGCGTCGCCTACGGCACCGCGGAGGTGCCCGCGCCCGCCCGCCGCCCCGACGACGCGACGCTCGCCGCCCTCGACGCCGCGCTGCCGGCCCAGCCGCGCCGCGTGGGCGTGCTGCTGACGGGGAACAGGATCGCCAAGCAGCCGGACCGGCTCGCCGAGCCGTTCACGCTCGTCGACGCCGTGGACGTCGTCCGCACTATCGCCGCCGCCGCCGGATCCGCCGTCGAGATAGCCCAGGGTCAGCGTGCGGCGCTGCACCCGGGTCGCACCGCCACCGTCACCGCGGGCGGCCGCGAGATCGGCTACGCCGGCGAGCTGCTGCCGGATGTCGCCGCCGACGCCGACCTGACCGGCCGCGTGTACGTCGTCGAGCTCGACCTGGACCAGCTCCTGGCCTCCGCCGGCGACGCGGTGGTGGCGACATCCCTGTCCGCGCACACGCCCGCCACACAGGATGTCTCGCTCGTGGTGCCCGTCGAGGTACCGGCGGCCGCCGTCCGCGCCGCGCTCGTGGACGGCTGCGGGACGCTCCTGGAGTCGCTGCGCCTGGTCGACGACTACCGCGGGCAGGGGATCGCCGACGGCACGAAGAGCCTGACGTTCGCGCTGCTGTTCCGGGGAGCGGACCGGACCCTGACGGCGGCGGACGCCACCGCGGCGAAGCTGCAGGGCGTCGAGCTTGCCGCCGAGCGGTTCGGGGCGAGGCTGCGCGACTGACGGCGGTGCACGCCGCGGGTCCGCGCGGATAGGCTCGAGCCGATGAGCGAATCGACCGAACCGGCCCTGCGGATCAGCGGACTCGCCAAGCGATTCGGCGACAAGGTCGCCGTGGCCGGCATCGATCTCGACGTGCCCACCGGCTCGTTCTACGGGCTCGTCGGCCCGAACGGCGCCGGCAAGACGACCACGCTGTCGATGGCCACCGGGCTGCTGCGCCCGGACGCGGGCACCGTTGCCGTGCACGGCATCGACGTGTGGCGCGACCCGGTCGCCGCCAAGCGCATCATCGGCAACCTCGCCGACGGCGTGCGCCTTTTCGACCGGCTCACCGGTGAGCAGCTCATCACGTACACCGCCATGATGTTCGGCATCCCGCGCCCCGAGATAGCGCCGCGGGTTGACGACCTGCTGACGATGATGGACCTGCGCGAAGCTGCGGGCACGATCGTCGCGGACTACTCCGCCGGCATGACGAAGAAGGCGGCGCTGGCGTGCGCGCTCGTGCACGCGCCGCGGATGCTCGTGCTCGACGAGCCGTTCGAGTCGGTCGATCCCGTGTCGGCCGCGAACATCGAGGACGTGCTGCGCAGCTACACCGCGTCCGGCGGGTCCGTGATCGTCTCCAGCCACTCGATGGACCTCGTGCAGCGGATGTGCGACCACGTCGCCATCCTCGCCGCCGGACGGGTCCTCGCGGCCGGCACGGTCGACGAGGTCCGGGCCGGCGCGAGCCTGCAGGAGCGCTTCATCTCGGTGGTGGGCGGCCGGCACGACACAGCGGGGCCCGCATGGTTGCGACAGTCCTGAGGCTGCGCTACCGGGTCCTGCTGAACACGCTCAGCCGCAGCCCGTGGCAGCTGGTGGGGTTCCTGTTCGGGATGCTGTGGGCGGCCGGCGTGCTGCTCGCTGTCCTGACCGGGCTGATAGCGCTGGCGGTGCTGCAGGGCCCGGCGCCGGCGCGGATCGTCGCCATCCTCGGCGGATCGGTGCTCGTCGCGGGCTGGGTGATCGGCCCGGTGCTGATCGCCGGCACCGACACCACGGTGGATGCCGGCCGCCTCGCGCCGTTCCCGCTGACCCGGCGCCAGACGATGCTCGCGCTGGCCGGCACCGGACTGACCGGCATCCCCGGCATCGCCACGGCGATAGCCGCTCTCGGCACCGCGTCGCTGTGGATGCGATGGCCGGCCGCCGCGCTCGTGAGCGTCGTGGGTGCGGTGATCGGCGTCGGCACGTGCGTCGTGGCCGGCGCGCTCATCACGACGCTGTCGGCCGGGCTGGGCGCGCGTCGTCGCGGCCGGGAGGTCGTCGGCACCGTCGTGCTCGGCCTGCTGATCTTCAGCGGCCCGATCGTGATGACCGCGATCGGGGTGCTGGATGCCACCGGCGCACCGCTGCACCGTCTGGCGCAGGCCGCGGAGGTGCTCAGCTGGACGCCGCTGGGTGCGGCCTGGGCCCTGCCCGCCGACCTCGTCCTCGGCGCGGGGTTCGCCGCGCTCGGCAAGCTCGTCGTCGCGGCCGGCACCCTCGCGGTGCTGTGGATAACGTGGGCCAAGGCGCTCGAGGCGTCCGTCGACGCGCCGCCGCGGCGTGAGGTCCGTGCCGTGAAGGCCGGTGCGCTCGGGCTGTTCGGCCGGATGCCGACGGGCGGGGTGGGGGCGATGTGGGCCCGCTGCCTGACCGCGTGGACGCGGGATCCGCGGTACCTGCGCCAGCTCATCCTGGTCCCGCTGCTGCCGCTCCTGTTCGTGTTCACAGCAGGCCCGGGCACCCCGCCGTTCCAGGCGTCCGCGGTCCTGGTGGCGTTCGTGCTGGCGATCGTCGGATACACCGACGTCTCGTACGACGGCACCGCGTTCGCGGCCGTCCTCTCCAGCGGTGTGCGCGGGTGGCAGGATCGGCTCGGCCGGATGCTCGCGGCGGCCTCCGTCGGCATCCCGGCCATTGTGGTCGTGGCGGTGATCACCGCGGCCGTGGGCGACGCGTGGCGGACGCTGCCGGCGGTCCTGGGTGCGGCGCTTGCGCTGATGCTGGCAGGGTATGCGGCGTCGGCGGTCTCGTCCGCCCTGATCGTCTCACCGGTGCCCGCCGCCGGGGACAGCCCGTTCCGGACCGTGCCCGGGCAGACGTTCGTCAACGGTCTGCTGGTGTTCGTCGTGATGGCCGCCGTGCTCGCGATAGCGGCCCCGTCGCTCGTGCTCGCCGTCATCGGCGTGCTCGGCCAGAACCTGCTCCTGGGATGGATGGCGCTGACGGTCGCGCTGGTGCTCGGGACGGCGGCGATGGCGGTCGGCGTGACGGTGGGCGGACGGATCCTGGACCGCACCGGACCCGACCTGCTGCAGCGCATCAAGGCGTTCCCCACCCGCTGACGCCGCGCGGCGTACCGTGGGGGCATGTCCGACACGATCACGCTGGTGGCGCCCGACGGCGAGAGGCTCGACGCGTTCGTCGCCCGACCGGACGGCGACCCGCGCGGCGGCGTCGTCGTGATCCACGAGATCTGGGGGCTCACCGACCACATCGTGGACGTCGCCCGCCGGTTCGCCCGTGAGGGATACGTCGTGGTGGCCCCCGACATCCTCAGCCACGGCGGAGTGGCACCGGCGCTCGGCGCCGAGCTGTTCGCGCTGATGAACTCCCGCGATGAGGCCGCCCGCACCGCCGCGCAGCCCCGGATGCGCGAGGCGCTCGCCGGCGCGCGGGCCCCCGAGTACGCCGCGTGGGCGGTCGGGGCCCTCACCGTCGCGGTGGACTGGCTCGACCAGCAGCCCGGCGTGGACGCCCGCATCGGCGCGGTGGGATTCTGCTTCGGCGGTACGTACGCGTTCCTGCTGGCCGCCTCCGACGAGCGGATCCGTGCGGTCGCGGCGTTCTACGGCACCGCGCCGGACCCGGAGCGGATCGCCGCCATCCGCGCACCGGTGCTCGCGCTGTACGGCGCGCACGACCCCGCCCTGATGGACGCGCTGCCTGGCGTGCGCGAGGCGATGGCGGCGGCCGGCGTCGAGTTCACCCCCGTCGTGTACGAGGATGCCGCGCACGCGTTCTTCAACGACACCGGCGCCCGCTACGACCCCGACGCGGCCGCCGACGCGTGGCAGCGGGTCACGGAGTTCTTCGCCGCACGCCTGTGACGCCGGCGATTTGCGGATGCCGCGGCCGGGCCGCTATCGTCGGGCCATGGCCGTGCAGAACCTCGAGCAGCTCGCCGTGAGCCTCGGTTCCGTGCGCCGACGTCTGGTTCGCCGAGGCGGCCGCCGACTCTAGGCGACCCCGCGCCGCGCCGCCGAGTCGGACGCGCGAGGGCGTCGCCGTCATACGGCCCCCGCCGGTCCGTCCGGCGATCCTCGCGAAACTAAGGTAGAAGAATGACCTATTCGGTCGCCGTCTCCGGCGCCTCCGGCTATGCGGGCGGAGAGATCCTCCGCATCCTCGCCGCACACCCCGACATCGAGATCCGCACCGTCACGGCCCACGCGAACGCCGGCCAGCCGTTGATCCGGCACCAGCCGCACCTGCGCAGCCTCGCGCACCTCGACCTGCAGGACACCACGCCCGAGATCCTGTCCGGGCACGACATAGTCTTCCTGGCGCTGCCGCACGGCCAGTCCGGCCAGTACACCGACGCGCTGTCCGACGTGGGGCTCGTCGTGGATGCCGGCGCCGACCACCGGCTCGTCTCCGCCGACGCGTGGGACGCCTTCTACGGGGGCGCGTTCCACGAACCGTGGGCGTACGGCGTGCCCGAACTGCCGACCGCGTCCGGGAAGCAGCGGGCGAACCTCGTCGGCGCGACGCGCATCGCCGCCCCCGGCTGCAACGCGTCGACCGTCAGCCTGAGCCTTGCGCCCGGCGTCGCCGCCGGCGTGATCGAGGCCACCGACCTTGTCACCGTGCTCGCGGTCGGCCCGTCCGGCGCCGGCAAGAGCCTGAAGCCGCACCTGCTCGGCAGCGAGATCCTGGGGTCTGCGAACCCGTACGCGGTGGGCGGCGTGCACCGGCACATCCCCGAGGTCGCCCAGGCGCTGCGCGCCGCCGGCGCCGCCGAGGTGCGCCTGTCGTTCACGCCCGTGATAGTTCCGATGGCCCGCGGCATCCTCGCCACCAGCTCCGCCCGGATCGCCCCCGGCGCCTCCGACACCGACGTCCGCGCCGCGTGGGAGCGCGCGTACGGCGACGAGCTGTTCGTGCAGCTGCTGCCCGAGGGCGTCTACCCGCGCACCGCCGACGTCATCGGCGCCAACACCGCGCTGATGGGCCTGCACATCGACCGCGACGCGAACCGGGTCACCGTCGTGACCGCGGTCGACAATCTCGTCAAGGGCACCGCCGGCGCGGCCGTCCAATCCATGAACATAGCGCTGGGCCTTCCCGAGGACCGCGCCCTCACCGTGAACGGAGTCGCCCCGTGACCGTCACCGCAGCGCAGGGGTTCGAGGCGGCCGGCGTCGCCGCGGGCCTCAAGTCCACCGGCAAGCCCGACGTAGCCGTCGTCGTCAACCGCGGTCCCCGCAAGGTCGGCGCGGCCGTGTTCACCGGCAACCGCGCGAAGGCCAACCCGATCCTGTGGTCGCAGCAGGCGGTCGCCGACGGTGTGGTCGAGGCCGTCGTGCTCAACTCCGGCGGGGCGAACTGCTTCACCGGGACATTCGGATTCCAGACCACGCATATGACCGCCGAGAAGGCGGCCGAGCTCCTGGAAGTGAGCGCCGCCGACATCCTCGTCTGCTCCACCGGGCTTATCGGCTCCGGCGACGAGGTGTTCCGCGGCAAGGTCCTGGACGGGGTGGAAAAGGCGATCGGCGCCCTGTCGGCGGACGGCGGGCAGGCGGCGGCGTCGGCCATCATGACCACCGACACCGTCAGCAAGACCGCCGTGCGCGAGGGCGCCGGCTGGATCATCGGCGGCATGGCGAAGGGGGCCGGGATGCTGGCGCCGGGCCTTGCCACGATGCTCGTCGTAATCACGACGGACGCCGTCCTCGACGCCGCACAGGCCGACGCGGCGCTGCGCGCGGCCACCCGGGTCAGCTTCGACCGGCTGGACTCGGACGGCTGCATGTCCACGAACGACCAGGTGACGCTGATGGCGTCCGGCGTGTCCGGCGTCGTGCCGGACCTCGCCGCGTTCGAGGCCGCGCTGGCCGACCTGTGCGGGGAGCTCGCGCGCAAGCTGCAGGGCGACGCTGAGGGGGCCAGCCACGACATCACGATCGAGGTGCGACACGCGGCATCCGAGCCCGACGCGGTCGAGGTGGGCCGCGCGGTCGCCCGCAACAACCTGTTCAAGGCGGCGGTGTTCGGCAACGACCCCAACTGGGGACGTGTGCTGGCGGCGATCGGGACCACGCGGGCAGCGTTCGACCCGTACGACACCGACGTCTGGATGAACGGCGTGCGCGTGTGCACCGCCGGCGGACCGGACGCCCCCCGCGAGCAGGTCGACCTCACGCCCCGGGCCACGCACGTGATCATCGACCTGAAGGCCGGGGACCACACGGCGACGATCCTCACGAACGACCTCACCCACGACTACGTCCACGAGAACAGCGCCTACTCGTCATGACCGACTCCCGCATCCAGGACACCGACCCGGCCGAGGCGTCCGCCAAGGCGAGGACGCTGATCGAATCGCTGCCGTGGCTGCGGCGGTTCCGCGACCAGGTCGTCGTCATCAAGTACGGCGGCAACGCGATGGTCTCCGAGGAGCTGCAGGACGCCTTCGCCGCCGACATCGCGTACCTGCGCTACGTCGGCGTGCGGCCGGTGGTCGTGCACGGCGGCGGACCCCAGATCTCCGCGATGCTGGACCGGCTCGCGATCCCCAGCGAGTTCAAGGGCGGATACCGGGTCACCTCGACTGAGGCCATCTCCGTCGTGCGGATGGTGCTCACCGGGCAGATAAACCCGCAGCTGGTGGCCAAGATCAACGCGCACGGCCCGCTCGCGACCGGCCTGTCCGGCGAGGACGCGGGACTGTTCGGCGGCCGCCGCCGCGGCGTCGTGATCGACGGCGTCGAGCACGACCTGGGCCGGGTCGGCAACGTCGAACAGGTCGACCCGCAGCCGATCCTGGACCACCTCGCGGCCGGGCGCATCCCGGTCGTCTCCTCGATAGCGCCGGACCTGGACAATCCCGGCCACTCGCTGAACGTGAACGCGGACGCGGCCGCGGCGGCCCTCGCCGTGGCGCTGGATGCCGCCAAGCTCGTCATCCTCACCGACGTCCCCGGGCTCTACGCGGACTGGCCCAACCGCGACTCGCTCGTCTCCCGGCTGACCGCGGACGAGCTGCGCGCGCTGCTGCCGAGCCTGGAGTCCGGCATGATCCCGAAGATGCGGGCGTGCCTGGACGCCGTGTCGGGGGGCGTGGAGACCGCGGCGATCATCGACGGACGGGTGCCGCACTCGGTGCTCGTGGAGATCTTCACCCAGAAGGGCATCGGAACAGAGGTGGTGGCGCAGTGAACGACGCAGGCCCCGGCGCGGGCAGCACGCAGACCTGGCAGGACGAGGTGACCCGCGACCTGCTGAACCTCGGCGGGCGGCTCGCGCTGCTCGTGCGCGGGGAGGGCTCGCACGTCTGGGACGCCGACGGCACCCGCTACCTCGACTTCCTCGGCGGGATCGCCGTGAACGCCCTCGGCCACGCGCATCCCGTGTTCGTCGAGGCCGTCTCCCGGCAGGCCGCGATCCTCGCCCACGTGTCGAACTACTTCGCCACGCCGCAGCAGCTGGAGCTTGCCGCGCGGCTCAAGCGCCTGGCCGGCACCGGCGAGCACGGACACGTGTTCTTCGCGAACTCCGGCTCCGAGGCCAACGAGACGGCGATAAAACTCGCCCGGCTGCACGGCCGCAAGACCGGCAAGACCACGATCGTGAGCCTGAACGGCGCGTTCCACGGACGCACGATGGGCTCGCTGTCGCTGACCCCGAAGCCCGCCTACCAGGACCCGTTCCGGCCGCTGCTGCCGGGCGTGGCCCACATCGACCCCACACTCGAGGCGCTCGAGGCTGCCATTGACGACACCGTCGCCGCGCTCGTGGTCGAGCCCATCCAGGGCGAGGCCGGCGTCGTGCCGCTGCCGGACGGGTTCCTGCGCCGTGCGCGGGAGCTGACCACCGCGCACGGTGCGCTGCTGATCGTCGACGAGGTGCAGACCGGCGTGGGCCGCACGGGGGAGTGGTTCGCGTTCCAGCGCGAGGGCATCCTGCCGGATGCGATGAGCCTCGCGAAGGGGATCGCCGCCGGGTTCCCGCTGGGCGCGCTGGTCACATTCGGCGACAGCGACCTGTTCTATCCCGGCACCCACAACTCGACGTTCGGCGGCAACCCGCTGGCCACGTCCGTGGGCAGTGCGGTGCTCACCGAGATCGAGACGTCCGGGCTGCTCGCGAATGTGAACGAGCGCGGTGCCCAGCTGCGTGCGGCGGTCGCCGGCATGCCACTGGTGACCGGCACCCGGGGTGCCGGGCTGCTGATCGGCGTCACGCTGTCCGCTCTCGTCGCCGCCGAGGTGCGGGATGCCGCGCAGCGGCGCGGCCTCATCGTCAATGCGCCCACGTCCGACGTGATCCGCCTGGCGCCCGCCTACACGATCGGCGACGCGGAGGTCGACGAGTTCACCTCAGTCTTCGCCGCCGCGCTCGCCGAGGTCGCGGCATCCTCCCCCCGCTCCGAAGCCGACCGCTCCGGAACCGACCCGAAGGACCATGCATGACCCGTCACCTGCTGCGCGATGATGACCTGACCCCCGCCGAGCAGGCCGAGATCCTCGACCTGGCGATCGAGCTGAAGAAGGACCGCTGGTCGAACCGGGTGCTCGCCGGGCCCCAGACCGTCGCGGTGATCTTCGACAAGTCCTCGACGCGTACGCGCGTGTCGTTCGCCGTGGGGATCGCCGATCTGGGCGGTTCACCGCTGATCATCTCCACCGCGAACAGCCAGCTCGGCGGCAAGGAGACCCCGTCCGACACCGCGCGGGTCATGGAGCGGCAGGTCGCGGCGATCGTGTGGCGCACGTATGCGCAGGCGGGGCTGGAGGAGATGGCGCGCGGCACGCGGGTGCCGGTCGTGAATGCGCTGTCCGACGACTTCCATCCGTGTCAGCTGCTGGCCGACCTGCTGACGATCCGCGAGCACAAGGGCGACCTGGCGGGGCTGACGCTGGCGTTCTTCGGCGACGGCCGGTCGAACATGGCGCACTCGTACGTGCTGGCGTGCGTCACGGCGGGGATGCACGTTCGCGTGGCATCCCCCGAGCAGTACGCGCCGCGCGAGGACGTCGTGGCGGATGCCGATCGGCGGGCCGCCGCCACGGGCGGGTCCGTGACGCTGCTGACCGACGTGAACGAGGCGGCCGCCGGCGCGGACGTCATCGTGACCGACACGTGGGTGTCGATGGGCAAGGAGGAGGAGAAGGTGGCGCGGCTGCGCGACCTCGGCGGCTACAAGGTCACCAGCGAGCTGATGGCGACGGCGAAGGACGACGCCATCTTCATCCACTGCCTGCCCGCCGACCGCGGCTACGAAGTGGATGCCCAGGTGATCGACGGCCCGCAGTCCGTCGTGTGGGATGAGGCGGAGAACCGCCTGCACGCGCAGAAGGCGCTGCTGGTGTGGCTGCTGCGGCAGAACGGCACCGCGGCGGAGCCCGCCGCGTAGCGCGCCCGCTCTCCGCAACTCCCCGTCCCTTCGTGCCGCATCCCTCGCCGGATGCGGCATCTCAGGACGGCGATCCTCCCGTCCCCTCGTGTCGCTTCGTCGTCCTGAAGCGACACCACCGGACGGCAAACCGCCGCACCCCGCGGGATTCTCGTCCCCTCGTGTCGCATCGTCGCCCCGATGCGGCGCCACCGGACGGCAAACGGCGCCGCGCCCCGCGCCGTTAGGCTGGAACGGTGAGCACCGAGAGCGGCAGGCCCCAGCACCACGGCACCAACGAGGGGGCGCTGTGGGGCGCCCGCTTCGCATCCGGCCCGTCTCCCGAGCTCGCCGCCCTCAGCCGCTCGACGCACTTCGACTGGGTCTTGGCTCCGTACGACATCGCCGGCTCGCGGGCGCATGCGGCCGCACTGCACGCCGCTGGCTACCTTGACGAGGCGCAGCTGACGGGCATGCGCGACGCGCTGGACCGGCTGGAGGCGGATGTCGCCTCCAGCGCCTTCACCGCCGCGCCCACCGACGAGGACGTGCACGGCGCCCTCGAGCGCGGCCTTATCGAACGCGCCGGCGCCGACCTCGGCGGCCGTCTGCGCGCGGGACGCAGCCGCAACGACCAGATAGCGACCCTGATCCGGCTGTATCTGCTCGACCACGCGCGCACGATCGCCCGCGGCATCCTGCGCCTCATCGACGCCATCGTCGCGCAGGCCGAGGCGAACCCCGACGCGATCATGCCCGGCCGCACGCACCTGCAGCACGCCCAGCCGGTGCTGCTCGCGCACCACCTGCAGGCACACGGCTGGCCCCTCGTGCGCGACCTGGAGCGGCTGCGCGACTGGTCCGCCCGCGCTCGCGTATCCCCGTACGGGGGCGGAGCGCTCGCCGGATCGAGCCTGGGACTGGACCCGGCGCTCGTCGCCCGCGAGCTCGGCCTCGATCGCCCCGCCGAGAACTCCCTGGACGGCACCGCCGCGCGCGACGTGGTCGCGGAGTTCGCGTTCATAGCGGCTCAGATCGGGGTGGACCTGTCGCGCTTCGCCGAAGACGTCATCCTGTGGAACACGCGCGAGTTCGGGTTCGTCACACTCGACGACGGGTATTCGACGGGCTCGAGCATCATGCCGCAGAAGAAGAACCCGGACATCGCCGAACTCGCCCGCGGGAAGGCGGGGCGCGTGATCGGCAACCTCACCGGGCTGCTCTCCACACTGAAGGGCCTGCCGATCGCGTACAACCGCGACCTGCAGGAGGACAAGGAACCGGTGTTCGACTCCGCGGCGACCCTCGAGGTGCTGCTGCCCGCGTTCGCGGGCATGGTCGCGACGATGCGGTTCGACCTCGAGCGGATGGCGGGGCTCGCTCCGGAGGGCTTCTCCCTGGCGACGGATGTCGCGGAATGGCTCGTGCGACAGGGGGTGCCGTTCCGGGACGCGCACGAGATCTCCGGCGCGCTCGTCCGGGCGTGCGAGCAGCGGAGCATCGGTCTGGCCGATGCGTCCGACGAGCTCCTCGCCGAAGTCTCGCCGCACCTGACGCCCGCGGTGCGCGACGTGCTCACCATCGCCGGATCCGTGGGCAGCCGCGACGGCATCGGCGGGACCGCGCCGGGCCGTGTCGCCGAACAGCGCGCGGAACTCGTCGCCCGCGCGCAGGGAGCCGCGCACGCGCTGGGCCTCTGACTGATCATCGCGGTTTGATCAGCCAATAGCTTATTTCCGTCAGATATCAGTGATATCCTTATCGCATGGTCGCCGCGCTGATCGTCGACATCGTCGGCTCCCGCCGCATCCCGGATCGGGAGGCCGCCCAGCGCGCGCTCGATGAGGCGCTCGCGCGCCTGCAGCGCGATCTTCCTGTTGCGCTGGTGCCGCTGCATCCCATCGTCGGCGACGAGATGCAGGGGGTCTTCCCGGACCTGGATGCCGCGCTGCGCGCGACCCTGCTGCTGCAGCTTTCGCTGCCGGACGCCGTCCAGTGCCGGTACGGCATCGGCCTCGGCGAGGTGGGCGAGGTGCCTTCGGCATCCGGCGGGATCTCGGACGGGCCCGGCTGGTGGGCGGCGCGCGCCGCGATCGAGACGGCCGAGGCGCTCGCCGCGCGTACGCTCCCGGCGGCGCGGGTGCGCGTGGCGGCGTCGGACGGCAGCGTGGATGCCGACGGCGATGCCGTGCGGCACGCGAATGCGTACCTCTTGGTGCGCGATCAGCTCGTGAGCGCGATGAGCGAGCGGACCCGCCGGCTCACGCACGGACGCTGCCTCGGCCTCACACAGCGACAACTCGCGGCACAAGAGGGCGTCACGCAGTCGGCGGTGTCGCAGGCGCTGACCGCCGCCGGCGCGGCCGCCGTGGTCGAGGGCTACCGCCTGCTGCGCGGCTGATCCGCGGCCGCACGAGCTGCCCATCGCATCCTCCGCGCGGGCCGCTCACCCATCGGCAGACGCGAGGACGTATCCGCCGACGCTCGCGTCGCCGACTCACCAGATGGCGAGCCGAAGCAGGGCGCCGACCACGCACGCCCAGACGAGGCTTGCGAGCGTTCCCACGATGAACCGCTCCCGCGCCTCCGGCTCGCCGAGCTCGGAGAACCGGCCGATTCCCTTGATCGCGACGACCACCGCTATCGCCTCCGGGTATCCCACGACGATCGCCACGACGGCAGCGAGCCGCTCCAGATAGCCGATCACGGTGCCGCCGCGCATGAGCGTGCGCGCGGTGTCGCCGTCGTCGGCGGTGACGATGATGCCGCCGTCCGCGGTCTCGCGCACCCGCGACCCCGCCGCGTAATCGAGGACGCGCCGGGCCACCGGATTGCCGCCGACCACGGCCACCGTCACGCCGAGCACCGTGAGGATCAGGCCCATGATCGCCGGCGTGTTCACGGGCGAGATCGCCACCACGAGCAGGGCCAGCACGACGAGGATCCCCGCGACCAGGAGCGGATACGTCGACAGCCGCCGCATCGCCACGACGATAAGCACGAGCGCGGCGCAGAGCGCGAGGAACAGGAAGATCGACAGCACGGCCGTCAGCAGCACGTCGGCACCGGGCACCAGGACCATGTCGCCAGTCTGGCATGCGGGTACGACATCCCGTTCGCTCACAGCGAAATCCCCCGCGATCCCGCTGATAGCCTGATGCGCGTGTCCTCACCCGCTCTGAGCGCCCTTGCGCCGGCCAACGATCCGACGTTCGACAACGTCTGGGACGAACTGGTCTGGCGCGGCCTGGTGCACGTGTCCACGGATCCCGAGGCGCTGCGCGCCCTGCTCGGCGGGGACCCGATCACGTATTACTGCGGCTTCGACCCGACCGCGCCGAGTCTGCACCTGGGCAACCTCGTGCAGCTGCTGCTGCTGCGCCGGCTGCAGCTGGCCGGGCACCGGCCGCTGGGTCTCGTGGGCGGGTCGACGGGCTTGATCGGGGACCCGCGGCCGACCGCCGAGCGCAACCTCAATACGCGCGAGACGGTGGCGGAGTGGGTCGCAAAGCTGCGCGCGCAGGTCGAGCGGTTCCTCAGCTTCGACGGCGAGAACGCAGCCCGCATCGTCAACAACCTCGACTGGACCGCGCAGCTGTCGGCGATCGACTTCCTCCGTGAGGTGGGCAAGCACTACCGCGTCGGCACGATGCTGAAGAAGGACGCCGTCGCCGCCCGGCTGAACTCGGATGCCGGGATCAGCTACACCGAGTTCAGCTACCAGATCCTGCAGGGGATGGACTTCCTCGAGCTGTACCGGCAGTACGACTGCGTGCTGCAGACCGGCGGCTCGGATCAGTGGGGCAACCTCACCAGCGGCACGGATCTCATCCACCGTGTGGAGGGCGTGTCGGCGCACGCGATCGGCACGCCGCTGATCACCAACAGCGACGGCACGAAGTTCGGCAAGAGCGAGGGCAACGCCATCTGGCTGGATGCCGAGATGTGCAGCCCGTACCGGATGTACCAGTTCTGGCTGAACACGGACGATGCCGACGTGATCGACCGCATCAAGATCTTCACGTTCCTGACGCGGGCCGAGATCGAGGAGTACGCGCGCCTCGTCGAGGCCGAGCCGTTCCGCCGTGCCGCGCAGAAGCGCCTGGCGCGCGAGGTGACGACGCTCGTGCACGGGACGGACGCGACCTCCGCCGTGGTGGCAGCCTCCGACGCCCTGTTCGGAGGGGGCGACCTCACGGCGCTGGATGCCGCCACCCTGCGCAGTGCGCTGCTCGAGTTGCCGCACGTGGAGGCATCCGTGGACACGACCGTCGCGCAGGCGCTGCTGGACACGGGCCTCGTCTCGAGCCTTTCCGAGGCCCGGCGGGCTGTGGCCCAGGGCGGCGTGTCGCTGGACGGCGCCCGGGTCGAGGACGAGGGGGCTTTCGTCACCGGTGCGCTGCCGGGGGGCGTGTCCGTGCTGCGCCGCGGCAAGAAGACGCTCGCGGGCGTGTTCGTCGCCCGCTGACGATGCCGTTCACGCCCAGCCACGCCATCGTCGCGCTGCCGTTTCTGCGGACGCCGCTGGTGCCCGCGGCGATAGCGGTGGGCGCCATGACGCCCGACCTGCCGTTGTTCGTCCGCGGCACTGTGCTGGGCACCGTGATCGACTACGGCTGGACGCACGATCTCCGCTGGATGCCGGTCACGGCACTGCTCGCGCTGGGCCTGCTGGTGCTGTGGCGCCTCCTGCTGCGCCCCGCCGCCCGCGAGCTGGTCCCGCCTGTGCTCGCGCGCCGGCTTCCGGCGGAGTGGGATGCCGCGACGAGCGTGCGCGAGATGGTCACGCGCGGTGGCGCGATCCCGCCGCTGCGCGGCATCCTGATCCTCGCGCTGTCGCTCCTGATCGGCGTTGCCAGCCACATAGCGTGGGACGCGTTCAGCCACGAGGGCCGCACCGGTGTGGCGCTGCTGCCGGTCCTGGACGAACAGTGGGGCCCCTTCGTGGGCTACCGGTGGGTGCAGCACGGGTCGAGTGCCGTGGGCCTCGTGGTCTTCGTGGTGTGCGGGATGCTGTGGCTGCGCCATGCGACGGTTACGGCGCGGCGGCGCGTAACGACGCCGGCGCTGCCGTGGCTGTGGCTGGCCGCGCTCGCGGCCGCTCTCGCGGTGGCCTGGCTCATCGGCCTCGTCCTGCTGGGGCCTCTGACGCCGACGTTCACGGCCGCGCACCTGGCGTACCGGGTCCTGCCACCGGCGTGCGGCGTGTGGGGCGCTTTCACCGTGGCGCTGTGCATCGCGGTGCGCGTGCGGCGCCGTCGCGCGCGGTCGTAGACTCGCCGGATGACGGACGCGCAACGGCCCGGAGCCGGCGCGTGGGTGCCCGACTCGGACGATGTGGACGCTCTGCGCGAGGCCGCTCACGCGTGCCGTGGCTGCGAGCTGTGGCGCGACGCGACGCAGGTGGTCTTCGGCGACGGCGACCAGTCGGCGCGGCTCATGCTCGTCGGCGAGCAGCCCGGCGACAAGGAGGACCTTGCGGGCGAGCCGTTCGTGGGCCCGGCCGGCCGGATCCTGCAGGACGCGCTCGCCGCCGCCGGCATCGGATCCGATCGCGTGTATCTCACGAACGCCGTCAAACACTTCCGGTTCCAGCAGCGCGGCAAGCGGCGCATCCACGAGAAGCCGCAGGTCGCGCACATCACCGCCTGCCATCCGTGGCTCGAGGCGGAGATCCGCAGTGTGCAGCCGGCCGTCATCGTATGCCTGGGCGCGACGGCCGCACGCGCGGTGCTCGGCCGCGACGTGCGCATCGGGCAGGAGCGGGGCATGCGCCAGGAGTCCGGCGGGCGCGCGGTCGTGGTCACCGCGCATCCCTCGGCGATCGTGCGGATGCGCGACCACGACGAGCGCGAACGCGCGCTCGCCGCCCTCGTCGACGACCTCCGCCTCGCCGCAACCGAGGCCTGACCCGACGCGGGGCCCGCGGCTACCGATCCAGCCACGCCGCGCGGTCGCCGCCCCACGGCCGCGGCGCGGCGAAGGCGGTGGGACCGCCGGCGTACCCGACGGCAGGTCCGACCGTGGTGACCCGCGATCCGGCGACGTCGAACTCCTGCACGTGCGGCGCCGGGTCGATGGGCGTCGACGCCGGCGGGGCGGCGGTCCGCGGCATCCCGAGCAGTTCTGCGGCGACGCGTCGCAGGGATGTCGCCACGAGCCACGATCCGCCCTCGGCCGCGCGCCGGGCCAGCGCCGCCATGACGCCGGCGGCGAGCAGGTATCCCGTCGTATGGTCGAGCGCCTGGGCGGGGAGCACTCCGGGCGCGTCCGCAGCGCCCTCGATGACCGCGATGCCGCACGCCGCCTGCACGAGGCTGTCGAATCCGCGACGGTCGGGGTCCGCCCATGCGGTGTGCTGGGCGACCACGAGCCCGGGGCGCCGTCGGATGAGAGCGTCGGGGGAGAGTCCGAGTCGGGCGAGGGATGTCGCGCGGTACCCGAGAGCCACGACGTCCGCGGTGCGCAGCAACTCGTCGAACCGCGCACGATCGGCGGGCGCCGAAAGGTTCAGGAGCGCGGAGCGCTTGCCGTGTCCGGTGTCCAGGTGCTGCGCGGCGATCTCGGGGATGCCGGGCGGGTCGATGCGCAGCACCTCGGCGCCCAGCAGCGCGAGCGTGCGCGTCCCGACCGGACCGGCGATCACGCGCGTGAGGTCGAGGATCCGGATGCCGCGCAGCGGCGCGTCCGCAGAACCGGCCAGGCGCGGGCTGGCGGGGGCCGCGCCGATTGAGCGCACGTCGATCAGCGGCTCGGTCCGAAGACGGGCGTCGCGGGCGGGATCCTCCGCGCGGACGACGACGCACAGTCCGCCGGCTCCCGTCACCCTTTCGGCGGCGGCGGCGGCGGGCAGGCGCTGCAGTGCGGCGGCGACGTCGTCGCGCAGTGCGCTGTCGCCGAGTCCGAGGCCGCGACGGAGCGCGGCGGCGTGGTGCGGATAGTTCCCGTGCGTGCGGACCCACCCGTCTGCTGCGCGGAAGAAGCCCGACAGCGCGGCGAATGCCTCCGGGTGCTCACCGTCGACGAGAAGTCGCTTCTCGCTCGCGTAGGCGAGCGCTATCCGGTCGGGATCCAGGCGCACCGACGGGGCGCCGGCCAGGGCGGCGGCCGCCGCCGAGGCCGCGGACACACCGGCCCACGCCAGCTCCGCGACCGCGGTCCGCGCCGGCAGCGGCACCGGACGGGCGGGCTCGACGGCCGGTGCGGAGGCCAGTCCGAGTTCACCGAGGATCGCGGCGGCGGTGGTCATACGCCGACAGTACGCGCGCCCCCCGAGATGAGGAAATGGCGTCCGATCAGCCAGACACGCCCGGGATGCAGCCTCGATTGGGCCGAGCCTGCCCGCGTCGCGTACAGTAATACCTGTTCGCCCCAAAGGGTGCCGCGGAGAGGCCGGAAGGCCCCGCCCCCTCAAGCAGCGGACCACCTCCCATTCTCCTCCACGGTCGGCCTTTCAGCCGGCGCGGTTGGTGGTAGCATGGGAACCCCGATCAGAGCAGCGTGTCGCTCAGACTGCGCGTGCGGGTCGGGTATGATTGTGAAGTTGCCCTGCGTGATGGTTTTGGCCTGGTCGTGGGTGCGTCCGATCCTTGAGAACTCAACAGCGTGCACTTGTCAAATGCCAAATTATCCTCGTCCTGACTGTTTTTGGTTGGGGTGAGATTCCTTTGGATCAATTTATGGATTGTCAGTGATGGCATTCTGTGTTGGTCAGGTTGAACTCGCTGCAGCGTCTGCCGTTTTCCCGGTGGTGTTGTGGCATCGTTTTTTTACGGAGAGTTTGATCCTGGCTCAGGATGAACGCTGGCGGCGTGCTTAACACATGCAAGTCGAACGATGAACCTGGGTGCTTGCATCTGGGGGATTAGTGGCGAACGGGTGAGTAACACGTG
>NZ_WJII01000002.1 GCF_009649635.1 Microbacterium sp. SYP-A9085 | reverse complement strand
TGTTTCGGCGGCCATAGCGAGAGGGAAACGCCCGGTCCCATTCCGAACCCGGAAGCTAAGCCTCTCAGCGCCGATGGTACTGCAGGGGCGACCCTGTGGGAGAGTAGGACACCGCCGGACTTCCATTGCAAAGAAGCCGCCCCTCCGGGGCGGCTTCTTTGCGTTAACGCGAGGCATCCCCGAACTTCGCGAGGCATCCCCGAACTTCGCGAGGCATCCCCGAAGTTCGCGAGGCATCCCCGAAGTTCGCGAGGCATCCCCGAAGTTCGCGAGGCATCCCCGAAGTTCGCGAGGCATCCCCGAAGTTCGCGAGGCATCCCCGAACTTCGCGAGGCATCCCCGAAGTTCGCGAGGCATCCCGGCGTCGCGTCCTCCCCAGGCGCGGGTCGCCGGCTGGTTCTGCACAGATGTGCCGGCTCCACGGATCCCATGCGTGGGTTCCGACATGGTGGATGAATGCACCAGACGCAGTCATCTGCACGGATCGTTCCGGCCCCTCAGCGTCCGTGGGTGCGTCCGCGCGTGGGCGTGGAGCCCGGAGATCTCATGCGTGTTCATCGCGGTGCGTATGTGCTCGAGCAGGAGTGGTCGGATCTGTTCGGCGACGCCCGGCTGCGCACTCGTGCGCACGCGGTCCAGGAGCTGACGCGTGTCGAGACGGGCGTCTTCGCCTACGCGACGGCCGCCGCGCTCCACGGCCTCCCGCTCTACAAGGTGCGCGCCGATCGGATCGACGTCATCTGCCCGGATGTCCGCGGGCGACGCAGCGTTGCGGACGTGCGTCGGCACCATGTTCCGGTCCCGGACGACGACATCGTCGAGCTGGAGGGGCTGCGGTCGACATCCCTGGAACGCACGGTATACGACGTCATCCGGCTCGGGTCCGTCGAGACCGCCGTGATGGTGATGGATGCCGCGCTCCACGCCGTCGCATGGGACGACATCCACAACACGTACGACATCGCTGCGGACTCGGAGTTCCGCGCACGCGTGCGCCGTCGCGTCATCGCCCACGCCGGCGCTCGCGGGATCCGGCAGGCTCGCTTCGTCGTCGAATTCGCGGACGGCCGCGCGGGATCGCCCGGCGAGTCGCTGTCGCGCCTGTGGTGCTGGCAGCTGGGCGTGGCCGACCCGGTGCTGCAGTACCGGGTCGACTTCGCAGACGGCACCTACGCGCTGCTCGACCTCTGCTGGCCGGGGCTCGGCCGGTGGGCGGAGTTCGATGGACTGATCAAGTACAGCGATCCGGCGCTTCTCGCTGGGCGCTCGAGCGAGGACATCCGGAGGGCCCAAGACGCGCGACAGCGGAAGGTCGAGTCCGCCACGCAGTGGCGCTGTGACCGCTGGGGGTTCGAGCAGATGGCGTCGATCGACGACTTCGCCCGCTTCCTCCGATCCATCGGGTTCTGCTGAACGCCGATCACAGCCGGCCCGCTGGGGGCTGCCTCGCGAACTTGGGGGCTGCCTCGCGAACTTGGGGGCTGCCTCGCGAACTTGAGGGCTGCCTCGCGGACTTGGGGGATGTCTCGCGAAGTTGGGGGCTGTCTCGCGAGAAGAGACGCAGCCGAGAAGAGACGCAACCGAGGGGAGATGCGGGGGGAGAGGGGGTCGGTTTGCGACACGCCCGGGATGCACGTAGACTGTTGAGGTTCCATATTCCAGCGTGTGCTTCGGCGCGCGCTCGGATCACTGCCAGGGCAGTGCATAGGCGAGAGCCTAGGCCGCGGGCAGCAGAACAGCGCAGCATGGGTTCGATCCCGACAGGCTGCGCGCCATATCCCGCACCCCTCCTCCCGGATTCCCGGACAGGTGTGCGTGCGGGTCCGGGCGCACCGCGCCCGGTGTGACAGCAGAACAGCGGTGCAGCATCGCCGGCGACAGCCGGTGCACGTGCCCCGGCGCGCAAGCGTCGCCGTGCGTCCAATGCGCGAAAGCGTAAGACGCGATAAAGAGAGTGAGCAGACAATGGCGGGACAGAAGATCCGCATTCGCCTGAAGTCGTACGATCATGCCGGCCTGGACTCCTCGGCCCGCAAGATCGTCGACACCGTGACCCGAGCCGGCGCATCCGTCGTGGGCCCGGTGCCGCTGCCGACCGAGAAGAACGTCGTGTGCGTCATCCGGTCGCCCCACAAGTACAAGGACAGCCGCGAGCACTTCGAGATGCGCACCCACAAGCGCCTGATCGACATCATCGACCCGACGCCCAAGGCCGTCGACTCGCTGATGCGCCTCGACCTGCCGGCCGACGTCAACATCGAGATCAAGCTCTGAGGTTCGACATGGCTGCCATCAACAACAAGACTTCGAAGGGTCTGCTGGGCACCAAGCTCGGCATGACCCAGGTGTGGACCGAGCAGGGCAAGCTCGTCCCCGTCACCGTGATCCAGGTCGCGCCGAACGTGGTCACCCAGGTTCGCACGCCCGAGAAGGACGGCTACAGCGCCGTGCAGATCGCCGCCGGCCAGATCGACCCCCGCAAGGTCACCAAGCCCCTCGAGGGCCACTTCGAGGCGGCCGGCGTCACGCCGCGCCGTCACGTCACCGAGGTGCGCACCGCGGATGCCGCTGACTACTCACTCGGTCAGGAGCTGACCGTGGATGCCACGTTCGAGGCCGGTCAGCTGGTCGACGTCGTCGGCACCAGCAAGGGCAAGGGCACCGCGGGTGTCATGAAGCGCCACAACTTCAAGGGCGTCTCCGCCTCGCACGGTGCACACCGCAACCACCGCAAGCCCGGTTCGATCGGCGCCTCGGCGACCCCGAGCCGTGTCTTCAAGGGCATGCGCATGGCCGGCCGCATGGGCGGCGAGCGCGTGACCGTCCTCAACCTCACGGTGCACGCCGTCGACGCGGAGAAGGGTCTGCTGCTCGTCAAGGGCGCCGTCCCCGGTGCGCGCGGCCGCATCGTCTACGTCCGCAACGCAGTGAAGGGTGCCTGAGGCCATGGCTGACACGACCCTTGACGTCCGCAAGACAGACGGAAAGAAGGCCGGCTCCGTGGAGCTGCCCGCCGCGATCTTCGACGTCAACACCAACATCCCCCTGATCCACCAGGTGGTCGTCGCCCAGCTCGCCGCGGCGCGCCAGGGCACCCACTCGACCAAGCGTCGCGGTGAGGTCTCCGGTTCCGGCCGCAAGCCGTTCAAGCAGAAGGGCACCGGCAACGCCCGTCAGGGCTCGATCCGGGCACCCGAGCACACCGGCGGTGGCGTCGTCCACGGGCCGAAGCCGCGCGACTACGCGCAGCGCACGCCCAAGAAGATGATCGCGGCCGCCCTGCTCGGCGTGCTCAGCGACCGTGCCCGCGGCGAGCGTCTGCACGTCGTCGAGTCGTTCGGCATCGACGGCACCCCGTCGACGAAGGCCGCCAAGTCGGTCCTGGCCACGCTGGGCGCCACGAAGAACGTCCTCGTGGTCATCGAGCGCGACGACGAGCTGACGCTGCTGAGCGTGCGCAACCTCGAGTACGTGCACGTGCTGAGCTTCGACCAGCTCAACGCCTACGATGTCGTCGTCTCCGACGACATCGTCTTCACCAAGGCCGCCTTCGACGCGTTCGTCGCGTCCAAGACCGCCGCCACCCAGGAGGTCTCGGCATGACCGCCGTGAACAAGGACCCGCGCGACATCATCCTGAAGCCGGTGGTCTCCGAGAAGAGCTACGGGCTGATCGACGAGGGCAAGTACACGTTCCTGGTGGACCCCCGCGCGAACAAGACCGAGATCAAGCTCGCCATCGAGAAGATCTTCTCCGTCAAGGTCGCGTCGGTGAACACCCTGAACCGCGTCGGCAAGGCCCGCCGCACCCGCTTCGGCACCGGCAAGCGCAAGGACACCAAGCGCGCCGTCGTCACGCTCAAGTCGGGCACCATCGACATCTTCACGGCAGTCGGCTGACGGTCGGGACGAAGGACTAAGAATTATGGCTATTCGCAAGTACAAGCCCACGACCCCGGGTCGCCGCGGCTCGTCGGTGGCGGACTTCGCCGAGATCACCCGATCGACGCCGGAGAAGTCCCTGCTCAAGCCGCTCGCCAAGACCGGCGGACGCAACAACCAGGGCCGCATCACCACCCGCCACATCGGCGGTGGGCACAAGCGCCAGTACCGTGTCATCGACTTCCGTCGCAATGACAAGGACGGCGTGGATGCCAAGGTCGCGCACATCGAGTACGACCCGAACCGCACCGCGCGCATCGCGCTGCTGCACTACGTGGACGGCACGAAGCGCTACATCCTGGCTCCGGAGAAGCTGCACCAGGGCGACATCGTCGAGTCCGGCGCATCGGCCGACATCAAGCCCGGCAACAACCTGCCGCTGCGCAACATCCCCACCGGTACCGTGGTGCACGCGATCGAGCTGCGCCCCGGCGGCGGTGCGAAGCTCGCCCGCTCGGCCGGCGCCGGTGTGCGCCTGGTCGCCAAGGACGGCCCGTACGCCCAGCTGCGTCTGCCCTCCGGCGAGATCCGCAACGTGGATGCGCGCTGCCGCGCCACGATCGGCGAGGTCGGCAACGCCGAGCAGTCGAACATCAACTGGGGCAAGGCCGGCCGCAAGCGCTGGAAGGGCGTCCGCCCGACCGTCCGCGGTGTCGTGATGAACCCCGTCGACCACCCGCACGGTGGTGGCGAGGGCCGCACCTCCGGCGGTCGTCACCCTGTCACGCCGTGGGGCAAGCCCGAGGGCCGCACCCGTCACGCGAACAAGGAAAGCGACAAGTACATCGTTCGCCGTCGCACCGCCGGCAAGAAGCGCAAGTAGGTAGGAACAGAAGATGCCACGCAGTCTCAAGAAGGGCCCCTTCGTCGACGAGCACCTGCTTCGCAAGGTCGTCGTCCAGAACGAGTCGGGTACGAAGAACGTCATCAAGACGTGGTCGCGCCGCTCCATGATCGTGCCGGCCATGCTCGGCCACACGATCGCGGTGCACGACGGCCGCAAGCACATCCCCGTGTTCGTCAGCGAGAGCATGGTGGGCCACAAGCTGGGCGAGTTCGCGCCCACCCGCACCTTCCGCGGCCACGAGAAGGACGACAAGAAGGGCCGCCGTCGCTGAGGCGTCGGCTAGAGGAGAAGAAATGGTGGAGTCCATCGCACGCGTGCGACACATCCGCGTGACCCCTCAGAAGGCTCGTCGTGTCGTCGCGCTGATCAAGGGCAAGCAGGCCGAAGAGGCCCTTGCCATTCTGAAGTTCGCGCAGCAGAGCGCCAGTGAGCCGATCTACAAGCTCGTGGCATCCGCCGTCGCGAACGCCCGCGTGAAGGCCGACCAGGCCGGCGAGTTCCTGGATGAGCAGGATCTGTACGTGAGCAACGCTTTCGTGGACGAGGGGACGACGCTCAAGCGCTTCCAGCCCCGTGCACAGGGCCGCGCTTTCCAGATCAAGAAGCGCACGAGTCACATCACCGTCGTGCTGACGACCCCCGAGGTCGCCGAGGCCGGCGCAGCAACCAAGAAGGCGAGCAAGTAATGGGACAGAAGGTCAACCCGTACGGCTTCCGCCTCGGCATCACCACCGATCACGTGTCGCGGTGGTTCTCCGACTCGACGAAGCCGGGTCAGCGTTACGCCGACTACGTTGCCGAGGACATCAAGATCCGGCAGCTGCTCGCGAAGCAGCTGGACCGCGCCGGTGTCAGCAACATCGAGATCGAGCGCACCCGCGATCGCGTCCGCGTCGACATCCACACCGCCCGTCCGGGCATCGTGATCGGTCGTCGTGGTGCGGAGGCCGAGCGCATCCGCAGTGAGCTGGAGAAGCTCACCGCCAAGCAGATCCAGCTGAACATCCTCGAGGTGAAGAACCCCGAGGCCGACGCGCAGCTGGTCGCCCAGGGCGTCGCCGAGCAGCTCTCGGCGCGCGTGGCGTTCCGCCGCGCCATGCGCAAGGGTCTGCAGGGCGCGCAGCGCGCCGGCGCCAAGGGCGTGCGGATCCAGGTGTCCGGCCGCCTCGGCGGTGCTGAGATGAGCCGCTCGGAGTTCTACCGCGAGGGTCGTGTGCCTCTGCACACGCTGCGCGCGAACATCGACTACGGCTTCTACGAGGCGCGCACGACGTTCGGCCGCATCGGCGTGAAGGTCTGGATCTACAAGGGCGATCTCACGAACAAGGAGCTCGCGCGCGAGCAGGCGAACCAGAAGCCGACCCGCGGCGACCGTCCGCGTCGTGCCCCGCGCAGCGAGGCGCCCGTCGCAGAAGGAGCATCGGCGTAATGCTTATCCCCCGCAAAGTGAAGTTCCGCAAGCAGCACCACCCGGGCCGCAGCGGCCAGGCCACCGGCGGCACGAAGGTCTCCTTCGGCGAGTACGGCATCCAGGCGCTGACCTCCGCGTATGTGACGAACCGTCAGATCGAGTCCGCTCGTATCGCGATGACCCGTCACATCAAGCGCGGCGGCAAGGTGTGGATCAACATCTATCCCGACCGTCCGCTGACCAAGAAGCCCGCCGAGACCCGCATGGGTTCCGGTAAGGGCTCACCCGAGTGGTGGGTCGCGAACGTCAAGCCGGGCCGGGTCCTGTTCGAGGTCGCCGGCGTCAACGAGGAGCTTGCTCGTGAGGCGCTGACCCGCGCCATCCACAAGCTCCCGTTGAAGGCACGCATCATCAAGCGCGAGGAGGGCGACGCGTAATGGCGATCGGCACCAAGGAGCTCGCCCCGAGCGAGCTCGACACGTTCGAAGACCAGCGCCTCGTCGAGGAGCTGCGCAAGGCCAAGGAAGAGCTGTTCAACCTGCGCTTCCAGTCGGCCACCGGTCAGCTGGAGAGCCACGGCCGCATCCGTGCGGTCAAGCGCGACATCGCGCGGCTGTACACCGTGATCCGCGAGCGGGAGCTCGGCATCCGTGCCACCCCCACCGCGGTCGAGACCGGCAAGCCGAAGAAGAGCAAGGCGAAGAAGGCGGATGCCGAGACCTCCGCCGAGGCGAAGGAAGAGACTGAGTGATGGCCACTGCGAAGAAGGCTGCGGCCGAGGTCGACGAGACCTCCGGCCACGAGCACGCTGAGCACGACGTCCGCACCGCCGGCGCCCGCGGCTACCGCAAGGCCCGCCGCGGCTACGTCGTCAGCGACAAGATGGACAAGACGATCGTCGTCGAGGTCGAGGACCGCGTGAAGCACCCCCTCTACGGCAAGGTCATCCGCGTGACCAGCAAGGTCAAGGCGCACGACGAGGGCAACACGGCCGGGATCGGCGACCTCGTCCTCATCCACGAGACCCGGCCGCTGAGCGCCACCAAGCGCTGGCGGCTGGTCGAGATCCTCGAGAAGGCCAAGTAAATGATTCAGACCGAATCCCGACTCAAGGTCGCCGACAACACCGGCGCGAAGGAGCTGCTCACCATCCGGGTGCTCGGCGGCTCCAACCGCCGGTATGCGGGCCTGGGCGACGTGATCGTCGCGACGGTGAAGGATGCCATCCCCGGCGGCAACGTCAAGAAGGGCGATGTCGTCAAGGCCGTCGTCGTGCGCACCGTCAAGCAGACCCGGCGTGCGGACGGCTCCTACATCAAGTTCGACGAGAACGCCGCCGTGCTCCTGAAGAACGACGGGGAGCCCCGCGGCACCCGCATCTTCGGCCCGGTCGGCCGTGAGCTTCGCGACAAGAAGTTCATGAAGATCGTCTCGCTGGCCCCGGAGGTCATCTGATCATGGCGAACATCAAGAAGGACGACCTGGTCCAGGTCCTCTCCGGCAGTGACCGCGGCAAGCAGGGCAAGGTCCTCGAGGTCCTCGTCGAGCAGGACCGCGTCATCGTCGAGGGCGTGAACTACGTCACCAAGCACACCCGCGTGGGGCAGACCCAGCGCGGTGCGAAGACGGGCGGCATCGAGACGATGGAAGCCCCGATCCACATCTCCAACGTCGCCGTCGTCGACCCCTCGAGCAAGAAGCCGACCCGTGTCGGCCACCGCGTCGAGGAGAAGGTCAAGGACGGCGTGAAGCGCACCGTCCGCGTGCGCTACGCGAAGAACAGCGGTAAGGACCTCTGATGAGCAACACCACTGCCGTGGAGGCTGGCAAGATCCAGCCCCGCCTGAAGCAGAAGTACCGGACCGAGATCAAGAAGGCGCTGCAGGAGGAGTTCGGCTACGCGAACGTCATGCAGATCCCCGGTCTGGTCAAGGTCGTCGTCAACACCGGCGTCGGCGAGGCAGCTCGCGACAGCAAGGTGATCGACGGCGCGGTCGAGGACCTCACGAAGATCACCGGGCAGAAGCCGGTCGTCACGAAGGCCCGCAAGTCCATCGCGCAGTTCAAGCTGCGCGAGGGTCAGCCGATCGGCGCGCACGTCACGCTGCGCGGCGACCGCGCCTGGGAGTTCGTGGACCGCCTCGTCAACCTGGCGCTGCCGCGCATCCGCGACTTCCGCGGCCTGTCCGACAAGCAGTTCGACGGGCACGGCAACTACACGTTCGGCCTGCAGGAGCAGTCGGTCTTCCACGAGATCGACCAGGACCGCATCGACCGGGTGCGCGGCTTCGACATCACGATCGTCACCACCGCCACCACGGACGACGAGGGCCGGGCGCTGCTGCGCCACCTGGGCTTCCCGTTCCGCTCGGCCGACCAGGCGGCGTGAGCCGCGGCGAGCGCCCCGTAGACTGACAACTGAAAATCCACCCCTCCTGCCGGATCCCGGCGTCAGCGGCGTGCCGAGAGATCGGGATGCCGCGCCCGGCCCGGCGGGATGGGAACCCGTCATAGAAGGTCGGCCGTGGGTGTACCCGCGTCCGAAACCTTATGAACAAAGGACACCACAATGACAATGACAGACCCGGTCGCAGACATGCTGACCCGTCTGCGCAACGCGAACTCGGCGCACCACGACTCCGTGGCACTGCCGAGCTCGAAGCTGAAGACGACCATCGCCGACATCCTCACCCGTGAGGGCTACATCGCAGGCTGGGAGGTCGCCGACGCCCGCGTGGGCCAGACCCTGACCCTGACGCTGAAGTACGGCCCGAACCGTGAGCGGTCGATCGCCGGCATCAAGCGCGTCTCGAAGCCCGGTCTGCGCGTGTACGCACGCTCGAACGAGCTGCCCAAGGTCCTCGGCGGCCTGGGCGTAGCCATCCTGTCCACCTCCTCTGGCCTCCTCACGGACCGCCAGGCCGAGCAGAAGGGCGTGGGTGGGGAAGTCCTCGCCTACGTGTGGTGATCGACGATGTCGCGAATCGGACGTCTTCCCATCGACATCCCCGCCGGCGTGACCGTCGAGGTCGCCGGACGGCAGGTGCAGGTCAAGGGCCCCAAGGGTGAGCTCGCGCTCACCGTGGCCACCCCCATCGAGGTCGCGGTCCAGGAGGGCCAGGTCCTCGTGTCCCGCCCCGACGACGAGCGCGAGTCGCGCTCGCTGCACGGGCTGACCCGCACCCTCATCAACAACAACATCATCGGTGTGACCCAGGGCTACACGAAGGGCCTCGAGGTCGTCGGCACCGGCTACCGCGTCCAGCAGAAGGGCGCCGCGATCGAGTTCGCGCTCGGCTTCTCGCACCCTGTGCTCGTGGACCCGCCGACCGGGATCACGTTCACGGTCGAGGGCAACAACAAGGTGACGGTGAGCGGCATCGACAAGCAGGCCGTCGGCGAGGCGGCTGCGAACATCCGCAAGATCCGCAAGCCCGAGCCGTACAAGGGCAAGGGTGTGCGCTACGCCGGCGAGATAGTTCGGCGCAAGGCCGGAAAGGCTGGTAAGTGAGCATGGCTGTGAAGTCGAAGTCCGACGCCCGCGCGCGTCGCCACGCCCGTCTTCGCAAGAAGATCGTCGGCACCACCGAGCGTCCGCGCCTTGTCGTGACCCGCTCCGCGCGGCACGTGTTCGTGCAGCTGGTCGACGACAGCAAGGGCCACACCGTGGCAAGCGCCTCCACCCTCGAGGTCGACCTGCGCTCGTTCGACGGTGACAAGACCGCCAAGGCCCGCAAGGTCGGCGAGCTCGTCGCTGAGCGTGCGAAGAGCGCCGGTGTCGCCGAGGTCGTGTTCGACCGCGGCGGCAACCGCTACGCCGGTCGCGTCGCGGCGGTGGCCTCGGGCGCCCGCGAAGGAGGCCTGAACCTGTGAGTGACAACAAGGAGACCCAAGTGACCGCCGATCAGGCAGCGCCGGAGCAGGAGGCTTCGGCCGAGGCTCAGGCGACGAACGAGCGCGAGCCCCGCCGCGGCGGGCGCGACCGCAACGCGCGCGGCGACCGTGGTGGCCGTGGTTCGCGCGACCGCAACGACAGCCAGTTCCTCGAGCGCGTGGTGACCATCAACCGCGTCTCGAAGGTCGTCAAGGGCGGACGCCGCTTCAGCTTCACCGCCCTCGTGGTCGTCGGCGACGGCAACGGTGTGGTGGGTGTCGGCTACGGCAAGGCCCGCGAGGTGCCGCTGGCGATCTCGAAGGGCGTCGAAGAGGCCAAGCGCAACTTCTTCCGCGTCCCGCGCGTCGGCAAGACGATCCCGCACCCGGTGCAGGGTGAGGCCGCCGCCGGTGTGGTGCTGCTGCGCCCCGCCGCCGCCGGTACCGGCGTCATCGCCGGTGGCCCGGTGCGCGCGGTCCTGGAGTGCGCCGGCATCCACGACGTGCTCTCGAAGTCGCTCGGCTCGTCGAACACGATCAACATCGTGCACGCGACCGTCGAGGCCCTGAAGGGCCTCGAGGAGCCGCGCGCCGTCGCCGCCCGTCGCGGCCTGGACTTCGACCAGGTGGCGCCGGCCCGTCTCGTCCGCGAGGAGGCGGCTGCGGCCGCCGCCGCGCGTGATCAGAAGGTAGGTGCCTGATGGCCGAGCGTCTGAAGGTCACACAGATCAAGTCCAAGGTGAGCGAGAAGCAGAACCAGCGCGACACGCTGCGCAGCCTCGGTCTCAAGCGGATCGGCGACACTGTCGTCCGTCCCGACGACGCGCAGACGCGCGGCTACGTCAAGACCGTCGCCCACCTCGTGAAGGTTGAGGAGATCGACTGATGGCTGAGAAGGCCGAGAACACCACCGCCGCCGAGGCGGAGAAGAAGGCTCCCGCCAAGAAGGCCACGGCCGCCAAGGCTGCTGCCAAGCCGGCCGCCGCCAAGTCGGCGCCCGCGAAGAAGGCGGCGCAGAAGGATGTCGCGCAGGCGCGTCCGGGTGTGCTGAAGGTGCACCACCTGCGTCCGGTCCCCGGCGCCAACACCGCCAAGATGCGCGTCGGCCGCGGTGAGGGCTCGAAGGGCAAGACCGCCGGCCGTGGCACCAAGGGCACCAAGGCGCGCTACCAGGTGCGTCCGGGCTTCCAGGGCGGCCAGCTTCCGCTGCACATGCGTGCGCCGAAGCTGCGCGGCTTCAAGAACCCGTTCCGCGTCGAGTACCAGGTCGTGAACCTGGACAAGCTCGCCGAGCTGTACCCCGCCGGTGGCGACGTCACCGTCGGCGACCTGGTCGCCAAGGGTGCGGTGCGCAAGAACGAGAAGGTCAAGGTCCTCGGGACCGGCGACATCTCGGTCAAGCTGAACGTCGCCGTCGACAAGATCTCGAGCTCCGCCCAGCAGAAGATCGAGGCGGCCGGCGGCACCGTGGCAGCCGCCCAGTAAGCGTCGCAGACGGGGCCGGAGGATCCTCCGGCCCCGTTTTCGCATCCGGCGACGAAGGCCGCAACGCCCACGCCCCGCCCTGGGATACCCTGGTTGTCTGTGCGCGCCCCCGAGCGCGCCGGGAACCCTTTCTGGAGGAATCCGCTTGTTCACCCTCGTGAAGCGCGTCATGCGCACGCCCGACCTGCGGCGCAAGATCATGTTCAGCCTGCTGATCATCGTCTTGTACCGGTTCGGGTCGCACGTGCCGACACCGTTCGTGAGTTTCCCTCAGGTCCAGCAGTGCCTCGCCACCGGCGCCGGCACCGAAGGCCTGCTTGCGATGGTGAACATGTTCAGCGGCGGGGCGCTCCTGCAGCTGTCGATCTTCGCTCTCGGCGTGATGCCGTACATCACGGCATCCATCATCGTCCAGATGCTGCGCGTGGTGATCCCGCACTTCGAGACGCTGTACCAGGAGGGGCAGTCCGGGCAGGCCAAGCTCACCCAGTACACCCGCTACGTCACCATCGCGCTGGCGGTGCTGCAGTCCACGACGCTTGTCACGGTGGCCCGCAGCGGGCAGCTGTTCGGCGGCTCCGCCGCGCCCGCGTGTCAGCGGATCCTCACGAACGACGCCTGGTGGGCGCAGCTGCTGATGGTGCTCACGCTCACCGCCGGCACCGGCCTGATCATGTGGATGGCCGAGCTGATGACGGAGAAGGGCATCGGCAACGGGATGTCGATCCTCATCCTGATCTCGATCCTGGCGACGTTCCCGTCGGCGATGTGGTCGATCAAGCAGGCCCGCGGCTGGGACGTGTTCTTCCTCGTGATCCTGGTGGGCCTGGTGATCATCACGCTCATCGTGTTCGTGGAGCAGTCGCAGCGGCGGGTGCCGGTGCAATACGCGAAACGGATGGTGGGCCGGCGCACCTACGGCGGGACGAACACGTACATCCCGATCAAGGTGAACATGGCCAACGTCATCCCGGTCATCTTCTCCTCGTCGCTGCTGTACGTGCCCGCGCTGGTCGCGCAGTTCAACCAGCCCGCCGTGGGGGAGAGCCCCGCCGGCTGGGTGGTCTGGATCAACAACTACCTCGTCAAGGGCGACCATCCGCTGTACTGGCTGATCTACTTCCTGCTGACGGTCGGGTTCACGTTCTTCTACGTCGCCATCACGTTCAACCCGACCGAGGTCGCCGACAACATGAAGAAGTACGGCGGCTTCATCCCCGGCATCCGGGCCGGCCGCCCGACAGCCGAGTACCTCGACTTCGTGATCACCCGCATCACGAGCGTCGGCGCCATCTACCTGGGCCTCGTCTCGCTGATCCCGCTGATCGCGCTGGCCACCGTCAGCGCCAACCAGAACTTCCCGTTCGGCGGCGCGTCCATCATCATCATGGTGGGTGTCGGCCTGGAGACCGTGAAGCAGATCGACGCGCAGCTGCAGCAGCGCCACTACGAAGGGCTCCTGCGATGACCCGCACAGCACGCCTGCTGATCGTCGGACCGCAGGGGTCGGGCAAGGGCACGCAGGGCGCGCGGATTGCGCAGGCCCTCGGCATCCCGACCGTCTCCACCGGCGACGTGTTCCGCGCGAACATCGCGGCGGGCACCCCGCTCGGCGAGCAGGTGAAGGCCATCACGGCGGCCGGCAACCTCGTCTCGGACGAGCTGACCGGCCAGATAGTGCGCGACCGGCTGTCCCAGGACGACGCCGCGGCCGGGTTCCTGCTGGACGGGTACCCGCGCAACCTCCGGCAGGTGCAGGACCTGGACGGCTTCCTCGCCGAGCGCGACGCGCACCTGGACGCCGTGATCGAACTGAGCGTCCCCCGTGCCGAGAGCATCGAGCGGCTCGCGCTGCGCGCGAAGGAGCAGGGCCGCACCGACGACACCGACGAGATCATCGCGAAGCGCCTGGCGATCTACGAGAGCGAGACCGCGCCGATCCTCGACGTGTACCGCGAGCGCGGCACGGTCGACACGATCGACGGCGTCGGCACGCTCGACGAGATCACCGAGCGGATCGTCGCGGCGCTGACCGCGCGCGGCATCACCCGTCCCGCGGCCGTCTGAGGTGGGCCTTCGACGCGGCATCTACAAGTCGCCCGCGCAGCTGCGGGCGATGGTCGAGCCCGGCCTGATCACCGCCGCGATGCTCGACGCCGTGCGGCCGCTGATCGTCGCCGGCACCACGACGCTGCAGCTGGATGCCGCGGCCGCCGCCGTGATCCGCTCCCGCGGCGCGCTGTCGAACTTCCAGATGGTGCGCGGGTACCGCCACACCGTGTGCGTGTCCGTGAACGACGAGGTCGTGCACGGCATCCCGGGCCGGCGGGTGCTCGAGCCCGGCGACATAGTGTCGGTGGATGCCGGGGCCGAGTACCGCGCGTGGAACGGCGACGCGGCGATCACCGTCGTCGTCCCGGACCCGGCGCGGCCCGAGCTCGTCGCCGAGCGCGAGGAGCTGTCGCGGGTGACCGAGCGGTCGCTGTGGGCCGGGATCGCGGCGCTCGCATCCGCGCAGCACCTGGCCGAGGTGGGTGCCGCCGTGCAGGGGTCGATCGAGGCATCCGGCCACGGCTACGGCATCCTGCGCGACTATGTCGGGCACGGCATCGGACGGCGGATGCACGAGTCGCCGTCCGTGTTCAACTACCGCGTCAGCGACCGGGGACCCGAGGTGCGCCCGGGCCTGGCGATCTGCATCGAGCCGATGGTCGTCATCGGCGACCAGGCGACGCGGGTGGGTGAGGACGGGTGGACGGTGTCCACCGTCGACGGTACAGCCGGCTCACATTGGGAACATAGCGTGGCCGTGCATGATGAGGGTATCTGGGTGCTGACCGCGCCCGATGGCGGGGCGGCGGGACTGGCTCCGTTCGGCATCGAACCGGCCCCGATCAAGTAGAGCGAGGACATCAATGGCCAGCACTTTGCGCAAGACGAACTGGTTCGCCATCTGGGTGAGCGTGGCGGCGGTGGTGGTGCTGGCCGTGGTGACCGGCATCGTGATCGCCATCAACAGCGCCGCCTCCGGCCCGGGCGCCGCGCCCAGCAGCCAGACCGTGAACACCGAGACCGGGGCGATAGCGTTCGGCAGCGGCTCGAAGACGATGGACACCTACATCGACTTCATGTGCCCGATCTGTGGGCAGTTCGAGCAGTCGTACGGCTCCTCGATCCAGGGCCTGGTCAGCGACGGCACCATCACGCTGAACGTGCACCCGATAGCGATTTTGGACAGCCGCTCGCAGGGCACCGACTACTCGTCGCGTGCCGCGAGCGCCATGTACGCGGTGGCCGACGCCGACCCGGCGAAGGCGTACGCATTCATGCAGGGGATGTTCCAGAATCAGCCGGAGGAGGGCTCGACCGGCCTGACCGACGACCAGATCATCGCGATAGCGGAGGGTGCCGGCGTGAACGTGACGGACGCCTTGAAGGCGGACATCACGTCGCACAAATACGCCAAATACGTGCAGTCGATGACGCCGAAGACGCCGGTCGCGCCCGGCTCGGCCGGGATCGGCACGCCGACGATAGCGATCAACGGCACGACCATCGCCAACTCGACGCTCCCCGAGCCCGCCCAGCTCGGCACCCTGTTCAAGTAGCGCCGCGCGCGCCGCGCCGCGCCGCCGCGCGCCGCGCCGCGCCGCGCCGCGCCGAACCCACCCTCTGTTGCCGAACCCATCGGCCATAGCGGGTGGGTTCGGCATTCACGGGTGGGTTCGGCGAGGTGTGTGGCGAGGTGGGTGGTTCGCGGCGGTTCCTGCACAGGTGCGGCGCGGCGGCGCTTCATCCACAGATCCGGCTGAAGGGCGCGCGGCGGGCAGCGTGCGTTGGATCATCGAGGGCATGGATGTCGATGCCACCCGCGCGAAGGTGCTGAACCGCGGCATCCTGCGCCAGCGCGGCATGAGCGACAATGCGATCGCCGCCGCCGTGGCCGGCGGGACCCTGGAGCGCATCCACCGCGACGCCTACGTCGTCGGCGCGGATTGGACGGGCGCCTACCCCGAAGAGCGGCATCTCATGCAGGTGATCGGCGTCGCGGCGAGGCTCCGCTCCTCAGACATTGTGTTCGTGGGGGCGTCCGCCGTCGTCGCACACGGACTGCCCCTGTACAACACATGGCCCAAGCGCGTGCACGTCGCGGCCCCCGCGGGGGACGGCCGGGTGCACGCGGATCGACTCGTCGCCCGACACGAGGTCACGATCGCCGCCGAAGACACGATGGAACTGTTCGGGATCCCGTGCACGACGCTCGACCGCACGGTGTTCGATCTGATCCGCAGCCTCTCGTTCGATGCCGCCGTCGCGTGCGCGGATGCCGCGTTGCGGCGCATCGCATGGGATGAACGCACCCGCACCTACCACGAGCGGGCCGCCGCGCGCTGGAAGGCCGCGATGAGGCACCGTGTGGATGCCGCGCGCGGCGCCCGCGGCATCCGGCAGGCGCGGCGCGTCATCGAGTTCGCCGACGGCCGCGCCCAGCTGCCCCTGGAAAGCGTCAGCCGGGTCCGCCTGACGGAGATCGGCTTCGCGGCCCCGCGGCTGCAGGTCCCGGTGCCAGATCCGTGGGGAGGGTTCTTCTCCGTGGACTTCGGGATGGATGACGCGCATGCCTGGGGTGAGAGCGACGGCAAGACGAAGTACCACGAACTCGCTGTAGTGCGTGGCGCAACCCCGCGTGACGTCTTCCAGGCCGAGAAGGAGCGCGAGGACTGGATTCGGGGCACCACGGGGCGCCCGCTGGCGCGGTGGGGAATGCAGCACATCCAGACCCCGACCGCGCTCGCGCGGCGCCTCGCCGCCTTCCACATCTCCCCGCCCCGCTGACCGGCCATTGACCGCCGTGACCGGCCTGCCGAACCCACCCGCTGCTGCCGAGCCCACTCGCTACAGTTGGTGGGTTCGGTAACAGCGGGTGGGTTCGGCGAACAGGGCGGGCGGCGCCGCGCCGGGCTGCGCCGCGCCGGGACGCCGCGCCGGGATGCCGCGCCGCGGCGGGCCGCGGGCGGGTGCCGAGTTGCCCGGGGTGGGCGGGTGACGTACACTAATTCATTGGTGCCTTGCGCCTGTTTCGGCGTGTCTCTTTCCCGAGAATCGGCACCACATCCCATCCACCGCAGACCGACCGGTCTGCAGAATCGATAGCGAGGCTATGGCCAAGAAAGACGGTGTCATCGAGATCGAGGGCGTGATCTCCGAGGCTCTGCCGAACGCGATGTTCCGCGTGGAGCTGACCAACGGACACAAGGTGCTCGCCACCATCTCGGGGAAGATGCGGCAGAACTACATCCGCATCATCCCTCAGGACCGCGTGGTCGTCGAGCTCAGCCCGTACGACCTCACCCGCGGCCGCATCGTCTATCGCTACCGCTAGTCCGGTCGAGAAGTAACGCCCCGGGCACCTCCGTGCCCGCCGGTGAAGACAGCGAAAAGGAAATCATGAAGGTTCAGCCGAGCGTCAAGCGCATCTGCGACCACTGCAAGGTGATCCGCCGTCACGGCCGCGTGATGGTGATCTGCAAGGCCAACCCGCGCCACAAGCAGCGCCAGGGCTGAGTCGCCCGCCGGCGACTCGCGACTGAGCGAAGCGGGCGACGCCCGCCTGACACAGCCCCGGGCCCAGGCCGACGACGGGCCGCCCTGCAGGCAAGACACGCAACAACTCAACACACACCGGCAGGATCAGAACCCGTATGGGGGACACCTCGGGCTGGAGGCCCGGGCACCGATCCTGCTCCACACCTCCACAACACTCCTAGGAGAAACGCATGGCACGTCTTGCCGGCGTTGACATCCCGCGCGACAAGCGCGTGGTGATCGCGCTTACCTACATTTACGGCATCGGCCGGACCCGCTCGAACGAGATCCTCGCTGCGACCGGGATCGACGAGAACATCCGCGTCAAGGACCTCACCGACGACCAGCTCGTCCAGCTCCGCGACCACATCGAAGGCACCTACAAGGTGGAGGGTGACCTGCGCCGCGAGGTCGCCGCCGACATCCGCCGCAAGGTCGAGATCGGCTCCTACGAGGGCATCCGCCACCGTCGTGGCCTGCCCGTGCGCGGTCAGCGCACCAAGACGAACGCCCGCACCCGCAAGGGCCCGAAGCGCACCGTCGCCGGCAAGAAGAAGGCCGGCCGCAAGTAAGCGCGCCGCGACAGGTTGAGGAGAGAACAACACATGGCACAGGCCAAGTCCGCGGCGCGCAAGCCGCGCCGCAAGGAGAAGAAGAACATCGCGCTGGGCCAGGCCCACATCAAGTCGACGTTCAACAACACGATCGTCTCGATCACCGACCCGTCGGGCGCCGTGATCAGCTGGGCGTCCTCGGGCGGCGTGGGCTTCAAGGGCTCGCGCAAGTCCACCCCGTACGCGGCCGGCATGGCCGCCGAGTCGGCCGCCCGTCAGGCCGCCGACCACGGCGTGAAGAAGGTCGACGTCTTCGTGAAGGGCCCGGGCTCGGGTCGTGAGACCGCGATCCGCTCGCTGCAGGCCGCGGGCCTGGAGGTCGGCTCGATCCAGGATGTCACGCCGCAGGCGCACAACGGCTGCCGCCCGCCCAAGCGTCGCCGGGTCTGAGATCTCGGTGCCGGATGCCTCCTGGTGAGGCATCCGGCACTCCCACGCTTCCGGATGCGCACGACCGGCAGCATCCCTCGGAGAAAACTCAACACCTCACCCACTGCACGTGTCATATAGCGGGCACGTCGCACGAAAGGAACACATAGTGCTCATTGCACAGCGTCCCACCCTGACCGAGGAGAAGATCGGGGAGTTCCGCAGCCGTTTCGTCATCGAGCCGCTGGAGCCCGGCTTCGGCTACACGATCGGCAATGCGCTGCGTCGCAGCCTGCTCTCCTCGATCCCGGGTGCCGCGGTCACCAGCATCCGCATCGACGGGGTCCTCCACGAGTTCAGCACCATTCCCGGTGTCAAGGAGGATGTCACCGAGATCATCCTGAACATCAAGCAGCTGGTCGTCTCCAGCGAGCGCGACGAGCCGATCACCGCGTACCTGCGCAAGACTGGCGCCGGCGAGGTCACCGCCGCCGACATCTCGGCCCCGGCCGGTGTCGAGGTGCACAACCCCGAGCTGGTCATCGCGACCCTGAACGACACCGCGCGCTTCGAGCTGGAGCTCACGATCGAGCGCGGCCGCGGGTACGTGTCGGCGACGCAGAACCGCAACGAGTACGCCGAGGCCGGTCAGATCCCGGTCGACTCGATCTACTCGCCGGTGCTCAAGGTCAGCTACCGCGTCGACGCGACCCGCGCCGGTGAGCGCACCGACTTCGACAAGCTGGTGCTGGATGTCGAGACCAAGCCGGCGATCTCGCCGCGCGACTCCGTCGCCTCCGCCGGACGCACGCTCACCGAGCTGTTCGGCCTGGCCCGCGAACTGAACGTCGACGCCGAGGGCATCGAGATCGGCGCCGCGCCGGTCGAGACCGTCGCCTCCACCGAGCTGTCGATGCCGATCGAGGACCTGGACCTGTCGGTCCGCTCGTACAACTGCCTCAAGCGCGAGGGCATCAACACCGTGTCCGAGCTGGTCGCCCTGTCCGAGACGCAGCTGATGAACATCCGCAACTTCGGTCAGAAGTCGGTCGACGAGGTGCGCGACAAGCTCGTCTCGCTGGGCCTGTCGCTGAAGGACTCCGTGCCGGGCTTCGACGGCGCGCACTTCTACGGCGGCTACGACGACGACGCCGAGAACGCTTGATCCTCGATCGACTTTTCACACGGGAGTAACTGAGAATGCCTAAGCCCACAAAGGGACCCCGCCTCGGAGGCGGCCCCGCCCACGAGCGCCTGCTGCTTGCGAACCTCGCCGCTGCGCTGTTCACGCACAAGTCGATCAAGACCACCGAGACCAAGGCCAAGCGCCTGCGCCCGCTGGCCGAGCGCCTCATCACGTTCGCCAAGCGCGGCGACCTGCACGCCCGTCGCCGCGTCCTCGCGGTGATCGGCGACAAGGAGGTCGTGCACGTCCTTTTCACCGAGATCGCGCCGCTGGTGGCCGACCGTGACGGCGGCTACACCCGCATCACGAAGGTCGGCAACCGTAAGGGCGACAACGCGCCGATGGCCGTGATCGAGCTCGTGCTCGAGCCGGTCACGAAGAAGGCGTCCGCCGTGAAGAAGAGCACCGCGAAGAAGGCGGCGCCCGTTGAGGAGACCCCCGTCGAGGAGACTCCGGCCGAGGAGACCCCGGCCGAGGAGACCCCGGCTGAGGAGACGGAGACGGTGGATGCCGCCGCCGACGCTCCCGCCGAGGATGCCGCTGCCGACGAGGCCGACAAGGCCGAGTAAGCGCCTTCCCGCACCCGCGAGACGAGACCCGCACGCCGCACGGTGTGCGGGTCTCGTCGTCTGCGGCGCGACATCCCGCCGAATCCACCTCTCGTTGCCGAACCCATCCGCTACAGCGAGTGGGCTCGGCAATAGAGGGTGGGTTCGGCGCGGTGGCGCGCTGCGGCGCGCGCGGCGCGGGCGGGACATCCCGCGAACCCACCCTCTGTTGCCGAACCCATCCGCTACAGCGAGTGGGCTCGGCAATAGAGGGTGGGTTCGGCCAACCGCGCGGCGCGGCACCGCGCGGCGCGGCACCGCGCGGCGGCGGCGGCGCGGGTCAGCGCGCGGGGGCGCGCTCGGCCAGGCGGTCCGCACGCAGGATCATGCGCTCCCGTTGCTGCGCCTGCGCCAGCTGCGCGGCGTCGATGGCCTGCGCGACAGCGCTCGCGTAGATCCGGCCGCCGCTGTCGCCGGGATGGATGCCGTCGCCGGCCAGCAGGTCGGCGTGCGGGCGGATGGCGCTGGCCCAGTCGGCGATCACTACGTCCGGGTTCCGCGCGGCGTACTCCCGCAGCTCCTTGTTCACGCCGGCGATCCACGACCGGGGCGCGAATGCCGTGACCAGGACGAGGCGCCGCTGCGGCCCGAGCGCCTGCACCACGAGGTCCAGCGAGCGCTTGTCGATGAACCCGTTCGTACCCAGTCCCAGCACGACGTACCGCCGCAGGCGGCCGTCGCGGGCGAGCCGCTCGACCATTCCCGGAGCGACATACATCGACCGGGACACCTTCGCGTCGATATGGATGCCGGGGTAGCGGTCCATCAGCGCTCCGGCGGAGGCGAGCATCACCGAGTCCCCGATCGCGTCGATCTGCCGCCCGTCGACCTTCGCCGGCGTCACCGACGCGCGCCCGCCGAGCGCGCCGGGCTCCCCGTCCACGAGCGGGGGCCGCGGACCGCGCGGCTTCTGCAGGGCGCTGCGGCCGGCCGCGACGGCATCCTGCCCGGACGTGGATGTCGGTGCCAGCGCTATCGCCGTCGTGGTGCCGGTGACCATCGCCATCGCGACCAGCAGGACGCCGAGCGCCGGGAAGAAGGTGCGCGGCGGACCGACCAGGTGCTCGCGGGCGCGATCGAGGCTGTGGCGGAAGCCGTGCCGGCGCACCGGCCGCTCCACGAACCGGTACGACACCTCGGCGAACGCGATCGTCGCGGCCAGAGCGACCGCTCCCACCCACAGCGGGATGGTGTCGGCCCCCGCCGTGACGCCGGCCATCGATCCGACCAGCACGAGCAGCGGCCAGTGCCACAGGTAGATGCCGTACGAGCGGTCGCCCACCCAGCGCAGCGCCCGGGCGTCCAGCACCGGGCCGAGCCAGGACCGGGGCGCGACGCCGCCGGCGACCGCACAGACCGTCAGCGCGCTGGCAGCGAGCAGGATGCCGGGGAACGTCGCCACCCCTTGCTGCGGCGGCAGGATGGCCAGCACGAGCAGGCCGACCACCGCACCGCCGCCGAGCACAACACCCACGATGCGCGCGCCGCGCCCTTCGAGCCACCGCGGCGGGGCGTCCAGCACGCGCTCCGCGCCGACGGCCAGCGCCACGCCCAGCAGCAGGCCGAACGCGTGCGTGTCGGTGCCGAAGTACGCGCGGGTGACGTCACCGCCGGTGGCGACGACATCCGCCATCCATACGGCGGAGGCGGCCGCGGCGACGATCGCCACGACCGCGCGCACCGGACGCCACGGCACCAGCAGGAGCAGGGGGAGCAGCAGCGGCCACACCCAGTAGAACTGCTCTTCGACGGCGAGGGACCAGAGGTTGCGGAACAGCTCCGGCGTATCGGCGGAGAAATAGTCGGCCCCGCCGGCGACCGAGAGCCAGTTGTAGCTGAACGTGGCCGCGCCCAGCACCTGGCGGCCCAGGTGCACGAGAGCGTCGCCGCCCACGGCCAGGGCACCGGTGGCGATCACCGTCACGAGGAGCGCGAGGGCCGGCAGCAGCCGTCGCGCGCGCCGTCGCCAGAAGTCGACGAGGTCGATGCGCCCGGCGCGCGCCCGCTCGCGCAGCAGCAGGGACGTGATGAGGAAGCCGCTGATGACGAAGAAGACGTCGACCCCGATGAACCCGCTGCGCAGCCACCAGCCCGGGAACAGGTGGTACACGACGACGAGTGCCACCGCGATGGCGCGAAGCCCGTCGAGACCCGCGTATCGGGCGCGCGGGGGCGGGATGGAGGCAGGCTGCGTCATGGCGGGGGTTCGCCTCGGCGGGGAACGGGGGAGCGCGCCGGGACCCCTCCAGTCTACGTTCCGCGCACGCCCGACACCGTGCGGCGCGGGCGTGCCGTGATGCCGCCGCTACGCTGATTCCGTGCGCATCCGCCTCGACATCGCCTACGACGGCACCCATTTCCGCGGGTGGGCCCGCCAGCCCGGGCTGCGCACGGTGCAGGGCGTGCTCGAGGATGCCATCGCCCGCATCGTCGGGGGCGCGCCACGGCTCGTGGTGGCCGGCCGCACCGACGCCGGCGTGCACGCGCGCGGTCAGGTCGCGCATGTCGACCTCGACGACGACCAGCGCGCACGGCTGTTCGCCCGCACCCGCCGGGACGGGACATCCGATCCCGTCGACCGGCTCGCGCACCGGCTACGCGGCGTGCTCGGCGGATATCCCGACGTCACCGTGCACCGCACCGCGGTCGCCGCCGACGGGTTCGACGCGCGCTTCTCGGCGGTGTGGCGCCGGTACGAGTACCGGGTCGCCGACGACGTCTCCGGCTATGACCCGCTCGAACGCGCCCGCACCACGACCGTGCACGCCCCGCTGCAGGTGGAGGCGATGGATGCCGCGGCCCGGTCGCTCATCGGGTTGCATGACTTCGCGGCGTACTGCAAGCCGCGGCCCGAGGCCACGACGATCCGGACCCTGCTCGCGTTCGGCTGGCATCGCGACGCGGACGGGGTGCTCGTGGGCACCGTGCAGGCCGACGCGTTCTGCCACTCGATGGTGCGCGCCCTCGTCGGCGCCTGCGTCGCGGTGGGCGAGGGGCGGCTGACGGCGGCGGATGCCGCGCTGCTGCGGGATGCCGGGGAGCGCACGAGCGCTTTCAAGGTCCTCGCCGCCCGCGGCCTGACCCTCGTCGAGGTGGGCTACCCGGCCGACGACCTGCTCGCCGCGCGCGCCGAGCAGACCCGGGCGCGCCGCGACGCGGAGTAGCCGCGACGCGCATCAGCCGCGACGCCGAGGAGCCGCGCCGCCGAGGAGCCGAGCCGCAACGCGCGCCAGCCGCGACGCGAACCGCCCGCTACCGCGCGAAGATCACCCCGGGGTTGAGGATGCCGAGCGGGTCGAGCGCGTCCTTGATGGTCTGCCCCAGCGCGGCGACGTCCGGGCCGAGCTGATCGCCCAGCCACGGCTGCTTGAGCCGGCCCACGCCGTGCTCTCCGGTGATGGTGCCGCCGAGCGAGATCGTCAGGCGCATGATGTCGTCGAACGCCGCCTCGGCGCGCGTCACGGCGTCGGCATCCGTCGCGTCGAACACGATCATCGGATGCGTGTTGCCGTCGCCGGCGTGCGCGACCAGCGCGATCAGCGTGTCGCGGTCGGCCGAGATGCGCTCGACGCCCGCCGCCAGGTCGCCGAGCCGCGGAAGCGGGACCCCCGCATCCTCCAGCAGCAGCGTGCCCTTCTTCTCGACCGCGAGCACCGCCATCCGCCGCGCCGCCACGAACGACTCGCTGTCGTCGGGGTCGTCGCTCGCGAAGCACTCGGACGCACCGGCAGCCGTGCAGATCTGCTCGATCACCGCGAGGTCCTCGACGCTGCGCGGACCGGGCTCGTCGGACTGGATGACGAGCATGGCCGCCGCGTCCCGGTCCAGGCCCATCCTCGTCAGGTCCTCGACCGCGTTGATCGTGGTGCGGTCCATCAGCTCGAGCATCGAGGGCCGCAGCCGGGAGGTGATCTCGCGCACCGCGGTGATCGCGGCGGCCATCTCCGCGAACGTCGCGACCAGGCTCACCGGCCGCTGCTGCGGCGGGACGAGCCGGAGGACCACCTCGGTGACGACCCCGAGCGTGCCCTCGCTGCCCACGAACAGCTTCGTGAGCGGCAGGCCCGCGACATCCTTCATGCGAGGTCCGCCGAGCGTCACGGCGCGCCCGTCGGCGAGCACCACGGTCAGCCCCAGCACATAGTCGGCGGTCACGCCGTACTTCACGCAGCACAGTCCGCCCGCGTTCGTGGCGACGTTCCCGCCGATCGAGCAGAACTCGAACGACGACGGGTCCGGCGGGTACCACAGGCCCTGCGCCGCCGCGGCGGCCTTCACCTCCGCGTTGAACGCGCCCGGCTGCGCGGTCGCGGTGCGCGTGGCGCGATCGATGCGCACCGCGCGCATCTCGTCCAGCGCGACGACGATGCAGCTGTCGATCGCCGTGCTGCCTCCGGACAGCCCCGACCCCGTCCCGCGCGGCACCACCGGCACCCGGTGCGCCGCCGCGAACCGCAGCGCCGCCTGCACGTCGGCCGTGCACGTGGCGCGGACGACCGCGAGCGGCACCCCGGGCGTGACATGCTGCGCATGGTCGCGCGTGTACGCCGCCATCGCATCCGGGTCGGTGACGAGGGCACCCGCGGGCAGGCTGCCGGCGAGCGCCGCCAGGTCCGGCTCGGGCACCGACTCATCCTGCCGGACCGTGGTCATCCCTTCACTCCGCTCGAGGCGATCCCCTGCACGAACACGCGCTGCGAGATCAGGAACACGACGAGGGTCGGGATCGAGGCCACCAGCGCCCCGGCCAGGACCACGTTCTGGTAGTCGAAGCTCATCGTGTACGACATCAGCCGGTTCAGGGTCAGCACCACCGGGTACAGCGCCTCGGACCGCAGGATCGTCAGCGGCCACAGGAAGTTGTTCCACGAGAACACGAACATGAACACGGCCAGCGTCACCACGGCCGGCTTGATCAGCGGCACGACGAACTGCCAGACGATGCGGAACTCGCCCGCGCCGTCGACACGGGCGGCCTCGATCAGCTCATCGGGCACGTCCATGATGAACTGCCGCATCAGGAAGATCCCGAACGGATTGGCCAGCCACGGCAGCAGCACGCCCAGGTACGAGTCGGCCAGCCCCATCGACGAGACCAGGTAGTACAGCGGCACCAGGGTGACGATCGGCGGCAGGAACATCGTCGCCACGATCGTCCAGAACACGACATCCCGCCCGCGGAACCGGTACTTCGCGAACACGTACCCGGCCATCGTGCTGGTGATGATCACGGCGATCGTGGCCACGCCCGCGATGATGATGCTGTTGAGCATCGACTGCGCGAATGGCACCTCGGTCAGCGCCGTGCCCAGCGGGTCCAGGGTCGGCGACGTGGGCACCCACGACGGCGGGATCCTGACGAACTCGCGCGGGGCCTTGAACGCCGAGATCACGAGCCAGTACAGCGGGAACAGCGGGATCACCGCGACCACCGTGAGCAGCAGGTAGAGGATGCCGCGCTGCGCGCGCGTGCGCGGAGACAGGCGACGCGGGCTCATCGCTTCCTCACCTTCATGATCGTCCCCAGCACCGCGCCGACGACCACGATGAGAAGGAACACCGAGACGGCCAGCGCGCTCGCGTCTCCCGCGAGGCCGTACTGGAACGCGGAGCGCTGGATCTCGAACGACACCACGTTCGTGGATCCGGCAGGCCCGCCCTGGGTGAGCAGGTAGATGGGGTCGAACACCTGGATCGAGTTGATGAACGTCATCAGGATCACGAACACCAGCGAGCGGCTCAGCAGCGGGATCGTGATCGACCGCGTCTGCCGGACGATGCCGGCCCCGTCCATCCGGGCGGCCTCGTATAGGTCGGCGGGGATCTGCGTCAGGCCCGCCACGAGCAGGATCACGTAGTAGCCGAGCATCTGCCACACGTTGAAGATCACGAGCGAGACCAGCGCCCACGACGGGTCGCTCAGCCAGGCCGGGGGCGTGACGCCGATCGCGGTCAGGATCGCGCTGAGCGGTCCGTACCCGGGAGCGTAGATGTTGCTCCAGATGATCACGATCGCGATCGTCGGGATCACGTACGTCGCGAACAGGATGACGCGCACCACGCTCTGCCCGCGCAGCCGCGGGAAGTACAGGAGCATCGCCACCAGGAACGCGAGCGGAACGGTGATCAGGATGCTGAGGCCGACGTACACGCCGGTGTTGGCCAGCGCCTGCACGCGGGCGCTGTCGGTGAAAAGGCGCGCGTAGTTGTCGAAGCCGACCGGCGTCATCTTGGTGATCGGCGTGAACATCGACCACCGGTGGAAGCTGATGATCACGGTCATGATCATCGGCACTATCGTGAACAGCCCGATCACCACGAGGGTGGGGCTGAGGAACAGGGTCGTCACCCAGCGGCGCTGGGCGAGACCGGATCCGGGCGCGCCGCCCCGGGAGAGCCGCGTGCGCGCGGCGCTCCCGGGGAGGACGGTATTGACGGTGCTGGCCACCCGATCGCCTTGGCGGTCAGCGGGCCGAGGACAGGGCGCTGTCGACGTCCGACTGGGCCGTGGACATCGCCTTCGCGGCATCCACCTGCTTGTTCAGCAGCGCCTCGACCTGACGCTGGAGCGCGTCGGCCCCGGCGCTGGCGCCCAGCACGGTCGGGAACGGCACCGCGCTGTCCAGCGCCGACACGTACGAGCTCAGGAACGGCGTCTTGAGCGTGTCCGCGTGCGCGGCGACGTCGGACGTGCGGCTGGGCAGGATGCCCATGGAGATGAGGATGTCACCCATCGCCGAGGATCCGTTCTTGCCCGAGTCGGGCCCGTTCAGCCAGCTGAGGAACTTCCAGGCCGCCTTCTGCTTGGCATCCGTCGCGTTCGCGTTGACGATGGTGTCCCACGAGTACGAGATCGAGTGGGACCCGTCGCCGCTGGGACCGACCGGGATCGGGGCGGTGGCGACATCGGCGAACTTGTCGCCCATCGCGTCCTTCAGGGAGCTCTCCCACCAGTTCGCCATGATGATCATGCCGGTCTTGCCGTTGACGAAGTTGTCGAGGTACGGGCCGGTGGTGTTCGCGTTGGCGTTCGACATCGACGCCTTCGTGAGCCCCTCATCCACGAGCTTCTGGTAGAACTGCGCGGTTTCCAGAGCCTGCGGCGACTGCAGGTCGGCCTTGTCGCCGGCGCCGTTCAGGAAGCTGCCGCCGTTGGAGGCCAGGAGGGACAGGAACGGGTGCACGGCGCCGGAGTTCCAGTTCGTGATGAACCCGATGCCCTGCCGGCCCTGACCGGTCGCGGTGATGGCCTTCGCGGCGCTGATGACCTCGTCCCACGTGGTGGGGGCGGCCTTCAGGCCGGCGTCGGCGAAGATCGCCTTGTTGTAGTTGAGCTGGTACAGGTCCACCTCGTTCGGGATGCCGTACACCTTGTCGTTCTGGGTGGCGGCGCCGACGACCCCCTTCGGCCAGTTCGCGGTGACGTCGCTGACGACATCCTGCGGAGCGGGCGCGGCCAGCTGGTCGCGGGCCAGCTCCGGCAGCCACGCGTCGTAGATGCCCGCGATCGTGGGGCCGTCGGGGGAGCTGCCCTGCGTGCGCAGCGTGGAGAGCAGGTTCGCGAACGGGACGGCCTGCACCTTGACGGTGATGCCGGGGTTGCTCTTCGTGAATGCGGCCGCGGCGTTCTCCAGCAGCTTCACCTGGTCGGGGCCCCAGTGCGTGAGGAACGTCAGCTGCTGGGTTCCGGAGTCGTTGCCGCCGCCGCCGGCGGAGCAGCCGGTCGCCGCGAGGGCGATTGCGGCCACGACGCCCAGGGACGCCAATGTCTTGTGCTTACGCATGGTCAACCTCTCTTGTTTGTGTGGGTGCAGAACGCCGGCGGTCACGGTCCGGCGAGGGTGAACTTCTCGTGACTGGATGTCTTGAAGGCGGCGGCGCGACGGCATCCCGCCAGGCACCCCTTGACCTCCATCAGCGCGGAGTAGTAGTCGATGTATCGGAACCCGTAGGTCTCGCCGCGGGCGAAGGCGTGGCGCTCGATGCCGGTCCGCCACCGGTCGTACGCGGCATCCGGGATCTCGAAGAACGTGTCGGCCTCGAAGCCCTCCATGTCCTCCCAGTTCTCGGCGTGCAGGATCGCGGGCACCGAGTGCCGGGGAGTGTCGATCTCCTCGATGGGGATGGACGCGAGGAACGCCGCGCGCAGCGCCGTCTGCGCGGCCCGCTCGTGATCGCGGTGCATCGAGTGCAGCCAGTGCGTGATGAGCAGGTCGGGCTTGGCGTCGCGGATGATCGCGGCGATCTGCTCGGCGACGTCGTCGGTGTCCGGCAGGAAGCCGTCGGAGTAGTCGAGGGTGACGACCTCGGCGCCGATGGCGTCGGCGAAGAACCGCGCCTCGTCGACCTTCTGCGCGCGGTAGACGCTGGGGGCGATGGTGGGATGTCCGCGCTCGCCGTATGTGCAGTCGACGATGATGGCGCGGCCGCCTTCAAGGACGGCCTTGGCCAGCGTGGGGCCGGCGGTCAGCTCCATGTCGCCGATGTGGCCGCCGACGGCGATGACGGTGCTGCTCATGCCTGGTGCTCCTCTTGCTTCAGCGGTGCGCGCAGGATCGAGAACGTGCGGGTGACCTCGAATCCCGTCTTCTGGTACAGGTTCCATGCCGGGGTGCCCTCGTCGGCCCAGAGGAACCAAGCGGTCTGCGCGTTGGTGGCGACCATCCGCTCGAGGGTGAGGTGCAGCAGGAGGCGGCCGAGTCCGGTTCCGCGGCTCTGCGGGAGGACGCCGAATGGGCCGAAGCGATCGATCACGCCCTCGTACGTCCCGTGCATCGCCCAGCCGATCACCCGGCCGTCCGGGTTCCGGGCGATCATGATGCGTTCGGCCGGCAGGCCGGCGACGATCCCTTCGCGGATCGCCCGGGCCCAGTCGGCGTTGAACGCGTCGCGGGCCAGCGCGATCAGGGGGACGAGGTCGTCGTCCTGCGGGGTGCCCAGGTACCAGCCCTCGGCGCGCAGACGGTCGGCGCGCTCCCGCTCGTCGGCCGGCATCGCGTAGCCGCGCAGCGACCGCGACATCGCGTCGGCCTTCTCGAGGGTCGTGAATCCCAGCGAGGACATCAGGGCGAACGCGGCCGGGTACCGGTCGGCGTCCAGGCCGGGCAGCACGTAGTTCGGCGTGTACCCGGAGTAGACGACCTCCTCGGCGCCGTGGCCGCGCAGCCAGTCCATCGCGCGGGTCAGCAGCGCGCGGCCGATGCCGGCGCCCTGCGCGTCGGGGACGACGAAGAAGAACAGGATCCAGCCGCGCCCTCGTTCCAGGTCGTCGCCCTGCTCGGCGACCCGCCGGCGGACCGCGTAGGCGGCGCCGACGATGCGGCCGTCCGCCTCGGCGACGACGAGTCCTTCGGGATCGAAGTTGCGGTCGAGCAGGACGAGGTCGCGGAACCGCCGCGGGGTGATGCCGTCGCCGGGTGCGGCGAGGGTCCATGCATCGGCGATGCGGGCACCGTCTCCTGGGGCGTAGTGCCGGAAGACAGCCGGACCATCGGACATTCGTCGTCCTTCCTCGGATATGGGCTTGTGATGAGAATACGGCATTCAGTTACAGAGTCAAGACACAATTCGGACGTAAGTTTCAGGAGCGGGTGTCCGCCCGGTGAGCCCGGCCGTCAGTGCGCGCGGGTGACCTCACGGGTGCGCCGCAGCGCATCCACCGTGAACCGGTAGCGGCGCTGGGCGATGCCGGTGAACAGGCAGTCGACGAGGGCGAGCTGTGCGATGCGGCTCACCATGGCGCCGGCTCGGAACGTGGTCTCCCGCACCCGGGTCAGCAGCGCGACATCCGCGAGCCCCGCGAGGCTCGACCCGGGGACGCCGGTCAGGGCGATCGTGTACGCGCCGTTCTCCTTCGCCACGCGGAGGAACTTGTTCGTCTCCGGCGTCTCGCCGGAGTGCGAGATGCCGATCGCGACGACGCCGCCGATCGGCAGCGCGGCGGCCCCCCACGCCTCGTGCGGATCATGGAACGCGAACGCCTCGCGGCCGATCCGGAACAGCTTGTGCTGGAAGTCGTCGGCGACGAACTGGCTCGCGCCGATCCCGTAGATCAGGATGCGCGTCGCGGTCTCGCAGCGATCGATCACGCGCTCCATCACGGCGAAGTCGATCGATCCCACCGTCTCGTCGATCGCCATCAGCTCGAGCGCGGCGATCTTGCGGGCGGCGTCCTCGAGCGAGTCCGTCGGCGAGATGTCGGCCCCGTAGTCGGAGGGGCCGAACTGCGCGGACTGCTTGCCCAGCTCGGTGGCCAGGGCGACGCGCAGCTGCGCGTACCCGGACAGGCCGATCGCCTGGCAGAACCGCACCACGGAGGCGACGGAGGTGTCGCACGTCTGGGCGAGCTGGTTGATCGTGTTCTCGAGCACCAGTTGCGGGTTGCGGCCGACGGCCTCCGCGATGCGGCGCAAGGATGGTGACAGAGATGCGGCGGTTGCCTCGATCGTCGACTGGATGCTCATGCCTTGCTCCCTCGCTGACGGGGTGTACTCCATCTATCTATACACCGCCCTGGAAGCAAGTTACAGTACAGTCAATCAAACTGGACATGAGATTCGTGAGGATGATGTGCCGCGAGAAGGATCTGCCGTCGGCGTCGACCTGGGCAAGACGAGCTGCCGGATACGGGTGCGCGACGAAGTCGTCGTCGGCGAGGGCCTGGCCGGCCTCGGCGCGGACGGGTCGGCGGCGCGGTCGGCGGCCCGGATCGGCGAGCTGCTCGACGGCCGAGAGCCCGAGGGGTTCGCGGTGATCGGCATCGGTGCCGCCGGCGCATTCGCGGCGCCCGGCGCCGCGGCGCGGCTCGCGGCGCTGGTGGCGGCGCGCTACGACGTCGCCGCGGCGGTCGCATCGGATGTCGTCACCGCCCATATCGGCGCGTTCGGCGGCGGACCGGGGGTGTGCCTCATCGTCGGCACCGGTGCCGTCGCGCTCGCTGTCTCCCCGGACGGGCGCTCATCGATGCGCGACGGCCGGGGTCTGTTGGCGGGAGATTGGGGGTCCGGATCCTGGATCGGGCGCGAGGGCCTGCGGGCCGCGGAGGCGGCGCAGGTGCGGGTCGGGCCGCCGACGGCGCTCCTCGACCGGATCGCCGACCCGCGCACAGCCGCCGACGCGGCGGTGGCGCATCCCGACGCCGCCGCGAAGCTGGCGGCGTACGCCCCCGCCGTCCTGGCCTGCGCGGCCGAGGGCGACGAGGTCGCCGTGGACGTCGTCGACCGCGCCGTCGCCCATGTGGTGCAGACGGCGGCGGCATCGGCGGGCGACGTCGACGTCGCCGACGTGTCGCTCGTGGGCGGTGTCACCGCCGATGCCGGGTTCCGCGAACGCCTGCGCACCGCGCTGGTCGCCCGCGGACTGCGCGTGGCTCCGGCGCAGGGGAACGCGCTGGATGGCGCACTGATCATGGTGCAGCGGACGAATCTGCCGCTGGAAGGGAGCATTCACCGTGCATGACGAGGAGACCGGGGCGCGACTGCGCGACCTCCTGCACGAGCTGTCACAGCTTACGACGGAGACGCGGGGCGCGGCCGTCGACCTGGACAATCTGAGCAGCCTGGAGCTGGTCCGGCTGATGAACGCCGGCGACCAGGCGGTGCCGCTGCTCGTGGGGCAGCGCGCCGCAGAGATCGCCGCCGCGGTGGACGGCATCGTCGGGCGGTTCCGCCGCGGCGGGCGCCTCATCTACCTCGGTGCGGGGACCGCGGGCCGCATCGGCGTCCTCGACGCGAGCGAATGCCCGCCCACGTTCGGCACGGATCCGGGAATGGTGGTCGGGCTCATCGCCGGCGGCCCGACAGCCATCATGAAGGCGGTCGAGGATGCCGAGGACGACACCGCGGAGGCGCCGGCCACGCTCGCCGAGCTCGGTCTCACCGCCGATGACGCTGTCGTCGGCATCTCCGCGTCCGGTCGCACCCCGTACGTCGCGGGCGGACTCAGGTACGCGAAGCAGGTGGGCGCGCTGACGATAGCGATCGCCCAGAACGCCGGCTCGGTGATCGGGCGCATCGCGGATGTCCCCATCGAGGTGGTCGTGGGCCCGGAGTTCATCGCCGGCTCCACCCGGCTCAAGTCCGGCACCGCGCAGAAGCTCATCGCCAACACGCTCTCGACGCTCGCGATGGTGCGGATGGGCAAGACCTACAACGGCGTCATGGTGGACCTGGTGGCCACCAACGAGAAGCTGCGGGCGCGCTCGATCCGCACCGTGATGAGCATCGCCGAGGTGACGATGGACGTCGCCGAGCAGGCGCTCGACCGGTCGGACGGGTCGGTGAAGGTGGCGTTGCTGGGGCTGCTGGCCGGCATCTCCCCGGACGAGGCCCGCGCGCGGCTCGCCGCCGCGGACGGCCACCTGCGGGCCGCGATCCTTCCCCAGGGCGCCGCGTCCGCGTAGCCGGTCCGGGCGCCCAGCCCGCTGTCGGGAGAGCCGGTCTACCCTGGAAACAGGATGAAGCTGCTCTCGTACAACCTGCGCAAGCACCGCGCCGCGACCGAACTGGCCGCGCTCGTGGATGGCCACGGAGCCGACCTGCTCTGCCTGCAGGAGTGTGACACCTCCGACATCCCGGACGAGATTTCCGGGCTCCGGCTGGCCGATGCGACCCACCGCAACCGGCTCGGACTGGCGGTCTATTTCCGGATCGACATGTACCGGCCGCTCGAGGTCCGCTCGATGTCGTTGAAGAAGTCGCTGCACGACCGCGTGCTCAAGCCCGCCGAGGAGCGGATGCTCGGGGTGCGCCTGCACGACATCGACCAGGGGCGCGACCTCATCGTGGCGTCATTCCACGCGGCGCCGCTGACCGCGCTGAACTCGCTGCGGCGTCACCAGATCAGCGCCGCCCTGGCCGAGCTGCAGGAGCTCGGCAACGGGCTTCCCACGCTCATGGTGGGCGACTACAACTACCCCGTGTTCAAGGAGAACCTGGGGCAGAAGGTGCGCGAGCAGGGGTATGAGCTGACCCTCAGCGACGCCCGCACGTACACCCGGTATCGCTACTTCCGCGGGCACTACGACTTCGCCACGTCGATGGGGTTCGACATCGAGCGCATCCGGACACTGCCGCAGGGCCGCAGCGACCACCTGCCGATCCTGGTGACGGCGCGGATGTCGCGTCCGCGGCGCCGCGCGATGCCGCCCGGCCCGGATGGCGGCCTGGCCACCGCATCCTGACCTCGCGGTGTTCGCGGACGCCCGCCGAAACGCGATAGCCTGGGAGCAGCACCGCCGTCCCGGAAGGATCCGAATGTTCATCCTCTGCTTCCTGCTCTTCGTCGCAGGGTTCGCATGCTTCGGCTACGCCCCGTTCGTCGACGGCTGGCAGTCGGCGATCTTCGTGCTCGGCATCCTGCTGTGTGCGACGTCGATCGGCATCCCGATGCACCACTCGCGTCACGAGCACAAGAGCGGCGAGCTGCCGTAACCCGCAGACGACGAAAGCGCCGGATGTCCTCCCGCACGGACACCGGCGCTTTCTCTTTGTCTGTACGACCCGACACCGGGCGCTGAGCGAGCCGCAGCGAGAAGAAGCCCCCGGGTTGCACCCCGGACAACCGAACGCCCCCAGGAGACTCTCCCGGGGGCGTTCGACGTAAGCCTGAGATCAGGCGCGGGCCTGCTTGCGGTTACGACGCACGCTGGCGGCGACGGCGAACGCACCACCGGCGAGGACAAGGGCCCCACCGCCGATCCAGAAGCCGAGCAGCTGGCTGCTGTCCATGCCGGTGACCGGCAGCTCAGCGCTGCTGCCGCCACCCGCGGCGGCGACGGCGACGCTGGCGGTGCCACCGGCCGAGGTCGGCGAAACCGCGGCGATGTTGTACGCGCCGGAGGCATCGGCCGGGAAGGCGAGGGGGACCGCGGCGAGCGAGCCGTCGGCAGCGGACGTGGATGTCCCGCTGGCGGTCGAAATGGCGAACTTGACGAAGCCGATCTTCACGTTGGCGCCATCTTCACCGGTGATGGTGATGGTGACCTTCTCGTTGGCCGAGAACGTGCCCGCACCGCAGGAGAAGTCGACGGTGCCGCCAGGGGTGATCGTGGCCGGCGAGATGGAGCAGGCGTTAGTGGGCGGGTAGATCGTCGCGGCCTGTGCCGCAGCGGGTGCGAGCAGCGCAGCGCCAGCGGCAACCGACGCGATGACACCCGCCTTGAGCAACTTGTTCTTCATTCCGCAACTTTCTAGACGGCCCCCTGGGGAAGGGCTTGATGGATGGCCAGGGGGCATCAAAGTGAAATGCTGCGGTGTCCCCTATACCTCATCCTATGCATTGGGGCAACTCGCAGCAACCCGCGTAGCGTTACCAGAGTTAACCGTGGGAGTAGAGGCGACGTCGAGAGTCGGTGACGCGGCGGCGGTGATCAGGCCTGTGAAGACGGCGGATGCCGACTGCCCTGGCTTGAGATCCATGGTGAAGCTGAGCACCTGGCGGCCTTCGTGGGTTCCGCCGCCGAAGCCCTTATTCGTGCTCAGCGCGGCGTTCTGCAACTGGAATCCTTCGGGAAGGTACACGTACGCGACGGTCCGCGAGGTGCCCGGTTTGACTCCGTAAACGCCGCCGCCGGTGATGTAGTCGGGGAGGGATACTGCGGACTTGGGTGCGGCATTCGTGAGTTTCACCGTCAGCGTGGCGGTGCCAGATGTGCTTCCGCTACGCGTGGTGCACTGCTGCCAGGCAACTTTCACGTCGTCGCGCAGGTAGTAGTCCATCTTCGATCCCGTGCCGTCGTTGAGGTAGACGCCGAACCGCGTGCCGGACGCATCGGTGACGGGAAGCCCTCCAGACAGCGTCGTATCGGCGAGGATCTTCTGGTCGGCCGCGTGGGCACTCCACAGCAGCAGACGTCGCTCGTCCCCGGCACGGCTCAGCGCCTTCACGAGCTCGGCGGGCTGGGCGCGTCCGTCTGACAGCGCCTGGAACACCGAGGCCGCCGCGGCGGCGAAGAACGCGTCCTGCCGGCGGGGGTCGTCGTAGCGCTTGTAGACGTCGTTGAGCAGCAGTGAGACGGCGTTCTTGCTCGTGAGTTCGTCGCCCGTGGCCAGCTTGACGGGCCCGGTGGCTTGGAGCAGGTACGAGAGTGCCACGGGGTCGAGTGAGATCACCCCGTCGACCTTCTGACCGTCGTGTTCCCGTGCCCACATCGCTCGCGCGATCCTGCCCGTCAGCGCGAAGTCGGGAACCTGGGTCACGTTCTGCATCCACTGCGCTGGGCGCTCGCCGTAGATGCCCAGGACCTCCTTGCCGAGCGGCACGACCGGCTTGTCGTATCGCGGAAATCCGCTCGTCGAGTCCTGTGCGGCGAGCGTCATCTTTCCCTTGTCGGTGTGGATGAGCGCCATCGCGCCGCTGATCCCCCCGAGGGAGCGCAGCTCGGCGTTGTTCTGGAAGATGACGAGGTAGTTGCGGGGGCCGTCGGAGCCCAGCATTGGCGGCAGCAGTGTCGTCGTCCGGACCAAGACCTCCGCCGCTACCTGGGTCTCACTGAAGATCTGGCTGACCTGATCGATGGCGTCACGGAGCGGCTGGACCAACGGGCGCTTGTCGATTGCATCCACGGATGCCGCGGCTTCGCCAATCTGCGTCGCGCCTGTCGTTGCGGCAGTGCGGATCGATGTGAACGACGAGAGGTCGATGGCGCCGTTCTTCGGGTGGATCGAGTCCAGGGAGAAGGAGGCTGCCACCTGCGCGAGGGGACCGAGCGCCTTGCTTGTGACGTCGTCGGCGGCGGCCGTCAGCGTTGATACGGCCTTGAGCTGGGGCCCCACCCAGGGCAGACCTTCGGCCGCCTTCCAGATGGCGTCCGATGTCAGCGATCGTGCGGCGGAGGTGTCTTCAGAAAGCCGTGTGATCGCGGCAGAGGCCTTGGCGGGGTCGGACATGTCGGCCTTTACTGCGAGCGCCGTCGTCTCGACGTTGCGAAGATGTCCATATGCCAGGAATCCGCGTACCGCGACCCAAGCGGTGACTGAAATCGACGACACGAGGGACACCGCCAATGCCCATGCAATGGCGACTCCGACGATGCGCGCTCTGCGCGGTAGGGCGGGTTGGGTCACTTGATCAACTCTAAATGACGCCTGACTAGTGCGGATGCGCGGCCTGGCGAAACGCTGACGGGTCCATTCGCGCCCGTCAGACCACTGAGTCTGTCCTACTCATCGCTAAAGTCCTCTCGACCGCGAAACGAAGTGTCGCGTGGCACGTGGACCAGAGTGATGCGGGAGCCGTCTTCCAACTAAGTGATCCTCCCCGAAGGCAAGCCAGCCGAACATGAAAGAAAGCAAGGGCAGGACGTAACTCCCAAGCAGTCCCCAGCCCGTGGCGCCGATCAGCACACACGCAGGAATGACGGCAATGAGGCTCCGTGACCAGGCCGAGACGCTTGTTCGTCCGGGAGTCTTACGCAAGGCGCGTAGCACAGCGACCGCGAACGGAAGCGCAAATGCGATGGCCCCAGGAATCCCCAATTCTGCTGCTGCGAGCAAGAACGAACTATGCACGGGAACCCCACTCGCTGTGAGTGGATCGAACTGGCCAACAATAGAGACATAAGAATTCGGGCCGGTCCCAATGAATGGCCGCATCGAGATCTGTTGGAGCGCGAGCGCGCTGAGCTGGTTACGTGCACCACCCGTCGGGTCTTCATCAAACCGTGCCGCGAGTGCCATCCAGACGAGAAGAGCGCCAACACTTGAAAAGCCTATGACGACAAATTTCCGGTTCATCCCCGCGCGTGTGTTCGGTTGCAATAGGAACCAAAGGATGATTGTGGCCGCTGATCCGATGAGAACAGCTCTGCCGCCAGTTAGAACAAGGATTGCGAAGCTCAGAATTAGAAGTAAGAAGAACCGCCTACTCACTCGTATGCCATCACGATCCGCGAACAGGGGCAAACTGACCGCAGTCAGCAACAGGACAATCTTGCCCAGGTCGTTCGGATGAGAAAGCGTCCCATTCGAGCGATTGCCGAGCAGGGCCTCATTCGCTGGCGGCATCGGATTAATTGCAATACCGCTGGCTTGCAGCGACGCGACGGCAAGCTGAATTATCAAGATCGCGAGGATCGCGTAGACAACGACCCGTGCAATGCGCGGTTGATTCCGAGCCCCAGTTGCCGCTTCACACCCGACCCACCACGCGAGGGGCGCTAAGGCGAGCTGAAATATGCCGGCCCATGCTTCGTCAGTATTTGGCCACCAGCCGGTGGTCAGCGCTACACAGCACCAGAGGCTGAACGGCGCCCACAACCATAACGAACGTGGTATGCCATGTCGCAGAAATAGTCCGACAATAATGACTACGAGTGCCAGCGAGTATGTTGTCAAAGAAGGTGTTGCCGCGGCAATTCCGACATGAGGGATTGGAGAGCCCGCAACCGATGTAAGCGTCTTGGGGTAAGCTGACAATGTGAAGAGGAGCACCACGATCGATGCGCCGAGAGTGCCGCCGAAATGGGCAACGATAAGAACCCCGACCATAGCCAGCGTTGTCACAAGTAGCACTGTCATTGTTCAGACTCGGCTCCAGTCAAGACACTCCTGGCCGAGGTCTTCAGGCCCTCACGTAGAGCCACCAAAGCATTGAAGCGTATATCCGACACCGTTCGGATGGACTCCACGGCACCATCATAGTCGTAGATGACGTCGCGCCAGCTCAACCACTCGGGCATCGCGCCGACGCTCTGAAAGTAATCACGATACTTGAAGTTGGGCTCTCCTAAAGGAGCCTTTTCCGCGAATGTCGTGAGGCTAGCCGGAACCCCGAATGCGTCGGCGACGATTATCGCATGCAGGCTGGACCCGAATACAGCCGATGCATTCCGGATATGCCGAACTATATTGACCGGATCTTGATTCGGCCCGACGACATCGAATCCAGCCCGCATAAACTCTTTAATCACGACCCGACCTTGCCTCGATCCCCACGCCCGATAGTGCGGTATTACCAGTGGGCGCCCGGTAGGCAGCGGCACTTCGCCTTGCAAAATTTCCGGAGCGAGGATCCCGGGGTCTCCGAGGATGCACTCATCAGATAGCCCTAATGCTTCGCGGGTGAGAGGGCCCCGTACGGCGTAGCAGCGTCCGAGTCGCGCTCGCAGCGCACGGCCCTCGCCTGGACTCGCGGGGAGACGGCGAAGACCCGCACCCCATACAGAAGCGCCCTGAGCATGATACGCGTAAAGGTCGATGATTGAGCCAACCGTGATTATTGCTGCATGCGATGGTGGCGCCCATCTCAGCGATTCGCCAGTCGCCGCCTCGAACAGGTGTGGCGCAAGTTCGTCACCAAAGTTTCGAAGTACTCTTCCTCCGGTTATGCGCAAGGACAGCCACGCCCGAGAGCTTTGTCGAACCTCTGGCCACAGTAGGCGGACCATTCGGCGTGGGGACCACCAGAAAGCGGTTTTCATTCCCTGCCTGCCTTCCTGTGCCTGAGGAGGGACACCGTGAGAGCGATCTCACGGATATCACGTCGTCCGGTAGGGAAGGTGAGCGTGATCACCGCCATTGACACCACACACGCAAGTGCGGAGACGATCAACTGAGTCAAGTCACCGGCGTGAGCGGTCATGTATCCCGCGAGCATGCCGACTGTTGCTCCAACCACCCCCATTGTGATTCCTCGGATACCAACGCTCGCGAGCCCCCGTATCGGGATGTGCGCGCTTCGGCGCACCCACATGAGAGAGATCGGCCATGCCAGTGCCATGCCCGCTGAGAACCCAGCGGCAACTCCAGCGGGTGAGAAGAAACTTCCTGCGACCATGAGAATAATGAGCAAGGACCGCGTAGTAAGTGTATATCGAAGATGCTGTGGCGTGAGGCCAAGCGATATGTACACCCAGTATGTTACGTAGTTAACGGCTTGAAAGGCGCCACCGACCGCCAATATCTGAAATATGAATGCCGACTCCGACCAGGCAGTTCCGAGGATGAGTGGAATCGCGTAGGTGGCACATGTCGCAGACGTGGCAAAGAGGGAAGTTGTCAAGTAGACGACGAGAGTTTGTGCTCGCAGGAGATACGCCACAAACCGCTTCCGGTCATCCTGCAGACGTGATAGCACTGGCAGGGCAACCGCCGTAAGCGGTGAGAGAATCTGGCCTATGGGAAGCACGAGCAACTGATACGCTCTGCTATAGAGGCCCAACTGTGTCTCGTTGAACCTGGCTCCCACCAGCACCGAGTCAAGGTTCGCACTCGCATACACCAGCAATTGCGTCCCGGCCAAGTTTCTGCCGTATCTTAACGCTGGGCGGACGTCTGCGGATCGAGCCGGCAGGCCGGGCCGCCAATCAGAAGTCGAGAACCTGAACACGAGTAGCGAAAATGATTGAGATATCAACTGGAGCACTATCGCCCAATACCCCGCGCCCCACCACGCAGCGCCAATTGCGACTATAAGCGCTACTGCCTGTGCCCCCAGGTCCGTCAGCGCGAGAGTCCGGTAGTGCATTTGCCGGGTCAGGTGTGCTTGGAATTGTGTTTGTGCGCCATTGAACGCGAAGACGAGCGAAATCGCGACAGCAATCTCAAGCAGACGAGGATCACCGTAGAGACTAACTAGTAGCGGGGCCGCGGCCGCGGTCAACGCTGCAAGAAAGAGGCCGAGAGTGGAGTTTATCCAAAAGAGGTTCGACGCTTGCTTCGCGGACAGTTCTCGGAGTTGCACGGCCGCGGACGATAACCCGAAATCTCTAAGCACATCTGCCACACCTACCACCGCGGTCACCATCGCTACGAGCCCGAATACACTCGGTGGCAGGATCCGCGCAAGTATAACAAGGCCTACGAGCTGAATCGAAAATTTGGTCGCCTGTAAAGCGATCGTGAACGTGGCACCACGTGCTGCGTGGGATGCGAGATTGGTGACCAAGTCGGGCCTGCTCCTATCCGCTGGCCAAGGAGTCGCTTGAACCGCCGGCGCCTGGCGGAACAATACCTGCTTCTGTCAATGCAGCCATGAACTGCTTTTCTACGGCCGGAGTGGAATGCATCTCATCCACCCACAAGTTACCGTGCCCTTTCAGGTCTTCCCTCAATTTTTGATCGTGAATCAAACGACAAACGGCGTCAAACCATTCGTCCTCGGTATCCGCGACAAGGCACTCCATGCCGTCACAAACGCCTGCTCCCACTGCGACCGTGGGGGTTACGACGCAGGGTGTCTGGAGCGCGAGCGACTCGACGAGCTTCATCTGGACGCCGGTTGCTTGGCGTATTGGCGCGATAGAGATACAGGCTCCCCGATAGTAGGGTTCGACCGATTCGACACCGCCGGTGACCATAATGTCGGGCGAGGCCAAGGCGCGAATCGCGGCAGGCGGTCGCTCCCCTACGATCTGAAGCACGCAACCAGGTTCGAGAGCTTTTACGCGCGGGAATATTCTCGTCGCGAACCACAGAATCCCCTCGCGGTTGGCGCGATAGCTTTGGCGCCCGACAAAAACTATCCGCTTGGTGACGCGGCCGTGTTCTCGATGCAGCGTCTCACTCATTTCCACGGCCAACGGACCGCCGAATTCGTGCGGATTCCTGACCAGCCGGATGGGAGCTCGCGTGTCGGGGCGCAGGTCCGCAGGTGAGGATACCAGAATCAACGCCGCTTTCGTCATGACGTCGTGTTCGGCCCGTCGCATGCGCGCTGACTCAATGCGTGCTACGAGGCGCCAGAATGCGCTCGAACTCGAAGTTGCCAATTGGTCATAAAACTTGCTTCGAAACTCGTCGAGGTCGACTATGGCGGGTACTCCCGCTGCGTCTTTGATGAACTGCGCGGTTCGCAGAACATTGAAATACACAAAGTCGGGATGAAATTCCGACACTGCTCTCTGGATCGTTCGCCGTGCGCGTGCCGAACTGACAAAGGCTTGCTGAAGTGATCCTCCTCTAAAGATCGCAGCGACGACGCGTGTGATCGCTCCGACGGGCGACAAAGGAACAGTTTGCGTCGGCGCGGGTGGTGACTTCTGAACTGACGAGGTCGCCCTGGCGGTCCTTGGACTTCTGGAACTGGAGACCACTGATACGATTCGTACTTCACAATGCTGTGAAAGAATCGCGATGAGGCCACGCGAGCGGGGTCGCGTTCGATCGATCTGCCAGGGTGTCACCACAAGAACTCTCATCGTCTTCCTCGTACTGTTCGAGCTATCGCGCGTTCGAAGGGGTTGCCGTGCTTTGAAAAGTATGTCCACATTCCTGCACGATATAGAGCGCTCTTGCCGGCCATTGATGTACTCGTGCTCTCATAATGGAGGAGCTGAGTGCGTCGATCAATGACGCAGGCCAGGCCACTCTGCCGAATACGTTCGCAGAGATCCACGTCCTCGAAGTACAGGAAGAAGTCTTCGTCGAATCCACGAACGGAGCGGTATGTTTCCGCCCGCATCAACATGCAAAATCCCGAAAGCCAATCGACTTGGATTGGGTCCCCTTGGACGAGAGTGTCTCCGTATCCGCCACTGCCGCGCCGTCTTGTGATTGTGTTGACCGCCCATTGCCGTGCACGGTCCGGCAGGAGGTCGTCGACGCGGGTCTGCGCCAGGGCCTCTTTGATCAGTGTTGGCTTCGTGCCGCCGGATATTCCCGCGCGCCCGTCTGCATAGTGCATACGGGGCCCGACGATTCCAATGCCGGGGGAGGATAGTGTCGAACTCATCCGCTGCAGAGCATCGTACGAGGCAATACAATCCGGGTTCAGCAGTAATACTTCCTCATCCGGCCTCGGTTCCACCTGATCGAAGGCGCGATTCATTGCTGCGCCGAAGCCAAGATTTTTTCCGTCGTGAAAAATTGTCACGTGCGATGACCGCCGGCTACGAAGTGCTGGCTCTGCAACTGGCCGAGGTGAGTTATCCCATATTACGACTCTTTCAACCCCGGAGGTGATGGCCGCGTCGACACATTGACGCAATGTTTGTTGCGACTGATAGACAACGATGAGTGCTATCATATCCCTCTCGCTGTCCTAATTAGTCGGACGAACTGCCGCGCAGTGTGCTCCCAACTCCCGTACTCAGTTGCATAGTGGTGTGCATTCGATCCGAGTAGTCGACGGAGTCTTGAACTCTTGAGGGCAGCGGTTGCGGCTTCCGCGAAGCCTTGGGGGTCGTTAGCGATGAGGGCGTTCACCCCATTGGTGAGACCTAGTGGCTGAGCGGCGGCGCTGTTGATGACCATTGGCGCTCCGCAAGCGAGTGCCCGCTGTACTTTTAGGAGAATTCCTGCACTCACCATCGTGGGGGCCAAGATGAGGCCCGCGCCCGCATACTCTGCGTCAAGATTGTCTACGTGTCCGACGACGTCCACCCGGTTGGACGCGCGCGCAAATTCCATAAGTCGGGGAGTTGGACGCTCACCAACAATTCGGAGGCGGGCATCGGGAATCTCGGCGTGTATGCGTGGAAGAACCTGCGTCATCAGCCAGATGGCGGAGCGCTCGTTGGCGTCTCGCCACATTGCTCCGGCGAAGAGTAGCGTCAGATTCGCATCACCCGTTGGAGGGATCCACCGGATGCTTGCTGGTTGAATCCCGAGCCGCAGGACTGTTGGCTGTCCGCCGCGCTCGCGAATCCATTGGCGGTCTCGCTCCGACAGGACGAAGATGCCGTTCGCCTTTTGGATTGTTCGTGCTTCTAACCGTCGAATGCGTGCCGATTCAACGGCACGATGAATCTTGGTCGGGCCGGCCGCGCCGCTGATTGATTCGTGGCTTACGATCGTGCCGATGTCATGGAAGGTGATGCTCCACGGCGCTGCTGACTGAGTAAGTCCCACTTCGACGGGCTGTAGATACTCGATATGGATGTGATCGGGCCGGAGCCGTTGCTGTAGATCATGCACCCGTGCCGTGTGAATCGCCGCCCAGTCCTTTCTCGCAGCGGCAGGGTACGTGCCGAGAAACCGTGTGACAGATTGTTTCCCCGCTGGAGTTTCTACAAGATCGTACGAGAGATTACTGGTTTCAGTGACGGGGCACCTATCGCTTGGGCGGGGGGCATAAACGGTCAGATCGCAAACGAACCCGAGTGCCTGGTATAGAAACCGCCCGATATCGTCGCTTCCGTGCCCGTATAAGAAGCGGGGGGAGAATGGTGTAACCAACAGCACCCGAGGACGTTTATGGGAAAGTCGGTCGCTCGCAGCGTCGTCCGGCAGGGAGTCGGAGCTCGTCATACGGCGTCGTTCCCAGGACGCACGACGGCTTTCAGCGTCTTAGCGAGGATTGCTATGTCACTAAGGAGCGACCAATTCTCCACGTAATAGAGATCGAGTCTCACGGCGTCGTCCCACGCGAGCGATGAGCGGCCACTTACTTGCCACAGACCCGTTATCCCAGGGCGTGCGAGTAGTCGGCGCTTGGCCGCGTCTGAATAGAGCGCCACCTCGGCCGCGACCTGGGGGCGCGGCCCCACGAGACTCATTGACCCGGCAATTACGTTGAACAGTTGCGGAAGTTCATCAAGCGAGTACTTGCGTAGGATGCGGCCAATTTGCGTGATGCGTGGATCGTTTCTCACCTTGAACAGGGGGGAATCGGCTGTACCTTGGTCGGCAAGCAGTGCAGCTAGTTCTCGGTCGGCACCTTGTTTCATCGATCTGAACTTGAGGACGCGGAACGATTGTCCCTTCAGGCCGACGCGTTCATGGCTAAAGATGAGTGGTCCGCGGCTGGTTGTCTTGACGAGGATAGCGACCAAGAGCAATACCGGGAAAAGGACAATCAGGAGTACCGTCGAGAAGAGGATATCAAAGGTTCGTTTCGAGAATCGTTGTCCGGCAGAAAATCGCGGCGTCTCAACGTGGATTAACGGAAGGCCGGCCACTGGACGCGCATGTATTCGCGGCCCCGCGATGTCGGTGACACTTGGTGCAAGTACAAGATGCTGGTGGCCGGCCGCGAGACCCCAGGAGATCTGCTTGATTCTGCCTGGTGGGAGATCTCCAGTACTTGTAATAGCCACCGTGTCGGCATCGGTGGCAGCAATTGCATTTTCGATCGAATCGAGATCACCCATGATGGCAATCTCGGTGCCAGGTACCAGGTCACCGACTTGACCTCGGGGTACGCAGGCGCCCACAACCCTGTAACCAGCATCGGGTGCTCGGTTAAGTTCCCGTGATATTTGAACGACAGAGCCCTCTGAGCCGACGAGGAGTACATGTGCAGAGAACTGGCCGAGCGCTCGCTTCGAAACGAGCCACTGACGCCATAGCCATCGCTCGACGAGTAACACGATGATGCCGATGGGTAGGCTTAGGAGGAGAAATCCGCGGGCGATGTCGACCCGCATTAGGAACGCGGCGATCGCGAGTGCCCCGAAGACGCGTAAACTTGTGTCAGCAACGCGCACATACTCAGTGTTCTCCTTGCCAATGACACGATCGCTACGGGTGTCAGCAAGTGACAGGGCGCAAAACCAGGTCGCGACTAGGAAGGCGGAGAACGCCCAGTAGGAGACGATGTCAAGTCCGTCTAGTCCTGGGTTTCCAAAGCCGAGCCAGCCGATCTGAGTTCCGTATACGACCCAGATCAGGACGAGGAGATCCGTCGCTGCCACACGGCGGGAGTAGATCTTCCGCCACTTTGTGGGGCCTCTGCGTGGAGCGACGTCGGGGGAGGCCTGCTTGTTATCCCTGCATACTTCCCCGCTGAGGCGGCCCTCGCTGTGCCGCGTTGGCTGCGGCTCCCAGTCGGTGGTCAGCGAGGTTTCGGTAAGTCTGTTTCCTCCGTCACCCAGCGAAGGTCGGTCATCCGATGTCATATATGGCGATGAGCTTTCGTGTTCGTGTTATAAGGATGTCGTTCCCAAGTGCATCGCCTCGAATCCTACTCGCCGACGTGACGCGCGTAGCGCTTCGACATCACGGACGGACGAGCTCGAAACTCTCGCCGGACCACACATAGATGCCGCCGTCGCCGCCAACGGCGATGGCCGTCTGCTTCCCCGCATCCGCGTCGACCGCACAGCCGACCATGTTGCCGGCCGACGGGTGTCCCTCCGGGTACTCGGTCAGCGTCAGGCCGCGGCATTGGTTGCCGTCGTGAGCCACGATCACCGTCCCAGAGGAGACGGCCACGGCCGCGACCCTCGTCGCCGGCAGCTTCGTCCAGGAGTCACCCGTTACTACGTATGCGGTCTTCCCGCACACAAGCGCCACGACCGGGCCGGTGGCGCGCAGTCCGTGCGCCGAGGCGCACGGTGCCGCGATCTCACCGCCCGGTGTCACGACGACGCCGGCATCGTGGAAATCGATGTACCGGGCCGGGGCGATCACGTCCTTGTTCGGCTCCCAGAAGCGGCCTCGCGTGAACGTGCGAATGCCCTCCACGTCGCATTTCTCACCGAGCGCGGCCACCATCTGCGCCGCGCTGTCGCCGAGGGGATCGAGGGCACCCACCTGGGCGATTCCCTTGTAGCGCGGGGTGATGTCGGTCCAGCTGCTGCCGCCGTCGGTGGAACGTTCAACGCGAGGTTCCGTCACGCCGCACCGGCCCGCGGTGGCACGCCACAGTGCATCGGACCCGACCGTCAGGAACCGGTCGCCCGCGCTCGGCGGCGTCGTCGCGGTGGGGGAAGGCGTCGCAGGTGAGCCGACGTCGACGCCCAGCGAGAACGTCGGGACGGGGGCTGCGGTGGCTGCTGTGCCGGAGGGGCGTGCATGCTGAAAGGCGAGGACCGCTGCGACGGCGACGAGCACGGTGACCACGGCCACCACGACGATGGCGACGGCCCGGGAGACGGTCGGACCGCGACGCCGGCGGGGCATCGCCTACAGCGTCCGGCGCGACTCGGCTGCGGCGGACCGGCTGCGCACCGGCCCCGTGCCGTCGGGCGCCGCGGCAGGCGGGCCGAACAGGTCTTCGACGGATGCGTTCGCGTACGGTGCCGGAGCTACCGGGGCGTTCCGGCGCTTCGCGGCCGGGTGCTTGGGGGCTCGCTGCTTCTTGGGTTCCGGCTCCTTGTAGCCGTACCCATACCCGTAGCCATACGTGTAGTAAGAATCCGGCCCTCGGGTCGGGACCATCGACATGACGACACCGGCCACCTTCGCGCCGACCGTCGCCAGCGCCTCGATCGCCCCCGCCAGCTGGTGGCGGCTGGTACGTCCGGCCGACACGGCGACGATCGCGCCGCTGGTCTCCTTGGCGAGAATCGCGGCATCCGTCACCGGCAGCAGTGGCGGTGCGTCGCACAGCACGACGTCGAAGTCGCGCTCGAGTACCTGAAGCAGCAGGTGCATCTGGTTGGAGCCGAGCAGTTCGCTCGGGTTCGGCGGGATCTTGCCGGCCGGCAGCACGTAGAGGCTGCGCTGGCCCCACGGCAGCATCACATCACCGACCCGGGCGCGCCCGATCAGGACATCGGTGAGACCGGCGCCTCCCTCGATGCCGAGATACTCGGCGACCTTCGGCTTGCGCAGGTCGGCGTCCAGCAGGGCCACCCGTTTCCCGGCGTCGGCCAGTGCTATGGCAAGGTTGATCGTTGTCGTCGACTTGCCTTCGCTGGGCACGCTTGAGGTGATCACGAAGCTCGAACGGCCGCCCATGTCGAGGAACTGCAGGTTGGTGCGCAACGCGCGGAACGACTCGGCGCGGGGGCTGCGCGGATCCGCGTGCACGATCAGGGGGCGTTCCTTCGCCTTCGGGTCGAACGCTATGGCGCCGATGATCGGCGCCTCGGTGACGAGCTCGACATCCCGCGGGGTCCGCACCCGGGTGTCGAGCACCGAGCGCAGCACCGCGATGCCCACGCCGAGGGCGAGGCCCACCAGGGCGCCGAGCGCGAGGTTCAGCGGGACGTTGGGACTGGACGGCACGAGGGCCGGGATGGCGTCCTTGACGCGCGTGAGCCGGACGGGGCTGTTCTCACCGCCCTTCGGCGTCTCAATCGACTCGACGGCGCTGGTCAGACTGGCGCCCAGGGCGTTTGCGATATCGGCGGCCTTCACCGGGTCGGGGTCGGTCACGGTGATCGTGATGAGCGTGGTGTTCAGCGGGCTGGTTGCGGTGACGTTCTCAGACAGCTGGTTGGCGGTCGTCTTCAAGCCCAGCTTCGCGATCACCGGGTTCATCACGATCGGCGTGGTGACGAGGTTCGTGTACGTCGTGACGCGCGCGAGGGTGAAACTGTTGCCCTGCTGCAAGTCCTGCACCGAGTCACTCGACTGCGTGGACACGAAGACCGTGCTCTCCGCCTCGAACTGCGGCGTGCGGGTGATCGAGTACGCCGCGGCCGCGCCGATGCCCAGCAGGGTCGCGATGATGATCACGAGCCAGTTCTTGCGGAGGATGCGGATGTAGTCGCTGAGCTCCATGATGCCTCTCGGGTACCGCGGCCCGTCGGTCGCCTGCGCCCCATATTGCCACAGCGTTCACACCAGCCTCAGGAGGAGGGCGCTCCCTCGAGCGCGGCGCGCACCGTGCGGATCACCCGGTTCAGCGCCGGCGCCAGCTGCGAGGCCGATTGCTGATACACCGCCCACGGACGCCGATACGGGTCGATCACGTCGTCGTCGGACGGGTCGGCCGGCGGCAGGACGAGTCCCCGCCGGGACGCGACGGCGCGGGTCGCTGCACGCACGCGCGCCGCGGCATCCGGCCCCGCGGCGTCAGCCGCGGTGAGGATCTCGACATCGGGCACATCTGCCGCCAGCCGCGCGAACTCGCGCACCGTGAACACCGCCGCCAGACGCGCCGGCGCCAGCTCGGCCACCTCCCGCCGATGCTCGCGGGTCATGGTGAGGACGAGATCGGCCGGCGCGATCATCGGCTCCGTCAGGAATCGCGAGCGGTGCGCGGAACTCTCGTCGGCGGCCACCCCCATGGCGGCCGCAAGCGTCTGCGCCTCCGGCGTCATCGACGCGGATGCCAGGCCACGCGTGCCGGCGCTGGACACGCGGGCGCCGAACGGGCCGAGATGCTGCTGCAGCACGAGCGCCGCCAGCGGCGACCGGCAGATATTGCCGGTGCAGACGGTGAGGATCTCGAACAGGACGCACCTCCATCGTCCGCCCCGGTATCGTGGGCGCGTGCCCGACCACTCTAGCGACGCGATCCGCCTCGACGAGGTCGACTTCAGCGCCCTGCGGTTCGACGGCGCACGGCTCGACCTCGACGACACGGATGCGCCGACCCCGCGGCGTCATCGGCGTCGACGCCGCACCGACTGGCGCCTGGGGGGCCGCACCGTGCTGCGCTGGCGGGAGGGGATGCTGGCGTGGGCCTGCATCGTGTTCGGAGTCATGCTGCTCGCCGGATCGGCGCTGCAGGTCTTCCTGCCGGGCACCCTGGGCGCACTGATCGGCACGGGACTGGCCTGGGTCGGGATGCTCGTGCCCATCGTGATCGCGTTCTCGCGGTCGCGGCCCGTCGGGCTTCTGCGCCTGCGTCCGCTGGACCTCCTTTATGGGGTCGCGCTCGGGCTGATCCTGCGGCTGACGCAGGGATGGCTGGAGATGGCCGCGGGCGGCAGCGGTGCGCTGCCCTCGTACCCGCGGATCGGCGGGTCGCTGCCGGACGGATGGTGGTTCACCGACGCGGTCTCGCCCGTCGTGATCGCCCCGCTGGTCGAGGAGTTCTTCTTCCGCGCCGTCCTCCTCGTCTCGGTCTACGCCGTGCTGCGGCGTGCGTTCGGGGGAGTGATCGCCGGCGGCATCGCGGTGGTCGCGAGCACGGGGCTGTTCCTGCTGGCGCACGGCCTGGATGCCGTCGCCCTCGATCAGGTCGTGTCGCTCGCGCTGCTCGGACTCGTGTGCGGGCTGACCGTCGTGCTCACCGGGCGGATCTGGGGTGCCGTGCTGATCCACGTCGTCTACAACGGATCGTTCGTACTGCTGGCGCTGGCGGGGACGCTGCTGGGGTAGAGGGAGGCTGCGGGCCCGTCACCCCACGTAGGGCGTTTGGCCGCGGCATCCCGATGCCGTAGACTGTCCCGTTGGTGCGTCCACTGCGGGTGCACCGCGAACGTGAGCCCTCCACTGGCGTGTTCGGCGGCTTCGCCGCAGAACCACCCCGGAGTGGGATTCACGAACGTCTCCGTTCGATCAGAAAGCAGCACTACTGTGACGCGCACTTTCACCCCCAAGGCTGGCGAGATCCAGCGCGAGTGGCTGGTCATCGACGCCACCGATGTCGTGCTCGGCCGCCTGGCCTCGCACGCGGCCGCGCTCCTGCGCGGCAAGCACAAGCCGACCTTCGCGAACCACCTCGACACGGGCGACTTCGTCGTCATCGTGAACGCGGCCAAGGTCGCCCTGACCGGCCAGAAGCTCCAGAAGAAGCTGGCCTACCGCCACTCCGGCTACCCGGGCGGCCTGAAGTCCGTCTCGTACGAGGAGCTTCTGGAGAAGAACCCCGTCCGCGCAGTGGAGAAGGCCGTGCGCGGCATGCTCCCCAAGAACACCCTGGGTCGCCAGCAGCTCACCAAGCTGAAGGTCTACGCCGGCGCCGAGCACCCGCACGCCGCCCAGCAGCCCAAGACGTACACCTTCGATCAGGTCGCCCAGTAAGCGCCGCAGACACAAAGGACACACTCGTGGCGAACAACGACTCCACCGAACTCACGAACTACACCACCGAGAGCACGGCCGACGTGGCCGCCGAGGCGGCGGCTCCCCGCCCCGTACTCAGCGTCCCCGGCGCGGCCGTCGGCCGCCGCAAGCAGGCGATCGCCCGCGTGCGGCTGATCCCCGGCGAGGGCAAGATCACGGTCAACGGCCGTGACCTCGAGGACTACTTCCCGAACAAGCTGCACCAGCAGCTGATCAACGACCCGTTCACGGTGCTCAACCTCACCGGCGCGTACGACGTCATCGCCCGCATCCACGGCGGCGGCGACTCGGGCCAGGCCGGCGCCCTGCGCCTGGGCATCGCCCGCGCGCTGAACGGCATCGACGTCGAGAACAACCGCCCGACCCTGAAGAAGGCCGGCTTCCTCTCCCGCGACGCCCGCGTCAAGGAGCGCAAGAAGGCCGGTCTGAAGAAGGCCCGCAAGGCTCCGCAGTACTCGAAGCGCTGATCGGGACCGTCTCGATGCCGCTGTTCGGCACGGACGGGGTGCGGGGGCTGGCCAACGGCCCCCTCACCGCCGATCTCGCGCTCACCCTGGCCCAGGCGACCGCTGTCGTCCTGGGCCAGGGTCGTACCGCCGACGCGCGTCGCGCCGCCGGCAAGCGCCTCACCGCCGTGGTCGCCCGCGACCCGCGCGTGTCCGGCGAGTTCCTGGCCTCCGCCGTCGCGGCCGGGCTCGCGGCATCCGGGGTCGACGTCCTGGACGCCGGCGTCATCCCGACCCCGGCCGCCGCGTTCCTCATCGGATCGATCGACGCCGACTTCGGCGTCATGGTCTCGGCATCCCACAACCCCGCCCCCGACAACGGGATCAAGATCTTCGCCCGCGGCGGGGTGAAGCTCCCGGATGTCGTGGAGCAGCGCATCGAAGCCGCCCTGGTCGGACCCAAACTGCTGCCGACCGGCGCCGCCGTCGGCCGCATCCGCCGGTTCGCGGATGCCGAGGACCGCTACGTCGTGCACCTGCTGCAGTCGCTGCCCCACCGGCTCGACGGCATCCACGTGGTCCTGGACTGCGCGAACGGCGCCGCCTCCGGCGTCTCCCCGGAGACGTTCCGCGACGCGGGCGCCCGGGTGACCGTGATCGGCGCGGACCCCGACGGCGTGAACATCAACGACGGCGTCGGGTCCACGCACATCGACAAGCTCGCCCTGGAGGTCGTCCGCCTCGGCGCCGACGTGGGCATCGCGCACGACGGCGACGCCGACCGGTGCCTGGCGGTGGACGCCGCCGGGCGCATCGTCGACGGCGACCAGATCATGGCGATCCTCGCGGTGGCGATGAAGGAGCGCGGGGCGCTCGTGGCGGACACGCTCGTCGCAACCGTGATGAGCAATCTCGGTTTGCACCGCGCGATGGCCGAGCACGGCATCCGAGTCGAGCAGACCTCCGTCGGCGACCGCTACGTCCTGGAGCGGATGACCGAGGGCGGGTTCGCCCTGGGCGGCGAGCAGTCCGGGCACGTGATCATGAGCCAGTACGCCACGACCGGCGACGGCCTGCTCACCGGCCTGCACCTGCTGTCGCGGATGGCATCCACCGGGCGGTCCCTGGCCGAGCTCGCCTCCGTGATGACGGTGTATCCGCAGGTGCTCGTGAACGTCCAGGGCGTGGATCGCACGCAGGTCGCGCACCCGCGGGTGTCCGCGGCCGTCGCCGACGCCGAGGCATCCCTCGGCGATACCGGCCGCGTGCTGCTGCGCGCGTCGGGCACCGAGCCGCTCGTGCGCGTCATGGTCGAGGCCGCCGACGCGGATTTGGCGTCGCAGATCGCCGGGCAGCTCGCGGATGTCGTGCGCGAGCATCTGGCGCTGCCGGCGTAGGGGGTTCTGCGGGGCGGCGCGCGTCGCTGCGTTGCGCGTGCGGGGTGTCGCGTGGGCTCAGCCGGCGGCGGACTGCCACGCGAGCGACTCGATGTAGCGCAGCAGCACGCCCTCGCGCAGCGCCCAGGGGCACACCTCGAGCTCCGCGACATCCATCAGCTCCATCGCCGTGTGCAGCACCACCGCGCCCGCGACGATCTGCATCGTGCGGTCCGGGGTGATTCCGGGCAGCTCCTGGCGGGAGGATGCCGGGATGCGCGCGAGGCGCGGGATCCACGACCCGAGCGCGGCGCGGGGAAGCATCATCCGCTCGGTCCCGCTCCATCCCGCGCGTGGGTAGCCGGCGAGCTGGGCGAGCGAGCGGATCGCCTTCGACGAGCCGATCACGTGATCCGGGCGGGGCAGTTCGCGGAACCGGGTGGCGACCGGGGCGAGCACCCCGCGGGCGTGGCGGCGCAGCGTGTCGACGGCAACCTCGCCGGGCGGGTCGTCGGGCAGGAATCGGAGCGTCATGCGTCCCGCGCCGAGGGGGACGGATGCCGCGACCTCCGGCACCTCGTCGGGACCGGTCGCGAGCTCGAGCGAGCCGCCGCCGATGTCGAACAGCTGGATGCGCCCGGACGCCCATCCGAACCAGCGCCGGGCGGCGAGGAACGTCAGCCGCGCCTCGGTCTCCCCATCCAGCACCTGCAGCGGATGGCCGAGCGTGCTCTCGAGTTGCGCGATCACGGCGGGGCCGTTCGTCGCGTCGCGCACCGCGGACGTGGCGGTGGCGAGAAGCTCGTCAACGGGGTCGGCGGCCACGAGGTCGCGGGCGTGGGCCACGGCATCCACCAGCGCCCGGACGCCCTCCTCGCTGATGGCGCCGTCCGGGGTGAGGAACCGCATCAGCCGCACAATCGCGCGTTCGCTCGTGGTCGCGAGCGGCCGTCCGCCCGGACGCACGTCCGCCACGAGCAGGTGGACGGTGTTCGAGCCGATATCGAGGACTCCCAGGCGCACGGGGCCAGCGTAGTGCGCGCGGCGGCGGGACTCGCGCCGTGTTGCGTGCTCTATCGCGCCGAACCCACCCGCTGGTGCCGAACCCATCGGCTATAGCGGGTGGGTTCGGCACTGACGGGTGGGTTCGGCGCGCGCGGCGGGGCGGCGCGCGGGAGGGGGATGCGTCAACCTGGGCCGCGTCGCCCCCCGCGCCGTTTTGCCCCGCGGCATCCCGTCGCGCCGTGTTGCTCCTCGGCATCCCGTCGCGCCGAACCCACCCGCTGGTGCCGAACCCATCCGCTATGGCGAGTGGGTTCGGCAATGACGGGTGGGTTCGGCGCGCGGCGCCGGCGGATTCGGCGCGTCAGGGAGCGGACAGCTCGATGTGCGGCGTGCGCAGCAGGCGCCGCGCCTCGCGCAGGGCGCTCGACAGCGCGCCGTCCGCGTATCCGAGCCGGGCCCGGCTCGTGTGCTCGCCGGCGAACAGAATCCGCCCCACCGGCTGCGCCAGGATGTCGATGTCGGCGTCGCTGCGGCCGGGGCGGATGTGCGTGTAGCTGCCGCGCGCGTACGCGTCGTGCAGCCAGTCGGTCGCGGCGAGGCCGGTCGGCTCCGGGATGTCGCCGCCGCACAGCGCGGTGAGCTGCTCCAGCGCCCAGCCGCGCGGATCGTGCCAGGCCGCGGCCGTCCCGCTCTGCGCGATGAGGATCATCATCGTCGGCGTCAGCCCGAAGTCCCACATCCACGTCGACGCCTGGGTGCGGTCGGCGGGCAGGACCACGGCGTGCTGGATGCCGCGGGCCCGCCAGAACGGCTCCTCGAACGCGAGCACGACCTTCTCCATGCTGCCGAACCCGGTGCCCGCGATCACGTCGCGGCGCGCGGCCGGCAGCGGCGGATCGAACTCCACGCTCCCGGACTGCAGCACCCCCAGCGGCAGCGTGACGATCGCGTGCGACCCCGCCTCGGACCACCCATCGCCGGACACCTCGACGCCGTCGGCGGTCTGCGCGATGCGCCGCACCGGAGCGGACAGCCGGATGTCGCTTCCCGCCGCCAGCGGCGCCAACACGCGCCGGTACCCGCCGATCGGCACGTTGTCGACGACGTCGCCGACCAGCGCGGTCGTTGAGAACGCCCAGCGCGCGGAGATGTCGTCCAGGAGGCCCGCACCGTCCTGCTCGATCAGGGCGGCCATGATCTGCCAGCGCCGGGTGCGCTCCGGCTCCGGGATGCCGGCGAGATGCTCGTCGATCACCGTGGCCGCCGAGCGGTCCGGCCGGCCGGCCGCGGCATCCGCCCGCACGATCGCGGCGACCGGCTCCAGCGCCGCGTATCCCGCGGCATCCAGCTCGTCCGGCGTCAGCGGCCGACGCTCGCCCAGGTCGTACCCGGCGAAGAACGCGCCGGACGGATCCGCGATCCACGGCACCTGCGCGAACTCCACCCAGTCGGCGAGGACGTTGTGCCCGGGATGATGCACCCACGACCCGCCCAGGTCGGCGGCGTGCCCGTCGACGTCGACGGTGTGCAGCCTCCCGCCGATACGGTCGCGCGCCTCGACCACGACGCAGTCGACGCCCGCGGTGCGCAGCGCGTTCGCCGCGGTCAGCCCCGCGATGCCGGCGCCGACGACCACCACGCGCTCGGGCGCTCCGTCGGCGGGGGCGGGGACGGCGTCGTCGCCGTCCGTGAAGACACGGGTCCGCATCCGGCCAGCATAGGGGGGCTCTGTGTCGACGCGCCGTCCGCCGCGACGGCGCCTGCCGCTACGATGTTTCGCGATGTCCCCTGAGATGAGCACCCAGGCACCGGCGCCGGAGCTGTACCGCGAGATCCCGCGCGCGGAGTGGGCGCGCCTGGCCGCGGGGATGGCGCAGCCGCTCACCGAGACCGAGGTCGTCCAGATCCGGGGCCTCGGCGACAGGCTCGATCTCGTAGAGGTACGCGACGTCTACCTGCCGCTGAGCCGTCTGCTGAGCCTGTACGCGACGGCGACCAAGCGGCTCGGCGCGGAGACCGCGGAGTTCCTCGGCGAGGAGACGGACTCGACGACCCCGTTTGTCGTGGGCGTGGCCGGATCCGTGGCGGTCGGCAAGTCGACGATCGCGCGGCTGCTGCGAGAGCTGATGAGTCGGTGGTCTGACACACCGCGCGTCGAGATCATCACGACCGACGGGTTCCTCTACCCGAACGCTGAGCTGGAGCGGCGCGGGCTGATGGAGCGCAAGGGGTTCCCGGAGTCGTATGACCGGCGCGCGCTCGTCGAGTTCCTGATCCAGATAAAGAGCGGGGTGCCCGAGGCCCGCGCCCCCTTCTATTCGCACATGCGGTACGACATCGTCCCCGACGCCCACGTCACGGTGCGGCGTCCGGACGTGCTGATCGTCGAGGGCCTGAACGTCCTGCAGCCGCCGCCCACGCCCAACGACGTCGCCGTCAGCGATCTGTTCGATTTCTCCGTGTATGTGGATGCCGATCCCGCACACATCGAGCGGTGGTACGTGGACCGCTTCCTCGCGCTGCGCCACAGCGCCTTCAGCAACCCGAGCTCGTTCTTCCGCGTGTTCGCCGATCTCACTGACGAGGACGCCGTCGCCCGCGCGCTCGGGTTCTGGACCGAGATCAACCTGCCCAACCTCGAGGAGAACGTCCTGCCCACCCGGCATCGTGCGTCGCTCGTGCTGCGCAAGGGCCGCGACCACGCCGTCGAGCGCATCCAACTCCGCAAGCTGTAGCGGGATGCCGCGCCGCGGCATCCCCCTCCCGCGGCATCCCGCGCGCGCGCCCCGCGCCGAACCCACCACAGGTTGCCGAACCCGCGCGCTATAGCGGATGGGTTCGGCACTGGGAGGTGGGTTCGGCGCATCGCGCCCGCGCCGGGGCGCGGCCCGGCGCGGCGCGCGCGGCGCGCGTTTGTTCAGGCGCTTCGCAATCGGTGCTCCGTACCATGGGGGGCATGTGTGGAATCGTCGGATACGTCGGCCCGCGGCCGAGTGAGAGCATCCTGCTGTCCGGGCTCGCCCGGCTCGAGTACCGCGGCTACGACTCGGCGGGCATCGCCGTCATCGACGCCGACGGCACTCTCGGGATGCGCAAGCGCGCCGGCAAGCTCGGCGTCCTGCGCGACGACCTGGCCCGCACTCCGCTGCCCGACGGCACCACCGGGATCGGCCACACCCGCTGGGCCACCCACGGCGGTCCGACCGATCAGAACGCGCACCCGCACCTGGCCGACGACGGCCGACTGGCCGTCATCCACAACGGCATCATCGAGAACTTCGCGGCCCTCAAGGCCGAGCTGCTCGCCTCCGGCGCCACGTTCCTCAGCGAGACCGACACCGAGGTGGCCGCGGTGCTGCTCGCGCATGAGTACCGCGCGAACGGCGGCGACCTCGAGGCGGCGTTCCGGTCCACCGTGAGCCGCCTGGACGGCGCGTTCACGCTGCTCGCGATGCACCAGGAGCACCCCGGCCTCGTCGTCGGCGCGCGCCGCAACTCGCCGCTGGTGATCGGCCTCGGCGACGGCGAGAACTTCCTCGGCTCTGATGTCGCGGCGTTCGTCGAGCACACCCGCAGCGCCCTGGCGATCGGCCAGGATCAGATCGTCGCTATCACTCCGGAGGGCGTGCGCGTGACGGACTTCGATGGGAACGCCGTCGAGGTCGAGCCGTTCCAGGTGACGTGGGATGCCGCCGCCGCCGAGAAGGGCGGCTGGTCGTCGTTCATGGCCAAGGAGGTCTCCGAGGAGCCGGAGGCCGTCGCCAACACGGTCCGCGGCCGCACCCACGACGGCATCGTCGAGATCCCGGAGCTGGAGGGCCTGGACGGCCTTTTCACCGGCATCCACCGCATCCTCGTGATCGCCTGCGGCACGGCGGCGTACGCCGGCCAGGTCGGGAAGTACGCGCTCGAGCAGTGGGCGCGCGTGCCCGTCGACGTGGAGCTCGCGCACGAGTTCCGCTACCGTGACCCGGTCCTCGACCCCGGCACGCTCGTGGTCTCGATCAGCCAGTCCGGCGAGACGATGGACACCCTGATGGCGGTGAAGTACGCCCGCGAGCGCGGCGCCAAGACGCTGTCGATCTGCAACACCCAGGGCGCGACGATCCCGCGGGAGTCGGACGCGATCGTGTACACGCACGCCGGTCCCGAGGTCGCCGTCGCCTCGACGAAGGCGTTCGTCGCTCAGATCACGGCCCTGTACCTGCTCGCGCTGCACATCGGCCGCGTGCGCGGCGCCGTCACCGCGGAGCAGCAGGCCACCGCAGTCGCCGAGATCGAGGCCGTCCCCGGCAAGATCTCGTGGATCCTCGAGCACCAGCAGGAGCGCGTCACGCAGCTGGCCCGCTGGATGGCCGACAGCCGCTCGGTGCTGTTCCTCGGCCGCCACGTCGGGTTCCCGATAGCGCTGGAGGGTGCGCTCAAGCTCAAGGAGATCTCGTACATCCACGCGGAGGGCTTCGCCGCCGGCGAGCTCAAGCACGGCCCCATCGCGTTGATCGAGCCGGGACAGCCGGTGTTCGTGATCGTCCCGTCGCCGGTGCACTCGCCGGTGCTGCACGACAAGGTCGTGTCCAACATCCAGGAGATCCGCGCCCGCGGCGCCCGCGTGATAGTGATCGCCGAAGAGGGGGATGCCGCGGTGCTGCCGTTCGCGGACGAGGTGCTGCGCATCCCGCTGGCCGGGCCCCTGTTCGAGCCGCTGCTGGCGGTCGTGCCGCTGCACGTGTTCGCGATGGGCCTGGCGACGGCGCGGGGCCTGGACATCGACCAGCCCCGCAACCTCGCCAAGTCCGTCACCGTCGAATAGCGGCCCCTACGCGGCCGGCAGCGCGGCCACCACATCGATCTCGACGAGGATGCCGGCGAGCTGCGACCCAACCGTCGTGCGCACCGGGTACGGCTCAGCGAAGAACTCCTGGTACGCCGCGTTGAACTCCGCGAAGTCGGCGAGGTCGGCCAGGTGCACGGTGGTCTTCACGCAGTCGTCGAGGGTGAGATCGTGCTCGGCGAGCACGGCCCCGATGCTGCGCAGCACCTGCCGGGTCTGCTCGGCGACGGTGTCGGCCACCGCCCCGGTGGCCGGGTCCTGCGGGCCGAAGCCGGCTGTGTAGAGGAAACCGTTCGCGACGATGCCCTGGCTGTACGGGCCCGCAGGCTGAGGCGCGTTCGCGGTGCGGAGAGCGGTCTTGGTCATGGGGGATTCCCTTCTCTGGATGGTCAACGGTCGGATCCGGCGCGGCGCAGGCCGCGGCCGGGCAGCGCGTCGGTGAGCTCGCCGCCGGCGAGCACCGGGATGCCGCCCACGTAGACGTCGTCGATGCCCACCGACTCGCCCTGCGGCTGCGCGTACGTCGCGGTGTCGGCGACGGCATCCGGGTCCACGACGATGAGGTCGGCGACGGCACCGGGCGCTATAGCGCCGCGCCGCCCGAGGCCGAACCGGGCGGCCGGGCCGGTGGACAGATGCCGGACGGCATCCCGCCACGTCCACGTGCCGGTCTCGCGGACGTACTCGCGCAGGTAGCGGGCGAACGTCCCGCGGGCCCGCGGATGCGGGTGCGCGCCGATGAAGATGCCGTCCGAGCCGCCCATGTGCGCGGGATGCGCGAAGATGCGGGCCAGCTCGGCGACGGGGCGCTCGTTGCGGACGGCCATCACGATGTTCGCGCGCAGCCGGCACGCGTGCAGAGCATCGAGCGCGAACGTGATCGGGTCGGTGCCGGCGCGGGCGGCGGCCTCCGCGATGGTCAGGCCGTGCGCCCACGCCAGCTCGGGCGCGGCCAGGTGCGACAGCGTGATCATGCTCGCCCAGTCGGGGCCGAGGCTCGGGTTCTGTGCGACGCGCGGGAACCATTCGCGGGCCAGCCGGTCGCGCTGCTCCGGGTCACCGAGGGCGTGCAGGATGTCGTCCACCGGCCGGGCCGACAGCTCCGGCGGCAGCAGCGGCATTCCCATCAGGCTGCAGCCGCGGATATAGGGGTACGCGTCGAACGTGGCATCCACCCCGGCGGCCTCCAGCGCGTCGAGCTGTGCGAGCACTATGTCGGCGTCGGCGTGGAAGTGCGAGACGTGCACCCGCAGCGCTGCGCCGGTCGCGGCGGATGCCGCGCGAGCGATGGCGGCGATCTCGGCGATCCCCGCCGCCGCGTTCGCCTCGTAGCCGCCGCGCATGTGGCTGACGTACACGCCGCCGGCCCGGGCGACCGGCGCGCACAGGGCGGCCAGTTCGTCGGCATCCTGGAACATCCCCGGGACGTAGTCCAGCCCCGTGGACAGGCCGACCGCGCCGGCGCGCAGGCCCTCCTCGACGAGCCCCACCATCGCCGCCCGCTGCGCCGGGCCGGCGGAGGCCTGCGACCGGCCGGCTACCTCGAACCGCACGGTGCCGGCGGGCACCAGGTACGCGGCGTTCAGCCGGGACGCCCCGTCGACGGCGGCGAGGTAGCCGGCGACCCCGCCGCCGGGGGCGACGGGCCGGTCGCCGTCGATGGCGGCGAAGTACTCCGCCGCGTACCCCCCGTCGCCGGGCGCGTACGACACGCCGTCCTGACCGACGATCACGGTCGTGACGCCCTGGCGCAGCAGCGCGCGCTGCACGGCGTCGTCGCCGAGCAGCCCGTCCGCGTGCGAGTGCGCGTCGACGATCCCCGGAAGGACGAGCCGGCCGATGCAGTCCACGACAGTGTCGCCGGGGCGGGCGGGGATGTCGCCCACCGCGGCGACCTCGCGGCCGACAATGGCCACGTCCGCGGTCCGTTCGCCGGACGCGTCGACGACTCGCCCGCCGCGCAGGACGGTGCGGGCCGGTCGCGGCGATCCGCTCATGGCTCCTCCTCAGAAATACGTGCGCACCAGGTCGACGACCGCGCCCGATCCCCACGCGTCGACGACCGGCAGCACTCGCCACTTGTCGAACGCCGTGCACGGATGCGACAGCCCGAGGGCCACCACCGACCCCACCGGGGCGACATCCCGCGCGTCGGCGCCGAGTCGCAGGTAGCTGTGCTGGTCGTTCATCGCCGAGATCGCGGCATCGGCAAACGGCGCCCACGGTGCGCCGAGGTCGGATGCCGCGCCCCGCGGGATCGGGAGGCCTTCGTCGTACGGGAGATCCCGCTTGCCGCCGTCCAGCAGCGCGAGGCCCGGCTCCGGGTGCGAGACGACCCGGGCGATGCCGTGCATAGCGGTGCGGAACCGGGGCGCGTCGTCGGCGCTGCGGCCCTCGTCGAACGGGGAGATCAGCCGGTAGAAGCCGTCGTCGTGGACGATGTAGGCGCCCGAGCGCAGCGTGAAGTGGGTGCGCTGGCCGCCGGTGGGCGCCGCGCCCGCCCCGGCGTCGGCGTACACGTCGGCGACGACGTCGAAGTACGCGCTGCCACCGGCGGTGACGTACACGTCGCCCGGTCCGTATTCGTTCCGGATGCGCTCATGCAGCGTCACCTGCTGCCGCAGGTAGGTGCGCACGGCGTGCAGCCCGGCATCCGACCGGTCGTGCGCGAGGCTGCCCTCGTACCCGGCGACCCCGGCCAGCCGCAGCGTCGGGGTCGCGGCGACCCGCTCGGCCACCGCCACGGCCGCGTCGAGCGTGCGCGCCCCGGTGCGGCCGCCCGGCGCACCGAGCTCGACGCACACGTCGACCGGGCGCGGCGCGCCGACCGTCGCGAGCACCCGTGCCATCGCGTCGACAGTGTCGACCGAGTCGACCCAGCACACGAACCGCAGGTTCGGGTCGGCGAGCTCGGCGGCGAGATAGCGCAGCGACCGCTCGTCGACGGCGGCGTTGGCGAGCATGATCGAGTCAAGGCCCAGACTGCGTGCGGTGCGCACCTGGCCCATCGTCGCGAGCGTGATCCCGAGGGCGCCGGCGTCCAGCTGGCGCTGCCACAGCGTCGGCGCCATCGTGGTCTTGCCGTGCGGCATCAGGGCGAGGCCGCGCTCGCCGCACCAGGCCGCCATCGTGTCCACGTTGTGGCGCATCGCGGCGTCGTCGAGCACGACCAGCGGCGTCCAGAACTCGTCCAGCCGCGGCGAGGTCGCGAGGAACTCGGCGATCGTCATGCCGACGGCGCGGGAGGGGATGCCCTTGTCGCGGGCGGTGAGGGGCTCGTCGGGGACGTCCCGCAGGCGTGAGGCGGTCATCGTGCGAGCAGCTGCGCGAGCGCCGGCAGCTGCGCCGGGTCCTCGAGGGCGGAGCCGACGGCGACGACCCGCACCCCGGTCTGAAGGAACGACGGCGCGGTGGCGGCGTCCATCCCGCCCGTGGCGACGAACCGCGCCTGCGGGAACGGCCCGCGCATGGCGCCGAACCACCCCGCGCCGAGGACGGAGGCGGGGAATGCCTTGACCCAGGTCAGGCCCTCGCGCAGCGCGAGCTGCAGCTCGGTGGCGGTGCCCACGCCTGGCAGCGACGGCATCCCCGCCGCGTGCGAGGCGCGCACTATCTCGACGTCGAAGCCGGGGCTCACCGTGAACGCGGCGCCGGCGTCCTTCGCCTGGCGCACGTGCTCCGGCGACACGACGGTGCCGGCGCCGACCCGCAGGCCGCGCGCGGCCGCCGCCTCGGCGACGGCGTGCAGCGCCTCGACATCCGTCGGGGTCTGCACCGGCACCTCGACGGCCTCGATGCCGAGGTCCCACGCGGTGGTCGCGACGGCGAGACTGCGCTCGACGCCCATGCCCCGCAGGATCGCCATCAGGCGCACTCCGCCGAAGAGCTCGTCGAAGGAGGAATTGTCTGTCATGACCGGTGCCAGCCTTTCACTGGGGAGGCTCGTCGACGAAATCGCTCGTCGAGAGCAGGACGAGGTGAGCGCGCGCGTGGCCGGCGGCCAGGCGCGCGGCGGCGTCGGCGCCGCGCAGGTGCGCGGCGAGGTATCCGGCGGCGAACGCATCGCCCGCGCCCACCGGCTCGACCACATCGGTGGGGATCGCGGGGGCGAACGTCACCGTGTCGGCGCCGTCCACGCGGGCGAACTCGGTGGCGCCGACGGCGCCGTCCTTGACGACGACCACGCCGGGTTCCGGCAGCAGCGTCCGGATGTCGTCCGCCGTGGCGCATCCCCACACGGCCGCGGCCTCGTCGAGGCCGACGAAGACGATGCCGGCGCGTCGGGCGAGAGCCCGCAGCGCCGGCGCGGCGGCGCCCGGCGCCCACAGTGCGGCGCGGTGGTTCACGTCGACGCTGAGGACAGCACCGCTGCCGGCCACCCGCTCCACGATCCGGTCGACGAGGGCCGCGCACGTCGCCGACAGAGCCGGGGTGATCCCGGTGACGTGCACGATGTCGGCATCCTCCAGTGGCACATCGGCGACGGCATCCGGGCCCATCCGCGAGGCGGCGGAGCCGCGGCGATAGTAGAGGACGCCGCGGCCGGGATCCTTGAGGTACACGCCGGTCGGGGCATCCGGATCCGTCCGCACCCACCGCACATCCACTCCCCGCCGCGCCACGGTGTCGCGCACGCGCTCGCCGAGCACGTCAGCGCCGACGGCGCCCACCCAGGCGGCGCCCACGCCGAGCGCGGCCGCGTGCGTGGCCACGTTCGACTCGGCCCCGGCCACGTGCAGCCGCACGTCGTCGGCGGTGGCCAGCGACCCGGCGCGCGCGGGCGTGATCATCACCATGGTCTCGCCCACCGTGATCAGGCGCGGAGTGGATGTCGGAGTGCGCATCAGTGCAAGGACGCCGTGACCTTGTCGATGCGGATGCTCTGCGTGGCCGCGAGCACGTGCAGCCGATCCGCTCCCTCCCGGTCGGGCCGGATCGAGGCGATGAGCGTGGCGATCACGCCGACCGCGGCGATCACCGCCGAGTACACCACCACGGGCCAGAACGCGCCGCCGGCGCCGGCGACCAGCGCCGCGCAGATGAGCGGGGCGAACCCGCCGCCGAGCGTGTTCGAGAACTGGTACCCGATGTTGACCCCGGTGGTGCGGGCTTCCGGGTCGAACATCTCGACCAGCATCGTCGCCAGCGTGGCCTGCATCGCCACCCCGAACAGCACGAAGCCGACGATCTGGCCGAGCCAGATGAGCCACAGGTTGCCGGTGGAGAACAGCATGAACGCGGGATAGACCATGGCGGCGAAGCCGACGCAGCCGATGATGTAGACCGTGCGGCGTCCGATCCGGTCCGACACCGCCCCCCAGGCGGGGGCGACGACGATCTGCAGCAGGCCCACGATCATGGTGCCGGCGAACCCCATCCACGCGGGCAGGTGCTTGTTCGTGACCATGAAGCCGAGGCCGTAGGTGAGGATGACGTACCCCGCGATCGACTGCGGCAGGCCGATCAGCACCCCCATGATCGTGTTCTTGGGGTGCCGGAACGCCTCCACGAGCGGGTTCGCCCGCTTGCCGGCGGCGGCGATCTGCGCGGTCTGGGTCTGGATGAACTCGTCGGACTCTTCGAGCTTGCGCCGCAGCAGGACCGCGACGATCGCCAGCACGATGGAGAACACGAACGGGATGCGCCAGCCCCACGTGAGGAACCAGGACGAGGGCGTCAGGCCGAGCGCGGCCATCAGGCCGCCGGAGACGAGGTTCGCGACGCCGGCGCCGCTGATAAGGAATGCGCCGTACAGGCCATGCCGGCCGGTGGGCGCGTTCTCGACGACCATCGTGGCCGCGCCGCCCATCTCGCCGCCCACGAAGAAGCCCTGGAACATGCGGCACAGCAGCAGGAGCAGGGGAGCGGCGACCCCGATCATGTGATCGGGCGGGATCAGGCCGATCGCGGTGGTCGCTATGCCCATCCCCACGACCGTGATCATGAGCACGGCCTTGCGGCCGACGCGGTCGCCGACGATGCCCCAGATTATGCCGCCGACCGGCCGCAGCAGGAAGCCCACCGCGAACGTCGCGAACGACGAGAGCTGCGCGATGATCGGGTCGTCGGTGGAGAAGAACACCGCGGGGAAGACGGCGGCGGATGCCAGACCGTACAGGTAGTAGTCGTAGTACTCCATCAGCGTGCCGATGGAACCACCCGCGATCATCCGTCGCTGTTTGCCGGTCAGTCCTCTGCCGGTGTCGGCTCGGGTCATGAGAGCCTCCTTACTCCGTGCCCTGGTTGAATGGCCGCCCTCGATGGCGGCCGCAAGCAAAAATAGCGTCTCGCGAACACATTGTCTATAGCAAAGACATTGTGTTCGTGACAAAATGGGGGCAGAGATCGGGGGACCCGTGGACAGCGTGCACATGCAGACACACGACACGTACGAGGACGCGGCCGAGGTGCTCGCCGCGTTCCGGCCGGTGATGCGCGCCATAGCGGCCGCCGGGGGGCCGGCGTGCGAGGTCGTGCTGCACAATCTCGATGGTGCCGACGTCGACCTCGGGCACACCATCGCCGCGATCGAGAATGGGCACGTCACCGGCCGCGAGGTCGGAGGCCCGTCCACGAGCCTCGGGCTCACGGTGCTGCAGAACCGGCAGGACGACCACGACGCGTTCGGGTATCGGGGCTTCACGGCCGACGGCCGCGAGCTGCGCTGCTCGAGCGTCTACTTCCGTAACCGCGCGGGCGACATCATCGCCGCGCTGTGCGTCAACGTCGACCTCAGCGCCGTGCAGCACGCGCGCTCGCTGCTGGATGCGCTGCTGCCCGCCCAGCCGTCGGCCGCCTCCGCGCCCGACGAGCACTTCGGCCGCGACCTTGTCTCCGTGATGGACGCCATGATCGGCGAGGCGATCGACGAGGTCGGCAAACCCGCCGCGCAGATGACGCGCGACGACAAGATCGGGGTCCTGCAGCGCCTGGACGCCCGCGGCGCCACGCAGATGCGCAAGTCCGTCGAGACCATCGCCGTGCGCCTGGGCATTTCCCGGGTCACGGCCTACGCATACCTCGACGAGGCCCGTCGCGCCGCCAACTGACCAGGGCGCTGCCGGGCGCGCACGATAGGGTCGAGGATGCCGCGGCCGCGGCACGAGGGGAGCTTCGATGATCGTCGGGATCGGCGTCGACCTGGTCGACATCGCCCGGTTCGAACGCACCCTGGCCCGCACCCCGCGGCTGCTGACGCGACTTTTCGCGCCCGCGGAGCGCCCGCTCGCGGGCCGGTCGCTCGCGGCGCGGTACGCCGCGAAGGAGGCGCTCATCAAGGCCCTCGGCGGGTCCGACGGCGTGCACTGGACCGAGATCGAGATAGTGCCGGATGCCGGCGGCAAGCCGTGGTTCGCGCTGACCGGGTCGACCGCCGACGCCGTCGCCGCGAAGGGCATCGGCATCCTTCACGTGTCGATGTCGCACGACGCGGGCCTGGCGATCGCGTACGTCGTCGCCGAGGGCTCCCGCCCCGAGGCCGAGCGCGACGCCCCCGCCGGCGCGGCCGTGCCCCGAACCCACCCCGTGTTGCCGAACCCACCAGCCGTAGCGGGTGGGTTCGGCAACGACGGGTGGGTTCGCGAGGGGGGAGACGCGTGAGCGGGCTCGCCGACGGCGTGCTGCGCGAGGCGGTGATCGACACCGGCGCTCTCAGCGCGAACGTCGCCGCGCTGCGGCGGATGCTGAGCACCGACGTGATGGCGGTCGTCAAGGCCGACGCGTACGGACACGGCGCCGTGCGCTCGGCGGCGGCGGCGGTCGCCGGCGGCGCCGCCCGCCTGGGCGTCACCGACGTCGCCGAGGCGCTGCAGCTGCGCCGCGCCGGCATCGACGCACCGATCCTCGCCTGGCTGCACGCCCCCGGCACCGTGTTCGACGAGGCTGCCGCGCACGGGATCGAGCTCGGCATCTCGAGCATGGACCAGCTGCAGGCGGCCGCCGCCGCGGCATCCCCTGACCGTCCCGTCGCCGTGCACCTGAAGTACGAGACCGGGCTCGGCCGCAACGGCATAGCGCCGGCCGACGCGGCTGCCGTGACCGCGGAGGCGGCGCGCCTGGAGCGCATCGGCCGGCTGCGCGTGGTCGGGATTTTCAGCCACCTCTCGAACGCGTCGCACGACGACGACCGCACGGCCCTGGCCCGCTTCCTGCAGGCGGTGGACGCCGCCGCGGCGATGGGGCTCACCGCCCGGGTGCGGCACATCGCTGCGACCGCCGCCGCGATCGACCTGCCCGAGACCCGGCTGGACTGCGTCCGGCTCGGCATCGGCGTCTACGGGCTGTCCCCGTTCGCCGACCGCAGCTCGGCCGACCTCGGCCTGCGGCCGGTGATGACGCTGCGCGCCGCCGTCGCCGCCGTCCGCCGCGTGCCGGCCGGGCAGGGCGTCTCGTACGGGTACACGTACCGCACCGACCGGGAGACCACTCTGGCCCTCGTGCCGATCGGGTACGCCGACGGCGTCCCGCGACAGGCCTCCAACGCCGGCCCGGTCGTGATCGGCGGCCGACGCTTTCATGTGGCCGGTCGGGTGGCAATGGACCAGTTCATCGTCGACGTCGGCGACGCGCCCGTGGCCGTGGGCGACGAAGCGGTGCTGTTCGGCGACCCGGCCCGCGGGGCGCCCGGCGCGGAGGAGTGGGCGGCCGCGGCATCCACGATCAACTACGAGATCGTCAGCCGGATCGGGCCGCGCGTGCCGCGCCGGACGGTGACCTCGTGAACCGCGCCGGAGCCGCGCGGTGAGCCTGGACGCGCTGATCGGCCGGTACGAGGTGGCGTCGGCCGCCGACATGGAGGACCTCGGCCGGCGGATGGGCGGGATGCTGCACGCCGGCGACCTGGTCGTGCTGACCGGTCCGCTCGGGGCCGGCAAGACGACCTTGACTCGCGGCATCGCCGCCGGGCTGGGCGTGCGCGGGCCGGTGCAGAGCCCGACGTTCGTGATAGCGCGCACGCACCCGTCCCTCGTCGGCGCCGCGCCCCTCGTGCACGTGGACGCGTACCGGCTCGGCTCGGCGCTCGAGCTGGACGACCTCGACATCGACGTGGACGACTCGGTCGTCGTCGTCGAGTGGGGCCGCGGAATGGCCGACGGCCTCCGCGAGACGTGGTGGGACGTCGAGCTCGCGCGCGCCGAAGGCGGATCGCCCGCGGATCCCGAGGACGAGGACGCGCCGGACCCCCGTGTCGTGACGATCACCCGCCGCGGCGCCTGAGGCGCGCCCGACCCGCGCATCGTGACGATCACCCGCCGCGGCGCCTGAGGACGCGGGGGCCCGCGTCGTGACGATCACCCGTCGCGGCGCCTGACGCGCGCCCGACCCGCGCATCGTGACGATCGCCCGCCGCGGCGCCTGAGGACGCGGGGGCCGCGACGTCGCCGACTACCCTGGAGAGGTGATCCTCGGCATCGACACCTCCCTCGGCACGACCGTCGCGGTCGTCGAGGACGACGGCGTGATCCGCGGCCAGGCCGACAGCGCGAACCCGCTCGCGCACGCCGAGGTGATCGGCACGCTGCTGCACGACGTCGTCGCCGGCGCGCCCGCGGACATCACGCACGTCGCGGCGGGGATGGGCCCGGGCCCGTTCACGGGGCTGCGGATCGGGATCGCCGCCGCCCGTGCGTTCGCGCTGGGCCGCGGCATCCCGGTGCTCCCCGTGGTCAGCCACGACGCGGTGGCCCTGGAGATGCTGCTGCACGACGCGTTGACGGATGCCGGCGACGGCCGGTTCGCGGTCGTCACCGACGCCCGGCGTCGCGAGGTCGCGTACTCCGTGTACGACGGCATCGACGACGACGACGGCCTGCCGATCCGCACGGCCGGCCCCGCGCTCGCGCCGCGCGACGGGGTGGACGCCGTGCTGGCCGACCTCGGCGCGCGGCGTCGCGACGCGCATGCGGTGTCCGGCGCGATGGTCGCGCTGGCCGCGGCGCGGGCGCTCGCCGCCGGCCGCACGATCGGCCCCGCCGACGCCCTGTACCTGCGCTCGCCGGATGTCGCCGCCCCGACCGCCCCGAAGAAGGTCGGCCGATGACCGCGGTGCGGGACGCCGGCGTCGGCGATCTGGCGGCGATCATGGCGCTGGAGCGCGCGTCGTTCCCCACCGATGCCTGGACCGAGCGCACGATGCACGACGAGCTCGTCTCGCCGCACGGCCGCTACCTCGTGCTCGAGGCGGACGGGGCCGTGGTCGGCTACGCGGGCCTGCGGGTCGTGGCCGGGTCGCGGGAGGGCGACATCCAGACGATCGCGGTGGCCGCGGCATCCCGGGGCCGGGGATGGGGGCGGATGCTGCTGACCGCGCTGATGGAGGAGGCGACGCACCGCGGGGTGCGCGAGCTGTTCCTCGAGGTGCGCGCCGACAACCCGGTCGCGCAGGCGCTGTACTCCTCGGCGGGCTTCGTCGAGATAGGGCGGCGCCCGCGCTACTACCAGCCCGACGACGTCGACGCGATCGTGATGCGCGCCGACCTTGCCCGGCGCGAGCCGTCCGGAACTCCGCCCGAATCGGCGATCCAGACCGAGAACCGGCCTGAATCGGCCGACGGCGCCCGAATCGACGGAGTCCTGCACGTCGACCCGGCGAGGGGAGCCAAGGGATGAGCCGCGAACCGCTGGTGCTGGGCATCGAGACGAGCTGTGACGAGACCGGGATCGGGATCGTGCGCGGCCGGACGCTGCTGTCGAACACTATCGCCAGCAGCATGGAGCAGCACGCGCGGTACGGCGGCGTGATCCCCGAGGTGGCCGCGCGCGCCCACCTGGAGGCGCTGCAGCCGTCGATCGACGCGGCGCTGGCCGAGTCCGGCGTCGCCCTGGCCGACGTGGATGCCATAGCGGTGACGAGCGGGCCGGGCCTGGCCGGAGCCCTGATGGTCGGCGTGGGCGCGGCGAAGGCGCTCGCCGTCGCGCTGGACCGGCCGCTGTACGCCGTGAACCACCTCGTCGGGCACATCGCCGCCGACATCCTGGACGCGGACGCGGGCCCCCTGGAGTACCCGACGGTGGCGCTGCTGGTCTCGGGCGGGCACACGTCGCTGCTGCTCGTGCGCGACCTGACGACGGATGTCGAGCTGCTGGGCGAGACGATGGACGACGCGGCCGGCGAAGCGTTCGACAAGGTGGCGCGGATCCTCGGGCTGCCCTACCCCGGCGGGCCCGAGATCGACCGGGTGGCGGCATCCGGCGATCCGAGCGCGATCCGCTTCCCGCGCGGACTGTCGCGGGCGTCGGACATGGACCGGCACCGGTACGACTTCTCGTTCTCCGGCTTGAAGACGGCCGTGGCCCGGTGGGTGGAGCGGTGCACCGCGGATGGTGTCCCGGTTCCCGTCCCGGACGTCGCCGCGAGCTTCCGGGAGGCGGTCGTCGACGTGCTGGTGAGCAAGGCGCTGGACGCCTGCCGCCGGCACGACGTGCCGCGGCTGCTGCTGGGCGGCGGGGTGATCGCCAACCGTCGGCTACGGGATGTCGCGCTGGCGCGCGGCGCGGCCGCCGGCGTCACGGTGCGCATCCCCCCGCTGCGCCTGTGCACGGACAACGGCGCGATGATCGCGGCGCTCGCCGCGCAGCTGATCATGTCCGGGCGGGCGCCGTCGACACTCGCGTTCGGCGCCGATTCGACGCTGCCGGTCACCGAGATCCAGGTGGCGGCGCGGGATGCCGGAGCCGCCGCATGAGGCGGCGCAGCGATTCCCCGTCCGGCGAGGACGTGCCGACCCCGCCGGAGATCGACCTGGGTGCGGCTCCGCCGGCAGCTCCCGGCCTCCCCGGTGAGCACCGCGGCGGGTTCCAGCGGCTGCCCACCGGGCCCGTGGACGTGCCCGGTGTCGCCAGCGGGCCGTCCGAGGAGCCGCCGCCCGGGATGCCGTTCGGCGCGCGGGACCCGCAGCCCGGGATGCCGTGGAGCGCTGCGGAGCCGCGCACCGCGCAGCCGCACCAGCGGCGGGGCGTCGCCGGCTGGGCGCTCGGTGTCGCCATCGTCGCGCTGGCGGCGTCGTTCGTCGTCGGCTGGTGCTTCCCGATCGGCATCGTCGGGGTGATCGTCGCCGTCGTCGCGCTGCGCCGCCCCGTGGAGAGCCGCGTGGTCGCCGGGTGGGCGCTGGCCCTCGCGCTGCTGTCGCTCCTGTACAGCGCCGGCTGGCTGCTGTGGGTCGCCGGTCAGCTCGCCGCCGTCGGCTGAGCCGCCTATGCCACCCGGTCGGCGAGCACCGCGATCCGGCGGGTCCCCACGCGCGTGAGGATCAGCGTCGCCGAGTCGTCGCCGCGCAGCGCGAGCCGGCGGCGGAACGCGGCCGGATCGATGTCGACGCCGCGCTTCTTGATCTCCAGAGTCCCGATGCCGCGGGCGCGCAACGCGGCCGCGAGCGGCTTGGCGCCCGCCGGCAGCGTCTCGCGGACGCGGAACGACTGGACGAACGGGCTCGTGACCCCGGCATCCCCGGTGATGTACGCGATGTGCGGATCCAGCATCCCGCCCTGCAGCGACCGGGCGACCTCGCCGATCAGACTCGCGCGGATGACCGCTCCGTCCGGCTCGTGCAGGTACTCGCCGAGCTCCCGTGCCTCGGCATCCTCCGCCGGCCCGGATCCGGTGATCTCGTGCACGTCGTCCCCGCGCAGCACCAGCGCCGCGCGACCCACGCCTTCCCGTGCCAGCCGCCCGGACCACACCACGAGCTCCACGACAGTGCCGTCGGCGCTGACCCACTGCGCCTCGGCGCCGTCAGGCAGCTCGTCGCGGTCGTGCGCCGGGCCGAGCTTGATGCCCGCGGGCATCCGGGCCGCCGCCGCGAACACCCACTCCAGCGGCGGCGAGTAGTCCGCCGCCCCCACCCGCGCGGTCTCGCCGTGGCCGGGGGTCCGGCGCGCCGGGTCGAGCCACAGCGCGTCCACCCCGTCGAGCGGGGATGCCTCGGCGCGGCCGTGCGCGACGGTGACAGCGTCCGCGAACGGCGCTAGGTTGTACGCGGCGATGGCAGCCGTCACCTCGTCGGCGTCGACCGCGCGCACCGTCAGGCCCGCCGCGGCGAACGCGAGAGCGTCCCCGCCGATCCCGCAGCCGAGGTCCGCCACCGACGCGATGCCGGCGCCGCGCATCCGGTGCGCGTGATGCGCGGCGACGTTCAGCCGCGTCGCCTGCTCCAGCCCCGCGCGGGTGAACAGCATCCCGCTCGCGAACTCGCCGAACTTCGCCACGGCCTTCGCTCGCAGGTGCGCCTGGCCGACCACCGCCGCCACCAGGCCCGGCGCGTGCCCTGCCGCGCGCAGCCGCGACACGGCGCGGGCGGCGTCGGCCGTGCCGGCGATCGGCCCCACCTCGTCGAGCAGCCGGAGCGCGTCCGGCTGCAGCAGCTCGGCCAGGTCTGTGCGTTCCATCCCGTCAACGATATGCGGCCGCGCCCCTAACCCCGATCCCCGGCGCACCCGGATACCCCTAACGAGGACCACCGAGTGCGGGGTCCCTCCCCGATGCCGGGACCCGGTGTGCCGTTCGAGACTCTTCCCAGGTCATCCGACACTGGGTGAGAAAGGGACGACAATGGCTGACTCCAATGCGAACCTTCTGGGGGCGCAGTTCAACACCGACCTCATGTCGGATAACACGACGGATTCCTACAACACGGACAACTCCGACAACTCGGACAACTCCATGACGGACGACAACTCGGCGGACCACTCCGACAACTCGACCAACACCGACAACTCGGACAACTCGATGACGGACGACAACTCGGCGGACCACTCCGACAACTCGACCAACACCGACAACTCGGACAACTCGATGACGGACGACAACTCGGCGGACCACTCCGACAACTCGACCAACACCGACAATTCGGACAACTCCGACAATTCGGACAACTCCGACAACTCCGACCACTCCACGGAGGTCCGCAACCAGGACTCGTTCAATCTGACCAGTTCGTTCAACACGCAGACGCTGAACGACCACTCGACGTCGATCGGGGTCCGTCAATACAACACGGGCTTCGGCGATCTGGATCTCGGAGGCGCTGGGGGTGGGGGTGGCGCCGCCCCGCTGGCCGCCATGGGTGGGATGTCGGGGGGCATCTCGATCGACAACAGGGCCGCGCTCAGCGATCAGTCGGTCAGCCAGGCGGTCAGCGCGGGCGGTGACGTTCACCAGAACTTCGACCAGTCCGCGGTGTGGGCCAGCGGCGACGGTGCCAACGCCGCCGGCGGCGACATCGACAACTCGCACACGACGATCGACGTCGGCGACATCAACGTCGGCAACACGAACATCGACGTGGCGATGGACAACGCGTTCAACGACTACTCGACGACGAACACGTGGGATGTCGACACGCACATCGACGACTCGTTCAACGACCAGTCCACGGACGTCGACGTGAACGCGCAGTTCGATCACTCCTTCACGAGCGAGGTCGACTCGCACGACATGCAGAGCTGGGAGAACAGCGGCAACATGTTCAGCCCTGGTGCCGAAGCCGGTGACGGCGACGGCGGGGACAACATCGGCTTCTGACGTTGTGCACGGTGACAGCGTGCCGGCCGCCCGCGGGCGACCGGCACGCTGTTGCGCGGAAGCGGTCAGGCGTACTGTGAGTCTTCATCGAAACTCCGGGAGGGTCGATGTGACCGAGCCGATCGCCGCCCCTGCCACGGTGCGCGCGGCGACGCCCGAGGAGCTCGTGGAGCTCATCGGCGACGTCGGGCGGATCGTCGCGGACGTCGGGCGCTCCGACCTGGGCGAGCGCCTCGCCCAGGCGCGCAACCGGCTACAGGATCCGACCGTCCGCGTCGTCGTGGTGGGCGAGTTCAAGCAGGGCAAGAGCAAGCTCATCAACGCCCTCGTCAACGCGCCGGTGTGCCCGGTCGACGACGACATCGCCACGAGCGTTCCCACCGAGGTCGGCTACGGCGCCGAGCCGCAGGCATGGATCATCACCCGCGTGCCCGAGGTCGCGGGCGCCACCGGCACCGACCGCACCCCGGTCGCGATCGAGGACCTCGCCGCGTACGTGTCTGAGCGCGGCAATCCCGGCAACGAGCAGGGGATCGTGGCGGCCGAGGCGTCCCTGCCTCGCGAGATCCTCAAGGGGGGCCTGCGTCTTGTCGACTCGCCGGGGGTGGGCGGGCTCGAGTCGCGCAGCGCCCTGTCCACGCTCACCGCCCTCGCCTCCGCGCACGCGGTCCTCCTGGTCTCGGATGCCTCCCAGGAGTACACCGAGCCCGAGGTGCAGTTCCTGCGATACGCGCTGCGGCTGTCGCCGAACGTGGCCGCCGTGCTCGCCAAGACCGATCTTTATCCGCAGTGGCGGCAGATCGAGTCGATCGACCGCGGGCACCTGGGCGATGTCGGCGACGTCCCGATCTTCGCGGTCTCCAGCGATCTGCGGCTGCTGGCCGCCGCCGGGCAGGACCGGGAGCTGAACGCCGAGTCCGGCTTCCCCGCCCTGGTCGCGCACCTGCGTCGCAACGTCGTGGAGCATGCGGCGCTCCTGCACACCCAGGCCGCCGCGCACGATCTGCGCTCGGTCGTGGAGCAGATGGCGATCGCCGTGCGCACGGAGCTGGAGGCCCTCCGCAACCCGAGCGAGCAGCCGCGGATCCTCGCCGAGCTGCAGGATGCCACGGCGCGCGCCGAGGAGTTCCGCGGCCGCACCGCGAAATGGCAGATAGCCCTCAACGACGGCATCGGCGACCTCATCTCGGACATGGAGCACGACCTGCGCGAGCGTCTGCGGAAGGTGCAGCGCGAGGCGGAGGATGCCATCGACGAGGGGGACCCCGGCCCCATCTGGGAGCAGATCGTCGAGTGGATCGACCAGCGCACGGCCGCCGCGGTCGCCGAGACGTTCGTGTGGACGAACGAGCGGTCCCGGTGGCTGACCGAGGAGGTCGCCGGTCTTTTCGCGGAGGGGGAACGCACGCTGCCGACGATTGCGGTCGGCGACGTCGACGGGGTGCTGGATGCCGTGGAGCGGCCGAACGATCTGGACCCGGGCCGGATGAACGCGGCCGAGAAGATCTACATCGGCGTGCGCGGATCGTACGGCGGCGTCCTCATGGTGGGCCTGGCGACCGGCCTGATCGGGCTCACGCTGATCAACCCCATCTCGCTGTTGGCCGGGGTGCTCGTCGGCCGCCGGGCGTACCGCGAGGACATGAGTGCGCGGCTGGCACGGCGACGGTTCGAGGCGAAGTCGCTCGTGCGGCGCTACGTCGACGACACCGTCTTCCAGTCCGCGAAGCAGCTGAAAGACCGCCTGCGGATGGTGCAGCGCACGGCGCGCGACCACTTCGGCGGGATCGCCGACGAGCTGTACCGGTCGCTGACCGAGGCGGTGAACCGGGCCCGCGCCGCCGCCGGCGCGTACAGCACCGATCGCGAGAAGCAGCTGGCCCGGCTGCAGGCGCAGTCCGAGCGGCTCACCGTGCTGCAGCGGCGCCTGGCGGCCCTTCCGGAGCGCGAGCCCGACCGGTCATGACGGACACCGACATCCCGCAGGCCGCAGCCCTCGTACACGCGGCGCGGACGCCGTACGCCGACGATCTGCCCGTGCAGCGGGTGCTCGACGAGCTGGACCGGCGGCTGGGTGAGCCGCTGCGCCTGGCCGTGGCCGGCATCGTGAAGGCCGGCAAGTCGACGCTGCTGAACGCGCTGCTGGGGGAGCGGATAGCGCCCACCGACGCGGGCGAGTGCACCCGCGTGGTCACCTGGTACCGGTACGCCGACCTGCCGTCGATCACGGTGCACCCGCACGGAGCGGGTCCGCAGCCGATCCCGGTGCGGCGCACCGACGGGCGGCTCGTGCTGGACCTCGGCTCGTTCCACGCCGACGACCTCGACCACATCGAGGTGCACTGGCCGTCGCGGGTGCTGCAGTCGATGACGCTGATCGACACACCCGGCATAGCATCCCTGTCGCAGGACCTGTCCGCCCGCTCGCTGGCGCTGCTCACGCCCGACGCGTCCCCGTCCTCGGCCGACGCGATCCTGTACCTCGTCCGCCACCTGCACGCCTCGGACCTGAAGTTCCTTGAGGCGTTCCGCGACAACGCCGCCGGCCCGACGCAGACCGTCAACGCGCTGGCCGTGCTGTCCCGCGCCGACGAGATAGGGTCCGGACGCATCGACTCGCTGCTGTCGGCGCGACGCGTCGCCGAACGGTACGAGCAGCAGGGCGACCTGTCCTCCCTCGCGCTCGGCGTCCTGCCGGTCGCAGGGCTCCTCGCGGAGGGCGCCCGCACGCTCCGGGAGGACGAGTTCGCGTCCTTCCGCCGCCTTGCCGCACTGGACCGCCGCGAGCGGGAGCCGATGCTCGTGTCCGCCGACCGCTTCGCGCGCACCGCGGGCGTGCTGCCGCAGACCACGCGCACCGAGCTGCTGGACCGGTTCGGGATCTTCGGGATCCGCCTGGCGACCTCCCTCATCCGCGGCGGCGCGCACGACTCCACCGCCCTCGCCGAGCAACTCGTCGCGCACAGCGGACTCAACGACGTCGTCGCCACCGTGCGCCTGCAGTTCCGCGCGCGGGCCGCGACCCTGAAGGCCCGCGCCGTCGTCGACGCGCTGACCCGGATCGTCGCGGAGGACCCCCGTCCCGCCGCGCGCGAGATCGACGCGGGGTTGGAGCGGATGCAGCTGGGCGCCCACGGCCTGCGCGAGCTGTCGCTGCTGGGACGGATCCGCACTGGCGACACCGGGCTCCCGCCGGCGCTCGTCGCCGAGGCCGAGCGGATCATCGGCGGCGCCGGAGAGGAGGCGTCGGTGCGGCTCGGGGTCCCGGCGGATGCCGCGCCCGACGACGCGTGTGCGAGGCTTCAGGACCGGCTCGACCACTGGCGGGCCGTGAGCGGATCGCCGACGATCTCGCGGGCCGGCGCGCAGGCCGCGCGGGTCGTGGCGCGGAGCCTGGAGCGGATGGCGTCAGAGCTCGGATGCGGTCGCGTCCTGCCCGGCCCGGCGGATGTCGTGCCGGCGGGCGGTCCACGCCATGGCGCGGCTGAAAGTGCTCAGTAGCAGGGCCAGCAGCACCAGTCCGCACTGCAACAGCAGCGCCGGCCGCAGCAGCGTCCCCTGCGGCCCCATCGCCACCAGCTGGATCACCACGAGGTACAGAAGCACCTGGGCGATGAACGTGGCCAACTGCCACCAGCGGATCCCCGGCCGGCGGCTCATGAACGAGACCAGCAGCGTGATCTGCGCCAGCAGCAGCCCCACCATGATCGCGAAGCACACCCAGAAGACGATGTCCGCCGCGCTCGCATAGACGGCATCCGGCCGGGTCGAGTCCACCGCGCGCACGGCATCCTCGATCAGCGGCAGCTGCTCCTTCCGGATGATGAAGAAGTAGACCACGCAGAACCCGCCGAACACGAAGCTGAGCACCCACATCAGCTGCGCGAGGCGGATCGACGCCGGCGGCGGCACCTTGACCATGACCGGCGCCGCGTTCGGGTTCGACAAGCGCGGACGATCCGGCGGGGTGCGCGCCGCCTCCGGCCCTTCGGCGCCCGCACCCGGCGCGGGCAGCGGGGCCGGCACCCGGTCACGGTTCATCGAACGCGACATCCATCGGCGGCTCGGCGTCGACGTACGCGCCGCCCGCGTCGTCCGCGCCGTCGTCCAGGCCCACCTCGGCCGGAAGCACCGTGGGATCCGGCGCGGCCGCGAGCGCGGCATCCGCGGCGCCGGTGTCGTCCGCCGGAGCGTCGTCCACCGGCGCGTCGTCCGCAGGAGCCGCGTCGTCCGTCGCCGGCGCGTCGTCCGTCGCCGGCGCGTCGCCGGCCGTCCCGCCGTCGGAGGTGGCCGCCACGGCCAGCCCGGCGCCGTCGCCGTTGAACGAGTCGGTGACGGTGGTGTCCACGTCGGTCTGACTGGAGCTGTCGTTGTACGACCCGTCGATATCGGCATCCACGGTGGTCGTGGTGTCGGTGGAGGAGTCGTTGTACGAGTCGTCGATGGTGACGGTGGTGTCGGTGTTCCCGAGGGAGACGTCGCCCATCGTGGTCGTGGTCGTGGAGTGGTCGATGTCGTGGCCCGCGGCGGACGACCCGTCACCGGAGGCGAGGACCGCCTCGTGATCGAACTGCTGGGTCACGTCGCCGTCGGCCCAGATGCTCTGGTTGACGGACTGGTCGACGATGGTGGACCGGTTGTCGAAGTGGAACGTCTGCGCCATCCTCGTGATCTCGCGGATGACGACCGGGTCGGCGGCGTACATGTGGACGACCGGATGGGTGACCACCACCACCTCGTCGCGCGCGTGCACCTGCGGATGGTCGATCACGACCGGGCTCACCGCCTGCACGTCGGCGGCGCTCACCCCGCTCAGCCCATGGCGGGCCAGCATGCCGTCGGGGTCCTTCTGGAACTCGTCCAGCGCCGCGGGGTCACGCAGCAGGCTCAGGATGAAGTCGATCAGCGCGTTCGCGATCGTCGTCAGCAGTGTGGTCATCATGCACGCTCCTCGCTGGATCTGTCAGCGGTCGCCGTCGCATCCGACGCTACGCGTCCGGTCTGCGTCCGGGATCGGGGTTGTCCCCGATTCGCCTCGTGGGGGATTAGGGAGTCCATGGGGATCCCTCCGTGTCCGCCGGTGCGGCGCTGAGAGCGACCCGCAGCCGTGCGACAAGGTCCGAGCGGCTCGTGGCCGCGAGCTTCTGCCGGATCCGGGCGATGTGATGCTCGGCCGTGCGCGGGGAGATGAAGATCATCCGGCCAATCTCGGCGTATGTCCTGCCCTCGACCACGAGGCGAGCCACCTCGAGCTCGCGTTCGCTGAGCCCGGCGACGTTGGCGGCGGAGCGGAGGGCGCCCTCCGGCACGGGCGTGAGCGGATCGGGGGCGGCGGGAGGATGCAGCTGACGGGCGCACGCGAGCAGGCGCGCCACCGTGCGCCGGTCGTCGGCGCGGGCGGCGCCGTGGCCCGCGAGCCGCGCGCCGTCCCAGGCCAGGCCGCACGCGGCCAGCTCGATCGCCGCCTCCTCGACGGCATCCGGGTCGACGTGGCCTGCGAGCACCGACATCCAGATCCTGCCGGCGCCCGCCATCGTCGCGGCGATCGCGCTGTGCGCGGCGGCGTCCACGAGCGCGTGGGCATGCGGGGCGACGCGATCCGGCTCGTCCAGGAGGATCCCCTGCTGGATGCCGGCCCAGCGCAGGTGCACGGACCAGACAGCGGGCGATCCGAGCCGTTCCAGCAACGCCAGCGCGTCGTCCATCAGCGGCTGCAGCGTGCTGTGGTCGCCGATCCGGGCGACGGCGGCGACCAGCGACGCAAGGGGCAGCAGGAGGAACAGGTCGACGGTGACCTGCTGCACGTCGTCGCGCACCTGCTCCCACAGCATCCGCAGATCGGCGACCTCCTCGTACCGGCGGGTCAGCGCCACCCGCACGGCGGTCTCGAGGAACCTGTCGCGCGGCGTCCACGGCTGCCGGATCAGGTGTGCGCGCCGGAGACACTCGCGCGCCTGCGCAGGCTCCTCGCGCTGGATCGCCAGCCATCCACTCCACAGCAGCAGCCGGCGGCGGGCCCACGTCCCGCCATGGTCGCCGGCGACCGCGGCGGAGATGATGTGCGCGGCCGTTGTCGGTTCGCCCAGGCCCACGGCGGCCACCGCGGCGATCACCGCCGGCAGCTCGGTCACCGGGGCGGCCGATCCGGTGACGGTGTACAGGCGCGAGGCCCGGGCGAGGTCGCTGAGCGCGCGGGTGCCGGCGGGCGCGTCGACGGTGCGCCGCAGACCCGCCGCGGTCGTCGCGAGGGCGACGCTCAGCGTCGTGGGCGGGGGCTCGGCGTCGGCCGATGGCGTGCCGGGGGGCCGCGCGGTGCCCACCGCGAGGCGCGTGATGTCGGCCATGGGGGCGGATGCCGTGCCGAGCGCACCGTCGTGGATCGTCCGCGCTACCGGCATCATTCCGCGCGCGGCCCAGATGGCTGCGAGCATGGCGGCGACATCGGGGTCGTCGCCGCGGGCCGCCACCCCGTCCAGCAGCACGGCGGCGCGATCGATGTCGCCGGCCGCCCACGCCGCACGGGCGCGGATCGGCGTCGCCTCCGCGGCGGGGGCGCCGGTCTCCAGTGCCCGGCGGCACAGCGCCTCGGCCCGCACCGGGTCGGTGTCCGCGAGCCGTGCGGCCTCGGCGAGCAGTGCGCGACCGATCTCGGCATCCCGCGTCCCGCTCCAGTCGACGGGGCCGGTGAAGATCTCCGACACGGCCGCCGCGGTGTCGCCACGCTGCGACAGCTCGCGCAGCCGGTGAAAGGGGATCGTCGTGCGGACCGCGTCCCGGACGATCGGGATCGCGGCGCCGTTGCGCAGCAGCAGCCCTTCCGAGAAGCCCTGCGCTATCACGTCGTCCGCGCCCGGCGCGGGGTTCCCCCCGCCGAGGCTGATCGCCTCGAGGGCGTCGCGCAGCGTCGCATCCACCGACAGCAGCCGCTGGGCCACCCGCTCCACCAGGTGATGGCGCAGCGACGCGTGGTCGGCGTCGCCGCATCCGCCCGGGTCGTGGACGCTGAGAGCCTCGGTGACCAGCCACGTCATGCCCCCGGTGATCCGGATGATGTCGTCGACACAGTCAGCGGGCAGCACGCACTGCCGGACCGCGAGGTACGCGGAAAGGTCATCGGCTCGCACCTGCCCGGCCACGATCGTGGGCAGCGCGTGCTCGAGCCGCATCGTCGCCTGGACCAGGGCGTCCGTCCGCGGCCACGGGCGGCTCGCCACAATGAGCGCCGTGTGGGTGACCGCCGCTCGCTCGGACAGGCCGTGCAGCGCGGTGGCGGGCAGAAGGTGCAGATCGTCCGCGATGAGGACCTCGTCGGGCGGCACGAGGGCGGCATCCACGGACGCGTCCATCGTCCGCGTGATCACTCCGCGCTCGGCCAGCACCGCCCGCACCCGGTGCAGCACCGTCGACTTGCCGGAGCCGGCACTGCCGACGATGAACGCGCGCGGCGGCTCCTGGGCGGCGATCAGCGCATCGACCATCCGCTGCGCGTGCCGGGCCCCGGTCAGCAGCGGCCGGAGCGGGCCCGCGGTATGGCTGGTCGCAGTGGTCGGCATGCTCCTGTCCGTCCTCACAGAACCGGGTCGGCGGTCGCTTCGGGAGTCGGTTCGGGGGAGGGCGGCGCGGGGGACGGCGCCGGGCCGGGCGCGGGTTCGACCGTCGGGGCGGGGTCGGGGGCGGGTTCCGCGGTCGTGCTCGGGTCGGCGGCGGGAGCCGGGGGCTCGGGATCGGGGGTCGATGCGGGCGGATCGGGATCGACGGTGGGTGCCGGTGCGGGCTGGTCGGTGGGGTCGGGCGTGGATGCGGGCGGGTCTGTCGGTGCCGGCTGCTCGACGGGCGGGTCCGCAGGGGTCGGCGCCGTGGTCGGCGTGGTCTCCGGTGCAGTCTGCGTCTGCGACGGCCCGGATCCGCCCGCGGGGGTGCCGGGGGCGGCGTCAACGGTCGAGGGCGGGTCGCCGGGCGCGGTCATCGTCGGGATCCGCCGTGGATGCGTGGTCCCGTGCCCCGGCGACGACGGGGCGGTGGCGATCGGCAGCAGCGGCGGGTCGTCGATGAGGCGCAGACCGGTGCGCAGCGGCGGCGCCGGGCGGGAGGCGACCACGCGCAACGGCGACATGATCTGCACGCCCGGGCCGCCGCGCTCGGGAAGCAGCGCCTGCGAGGCGCGGGCGGGCCGCGCGGCGTCGTCGCTCGGTCCGTCGTCGTCGGTGGTGGCCGGCGTGGGGTACGCGCTGTCGTCGAAGTCCAGCCGCAGCCCCGCAGCCATCGAGCCGCCGAGAACGATCCCGGCCGCGACGAGAGCGGCCCCCGCGATCAGGGCGGCGGAGTACCAGCGGTTCCCCGCCGGGGCTGCGAGCGCGTGGATCTCCTGCGCAGGGCTCTCGGCGTGGCGCCGCGGCGCCACCCGGAGAGCCTCGTCGCGTGCCTGGATCTCATTCGCTGCGTCGGCCGCGGCACACGCGCATTCCCACCCCCACCCGGCGGCGCCCAGGACGGCGAGGAACGCAGGGTCCGCGTCGGTGCAGACGGGCCGGCCCAGGTGCTCGGACAGGCGCTGTGCCACGAGCGGCATCCGTGCGCCGCCGCCGCTGGGCACGACGGCCCGGACGCGATCGGCCGTCGTTCCGGTCGCGGCGAGCGCGGCATCCACCGCATCCAAGGTGCGTTGGATGACGGGCTGCGCCATCGCCTCCAGCTCGGCGCGGGTGAGCCGGATGCCGGCGACGTCGGGGGCCAGGGCGACCGGGATGACGGCGGCGGCATCCGCGGACAGGGCCTCCTTCACCCTCGCGCAGTCGCCCCGGAAGCCGGTGATGGCGCCGGTCGCGGCGGGATCGTCGTCCTCGAGCGCGCGGGCGAGGGCATCCGAGGATGACGCGGCGTAGCGCATGACGGCATCGTCCACGTCCGCGCTGCCGACGTCCGCGAGGGACACCGGGTCGCCGTGCACGCAGAGATTGTGCTCGTCGTCCTCGCCCACCACCGTGACCGAGAACGTCGCCGCGCCGAGGTCGTACACCACCAGCACGTCGCCGCCCTCCACAGGGTGGGCGGCGGCGCCGACCCGGGCGGCGGCCAGGGGGGCGCTGATCAGCTCCGCATCGTGCACGCCGGCGCCATCCAGGGCGCGGCGAATCACGGCGCGCCGGTATTCGCCCCAGTCGACGGGGCACACCAGCGCGACCCGCTCCGGAGCCCGTCCTTCGCGCTCCGCGGCGAGGCTGACCACATGGGCGACGGCCTGCGCGAAGACATCCTCCGCAGGCAGACGCCACCCGCTCACCACCAGAGGGACATCTTCCCCCACGAGCCGCGCGAACCCGTCCACCCGGGTCTGCGGATGCAGCAGGCCGTGCGCCTGCGCGCTCTCGCCGAACAGGATCGCGCCCTCCTCGAGCACCGCGGCGACGGCGGGAAGGGCGTCGTCCCGGCTGCCCAGCCGGATCGGCGTCGTGGCGACGATCTCATCCGTGCCCGGGCGCGCGACGGCGGCGGTGATGGTGCTCGCCCCGACATCCACCGCGAGCACGTACGCGTCACCCATGTGCTTCGCCCCCGATCGCGAATGCACACGCCCCGAACCATTCGACGCAACGGACCCGATCCGCCGACACCCCAGTGCGTGGTTCCTTCTTGCTCACAGACCACCGAGCAATAGTGCTGGGGACCGAGTGTACGCCGCGTCCTCAGACCCGACAAGAGTCGGGAGACCGGAGCCTGCCGGCCCGCCGCGTGTCGTCCGGATTGGCACTCGCGTTGCGTGAGTGCCAGCGCATGCCTAAACTGGGATCAGCACTCGACATGTCAGAGTGCTAACGAGTCTTCAGTCTCAACAAGGAAGAGGTAGACCGTGTCGGTTTCCATCAAGCCGCTCGAGGACCGCATCGTCATCAAGCAGGTCGAGGCCGAGCAGACCACCGCGAGTGGCCTGGTCATCCCCGACACCGCGAAGGAGAAGCCCCAGGAGGGCGAGGTCGTCGCGGTGGGCCCCGGCCGCATCGACGACAACGGCAACCGTGTTCCGCTGGACGTCGCCGTCGGCGACCGCGTGCTGTACAGCAAGTACGGCGGGACCGAGGTCAAGTTCGGCGCCGACGAGTTCCTCGTCCTGTCGGCCCGTGACGTGCTGGCGGTCGTGGTCCGCTGAGTCCTGTCCGCGAGGGCCCGGATGCGACCGCATCCGGGCCCTCCGGTTTTTCCGCCGTCCACCTTCGCCCGGTGGACGGCAGCGCGTGAGGCGAGAACGAGGCTGGAGCGGTGATCCGGAGCACAGCGGGGCGCAGTGACACCGCGGTCGGGGGAGTGTACGCGTTCGTCGCGTACCTGCTGTGGGGCGCGTTCCCCCTCTACTTCATCACGCTGCTGCCGGCCGGTCCCTGGGAGGTCGTGGCCTGGCGGGTGCTGCTGGCGCTGTTGTTCTGCGTGCTCGCGCTGACGGTGACCCGCGGATGGCGCGCGATCGGCCGTGTGGTGCGGCAGCCGCGGCTCCTGGGCTGGACCGCGGTGGCCGGGGTGCTCATCTTCGTCAACTGGACCGTGTACCTCATCGCCACGCTCACCGGCCATGTCATCGAGGCCAGCCTGGGGTACTTCATCAACCCCATCGTCACGGTGCTGCTGGGGGTGCTCGTGCTCCACGAGCGCCTGCGCGTCGCGCAGTGGATAGCCATCGGCGTGGCCCTGGTCGCGGTCGTGGTGATCGTCGTGGGGTACGGCCAGGTGCCGTGGATAGCGCTCGGCCTCGCGTTCTCGTTCGGCCTGTACGGGCTCGCGAAGAACCGGGTCGGCCCGTCCGTCGACGCGCTCACCGGCCTCACCCTGGAGACAGCGTGGCTGGCGCCGGTCGCCGCCGGGATGCTCGTCTGGGTCTCCGCGACCGGCGGGATCACGTTCGGCGCGTACGGCACGGGACATGCGGTACTGCTGGGCTCGGCGGGCGTGATCACCGCGGTGCCGCTGCTGTTCTTCGCCGCCGCCACCCGACGCGCACCGCTGAGCCTGATCGGCCTGCTGCAGTTCCTCACGCCGATCCTGCAGTTCATCACCGGCGTCGTCATCCTGCACGAGGAGATGTCCAACGAGCGCTGGATCGGCTTCGCGCTGGTCTGGGTGGCACTGGTCATCCTCACCGCCGATTCGCTGCGCCAGGCGCGCCGCAACCGCACGCCCGCCGAGATCGCCGAGGTCGTCTGAGCTCGCCGGGCGGCGAAACGTTAACGCACCGATATCTGTGATACACGAATCCGTACCCGCGTGCCCATAGGGTTAGAGCACCCACCGTGGCTCGCCACGTTCAAGCAAAGGAGCACAATGAACGGAATGAGAGGCCTGCGCCGAGGCAAGACGATCGCAGCGATCGCCCTTGCTGGTGCGGCCGCGGTCGTGCTGGCCGGTTGCAGCGGCTCGCCCGCCACCAACCCGAGCAGCACGAACAGCGGCAACAAGGGGCCGGCGACGGAGCTCACCCTCAAGCTCGGATCGCTGCTTCCGCAGACCGGATCGCTCGCGTTCCTCGGTCCGCCCATGGAGGCCGGTGTCGGTCTCGCCGTGAAGGAAGTCAACGACGCCAAGGCGGGCATCACGCTCGACTACACGTCCGGCGACGAAGGCGACACCGACACGAAGGCGTACGAGACCTCCGTCACGAAGCTGCGCAGCGCGGGCATCACGGCAATGGTCGGTGCGGCGGCATCCGGTGTCACGAAGCTGATCCTGGACGGCAACGTCAGCGCCGGCATCCTCACGGTGTCGCCGTCGAACACGTCGCCGGACTTCACCGACTTCCCGGGGAAGAACGGACTGTTCTACCGCACCGCGCCGAGCGACCTGCTGCAGGGTGAGACCCTGGGCAACCTGATCGCCGAGGACTCGCACCAGTCGCTGGGCATCATCTACCAGAACGACCCGTACGGCACCGGCCTGGCGAAGGCGATCAAGTCGACGTTCGAGGGCAGCGGCGGCAAGGTCGTCGCCGAGGCGTCGTTCAACGTCGGTGACGCGCAGTTCGACTCGCAGGTGGCGACGATCAAGGCGGCCAACCCCGATGCCGTCGCCGTGGTCTCGTTCGACCAGTTCAAGACGATCGGTCCTCTGCTGGTGAACGCCGGCCTGAAGTCGTCGAGCTTCTACCTGGTCGACGGCAACACCGTGGACTACAGCAACAAGAAGGACATGCCCGTCTCGCTCGCCGGCGCGCAGGGCACCCGTCCCGGTCCGGCACTGTCCGACGACTTCCAGCAGCGTCTGCAGACGTTCTGGAAGGGCGCGGGCAACTCCGAGCTGAAGGACTTCACCTACTCGGCGGAGGCCTATGACGCTGTCGTCCTCATCTCGCTCGCAGCGCTGGCGGCCAAGTCGGTCACCGGCAAGGACATCGCGGGCAAGATGCAGGCCGTCTCCGGCGGCGCGAGCGGCGGCACCGAGTGCGACAGCTTCGCGAAGTGCGCGCAGATCATCGCCGACGGCGGAACACCGGCCTACAAGGGCTACTCCGGTGAGAGCAAGTTCGACGAGAAGGGCGACCCGCACGGCGCCGTGATCGGCACGTTCAAGTACAAGGCGGACAACACCTACGAGCGGACCAACTGATCCGATTCGTACGAAGCGCCCCGGGCCGATGGCCCGGGGCGCTTTGCCGTGGCGGTGACATCCCCTCGCCGTCGCGGATGCGGGGGATGCGGCGGGCTACGCGGCTTCGGTGCCGAGTGTGCCCAGGTACAGGCCGATGACCTTCGGGTCGTTCAGCAGGTCGCGGCCGGTGCCCTCGTAGGCATCCTTGCCCTGGTCCAGCACGTAGCCGCGGTCGCAGATCTGAAGGCAGCGGCGCGCGTTCTGCTCGACCATGATCGTGGTCACGCCGGCCTTGTTGATGTCGGAGACGCGGATGAAAGCGTCGTCCTGCCGCACCGGGGACAGGCCCGCGGAAGGCTCGTCCAGCAGCAGCACGGACGGGTCCATCATCAGCGCCCGGCACATGGCGACCATCTGCCGCTCCCCGCCGGACAGCGATCCGGCGCGCTGGTTCAGGCGTCCGCCGAGCTCCGCGAAGATGCCGGTGACGAACTCGAGCCGCCGGGCGTAGATCTTCGGGTTCTGGTACAGGCCCATCTGCAGGTTCTCGGCGATCGTCAGCGACGGGAACACGTTGTTGGTCTGCGGCACGAACGCGACGCCGCGGGCGACCAGCTTGTCGGCCTTCAGGCCCACGATGCTCTCGCCGTTGACCCGGATGTCGCCGCCGCGCACCTGCACGAGCCCGAAGATGGCCTTCAGCAGCGTCGACTTGCCGGCGCCGTTCGGGCCGATGATGCCCACGAGCTCGCCCTCGTGCGCGACGAGGTTCGCGCCGTTGAGGATGTTGACCCCGGGCAGATACCCGGCGTGCACGTCGGTCAGCTCGACGACAGCCTTGGATCCGGTCACGAGCGGTCCCCCTTCCGGGTGTCGGTGGATGTCGCATCCGGGTGCTCGGGCCGCACGTCGGCATCGTCGCCCTCGGCGATCTCCAGGCGCTCCTCCTCGATCTCCTCGAGCAGGTCGATCGCCGACGTGTTCAGCTCACCGGCGATGCGTCCGGTGACCACTCCCAGGTCGACATCCTGGTGGCTGCCCAGGTACGCGTCGATCACCGCGGCATCCCGCATCACGGCGTCCGGCGGACCCTCCGCGACGACGCGGCCCTCGGCCATCACGACGACCCAGTCGGCGATGTGGCGCACCATGTGCATGTCGTGCTCGACGAACAGCACCGTGGTGCCGGTGTCCTTCAGATCCAGGATGTGGCCGAGGAGCGACTGGGTGAGCGCGGGGTTGACGCCGGCCATCGGCTCGTCGAGCATCACCAGCTGCGGGTCGCACATCAGCGCGCGCGCCATCTCCAGGAGCTTGCGCTGCCCGCCGGACAGTGACGCCGCGAAGTCCTTCTCCTTCGTGTCGAGCTTGAAGCGCACCAGCAGATCGCGGGCCTTCTGCTCGATTTCGCGCTCCTGCGGGCGCCAGATGAACCGCAGCAGCGACGTCCAGAACCGCTCGCCGATCTGATCGCGCGCGCCGAGCTTCATGTTCTCGAGCACCGTCAGCAGCGACAGCGCCTTCGTGAGCTGGAACGTGCGGACCTGGCCCATCCGGGCGACCTTGAACGACGGGACGCCGGCCAGCTCCGTGCCGTCGTACGCCCAGTGGCCCGTGTTCGGCTTGTCGAACCCGCACAGCAGATTGAACAGCGTCGTCTTGCCGGCGCCGTTCGGCCCGATCAGGGCGGTGATGGCGCCGCGCGGAATCTCCAGGTGCTCGACGTCGACGGCGTTCAGGCCCCCGAACCGGCGGGTGACACCGTCGATCACGAGGATCGGGTCGTTCTTGGCGACACCGGGCGCCGGCTCACCGACGGCCAGTCCGGTCGTCTTGGGACGGTGGATGCCGGTGGTGGACGTGGTGGGCTCGATCGGGGCGGACCCGGACCCGGACTCGCTACTTGACAAAGGTCATCTCCCTCTTGTCGCCGAGAATGCCCTGCGGGCGGAAGATCACCAGCAGCATGAGCGCAACGCCGACCAGGATGAACCGGATCGTGGCCGCCTGGAACGTCGAGAACGGCAGGAGCCCGGCGGATGCCAGGTCCGGCAGCAGATTACCGAGGAACGCGAATATCACCCAGAACAGGATCGTGCCCAGGGTCGGGCCGAAGATCGTCGCGGCACCGCCGAGCAGCAGGATCGTCCACAGGAAGAACGTGAGCGAGGTCGAGTAGCTGCCGGGCACCGCCGCCGAGGGCAGCACGAACACTATGCCGCCGGCTGCGCCGATCACGCCGCCCAGCACGAGCGACTGCATCTTGTACGCGAACACGTTCTTGCCGAGCGCGCGCACGGCGTCCTCGTCCTCGCGGATGCCCTTCAGCACGCGGCCCCACGGGCTGCGCATGAGCAGCCACACCAGCACTATCGACGCCGCCAGCAGCAGCAGGCCGAACGTGCGCTCCCACAGCTCGTTCTGGTTGAACGTCCACGGGCCGAACCCGTACGTGCCGGTGGGGAACGGGTTCGCGCCGCGGAACCCGGCGTGGTAGCCGGCCAGGCCCGCCGATCCGCCGGTCCACTGCTCGAACACCTGCGTGAGCAGCAGCAGCCGGATGATCTCGGCCGCGGCTATCGTCGCGATGGCGAGATAATCACCGCGCAGCCGCAGCGTCGGGATGCCGAGGATCAGGGCGAACAGGGCACCGGCCGCGAGGCCGATCAGCATGCCCAGCCACCACGGCAGCCCGAACGAGAGCACCGAGATCGCGTACCCGTAGCCGCCGACGGCCATGAACGCAGCCATACCGAAGTTCAGTAGGCCGCCGTATCCGAAGTGGACCGCGAGCCCGGTGGCCGCCAGCGCGTACGCGATGGTGACGGGACTGATCAGGTAGACGGCGGTGTTCGAGAAAATGCCTCCCCAGTCCATGGCTCAGCCCAGCCTTTCCTTGCGACCGAGCAGCCCTTGGGGCCGCACCAGCAGAATGACGATAAGCACGATCAGCGCGCTCGCGTACTTCAGATCCGACGGGATCCACAGCGTCGAGACTTCGATCGCTATGCCGACGATGAGCGATCCGACGAGGGCGCCGAACGCGGTGCCCAGGCCCCCCAGCGTCATCGCGGAGAAGATCAGCAGCAGCATCTGCACGCCCATGTCCCACTTCACGCCGGGGCGGAAGTAGGCCCACAGGACGCCGGAGGTCGCCGCGAGCAGGCCCGCGAGGATCCAGACGATCCGGATGACCCGGTCGACGTTGATGCCGGACGCCGCCGCGAGCTGGGGGTTGTCCGAGATTGCGCGGGTGGCCTTGCCGATCCGGGTGCGGGTCAGGAAGAAGCCCACCGCGAGGATCGCGACGAGGCTCACGACCATGCTGATCACGTCGATGTAGGACAGCGATATAGGACCGATGTGGAACGGCTCGGGGCTGGCGCCGGGCAGCTGCAGCGTTCCGCCGCCGATCAGGAACTGGAAGAAGTACCGCAGTGCCAGCGACAAGCCGATGCTGACGATCATTATCTGCACCGTGCTCAGGCCCTTGCGCCGCAGTGGATGCCAGATCCCGGCATCCATCCCCAGCCCCAGCGCACCGCCGGCGATCACGGCGAGGATGAGCCCCGCCCACAGCGGCATGTTGAAGATCCCGGTGGCGACGAACGCGACCAGGCCCCCCCACGTCACCATCTCGGCGTGCGCGAAGTTGGCCAGTCGGGTCGTGCCGTAGATCAGGGCTGCACCCATCGAAGCCAGGCCGAGCAAGAGGCCGAAGTTCAGGCCCTGCACGGCGCGGGACAGCAGCTGCGACGCGAAGGCCTCCGTCACGCGCTCGCCGTGGCCGAGGAACAGGTTGACGATCTTCGTGTTCGTCAGGCCGAACTCGACATCCTGCGACGCCGACTCGCCCTGCACGATCACACCCTTGGGCAGGGTCGCCTCATCCACCGTCAGCGTGTACTTCGCCTTCGCGGGCACGTACAGGCGCCACCGGCCGGTGGCGTCCGTCTTCGTCTGCGCGTCGAAGCCGTTGCCCGAGATCTTCACGACGACGCCGTCCACCGGCTTGTCATCGAACTTGATCACGCCGGCGAAATAGAAGTCCGTCTTCGGCGCGTTCTCGTCCGCGGGCACCACGCCCGGATGGGACTGCGCTGCTGCGACGGTCACCGCGACGCCGGCCGGCGCCGGCTCGAGCGCGGACGCCGCAGCGACCGGCTGTACCAGCAGAAAGAGGGCGGTCGCCGCAGCACCCAGCAGTGCGACGCGCCAGTTTCCGAGTCGGCGAAGCGCCGCAGTCCTGTGTTTCACGCAACCTCCACATCGAGTCCACGCGGCGCCGACGGGTACCCGGCACCGCTCAGCGTGACGGTTTGAGCGTAACGTGCTCGGCGGCTTTGTCCTACCACAGGCCCCCGAACGTGCGGCGTCCGTGACCCGCGACGGGTCGTTCTCGGCCGCCGTCACGGGCGGTCACCCATCACGGCGCGCGTACAATGGGAGGTGGCGGAGTGTCAGTCCTTCCGCGCTTTGGCGCCCGCCGCCCGCTGCGTCGACGCGCGCCCAGGGCGCGAGAGGAGCCTTCATGGAACAGCCCGACCCGTTCGGCTTCGTCGGACTCACCTACGACGATGTCCTCCTCCTGCCGGGGCACACGGATGTGATCCCCAGCGAGGCGGACACCTGCTCGCGCGTGACCCGGCGGATCACGGTGGCCACCCCGCTGATCTCCGCGGCGATGGACACCGTGACCGAGGCGCGGATGGCCATCGCCATCGCGCGACAGGGCGGGCTCGGCATCCTCCACCGGAACATGTCGATCGAGGACCAGGCCGGCATGGTCGACCAGGTCAAGCGCAGCGAGTCGGGCATGATCACGAACCCGATCACGACGACCCCGGATGCGACGATCGAAGAGGTCGACGCACTGTGCGCGCAGTACCGCATCTCCGGCCTGCCGGTGATCGCCGAGGACAGGCGGCTGGTCGGGATCATCACGAACCGCGACATGCGGTTCGTGTCCGGCTTCGAGCGTCAGACCACGAAGGTGCGCGACGTGATGACCAGCGAGGGCCTGATCACCGGGCCCGTCGGGATCAGCGCCGGCGAGGTGATCGCCACGTTCGCGAAGTACCGCGTCGAGAAGCTGCCGTTGCTGGACGAGGACGGCAAGCTCGCCGGGCTCATCACGATCAAGGACTTCGACAAGAGCGAGAAGTACCCGCTGGCGACGAAGGACGAGCAGGGGCGGTTGCGCGTCGGCGCGGCGATCGGATTCTTCGGCGATGCGTGGCAGCGTGCGGAGGCGCTGCGTGATGCCGGCGTGGACGTGCTGGTCGTGGACACGGCCAACGGCCAGTCCGCGGGCGTGATCGACCTGGTGCGCCGGCTGAAGGCGGATCCGTCGTTCGACGGCATCGACGTGATCGGCGGCAACGTCGCGACCCGGGAGGGCGCCCAGGCGCTGATCGACGCCGGGGTGGATGCCGTGAAGGTGGGCGTGGGCCCGGGGTCGATCTGCACGACGCGGATCGTCGCGGGCGTCGGCGTGCCGCAGGTGACCGCGGTGTACGAGGCGTACCTGGCGGCTCGTTCATCCGGCGTGCCGGTGATAGCGGACGGCGGCCTGCAGTACTCCGGCGACATCGCGAAGGCGCTCGTGGCCGGGGCCGACTCGGTCATGATCGGATCCCTGTTCGCGGGCACCGACGAGGCGCCCGGGGAGATTGTGTTCCAGGGCGGCAAGCAGTTCAAGCAGTATCGCGGGATGGGGTCGCTGGGCGCGCTGCAGACCCGCGGCAAGAAGACCTCGTATTCGAAGGACCGGTATTTCCAGGCCGACGTCCCGAGCGACGACAAGCTGATCCCGGAGGGGATCGAGGGCCAGGTCGCGTACCGCGGCCCGCTGTCGGCCGTGGCGTACCAGCTCATCGGAGGGCTGCGTCAGTCGATGTTCTACGTCGGCGCGCGCACCGTCGAGGAGTTGAAGCAGCGGGGCAGGTTCGTGCGGATCACCGCCGCCGGGCTCAAAGAGTCGCACCCCCACGATGTGCAGATCGTGGTCGAGGCGCCGAACTACAAGAAGTAGGCGCCCGGGCCGGGGCATTCCGCCTCGATGACGGCCGAGCTCGACGGCTGGCCCGCGCCCTCCTCCTGTGCCCCTCTTTCCGCGAGGCATCCCCCAACTCCGCGAGGCATCCCTTAACTTGCCGAGGCATCCCCGAACTTGCCGAGGCATCCCCGAACTTGCCGAGGCATCCCTTAACTTGCAGAGGGGACCCTCGCAGAATTCGGGGCTACCTCGCGGAGTTGGGGGCTGTCTCGCGGACTTGGGGGCTGTCTCGCGGATCTAAGGGATGTCTCGCGGAGTTGGGGGATGCCTCGTGCGGGAAGCGCGGGACGCGCGGGAAGCGCGGGAAGGGGGCGCGGGTAGGGTGGAGTGGTGAGCATGGACATCGAGCTGGGCCGCGCGAAGCGCGCCCGTCGCGCGTACACGTTCGATGACATCGCGGTGGTGCCCTCGCGGCGCACACGCAACCCCGAGGACGTCTCCACCGCCTGGTCCATCGACGCGTACCAGTTCGCGGTGCCGGTGATCGGCGCCCCGATGGACTCCGTCGTCAGCCCCACCACCGCCATCATGCTCGGCAAGCTCGGCGGGCTCGGCGTCCTCGACCTCGAAGGCGTCTGGACGCGGTACGAAGACCCCGACCCCCTCCTCGCCGAGATCGCGGCCCTCGACGAGGGCGACGCCACCCGCCGCATGCAGGAGCTGTACACCGAGCCGATCAAGCCCGAGCTCGTGCGCGATCGCCTCGCCCAGATCCGCGAGGCCGGCGTCACCGTCGCCGGATCGCTCACGCCGCAGCGCACCCAGGAGCTGTACGAGACCGTCGTCGCCGCCGGCGTCGACCTTTTCGTGATCCGCGGCACCACGGTGTCCGCCGAGCACGTCTCGTCGGTGGCGGAGCCGCTGAACCTGAAGAAGTTCATCTACGACCTCGACGTCCCCGTCATCGTCGGCGGCGCCGCCACCTACACGGCTGCGCTGCACCTGATGAGAACCGGCGCCGCCGGCGTCCTCGTCGGATTCGGCGGGGGAGCGGCATCCACCACCCGGGCGACCCTCGGCATCCACGCCCCGATGGCCACCGCCGTCGCCGACGTCGCCGGCGCGCGCCGCGACTACATGGACGAGTCCGGCGGCCGCTACGTGCACGTGATCGCCGACGGCGGGGTGGGCACGTCCGGGGACATCGTGAAGGCCCTCGCGATGGGGGCGGATGCCGTCATGCTCGGCGTCGCCCTGGCCCGGGCGACCGACGCCCCCGGCCGCGGCTTCCACTGGGGGCCGGAGGCGCACCACCCGCAGCTGCCGCGCGGCCGCCGTGTGCACGTCGGCCAGGTTGCCTCGCTCGAGGAGATCCTCTACGGGCCGGCGCCGGTCGCCGACGGCACCGCGAACCTGATCGGCGCGCTTCGCAAGTCGATGGCCACCACCGGCTACTCCGACCTGAAGGAATTCCAGCGCGTCGAGGTGGTCGTCGCGCCGTACGGCGTGGAATGACCGCGCCCGACGACCTCCCCGAGGTCTTCCCGCCCACGCTGCGCGAGGTGATGCTGCGGCCCCGCTGGCTCGCGATGCTCGCGCTGTGCCTTGCCGTCGCCGGCGTGTTCGCATGGCTCGGGCAGTGGCAGCTCGCCCGGGCCCTGGACACCATCCCTGTCGAGGCCGGGCAGACCGAAAAGGTCGTCCCGATCGAGGATGTCGTCGCCCCGGGCGCCTACCTGAACGCCCCGCTCGTGGGCCAGAAGGTCGGCGCGCACGGCGCGTTCGTGCCGGGGGACTTCCTCGTCGTCTCGCGGCGGATCAACGACGGCGTCGAGGGCTTCTGGGTCACCGGGCAGTTCCGTGTCGACGCCGCGGCGCCCACGTCGCTGGCCGTCGCCGTGGGCTGGGCTCCGACGCTGCAGCAGGCGAGGGATGCCGCGGCCGGCCTGAACGCCGCGCCGCCGGCATCCACCACCGTCACCGGACGCGTGATCTCGGACGAAGGCCCCGCGGTGCCGCCGCGCGACGACCCGTTCGCGCTCACCACGATGTCGCCGGCGGCCCTGCTCAGCCGCTGGCACGACACCGCGGGCCTGGACGTCTACCGACCGTACCTGACCTCCGAGCAGGCGCCGGCCGGGCTCATCACCATCTCCTCGCGTCCTCCCGAGGGGCAGGCCGGCCTGAACTGGCTCAACCTCTTCTACGCCGCCGAGTGGGCGATCTTCGCCGGCTTCGCGTTCTACCTCTGGTACCGGCTGGCGAAGGACGCGTGGGAGAAGGAGGTCGAGGAGCTGGAGGAGCCGGACGCCGGCTGAGCGAAAGGCGCTCCCGACCGCGCCGGTAGGATGGACGCATGGCCCTCGCCCCGAAACTGGCGTCCTTCCCTGCCATCCGTGGCGCGCTGAAGTTCTACCAGATCTGCTCCGTCATCACCGGCACGTTCCTGCTGTTGCTGGTGGCCGAGATGATCATGAAATACGGCTTCGGCCAGGAGCTGTTCCTCGGCGGTGCCGGCGGGTTCCTGTACCTGTCGCCGGTCACGTTCGACGGCAAGTCCACCGGCAACGGACTGAACCTGAACATGACGATCCTCATCGTGCACGGCTGGTTCTACGTCGTGTACCTGTTCAGCTGCTTCCGCGTGTGGAGCCTCATGCGCTGGCAGTTCTGGCGGTTCATCATGCTCGCCGCCGGCGGCGTGGTCCCGTTCCTGTCCTTCATCATGGAGACCGTCGTCGCCCGCGACGTGCGCCACTACCTCGCCGACCGCGAGGCCACGGCATCCGAATCCTCCACCCGCTCACCCGAAGGAGCCCGGTGACCGAGCAGACCGAGACCTCGCAGCGCCCCGTCCTGGTCGTCGACTTCGGCGCGCAGTATGCGCAGCTGATAGCCCGCCGCGTCCGGGAGGCGGGCGTGTACAGCGAGATCGTCCCGCACGACGCGACCGCGGCCGAGATCGCCGCCCGCAACCCGGTGGCGATCATCCTCACCGGCGGGCCGTCGTCGGTGTATGAGGAGGGCGCCCCCCGGCTCGACCCGGCCGTGTTCGACCTCGGCGTGCCGACGCTGGGCATCTGCTACGGGTTCCAGGTCATGGCGCAGGCGCTCGGCGGCGAGGTCGCCAACACCGGCCTGCGCGAATATGGGGCGACGGATGCCACGCTCGCCGACGCCTCCAACGGCGACGGCGACGGCGGCGACGACCGCGGCGGCGTGCTGCTGGCCGGCACCCCCGCGCAGCAGAACGTGTGGATGAGCCACGGCGACCAGGTCTCCCGCGCCCCCGAGGGCTTCACGGTCCTCGCACGCACCGCCGCCACCGAGGTCGCCGCCTTCTGCAACGCCGCGAAGGGACTGTACGGCGTGCAGTGGCATCCCGAGGTGAAGCACACCACGTACGGCCAGCGCGTGATCGAGAACTTCCTGCACAACGCCGCGGGGCTGCCCGCCGACTGGAACAGCGGGAACGTGATCGCCGAGCAGGTCGAGCGCATCCGCGCCCAGGTCGGCAGCGCCCGCGTCATCTCCGCGCTGTCCGGCGGCGTCGACTCCGCGGTGTCCACTGCGCTCGTGCACCGGGCGATCGGCGACCAGCTGACCGCCGTGTTCGTCGACCACGGGCTGCTGCGCAAGGGCGAGCGCGAGCAGGTCGAGAACGACTACGTCGCCTCGACCGGTGTGAAGCTGATCACGGTGGATGCCGCGGACACGTTCCTCGGGCACCTGGCCGGCGTCACCGACCCGGAGGAGAAGCGCAAGGTGATCGGGCGCGAGTTCATCCGCGCCTTCGAGAAGGTGCAGCGCGACCTCGTCGCCGAGGCCGCGGCGGAGGGGGAGCCGATCCGCTTCCTCGTTCAGGGGACGCTGTACCCGGATGTCGTCGAGTCCGGCGGCGGCTCGGGCACCGCGAACATCAAGAGCCACCACAACGTCGGCGGGCTGCCCGAGGACCTCGACTTCGAGCTCATCGAGCCGCTGCGGACCCTCTTCAAGGACGAGGTCCGCGCGATCGGCCGCGAGCTCGGCATCCCCGAGGCGATCGTCGGCCGCCAGCCGTTCCCGGGGCCGGGCCTCGGCATCCGGATCATCGGCGAGGTCACCCGGGACCGGCTCGAGATCCTCCGCGAGGCCGACGCCATAGCGCGCGAGGAGCTCTCCGCCGCGGGCCTGGACGCCGAGATCTGGCAGTGCCCCGTCGTGCTGCTGGGCGATGTGCGCTCGGTGGGCGTGCAGGGCGACGGCCGCACCTACGGGCACCCCGTCGTGCTGCGGCCGGTCTCGAGCGAGGACGCGATGACCGCGGACTGGACGCGCCTGCCGTACGACGTGCTCGCGCGCATCTCGAACCGCATCACGAACGAGGTCCGCGAGATCAACCGGGTCGTCCTCGACGTCACAAGCAAGCCCCCCGCCACCATCGAGTGGGAGTAGCGCGCCCCGCGCCGCGCGCCGCGCCGCGCCCCGCGCCCCGCGCGCCGCGCCGAACCCACCTCGTAGTGCCGAACCCACTCGCTGCCGCGGGTGGGTTCGGCACTGACGGGTGGGTTCGGGGATGCCGCGGCCGGCGGGCCGCGGCAGGATGGAGGGGTGACCTCCTTCCCCCACGCGGCGTATGTGGTCCTGTCGAGCCGGCTGATCCCCGACCTGGACGGCGGGTACACGCTGGCCACGCTCGCGCGGGCGCGGCAGATGGCGGCCGCGGGCGTGCACGACGGCGCCGGCCCGCTGCTGCTCACCGTTGATCCCGGCACGGCCGCCGACCACGCCCGGCACCGCCGCGAGTTCGACGAGCGCGACCTCGTCACCGACCCGGCCCGCATGCGCAACCTGTTCGACGAGGCGTCCGCCTCCGGCGGGGGCGCGGCGCGCTGGCTCCGCGATGCCGCGAAAACCGGCCAGCCGGATCCCGCGCTCGAGTACCGCGTCGTCGCCGACGGCGCGGTCGCGCTCCCGGTGATCCCCCACGATCCCGACTGGCACATCTGCACGGCGCCGGTGGCGGTCCGGGATGCCGCGGGCACCACGATCGGGGTGCTCGACGGGTTCGGAGCGCTGTATCGCGCGTGGCTCGATCATGTCGTGGCGCAGCTGCGCCACGGTGACCCGGCGCTGCCGGTGGTCGTGCTGTGCGAATCGCGGCAACTCGGCGAGCTGCTGGCCGGCTGGGGCGACCCGGGCGTCCGCCTCATCCACGCCATCCACACGATTCACCTCGAGCCGCCATACAGCCCCGACGCCCCGGTGAACGCGCTGTGGTCGCGCTGGTTCGCCCTCGCCGAGCGGTTCGACGCGGTGCTGTGGCTGACTGCCGAGCAGCGCGCCGACGCGCGGCGGCGCTTCCGACTGGACGGCGTGCACGTTGTCGTGCCGCACGGCGTGTCGGCCGCGGCATCCGTGGTTCCGCCCGCCCGCCGCGAGAAGGGCCGCGTCGTGATGCTGAACCGGCTCGCGTCGGGCAAGCGCATCGACCACGCCATTCGCGCGTTCGCGGACGTCGTCACGGCGGTCCCCGCGGCGCGCCTGGACGTGTACGGCGACGGCTCCGAGCGCGCGGCGCTGCAGCGCCTTATCGACGAGCGCGGGCTGGGCGCGCACATAGCGCTGCACGGATCGGTCACGGACCCGGACCGCGTGCTGAACGAGGCATCCGTCCTGCTGTTCACGTCCGCGTTCGAGGGGCAGGGGCTCGCCGTGGTCGAGGCGCTCGCGCACGGCTGCCCGGTCGTCTCGTACGACGTGCGCTACGGCCCGCGCGACGCGCTCGCGGACGGCGGCGGCATCCTCGTGCCGGACGGGGATGTCGCCGGGCTCACCGCCGCGCTGGTGCGGGTGCTCGACGACCCGGAGCTGCGCGTGCGGCTCTCACGCGAAGCCGTGCAGTCGGCGCGCCGGGTCGACCCCGAGCACGTGATGGATGCGCTGGCCGCCGCGGTCCGGGATGTCCTGGCGGTGCCGTCCCGGCGGGTGTGACGCCGGCGTCAGACGGCCGCGCGTCAGACGGCCGCCCCTCGCACGGCCTCCACAATGCGCTCCGGCGACCCGTGCCACGGCGCGCCGTGCCCGGGCAGCACCCATTCCGCGTCCAGCCCCGCGATCCGCTCGAGCGATGCGAGCGCCTGCGCGGGGTCGTCCGTGAACGGGGCGGGAGCGGGACCCGGCACGCCGGTGAGCACGTTGCGCGTGGTCAGCGCGTCGCCGACGAACACCGCGTGCGCCACCGGCGAGTACACCGCGATGCTGCCGGGGGAGTGCCCGGGCAGCGAAATCACGCGCGGCGCACCGGGCAGCTCCAGTTCGGCGCCGTCCTGCACCTCGACCAGGTCGGTGAGCCACCGCGTGCGCATCCCGCCCTTGCGGATCGTGTAGCCGAGGAAGCCGAGCAGCGCGCCCAGCCGCACCGAGCCCCACGCGGTCTTGGGCTTGCCGCCGCCGCGGGCGCGGTCGGCATCGGCGGCGTGCACGTACACGGGCGTCCCGGTCTCGCGGCGCAGCCGCTCGGCGAACCCGAGGTGGTCCGAATCGCCGTGGGTCGCGATCAGCCCGCGGATGTCGGCGAGCGACCGGCCGATAGCCTGGAGCTCTCGCTGCAGGTCGCGCCACTGCCCCGCGAGGCCGGCATCGATGACAGTGATCCCGTCGTCCGTCACGATCAGATAGGCGGCGACGATGTCATTGCCGATGCGGCGGAGATGCGGTCCGAGTTCCATGGGGGCCTTCCGGGGCGGGATGCTGCGGGCATGGCCAGCGTATCGGCCCGGCGTTGCGTGGATCCGGCGCCGCGGCCGGAACCCGCGCTACCGCGCCCAGGGGTCGTAGTCCGCCAGCAGCGGGCCCTGCGCGGGGCGCTCCGCCTCGGGCACGTGCTGCAGGTTGACGCGCACGCGGTACCACAGCGAGCTGGCGCCGCGCATCCCGTCCACCAGCACATCGGCAGGGTGCAGGAGTGCCGCGACGTCGGCGTGCGCGGCCCGCCACTGCGCGAGGGCGTCCTCGGCCTCCGGCTTCGTGCGGGTGCGGGCTATCTCGATCAGCGGCATCGTCGAAGCCCGGCGCCCGTCGGCGCTCGCGCCCCGCGGCGGCTTCTCGGCGGGACCGAGCTGCTCCGCGAGCCGCAGCAGGCCGTGAAGCGACCCGGCGTCGTCGTCGATCCCGGCGTGCGCATCGCCGTCCTCGGCGAACCGCTGCGGCACGGTGAGCACCGTGAACTCGTCCGGGCGCCGCGTGCGCAGCTCGTCCCACCCGAGCGGGGTCGAGACCCGGGCGTCCGGCAGCGCGCGCACCGCGTAGGCGGACGCGACGGTGCGGTCCTTCGCGTTCTGGTTGAAGTCGACGAACACGCTCTCCCCGCGCTCCTCCTTCCACCAGCGCGCGGTCGCCAGGCCCGGCGCGCGCGCCTCGACCTCGCGCGCGAGCGACTCGGCCGCCAGCCGCACGTCGCGGAACTCCCAGTCCGGACGGATCCGCACGAGGATGTGGATGCCGCGCGAGCCGCTCGTCTTCGGCCAGCCGGTCAGACCGTGGTCGGCCAGCACGTCGCGGACCACGAACGCGACGTCCACGATCTGCGCCCACTCCACGCCCGGCATCGGGTCGAGGTCGACGCGCAGCTCGTCCGGGTGATCCAGGTCCTCGGCGCGCACGGGATGCGGGTTCAGGTCGAGGCATCCCAGGTTCACGACCCATGCCAGGCCCGCGGCATCCCGGATCACGGTCTCCTCGGCGGACGTGCCCGAGGCGTACCGGAGCGTCGCGGTGTCGATGAACGGCGGGTGGTTCTCGGGCACGCGCTTCTGGAAGAACGGCTCGGCGTCGATGCCCTTCACGAAGCGCTTCAGCACGAGCGGGCGTCCGCCCGCACCGCGCAGCGCGCCGTCCGCGACCGCGAGGTAGTACTCGATGAGGTCGAGCTTGGTCAGGCCCGGCTCGGGGAAGACGATCTTGTCGGGGTGCGAGATGCGCACGTCGTGCCCGTCGACGTCGAGGTGCGCATCGCCCTTTCCGCTCATCCCGCCACGCTAGCGGGGGCGGGATGCCGCGGCCAGCCCCTCCGCGGCGTCGACCTTATGCGGCGTCGACCTCGGCGGCCCTCGCCGCGGGCTGCAGGGAGTCGGCGACGGCCGATGTCAGGTCGACGAGGGTCAGCTCGAGCGCGCCGGCGACGGCGGCGAGCATCTCGCTGGAGGGCTCCTTGCGCCCCCGCTCCATCTCGGACAGGTACTGGGGAGAGACCCCCGACCGCAGGGCGGTGTCGGCGAGGCGCTCGCCGCGCTCGTGCCGCGTGCGACGCAGGACGTGGCCGACCGCTTCGCGCCACAGCGGCTCGATCGGCGCGCTCGGACGCGACGGCGGCTCCGGATGCAGCGGGATGATCTCGGCCATGGCCTCACGATACGGCCGCGGCGGGGACGCTGTCCGCCCGTTCCGCTGACAGCGGACGGCCCGCGCGGTCCGCGACATCCCGTCCCTTCGTGTCGTCTCCCGCGGCCGAAGCGACACTGCGGGACGGGGATCGGCGCGCCGCAACGGCGAAGGGGGACCGCCCAGCCGGGCGATCCCCCTTCGCAGGACGGGATGTCAGTTGCTGCGCGCTATCGCGATGATGCGCAGGATCTCGATGTACAGCCAGACGACGGTGACCATGATGCCGAAGCCGCCGAGCCAGCCGTAGCGGCGGGGCGCCCGGTTGCGCACGCCCTGCTGGATGAAGTCGAAGTCCTGCACGAGCGAGTACGCGGCCATGATGACCACGAGCACGCCGATGATCAGACCCAGCGGGATGCCGGCGATCTTGATGCTGCTGAGCATGCCGAACGGTCCGCCCGACCCGGCCGGGAACGCGCCGAACATCATCATGCCGACGTTGATCAGCGAGAAGACCAGGTAGCCGATCATCGCGATCATCCAGATCTTCGTCGCCCGCTTGGAGGCGCGGATCTTGCCGCTGGCGAACAGGGCGAGCGTCACGCCGACGACGGCGAGCGTGCCGAGGGTGGCCTGCAGCACGATGCCCGGCCAGATCGTCTCGAAGAACAGCGAGATGCCGCCGACGAAAAGGCCCTCGAATGCGGCATACCCGAAGATCAGGGCGGGGCGCACCTTCTTGGAGAACGACACGATCATCGCGAGGATGAAGCCGCCGGCCATGCCCACGATCCACGGGATCACGTTCGGTGCGGGGTTGTCCACGGTCATCGTCGACGCCGACCACACCCATCCGATGACGGCGGTGACCACGAGCACGGCGAACAGGGCGAGGGTCTTCAGGACGGTGTCCTCGACGCTCATCCGGTCGGTCTCGAGGGCACCGGCGGCCGGGGCCGCGAACTGGCCCTCGAGGTGGGCATTGACGGCCGTGGACTGCGCCTGCTGCGGGAACGCGGTGCTCTGGGTCTGACCGCCGATCGAGGCGGCATCGGCGCCACCCGGGTAGGTCCGGACCGCGCGCCGATCCTGGAACGCGGGGTTGTTGAAGGCGGGGTTTGCCGAAGGCATGCTCGCACACTCCAGAAGTCGAAGGTCACAGCACGGTGCTGTGCCTCCACGATACCGGCGACGGTGCGCCGGTGCGCGGTGCGGCGCTGTGATTCGCCTTTGAACGGGCCGATCCGGCCCGCCGTCCGACCGGGCGCTTCCGCCGTGGGTACTCTGGCGGCGTGCGCGACGAACCCGTCCTCGTGATCGGCCACCGCGGCGCGCCCGGCTACCGCCCCGAGCACACGCGCAGCTCGTACCGGCTCGCGCTGGACTCGGGGGTGGATGCCGTCGAGCCCGACATCGTCCTGGCGAAGGACGGCACGATCGTGGTCCGGCACGAGAACGAGATCTCCGATACCACGGATGTCGCCTCCCGTCCCGAGTTCGCGGACCGCCGGCGCACCGCGACGATCGACGGTCAGCGGGTGACCGGATGGTTCACCGAGGACTTCACGTGGGACGAGCTGACGACCCTGCGCTGCCGTGAGCGCATCCCCGACCTGCGAGCCGGCAGTGCGCATTTCGACGGCCAGGAGCCGATGCTGCGCCTGCGCGACGTGCTGGACCTCGCCGCCGCCGCGGACCGCGGGGTGGTCCTCGAGGTGAAGCACGCCACGTACTTCACCGCGCTGGGGTGGGATGTCGCCGCCATCGTCGCCGACGAGCTGCGGGCGGCAGGCTGGGCCGACGGCGCCCGGCCGCTCGTGGTCGAGTCCTTCGAGCCCACGGTGCTGTCGGCCGTGCGCGAGCGCGGCGTGGTCGCGCAGTACATTCTTCTGCTGGAGGCATCCGGTGCCCCTTTCGACCTCGTCCACGCGCGGGGCGCCGATGCGCCCGAGTTCGCGTGGTTCGCGTCCGTGGAGGGATTGGCCGCGCTCGCGGGGGCTGTCGACGGAATCAGCGTCGACAAGCGGATGCTGCTGGCCGACCGGCGGGGACCGTCGGCGATCGTCGATGACGCGCATGCCCGCGGGCTGCGCGTGTTCACCTGGACGTGCCGGCCCGAGAATGCGTTCTTGACGCGGGCGTTCCGCCGCGGTGGCGGCGAGGCCGCGTTCGGCGACTACGCGGGGGAGTGGGGGATGCTGCGGGATGCCGGCGTCGACGGCGTGTTCGTCGACCATCCGGACCTCGGCATCCGCGTCTTCCGCTGACCGGCCGGGTGGTTTTCGCCAGGCGCGGCGGGCGCGGCGGCGCGGCGGCGGGGCGCCGCATCCGGCGGGCCGGGCGCGGCATCCCGGATCAGCGGGCGTCGGAGAAGACGCCGAGCCGGTCGCCGTCGAGCACGAACTGGACGGCGCTGCCGACCGGCAGGGTGCTGCGCAGCTCTGCGGGCGAGCTCGGGTCGATCAGGAACTGCAGCGTCGCGGGGAAGGATCCCGCTCCGCAGCCCGAGTAGATGGGCCCGTCGATCCCGGCGCCCTCGTCCTGGAGCTGCGCGGTGGCCACGGCGATAAGGCACGGCGCATCCACGCCGAAGCTCACCATGCCGCGCGGGGCGCGCATGATCGTCACGCCGCGGAACGAGAAGCCGAGCGCGCCGGACTGCGCGGAACCGAACAACTGGTCCGGCCAGATGAAGCCGGGCTCGGGGGTGAGCGTCGCTATCTGCCGGGACTCGACGTGCACCGCGATCGGCGCGATCCAGCCGGCCGCGAACGTCGTGCCGGTGGCGACCGCCGCGACCGCGACGAGCGAGGCGACCCACAGCATCCCGAGGCCGCGGGAGAGGAACCAGCGCCGCGGCGGCATCCGGACGGGGGAGGCGGATGCCGGTGGTCTGCCTGCGGCGACCACGACGGGGGCGGCGGATGCCGGCGGTGCGCCTGCGGCGACAACGACGGGGGCGGTGAGGCGGGCGGCGGCGAGGCGAGAGGCGGCCATGGCGGTCAGCGGCGGCAGCGGGGGTTGTGCGGGCGGCATCCCGGGGGCCGCGGCGGGCGTCTCGTGTGGGCCGGCGGTGACAACTTCGGCGGCCTGCGCGGCCCGCTCCTCCGCTTCGAGCGCGTGCAGGCGATGCAAAGCGGTGGGATCGCCCTCGATGTCGGGGGAGGGCCCGTAGGCGCGGGCGCGCAGCATCCGAAGTTCGTCACGAACGGCACTGTCCATGCCTGCATGTTTCCACAGCGGGGTGAACAGCGGGAAACCGCCACGATGCCGCGTGCCTGATGACGGTCAGCCGCGACGACGGGCCGCGGTCAGCCGGGTCGGCGGGCGGTGACGAACCCGCCGCGCTGCGGCGGTGGCACGGCCGCGGCATCCCGTCCGATCTGGAGGGGCCGCGCATAGCGGGCCTCGAGGTTGGACACCGGCACGGGCGTGACATCCCAGCCCGCCTCCGCGAGCACCGCGGCCGGGTCGGGGGGATCGGTGCGGGCGAGCAGCTCGTCCATCGGGATGCCGGTGGTCAGCGCGAACGTGCGCAGCCGTTCGCGCGTCTCGGGGGTGTCCATCAGCTGGGGTGCGCGCTCGATCACCGCGCGGGAGCCGGGTGCCGAAAGGTCGATGACGTCCTGCAGCAGCGCGCGCTGATCGTGCGACGCGAGGTAGGGGAGGAGCCCTTCGAGCACCCAGTGCGTGGGTCGGTCCGGGCGGAAGCCGGCGGCCACGGCGCGCGCCGCCCACGGCCCGGTGACGTCGACGCCGATCGGCACGCGACGGCATCGCGCAGTGGCGCCGGCGGCCGCCATCGTCGTGTCGACGAACGCGACGACCTGCGGCGAGTCCAGTTCGAACACGGCGGTGCCGTCCAACCAGTCCAGGCGCCAGGAGCGGGTGTCCAGGCCGCTGCCGAGGATGACGACCTGCGGCAGCGCCGCGCGGCGGAGTTCGTCGTCGATGAAGCGCGTGCGCAGGGCGATGTAGGTGGCGCCCAGCAGCATCGACTCGTCGATGGGGGACACGGCGGCATCCGCCGGCCACGTCTCGGGGAACGGCACGGGCGTCTGCGACGCGCGCACGAGGTGCAACGCCCAGGGGTCCTCGACGAGCGGGTCCGCGCGGGTGGATTCCAGCGCGCGCGCCGCCGCGACGGCGACCGCCGTGACGCCGACTCCGTCGATGGGCATGCCTCGATCCTGGCGCGGCGGGCGGGGCGGACGCGGGGCTATTCGCTGGGGGCGTAACGTGCTCGCGCTCGCGGAGTGGTCGCAATTTCGCGCATTGCGGGCTCCGCGCGGGGAATCCCGTCCACTCCTCGAGCGGCTGTGGCGCAGAGTGGTCGCGATCCCGCGGAAACCGGCACGGTCGTGCAGAATCGCGTCCACTCCGTGGAGAAGGCGGGCCCCTAAGCGAACTCGGGACGGGTTATCTGGATGAACTCCTTGACGGCGGCACGAGCGGCCAGCCTTTCCGTCTCACAGGTCCCGTGCGGCCCGCGCTTCTCTCGGGCGTTCACATAATCCAAGACGCTGCGACGCACGGTGTTCGCGGCTTGCGCCACGCTCTCGGGGCCCAGCAATGCGATCATGTACCTCGCCGTCGAGAGGTCGGTCTTGTCCTCATCGATGCGACCGGGATCGATCGTGGCGTCGGCGCGCGCCGCGTAGCGCAGCCGGCGGGCAGCTACCAAGAGCTGCGCGCACGCCCTCAGCCCGCAGATCCCGTGCTCGTTCCGTATCTCTTTGCTTCTTCGCGGTCCGATCTCGCAACAGTTCGATGGCGCCGGCGAGAACTGCGCCCACGATGACACCGATGAAGCCCCACAGCGCGTCCGTCATGATGAGCAGACGATACGCCGGCGGCGGCGAGAAGGACACCTTCCGAAACGGCTCCCAGTCGACCCCGCGAAAGTCGACGCGACGGCGGGAGTCGAACCCGCTGCACGACCGGGTATGAACCGGCGCCCGGGACCACCCGGACCGTCGCGATTGGTCCACCGTAGGCGGCATGTCCGACAACGCCGACCGCGGTGACGCCCCGTGAACCGGGATGACGTCGGATGACATCCCGAGGCAGTCCGCGGCATCCCGCGCGTGAGACGCCTCTCATGTAGGGCTTTGTCCATTGACCGGGGTTCAGCCATCTCTTAGCGTTCCCTCGGGTGCCCTTCAGTCCTGCAGAACGGGGCCGACTCCGGGCACACGCTCAACGAAGAGAAGGCGGGAATCCATGAACAGATGGACCTGGGACAAGCGAATGCTCGTCCTGGTCGGCGCTCTTGCGCTGACGCTGCCGGCGACCGCGGCCACCGCCGCGACCAACGGTGACACGAACCCCGACCCCGCGGCGCGGTTCGAGACGATGACAGCCGGAACCGGCCGCGTCTCATCCTCGTTCGTCGCCAAGAGCGCGAACCCGGCGCGACACGTCAGCGTCATCGTCCAGATGACCGGCGACCCGGTCGCCGTCGTGCAGGCACAGAAGGGGCGCAAGCTCACCGGTGCCGAGCGCAACGCGATAAAGAAGCAGCTGAAGTCCGCGCAGGACGGCATCACGGGTGCCATCCGCGCGAAGGGCGGCAAGATCGAATCGCAGATGCAGTCCGCGTACAACGGCCTGCAGATCAACATCCCCGCCAATCAGATCGATGCCGTCGCGGCGCTGCCCGGGGTCCAGCAGGTTTACCCGGCGACTACGCACACGCTCGACAACACCGTGTCGGTGCCGTTCCTGGGCATCCCCGCCGTCTGGCAGGACACCGGCTACACCGGCGCCGGTGTCAAGGTCGCCGTCATCGACACCGGTATCGACTACACGCATGCCGACTTCGGCGGCCCTGGCACCGTGGCCGCGTACGACGCGGCCCACGCCGCCGAGGCGCAGCCCGCGGATCCGGCCCTGTTCGGCCCGGCCGCCGCGCGCGTCAAGGGCGGCACCGACCTCGTCGGCGACGCCTACGATGCCGACGACCCGGCATCGGTGCCCAAGCCCGACCCCAACCCGCTGGACTGCAACGGGCATGGCAGCCACGTCGCCGGCACCGCCGCCGGCAGCGGCGTGAACGCCGACGGGTCGACGTACACCGGCCCCTACGACGCGTCGACACCGTCCCGCTCGTTCAAGGTCGGACCCGGCGTCGCCCCGAAGGCCGACCTCTACGCCGTCCGGGTGTTCGGCTGCAACGGCAGCACGAACGTCGTCGTCCCGGCGATCGACTGGGCCGTCGACCACGGCATGAACGTCATCAACATGTCGCTCGGCTCGTCGTTCGGCCGCGCCGACGACCCCGACGCCCAGGCCGCGTCGAACGCCGTCGCCGCCGGTGTCGTCGTCGTGACATCCTCCGGCAACTCCGGCCCGAGCCCCTATCTCACCGGTTCGCCCGGTGTCGGCGACGGCGTGATCACGGTCGCGGCCGTCGACAGCACGCCCTCGTTCCCCGGCGCCGCCATCGCGGTCGGCGGCAAGACGCTCACCGCTATCAACGCGAACGGCGCCGACCTGTCCAACCTGCCGCCGATGACCGTCGTCGTCCTCAAGGACGACCCGGCCACCCCCGAGAATGAGGCCCTGGGCTGCTCGGTCGCCGCGTACACGAAGGCCGGCGTGGTCGCCGGAGGCGGCCAGCTTGCCGTCTCGCAGCGCGGCACCTGCGCGCGCGTCGCGAAGGCGATCTTCGCGCAGCAGGCGGGAGCATCGGCCGCGCTGATGGTCAACAACACGAACGCGCTGCCGCCGTTCGAGGGCACCATCACCGAGAACCCCGACGACGGCACTCCATTCACCGTGACGATCCCGTTCCTCGGCGTCTCGATGGCGGACGGCCCCACGTTGACCGCCGCCGCGGGCACGCAGGCGACGATCACGCCGCAGGCCATCCAGAACCCGTCGTTCCGCCACTACGCCGACTTCTCGTCGAGCGGCCCGCGGTCCGGTGATAGCGCTATCGCCCCGGACGTCGCCGCTCCCGGCGTGTCCATCGCGTCGGCCGGGGTCGGCACGGGCTCCGGCAGCGCGGTGCTGTCGGGCACGTCGATGGCGTCCCCGCATGTGGCCGGCGTCGCCGCGCTGACGGTCCAGGCCCACCCGGGCTGGTCCGCAGTGGATGTCGCCTCGCTGCTGCAGGTCACGGCCAACCCGACCAAGGTGATCGGGCAGGACAACACCCGCGGCGGCGTCGGGCTCATCGATGCCGCGGCCGCCGTGGCCGGCACGGTCACGGCATCCAGCGATACCGGGCGCACCCCGAGCGGGAAGGTCACGCAGCCGACGGTGAGCTTCGGCTTCGACAGCTCGACCGGGATGCTGCGGGAAAGCCGCGCGATCCAGCTGACGAACCACGGCACCACCGCGACGACCTACCAGGTCAGGACGGCCGCCACCGGGGCGTCCGAGGATGCCACCGTCACGGTGTCGCCGTCGCGGGTCACCGTCCAGCCGGGCAAGACGGTGTCGGTGACGGTGAACCTCACCGCCGGCGCGCGCACCATCGGCTCGTCGCTGGCGGATGACGCGTTCTACGAGATCTCCGGCGACGTCGTGTTCACGGCGCCGAGCTCGACACTGCGCGTGCCGTATCTGCTGGTCCCGCGCGCCGACTCGAACGTGACGTCCACCTCGACCGGTCGCTGGTTCGTGAAGGACGCCGGCACCAAGGGCGGCACCTACCAGGTCGCGCTGCAGAACAAGGGCGGGGCGCTGGATGCCTCGGCCGACTTCTACACGTGGGGCCTGAGCCGGGCCTCGTCGATGAAGAAGGGTGCGGCCGATCCCGGCCTCGACCTGCGAGCCGCCGGCGTGCAGTCGTTCGGCACCGGGTCGAACGCCCTGTACGTTTTCGCCGTCAGCATGCACTCCCGCTGGTCGAACCCCGCCTCGATCGACGTCGAGATCCCTCTCGACTTCGACCACGACGGCACGACCGACCGGACCGTGATCGTCGCCGACAACGGCCTCGTGACCACCGGTTCCGTCGACGGGATCGATCGGGTGTTCGTCCTGAACAACGCGACGGGCGCGCTGTTCGCGACGAACTTCCTGCCGCAGGCGCCGACCGACAGCAGCACGATGGTGATCCCGGTGTTCGCCAGCTCGCTGCAGGCGTCGGGGGCGTTCGACTACACGGTGGGCGCCTTCTCGATCACCGACAGCACGGTGTTCACCGAGTTCGGCGGCACGGCATCGTACGACCCGGCGGCGCCGGGCGTCGAAAACGGCCAGTTCGGCGTCGTCCCCGTGGGCGGCACGGCCAGCTTCGGCGTGACGGTCGATCCGGCCGCGTTCCGGACGCTCAAGCCGCTGGGCACGATGATCGTGGTGCCGGACAACAAGGCGGGCGCCGGCGAGGCGATCCTGCTCGAGATGCGCTGAGCGCGACACGTGGGGGGCGGCCGGTGATACCGGTCGCCCTTCACGGCGTCGCGTGCGGGCGGCGCGATCGGGCGTTCGGGGCGACCCGCGCCCATCGGTAGGATCTATCCATGGCGACGGCGGACAGGCGAGGCATCCTCGCTGTCGCGATCCTCGTACTCCTCCTGGCGCTGGCCGCGGGCGTCGCCATGGTGGTCGCGAACGCCGTCGACACGCAGGCGCTGGGCGCTGATCCCGGCGCCATCACGCCCGACGACCAGCTCATGGCATGGTTCGCGCGGATCCTGCTCGTGCTCGCGGTGGCGTGGCTCGCGATCGGGTTCGCCGCCGCCCGCACGAGCCTCGTCCGCCGGCCCGGCGCCGCCGCCGCGCGCGCGTCGTGGCTGGCCGCGACACGCCCCTGGCGGGCGCGGGAGTCGACGCTCGGGATGCTGTCGCTGGACCGCTGGCTGCTGTTCGCGGTGCCGGTGGCGCTGCTGATCGCCACCCGCGCGGTGCAGAGCTCGTTCACGGGCTGGCTGCGCCTTGTCGTCGTGATCGGCGCCTGGACCGTGTTCGCCCTCGTGCTGCGCATCGTCGTCCGCGAGCGCTCGCCGTGGCCGGTGATCGCCGCCGTCGGCGGCGCCGTCGTGCTGCGCTGTCTGCTCACGCTCATCGCGCTGTCGGTCGCCGGTCCGGGCGGGTACTGGTACGCGTTCTGGGAGATGTCCGTCGCCCGCGGCGCCTACGTGACGGTCGCGTTCGCCCTGTTCCTGTGGCTGTTCGTGGTCGCCGGCTGGTCCCTGTTCGCGCAGCTGGGCGCCCGTCGCGGCATCGGCGCGGTCCTGTGCGGGGTGGGTGCGGCGGTCGCGGTGCCCGCGCTACTGGTTGCCGTCGTGGGCATCGAGCGAACCCTCACGGTCTGGGACGATCGCGCAGGGCTCCTGCCGTGGGGACTCGAGCGCATCGTCGCGGTCACGCTGCAACTAGACATCCCGGACGCCACCGTGTGGTGGGTGGCCGCGGCGGGCGTCGTGGTGCTCGCGGCGGGTGCGCTGCTGACCGTGCGACGGGATGCCGTGCGCCGGCCCGTGGCTTCCTGATCCGGTTCGGTCACGCGAGTCCGGCCGCCTCCATGAGCTCTCGTCCCAACGGCTGCGGGTTGTACGCCACCTCCCATCGGAATCCATCCGGGTCGGCGAAGTACCCGGAGTAGCCGCCCCACTCGCGCTGCTGCGCGGGCCGCACCATCTCGGCGCCGGCCGCCGCAGCGTCCGCGAGGACGGCGTCCACGCCCGCGGCATCCGGCATGTTGTGGGAGAGCGTGATCGGCGGAATACCGGTGTCGGCACCCAGCGGCCCCACCTCGGCTTCGAAGCCGGCACGGCTCCACAGCGACAGCATCACGGTCGGTGCGACACGGAAGAAGATCACCTCGCCGTTCGCTTCCAACGCGGGCTCCCATCCCAGGCCGTCCACATAGAAGCGACGGGTCGCGGCGATGTCGGCAACCGCGAGCGTGATGAAGGTCAGACGTGCATCCATGCGGCAACCGTAGCGGCAGCCGCGGACATCGGGGCCGGCATCCCGGGCCGGGAACGGTGTCGGCAGCCGCGCCTAGACTCTAAGAGCCATGACCGACGCACTCTCGCCCCTCATCGTCGGCGGGGATTCCGGTCCCCGCGCGGGCGGCCGACCCGACGAGGACCTCCTCGAAGGGCTCAACCCGCAACAGCGGGAAGCCGTCGTGTACCGGGGGCCGGCGCTGCTGATCGTCGCGGGCGCCGGGTCCGGCAAGACGCGGGTGCTCACGCACCGGGTCGCCTCGCTGCTGCGCAACAAGGAGGCCTGGCCGAGCCAGATCCTGGCGATCACGTTCACGAACAAGGCCGCCGGTGAGATGCGGGAGCGCGTCGCGCAGCTGGTGGGGCAGCACGCGCAGGGCATGTGGATCTCCACATTCCACTCCGCGTGCGTGCGGATCCTGCGCCGCGAGGCCGAGCAGTTCGGGTTCACGAAGGCGTTCACGATCTACGACTCCGGAGACTCGCGGGCGCTGGTCAAGCGGCTCGTGAAGGAGCACGAGGCGGACGCCTTCGGGCTGACGCCCGCCGCCGTGCAGAGCCGCATCTCGAAGCTGAAGAACGAACTCTCCGACGCGGAGTCGTACGCGCGGCAGGCGAACATGTCCGATCCCGCCGAACGCAAGTTCGTCGAGGTGTTCGGGGACTACCAGCGGGCCCTGCAGAAGGCGAACGCATTCGACTTCGACGACCTCATCGCGCAGACGGTGTACCTTTTCCGCGCCTTCCCGCATGTCGCTGACCTGTACCGGCGCCGGTTCCGGCACATCCTCGTCGACGAGTACCAGGACACGAACCACGCCCAGTACGCGCTGATCCGGGAGCTCACCCGCCCCGTCACCGGACGGGCCGCCGAGCCGTATGCCGCCGGCGGCATGATGATCTTCGAGCCGGACCAGGCGCCCGAGGTGGAGGCCGCGTCGCTGACCGTCGTGGGCGACTCGGACCAGTCGATCTACGCGTTCCGCGGTGCCGACATCCGCAACATCACCGAATTCGAGCGTGACTATCCCGGCGCCAAGGTCGTACTGCTCGAGCAGAACTACCGCTCGACCCAGAACATCCTGTCCGCCGCGAACGCCGTCATCAGCCACAACTTCGACCGCAAGGACAAGCGGCTGTGGACGGATGTCGGCGCGGGCGAGAAGATCGTCGGCTACACCGGATACTCCCAGCACGACGAGGCGCAGTTCGTCGCCGACGAGATCGAGACGCTGCGCCGCGGCAGCATCGGGTACGCCCAGATGGCCGTCTTCTACCGGACGAACTCGCAGTCGCGGGCGCTGGAGGAGATCTTCATCCGCGCTGCCATCCCGTACAAGATCATGGGCGGCACCCGGTTCTACGAGCGCGCCGAGATCAAGGACGCCCTCGCCTACCTGACCGCGGTCGCCAACCCCGCAGACGAGATGGCCCTGCGCCGGATCATCAACAAGCCCCGGCGGGGCATCGGCGACGTCACCGTCGAGACGATCGCCCGGTACGCCGCCGACGAGGGCATCACGTTCCGCGACGCTCTCGCGAACGCGTCCGCGCTGGGCGTCGGGCCGAAGCTGCAGGCCGCGATCGGCCGGCTGGACGCCGCGCTGGCCGAGGCATCCGAGATCATGCTCCCCTCATCCGGTGAGATCGCCCCACCCACGGCCGTCGCCGATGGGCTGTCGCTCCTGCTCGGCCAGAGCGGCTATCGCGACGCCCTGCAGATGAGCCGCGACCCGCAGGACGAGGCGCGGCTGGAGAACCTCGACGAGCTCGTGGCCGTCGCCCGCGAGTTCGCGCGGAACAATCCGGAGGGCACGATCCTCGACTTCCTCACCGAGGTCGCCCTCGTCTCCGACGCGGACGACCTCGACGACGCGTCCGGCACGGTCTCGCTGATGACTCTGCACACGGCGAAGGGGCTCGAGTACGACACCGTGTTCATCACCGGCGTCGAAGAGGACCTGATCCCGCACCGGATCTCCGCCGGTGAGCCCGGCGGGCCGGCCGAGGAGCGTCGCCTGTTCTACGTGGGCGTCACCCGGGCCCGCACGCGGCTGTACCTCACGCTGGCGATGACCCGCGCCCAGTTCGGCGAGGTGACCGTGGCGATGCCCAGCCGGTTCCTGCAGGAGGTCCCCGCCGAGCTCGTGGACTGGCGGCAGTCGCCGGGGGATGTCAATTCCCGCGGCGGAATGCAGTCCCGTGCGCTGAACGCACGGCGGCCCGGGAGCTGGGGCGGACGGCGCCACGACGATCCGCCGCCGCTGAAGCCGACATCCACCGCGATGGAGCGGTTCCCCAATCGCATCCCGGCGCGCGTCCGCGACAACGGCGACATGGAGCTGGCCGGGGGCGACCGCATCCGTCACGAGGATTTCGGCGAGGGCATCGTCGACCTCGTCACCGGCGAGGGGGCGAAACGGGTCGCGCACGTCAGGTTCGACACGGCCGGCGCGAAGAAGCTTCTCATCAAGATCGCGCCTATCGAGAAGCTGTGAATCGCGCGCCGGGTTAGGGTTGCGGAATGGCACTTTTCTCACGCGGCTCGAAGGCGAACGACGCAGGGGACGAGGCAACGACGCCGACCACCGACGCCGACACCGCGCCCGCGGCGCCCGACGAGCCCGAAGACCGGACGGCCGCCGAGGCCGCCGCACCGGCCGAGACGGTGCCCGACGTCGGCATCTCGACGACCTCGTATGGGGGGTTCGGCGCCGAGACCGCCGCGGCGGCACCCGCGCCCACGCTGACCGGTGAGGCGCCCGCTCCCACCGAGACGATTCCCGGCCTGCCGGACAACGTGGTGCTGCGCGCGGCGCTGGCCGCCCTGGGCACCGAGCCGGAGGGCCACGAGGTCCTGAACGTCGCTCGCCAGCTTCTGCAGGGCAACGTCTACCTGCGGGTCAAGGGCAATGCGCAGGAGCTGATGAACTCCGGCGCCGAGATTCCGCTCGCGATCGCCACCCGCGATGAGGGCAACTTCGTGATGGTGTACAGCTGCGGCGAGGCGCTCGCGACCGCGGTCAACGCCGACGGCGACACCGAGACATCCGCGATGGGGCAGGCTGCGCCGGCCGTGCTGCAGTACGTGTTGCAGGGCGGGTTCGCCGGCGTGATCATCGACCACGCCTCGGCGCCCGCCTCGGTGGTCCTGCCGCGCGCCCTGTTCGAGCGCATGTTCGCGGAGATGGATGCCGAGCTGACGCTGAAGCGCCTCGTAACCGGACCGCGCACCGACGAGACTGCGGCCATCGTCGCGCAGGCTCTCACCCACGCCCCGCTGTGGATCGCCGTGAACCGTGCCTCCGAGGAGGATGAGTGGGGCGTCGCCGAGTCGCGCACCGACGCCGGCGAGCGGATCCTCCCCATCTTCTCGCACCCCCTCGAGGTCGTGGCGCTCGGGCGCGGCGACCAGCCCGTCGCGTTCTCCGCGGCGCAGCTCGGCTCGGCCCTGCGCAGCGATACGGAGATCGCCGGCATCGTCGTAGACCCGGCGGGCCCGTGGATCCGGCTGGACCGCGACGAGCTCACGCCCGTGATGGACCTGCCGGAGCCGGCCGCCGATGAGCAGGCCGCAGACGGGGCGGATGCCGAGGACGTCGACGTCGACGAGGCGCACGACGTCGAGGATGTCGAAGCGGACGACGACGAGGACGCCCAGGACGCGGAGGACGTCGACTCGGAGGATGTCGAAGATGCCATCGGTCCGGACGGCCCCCAGCCCGCCGACGAGGAGACCCGAGCCGATGACGAGTCCGCGGCGGACGACGACTCCGGGGCGGACGACGACGCACCGCCCTCCCGCGAGGACGACAAGGCCTGACACCCGGCTGCCGGCGGCATCCGGGTTCCTTCCGGGACGTCGGTGGCGGCGGATAGCCTGAGCAGATGGCATCCGCGCGGATCACGCTGACCGTCCCCGGCCCCCACGGCGACCGGGAGGTCGGCCTGTCGAACCCGAGCCGCGTGCTCTGGCCCGAGCAGGGGATCACGAAGCGTGACCTCGCCGAGTACCTGATCGCCGTGGCGGAGCCCTTCCTGGCCGCGAACGGCGCTCGCCCCGTGTCGCTGCAGCGTTACCCCGACGGCGTGGACGGGGAGAGCTTCTTCTCGAAGAACCCGCCCCGCGGCGCACCGGACTACGTCGACGCTGTCACCGTGACGTACAACAGTGGGCGACGACATCCACAGCTCGTGATCACCGAGATTGCGGCAGCCGTCTGGGCGGCGCAGATGAACACCGTCGTGTTCCACCCCTGGGCCTCCCTTGCGGACGACACCGACAACCCCGTCGAGCTGCGCATCGACCTCGACCCGCAGCCGGGCACCGACTTCGCGGACGCGGTCGCCGTCGCGCCGGCGCTGCGTGATGTGCTCGCCGAGGGCGGGCTGGACGCGTGGATCAAGACCAGCGGCAGCCGCGGCCTGCACGTGTTCTGCCCGATCGAGCCGCGCCACGAGTTCCTCGACGTCCGTCACGCGGTGATCGCCGCGGGCCGCGAGCTCGCACGGCGGATGCCGGACCAGGTGACGGTGGACTGGTGGAAAGAGGAGCGCGGGCGGCGCATCTTCGTGGACTTCAATCAGGCCAACCGTGACCGCACGATGGCGGGCGCGTACAGTCCGCGGGCGCTTCCCGGCGCGACGGTGTCGACGCCCGTGACGTGGGAGGAACTGGCATCCGTCGATCCCTCCTCATTCACCGTGCGGACCATGCCGCGGCGCCTCGCTGAGGTGGGCGATCCTTGGGCCGAGTTCGCGATGAAGCCGGGGCGCATCGACACGCTGCTGCAGTGGTGGGAGCGCGACGTCGCCGACGGGCTCGGTGAGCTGCCGTTCCCGCCCGAGTTTCCGAAGATGCCGGGGGAGCCGCCGCGGGTGCAGCCAAGTCGTGCCCGCAAGACCGAGGACTGAGAGGAGTCAGGCCAGCACGTTGTCGACGTCGAACGCCGACACGACCTCCAGCTGATCGAACCTGCACGATCCCGGGTCGCGGTCGGGGCGCCACCGCTCGAACTGAACGGTGTGGCGGAACCGCGCGCCCTCGAGTTGGTCGTACCGCACCTCGAGCACGCGCTCGGGGCGCAGCCGGACGAACGAGACATCCTTGTCGGCGCTGAACCGGGACTTGTCAGTCGCGCCGGTCACCGCCTGGCCGTTGGCATCCTTCTCCACCAGCGGGGCGAGTTCGTCGACGAGCTGTTCGCGCCGGGCGTTGCTGAACGCCGAGACCGCGCCGACGTTGTGCAGCTGCCCCGTGGCGGTGTACAGGCCGAGCAGCAGCGAGCCGACGCCGCTGCCGGATTTGTGCACGCGGTAACCGAGCGCGACGACGTCCGCGGTGCGGGCGTGCTTGATCTTGAACATCGTGCGCTTGTTCGGGGCGTACGGCTGGGCCAAGGGCTTGGCCACGACGCCGTCGAGGCCCGCGCCCTCGAACTCATCGAGCCAGCGGCGGGCGAGGTCGGCATCCCGGGTCGTCCGGGTGAGGTGCAGGGGATGCGGCAGGCCACCGATCAGGTCCTCCAGTTCCGCGCGTCGGACGGCGAACGGCTCGGTCTGCAGGTCGCGGTCGCCGCGGGCGAGCAGATCGAACGCGACGAACATCGCCGGAGTCTCGTCCGCCAGTCGCGCGACACGCGAAGCGGCGGGGTGGATGCGCTGCGTGAGCGCCTCCCAGTCCAACCGACGATGGCCCGGCTCGCCCGTGGGCACCGCTATCTCGCCGTCGAGCAGGCACGGCTCGGGGAGCAGGCGGGAGAAGGCCTCGACGAGCTCGGGGAAGTAGCGGGTGAGCGGCTTTGCGCCGCGGCTGCCGATCTCGACGGTCGCGCCGTCCCACGAGACCAGGCCGCGGAACCCGTCCCACTTGGGCTCGTAGCTGAGCCCGCCCGGCACGCTGTCCGGCGCGGGCACGGACGGGACGGCTTTGGCGAGCATCGGCGCGGGGATCTCATGCGGCATGCGTCCATCCTCCCGGCTCTCCCCTCTCCCGTCGACCCCGCCCCCGTTCCGCCCCAGCTCCGCGAGGCAGCCCCGAACTTCGCGAGGCAGCCCCGAACTCCGCGAGGCATCCCCGAACTTGCCGAGGCATCCCCGAACCAGAGGTCGAATCTCGGGGATTTGGGGGATGTCTCGCGGATTTGGGGGATGTCTCGCGAGTCAGGGGGTGCGGGGGAGGGTGCGCTGCAGGCGCCGCGCGACCTCGGCCGCGGGCGTGCGGCGCGGGAACACCGCGATCACTATGTCGTCGTCGCCGGGGGCGGCATCCTCATCCAGCACCCCGAACCTGCGCATCGCGTTGTTCAGCGCGTCGCGCAGCACGGAGACCGGGACGTGCTTCGAGCCGCGGATCAGCCGGCGCAGCACGTGATTGTGGATCGCGGTGACGGTCGCGGCGAAGCTCACCGCGTCCAGCGGATCCAGACCGGGCAGCGCCTGACGCAGATACTCGTCGAACAGTCGCTCGTACCGGAACACCGTCACGATCTCCCGTTCGCGCAGAGCCGGGACCTGCCGCACGACCGCGTACCGGCGCCGCGCCAGCTCGGGATCCGACGCGAAATGGCGGAACACCTTCAGCGAGGCATCCCGCACCGCCACCCACGGATCGTCGTGCGGCTTGGCGAGCTCGCCCCGCAGCATGTCCAGCAGCAGCTCGTGGTCGGCGAACACGACGTCGTCCTTGCCGCCGAACTGACGGAAGAACGTCGACCGCGACACCCCCGCCGCCTGCGCTATCTGCTCCACCGAGGTGGCCTCGAACCCCTGACGGTCGAACAGGTCCAGCGCCGCCGCCATCACCGCGGTGTGCGGGGCGGGCGAAGTGGTGCTCATCCCACCGAGCGTACCCGCGGGATGCCGCCGGTCGCGGCATGGGTCGCGGCGGCGCCCACGGATGCCTTGCGCCATGTGCTCCCAGTCTCGGGTAGTAGGCTGGGGGATTGGTCGATTTATCTCGACATCGAGACGTTTTCGCCTCGCCACCCCGCATTCGTCCCAACGAAGGATTGCACGTGGATCTCTACGAGTACCAGGCACGAGACTTGTTCGAACAGTATGAGGTGCCGGTGCTCCCCGGTATCGTCGCGGACACACCCGAGGAAGTGAGGGCCGCCGCCGAGAAGCTCGGCGGGGTCGTCGTGGTCAAGGCGCAGGTCAAGACCGGCGGCCGTGGCAAGGCCGGCGGTGTCAAGGTCGCGAAGACCCCCGACGAGGCGTACGAGGCCGCCAAGGCCATCCTCGGCCTGGACATCAAGGGCCACATCGTCAAGCGCGTCATGGTCGCCGGCGGCGCCCGGATCGCGAAGGAGTTCTACTTCTCCGTGCTGCTGGACCGCGCCAACCGCTCCTACCTCTCCCTGGCGAGCGTCGAGGGCGGCATGGAGATCGAGCAGCTCGCCGTCGAGAAGCCGGAGGCGCTCGCTCGCGTCGAGGTCGACCCGCTCACCGGCATCGACCACGCCACGGCGCTCGAGATCGCCAAGGCCGCGCGCTTCGACGACGAGCTGGCGCCCAAGGTCGCCGACGTCTTCGTCAAGCTCTTCAATGTGTACAAGGGCGAGGACGCGACCCTCGTCGAAGTGAACCCGCTCGTGCAGACCGAGGAGGGCGACATCATCGCCCTCGACGGCAAGGTGTCCCTCGACGACAACGCCGCGTTCCGGCATCCCGCGCATGAGGGGCTCGAGGACCGGTCGGCCGCCGACCCGCTCGAGGCCAAGGCCAAGCAGCACAACCTGAACTACGTCAAGCTCGACGGCCAGGTCGGCATCATCGGCAATGGCGCGGGCCTTGTCATGTCGACGCTGGACGTCGTCGCGTATGCCGGCGAGAAGCACGGCGGCGTGAAACCGGCGAACTTCCTCGACATCGGCGGCGGCGCCTCCGCCACCGTGATGGCCGCGGGGCTGGATGTCATCCTCGGCGACGCGCAGGTCAAGAGCGTGTTCGTGAACGTGTTCGGCGGCATCACGTCCTGCGTGGCCGTCGCGGAGGGCATCGTGAAGGCCCTCGAGATCCTCGGGGATGCCGCCACCAAGCCGCTCGTGGTCCGGCTCGACGGCAACCAGGTCGAGCAGGGCCGCGCGGTCCTCGCCGCCGCGAACCACCCGCTGGTGACCCTGGCTGCCGGCATGGATGAGGGCGCCGACAAGGCGGCCGAGCTGGCGAACGCCTGACCCTGACGACCAGACAAGGACGAGAGAAATGTCGATCTACCTCAACAAGGACTCCAAGGTCATCGTGCAGGGCATCACCGGCGGTGAGGGCACCAAGCACACCGCGCTCATGCTCAAGGCCGGGACGAACGTCGTCGGCGGCGTGAACGCCCGCAAGGCCGGTACCACGGTGTCGCATGTCGACCGCGACGGCAACCCGGTCGAGCTGCCGGTGTTCGCCTCCGTGGCCGAGGCCATCGAGAAGACCGGCGCGGACGTGTCGATAGCGTTCGTGCCGCCGGCGTTCACGAAGGACGCGATGGTCGAGGCCATCGACACCGAGATCCCGCTGCTCGTGGTCATCACCGAAGGCGTGCCGGTCGGCGACACCGCCGAGGCGTGGGCGTACGCGCAGAGCAAGGGCAACAAGACCCGCATCATCGGGCCGAACTGCCCCGGGATCATCACCCCCGGCGAGGCGCTCGTGGGCATCACCCCCGCGAACATCACCGGCAAGGGGTCGATCGGCCTGGTCTCGAAGTCGGGCACGCTGACGTACCAGATGATGTTCGAGCTGCGCGACCTCGGCTTCTCGACGGCGATCGGCATCGGCGGCGACCCGGTGATCGGCACCACGCACATCGACGCGCTTGCCGCGTTCGAGGCCGACCCCGAGACGAAGGCCATCGTGATGATCGGCGAGATCGGCGGCGACGCCGAGGAGCGTGCGGCCGAGTTCATCAAGGCCCATGTCACGAAGCCGGTCGTCGGCTACGTCGCCGGCTTCACGGCTCCCGAAGGCAAGACGATGGGCCACGCCGGCGCCATCGTGTCCGGCTCGGCCGGCACCGCGCAGGCCAAGAAGGAGGCCCTCGAGGCCGCCGGCGTCAAGGTCGGCAAGACGCCCAGCGAGACGGCCGCCCTGATGCGCGAGATCATCACGGCGCTCTAGGTCTCACAGACGGATGCCGCAGCCCCGCACCGCGGGAGGCTGCGGCATCCGCGTTTGTGGCCCCGGCGATGCGGCACGATGAGGACATGACACGATTCCCCACCACGGTCACCCTCATCGGCGGTCCCACGACCGTCATCGACTACGCCGGCGTGCGGCTGCTCACCGACCCGACGTTCGACCCGCCCGGCGATTATCCCGGCGGCGGCGTGGGGCTGCACAAGCTCACCGGGCCGGCGCTGGGTCCCGACGAGATCGGCGACGTCGACGTCGTGCTGCTCTCGCACGACCAGCATCCCGATAACCTCGACGCCGCCGGCCGCGCGTATCTGCCCCGCGTGGGGACCGTGCTCTCGACACTCGACGCGGCGGCGCGGATCGATGGCGTCACCGGGCTCGCGGCATGGCAGACGCACACCGTCGGGGATGTCGAGATCACGGGTCTGCCGGCACGGCACGGGCCCGTCGGCTGCGAACCGATGTCCGGCGCGGTGACCGGGTTCCTGCTGCGCGCGCCGGACGCGCCGACCGTGTACGTCTCGGGCGACAACGCCGCCGTCGAGATCGTCCAGCAGATCGTCGACCGGGTCGGGCCGCTCGACATCGCGCTGCTGTTCGCGGGCGCCGCCAACGTCGGACGGTTCGGCGACGAGGACATGACGCTGAACGCGCGCACGGCCGTCGACGCGGCGCGGGTGCTCGGCGATGCCGTGATCGTCCCTCTGCACGCCGAGGGATGGCATCACTTCAGCGAGACCCGTGAGCGGCTCGTGCGCGAGTTCGGGCTCGCCGGGCTGGCCGGGCGCCTGCGCGTGCCGACCGCGGGGGAGAAGCTCACGCTGTGACGCGGCGTCGTGCGGCATCCGGCACTGCCCGCGGCCCGCGGGACGCGGCATCCCGGGACGGCAGGTCTCAGGACCCGGGATGCCGCGCGGCCACCGGTCCCCGCGGGCGGCGTTAGCGTAGAGACATGCCTCTGACCGGAGAATACAGACCGAGCACCGCGGACTGGGCGCGCACGCAGGCCGAGAAATTCGAGTCGAGCGGCGGCGCCGAGGCGAACACCATGCGCGGCAAGCCCATCATCGTGCTGACCACCGTCGGGGCGCGGACCGGTGCGCTGCGCAAGACCGCGCTGATGCGTGTCGAGCATGACGGCCGGTACGCGGTCGTCGCCTCGAAGGGTGGGGCTCCGGCCGAGCCGAAGTGGGCATCGAACATGCGCAAGCACCCCCACGTCGAGCTGCAGGACGGCGCGGTCAAGCGCGACTACACCGCGCGTGAGCTCAGCGGCGCCGAACGCGACGCGTGGTGGGCGCGGGCGGTCGAGGCGTGGCCGGACTACGCCGAGTACCAGAAGAAGACCGACCGGGTCATCGCGGTGTTCGCGCTCGACCCGCGCGAGGGATGACTCACCCGGCGTAGCCGATAAGCCACGTGACACCGAAGCGATCGGCGACTTGACCGTCGTGGTCGCCCCACGGCCGGGCCTGCAGGGGATCGACGACCCTCCCGCCCTCGGCGAGAGCCGAGAACCAGGCCTCCAGCGTGCCCGCGTCGGCGGTGCCGAGCAGGGCGAACATTGCGCCGCGGATGTTCATCGGCTCCTCGCCGGGCGCCGCGTCCGCCGCGAAAAGCTCCACCGGTCCGGTCAGGGTCCCGTGGGCAACGGCATCCCGGGGCCCGTCGTCGCGGCCGGCCTGCGCGTACGTGGCGATGGTGATCTCGCCGCCGAACACCCCTTGGTAGAACGTGAGCGCCGCGTGCGCGGTTCCGGGCAAGAGCAGGTACGGCGTCGGTCCGGTCATGCGCCGACGCTACACCGCCGCCGCCGTCACGGATGACGACGACGGCGGTGCGAGCGAACCATCAGCCGCCGAGCAGGGCCTCGAGCGGGCCGCGCGCGAAGTAGATCACGAATCCGGCGGCCACGATCCACAGCAGCGGGCTTATCTGCCGGGCCTTGCCCGACAGGCTGCGCACCACTGCCCACGCGATGAAGCCGGCACCGATGCCGTTGGCGATCGAGTACGTGAACGGCATGATCGCGACCGTCACGAACACCGGCACCAGCACCGACATCTCGGTGAGGTTGATGCGCCGGATCTGCGCCATCATCAGCGCACCCACGATCACCAGCGCCGCTGCGGCGATCTCGCTGGGCACTATCGAGGTCAGCGGCGTGATGAACATGGCCAGCAGGAACAGCACACCGGTCACGAGGTTCGCGAGCCCGGTGCGCGCCCCCTCGCCGATGCCGGATGCCGACTCCACGAAGACGGTGTTCGACGACCCGGATGTGCCGCCGCCGACCACGGCGCCGACGCCTTCGATGATCAGCGCGGACTTGAGGCGCGGGAAGTCGCCCTTCTTGTCGGACAGGCCGGCCTCCTCGGCGAGGCCCGTCATCGTGCCCATTGCGTCGAAGAAGTTCGTGAACACCAGCGTGAACACCAGCATGACGCAGGCGATCACGCCGATCCGGCCCCAGCTGGAGACCAGGTCGACCTGGCCGATCAGGCCGAGGTCCGGGATGCTGAACCACTGCGAGGGAAGGGTGGGCACCGACATCCCCCACCCACCGGGGTTGTTCACGCGGCTGCCGAGGTGCCAAATGGCCTCGACGATCATCGCGACGATGGTGCCGGACACGAGCGCTATCAGCAGCGCCGCCTTGACCTTGCGGGCCATCAGGATGCCGGCCAGCAGCAGGGTCAGCACGAACAGCAGCACCGGCACCGTGGCGATCGAGCCGCCGACGCCCAGTCCGACCGGCGGCGAGGGGACCCCGCTCGCGGTGACCAGGCCGGCGTCGACGAGGCCGATGAACGCGATGAACATGCCGATGCCGACGGTGATGGCGATCTTCAGCTCCATCGGGATGGCGTCCATGATCATGCGACGCAGCCCGGTGGCCGACAGCAGCACGATGATGAGGCCGTTGATGACCACGAGCCCCATCGCCTCGGCCCATGTGAGCTGTCCGACGACGCTCACCGCCAGGAACGAGTTGATGCCCAGGCCCGCGGCGAACGCGAACGGCAGGCGGGCGACCAGGCCGAACAGGATCGTCATGACACCGGCGGTGAGCGCGGTGACGGCGGCCAGCTGCTGATTCTGCAGCACCGCGCCGGCGACGTCCTTGGTCCCGCCGAGGATGATCGGGTTCAGGATGACGATGTAGGCCATCGTCACGAATGTGACAAGACCACCGCGGATCTCGGTGCCGAGGGTGGATCCGCGCGCGGTGATCTCGAAGAACCGGTCGAAGCCGTTCTTCGGTTCGCGGGGACTTTCGGCCGTGGTCACGGGGGCAGGGGCTGTGCTCATATCGGGGGAACCTCCGAGAGAAACCTAGCGTCAACTCGGCGCTTGCACAGCATTCTTTCAGCAATGGCTTCCATTCCGTCGTCCGGGCGCGCCCGGCGCGCCGGATTCCGAGCAGCTGGGTAGTGTCGAGGACGCCCATGCACCGAGTCCTCGTCGCCGTCCTCGCCGCGTTCGACGCCGCCGTCACCGCCGCCGTCGGACTCGTCGTCGTCCTCGCGCCGCTGACCCTGCTGTGGGTGGCGGGCATGAGCTCCCCGCACTGGGTCGGCCTGTGGCCGGCCACCGCCGCCATCTGGCAGCTCGGCCACCTCGTCCCGGTCGTCCTGCACCTGCCCGTGGAGTACCTGGCGGCCGCCGGGATCCCGGAGGGTGCGGCATCCTTCACTCTGTCGCTGGCACCGCTGGCCCTCGCCGGTCTCACGGCGCTGTTCGCCGCCCGCTCCGGCGCCCGCGCCGGCCGCAGCGGCCGCGGCACCGTCGGCGTCATCGCCGGCACCGTCGTGTTCGCGGCCGTCGCCGTGATCGTCGCCGCCACCGCGCGGACGCCGATAGCGGTCACCGCGCTGTGGCAGGCGGTGCTGCTGCCGGTGGCGGTGTTCGCGATCCCTGCCGCCGCGGCCGCCATCGCGGTGTCCTGGCGGGACGCGGCCGGCCGCGCGGTGCGGCTGCGCGCGCTCCTCCTGGATCTGCCGGGGATGTGGCCGGAGGCTCCCGCGCTCGTCCTGCGCGGGGCCGCGGCGGCGCTGACCGCCCTGTGCGGTGCGGGGGCCCTCGCCATCACGGTGGCGCTGCTGGCGCGCGGCGACGAGGTCGTCGCCCTGTATCAGGCGGGAAACCTGGATGCCGCGGGCGTTATCGTCGTCTCGCTCGCACAGCTCGCCTTCCTGCCCACGCTCGTGGTGTGGGCGGTGTCGTTCCTGGCCGGCCCCGGGTTCGCGGTCGGCCTGGACACCGCGGTGTCTCCCGCCGGCACGCAACTGGGCATCGTCCCCGGCATCCCGATCCTCGGGGGACTGCCCGAGTCGGTGTCGCCGCTCCTGCTCGGCGTCGTGCTGCTGCCGATCGCGGCCGGCGGCGTCGCCGGCTGGGTGCTGCGGGACCGGGTCCGGGCCCTGACGACCGCCCCCGAGTACGGTCTGCGCGTCGTGCTGGCGGTCGGCGTCGCGGCGGTGACCGGCGGCGGCGCGGCCCTGATGGCGTGGCTCGCGTCCGGCTCGATCGGCCCGGGACGCCTCGCCCACGTGGGGCCGCAGCCGGGGGCGGTCGCGCTCGCCGTCGGCGTCGAAGTGCTCATCGGCGCGGCCGTGCTGCTGCTCGGCCCGGACGTCGCCGACCGGCCCCGGCACGGCGTCGCGGCGGATGCGCCCGGCCGGGCCGCATCGTCCGCGTGGGACCCCGACCGCGGGTGGACCGGCGACGCTTCCCTTCCGCGCGAGGCCCCGGCGGCGCCGCATCAGGGCGCCGCCCCGCCGGACGCGGACGCCACCGAGACGCAGCCGATCGATCCCGGATTCCTGCGCGAGCGCGGGGACTGACACAGCGTCAGGGCAGCGCCGACCCGATGGGTAGACTGGGCGCGTGCTCACGGTCGCGGTCCTCATCTCGGGCACCGGCTCCAATCTGCGGGCCCTGCTCGACGCCGCCGCCGACCCCGCCTACCCCGCGCGGATCGTCGTCGTCGGCGCCGATCGCGAGGCGGACGGGCTCGAGCACGCGGAGGCGTTCGGCATCCCGACGTTCACCGTCCCGTATGAGGCGTATCCGTCGCGGGAGGAGTGGGGCCGGGAGCTCGACGCGCAGCTGCGGGCGTGGAACCCCGATCTCGTCGTGCTCAGCGGCCTGATGCGGCTGCTGCCGGCATCCGTGGTCGCGGCCTGGTCGCCGCGGATAGTGAACACGCACCCGGCGTACCTCCCGGAATTCCCCGGAGCCCACGGCGTGCGCGACGCGCTGACGGCCGGCGTCACGCTGACCGGAGCCAGCGTCATCGTCGTCGACGACGGAGTCGACAGCGGTCCGATCCTCGCCCAGGAGCGTGTGAGCGTGCTCCCCGGCGACGACGAGCACACCCTGCACGACCGCATCAAGCCCGTCGAGCGGCGCCTGCTCATCGACGTGGTGCGACGTGTCGCCACCGGGGACCTCGACCTCGCCGCGACATCCGTCCCGCGCATCCGCTGACAGCATCCGAGAAAAATCAGGAGAACACATGGCCGGCCCCCGACACGATCCCTCCCTCTACCGCGAGCGCGACGTCGTGCCGATCAGGCGCGCCCTGGTCTCGGTCAGCGACAAGACCGACCTCGTGCCGCTGGCCGCGGCCCTGGCCGCGGCGGGCGTGGAGATCGTGTCGACCGGGTCGACGGCCGCCACGATCCGGGATGCCGGGTTCGCCGTCACGGACGTCTCCGCCGTCACCGGGGTGCCCGAGATGCTCGACGGGCGCGTCAAGACGCTGCATCCGTACGTGCACGGCGGGCTGCTGGCCGACCTGCGGCTGCAGGCCCACGAGGACCAGCTCGCCGAGTTCGGCATCCTGCCGTTCGAGCTCGTCGTGGCGAACCTGTACCCGTTCGTGGAGACGGTGCGCTCGGGCGCGGCCGCCGACGACGTCGTGGAGCAGATCGACATCGGCGGACCGGCGATGGTGCGCGCGGCGGCGAAGAACTACGCGAACGTCGCGGTCGTCGTTTCGCCGGAGTCGTACCCGGCCCTGATCGAGGCGGTCGGCGGCGGCGGGACCACGCTCACCCAGCGCAAGCAGCTCGCGGCACGCGCGTTCGCGCACACCGCCGCGTACGACCGGGCCGTGGCCACCTGGTTCTCCGAGGAGACGCTCGCGGACGGCGTCGACCTGCCCCAGCACCTGACGATCAAGGCCGAGCGGATCGCGCCGCTGCGCTACGGGGAGAACGCACACCAGCGGGCGGCGATCTATTCCCGCGTCGGCGGGCACGGCATCGCGCAGGCCGACCTGCTGCAGGGCAAGCCGATGTCGTACAACAACTACGTGGACGCGGATGCCGCGCTGCGCACGGCGTTCGACATGGTGCTGCCGGCCGTGGCGATCATCAAGCACGCGAACCCGTGCGGGATTGCGGTGGCCGCCCCGAACGCGCTGGACCCGATCGCGAGCGCTCATCTGCGCGCGCACGAGTGCGACCCGCTGTCCGCGTTCGGCGGCGTGATAGCCGCGAACCGGACGGTCACCCTGAAAATGGCGGAGAACCTACGGGACATCTTCACGGAGGTGATCGTCGCCCCCGACTTCGAGCCGGAGGCGCTCGAGCTGTTCTCGCTGAAGAAGAACCTGCGCATCCTGCGCCTGCCCGCCGACTGGCAGCAGGAGCGGATGGATGTGCGCCTGGTCTCCGGCGGCTTGCTGCTGCAGGACGCCGACCGGTTCCCCGACGACGACTTCGCGTCGGTCGCGGCGAACTGGGAGCTCGTGTCCGGCGAGCGCCCGACATCCGCTGAGCAGATGCAGAACCTCATCTTCGCGTGGAAGTCGTGCCGCGCCGTGAAGTCCAACGCGATTGTGCTCGCGAAGGACTCCGCGACGGTCGGCATCGGCATGGGCCAGGTGAACCGCGTCGACTCGTGCAAGCTCGCGGTGGAGCGGGCCGGGGGCCGCGTGACCGGCGCGGTCGCGGCATCCGACGCCTATTTCCCGTTCTCGGACGGCCCGGAGATCCTCATGAACGCGGGGGTCACGGCCATCGTGCAGCCGGGCGGCTCCGTGCGCGACGAGGAGACCGTGGACCTGGCCCGCGAGCGCGGCATCACGATGTTCTTCACCGGCGAGCGCCACTTCTTCCACTGATCCGGGATGCCGGCGGCGCCCCGGGCGTCCGTCCGCACCGGACCGGGCACCGCTCAGGCGCTGTCGCGGCCGTACGCCTCGAGCCAGCGCAGCCACACCTCGCCGATCGTGGGGAACGCCGGCACCGCATGCCACAGGCGCTTCAGCGGCACCTCCCCGACCACGGCGATCGTCGCGGCCTGCAGCATCTCCGCGACATCCCGTCCGACGAACGTGGCACCCAACAGCACGCCGCGACCGCGGTCGATGACCGCCCTGGCCCGACCGGTGTAGTTGTCGGCGTGCGTGGCCGAGCCTGAGATGCCAGCGAGGTCGATGTCGACGACACGGACATCATGCCCGGCCGCCTCGGCGGCTGCGGCTGTGAGCCCGACCGAGGCGACCTCGGGATCGGTGAACGTCACCTCCGGCACGGCCGCGTGATCGGCCGTCGCGACGTGCCGGCCCCATGGTGCGTCATCCACCATCGCACCTGCCGCCCGTGCGGCGATCACATCTCCCGCGGCGCGCGCCTGATACTTGCCCTCGTGCGTGAGCAGGGCGCGGTGGTTCACGTCGCCGACGCCGTACAGCCAGGTGGTCCCGTTCACGAGCATCGTGTCGTCCACGTGCAGCCATCCGGTCGGCAGGCCGACGGCCTGAAGTCCGACATCCTCCGTGCGCGGTGCGCGCCCGGTCGCGACGAGCACTTCGCTCGCGTGCACGCTGTCGCCGTCGTCGAGCGCGAGCACGACCGAGCCGTCGGGTCGGCGCTGGACGTCGATCGCCTCGCCGGAGCGGATCTGCACGCCCGCCCGCACCAGACCGTCGCGGACGGCATCCCGCGCGAACGGCTCCGCGCGCCCGAGCAGGCTCGAGCGGACGACCATGGTCACCCGGCTGCCGAGCGCGGCATACGCGGTCGCCATCTCGCATGCGACGGTGCCGCCCCCGATGACAGCCAGCGCATCGGGCACCGCCCGTGCCGACGTGGCCTCGCGGCTGGTCCACGGCTGGGCATCGCGCAGTCCGGGGATGTCGGGGATCGACGCGGTCGTCCCGGTGCACACCGCCACCGCGTGGCGCGCCCGCAGTGTCACGGCCGCGCCGGCAGTCGGGGTGACGGTCACCTCGCGGATTCCGGTGAGGCGCCCGTGCCCCCGTACGAGGTCGATGCCGGCGCTGCGCAGCCACTCCACGTCGCCGTCGTCGGCCCAGTCGTGCGTGAGGCGGTCGCGACGGCGGAAGACGCCTGCCGCATCGACCGGGCCGGTCACCGCCTGGCGTGCACCATCGACGTCCTGGGCTGAGCGGATCGCCGCCGGCGCGCGCAACAGCGCCTTCGACGGGATGCACGCCCAGTACGAGCACTCCCCGCCGACGAGCTCGCTTTCCACCACAACGACCGCCAGGCCGCCCTGCGCCGCGCGATCCGCGACGTTCTCCCCGACGGGTCCGGCGCCGATCACGATGAGGTCGTATGTCTGCATCACCTCACGGTAGGCCGGTGCAGTGTCCGCCGCCACGTGCCGCCGTGCCGCCTCACGCCGCCTGCGGCCGCCACGGCCATGTCCGATTTCCGCGAGCCGTTGTCGTCGGGGCGTGTCAGGCTAGGGGCATGAGCCTGGCGACGATGACCTTCGACGAGCGCTACCGCGCGATCGACGCGCGGGATGCGCGGTTCGACGGGCAGTTCATCACGGCCGTCCGCTCGACCGGCATCTACTGCCGCCCGAGCTGCCCGGCGCGCACCCCCAAGCCCTCGAATGTCACGTTCTACCCGACCGCGGCCGCGGCCCACGAGGCCGGCTACCGCGCGTGCAAACGGTGCCTGCCGGACGCCGCGCCCGGCTCGCCGGAGTGGAACCTGCGCACGGATGCCGCGGGCCGGGCCATGCGCCTGATCCAGGACGGCGTCATCGAGCGCGAGGGCGTGCCCGGGCTCGCCCGCCGGCTCGGGTACTCCGCACGGCAGCTGAACCGCATCCTCACGACCGAGCTCGGCGCAGGGCCCGTCGCGCTCGCCCGTGCGCACCGTGCGCACACGGCCCGGATGCTGCTGGTCGGCACGGCGCTGCCCGCGGCGGACGTGGCGTTCTCATCCGGGTTCGCCAGCATCCGCCAGTTCAACGACACGATCCGCGAAGTGTTCGCGATGACGCCGCTGCAGCTGCGCGCTCGGCGGCACACGGTGCCGTCCGGCGACGCGGCCGGCGGCGGCATCCGGCTAATCCTCGCGCACCGCGCGCCGATCGACCTCGCCGGGCTGTTCGGCTGGATGAGCGCGCGTGCCGTGGACGGCATGGAGCAGGCGGATGCCGCGTCGTACGCGCGTACGCTCGCGCTGCCGCACGGACCGGCTCGGATGCGCATCCACGCCGAGGACGGCACGCTCCGCCTGGACGCGCAGCTCGCGCACCTGTCCGACCTGCCCGCGCTGCTCGCGCGTGCCCGCCGGCTTTTCGATCTTGACGCCGACCCCGCCGCCGTCGACGCCGCCCTGTCGCGGCATCCCGAGCTCGTGCCCGCGGTGATGGCGGTGCCCGGCATCCGCGTCCCGGGCGCGGTCGACCCGGACGAGATGCTCGTGCGCGCCATGATCGGGCAGCAGATCTCGGTCGCCGCTGCTCGCACCGCACTCGGCCGGCTGACCGCGGCCCTGGGGGAGCGGCTCGCCGACGGCGGCATCCTGTTTCCCACCATGACCGCGATCGCCGAGCGCGGCGCCGAGGTGCTGCGCGGGCCGGGTGCCCGCATCCGCGCCATCACCGGCGCCGCGGCGGCCGTCGCCGAGGGACGGCTCGAGCTGGGCCCCGGGGACGACCCGGGGCGGCAGCGGGCCGCGCTGCTCGCGCTGCCGGGCATCGGGCCGTGGACCGCCGACTACGTGCGGATGCGGATCACCGGCGACCCGGACGTGTTCCTGCCCGGGGATCTCGCGGCGCGGGCGGGCGCCGCTCGCCTCGGCCTGCCCGCCGACCCGAAGCCGCTGGTGGAGTGGGCGGCCCGCGCCGCCCCGTGGCGCAGCTACCTGACCGCGCACTTCTGGCGCACGGCATCCGTCCAGGCCCCTCCGGTCACCGCGATCACCCCCAGCCTCTCGGCCACCTCGACCACCTCGACCAGGAAGAGCACCTCATGAGCAGCACATGGCAGACCATCGACACCCCCGACGGGCCGTTCACTATCGTCGCCGACGAGGGTGGGAGTGTGCTGGCGTCCGGCTGGACCGGAGATCTTGAGGTCGCCGTCGCCCGGATCCACCCGCGGCTGCGGCCGACGGATGTCGTCGCCGGGCGGACCGAGGCGGCGGAGGCCGTGGACGCGTACTACCGCGGCGACGTCGCGGCCGTGGGCACGGTCGCGGTGCGGCAGCTCGGGACATCCATGCAGGAGACCGGATGGCGCGCGCTGCGCGCCATCACCCCCGGCGCGCCGCTGTCGTACACGGAGTTCGCGGCGGCGCTCGGCCGGCCGTCGGCCGTGCGCGCGGTCGCGTCCATCTGCGCCCGGAACGCGCCGGCGCTGTTCGTGCCATGCCATCGTGTGCTGCGCGGCGACGGCTCGATGGGCGGCTTCGCCTGGGGCGTCGACGTCAAGCGGAGCCTGCTGACCCGCGAGTCCGCCGCCTGACGCCTCGCCCCCCGTCCCGCGAGGCAGCCCCGAACTTCGCGAGGCAGCCCCGAACTGCGCGAGGCAGCCCCGAACTTCGCGAGGCATCCCCGAACTTGCCGAGGCAGCCCCGAACTTCGCAGGGATGCCTCGCGAATTTGGGGGATGCCTCGCGGAGTTGGGGGATGCCTCGCGGATTTGGGGGATGCCTCGCGGACTTGAGGGATGCCTCGCGGACTTGAGGATGCCTCGCGGATTTGGGGGATGCCTCGCGGATTTGGGGGATGCCTCGCGACAGGGGGGTGTGTTGCGCGCGGAGGAAGCGCGGGCATAGGCTGGAGGGCTGTCGCGAGCGGTGCCCGCGACAGCGCCACGTCGATCCGAGGAGGAAGCCATGTATCAGGCCGTCAGTGCTGCAGGGCCGGTCGTCTTCCGTCCGATCGTCGCCGGGCCGCTCGCCGAGGGATAGCCGCTCCGCCACCGCCTCGTCGTCGGCACGACTGACCGACATCCCGCGGCCGTATCGGTCGCCGCTCCGGTGCCCCTCCGGGTCACATCCGTCTGCCATCCACCCCTTCCAAGGATCATGACTTCCACGTCTTCGCAGCGACTGTCCACGCCGCGCGCGCTCGCGCGCCTCATCCCCTTCGTCAGGCCGGTCATGCCACGCCTTGTCGGCGGGATGCTGACAGCCCTGGCCGCCACGATCATGACGCTGATCATCCCGATCGTGCTCCAGGGCGCCGTGGACGGCCCGATCGCCGACGGCCACATCCCGCTCATCGTCTGGGCGTGCGCCGGCGTGCTCCTGCTGGGCGCGCTCGAGGCGCTGTTCGTGTTCCTGCGCCGCGCGTTCGTGCTCGGCCCCGCCACGAAGGTCGAGTACGAGATCCGGCAGGAGTTCTACCAGCGGCTGCAGCGGCTGCCCGTCGCGTTCCACGACCGCTGGCAGTCGGGTCAGCTGCTCAGCCGCATGATGCAGGACATCAGCCTCGTCCGCCGTTGGCTCGTGTTCGGCGTGATCATGCTGGTCGTCAACCTGCTCACCGTGGTGATCGGCACCCTGCTGCTGTTCCGCTGGCACTGGGCGCTGGGGACCGCGTTCATCGTCATCTCGGTCCCGCTGTGGTTCTTCGGCTACCGGTTCGAGCAGCGCTACGGCACGCTCACCCGGCAGAGCCAGGACCGCGCCGGCGACCTCGCGACCTCCGTCGAGGAGAGCGTGCACGGCATCCGGGTCCTGAAGGCGTTCGGCCGGGGCAAGCACGCGCTGGCGAAGTTCACCCGGCAGGCCGACAGCCTGCGCGGCATCGAGATGCGCAAGGCGCGGGAGGTCGGCCTGCTGTGGTTCTGGCTCGAGTCCGTGCCGATGCTCGCGTTCGGCGTCTGCCTGCTGCTCGGCATCTGGCTGGCCACGCTGGGCCAGCTCACGGTCGGCGAGCTGTTCGCGTTCTTCGCGATGGCGACGGCGCTGCGGTGGCCGCTGGACTCGCTCGGGTTCCTGTTCTCGTTCCTGATGGATGCGCGCACCGCCACCGACCGGATCTTCGAAGTGTTCGACGAGCAGGACACTATCGCCGACCCCGAGCATCCCGCCACCATCGGCCAGCCTCGCGGCGAGCTCGCGTTCCGCGGCGTGCGGTTCCGGTATCAGGATGCCCGCGCAGGGGAGCGGGATCTGCTCGACGGGATCGACCTCGTGCTGCGTCCCGGCGAGACGATGGCCCTGGTCGGGCTCACCGGCTCCGGAAAGACGACGCTGACGACGCTGCCCGCCCGCCTCTACGACGTCACGGGCGGCCGCGTCGAGCTGGACGGCGTCGACGTGCGCGACCTCACGCTCACCGAACTGCGTCGGCACATCGCAATGGCGTTCGAGGATGCCACGCTGTTCTCGGCCACCGTGCGCGAGAACGTGCTCCTGGGCCGCGACGACCTCGACATCCACAGTCCGCAGGCGCAGGCCGTGCTCGATGAAGCCCTGCAGACCGCACAGGCGCAGTTCGCGTATGAGCTGCCCGAGGGCGTCGACACCACCGTCGGGGAGGAGGGGCTCAGCCTGTCCGGCGGGCAGCGCCAGCGGCTCGCCCTGGCCCGCGCGGTCGCGGCGGCGCCGACGGTGATGGTGCTGGACGACCCGCTGTCGGCGCTGGATGTCGACACCGAGGCGCTCGTCGAGGCGGCGCTGCGGCGGGTCCTGGCCGCCACCACGGCCCTGATCGTCGCGCACCGCTCGTCCACCGTGGCTCTGGCCGACCGGGTCGCGCTGCTCGAGGACGGCCGGATCACGGCCGTCGGCACGCACACCGAGCTCCTGCATTCCAGCGAGCACTACCGCTACGTGATCTCGAGCCTGCAGGACGAGGATCAGCGCGTGCGGACGACGGAGGTGAACCTGTGAGCACTGTCTCTGGAACCGCAGGCGAGGACCGCAACGACTACACGAAGGCGGAGAGCCGGGCGATCCGGCAGCGCTCGCTGCGCCTGCTCGGGTCGCTGGTCGCGCCGATGCGCGGGCTCGTGGTCCTCTCCGCGGTGGTCATCGTCGTCTCCACCGCGCTGCAGGTGATCGGCCCCGCACTGATTGCGTTCGGCATCAACGTCGCGCTGCCGCGTGCGCTTGCGGCGGCGGACTGGATGCCGGCGTTCGGCATCACGATCGCGTACCTCGTGGTCGGGGTCGTCGGGGCGCTGCTGATGGGCTGGTTCGTCGTGTTGTCGGCGAAGCTCACGCAGACGATCCTGCTCGACCTGCGCACTCGGATCTTCCGGCACACGCAGCGGCTGAGCCTGGAGTTCCACGAGACGTACACGTCCGGCCGCATCATCTCGCGGCAGACCAGCGACCTCGAGGCGATCCGGGAGCTGCTGGACGGAGGCCTGAACCAGCTCGTCTCCGGCGCCCTGTTCGGCGTGTTCACGCTGATCTCGCTGTTCCTGCTGGACTGGCGCAGCGGCGCGGTCCTGATCTGCATGGGCCTCCCGCTCGCGCTGCTGATGCGCTGGTTCTACCGGCAGTCGCAGAAGGGCTACCGCGAGTCGCGCGTGGTCTCGGCGCGGCTCATCGTCCAGTTCGTCGAGACGATGACCGGCATCCGCGCGGTGAAGGCATTCCGCAAGGAGAAGCGCAACGACGGCGAGTTCGGCGAGATCTCCGCCGAGTACCGGCGGGTGAACCTGCGCCTGGTGAACCTGTACGGCGTGTTCGATCCCGCGCTGATCCTGCTCGCGAACGTCACGATGGCGGTCGTGCTGCTCTGGGGTGCGTTCCGGGTCGTCGACGGCACGCTGCTGATCGGCACGCTGCTGGCGGCGGTCCTCTACATCCGCAACTTCTTCAGCCCGCTGGAGGAGGTGGCCATGTTCTTGAACTCCTACCAGTCCGCGACCGCGGCGCTGGAGAAGGTCTCCGGCGTGATGGAGGAGGAGCCGAGCGTCCCCGACCCGATGCAGCCGGTGGACCTGTGGGACGCGAAGGGCGCCGTGCGATTCGACGATGTCTCGTTCGCGTACGGCGCGGGCAAGACGGTCCTGCCCGACTTCTCGCTGCAGATCCCGGCCGGGCAGACTGTGGCCCTGGTCGGCACCACCGGTGCCGGCAAGTCCACGCTCGCCAAGCTCGTGTCCCGCTTCTACGACCCCTCGAGCGGGGCGGTGATGCTGGACGGCGTGGACCTGCGCGACCTCCACCCGAAGGACCTGCGCCGGGCCATCGTCATGGTCACGCAGGAGGCGTACCTTTTCAGCGGCACCGTCGCCGACAACATCGCCCTCGGCAAACCGGATGCCACGATGGACGAGATCAGCGCCGCCGCGCGGGCCGTCGGGGCGGATGCCTTCATCGCGGCGCTTCCGGACGGCTACGACACGGACGTCAACAAGCGCGGCGGGCGCGTCTCGGCCGGGCAGCGGCAGCTGATCTCGTTCGCGCGCGCGTTCCTGGCGAATCCGGCGGTGCTGATCCTCGACGAGGCGACGGCGTCACTGGACATGCCCGGCGAGCGGCAGGTGCAGGAGGCGCTGCAGACGCTGCTGGCCGACCGCACCGCGATCATCATCGCGCACCGCCTGTCGACGGTCGCGATCGCCGACCGGGTGCTGGTGATGGAGCACGGCCGCATCGTCGAGGACGACGCCCCCGAGACGCTGATCGCCGGCACCGGCAGGTTCGCGCAGCTGCACGCCGCGTGGCGCGAGTCGCTCGTGTGACATCCCCGCGACGGGGTGTCGGGTCAGAGCGTGATCTCGGCGATGACCTCGCCGTACTCGGTCTCGCCCACGGGGACGAACCCGACGCGCTGGAAGAACTTCTCCGGGCCGCCACTGCCGGCCTCGTAGATGACGTCCACGTGGCTCATGTTGCGCTTGCGCGCCTCGTCCAGCAGCCCGTCCACGGCGAACCGGCCGACACCGCGCCCCTGCTCGTCGGCGTCCACGTTGATCCGCCACAGCACGGACCGGAAGTGCTCCTGCGGGAAGTCCGGGTCGAAGTTCGCGCTGATGAACCCCACAACCTCGTCGTCGTCGACGACGACCCGCTGCCACGAGGTCTGGGGGTTCACGACGGTGGCCGCGATGCCGTAGCTGACCGGGGAGAGGAACTCCTCCTGGCCGGGCTTGAGCGAGAAGTTGTTCACCGCCACGATCGTCGACGCGGACAGTTCCACCAGTCGTAGCTCGCTCATAACGCCAGGGTAACGGCAATTGCCGTTCCGGCACATGGCCCCGCCACGCGCGGACGCGGTCCACGCCCCTCGAGATATCTCGATATCAAGATATCTCCGGGGTCACGATAAGCTGGAGACACCCCATTCGAGCGACAAGACGAAGAGGCCCGCGGTGACCGACTCCACCATCATCTACACCTACACCGACGAGGCGCCGGCACTGGCTACGGCATCCTTCCTGCCCATCGTGCAGGCGGTCGCAGGGACGGCGGGAGTGGATGTCGCCACCCGCGACATCTCGCTGGCCGGCCGCATCCTCGCCGCGTTCCCGCAGGACCTCACACCCGAACAGCAGGTCGGCGACGCGCTCGCCGAGCTCGGCGGGCTCGCCACGCTCCCCGAGGCGAACATCATCAAGCTCCCCAACATCTCCGCGTCGATCCCGCAGCTGAAGGCCGCCATCGCCGAACTGCAGGGCAAGGGGTACGACATCCCGGACTACCCGGACGAGCCGTCCACCGTCGAGGAGAAGGACGTCCGCGCCCGCTACGACCGGATCAAGGGCTCCGCCGTGAACCCGGTGCTGCGCCAGGGCAACAGCGACCGCCGCGCGCCGCTGTCGGTGAAGAACTACGCGCGCAAGCACCCGCACACGAACAAGCCGTTCCCCGCCGGGTCGAAGACCCGCGTGGCCACGATGGGGCACGACGACTTCGCGCACAACGAGAAGTCCGTCGTCCTCCCCGCCGACGATGTGCTGACAATCCAGCACATCGCCGAGGACGGCACCGTCACGGTGCTCAAGGACGGCCTGAAGGTGCTCACCGGCGAGATAGTGGATGCCACATTCCTGTCCGCCGCGGCCCTGGACGCGTTCCTCGCGCAGACGATGCGGGAGGCCGACGACGCCGGCGTCCTGTACTCCGTGCACCTGAAGGCCACGATGATGAAGGTCAGCGACCCGATCATCTTCGGGCACGTCGTGAAGGCCTACTTCGCGGACGTGTTCACCCGATACGGCGAGCAGCTCGCCGCCGCGGGGCTCAGCGCGAACGACGGCCTGGGCTCGATCCTGACCGGTCTTGCCGACGTGGACGGCGGCGCCGAGATCGCCGCCGCCATCACCGCGGATCTTGCCCGCGGCCCGCGGCTGTCGTACGTCAACAGCGACCGGGGCATCACGAACCTGCACGTGCCCAGCGACGTGATAGTGGACGCGTCGATGCCGGCGCTGATCCGCAACGGCGGAAAGCTGTGGGGCGTGGACGGCGGCGAGGACGACACACTGGCCGTCATCCCGGACTCGTCCTACGCCGGCGTGTACCAGGCCGTGATCGACGACGTCATCGCGAACGGCCCGCTGGACCCCGCCACGATCGGCACCGTGCCCAACGTCGGACTCATGGCGCAGGCCGCGGAGGAGTACGGCAGCCACGACAAGACCTTCGAGATCCCCGCCGCCGGGCGCGTGCAGATCGTCGGCGGCGAGGGCGACGTGCTCATCGAGCACGCCGTCGGCAAGGGCGACATCTGGCGGGCCACCCAGACGAAGGACGTCCCGGTCCGCGACTGGGTGCGCCTGGCCGTGACGCGCGCCCGCGCGACCGGCGACCCCGCCGTGTTCTGGCTCGACGCGAACCGCGCGCACGATGCGCAGCTGATCGCCAAGGTCGCCACCGAGCTCGGCCGGCTGGACACCGCCGGGGCGACCACGACGATCCTGCCGCCGTCCGAAGCCGCCCGCTACTCCCTGGCGCGCATGCGCCAGGGGCTGGACACCATCTCCGTCACCGGCAACGTGCTGCGCGACTACCTCACCGACCTGTTCCCGATCCTCGAGGTGGGAACGAGCGCGAAGATGCTCTCGATCGTCCCGCTGCTGGCCGGCGGCGGGATGTTCGAGACCGGCGCCGGCGGGTCGGCGCCCAAGCACGTGCAGCAGCTGCTGGCGGAGGACTACCTGCGCTGGGACTCGCTGGGCGAGTTCTTCGCCCTCGCCGCGTCGTTCGAGCACTACGCGACGGTCACCGGGAACGCGAAGGCGCAGGTGCTCGCCGACACGCTCGACCGCGCGACCGGCACGTTCCTGGAGAACGACAAGTCGCCCGGCCGCAAGCTCGGCACCATCGACAACCGCGGCAGCCACTTCTACCTCGCCCTGTACTGGGCGACCGAGCTCGCCCAGCAGACCGACGACATCGAGCTGGCGGCGGCGTTCGCCCCGGTCGCGAAGGCGCTCGCCGCGAACGAGACCACGATCGTCGACGAGCTCCTGGCCGTGCAGGGGTCCCCGGTCGACATCGGCGGCTACTACCGCCCCGACGGCGACCTCGTCGCGAAGGTGATGCGGCCGTCGGCGACGCTGAACGCCATCATCGACGGCCTGCGCTGACAGCGGCGGGTGGCTGCCGACGGCATCCACCCCTCGGCGTCGGCCTCGCGCGGTCAGCCGGCTAGCGGCGAACGGTGACCTCCATGCCGTACGGCGCCCAGTCGTAGATGTACTTGGCGACGTCGATCGGCATGTTCACGCAGCCGTGGCTCATCACGTGCCCGAAATTGCGGTGCCAGTACGTGCCGTGGAAACCCACGTCCGGCGCGAAGTAGGTGACCCAGGGCACGTTCCTGGTGCAGTACTCGGCCCCGGGGAAGCATCCCATGTCCTGGATGCGCACCTTCGCGAACACCCGGAAGTAGCCCGTCGGGGTGTCGTGCCCGACCGCTCCGGTGGACACGAGGTAGCTGCGCCACAGCTTCCCGTCCTCGTAGAAGTAGGCGCGCTGGTCGCTGAGGTCGACGATCGCGCTGCGGGACACCGTCGTCGTGGTGGCCTTCGCGAGCGTCACCGGCACCTGGTACTTCCCGTCGCCGGCGGCCAGCTGCGCCGCGAACGCCGCCGCCGCACCGGATGTGTCGCCGAGGGTCCGCCCGTCCAGCGGCTCGGTGGCCGTGCCCAGCAGCTTGCCGGCGGTGTCGGTCACCTCGACGCCGGTGCGCGGCTTGCGGTCGACCTTGACGGCGAGCGTGTCCACGACGCGCTGGATCGCGGCGGTGTCGGCGGTGACGACGAGCTTCCCGTCGGCGGGCGTGACGGTGAGCCAGGATGCCGCGACCTTGCGGTCCACGGGGACGGCGCGCTCCTCGCCGACGTAGAACCCGATGGTGCCCAGCAGCGTGTTCAGGGACGCGGCCGTGCTCTCCGCGGTCGCGGTGGACACCGCGGGGGATGCCGGGACCTTCACGGCATCCACCGAGACGGGTGCGCCGCCGGCGAAAGCGTCCTGCAGGGCCGTGGTGACGGTGCCGAGGTCGATCTTCGTGCCGTCCGCAGCGGGGCTCGCGGCGTACATCCCCGACCCGGCATCGAAGCGCACCCCGGCATCCGTCGCGTCCTGGTACAGGCCGGGGGCGGCACGACGCAGCGCCGCTGTGGCCCGGGCCTCGTCGAGCGCGACGGGCGCCTGCAGCCGGCCCGCGAACCACGCCGCGAGGTTCCACATCGGGTGCTGCCGGAACGCGGAGTCCGCCAGGGCCTTGGCATCCACCCTGGCCCCGAGGTCGGCCCCGGTGAGCGTCGCCTCGACGCCGGCGCCGGTGAGCCGGATCGTCGTCTTGTCCAGGTGCGACTGGATGGCGGCGGCCGCGGCCCCCGGCGTCATGCCGCCCACGGCGACGCCGGCCACGGCGGTGCCCGGCGCTATCAGGATGAGGGACGCGGCGATCACGCCGACGAGGACGACGGCGGCGGGCGTGCCGAGCCACAGTCCCAGACGCCGCCGGCGGCGCGGGGCGGGCGCGGGCGCCCACGCGTACGCGACGTCGCCCGGCGCGTCGATGCCGGGTTCTTGTGGTGCCTCACCCACGGTCGCCCCCTGTTCCCCCTGGGCGTCAATGCTAATGGACCACCGGGCCGCAGTCGGGAGGATCGGGCACCCAGGCGGGGCGTCGGAGCCCCGGCGCGATAACGTTTCTGTAAACCCGGTGCGAACCGGGCGGACGAGCTTGCGCCGACGGTGTTCGTAAGGTTCACTAACAAATGTGTCGTCATCGGACGTGCGGCGTGAGCCTTCCGCAGCCGGAACCCCCGCACCCGCCGCGTCCGCGGCATCCGCGGGTCCGGTCGCCCGCGCCCGCTCGCGGCGCGCCGTGAAGGTCCTCCCCGAGCACGCCCGCGCCCACAACCGCGCCCTCGTCCTGCAGACCCTTTTCCACCGCGGCGCCATGAGCCGCGCCGACCTGTCACGGGAGACCGGCCTCACCCGCGTCACCATCTCGGACCTGGTGGCCGAGCTCATCGCCGACGGACTCATCGCCGAGAAGGGGATGCGCGAGGTGTCGCGGCCCGGCAAGCCGGCGATGCTCGTCGACCTCGACCGCGACGGCCACCGCATCCTCGGCCTCGACCTGTCCGGCACCGCCGTGTTCACCGGCGCACTGCTCACCCTGGACGGCACAATCCTCGTCCGCCGCGAGGTGGCGCACCCCGGCCCCGACGGGGATGTCGTCGGCACCATCGTCGCGTTCGCGCGGGACCTCGTCGCCGACGCGCACGCTCCCCTCCTCGGCATTGGGGTGGGCACGCCCGGCATCGTCGACGACGCCGGCGTCGTGCTCACCGCCCCAAACCTGGGACTGACAGGATTCGACCTGGAGGGCACCCTCCGCGGCGCCCTCGGCCTGCCGGTCGTCGTCGCGAACGATGCGAACGCCGCGGTGCTCGCCGAGTACACGTTCGGCGGTGCCGGCGACGACGTGATCCTCGTCCGTGTCGGCCGCGGCGTCGGGTCGGCGCTGCTGTCCGACGGCCGTCCCCTGATCGGCGGCCGCTTCGCGGCGGGTGAGATCGGGCACGTCACGGTCGGCACCGACGGCGGTCCCCGCTGCTCGTGCGGACGGGACGGATGCCTCGAGGCCTGGATCGCGGTACCCGCGCTCACCGATCGGTTGGCGGCGGCATCCGGTCCCGTCGCCGGCGCCGCCGTCCTGCGCGACGCGGGCGCCCGGCTGGGGTTGGCGCTGGCGCCGATCGTCGGCGCCCTGGACCTGTCCGAAGTGGTCCTGTCCGGCCCCCGCGACCTGCTCGACGGCCCGCTCGCGGACGCCACCGCGCAGACCCTGCGCGCGCGGACGCTCGCCCGGGTACACGACGGCATCCGGGTGCGGATGACCGACCAGGGGCCGGACATCGTGCTGCGCGGGACCGCGGTGATGGTCCTGTCCGCGCAGCTCGGCGTCTCCTAGCTCCGTCCCCGACCCCGCGACACAACGCACCCGAAGAGAGCGAACCGCGCACATGACCGGCCCGATCAGAGTTGGCCTCGACGTCGGCGGGACCACGACCGACGCCGTCGCCGACGACGGGCGCGTCAGCACCGCCCACGACACCCCTACCGAGAGGGCCACCCATGGCTGAAGTCATCATCGTCCCGGACGCCGCCGCGGCGGGCGCGCTCGTCGCCGACGAGATCGTCGCGCTGGTCGCCGCCGACCCGGAGGTCGTCCTGGGTCTTGCCACCGGCTCGACACCACTGCCGGTGTACGAGGCGCTGCGGCCGCGCCTGGCGGGGATCGACGTATCCCGGGTGCGGGGCTTCGCACTCGATGAGTACGTCGGCATCGATTCGCAGCATCCGCAGAGCTACCGCAACGTGATCCGGCGCGAGGTGATCGAGCCGCTCGGCCTGGACCCCGACCGCATCCGCGTGCCGAACGGCGCCGTCGCCTCGATCGAGCACGCCGGCGCCGACTACGAGCAGGCGATCGAGGCCGCCGGCGGCGTGGAGCTGCAGATCCTCGGGATCGGCACCGACGGGCACATCGGCTTCAACGAGCCGGGCTCGTCGTTCGCCTCGGCCACGCGCGTGAAGACGCTGACGCAGCAGACCCGCACCGACAACGCGCGCTTCTTCGACTCGATCGACGAGGTGCCGATGCACTGCATCACGCAGGGGCTGGGCACTATCCTGCGCGCGCGGCACCTGGTGCTGCTCGCGTTCGGCGAGGGCAAGGCGGATGCCGTCGCCGGCGCCGTCGAGGGGCCGGTCACCGCGTCGCTGCCCGGCTCGGCGATCCAGCTGCACCCGCGCGTGAGCGTCGTCGTGGACGAGGCCGCGGCATCCCGGCTTCGGTTCGCCGACTACTACCGCTACACGTGGGACAACAAGCCGGCGTGGCAGGAACTGTGAGGGATTGACGCCCTGCTTACGGGGCGAAGACCTTCCCCGGGTTGAGGATGCCGAGCGGGTCGAACACCGCCGCGATCCGCCGCTGCAGCTCCCACTGGTCCGGGCCGAGCTCGTCGGCCAGCCAGCGGCGCTTGAGCACGCCGATGCCGTGCTCGCCGGTGAGCGTCCCGCCCAGCCGCAGCGCGGCGCGGAACACGTCGTCGGCGGCATCCCAGATCTCCTCGGGCACGTCGGGGCCGTCGAAGATGAAGTTCGGGTGCAGGTTGCCGTCGCCCGCGTGCGCGACGGTGGGGATGACGACGCCGTGCTCGCGTTCGACGCGGGCTATCTCGTCGAACATCTCGGCGAGCCGGCTGCGCGGCACCGCCACGTCCTCGATCAGCGTGGTCCCGAGCGACGCCATCGCGGCGTGCATGCTGCGGCGCACGGCGAGCAACCGCTCACCCTCCTCGCGATCGGCGGAGACTTCGACGTGTCCGCCATGCGCGCGCAGGACCACCGCGATCGCGGCGGCTTCGGCGGCGGCGGCCGGGCCGTCGGTCTGGATCGTCAGCTGCGCGGCCCCGTCGGGGACGGGCAGGGCCAGGAGCCTGTGCACGGCGGCCAGGCTCGTGGCATCCATCAGCTCCATGATCGCGGGCTGGATTCCCGCGGCGGTGACGGCGGCGGATGCCGCGGCCGCGGCGCGGACGTCGGCGAACATGCCCACTATCGTGTGCACCTCGCCGGGGACCAGGCGGCGCAGCTTGAGCGTGGCGCCGACGACGACGCCGAGCACGCCCTCGGAGCCGATCAGCAGGCTCGTCAGGTCGAGGCCGGTGACGCCCTTCACGCTGCGGTGGCCGAGGTGCAGCAGACGGCCGTCGGCGAGGACGACGTCCAGGCCGAGCACGGCATCCCGGACCACCCCGTACTTCGCGCACAGCAGGCCGCCGGCGCCGGTCGCTATGTTGCCGCCGACGGTCGAGATCGCGCGGCTCGCGGGGTCGGGCGCCCACCACAGGTCGTGCGCGGCGAGCGCGTCGTTGAGGTCGGCGTTGAGGATGCCGGGCTCGACGACCGCGAGCAGGTCGTCGGGGCTCACCTCGAGGATCCGGTCCATGCGCCGCAGCGAGAGCGCTATAGCGCCGGTGCCGGTGTTGGCGCCGCCGGCGAGGCCAGTGCCGGCGCCGCGGGGCACGACCGGGGTGCGCGTCGCAGTGGCGATCCGCAGCGTCGCCTGCACGTCGGCGACGGATGCCGCGTGCACGACCGCGAGGGGCGTGCCGGCCTCCGCATGCCCGGATTTGTCGGCGCGGACCGCCTGCAGCGCGGCATCCGTCGTGTCGACGCTCTCGCCGAGCGCGGCGCGCAGCAGGGCGACGACATCCGTCATATGAAGCGGCGGCGCCCGGCGATCACGCCCGCGGTGACGGCGACGAGGGCGAAAGCGAGCCCGATCCAGGCCTGGCCCATGTGCCACCACGCGATCGTGGCGGCCGCGTAGACGAGCAGCTCGACGACAGCGCGGACGAAGGGGTGCACCGGGACCATCGCGCGGGGGGAGACGAACAGCGCCCAGAGCAGGATCGCGACGATCGGCAGCCCGAGCCCGAGCACGATGTTCCATGGGAACACCCACGCGGCGAAGCCCCAGAACGCCAGCGTGAAGAACGCGAAGAGCTCGCACAGGAACGCGACGACGTCGACCGCCGACAGCGGCTCGCGGGTGCCCGGCGCGGGCGCGGCGTGATCGGGGGAGGACATGCCCTCAGTCTACGTTGGGGCGCGGTGCGGGGAGCGGGGTGCGGGGTGGGGGGGCGGGGTTCAAGTCGTCTCCTTCGCGCTGCAGTTTTCCGCGTCCGCGCCACGGAACTCCTGGCGCGGGTGCAGATTTGTGTAGCGCGAGGATCCGGACGTCGCCTGCGCTGCACGTCCTCGCTCGCGCTGCACGCCTCTGCTCCCGCTGCGATCTTGTGCGTGCGCTGCTCCGTTTCGCGGTGCCGATTCGCTCGCGCTGCAGTTTTCCGCGTTCGCGCCACGGAACTCCTGGCGCGATTGCAGATTTGTGTAGCGCGAGGATCCGAGCCGCCTCGCGCACGGCCGGAGCCGCAGACGACGCCGCGCCGCGGCATCCTCTACGGGCGTGGTCGTGAACAGCGCATGCCGTCCCCGACGAGGATGTCCCAGATCCGGCGCGGATGATCCGCGTCGGTGGCTTCCCACCGGGAGAACCCCCGCACCTCGCGACGGATCTCGTTCTCGCGGTTCTTCTCGTCGATGACGATGTGCGCGGCGTCGCGCCCTGCCCCGAACTCCGGGCTGAGGTATTTGCCGCGTCCGTCGATTTCGCACCAGTGATCCTCGTCCTCGAACAGGAGGTCTGCGATCGCGAGCCGGCCGCTGCGCAGCACGCGACGCGCCTGCACGACGGGTGTGGGGAAGCCGAGCTGCACGACGACGACGCGGCTCTGCGATTCCCGGACGTTGGCGGCCGTCGGGTCGGCGAAAGCGATGACTCGTCGGGCTTTCACGTCGCCGCGGCGCGGTCGGCTGTCGCCCAACCTGCGCAGGATCTCCTCGATCGTGGTCAGCGGCCCGCCCGGCCGGTCGGCCCAGATGGCCTGGTCGACGGCTGTCACGGCCTTCGTGAACGGGAGGGTGCGCGCGAGATCGAGCGCGGTCTGCGCCGGCGTCGTGATCTCGTGGTTGCCCCAAGGCACCCGCTCGACGTCATCCAGACCGAGAGCGTGCCGACGGGTCGTGCCGCTCGACCGCCCGCCCGTCGCCCACGTCGTCGTGACATCCATGTGCCGAGGCCAGGGGCCGAGGATGTCGATTCCGTGCAGCGCTGCAGCGGCGCAATGCGAGATGACCGCGGGGCTCTCCCGCCGGCGCAGGGCCTCTTCGACAAAGACGCGGTGACGGTCGAGTGGCGAGAGTGCGTTCCAGTCCGCGGTGGGTGTGAACGCGCCCGGGACGATGCGCGTCCACTCGCCGGCATCGATCGCGCGGCGCAGGCGCCGGTCGTCGACCGGGTCGAGCGGCCGGTCGGATCGGCGGATGAAGGCGAGCGTCGAGTCGAGCTGGAGCGTCATGCGTACGATGGTGCCGCTCCGCGCGGGCGTGACGATGACGTCACGCGACAGATGGGGAGAAGTCGCGGAGTCCGGGCGATTTCGCTGGTCTGGGGAGGCGCCGGGAGATGGATGCCGCGGCTGCCGCGTCGTGTCCCGTGCGGCATCCGCGGGTTGTGCGCTGCACCGTTCTGCGTTCGCATCAGCGAGTTCGTGGCGCGGACGCGGATTTCGTGTAGCGCGAGGTGGCTGCATCCTTTGCGCTGCATCGTTGCGCGTTCGCTGCTGGGAATCCCGGGCGCGGACGCGGATTCCTGTAGCGCGAGGTGGTGGGTGAGGCGCTGGGGCGCGCGACGCATGGCGCGGACGGATGCGTCCTTCGCGGTGCGTTCGATCGTCGAGCCCTTCGCGCTGTAGCGTTCTGCGTTCGCGTCAGCGAATTCGTGGCGCGGACGCGGATTCGTGTAGCGCGAGCGCGTAGCGGGCCCGGCAGAGCGCCACGAAGCGGCCGAGCGCGGCGGCCGAGCGATCCGACCGAACGAAGCGCCCGAGCGAAGCGCCGAGCGAAGCGCCCGAGCGAAGCGCCCGAGCGCAGCGGCCGAGCGCGGCGGCCGAGCGCACCGTGAGCGCGGCGCCCGCCCGCGCGCGCTAGACCGGCGCCCCGTCGACCCAGACCCGGCGCACCGTGAGTGCGTCGTCGAGGAGCACGGCGTCGGCGGCGCGGCCGGGCGCGAGCGAACCGAACCTGTCCGCGACGCCGACCGCGGCGGCGGGAACGGCGGTGGCGGCGGCGACCGCGGCGGGCAGCGGCATCCCGACCCGCGTGACCATGAGCCGGATCGCGGCGTCCTGGGTGAGCGTCGATCCCGCGATGGCGCCGCCCTCCACGAGCCGTGCCACCCCGCCGGATACCGAGACCGCGAGACCGCCCAGGTTGTACTCGCCGTCCCCCGCGGCCGCCGCCGCCATGGCATCCGTGACCAGGGCGACCCGGCCCGGCGCCCCCTGCACGAGCAGGCGGATGACGTCGGGGTGCACGTGCGTGCCGTCGGCGATCACCTCGAGCGTCACCCGCTCGTCGTTCAGCGCCGCGACCACGGGCCCCGGCGCCCGGTGATGGATGCCGGGCATCGCGTTGAACGCATGCGTGAGGATCGTGGCTCCGGCATCGAACGCAGCTCGCGCCGCCGCGTCGTCGGCATCGGTGTGCCCGACGGCGACGGCGACCCCCGCCGCCGACAGGCGCCGGATCGCCGCCATCCCGCCGGGCAGCTCCGGGGCGAGCGTCACCTGCCGGATCGTCCCGGCGCCCGCCTCCAGCAGCCGGTCGATCGCCGCGGCATCCGGCGCGCGCAGCAGCGACGCGGGGTGCGCGCCCTTGTGTCCGACGTCGAGGAACGGTCCCTCCAGGTGCGAGCCGAGGACCGTGGGATCGGCGGCCGCCAGCTCCGCAACGACCGCCGCGCGCGCGGCGAGATCCTCGATCGGCGCGGTCACCAGCGAGATCACCGCGCGCGTGGTGCCGTGCGCACGATGCACCGCCCGCGCGGTCGCTATCGCCGCCTCGCCGTCGTCGTACGCCGCGCCACCCCCGCCGTGCCCGTGGATGTCCACGAAACCGGGCGTCAGCCATGCCCCGTGCGCGTCGTCGACGGCGCGCGGCGCCAGCTCGCGCCATCCCGCACCCGTGCCCCGTGCCGCCACCGTGCCCGCCGCGAACGCCACCCACGCATCGTCGGTGACGCTGCCGTCGTCGACGAGCCGGGCGGAGTGGATGACGCGGTCAACACTCATCGGCCGGCCCACGCGATCTCGGGCGAGCGGAAGATGGTGCGGCCGGGCACAGGCGCGAGCACGGCGGCGGCCTCCGTACCGCGGCCGCGGCGCATGCGCTTCATGTAAGGCACACTAACAAACCCTTCGGGCACGGGACAAGGAGCCGCGGGCCCATCCGGTATGCTCGGGATGTCGCGACTGGCGTTGGGGTGGGTCACCACCGGGGAGCGACCGACCGGCATTCGACCGCGCGCCTGGGCCGATGTGAACACCCGTTGCCTGCCTGTGCCGAGTCGAGGAGATGTCATGACCGACCGCTACTTCAACGCCCCGCTCGCCGAGGTCGACCCCGAGATCGCGGAGGTCCTCGAGCGCGAACTCGAGCGGCAGCGCGGCTACCTCGAGATGATCGCCTCGGAGAACTTCGTCCCGGTGTCGGTGCTGCAGTCGCAGGGATCGGTGCTCACGAACAAGTACGCCGAGGGCTACCCCGGGCGCCGCTACTACGGCGGCTGCGAAGAGGTGGATGTCGCCGAGCAGCTCGCCATCGAGCGCGCGAAGTCGCTGTTCGGCGCGGCGTACGCGAACGTCCAGCCGCACTCGGGTGCGACCGCGAACGCCGCCGTGCTGCACGCCATAGCGCGGCCCGGCGACACGCTGCTCGGGCTGTCCCTGGACCAGGGCGGGCACCTCACGCACGGCATGAAGATCAACTTCTCCGGGCGCCTGTACAACATCGTCGCCTACGGCGTGGATCCCGCCACGTCGCTCGTGGACATGGACGAGGTGCGCCGGCTCGCGCACGAGCACAAGCCGCGCGTCATCATCGCGGGCTGGTCGGCCTACCCGCGCCACCTCGACTTCGCCGCGTTCCGCGCCATCGCCGACGAGGTGGGCGCGCTGCTGTGGGTGGACATGGCGCACTTCGCCGGGCTCGTCGCGGCCGGGCTGCACCCGTCCCCGGTCCCGCACGCGCACGTCGTGTCATCCACCGTGCACAAGACGATCGGCGGGCCGCGGTCCGGCTTCATCCTCACGAACGACGCCGAGCTGGCGAAGAAGATCAACACCGCGGTGTTCCCGGGTCAGCAGGGCGGCCCGCTCATGCACGTGATCGCCGCGAAGGCGACGGCGTTCAAGATCGCGGCAACGCCGGAGTTCGCCGAGCGTCAGGAGCGCGTCCTGTCCGGTGCGCGGATCATCGCGGACCGGCTCGCGCAGCGGGATGTCGCGGACGCCGGGATCGCGGTGCGCTCCGGCGGCACGGATGTGCACCTGGTCCTCGTCGACCTGCGCGACGCCGTCATCGACGGCAAGCAGGCCGAGGACCTGCTGCACGAGATCCACATCACCGTGAACCGCAACGCGGTGCCGAACGACCCGCGTCCCCCGATGATCACGTCGGGCCTGCGCATCGGCACGCCGGCGCTGGCCACCCGCGGGTTCGGCGACGCCGAGTTCGCGGAGGTCGCCGACGTCATAGCGCTCGCGCTGCTGCCGGACCCGGATGTCGCGGCGCTGCGCGCCCGCGTCGCCGCGCTCGCCGAGGCGTTCCCGCTGTACCCGGGGCTGCAGCAGTAGCGGGTCTGGCGCCCGCGGCATCCCGCCGGGGTAGTATCACTATCGGCATAGTGATTGGCGACGGTCGGCCGCCCCGCCGACCGCGAGAGTGCATCTGACGGACGAGGGGGCGGGGAATACCCACGTTCTCGTCCGTCAGATGCACTCTCGCCGACGGGGACCGGACACGAGGAGACGAGACATGACAGCGCAGGTGCTGGATGGGAAGGCCGCGTCGGCGGCGATCAAGGCTGAGCTGGCCGAGCGGGTCGCGGCGCTGCGGGCGCGGGGGATCACGCCGGGGATCGCGACCGTGCTGGTGGGGGCGGATCCGGCCTCGCAGCTGTACGTGGGCATGAAGCGCAAGCAGTCCGAGGCGATCGGGATGAACTCGATCCACGTCGAGCTGCCCGCGGACGCGACGCAGGCCGACGTCGAGGCGGCGATCGACCGGCTCAACGCGGACCCGGCCTGCCACGGCTACATCGTGCAGTTGCCGCTGCCAAAGCACCTGGACACCGACGCGGTCCTGGAGCGGATCGATCCGGCCAAGGATGCCGACGGTCTGCATCCGACGAACCTGGGCCGGCTCGTGCTGAACGTGAACAGCCCGATCACCACGCCGCTGCCGTGCACGCCGCGCGGGGTGATCGAGCTGCTGCGACGCAACGACTACGACCTGGCAGGCAAGCACGTGGTCGTGGTCGGCCGCGGGGTGACGATCGGCCGGTCGATCGGGCTGCTGCTCACGCGCCGCCAGATCAACGCGACAGTGACGCTCACGCACACCGGCACCGTGGACCTGCCCTCGTATCTGCGCCAGGCGGACGTGATCGTGGCCGCCGCCGGGGTGAAGCACATCGTGCGGCCCGAGGACGTCAAACCCGGCGCGGCGGTGCTGGATGTCGGTGTCACCCGCGAGGACGACCCGGCCACCGGCAAGAGCACGGTGTACGGGGATGTCGACCCGGCCGTGGCCGAGGTGGCCGGCTGGCTCTCGCCGAACCCCGGCGGGGTGGGCCCGATGACCGTCGCGCTGCTGATGACGAACGTCGTCGAGGCCGCCGAACGCGCGGCATCCTGACCGTCGCGCTGCTGATGACGAACGTCGTCGAGGCGGCCGAGCGCGCGGCATCCTGACCTGCGCCGCACGGCGCGGGTCCGCACGACCCGCGCCGTGCGCCCCCCTGGGTCAGTACGAGTCGCGCTGCGCGCGGTCGGACTCCGGGATGAACCGCGCGGCCAGGGCCTCGGACGCGCGAGCGAGCATCGCCACGTCGGCGCCGACCGCGACGAAGTCCGCGCCCGCCTCGATGTAGCCCTGTGCGACGGCCGGGTCGAACGCGTTCACGCCCACCGGCTTGCCGGCGGCCTTGACCGCCGCGAACGTGCGGTGCACGGCAGCGGTCACCTCCGGATGGCTCTGGGCGCCGAGGTGCCCCATCGACGCCGCGAGGTCCGAGGGCCCCACGAACACCGCGTCGATGCCGTCGACCGCGGCGATCTCGGCCGCGTGCTCGACGGCCGCCGCCGTCTCGACCTGCACCGTGAGCGACACGTGCGACGCGCCGTCGCCGAGGTAGCCGTCGACGCGGTTCCAGCGGGCGCTGCGCGCGAGGGCACTGCCGACGCCGCGCACGCCCGCCGGCGGGTATCGCGTGGCCGCCACGGCGGCCCGCGCCTCGTCGGCCGAGGACACCATCGGCACGAGAAGGTTCTGCGCGCCGAGGTCCAGCACCTGCTTGATCTCGACGAGGTCCCCCCAGCGCACCCGCACGAGCGGCGTGATCGGATACGCGGCGACCACCTGCAGCTGCACGAGCACGGACTGCAGCGAGTTCGCGGAGTGCTCCATGTCGATCAGCAGCCAGTCGAGGCCCGACCCGGCGTCGATCTCGGCCATCACCGGGCTGCCGGTGCACGCCCACATCCCGATCAGGGGGCGGGATGCCGCGGCGAGCCGGTCGCGGAAGGTCGGGGTCAGGCGAAGCGACATGTGATGGTTCCCATCGGTCCGTAGTCGCACAGCACGCTGTCGCCGCGGGAGATCCACGCCGGCCGGGTGAAGGACCCGGCCAGGATGATCTCGCCGGCCTCGAGCCGCGCGCCGTGCTGGTGGAGCTTGTTCGCGAGCCAGGCCACACCGGTCGCCGGGTGGTTCAGGACGCCGGCGGCGACCCCGGTCTCCTCGATCGTCTCGTTGCGGTACAGCATCGCCGCGACCCACCGCAGGTCGACCTGGTCCGGGCGCATCGGCACGCCGCCGAGGACCATCCCGCCGTATGCCGCGTTGTCGCTGATCGTGTCGACGATCGTGCGGCCCTCCAGCTCGATGTGCGAGTTGAGCACCTCCAGCGCCGGGGTCACATACTCGGTCGCGCGCAGCACGTCGAACAGCGTGCAGTGCGGGCCTTCCAGTGGCCGGTTCAGGACGAAAGCGAGTTCGACCTCGATGCGCACGTTCGAGAAGCTGTCGAACGGGATCGTCGCCCCGTTCTCGTACACGGTGTCGTCGAACATCACGCCGTAGTCGGGCTCGCTGATCCCGGTCGCCTGCTGCATGGCCTTCGACGTCAGGCCTATCTTGCGGCCCACGAGGCGCCGGCCCGCGGCGAGGTTCGCGTCGCGCCACACGCCCTGGATCGCGTACGAGTCCTCGATCGTGGCGTCCGGGTACCGCGCGGTGATCCGCGGGATCACGCTGCGGGTGCGGTCGGCCTCGGCGAGCTCGCCGGCGAGCTGCGCGATCGTGTCGGGGTCCAGCATCCTGCCTCTTTCCTGTCGTCGCACGTGTCTCAGAAAGTGCGGGTGGAGCGTCGCCATCCCGCGCGAACTGCGACGCCTACTGGGGAGTGTCGCAGAAGATGCGGGCTGCGCGGGTGGCAACCCGCAGCTTCTGCGACACGTCGCGGGACGGCATCCGCCGCGGCCCGCGGCCTACAGCTGGTGGCCGAGCTTGTACTCGCCGAGCTTCCACTCCGGCATGCCGCCCTCGTCCGCAGAGCGCGTGTACGAGAAGCCGTCGGCGCCGATCGTGGCCTCGAGCTCGCTGGCCTGCTCGCGCTTCGTCACCGGCTGCGGGTTGCCGTCCAGGTCCAGCACGAGCGAGGCATCCCGGTACCAGCTGGGGACGACCGGGTTGCCCCAGAAGTCGCGGCGCTGGTTGTCGTGCACGTCCCATGTCACCACGGGATTGTCCGGGTCGCCGGTGTAGTAGTCCTGCGAGTAGATCTCCACGCGGTGCCCGTCCGGGTCGCGCAGGTACAGGTAGAACGCATTCGAGACGCCGTGCCGCCCGGGCCCCCGCTCGATGTTGTCGGACATGCGGAGGGCGCCGAGCTTGTCGCAGATGGAGAGGATGTTGTGCTTCTCGTGCGTGGAGAACGCTATGTGGTGCATGCGGGGGCCGTCGCCGCCGGTCATCGCGGTGTCGTGCACGGTGGGCTTGCGGCGCATCCACGACGCGTACACGGTCCCGTCTTCGTCCTGGATGTCCTCGGTGACGCGGAAGCCGAGGTCCTGCATGAACTTCGTGGCGCGCGGCACGTCCGGGGTGACCTGGTTGAAGTGGTCGAGGCGCACGAGCGCCCCGGGCGTGTACAGGTCGTAGCGCCAGGCGAGCCGCTCGACGTGCTCCACGTCGTGGAAGAACTCGTACGGGAACCCGAGCGGATCGGTGACCCGCACGGAGTCGCCGATGCCCTTCGTGAAGCCGGTGGCCCGCCGCTCGACGCGGCATCCGAGCTCCTCGTAGAACGCGACCGCGCGGTCCAGGTCCTCCGGCGTGCGCACCCGGAAGCCGAACACCGCGACGGCGGCGACCGGGCCCTGGCGCAGCACGAGGTTGTGGTGGATGAACTCCTCGAGCGTGCGCAGGTAGACCGCCTCGTCGTCCTCTTCGGTCACGGTCAGGCCCAGCACGTCGACGTAGAAGTCGCGCGAGCGCTTCAGGTCGGTCACCACGAGCTCCATGTACGCACAGCGCAGGATGTCGGGGGCCGGCACGGTCGGGGTGGGAGTGGGGTTCTCGCAGCTGATCGGCGCCTCCTGCGACACGTAGAAGCCGGAGGAGGTGAGGGTCATGTCTTTGCGGTCGGTCATGTCAGCGTCCTTGCGTGTGGGGTTCAGCGGGGGTCCGGGTCGTCCAGGTCGACCTCGGTGTGGTGGTCCTGCGTGCCGAACGTGGGGTTGTGGACCTTGCCGAGCGTGATGTGCACGGCCTGCTGGTCGGTGTAGAAGTCGATCGAGCGGTAGCCGCCCTCGTGACCGAGGCCGGAGGCCTTCACTCCGCCGAACGGGGTGCGCAGGTCGCGCACGTTGTTCGAGTTCAGCCACACCATGCCGGCCTCGACCGCCTGCGCGAAGTTGTGTGCGCGCTTCAGGTCGTTCGTCCAGATGTACGCGGCCAGGCCGTACTTCACGCCGTTCGCCAGCGCGAGGGCCTCCTCGTCGGTGTCGAACGGGGTGATCGCCACCACCGGGCCGAAGATCTCCTCCTGGAAGATCCGCGCGTCCGGCTTCACGTCGGCGAACACGGTGGGGGCCACGAAGTTTCCCTCCGGGAAGCCCTTGGGCCGGCCGCCGCCGGCGACCAGCCGCGCCTCCTGCTTGCCGATCTCGACGTAGCTCATCACCTTGTCGTAGTGCTCGGGGTGCACGAGCGCCCCGACCTCGGTGTCCGGGTCGTGCGGGTAGCCGACCTTCACCCGCGTGGCCTGCGCGGCGTACCGCTCGACGAACTCGTCGTACACGGCGCGCTCCACGAGGATGCGGCTGCCGGCCGTGCAGCGCTCGCCGTTCAGCGAGAACACGCCGAAGATCGTCGCGTCGACAGCGGCATCCAGGTCGGCGTCCGCGAACACGACGGCGGGGGACTTGCCCCCGAGCTCCATCGACAGCCCCTTCAGGAACGGCGCGGCGTTCGCGAAGATGATCTGGCCGGTGCGGCTCTCGCCGGTGAACGAGATGAGCGGGACGTCGGGGTGCTTGACGAGCGAGTCGCCCGCGAAGCCCTCCTCGCCGAACCCGTTGACGAGGTTGAAGACGCCTTCGGGCAGGCCGGCCTCCTCGAAGATGCCCGGCCACAGCGACGCGGACAGCGGCGTGAACTCCGCGGGCTTGAGGACGACCGTGTTGCCGGTGGCCAGCGCCGGGCCGAGCTTCCACGACTCGAGCATGAACGGCGTGTTCCACGGCGTGATCAGGCCCGCCACGCCGATCGGCTTGCGGTTGACGTAGTTGATCTGGCGGCCCGGCACCTTGAACGTGTCGTCGGCCTGCGCCACGATGAGGTCGGCGAAGAACCGGAAGTTCTCCGCGGCGCGGCGCGCCTGCCCGAGCGCCTGGGTGATCGGCAAGCCCGAGTCGAATGACTCGAGCTCGGCCAGCCGCGCGTCCCGCGACTCGACGATGTCGGCGATCCGGTGCAGCACGCGGGAGCGCTCGCGCGGCAGCATCCGGGGCCACGGGCCCTCGTCGAACGCCTTCTTCGCCGCGGCGACGGCACGGTCGATGTCGGCCTTCTTGCCGGAGGCCGCCTGCAGGTAGACCTCGTTGGAGACCGGTTCGAGGACGTCGAACGTGTCGCCGTCGAGGGAGTCGACGAACTCGCCGCCGATGTAGTGCTGGATGCGCGTGGGCAGGTCGGCCGGGACGTGCCGCATCGCGAGGGTGGGATCGGTCATTGGTCCTCCGTCGGTGCTGAGAGATCGGGGTGGCGGGCGGCGAGGAACTGGTCCAGGGTCCGCAGCCGGTGATTGCGCGCGGCCAGCTCGATCTGCAGCGGCTCGCCGCCGCCCTCGATGAGGGCCAGCAGCGCGTCGTGCTCGTCGACCGAGTGGCCGGCGCGTTCGGGGATGAACGTGAACGTCGAATCGCGCACGCCGGGCAGGCGCCGCCATCCGCGGTGCACGAGGTCGAGCACATGCGGGTTCGGGCAGCGCTCGAACAGGATCGTGTGGAACCGCTGGTTCAGGCGGGTGAACTCGTGGGGGTCGAAGTGTTCCAGCAGCTGGCGCATCTGGTTGTTGATGCGGCGGGCGTGCGCGAGCTCCTCGGCGGTCAGCAGCGGCGCGGCCATCGCTATCGCGGCGCCTTCGACAAGGCTCAGCGTCTGCATCGTGAACACGTACTCGGTCTCGTCGGCGACCGCGACGCGCGCACCCACATTGCGCTCGAACGTCACGTAGCCCTCGGCCTCGAGCCGCCGGATCGCCTCGCGCACCGGCACGACGCTCATGCCCAGCTCCTCGGCGATAGTGCCGAGGACGAGCCGGTAGCCGGGCGTGTACTCGTGGTGCACTATCCGGTCATGGAGGTGCTGGTACGCGCGCTCGGACTTGCTCGCCGTCAGCGTCTGGCTCATCGTCCGTCCTCGGCGCGCCCGGCGTCGTACTGCTCGCGCCACTGCGGGTTCATCGGGAACAGCCCGTCCAGGCGGTGGCCGTCGGCGACCTTCGCGGCAATCCAGCCGTCCTCGTCCTCCTGGGCCAGCGCGGCATCCACGACCTCTTCGACGAGGGCGGGCGGGATGACGATGACGCCGTCGCGGTCGCCGACGATGACATCCCCCGGCTGCACTGTCGCGCCGCCGCACGCGATCGTCAGGTCGTAGTCCCACGCGACGTGCCGGCGGCCGAGCACCGCGGGGTGCGCGCCCTTGGAGAACACCGGGATGCCGACCTCGGCGACGGCGTCGTAGTCGCGCACGGCGCCGTCGGTGACGATCCCCGCGGCGCCGGCGGCGTGCGCACGGATCGCGAGGATGTCGCCGAGCGTGCCGGCGCCCGCATCTCCGCGCGCCTCGATCACGACGACCTCACCCGCGCCGACCGCGTCGAATGCCCGCTTCTGCGGGTTGTAACCGCCGCCGTGCGCGGCGAAGAGGTCTTCCCGGCCGGGCACGAACCGCAGCGTCTTCGCGGTGCCGACGAGCTTCGCGTCGGGATGCATAGGCGTCAGGCCGTCGATCGCGACGCTGTTCAGGCCGCGTTTGCGCAGCTGAGCGGACAGGCCGGCGACCGGCGTGCGGGCGAGCTTGTCGCGCAGTTCGGCGGTGAGCAGGGGAGCGGGGGCGCCCAGGCCCGCGGCCTCCCGCGAGCCCCACGCGTCCTCGCGCTGCGTGTCGTCGGCGGTCGGCAGCGAGCCGATAGCGGCGTCGAACCCGTGCGCGGCCTGGACCACATGCGTGACGAGGTGTCCGGAACTGGGCGCGCCCGCGGCATCCGGGGCATCCACCTCGACCTCGACGACGTCTCCGGGGACCACGACCGACGAGCCCGCGGGGGTGCCGGTGAGGATCACGTCGCCCGGCTCCAGCGTGAAGTGCTGGGAGAGGTCGGCGACGAACTGCGCGAGCGGGAACAGCAGCCCCGCGGTCGTGTCGTCCTGGACGAGTGCGCCGTTCACCCACGTGCGCAGGCGCAGCGCGGCGGGGTCGACGGTGCGCGCGTCGATGAGCCGGGCGCCGAGGGGCGTGTAGCCGTCGCCGCCCTTGGACCGCACATTGGAGCCCTTGTCGTTGGCGCGCAGGTCGTACAGGCCGAAGTCGTTGGCCGCGGTCACCCAGCCGACGTGGTCCCACGCGGACTCGATGCCGACGCGGCGGGCGGCGGTGCCGATCACGAGCGCAATCTCGCCCTCGAACGCGAGCAGCTCGGTGCCGACAGGGCGCTCGATGGCGCTGCCGGTGCCGGCCACCGAGCTCGACGGCTTGAAGAAGTAGGAGGGGGATGCCGGGCGGCGGCCGCGCTGGTCGGCGCGCGACGCATAGCTCAGGTGCACGGCGATGATCTTGCCCGGGCGGCCCGGCAGCGCGGCGAAACGCGGATCGACCGAGTCGGCGCCTGCGGACTCGGCCGACGGAGTGCTGTCAGTGCTCATGAGCTCCCTCGCCCTTGTGTTGTATCTCAAATCGTATATGATCGGTGACACTTCGGCAACGACGGTTGGTCCGACCCGGAGCGATGTCGGGCGCACGGATGCGCGCACCGAGCGGAGTTCAGTCACCCTGACAGAGGAGTCACATCATGACCGCAACCCCTTCCCCCGACGCGGCCGGGGACGGGTTCACACCCACCGGCACCATCGCCTCCGCGGCCGACCGCCGCCGCGTGGTCTTCGCCACCGTCGTCGGGACCACGGTGGAGTGGTACGACTTCTTCATCTACGCGTTCGCGGCCGCGACGGTGTTCGCGTCGCTGTTCTTCGAGCCGATGGGCAAGGACTTCTCGCAGATAGTGGCGTTCTTCAGCGTCGGCGTGAGCTTCCTGTTCCGGCCGCTGGGTGCGTTCCTGGCCGGGCACTTCGGCGACAAGATCGGCCGCCGGCCGATGCTTGTGATCACGCTGTTGCTGATGGGCGGTGCCACCACGCTCGTGGGTCTGCTGCCCACGCACGCCCTGATCGGGGTGTGGGCGCCGATCCTGCTGATCCTGCTGCGGGTGCTCCAGGGCATCTCCGCCGGTGGCGAGTGGGGCGGTGCCGTGCTCATGGCGGTCGAGCACGCGCCCAAGCGCAAGCGCGGCCTGTTCGGGGCGTCCCCGCAGATCGGCGTGCCGATCGGCCTGCTGCTGGCATCCATGGTGCTCGCGTTGATGGCGCAGATAGCCCCCGGGGTCCCCGCCGGCTCGAACGTCGCCCTCCAGGACACCGCGTTCGGACAGTGGGGCTGGCGCGTGCCGTTCCTGCTGTCGATAGTGCTGATCGGCGTCGGCTACTGGGTGCGCCTGCGCGTCTCGGAGAGCCCGGTGTTCACCGAGATCGCCGAGCGCAAGGAGGAGACGCGGATGCCGATCGTCCGGCTGCTGCGTCACCACCTGCTGCTCGTGATCGTCGCGGCGCTCGTGTTCGCCGGCAACAACGCCGTCGGGTACATGACCACCGGCGGATACGTCCAGCACTACGCCACCGACCCGGAGGGGCCGATCAAGCTGCCCACCGGCCCGGTGTTCTGGGTCGTCGCGCTGTCCGGTGTCAGCTGGCTGGCCTCCACGTGGTTCGCCGGGTGGTTCTCGGACAAGATCGGCCGGCGCAACACGTACATCATCGGCTGGATCCTGCAGCTGATCGGCGTGTTCCTGCTGTTCCCGCTGACGAACGTGGGGTCGGTGTGGTCGCTGGCAGCCGCGCTGATCATCCTGTCGATCGGGCTCGGCTTCACGTACGGGCCGCAGGCGGCGCTGTACTCGGAGCTGTTCCCGGCCTCAATCCGGTTCTCCGGCGTGTCGATCTCCTACGCGCTCGGTGCGATCCTGGGCGGGGCGTTCTCGCCGGTGATCGCGCAGGCGATCTTCCAGGCGACCGGCCAGACCATCGGCATCACGTGGTACCTCGCCGGCATCACGGTGGTCGGCCTGGCCGCGACGCTGCTGCTGCGCGACCGCACCGGCATCCCGCTGGGCCCCGAGCACGAGGCCGAGCAGGCGCGCGGGCAGATCTACGGCATGGCCAGGGCCTGACGCGGCGGCGATCCCGGCATCCGACTCCGCCGGGCGGCCGCGCGCCTCGCGGTTCTGGGGCGGCGCGGTCAGCCGCCGAGCGCGGTGCGGATCGCGGTGGCGGCGCGCTGCAGGCGCGCGGCCAGCTCGGCGGCGGGGCGCTCGCTGGCCAGCGACACCACGGCGATCGCCGCCGGGGCGCGGCCGCGCAGCGGCAGCGGCACCGCCACCGCGTGCAGGCTCGGGATCACCTCGTCATGGCTCACCATGAACCCGCGGGCCGCCGCGTCGCGCACCAGCTGCTCGGCCTGCGCGGTCACCGTGGCGGGCCACTGCGCGCGAGGCAGCAGGCTGAGCACCGCCTTGCCCGGCGCACCGATGCCGATGGGATGCCGCGACCCTGGCCGCTGCGCCACGGACGCCGCCGCGTGCCGCGGCTCGACACTGGTCAGCGTCACGCACTCGTCACGGTCGAGCACCACGAGGAAGCACGTCATGCCGAGCTCGTTGGCCACCGCGGTCAGTTCCGGCAGCGCCTCAGACTGCAGGTCGTGCGCGACGCCGGCAGCCAGGGCCGCCAGGCGCGCGCCGAGCTCGATCCGCCCCGCGTCGGTCCGGGACACCAGTCCGTGGTCCTCGAGAGTGCGCAGCAGCCGGTAGCCGACGGATCGGTGCACCCCCAGCCGGCGGGCGACCTCGTCGATCGTGAGCGGCTCGCCGGCGTCACCGAGCAGCTCCAGGATCCGGATGCCGCGGCTGAGCGTCTGCGACGCCGGCGCGACGGCGCGCCCGGCCGGGGCGAGGCCCTGCACGGGGTGGCTGAGCGGGTCCGCGGCCATGCTGCTCCGATCGCGGATCTTGCTCGACATCCGCACGTCGTATACGATTCTGTTCAATAGTAGAGTGTCGCGTTCCAATATAGAACACTGCGGTGCGTTGCGACACCCTCGACGCCGAGGAGAGTCCATGCAGTTCCATCACAACGGGTACGTGTCCGGCGAGCCGCGGGTGCTGCCCGCCGCCGGCACCGGGATCGACCGCCCGACCGAGCTCCCCGACGAGATGGACGTGCTCATCGTCGGGTCGGGCCCTGCGGGCATGCTCCTGGCCGCGCAGATGTCGCAGTTCCCCGACGTCGTCACCCGCATGATCGAGCAGCGCTCCGGCCGGCTCGTGCTCGGGCAGGCCGACGGCATCCAGCCCCGCAGCGTCGAGACGTTCCAGGCGTTCGGCTTCGGCCCGCACATCGTCTCCGAGGCCTACAACATCGGGTGGATGAACTACTGGACGCCCGACCCGGAGCACCCCGAGAACATCATCCGCACGACCCGGCAGGCCGACTACGCGCAGGACATCAGCGAATTCCCGCACCTGATCGTGAACCAGGCCCGCGTGCTGGACTACTTCGCCGAGGCCGCCGTGCGCGGCCCCGCCCGGATCACCCCCGACTACGGCATCGAGTTCGTGGACCTGACCGTCCATCACGGCGGGGAGCACCCGGTCGAGGTGCGCGTGCGCTACGTCGCCGGTCCCCGCCAAGGGCAGGAGCGCACGGTGCGCGCGAAGTACGTCGCCGGCGGCGACGGCGCCCGCAGCCGGGTCCGCGAGGCGATCGGACGAAAGCACATCGGCAAGTTCGCCGCACACGCGTGGGGGGTGATGGATGTCACGGTGGAGACCGACTTCCCGGACTGGCGCACGAAGTGCGCGATCAACTCCGAGGCCGGCAACATCCTGCACATCCCGCGCGAAGGCGGGTACCTGTCCCGCGTGTACGTCGACCTCGGCGAGGTGCCCGAGGACGACCACCACCGCGTCCGCGACACCCCGCTGGAGCGGATCGTCGAGAAGGCCAACGAGATCCTGCACCCGTACACGATCGAGGTCCGCCAGGCCGCATGGCACAGCGTGTACGAAGTGGGCCACCGCGTCACCGACAAGTTCGACGACGTGGACGTGGACGCCGACCACGCCCCGCACGTGTTCCTGATGGGGGACGCGTGCCACACGCACTCCGCCAAGGCCGGGCAGGGCATGAACGTGTCGATGCAGGACGGCTTCAACCTCGGCTGGAAGCTCGGCTCCGTGCTCACCGGCCGCAGCCCCGAGGCGCTGCTGGCTACGTACTCCGCGGAGCGGCAGCCTGTCGCGCAGCAGCTCATCGACTTCGACCGCGAATGGTCGGCGCTGATGGCCCGCAAGCCCGAGGAGATCTCCGACCCGCAGGAGCTGGCGGACTTCTACCTCGCCACGAGCGAGTTCCCGTCCGGGTTCATGACCCAATACCCGCCGTCGATGATCGTCGGCGACGCGTCGCACCAGGACCTGGCGACGGGGTTCCCGATCGGCAAGCGGTTCAAATCCGCGCAGGCTGTGCGGGTGTGCGACGGGAACATCGAGCACATCGGGCACCGGCATCTCGCGGACGGGCGCTGGCGGATCTACGCGTTCGCCGACCGTCCCGGCCAGGGCGAGGCATCCGCGCTGGCCGACTGGGCGCAGTGGATGGCGACCTCGCCGGAGTCGCCGGTGGTCCGGTGCACGCCCGCCGGCGCGGACGCGGACGCGGTGCTGGATGTCACGGTGACCTACCAGCAGGACTTCGCGGCCGTGGACGTGACTCGCGCGCCCGAGGTGTTCCGTCCCCGGTGCGGCGCGCTCGCGCTGCGCAACTGGGAGAAGGTGTACGCCGCCGGCAGCGGAACGGACATCTTCGCCGAGCGCGGCCTGTCCCGCGACGGGGTCGTGGTCGTGGTCCGTCCCGACCAGTACGTCGCCGCGGTGCTGCCGCTTGCGGCCACCGACGAGCTCGCCGCGTTCTTCGCCCGGAACCTCGTCCCGGCCGACTGAGGCGTCGGCGCGCTCAGGAGTTCACGCGGATGATCTCCTGTTGGTACGGCGCTATCACGCTTGACGAGATCCGGCAGTCCAGCAGCAGGAACGGCCGCTCGTCGGCCGGCAGCTGCGCCCACTCGGCGAGCCGGTCGAGGTCGGCGAGACTGCGCACGACGACGCCGTCGGCGCCCACCGCGTCGGCCAGGCCGGCGAAGTTCACGTCGGGGATCAGCATCGGCTCGGTGGCCAGGCCCTTCAGCCCGTACAGGTTGACCTCCGCGCCGTACGCGCCGTCGTTCCAGACCACGGCGATGCCGCGGCCGCCGGCGACCCGGACCGCGGTCTCCAGGTCGGCGACCGCCATCAGCCCGCCGCCGTCCCCGGTCGTGAGCACGACCGTCGCGTCCGGCTGGGCGAGCGCGGCGCCCGCCACCGATCCGAAGCCGAGCCCGATGGCCTGGAACGCGGTGCCGACCATGATCATCCGGTCCGCGGAGGCGACCGGCCAGTACATGTTCGACCAGCCGAGAAAATGGCCGCCGTCGGAGACGACCACGCGGTCCTCCGGCAGCAGCTGCCCGATCCGCACCGCGACCGCCCGCGGATCCAGTCGTCCGTCCGCGGCGTATTCGCCGCCGGCGTCGCGGGCCAGCGCCGCGGCGACGTCGATCTGCTCGCGCCAGCCGCTGCCCGTCGCGCCCAGCGCGTCCAGCTCGGCCACGAGGGCTGCGGCGACGATCGCCGCATCCCCTCGGATGAAGCCGCCCACGTTCGGGTGCGTCGCGGCGGGGGCGATGTCGACCTGCACGACGCGGGTGCCCGGCGCGAAAAGCTCGCCGAACCGCATCGTGAACTGGTTCAGGGACGCCCCGAACACGACGGCGACGTCGGCCTCGCGAGCGAGCGCCATGGCGCCGTCGGCGCCGAACCCGCCGGCCACGCCCACGTCGTAGCGGGTGTCCGGGAAGACGCCGCGGCCCAGCGCGCTGGACGCGGTGACGGCCCCGACCCGGGACGCGAGCGCGCCGAGCGCCTCGCCCGCGCCGGCCAGCCAGGCGCCGCGGCCGGCGAGCAGGAACGGCCGCCGTGCGGTGGACAGCGCCTTCGCGAGGTCCGTGATCGCGGCGGCCGCGAACGGCCCGGCCGGCTGCAGCGGCGCGCGCGGCTGCGGCACCGGGATCGGCGGGACGGGGCCGGCCTCGAGCGTCGCGACGTCGTAGGGGATCGCGAGCACGGTGGGCACCCGGTAGGCGAGGGCGTGCTCGATGGCTATCACGGTGGTGGCCACGGCATCCGTCCGTCCCACGGTGTACGTGCGGGCGCCGACCGCGGAGGCCATCGCAATCTGGTCGACGTCCCACGGGCGGGGTCCGGATGTCGGCTCGTCGCCGACCACGAGCACGAGCGGGATGTGCGCCTGCACGGCCTCGGCCAGCGCGGTCAGCGTGTTCGTGAACCCGGCCCCGTACGTGGCCGTGGCGGCCGCTATCCGTCCCGACGCGCGGAAGTGCGCGTCGGCGGCGACCACGGCGCCGGCCTCGTGCCGCACCGCCGTGTAGTCGGCGGGCGTCGTGCGCACCAGAGCGTCCAGGAAGTACGCGTTCCCGTTGCCCATCACCCCGAACACGTGATCGATGTGGGCGGCCAGGGCCGCGGCGACGTGGGCGGAGACGATGGGCATGACGGAGCCTTCCAGACGGGGACGGTGCGAATCCGTATGTGTCTGGCCCGCCACAGCGCCGGGCGGCTTCGTGCCCCTTTTTCGAGCATCGGCACGCGGCGCGACGCGCCGCGGATGCCGGACGTGACGAGTATATCGGCGCCGTATGGCGCGCCCGGTCAGGCCGGCGGGTGCAGGGCCTCCGCCTAGGCGGGTGACAGCGGACGGGTGCGCTTGCCCAGGCTCACCCCGGTCGGGGTCACCAGCACGCTGTCCGCCACCCGTGCGCTGATGTTGCCGGTGGATCCGTGGGTGAGCCCGCGCGCGAACGCCGAGCGCGCGCGGCGGCGAGCGAGGCATCCACCGCGTCGGCCGCCGGCACCGTGCGGGTCTTCAGCCCGACCACGACCGCGTCCAGGTCGGCGGTCGGCGCCGACGCGGCGATGCCGCCGAAGAACAGCCCGACCCGCAGCCCGGCGGACTGGAACGCGGCGGCCACGTCGGTCGCGCCGGTGAGGTCGTCGGCGATGGCGCCGATCATCCGTCGTCCCCGGTCAGCGCCGCGCGCATCCGGGCGGCGGCCCGCGCGGGACCGGCGAGCACCGGGATGCCGAGCCGGTCCTGGAGGGCGGCGGCCGCCGGCGAGATCGAGTACTGGGCGAGCAGCACCGCGTCCACCGGGATGCCGCGCAGCGCCTCCTCGAGCGCATCGGCCACCGCGCCGGCATCCGCGGTTCCCGCGGCCCGGTCGGCAAGCACGTCGACGACGTCGACGCGCGCACCGCGTGCGGCAAGGAACCCGTCGAAGCGCTCCCGCGCGTCGGCGAGGGGCAGCGGCAGGGACGCGACGAGCGCCACCCGGCCGAACCCGCCGGACGCGGCGTCCGCGAAAGCGGCGTCGTCCGCGGCGAGCACGGGGACGGCCGCGCGGCCGGCCACCGCGTGCGCGACCGGACCGTACATCGAGCACGTGAGGAGCACCCCGGCGGCGCCGTTGCCGATCGCGTAGTCGATCAGCGCCGTCATCCGCGCCGCCAGCGGCCCGGTGACGGCGCCGGCGTCCAGGGCGTCCGTGATGAGGCGGTCATCCAGCAGGTTCCACGTCTGCGCCTGCGGGAACACCTCGGCGAACGCGCGCTCGGCCGGCGGTGCCGCCGCCGCGACCGCACCCACCAGGGCGACCCGCGGTGCGGGGGAGGTCATGGCCGGTGCTCGACGACCACGCCGTCCTCGTCGGCGGTGACGAGGGCTCCCGGGCGGATCAGGGCGCCGCCGATCTCGACGGGGACGTCGACCTCGCCGGCGCCCTGCTTGCCGCTCTTGCGCGGGTTCGTGCCGAGCGCCTTGATCCCGATGGGAAGGGCGGCCAGGGCCGCGCTGTCGCGCACCGCGCCGTTGATGATCACTCCGGCCCATCCGTTCGCCGCGGCAAGGCCCGCTATCCGGTCGCCCATCAGCGCGCAGGCAAGCGAGCCCCCACCATCCACGATCAGTACGGCGCCGTCGCCGGGGGTCTCCAGCAGCCGTGCCACGAGGACGTTGTCCTCCCGGCACCGGACGGTGCGCGCGGGGCCGGCGAACCGCATCTCGCCGCCGAAGTCCCGGAACTGCGTGGTCGGCGCGCTCAGCGCGTCACCGCGCTCGTCCCACAGGTCTGCGGTGGATGTCGTCATGTCGTCCCCTTCACGGATCAGGCGTCCGGCCGTTCGCTGAGCAGCTGTGCGGCGGTGACGCCGAGGCTCGACTGGATGTGGCGGCGCATCACGTCGCTGGCCCCGGCCGCGTCGCCGGCGATCACGCACATCATCATGTCGTGGTGCTCGGCGTCCTTCTGGGCCAGCTCGTCGTCGGCGCGGTCGCGGCGCAGGGCTGCGAGCCGGTACCGGTCGGACTTGTCCCACAGGGCGTCCAGCGTCGTGATCAGCACCTCGTTGTGCGATGCCCGGTAGATAGCCTGGTGGAACCGGCGGTGCCGCACGAGCTGGTCGACGGTGGGGTGCCCCGGCAGGGCGCGGATCGCGGACGCCGCCCGGATCTGCGCGATGTCCTCGCGGGTGCGCCGCTGCGCGGCGAGGCCCGCCGCGAGCGGGTCCAGCGCGAGCCGCATCTCGAGCAGGTCGTGCGCCTCCTCGACGCTGAGACTCGTCACGACGGCGTCGCGATGCGCGCCGAGCTCCACGAGGCCCTCGGTCTGCAGCTTGCGCAGCGCCTCGCGCAGGGGAGTGGTGCTGATGCCCAGCTCCCGTGCCAGGTGCGCCTGGTTGAACGTGGCGCCGGGCGCGTACCGGCCGGCCAGGATGCGGTCCCGCACCACGTCGTACGCGAAGTCGCTCTTCACCCGGTAGTCGGGCGGGGCGGGCGTGGTGGAAGTCGGTGCGCTCATGAAGGCCGATCGTTGAGAGGGTGACTCCGTTATAACATACGAGCAGTGCTCGTTATAACGAAGCATCCAGTGTGGGCCACGGAATCTCGGCGGCCGTGAGCAAAATGCACGAAAGAGGCGGAATCCCGGATAAAACTCGAGGACGATTGACGGCTGCTCGTTATAACCATATCGTGACTTCATCCGCGGCGCTGTCCTGCCGCGGCTCTGCAATCACAAAGGAGTGCAAAGTATGAATCGTCTGTCGCGTTCCTCACACGCACGACGGCGCTGGTCGACCGTCGCGGTCGCCTCCGTCGCGGTGGCAGGTCTGGCGGTGTCGCTCAGCGCCTGTGCCGGCGACGCCGCGCCCAAGGCGCCCGAGAACAAGATCTCCCAGGGGGTCTGGCCCAGCTACTACCCGTCCGACTACGGGAGCATCGTCGACGCCGCCAAGAAGGAGGGCGGCGAGCTGACGATCTACTCGAACACCGACCAGGAGAACTGGGCGCCGATCTTCCGCGACTTCCAGAAGAAGTACCCGTTCGTCACGAAGATCTCCGCGAACAACCTCGACAGCGACGAGGTGTTCCAGAAGCAGCTCAGCGAGACCGCGACCGGCAACGCGCCCGCCGACATCCTCGCCACGAACGCCGTCCAGGCGTGGGCGAAGTACGACGACGCGCCGGACCGGGTGCTGGCCTACAAGTCGCCGGAGCTGGCGAAGCTGCCGGACTTCGCGCAGGTGATGCCGAACGTCTACGCCCTGTCGATGGACCCGGTGGGGCTCGCATACAACGAGCAGCTGCTCGGTGGGAACCCCACGAGCATCGCCGACCTCGCCAAGATCGTCTCGGCCGACCCCGCGAAGTTCAAGAACAAGATCACCACGCGTGACGTGAGCGGCTCGTTCGGCTTCACGGTGTCCAAGGGCTTCGTCGACGGCGACTCGGATGCCTGGAGCCAGCTCGCGAAGATCCTGCCGTCGGCGCGTCCCGAGACCTCCTCGGGCACGCAGATCGACAAGATCACCTCGGGCGAGTACCTGGCCGGGTTCTTCATCTCCAGCGCGGTCGCATTCCCGCAGGAGACGAAGGCGCAGGGCATCTTCAAGTTCGTGTTCCCGAAGGACGGCACCGTCGTGCTCGGTCGCGGCATCGGCATCACGCCGAAGGGACCGCACCCCGCCACCGCGAAGCTGTTCCTCGACTTCGTCTTGTCCGAAGAGGGCCAGAACGCCGTCGCCGAAGGAGGCCTGACCGCCTACCGTGACAGCGTGAAGCAGGCCGAGGGTCTCCACACCTACGGGGAGATCGTCAGCCAGGCCGGTGAGGACGCGATCATCCGGGTGCCCTACACGATCACCTCCGACGCGGATGTGAAGGCGTTCACCGACAAGTGGAACGGCATGCTCGGCAAGTGACCACGGCGGGCGGCCCCGGATCCGACCGGGGCCGTCCGCGACATCCGAAAGTGGAACAGATCTCATGACAACCCTGACCGACGCCCCCCAGAAGGCCCCGTCGGATCGGTCGCAGACACTCCCGGCGCCGAAGTACCTGCGGATCTTCGGCGTCGGCCGGGACCGCGTCGTGCAGTACGCGATCCTGATCATCGTCGCGCTGTTCGTCATCGCGCCGATAGCGCCGATCCTCTACCAGTCGATCCGCAGCAAGCCGCTGTACGACGCCACCGGCGCGTTCACGGTCGACTCCTACGTCAAGCTGTTCACCGAGGCCGGGTTCGGCCAGGTGATCCTGAACACCGCGATCTTCGCCGTGCTCACGACCCTGCTCACGCTGCTGTTCGCCATCCCGATGGCGGTGCTGGTGGTGCGCACGAAGCTGCCGTTCGGCCGGCTGCTGGCCGGGTCGATGCAGTGGCCGTTCTTCATCTCGTCGCTGCTGCTGGGCTTCGGCTGGATCACGCTGTACGGTCCGGCCGGGTTCATCAGCGTCGAGGTGCAGCGCCTGGTCGGCTTCGTACCCTGGAACCTGTACTCGATTCCCGGGATGGCCCTCACCGAGGCGGTGGGCCTGGCCCCGATCGCCTACGTGTTCTGCGCGAACGCTCTGCGGCAGTCCGATGCGTCCCTGGAGAGCGCGGCGCGGGTGTGCGGCTCCGGCCCGCTGCGCATCGTCTTCCAGGTGATAGTGCCGCTGCTGCGGCCCCCGATCGTGTACGCGTCGATCCTCATCTTCAGCATGTCGATCGAGACGCTGAGCGTGCCGCTGCTGTACGGCACCCCGGTGCGGATCGAGGTGTTCTCCACGTTCCTGTACACGCACGGCCTGCAGTCGATCCGGCCGGACTACGGGGTGCTGGCGTCGGCATCGACGATCATCCTCGTCGTCACCATCGCCACCGTCGCCCTGCAGGCCAAGGTGCTCAAGAACGCGCAGCGGTTCGTGTCGGTGCGCGGCAAGGCCACCCGGCCGCGCCGGCTGGACCTCGGCTGGCTGAAGTGGCTGGCCACTGTCCTCATCGTGATCTATGTGGTGTTCGGCGCGGCGCTGCCGATCCTCGGCCTCATCCTGCGCTCGTTCACGCTGATCTTCACGCCGCTGCAGAGCCCGCTGAAGTCGCTCACGCTGCAGAACTACCAGACCGTGTTCACGTACCAGGCGTACATCCAGTCGATCTACAACAGCGTCATCATCGCGATCGTCGGCGCGATCCTGGTCAGCGCCCTCGCCCTGGTGGCGGTGGTGGTCGCCCGGCGCTCCACGTTCCGGTTCGCCCGCGCCGTCGAATACCTCTCACTTGCGCCGCAGGCGATCCCCGGCATCATCGTCGGCATCGGGTTCTTCTGGGCGTTCGCGATAATGCCCGGAGGCAGCGTCATCCAGGGCACGCTCGCGGCCGTGATCATAGCGTTCGGGCTGCGCGCGCTGCCCACCGCGTTCGGATCGATATCGCCCGCGCTGATGCAGATAGCGACGGAGCTCGACAACGCGGGCCGGGTGATCGGCGCCGACTGGGTCGGGGTCTTCGCCCGCATCCTGCGCAAGCTCCTGGTCCCCGCGTTCGCCGGGGCGATGCTCCTCGTGTTCGTCACGATGCTCAAGGAGTACTCGGCTGCGCTGTTCCTGTCGTCCGCGAACTCGAACGTCATCGGCACGACGATGCTCGAGCTGTGGGTGCAGGGCAACACCGGCTCGGTCGCGGCCCTCGCGACCATCCAGATCGCCATCACCGCCGTCGTCGTCGGTCTTGCGAACCTCCTGATGAAAGAGAAGAAGGATGCCTGAGATCCGTGTCTCGCACATGGCCAAGACGTTCGGGGACGTCAAGGTCCTCAACGACATCGACTTCGAGGTGAAGGACGGCGAGTTCTTCACGCTCCTCGGCCCCAGCGGCTGCGGCAAGTCGACGACCCTGAATTGCATCGCCGGGCTCGAGGACCCGACCGAGGGGTCGATCTCGATCGGCGAGAGGCCGCTCGTGGACCGCGCCGCGCGCGTCTACGTCCCCACCGAGGAGCGCAACCTCGGCATGGTGTTCCAGTCATACGCGCTGTGGCCGCATATGACCATCCGGAAGAACCTCGCGTTCCCGCTGAACATCCGCAAGGCGGGCCGTGCCGACAGGGACGCCCGCATCCACGAGGCGCTCGAGAAGGTGGGCCTGGCCCACCTCGAGGACCGCTATCCGCATCAGCTGTCCGGCGGGCAGCAGCAGCGCGTGGCCCTGGCCCGTGCGCTCGTCTACTCGCCGAGCGTGCTGCTGCTGGACGAGCCGCTGTCCAACCTCGATGCGAAGCTGCGCGAGCAGGCGCGGGCGTGGCTGAAGCGGCTGCAGGCCGACCTCGGCATCACGACGCTGTACGTCACGCACGACCAGGACGAGGCGCTGACGCTCAGCGACCGGATCGCCGTGATGTTCGACGGCGTGATGACGCAGATCGGCACGCCGCACGAGATCTACGAGCGCCCGGCCACGGCGGCCGTCGCCGCGTTCGTGGGCAGCTGCAACTTCCTGCTTGGCACCGTCGAGCAGACCCGCGGCGACCACGTCGACGTGCGGCTGCAGGCCACCGGCACCGTCGTGTCGGTCGCCGCGGGTGCCGACTGGCTTCCCGGCGCGCCGGTGACCGTGGCCGTGCGCCCGGAGAAGCTCACGATCCGCAGCGAGGAGCCCGGCAGCCGCGACCTGAACGTCTTGGACACCGAGGTCGTCACCACGGCGTACGTCGGCTCGCGCTACGAGTACATCCTGCGCCTGGGCGACATCGCCGTGCAGGTGGTCTCGCCGGACGGGTCGCTCGGCGGCGCGGTGCGGCTCGTGTTCAGCCCCGACGACGCGCACGTGTATCCCGGCGAGTCGGGTCCCTCCACAGAAGCCCTCGATCTCATGAAGGTGGCGGTATGAGCACGGATGTGTATCGGATCGGCCTGCTGGCCGGCGACGGAATAGGCCCGGAGATCGTCCCCGCCGCGCGGGCGGCGGTGGATGCCGCGGCCCGCGCGGTCGGACTGGAGCCCGTCCAGTGGGTGGAGCTGCCGCTCGGGCGCAGCGCCATCGATGCGTACGGCGCGGCCGTGCCGGCGCAGACGCTCGCGGGGCTCGACGACCTGGAGGCGTGGATGCTGGGGCCGCACGACTCCGTGTCGTACCCGCAGCCGCACCGGTCGCAGCTGAACCCGAGCGGCACTATCCGCAAGCACGCGGGTCTTTTCGCGAACATCCGTCCGGCGAAGTCGTTCCCGGGGTCGCCGGCGCTCGTGCCCGGAACCGACCTCGTCATCGTCCGGGAGAACACCGAGGGGTTCTACGCCGACCGCAACACGTACGCGGGCACCGGCGAGTTCATGCCGACCCCGGATGTCGCCATAGCGCACGGCATCATCACCCGCGCCGCCACCGAGAAGATTGCGCACGCCGCGTTCGAGCTGGCGATGCAGCGGCGCCGGCACGTCACGATAGTGCACAAGGCCAACGTGCTGTCCCTGACCACCGGGCTGTTCCGCGACGTGTGCCGCGAGGTCGGCGCGCAGTACCCCGACGTGACGATCGACGACTTCCACATCGACGCGATGACCGTGCACCTGGTGCGGCGCGCCCCCGACTTCGACGTGATCGTCACCGAGAACATGTTCGGCGACATCCTCTCCGACCTGTCCGGCGAGCTCGCCGGCTCGCTCGGGATAGCCCCATCCGTGAACAGCTCGCTCACCCAGGCGATGGCACAGGCCGCACACGGGTCGGCCCCCGACATCGCCGGCCGCGATATAGCCAACCCGATAGCGATGATCCTGTCCGCGGCGATGCTGCTGGAGTGGCTCGGCGGCCGGCACGACGACGACCGGCTCGCGCAGGCCGCGCAGCTGATCCGCACGGCCGTCGACACCACGGTCGCTGCCGGGACCGCGACCGGCGACCTCGGCGGATCGGCCTCCACGAGCGGGTTCGCCGCCGCCGTCGCCGCCGCTATCGAGGCGAGCACCGCCGCCGTGCACGGGTGACCGGCGTGTTCGTGGTGCTGGTCACTATCGATGCGCGGCCCGAGACGATCGACGAGTTCACGGCGGGATTGCACGCCAACGCCGCCGCGACGCGCAGGGAACCGGGATGCCTCCGGTTCGACGTGCTGCGGGCGCAGGACGACCCGCACCGCTTCATCCTGTACGAGATCTACGCGGACGAGGACGCGTTCTTCACCGGTCACCGGCATGCCGCGCACTACGCGGCATGGACCGCGCTGTGCGAGTGGTGCGTGGCGCCGTCCGGGCGACGCAACACGTACGCGGTCCCCGACCGCCCCGAGGAGATGGCCGCGCATGACTGACCCGGCACGACTGTCCACCGCGTACGGCGACTACCGGATCACGCCGCTGGACGGCATCCCCGACCGCCTGCCGTACTCGATCCGGATCCTGCTGGAGAACGTGCTGCGGTGCCAGGACGACGACCGGGTCACCCGCGCGCAGGCCGACGCGCTGATCGACTGGGGGTCGGCTGCCTCGCTGCGCACCGCCATCGAGCTGACCCCGTCGCGCGCGTTCCTGCACGACACGAACGGCGTCCCGGCCCTCGTCGACCTCGCCACGATGCGCGACGCGATGGCGGCCCTTGGCGGCGACCCCGCCCGGGTCGGCCCGTCGATTCCCGCGGAGCTCGTCGTCGACCACTCCGTGATCGCCGACTTCTTCGGCACGCCCGACGCGCGCGAGCGCAACGTCGCCCTGGAGTACGAGCGCAACGCCGAGCGATACCGGTTCCTGAAGTGGGGGCAGCACGCGCTCGACGGGTTCGAGGTGGTGCCGCCGGGATCCGGGATCATGCACCAGGTGAACCTGGAACGGCTCGCCCGCGTCGTGATCGCCGAGGACGGCTGGGCGTACCCGGATGTCTGCCTGGGCACCGACTCGCACACCACGATGATCAACGGGCTCGGGGTGCTCGGGTGGGGGATCGGCGGGATCGACGCCGAGGCCGTCATGCTGGGCGAGACGTTCGGGATGCTGATCCCGCGCGTCGTCGGATTCCGGCTGACCGGAGCGCTGCCGGCGGGGGCCACCGCCACCGACCTCGTGCTCACCGTCACGCAGCTGCTGCGCGCGCACGGCGTGGTCGGGTCGTTCGTGGAGTTCTTCGGCGACGGGGTGTCCCGGCTGAGCCTGGCCGACCGGGCGACGATAGCGAACATGAGCCCGGAGTCCGGCGCGACGTGCATCTACTTCCCGATCGACGACGAGACGATCCGCTACCTGCGGTTCACGGGACGGGACCCGGAGCGGGTCGCACTCGTCGAGGCGTACGCGAAGCGGCAGGGCCTGTGGCACCGGCGGGGTCACACCGCCGACTACACCGAGACGATCGAGCTGGACCTCGGCACCGTCACGGCATCCCTCGCCGGACCCCGTCGCCCGCAGGACCGCGTCGCGCTCGCCGACGCGCAGGCGTCGCACCACGCGACCCTCCCCGACCTGCTGCCCCCCGGCGCCGACGCCGCCGAGCGCTTCATCGTGGAGCTGCCCGCCGCACCGACCGCCCTGGGCCATGGCGCGGTCGCCATCGCCGCCATCACCTCGTGCACGAACACGTCGAATCCCGCCGTGATGCTCGCCGCCGGGCTCTTCGCCCGCAACGCCGTCGCCGCGGGCCTTGCCACGAAGCCCTGGGTGAAGACGACGCTCTCGCCCGGATCGCTCGTGGTCACCCAGTACCTGGAGAAGGCCGGCCTCACCGCCCCCCTGGACGCGCTCGGGTTCGCGACCGCCGGCTACGGCTGCATGACGTGCATCGGCGCGTCCGGGCCGCTGATCCCCGCCGTGCAGGACGCCGTCCGCGAGCAGGGCCTCGCCGTGGCAGCCGTGCTCAGCGGCAACCGCAACTTCGACGGGCGCATCAACCCCGACGTGCGGATGAACTACCTTGCCTCCCCGCCGCTCGTGATCGCCTACGCCCTGGCCGGCACCATGGACATCGACCTGGCCCGCGACGCGCTCGGCAGCGACGCCGCCGGACGCCCGATCCGGCTGGCCGACCTGTGGCCGGCCGACGACGAGATAGCGGCCCTTATCGCGCAGACGCTGAGCCCGGAGATGTTCGCCGAGGCCTACCGCGACGTGTTCGCCGGCGACGAGCGGTGGCAGAGCCTCGCCGCCCCCGCCGAGGCGGTGTTCGACTGGGATCCGGACAGCACCTACATCCGGCGTCCGCCGTTCTTCGAGGGCATGAGCGCGACCGCCGACGACCCCGCCGACATCACCGGCGCGCGAGTGCTGGCGCTGCTGGGCGACTCGATCACGACTGACCACATCTCGCCGGCCGGGGCTATCCCCGCCGCGTCGGTGGCCGGCCGGTACCTGGCCGGGCTCGGGGTGCCGGCGGCGGCGCTGAACACCTATGCGTCGCGGCGCGGGAACCACGAGGTGATGATGCGCGGATGCTTCGCGAACGTCCGCCTCCGCAACCGACTGCTGCCCGGCGTGGAGGGCGGGTACACTCGCAACCTCCTGGACGGCTCGCAGCAGACGATCTTCGACGCCGCGCAGGCGTACCGGGCCGCGGGCGTCCCGCTCGTGGTGATCGGGGGAGCGGAGTACGGCACCGGGTCCTCCCGCGACTGGGCGGCCAAGGCCCCGGCCCTGCTCGGCGTGCGCGCGGTGCTCGCCGCGTCGTTCGAGCGCATCCACCGCGCGAACCTCATCGGGATGGGCATCCTGCCGCTGCAGTTCCTGCCCGGCCAGGGGGCGGCCGAGCTCGGGATCACCGGCGCCGAACCGATCGACATCCGGGGCCTTGCCGACCCCGGCGCGGGGCGCGTGCGGGTGCGCGCCGGCGACATAGCGTTCGAGGCCGCCGTGCGCCTGGACACGCCGCGCGAACGCGAGCTGTACCGGCAGGGCGGCGTCATGAAGTACGTGCTGCGCCGGCAGCGCGAGCACGCCGGGATGATCGCCGACCCCCGGTCCGGGCGCTGATGGCGACCGGGCGACGCGGGCTGCTGCTGCTCCTGGTCCACGCCGCCCTGATGCAGATCATCATCTTCGGGATGCGACCGTCGCTGTCGTATGCGGCGCTGGACCTCGGCAGCTCGCCCGCGTCGCTGGGCGTGCTGTCGGCGTTCTACGCGCTGCCCGCGCTGTTCCTGGCACTGCCGGCGGGCCGGGTCACCGACCTGATCGGCGAACGCCGGGGCATGGTGATCGGCGCCGTCACGGTCGCCGCGGCGGCCGCGGTGGCGGTGTTCGCCGGGTCGTCCCTGCTGACGCTGATGGCGGCATCCGTGCTGCTCGGATGCGGCCAGATGTTCACGGTGCTCGGCGAGCAGTCCTACATCGGCGCGATCTCCACCGCGCACCGCTCGGACGCCACGTTCGGCGTGTACGGGTTCGCCGTCGCCGTCGGCCAGACCGTCGGCCCGATCATGCTGATCCTGCCCGGCGGGACCGCGAACACACCCCCGGTGACGCTGATCTTCGCGGTGAGCCTGGCCTGCGCGGGCCTCCTGCTCGTCGTCTCGCTGCTGATCAGCTCGCCGGCCCGGTCCGGCATCGCCGGGAGGCAGGGGATGCTGCGCACGGCGCGCGGCGTGATGGCCACGCCGGGACTGCCCAACGCCCTCGTCGCGGGAAGCCTGGTCCTGGCGTCCGTCGACATCTTCATCGCGTACGCGCCCCTGATCGGCCACGACCGGGGACTGCCCGCTGTCGTGATAAGCCTGATGCTCATCGCCCGTTCCGGGTTCTCGATGTTCTCACGGTTGTTCCTCGGGGTGCTGTCGCGGGTGCTGGGGCGCCGGCGGCTGCTCGTGGGCAGCATCCTGCTGTCAGCGGTCACCTTCGCCGGGCCGGTGTTCGACCTGCCGGCCTCGGTGCTCGTGGCGTTCGCGTGCGGGTATGGATTCTTCGTCGGCATCTGCCAGCCGATGACGATGTCGTGGATCTCGCTGATAGCCCCGCCCGGTACCCGGGGCCTGGCGATGTCGATGCGCCTGGCCGCGAACCGGCTCGGGCAGACCGTGCTGCCGGCGACCCTCGGCGTGCTGGCGGCGGCCGCCGGAGCGGCGGGCGTCCTCGCCGCCAGCAGCGTCATGCTCCTGGTCGCCGCGTGGTCGGGGACCGGGGTGCCCGGCGACCCGGCCGCGGGCGCGGCGGGGGACCAGACGTGACCCGCGCCATTCCCGCGTCCGCGCCACTTTTCCGAATCCGCGCCATCGAATTTCAGGCGCGGATGCCGGAAACTGGCGCGGAACGCGGCATCCCGAACCCGACGAGAAGAGAGAGCACATGACCACCCAGCATCCCTGGCCACCGCGCGTCCTCACGCCGGCCACGATGTCCGCCATCGACCGGGGGAACGGCGCCCGCACGATCCCGCTCGTCACCCGCGAGACCGGGGCGACGTCGTTCCTCAATGGCATCACCCACTTCGCGCCGGGCGCGAAGATCGCGCACCACAGCCACAACTGCGCCGAGAGCGTCATGATCGTCGAAGGCACGGCCGTCGTCGACATCGACGGCGCGCGGACCACGCTCGCGCGGCTGGACACGACGTTCGTGCCTGCGAACCTCCCGCACCACTTCGAGAACGCGTCGGACACCGCGCCGATGACGATCTTCTGGACATACGCGTCCGTCGACGCGACACGTCGGCTGGACGCGACCGGGCAGGTGCGCCGCGTCGACGCGGAGGCGGGTGCCGGGCCCGGCGACGCGTGCCGGGAGACCGCCCGGATCCGGGTGCGCCCCGGTGCCGAGGACGCGTTCGAGGCGGCGGTCGCCGAAGCCGTGCCGCTGTTCCAGCGCACGCCCGGATGCCGCAGCCTCGAACTGCGCCGCATCGTCGAGGAGCCCTCGACCTACGTGCTGTGCGTCGCGTGGGACAGCCTCGCCGCCCACATCGACGGGTTCCGCGCCAGCGCCGAGTACGCGCAATGGCGGGCCCTCGTCGGCCCGTTCTTCGCCGAGCCGCCGGTCGTCGTGCACGACCGGCCGGTGCTCCAGGGATTCTGAGGGGCCACATGGACACACTCGTTCCCGCCGACGACCTGCGCGCGTTCGGCACCCGCGTGCTGGAGAGCCTGGGCGTGCCCGCCGACGACGCCGCGCTCGTCTCCGATTCGCTCGTGGTCGCGGAGCTGTGGGGGCATCCCTCGCACGGGATGCTGCGGCTGCCGTGGTACGTCGAGAGGCTGCGCACCGGGCGCATCGAGCCGGTGACGCGGCTGACGGTGCTGAACGACACCGGCGCCCTCGTCAGCGTCGACGGCAACTCCGGCGTCGGCCAGGTGGTCACGGCCCGCGCGATGGACCTCGCCGTCGAGCGCGCGAAGGCGCACGGCATCGGCGCGGTCGGCGTGCGCAACTCCAACCACTTCGGCACCGCGGCGTACTTCACCCGCCGCGCCGCCGCCGCCGGCTGCGCGGCGATCCTCACGACGAACGGCTCCCCGGCGATGGCGCCGTGGGGCGGCATGGACAAGGCCGTGGGCGCGAATCCGTGGTCGCTGGCGGCGCCGGACGGGCAGGGGGATGTCGCGGTGCTCGACATCGCGAACACCGGCGTCGCACGCGGCAAGATCTACGCCGCCGCCGAGAAGGGCGTGCCGATCCCACAGGGGTGGGCGCTGGATGCCGCGGGGCACCCGACCACCGACGCGGCCGTCGCGCTCGACGGCGGGGTCGTGCTGCCGATGAGCGGCCACAAGGGGTACGCGATCTCATTCATGATGGACGTCTTCTCCGGCGTCCTGACCGGCTCGTCGTTCGGGCGGGACGTGGGCGGCCCCTGGCAGCCGGACGCGCACAGCGGTGCAGGGCACCTGGCCATCGCGATCGACATCTCCGCGTTCGGGCCTCTCGCGGCGTTCGACGAGCGGATGTCGGCGCTGATCGGCCAGGTCAAGGACGCGCGCCGCGCGCCCGGCGCCGGCGAGATCCTGTACCCCGGCGAGCTCGAGAACCGGAACCTCGCGGCCGCCCGCGGCATCGGGCTGCCCGAGAAGACCCGGCAGGACCTGCAGGCGCTCGCCGACGCGTGCGGCGTGACCACCGGCTGGTGAGCTCAGCCGCGGATCGCGCGGTACCGGTGCTCGGGGCGTCCCGTGGTCCCGTAGCGCAGGTGGAGCTCGAGCACGCCCTGCTGGGCGAGGGCGGACAGGTACCGCTGCGCGGTCGGCCGGCTCACGCCGAGCTCCTGCGCGACGTCGGAGGCGGAGACATCCGCCCGCGCGCCCCGCACGAAGTCCCGCACCAGGCGCATCGTCTCCGGGGACTGGCCCTTCGGCGGCAGCGCTATCGTGCCGGTGCGCATGAGCTGGAAGAGCCCGTCGACCTCCTGCTGGTCGGCTTCGGCGCTGCGCGCGCCGAGGTCCTCGAGCCGGCGGTGCAGGTCGCGGAACGCCGTCAGACGCTCGGCGAACGTGGCGAACCGGAACGGCTTGACGAGGTAGTGCACGGCGCCCTGTGTCATCGCCGACCGGATGTGCGCGAGGTCCCGGGCCGCGGAGATGACGATCACGCCGGGCGGGGTGATCCCCTCCCCGAGGCGGCGCATGAGGTCCAGCCCCGACTCGTCCGGGAGGTACAGGTCCAGCAGGACGAGATCCGGATGCTCCGCGGCGACCATCGCCAGTGCGTCGGCCGCGGTGTGGGCGATTCCTGCGACCTCGAAGCCGGGGACCTTCGCGACGAAGCCGGCATGGATCGTCGCGACGCGGAAGTCGTCGTCGACGATGACCGTGCGGATCGCCGCCACCGTGCCGGTCACCGCGGCACCGCCGCCGGGCAGTCGGCCGCGGATGTCGCGCCGAGCCGGGGGAGGGTCACGGTGAACACCGCTCCCGGGCCGGGCGAGACCTCGATCCGCCCCGCGTGCTGGGCGACCACGCGGTGCACCAGGGCGAGCCCGAGCCCGCGGCGCCGGATGCCGTCGTCCGGCTTCGTGCTGAACCCGTCCTCGAACACCAGCGCGGTGGCGTCGGCGGGCACACCCCGGCCGGTGTCGTGCACCTGCACGCGCACCGTGTCCGGGTCGCACCGGACAGCGACCTCGACCCGCCGCGGCGCGTCGCCGGCGACGGCGGCGTCGATGGCGTTGTCGACGAGGTTGCCGAGCACCGTCAGCAGCGCGCGCGGGTCGGCCTCGCCCTCGGGCAGGTCGGAGTCGTCGGTGAGCACGAGCGCGACGCCGCGCTCGGACGCCACCACCGACTTGGCCACGAGCAGGCCGACCAGCTGCGGGCTGGCGATCCGCCGCTGCAGCCGCGCCGCCAGATCCGTGGCGGTCGCGGACAGCTCGGCGATGTAGTCCGTCGCCTCGTCGATGCGGCCGAGCTCGAGCATCCCGGACAGCGCATGCACGCGGTTGGCGAACTCGTGCTGCTGCGCGCGCAGCGCGTCGGTCAGCCCCCGCACGCTGTCCAGCTCCCGCAGCAGTGCCTCCTGCTCGGTACGGTCGGAGATCGTCACCACGTGCCCGAGGTCGCGGCCCTGCATCGACACCGGCATGCGGTTCATCACGAGGCAGTGCTCGTCGGTGAGCGCCACGAGGTCCGTACCCTCGATGGCGCCGGTGAGGATGTCGCGGATGCGGCCGGGCGGCGCGAGCCGTTCCACGGCCTGCCCGGACGGCGTCGACTCGACACCCAGGAGCCGCCGGGCCTCGTCGTTGATGAGGGCGACCCGGTCGCTCGGGTCGAGCCCGACGACCCCCTCCGCGATGCCATGCAGCATCGCCTCGCGCTCCTGCAGCAGCGTCGCTATCTCGTTGAGCTCGAGCCCGAACGTCTGCCGTTTCAGGCGCCGGGCGAGGATCAGCGAGCCGACGAGCCCGACCGCCAGCGCGATGCCCGAGTACAGCGCTATCGACGGCGCCAGGCGCCACAGGCTCGCGGCGATCTCCTCGGCGTCGATGCCGACGGACACCTCGCCGACGATCCGGCCGGTGTCCGCGCGCAGCGGCACCTTCGCGCGGGCGGACAGGCCGAGCGTGCCGTGCTCCATGTTGACGACGGTCTTCCCGGACAACGCCGCGCTCGGGTCCGTGGAGACGCGCTCGCCGATCCGCTCCGGCACCGGGTGTGAGTAGCGGATGCCGTGGTCGTCGGTGACGACCACGAACAGTGCACCGGTGGAGCGCCGGATGGCCTCGGCGCGCTCCTGCACCATGCCGCCGGGGTCGCCGTCGACCACAGCCTGCGCGATGCCGGGCGCGACGGTCACGGTGTCGGCGATGGCCAGCGCCCGCTGCTCGAACTGGTGGACCAGCAGCTCGTGCGACTGCCACAGTGCGAGGCCGAACGCGACCAGCAGCGCCCCCAGGAGCACCGCCAGCTGGGTGCGCAGGATGTTCGTCGACAGGCGGATGCTGCGCCGTGCCATCGGCCCTCCTGCCTCGTCGCCTCGTCGCGGGTGTGTGCGGCGCGCGCAGCCCTCGGGATGCGGGCGCGCCCCCGCAATTCTGTCACCCGGGCGGCGTCCCGGGGCCGCCGGAGTGCCGAGCACAACGCACGAAACGCGCAGAAGGCGGCCGGCGGATCTCACGCCCCGGTGTGGCAGGGGAAGCGTCAGCAGCATCTCCGGCGCAGGCTCCCGAGACGTTCTTGACAAGACGGCGTCCCTTACGGCATTCTGTATACCATCACTCGTGGGGAGCCCGAGGCCACCGCAGCACCCGGAGCGCAGCCTCCGGGCTGCATGGCGCCGGGCTCCTTCTGACCATGGAGGACGGATGAGCCGCATCGGTGCGGACGTGAAGTTCCAGGACGGCCGCAGCCGGCTGGCCGCAACGCCCCGGATGACGCTGGACGTGCTGTCCCGTCTGGACGTCGACGGCATCCTGGTGCGCACGATCGACGAGGCCTTCCCCACGCTGGACGAGGCCGCCGTGTCGGGTTTCGCCCGGGCGGCGGACGCGCTGGGGATGTTCGTGCGGATGGGGATCGGCAAGATCAACCCGTACATGACCGCGGAGCTTCCCCGCGTGCGGGTGCTCGGGGAAGGAAGCTATCTCGCCGGTATGCAGCGGATGATCCGGCTGTGCGGATCTTACGGCTGGACCGAGGTGTGGACCGCGGTGGGCGGCTTCAAGTCGGGTCTGCCCGCTCCCTTCTGCTTCGACCGGTTCCGCACCGACGTGTCGTGGCAGGCCCAGCTGGAGGCGACGTCGGCGTTCATCGCGAAGCTTGAGCCGACGCTGCGTGCCGAGGGGGTGCGCCTGAACATCGAGACGCACGAGGAGATCACCACGACGGAGCTGCTCGCGCTCGTCCGGGCGCACGGCGAGGACATCGTCGGCGTCTGTCTCGACCCTGCGAACCTTCCGGTGCGCGGCGAGACGGTGCTCGACGGAACGCGACGGGTCGCCCCCTACGTGCACCTGACCCACCTGCGCGACCTGGTGCTCGCCCGCACCGAGGAGGGCCTTTCCCGCTTCCTCATGCCGATCGGCGACGGGCAGATCGAGTGGACGGCGCTGCTGGGCCTGATCGCGGGCCGGGACGACGTCGACCTGCTCATCGAGGCGGTGGGCGGCACCCGCGCCGAGATGGCGCTCCGGCCCGACGATCCGTTCTGGCGAGCCGCCCACCCCGATCTCGACGACGGCGAGATCGGCGAACTGGAACGCCTTGCCGACCGTCAGGCGCGGGATGCCGCGGCCGGAACCGCTCCCGACGTCGCCGCCCTGCGCGCGAACGGCGACCCCGACACGACATACCGCGACTTCCTGGAGCGGTCACTGGCCGCCCTGCGCCGGCTCCTGCGCACGGTGCCCGCCCCCGCCCCCCGACACTGAGACGAACGAGACCCAAGGAGAACGCATGCTCGAGATCACCCGTCTGCGCGACGCCGTGGAGTGCGATGTCGTCTTCCCGAACGAGCCGGGCTACGAGACGCTCCGGCACGTCTGGAACGCCGACATCGATCAGTACCCCTCCGCCATCGTGCGCTGCCGCACCGCGCAGGACGCCGCTGCCGCGCTGCGGTGGTGCCTGGACAACAACGCACCGCTCACGGTCCGCGGCGGTGGGCACAACCTCGCCGGAACGGCGGTCGCGGACGACACGGTGCTCATCGACACCGGCCTGATGCGGTCCGTGCGCGTGGACACCGACGCCCGCACGCTCACGGTCGGAGCGGGATGCCGGTGGGGCGACGTCGACCGTGCCGCAGAACCCTACGACGTCGCTCTGCCCGCGGGCGTGGTCTCGCACACGGGCGTCGCCGGACTCACGCTCGGCGGCGGCATCGGCTACCTCTCGCGGATGTTCGGCGCGACGGTGGATTACCTGCAGGAGGTCGAGCTTGTCACCGCGGACGGCATCATCCGCCGGGTGAACGCCGACAACGAGCCGGAGTTGTTCTGGGCGCTCAAGGGCGCCGGGCACAACTTCGGAATCGCCACCGAGTTCGTGTACTGCTATGTCGACCTCCCGGGGCTGGCCACGGTGCGCCTCGCGTTGTATCCGGCCGGCAAGCGCCGCGAGATCCTGCAGCAGTTCCGCGAGCAGGGCCCGGCGATGCCCGACAACGTCACCACCTACGTCCGTCTGTACCGGTGCCCGCCGTACTGGAGCCAGGTGCCGGCCGCCCACCGCGGGCAGCCGATCATCTCCGTCGCAACGGTGACCTACGGCGATCCCGCCGACGAGCCCGCGCTCACGGCCGGGGTCTTCGAGCACGGCAAGCCGCTGTATGCAAGCGTGCGCAGCATCCCGCACGTGACGCTGCAGCACTCCACCGACGACGAATTCCGGTACGGACTGCGTCATTACTGGCGGCACGTGTCGCTGGGTGAGCTGCCCGACGAGCTCATCGATCTGGCGATGGAGCATGCCGACGCGTACCCGGGTCGATCGCTGAACTCCAGTTCGTTCATCACGCACCAGGTGATGTGCCCGTTCGAACTCATCGCCGGCAAGCTCACGCCGCGCGACCACGCCAACGACTCCACCACCGGCATCCACTCTCGATGGGCCGGCAACATCGGCGCCGACTGGGAGTATCCCGACGAGCGGCCGGAGCTGGTGGCGTGGGTCAAGCGGTTCACGGCCGCGATCGCCCCCTGGGAGAACGGCAGCTACATCAACTTCACGTCGGAGCACAGCGACGCGCGTGGTGCGCGCAGCATCTACGGCGACAAGTACGACCGGCTGGTGCGGGTCAAGGCGGAGTACGATCCGCGCAATGTCTTCGCCCACGGGCTGGTCGACCTCGAAGAGCTCGACCAGTCGCTGACCACCGCTGCGAGCTGAACGCATGCGGATCGGAGCGGACAGCGCGAAGTTCCCGGGGGCGGCGGGCCTGACGGCCACCGGCCTGATCGACGAAGCCGCCGGCATGGGCCTGGAAGGCGTCTCTTTCCGCTCGATCCTCGACCTCAGCGCCACCCTCGACCCCGCTGAACTGCGGGACGTGGCCCAGCAGGCGCGGGATCGTGGACTGCGGCTGGAGGCCGGGATCGGCAAGATCAACCCGTTCTCCACACCCGAGGCGCCGCACATCCGGGAGCTCGGTGGCGGCGACTACCGTCGCGCCCAGGTCCTGATGATCGAGGCTGCTGCCTCCATCGGCATCCACGAGCTGTGGAGCGCGCTGAGCAACTACCAGTTCCACCTGTCCGGGCTGTACGCCTTCGACCGGTTCCGCACCGACGTGGACTGGCCGACGCAGCTGCGGGCGACCACGGCGTTTCTGAAGGTGCTGGCCCCTGCGCTGCGCGATCACGCCAGTCACCTGAATGTCGAGACCCACGAGGAGATCACGTCCTTCGAGCTCGTGCGCATCGTCGAAGCAGTGGGACCGGATGCCGTCGGCATCACGTTCGACCCCGCGAACGTCGTGGTCCGCGGCGAATCACCCACCGCCGCCGCCCGGCGGATCGCGCCGTACGTGCGGGCGACGCACATCCGCGACGTCGTGCTGGTGCGCGAACCGGACGGCCTGCGGCGTTATCTGGCGCCAGTGGGTGACGGGCTGATCGAGTGGCCCGTCGTGCTGAACGCGCTGGCACCCGCCGCGCCGATGCTGTCGATCGAAGGCATCATCGCAAGCCGGGCCGGCATGTCGGTGCCGGTGTTCGACGCACGCTGGGCGTCCGGCCACCCCGACCGCGTGATGGCCGAGCAGGATGAACTGCTCGCCTTCGCCGACGACTATGAGCGGCGCGCGCGCGACGGCGAGGTGCCAGACGCCGCGGCGCTGGCAGCACCCGTCGAAGCCGACGAGCCGCGCCGGTTCCTCGAGCAGAGCAGGCATGCCCTGCGCGGCCTGCTCGACGATGTCCGCCCGTCCATGAGCAAGGAGACAGCATGACCGACCGGTATCCCACCCTCTCCCTGGCCGAGCGCGACCGGCGCTGGCAGAATGTGCGCGCGCTGCTGGCCCGCGAAGGCCTGGACGGTGTGGTGGTGTTCGGCAACGGCCGCAACGTCGCCGATTCCTACCTGACCAACGAGGCACGCAAGTCGATCACCCTGCTCACGCTGGACGACGACCCCGTCATGTTCCTCGGCGACGTCCCGTTGGACCACTACGACGTTCCCGGTGCCCGATGGGAGCGCTGGGTCGCCGACTGGGTCGCGGGGGATCCCATCGGCAACCTTGCGACGCGGGTGCGTCTGAAGGGACTCGCCGCCGCCCGCTTGGGCGTGGTGGGCCTGACCAGCCGGGCCGTGGGGGAGTGGGCCGGTGTCATCTCGCACACCACCTGGCGGCGTCTGGACGCGGCCCTGCCCACGGTGCGGTGGGCCGACATCGCCGACGCGTACGAGTCGCTCACGATCGTCTTCGGCGAGGAGGAGCAGACGATGCTGCGCAAGGCGGCCCAGCTCGGGGAGCGCGCCTGCACCGCCTTCGTCGAGGCCGCCCGTGAGGGACGCAACGAGCACGAGATCGCGGCGGCATCCTTCCAGGCGATCATCGCCGGCGGCGGCTGGGTGCGATCCCCGTTCATGCTGGAGCGAGCGGGGGCGAGCATGTTCGCGTGGAGCGTCCCTGAGTGGTTCGCGATGGGCGGCACCCCCCACGTGCCGCAGCCGGGCGACACCGTCGCCGCTGAGATCTTCGCGTTCTACGGGGGCATCGAGTCCCAACAGCAGATCGACGTCAGCATCGGAGAGCCCGCCCCCCTTCTGCGGGAGCTCGAGAAGGTCTGCCGGGATTCATACGAAGCCGGGCTGGCGGCCCTGCGGCCGGGCATGCGCTTCTCCGAGCTGGCCGCCGTCATGGAAGCTCCGCTGGCGTCATCGCAGACGTGGAACACGGGCCCGATGGTGCAGACGGTCCCGCCGATCTACAATTCCGGCACCCGCCTGGACCCCGGCGTGGATCCGGCACTGTCGGTGCTGCCGCAGCTGCCCCTCGGCGTCCCGTTGGACGGCGATTTCGTGATCGAGGTCGGGCACGCGTTCGCCTTCGAGCCGAACGCGCTGCGTGATGGTCAGCGGGTCTGCGTCGGCGGGACGGTGCTGCTGTCCACCGACGGCGTGGAGGAGCTGAACACGCTCCCGAACCACCTCGTCGTGGTCTGAGTAAGCGCGCAGGGCCGGCCCGCTGCGGCGGGGCGGCCCTGCGCGTCCGTTCTCTCAGCGCGCCGCCACGAACGCACGCGCCAGCAGGCCGGTGTTGGTGGCCGACGACGCCCAGGTCACGCCGGCGTCCTGCAGCATCGCGGTCTGAGCCGCCAGGCCCTGCGGATCCGCGTCGGTGCCCAGGACATAGCCCAGCACCTCGAGGTGCCGGCCCCGGTCCGCCGCAGCGCCCTTGGCGGCGCGAATGGCCGGAAGCATCGCGCCGACCGGGTCGTCGTCCGCGCCGGCGCCGAGGACGAAGTCGAGGACCACGACGCCCACGGCGGGGTCGGCGCTGGTCGCCCGCAGCAGACGCGAGCGCGCCCGTGCGTCCGTCTTGGGATGCCGATCATCGGCAGCGGACGCACCCAGATCCCAGAAGACGTGCGCAGGCGTGCCCACACCGGCATCGGGGGCGCCCTCCCGCACGTCGGGGTGGAACTCCCGGGCCAGGGCGATGGCTTCCGCGCGCAGTCCTCCCGCGGTGAACAGCCCGCGGATGTAGCGCTGCTCGGGCGCCAGCATCGCCCGCACCTCGGCGATGAGCGGTTCGTTCAGGGGGTGCAGGTCGAGCGACTCGGGATCCACGCCGTCGGCCGTCACCGCGGCCAGTGCCGCGGTTTTGCTTCGCGTGTACACGGGCACATCCCGGGACGTGCCCAGAGCGATGGTCGCCTCGTCCGCCCCGACGACGCACGCTATGGCCGGGATGCGCGCCCCCGCGAGCTTCTCGATCAGGGTCGCAGCAGCCATCGGCGTGGGTCGTGGGGCGACCACGACCACGACCGTGGATGCGGCGTCAGACTGCAGCGCGTCGACGCCGGCGACGATCGCGTCGATTTCGCGGATGGTCGTCGTCGCCGCCGATGAGGTTGCGACGAATGTCGACATGCCGCCGGTGAAGTCATGGATCCGGGCAGCCACCTCCTGCGACGCGGACCCCGGTGGCCCCACGAGGCCGATGCGTCCGCGCCGCGCGTGGATGCATGTCACCGACCGGGCCGATCCGGCGGCGGTGCCTCGCACGGCGAGGGCCTCATCTGGCATGGACGTCCTTCCGTCGGGCGGTGCGCGGCTCAGCCCTCGGCGGCGGCGATGATCTCGGCGAGCGCGGTATGGCCGTGCCGGATCGCGAGCTCGCGAGGCGTGACGCCGTACTTGTCGGTCATCGCGGGGTCTGCGCCGTGGTCGAGCAGGAGTCGGACGATCCGCTGCTGGCGCGGACCGCCGTCGTTGAGGATGATCGCCTCGATCAGTGCCGTCCAGCCCACCCAGTTGGTGTGATTGACGTTGATGTCGGTGCGGGTCAAGAGCTCCCGGACGATCTCCAGGAACCCCTTCTCGCTGGCGGGCGTGAGGCCGTTGCCGCCGAATCGCGTGAGTCTGGTCAGATCCGCGTCGGCGTCGATCATCAGGCGCACGAGCGTCACGTCGTTGGTCGTACAGCCGAGCAGGAACGGGTTCAGGGAGGTGTTGTCCTGCTTGTCGATGTCCGCTCCGGCGGCCGCCAGCAGGGTCACGACCTCATAGTGCCGCTCCATGGCCGCCAGCAGGATGGCCGTGCGGCCCCGTCCGTCCACGACATCGAGGTCCTCCCCGGCCGCGATCAGCTCCTCGACGGTCCGGGAGCGGCCGGCGACGGCAGCTTCGAACAACGACGGTCGTGACAGGGTGTCCGATGTCACGGGCCACCTCCCCTTCTCGGCGTGCGATGCGCACATCGGAAAGGTTAGCAGATGGTATACAGAGTGCGATAGCCCAAAACGCCCGAGATGGCATGCCTCCGTCCGTTTCCGGCGCTGGTCATTCCCCGTTCGCGAACATCACCTCGTGGCAGATCGTCCGGCTGGACTCCACATGTCGCCGTGCGACGTCCGCGGCTCGCTCGGGGTCACGAGCGGCGATCGCGGCGGCGAGCTCGGAGTGCTCCCGGATCAGGGATTCGGGGGAGCGGTTCTGGCGGAGCACCCAGTGCAGCCGGCCCTCCAGGGGCTCGAGGGTGGTGGCCAGCGTGCGGTTGTGGGCGAGCCGGGGGATCGCATCGTGGAACGCCTCGTTGAGGTCGGCGATCGCCGCGAAGTCCCCGCTGTCGCGCGCCTGCTGCGCGCGATCGGCGATGCCGACGAGATACTCCACCTCGTCCTGGGTCGCGCGCAGGCAGGCCAGGCGAGCGGCCTGCACCTCGAGCGCCTCGCGCACCTCGAAGAGGTCGTCGATGTCCTCGCGCGACAGCGTCGTCACGATGACGCCGCGGCGGGGCACGTCCTGGACGAAGCCCTCCCCTTTGAGGAGATTCAGTGCTTCTCGCACCGGCACGCGGGAGACGCCCAGCTCCTCTGCGAGCGTGCGCTCGACCAGGCGGTTGCCCGGCGCCAGTTGACCTCGGACGATGCGATCCCGGATCAGGTCGCGCACCTGCTCCCGCAGAGGCTGATGCCGGGCTCCGAGGTTGGGCTGGTTGTCGTCGCCGCCCGGGGGCAGGCCATGGACGGACAGCTGCGTCATGTCAGATCTCCTCCGCTGGGATTTAGCTTCCCGTAAGGGATACTGTACGCAATGCGCGACGCCGGGAAGCGGAACCCTGCCAAATGCCCCTGCCGAGAATCCTTGACACGAGTAGGTCGACTGTATACCATTCCTCAGAAGTCGAGGATTCCCGCCTCGGCACCTCCTCCCGAATGGAGAAACACATGCGTGTACGTCTGGCAGCAACGGCGCTGGTGACGGCTGCGGCCCTGCTTCTGGCAGGGTGCAGCGGCGCCGGCCCGGCACCGGCATCCTCCGGCGACGGCAAGCCCGTCGCCGGTGGGGACGCCACGTTCGTGATCAGTGGCCGCAGCTGGGCGCATCTGGACATCGCGGCGCCCGCAGTGACCCCGATCAAGGGGCTGATCAACACGATCTACGATGGCCTGCTCCGGATGACCCCGGATGGGAAGATCGTGCCCTGGCTGGCCAAGTCATACGAGACCAGCCCGGACCGGCTCTCCTGGACGTTCCATCTCCAGGAAGGGGTCACCTTCAGCGACGGGACCCCGTTCAATGCGGAGGCGGTCAAGTTCAACCTGGAACGCCAGGTCGACCCGAACCAGCGTGCCGGTGAGGGCGGCAACCTGCCACAGGACATCACGGTGCAGGTCGTCGACGAGCACACCGCTGTGGTCAAGCTCAGCGAACCCGACGAGGCCCTGCCCTCGGCGCTGGCCACCACCTCGGTGGGGCTGATGGCGTCGCCGACCGCGGTGAAGAAGTGGGGCGCCGAATACGGGCTGCACCCGGTGGGCGCCGGACCGTTCATGCTCGACTCGCAAGTGGTCGGTCAGCAGATCAAGCTCGTGAAGAACCCGAACTACTGGGTCAAGGGCGAGCCCTACCTCGATTCGGTCACCTACCGCGCGCTCGGATCGGCGGACTCCGCACTGCAGACGCTGAAATCCGGCGGCGCCGACGTCATGGACTTCGTGGCGCCGCAGCAGGCCAACGCCGTCAAGGACGATGCCGCGTTCACGCTCCGGAAGAGCCCGGCCCTCAGTGTCAACCAGTTGATGCTGAACACCACCAAGCCGCCGTTCGACGACGTGCGGGCACGGCGGGCGGTCGGCCACGCGATCGATCAGCAGGCGCTGTCGAAGTCGCTGTTCTTCGGCTATTTCAAGCCGACCGAGAGCATGATCGCCGAGGGATCGTGGGCCTCCCCCGGACAGACCGTCGACTCGTACCCGTCGTACGACCTGGACGAGGCCAAGAAGCTCGTCAGCGAGATCGGCGGTCTGTCGTTCTCGGTCAAGGTGTCCAACTCCACCGATTTCCTGCAGCAGGCGGCCGCCGTCCAGGCCATGATGGCCAAGGCCGGGATCGACATGAAGATCGACGCCGTCGAGCCGTCCAAGAAGATCGCGGACGTCTTCTCGCACAACTACGAGGCTGGTTGGTTCGTGATCCCCGGTCTGCCGGATCCGGACAACTATGTGCGTCCGTTCTTCGACAGCACGGCCGGCGCGAACCCCAGCGGACTGCACGACGCCGAACTGGACGGCCTGTTCGCCAAGGGCCGCACCACGGCCGGTGCCGACGCGCGCAAGGACATTTACCGGCAGGTCGCCCAGCGCATGGGGGAAGTGGCCGCGACCGTGTACGTCTCGGACTACCCGGTGATGCGCCTGCAGAACCAGCGCATCCACGGCATCCAGTACCTGGTCACCGACATCTTCTACCTCAACGGTGCGTGGGTGTCGGCCAAGTGATCCGGTGACGAGAAGGAAGGAGGTGAGCAGGTGCGTGATGTCGTGAAGAGACTGCCGGGCCGGCTCGCCAGGCTGGTCGGAGTCGTTCTGGGCGTGAGCCTGCTCACCTTCTTCCTGATCAATGCGCTGCCCGGCAACGTCGCGGCCGCCGTGCTGGGCGACCAGGCCACGCCCGAGCAGATCGCGGCGTTGACCGCGCAGCTGGGCCTGGACCAGCCGCTGCCCCAGCGCTTCCTGGCCTGGCTCGGTGCCGCCCTGCAGGGCGACCTGGGATCCTCGCTGGTGAACCAGCAGCCGGTGTGGGACGCCGTGTCCCAGCGGATCCCCGCGACGCTGGAGCTGGTGGTGCTCGCATTGGCGATCGCGATAGTGTGCGCGATCCCCACCGCCGTGCTCGCAGCCCGCCGCCCCGGCGGCATCCTGGACCGGATCCTGGGGATGCTCAGCTTCTCGTTCCTGGCGACACCGTCGTTCCTGGTCGGGCTGCTGCTGATCCTCGTGCTGGCGATCGCGGTGCGCGCGTTCCCGGTGTCGGGGTGGGTCCCGTTCTCACAGGACCCGATCGGCAACCTCATGACGGCGTTCCTTCCGGCGCTCACTCTGGCGGCGACGCCGTTCGCGTACTTCTCCCGGCTGCTGCGCGCCGACATGGTGGAGCAGCTCACTCGTGAGGACTATGTGACCACCGCACGTGCCAAGGGGGTTGCGCGGCGGACGATCCTGTTCCGCCACGTGCTGCGCAACTCGTTGTTCCCGATGATGACGATGGTGGGCCTGACAACGAGCCTGCTGGTGGGCGGCTCCGTGGTCGTCGAGAGCATCTTCGGCGTTCCCGGAGTCGGGCTCCTGCTGATCCAGAGCATCACCTCGCGCGACGTGCCCGTCGTGCTCGGCGTTGTGGTGTTCATCGCCACCAGCGTCGTCGTCGTCAATGTCGTCATCGACATGCTGTATGGAGTCGTCGACCCAAGGATCCGCCATGATCACGCTGACGCCTGATACCCGCTCCCTCGCCGTCCCGCCGCCGGCGCGCCGCCCGCTGCGACGCCGCTGGCGGATCAACCAGACGCAGATAGCGTCCGCGGTGCTGATCGCCATGGTGATCGCGTGCTTCATCCTCCCTCAGGTTCTGCCTCTGGCGCCGGCCTCGGGCGGGTCGCTGTCGGACGCACGCCTGCCCCCGCTGTCTCCGGGTCATCTGCTGGGAACGGACCCGCTGGGCAACGACATGCTCTCGCGCACTTTGCACGGCGGGCGCGTCTCGTTCATCGTCGGGGTCGGCGCCACCCTGATCGGGCTGGTCGTCGGCGGGATCCTCGGCATGGTGGCCGGCTACCGGGGCGGGTGGGCCGAGAAGATCCTGGGCTGGGTGTTCGACGTGCTGCTCGCCTTCCCCGCGCTGATCCTCGCACTGACAATCGCCGCCTACCTCGGGCCGAGCCTCGTGAACGAGATCTACGCGGTGTCGATCTTCCTGATCCCGGCCACCGCGCGGATCGCGCGGGCCTCGACACTGTCGGCGCGCAAGGAGGAGTTCATCGTCGCCGCACGGCTGGCCGGCGTCTCCGAATCCACGATCATCCGCCGCCACATCATCCCGAACATCTCCTCGCCGCTGCTGACGTTCGCGATCCTGCAATGCGGCACCGCGATGATCATCGAGGCGACGTTGAGCTTCCTCGGTCTGGGGATCCGCCCGCCGGCGCCCAGCTGGGGCAACATGATGGCCAGCGGCCAGCAGTCCCTGGGTGACCAGCCGTGGGTGGTCCTGGTTCCGGGCCTGTTCCTGTTCGTGACGATCGGTGCGCTGAACCTGCTCGGCGAATCGCTGCGGCAAGCGAGGGATGAACGATGAGCACACATATGGAGACGGTGGCCTCCCCGCGGCGCGAGGACGTCGCGGCGGCCCTCGAATTGCGGGATCTGCATGTGCAGCTCGGCGGAGCCAGTGTTGTCAACGGTGTGTCCCTCACCGTGGAGCCCGGCGCGATGCTGGCACTGGTGGGGGAGTCCGGCGCCGGGAAGTCGATGACCGCGAAGGCCGCCATGGGTCTGCTGCCGCCGGGCGGGCACGTGTCCGGGGGCTCCATCCTCATCGGCGGGCGTGACGTGACCGATCTGGACGAGGGCCAGTGGCGCCGGATCCGCGGCAGTGAGATCGGCATGGTGTTCCAGAACCCGCTGCGGTCGCTGAACCCGACGATGAAGGTGGGCACGCAGATCGCCGAGGCGATCCGCATCCATCGCCGTGATCTGAGCGGCGTGCAGGTGAAAGCCCGCGCGATGGAGCTGCTCGATCAGGTGCAGATACCCAACGCCGCGCGGCGTTTCGATGAATACCCGCATCAGCTCTCCGGCGGCATGCGCCAGCGCATCGTGATAGCGATAGCGCTCAGCTGTGCGCCCCGGGTCCTGCTCGCCGACGAGCCGACCACGGCGCTGGATGTGACCACCCAGGCGGAGATCCTGCGTCTGCTGGGCGAGTTGCAGCGCGGCCATGACACGGCCGTGGTGCTGGTGACCCATGACATCCGGATCGCTGAGGACCACGCCGACCGGGTGGCCGTGATGTACGCCGGACGAGTGGTGGAGGACGGTCCGGTCAGCGCCGTGATCAATCGCCCGCTGATGCCCTACACGCGGGCGCTGATGACCGCCGTTCCGCAGCCGGAGTCACCGCCGCACTCTGAGCTGCCGGTGATCGAAGGTCGCCCGCCGGACCTGCGCAGCCTCCCCGTGGGGTGCGCGTTCGCGCCGCGCTGCCGGTTCGCGACCGACGTGTGCAGGTCGGCCGATCCACCGGTGGACGGCGCCGCCGACCACCGGTACCGCTGCTGGCACCCGCTCACCGATGGAGGCTCCGATGACCGCGCCTGACACGACGCCGCTGCTGACGGTGCAGAACCTGGTCAAGACGTTCTCGGTGGGCTCCCGCGAGCGCGTGCAGGCGGTCGCCGACGTGTCGTTCACCCTGGGCCGTGGCGAGACGCTGGGCATCGTCGGCGAGACCGGCAGCGGCAAGTCGACGCTGGTGCGCTCGATCCTCGGTGTCACCCGGCCCACCGCGGGGCGCGTCGTCCTCGACGGCGAGGACCTCAGCCGGCTGCGCGGCGCTCGTCAGCGCGCCGCCAGGCGCAGCACCCAGATGATCTTCCAGGATGCCATGTCGTCGCTGGACTCCCGGTGGTCTGTGGAGAAGTCCCTTGACGAGCCGCTGCGTCTGGAGACGACGCTCACCCGCGCCCAGCGCAGGGCGCGGGTGGCCGAACTGCTGGACCTGGTCGGACTCGACCCCGTTGTGCACGGCCCGCGCTTCCCACGTCAGCTCAGCGGTGGCCAGGCGCAGCGGGTGGCGATCGCCCGGGCGATCGCGCTGAGCCCGAAGCTCGTGGTGTGCGACGAGCCCGTCTCGGCACTGGATGTGTCGGTGCAGGCGCAGATCATCAATCTGCTCGAGCGCATCAAGGGCGAGCTGGGGCTGAGCTACATCTTCGTCTCGCACGATCTTTCGGTGGTGCGCCATATCAGCGACCGCGTCGCCGTCATGTACCTCGGCAAGCTCTGCGAGCTCGGCGACGCCGAGCAGGTGTTCCGGGCCCCGCGGCACCCCTACACGCGGGTCCTGCTTGACGCGGTGCCTGGACGCACCCCTTCTGCGCCGCTGCGCATGCACGGCGAGCTGCCCTCGCCGAGCAACCCGCCCAGCGGTTGTCGATTCCGCACGCGGTGCCCGATGGCGCAGGAACTGTGCGCGCGGGAGGAGCCGGCGATGCGGGGTCCGGAGGAGTCCGCCCACCTGGCCGCCTGCCATTTCCCGCTGCATGTGGGCGGTCCCAGCCGCGAGGAGCACGAGAAGGTGGTCGCATGACGGCCGCGGGTCGAGGCGTCGCGAGGTGGACGACGGCGCCCGCGACGGCCGGGCGCTGAGCGGTCGCGCCGCCGACGCCGGCCACGGCGGCGGGCCGGAGGTCGCCGAGGCAGGAGCGGGCCGGGTGCGCGGACGGAATCGGCGGGATTCGCTGCGTGCGGTCAGATCGCTGCGGGTGAGCCCTCAGTTCCGACTGCTGTGGATCTCGAGCGTCTGCTTCTTCGGGGGCGTGTGGACCCAGACGATGATTCTGGGGTGGATGGTGTTCGAGCTGACCGGCTCGGCATTCCTGCTCGCGCTGTTCACGACATTCCGGTTCGCGCCGCTGCTGCTCGGCCCGTTCTGGGGCATGCTCTCGGACCGCTTCGACCGGAGACGGCTGGTGATCCTCGCGAACGTGCTGGCGCTGGCCGCGATCGCGGCTGTGGCGGCGATCGCGTTCGCCGGGGCGGCCGGGGTGGGCGTGCTGATGGCCGCCGGTCTGGTCCTGGGCATGGCTCAGGCGCCCGCGCAGCCGGCGCGCGCGGCGCTGGTGTTCGACCTGGTCGGACGGGACAACCTCAGTAACGCGAACGCGTTGAATGCGCTGGCGATGAGCGCATCTCAAATGGTGGGGCCGGCGATCGGAGGAGCGCTGATCGGTGTGCTGGGCGCACCGGCGGCGCTGGCGCTGTCTTCCGCGTGGTACGCGGTCGCGCTGACCGCGCTCTGGCTCATGCGCGCCACCACCGCAGGCATCGCCGCGCACCACGAATCGCCGTGGCGGATGATCGTGGGCGGGTTCGCGGCGATCGGCCGCAGCCCGGTCGCACTGAGCGTGATGCTGATCACCCTGTTCGCCAACATGCTGCTGTGGCCGGTGTTCCAGTCGTTCATGCCGGTGTTCGCCGAGCAGATCCTGGGGATGGATGCCGCGGGGCTGGGCATGATGCTCACCTGTGCGGGCGTGGGCGGCATGATCGGGTCGTTGACGATCGCGATGCTGGGGGAGGTGCGCGGACAGGGGGCGATCTTCGCCGGGGGCACGATCCTCTGGGGGGTGCTCTGGGCGCTGTTCGCGCTCTCGCGCGAGCCGTGGCTGTCATTCCTGCTGCTGGGCGGCATCGGGCTGGCCTCGGCTCCGTTCGTGATCTACCAGACCACCCTGCTGCTGATGGTGACACCCTCGCGGGCGCAGGGCAGGGCCATGGGCGTCCAGGAGCTGGCCATCGGCATCACTCCGGTCGCCGCGGCCGGATTGGGGATTATCGCCCAGTCCGCCGGCGTGGCGGCGACCACATTCTTCTGCGGGCTGATCCTGGTGGCGTGTGTGGCGGTGGTCGTCGTGGCGGTGCCGGAGCTGGCGCGCTATCGCGCGGGCGACGCGCTCGAGTAGCCGCGGCCGCGAAGCGCTCACGCCAACGCATCCGCCAGCGCGATCGTCGCCTTCTGGAAGGCCTCCACTGGGGGATGCGTGATGCCGGCGCCGATCATGCCGATGCCGGGCTCCTTGTGGGCGATGGCGGTGTTGATCACCGGAAGGATGCCGGCATCCATCACCTTGCGCACGTCGATGCCGCTGGGCAGGCCCGCAAAGCCGAGGGCGGGGATCGTGACATTCGGATTCTCTGCCGTGGTGATCTCCCGCATCTGCCGGGTGTAGCCCACGGCCTCGGCGACGGTGCCGCCGACCAGCGCGACGATCGCCGGGGCGGCGGCCATGGCGAAGCCGCCGAAGCCGTACGTCTCGGTGATGGCGCTGTCCCCGATGTCCAGACCGGAGTCCTCCGGCTTGTACCCGCCGAACATGGGTCCGACGACCTTTTGCGCGGGTCCCGTGAACCACTGGCCGGGAAGACCGGCGACGCGAATGCCGAACTCGACGCCGTTGCGGGCCATGGTGGTCACCACGGTGGACTCGGCGACACCGTTCGCGGCGTCCAGGGCCGCCTTCGCCGTAGCCATCCAGGTCGGGCCGGAGAAGTAGTCCGAGCTTGCGATGAAGTCGAACACCTCCTTCTTCTGCAGCGTCGTGAAGTTCGTCTGCAGGAGCGCCGGGGCTAGCGCCTGGAAGAGCAGGAGCGTGCCCGCGCTGTTGCGGTTGTGGGCCTCATCGCCCATATGGACGGCCTGGGCCAGCATCAGGCGCAGATCGATCGGTCCGCCGATCTGCATGGCCTCGGCCAGCATGGGCCCCAGCACGTCGCGCATCCAGATCAGCCGGTCGATGACGCTCGCATCGTTCGCACCCATCCGCAGGATCTTCGCCATCTGCTCGGACAGATTCGTGTACGCGACGTTGCCATGTGTCTCGTTGCGGACGATGTGCACGTACATCGACGCCGACGTCACACCGGCCATGGAGCCGACCGACTGGTGTTCGTGGCAGGGGGAGAACGTGATCTTCCCGGAGGCGGCGACCTCGGCGGCCTCGTCGATGTCCTTCGCGAGTCCTTCGAATACGAGGGCGCCGGTGACCGCCCCGCGCATCGGCCCCGACATGCGCTCCCAGGCGACCGGCGGACCGGCGTGCAGGATCGTGGTGGGTGTCATCCCCGGCACGACATCCAGGGCGCGCCCGTAGCCGATCAGCATGGGACGGGCGTCGAGGATGCGCTCGAGCGCTTCGGCATTGGCCGCAGCGATGCGTTCGGGCAGGTCGCCGGAGGCCAGCACGTCCAGTGCCGCGATCACGGCCGGGTCGCCCCCGCCGGGCGGTGCCCAGTCGACGCTCGTGACCGGCGTGCTCTGGGACGCGATGTCATCGTGGAACATCTGCAGCCCGAGGTTCACGACCCTCAGCGGGGTCGAGAACAGCGCGGCGGTGCTGGTGCTCATGCGGCGGTCTCCTTCCGAACGACGGCGCCGACGTATGCGCCCGTCTGAGTGCTGCTGTGCATGACGGTGACCCCGGCCGCTTCCAGTGCCGAGATCTGGTCGGACAGCGCGGGGGTGTCGCGGTCGGTGCCCAGCACGTACCCCACGATCTCGAGATGGCGGCCGGCGGCCTGCGCGCGCGCCTGCGCGATCGCCGGCAGCGTCACGCCCACAGGATCCTCATGCGCGCCGAATCCCAGCACGAAGTCCATCACGATGACCGCAACGCTGGGGTCCGCCGCCTCTGCGACCAGGCGTTCCAGGCGCAGCGACGGGTCGATCATCGGATGCGGGCGCCCGGCGGTGAACTCATCGTCCCCGAAGTCGAGGAACGTGTGGCCGCGACCGGGGTCGCCGGCGCGCACCAGGAAGGCCGGGTCCCTCTGGATGTTGCTGTACACGGCCTCCCCGGCATCCAGCAGGGCATACATCGACTCGTCGCACAGTGTGCCGCCGCAGAACAGCCCGCGGGCGTAACGCTGCTCGGGACGCAGTCGTGCACGCACGGATGCCACGGCCGACGTGTCGAGGGCGGGCACCGCCGCGCCGGCGTCCACCGTCAACCGGACCGCCTGCAGCGCGGCGTCCTGGCTGCTGGCGGCGAAACGGGCCCCGGCAGCGGTGACGGCCGCCTCGGACCCGCCGATGAAGTAGACGACGACGGGCTTACCGGCGGTCGCGACTTCGGCGAGCACGCGCTTCTCCACCTCGGGTGCGGGGGGCTTGGAGACCAGCACGATCGCCTTCGTCTGGTCGTCGGCGGCGAGGGCGCGGATGCCGTCGGTCATCGTGATCCCGCCGACCGCTGCGGACAGGTCCCGCCCGCCGGTGCCGATCAGCTGCGAGACGCCGCCGCCGAGCTCGTGGATGCGGGCGCTGACCTCCTGGGAGCCCGTGCCGCTGGCCGCCACGATTCCGATCGGGCCGCGCCGCACGGCGTTGGCGAAGCACAGGGCGGTGCCGTTGATGATCGCGGTCCCGCAGTCGGGGCCCATCATGAGCAGGCCCTTCTCGTGGGCGAGCGTCTTGAGGGCGATCTCGTCGTCGACGGACACGTTGTCGCTGAAGAGCAGGACGTGCAGGTCGTTCTCGAGCGCCGCCCGTGCCTCGCGCGCCGCGTAGGCGCCGTTCACGGCGATGACGGCGAGGTTCGCGTCGGGATCGGAGGCCACCGCCGCGCCGAGGGTGCGCGGGGGTGAGGCGGCCTCGTCGCCGACCGGCCCACGGCGCGCCAGCAGCGCCTCGATCTGAGCGAGCGTCTGGTCACGGTCGACGTCCGGGGCCGTCACCGCGACGATCATCAGATCGCTGCCGCCGGCGTCCGCAAGCTCCGGCGAGAGCAGGTCGAGGTCGGACAGCACAGCCTTGTTCATCTCGGTGGCCATCGCCACGAACGCCTGCTCGACGCCGGCGATGTCATTGGCCCGGGTCGAGATCGACATCAGCGACACCGAGTCGACATAGGTGTTCTTCTTGATCAGTGTCGTGACGCTCACGCGCTGCCTCTCCGTTCGCTTGCCAGCCGCAGTCCGGTGAGGATGCCGGATGCGAGGTCTCTGCCCGAGGTGTGCCCGATGCCGAGCACCTTCTCCAGTCGGAGGTGCACATCGTCCGCAGTTCCTGCCGGAGGCCGGCATGACCCTTCGAGGAGGTCGATGAGCGATTGCCGCGCCCGCCCCCGCACCGCTTCGTGCAGCGTCGTGCGGCTGAGGTCGGTGGTGCGGTGCGGGTGGCGCGCCAGCGCGTCGACGATCGCCCACGGCAGCACCGTGATGCCGCTGTTCGGGCAGGCGGCCACGAGCGCCATTCCCACCAGCATGTCGTCCCCGGCCGGGGTCAGCCCCGGCCCGAGTCCCAGCATCTCCACCACGGCGGCGGTCGCCGCCCCGCGGTCGCCTGCGAGCTCGGCGCGCACCGCGGCCGTGCGTGCGGCACGCAGCCGGGCGGCGGACGCGTGTGCGAACGCGTCGCCGGCCCGCCTGCGGCCGTCGGCACCGGGGTCGCCGGCGGCGCCGAGGAGGTGCTCGAGCTCCCGGATTCGATCGCGCGTCACGGACGTGTCCAGTGGCAGCGATGGAAGGCGGGGACGCCAGTGGCGGGCCCCGTCGATGAGGATGCGGCGGCCGGGGAGTCGGATGTCGGACGCCGTCAGGACGGCGGGCTCGCCCGCGTGCACCGCGGGGACGGCCCAGTCCGCGACATCCACGCGGACCGACCAGGGTGCATCGTCGAGCGAGCGGGCGGACAGGGCGATCAGGCGACCCGTCCGGGTGCTGAGGTTCACGACGTGGTGGAACACCGAATGCACGCGCGCCCGCCGGGGTCCGCGCCGCAGTCGATGCGCGAGGGTGACATCGATCGTGAGTGCGCGCGTGATCGCCGGCGAGTCATGCAGGGGGTGAACCGCAGCGGCGACGCTCATGCGGGATATAGTATACCATTAGGGACGATCAGGGCCAGGCCGGTCCTGCGAAGGAGGCGGCAATGCGCGTCGTGGTCGCACTGGGCGGGAACGCCCTCGCCCGCCGGGGTGAGCCGATGACCGCGGATCGGCTGCGGGAGAACGTGCGGTCGACGTGCCGGGCGCTGGCCGGACTCGCCGACGAGAACGAACTCGTGATCACGCACGGCAACGGACCCCAGGTCGGCTTGCTGGCGCTGCAGAATCTCGCCTACCAGGATGTCGCCGCGTACCCGTTGGACATCCTGGGTGCCGAGACGCAGGGCATGATCGGATACGTGGTGCAGCAGGAGCTCTCCAACGCCCTCGCCGGCCGGCGTGAGGTCGCTGCCGTCATCACCACGACCGTGGTGGACGAGCACGACCCCGCCTTCGAGCGACCGACGAAGCTGATCGGCCCGACCTATTCGGCGGAGGATGCCGCGGAGGCCGCGGCGGCGTACCGCTGGACCATCGCCCGGGACGGTTCGGCGTTCCGGCGTGTGGTGCCATCGCCGAATCCCGTCCGGGTCGTGCAGGCGCCGCTGGTGCGTCTGTTGCTGGAGAGCGGTCACCTCGTCGTGTGCGTGGGCGGTGGCGGGGTCCCGGTGAAGGTCGATGCGCAGGGCCATCGGCAGACGGGGATGCAGGCGGTGGTCGACAAGGACCTGGCAAGTGCGGCGCTGGCCGCCGAGCTGCGCGCGGACACCCTGATCATGCTCACCGACGGCGACTTCGTCAGCGAGAACTGGGGCACGCCCCAACAGCGCGACATCCTCACCGCGTCGGCAGATGCCGTTGCCGAGCTGGCATTCGCGGAGGGCTCGATGCAGCCGAAGGTCGAGGCGGCAATCCGCGTCGCACGGTCGGGTGGGCGCGCGCTGATCGGTCCGCTGGACCGGCTCGACGACCTGCTGGCCCGCACGGTCGGGACCGAGATCCGCGCCGACGTGGAGGGCGGCATCGTCTACGCGTGATGATCGCGGCGTTGGGGATGTCGGTGCGGCACGTCAGGATGGACCGGTGACCCCGCATCGCCTGCTCGCCGAGCGTCTGCGCTCGCATCGGCTGTCCGCCCCGGCGGCCACCGTGCAGGACGCCGCCGCCCACATGCTGGCCGTGCAGGCGCAGGAGTTCCGGGGCGGACGCTGGGCGCTGGCGTCGCGGACCCGCGGTGCCCCGGGGCTTGCCGCCGTGGATGCCGCCTTCGACGCCGGGCACCTCGTGCGCTCGTGGACGATGCGCGGCACGATCCACATCGTCCCCGCACGGGATCTGGCCTGGATGCTGCAGGTGACCGGCGCCCGGCAGGCGCGGCAGGCCGACTCGCGTCGCCGCGCGCTCGGGCTGGAGCCCGACGCGGTCGGCCGTGCCGAGCGCGCGATCGTGGGTGCCCTGGTCGGCGGGGGCCGGATGACGCGTGCCGAGATCTTCGCCCTGCTGGAAGTGTCCGGGATCCCGCCGACCGGCCAACGCGGTTACCACCTGCTATACGCGCTGAGCGTCGCCGGTGTGCTCGTGCAGGGGCCGGTCGTCGCGCGGGGCGCCGGTTCCGTACCGACGCGCGAGCAGTGCTTCGTGCTCGCCGACGAGTGGATCGCCGACTCCGCCCATCCGGCGGATCCGCTCGTCGAGCTCTTCGTGCGCTATGTCGACGGGCACGGGCCCGCGCGCGCCGCGGACTTCGCCTGGTGGGCGGGGCTGCCGCTCGGGCTCGCGCGGGAGGCGGCCGCGGCGGCGGCCGACCGGCTGGTGGAGGTGGACGACGGGGCGTACATGGCTCCGGATCGTCCGCGCCGGCATCGGTCGGCGCCGGACGTGATCGCGCTCGCCCCGTTCGACGAGTACTACCTCTCCTACGCCGACCGCTCGCCGGTGTGTCCGCCGGAGCTCGCCGGGGCGGTGGGGCCCGGCGCGAACGGGCTGGTGCGTCCTCTCCTGCTCGCGCGCGGGCGCGTGGTCGGCGTGTGGACGCACTCGGTGGCCGCCGGACGGCACGCCGACGACCCGGTGCCGGATCTGCTCGCGCCGCGCGCGGCGACCGGTGAGGAGGTGGCGGCGGCGCTGGACCGCTACGCCCGGTTCATCGCGGGGTGACCTGCGGCATCCTCACTACTCCGCCGCGTGGCGATCCAGGAACGCGTACACCTCGCTGTCATCCACGCCGGGGAACGCGCCGCGCGGCAGCGGACTGAACATCTGCATGTGCACGCGGGCGCTCGGCCACGCATTGCCCGCCCAGCGCGCCGTCAGCGCGGCGTCCGGCCGGTGGCAGCACGCATCGTCCGGGCATGTCGAGCTCGCCCGGCCGGGCGTCTCGCGCCCGCGGAACCACTTCGCGTCGTCGAACGGCACACCGACGGTGATCGAGAATTCCCCGTCGGCGGTGGCGCCGGTCTGCGTCGCGCACCAGTACGTCCCCGCCGGGGTGTCCGTGTACTGGTAGTGCTCGGTCGTGCGGTTCTGCTCCGCGAACGCGGAGCGGGCGGAGAACTTGCGGCACACTATCTGCCCCTCCACCGCCCCGGTCACGTCCATCGGCAGCGGCAGGTCGTCGTTCTCGTACACCCGGGAGATGGCGCCGGCGCCGTCCACGCGCAGGAAGTGCAGCGGGATGCCCAGGTGCGCGGTCAGCAGGTTCGTCATCCGCATACCCGCCGCCTCGTGCGTGACGCCGAACGCGTCGCGGAAGTCCTCCACCGCGAGGTTGCGCTCCTTCTTCGCCTGCTGCAGGAACCCGACCGCCGCCGTCTGCGGCATCAGGCAGCACGCGGCGAAGTAGTTGATCTCGAGGCGCTGCTTGAGGAAGTGCGCGTAGTCGGTGGGCGGCTTGTGGCCCAGCAGCCGATGCGCCATCGCCTGCAGCGCCATCGACCGCAGCCCGTGCCCCCCGGGGATCGATGCGGGCGGCAGGTAGATGCGCCCGTTCTCCAGGTCCGTCACCGACCGCGCCGAGTGCGGGAGGTCGTTCACGTAGATCAGCTCGAAGCCCAGCTGCTCGGCCATGATGCTCACGGTGCGGTGCGTGAGCGCCCCCGACGTGTGCCCGGCCGCCTTCAGCTGCTTCTCCGCGAGCTGCTCGATGTCGGGCAGGTAGTTGTCGCGCGTGCGCATCAGCAGCCGCAGCTCGGTGTTCGCGCGGCGGGCCTCCTCGGGCGTCGCTATCGCCTCGCGCTCGCGGCGCTGCAGCTCCCGGTGCAGCCCGAGCACCGACTCGAGCATCTCGTCGCTGGTGCCCTTCGTGACCTTGATCGGCGGGATCCCCAGGCGCCGGAACACCGGACTGGCCTGCGCGCGGTTCAGCTCGATCTCCAGCGCCGCACGCCGATTGGGCGGCTCGGAGGACAGCAGATCGGTGACATCGGTGCCGGTGGCGCGGGCTATCTCCTGCAGCAGCGAAAGCTTCGGCTCGCGCTTGCCGTTCTCGATCAGGCTCAGGTGGCTGCCGGCCACGCCGACCTGGGCGCCCAGCTCGTCGAGCGTCAGCCCCCGCGACACGCGATGGTGCCGGATCCGGTGGCCCAGCGTGGTCAGTTCGACAGAGGACGCCATTCCTTGATGATAGCGAAAGAACCCTGATTCTTTTCACCGGGTGGCCCGGAAAGACGCCGGGATCGCTTGAAAGGGTGGGAACACCGGCGATCTGATCGCCAGCATCCGTCCGACCGCCGACTGATGGGAGCAGCCATGGCCCTCGCCGAATCCTTCACCCGTACCGCCCCGAACGGTCACCGCACCGTGCGCGACGTGCACGAGCTCGGCCGCCGCCCCGACATCGACGGGCCCGGCATGAAGGCCCTCGTGGACTGGGTGGACGAGATCGCCGCCCTCACCCGCCCGGACCGGATCCACTGGATCGACGGCTCCCGCGCCGAGAACGACGCCCTGATGCGCGAGATGGTCGGCGAGGGCAAGCTCATAAAGCTGAACCCGGAGTGGCGGCCCGGATCGTACCTGGCCCGCTCGGACCCGAAGGACGTCGCGCGCACCGAGGCCCGCACGTTCATCTGCTCCGCCAAGGAGGAGGACGCCGGCCCCACGAACAACTGGGCCGATCCGGACCAGATGCGTCAGACGCTGAACGGCGTGTTCGCCGGGTCGATGCGCGGACGCACCATGTACGTCATCCCGTTCTCGATGGGCGCCGTCGGCGGACCGCTGTCGCACATCGGCGTGCAGGTCACCGACAGCGCGTACGCCGTGGCATCCATCGGCATCATGACCCGGGTCGGCGCCAGCGTCACCCGGCTCATCGCGGACGGTGCGCCGTGGGTGCGCACCGTGCACTCGGTGGGGGCGCCGCTGGAGCCCGGGCAGCGGGATGTCACGTGGCCGTGCAGCGACGAGAAGTACATTGTGCACTTCCCCGACACGCTCGAGGTGTACTCGTACGGGTCCGGATACGGCGGGAACGCGATCCTCGCGAAGAAGTGCTTCGCACTGCGGATAGCGTCGGTGATCGGCCGCAACGAGGGATGGCTCGCCGAGCACATGCTGCTGATCCGCGTCATCGACCCGGCCGGCAAGGCGTACCACGTGGCGGCGGCGTTCCCGTCGGCGTGCGGCAAGACGAACCTTGCGATGCTGCGCCCGACGATCCCGGGCTGGCGGGTGGAGACGCTCGGCGACGACATCGCGTGGCTGCGCCCGGGCGAGGACGGACGGCTGTGGGCGATCAACCCCGAGGCCGGGTTCTTCGGCGTCGCGCCGGGCACCGGCCAGTCCACGAACGTCACGGCGGTGGAGACGCTGTGGGGCAACACGATCTTCACGAACGTGGCGCTGCGCCCGGACGGCGACGTGTGGTGGGAGGGCCTGACCGACGAGGTGCCCGAGGGGCTCATCGACTGGCAGGGCAACCCGTGGTCGCCGGAGTCCGGGCACCCCGCCGCGCACCCGAACTCCCGGTTCACGGTCAGCGCCGCGCAGTGCCCGCAGATCGCCGCCGACTGGGAGGAGGCCGTCCCGCTGGACGCCATCCTGTTCGGCGGGCGCCGCGCCACGAACGTGCCGCTGGTCGTGGAGGCCACCGACTGGACGCACGGCGTGTTCCTTGGGTCGAACATCTCCAGCGAGCGGACCGCCGCCGCCGAGGGCACCGTGGGCGAGCTGCGTCGCGACCCGTTCGCGATGCTCCCGTTCTGCGGCTACAACATGGCCGACTACTTCGGGCACTGGCTCAAGGTGGGCCAGAGCATGCGGTTCGACAAGGCGCCGCGGATCTTCCAGGTGAACTGGTTCCGCCGCGGCGCCGACGGACGGTACCTGTGGCCGGGATTCGGCGACAACTCGCGCGTGATCGAGTGGATCATCCGCCGCGTGGACGGCACGGTCGGCGCGGTGGACAGCCCGATCGGACGCCTGCCGCGGCCGGAGGACCTGAACCTCGACGGGCTGGATGTCTCCGACGACGATATGCGCGAGCTTTTCGCGGTCGACCCGCGCACGTGGCAGCAGGAGGCCGACCTCACCGAGCAGTTCTACGCGACATTCGGCGGCCGGGTGCCGGCGGCGCTGCAGGCCGAGCTGTCCGCACTGCGGTACCGCCTGAAGCACGCCGTCGCGGCGTCCTGACCGGCTGCCGACGGCATCCCGTTCCCTCCCGGTGAGGGGCGGGATGCCGCGCCCGCGTCACACCAGCAGCTGGTGCTTCGCGAGGTCGCGGTACAGGGGTGTGGAGTCGACGAGGTCGGAGTGCGTGCCCTGTCCGACGATGCGGCCGTGGTCCATCACCACGATGAGGTCGCTGTCCACGACCGTCGACAGGCGGTGCGCTATCACCACGAGGGTGCGCCCGGTGGCGACGGCGTCGATGGCCTCGCGCATGCGCTGCTCGTTCAGGCCGTCCAGCGACGACGTCGACTCGTCCAGCAGCAGGATCGGGGGAGCGGCCAGCAGCGCCCGCGCTATGGCGAGGCGCTGACGCTCGCCGCCGGAGAGCATCACGCCGGCCTCGCCGACCGGGGCGTCGATCCCCAGCCGGCTGCGGTCGAGCACCTCGGTGAGGTTGACCGCGTGCAGCACGCGTTCGCAGTCGGCGTCGGATGCCTCCGGTGAGGCCAGGCGCAGGTTGTCGGCGATCGAGCCGGCCAGCGTCGGGGCGTCCTGTTCGACGTAGCCGAGCTGCGCGCGCAGCGCATCGCGCTGCATCGTGCGCACATCCCGGCCGTCGACGAGGATCGCGCCCGCGGTGGGGTCGTAGAACCGCTCGATGAGCGCGAGCGTCGTGGACTTCCCGGCCCCGGACGGGCCCACCAGCGCCACCCGCGAGCCGCGCGGCACCGCGAAGGACACCCCGTGCAGCACTTCGCCGTCGACATCCCGCAGCCGCCCACCGTCGGCATCCCGCATCACCTCGCCGTCGGCATCCGGCAGCGCGACCCCCGACGTGTCGACGCGGGCGGACTCCAGCAGCGCGAGCGCCTCGGCCTCCGTCTTGCGCCGGGCCTCGACGACGGCGGCGGGGTAGCGGAACCGCACGTCGCGGAACTCGATCGCGGGGACCCCCGCATTCTGCCCCTCGGCCCAGGCGAGGGGATCGGCCGAGGCGAGGAGGGTTTGGCCGGAACCGGTCCTCGCCCCGGCCGAAATCCTCGGCTCGGCCGAGGGGCGGCTCGCGACGTGGGCCGCTGTCGCGGCGTCCTCCGCGGTCTCGGTCGGCAGCTCGAGCACCTCCTGGATGCGGCCGAGCGCCCCCAGCGCCTGGTTCACCGACATGATCGCGCCGAAGAACGTTCCCAGCGGCTGGATCAGCATGAACAGGAACATCACGAACGTGATGAGGGCGGCGATGGTGATGGCGCCGGATGCCACCCGGTAACCGCCCACGCCCAGCACCACGAGCAGCGACACCTGCAGCGCGATGCCCGCGATCGGCACCACGAGCGCCGACGCCTTCGCTATCCGCACGCCGATGTCGTACGTCTCGGCCGCCACCTGCGTGATCGCCCGCTGTTCGCGCTCGGCCGCCCCTGCCGCGCGGATCGTGCGGATCGAGCCCACCGCCCGCTCCACGCCGGACGCCAGCTCGCCCACCTTCTCCTGCTGCGCCCGCGTCTCGCGCCGGATCCGGCCGGACAGGGCGCCGACCACGGCGACCGACGCACCGATCACCACGAGGATCAGCACCAGCAGCAGCGGGTCGATGATCGCCATCGCCACGAGGGCGCCCACGAAGATCAGCGCATTGCCCACGGCATCCGCGAGCCCCTGCGTGAGCACCGCGTACAGCAGGGTCGTGTCGGTGCCCACCCGCGACACGAGGTCCCCAGTGCGGCGGGCGTCGAACTCGCTGATCGGCAGGTGCAGGATGCGGGCGATCAGACGCCGGCGGCTGGAGTACACGACGGCGGTGCCGGTGCGCTGCAGCAGATAGTGCTGGAACCCGGAGATGAGGGATGCCGCGACCACCAGCGCGACGAGCAGCCAGACGAGCGCGCCCAGCGGCGTGGAGGCCTGCACCCGCGCTATCACCTCGCCGACGATGAGCGGCTGCGCAAGGCTCGCCAGCGCCCCGACGACGCTGAGCACGATCACGACGGCGATCACGCCGCGGTGCTCGAAGATGTACGGGAGCAGATGGCGCATCCGGGCGCGAGGGCCGTCCTGCCTTCCGCGGCGGAACAGCGAACGGCGCGCGGGAGCGGCGGTGGATGACATGCGGGGTGTCTCCTCAGAATGCGGCTGAGACGGATGATGCGGGCGGGCCGGGGGAGGGGCCGCTCTTCATCTTCGTCCGTCCTTCTTGTGCACCGCCTGACGGCTCACCCCCAGCCTGGCTGATGCCCTGCCCGAATCGCGGTCCGGTGGTGCCGCTTCGCGCCGCGGGAGCGGCACCACAAGACGATTTCCGGCCAGCGGGCCCGGGTCGACGAACGATGTCCGGGCGGCACCCGCACGCCCGGACATCGTGGGATCGCGCGGGAGGTCCCGCGCAGCGACCGCAGCGCTCAGTGCGCCATCGCGGCGAGGGCGTCGGGGTCGATCGTGGCGATCGCCCGAGTGTCCTGGAAGTCGCGCACGCCCTCGATGCCCTGCTCGCGGCCGAAGCCGGAGCCCTTCATGCCGCCGAACGGGGCGCGCAGGTCCAGGCGGGTGGCACCGTGGTCGTTGATCCAGACGTAGCCGCACACCAGCTGCGAGCCCACGCGCTGCGCGGCCTCCGGCGACGCGGTCCACACCGAGCCGCACAGCCCCGCCCACGTGTCGTTGGCCAGCCGCACGGCCTCGTCCTCGTCGTCGAACGGGATGACGGGGATCACCGGGCCGAACTGCTCCTGCGTCACGACGCGCAGCGCCAGGTCGGGGTCCACGACGATCGCCGGGCGCACGAAGTTGCCGCCGGCGAGGTCACCGCCGGGCAGCGTCCCGAACTCGCGGACGTCGGCGCCGGCATCCTTCGCCTCCTGGATGATCTCGTCGACGAACGCCTTCTGCGCGCCCGAGTTCAGGGGGCCCATCGTCGTGCCCTCATCCAGACCGTAGCCGAGCACGGCCTTCTCCAGCCGCGCGGACAGTCCCGCGACCACCTCGTCCATCCGCGACCGGTGCACGAACACGCGCTTCGCGTTCATGCAGATCTGCCCGGTCGTGTCGAAGATGGACGCGTACAGCCGGTCCAGGTGCTCGTCGTCGATGATCGCGTCGGCCAGGAACACCGCCGGGTCGTTGCCGCCGAGCTCGAGGGTCACCCGGGTCAGCGTCGTGGCGCCCATCTGCATCATCCGCTTGCCGCCGTTGACGCTGCCGGTGAACGACACCTTCGCGACGTCCTTGTTCTGGATGAGGCCGGACATGTTCTCGTCCTTGCCGCTGACGACGTTCAGGACGCCGGCGGGAAGCTTCGCGGCCACCCGCTGCACGACCCGCGTGATGGCCAGGGGCGTCGTCGGCGGCGCCTTCACTATCACCGCGTTGCCGGCCAGGAGCGCGCCGGGCAGGGATGCGCCGAGGATGGCGATCGGCCAGTTGAACGGCACGATGATCGAGACGACGCCCAGGGGCTGGTACGCCACCGTGGTCTCCACCGGGATGGCGCCCGGCACCACCGGCAGCGTCGAGGTGGTGTCCACCTGGTCGGCCACCTGCAGCGCGAGATTCCAGCGCAGCTCGAACACGAGCGCGTCGATCCACGCCTCCAGCCGGATCTTCCCGTTCTCCTGCGACAGGATCGCGGCGTCCGCGTCCCGGTCGTCGGCGACGCCGGCGATGGCGGCGGCCATCGCCTTCGCGCGGCCCGCCGCACCCAGCGCCGCCCAGGCCGGATACGCGGCCTTCGCGGCCGCGACGGCGTCCGCGATGTCCTGCGGCGACGCCGAGGCCGCCTCGCCCACCACGACGCCGGGCTTGCCCGGATCGGCCACCGACAGCACCTCCTCGGTGAACCGCTCCTCGCCCCCGATGAACAGGCCGGTCCGCACCGCTGCCGCCGTGCCTGTTTCCATCGTTCCTGACATCCCCATCACACCTCTCCGTGCTCACGCGTCGCCCGCGCGCAGGTACGCGCGGGATCCATTCGGACGCCACCGCCGACATCCCGGCACCGGCGGATGCGCCGGGCGAAACGCCGGATTTCTCTCATCGTGCTCCTCGCACGGGCGGTATTCAAGACTCGCGACAAAATCATCTCGAATCTCGTATACAAACGCGCGAAGCGCTATCCTCGTGAACGCCCGGCACGCACGGTGCCGACGACGGCATCCCCAGGGAGGCGGAGTGTCCACCACGATCGAGGCGGAGTCGGTCACCAGACCCGATCTGACGCAGCGCCTGCGCGACGCGATCCAGAACGCCGAGTTCGCGCCGGATCAGCGCCTCATCGAAGCCGACCTCAGCGAGCGCTACGGCGCCTCCCGCGCCTCCGTGCGCACGGCGCTGCTGAACCTGACCAACGAGGGGCTCGTCGAGCGGCTCCCCAATCGCGGCGCACGCGTGCGGGCGATCACGGTGGACGAGGCCGTGGAGATCGTCGAGGTGCGGATGGGCCTGGAGTCCCTCGTCGCCCGCAAGGCCGCCGAGAACCTCACCGCGGACGACGCAGCGGCGCTGCGCGAGCTGCGCACCCGCATCGAGGCGGCCTCGGACTCCGGGAACCTCGTGGACTACTCGCTCGTGAACCAGGAGCTGGATCAGCGGATCCGCGAGATCGGCGCGCACCACACCGCGATGCAGCTGCTCGAGCGGCTGCGCGCGCAGTCCGCCCGCCATCAGTTCCGGCTCGCGTTCGTGCCCGGCCGGGCCGCGACCTCCGCCCCCGAGCACGTCGCCATCATCGATGCCATCCTCGCGCGGGATGCGGATGCCGCCGAGCAGGCCACCCGCCGGCACCTGGCCGGGATCATCGACGTGCTCCGCGGCATGGACTGAGCGTTCCGCGGGAACGCGAACGGGGGCCCGGCGAACCGGACCCCCGTCTTGCGTCAGGCTGGGATCACTGGAACGAGGTCACGGTGTCGAAGCCCTTGCCGTTGAACTTCTGGACCACCACGGTCGACACGGCCGGCTGACCGTCCTTCGTCGTGTCCACGGCGGTGCCGTCCAGCATGAGCGGCGCCTTGAAGTCCGAGATCGACAGGAGAGCCTTCATGAAGTTCTCCCGCGTCGGCGCTGTCATCTTCTCGAACGCCTGCTCCAGCGTCGCACCGCTGATGTAGCTCCACACGCAGTGCGGGAACGCCGGGACGTCCTGGTAGTTGCCGTACTGCTTGAGGTCGGACAGGAACTTCTTCACGTCCGCGTCACCGGCGTACGCGGGGCTGGCGACAGCCTTCGAGAACGCGACGGAGTAGACACCCGGGAAGGCGGTCGCCTTGCCCGGCTCGAGGATGGCCTTCGGGCTCGAGGTGTTCGACGGCAGGAACCAGCTGGGCTTCCAGTTCAGCTGCTGCGCCTTCTGCAGCGACGTGATCACCAGCGGGGTGATCGACATGGCGTTGAAGAACACGTCGGCACCGGTCGCCGCGAGCTCGGTCAGCTGCGCGTCCACCGAGGTGTCGGTGGCCTCGTAGGTGAGCTCCTTGGCGATGGTGATGTTCGACGCGCCCTTGATGCCCTCCTTGAAGCCCTCGACGTAGCCCTTGCCGAAGTCGTCGTTCTGCGACAGGATGGCGACCTTGTGGTTCCCGGTGGCGGTCGCCAGCAGCTTGCCGAACGCCTCACCCTCGTTCTGGTAGATCGGGACGAACCCGAGCTGCCACGGGCTCTGCGAGCGGTCGCTGAAGATCGGGTCGCCGGTCTCCACGAGCACCTGCGGGACCTTGTCGGCGATGGCTGCCTCGCGCCATGCCCGGTTCGTGGGGGTGCCCAGGCCCACGCCCATCGCGAACACCTTGTCCTTGAGCTGGTCGTAGTTCGCCTTGGCCTTCTGCGGGTCGTACGCGTCGTCGAGCTTCTGGATCTCGACCTTGCGGGTCTTGCCGTCGCCGAACTTCACGCCGCCGTCCTCGGCGTTCTTCGCGCCGAAGTACGCGGTGACACCGGCGACCGTGCAGGTGCCGGGGCCGGCGGTGGCACCGCTGAGCGGCGTCGTGATGCCGAGCGTGACGGTGGTGTCGGTGATGCCGGGGCTTGCCGCGGCGTTCGTGCTGTCGCCGCCGTCACCGCCGCCACCGCGGGCGCATCCCGCGAGGGCGAGCGCGACCACGGATGCCATGGCGACGACGCCGACGGCCTTCCGAGCTGTTGAGCGCATGTTCATGCCTGACCTTGCCTCTCTGTTGGGTGTCCCTCCGGTGCGGCGGCCGGGTCCGGTTCCGCGATCGGAGTGGTCTGGATGCCGCCCCTGCCGGTCCCGCCGCGCCGGCGCCGCGCGAGACGGTGCAGCACGCGCGGAAGCGACACGATGCCGCCGGGCAGGACGAACAGGACCACGAGCAGGATCGCGCCCTGCAGCAGCGCGGTGGAGTTCGGGTCGACGATGTTGGTCAGCTGGGGGACGAGCACGTAGTACGCGCCGCCGATCAGCGACCCCACGATGCTGGCTGCCCCGCCGATGACCATGGCCGCCAGCAGCGTGATCGAGTGGCCGAAGCTGAGCGTCTCGGGGGAGGTGTACTGCACCACGACCATGTACAGGAAGCCGGAGACACCGCCGATCAGCGACGCCACTGTGAACGCGATGACCTTGTACCAGTAGGGCGAGATGCCCATCGACGACGCGACGGCCTCGTTGCCCTTGACGATCGCGAACGCCCGCCCGTACCGCCCGCGGACCAGGTTCCGGGTCAGCAGGAAGCAGATCACGGTGATCACTATCACGATGTACAGCTGCCACTGGTCGTTGAAAAGGCCGGTCCACTCCGGCGCGTCGGTGAACCGTGCCGACAGGCCCTGCGACCCGCCGGTGACATCGCCCAGGCGCTTGGCCAGCGGGACGCCGACGATCGGCAGCGCGATGGTGACCATCGCGATGGCCAGGCCCCCCAGCCGCGCGGCGGCCAGGGCGATCAGCAGGCCCGCGACGGCGGGGATCAGGAAGGACAGCACGAACGTGACGACGATGTTCCACTCGTGCGTCACGCCGTACGCGGTGACGTAGGCGCCGAGGCCGACGAAGAAGATCTGGCCGAGCGAGACCTGCCCGGTGTAGCCCATCACAACGTTCAGACCGAGCACGGCCACCGCGAACACCCCGATCCGCGCGATCGTCTGGTTCGCGAACTCCGGCAGCACCAGCGGGCCGACGGCGAGCGCGACCACGAGCAGCAGGGCGAGCGCCCAGCGCACCCAGGTCTTGTGGAAGAAGGAGGTCACGGACATCAGACGCGCACCACCGCTTTCCGGCCGAACAGCCCTTGAGGTCGCACTATCAGCACGACGAAGATGAGGATGAACGGCACCGCGACCTTCAGGTCGTAGCCGATGAACGGGACGTACACGGCGGCCAGGTTCTCCAGCACGCCGATCAGCCACGCGGCCACGACGACGCCGAACGGACTGGACAGGCCGCCGAGGATCACCGCCGCCAGCGCGTACACCAGCGCGTTGTCCATCATCCCGGGCGTCAGCGTCAGCTGCGGGGCCACGAGTGCCCCGGCGACGGCGCCGAGGACGGCGGCCAGGCCCCATCCCACCATCAGCAGGCGTCCCACCGGCAGGCCGGAGAACGACGCCGACTGGGGGTTCACGGCCACCGCGCGCAGCGCGAGGCCGAGCTTCGTACCCAGGAACAGCGCCTGCAGCAGGATCATCATCACGACGATCACGACCGTGGTGCCGATCGAGCGGACGCTGATCGACGCACCCAGGAACTGGATGGTGTCCAGCGAGAACAGCGACCCGAACTGCTGGTTGTTGTATGTCCACAGCCAGCCGCACAGCCCCGTGATGAGGGTCAGCAGGCCGATCGTGACGACGACCGCGGTGTCCGGGTCGCCGCCCTCGAAGCGCCGCATCAGGTACCGCTCGATCACGGCGCCCATCACGAACGAGACGAGGATCGACAGCAGGATCGCCAGGATCAGCGGCACGCCGACCCCGATGAACAGCCACGCTATGTATGCGGACAGCACGGCGATGCCGCCCTGGGCGAAGTTGATCAGCCCCGTCGCCTGGTTCACGAGCACTATCGCCAGCGCGAGCGCCGCGTAGATCGACCCGGTCGACAGCCCGTCGATGACGAGTTGGATGAACGTCCCCACCGGTCAGCCTCCCAGGTATGCGCGTCGGATCTCGTCCATCCCCTTCAACTCCGCCGTGGTGCCGGAGAGGGCGTTGCGCCCGGTCTCCAGCACGGTGGCGGAATCGACGAGGGTGAAGGCGAGGTTGGCGTTCTGCTCGACGACCAGCATCGCTATGCCGGACTCGCGGCGCAGCCGGCCGATGGCCTCGTACACCGTCTTCGCGGTGCTCGGTGCGAGCCCGAGGGATGCCTCGTCCAGCAGCATGAGCCGCGGCCGCGCCATGATCGCCCGGCCCACCGCGAGCATCTGCTGCTCGCCGCCGGACAGGGCCGACGCGTTGGAGCGGATGCGGTTCTGCAGCTGGGGGAACAGGTCCAGGCAGTAGTCGATGTCGTGCGCGACGGCCTTCTTGTCCCGGCGCAGGTACGCGCCCACCCGGAGGTTCTCGCGCACCGTGAGGTCGCCGAGCGTGCCGCGTCCCTCGGGGACGTGGGCGATGCCGAGCGCGGCGACCTTGTCCGGCCGGAGGCTGCGGATCTCGGTGCCGTCGAATGTGATGCTGCCGCCGGCGCGCACGGTGCCGCTGATGGCGCGCAGCGTCGTCGTCTTGCCGGCGCCGTTCGCACCCAGGATGCCGACGGCCCCGCCCTCGGGCACCGACAGCGACACGGTGTCCAGAACCTGGACCGGGCCGTAGAACGCGGTCACATCCGTCAGTTCAAGCAGCGGCATCCGCGGCGTCCTTCCCGATGTAGGCCTCGATGACCCGCGGGTCCGACTGGGCCTGCGCGGCGGTGCCCTCCATCAGCTTGCGGCCATGGTCGAGCACGACCACGCGATCGGTGAGCGCCGCGATCAGCCCCATGTTGTGCTCGACGATGATGACGGTGATGTCGTCCTCCTCGCGGATGCGGCGCACGCTTGCGATGAGCTGCTCGACCTCGGAGTGCGGCAGGCCCGCCGCCGGCTCGTCCAGCAGCAGCAGGCGCGGCTTCATGAGCAGGGCCCGGCACAGCTCGATGCCCTTGTGAAGGCCGTGCGAGAGCTCGTCGGCGCGCACGTCGGTGGCCCAGCCCAGGCCGTTGTGCTCGAGCAGCGCCCGCGCCTCGTCGCGCAGGCGCCGCTCGGCACGGGCGGTGTGCGGCAGCCGCAGCGACCACTCGAGCGGCCCGCCGGGCAGGCGGGTGTGCGCGCCCAGCAGCACGTTCTCCAGCACCGTCTGGTTCAGCTGCAGCGCGGGATGCTGGAACGTGCGCGCGAGACCGTGGCGGGCGAGGGTGGCCGGGCGCGCACCGCGCACCTCTTCCTCATCGATGCGGATCGAGCCGCCGCTGGGGCGGTAGTGTCCGCTGATGCAGTTGAACAGCGACGTCTTGCCGGCGCCGTTCGGCCCGACCAGTCCGAAGATCTGACCGGGCTCCACCTCGAACCCGACGTCGTCGAGCACCTTGACGCCACCGAAGTGCAGGCTCACGTCCTGCAGCGTCAATCGAGCAGCCATGCTCGCCTCCCATGTCGTCATCGTCCCGGGTCGGACGGTCTCGGCCAGTGTCGTCGGGTTCGCGTCCTCAGGTCAGGACGGACACTGTCCTTGGCATGGGACGGTACGGATCCGCGCTTGGATTGTCAACGATTTTGGTGTGAGGTTACGCGTGTCTTTACCCAACCGTTGTCGACCGGCTTCGGCGATCCGCAGGTCACCACCAGAATCCTCTCACCGCGCCGCGTTCGGGGCTCCGTTTCCCTTCAACGGAACTCGCGCACGGCGCCCGCGTCGCGGCGGGCGGGTAGCCTGGCGTCGGAGGAGGTCGTGGTGGCACGGGGATCGGACGGCGAATCGGCGCTGCGCAAGCACCTGCGGGTGCTCGAGGCGTTCGACACGCTGCGCCCGTTCCTGACGCTGACCGAGATAGCGCACACCGCGGGTCTCGCCCCCTCCACCGCCCACCGGCTGGTCGCGCAGCTGGAGGCTGAGGGGATGCTGGAGCGCCTGCCGGACCGCACCTACCGGCTCGGCGTGCGGCTGTGGGAGTTCGCGTCGCGCACGCCCGGCGCGCTCGGCCTGCGGGAGCTGGCCCGGCCGTGGATGAGCGGCGTGCACGCACGCGTGCGTCAGCACACCCAGCTGGGGGTCCGCAGCGGGCGGGACGTCCTGTTCATCGAGCGGATGTCGACCCGCGAGGCCGTGATAAACGCGACACTGATCGGCGGTCGTACGCCGATGCCGGTGTCCTCGAGCGGGCTGGTGCTGCTCGCGCACGCCGACCCGGAGACCCTGGGCGACGTGGTCGCGGCCGGCTGGCCGCGGTTCACCGCGCAGACGATCGTCGGCGAGGCCGCGCTGCGGGCGCGCCTGCGTCGCGTGCGCGCGGACGGGTTCGCCGACCTGCCCGGCCACATCCACGACCAGTCCCGCGGTGTCGCGGTCCCGGTGATGGGCCCGCACGGCGTGGTGTACGCGGCGCTCGGCGTCGTGATCCCCAACGACGGGCGGTCCGCCCGGGGGATCATCGAGCTGCTCACACTGGCCGCTGCCGGCGTCACCCGGGCCCTCGAGGACGCCTACCTGCCCGACGGTGCGCCCGCCCACGGCCGCGGCGTGCACGCGCTCGTGAACAGTTCACTGGCGTCCCTGGACTATTTCGCGGGCCTCGGCGAGGAGCGGGCGGCGGCGGGATAGCCGCGCTCGCGGCATCCGCCCCACACGCGACTGTCGCCTGCCGGGTCGTGCGCGGGCACGAGCGTCGGCAGGCGACAGTGGGCGGCGTCGGCTCAGAACCCGGGGCCGCGGCCCTGCGGCGCCACGTAGTTGGACGCTATCGACCTCAGGCTCCCCGGCGCCTTCGGGTCGTACGAGAAGATCGACGAGGTGTCCGGCTGCAGCCGGTCCGCGGCGGGACCGTACGTCATGTCGCCGTTCAGGCCGAGGTAGCTCACCTTGTCCAGGGCGTCCATCGCCTTCATGATGCCGGGTCCGGACAGGTCTCCGAGCTCGACGGCCTTCGTGAGGATCGTGGTCGCGGTGATCGCCTGCATGAACCCGTACACGTTCTGCATCGTCGGGGCCTTGCCCAGCTGCTCGGTGAGCACCTTGATGCCCTCGATCGAGGTGTCGTCCAGGTCGCCGGCGAGCCCGGTGATGAGGAAGTGGTCGTGCAGGTAGCCGGCGATGTCGGTGTCCTTGAACGACTGCGCGATGGCGAAGAACTCGGCCAGCCACGTCGGCGAGTACGACAGCTGCGTCGCGGCGGCGACGAGGTTCGGCACGTTGTTGGTCGCACCGCCGAACACGACCACCTGGCACTTGGCGTTCTTCAGCGTCTGCACCTGCGCGGTGAACGCCGCGTCGGTGGGGGCGAACTCGGCCTTCGGCCCGACCGTGAAGCCCAGCTGCTTCGCGGCGTACTCGAGGCCGTCCTGCCGGGCCTGCCCGGACTGGTCGGCCTGGATCATCGAGCACACTATCGAGTCCTTCGTGATCTTCCCGTGCTCGAACAGGTACGACATCGTGTTCCACACGTTCGACTGGTACGACGTGAACGTCATGCCCAGGTTCTCGTCCTTCGTGAACCGCGAGCTCTGCGTGGACGGCAGCGCGACGGCCTTGTTCTGCTGCAGGATCGGCAGCAGCGCCTCGGTCGACGGATCGCCGAGCACGCCCGACAGCATCACGACCTGGTCCTTCACGCGCTGGTACTCCTGCACCGCCAGCTGCGGGTTGTACTGGTTGTCGGCGGTGACGATCTCGACCTTGTACTTGCCGGCGATGCCGCCCGACGCGTTGATGTGGTCGTAGTACGCCTGCTGGCCGGCGACCTGCTCGTTCGAGGAGGGCGCCAGCGGGCCGCTGAGCGCCGTCATCTGGCCGACGTGGATGACGCCCTTCGCGGCGTCGAATCCGGGGACGGATCGAAGTTGCTGCGGGCCGGTGGTCTGCGTGCCGCCGGTATTCTGCACGGCGCAGGATGTCAGCAGCAGCGTCGCTGCGACGACGGCGAGGACGCCGGTGGTGCGAATCTTCACTATGTGTGTCCTTCCTCAGGGATGCGGATTCTCAGGGGTGCGGGGATCGGGTGCGGCCGGCCCGGCCGTGGCATCCCGCCGCCGGCGAGGGAGCCGGAAGAACGAGATGAGGCCACCTCGGCGGAACAGGAGGAACAGGACGATGAGAACGCCGTAGACGACCAGCCCGAACCCCGAGACGCTGATCCCGCCGTGCTGGCCGGGTTTGGCGATGAACGGCAGGTAGTCGGCCAGCCAGATCGCCAGCACCGGGACCAGGCCGATGAACAGCGATCCCAGGACCGGCCCCCAGACGGTGGCGAGCCCTCCGATGACGACGATGGCGACGTACTGGATCGACAGGTCCAGGCCGAAGTTCTCCGGGCGGATGTACTGCAGCAGCACGCCGAGCAGGCCGCCGGCGATGCCGGCGAACACCGACGACACGATGAACGCGTTCATCATCGCGGGCAGTCGCCGCACGCCGAGCACCTCGGCGGCCAGGTCGTGGTCGCGGATGGCCTGCATCGCCCGGCCGGAGCGCGACCGCACGATGTTCGCGGTGGCCAGCAGGATCAGCGCGAGCACGCCCCAGCACAGGATGAACATGCCCTGCTCGCGGGTGAGCAGGAACGGGCCGACGCGCAGCGCGGCGAAGTCGACCGGGCCGATCGCCACCGGCGCGGTGACCACGGTGCCGTTCAGCCCTCCGGTCAGGGCGGGGAGGTTGCGGGCCGCGTAGATGCCGATGTATACGAGCCCCAGCGACACGATGGCCAGGTACGGGCCGCGCAGCCGCAACGCGAACGGGGCCACCATCGCGCCGAGCGCTCCAGCGAAGAGTCCCGCCAGCGGCAGCCAGAGCAGCAGCGGCAGGCCGAGCTGGCCGCCCAGCACCTGACCGGCGAAAGCGCCGGCGCCCACGAAGAAAGCGTGGCCGAGGGAGATCTGGCCGGCGTAGCCGGTGAGAAGGTTGAGCCCTGCGGCGGCTATGGCCGCGACCGCGGCGGTGGCCAGGACCGTCAGCACGTAGCTGTCACCGATGTTCAGCGGGATGGCGACGATGGCGACGAGGAACACTATTGCGAGGATCTTGGTGGTCAGGGTGTCGAAAAGCCGCGGGGCGCGGGCGCGGTCGCTGCGGGCGAGGACACCGTCGACGGTGGTGGCGGTCATGCGCGTCGTATCTCCTCTGTGCCGAACAGGCCTGCGGGCCGGATGAGCAGGATCGCGAGCATCACGAGGTACGGCACGACGTCGGAGAACCCCGACCCCCAGTTCTCCGGGACCAGAGAGACCGTGAACTGCTGGACCACGCCGATGATCAGCCCGCCCACCACGGCGCCCAGCGGCGACTCCAGCCCGCCGAGGATGATGACCGGCAGGGCCAGGAACGCGTAGACCTCGAGGCCGGGCCGCACGCCGCCGCCCACGGTCGTGGACAGCACGACGCCGCCGAACGCGCCCAGGGCTCCGGCGATGCCCCAGGAGATGCCGTAGACGAAGCGGGTGCTCACGCCCTGCGCCTGCGCGGCCTCGCTGTCGATCGCCGTGGCACGCAGGCTCAGCCCGATCCGGGTGAACCGGAAGAACACGAAGAACGCGGCCAGCAGCAGCGCGGTGATCGGGATGAGGGTCGCGTCGCGGGCGGTGATGCCGATGCCGGCGACGCGGATCACGTTCAGCGCCCACGGGTCGCCGAGGTTGAGCGAGTCGCCGGGCCAGATGGCGGTGATCAGCGGGCCGATGGCTATCGTCACACCGAACGTCACGAGCAGGGCGACGAAGTGGTCGGTGACGCGGTGGACCACGAGCGCCTCGAGCGCGACGGCGAACACCGCCACTATCGCCATCGCTGTCACGACCCCCACCCAGAACGGCAGGCGGGCCTGGTGGATCAGCGCATAGGAGAGGTACGCGCCCATCACCACGAAGCTGCCCTGGGCGAGGTTCAGGATGCCGGACGCGCGCGCGACCACGACGAACCCGAGGGACAGCACGGCGTACAAGCATCCCAGCGCGACACCGGAGACGAGGGTCTGCAGGATGTCGGTCATCGTGCGGCTCCCTTCCTGGTGGCGGCCCGCGGCAGGGCGAGGCCGATGTTCCCGGTGACGGTCGCATCGCCGGCCTCGGCGTCCTCGCCGCCGAGGTACGCGGAGATCACGCGGGGGTCGGCGATCGCCGCGCGCGGCGGCTCGATCGTGATGGTGGTGCCGAAGTCGAGGACGAGCGCGCGGTCGCCCAGGCGGGTCACCAGGCCCATGTCGTGCTCGATCATGACGACGGTGAGCCCGAGTTCGCGCTTGGCGACGAGGATCCACTCGGCCAGCTCGTCGGTCTCCTCCTCGTTCATGCCCGCGGCCGGCTCGTCGAGCATCAGCAGGCGCGGCTCGACGGCGAGAGCGCGGGCCAGCTCGATGCGCTTCTTGATGCCGTAGGGGAGGTCGCGGATGGGGCGGCGCAGATAGTCGCCGAGCCCCATCAGGTCGATGAGCGGCTCGCATGCGCGCCGCGCGACGGCCTCCTCGCGCCGGGCGCGGCCGAACCAGGCGGCGCCGGTGAGCACGCCGGAGCGCATCAGCCGGTGGCGACCGAGCACGACGTTGTCCATGACATCCATCTGCTCGAACAGGGCGAGGTTCTGGAACGTGCGGGCGATGCCCAGGCCCGCCAGCGCCGACCGCTTCGCGTCCAGCAGGGAGGCGCCGTCGAAGCGGACGTCGCCTCCGGTGGGCCGGTAGATGCGGCTGATGACGTTCAGCAGCGACGTCTTGCCGGCGCCGTTGGGCCCGATCACGGTGAAGAACTCACCGGGATGGACGTCGAACGTGACCCCGCGCAGGATGTGCAGCCCGCCGATCGTGAGCTCGACATCCTGGACCTGCAGCAGCGGGCGGGGATCCGTGCTCATGCGGCATCCTCCGTCCCCAGCCCCAGCAGCAGGCGCTGCAGGCCCTCGTCGGCGCGGAGGTTCGCGGCGGTGTCGGTGTGCACGATGCGGCCATGCTCGATGACGTAGCCGCGGTCGGAGACCGCCAGCGCCATCGTCGCGTTCTGCTCGATCAGCAGCACGCTCGTGCCGGTGGCGCCGATCGCGCGGATGGTGTCGCCCACGAACGTCACGAGCTTCGGGGACAGGCCCAGGGTGGGCTCGTCGAGGACCAGCAGCCGCGGCGAGGACATCAGTGCGCGGGCGACGGCCAGCATCTGCTGCTCGCCGCCGGAGAGGAGCCCCGCGGCCTGGTCGCGGCGCTCGGCCAGCCGCGGGAACAGGGTGAGCATGCGGTCGCGGTTCTCCCGCAGCTGGGCGCCGCGCACGGTGACGCCGCCCATCTCCAGGTTCTCCGCGACCGTCATCGCGCCGAAGATGCGGCGGCCCTCGAGCGTCTGCGCCACGCCGTGGCGGACGACGCTGCGCGGGGAGCGGCGGGTGACGTCGGTGCCGAAGCTGTGGATGCGTCCGGCCGTGATGGAGCCGCCCTGCGCGGGCAGCAGCCCGGTCACGGCACGCGCGAGCGAGGACTTTCCGGCCCCGTTCAGGCCCATCAGCGTGACGACCTCGCCGGCGGCAACGGTCAGGCTCGCGTCGCGCACGGCCGTGATCGAGCGGCCGTACCGCACGCTGAGTCCGGCGATCTGGAGCGCGAGCCCGCGCTCGGGCGCCGTGGTCGCGGAGCGACCGGGCGCGTCGTCGTCAAGCAATGGACGTGTCCTCTCGGCGGTGAGATCGACCTTCGGCATCCGCTGCTTCCGCAGCAGGTTCCCCTAGTATCAGGCAACCTGAGAATCAAATCAAGTGCCAGTCTGCCTGAGACTGGACGGAGTCCCTGCGCGGCGGAGGGCGCCGGTCAGCGGGTGAAGGCGCCCAGCCCGGTCAGCGCACGGCCCACGATGAGCGTGTTCATCTCCCGGGTGCCCTCGAACGTGTACATGGCCTCGGCGTCGGCGAAGAAGCGCATGGCGTCGCCGGTGAGGAGGATGCCGTTGCCGCCCATGATCTCGCGGGCCAGGGCCGCCGACTCCCGCAGCCGGTCGGCGGCGATGAGCTTCAGCAGGCTCGGCGTGACGTCGTCCTGGAGCGGATGGGTGGTCGTGCGGACCGCGAGCGCCAGGGTCTGCGCGATGTTCGCGGTGATCCGCACGAGCTTGTCCTGGATCAGCTGGAACCCCGCGATCGGCCGGCCGAACTGCCGGCGCTCCTGGGCATAGTCCGCGGCCGCGCGGTAGGCGCCCAGCTGCATGCCGGCGGCTGCCCACACTATCGTCGCGCGCAGCTCGCGGAACGCGCGGTTGATGTCGCGGAACGACTCGATGCGCGGCAGGCGCCGGTCCTCGCCGACGCGTACCCCCTGCAGCGTGATGTCGGCGTTGTGCACGAGGCGCGCGGCGCCCTTGTGCGCGATGACCTCGCGGTGCAACCCGGGGGCGTCGGCGGGCACGACGAACGCGAGCACGCGCTCGCTGCCGTCCTCGCGGGCGACCACGACGATGTTGTCGGAGATCGTGGCGTTGCCGATCCAGCGCTTGGCGCCGTCGATCACCCAGTCGGCGCCGTCGCGGCGCGCGGTGGTCTCCAGGCCGCCGGCGACGTCCGATCCGTGGTCGGGCTCGGACAGCGCGAAACATCCGGTGAACGAGAAGTCCAGGATGCCGGGGTCCCACGCGGCGATCTGCTCGGGGCTGCCGCCGGCGTGCACGAGCGTGCGGAACATGCCGACCTGTCCGCCGTAGGTGATCGACATCGCGAGGTCGAGGCGGCACAGCTCGAGCGTGACGTAGCCGCGGTACAGGGGGCGCAGCGCGCCGTTCCCGTCGAGCAGGTCCGGGTCGTCCAGCAGGTGCAGTGCGGCCAGCGGCGCGCGGAAGTCGGCGAGGTTCTCGCCGCGCTCCCACCGGTCCACGAGCACGGGCCGCACGTGCTCGTCGAGGTACGCGCGCAGCAGCGCGAGCTTGTCGCGCTCGGCGTCGGTGAGGTCGTCGGCGAAGCCGAGCAGGTCGCCGGGGTAGTCGAGCGCGGCGGCGGTCATGACCCGTCCAGGCCGAGCAGGCGCACCGCGTTGTCCTTCAGGACGAGCTGGACGACCTCGTCGGGAAGCTCGAGGCCGGCGAAATCGCGCAGCCAGCGGTCGGGGGTGAGGGCGGGGAAGTCCGAGCCGAACAGCATCTTGTGCTTGAGGTAGGTGCGGGTGGCGCGCACGAGGGCCGGGCTGAAGTACTTCGGCGACCAGCCGGACAGGTCGATCCACACGTTGGCCTTGTGCGTGGCGATCGAGATGGCCTCGTCCTGCCAGGGCACGCTGGGGTGCGCCATCACTATCTGCAGCTGCGGATGCCGCGCGGCGACCTCGTCCAGGAGCATCGGGTTGGACAGTCCCAGCCGCAGGCCGAGGCCGCCGGGCATGCCCGCGCCCACGCCGGTCTGCCCGGTGTGCACGACGATCGGCAGCCCGGCCTCCTCGATCGCGGCGAAGATCGGGTCGTGCGTGGGATCGGACGGGTCGAAGCCCTGCACGGTGGGGTGGAACTTGAAGCCGCGCACGCCCAGCGCCATCTGACGCCGCAGCTCGTCCAGGGCGGCCGCACCCTGCAGCGGGTCCACCGACCCGTACGCGATGAGCGTGTCCGGGTTGCGGGCGGCGCCGGCGACGATGTCGTCGATGCTGTTGGGCGCGTGTCCGGAGTTCGTGGTGGCGTCCACGGTGAACACGACCGCCATCATCGCGCGCTCACGGTAGTACGCCGCCGTCTCGTCGACGGAGCGGGCGGGTTCCCCGCTGCCGAAGTAGCGGCTCATCGCCTCGCGCTGCTCGTCGGACGCGCCGTAGTGGCCGCTGTCGTCGACCTGGATGTGGACGTGCGTGTCGATGGCGCGGATGTTCTCGAGGGCGCTCATTGGTGCTCCTTGTCGCGGTCGTGGACGACCTCGTCGCGCATCCGGCCGATGTCGACCTTGCCAGTGGGGGTGCGGTCCATCGAGGTGCGGAAGAGGATGTGCCGGGGGCGCTTGTAGCCGGCGAGGATGCCGTCCACGTGCGTGAGCAGCTCCTCGGCGGTGACGTCGGCGGCGGGCTCCACGACGGCGGTCACGAGTTCGCCGAAGCGCGGGTCGGGGACGCCGAGGACGACGGCGTCGGCGACGGCGGGGTGCGTGAGGAGGGCCTCCTCCACCTCGAGCGGATAGATCTTCTCGCCGCCGGAGTTGATGACGCCGCTGCCGCGGCCGAGGAACTCGATGTGCCGGTCGTCCTCCACGCGCACCCAGTCGCCGGGGACGACGTGGCGCACCCCGCCGATCACGGGGAACGTGGCCGCCGTCTTGGCGGGGTCGCCGTGGTAGCCCAGCGGGAGCGCGCCGCGCTGCGCGAGGACGCCCAGCGCGCCGGGCCGGTCCTGCACCTCGCGCTGCTGCTCGTCGAGGACGACGGCGGACGGGAACAGCTTCGGACGGCCGGGCAGGTCGGCGACGCCGCTCGTGGTGGTGACGGCGAACCCGCCGCCCTCGGTGGAGGCCAGCAGGTCGTGGATCGTGATCTCGCCGAGCTCGTGCAGCCGCCGCTTGCTGTCCGGGCTGAACCGCATCCCCGAGCTCATCACCGACGTCACCGTGGGAAGGCGGACGCCCAGGTGCTCGGCGGCCTCGACGAGCGGGATGGTGACCGCGTCGCCCGCGACGATGATGCGGGTGGCGCCCTCGGTGTTCGCGAACCGGACCGCGGCTTCGGCATCCAGCCGCGGCGAGCACGTGATCAGCACGGTCCCGCCGACGGTGAGAGTGTTCATCGACGTCGTCAGCGCCGTTCCGTGCATGAACGGGGCCAGCGGCAGGTTCACCATGCGCGGGTGGCGCGGGTCGCTCGCTATCCCGACGGCCTCCTCAAGGGTGTGCGGCCACGGGCGGTCCGACAGCGAGTACGTGGCGACCATCTGCGCCTCGAACATGTCCTGCTCGTCCCAGCGCACCGCCTTGGGCCGCCCGGTGGTGCCCCCGGTGTAGATCCAGAACTCGGTGTCGTCGGGGGCGGCCTGCGGCAACGCGGCGGTGCCGGTGACGGCCTCGGCCCAGGGCAGGCCCGGAGCCTCGGCGGTGTCGTCGTCGGCGACCGCGATGAGGTCCACGGCGTGATCCGCCGCGGCGACGGCATCCCCTGCCACCGCCGCCAGCGACGTCGGGTAGATCAGCACCGCCGCGGCGGAGTCGTCCAGCAGCGCCGTGACCTCGCCCGCGCGGAATCGGTAGTTCAGCGGCACCGGGATGACGCCGGCGGCCAGGCACGCGAAGAACGTGATCAGGAACTCGGGCCGGTTGTACAGCAGGATCGCCACGGTCTGACCGGCGCGCACGCCGCGCGCGGACAGGGACGCCGCAAGCGCCCCCGCCTCGCGGGCGAAGCGCTCGTACGTGAAGCGCTCGCCGTCGATCGTCTGCAGCGCGACCCGGTCGGGGACCGCACGGGCCACCGCCTGCCAGAGGTCGGCGTAGTGCGCGCGCATCGTCAGTCCTTGGCGGGCCCGGACGGCTGCGCCTGCGCGGCGAGGTCGTCGTGCCAGGCGGCGTCGATGTCCTCGGGCGCCCAGCCGTCGTCATGGTTCAGCGCGCGCAGCGCCGACGGGTGCGCGTACAGCGTGAGCCGGTCGCCGCCGATGCCGATGGCCTGCCCGGTCACGTCGGCGGACGCGTCCGAGGCCAGCCACACGATGAGCGACGCGACATCCTCCGGCGTTCCCAACGCGTTGTCGCGCCGGTAGGTGACGGGGATGGGCGTGCCGGCGAGGTAGTCCTCGTACACCTGCGTGTACTTCGGGATCGTGGCGGTCATCGGCGACAGCGCGGTGGGGATCACGGCGTTCGCGGTGATCCCGGCGCGCGCGAGCTCCAGCGACCACGTGCGGGCCATCGCGACCAACCCCGCCTTCGCGGTGGCGTAGTTCGTCTGGCCGAAGCTCCCGAACTGGCCGGCGGGCGATCCGATCAGGATGATGCGCCCTCCGTCGCCCTGCTCGCGCATCCGGGTGGCGGCGGCGCGTCCGCACGTGAACGAGCCGCGCAGGTGCGTGGCGATCACGAGGTCGAAGTCGTCGTCGCTCATCTTCCACAGCACCCGGTCGCGGAGGACCCCCGCGTTGGCGACGAGGATGTCGAGCCTGCCGAATTCGTCGACCGCGGCGGCCACGAGCGCGTCCGCGGTGGGGGTGGGCCCGACGGGTGCGATCACGGCTGTGGCGCGGCCGCCGGCGGCGCGGATGTCGTCCACGGTCTGGCCGGCGGACTCCGCGTCGATGTCGTTGACGACGACGGCGGCGCCGGCGGTGCCGAGGGCAAGGGCGTACGCGCGGCCGAGGCTGCGGCCCGCGCCGGTGACGATCGCGACCTTGCCGTCCAGGCGGATCGGCGCGCTCATCGGTAGTACCTCAGCACGAGCTCGGCCACGCACGCGGGCTTCGCGCCGCCTTCGACCTCGAACGTGACCGGGACGATGACCTGCCAGCCGCCGCCGATGTCGGTGACGTCGGCGATCTCGCCGGACACGCGGATGCGCGAGCCGACCGGGACGGGCGCGGGGAAGCGGACGCGGTTCAGGCCGTAGTTGATGCCCATCCCGGCGCCGGTGATCCGGAAGATCTGCCGCATGTGCGTGACGACGAGGCTCAGCGTCAGCAGGCCGTGCGCGATGCGGGTGCCGAACGGCGTGTTCGCGGCGAACTCCGCGTCCACGTGGATCGGATTGTCGTCGCCCGAGATCTGGGCGTACAGGTTCACCTCGTCCTGCGTCACTTCGCGCCAGTCGGACGGCCCGAAGGCGCGTCCCTTCAGCTCGGGCAGGTCCTCGATGGTCGCGGATACCGCGTTCTCGGCCATGTCACCTCTTCCGCGTCGATGCGTGTCGTGTGCGAGCGATAGTGCTCTATCTCAGGTTACCTGATAATTGGACGGGTGTCAGGCGGCCCTAGGATGAGGCCGTGACAGCCGACCGATCCCGCGACCGCGTGCAGAGCATCGAGCGGGCGTTCGCCGTGCTGCGCGTGTTCGACCGGCGCGCCACCGAACTGTCGGCGGGCGAGGTCGCCGCGCGCGCCGAGCTGCCGCGCCCGGTGGTGCGCCGCATCCTGCTGACGTTCGAGCACCTCGGCTACGTCCGCGGCCGGAAGGGGCTGTGGAGTCTCACGCCGCGCATCCTGGAGCTGGGCGCCGCGTACTTCTCGGCGTCCTCGCTGCCGGAGATCGCGCGCAGCGCGATGGACGACGTCGTCGCGCAGCTGGGGGAGACGTGCAGCCTCGGCGTGCTCAGCGGGCCCGACGTCATCCATGTGGCGCGGGTCGAGGACCACCGCCCGCTGCCCGGATCCATCCATGTCGGCGGGAGCCTGCCGGCGTTCGCCACCGCGGTGGGCAAGGTGCTGCTGGCGGATCTGCCGGCGCCGGCGTTCGAGACGTATCTGTCCCGCGCGGTCCTGGAGCGGTACACGCCGGCGACGCTGACGGACCGCGACCGGCTGCGCTCGCGGATCGCCCGGGTGCGCCGGCAGGGATACGACGTGTCGATCGAGGAGCTCACGCCGGGCAGCGTCGCCGCGGCCGTGCCGATCGCGGTGGAGGGCGAGGCCGTGGGCGCGCTCGGGATCTCGTCGACCACCGTGCGGCAGGACGAGGCATCCCTCACCCGCGACGCGGTGCCGGTGCTGGCCGCGGCCGCCGAGCGCATAGCGCGCGGCTACCTGGGCGCGAACCCGAACCTGCGCATCCCGAACCGCTGACCCTGCCGCCCCGCGCGTGAGGGGACGCGAATGGCGGGAATGATCGCCGTCATTCCCGCCATTCGCGTCCCCTCAGCGAGTGAGGGGTGGGGATCAGAAGAGGATGCCGCCTCGGATGTTGCGGCCCTCGATCATGTCGCGGTAGCCCTGGTTGATGTCGTCGAGCGGGTACATCTTGGTAATCAGCTCGTCGAGCTTGAGCTGCCCCGCGTGGTACATCTGCAGCTGGCGCAGCACGTCGGCCTGCGGGTTGGCGTGCCCGTAGATGGTGCCCTGGATGCGCTTCTGGTAGCGGGTGAGCTCGAGCGGGCTGATCGGGATGCCGGTCTCGCTGTCGGGGGCGATGCCGGTGATCACCGCGACGCCGCCCTTGCGGATCGACGACACGGCCTGCGCGACGTGCTCGCCGGAGACGACGCCGACCGTGACGATGGCGCGGTCCGCGCCCTGCCCGTTCGTCACGGAGCGGGCGTAGTCGGCGGCCTCGTCCATGGAGGCGAAGGCGTGCGTGGCGCCCAGGCGCAGCGCCGCCTCGCGCTTGAGCTCGACGGGGTCGACGGCGATCACGTCGACGGCCCCGGCGTGGTGCGCGCCCTGCACGGCGTTGATGCCGACGCCGCCCACGCCCATCACGATCACGACGTCGCCGGGGGCGGTCTCGGCCGCATAGACGGCGCTGCCCCAGCCGGTGCCGACGCCGCAGCCGAGCAGCCAGAGCTTGTCGAGGTCGTCCGCCGACGGCAGCTTGATCGTCGAGTCCACCGACACGAGGGTGTGCTCGGAGAACGAGCCCACCTGGCACATCTGCCCGACCGGGGTGCCGTCGGCCAGCGCGAACCGGTAGCTGTTCTCGTCGTCGAACCGGTGCCCGGCCAGCAGGTACCGGCCCCGGTCGCAGAGGTTCGTCATGCCCGACGCGCACCAGCGGCACTTGCCGCAGCTCGGGATCCACGTGAACACGACGGCATCCCCGACCGCCCAGCCGGGCGTGTTCGGGCCGACGGACTCGACGATCCCGGTGCCCTCGTGGCCGCACACCATCGGCAGGTGCCCGGCCACGCTGTCGCCGGTCATCATGTGGTAATCCGAGTGGCACATGCCGGCGGCGACCACCCGGACCCGGATCTCGTTCTGCCGCGGATCGTCGACGATGACGTCGGCGACCTCGAACTCGCCGGGAACCTTGCGGACGATTGCGGCGCGGGACGTGATGGGCATGCTCCTCCTTCGGAACCGGTGCGGACGGTCGACGTCGACCGGAATATCAGGTTACCTGCAAATGGATGCGACGGCCAGGCCGCTCAACGGAAGATCGACGTGCTCTCGCGATAGTTTTCGATGGCGTCGGGACCGAACTCGCGGCCGAGGCCCGAGTCCTTCGTGCCGCCGAACGGCGAGCCGAGGTCTGGGGCGTACCCGTTGATCCCGATCGAGCCGGTCTGCACGCGCCGCGCGACAGCGAGGGCCTGCTCCTCGTCGCCGCCGAAGACCGCCCCGGCCAGCCCGTAACGGGTGGCGTTCGCTATGCGCACGGCGTCGTCGATGTCCGTGTAGGGGTGGATGCTGATGGCGGGGCCGAAGATCTCCTGCTGCGCGATCATGCTGTCCACGCCCGCGCCCACGATCACTCGGGGGGCGAAGAACCAGCCGCGGTCCGGGGTGGGCGTGTCGCCGGCGAGGATCGTCGCGCCCTCGGCGCGGGCCTGGTCGAGCATCCCCGTCACGCGCTGCAGCGCGCGCTCGGACACGAGGGGCCCGACCTCGGTCGCGGCGTCCTTCGGGTCGCCCACGCGCAGATCGCGGGCGAGCGCCACGACGGCGTCGACGACCTCGTCGTAGCGGGATGCCGGGGCCAGCACCCGCGACAGCGAGACGCAGTTCTGACCGGAGTTGCCGAACGACGCGTAGCGCAGGCTGGCCGTCACGGTGGACAGATCGGCGTCCTCCAGCAGGAGCGCCGCGGACTTGCCGCCGAGCTCGAGCGTGGCCGGCACCAGGCGGGAGCCGGCGGCTGCCGCTATGTGGCGGCCGGCGGCGGTGGACCCGGTGAAAGCCACCTTGTCGACGTCCGGGTGCGCGACGAGGGCCTGGCCGGTCTCGCGGCCGCCGGGGACGATGTTGATGACCCCGGGCGGCAGGCCGATCGCCTGTGCGGCGCGCGCGAGGGCGAAGATGTCCAGCGGGGACTCGGCGGCCGGCTTTATCACGACCGTGCAGCCGGCGGCGAGGGCCGGGCCGAGCTTCAGGGTGGTGGAGGACTGCGGGTGGTTCCACGGCACTATCAGCGCGGCGACGCCGAGCGGACGGCGCAGGTGCAGGGAGTGCCCCGCGCGGTCGACGTTCGCGCGCTGCTGCTCGGTGTGCAGCTCGCGCGCGAGGCGCGCGTAGTAACGCAGGTGCTGGACGGGCCGGATGCCGTTCATGAACCGCGCCACGGAGACGGGTTGCCCGATCTCGTCGACGACGAACGACGATATATCGGTCGCGCGCTCTTCGAGGTGGTCGGCGAGGCGGTCCATCCACTCGCCGCGCTCGGCGGGGGACAGTCGGGGCCACGGCCCGCGGTCGAACGCCTCGCGCGCCGCGCGCACGGCCCGGTCGACGTCGGCGGCGGTGCCGTCGGGGGCGTGACCGATCACGGTCTCGTCGAACGGGTTGACCACGGTCAGGGAGGCGGCGCCGGTGGGTGTGAGGAATTCCCCGCCGGCGAAGACTGTCTCGGAGACGATCGTTGTATCGGGCACGGGGGCAGGCTAACACCGGCGACCCGAAGATGTCACGCATTGCGACCAATCGACCGCCATGCGTACACTGGAGGCGACCACCCACCGAAGGCGATGAGGGATATGACCGAACTGCGCAGCAATTTCTCCCCGTCGTCGGCACTGGGGATCGCCCGGCGAGCGGAGTGGCGGCCGCTGGGGATCCGTGCCGACGAGCTCCACAAGCCGAAGGTCGCGATCGTCAACAGCTCGTCCGACCTCGCCGCGTGCTTCGCGCACCTGGACGACATCGTCCCGGTCCTCAAGCAGGAGCTGCGTGCGCTCGGCGTGCTGCCGTTCGAGATCCGCACCGCGGCGCCCAGTGACTTCATCACCAGCGCCGGCCGCGGCGGCAGCTACATCCTCTCCGCCCGCGACCTCATGGTCAACGACGTGGAGGTCGCCGTCGAGGGCGCGCAGCTCGACGCGATAGTGGCGCTGAGCTCCTGCGACAAGACCACCCCGGCGCACCTGATGGCGGCGGGGCGGCTGAACGTGCCGACGATCATCATCCCGTGCGGCTACCAGCACAGCGGCCTGGCCGCCGGCCGCGAGGCCGACGTCGAGGAGATCTTCCTGCAGGCGGCGATGGCCGCGGTCACGAAGGAGCCCACCGACCACCTCCAGGAGATGGCCGACGACGCGATCCTCAGCCCCGGGGTCTGCGCGGGCCTGGCCACCGCCAACTCGATGCACATCGTCGCGGAGGCCATCGGCATGGCGGTGCCCGGTGCCGCGCCGGTGCGCGCGAACAGCGAGCGGATGTGGGACAACGTCCGCCGCTCGGCGGCGGCCCTGGTCCACATGATCGAGCACGACATCCGCCCCCGCGACATCATCACGGCCGGCTCGATCCGCAATGCCGTGCGCACGATGCTCGCCGTCGGCGGATCCACCACCACGATCAAGCACCTGCAGGCCGTCGCCGTCGAGGCCGGCGTCGATGTCGACGTCTGGGAGGCGTACCGCACGCTCGGGCGCTCCACACCGGTGCTGTGCTCGGTGCGCCCGAACGGCGCAACCCTGACCGAGCAGTTCGAGGACGCCGGCGGCGCCGCCACGATCCTGCGCGAGCTGATGCCGCTCCTGGAGGGCGAGGCGCTCACCGTCACCGGTCGCACACTCGCCGAGAACGCGCAGGACGCGGTTCCGGCGGACGGGGATGTCATCCGCTCCATCGAGGCCCCGTACAGCACCGACCCGGCGATCGTCGTGCTGCGCGGCACGCTCGCCCCGGGCGGCGCGGTCGCGAAGCGCCCGGTGCCCGATCCCGGTCCCAAGCAGTTCACCGGCCCCGCCCGCGTGTTCGACACCCGCGAGCAGGCGATCGACGGGATCTCCGACGGGACGCTGCAGCCCGGCGATGTCGCGGTGATCCGCGGCATCGGCGCGGTCGGCGGCCCCGCGCTCGGATTCACGTCGTCGTTCATCTTCGCGCTGAACGCGCGGGGCCTGGCCGACAAGGTCGCGTTCGTCACGGACGGACAGTTCAGCGGCCTCGTCAACCAGGGCATCACGGTGGGCGAGGTCTCGCCCGAGGGCATCGCCGACGGTCCGCTGGGCCGCGTGCGCGACGACGACGAGATCTCGATCGACCTGGCCACCGGCAGCCTCGACCTGAACGTGCCCGCCGACGTGCTCGCCGCGCGGGAGGTGTACGCGCCGACCGTCAAGCGCGACACCGGCGGGGGATACCTCGACCAGTACCGCGAGATCGTCCAGCCGCTCTCATGCGGGGCGGTCCTCGGATGCCGCGCGTGCGGAGCGTGCGACGGCCACGAGAATGCGGTGTTCGCGGGATCGGAGGCGTCGGCATGAGCGCCACCGTGCACCTTCCCGCCCGTGACGTCCCGGTCATCGGCGAGTACGACGTCGTCGTCGTCGGTGGCGGCCCCGCCGGCATCATGGCCGCCACCGCGGCCGCCCGCGCCGGACGTTCGACCCTGCTCATCGAGCGGTACGGGTTCCTCGGCGGCGCCGGCACGATGGGGGGCCTGAGCACTTTCTGCGGCCTGCACGCCCGCGTGCACGGCGAGGACCTCCGGGTCATCCGCGGCTACACCGACGAGCTGCTCGAGCGTCTCGAGCAGCTGGACGGCCTGAGCGAGCCGCACCTGTCCGTCGAACAGCGCATCCAGGCGCAGGCGTTCGACATCTCCGCGTACAAGCTGGCCGCCGACGATCTCGTGCTGGCGGCCGGTGCCGAGCTGCTGTTCCACGCATCCGTGCAGGGCGTGGTGACCGGCGCGGACGGACGCCTGGACGGCGTCGTGGTCGAGTCGAAGTCGGGCGCGGGCGTCATCCGCGGTCAGTTCTTCATCGACACGTCCGGGGACGCGGATGTCGCGGCCATGGCCGGTGCGCCGTTCGAGCGCAGCGAGCACCTGCTGTACCCGTCGCTGATGTTCCGCATCAACGGCGTGCACCCCGACGAGGCGGGCCAGGCCTGGAAGACGATCGCCCGGATCATGGAGGAGGCCGAGGCCGCCGGGACCCACCGGTTCCCGCGGAAGAAGCCGATAGTGCGGCCGCAGCGCAATCCGCTGGAGTGGCGCTCCAACCTCACCCAGCTCTCCAACGACGACGGTTCGGCCGTGGACGGCACCGACGTGCGCCAGCTCACGCACGGCGAGATCCAGGGCCGCCGTCAGGTGCGCGACACCTTCGCGTTCATCCGCGAGCACACCCCCGGTTTCCAGGACTCGTACGTGGTCGACATAGCGCCGCAGATCGGCATCCGCGAGACGCGCCGCATCGTCGGGCCGTACCAGCTCACCGAGGACGACGTGCTCGGGTGCGCGGACTTCGACGACACCATCGGCGTGAACGGGTGGCCGGTGGAGGCTCACGTGGCCGGGGACGTCGAGTTCCGGTTCGCGCCGCGCGAATCCCGCGGATTCAACCAGCTCCCGTACCGGATGCTCGTGCCGCAGCACGTGGACAACCTCCTGGTGGCGGGGCGCTGCGCGTCGATGACGCAGCGCGGGCAGTCGTCGGGACGGGTCACCGGGCCCTGCTTCGCGATGGGGCAGGCCGCGGGCACCGCGGCCGACATCGCGCTCGCGTCCGGGACGACGGCGGCCGCCGTGGACACCGCCGTGCTGCAGCGGCGCCTCGAGCAGGACGGGGCGTACCTGGGCACGACGGCGCCGGTGGCGACAGCGCTGTGATCGCCACGGCGCCGCGCTAGCCTGGACGCGCCATGGACAACACGAACTTCACGTACGTCATCAAGCAGGTGGAGCTCGCGCTCCGGCCCTACATCGACGGCGCGTGTGCGGCGGCGGGGATGACAACGGCGCAGTACACCGCGCTGACCGTCCTGGAGCGGCGTCCCGGGATCACGAGCTCGGAGCTCGCCCGCCGCTCGTTCGTGCGCGCGCAGACCATGGCCCAGACGATGGATCCGCTGCTGGAGGCGGGGCTCGTGCGCCGGGAGCGGGATCCTGGGCACGCCCGGCGGCTGCTGCTGTACCTCACCGACACCGGGTCGGCGGCCATCGCGCGGGCGCGGCCGCACGTCGCCGAGCTGGAGCGGCTGATCCTGAGCGAATTCACGGCCGACGAGGCCGCCGCGTTCGCGGAGTACCTGCGCCGCGCGCGCCGCTCCCTGCACGAGAGCGCGCCGGTCACGGCATCCTGACGCCCGAGTGAGGGCGCCGGACGCCGCGACCGGCGCGGCCGCTCAATTCGCGCGGTAGTTCTCCCGGGCGAAACGCGAGTACGGGGCCGGCTGCACGATCGCGCGGATCGGCACCTGGCGGTGCGGCTCGACGGCGGGCTTGCGCGAGTTCGGCTCCTCGCCCCACAGCACGACGACCTCGGTCCCCGGTGCGGCCGCGTCCGCATCGACGCTGGCCAGCGACGCGAACACCTGCTCGCCCACGATGTAGCCGCAGTCGTGGGAGACGCCGACATCCTGGCTGCCCGCGAGCACCCGGTCGACCTGGTACTGGCCGTACCGGGCCTTCGGGAACTCGATGTACTTCGCCGGCACGCCCTCCTCCAGCAGCGTCCGCTGCGCGGCGGCGACGTCGTCGGCATCCCACACCAGCGTCACCTTCTGCCGCAGCGGGCCCGCGGCGATCCGCTCCAGGGCCGCACGGCCGATGAAGTCGTGGTCGAACGCGACGCTGCGCCCGTAGCCGAGGTCGTACGGCGTCAGGTAGTAGTCCTCGATGTCGTCGGAGGCGAAGCTGCCCGCGAGGGAGCCGAGCCGGGACGCCGGCAGCCATTCCAGGTACTCGGCCGCTTCTTCGCCGGTGAACACCGCCGGCAGCGGGGACGGCACCCATGCGGACTCGAGGTTCGCGGACGAGTAGGCGCGCGAGCCCACCAGGACCAGCCCGAACTGCTCGCCCGCCTCGACGATCGCGGCGCGCACGCGCGCGCCGTCGGCCCACGGCCCGAACAGCTCGAACCCGGGCTGCCCGGCCATCCCGTGCCGCAGCGACCGCACCCGGACGCCCGCGATCGTGAAATCGGCCATGCCGAAGAACTTCGTGTGCGGCACCGGGCCGCCGGTCAGCTTCTCCATGAGCGCGAGTGCGTGCGGCCCCTGGATCTCGAAGCGGTACAGGACCGGGTCGCCGGCGCGCACCAGCGAGCTGCCGTCCCGCTCGAACGTGACGTCGTAGTCGCCGCGCTCGCCGTGGAACTGGAGCCAGTCGATGACCATGTGCCATCCCACGAGGTCGTAGCGGCCCTCCTCGAGGTGGAACAGGATCGCGTCGCCGATGAGGTAGCCCTCGTGGTTCACCGCGATGAACTGCTTGGCCGCGTTGACGGGGAAGTCCGCGAAGCTGTTGACGCCGACATCCGACAGCAGCCGCAGCGCGTCCGGACCCGAGATGAACAGGTCCGTCATGTGGTGCGACTGGTCCAGCAGCGCGACCGACTCGCGCCACGCCCGCTGCTCGGAGCGCCAGTTCGTGAACTCCGGCGTCACCGGGAAGACCGTGGGGCGGGCGGGGGCGTTGCGCAGGTAGTGGACGGGGCTGCCGGCCTCGGCGATGACCTGTGAAGCGGATGCGGCCATGGAGACTCCTTCGTGTCGGGTTGCTCGCCATGTTAGTAAACGGTGGGTATTTTGGAAGGGTTTCCCGATAAGCATCGATTATGATGCGGGAATCGCTGCTTAGCCTGTGGAGGAGCCGCCGGTGGATCTGAACCTCGTCCGCGTGTTCGTCGCGGTGTACGAGTCGCGAAGCCTCACCGCGGCCGCCGGGCGGCTGTTCGTCACGCAGCCGGCCGTCAGCCAGGCGCTCGGGCGCCTGCGCCGCCAGTGCGACGACGCCCTGTTCCAGCGCGAGGGCAGCGGGATGCAGCCGACGCCGCTCGCCGATGCGCTGTACCCCGAGTTCCGGGACGCGGTGACCGTGATCGACCGGGCGCTGGATGCCGTGCACGGCTTCGACCCGGCCGGCTCCGAGCGGGTGTTCCGGATAGCCCTGTCCGAGCTCGGCGAGATCGGCTGGCTCCCGGACATCGCCCGGGTCGTCGGGGAGCGGGCGCCGCGGGCGCGGCTGGATGTCGTCCCGCTGGACAATGCGACGATCGGCGACGAGCTCGCCCGCGGCGCCATCGACCTGGCCGTGACATCCGCGCCGCTGGCGTGCGAGCACCGGCGCGTCAAGCGGGAGGGGTACCGCGTCGCGATGGGGGACACCCACCCGCTGGCGGCCGGTCCGCTCACGGTGGACGACTACCGGGGCGCGCGCCGCGTCTGGGTGACCAGCGACTCCAGCGCTCAGAACCTGCAGGCCGCGCATCGGCGGCTGGGCGGCGTCAGCGCGCCGGTGCTGCGCGTCCAGCACTTCGTGTCGCTGCCGGATCTGCTGGCAACCGGTGAGTTCATCGCGACGATCCCGGAGACGCTCGCCCGCGGCTGGACCGGCACCTGGCCGATCGCCGTGCACGACGTGCCGTTCGACCTGCCCGACGCCGAGCTGCACCTGTACCGGCGGCCCACCACCCAGCACCTCGGCGCGCTGGACTGGTTCTACTCGACCGTCGGCGACATCATCTCGGCCACGCCGGGCCGGTTCGCCGCGATCCACGCCGGCTCCTGACGGGCTGGCGCCGTGCCGCGTGCCGGAGATCGTGCGCGCCACGCCGATCCGGCGGCGGCCGCGGCGGCGCGCCGCCCCACGATCTCCGACGCCGCGCACACGCGGACGCCGCCCGGGGAGTCCCCGAGCGGCGTCCGTGAGCTGCCTTAGAGCGTGCCGGTGGTGCGCCAGCCGCCGTGGTACTCCTGGCGGGCGGTCTCCGCGTACGGGACCGGGCTGACGATCGCGCGCACGGCGAACTGCTCGTGCGGCTCCACCGTGGTCTTGCCGGAGCCGCCGTCGGGCTCGCCCCACACGACGCGGACCTCGGCGCCGATCGGGACGTCGCGGTCGACGGTGGCCAGCGACAGGCCGCGCTTCTCGTTCGCGGTGATGCCCGTGAACAGCGACAGGCCGACGGTGTTGCCGTCCGCGTCGATCACGGCGTCGTAGTTGCTCGAGCCGTAGTTCGCGTTCGGCAGGTCGAAGAACTGGTACCCGGGGCCGGTGCGGTCCAGGACCGACGCGAGGATCTTCGCGAGGTCCTCGTCGTTCCAGGCCAGGGTGACCTTCTTGCGCTGCTGCTCGGGGTCGAGCTTCTCGAGCGCGTCGCGGCCGATGAAGTCGTGGTCGAACTTCACGAACGAGCCGTAGCCGAGCTCCCACGGGTTCAGGTAGTAGTCGTCGATGCTGTCCGAGACGAACGAGCCGGCGAGGGCGTTGATCGCCTCGTAGCCGTTCGCGGGCAGCCACTCGCGGAAGCGGCGCTCGACGTCACCACCGGTGTAGATGGCCGGCAGCGGGGAGGGGATCCAGCCCGACTCCAGCGTGTTCGACGAGTACGCGCGCGATCCGCAGGGCTCGATGCCGAACTCGCGGCCCGCCTCGAGGATGGCATCCCGGATCTTGCCGTGCTCGGCGTAGGGTCCCCACAGCTCGAGACCGGGCGCACCGGCCATCCCGTGACGCAGCGTGCGCACCTGGGAGCCGGCGATGGTCATGTGCCCCATGTGGAAGAACTTGACCTTCTCGACGGTGCCGCCGGCCAGCTTCTCGATGATCTGCCAGGCGTTCGGGCCCTGGATCTGGAAACGGTAGTAGTCGCGGTGCACGGCGGCGCCGTACGGGCGCGACGGCGAGCGGTCGTCGTAGCGGAACTCGACGTCGTAGCCGCCGGTCTCGGCGTGGAACTGCAGCCAGTTCGCGCCGGGGTTGCGGCCGACGTACACGTACTCGTTCTCGGCCTCACGGAACAGGATGCCGTCGCCGATCACGCCGCCGTTGGAGGCGGTGGGCACGAACTGCTTCGCGGTGTCGACCGGGAAGTTCGCGAACGAGTTGATCCCGGTCTCGCTCAGCAGCTTCAGCGCGTCGGGGCCCGACACGAAGAAGTTCACCATGTGATGGGTCTGGTCGTACAGCACGGCGGTCTCGCGCCATGCCTTCTGCTCCCGTCGCCAGTTGCTGAACTCGGCGGGAACCACCGGGTAGATATAGGTGCCCAGCTGCGAGTTGCGGAGCATCTGAACGATGTTCCCCTTCTCGTCCAGCAGCTGCTGCAGATTCTCGGCCATGGAAAACTCCCTCGACATCGTTGGCGTACCCGGCACGACCGTGCACCGGGGTTCGATCCGACCTCATGCTATGGCTCCCGAGCCACTATGTCCATAGGTATTTGGCATAGTGATTCTCCGGAACCAATATTGTAGACAAAATCTTGACCAATATGCCCGGGTGTGCTTGTCTGGGGGCAGTCTGCCGTCACCCGCGGCGGCGCGAGAAGATGAGGAGCCCCATGGCCGACAGCACCCCTTCACTCCTGGTCGTGAGCGCCCACGCGGGCGACTTCGTGTGGCGTGCCGGCGGGGCTATCGCGGCGGCCGTCCAGCGCGGCGAGCGGGCTGTCGTGGCCTGCCTCAGCTACGGCGAGCGCGGCGAATCGGCGAGCCAGTGGCTGGCCGGGAAGTCGCTCGACGAGATCAAGGCCATCCGCCGGGCCGAGGCCGAGGCCGCGGCATCCGCCCTGGGTGCCGAGATCGAGTTCCTCGACCTGGGCGACTATCCGCTGCGCGAGAGCGACGAGGCCGTATCGCGCCTGGTCGACGTGTACCGCCGGGTGAAGCCGACCGTGGTGCTGACCCACCCCCTCGTCGACCCATACAACGGCGACCACCCCGCCGCGGCCCGGATGGCGCTGCAGGCGCGGGTGCTCGCGCAGGCGATCGGCGTCGCGAACTCCGACGGCTCGTTCCCGACGAAGGCGGACATCATCGGCGCTCCGCCGGTGTTCTTCTTCGAGCCGCACCAGAGTGAGCAGTGCGACTTCAAGCCCAACGTGCTCCTGGACATCACCGACGCGTTTGCCGCCAAGCGCGCCGCGATGGAGTGCATGCCGGCGCAGAAGCACATGTGGTCGTACTACACCGACCTGGCCGTGCGCCGCGGCGTGCAGGTCAAGCGCAACGCGGGGCCAAACCTGGGGCTGCCGCACGAGACGATGGGCGAGGCCTACATGCGGTACTACCCGGAGGTGACGGGGGTGCTGCAGTGAGCGGCGTCATCGTCACCGACATCGCCCGCCCGGATGCCGCGGTCGTGGATGCCCTCGGCGCGCACGGGGTCGCCACGGTGCACGAGGCGATGGGGCGCACGGGCCTGGTCGGCGCGTCGCTGCGGCCGATCCAGGACGGCGCCCGGATCGCCGGCAGCGCCGTCACGGTGCTCAGCTGGCCCGCCGACAACCTCATGATCCACGCCGCCGTCGAGCAGTGCCGCGAGGGCGACATCCTCGTCGTCACGACCGTCTCGCCGTCGGTGGACGGCGCGTTCGGCGAGCTGTTCGGCACCGCCCTGCACGCCCGCGGCGTGCGGGGCCTGATCACCACCACCGGGGTGCGGGATGTCGCGGAGCTGCGCGAGCTCGGATTCCCGGTGTGGTCGGCAGCCGTCAACGCGCAGGGCACCGTGAAGTCGACGGGCGGCTCGGTGAACGTGCCGGTCGTGCTCGGCGGTGTGGTGGTCCGGCCCGGCGATGTGATCGTGGCCGACGACGACGGCGTCCTGTGCGTGCCGCGGGAGAATGCCGCCGCCGCGCTGGCCGCGTCCGACGCACGCGTGGAGAAGGAGGCCGCCGACCGTGCCGCGTACCAGGGCGGGGCGCTGAGCCTGGACCGCAAGGGCCTGCGGCAGAGCCTGTCCGAGTTGGGCGTCGTGTATATGACCCAGCAGGAATACGATGGCCGCTGACCCGCACGGCAGCGCGGCCGCCGACCCGGTGCGGGACGGCATCCGCTGCATGCTCCTGCGCGGCGGCACCTCGAAGGGCGCGTACTTCCTCGCCGACGACGTGCCGGCCGACCCGGCCGTGCGCGATGACCTCGTGCTGCGGATCATGGGCAGCCCCGACCCGGCCCAGATCGACGGGATCGGCGGCGCCCATCCGCTGACGAGCAAGGTCGCCATTGTGTCGCGCTCGCAAGAGCCCGACGTCGACATCGACTACCTGTTCCTGCAGGTGGCCGTCGACGAACCCGTCGTCAGCGACCGGCAGACCTGCGGCAACCTGCTCGCAGGCGTGGGCCCCTTCGCGCTGGAGCGCGGGCTCATCGAGGCCGCGGAGCCGACGGCCACCGTGCGGATCCGCCTTGTGAACACCGGCGACGTGGCCACGGCATCCTTCGCCGTCCGGGACGGGCGCCCCGACTACGACGGCGCGGCCTCGATCGACGGGGTGCCCGGCACCGCGTGCCCGATCGACCTGCAGCTCGCGCCGGCGAAGCCGCTGCTGCCCACCGGCAACGTCGTCGACGAGGTGGCCGGCCACCGGGTGACGCTCGTCGACGACGGGATGCCGGTGGTGCTGATGGATGCCGCGGAGTTCGGCGTGGACGGCACCGAGACCCCCGCCGAGCTCGAGGAGCGCGCCGGGCTCCACGTGCAGGTCGAGCAGGTGCGGCTGGCGGCGGGGGAGCTGTTCGGCCTCGGCGACGTGTCCGCGCAGACAGTGCCGAAGATGTTCCTGCTCACGCCGCCCCGGCACGGCGGCGCTATCGGCACCCGGGCGTTCATCCCCGCCCGCGTGCACACCTCGATCGGCGTGCTGATGGCGGCATCCGTCGCCGCCGGCATCCGCATCCCCGGGGCCGTCGGCTCCGCGATGGCACGGATCGACGACCCGGACCAGACGCCCCTGGAGCACCCCCAGGGCGTGTTCACCGCCCGCGTGGCCGTCGAACAGGGATCCGACGGCGTGTGGCGAGCGACGTCGACGTCGCTGCGCACCGCCCGCAAGCTCTTCGACGGGCGGGTCTTCCCCCGCCCCCGCACCTGACATCCGTACAACCGCAACAGGAGGACCCTATGGCACACGCCGAGAGCTTCGACCTCGCCCACCTGGGCGCAGTCGAGCTGTACACCCCCAAATTCGAGGAGAGTCTGCACTTCTTCCGCGACATCTGCGCGATGCGCGAGGTCGCGCGAGTGGGCGACTCGGCCTACCTGCGCACGTGGGACGAGTACCAGCAGTACTCGCTGAAGCTCACGGCATCCGACACGAACGGCGTCGGACGCACCCTTTTCCGCGCCACCAGCCCGGACGCGCTGAACCGCCGGGTCGCCGCCATCGAGAAGGCGGGCCTGGGCCACGGCTGGCGCGACCCGGAGGTCGGCGTCGGCCGCTCGTACGAGTTCGAGGACCCGGACGGGCACCTGATGGCCCTCTACTACGACACCGAGCACTACGTGCCCGACGACGAGGACCGCCCCGCGCTGAAGAACCAGGCGTCCGCGTATCCCGGCCGCGGCATCAACGCCCGGCGCCTCGACCACATCAACTATCTCGCCGCCGATGTCGACGCGGCCGGCGAGTTCTGGCGCGACGTGATGTTCGCCCGCGAGTCCGAGCGCGTGCGCATGGACGACGGCCACATGGCGGCGTGGTGGTTCCGGTTCCACCAGAAGTCGTACGACGTCGTGTACTCCGAGGACTGGACGAAGACGCGCGGCCGCTTCCACCACTTCGCGTTCGCCCCGGACTCGCGCGAGGACATCCTCAAGGCCGCCGACATCTGCCTGGAGAACGGCGTCTATATCGAGTACGGCCCGTACAAGCACGCGATCAACCAGACGTTCTTCCTGTACGTGTGGGAGCCCGGCGGCAACCGCATCGAGTTCGCGAACGCCCAGGCGCGGCTGCTCCTGGACCCGGACTGGCCCGTCGTCGAATGGAGCGCCGCCGAGCGCGCCAAGGGCCAGGCGTGGGGCATGAAGACCGTCGCGACGTTCCACACCCACGGCACCCCGTACGTCGAGAACCAGGAGGAGATCGACCGGCAGGCCCTCGCCGGCCACTGATCCTCTCTGCGAAGGATGCCGGTCGGTCGAGCCTCCCGCGCCGGCCTACGGCCGGCGCCCGCCAGGGCCCGAGCCAGCTCGGCCGACCGGCATCCTTGTCCGCTTCAGTCGTCGCAAAGTGCGCGTTCTGCTGCCGCCAGGTCGCATTTCGTGACGACTGAAGCCGTGGTGTGCCCCCGGGGCCGCGGGCCCCGCGCTACGGGGCGACGAAGCGACCGGCCTCGGCGTCGGCGGGCGCCTGCTCCTTCATCTTGAAGTGCTGTTTCTTGCCGGTCGCGGTGTACGGCAGCTCGTCCACGAACGCGTAGCGGCGGGGCCGCTTGAAGTCCGCGAGCCGCACGCTGGCCCGCAGGAACGCGTCCAGCTCGGAGGCGGCGGCATCGGCATCAGTCAGCGCTCCCGCACGCGGTTGCACGTAGGCGACAACGAGCTCGCCCCATTGCGGATCCGGCAGGCCGACGACGATCGAGTCCATCACGCCGGCGTGGCCGCTGAGCACCTCCTCGACCTGGACGGGATGGACGTTCTCCCCGCCGGAGATGATCATGTCGTCCTTGCGGCCGACGACCGTGACGATCTCGTCCTCGTCCCACGTGGCGAGGTCCCCCGGGTACACCCATCCGTCGCGGAACTTCTCCGCCTGCTCGCTCGGGTTGCCGAGGTACGCGTATCCGCTCTTGACGGATCGCATGATGACCTCGCCGACCTCGGTGCCGTCCTTGCGCGCGTGCTCATGAGGCTCCGAGATCCGATCGGCCTGTACCCGTACCACCGCGACGTCGTCGTCCAGGCACGCCCGTCCGGCGGCGCCGGCGGCGTCCGGCAGGTCGTCCGGGCGCAGATAGGTGTTCCAGAACGCCTCCGTGGTCCCGTAGCCGTTCGCCACCCGCGGCGTGAGCACGCGCTGGTACCGCAGCGCCGCGTCGTGCCCGAGCGGCGCGCCCATCGTCACGATCCCGCGCAGGCTCGACAGGTCCCGAGGCCGCGTCTCCTGCGCGTCGGCGAGCCGCTCCAGGTTCGTCGGTGCGCCGACCACATACGTCAGCCCGTGCCGCTCGACAGCATCCAGCACGACATCTGCGTCGAACTGGGGGAGCGTGACTGCCTCCGCGCCCACGAAGAACGCGGTGTTCGGGCCCGCGCAGTAGTTTCCGCCGCGGTGGAACCACGGCGACATGTTCATGGTCCGGTCGGTCGGGCCCAGCGGGAAGTGCATCGTGACGTCGTGCGCAGTGAGCACTTCGTTCAGGCTCGCCAGCGGCACCGCCTTGGGCAGGCCCGTGGTTCCGCTCGTGTAGAGCCGGGATGTCTCGTCCCACGTGCTCGCGTCCTCGGGCGCATGGAAGGACGGCGCCTCCGCGGCGAAGAGCTCCTCGAACCGGATCGCCCCGTCGATGAGCTCGCCGCCCACCGCGGCGACGATGCGGGGCCGGTGTGCGGCCAGGTCGAGGGCGGCGGCGGCGCTCGCGGCATCCGTCCCGTCGTAGACGAACAGCGTGGGCGCGGCCTGGTCGAGGATGTGCGCGGTTTCGGCCGGCGCGAGGCGGAAGTTCATCGGCGAGCTCACCGCCCGCAGACCCTGCGCCGCGATGTACAGGAACGCGAACTCCGGTGTGTTCTTCAGCTGGTAGCAGACGACGTCCCCGGTGCCCAGACCCCGCGCACGCAGCCCCGCCACGAGCCGGCCCGTCACGGCGCCCAGCTCGGCATACGTCCAGGACCGGCCGCTCGGCGGATCTGTGAGCGCCCGCCGCCGCGCGTACCGGTGCACGTTGCGCTCGAACGCGGCGGCCCAGGTGAAGTGCGCCTCGAAGACCTGCCGCAGGGCGGTGGGGTCGTAATCGCTGTTCCCGGTCATCATTCCTCCTCCTGCATCCGGGCCTGTGCCCGGCGCACGTCCTCCCAGAACGGCGGCGCGGTGATAGTGAGCCCGCCGTCGACGACGATCGCCTGCCCCGTGATGTAGCCCGCCTGCGGCGACAGCAGGAACCGCACCGTGTGCGCCATCTCATCCGCGCTGCCCACGCGCCCCAGCGGGATGCGCGCGGTGACGTCCGCGAGCGGCGGCATTCCCGGTGTCGCATAGAACCCGTGCAGCGAGTCGGTCTCGATGAGGCCCCCGTTCACGGCGTTGACCGTGATCCCTCGCGGCCCGAACTCCGCGGCCATATGGCGCACCCACGACTCCACGGCCGCCTTGTCCGCCCCGATCGCGCCGTACGCGGGGAACGCGCGCCCGGCGCCGTAGCTGGTGATGGCGACGATGCGGCCGCCATCCGGCATCCGCGGCACCGCCCGCTGCGCGAGCAGTACGAACGACCGGACGTTCGTGGCCCACGAGCGCTCCAGGTTCCGCGCCGACAGCTGCGCGATGGGCTTGAAGGCGGATGCCGCGGCATTGGCCACGACCGCGTCGAACGCCGTGTCGCCGGCGAACAGGGCGTCCAGGTCGTCCGGCGACTCGAGCTCGGTGCGCACCGCACGTGCAGTGCCGCCCGCCGCGCGGATGCCGGCGACGACAGCGTCGGCGGCATCCGCGGAGCGCCGGTACGTGATGGTGATGTCCATGCCGTCGGCCGCCAGAAGGGCGGCCAGGCGCGCACCGATCCCCCGCGAACCGCCCGTGATCAGGACGGACGAAGCGGATCCGGGCATGCGGGCTCCTGACGACGTCGTGAGACGGTCGTCAGCCTAGTCCTGCGTCGGGCTGCAGGTCAGCCCCACACGTCGGCGGCGATCTCCGCCACCGAGCGGATCTTCGCCCACTGCTCGTCGTCGCTGAGCGTGTTGCCCTCCTCGGTGGACGCGAAGCCGCACTGCGGGCTGAGCGCGAGCTGCTCCAGCGGCGCGTACGCGGTGGCCTCGTCGATGCGGCGCTTGATGTCGTCGGGATTCTCCAGCTGCCCGGTCTTCGTGGTGACAAGACCGAGGACCACCGTCTTGTCCCCGCGGGGCAGGAAGCGCAACGGCTCGAACCCGCCGGCGCGGTCGCTGTCGTACTCCAGGAAGTAGCCGTCGTACTGCACGACATCCAGCAGCTGCTCGGCGACCGGCTCGTACCCGCCCGAGGAGATCCACGTGGAGCGGAAGTTGCCGCGACACACGTGCGTGGTGACGACGAGATCGTCCGGCTTGCCGGCCAGGACCCGGTTCAGGATGCCGGCGTACCGTGCGGCGATCCCGTCCGTGTCGATGCCCCGCTCCCGCGCCTTTGCGAGCTCGGCGTCGCTGCACAGGTACGCCCATGCGGTGTCATCCAGCTGCAGATAGCGCGCGCCGGCGTCGTAGAACGCGGCCAGCGCGTCCCGGTACGCCTGCACGAGGTCTTCGACGATGGCATCCCGCCCGTCATATGCCGATTCCGCGATATGGCCGGGCTCGAGGCGGAAGTCCAGCACCGTCGGCGACGGGATGCTGAACTTCGGGGTCGCTCCGGTCGTCCGCGCCAGCGCCTCCTTCAGCGATGCGAAGTGCTGCAGGAACGGATGCCGGGCATCGAACCGGATCGGGCCGGAGACCTCGACGCCGCGCGGCTTGGTCTGCACCCCCTGGAACTGGATGCCGTGGTCCAGCTCCACGATGTCGACGCCGTCAAGGAAGCCGAAGAAGTCGAAATGCCACCACGACCGGCGGAACTCGCCGTCGGTGGCGAGCGCCAGCCCGGCGTCCGCCTCCCGCGCCACCAGGTCCGCGATGGCGGCGTCCTCGGCGGCGCGCAGCCCGGCGTCGTCGAGCTCGCCGTCCGCGTGGCGGCGGCGGGCCTGTTTGAGCGAGGCGGGGCGCAGGAAGCTGCCGACGACGTCGGCGCGGAACGGAGGTGTGGTGGTCATCGTGCGATGGTATTCCGGATGCCGGCGGCGTCGACATCCCGTGTCATGCGACGTCATCCGAACAGCGCGACCGGTGTCTGCGGCCGCGATTAGAGTAGTCCGGTGCCCGCTCCCGTGATCCGTGCAGCGAACCTCGTCAAGGCGTACCGAGTGAAGGGATCCCCGCGCTCCGTGCGCGGCTCGAGCGCGCGTTCCGCCCAGCCGGAGTTCCTCGCCGTCGACGGGCTGGACTTCGAGGTCGCCCCGGGGGAGTCGTTCGGCCTGCTCGGCCCCAACGGTGCGGGCAAGTCCACCACCATGAAGATGGTGGGCGCGGTGTCCACCCGCACGTCCGGGGAGCTGGAGATCCTGGGGCTGGACCCCGACCGGTATGGACCGGAGATCCGGTCGCGCCTGGGCGTCGTGCCGCAGGAGGACAACCTCGACGGCGAGCTGAATGCGCGCGAGAACCTGTATGTGTATGGACGGTACTTCGGGCTGCCGGGGCGGGTGTGCGCGCAGAAGGCGGACGAGCTGCTGGCGTTCGCGCAGCTGCAGGACCGGGCCGGAAGCAAGGTCGACCAGCTCTCCGGCGGCATGAAGCGCCGTCTCACGATAGCCCGCGGCCTCATCAACGATCCGCGCATCCTGCTGCTGGACGAGCCGACCACGGGTCTTGACCCGCAGGCGCGGCACATCCTGTGGGACCGGCTGTTCCGGCTGAAGGAGCGCGGCACGACGCTCGTGGTGACCACGCACTACATGGACGAGGCCGAGCAGCTGTGCGACCGGCTCATCGTCGTGGACAAGGGACGGATCATGGCCCAGGGGACCCCGGCCGCGCTGATCCGCGAGCACTCCAGCCGCGAGGTCGCCGAGGTGCGGTTCGGCTCGGAGCACAACGCGCACGCCGCCGCGCAACTGGCCGGTGTCGGCGACCGCGTCGAGGTGCTGCCGGACCGCGTCCTCGTGTACGCGCACGACGGGGAGAGCGTGCTCACCCGCATCGCCGAAGTCGGGCTGCAGCCGCTGACGAGCCTCGTGCGTCGTTCGAGCCTGGAGGATGTCTTCCTGCGGTTGACCGGAAGGTCGCTGATCGAATGACATCCCTCCAGCAGGCGCAAGAGCCGAACCGCGGCGCGCACCCCACGCTCGACGACCTGCGCGCCGAGGCGCTGGAGGCCGGGCGCCGGCCGCGCCGGTACGGCACGTGGTACGCGACCGAGCACATGCTGCGCGCCATGCGCGCGTACGGCTGGACGATCCTCGTCGGCGCTCTGGCCCAGCCGCTGGTGTACCTGTTCGGGCTGGCCGTCGGGCTGGCGGCCCTCATCCGTCAGGAGATCCCGGCCGGCGACGGCAGCACGGTATCCTACCTCGTGTTCGTCGCGCCGGCGCTGCTGATGACGGCCACGATCGCCGTGGCCTCCGAGGAGTTCACCTATCCGGTGATGGCCGGGTTCAAGTGGCGGCGCTACTTCTACGGGTTCAACGCGTCGGCGCTCTCGTCGCCGCAGATCGCGAACGGCGTGGCGGTCGCGGCATCGGCGCGGATGCTGTTCGCCGGCGCCGCCTACTACGCGTTCATCTGGGCGTTCGGCGCGGTGTTCCCGCTCGTGACGGTGCCCGCACCGGCCACGGGCTGGATCTCGGTGCCGATCGGGCTCCTGGCGGGCCTCGCGTTCGGGATGCCGCTGATGGCATACGCCGCGTCCCTGGAGCAGGACAAGGGTCAGTTCGCCCTCGTCCAGCGGTTCGTGTTCATGCCGATGTTCCTGTTCTCGGGCACTTTCTACCCACTGTGGACGCTTCCGGTCTGGCTGCAGTGGATCGGCTGGATCTCCCCGCTGTGGCACGCCACCGAACTCGGACGGATGACGACATTCGGCGCGCCGATCGATCCGGTGATGCTTGCCGTCCACCTGGGGTACCTGGTGGTGCTCGCCGGCGGCGGATACCTGCTCGCCCGTCGCATCTTCACGCGGAGGCTCGCGAAATGACCGCCGTGACATCCCCGGCCCCGACGGATGTCCGCGCCCGGCGCGGGGGAGTACGGGCCCTCTGGGCAGGCAACCCGTGGGCGGTCGTGCAGCGAGGGCTCATCGCCGCGCGCTCGTCCAGCTGGGTCGTCATCCTCTCCGGGTTCTTCGAGCCGGTGTTCTATCTGCTGTCCCTGGGCATCGGCCTCGGCGCCCTGGTCGGCGACGTCCAGGTGTCGCCGGACGTGTCGGTGCCGTACGCGGCGTACATAGCGCCCGCGCTGCTGGCGGTGTCGGCGATGAACGGGGCCATCTACGACTCGACGTGGAACGTGTTCTTCAAGCTGAACTACGGGAAGCTGTATGAGGGGATGCTGGCGACATCCCTGGGTCCGCTGGATGTCGCGCTCGGCGAGATTCTCTACGCGCTGCTGCGGGGGCTGCTGTACGCATGCGGCTTCATGATCATCATGCAGGCGTTCGGGCTGAACCTGGCGGCCACCGCGATCCTCGCCCTGCCGGCGGTGCTGCTGATAGCGTTCGGCTTCGCGAGCCTGGGCATGGCTGTCACCAGCTACATGAAGACGTTCCAGCACATGGACTGGATCAACATCGTGCTGCTGCCGATGTTCCTGTTCTCGGCGACGCTGTACCCGATCTCGATCTACCCGGAGTGGATCCAGTCCGTGATCATGGCGTTCCCGCTCTGGCACGGCGTCGAGCTGATCCGGGCGCTGACCACGGGCGCCTACACCGCGGGCATGGCCTGGCACATCCTGTACTACCTTGCGATGATCGCCGTGGGCCTCGTCTTCACCACGAAGCGCCTGCGCGCCCTCTTCCTCGACTGACCCTCTCATCCGGCGTGAGGTGGCAGAAATGGCGGGAATTTCGGCGTGAATTCCCGCCATTCGTGCCACCTCACGAAGACGGGATGCGGCGGGCCAGGGCGGCGCGAAGGTCGGCGAAGAGCGCGGCGGGGTCGGTCAGGTCGGCCTGCGTCACGGACAGGTAGATCCAGCCGAGCGCCTCGAGGCGACGACGGCGGGTGAGATCCCTGCGCCACTGCGCCTTGTCCGTGCGGTGCTGGTCGCCCTCGTACTCGATCGCTATCTTCAGGCCCGGATAGGCGAGGTCGACGCGTGCCACGAATGCCCCGGCGCCGTCCGCGACGACGTGGTTGACCTCCGGCACGGGGAATCCCGCCTCGATCAGGAGGACGCGGAGCTCCGACTCCTTCGGCGACTCGGACCTCGCATCCAGGAGCTCGAGGGCGCGACGCAGGCGGCGACGATGCTTGCGGGCGGGATGGGCGGCGGCCGAGCGGGCAAGGCGCCGCGCCGCCCCGTCACCGCCCCGGCGCAGGAGTGCATCGCCGACCGCCACGAGCTGAGCGAGCGTGAGCATCGAGGCGAGGTCGCAGAACGTGCGCTCGGGGGTGGTGGCGCGCACATGCGTGCGTTCGTCGACATCCTTCTCGCCGAGGGTGGAATGATGGCCGCGCACCCGTTTCACGCGGGGAGCCCGTGTCGCGCGCGGAACCGTCACATCGAAGACGTCCTCGTCCTCGAGCGCGGTCGGCAGCGGCAGCCCGTGCAGGCGGGCGGCCGTCACATGGCTGAACGCAGCGCTGGCGGGCAGCCGGGTCTCCAGTGCCGCGCACCGGTGCCCGAACGGCAGGTCGACACCGGCGGGGGATCGGACGCCCTGGTGCGGCCGGATGAGGTCGCCCGCCCGCGTTCGGCTGCGGGAGATGCCGTGCGCGCGCGCCGCCCCGACCGAGAACGACTTCCCCGGAAACGGCTCGGGGAGGGGAGCAGCGCTGCGAGCCATCCGTCCAGAATGCTCCGCCGCGCCGATCTCCCCGCGGACTTATCCACACCCTGCCCGCCGCGTCCTCCGCCCCCGCCCGTGAGGTGGCACGAATGGCGGGAATGACAAGCGAAATTCCCGCCATTCGTGCCACCTCACGCAAGTGGAGGTCAGGGCGAGCGGGGATGCCGCGCCCGGCGATGCGGGAACCTTCAGGGTGGCCTAAGCTCGGGGGATGGATACCGTGATGACCGTCTTGCATGTTGCCACCGCCGTCTTCATCGTCGGCCCGATGGCGATTCTCCCGATGACGGGCCTGCGATCCCTGCGCAGCGGCAACGCAGCGCAGGTGCGGACGCTGGCCCGCTCGACCGGAATCTTCACATGGCTGTCGCTGCTCACGTTCGTGTTCGGATTCGGCGTCATGGGAATGGCCGACCCGAAATTCAACCTGAGCTTCACGACCCCGTGGATCCTGTGGTCGATCATCCTGTACGCGATAGCGTTCCTGCTCACGATCTTCGTGGTCGTGCCTCGGATGACCGCCGCGGCCGAGGGGGCCGCCGAGGGCGCGAAGCCGGCGAACTACGGCATCATCGCCGCCACCAGCGGCCTCTCGGCGCTCCTGCTGCTGGCCGTCGTCGTCCTCATGATCTGGAAGCCCTAGCACCCAACCGCCCCGGGGCGCCTTGAACTGAGCCATCTCGGAAAGCGGCACAGCGGAGCGGGATGCCGTCGGGCCGAGCCGGCTCGGGCCTGGCGGGCGACGGCCGCAGGCCGTCGCGGGATGCTCGGCCCGACGGCATCCCGCGCAGCTCCCGAAACCCAGCCCAACGGAAACCCAGCCCGACGGAACCCGGGAAGACTCAGCCGCGCAGCCCCCGCAGCAGTCCCACCATGCGCAGCGCGGCATCCGCCGCCTCCGCGCCCTTGTCCTCCTGCGACCTCGGCAGCCCCGCCCGGTCGAGCCCCTGCTGCTCGTCGTCCAGAGTGAGCACGCCGAAGCCGATCGGCCGGCCGGCGTCCAGCGCGACCCGGTTGAGACCGTCGGTGGTCGCCGCCGAAACGTATTCGAAGTGCGGCGTCCCGCCGCGGATGATCACCCCGAGCGCCACGACGGCGTCGGCGCCGCCGGCGAACGCGGCCTGTGCGGCGAGCGCGAGCTCGAACGATCCCGGCACGCGCACGAGCCGGTGCGACGCGCCGGCGGCGTCCAGGGCGCGCTGAGCCCCGGCGATCAGGCCCTGCGAGATGGCCTCGTGCCAGCGGGCCGCGACGACCACGACCTCCACGCCGGTGCCGTCGACCTGCTGCGCCTGGGGCGCCCCCGCCTTGCTCATGCCTTCGCTCCCTCGTGTCCGGTGCCCTCCGCCGTGTGCATGTGCGCGAGCGCGTCGGCGAGGTCGTCGGCGTCGATGATGTGTCCCATCCGGTCCCGCTTGGTCTGCAGGTACTGGTGGTTGTTCGGGCCGACGCCCACCAGCAGCGGCACCTGCTCGATGATGTCCAGCCCGAAGCTGCGCAGCTGGTCGACCTTGTCGGTGTTGTTCGTCAGCAGACGGACCCGTTCCACGCCGAGCTCGGCGAGGATGCCGGCGGCCGCGGCGTAGTCGCGGGCGTCCGCGGGAAGCCCCAGCGCGAGATTCGCGTCGACGGTGTCCATGCCGCGCTCCTGCAGGCTGTAGGCGCGCAGTTTGTTGATGAGCCCGATGCCGCGGCCTTCGTGGCCGCGCATGTAGATCACGACGCCGCCGTCGCGGTCGATGGCGTCCAGCGCCGCCTGCAGCTGCGGGCCGCACTCGCACTTCAGCGAACCGAACGCCTCGCCGGTGAGGCACTCCGAGTGCACGCGCACGAGCGGGGCATCCCCGGACAGGTCGCCCGACACTATCGCGAGATGGTCGGTGCCGGTGATGCGGTCCTTGTACGCGAGGACGCGGAATCGGCCGTGCGCGGTGGGCACGTTGGCCTCCGCACGCAGGCTCACCCGGCGCCGGTGCGCCAGCGGCGCGGTGCGCGGCTCGTGCTCGTCCAGGTGCGCGATCAGCTGCTCGATGGTGATCACCGGGATGCCTTCGCGCTGGCCCATCTCGATGAGCCCCGGCAGCCGCATCATGCTGCCGTCCTCGGCGACGACCTCCGCGATGGCGCCGACCGGCGACAGGCCTGCGAGCCTCATCAGCTCGACCGCCGCCTCGGTGTGCCCGCTGCGCTCACGCACCCCGCCGTCCACGGCCCGCAGCGGCAGCACGTGCCCGGGGCGGATGACGGAGGACGGCGTCGACTGCGCGTTCGCCAGCACGTTCAGGGTGTGCGCGCGGTCGGCGGCGCTGATGCCGGTCGAGATCCGGTCCGCCGCGTCCACGCTCACCGTGTAGGCGGTGCCGCGCGAGTCCTGGTTGTTGGCCACCATGGGCGGCAGGTCGAGCCGGTCGGCCCACTCCGCGGGCATCGGCGCGCACAGGTAGCCGCTCGAGTAGCGGATCGTCCACGCCAGCCACTGCGGTGTCGCGAGCTGGGCGGACAGGATGACGTCCCCCTCGTTCTCGCGGTTCTCGTCGTCGGCGACCAGGACCGGCCGGCCGGCGCGCAGGCTGTCGAGCGCCTCGGGGATGGTGGACAGGCTCATCGCGAGCCTCCTTCGATGAGGGATGGCGCGGGGTCGGCCGCGTCCGGGGTGAAGGCACGCAGGCGCCGCACATGGCGGGCCAGGATGTCGGTCTCGAGGTTCACGTGGTCGCCCGGCGCGCGCTCGCCGAGCGTGGTCGCAACCAGGGTCTCCGGGATCAGCGACACCTCGAACCAGGCGGGCGCGGCGGTGGCGGCGCTCACGGCGCTGACGGTCAGCGAGACGCCGTCCACGGCGATCGACCCCTTGTCGACGACGAGGTCGGCGCAGTCGCCGGGCAGCGCCACCCGCAGCACCCGCCAGCGGTCGCCGGGCCGCACCTGGAGGACCTCGCCGGTCCCGTCGATGTGCCCCTGCACTATGTGGCCGCCCAGTCGCGCGTCCGCGCGCAGGGCCCGTTCGATGTTCACGCGGCGCCCGGCCGCGTCCGCGTCGAGCGTGGACATGTCCAGGGTCTGCCGCATGACGTCGGCGGTGAACCAGTCCTCGCCCTGGTCGACGACGGTCAGGCACACGCCGGACACAGCGATGGAATCGCCGTGCGCGGCATCCGTCACCGCCAGCGGCGCCTGCACGGTGAGCCGTACGCCGTCGCCGGACGGTGCGACGGCCGTGATCCGGCCGGTCTCCTCGATGATCCCCGTGAACATGTCACGAACTCCTTTCGGCCCGGGTCGCATCCGGGCGGGGGTGCGCGACGATCAGCAGGTCGTCGCCGAGCTTCTCGATCGATGCCACCCGCAACCGGCGGGCGGCGCCGATCGTGGCCACGCCGATGTCGGTGAGCGCGAGCCGGTCGCCGCCGAGCAGCACGGGGGCCGTGTACGCGAGGATCTCGTCGTACAGGCCCGCACGCAGGAACGCGCTGGCGACGGTGGGGCCGCCCTCGACGAACAGCCGGTGGATGCCGCGCGCGTGCAGGTCGGCGACGGCGACGTGGAGATCGTCGTAGAACAGCGGGGGATGCGGATGCCGGCGCACGGCCGCGTCCGCGGGGACGGCGCGCGTGCCCAGGACCACCGGGATCGGCTGGTGCTCGTGCAGCGCGCCGGCGGGGGTGCGCGCGGTGAGGGCGGGATCGTCGGCGAGGATCGTGCCGGTGCCGGCGAGGATGGCGTCGGTGGACGCGCGCCGCTCGTGCACGTCGGCGCGGGCGGCGGGGCCGGTGATCCACCGGCTGGTGCCGTCGGATGCCGCCGCCCGGCCGTCCAGGCTCTGTGCCCACTTCACGGTGATGTAGGGGCGGCCCAACCGGGTTGCCACGAGCCAGTCGTCGATGAGGGCGACGCCGTCGTCGACGAGCACGCCGCCGGCGACATCCACCCCCGCGGCGCGCAGCCGCGCGGCGCCGCCGCCGGAGCGGACCCCCGGGTCCTCGGCGCTGTACACGACTCGGGCGACGCCCGCCTCGATCAGGGCCAGCGCGCACGGGCCGGTGTGCCCGGTGTGGTTGCACGGCTCCAGCGTGACGACCGCGGTGGTGCCCCGCGCCGCGCCGGGGGCGAGCTGAGACAGGGCGTCGACCTCGGCGTGCGGCGTGCCCACGCCATGGTGCCAGCCCTCGGCGAGCACGTCGCCGTCGGGGGAGAGGATCACCGCGCCCACCTGCGGGTTCACGCCGCGAGGGCCGCGGCGGGCGAGGGCGAGCGCACGACGCATGGCGCTGCGCTCGACGGCACTCACCGACATCCGCTCTCCTGACTCGTCCGGGGCGCTGCGGGTACGGGAGGCGGCAGCCCGCGGACGCGCCGCGCGCTGCACGTGCTGCCTCCCATCCGGACTCGCGATGGCTGGCCATCGCATCACCGTCGGTCCCGGAGTTCCACCGGGTCGACCGCGGCCGCATCGAGGATGCGACGCCGCGGTTCGCGGACTGTCACCGCCGGTTCGGATTCTCACCGACCCCGGAGCACGTTGTGCTCCCGAGTCTACCCAACGCAGCAGGTCCCGGATCCTTCCCCCCGCGGCCGCGCGCGTTCAGGCCGTTGTGACCCGGCCCACGTAGCCTGGGGCCAGGGAGGACAGCATGCACGGCACTTTGCAGCGGGACGGCTTCGCCGCGCTGGCGGCAAGGCCATACGCGGACGTTCTGGTGATCGGCGGCGGCATCAACGGCATCGCCACGTTCCGCGACCTCGCGCTGCAGGGGGTGGATGTCGCCCTCGTGGAACGCGATGACTTCGTCTCGGGCTCGTCCGCGGCCTCCAGCCACATGATCCACGGCGGCATCCGGTACCTGGAGAACGGCGAGTTCCGGCTCGTGCACGAGGCCGTCACCGAGCGCAACATGCTGCTGCGCACCGCTGCGCACTACGTCCGCCCGCTGCAGACCACTATCCCGATCTTCTCGACGTTCTCCGGAGTGCTGTCGGCGCCGTGGCGGTTCGTCCGGCACCGGGCCACCAGCCCGCGCGAGCGCGGCGCCCTGCTGATAAAGATCGGCCTGGTCATCTACGACTCGTTCTCCCGAGGCGGGGGCCGCGTGCCCAAGCACACGTTCCACGGTCGGCGCGGATCGCTGCGGCGGCTGCCGCGCCTGAACCCGGACGTGCGGTACACCGCGACGTACTGGGACGCGTCGCTGCGCAACCCGGAGCGGCTCGGACTGGACGTGCTCCGCGACGGCGTCGCCGCGGGGGGTGACCGGGCCCGGGCGGCGAACCGGACGGCGGCGGTCGCCGCGGACGACGGCCGGGTCGTGCTGCGGGACGCCGCGACCGGCGATGAGGTCCGGTTCACGGCATCCGTCGTCGTCAATGCGACGGGACCGTGGACGGACCTCACGAACGCGGCCCTGCACGAGCCGACCCGGTTCATGGGCGGGACGAAGGGCTCGCACATCGTCCTGGACAACCCCGAGCTGCTGGCGGCCACCGGCGGCCGCGAGCTGTTCTTCGAGCACAGCGACGGACGGATTGTGCTGATCTACCCGCTGGCGGGGCGTGTGCTCGTGGGAACCACGGACCTCGAGCACGACATGGTGGAGCCGCTTGTGTGCACGGACGCGGAGGTGGACTACTTCCTCGGGCTTATCGGGCACGTGCTGCCCGGCGTCCCGGTCTCCCGCGAGCAGATCGTGTACCGGTACGCCGGGGTGCGGCCCCTGCCCGGGCACGGCGATCTGGCGCCCGGGTTCGTCTCCCGGGACTATCGCGTCGAGGCGAGCCGGATGCCCGGGGATGTCGTGCTGCTGAGCCTGGTGGGCGGGAAGTGGACGACGTTCCGGTCGTCCGCAGAGCACCTCGCCGACCGTGCGCTGCAGGCTCTCGCGACGCCGCGCCGGCGCTCCACGCGCGGCGTGGCGATCGGCGGCGGCCGCGGCTATCCCACCACCGAGCGCACGCGGCAGCAGTGGCTCGCCGACCACGGCACCGGCGTCGGCGTCGCCCGCGCCGGCACGCTCCTGTCGCGGTACGGCACGGTGGCCGCCGACGTCATCGCCGCCATCGTCGCCGACCCCGACGACCGGATGCTGCAGACCGTGCCGGGCTACTCGACCGGCGAGCTGCGGCACCTCGCCCGCACCGAGGCCGTGCATCACCTCGAGGACCTCCTGATGCGCCGCACGACCATCGCGTTCACCGGCCGGGTCACGGCCGCGTCGGCACGGGAGGTCGCCGAGGCCGTCGCCGCGCTGCTGGAGTGGGACGTGGACGCCGAGGTCGCGCGGGCGCTGGCCGCCGTGCACGCGGCCGTGCCCGTGGCATCCTGACCGCCGTGGCCGCGCGGTAGCGTGGCCACACGGCAACCGAACAGTCTGCGAGGAGGCGGCGTGGCAGCGCACGTGCTGGCGATCGATCAGGGGACCACGTCCACCCGGGCCATCGTGTTCGACGCCGCCGGCAGGATCGTCGCGGCGGCGCAGCGCGAGCACGAGCAGATCTTCCCGCGCGCGGGATGGGTCGAGCACGATCCCGCCGAGATCTGGACGAACACGCAGTGGGTCCTCGCGCAGGCACTGTCGCAGGCGGAGCTGACCGCCCGCGACGTCGCCGGGATCGGGATCACGAACCAGCGCGAGACCGCCATCGTGTGGGACCGCCGCACCGGGCGCCCCGTGCACAACGCGATCGTCTGGCAGGACACCCGCACGCAGGACCGCATCGACGCGCTCGCCGCCGCCGACCCCGCCGGCGTGCACCGCTTCGCGGCGACGACGGGGCTGCCGCTGGCGACGTACTTCTCGGCGTCGAAGATCGCCTGGATCCTCGATCGGGTGCCCGGGGCCCGGGATGCCGCCGAGGCCGGCGACCTGCTGTTCGGCACGCCCGACGCCTGGGTGATCTGGAACCTCACCGGCGGCGCGGACGGCGGAGTGCACGTCACGGATGTGACGAACGCGTCGCGCACGCTGCTGTTCGACCTGGAGACCCTGGACTGGTCCGACGATCTGCTGCGGCAGTGGGGGATCCCGCGCGCGATGCTGCCGGCGGTGCGCTCGTCCGCGCAGGTCGTCGGGACGGCCCAGGCGCCGCCGGCGGTCCGCGGCATCCCGATCGCGGGGATCCTCGGCGACCAGCAGGCCGCGACGTTCGGCCAGGCCGCCTTCGACGCCGGCGAGTCGAAGAATACGTACGGCACCGGCAACTTCCTGATCGTGAACACCGGCGAGAAGATCGTGCGCAGCGAGCACGGACTGATCACCACCGTCGCGTACCGTCGCGAAGGGGAGCCGGCGCGGTACGCGGTGGAGGGCTCGATCGCGGTGACCGGTTCGCTCGTGCAGTGGCTGCGCGACAACCTGGGCATCATCTCCCGGTCCGAGGACGTGGAGACGCTCGCGGCGACCGTGGACGACAACGGCGGCGCCCACTTCGTGCCCGCCTTCTCCGGGCTGTATGCGCCATACTGGCGGCCGGACGCCCGCGGCGCCCTGGTGGGACTGACCCGCTATGTGAACAAGGCGCACATAGCGCGTGCGGCGCTGGAGTCCACGGCGTTCCAGACGCGGGATGTCATCGACGCGGTCCTCGCCGACACCGGCCGGGCCCTGCCTGAGCTGCGCGTGGACGGCGGGATGACGCGCAACGACGCGCTCATGCAGTTCCAGGCCGACATCCTCGGCATCCCGGTCGTGCGCCCCGCGGTGGTCGAGACCACGGCGCTGGGCGCGGCGTATGCGGCGGGGCTGGCCACCGGCGTGTGGAGCGGGCTGGACGAGCTGCGCGGCCTGTGGCAGGAGGATCGGCGGTTCGAGCCGGCGATGGCCGCCGACGAACGCGAGCGCCGCTACCGGATCTGGCGGAAGGCCGTCACGAAGTCCCTGGACTGGGTCGACGACGACACCCGGATGCCGGACGAGGCCTGAGCGCTACTTCAGCAGGCGCGACAGCCGCCGGTCGGCCAGGACCTTGCCGCCGGTCTGGCACGTCGCGCAGTATTCCAGGCTGTTGTCCGCGAAGAACACGCTGCGCACGGTGTCGCCGCACACCGGGCACGCCTGGCCGCGCCGGCCGTGGACCTGCATGCCGCGCCGCTTCGCGTCCTTCAGGTCGGCGGGAGGCCGGCCTGAAGCGGTGGCCACGGCATCGCGCAGCGTCGCGATCATTGCGGCGTACAGTCCGTCCACGTCCGCCGCGGACAGGTTCGCCGCCAGTGCGTACGGCGACATCCGTGCTGCGTGCAGGATCTCGTCCGAGTACGCGTTGCCGATTCCGGCGATCACGGCCTGGTCGCGCAGCAGCCCCTTTATCTGCGTGCGTTTTCCGGCCAACAGCGCCGCGAAAGCGTCGCGCGTGAAGCCGGGGTCCAGCGGGTCCGGGCCGAGCCGTGCGATGCCCGGCACGTGGGCCGGGTCCCGCACCACGTAGACGGCGAGCGACTTCTTCGTCCCGGCCTCGGTCAAATCGAATCCCGCGCCGTCCGACAGCGCGACCCGCAGCGCTATCGGCGTGCGTCCGGGCTTGATGATCGTGGCCGGCAGCGCGTCATACCAGCGCAACCATCCCGCCTTCGCCAGGTGGAACACCAGATGGGCGTCGGCATCCGTCGCGACGTCGACGAACTTCCCGTGCCGACTGACACCGGTCACCGACGCATCGCGCAGCGCGTCGATCGGCGGGTCGTACGTCTTCAGTGCGGCGATGTTCGCGACCGTCGCCCGCCGGATCTGCAGCCCGACGATCCGGTGGTCGAGGAACTCGGCCAGGCCCTGCACCTCCGGCATCTCCGGCATGCGCCCATCCTGCCACGCCGCGCCGACGGCGTCAGAGCATCGGCCAGTCCTGCGGCGTACGGTCGTCGTCGTGCAGCAGCGCCGCCATCCACCCGTCGTGCCGGCCGCGCGGGTCGGACAGGCCCTGCCGCAGCATCCCCTCGTACCGGAAGCCCAGGGCGCGCGCGGACCGCGCCGAGGCGATGTTCCCGACCGTGGCCCGCCATTCGATGCGGACGAGGTCCAGCTCGCCGAACGCGACGTCGATCACGGCGCGCGCCGCCTCGGTGAGCAGGCGCTGCCCGCGGGCGGAGGCCGACATCCAGTACCCGATCTCGGCGTCCCCGCCGCGGGTGACGTGCGCGAGTCCCACCATCCCGACCCACCGGCCGTCGCGGTGAACGGACCAGTTCAGGTTCGTGCCGTCCTTCCAGCCGCGCTCGCTGCGCTCGATGAACTCCTCCGCGTCCCGCAGCGTGTACGGCGACGGCAGCGTGGTCCAGCGCGGCACCTCGGGGTCCTGCGCGGCGACGGTGATCGCCGTCGCGTCCTCGGGGGCAGGGCGGCTCAGCACAAGGCGCGCGGTGCGCAGCGTGATCGGTTCCATCCGTCCCAGGTTATCCGGCGGCCGGTGCCGGGCCGCGGCGTCAGAGCGCCACGCGCCGCAGCAGGCCCACCTTGTCGTACACGTCGGCCAGCGTCCGCTCGGCCACTTCGCTGGCGCGGCCGGCGTTGGCCGCCAGCACCCGGTCGAGCTCGGCGGGGTCGTCCAGGAGCGCGAGGGCACGGTCCCGCACCGGCCCGAACTCGTTCACCACGACCTCGGCCAGGCCCTTCTTGAAGTCGCCGTAGCCGCGGCCGGCGTACTCGTCCTCGATCGCCGGGATCTGACGCCCGGTGAGCGCGGCGTAGATCACGAGCAGGTTCGACACGCCCGGCTTGTTCTCGCGGTCGTACCGCACCGAGCCCTCCGAGTCGGTGACCGCGCGCATGATCTTCTTCGCGGTCTTCGCGGGCTCGTCCAGCAGCCACAGCACACCGGCGTCCGACTCCGCCGACTTCGACATCTTCGCGGTCGGGTTCTGCAGGTCGTAGATGCGGGCGGTGTCCTTCTGGATCACCGGCCGGGGCACCTCGAACACGGTGCCGTAGCGGGAGTTGAAGCGCTCCGCGATGTCGCGCGTGAGCTCGACGTGCTGCTTCTGGTCCTCGCCCACGGGCACGATGTCGGTCTGATACAGCAGGATGTCGGCGGCCATCAGGACCGGGTAGGTGAAGAGCCCGACCGTCGTGGCGTCCGCGCCGTACCGCTGCGACTTGTCCTTGAACTGCGTCATCCGGCTCGCCTCACCGAAGCCGGTGATCGTGGACAGGATCCAGGTCAGCTCGGCGTGCGCGGGCACGTGCGACTGCACGTACAGCGTCGAGCGCGACGGCTCGATGCCCGCGGCGATGTACTGCGCGGCGGTGCGGCGGGTCTTCGCCCGCAGCTCGGCAGGGTCGTTCGGCTGCGTGAGGGCGTGCAGGTCGACCACCGAGAAGAACGCGTCGTACGTGTCCTGCAGGTCCCGCCACTGCAGGAGCGCCCCGATGTAGTTGCCGGCTTGGAGGGAGGCGGCCGAGGGCTGCATTCCTGAGTAGAGACGGGGCTTGTTCACCCGTCAATCCTATGGGGCGTGCTGACGGCGCCCGGCGGCCCGCCCCGCCGCCCCGCCCGGCGGTCCCGGCCGATCGCCGCGGACGCACTGCCGGCGCGGAGCGGCGGGGATCTTGTTTCCGCTGAAGAATCGGTCGTTCTTTCGGGGGGAGGTCCGGATAAGACACCCCCTCCGGCCTCCTAGCCTCGGACCAGTCCAGTCCTTCTGCCGTCCACCGTCGGAGCCGTGATGACCGATCCGAGCATGCACCGCGTCGAGGCCGCTCCGCCTCCGGCGGCGACCCGGCGTGCGGTGTACTTCATCTCGGACAGCACCGGCATCACGGCGGAGACCCTCGGCAGCGCACTGCTGGTCAACTTCCCGGCGATCGAGTTCGCGCGCCGCACCATCCCTTTCGTGGACACCGTCGACGGCGCCCATCAGGTGGTCGCCGAGATCCGCGCCGCCGACGCGGCGAGGATGTCGCCGCTGGTGTTCACGACCGTGAAGCATCCGCGGCTGCGCGGCATCATCGAGGATTCTGGCGCTGTTGTGATCGACCTGCTGGCCGGCCACCTCGCCCAGCTGGAGAGCGCGCTGGGCGCGACGGCGTCCCCCGCGCTCGGCCAGTACCACGGCGTCGGCGACATGCACCGGTACCTCGCGCGGATGCGTGCGGTGGAGTATGCGATCGAGCATGACGACGGCCAGAGCGGCCGGGCCCTCGACATCGCCGACGTCATCGTGATCGCCCCCTCGCGGTGCGGCAAGACGCCGACCACGATGTACCTCGCGCTGCAGTACGGGCTTCTGGTGGCGAACTACCCGCTCACCGACGACGACTATCCGACCGTGAGTCTGCCGCGGACCGTCGCCGCGTACCGCGACCGCTGCTTCGGCCTGACGACGACGCCGCTGCGGCTGAGCCAGGTGCGCCACGAGCGGCGGCCGTCCTCGCGCTACGCGAGCCTCGAGCAGTGCACCCTCGAGCTGCGTCGCGCCGAAGACCTGTACCGCCGCAACGGCGTCCCGTTCCTGAACTCCGCGACCAGAAGCGTCGAGGAGATGTCCGCCGTCATCATGCAGACCATGAAGCTGCGTGCCTAACCGGGAGGCCCGAAATGAGCAACATCCTGTGGTTCCACGAGATCGGAATGGGGGACCTCCCGCAGGTCGGCGGCAAGAACGCGTCGCTGGGCGAGATGGTCTCGAACCTGTCCGCCGCCGGGGTGCGCGTGCCCGGTGGATTCGCGACCACCGCCGACGCCTACCGCGCCTTCCTCGCGCATGACGGGCTCGCCGCCCGCATCCACCGTGCGGTGCAGGCGCTGGACATCGAGGACGTGGCGGCGCTGGCCAGGGTCGGCGCCGAGGTGCGACGGTGGATCGAGGACCAGCCGTTCCCGCGCGAGCTGGAGGATGACATCCGGGAGGCGTACGCGACCCTCCTCGCCGACGACCCCGACCCGGATGCCGTGACATGGGCGGTCCGTTCGTCGGCGACCGCCGAGGACCTGCCGGACGCCTCATTCGCCGGTCAGCAGGAGACGTTCCTGAATATCGGGGGCGTGCAGAACATCCTGCACGCCATCGCCCGCGTCTTCGCGTCGCTGTACAACGACCGGGCGATCGCCTATCGCGCGCACCACGGTTTCGCGCATCACGACGTGGCCCTGTCCGCGGGGGTGCAGCGGATGGTGCGCTCGGATGTCGGCGCGTCGGGCGTGATGTTCACGGTCGACACGGAGTCCGGGTTCGATGATGCCGTGTTCGTCACGAGCTCCTACGGCCTCGGCGAGGCGGTCGTGCAGGGCGCCGTCAATCCCGACGAGTTCTATGTCTACAAGCCGGCGCTGCGGGCCGGGCGCCCCGCGATCCTGAAGCGCCAGGCGGGCGAGAAGGCGGTGGCGATGCGCTACGCCGGCGGCAGGAGCGTCGACGCGTCGACCGCGTTCGAGGACGTGCCCGTGGCGGATCGACGGCGGCTGAGCATCACCGACGAGGAGGTCGAACAGCTGGCCCGGCATGCCCTGGTGATCGAGGAGCACTACGGGCGCGCGATGGACATCGAATGGGCGCGCGACGGCGTGGACGGGCAGCTGTACATCCTGCAGGGCCGCCCCGAGACGGTGGTCTCCCGGACCGACGGCGCGGTGATGCGCCGGTTCGTGCTGCGCGAGCGCGGTGAGGTGCTGGCCACCGGCCGCGCGATCGGACAGCGGATCGGCGCCGGTTCGGTGCGGGTGCTGCGCGATGTCGGGCAGATGGACCAGTTCCGGCCCGGGGACGTGCTGGTGGCCGACATGACCGACCCGGACTGGGAGCCGATCATGAAGCGCGCCGCCGCGATCGTCACCGATCGCGGCGGGCGGACCTGTCACGCCGCGATCATCGCGCGCGAGCTCGGCATCCCGGCCGTGGTCGGCACCGGCGACGCCACCCGCACGCTCACGGACGGCAGCGGCGTGACGGTCTCGTGCGCCGAGGGCGATGACGGGCACGTGTACCAGGGGCGGTTGACGTTCGTCGAGGAGGAGACCCGGCTGGACGCGATGCCGGAGATCCCGGTCGATCTGATGATGAACGTGGGCACGCCCGATCAGGCGTTCGCGTTCGCCAAGCTGCCGAACCGGGGCGTGGGCCTTGCCCGCCTGGAGTTCATCATCAACCGGCAGATCGGCATCCATCCCCGTGCGCTGCTGGAGCACGACACGCTCCCCGCGGGCCTGCGAGCGCAGATCGACGAGCGCGTCGCCGCCTACCCGTCGCCGCGTGACTACTTCGTGCAGCGGGTGGCCGAGGGCATCTCGATGATCGCCGCGGCGTTCGCCCCGCACCCGGTGATCGTCCGGATGAGCGATTTCAAGTCGAACGAGTACGCCAACCTGCTCGGGGGAGAGGCGTACGAGCCCGACGAGGAGAACCCGATGCTGGGCTGGCGGGGCGCCTCCCGCTACGTGTCGGGCGATTTCCGCTCCTGCTTCGACATGGAGTGTGCGGCGCTGAAGCACGTCCGCGACCGGATGGGTCTGACCAACGTGAAGATCATGGTGCCGTTCGTGCGCACGGTCGCCGAGGGGCAGGCGGTCGTCGACCTGCTCGCCGAGAACGGCCTGCGGCGCGGCGAGAACGGACTCGAGGTCGTGATGATGTGCGAGATCCCCTCCAACGCGCTGCTGGCCGATGAGTTCCTGGACGTGTTCGACGGCTTCTCGATCGGGTCCAACGACATGACGCAACTGGTGCTGGGGCTCGATCGTGACTCGTCGCTGATCGCGTCGACGTTCGACGAGCGCAATCCGGCGGTGCTGGCGGTGCTCGGGATGGCGATCGACGCGTGCGTGCGGCGGGGGAAGTACATCGGGATCTGCGGCCAGGGACCTTCCGATCATCCGGACCTGGCGGAATGGCTCGTCGATCGAGGCATCCAGTCGATGTCGTTGAACCCGGACACGATCGTCGAGACGTGGATGCGGCTGTCCCGCCATCCGGTGCCCGCCGCCCGCTGAGCGGCGGCGCCGGCCGGTGGGTCAGTGCGCGGTGACGGCGTAGTCCACGACGACCGGGGCGTGGTCGCTCCACCGGGTGTCCCAGGACGGGGCCCGTCCGATCCAGTAACCGCGGACGCGATCGGCCAGCGCGGGCGTTGCCACGTGGTAGTCGATGCGCCAGCCGGTGTCGTTGTCGAACGCCTTGCCGCGGCTGGACCACCACGAGTACGGGCCATCGATTTCGCCGTGGAAGCGGCGCCCGACGTCCACCCAGCCCAGGCCCGTGGCGGCGGTGCCGTCCACAGCCTCGACCGGAGCGCCGGCCGGGCCGAAGAACCGGTCGAAGTACGCCCGCTCGCGTGGCAGGAAGCCGGCCTTCTTCACGTTCCCGCGCCAGTTGCGGATGTCGAGCTCACGGTGCCCGACGTTCAGGTCGCCCATGATCAGCGCCAGTGCGCCGTCGGCGGCCAGTTGCGGCATCCGCTGCTCCATCGCGTCCAGGAACGCCCACTTGTGGTCCTGCCTGGGGGTGTCGGCCTCGCCGGTGGGCACGTACGCGCTGACCACGGTGAGGGTGCGCGCGCCGAGCGCGACATCCGCCTCGATCCAGCGTCCCGCCGAATCGAGCTGGTCCGCCTGCAGTCCCGTGCGCACCGCGGCGACCGGGGTGCGCGTGGCGATCGCGACCCCCGCCCGCCCCTTCGCGAGCGCCTCGTGATCGACGATCTCCCAGCCCGGCAGCGCCGCCCGCAGCTGATCGCCGGTGGCCCGCACCTCCTGCAGGGCCATGATGTCGACGTCTGCCTCGTCGAGCCAGGCGCACATTCCCCGGCGAACGGCGGCGCGGATGCCGTTGACGTTGATGGAGGCGATGCGGACGGTGTCGGGGAGGCGGTCGGGAGCGGGCACGCGTCCCACCCTAACCGCCGCCGCCGACGCTCAGCGAGGCAGGCCCCGCGGGGGAGGGGCGGGCGGCCTCGATCCGGCGGAGGTCCTCGTCGGCGGCGCGCACGGCACGATCGGCGCGCCATCGCCGGAACCGGCCCGCGACCGCACGAGCCGCACGTGCCTCACGCAGCCGGATGTGCGCGGCCAGCAGCAGCGCCTCGTGCTCGGCAAGCAGCCGCTCGGCCGTACTGGGCACACGCAGCGGGATCCGGCGGTCCTGCGCCCAGACAGCGATCCAGGATGCCGCGACGAGGATCACGATCCCGATCAGCCGGAACCAGAGCAGGAACGCAATCAGCACGGAGAACGTGGCCAGCAGCGGGTTCGACGGCGTGTACGCGACGAGGAATCCGAGGCCCAGCTGCAGCACGGCGATCGCCGCACCGCCCAGCAGCGCACCCGGCCAGATCCGCCGCCACGCCAGCGTGGTGCCGCTGAGGAACCGGAACAGCCCCGCGAGCGCGGTGGCGTTGATCGCGAACGCCACCGGCACCGACAGCACCTTCACGGTCAGGGCGGTCCCCTGCAGGGGAAGCCCGGCCAGCCGGAACAGCGCGTCCAGCGCGCCGCCGGCGAGAGCGCCGACGGCTGCGCCGACGAGGAACGCCAGGCCGAACAGCACCGCGGCGAGCAGGTCGCGGGCCTTCAGGAGGACGTAGCTGCGCGCGTCGAACGGCAGGTCGAAGATCACGCGCACCGCCCGCCGGGTGAACGTGACGAACCCGATCGCGGTCCATCCCGCCACGACCAGGGCGACGGCGCCGGTCAGCGCAAGGACCGAGCCGCCGCCGCTCGCGACCGCTGTCACCGCGTCCCGCGACACGAGCCCCGCGGGCGGATCGCCGATCACTCCGGGGAGGATGCGGTTGATCAGAGCGATCATCCGTGCGGTGATCGCGGGGTCGGCGCCCGCCCAGATGCCGAGGGTCGCGAAAGCGACGTAGATCACGGCGAAGATCGCGAACAGGGACTGGTAGCTGATGCTCGCTGCCAGCAGGAAGCCGTTGCTGCGCAGGAAATGCCGCCACACGCGGATCGGAAACCACCCGAGCGTGCGGCGGGTGAGGGCGCTCGCACGACTGATCGGCTCGTCGAACCGCTCCCGCAGACCCGTCGCCGCGGCATCCCACCGCTCGCGCAGCGATTGTTCGTCATGCAGGGCGAGAGCGTCGACCGGGCGCCGGTGCTGCGCCGGCACGCCCCGCTCCCGAGACCCGTCCACGGTCACAGACTAACGAGCGCCCGCCGGATCGACCGGCGGGCGCCCGAGGGAATCGGCTCAGCGGCTGCCGCGCAGGATCGCCTGCTTGACCTCCGCGATGGCCTGGGTGACCTGGATGCCGCGCGGGCACGCCTCGGTGCAGTTGAACGTCGTCCGGCAGCGCCAGACGCCCTCCTTGTCGTTGAGGATGTCCAGCCGCACATCGGCCGCGTCATCCCGGGAGTCGAAGATGAACCGGTGCGCGTTCACGATCGCCGCGGGACCGAAGTACTGACCGTCCGTCCAGAACACCGGGCACGATGACGTGCACGCCGCGCAGAGGATGCACTTCGTGGTGTCATCGAACCGCGCCCGCTCCTCGGCGGACTGCAGGCGCTCGTGGCCGTGCTCGGGCTTGGAGTGCGAGATGAGGAACGGCTGCACGGCCTTGTACGCGTCCAGGAACGGGTCCATGTCCACGACGAGGTCCTTCTCCAGCGGCAGGCCCTTGATCGCCTCGACGTAGATCGGCTTGGAGATGTCCAGATCCTTGATGAGGGTCTTGCACGCCAGCCGGTTGCGGCCGTTGATGCGCATGGCGTCCGAGCCGCAGACGCCGTGCGCGCACGAGCGGCGGAACGTCAGCGATCCGTCCTGGTCCCATTTGATCTTGTGCAGGGCGTCCAGCACGCGCTCGGTGGGGTACATCTCCACGTCGTAGTCGACCCAGCGCGGCTCCTCGTCGACCTCGGGGTCGAACCGACGGATGATGAACGTCACGAGGAACGACTGGATCGGCGGCTCCTCCGCCGCGCCCGGCTGCTCCGACTCGATCACCGCGGTGGACATCAGTACTTCCTCTCCATGGGCTGATAGCGGGTGATGACGACCGGTTTCCAGTCCAGGGTGATGTGATCGGTGGCATCCGACGAATGCGGGTCCCCGGTCAGGTACGCCATCGTGTGCTTCATGTACTTCTCGTCATCGCGCTTCGGGTAGTCGTCGCGCATGTGGCCGCCGCGGCTCTCCTTGCGGTTGCGCGCGGCGTGCACGACGACCTCGGCGATGTCCAGCAGGAACCCGAGCTCGACGGCCTCGAGCAGGTCGGTGTTGAACCGCTTGCCCTTGTCGTCGACGTGCACGTTCTTGTAGCGTTCGCGCAGCTCTTCGATGGTGTCCAGCATCTCGCCCAGCGACTGCTCGGTGCGGAACACCTGCGCCTTCAGATCCATGTCGTTCTGCAGCGTCTTGCGCAGCGTGGCGATGCGCTCGGTGCCGGTGTTCTCGCGCAGGCCCTCGATCATCTCGCGCACCTCGCGGGCGGGGTCCTCGGGCAGCGGCACGAACTCGGCCGTCTTCACGTATTCGACGGCGTTGCGCCCGGCCCGCTTGCCGAACACGTTGATGTCCAGCAGCGAGTTGGTGCCCAGGCGGTTCGAGCCGTGCACGGACACGCACGCGCATTCGCCGGCCGCGTACAGGCCGGGCACGACGTCGGTGTTCGTGCGCAGCACCTCGGCGTTGTTCGTGGTCGGGATGCCGCCCATCGCGTAGTGCGCGGTGGGCATCACCGGAACCGGCTCGACGACGGGGTCGACCCCCAGGTAGGTGCGGGCGAACTCGGTGATGTCGGGGAGCTTGGTCTCCAGCACTTCGGCGCCCAGGTGCGTGCAGTCCAGGTACACGTAGTCCTTGTGCGGGCCGGCACCACGGCCGTCGAGCACCTCCTGGACCATGCTGCGGGCGACGATGTCACGGGGGGCGAGGTCCTTGATCGTGGGCGCGTAGCGCTCCATGAACCGCTCGCCCGACGCGTTGCGCAGGATCGCGCCTTCGCCGCGGGCGCCTTCGGTGAGGAGGATCCCCAGGCCGTACAGCCCGGTCGGGTGGAACTGGAAGAACTCCATGTCCTCCAGCGGCAGGCCCTTGCGCCAGACGATGCCGACGCCGTCACCGGTGAGGGTGTGCGCGTTCGAGGTGGTCTTGAAGATCTTCCCGAAGCCGCCGGTGGCGAAGATGACGGCCTTGGACTGGAACACGTGCAATTCGCTGGTGGCCAGTTCGTAGGCGACCACACCGGCGACCTGCGTGTTGCCCTCGTCGTCCTTCACCGTGATCAGGTCCAGCACGTAGAACTCGTTGAAGAAGTTGATGCCCAGCCGCACGCAGTTCTGGTACAGCGTCTGCAAGATCATGTGCCCGGTGCGGTCGGCCGCATAGCAGGCGCGGCGCACGGCGGCCTTGCCGTGGTCGCGCGTGTGCCCCCCGAACCGGCGCTGGTCGATCTTGCCCTCGGGCGTGCGGTTGAACGGGAGCCCCATGTTCTCCAGATCGATGACCGCGTCGATGGCCTCCTTGGCGAGGATCTCCGCGGCATCCTGGTCGACGAGGTAGTCGCCGCCCTTGACGGTGTCGTAGGTGTGCCACTCCCAGTTGTCCTCTTCGACGTTGGACAGCGCCGCGGCCATGCCGCCCTGCGCCGCACCGGTGTGCGAGCGGGTGGGGTACAGCTTCGAGATGACGGCCGTGTTCGCGTTGGGGCCTGCTTCGATGGCCGCGCGCATGCCGGCGCCGCCGGCGCCGACGATCACGATGTCGAACTGGTGGTAGTGCACGCCGTCCTTGACGACGCCGCCTGCGGGGTAGGTGCTCACGTGTGGAATGCCTTCGTCTCGGGGGTGCGGATCACGCGGGGCAGATGCCGGCCAGCGAGTCCGGGGTGGGCGGGATGCAGGGATCGAACGTGAAGACCACGAGCGTGCCCAGCAGGATGAGGAGTGCGGCGACGATCCACAGCGCCCAGATGAGCACCCGGCGGGTGCCGATGTGGGCGATGTAGTCGTTGACGATGGTGCGCATGCCGTTCGTGCCATGGATGAGCGCCAGCCAGAGCATCACGACGTCCCACCACTGCCAGAACGGCGTGGCGTACTTGCCGACCACGAAAGCGAAGTCGATCTGACGCACTCCCTCGCCCATGACGAGGTTCACGATGAGGTGCCCGAAGATGAGGACCACGAGGATGACGCCGGAGCCGCGCATGAACACCCAGCCCCACTTCTCGAGGTTGACGCCCTTGCGGCGGGGGGCGGGCGTGCGAGGGGCCGCGATGGTGTCGGCGGTCATGTCAGTGTCCTCCGGTGAGCTCGGCCACGATGACGATCATCTGGCGCGGCACGAAACCGGCCATGACGACGACCCACAGGGCCAGCACACCCCACCACAGCTGCCGCTCGTGCGCAGCGGCCCAGCGCGAGAAGTCGACGAGGATGATGCGCAGCCCGTTGAACGCGTGGTAGGCGATGGCGCCGACCAGGACGATCTCGCCGATTCCCATGATCGGCTGCTTGTACGTGCCGATCACGGCGTCGTACGCGTCGGGCGCGACACGGATCAGGGCCGTGTCCAGAACGTGCACCAGCAGGAAGAAGAAGATCCCGATGCCGGTGATGCGGTGGAGCACCCAGGACCACATTCCCTCGTGCCCGCGGTACAGCGTTCCCCGCGGAGCTCGGGATGTCGTCTCGGCCACCGTCGGTGTGACGCGTGCTGGTGCAGACACGTCCGTCCTCCTTGGGTCGAACTCGAGTCGGGGCGGACCATGCCCCTCGAAGGCCGATCGGCCTCGGCGTCGCTCGGGCGCGGCTCCATCCTATTCCCGCGGCTCGACGGGGGTCGATTAGGCGGACCTTACCTCTCTCGACGTCACGACAAGCCAGCGGGCACAGCGCAGGGGATGCCGGTGGGCTGAGCTGGCTCGGGTCTGGCGGGCGACGGCCGCAGGCCGTCGCGGGAAGCTCAGCCCACCGGCATCCCCGCAGCACCACGCCACCCGATTACCCTGGAGGCCATGGCCGACCCCATTCCCGATTTCTACGCGATCATCCCCGCCGGCGGCATCGGCAGCCGGCTGTGGCCGCTGTCGCGCGCCGACGCACCGAAGTTCCTGCACGACCTCACCGGGTCGGGGCACACACTGCTGCGCGACACCTGGAACCGGCTGGAGCCGCTGGTCGGGCCCGACCGGATCGCCGTGGTCACCGGACGCGCACACCGGGCCGCCGTGGAGAAGGAGCTGCCCGGCATCCCCGACAAGAACGTGTTCCTGGAGTCCGAGCCGCGCGACTCCACCGCCGCTATCGGCCTTGCCGCCGCGGTCCTGTCCCGTCGCGAGCCGGATGTCATCGTCGGCTCGTTCGCCGCCGACCATGTGATCGACGTGCCGCACCTGTTCGACTGGGCGGTGCGCCAGGCCATCGAGGTGGCGCGCGAGGGGTACATCTGCACGATCGGCATCCCGCCCACCGAGCCGTCCATCGGCTTCGGCTACATCAAGAAGGCGGGTGAGCTGATCGTCGACGGCGCCCCGGAGGCGGCGCTTGTCGAGCGGTTCGTGGAGAAGCCGGACCTTCCCACCGCGAAGGAGTACTTCGCCGACCGCTCCTACCTGTGGAACGCGGGCATGTTCATCGCGCGCGCCGATGTCATCCTCGGGGAGATCGCCGAGAGCCGGCCGGACCTGTACGCGGGCCTCATGGACCTCGCCCAGGCGTGGGACGACCGGGACGCCCGGGGGCCGGTCGTGGACCGGGTCTGGCCGACGCTGGAGAAGATCGCCATCGACTACACGGTCGCCGAGCCGGCCGCCGAGCGGGGCCGGCTCGCGGTGATCCCCGGGCATTTCGACTGGGACGACGTGGGCGATTTCGCGAGCCTGGCCAAGCTCAACTCCCACGGACGCAAGAACGACCTGGCGATCCTCGGCGAGAACGCGCGGGTCCTCTCCGACGCCGCCAGCGGCATCGTGGTCAGCCAGACCCGGCGCGTGATCTCGCTGATCGGGGTCAAGGACATCGTGGTCGTGGACACTCCGGACGCCCTGCTGGTGACCACGAGCGAGAACGCGCAACGGGTCAAAGGCGTCGTCGATGCGTTGAAGCTGACCGGGCGCGGTGACGTGCTGTAGACCCGCCAACATTGCGGAACGGTAACCATTCGCAGGCACACGGGTGCGAAGTGCGCAAATTCGGTGTCACACTGGGTAACTTCTAAGGACCGCCGCGAGCCTCGCGGCCCGTTTCTGTGGAGGTCGAGTTGACCATCTCTCCTGCTCGCAAGCTCGTCGGCGTTTCCGCCGCCGCGGGCCTGATCCTCGCCCTGGCCGGCTGTGGTGCCGCTCCCGAGGCGAACAACACCACCGCGCCGTCCCAGGGGGGAAGCACCGCGGTGGCCGGCTTCAAGCCCTGCATCGTCTCCGACGACGGCGGCTGGAACGACAAGTCGTTCAACGAGTCGGCCAAGAACGGCATCGACAAGGCCGCCGATGAGCTCAAGGTCAAGGCCGTCGAGGTGGAGTCCAACGCGGAGAGCGACTACGGCCCCAACATCGACAACCTGCTCGCCCAGAACTGCACTCTGATCATCTCGGTCGGCTTCAAGCTGTCGGCGGACACGATCAAGGCCGCCAAGGCGAACCCGGACGTCGACTTCGCGATCATCGACGACGGCGCCGACGCCAACCAGGACGGCAAGCCCGACGCGCCGAACATCAAGCCCCTCCTGTTCAACACCGTCGAGGCGGCGTACCTGGGCGGCTACGCGGCCGCCGCATGGTCGCACCAGGACGGCGTCGACAAGGTCGGCACGTTCGGCGGCCTGCAGATCCCGTCCGTGTCGATCTTCATGGACGGCTTCATCGAGGGCGTCAAGAAGTTCAACGACGACAACAGCACGAAGGTCGCCACCTACGGCTGGGACGTCGCGGCGCAGAAGGGCTCGTTCACGGGCGGCTTCGCGGCCAACGACACCGCCAAGCAGACCGCGAAGGGCATCCTCGACCAGGGCGTCGACGTGATCCTGCCGGTCGGCGGCCCGATCTACAAGAGCGCCGCAGCCGCGATCAAGGACAGCGGCAAAAAGACCATGATGATGGGCGTCGACTCCGACCTCGCCGTCGCCGACCCGTCCGTGGCCGGCGTCACGCTGGTCTCGGTCATGAAGCGCATCGACCAGGCCGTCTACGACACCGTGAAGTCGGCATCCACCGGGAAGTTCGATGTCACCCCGTACGTGGGCACCCTGAAGAACGAGGGCGTGGGACTGAGCTCGTTCCACGACTTCGAGAGCAAGCTGCCCAGCGGCCTGACCGCCAAGCTCGCCGACCTGCAGAAGCAGATCATCGACGGCACGCTGAAGGTCACGTCGACCAACTCGCCGAAGTAGTCGGAGGGTCGGGCGGCCGGATCGGATGCCTTGCATCCGGCCCGGCCGCCCTCCTTCGTGGGGACGGGCAATGCGGATAGGGTGCACAGTATGAAGCTCGAGCTGCGGGGCGTGACGAAGCGCTTCGGGAGCCTGGTGGCCAACGACCGCATCGACCTCGAGCTGCGCAGTGGCGAGATCCACGCGCTGCTGGGGGAGAACGGTGCCGGCAAGTCCACGCTGATGAACGTCCTGTACGGCCTGTACCAGGCCGACGAGGGCGAGATCGCGATCGACGGGGTGGTGCAGCACTTCCGCGGCCCCGGGGATGCCATCGCCGCGGGAATCGGGATGGTGCACCAGCACTTCATGCTGATCCCGGTGTTCACGGTGGCCGAGAACCTCATGCTCGGCCATGAGGACACGAACGCGCTCGGCATCCTCGACATCGGCACCGCCCGGCGCCGCGTGCGCGAACTCGCCGACCGATTCGGGTTCCACATCGACCCGGACGCTCGGGTGGGCGACCTGCCGGTGGGTGTGCAGCAGCGGGTGGAGATCATCAAGGCGCTCGCCCACAACGCGAAGATCCTCATCTTCGACGAGCCGACGGCCGTGCTGACCCCGCAGGAGACCGACGAGTTCATGGGGATCATGCGGCAGCTGCGGGACGACGGCACCGCGATTGTGTTCATCACCCACAAGCTGCGCGAGGTGCGCGCGGTCGCCGACCGGATCACCGTGGTGCGGCTGGGCAAGGTGATCGGCGAGGCCAGCCCCACCGAGACGAACGCGCAGCTGGCCTCGATGATGGTGGGCCGCGCCGTCGAGCTGACCGTGCACAAGGACCCGCCGCGGATCGGCACCGGCGGGCTGCAGATCCGCGACCTGCGCGTGCTGTCCGCCCAGGGCGCCGTGGTCGTGGACAACGTCGGCTTCGACGTCCGCCCCGGGGAGGTGCTCGCGGTGGCCGGCGTGCAGGGCAACGGCCAGACCGAGCTTGCCGAGGCGATCGTGGGCCTTCAGGAGAAGGTCACCGGGTCGATAACCCTCGACGGCGAGGAGCTCCTCGGCAAGGGCGTGCGCGGCATCCTCGACGAGGGCGTGGGATTCGTGCCCGAGGACCGTCAGGAGGACGGCCTGGTCGGCTCCTTCACGGTCGCCGAGAACCTCATCCTCGACCGCAGCTCCGACGCGCGCTTCCAGACGCTGGGCACCGTGCGGCGCGGCGTGCTGGACGATTTCGCGCACGAGAAGATCGCCGAGTTCGACATCCGCACGCAGGGTCCCGCCAGCGCCGCCGGGTCCCTGTCCGGCGGCAACCAGCAGAAGCTCGTGATAGCCCGCGAACTCAGCCGCGATCTCAAGCTGCTGCTGGCGCTGCAGCCCACCCGCGGCGTGGATGTCGGATCGATCGAGTTCATCCACAAGCGCATCATCGCCACCCGCGACGCCGGAGTGCCGGTGGTCGTGGTCTCCACCGAGCTCGACGAGGTCGTCGCGCTCGCCGACCGGATCGCCGTGATGTACCGCGGCGCCATCGTCGGCATAGTGCCCGGGGACACGCCCCGCGACGTGCTCGGCCTGATGATGGCCGGCGAGAACCCCACGGAGGCCGCCGCATGAGCGACCGTGTTCCCGGCGCCGGCCCCGAGCCCACCGGGCTCCCGCCCGAGCAGCTGCCCACGGCATCCGGTCCGTTGACCGGACAGTCCGCGCGCGCCGAGCGGCCGCCCGCCGAGGCCGGCGGCCACATCCCGCCCCCGCCGCGCTCGAACCAGCTGATGCGCGAGATCCTGCGCGGCTCGGTGGTGACCACGGTCCTGGCCATCGTCGCGTCGATGATCGTGGGCGGCATCCTCATCGCCGCCACCGACGAGACCGTGCAGGCCACCGCCGGCTACTTCTTCGCTCGCCCGCAGGACATGCTCGCCGCGGTCTGGCACGCGGTCTCCGGCGGCTACTACGCGCTGTTCCAGGGTTCGATCGTCAACCCCGAGGCGAACTCGTTCGTCAAGTTCATCCGGCCGCTGACGAACACGCTCGGCTTCGCGGCGCCGCTGATAGCGGCGGGCCTGGGCGTCGCCCTCGCGTTCCGTGCGGGCCTTTTCAACATCGGCGCCCGCGGCCAGATGCTGGTCGCCTGCGCGGCGGCGGCCATGGCCACGTTCAGCCTGGACCTGCCGCTGTGGATCCACATGCCGCTGACCCTGTTGGCCGGGATCGCGGGAGGCGCCATCTGGGGCGGCATCGCGGGCCTGCTGAAGGCCCGCACCGGCGCGCACGAGGTGATCCTCACGATCATGCTCAACTTCGTCGCGCTGTACCTCATCCGCTGGCTTATCCGCACCCCGCATCTGCTGCAGAAGCCGGGCACGAACCAGCCGATCTCGGCGCCCACCCCGGAGTCCGCCCAGTTCCCGTCCCTGCTCGGAGAGCAGTTCCCGCTGCTGAACTGGGGCTTCCCGATCGTGGTCATCGCGACGCTGATCGTCTGGTGGCTGATCGAGCGGTCCACGCTCGGCTTCCGGCTGCGCGCGGTCGGCGAGAACCCGCACGCGGCACGGGCCGCGGGAATCAGCGTGCAGCGGATGTACGTGTACGCGATGCTGCTGGCCGGAGGCCTTGCCGGCATGGCCGGCATGAACCAGATCCTCGGCTCCGTGCCCACGGGCTTCGGTGACGGCATCGACGCCGGGATCGGGTTCGACGCCATCACCGTCGCGCTGCTCGGACGCAGCCGGGCATGGGGAACGTTCTGGGCGGGCCTGCTGTTCGGCGCGCTGAAGGCGGGGTCGTTCACGATGCAGGCCGCGCAGAGCATCCCGGTGGACATCGTGCTGGTGGTGGAGTCGATGATCGTGCTGTTCATCGCCGCGCCGCCGCTGGTGCGCGCCATCTTCTTCCTCCCGAAGGACGACTCCGACCGGTCGGCCAGGGGACGCGCGAAGGCGGTGCGACGCCGCGCCGCCGCGGACAGCAAGGCGGTGGCCTCATGACGACGATGACCGCGGACGAGGCCGTGTTCACCCCCACCGTCGTGCGCACCCGCCACCTCAAAGTGGCGATCACGCTGACGATAGTGTCCGTCGTGCTGGGACTGCTGTTCCTGCTGTCCCCGGTCACCGGCGACAGCGTGTTCCGGGTCAGCGACGGCATAGCCTGGTCGATCCCCGACATCCACGTGCCCTCCGCCCCCACGGTGTGGATCACCTGGATCCTCGTCGCGGTGCTGACCGCGTGGGCGTGGTGGGATGCCGTCGGCTACCGCCGCTCCGGACTGTGGCTGCCGATCCTGTATGCCGTGCTGAGCATGTTCGCATTCCTGGCATGGGCCGCGCAGGACGGCGGCGTCGTCCCCGTCGCCGGAACGCTCGCCGGGGCGCTCTCGCTGTCGGTGCCGCTCGTGTACGGCGCGCTGGCCGGCGTCATCGGCGAACGCGGCGGCGTGGTCAACATCGCGATCGAGGGCCAGCTGCTGCTGGGCGCGTTCTCGGCCGTGCTGCTGTCGAGCATCACGCGCAACCCGTTCGTCGGACTCATCGGCGCGATGATCGGCGGGGTCCTCGTCGCCTTCGTGCTCGCCGCGTTCGCCATCCGGTACCTCGTCGACCAGATCATCGTCGGCGTCGTGCTGAACGTGCTGGTCTCCGGGCTCACCGGCTTCCTCTACGGCGCGATGCTGTCCCCGAACGAGGCGACGCTGAACAACGCCGTCACGTTCCCGAACTGGAAGATCCCGCTGCTGGGCGACATCCCGGTGATCGGTCCGGTCCTGTTCGACCAGACGTTCATCGTGTACCTCATGTACATCGTGGTCGGCGTGGTCGCCTGGGGCATGTACCGCACCCGTTGGGGCCTGCGGCTGCGCGCCGTGGGGGAGCACCCGCAGGCCGCGGACACCGTCGGCATCAGGGTGAACCCCACCCGGTTCTGGAACGTGCTGCTGGCCGGGGCCATCGCCGGCATCGGCGGGGCCTACTTCACGCTCGTGTCGGTCCCGCAGTTCACGAAGGACATGACCGCCGGACTCGGCTTCATCGCCCTGGCCGCCGTGATCTTCGGCGGCTGGGACCCGGTCCGGGCGACGCTGGCGGCGCTGCTGTTCGGCTTCGCGACGAACCTGCAGAACCTGCTCACGGTGCTGAAGACCCCGATCCCCAGCGAGTTCATGCTGATGCTGCCGTACGTCGTGACGATCCTCGCGGTCGCCGGCTTCGCCGGGCAGATAAAGGCGCCCGCGGCAGACGGCAAACCGTACATCAAGGGCTAGCCGGGCATCGGAGGAAGACAACGTGACCGACATCGACTGGGATGCGCTGCACGCGGCGGCGCGGGAGGCGTCCGAGCGCGCCTACGTGCCGTACTCGCGGTATCGCGTGGGCGCGGCGGCACTGGTCAGCGACGGCCGCATCATCCAGGGGTGCAACGTCGAGAACGCGTCCTACGGCGTGACGCTGTGCGCGGAGTGCGGCCTGGTCTCGGACCTGCACATGTCCGGCGGCGGGCGGCTGGTCGCCTTCGTCTGCGTGAACGGGCAGGGCGAGACGATCATGCCGTGCGGCCGGTGCCGGCAGCTGCTGCACGAGCACGCGCTGCCCGGGATGCTGCTGGACACGGTGTCCGGCATCCGCACCATCGACGAGGTGCTGCCGGACGCGTTCGGGCCGCGCGACCTGGAGACGGTGCGGTGACCGCCCGTCGCCGGGCGGCCGCGCCCCTCGCTCGGGGACCGGTCGCGCGATGACGGAGCCGTACGACGCCGTCGACGTGATCCGCGCCCAGCGCGACCGGACCGGGGTCGACCCGGACGCGCTGCGCTGGATGGTGGATGCGTACACGCGCGAGTACGTCACCGACGCGCAGATGGCGGCGTTCGCGATGGCGGTGCTGCTGAACGGGATGGACCGGGACGAGGTCCGGGTGCTGACCGACGCCATGATCGCGTCGGGGGAGCGGATGAGCTTCGCCGGGCTCGGCAAGCGCACCGTCGACAAGCACTCCACCGGCGGCGTCGGTGACAAGATCACGCTGCCGCTGGCGCCACTGGTGGCGGCGTTCGGCGTCGCCGTCCCGCAGCTGTCCGGCCGGGGCCTGGGGCACACCGGCGGGACGCTCGACAAGCTCGAGTCGATCCCGGGCTGGCGCGCCGCGCTCTCCAACGACGAGATGCTCGCGCAGCTGCGCGGCATCGGCGCCGTGATCTGCGCGGCCGGGTCGGGCCTGGCCCCCGCCGACAAGCGGCTGTACGCGCTGCGGGATGTCACCGGCACCGTTGAGGCGGTGCCGCTGATCGCCTCCAGCATCATGTCGAAGAAGATCGCCGAGGGCACCGAGTCGCTGGTGCTCGACGTGAAGGTGGGCTCGGGCGCTTTCATGCACGACCTCGAGAAGGCCCGCGAGCTCGCGCGGACCATGGTCGCGCTCGGCGCCGACTCCGGGGTGGCCACCACGGCGCTGATCACCGACATGGACACGCCGCTGGGCCTGGCGATCGGCAACGCGAACGAGGTCCGCGAGTCCGTCGAGGTGCTCGCCGGGGGAGGCCCCGCGGATGTCGTGGAGCTGACCGCGACGCTGGCGCGCGAGATGCTCGCCCTGGCCGGGCAGCCGGACGCTGACGTCGAGACGGCGCTGCGCGACGGCCGCGCCATGGACGTGTGGCGGGCGATGATCCGCGCCCAGGACGGCGACCCCGACGCGCCGCTGCCCACCCCGCGCGAGACGCACACCGTCACCGCCGCGACGGCCGGCATCGTCACCAGGATCGACGCCTGGGACTTCGGCGTCGCCGCGTGGCGCCTGGGCGCCGGCCGCGCCCGCCCGCGGGACCCGGTCGTGCACGCGGCCGGCATCGACCTGCACGTCAAACCCGGCGACGCCGTCACCGCCGGGCAGCCCGTTTTCACGCTCGCCGCCGACGACGCATCCCGCATCCCCCGCGCCCTGGCCGCGCTCGAGGGCGGCTGGGCGATCGGCGACACGGCCGCCGCCAGCCGCGGCATCGTGATCGAGCGCATCACCGCGTAACGAGCCGCACGACGGCATCCCACCCTGCAAGGAGCACCATCATGCCCATCGACCAGAACGACGACGCCCGCATCGGCGGCGTCTCGCTGCGCAGCCTGCCCAAGGTGTCGCTGCACGATCACCTGGACGGCGGGCTGCGGCCCGCGACGATCATCGAGCTCGCGGATGCCGCCGGCATCCCGGTCCCCGCACACGACGCGTCCGCGCTCGGCGACTGGTTCGCCCGGCAGGCCGACTCGGGCTCGCTCGTGGAGTACCTGAAGACGTTCGACCTGACGATAGCGGTCATGCAGACCCGCGAGTCTCTCACCCGGGTGGCCCGCGAGTTCGTGGAGGACCTCGTCGCCGACGGCGTCGTGTACGGCGAGGTGCGCTGGGCGCCCGAGCAGCACGGGGCCGGCGGGCTCAGCCCGGACGAGGCCGTGGCCGCCGTGCAGGCCGGCATCGAGCAGGGCGAGGATGCGGCCGCGGCCGCCGGGCACGACATCCGGGTCGGGCAGCTGATCTCGGCGATGCGGCACACCGACCGGGCCCTCGAGGTCGCGAAGCTCGCGGTGTCCTGGCGCGACCGGGGCGCGGTCGGGTTCGACATCGCCGGCCCCGAGGACGGGTTCCCGCCGTCGCGCTTGCGCGACGCTTTCGACTACCTGGCGTCGGCGTTCTTCCCCGCCACCGTGCACGCGGGGGAGGCCGCCGGAGTGGACTCCATCCGCTCGGCCCTGATCGACGGGCGGGCGCTGCGACTCGGGCACGGCGTGCGGATCGCGCAGGACCTGGAGATCATCGGCCACGACGGCGACGAGGTGCAGGTGCGCTTCGGCGACGTGGCGCGCTGGGTCCGCGACCGGGAGATCCCGCTCGAGCTCTCGCCGTCCTCGAACCTGCAGACCGGAGCCATCGCGGCGTGGGGCACGGAGCTCTCCGACCACCCGTTCGACCTGCTCTACCAGCTCGGGTTCGCGGTGACCGTCAACGTCGACAACCGCACGATGAGCCGCACGTCGCTGACCCGCGAGCTCGCGCTGCTGGCCGACGCGTTCGACTACGATCTCGGCGACATCGAGGCGTTCCAGCTGAACGCGGCCGCCGGCACGTTCCTGCCGGTCGAGGAGCGCGAGGAGCTCATCGACGTGATCGTCTCCGGGTTCGGCGGCTGACCCGCGGTGACGTCACGTTTCGGCGACGCCGGGAATACGTCGGGCCGGTGACACGCTGGTAGATACCGACGAAACGAGGATCATATGAGAAGACATGTCACCGCGGCGATCGCCGTGGCAGCCGCAGCGACACTCGCGCTGACCGCCTGCGCAGGCGGAGGCGGCGGCCCCGCCAAGACGGACGACACCGGTGGCACGCTGACGATCCTCACGTCGGCGACCCAGATAAACCTCGACCCGGCGAAGAGCCAGAATCTCGCCATCACGACGCTCGGCCTCCTCGAGCGCCGGCTGACGACGTGGGACATCCAGCCCGGCCGTGCCGCGAAGGTGGTGCCGGACCTGGCCACCGACACCGGCACCGCCACGGACGGCGGCAAGACGTGGACGTACACGCTCAAGGACGGCCTGAAGTTCGCCGACGGCACGCCGATCACCGCGCAGGACATCAAGTACGGCGTGGAGCGGTCCTTCGCCCCGGAGCTGTCCGGTGGCCTCGGCTACCACAAGTCGCTGCTGGTGGGCGGCGAGAAGTACCAGGGCCCGTACACCGGCGGCGACCTCGCCTCGATCTCCACCCCCGATGCCAAGACGATCGTCTTCCACCTGAACGCGCCGTATGGCGACTGGCCGTGGATAGCGTCGATGCCGGCGTTCGCTCCCGTTCCGAAGGCGAAGGACAACCCGCAGACCTACGGTGAGAACCCGGTCGCGACCGGCCCGTACAAGGTGGCGTCCAACAAGCAGGGCACGGCGCTCGAGCTCGTGCGCAACACGCACTGGGACAAGAGCACCGACCCGGTGCGCACCGCCGGCCCCGACAGGATCATCTTCAAGGAGAGCCAGGATGTCGCAACGAGCACGCAGTCGCTGATCAGCGACGCGGGCAGCGCGAAGACGTCGTTCCTGGCGACGTACCTGGGCGCGGCCGAGCTGAACCTCGTCAACAAGAACCCGGATGCCAAGAAGCGCCTCGCCACCAGCGAGGCCGGCCCCATCACCTACCTCGCGATGAACACGCAGCGCGGCGCGCTGAAGGATGTCGCGGTGCGCCAGGCCATCGAGTACACGATCGACCCGAAGGCGTTCATCATCGCGCAGGGTGGCAGCCAGGCCGCTATCCGCGCGACCACGCTGATCACCCCCGGCATCCCGGGCCGCGTCGAGTACGACCTGTACCCGGCCGGTGACGACGGCGACGTCGCCAAGGCCAAGCGGCTGCTGGCCGCCGCGGGGCACGCCACGGACCTGTCGCTGACCCTGTGGGCCGCGAACGACACGTCCAGCCAGGCGCAGGCGCAGGCCATCGCGCAGGGGCTGGAGCGGGCGGGCATCAAGGTCACGATCACCCCGATGGACCTGACGAACATGTACACCGAGGCCACCGGCGACAACCCGGGCTACGACCTGATCCTCAGCAGCTGGCAGCCCGACTTCCCGAGCGCGAACGGCAACATCCAGCCGCTGTTCGACTCCAGCCAGGTCGGCGGCGGCGGGTACAACCTCTCCCGCTACGCGAACCCCGACGTCGACGCGCTGATCGATCAGGCCACCGCCGCGGTCGACCCCGCCGCGGCGCAGCAGCTGTGGGCGCAGGCCGACAAGCGAATCATGCAGGACGCGCCGATCGTCCCGCTCACATACGCCAAGCAGTCGTTCCTGCGCGGCGGATCCGTCGACGACTTCTTCGTCGCCTCCTTCCCCGCCTACCCGAACTACCTCACTGTCACACTGAAGCAGTGACCATCGGCCCGGTCGAACCGGTGCTGTCGGCGAAGGCGGTCCAGATCGCCTTCGCCGACAGCACCGCAGGCGCAGCCCGCACCGTCGTGGACGGTGTGGGCTTCGACCTGTATCCGGGCCGGGTCCTCGCGCTTGTCGGCGAATCGGGGTCGGGCAAGTCCGTCACGGCCATGTCGGTCCTGGGCCTGCTGCCGCCGACGGCACGGGTGACCGGCAGCATCCGGCTGCGCGGGCAGGAGCTCGTGGGCGCCCCCGCGGGGCGGCTGCGCGAGGTGCGCGGCGGCGTGGTCGGCACCATCTTCCAGGAGCCGATGAGCGCGTTCGACCCCGTGTACACGATCGAATGGCAGCTCGCTGAGGCGCTCACCGCGCACGGCGGGCGCCGCTCCCGTGCGCAGCTGCGCCGGCGCGTGCGGGAGCTGCTGCGCACGGCGGGGATCCGGGATGTCGACCGGGTGGCCGCATCGCACCCGCACGAGCTCAGCGGCGGCCAGTTGCAGCGGGCGATGATAGCGATGGCGATCTCCGGGGACCCGGCCGTGCTGATCGCCGACGAGCCCACCACGGCACTGGATGTCACGGTTCAGGCCGGCATCCTCGAGCTCATCCGCCGGCTGGGGAACGAGCGGCAGATGGCGGTGCTGCTGATCACCCACGACATGGGCGTCGTCGCCGACCTCGCCGACGACGTCGTGGTGATGCGGCAGGGCGCTGTCGTGGAGCGCGCCGACGCACGCACCCTCTTCGCGCGCCCGCAGGCCGCCTACACCCGTGAGCTGCTGGCCGCCGTGCCCCGGCTCGACGCGCCGGACGCCGCGGACGCCCGCCGCGCCGCGGATGCCGCGCCGGAGCCGGTCGTCGCGGTGCGGGACGCGTCGATAGTGTACGGGCGCGGCGGCTGGGCGCGGCGTCCCGTGCGCGCCGTCGCGGACGCGACATTCCGGATCGACCCGGGTCGCACGTTCGGGCTCGTCGGCGAGTCCGGGTCCGGCAAGTCCACGCTCGGCCGGGCGCTCGCCGGCCTCGTGGACGTGGCGACCGGATCCGTAGTGGTCGGCGGCGTCGACCTGGCCACGGCGTCGCGGCGCGAACTGCGGCGGGTGCGCCGCGGCATCGGCTACGTCTTCCAGGACCCGGCGTCATCCCTCAATCCGCGCGGCACGGTCGGCCGGGCCATCGCGGAGCCGCTGCGGCTGCACAGCGACCTCGGCCCGCAGCAGCGGCGTGCGCGGGTCGCCGAGCTGCTGGATGCGGTGGCCCTGCCGTCCGCTTTCGCACAGCGGTATCCGCACGAGCTGTCCGGCGGGCAGCGGCAGCGTGTCGCCATTGCGCGCGCGATAGCGCTGCATCCGGTGCTGCTGATCGCCGACGAGCCCACCAGCGCGCTGGATGTGTCGGTGCAGGCGCAGGTGCTGCGGTTGTTCGTCGACCTGCAGCGCGAGTTGGGGTTCGCGTCCCTTTTCATCAGCCACGACCTCGCCGTCGTGCGCGAGGTCGCCCACGACGTCGCCGTGATGCAGGCCGGCCGGATAGTGGAGGCGGGCCCCGCGCGGCAGCTGCTCGCGCACCCGGTCCAGCCGTACACGCGACGGCTGCTGGCGGCGGCTCCCGTCGCGGATCCGGACGCCCAGCAGGTGCGTCGTGAGGCCTGGCGGCAGCTCGCCGGCGACGCGGAGACGGCGGCATGACCGTCGCGAACACGATCGAGGGCGCGGGTATCGCATCGCGCCGGACGGGCTTCGTCCCGGTGCTGCGGTCGGTGCTGGCCGATCCGTGGGCCACGGCGGGCGCCGTCGTGATCATCGTGTTCGTCGCGGCGGCGGTGCTCGCCGCCCCGCTGACCGGCATCACCGGTCAGAACCCCTACACGTACCACCTCGACCTGCTCGACGATTCCGGCGCGCCGCTCGGGTTCGGCGGCGGGATCAGCGGGGCGCACTGGTTCGGCGTCGAGCCGCTCACCGGCCGCGACCTGTTCTCGATCGTCGTGTACGGCGCACGCATCTCGCTGCTCGTGGGCGTGTCCGCCACGGTGCTGTCCGTGCTGATCGGTGTGCTCGTGGGCGTGACCACCGGGTTCTTCGGCGGCTGGTACGACAGGGTGGCCAGCCGCGTCGTCGACGTGATGTTCGGGTTTCCGGTGCTGGTGTTCATGATCGCGCTGACCGCCATCGTCCCGACCGCGTTCCCGAAGCCGCTGTTCATGATCCTCGTGATCGGGCTGTTCGGCTGGCCGTCGATCTCGCGGGTCGTGCGCGGACAGGTGCTGTCGCTGCGCGAGCGGGCGTTCGTCACGGCATCCACGGCGATGGGCGCGGGCGGCTGGCGGGTGGCGTTCACGCAGGTGCTGCCGAACGTGTCGGCGACGATCATCGTGTACACCACGATCATGGTGCCCTCGATGATCGGGTTCGAGGCGGCGCTGTCGTTCCTCGGCGTGGGCGTGCCCCCACCCACCCCCAGCTGGGGGCGGACGATCGGCGAAGCGGTGGGCTGGGTGCAGATAAGCCCCATGTACCTCGTGTTCCCGGGCGTCGCACTGTTCCTCATCACGCTCGCGTTCAATGTGCTCGGCGACGGGCTGCGCGACGCGCTGGACCCGAAGGGGGCGCGGCGATGACCCGGTTCATCCTGCAGCGGGCGGCCGGGATGCTGCTGGTGCTGGCCGTGATAGCGGTGATCTCGTTCGCGGTGTTCTACCTGCTGCCGGCCAACCCCGCGCAGCTGAGCTGCGGGAAGCCCTGCACGCCGGAGAACCTGGAGCGGGCGAAGCAGTTCATGGGCACGAACCTGCCCTGGTGGCAGCAGCTGGGTGCGTTCCTGTGGGGGATCGTCGCGGGCCGCAGCTTCGGCAGCGGGGATGCCGCGATCTCCTGCGCCGCCCCCTGCTTCGGGTACTCGTTCCAGCAGAACGCGTCGGTGACCGAGCTGATAGCATCCCGATTCCCCGTGTCCGCGTCGATCGCGGTGGGGGCCGCTGTGCTGTGGCTGATCCTGGGCGTCGTGGGCGGCGTGATCTCCGCGCTGCGGCGCGGCACGTGGCTGGACCGCAGCGTCATGACGCTCGCCATCGCGGGGGTGTCGGCGCCGAGCTACCTGGTGGGGCTGCTGGCGATCCTGCTGTTCGGGTTCACGCTGCAATGGCTGCCGACGGGCGGGTACGTGCCGCTGAGCGAGGACCCGGTGCAGTGGCTGCTGCATCTTGTGCTGCCGTGGTGCACGCTCGCGTTCATCAGCGCCGCCATCTACGCGCGCCTGACGCGCGGCGAGATGATCGAGTCGATGGGGCAGGACTACATCCGCACCGCCCGCGCGAAGGGGCTGCGCGAGCCGCGGGTGGTGCTGCGGCACGGGCTGCGCAACGCGATCATCCCGGTCGTGACGATCTTCGGGCTCGACCTGGGGGCGCTGCTGGGCGGTACCGTGATCGCGGAGAAGGTGTTCTCGATGCAGGGTCTGGGCGCGATGCTGATCGACGCGGTGCACAGCCTCGACCTGCAGCTGGTGGTCGGCTTCACCCTGTTCTCGGCGTTCCTGATCGTCGTGGCGAACGTGGTCGTGGACCTGCTGTACGGGTTCGTCGACCCCCGCGTGAAGGCCGCCTGACCCGTCCTGCTCCCGGGTTTGACCGTTCAGAACTCCGCTCATCCAACCCGCGGGATGCCGATCTGCGCCCGTGCAGTGCCCGATCGGACGGAACAGACGGAGTTCTGCGCGGTGCCGCCGTCGGCACGGGTGCTGCGGTCACACGATGCGCCGCGCGGCGCGCGCTGGCCGGAGGTTCAGGACTCCGTCACCGTCGCGCGCGCAGGCCCAAATCCCGCGGATTTCCGCACCGTCCGCGTCGTGGAAGATGAGTTCTGACCCCTCGCCCGGACGGGTGGGTGGGCCAGGACCTGCCCGAGCATGTCGACGATCTCCTCGCGGTGGTAGAGGATGTCCTCCGCGATCGGCCGAACTGTCGTGTAGCCCTGCGTGGCGGCGACGAGGTCGCGCCGTCTGTCGCGCTTCTCGTTCTCCCATCCGGCGTGATGTTCCCGGCTGTCGCACTCGATGATGAGCCATCCGTCCACGACGAAGTCCACGCGTCCGACACCCGGGATCCTGACCTGCAATTCGATATCGCATCCGAGGCCCAGAAGGATCAGCCGCATGATCGTCTCGGGACCCGACTCCGATCTCCTGTCCAAGAGCCGGCGCAGTGGACGATAGCGGCGGGGGAGGAGACCGAACACGGCGGCCACTGCGGCTTCGTCGACGAGGCCGTGGTGCCAGGCGCTGTCGAGGGTGGCGATCGCCTCGCGCAGAGGCTGGCATCGGAATGACTGGGCCAGGGCTTCGACGATATCGGCGGCGGGATGGTTGGGGTTCCGGCGCGATCGGCGCCAATGGCGGACGACGTCCGCTTCAGGGATCGGCAGTCGAGTGGCGCCGTTCTCGATCTGCACGTGCAGGCCGTGGTGAGTGTGCACGAAGACCCCGAGTGCGCTCAGCAGCGAGACACAGTCCAGACGCGCACCGAGCTTGCCGGCGCGGACCAGGGCCGGCCGGAGATCGGAGCCCACATAGCGGCCGTTGCGCAATCGGATGATCTCGCCGCCGGCGACCAGGCGCGTGATGTCGCGGCTCCGCAGTCCTCGCGCCACCAGGGCCGCCCGGCTCAGGAAGGTGGCGGGGAGGATCTCCGCCGACAGCTCACGCGGCGTCTTCTTCGCATCTGCCATCCCGCCATGACACTCGTGTCCGGCGCGTCGGGGAGGCCCGCACCCGAAATCTGTGGGCAACTCGGCGCGCCGCGGCGCCCGGGGAGGAACCGGCACGCCTGAGCATGGTGCAGTTCCTGGTTCAGAACTCATCCAGTTTCGGGCGGTCTCCGCCGAATCCGCCCGGTTTCCCGACGTCGGAGCCGGGACAGGATGAGTTCTGAACGACGGGGCGCGCCGCCTAGAGCCCGACCTGCCGGGCGGCGACGGCGTCCCGCACGGCGGGGTAGAGGGGGTGGGATGCCGCAAGGCCCATCACCTCGGTGGTGAACGCATCGGCGCCCAGCTCCCGCAGCATCCGCTGCAGGTCGACGGACTGCGCATCGGCGGGGTCGTCGAATGCCAGCGCCGCGGCCACCGCGGCCACGAGCGCCGAGGTGGGCAGGCCGCGCTCGGCGGCCTCGGCCGCCGGCCCGATGAACCGCTCGTGCCGCGACAGCTTGCGCAGCGGCTGCCGGCCCACCCGCCACACCGTGTCGGGCAGCGCCGGGTTGCGGAACCGGTCCAGGATCGTCGCCCGGTAGGCCGCGAGTTGACCGGGGTCGAGCCCGTGCTTGGCCGCCAGCAGCGCGGACGTCTCCTCCAGCGCGGCCGCCACCCGCGCCGCGATGCCCGGTTCGGCCAGCGCGTCCGAGATCCGCTCGATCCCGGCGATCGCGCCGAAGTACGCGGTCGCGGCGTGGCCGGTGTTGACGGTGAAAAGCTTCCGCTCGATGTACGGCGCGAGGTCGTCGACGAAGTGTGCGCCCGGGATGCGCGGCGGGGTGTCGCCGAACGGCGTGCGCTCGATGGCCCACTCGAAGAACGGCTCGACCGTGACATCCACCCCCGACCCCTCCGGCTGCGCGGGCACTATGCGGTCCACGGCGGTGTTGGCGAACACCGCCCGGGATGCCAGATCCGGCCACTGGTCGCCGGCGGCGCCGACGATCTCGGCGCGCAGGGTGTCGGTCGCGCCGATAGCGTTCTCGCAGGCCATCACCTGCAGCGGCGCCGCCGTGGCCGCGCGCCGGCGCAGCCCCTCCAGGATCAGCGGCGCCACGAACCGCAGGATCGTCGGGCCCACCGCCGTGGTCACCAGCTCCGCCGTCGCGACCTCGTCGGCGACGGCATCCGGCTCCTCGGCGCTGTTGAGCGCCCGGAACCCGGTGACCGTGACATCCCGGCCGGCCGCTCCCACCTCGTGCACGGTGTACGCGTCGGCCGCGCGCAGCGCGTCGACCAGCGCAGAAGCGACATCCGAGAACACGAGCTCGTAGCCGCCCTCGTGCAGCAGCAGCCCCACGAAGCCGCGGCCGATGTTGCCGGCGCCGAAGTGGACGGCCTTCATGATCCGTTGACGGTCGACAGCAGGGCGAACAGCTCCTCCGGCGTGGCGGCCGCCTTGAGTGTGGCGACCTCGTCGTCGTCGGAGAACAGGATCGCTATCTGCGACAGGATCTCAAGGTGCTCGTCGCCCTTGCCCGCGATGCCGACGACGAACGTGACCGGGTCGCCGCCCCAGTCGATGCCGCCGTCGTAGCGGACGAACGACAGCGCCGAGTCGAGGATCGCGTCCTTCGTCTCGTTCGTGCCGTGCGGGATCGCCAGCTCGTTGCCCATGTACGTGGAGACGGTCTGCTCGCGCTGCTGCATCGCGTCGTAGTACGCGCCGGTGACGGCGCCGGCGGCCTGCAGGATGTCGGCGGCCTCCCGCATCGCCTCCTCCTGCGTCGCGCCGGCGGCGTGGATGCGCACCTGCCCGGGGGTGAGGACGTCGCCTGCCATGTCTGCTCCTGTCCGTGAAGAGGATGTCCGGGGAGCCGCGGGGCCGGGGGTCTCCCACCGGCCCGACCCCGCAGCCGTCTGCGCTACGGCGTGGGCTCGTGCTGCTCGCGCACCAGCTCCACGACCTCGTCGTACTTCGGCGAGTTCATGAAGTTGTCCACCGACACGTGGATCGCGTCCGGCGCCCGGGTGCGGGCGCGGTCGGTGAGCTGGTTCTGCGTGATGATCAGGTCGGCCGATCCGTCCAGGTTCGCGATGGCCTTGTTGACCACCGTGACGCCGTCCAGGCCCGCCTTCTTGATCTTGTTGCGCAGCACGCTCGCCCCCATCGCGGACGACCCCATCCCCGCGTCGCACGCGAACACGATGCTCGTGACGGTCCGCCCGCCCACCAGCGTGTCCGCACCGGCTGCGGCCGCCTCGGTCGCGCCGTCGCGCAAGCCCGCGAGCGCGTCGGAGGACTTGCCCTTGTTCGTCTCGGTCTGGCTGATCGCCGCCTCGAACCGGTCGGTGCCCGCCGCCGCGGCGGCGAGGTCCTTCCTGCGCGAGGCCCGCAGGATGACCGCCGCGACCACGAACGTGACCGCCGCGGAGAGGATCACCGACAGGATCACGCCGACGTAGTCGGTCTGATACGTCTGGGCTATCACGGCGATGATGCTGCCCGGCGCCGCCGGTGCGCGCAGTCCGCTGTTGAACAGGACGTTCGTGGTGACGCCGGTCATGCCGCCGAGGATCAGCGCGATGATCAGCGTCGGCTTCATCAGCGCGAACGGGAAGTACACCTCGTGGATGCCGCCGATGAACTGGATGACCGCCGCGCCGGGGGCGGAGGCCCGCGCCGCGCCGATCCCGAAGATCGTGAACGCCAGCAGCAGGCCGATGCCGGGTCCGGGGTTCGCCTCGAGCAGGAACAGGATCGACTTGTGCGCCTCGCCGGAGGCCTGCTCGATGCCGAGCGGTGTCAGCACGCCGTGGTTGATGGCATTGTTCAGGAAGAACACCTTCGCCGGCTCGATCAGGATGCTCGTCAGCGGCAGCAGATGCGCGGAGACCAGCCAGTTCACCGCCGTGCTGAGCACGTTCATCAGGCCGTTGACCAGCCACGCGAGCGGGTAGAAGCCGATCACGGCCAGCACGAAGCCCCAGATGCCGGCGGAGAACATGTTCACGAGCATCTCGAAGCCCGCCTTGATTCTCCCCTCCCACAGCCGGTCCAGCCACTTCATCGTGTACGCCGCGATCGGGGCCATGATCATCGCGCCGATGAACATGTGGATCTGGCCCAGCGGCGCCGCGGTCGGGTCGGTCTTGGCGAGCTCGGCGTTGAACTGCGCGATCAGGTTGTCGGAGCCGGCGATCACGCCGAACGTCGCGATCGAGGCCACCACCGCGCCGCGCACCCCGTAGACCATGTGGCCGCCGGTGTAGGCGATCAGGATCGGCAGCAGGTAGTGGATCATCGGGCCGACGATCGTGGACAGGTCTGCGTTGGGAGTCCACCCGACGTCGATGAAGAACGCCGTGAAGATGCCCCACGCGATCAGCGCCGGGATGTTCGGCATGATCATGCCGGACAGGAATGTGCCGAAGCGCTGGATATGGACGCGTGCGCCGCCTCTCTGCGCTGCGGGTACGGACACCGTTGTCATGGCCGTGTCTCTTTCTGTGTGGTGCGCCGGCTCATGCCGACGCGGGGATGGATGCCGCGGCGCGTGCGGCCGCGCGCGCGGAGGCCGCATCCTCGGCGGCCAGGGATGTCTCGGCCACGCGCTTCGCGTCGTCGAACGAATGCTCCGTCAGAAGGGCCCGCACCGCGGCGAGGGCCGCCGGCGCCATCGACAGGGACGTGGCGCCCAGGCCCACGAGCACCAGGGCCAGCAGCGGGTCGGCGGCGGCCTCGCCGCAGATGCCGACCGGCTTGCCGGCGGCCGACCCGGCGGCGCCCACCTCGCGCACGAGCCGGAGGACGGCGGGATGCCACGGATCCTGGTACCCCGCGACGGCGCCGAGCACCCGGTCGGCGGCCATCGTGTACTGGGTCAGGTCGTTCGTGCCGATCGAGGCGAAGTCGGCGACCGCCAGCAGCCGGTCCGCCAGCAGCGCCGCGGCGGGGATCTCCACCATGACGCCGGCGGTGCGGATCCCGTGCTCGCGAGCGAGGTCTGTGAAGTACCGCGTCTCCTCGACGGTGGCGACCATCGGCGCCATCACCCACAGGTCGGCGCCCTCACCGCGGTCGCGGGTCGCGGCATCCGCCTGCGCGAGCGCGGTCAGCTGGTCGCGCAGGATGCCCTCGTGCGCGCGCAGCGCGCGCAGGCCCCGCACACCGAGGGCGGGGTTCTCCTCGTCGGCGTCGTTGAGGAACGGCAGCGGCTTGTCGGCCCCGGCATCCAGCAGCCGGACGACCACCTTCATGCCGGGGAATCCCGCCAGCAGCCGCTCGTACTCGGCCTGCTGCGCGGCCACGGTGGGCGCCGCGTCGGCGGACAGGAACAGGAACTCGGTGCGGAAAAGGCCTACGCCCTCCGCGCCCAGCGCGCGCGCGGCCCCGGCATCGGCCGGCGTGCCGAGATTGGCCAGCAGCGGGATCGCGGTGCCGTCCCGCAGTGCGCCGGGCGAGGGCGGCGAGGACGCCGTGGCGGCGTGCGCGCGGGCCCGGTCGGCGGCATCGGCCAGGTCGGCGGCGGACGGGTCCGTGGCGACGAGGCCGGCGGCGGCATCCACTATCACGGTCTGCCCGTCCGCCAGCGCTGAGGCCTCTGCCACGCCGACGACCGCGACGATCGACTTCTCGCGGGCGAGGATGGCGGTGTGCGAGGTGGGGCCGCCGTCGAGCGTGACGAGGGCGAGCACATTGCGAAGGTCGAGTACGGCGGTGTCGGCGGGGGAGAGGTCGCGGGCGACGAGGACGAACGGATGCCCGGGGTCGGGCAGGCCGGGGGCCGGGACGCCCCGCAGCCGGGCCACGACGCGCTGGGCGACGTCGTCCAGGTCGGCGGCGCGCTCGCCGAGATATCCGCCGAGTGCGGTGAGCGTGTCGCGGAACGACGCGAACGCGTCGTGCACGGCCCATTCGGCGGTGCGCCCGGCGGACAGGCGCGCGTCGATCTCCTCGATGAGGGACGGGTCCTCGGCCATCATCGCCTGCGCCTCGAGCACCTCCTGCGCGAGCCCCCCGGCGCGCTCGCCGCGTGCGCCGAGCTCGGCGGCCACGGCCGACAGCGCCTCGTGCGCCCGGGCGCGCTCCGCGTCGGCGGCGAGCGTGCTGGGCACGTTCGCCGGTGCGGGCAGCGGGTCGGCCATGCGGGCCACGGGGCCCGCGGCGACGCCGGTCCCGATCCCCACCCCGCTCAGCGTGGCCATGCCCTCACTCCGCGTCGTGGTCGGTGCGCAGCAGCTCGGCCAGCCGGTCGGCCACGCCGTCGGCATCGTCGCCGTCGGCTCCGACGGTGACCTCGTCGCCCTGCTCGATGCCCAGCGCGATCACGGCGAGGATGCTCGCGGCGTTGACGGGGTTGCCGTCGCCCTTCGCTATCGTCACCGGGATGCCGGCATCCTTGGCCGCCTGCGCGAAAAGCTTCGCGGGACGGGCGTGCAGTCCGTGGGCGGAGCCGATCCGCGTGGTCCGGGTCGCCTGGCTCATCTGTCGGTCCTCTCCTGGGCCCGCTGCCGTGGGACGGCGGTGGGTGCGGTCGGTGTCGTGGCGGCGTACGTCGGTGCCGTGGCGGCGGCGGTGCTCGGTGCCGTGGCGGCGGCGGCGATGGCCAGGGCGCGGTGTCCGTCGCGGTCGGTGAAGATGTCCTCGGGCAGCACCGCCACGCGCACGCCGCGGCGTGCGGCGTCCTGCCCGAGCTGCGCGGCATGCCCGGACAGGTGCGGGCCCAGCAGCAGCACGTCCGCGTCGTCCAGGCATGCAGGCAGGGATGACAGCGACGCCGCGCGGGCGGTGTCCGACCCGCCGTCGGCCGCTATCGCCGTGCGCAGCCGCTGCGCCACGAACGTGCTCGACGCGCCGGCGGCGCACATCACGATGATCCTCATCGATCCCTCCTGATCGTCATTGTCCCGACCCGGCGCACGGCGGGACAACCAGGTCTGTTTCCACGGGGGCGGAAACAGACCCGGCCGGTCCGGGCGTGATTGACTGGTCGCAGCATCCCGATACCGGAGGCCGCTGGTGACCAGAGCGCGACAAGACCGCCTGCTGGCGACCCTTGTGCGCACCGGCGACTGGGTGACCGCCGCGCGTCTGGCCGATGCGCTCGGGGTGACGCCGCGCAGCGTGCGGTCGTACGTGACGGCCCTGAACGGACGGGTGCCGGGCGTCGTGGTCGAGTCCGGCGCGCAGGGCTACCGGGCGGGGCCGGATGCCGGGGCCGCCCAGCGGGCGCCGGCGGCGGACGCCGGCACGCCCGGCGACCGGCTGCACACGCTCGTGCGGGCGCTCCTGGATGCCGAGGACGGCATCGACGTGCACGACGTGGCCGACACCCTGCATGTCTCGGACGCGACGGTGGAAGCGGACCTCGCACGGGTGCGGGCCCTGCTCACCGGCACGACGCTCGTGCTGGCGCGGGCGGGCTCGCGGGTGCGGCTGCACGGCGCGGAGAGCGCGCAGCGCCGGCTGCTGAGCCGGCTCGTGCACGAGGAGATGGATGCCGGGGCCTTCGATCCGCAGGCGCTGCGGCGCGCGCTCGGCGAGGGGTCGCTGGGCGCGCAGGGCCTCGGCGCGTTCGAGACGGCGCTGCGGGCGGCGCTGGTCGCGCGCGGGTACTACATCAATGAGCTCGGCATCGCCGATGTCGTGATGCACATCGGCATCGCCGCCGACCGCGTCGCGCAGGGCCGCGCGCTCGAGAGCGCCGTCGCCGCCGCCGACGAGACCGCGGACGCCGTCGCGGAGCTGGTGGCGGCGCTCGTCGAGCAGCACTTCGGGGTGCGACTGGGCGCGGGGGACCGGCAGCACCTGGCGATGCTCCTGCTGACCCGGGTGATCACCCCGGACCCGGCGGCCGCGGCACCCGGGACGAGCCTGGACCCCGCGGTGCTGGACGCGGTGCGGGACCTCGTCACGGCGGCGGCGGAGGAGTTCCTCGTCGACCTCGTGCACGAGGACTTCATCCGCCGGCTGGCCATGCACGTGCAGAACTTGCGCCGGCGCGCGGCCGAGCAGGCGTGGTCGCGCAATCCGTTGGCGCGGTCGCTGAAGTCGACGTATCCGATGATCTTCGACATCGCCGTCTCGATCGCCAGCGGCCTGGGGGAGCGGCTCGGGATGTCGCTGCCCGACGACGAGATAGCGTACATAGCGCTGCACGTGGGCGGGCGGCTGGAGCGCAGCCGCCGCGCCGAGCAGCTGCTGACCGCGACGATCGTCTGCCCGGGCTACTACGAGATGCACGAGCTGCTGCGCTCGTCCGTGGACCGGTCGCTGGGGCAGTCGATCGAGGTGGTGGACCTGCAGACCCGGCTCGACCCGGACTGGGCGGCGATCGGCACCGATCTCATCCTGTCGACGGTGGACGCGCCGCCCCTGGGCGACCGGGTGGTGCGCATCCAGCCGTTCCTCGGCGACGCCGACGTGGAGCGGGTGCAGGCCGCGGCATCCCGGATCCGGCGCGGCCGGCGGCTCGCGCGGCTGCGGCGCGAACTGGAGGGATACTTCGACGGCGCGGCATTCACGGCCGCGCTGCCGGACGAGCCGGTCGAGGCGGTGATCCGGCGCCTGGGCGGGATGCTCGTGGCGCAGGGCGTGATCGACGACGACTACGTGCAGCGCACGATCGAGCGCGAGCGGCTGTCGTCGACGGCGTTCACGGACGCGTTGGCGGTGCCGCATGCGATCGGCATGACCGCGACCCGGACCGTGATCGCGGTGGGCGTCGCGGACCGGTCGATAGCGTGGGGCGACGCGCGCGTGCAGGTGGTCGCGATGGTGGCGTTCTCGGAGGCGGACCGGGAGGCGTTCCAGACCGTGTTCGAGCAGCTGGTCGAGGTGTTCAGCGAGCGCGACTCGGTGCAGCGGATAGTGCGGCGCGCGACCGACTTCTCCTCGTTCCTGGACGAGCTCGTCGCCGTGATCGACGGGTAGCGCGCCGGCTCACCCCGCTCGGTTTGAGGCGGATCTCTGCGTTCGGTGCGGATCTCTGCAGGTTGCGGCGCACGGATGCGCCCCGAACGCGCCTGTCAGTTCCGTTCGAGCCGGGCGAGCAGGCCGCGCCGGACCGCCGACCACTCGTGCGGCAGGATGGAGTAGACGACGGTGTCGCGGAACGTGCCGTCGGGCATGATCCGGTCGTTGCGCAGCACGCCGTCCTGCTTGGCGCCGAGGCGCTCGATCGCCGCGCGCGACTGCCGGTTGTGCCAGTGCGTGCGCAGCTGTACGCAGATGGCGTCGCATGCCTGGAACGCGTGGCCGAGCAGCAGCAGTTTCGCCGCCGGGTTGACCTCGGTGTGCTGCGCCTCGATGCCCAGCCAGGTGTAGCCGATCTCGACGTGCCGGTTCGGCTGGTCGATGTGGCAGAACGTGGTCATCCCGACGATCCGGCCGGTGGCGATGCGCCGGATCGCGAACGGGTTCATGTGGCCTTCGGCCTGCCAGCGCAGCCGCGTGGCGATCTCGTCCGGCACGCCGGCGGGCGTGGGCACCGCCGTGTACCACGCGCTTTCCAGGCCGACGGCGGCATCGGCGAGGTCGCCCGCGTGCGCCGTGGTGAGCGGCTCGAGCCGGACGTGGCCGTTCTCCAGGGTGACAGGCTCGACGAATTCCACGGCACGAGCCTAGACCCGCACCTCCGCGAGGCAGCCCCGAAACCCGCGACGCAGCCCCGAAATCCGCGAGGCAGCCCCGAAACCCGCGAGGCAGCCCCGAAACCCGCGAGGCAGCCCCGAAATCCGCGAGGCAGCCCCGAAGCTGGGGGATGCCTCGCGAAGTTGGGGGATGCCTCGCGGAGAGCGCGGCGCGTTATTGCAGCGCGTCGAGCAGGGCGGTGACGGCGTCGCGCAGCGCGTCCAACCGGGCGGCGGCATCCCGCGCGGAGTCCCCGCGCACGTCGAGGTACGCCTTGAGCTTCGGCTCGGTGCCCGAAGGACGCACGATGACGCGTGCGCCCCCGGCGACGCGCAACCGCAGGACGTCCGCGGGCGGCAGGCCATCCCGCCCGTCGCGGAAGTCCTCGACGGCGTCCACCGCGGCATCCCCGAGCCGCTCCGGAGCCGACGCGCGCAGCGCCGCCATGATCCGGCCGATCACGGCGACATCGTCGACGCGGATCGAGATCTGGTCGCTCGCGAACGCGCCGAACATGCCCGCGAACTCGTCCAGCAGGCCGGCGAGCGTCCGCCCGCCGGCGCGCGCCTCGGCGGCGAGCTGCAGGATGGCGACGGCCGCCGAGATCCCGTCCTTGTCGCGCACGGTGTCGGGATTCACGAGGTAGCCGAGGGCCTCCTCGAATCCGTACACGATCCCCGGCGCCCGCGAGATCCACTTGAACCCGGTGAGCGTTGCGGCGAAGTCCATGCCGTAGTGCCCCGCGACCGCCTCCAGGCCCGGCGAGGACACGAGTGAGCAGGCGAGGGTTCCGCCGGCGGCATCCCGGGCCGCGCGCCAGCCCAGCAGCAGCCCGACCTCGTTCCCGGTGAGCCGCCGCCATCCGCCCTCCGCGCCGGGGGACGGGATGCCGACCGCGAGACGGTCCGCGTCCGGGTCGTTCGCGATGACGAACTCCGCATCCGCCTCCCGCGCGGTCTGGAACGCCAGACCCATCGCCCCGGGCTCCTCCGGGTTCGGGAAGGCCACGGTCGGGAACGCGCCGTCCGGCTCGATCTGCGCGGTCACGGTCGTCGGCTGCGGGTACCCCGCCGACTCGAGCACGCGCGACATCGTCTCCCACCCGACGCCGTGCATCGCCGTGTACACCCAGCGCAGGCCCGTCGCTCCCGCCGGCGCCGGTCCCACAGCCGCGGTCGCCGCGACGTAGTCGTCGACCAGGCTCTCCGCAGCGGTCTCGTACGCGGTCGAGCGCGGCAGCTCACTGACGCTCAGCTCGTCGGCCACCCGCTGGATGTGCGCGGCAATCTCGCTGTCGGCGGGCGCGACGATCTGCGAACCGTGGTCGCTGCCGCCGAGGTACACCTTGTACCCGTTGTCGTCGGACGGGTTGTGGGATGCCGTCACCATGACGCCCGCGTCGGCACCGAGGTGCCGCACGGCGAATGCAAGGACCGGTGTCGGCAGCAGGCGCGGCAGCAGGATGGCGCGCAGGCCGGCGCCCGCGAACAGCTCGGCGGAGTCGATAGCGAAAGCGCGCGAGTTGCGGCGCCCGTCGTAGCCGATCACGACGGTGGGGGCGGCATCCGGGCCGCCCTTCTCGTTCAGATACGCGGCGAATCCGGCGGCGGCCTGGGCGACGAGGACGCGGTTCATGCGGTTGCTGCCCGCCCCGAGCCGACCGCGCAGGCCCGCCGTGCCGAACCCGAGACGCCCGCGGAACCGGTCGGCCACGTCGGCCGCGGCATCCACATCGCCTGCGGTCGCGCGATCGAGCAGCTCGCGCAGCTCGGCGCGCGTCTGCGGGTCGGGGTCCTGCGCAAGCCAGGCCTGCGCGCGGGCGGCGAGTTCGGCGTCCATCAGATCGCCTCGACGACCCGCGCGAGCAGCTGCGAGATCACCGGTTCGGCGGCGCGCCCGGCATCGAGCACCTCGTCGTGGCTGAGGGGCGTCTCCTGGATGCCGGCGGCGAGGTTCGTGATGAGTGAGAAGCCGAGGACCTCCATGCCCGCCTCGCGCGCCGCGATAGCCTCGAGCGCCGTGGACATTCCGACGATGTCACCGCCGATGATGCCGGCCATGCGCACCTCCGCCGGCGTCTCGTAGTGCGGGCCGCGGAACTGGCAGTACACCCCCTCGGGCAGCGACGGGTCGACCGTGCGTGCGATGCCGCGCAGCCGCCGCGAGTACAGATCGGTGAGGTCCACGAACGTGGCGCCTTCCAGCGGCGAGTCGGCGGTGAGGTTGATGTGGTCGCTGATCAGCACGGGACGCCCCGGCGTATACGTGCGGTTCACGCCGCCGGCGCCGTTCGTGAGCACCATCACGGTCGCGCCGGTCGCCGCCGCGGTGCGCACCGAGTGCACGACGCGGCGCACGCCGTGGCCCTCGTAATAGTGGGTGCGGGCGCCGATCACGAGGATCCGCTTGCCGGATGGGGTGAGGATGCTGCGCAGCGTGCCGACGTGACCCTCCAGCGCGGGGTGGCTGAATCCGGTGACCTCGGTGGCGGGGATCGTGGCGATCGTCTCGCCCACGACCTCCGCGGCCTTCCCCCAGCCGCTGCCGAGCGTGAGGGCGATGTCGTGCCGTCCGACGCCGGTCAGGTGTGCGATGTCGGCGGCGGCGGTGCGGGCGATCTCGAACGGGTCTGCGGCCGGATCGTCCAGCGGATTGTCCATCTCGTGCATCCCCCCACGGTAGCCCGGGCCGCCCCTCGCCCGCGAGGCAGCCCCGAACTCCGCGAGGCAGCCCCGAACTCCGCGAGGCAGCCCCGAAGCCCGCGAGGCAGCCGCGAACTTAGGGGATGCCTCGGCGGGAGGGCGGGCCTGAGAGAATGGGTTCCATGTCGTTGAGCTTCGAGCGCACCCAGTCCGTCGCCGTCCTCGGCGGGGGGCCGGGCGGATACGAGGCCGCCCTCGCAGCCGCCCAGCTCGGGGCCGAGGTCACGCTCGTCGAGCGCGCCGGCGTCGGCGGATCGGCCGTCATCACCGACGTCGTTCCGTCGAAGAGCCTTATTGCCACCGCCGACGCGGCGGTGGCAATAGCGCAGGCATCCGACCTCGGCGTCCAGCTGTTCGCGAAGGGCGCGCACGGCAAGCCACTCAAGCCCGAGATCGCCATAAACCTCGCGGCCGTCAACCACCGCCTGCTCTCACTCGCGCGGCAGCAGTCCGACGACATGCGCGCGGCCCTGGTCGATGCCGGCGTCCGCATCATCTCCGGGCATGGACGTCTCGAGGGAAGCAACGCCATCGTGGCCGCCACCGCCCACGGCGGCACCGACTTCGACCGCATCGAAGCCGACACGCTCGTCGTGTCGGTGGGCGCGGCCCCCCGCGAGCTCCCGTCGGCGCTGCCGGACGGCGACCGCATCCTCACCTGGACCCAGCTGTACGACATGAAGGCTTTGCCGCCGCACCTCATCGTCGTGGGTTCCGGCGTCACCGGCGCCGAGTTCGCCGGCGCGTACATGAACCTCGGCGCGAAGGTGTCGCTTGTCTCCAGCCGCGAGCGCGTGCTGCCGGGGGAGGACAAGGATGCCGCGGCCGTCCTCGAGAAGGTCTTCAAGCGCGGTGGCATGCAGGTGCTGTCGAAATCCCGCGCGGAGAAGGTCGTGAACACCGGCGACGGCGTCGAAGTCACGCTCTCCGACGGCCGCGTGATCACCGGCAGCCACTGCCTGATGGCGGTGGGCTCGATCCCCAACACGAAGCACATCGGCCTGGAAGAGGCCGGCATCCAGATGACCGAGTCGGGGCACATCCAGGTCAACCGCGTCGCACGCACCTCGGTGCCGAACATCTACGCGGCCGGCGACTGCACCACGTTCGTGCCCCTGGCATCCGTCGCCTCGATGCAGGGCCGCACCGCGGTGTTCCACGCGCTCGGCGACGTCGTCATCCCGCTCGAGCGGCGCCGGATCGCCTCGAACATCTTCACCGCCCCCGAGATCGCCACCGTCGGCTGGCAGGAGGCGGATGTCGACGCCGGCCTCATCAACGGGGTCGTGCACAAGCTGCCGCTGGCGGCGAATCCTCGCGCGAAGATGATGGGCACCAAGGACGGCTTCGTCAAGGTCATCGCCCGCTCCGGCAGCGGCACGGTGATCGGCGGTGTGATCGTCGCACCGAAGGCGTCGGAGCTCATCTACCCGGTGGCCGTCGCCGTCGAGCGCCGTCTCACCGTCGACCAGCTGTCACGGGTCTTCGCGGTGTATCCGTCCCTGTCGGGGAGCATCACGGACGCGACCCGCGCGATGCACCAGATCCACGTCGGCGGCTGATCGCTCACGGCCCGAGCGGGTGATAGCCCGGATCGACGCGGACCAGGAATGCGCCGGGCGTGCCGTGGCTGTCCAGGCGCATCGAGATTCCGGACCGGTCTGTGGTCAGCTCCAGCAGCGCCGTGACCGGGCACACGATGTCCGTCGTCAGCGCGGGTGACGCGTCGACGCTTCCGCCGTTGCGACTTTCGTCCAGGCCGGCGAGCGTGACCGTGACGGTGGCCTCGCCCGCGCACGTGACCGTGACGCGGTGATGGCCTGCGGGAACCGAGGCATCCGAGCTCTGGAAGACCCCGGAGGCGGCGAACGATCCGGAGTACGCGGCAGACGCCGGGATCCGCCCGAGCTCATTGTCGAAGTACCCGTCCCAGACGTCGCCCGGGGCTGCCGCGCCTTCGACGATGACAAGTGCCGCGGTCTCTGCCCGCGATATCGCATACAGCGTGACCGAGGTCGCCGGGAAGCGGGATGCCGGTGCCAGCGGGATCAGGTGATCCGTCCGATCGCACGGGACGAGCCCGCGCAACGCCGCATGGTCCGTCCCGCCGGTGATCCGCGCGTCGATCTGGATCATCGCTCCGCCGTAGCAGCGCACTCGCAGATCCGTGACCGTCGAGGCCGCGAAAGAGAGGCCGGTCTCGGCAGAGCTCGAGGTCCCGTCGGTGCCGACCACGGCGAGCCCCAGCGATCCTCGCGCGAATTCGGCATGGAACTGCGTGTCGGCCCATGCGTACGCGACGTCGGCGTCGAAGCCCCGCGTGGGGGCGCACGCCGCCGCGGACAGGCAGACGGCGAGCAACACGGCCGCGGTGAGCCCACGGCGCGCAAGGATCCCCATGTGTCGACCCTAGCCACGAGCGTCGCCTCCGCGCCGGCGTTTCAGTCGTCGCAAAGTGCGGGTTCGTGGCCTCCCAGGTCGCATTTCGTGACGACCGAACGGGATGCCGCGCCGCGCTGCGACCGAGCGGGATGCCGCGCTACGAGATCGTCAGCAGCTGATGCCCCGCCGACACGGTCGAGCCGGGGGTCGCGTCGATGCCGCCGATCACGCCGTCCTTGTGCGCCTGGATCGGCTGCTCCATCTTCATCGCCTCGAGCACGACGACCAGGTCGCCCTTGACGACCGGCTGCCCCTCCTCGACGGCGACCTTGACGACCGTCGCCTGCATCGGCGATTTCACGGCATCGCCGGAGGCGCCCATCGCGGCGGCGGACGAGTGCGCGCGGCGCGTTGGCGGCGCCACGGCGGGGCGGCCGGCGGCCACCGGAGCGGCCGCGATGCGGTCGGGCAGGCTGACCGCCAGGCGCTTGCCGGCGACCTCGACCACGACGGTGTGCCGCGTCTCGACGTGCTCGGGGTCGGCGACCTCGCCGTCCCACGGCGGGATGTCGTTCACGAACTCGGTCTCGATCCACCGCGTGTACACGCCGAACACGCCGTCCGGGGCGGTGAACGCCGGGTCGCGCACGACCTTGCGGTGGAACGGCAGCACCGTGGGCAGCCCGCCCACCTCGAACTCGTCCAGCGCGCGCCGTGCCCGCTCCAGGGCCTCGGCGCGGTCGCGGCCGGACACGATGATCTTCGCCAGCAGCGAGTCGAACGTCCCGCCGACGACATCCCCGGCCGTGACGCCCGAATCCAGGCGGATCCCGGGCCCCCCGAACGTCTTGAACACCTTGATCGGGCCGGGCTGCGGGAGGAAGCCGCGCCCCGGGTCCTCGCCGTTGATGCGGAACTCGAACGAGTGCCCGAGCGGAGCCGGATCGTCGTAGTCGAGGATGCCGCCCTCGGCGATCCGGAACTGCTCGCGCACGAGGTCCAGGCCGGTGACCTCCTCGGAGACCGGGTGCTCGACCTGCAGACGGGTGTTCACCTCGAGGAACGACACCGTGCCGTCCGCCCCGATGAGGAACTCGCATGTGCCCGCGCCGACGTAGCCGACCTCCCGCAGGATCGCCTTGGACGACGTGTACAGGACGTCGCGCTGCGCGTCGGTGAGGAACGGCGCCGGCGCCTCCTCGACGAGCTTCTGGTTGCGCCGCTGCAGCGAGCAGTCGCGCGTGGACACCACGACGACGTTGCCGGCGGTGTCCGCGAGGCACTGCGTCTCGACGTGGCGCGGCTTGTCCAGGTATTTCTCGACGAAGCACTCGCCGCGGCCGAACGCCGCGACGGCCTCGCGGGTGGCCGACTCGAACAGCTCGGCGATGGTGTCCATCTCGCGGGCGACCTTCAGCCCGCGCCCGCCGCCGCCGTACGCGGCCTTGATCGCCACCGGCAGCCCGTGCGCCTGCGCGAAAGCGACGACCTCGTCGGCGCCGGACACGGTGCCCTGCGTGCCGGGCGCCAGCGGCGCCCCGACCTTCTCGGCCACGTGGCGGGCGGTGACCTTGTCGCCGAGCGCCTCAATGGCCTCCGGGGAGGGGCCGATCCAGACCAGGCCCGCGCCGATCACGGCGCGCGCGAACTCGGCGTTCTCGGCGAGGAACCCGTACCCGGGGTGCACCGCGTCTGCGCCCGAGCGGCGGGCGATCGAGAGGATCTTGTCGATCGACAGATACGTCTCCGCGCTCGTGGCGCCCTCCAGGGCGTACGCCTCGTCGGCGAGCTTGGCGTGCAGGGCGTCCCGGTCCTGGTCGGCGTAGACGGCGACCGACGCCTTCCCGCTGTCACGGGCGGCACGGATGACACGGACGGCGATCTCGCCGCGGTTCGCGATGAGCACCTTGGCGATTTCAGGCATGGTGTTCAGCCTACCCAGCCGATTTCGGCCGCTTTTGACTGCACCGCACAAGAAACCCGCGCTTTTATGTGCAGGCATCTACGAGGACGTCCACGTATCCGGCCACCCCACCCCGAGGCTGCGCACGAGCCGGCGCAGCGTGGACAGCGACATCCCGACCACCGTGGAGGGGTCGCCGTCGACCCGCTCGATGAACGCACCGCCGAGGCTGTCGACAGTGAAAGCGCCCGCGACCAGGAGCGGCTCGCCGGTGGCGACGTACGCGTCGATCTCGTCGTCGGTGACGTCGGCGGCGAACGTGACGGATGCCTCGGCCACGGCGTGCGCCTCGACGGGGGCAGCGCCCGGGGTCAGCCGGAACACGCTGTGCCCGGAGTGCAGGACGCCGGTGCGGCCCCGCATCTCGCGCCACCGCTGCGTCGCAGTCTCCGGCGTGTACGGCTTGCCGAGGATCCGCCCGTCCAGAACGAACATCGAATCGCCGCCGATCACGACGCCGTCGAACCCAGGGTCGTCGGCGGCGATGCGGGATGCCACGTCCGCCGCCTTGCGGCGCGCCAGCAGCAGCACGTACTCCTCCGGCTCCAGCATCCGGCCCTCCGCGGACTGGACGGCCGACACTATCGCCTCCTCATCCACGTCGGGCGCCATCGTCTGCGGATCGATGCCGGCCTGCCGCAGCAGCATGAGACGGGCGGGGGAGGTGGAGGCCAGGCACACACGCATGGCTCCACGGTAGCGGCGGCGGTCGGTCAGGCAGGTGTGGAACGATCGGATGATGCAACCGGGCGACCAGGTCGAACTCGACATCACCGCCGTCGCCCATGGGGGCGTCTTCGTGGGGCGGCACGAGGGGCGGGTCGTCTTCGTGCCCGACACGCTCCCCGGCGAACGCGTGCGCGTGCAGCTCACCCAGACCGGGGAGAAGTCGTTCTGGCGGGGCGAGGCGCTGGAGGTTCGGGATGCCTCACCACACCGCCGCGCGCATGTGTGGCGCGCCGCCGACATCGACACGCCGCCCGAGCGCCGGCCCGGCGGCGCGGACTTCGGGCACATCGACCTCACCCACCAGCGCACGCTGAAGCTCGATGTGCTGCAGGACGCCCTGGCACGGATGGGCGGGCTCGACGTGACGCCGGAGATGGTCCCGGTGCCTGGCGACGACGAGCGTGACGGCCTGCGCTGGCGCACCCGCGTGAGCCTGCACGTGGACGAGGAAGGCCGCATCGGCCCGTACGCCGCGCGCAGCCACACCGTGATCCCCGTCGACGACCTGCCGCTCGCGGTCGCTCCGATCGAGCGGCTCGCCGCCACCGTGCACGCATCGGCTCCCGGCCGCATCGATCTGGTCCGGCCCGCGGACGGGCGCGTGCGCATCGTCCCGCGCCCCGCCGAGCGACGCCGGCAGCCCGTGCGGCGCCGTGGCGGACGCCGACCCGACGAGACGGAGCGGCGCGCCGCCCAGGCGGTGGCCGCCCGCGTCAAGCACGCCGACGAGGCGGCGCGCGAGGTCGTCATGGAACGGGTCGGCGACCGCGATTTCCGCGTCGATGCCGGCGGCTTCTGGCAGGTGCACGACCGCGCCGCGGCCACGCTCACGGGGCTCGTCACCGCGGCGCTCCCGGACGCACTCGACCCGGAGGCGCTGCACCTGGACCTGTACGGCGGCGTCGGCCTTTTCGCCACCGTGCTCGGCGGGCTCGCGGGCCGCGCGGCGCGGATGGTGAGCGTCGAGTCGGACGCCCGCGCCACCGAGCACGCGGGCGAGAATCTCGCCGAGTGGGTCGGAGCGCGCGCCGAGACATCCCGCGTCGACCGCTGGCTCGCGCAGCTGCGCGCCACGGCGTCGCCGCGCGAACTGCAGCGGCTGCGCGACGGCGCCGTGATCCTGGACCCGCCGCGCTCCGGCGCCGGCGCCGCGGTGGTGCGCGACATCGCCGCGCTGGCCCCGGCATCCGTCGTCTACGTCGCCTGCGACCCGATCGCCCTGGCCCGCGACCTGAAGACGTTCCGCGAGGCCGGATACGAGGCGTCCGCCGTGACGGCCGTGGACCTGTTCCCGAACTCGCACCACATCGAGGCCGTGGCGGCGCTCACCCCCGTCGCGGGGTCACGCTAGCCTGAGGTCATGACCCATGTGGCGCTGATCGACGATCACGAGTCCGTCCGGCTCGGGCTCGAGGCCGCCTGCGCGCGCGCCGACGGGATGGATGTCGTGTTCTCCGGCAGTTCGGTCACCGCCTACATCGACTGGCGCGCCGTGAACGCCGCCCTGCCCGCCGACGTCGTGGTGCTCGACCTGACGCTCGGCGACGGCACGACCGTGACCGAGAATGTGCAGCGGCTCGCATCCGACGGCTCCAGCGTCATCATCCACAGCGTCGCCGACCGCCCCGCGGCGGTGCGCGAGGCCCTCGCCGCCGGCGCCGCCGGCATCGTCAGCAAGGCGTCGCCGATCGACGAGGTGATCGCCGCGGTGCAGGCCGTCGCCCACGGCGAGCCGCTGAACAACGTGGAATGGGCCAGCGCCGTGGACGGCGACCAGGCGTTCGCGGACGCGCAGCTGTCGGCGCGCGAGCGCGAGGTGCTGCGCCTGTACGCGACGGGCCTGCCACTGAAGGTGGTCGCCGACCGGCTGGGCATCGCGTACTCCACCGCGAAGGAGAACATCAACCGCGTCCGGGTCAAGTACGTCGACGTGGGCCGTCCCGCCCCGACGAAGGTCGACCTGCTGCGCCGTGCCGTCGAGGACGGCATCCTGACCCCGATCGAGGATGCCGGCGATCAGTGACACCGCCCCCTGACACCGAGCGGGCCCCCCTCGCCGACGCCTGGGGACGACTCCCGCAGTCGTCCGAGGGGGTCGCTCGTCTCGGCTCGTTCACGCGGGCCCGTGTCGAGCGGATCATCGGGATCGTCATCGCCGTGGGGTGCGTGGCGCTCGGTGCGCAGGGGTTCTTCGCCGCCCTGGACCCGGGCGTGGAGGCGCCGGGCTGGCATCCGGCGATGGAGATGATCGTCTTCATCCCGTACCTCGTGATGCTGGTGGCCTGTTTCATCGGCCGCGGCGTGCGCCTTTTCGCGGGGGTGTTCGTCGTGTTCTTCACCGGCGCGCTCGTGCTGTGGCCGGTGGCCACCAGCGGAGTGCCGATCGCCGGCGGGGCGGAGCCCTGGATCTTCTTCCTTCTGAACATCGGCACCGCGGCGTCCGTGCTCAGCTTCCCGCTGCGGCTGCAGGTGATCACCACCATCGTCATCCCCGTGCTGTGGGGGGTCGTCCGGCTGACGCAGACCGGGTTCGCGCCTGCGTACCTGGTCCCGGTCCCGGTGGACGTGTCGTTCGCCCTGATCCTGGGCGGCATCATCGTCGTGCTCGGGTGGGTGTTCCGCACCGTTGCGGCGAACGTGGATGCCGCCCGCGCGGCCGCCGTCGCGTCGTACGCGTCTGCGGCGGCCGCCGACGCGACGGAGCAGGAGCGGGTGGCTGTCGGCGCGCTCATGCACGACAGCGTGCTGGCGGCGCTGCTGGCGGTGGAGCGCGCGCACAGCGACCGCGAGCGGACCCTGGCGGTCGGGATGTCGCGCGAGGCGCTGACCCGGCTCGCGAACGCCGAGCGCGACGCGAGCATGGGGTCGGAGGCACCGGTGGCGGCCGACACGATAGCGCGTGAGATCGAGACGTCCGCCGCGGAACTCGGCCATCCGCTGCGCGTCGAACGCGTGCACACGACCGACGTGCGCCTGCCCGGCGTGGTGGCCCGGGCGCTGACGCTGGCCGCCGCGCAGGCGATAGCGAACGCCATCCAGCACGCGGGCGCCGCCGGCCTGAGGGTGAGTGTGGCGTGCGAGGCGGACCCCGTGCAGGTCGCCGTCCGCGTGCGCGACGGAGGCCCGGGGTTCGACCTGCACGCGATCCCCGACGACCGGCTCGGCATCCGCGGGTCCATCATCGCGCGGGTCGCCGCCGTGGGCGGGCGCGCGAGCATCGACTCCAGCCCCGACGGCACGCAGGTGACGCTGGAGTGGGCGGAGGGCGCATGAAGGTGAGGGGCAGCGTCCAGGGCATGCTCACGGTGCTCGGGGCCGCGTTCGCGCTGTACCTGTCCGTGCGCGGCCTGGTCTGGGCCGGCGGCACCGTCGACCACCCCGTCGTGATGGTGCTGGTGGCGTTCGTCTACCTCGCTGCCGCCGCGCTCGCGCTCGTGGTGGACGGGACCCCGGCCCCCGCACCCGCGGAGACCGACGACGCCATGATGTCCACGGGGCGGGGCGGTCCCACGCCCCTGCCGCTGTGGGTGTGCGCGGTCGCCCTCGTGGTGGCACTGGCGATGCCGACCGCGGTCGTGTACTGCGTAGGCGACGACTCGCGCACGACGTCCTACGGCACCTGGTACGTGGGGGCGATCGGCCTGCTGATGACGATGGTCATGGTCCGCCGCCGGCCACTGGTGGCCTGGATCGGCCTCATCCTGCTGGGCGTGTCCACGATGATCTGGATCGGCCCGCTCGCGGCGCTCACGTTCGGGCTCGTGGGCTCGGTGATGTGGGTGGTGGCCGCACAGCTGCTGCTGCTGTCGATGGACCGCGCCGCGCGTGACGCCGCCCGGCTCGCGCAGTTGCAGCGGACCGCGTCGGCGTGGCGGGCGGCGCAGCTCGGGCGGCAGCGCGAGCGGCGCGTGCAGGTGCAGCGAGCCCTCGCGGTGGCCGGTCCGATCCTGTCCCGCGCCATCGAGCAGTCCGGGGATCTCGACGAGCGGGAGCGCGTCGAGGCCCGGATCGCCGAGGGACAGCTGCGCGACGAGCTGCGCGGCGCCCGGCTGCTGGACGACGGGGTGCGCGCCGAGCTGGATGCCGCGCGCCGGCGCGGCGCGACGGTGTCGGTGCTGGACGAGGGGGGCCTGGACGGCCTGACCGGGACGCAGCTCGCCCAGATCCGCGCGAATCTGGCTGCGGCCCTGCGCGAGGCGGACTCGGATCGCCTGTTCATCCGCGCCTCCACCCACCCGCAGGTCGCGGTGACGGTGGTGGGCCGGTCGGCGGCCGGCGGCGCGCTCACCGACGAGGACAGCGTGGACCTGTGGCGCGAGATCCCGCGCCCGCCCGCCGCGGACTGACCGCGGCATCCCGGCTCAGCCCGTGACATCCCGCGGCGTCGTGCGCGGAGGCGAAGAGAGAGGCGAGGGGCGGCGAAGCCGCCCGCCCCTCGCCTGGTGGACGGTTACCCGAAAACCATCCACGGTGGCCGAACCTGAGCTCGTCTACCCTGGACGAGCCGGCCAGCCGAACGCAGAAGCGTTCCAGCACCTCAAGTATCCGTCAGCGCGCCCGGAAAATCTGTAGGCATTTTGGGGGACATTTACGCGCGTAATTTCTCCAGGAGAAACCCGGCGAAAACCGCGTCGCGCACGGGCCGTCAGCCGGCGAATCCGCCCCAGCCGAACTCGCGCCGCAGCGGCTCGCGCAGGCTCCGCGCGGTGAGGTCCCAGGCGCTCCGGGAGGGCTCGTCGGCCGCCGTGGCCGCCGCCTCCTGGGACGAATACTCCTCGCTGACAACGGCGATCAGCGCGGCCAGCTCCTCATCGGTGGGAGTGCCGCGCACCACCTCGATCCGCAGCGGCTCGTCGGCCGCCGCGTCCGCCTGCGCCGCGCTCATAGCGGGATGTTACCGTGCTTCTTCGCGGGCAGACTTGCCCGCTTCCCGCGCAGCGCCCGCAGCGATTTGGCGATGAAAACGCGGGTCTGCGCGGGCTCCAGGATGCTGTCGAGCTCGCCGCGCTCGGCGGCCAGGAACGGGGATGCCACGTTGTACGTGTACTCGTTCGCGAGCCGCGCGCGCACGGCGGCGACATCCTCCCCGGCCTCCGCGGCGCGCTTGAGCTCGCCGCGGTACAGGATGTTCACGGCGCCCTGCCCGCCCATCACGGCGATCTCCGCGGTGGGCCATGCGACGTTCACGTCGGCGCCCAGCTGCTTGGACCCCATCACGATGTAGGCCCCGCCGTACGCCTTGCGGAGGATCACGGTGACCAGCGGCACGGTGGCCTCGGCATACGCGTAGAGCAGCTTCGCGCCGCGGCGGATGACGCCCGTCCATTCCTGGTCGGTGCCGGGCAGGTATCCGGGCACGTCGACGAGGGTCACGATCGGCACGCTGAACGCGTCGCAGAACCGCACGAAGCGGCTCGCCTTCTCACCCGCGTCGATGTTCAGGGTGCCCGCCATCTGGTTCGGCTGGTTCGCGATGATGCCGACCGTGCGGCCCTCGACGCGGCCGAAGCCCACGACGATGTTCGGCGCGAACAGCGGCTGCACCTCGAGGAAGTCGCCCGCGTCCACGATCCGCTCGATCACCAGGTGGATGTCGTACGGCTGGTTGGGGGAGTCCGGGATCACCGTGTTCAGGGCGCGGTCGGAGTCGGTGGTCTCCCATTCGAACGCGCTCTCGTACACCGGCAGCTCGGCCATGTTGTTGTCGGGGAGGAAGCCGAGCAGACCGCGGACGTAGTCGATCGCGTCGTCCTCGTCGTCGGCCAGGTAGTGCGCGACGCCGGAACGGGTGTTGTGCGTGTACGCGCCGCCGAGCTCCTCCATCCCGACGTCCTCGCCGGTGACGGTCTTGATCACATCCGGTCCGGTGACGAACATCTGGCTGGACTTGTCGACCATCACGACGAAGTCGGTGAGGGCGGGGGAGTACACGGCGCCGCCGGCGGCCGGGCCCATGATGATCGAGATCTGCGGGATGACGCCGGAGGCGGCGGTGTTCAGGCGGAAGATCTCGCCGTACTTGCCGAGCGCGACCACGCCCTCCTGGATCCGGGCGCCGCCGGAGTCGAGGATGCCGACGATCGGGATGCCGCTGCGCAGCGCGAGCTCCATGACCTTGATGATCTTCTCGCCGGCGACCTCGCCCAGCGACCCGCCGAACGTGGAGAAGTCCTGCGCGTAGACGGCGACGGTGCGGCCGTGGATCGTGCCGACGCCGGTGACGACGGAGTCGCCGTAGGGGCGTGCCCTGTCCATGCCGAACGCGGTCGTGCGGTGCCGCACGTACTCGTCGATCTCGGTGAACGAGCCCTTGTCCAGCAGCATGTCGATGCGCTCGCGCGCCGTCAGCTTGTGCTTCGCGTGCTGCTTCGTCTGCGCCGTCGCCTCGGCGTCGACCACGGCCTGCTGGAAGCGGGCGCGCAGGTCGGCGATCTTGCCGGCGGTCGTGGTCAGGTCCGGTTCCGTCACGCATTCCACCCTAACGACCGCCGCCAGCCGCCGGTTGGAGGCCGCGCACAAGCAGACCCGCCATTCACTGTGGGAGTCGCACGGGCGCGGCATCCCGTACCCTGCCCGCCCCTGCCGAGCGGAGGGCCTGCGCGCGAGCGGAGGGCGGATGCGCGCGGAATGCCCTCCGCCGGGTGGGATGCCCTCGGCTCAGCGGGCGGCGAGGTGAGACGGCTCAGCGGGCGGCGAGGTGGAGACCCTGCGCGATGGCGGCGAGGATCTGCGCCTCCACCTGCGGCCAGCAGTGCACGACCTGGAAATAGTCGAACCGGAGCACGGTGTAGCCGAGCAGCCGCAGCTCGACGTCGTGCGCAATGTCCGAGCGGCGCTGCCGGGCATCCTGATGGAACTCGTAACCGTCGATCTGGATCACGAGCCGTTCGCCGATCAGTCCGTCGACCCGATGGCCGGCGATCAGCGCCTGCTGCACCATCGCCACGCCGACGCGGGCAAGGCGCGTTACGACCCTCGTCTCGAGCCCGGAGTGCGACAGCGCGGTGGCCTCCGTCAGCAGCCGCCGGGCCTGCGGCGGCCAGCCCGGCACGGCGCGGAGGTGCTCGAGGGTGGTCTTCCGCGCCCGCAGTGCGGAGTCCCAGATCGAGCGTGCCTGTTCGTACGGGAAGCACGTGGCGATGGCCGCCAGCACGTTCTCGATCGGATCGACGAGGTCCCGCGGCGGGATCGGTGCGATCGGCTTCGCCCGGTGCACGACGATGCCGGACTCGAAGCAGCTGCTGGAGTGGGCGCCTACGGCGATGTGCCCGACGTCGGTCAGTCCTGGATCCCACAGCCCGAGCAGCCGCGTGGCGCTGCGGCACGTCACCCTGCCGCCGGCGCGGGCGGCGCGCACGAGGATCGGGCCGCTCTCCGGCGCGAGGATCCAGTGGCGGCGGGCGACGATGAACTGTCCCGCCCGCACGGCGGCCCGGATGCTCTCACCGCTCCATCCGGCATCCACCAGGTCCAGACGGTGCACGTACCCGAACGCCGTCATCCTCTCCCGCAGCCTTCGGCTCGATACGATCGGCGGTTCCATCCCCCGAGTGTCGTGCGCGGCGGGTGGGTGGATGCCGCCGCGGGCAGATTCTGTGGAGAAGTCGCGGCAGACCCCGGCCTGGGGAGGCGCCGGCGGCGCGCCGCGCGCGGCCGCCGAGGCGAGGGCTTTCGACTCGCGCGAGGGCTCTCCCGCCCCTCCTGCCCTCCGCTGGGCGGGATGCCCTCCGCTCGGCGCGGTGCCCGCAGCAGCGCCGCCGCCGCCGACGGCCCCGCGCGGCCACGCCGTAAGCTCGCCCCATGACACAGGGATTTCCGCGCACCGCGGCCGTCAGCCCGCGGGTCCAGGTCGTCGAGTCCACGGGGTCCACGAACGCGGATGTCGTGGCCATGGCATCCGCGGAGCCGTCGGCGTGGCCGCACCTGAGCCTGCTGCTGACGCATGACCAGCGCGCCGGGCGCGGCCGGCTCGACCGCACCTGGACGGCACCGCCGGGCACCTCCCTGGCCGTGTCGGTGGTGGTGCGCATCCCCGGCATCCCGCCGGCGTCCCGCGGCTGGATCCCGCTCGCCGCGGGGGCGGCGATGGCCCGCGCCATCGGCGCGCAACTGCTCGGCACCGGGCACTCCGTGGGTCTGAAGTGGCCGAACGACGTGCTCGTGGACGGGGGGAAGATCTGCGGCATCCTCGCCGAGATGATCAGCGAGGATGTCGTCGTGATCGGCTCCGGCATCAACACCCGGATGAGCCGTGCCGACCTGCCGCTGCCCACCGCCACCTCATTCGCCGAGATAGGGCGCGAGGCGGACGAGGACCGGCTCCTCGCCGATTACCTAACAGCGCTCGACGAGCAGCTCGCGGCCCTCGCGCGGGGCAGTGCGGCGCAGGCGGGCGTGCGCGGCGAGATCGAGGCGCTGTGCCTGACCCTCGGCCAGCGGGTGCGGGTCTTGCTGCCCGACGGGTCGCAGCTGGAGGGCATCGCGCAGCGGCTCGACGACGACGGACGGCTCGTCGTCGTGTCCGGGGCGGCCGAGACCGCCGTCTCGGCGGGGGATGTCGTGCACGTGCGGGGAGCCTGAGGCGACATCCGGCGCCATATGCGCGTGGATGTCGGCGGTGCCGGTGAGAATGGACGTATGAGCCAGCCGACGACCATCGGGGGACGGCCCTTCACGCCGGCCCCGGGATCGCCGACGCCTGAGTTGCGCATCGCCCGGTTCCGCCCGCACGCGCGCCGGCTGTTCTGGTCGGCGCTCGTGCTGATCGGGGTTGCCGCGGCCACCGGGCGGCTGTGGGGCAACCTCCCGGCCCCGTTCGAGGACTTGATGCTCGGCGGTGCCGCCATCGTCGTCGTGGTGCTGCTCGTGGTGATGCCGTTCCTGTCCTGGTGGTCGCACGTGTACCTGCTGACCACGCGCCGCATCATGGAGCGCCGTGGCATCCTCCGCGTGCGCCGCCGCGAGCTCGAGCACGTCCGGGGGTACACGATCCAGCTGCGCCGCGGTCCGCTGCAGCGGCTGTGGGGGACGGGCACGCTCATCCTGTCCAACGGGGTCGACGAGCCGATGCGGCTGCGCAACGTCCCGAGCGTCGCGCTCGTGCACGAGGCGCTCGTGGACCAGGTCGAGGTCAGCCAGATCCTCGCCCACCGCGACGCGACGTCCATCCCGCTGGCGTCCGCGGGATCCTGACTCGCGCGTCGATACGCGAGAATGGTCGGGGCGAAGGGAGCAGGATGACGCTGCGAGTCGGAGTGGTGGGCGGGGGCCAGCTGGCCCGGATGATGATCGCGCCCGCCGTCGAGATCGGCGTCGACCTGCAGGTGCTCGCCGAGCAGGACGGCATGGCGGCGCAGCTGGCGGCATCCGCCGTCGGCGACTACCGCGACGCGGACACGGTCCTGGAGTTCGCGAAGACCGTGGATGTCGTCACGTTCGATCATGAGCACGTCCCGCAGCCGGTGCTGCGCGCGCTCGTGGACGCCGGCGTTGCCGTGCACCCCGGGCCCGACGCGCTGCAGTACGCCCAGGACAAGCTGCTGATGCGCGCCCGCCTCGACGAGCTCGGGATGCCGCAGCCGGACTGGGCGGCGGTGTCCGACACCGCACAGCTGCAGGAGTTCCTCGACGGGCACGGCGGCCGGGCGGTGGTGAAGACGCCGCGCGGCGGGTATGACGGCAAGGGCGTGCGCGTGGTGAGCGCGGCCACCGAGGCCGAGGACTGGTTCGCGGCGCTGGCCGAGGACGCCCGCGGCGGCCGGCTCCTCGTGGAGGAGCTCGTGGATTTCCGACGCGAGCTGTCGCAGCAGGTCGCCCGCCGCCCGTCCGGGCAGGTGCGCGCCTACCCGGTCGTGGAGACCATCCAGCGGGACGGCGTCTGCGCCGAGGTGATAGCGCCCGCCCCGCACCTCAGCGCGCCATTGTCGGACGCCGCCGCCCGCGTCGGCGTCGGCATCGCCGAGGGCCTCGGGGTGACCGGGATGCTGGCGGTCGAGCTGTTCGAGACGACCGACGACCGCATCCTCGTCAATGAGCTCGCGATGCGCCCGCACAACTCCGGGCACTGGACGCAGGACGGCGCGATGACCAGTCAGTTCGAGCAGCACCTGCGGGCGGTGCTCGACCTGCCCCTGGGCGACCCGTCGCCGCGGCAGGAGTGGGCCGTCATGGTGAACATCCTCGGCGGGCCCGCCTCCGGCAGCCTCGACGACCGTCTTGGGAGCGTGTTCGCCGCGCACCCCGCCGTCAAGGTGCACACGTACGGCAAGGACCCGCGCTCGGGCCGCAAGGTCGGACATGTGAACGCCGTCGGCGACGACCTCGACGACGTCGCGTATGACGCCCGCGCGGCCGCGTCGCTCTTCCAGGACTGACGCGCCGGGGCGGGCCGCACGGACCGCGAACCCGTGCCGTTGCGGGGATCTTCCAGTCATGCACCCTAGCCTTGACGGGTGACCGAGCCGCTGCACTCCTCCACCTCCCCCCTCGTCGGCGTCGTGATGGGCTCCGACTCGGACTGGCGGGTGATGAGCGACGCGTCGCAGGCGCTGACGGACTTCGGCATCCCGCATGAGGTCGAGGTGGTCTCCGCGCACCGCACGCCGGACAAGCTCGTCGCGTACGGGCGCGGCGCCCGCGCGCGCGGGCTGAAGGCGATCATCGCCGGAGCCGGCGGCGCCGCGCACCTGCCCGGCATGCTCGCATCCGTGACATCCCTCCCCGTGATCGGCGTCCCCGTGCCGCTGGCGACCCTCGACGGGATGGACTCCCTGCTGAGCATCGTGCAGATGCCCGCGGGCATCCCCGTCGCCACGGTGTCGATCGGCGGCGCCCGCAACGCGGGCATCCTCGCCGCCCGCATCCTCGGTGCGTCCGACGCGGCGCTCGCCGACCGGATCGAGGCGTATGCGCGGGACCTCGCCGGTCAGGTGGAGGAGAAGAACCGCCGGCTCAAGGAGTCTCTGTGACGGCGCAGGCCGCGCGCCACATCGTCGAGGAGCGGCCGCTGCGATATCCGGACGCCGAGGCGACGTCGCTGATGACGCGGCGCGGCTGGTGGCTGGTCGTGATGAACTTCCTCCTCCCCGGCTCGGCGCAGGTGCTCGCCGGCAATCGGCGCCTGGGCCGGTTCGGCCTGGGCGCGACGATCCTCATGTGGGTGCTGATCGTCGTGGCCGTCGTGACCGCGGTGACCTCGCTGCCGGTGCTGACCTCGATCCTCACCGCGGCGGTGCCGCTGCCGTGGGGCGGCCGGATCTTCGCGGCATCGCTGCTGCTCGAAGCGGTGCTGGTGGCGTACCTGGTGCTGTGGATAGTGCTCACGATCGACACGCTGCGCCTGGTCCGGCTCGTGAGGACCGGCCCCGGCGCCCGGTTCGGCATCGCGGTGCTCTCCACCGTCCTGCTGGTGGTCTCCGGCGTCGGCACCGGGATGGCGGTGAGCAAGACGGATGCCGCGCGCAGCGCGCTCGGCAGCATCTTCGTGTCCGAGGGCCCGGCGGTGCCGCCCTCGGACGGCTACTACAACATCCTGCTGCTGGGCGCCGACAGCGGGAAGGGCCGCGACTCGATGCGGTTCGACTCGATCTCGGTGGTGTCGGTGAACGCCGACACCGGCCGCGTGGTGATCACCGGCATCCCGCGCGACCTGGAGGGCTTCCCGTTCCCGAAGGACAGCCCGATGCATACGCTCTACCCCGACGTGCACACCGGGCACGGCAGCCCGACGTGCGGGTGGACGGGCGCCATAAACCAGCTCAACACCGAGCTGGAGGTGTGCCGCGACGGCAGCAGGATCTACCCGGACGCCGAGAAGAACGCCTCGACGCCCGGTGTCGAGGCGACGAAGGATGCCGCGGAGGGCCTGCTCGGGATCAGGATCCCGTACTACGCATTCATCGACATGGCGGGGTTCGCGGCGCTCGTGGACGCCCTGGGCGGCGTGGACATCACGGTGAGCGAGCGCCTGCCGGAGGGCGGCGGGCCGAAGTACGAGGGCCAGCCCGTGGACGAGTGGGCGACAGGGTGGATCGAGAAGGGGCCGCAGCACATGGACGGCAAGACCGCCCAGTGGTACGCGCGCTCCCGCAAGACCACGAGCGACTGGGACCGGATGAAGCGGCAGCGGCAGCTGCAGGAGGCGGTCCTCAAGCAGTTCACCCCCGGGACCGTGCTCGGCCGCTTCGAGCAGATCACGAAGGCGGGGGAGCACCTCGTGAAGACCGACATCCCGTCGTCGATGTTCGGCTACTTCACCGACCTCGCGATCAAGGCGAAGGGGCATAAGGTCACCTCGATCGAGCTCACTCCGGACGGCGCCGAGGTCGATCAGACGCACCCCGACATCGCTTATGTGCACGGTCTCGTCCGCAAGGCCCTGCACCCGCCGACACCGACCCCGACCCCGAAGGGATGATGCGGTGAGCGTGCTGCTGCGGGTGGTGCTGGACCAGCTGATCACCCAGACCGACCCGGACCTCGCGACGGCGTCCCGCGAGCTGACGCACGCGCTCGTGCAGGCCGCGCCCAGCGGCTGCGAGGTCGGGGCGCTCGTGCCGTCGGGGGCGCACGAACTGGACCTGCCCGGCGTCGCCGAGGTGCGCCGGCTGGGCATGGGCCGCCGGGAGCTGGCGGCAGCGTGGCAGCTGGGTGTGACGGCCGGGACCGGCGGTGGGCTCATCCATTCGCCGACCCTGCTGGCGCCGCTGGGGCGCCACGACCGCGTGAACGACCACGACCAGACGGTCGTGACGCTGTGGGACCTGCTGCCCTGGGAGCAGCCGGAGGAGCTGCCGCGGCCGGCTCAGATGTGGTTCAAGGCGATGCTCAAGCGCGCCCGCAAGCACGCGGATGCCGTCGTGGTGCCCACGCACGCGATGGCGCAGCGGCTCGCGGAGATCGTCGACGTCGACGGCCGCGTGCGCGTGATCGCCGGGGCCGCACCCGCCGGGTTCGCGGTGCCCGTCGACGCCGTGGGGCGCCGGCGCACACTGAGCGTGCCCGAGGGGATCATCGTGCTGGTCGGGGATGCCGCGCCCTCGGCGGCGCTTCAGACCGGCTTCCGCGCGATCGCCGGCTCCGGCGCCGACCTGCCGATCGTCGTGGTGGACGCGCGGGAGGGGCAGGAGCCCGCGATCGTGGAGTACGCCGAGGCGGCGGGAATCCCGGCGCGCCGGGTGCATGTGCGCGTCGACCCCGATCCGGGGGACCGGGCCGCGATCCTGGACGTCGCCGCGATCGTGGTCGCGCCGTCGCGGCGCAGAGCGTTCCCGTGGCGGATCGTGGAGGCGATGGCCCTGGGCGTACCGGTCGTGGCCGCGGCATCGCCGGACCACCGCGAGGTCGTCCTCGACGGGGGACGCGTCGTGGGCGACGAGAACGACGATGGCGAGGATGCCGCGGCGCTGTCGGCCGCGATCACGGACGCGCTCTCGTCCACGGCCGCGCTGGAGCGCCTTGCGGTCCTCTCCGGCGACCGGGGTCGCGCCTTCTCATGGCGGGAGGCCGCCGACCGGGTCTGGCAGCTGCACGCCGACCTCTGAAATCAACCCTCCAGCCCGCTGGATTCAGCGTGTCGCGCGTCGGGATCTCAGATTCGGGTGGTAATCACGCGCCACTTCAGTCACAATGTCCACATGCTTTCTCGCGCGCGTCCGGCCTCGACCGCTCCCCGGCGATGGCTCATCCTGCTGCTGTCGGCCCTGATGGCGGCAGCCGCCCTCACGGCGGTGGCTCCCGCAACAACGGCGCAGGCCGCCGAGCTGCCGGGCACGATCATCGACGGCGGGTACATCATCTCGGATGCCGAGTTCTACCGGTCCGGCTCGATGACCGAGGCGCAGATCCAGACGTTCCTCAACAGCAAGGTCCCCACGTGCGCGTCGGGTGCGACGTGCCTGAAGACCTACCGCGGCGACATCGAGGCGCAGTCCAAGGACTCGTACTGTGCGGGTGCGACGGCCGAGAAGGGCGTCACCGCGGCGCGGATGATCTACCGCGCGTCGATCGCGTGCCAGATCAACCCCAAGGTCATCATCGTGATGCTGCAGAAGGAGCAGGGTCTGGTCACCTCGACGAAGCCGAGCGCGTGGAACTTCGAGCACGCCATGGGCCAGAACTGCCCGGACACCGCGGACGGCTGCTCGGCGGCGTCGGCCGGGTTCTGGAAGCAGGTGTATCTGGGTGCTCGGCAGATGCAGATCTACACGAAGTACCCGACCTCGTTCAGCTACCGTGCGGGCCAGTACAACACGATCAAGTGGGACCCCAGTTCCTCGTGTGGGTCGTCGAAGGTCTACATCAAGAATCAGGCGACCGCGAACCTGTACAACTACACGCCGTACCGCCCGAACGTCGCTGCGCTGGCCGCCGGCTGGGGCCTAGGTGACGCCTGCTCGACGTACGGCAACCGCAACTTCTACAACTACTACGTGGCCTGGTTCGCGCCCGACGCCTCCACCTCGACCGGGGCGCCGGCGCAGATCAGCGCGTGCACGAAGCCGGCCGCCGCGGATGTGGCGACCCGCACACAGACCGCGAAGGTGAACGTCGACGCCTTGAACGCTCGCACCGCACCCACCACGCTGTGCGGCAGCGGGATCCGCTCCCTGTCCCGCGGCACCGCCGTGGACGTCGAGGGCGTGTACGGCGCGTGGTCGCAGATCGCGGTCGGCAGTGCGACGCTGTGGGTGGTCAGCGATTACCTGACGGTCGACAGCACGTCCGGTGACGGTGCACCGGCCGTGACCGGGTGCGCGCAACCGGCCAAGGTGACGAGCGCCTCCGGCACGGCCGTGGTCACGGTGTCGTCGCTGAACGCGCGCACGGCCCCCTCGACGGACTGCTCCACGGGGGTCCGGTCGATCACGAAGGGGCAGAAGTACACCCGAACCGGTACGTACGGCGAATGGTGGCGGCTGAGTGTCGGCGGCACGGCGATGTGGGCACACAGCGACTACCTCGCGCTCGAGACGCCGTCGACCCCGTCGACCCCGTCCGCCCCGCCCGCGGAGGCTGCGGGGGTCCGGTCGGCGGGCGTCGGAGATCTGAACGGCGACAAGACCTCGGATGTCCTGGCCGTGCGCAAGGACGGACGACTGCTGCTCTACCCCGGCGACGGCAGGGGCAAGTGGCGCGCGTCATCCACCCCGGTCCCCGGCTGGGGGACCGCCACCCTCGTCCCGCTCGGCGACTTCACCGGTGACGGGCGCCCCGACATCGCGGCGCGGCGCAGCGACGGCAGTCTCTGGCTGTATCGCGGTGCAGGCTCCGGCACGTTCGCGTCCCCCGTGCGGATCGGAACAGGCTGGGGATCGTTCACGGCGCTCATCGGCGGTATCGACTTCGACGGCGACGGTCACACCGACCTGATCGCCCGCAACCGGGCGGGTTACCTGACCCTGTACCGGGGGGACGGGAAGGGCGGATGGGTCTCCGAACGCCGCCCGGTGATCGGGAGTGGATGGAGGTCGTTCTCTGCGCTGTTCGCCGCGACCGACTTCGACGGCGACGGCCGGCCGGACCTCATCGCGCGCAAGACCGATGGCACGCTGTGGCTGTACCGGATGAGCGGAACCGGTTCGTGGCTCGGCGCTCGCAAGATCGGCACCGGGTGGGGATCGTTCACGTCGGTGTTCAGCCCGGGCGACTTCAACGGCGACGGCCACTCCGACGTGCTGGCGCGAAAGCGCAACGGAGAGCTGTGGCTGTATCGCGGCAACGGTTCGGGCGGCTGGTCGGGCTGGTCTGCCGTGGGCTGGGGCTGGAACGGGATGGTCCAGATCCACTGAGCGCAGTCGCGCCCCAGACGGTTCTCAGCCGCTCGTCCACTAGGATTGCGGGTGGCCCGGATGCGGACGCGCGCGGCCGCTAGGACGACATACCCGTGACAACCACCTTCGACAAGAGCGCCTTCGACACACCTGGAAAGGGCCGAGGGCTCCTCGACGTCTTCCGGTATCGATACCTGCTGCGGCTGCTCATCTCGAAGGGCAGTTCGCTGCGGTACCGCAACTCGGTGCTCGGCTGGCTGTGGTCCTATGTGCGGCCGACGATCCAGTTCCTCATCTACTACCTCGTGATGGGGCAGATCCTGGGTCTGCACGGTCGCGTGGAGGACTACCCCCTGTACCTGTTCTCCGGGCTGGTCGTCGTGAACCTCTTCAACGAGGCCATGGGCGCCACGACCCGGTCGATCGTGGACAACAAGGCCCTCGTGCGCAAGATCTACCTGCCGCGCGAGCTGTTCCCCATCTCCGCCGTCGTCGGATCGTTCATCCACTTCCTGCCCCAGCTGGCAGTGCTGGTGATCGTCTCGCTGATCTTCGGGTGGATGCCGACGTTCGCCTCGGTGGGGCTCGCCGTGGGCGGCCTGCTTCTGGTCACGACGTTCGTGCTGGGCGTGGGTCTCCTGTTCTCCGCGATCAACGTCCGCTTCCGCGACGCCCAGAACTTCATCGAGATCATCCGCACGATAGCGACATGGTCGTCGCCGATCATGTACACGTGGGCGATGGTGTACGACCATACCGAGCACGCGCGATGGATCTTCATGGCCTACATGAGCAATCCCATCACCGTCGCCGTGGAGATGTTCCACAACGCCTTCTGGTCGCCGGTCGTCCCGGCCGACAAGCAGCTGGGCTGGCCGCCCGAATTCGGCTGGATCCTGCTGATCGGCATCGCCATCATCGTCGTCGTCACGATCGTCGGCCAGTTCGTCTTCCGACGCTTCGAGCGCACGTTCGCACAGGACCTGTGATGACACCGAGGACCATGACCGCGCAGCCCGCCATCGTCGTCGAGCATGTCTCGAAGTGGTTCAACAAGCGTTCCACCCGCTCGTTCAAGGACGCCTTCATCAGCTGGGTGAAGCGCCAGCCCGTGCGCTCACAGCAGTTCCAGGCGCTGCGGGACGTCTCGTTCACGATCCACGAGGGCGAGTCGGTCGCGGTGATGGGCCTGAACGGCTCAGGCAAGTCCACCACGCTGAAGATGGTCTCGGGGGTCCTGCGACCTGACGAGGGCCAGGTCCTGACACGCGGTCGGGTGGCCGGACTCATCGAGGTGGGCGCGGGGTTCCATCCGGACCTCACCGGCCGCGAGAACGTGTTCCTGAACGCCGCCATCCTGGGGATGAGCGAGAAGGAGACGAAGGAGCGCTTCGAAGAGATCGTCGCGTTCAGCGAGATCGGCGACTTCATCGACCAGGAGGTGAAGCACTACTCGTCCGGCATGTTCATGCGCCTCGCGTTCAGCGTGGCGATCCACGTCGAACTCGACGTGCTCCTCGTCGATGAAGTGCTGTCCGTGGGCGACGCCCCGTTCCGCGCCAAGTGCAACGCCAAGCTCAAGGAGATGGCGGCTCAGGGCGTGACGATGATGATCGTCAGCCACAGTGCCGGACAGGTCAAGGAGCTCTGCTCGCGCGGAATCGTCATCCGCAAGGGGGAGGTCGTCTTCGACGGCGCCATCGACGAGGCGCTGCAGGTCCTCGAGGGGTAGCGGCAGCGGTCGCCGCGTCAGCGCAGCGCGGCCCGCAAGCGGGCGTCCCACGTCTCGGGCGTGACTCCCACCCCGCGGATCTTCTTGAGCTCCAGCACGCTGTTGCGCGGCCGAGGTGCGATCGGCATGGCCGCCTGCGAGAAGTAGTCTTCCGTCGACACGCCGGTGACCCGTGCCGGGTCGTGCCCGGTGAGGGCGAAAACCTGTCGCGCGATGCCCGCCCAGCTCACAGCCGGCCCTGTGTTCGTCAGGTTGTACGTCCCGAATGGCGCGTGTGTGCTCAGCAGATGGTGGATGCCATGTGCGATATCGTCCGTGAACGTGAGGCGTCCGATCTGGTCGTCGACGACCCGTGGATCGACGCCGCGGTCGGCCAGTGAGGCCATCGTGCGCACGAAGTTCTTCCCATCGCCGATCACCCACGACGTGCGGACGATGTAGTGCCGGGGAACCGTGGCCGCGACCCCGTCGCCGGCAGCCTTCGTCTGCCCGTACACTCCCAGCGGGCACAGCGGGTCGTCCTCGCGATACGGTCGATCAGAGGTGCCGTCGAACACGTAGTCGCTCGAGACGTGCACGAGCGTGAGCCCGTACGCGGTCGCGACGCGGGCGAGCGCGGCGACCCCGGTCACGTTCACCGCCCACGCGGCGGCGCGTCCCTCCGCCGTCTCGGCGGCATCCACAGCCGTATATGCGGCGGCATTGATCACGACCTCGTAGTCGCGCCAGCGCCGCGCGGTCTCCAGCGCCGGATCGGCGAGGTCCAGCTCGGCGCGGGTCGCGTACTCGACGTGCGCGGCGTCGCCGAACTCGGCACGCAGCGCACGGCCGAGCTGCCCGTTCGCGCCGATCACCAGGGTCTTGCGGGGCAGCACCGGGGTGACGTCCGCGAGACGCGGGTGTGCGGCATCCTTCGCCGACAGCTCGGCCCGATCGAGCGGGATCGGCCAGGCGATCGCGGCGGTCTCGTCGGCGAGGTTCAGGAACGTGTAGGTCGCATCCGGCGACCAGTGGTCGTTCACGAGGTAGGTATAGGCGGTGTCCGGCTCGAGCGTCTGGTACGCGTTGCCGACGCCGCGCGGCACGAAGATCGCCCGCGACGGGTCCAGTTCGCACGTGAACACGGCGCCGAAGCTCGGGCCCTCGCGCAGGTCGACCCACGCACCGAAGATCCGTCCGGTGGCGACGGAGACGAACTTGTCCCACGGCTCGGCGTGGATGCCACGGGTGGTGCCGACCGCGTCGTTGAACGAGATGTTGTTCTGCACGGGGCCGAAATCCGGCAAGCCTGCGGCCGTCATCTTCTCGCGCTGCCAGTTCTCCTTGAACCAGCCGCGGCTGTCGCCGTGCACCGGAAGGTCCCAGACGACCAGCCCCGGGATGGGTGTCGCCGTGGATCGCAGCGCCTTGCCGTACTCGGCCATCACTGGCCCTTGCTCGCGTAGAACGCCTCGGTGGCGTCCTTGGCGGTCGCCCACCAGTCCTCGTGGGTTCGGTACCAGTCGATGGTGTCGGCCAGCCCCGCCTCGAAGTCGCGGTATCGCGGCTGCCAGCCCAGCTCGTCCCGCAGCTTGGTCGAGTCGATCGCGTACCGCAGGTCGTGGCCGGCCCGGTCGGTGACGTGATCGTAGGCTCCGGCATCCTCGCCCATCAGCGTGAGGATCAGCTCGATCACGGTCTTGTTGTCCTTCTCGCCGTCGGCGCCGATGAGGTACGTCTCTCCGATCCGCCCGCGCTCGAGGATCGTCAGCACTGCGGAGGAGTGGTCCTCGGCGTGGATCCAGTCCCGCACGTTGTGACCGGCGCCGTACAGTTTGGGGCGGATGCCGCGGATGACGTTCGTGATCTGACGGGGGATGAACTTCTCGACGTGCTGGTACGGCCCGTAGTTGTTGGAGCAGTTGGAGATCGTCGCCTGCACGCCGAATGACCGCACCCAGGCGCGGACGAGCAGGTCCGATCCCGCCTTCGTGGACGAGTACGGTGAGGACGGGTTGTACGGGGTGTGCTCGGTGAAGCGGCCGGGGTCGTCGAGCGCGAGGTCGCCGTACACCTCGTCGGTGGAGATGTGGTGCAGCCGGGTGCCGTGCCGGCGCGCGGCCTCCAGCAGCGTGTAGGTGCCGGCGATGTTCGTGTCCAGGAACGGCCGCGGATCGTGCAGCGAGTTGTCGTTGTGCGACTCGGCGGCATAGTGCACGACGGCGTCGGTGTCCGCGAACAGTTCGTCGACGAGGCCGGCGTCGAGGATGTCGCCGTGCACGAACGTCACGCGGTCCTCGGGCAGATCGGCCAGCGACGCGCGGTTCCCGGCGTACGTCAGCTTGTCGAGCACCGTGACGTGATGGTCGGTGTGCGCGACCAGGTGGTGCACGAAGTTGGACCCGATGAATCCGGCGCCGCCGGTGACCAGCAGTCGGCTCATGCTCGCCCTCGCTCCAGCAGGTCGAGCAGGTACCCGCCATATCCGGACTTCGCCAGCAGCGCGGCGCGCTCGCCGAGCTCATCGTCGGTGAGGAACCCCTGCCGCCACGCGATCTCCTCCGGGCACCCGATCTTCATCCCCGTGCGTCGTTCCATGGTCCGCACGTAGTCGCCGGCGTCGGTCATCTGGTCGAACGTGCCGGTGTCCAGCCACGCGGTGCCACGGGGGAGCACCTCGACGTGCAGGGTGCCGCGGTCGAGGTAGGCGCGGTTCACGTCGGTGATCTCGTACTCGCCGCGGGCGCTGGGCTGCAGGCCGCGTGCGGTCTCGATCACGTCGTTGTCATAGAAGTACAGACCGGGCACGGCGTAGTTGCTCTTCGGGTGCGCGGGCTTCTCCTCGAGCGAGACGGCCCGTCCGTCCCCGTCGAATTCCACCACGCCGTAGGCCTCGGGCTGCGACACCCAGTAGGCGAACACCGCACCGCCGTCCACGTCGGCGAAACGCTTGAGCTGCCGGCCGAGGCCGGGGCCGTACAGCAGATTGTCGCCGAGGACGAGGGCGACCTTGTCGTCGCCGATGAAGTCCGCGCCGATCGTGAAGGCCTGGGCCAGGCCATCGGGTGAGGGCTGCTGCGCGAACGTGAGCGAGATCCCGAACTGCGACCCGTCGCCCAGCAGCCGCTCGAAGAACGGCGCGTCGTGAGGGGTCGTGATGACCAGGATGTCGCGGATCCCGGCGAGCATGAGAGTGGACAGCGGGTAGTAGACCATCGGCTTGTCGTATACCGGGATCAGCTGCTTCGACACCCCCAGCGTGATCGGATGCAGACGCGTGCCGGAGCCCCCGGCGAGGATAATGCCTTTCACATTGCCATCCTGGCAGAGCACGCCGCACGCCAGCAGAGGCTGCGCCGAGCCCGCCGTGCGCGTTCTCCACGGGCGTTCAGGTGAGGTCGCGTAAAATCCACGGGTGATGACCGTCTTCGAGAAGCCCGACATCGGTCTGCCCGGGTCGAGGACGACGCACCGTCGCGAGCGCGATACGGCCGCGGCTCACGTCACACCGATCCGGGCCGACATCCAGGCGCTGCGTGCGCTCGCCGTCCTCCTCGTCGTGGTCTACCACTTCTTCCCGGGGCGTCTTCCCGGCGGTTTCGTCGGTGTCGACGTCTTCTTCGTGATCTCGGGCTTCCTCATCACCGGCCACCTGATCGGCAAGCCCCCGCAGACCGGGGGGCAGCTGGCCGATTTCTGGGGACGCCGCATCCGACGGCTGCTGCCGGCGTCGTTCCTCGTTCTGGTCGTCACGATCGTGGTCACGCTGGTATGGGCCCCGCAGACGGTGTGGAAGGGGGTCGCGGAGCAGGTCGCGGCGTCCGCCCTCTACGTGCAGAACTGGTTCCTCGCCGGCCAGGCCGTCGACTACCTGGCCGCCGATGCCGCCCCCAGCCCGGTGCAGCACTTCTGGTCGCTGTCGGTCGAGGAGCAGTTCTACCTCGTGTGGCCGATCGTCGTCCTGCTGGCGATCTGGCTCGTCCGGCGCCGGCGCGAAGACGCGGACCGGCGTGCGGTGGGAGTCGCCATCGGCGTCATCGTCGCCGCGTCGCTCGTCGCCTCCGTGTGGATCACCGCGACCGACCCCGCGTCGGCGTACTTCGTCTCGTGGACCCGAGCGTGGGAGCTCGGGCTCGGCGGCCTCGCCGCCTGCGTCTTCCCTTGGGCACAGCGCCGGCTGGACGGGCGGGCGGGTGTCCGGCTGATCGTGGCGTACGCGGGCCTCGCGATGATCGCGTATTCCGCGTTCGTGTACACCGGCGCCCTTCCGTTCCCCAGCGCGACGGCCGCGATCCCCGTCGTCGGCACGGCCCTCGTCATCATCGCGGCCGTCGAGCGTGGCCGGTTCTCACCGTTGCGGCCGATGTCGTGGAAGCCGGTGCAGATCGTCGGCGACAGTTCGTACAGCATGTACCTCTGGCATTGGCCGGCGCTCGTGCTTCTGCCGTATGTTCTCGGCCAGGATCTGCACCGTGTCGCCAAGGTGCTCGCCATCGTTCTGGCGTTCGGGCTGGCGTGGCTGACGAAGATCTTCGTCGAGGACCGGTTCCGCGGCCGCAAGCCGCTCGGGGTACCTCTTCGGCGCTCCTTCGTCTTCGGTGCGGTGGGGATGCTCGCGATCGGTCTGGTCTGCGGGTCGGCGATCGCGTTCGTCAACGTGCAAGCCGCGAACGCCCAGACGAAGCTCACCCGCGCGCTCAGCGATCCGACCTCGTGTTTCGGATCGCGGGCCCTGGTGAACCCCGGCTGCTCGCCGCACGGCGACCGGCTGCTGACCAGCCCGGTCTTCGCGCAGGACGACAAGCCGGAGCCGTATGCCGACGGCTGCTGGATCCTCGGTGACTTCAGCGACCAGAAGACATGCCACTACGGCAGCACCGCGCCGGATGCCAAGCGGGTGGCCCTGGTCGGCAATTCGCATGCGGGTCACTGGTTGCCGGCGCTTCAGCAGATCGCGACGACGCAGAACTGGAGCATCACGACATACCTCATCTCGGAGTGCTACACCGTCGACGAGAAGATCCAGTTCGAAACGCCCGAGAGGACCGCGAACTGCCTGGCCTGGAACGACAAGGTCATCGCGACGATCAAGAAGGCCGGCTACGACCTCGTCGTCTTCTCCAACCGCACCTCCCGCACGATGCCCGGCCTGACCCTGGCGCAGACGTTCCCGGAGGCGCAGAAGTCCTACACGCGTGTCCTGAAGACCTGGGTCGACGCCGGTGTGCCGGTGCTCGTGCTGCGTGACACGCCGTACGCCACCGAGCTGACGAACGTACCCGACTGCGTCAGCGAGCATGAGGACGACCTGTCCGCATGCGACGGGACCGCATCGCGGAAGCAGACCGACCCGCTTGCCGACGCCGCACAGGCCATTTCCGCACCGAACCTGTCGGTGCTCGATCTCACCGACCGGATCTGCTCCGGCCAGGTCTGCTATTCCGTGCTCGGGGGAGTGATCGTGTACTTCGACCGCGGCCATCTCTCCGGAACCTTTGCACGGTCGCTGGCGCCGGACATCGCGCGCAGCGCAGACGCGCTGATGGCACGTTCCGCCAGGTAGCCGCCGCAACGTCGCGACGACCGGAGCTGTCCGCTATCCCGAGGTGGCAGCCAGCAGGGACTTCACGCGGACCGTGATCCGTTCGCTCGACCGTCCGTCGACCATCGGCAGGGTGCGGTCCACCCGTCCCCGATACAGCGCTCGGTCGGCGCCGCCGGTCAGCTGGCGCTCGACGACGGACACCGCGTCGTCCACGGTCGTCGAGACGGGCCCGAAGCCGTGCTCCTGGTACGACCAGTATCCGGGCAGATACGTGTGCCCGCCGCGGAGGAACTCGTCACGGTCGAACTGGAAGTAGGACACATCCGCACCCGCGAGCGCGGCTTCGAACGCGATCGATGAGTAGTCGGTGACGACGCATCGGCACCGCATGAGCAGTCGGTGCACATCGTCCACCGACCGCATCAGCTCGACCGGTTCGGCCAGCAAGCGGGGATCGATCTGGGTTCGCAGATTCGGATGCGGGAGGAACACGACCCGCACGCCATGCTCCGCGGCCGCCGCGTGCAGCCCGGGGTCGTTCAAGAGGGACAGCCAGGAATGGCCGAACGCGGTCGCCTCGAACGGCTCCTTGAGAGTGCGCAGTGCGCCGGGCGCGGTCTTCGCCGCGTGCATCCCGTTCCGCCACGTCGGGGCCACCAGGATGATGTCGCGCTGCGCGGGATCGGCGCCCGCCGCCAGCCGGGCGACTTCATCATGCCGCGGAAACCCCGTCAGCTTCGCCTGCACCGACGTGAGCACATACGACGAGTCGTCCTCGACGAGCGATTTCTGCTCGTCGACGCTCGCAGTCGTGATGATGTCGATGGGTTTCTTGTTGAACCAGTGCGACAGGTCGTGCTGCAGGACGCCGTGCTGCAGGTACACGAACCGCCACGGCCGGCGCCGATCCGGATAGAACAGCTCGGGAAAGGGCTCGGTCACCTCCACGTCGAGATGAGTCGACAGAACCACCGGGGCTGCGGCCAGGAGGGCCCGATGTCTCGCGGTTCCGTATCCCACGAGCCGGAAGCCGTCCCTGCGCAGACGCGCCCAGTCGGGTGAGCCGGCGGACAGCACGAACCACGGATTGACCGATCGCTCATGCTCGCGCAGATAGCGATACAGGTACTCCGCGCTGTCGCCGGCGGCCGACACCCTGTCCATCAGAACCCAGGCCCGCCGGAAGCGGTGGGAGAGCCCCAGCAGCTGCCGTGTCCGGGTGCCCCGGCGAGCCCGCATCCCCGCGGCGCGCGTGGCTGTACGCGCGTGCGCCGCGAAGGCGCCCGGGATGATCACGGCGATCTCGGCGCGCGCCCGTTCGAGGGCGCGCCATGCCAGGCGACGCACAGGCCCCGCGGGGGCCGGTGAGGCATCCCGGAGCGGCTGGGCGTGGAGGGCTTGATACGTCCCGACGGAGAGGGCGACGGCGCGCCCGTCCAGGTCGAGCTGCGGCAGCTCGCCCGGTGGCAGCCACGCGATGCGCTCTCGGATCAGGTCCTGGTCGAACACGTCGATCCGGCGGATCTTTCCCGTGGTGGGGGTCAGGGTCTCATCCCCGCGAGTGAAGCGCTCCACCGGTGGGGCGCCCTGGAACAGGTATCGCACGTCGATTCCCCGCCCGTCGGCGACGACGGCCTTGGCGACGCCCTGGTCCGGCAACCCGGAGCCCTTGAGCGCAAGAAGCAGGCACCGCAGCTCGACGGACAGCGGCGTGATCCCATACGCATGGATGCTGCGGTCGGCGACGTGGTGCATGATGCCGCTCAGGGCCGCGAGGACGCGACGCTTCTCGTCAGCCGTCAGCCAGGTCGCCTTCGTGGCGACATCGTCCTCCCGCGCCAGGAACCAGCTGACGTCGTAGATGAACGTCGTCTCGAGCCAGGCGGGGATGGGTCCCCGCATCACCGCTTTTTCGAAGACAGGGGCATATCCGTCGTCGAATCGGCCGAGGTAGAAGTTCGGGTTGGAACGTGCGGTGTCGACGGCTGAATCGCCGGCCGCGCGCTGGCGGTAGATGTACTCGCTGTCGGCGACACACAGCACGCACCGGTCGGGCGCGTCCAGGAGATAGTCGGCGACGAACACGGCGTCTTCGGACATGTCCAGTCCGGGTCGGAAGCGGGTACCGTGCGTGAGGATGAGGTCACGCCGGAAGAACGCGGATGCCGCCTGCGTCTGGATGAACCGGGGGTCGCGATCCAGATCCACCACGCGCGTTCCGGCCGCGAACTTCCGCCGAAGGACGTGATTGTCCGTGACCCGACCGACCGATTCCCGGAACCACTTCACGTTCGTGCTGACCAGCACCGCCGTCGGATCTGCCAGGATCGCGCGTGCCGCCGCATCGAGATATCGGTCGCCCACGAAATCGTCGCTGTCCGGGAAACCGATCCAGTCTCCCGCGGCTGCGGCGATCCCGGCGTTCCGCGCCTCGCTGACGCCGCGGTTCTCCTGACGGAGCACGCGCCCCGAACGCGCTCCGGCGGCGAGCCACCGCTCGGCGATGTCGGCGGCATCGTCGGGTGAACCGTCGTCGACGAAGATGAATTCGACGTCGTATGGGCCCGGCCGTTGCGCACCCAGCGACTCGAGCAGCGCGGGAAGATACAGCGCTGTTCGGTGCATCGGGACGACGAGGCTGAAACGGATCGAGCCGGTCATTTCCGCTCTTTGAGGGCGGCCATCGCGGCGACGTCGACGGTGACGACTTGACCGGTGAGGCCGGCGCGCATGACGTGCGTGGTGACCCGGGCGACATCCTCCGGGTCGAGGAGGGTGCCCGCCGGTTCCTCGCCGAACGCAGCGGTGCGCATCGGCGTCGCGGTGCGCTGAGGGTTGATGCAGTTGATCCGCACTCCGTCGTCGGCCCATTCCTCGGAGAGGGCCTGAGTGAGGTTGACGACGCCGGCTTTCGTTGCGGAGTACGTGCTGTAGTTCGCGCGACCGCGGGTGTACGAGCTGGAGGTGAACAGGATCACCTGACCCTGTGTCTCGGCGAGGTACCGGTAGGCCTCTCTGCAGATCAGCGCCGGTGCGGTGAGGTTCGTCTGGATCGTCTTCTTCAGGTCCTTCTTCGTCGTGTCGACCAGCGGTGCGATCCGCAGCACGCCGGCGGTCACGACCACGGCGTCGATCCGTCCGAGGTGCCGCGCGGCGTCGGCCAGCGCGTTCTTCACCTGCTTCGCCGAGGTCACATCCGTTCCGGTCGTGGAACGGCTGTATTCACGCACCGTCGCGCCGGCGGACTCCGCCTGCCGGACGATACTCGCGCCGATCCCATAACTGCCGCCGAAGACCACGACACCCCTGCCGGTCAGGTCCGGGAGCGCCTGCATCCCCTCGAGCGAGAGGCTCGTGGACTGCAACTGAAAGAGCTTGTCGGCGATGTGGACGTCGATCGGCTCGGTCACCTTCATGTTCTCGGGCGTACCGTCCACCACGTGGATGGGCACCTCCGGAAGGTAGCTGAACACCACGCCGCAGTCGTCTGTCGCGTGGAACGTCGGGTCTTTGCGCGCAAGCTCGTACGCACGCCGGATCGTGCCCAGGCGGAAGGCCTGGGGCGTCTGGCCGCGGCGCAGGTGGCTGCGGTCGGGGATTCCGGAGATGTGACCGGCGTCGTCGATCTGGATGATCGTGTCGGCCGACGGGATGGCGGTGTCGACGGCCTCATACGTGTCGAGGGCGTCGATGCAGTCGTCGATGATCCGATCGTCGATGAACGGACGGACCGCATCGTGGAACAGCACCTTCGTGTCGTCACCGGAGAGGGCCGCGATGGCGAGCTGGGTCGTGTCGTTGCGGGTCTGTCCACCGGGAAGAATGCGGGTGAGCTTCGGGAAACGCGGGTCTGTCTTGAGGCGATCCAGCTCCGAGATGGCACCGGCGTTCATCATGATGATGATCTCGTCGATGCGCTCGCTCGCCTCCAGCGCCTCCAGGGTGTGTTCGACGATCGCCTTCCCCGCGATGCGGATGAGCTGTTTGGGGATGCCCAGTCCGACGCGGACTCCGATCCCGCCCGCGAGAACGACCGCGACTGTTCTGGTGCTGTCTGCCATGTATCGACACCTCATGGAACGATGAGCGCAACGCGCCGAGGTGGCGCGTGCCCATCTTACGGTTTACTGTCTGAGTGCCTTGTGCGGCCGCCTCACTGCGCCCGACTGCGCGGGCAGCGACCGGAAAGGGGGTTCCCTGCAGATGGCCTTCATCAGCGCCGTCGTTCCGCTGTACCGTGTGGAGCGGTACCTGCCCGACCTGCTGCGCAGTCTCGCGGCGCAGCGGCTCGGCGACGACATCCTCGAAGTGATCTTCGTCGACGACGGCTCTCCGGATGGCTCTGCCCGGCTGGCGCAGGAGTGGCTCGCACAGACGCGGACCGCGGGCCGCGTCATCCGCCAGGCCAATGCGGGAGTCAGCGCTGCACGCAACGCGGGCATGGACGCGGCGACCGGCGACTGGGTGACGTTCCCCGACTCGGACGACTTCGTGGCGAACGACTACTTCCGCCGTGTCGCGCGTTTTCTGCGGCGTCACGGTGATCAGGTCTCGCTGGCCTCCACGCGGCTGGTCCGTCTCCGCGAGCCGGAGACCAGGGTTCGCGATGTGCACGCCCTCAAGTTCCGTTTCATGGCGGGCGATCGCCGGGTGTCGATGGTCCGGTTTCCGGACTTCTTCCAGCTCAACGTGGCGTCGGTGTTCTTCCGTCGCGGCGACCTCACCGACAGGGGTGTTCGGTTCCGCACGAACCTGCACGCCTCGGAGGACGCGCTGTTCGTCGCGGAGTTCCTGCTGCACGAGGTTGAACCCGTGCTCGGCCTCGTGGCCGGCGCGCGCTATGTGTATCGGCGACGCGCCGCCGCGGACTCCGCGATCGACGGATTCCGTCGCGATCCGGACACGTACATCGGCCGGTTCCGTGACGGCTACGCGCAGCTGATGGAGCGGGCGGCGGCATCGGGCGGGGTGCCGGAATGGCTGCAGGCGATGTTCCTCTACGAGTGTCAGTGGCTGCTGCCGGTCCAGCTCACGGCGGACGGCTACGCCTCGGTCCTGGACGCGGACGGACAGCGGGCGACGCTGGACGCCCTCGCCGCCTGCGCGGCCCACGTCGACGAGGACCGGCTGTTCCGCTACGACGCCACAGCCCTTCCGCTGGAATCCCGGTTGCTGCTGCAGCTGCTCGCGGGCAGGCCGATCCCGGCGTGGGTCGGCGCCTACCGGCGGGGCCCCAGCCTCGATCTCGCGGTCGCGGATCCGACGTCGGTCGAGGTCCGGACCGGCGACGAACGGATCGATGCGGTGGGGGCGGTCAGCACCCCGGACTACTTCGGGCAGCAGCTGCTGCACCGGTGGAGTGCGGCGGCGCCGGGCGGGGCGCGGGTCGTCGCCGACGGCGCCGCAAGGCCCGTGATCGACGGTGTGCGTGGCGACTCGCCTGGCCAGAGTCAGGACCGTCACCGGCGTCGCGTGTTCGGGCAGCTGCGCGGGGCGGTCCCCGCCCGCGAGGGCGAGGTGCGGGTGTGGAAACCGGTGCCGGGGCCGCTCGGCTCACCGTGGCGGCGACTGGTGTGGGACGCGCAGTTGGTGCTGCACCGGCTCGCGCGCCGGATCAGGCGTCGACGGAACGGATGACCGCCGCCGCGATGGTGTCCGCGCACGCGGTCGTCGACATGCCCGCATCCTGCGGCACCTGCACCCAGCGGGCGGCGAACGCGCGTGCGGCATCCGCGGTGCCCTCGCCGGCCCGGATCGACGCGACGAGCTCGTCGACGTCGCGCACGATCGGGCCGGGGAGGTCGCGGCGGTAGTCGAGGTAGAAGTCGCGTGACGCCGTGTACTCGTCGAGGTCCGGGGCGAGGAAGTAGCTCGGGATGCCGAGGACGGCGGCCTCGTACAGCGCCGAGGAGTAGTCGGTGATGAACAGGTCGGCGACGTCGAGCATCTCCTGGGTCGAGAAGCCCGGTGCGGTGTCCACGTGCGGCCCGAAGTCCGTCGCCATCAGCGGGTGCACCTTCACCACGAGGTGGATGCCGATCCCTTCCAGGGCGCGCGCAAGCACGGCCGTGTCCACGGTGACGGTCCCGTCCAGCCGGAACGTCGGCGCGAACACGGCGACGCGGCGTCCCTGAAGGTGGGGGTGCACCGCGCGGATCCGGTCGCGCGTGATCCGGGCGCGGTCCGGATCCAGAAGGCGGTCGACGCGGGGGAGCGGGGCGACAGTCACACGATCGGGGGTCGTCCCGAACGCCTCGGCGAACGCAGGCCGGCAGTCCTCGCCGCTGGCCAGCACCATGTCGTAGCCGGCATGCATTCGCATAGCGCGGGCGAGGCGGCGATCCCGCCCTTCCTCGTGGTCGAGGATGCTGAGCCCGAACTTCTTGAAGGCGCCCAGGGCATGCCAGATCTGCACGACCGTGAGCCCGCGGCCGTGTCGGAGCAGGCTCGCCACCATCGAGTAGGTGTCGATGACGAGCACCCGTGAGGTCGCCACATGGAACAGCTGCGTGAGCATGTGGAGCGCGTAGCCGATCTTCGCGAGATAGCCGGGCGGCACCATCCGCACGAGGGTGACGATCCGGATCGACGGATCGGCGCGGGTGATGGCGGCGGCCAGGTCGACGAAGTCGCCGGGCACGCTCTCGTGTTCGCGGCTGATCATCACCACCTTCCGCCGCCGCGGCAGGAGCCGCAGCGGCGCGTAGGCGACGTTCAGTGCGACGCGGGCGGTGTAGGCGACGAGCAGCCGCAGGCCCATCGCTCCCGACGCCCGTGTCGGCGCGGGGGAGCTGCCCCCGGGGGCGGCGGCCTCGGGGCGCCCGCCCTCCCGCGGCGTGAGGATGAGTTCCCGCGTGATGCGCTCGGACGACCGTCCGTCGCACGCCCCCATGAAGCGCTCGAGGAAGTCCGTGGAACCGGCCTCGTACCGCGCGTCGAGGATGGCCTGCGCGAGCCCGGTCGGATCGGTGACCAGCGGCCCGGTCACATACTCGCTGAACGGATGGTAGAAGTCCCGCTCTGCCGTGTACTCCTGCAGGTCCGGGCAGAAGAAGACGACGGGACGCCGCAGCAGCGCGTACTCGAAAATCGTCGACGAGTAGTCCGTGATCAACACGTCGGCCGCCATCAGCAGCTGTGTGATCTCGCGGTCGGCGCTGACATCCAGGACGCCGACGGTCCCCGGACGGGCGACCGTCAGCGGGCGGACGAACGGGTGCATCTTCACGAGGAGCACGAAGTCGTCGGCGAGATCGTGCGCCAGCGTCGCCCAGTCCACGCCGTCGTAGTCGAACGTCGCGGTCAGCTGGCCGTTGCCGCGGAACGTGGGCGCGTAGAGGGCTATCCGCGTCCCCTCGGGGACGCCGTAGCGTGCGCGCACCGCGCGGCCCGCTTCCCGGATGATCCGTTCGTCGAAGAACACATCGGTGCGGGGCACACCGAGTGCTTTCACCCGGTCGAGGTCCACCCCGAAGGCCTCGGCGTAGTCCGGTCTGACGCCCTCGCTGCTCACCGTGACGTCCGTGTAGTTGCGGTGGATGATCGATCCGGGGATCGGCCCACCGGGCAGGCCCGCCCGGCTGTAGCCGACGCGCTTGAACGCCCCGGCGGCGTGCCACACCTGGACGAGCCGGGTAGCGGGCCGGATGTGGAACGGGTAGATGAGGGGATAGAAGTCGTCGACGACGATCGTCTGGGCCGTCGCGGTCATCCACGGCAGGCGGACCATGTCCCGGAGGGGCCGGCGTGACCGCAGGCCGCGCTTGAAGATCCCGATGATCTCGGCGCCGGGATCCTGGCGGAGGACTTCGTCGCGGAGGAAGGCGAGGTTGCCGGAATACCCCGCCCGGGAGTCGGAGAGGAACACTATGCGGCCCGGGCGGACGCGGGTGAACCTCGCCAGCAGCGCGTAACTGAGGAAGTAGGGGGCCCACCGCCACTTCTGCAGGAGGCTGCTGCGGCGCAGGATGCTTCGGATGCTGGGCATCGTGGCGGGGCTCTCCTCATGCGAGTGGTGGTCGGGCAGAGTCTATTCGACTCGATCGACCGATCGGCGGCGGAAGGTCGCTCTCCTGCGTGCCCTTCAGCGGCGTCACAGTGACGACCCGATAATGTCGACGGGTGCCCCCTCGCCATTCTCACGGACGCTACCGCGCGGATCGTGCCGGATCCCACGCGGCGCGTCGCCGTCGCCGGCGGTGGCCCTGGATCGCGGCGTCCGCCGTCGTGGGCGTGATCGCTGGGCTCGGCGGAGTGGCATTGGTGTTCGCCCAGCAGGCCATGTCGGTGCAGGATGACCTGCTGTCCGCGAAGGCGCACATCTCCTCGATCACGGGGTACCTGAAGGCGGGCGACTCGGGCAAGATCGCGCTCGCAGGAGACAAGGTCCTCGACCTCACCCGCGCCGCCGACACCACCGTGCAGGGGCCGCTGTGGGAGATCGCCGCCGGCATCCCCCTCGTCGGCCAGAACGTGGATGCCGTGCGCAAGGCCACCGAGGCGACGCACATCCTCGCCGAGGGGGCGATGCCGGCCGGCGTGAAGCTGCTGAGCACCCTCCGCCTCGACAAGGTCTCGGTGAAGGGCGGCGGGATCAACCTCAAGCCCATCCAGGAGGCGAGTTCGTCGCTCCCCGAGATCACCGACGCGTTCGCGAAAGCGCAGCAAAAGCTCGACGGCATCGATCGGACGAAGATCCTCCCCGTCGTCGACAAGGCGATCGGGTCGCTGTTCGAGATCATGGATCAGGCGGGCCCCGCGCTGGAGAACGTCCAGCACTATCTGCCCACCCTGTTGAAGGCCGCGGGGGTCGACGAGAAGCGCACCTACATGCTGATCTTCCAGAACAACGCCGAGTCGCGCAGCGGCGGAGGGCTGCCCGCTGCCACCGCCATCGTCACCGTCGACAACGGCAAGGTGAAGCTCGCCGCCCAGACCAGCACCTACAGCTTCCCCCGCAACCAGCGGGTGATCGACCTGCCCGAAGACACGCTGCGCCTGTATGAGCCGGACACGTTCATGGGCTTCGGGAACTTCACCCGCACTCCCGATTTCCCCACCACAGCGCAGACCTTCGACAATCTGTGGTTCAACACCCAGGGCACGCGTCTGGACGGCGTGATCTCGGTGGATCCCATCGTCCTCTCGCACATGCTCAAGGTCACCGGCCCCATCGCCACCGCCGACGGCCGCACGCTCACATCGGGCAACGTCGTGGAAGCCCTCCTGTACGACGCCTATACGCGATACCCGATCAACGCCCAGCAGGACATGTTCTTCGCGGACGTCGCCTCGCGGGTGTTCGACAAGGTCGCATCCGGCAAGTGGGATGTCATGAAGATGCTGGATCAGCTCCAGATCTCGGTGACGGAGCAGCGCCTGCACGTGTGGTTCGCGCGCCCGGCCGAACAGGCGATGGCGGTCCAGCTGGGGCTGGACGGGGCTCTCGCGACGAGCAATGAGAAGACGACGGAAGTCGGCATCTTCGTCAATGACGCCGCGTACAGCAAGCTCGAATACTTCATGAAGACCAAGGTCAACGTGACCTGCAACGCCGATGCGCGGACGATGACGACGTCGCTGACGATCGCGAACAGCGCTCCCCTGGAGGGGATGACGAAGTACCAGCTCGGCGTCCGGAACAAGCGATACGGCCTGCTGCGGAACACCTTCATCCAGGACATCATCTATTTCGCTCCCCCCGGCTCCAGCATCACCGCCACCGACCCGGAGTTCGGCGACTCCTACGCGGACTGGCGCTCGGGCGTCGAGGCCGGCCGGGACGCGAAGAGCATCCGCATCTTCGTGCCCAGCGGTCAGTCGAAGACCGTGACGTTCACCAGCCCCCTGCCCAAGGGGGAACTCGGCCCGCTGTCGGTGCGATACACGCCGACGGTGACCACCACACCGGTCACGGTCGCGAAGACGTGCGACGGCCTGTTCCTGCCGCCGCAGCGATGATGCGCCGCAGGCCCCCGACCGCCGGCGCCACGTACTCGGTGGTCACGCCGCTGTACAACGTCGCCCCGTACCTGCCAGAGTTCTTCGCATCGCTGCAGCGGCAGACCGTCGGCTTCGAGCGACTGCAGGTGATCCTGGTGGACGACGGCTCGGACGACGGGCGGACGCCGCGATTGGCGAAGGAGTTCGCAGACAGGAATGCCGCGAACGTCGTGTTCCTCTCGAAGCCGAACGGCGGTCAGGCCTCTGCGCGGAACATGGGTCTGGCGCACGCCACAGGCGAGTGGGTGACGTTCCCCGATCCCGACGACGTCCTTCGCCCGACCTACTTCGCAGAATGCGAAGCGGCATTGGCGCGGCATCCCCACGAACGGGTCGACGTCGTCTCGACGCGGATACGGCTCTGGTACGGACGAGGACGCGGAGACGACACCCACGCGCTCGACGGCAGATTCCGTCACGGCGTCGTGCTGCGTCACCTCGATGTCCAGGCGGACTGGATCCAACCCCACGTGACGTCTGCCCTGATCCGGCGCAGCGTCGTGGAGGAGAACGGGATCCGCTTCCCGGAACAGCTTCGGCTGCGCTTCGAGGACGGCGCCTTCATCTCCGAATACCTCCTGCACATCGACGACCCGACGGTGCTCTTCGTCCCCGGCGCCGAGTATCTCTACCGACAGCGTCAGGACTCGACGATCCAGGTCGGCAAGGCGGATCCGCGCAAGTACGTCGATCATCTTCGGCACGGGTTCCTTCCGCTGATCGAGATCGCCGAGCGTCGGCACGGTGCGGTGCCGCGCTGGCTGCAGAATCTCTTCCTGTACGACCAGTTCTGGATTCTGCGCGCCTCGCAAGCCGGCGAGGCACGGCGGGTGATGTTCTCCGACCGGATGCAGGTCGCGCTGTCCGAACTCATCTCCACCTACCTCACGCACATCGACGACGATGCGATCGACGACTTCGCACTGATGCCGATCGAGCCGTGGATGCGTGATGCGCTGCTCATCGCCAAGGGCTCGACCGTCCATGGCGCGGTCGCGGCCGCAGAGCACGATCCGCGGCGGGGTCTGCGCGCATACACCTACACGCACGGCGGCGACCCGGTTCCCTCGGAAAGGGTCCTCGGCGACGACCGAGAGATCGAGCCGCGGTTCACGAAGGAGCAGGCGCTGGAGTACGCAGGCCGTGCGATCGCGTGGCAGCGTACGCTCTGGCTGCCCGACGACGTCGATGTGCGGATCGAGATCGACGGGACGCCCCAGACGCTGCGCACACCGGAGCGCAGGGCTCGGGACGCGTACGGTGTCGACGCGGCGGCCGCGGCCACGACATGGCATGCTCGACGGGCTCGGCTGAAGCGAGTGGGGGCCCGCGAAACGATCGCGCGCGGGAAGAGATTCCTCCGCAGGGGCGTCGATATGGCACGCGGAGAGCTGGCGCGACGGTCCGCCCGGGCGGCGAGGACGTTCGGGCACGCGTGGGTGTTCATCGATCGGGACGTCGACGCCGCAGACAGCGCCGAGGACATGTATTTCTGGGTGCGTGAGAACCATCCCGAGGTCAACGCGTGGTTCGTGATCCGCCGCGACAGCAGGGATTGGCAGCGGCTCGCGGCCCGTGGTGCGCGGCTGGTCGCGTACGGCACCGGAAGGCATCTGGCCCTCATGGCCCACGCGGACAATCTCGTGTCCAGCCATGCCGACCGGTTCATCACCGCGTCCGTGCCACGGCGGCTGCGAAGCGGGTATGCGTTCACCTTCCTGCAGCACGGGGTCATCAAGGGCGATATCTCCGAGTGGCTGAACAAGAAGGACATCGACGCGTTCATCACCTCCACCGAAGAGGAGTACGACTACATCACCGGATCGTCGCCGTACGTCTTCGGGGCGAAAGAGGTCCGGCTGACCGGGCTGCCGCGCCATGACGTCCTCCTTCAGCTGCAGCGCGCGCGGGGCGACTCTCCGCGGCGCACGGTGCTGATCATGCCGACCTGGCGCGATTACCTGGTCGGGGACATGACCTCCACGTCCAGCGCCCGCGAGCGCGTCGGCGCGTTCATGCGCTCACGCTATGCGCAGTGCTGGCAGGACCTGCTGAACAGCCCGCGGATCGCCGAACTGGCGGCGGCCGGGCACGACGTCGTGTTCATGCCGCATCCGAACATGCGCGCCCACCTCGGTGACTTCCGCGTGCCGGCGCACGTGCAGCGGGCGTCCTACGCCGACGCCGACATGCGGGCGCTGCTGGTGGATGCTGCCGCCCTCGTCACCGATTACTCGTCGACCGCGTTCAACGCCGCGTATCTTCAGATCCCGGTGGTCTACTACCAGTTCGACGCCGACGAGTACCGGAGCGGGCACACCGAGCGCGACGGCTACTTCCGTTACGACGAGCACGGCTTCGGGCCGGTCTGCGTCGAAGCCGACACCGCCGCCGCCGCCCTCGTCCGGGTGGTTGAATCCGGTGCGGCGCCCGAGTACCGGGAGCGGATGCGACGCGCGTTCCCCCAGCGCGACGGGCGCAACCGCGAGCGGGTCTTCGCCGCCATGATCGAGATCCGCACCCGCCGCCCGCTCGATGAGCGAGTGACGGCGGCGCCGCCCGATCGGTGGAATCCTTCCGGCACCGCCTGACACCGAACCGGCGTCCGGCGGATGCCGTCAGGCCAGCGTGCGGACGATGTCGGCGAGCGCGGTCAGCTGCTCGTCGATCGGGTAGTGGTGGTTGCCGACGAACAGGCCGTCGTCGTGGATGCGGTCGGCGTTGCGGAGGTCGAACGGGACGCGGGCCTCGAGGCGCGCCATCACGGGATTGCGGGCGAAGTTCCCGGCGACGATCGGCCTGGACTCGATGCCCGCCGCTTCCAGTGCCGCCACCAGCTGACTGCGACGTCCGGCGAGAGGGCCTTCCAGAATCATCGAGAAACCGAACCAGCTGCTGTCCGCCCCCGGAAGCACACGCTGGGTCCGCACGTTCGGCACACTCTCGAACAGGGAACGGAACGTGCCGGCGTTGTCGCGACGGCCCTGCACGAGACCCGGCAGCTTTCGCAGCTGCTGGCGGCCGAGCGCCCCCGACATCTCGAGCGGGCGGAGGTTGTAGCCGGGCAGGACGAACCGGAACAGGTCGTCGAAGCGGTCACCGGTCTTGGGGAAGACAAGATTGTCGTCGGGCAGCTCCCGGGTCCACCCGTGCGCGCGCAGCGACAGCATCGCCTGGTAGAGGAACTCGTCATCGGTGACGACGAGGCCTCCTTCCATCGTCGAGATGTGGTGCGAGAAGAAGCAGCTGAATGTGCCGAACGCCCCGAACGTCCCGGCCTGCCGGCCGTCGAGCGCAGCACCGAGTGATTCGCAGTTGTCCTCGAACAGGACCAGGTCGTGCTCCTGGCAGATCGCCTGCAGTTCGGTGTAGTCGGCGGGATTTCCGAGCAGGTTCACCGCGAACACCGCGCGCGTGCGGTCGGTGATCGCGCGGCGCACCGCCGCCGGGTCGATGTTCAGCGTGTCCAGGTCGACGTCGACGAGCACCGGGACCAGGCCCATCTGCGATATCGGATAATACGTGGTCGCCCAGGAGACGGCGGGGACGATGACCTCGTCGCCGCGCTGCAGGTTCAGCTCCGGGGCGAAGAACGCCGCCGCCATCCCGGCGAGGTTGGCACTGCTGCCGGAGTTCACCATGACGGCATGGCGAGACCCGACGAACGCCGCGAACTCGTCCTCGAAGGCGCGGACCTCCGGGCCCATCGTGAATCGCCCGGATGCGATGACCCGCTGCAGCGCGTCGTATTCGGCGTCGTCCCATGTGGTGGTCGCCAGGGGGTACCAGGGGGTGGCGGTAGGGGACATCAGTGCTCCGTCTGTTGTGCGAGATAGGCCGCGTAGGCTGCGCGCATGCCGGACTCGGCATCCGTCGGGGCAGTCCACCCGAACCCGGCGGCCAGGGACGAGTCCATCAGCTTCTGGTGCATGCCGGCCGGCTTGCTCGGGTCGAGCCGCAACTCGCAGTCGTAGCCGACGACGTTCAGGGCGTACCGGTAGTAGTCGAGGATCGAGTGGTCGGTTCCGAGCCCGATGTTCATCATCGGCGGCCACGCGGACAGGTCGCCGGCAGCCGTCGCCACCCAGTCCGAGACGTCCTCGACGAACGTGAACTCGCGTCGCGCCGTCCCATCGCCCCACACGTCGATGTGGTCGGCGCCGTCGCGCTTGGCGACGTGGGCCTTGTACAGGGCCGCGGCGACGAGATGGCTTCCGACGCTGCCGTAGTGGTCGTTGGGCCCGTAGAGGTTGGACGGGATGAGCACACGGTAGGCGGCCCCGTACTGACGCGAGATGTATTCGCACAGTTTGCCGCCGCTGATCTTCGCCAGCGCATAGCCCTCGTTCGTCGGCTCGAGGGGCGCCTGGAGCATGTCCGTCTCCACGAGGGGCTGTCGGTAGTCCTTCGGATACATGCACGAACTGCCGAAGTAGACGAGCTTGTCGACGCCGAGCTCGTGCGCACCCATGACGACGTTGGTGTCGATCGCGAGGTTGTCGGCGAGGAACTCCGTCGGGGATGCGATGTTCGCGCTGATGCCGCCGACCTTCGCCGCGGCGTGGAGGACCAGATCCGGCGCAGCCGAGGCCAGTGCCCGCCGGGTCGCGTCCCGATCGGTCAGGTCTGCTTCGGCCCGCGTGATGGGCATTATCTCGACGTCCGGGCGAAGGCGACGCAGCGACCCGACCAGTGCGCTGCCGAGCATGCCGCGCGCGCCTGTGACGGCGACCCTCATGCGAGGGCTCCCTCCCACGTCACCGACGTGACCTCGTCGATCCAGTGCGTGCCCTCGTGTTCGAGGGCGGCGATGTCCGCATCCACCATGATGCGGGCCAGTTCCGGAGCCTTCACGCTCGGCTGCCAGTCGAGCGCGTCCTGCGCCTTGGCCGACTGCCCGATCAGGGCGTCCACCTCGGACGGACGCAGATAGCGTTCGTCGAAGCGCACGTAGTCGTTCCAGTCGAGGTCGGCGTGGCCGAAGGCGATGTCGAGGAAGTCCCGGATGGTGTACCCCGCGCCGGTCGCCAGGACATAGTCGTCCGGCCGGTCCACCTGGAGCATCCGCCACATGCCCACGACATACTCGGGCGCGTAGCCCCAGTCGCGGACCGCGTCGAGGTTGCCCAGATACAGCTCCGATTGCACGCCGGCCTTGATGCGGGCGACAGCACGGGTGATCTTGCGCGTGACGAACGTCTCACCGCGGCGCGGCGATTCATGGTTGAAGAGGATGCCGTTGACCGCGAACAGGCCGTACGCCTCCCGGTAGTTCCTGGTGATCCAGAAGCTGTACAGCTTCGCCGCCGCGTACGGCGACCGCGGATGGAACGGGGTGCTCTCGTTCTGCGGCGGCGGGGTGGAACCGTACAGCTCGGAGGATGACGCCTGGTAGAAGCGCGTCTCGATCCCGGCCAGGCGCACCGCCTCCAGCAGCCGGATTGTTCCGGTGCCGGTGGTGTCGGCGGTGTGCTCGGGCTCGTCGAACGACACGCGCACGTGCGACTGGGCGGCCAGGTTGTAGACCTCATCCGGGCGGATCTCGGCCAGCAGGGTCACCAGGCGCGCTCCGTCGCTGAGGTCCCCGTAGTGCAGGAACAGTCGCGCGTCCGCGTCGTGCGGGTCGACGAACAGGTGGTCGATACGGGCGGTGTTGAAGGTCGAGGCGCGCCGGATGAGCCCGTGGACCTCATATCCCTTCGCGAGCAGGAACTCTGCGAGGTATGAGCCATCCTGGCCGGTGATCCCGGTGATGAATGCGCGCTTGGCCACTGCTGCTCCTGTTGTCGATGGGCGGGCTGGTCCCGAACTCCGCCGACAAGTCTACGTGTCCGGGCGATCGGGCCCTGTCCGGCGCTGGGTCAGGACTCGGTACACTCGGGGAACCGGGCCTTCCCGGCCTCACGCAGGATGGCATCCCCCGGTGCGTCCGACTCCGACAGAGAGGTGGGCGGTGAGCGGTATCACGGTGCAGCTGCTCGGCGGCGAGCTTGTCTCCATGATCGATCTGAACGTCGATCGGCGGTTCTCGGTGGTATCGCGGGTCTTCGACGCATCGCCGCTGTCGCTCGGGGCGACGCCGGACCCGTTCCTCCGCTCACGCCTGGAGTCCGGAAAAGGCACCGTCGGTGCTCGACTCGACCTGTCGAAGGATGTCCGCGGCGCCCTGCGCGCGGCCCACGCCGACGTCCTCGTGATCGACACGACGCTCGCCCTGCGCGAGCTCCTGCAGGTGGGGGAGTCGTTGTCCACGGCACTGGCCGCCGATGTGGCGCCGTGGCTCGAGGAGCACTCGGGGCTGCGGCGCATCCGGCCCCAGGAACTCGGGCGGGACGAACTCGAACGCACGCTGATCCCGGGCTTCGATCGTTTCGTCGACGCGGTCCTGGACGTCTACCCCGCGCAGCGGATCATTCTGCTGCGGTCGCATTGCTCGCGCCTGTACTGGGACGGCCGCACGGTGCAGGCGCGGTCCGCCCTCGATGACATCCGCCGCGCCGGCGATCTGCTGGACCGGCTCGACCGGCGATTCGCGGAACGCACCGGCTGTCGCGTGCTGACGCTGGCGGAGGACTTCCTCCCCACCGCCGACGGCAGCCAGCCAAGCGTCCGACTCGGCTGGGACTTCCACATCGCGGTCGAGGCGGCCATCGTCGCCGCCTGCGGCGGCACGGTCGAGCCGAGCACGCTCGGTCCTCGCGACCAGGCGTTCCAAGATTGGGCGAGCCGTCTGCTGTCGCGGCGGCAGAAGCCCAAGCGCCGGGAGCTGCAGCGTCTCGTGCGCGAGGGTGCCGTTCGCACGCCGGCCGATGCGTTCGCTCTCGCTGCCCTGGCAATCGCCTACCCGAAGGTCGACTGGCAGGCGGTCGCGCACGAGGTCGTCGCCGCCGGCGGCGAGCTGGTGCTGCGCACGGCGGCGCGGGTGGAGGCGAATCGCGAGGCGCTGGACCGGCACCCGTTCACCGAGGTGCCGCCGTCGGCGGCATCCGCCGCTGCACGCCGGGTGGTCGTGCGCGTGGCCGACGGGCACGACGTGACGATCGACCCCCGACGTCCGGTCCCGATCGAGGTTCGCAGGGTCGGCCGGGATCCCGAGTGGGACCCGCAGCGTTTCGTCGACCGCGGCTACGTCGCGACCCTCGCCGACATCGACGATGCGCTCGAGAGCTGGTTCGCGTACTTCGAGAGAGGGCGCACCGGCGCCCGCGAACCGTTCCGCCTGGAGTTCTCCGGCGCGGATGAGTTCGTCGATTCATTGGACCGGCTGGACTACATCGACATTCTCGCGAACGAGAACTACGTCGTCGGCATGCACGGCACCGCCGTCCCCGACCCTGGGTGGTCCGCCCGCGTCGATGCGGGCTTCCTGTTCGACGCGAAGGCGCGGGTGTGCTGTCTGCGAAGCGGGTTCGGCGACCAGCTGTTCTACTACGTGTACTGTCGTGAGTTCGCCGACCAGATGGACCTGCGCCTGTACGTCGACGATCTGCTCTTCGACAACGACGAGATGCTCGCGCACACTCCGCATATGCGCCCCGACGTGCTTCCGTTCACGCGGTCGGACGGCGTCTTCTCGGAGATCTTCTCCCGCCGACTGCGGGAGGCGCGCAAGCGGGACATCACGGTGCGACGCGACAACCGGAGCGAGTATCACGCGCTGGGCTTGACGGAGATGATCCTCGCCACCGACCGCATGCACCTGAAGGCGTCGCTGGATCGACGCGACTTTCCGTCATGCCTCACGGTGCAGGTGATCGACCTCGAAGGCTACGAGCGGCTCATCGCCGCCCCTCCCGGTGTGCTGTTCATGGACGTGCTGGCCAAGGAGGGACTGCTGAAGTACCACCTGATGACGAAGAAGGCGCTGTGGGAGGACGCCATCCATCTGCCGCCACTGGTGAATGACGACAGCAGGCGGGTCGAGCAGCAGATGCTGGCGACCGACGCCGTCGTGGTCCACATCCGACGCGGCGACCGTGTGTCACTGGGTATCGCCGACAGCGATGCGTACTACCGCGACTTCGTCCTGCGCACCGCGCAGCTGGACGAGTTCGCGGACAAGCACTGGTTCGTCTTCTCCGACGATCTCGACTACTGCCGGGCGCATGCCGTCGAACTCGGGCTCGATGTGGCCGGCGACCGGCTCACGTACGTGGAGGGGAACCACCACTTCGCGTCCACCGATGACTTCCATCTGATGGCACTGGGCAAGGTCGTTGTCTGCGGCAAGAGCGGATTCAGCGCATGCGCGGCGATGGTCAGTACACGGGTGGAGCACATCTTCGGGACGGGCTATTCGCTCGAGCCGGGCGGCGACGCATGGCACCGGGCGACGGCCGGTGCGCCGACGCCGGTTCTGGCCAAGGGCTGATCCGCCGTCAGCGCGGCTCAGGCGTCGCCGCGCACACGGAACACGCGGTCGATGAGCCGCTCGGTTGCGTGGCCGTCCTCGAGCGGCATGTAGAGCGAGCGGAAGCGTTCGCGTTCGGTCGCATACCGGCCGCCGACAGCTTCGTCGGACGCGAGGGATCGTGCGACATCGGACGTCGAACTCAGCCATGGGCCGGGCGCCGTCGGCTCGTACGGGACCATCGGGTCGCGCCCGTCGAAGTACCGATCCCGGTCCGGGTTCAGGAACAGCATCGGCTTGTCGGTGAGCGCGTAGTCGAAGCGTAGTGACGAGTAGTCGACGACGGCGGCATCGGATGCCAGGATCAGGTCGTTCACGTCCGGGTACGCCGTCGCGTCGATGCCGGCATTGCCGACGACCGTCGTCGCGCCGGCGCGGGCGTTCATGACGTGGCCGCGACTGATGATCGTGTAGTCGGGGCCCAGTGTGTGGGCCAGGGCGTCGACGTCCAGAAGCTTCGTGGCCTCCGCGCGGAACTCGCCCCGGGACAGGTAATCCCGGTAGGTGGGGGCATAGAGCACCACCTTCTGGTCGTCGGCCACGCCCAGCCGCGCGCGCGTCCGATTCCGGATGTCGACGCCGTCCGCAGACAGCAGGACATCGTTGCGCGGGTATCCGATCTCCAGGAACTCTCCCTGCCAGCCGAGGTCGGTGGGCAGGAACTCCGCGAGCAAGGGCGTCGCGTACGGCGCGGGGGACAGCAGGTAGTCCCACTCGAGGGCCCGCCGGTAGAAGGAGTCCACGCGTCGCCGCGGCAGCCGGGTCTTCTGCCAATGCCGGCGGCCGGCCAGTTTGAACGGATACCCGTGGAACGTCTGGATCACGACCTGGCCGGGCTTCTTCTCGAACCAATCGGGCTGGTGCACGTTGACCATGACGTACTTCGCCCGGGCGAAGGCATCCCAATACTCGGCACTGCCCTCGAGGATGGGGGTCGCGCCCTCCGGAAGGACGACGTCCAACCCCTTGACGGCCCACAGAAGCTCGAGGTCGGTCCCCTGTGCGCGCAACTGCTCGTGGACGGCTTTCGAGGTGTCGTTGGCACTGTCTCCGTACAGGTTCCGGAAGAGCACGGCGTGCCGCAGAGGCGCCGTCGCCCCGCGATAGCGTCTGCGCAGCTGCTCTTGGTGGAACGGATTCAGCTCGTGCACACTCAGACGCGGCGCCACGGTGACCACGAGGGTTCCCGTCCTCACCTGCGGCGCATACGTCGCATCCGCGCCCTCGAGCACCAACGGCATGCGGGCCAGCAGTCCGCGCGCGGCCTCCAGGACGACCTCATCGCCGCGGGCCACCATGAGGTGCAAGGTCCAGTCGCCGGTCGACCAGGGGCGGAGCGACCCGGTCCGCCACGGATCGCGATGCAGAGGGAAAGCGAGCCGGTGCACGGCGCCGTCCCGCGTGATCTCGGCGGCGATATGGACTCCGGCCTGCTCGAGGACGGCGCCTTCCACATCGTCGGCACCCCGGATGTCGATGACGAGCGTGTCCCCGGTGACGGTCACATCGGTGCAGCCGACGGCCTGCTTCCTGCGCCAGACGATCGCGTTCCCGGCGGGGATGAGTGAGCGGCGCGATGTTCCGGCGTCAGACGGCGCCATCCACAACCGGCCGGCGTCGTTCTGCACCAGCGTCACCGGCTTGTCGAAGGAGACGGCGTCGTATCGGTGCGGCGCCCCAGGGGCCAGTACCGGGAGGCGGTCATCATCCCGGCCGAGCTCGAGGCGGCACGCCTGCGGGCGCGGATGGCGCTTGAGACGGGGCAGGGTGATCGTTGCCGTCCCGGTCCGCGCGCCGGGCGCGCTGCGGACGATCTCGCCGGTGGCCAGAACACGACTGTTCCGGGACTCGTCGTCGATGAGCTGGATGTCGCCGACCGACGGCGGGGCGTCGACGGCGAGGGTGAGGACGCGGCCGCGGCGCGTCATCCCGGTCACCGCCCCCGCCCACGCGACGACGTCGAGCGTGGCGTAGCCCCGGCGATCGGCATGCAGCTCCGCGGTCAGCAGCGGTGCAAGCGAGAGTGCGCCGGTCGTCGCCGGCGGCGCACCGAGATGAAGGAGGCGTGTCCGCGCGACACCGGCTGCGGTCGCCGTGATCAGGATCGAATACGTCGTGGGCACGCGCGGAAGTGACGTGGCGTCAATCACGACGTCGAAGTGATGCGCGGTGGCATCGACGTTCGGGGTCGACATCCGGATGCCGGACAGCGGGTCCGGCCGTCGTGTCACGGTCAGAGGGATTCGTATCGGCAGCGTGCTCCCCACCAGGTCCGCGGTGACGGTGAGTGGGTCGCTGTCGAGGTTCGTGATCGACGCCCAGAGGGTGAGGTCGAGCGTACCGTCGGCGGTCCACTCGGCCCGCGTGACCGCGGAGCGCAGGCGGGTGTCGAACGTGCAGCGCTCGAACTCGTCCTGGGGCACCCCGGAGTCGGGGTCGGCGAAGAAGGGAAGGTCGGCGTAGACCCGTCCGTCGTCCACCACCGACGGGACGCGGTGCTCCTCCCAGCCGCCGAGCGCCAGGAAGCGCTCGGCGTCGCGTCGGCGTCCCTGGCGGATGAGCGAGTACAGCACCTTGCTGCGCGCGGGGATCGACGTGCGGTCGATGGAGTCCGCAGCGTCGAACAGGGTGTCGATGGCCGCCTTGAGGTTCTGCCACGCTTCGGCGGTGAACGAGGGAAGCTCGGGGAGGGGGTGCGAATAGTCGTTGGCGAGCAGCTGGCCGACTCGGACCGCGTACGCCTGCGTGAATCCTGCGTCGGCGAGAGCCCGCAGCGAGTCAAGCGCCGCCTGGAGGTGGTCCCGGACGTTGCGGGTCTCGGTGTACTGCTGAGAGATCGAGGTGCGGTCGCCACGGATCCGCCACAGCACACCCGGCTCCGAGAGGATGTCGAAGCTCTTGGCCGCGGCGTACGCCCGTGTCGATGTCGCCTGGTCCTCGTACAGCACCCCCTCGGGGAAGTCCAGTCCGGTGCGCGTCCAGAACTCCCGACGGTAGACCTTGCTCCACGCCACCATGTTCACGAGGATCTCGGGATGGCTGTCAAGGGTCGCCCGGTGCTGCTCCCGTTCGTGGGCCTCGTAGATCCACGCACCCGCCGCCCGGACGACGGATCCGTCCAGCCGGGAGTACGGCGCCACCGCGAAATCCGACCCGGTGCGGTTCAGAGTGCCGATCGCCGACGTGTACGCCCACGGGTTGATCTTGTCGTCGCTGTCGAGGAACGTGAGGAACTCGCCCCGCGCGTGACGGGCGCCGGTGTTCCGGGCGGCACCGAGGCCGGCATTGGCCTGCCGCACGATGCGGATCGCGGGATTGCGCCATTGAATGGAGCGCACTATCTGCATGCTCGCGTCCGGTGAACCGTCGTCGACGATGATGATCTCGATGTTCCGGTAATCCTGGTCCAGGAGGGAGCGGACGGCGCCTCGGACGTACTTCTCGACGTTGTACACGGGCACCACGATGCTGAGCAGACCCCTGCGGGCACCGGGAATCCGCAGCAGCAGACCGATGGATCTGACGATGTGGCGTATCCATCGCCCGGCGATGCGGAACGGCGCAACGGCGATTCGGCGGCGGTCGGGCGATTCTTCGGGCATACGGAGACTCTCCAAGGGGTGTGGACCAAGCAAGTCTAAGAGCACCATTCCGGGGCCGACCGAGCCGATTCCCAGGCGGCGGGGGTACGGATCACCGGCGGGGCGGCAGCGTCTCCGCGCTTTCCACGGCATCCAGCCGTTCCCGCCACGACCGGGACTGCCCGGCCCGCACGAGGCACACGACGAGGATCAGCCAGCCGGCGCCGAACAGCGCGAAGCTCTCGAACAGCGAGTTCACGACGAGGGTCACCAGGATCAGCGGCGTCCACGCGTACACGATCGAGCGGCGTTCTGCCGCGACCAGCCAGGAGCGGATGACGGCGATGCCGACCATCGCCATGAACAGGAACGTCCCCACCCAGCCGATCTGCAGCACCAGGTCGGCGTAGGCGTTCAGGGCGGTCGTGTACTGCTTGCCGAGGGAGAAGTCGATGGCGACGAACGGATACTCCTCGCGCGGCCACGGCCCGAACCAGCCGAACCCCTGAACCGGGTAGAACCGCACATAGAAGGAGAGCACCCGCCACAGGTTCGCGCGGATCGAGAAGTCGGGACCGGCCGCCGCGATCAACTGGTGACGGAACACGTACGCGGCACTGAGTCCCAGCACCACCGCCGCGCCCAGGCTCCACTGCAGCGTCATCCGGTTGTGCGGCCGCGCGTGCCGCACGAGTGCGAGCGCCGCGACGGCCGCCCCCACCGCGGCGGCCAGCGCGAGCACGGTGGGGGAGCGGCTGAGCACGGCCATGACGCCGCCCACGGCCACCGAGTACACCGCGACCCCGGGCCGCACCGAGGAGGTGCGCCACTCCACCACGAATGTGACCAGGGCCAGCACCGCGACGAACCCCAGCATGTTCCGGCTGCCGAAGATGCCCTCCACCGGCCCGAAGCGCGCGATGTTGCCGTCGATGCCCAGCCAGTGCACGGGCTGTCGCATCAGGATGCCGATGAGGATCTCCAGCCCCAGCGAGATCGACAGCAGCCAGCGCATCACGTCGCCGAGCGCGCGCGCGGTCTGCAGCGTGTCGCGGACGTGCCCGATCACTATCGCCAGGAACGCCACGGCCACCTGGGACACCCATCCCACCACGGTGTCGGACGGCGAGACGCTCCAGAACACGCTGATGATCGTCCAGCACAGGAACACGACGAGTGACACCGGCAGCAGCCGCCACAGCGATATCTCACGGCGGCGGGCCACCAGCATCCCGAGCCCCACGACGCACAGCCCCGCGACGATCGTGACGTACGTCACCAGGCCCGCCAGCCACTGGATCGCGTGCCCGGAGAACACGGTGCCGAGCGTCGCGAGCGTGAAAGCCCGGGCCAGGCCCGCCGACCGGAGCATCTCGGGCAGCCAGTGGGACGGGTGCTCGGCGGGACGGCTCACGCCGGCGCCCCCGGACCGCCGTCCGCGACGAGCTCGCCCCGCTCTATCGCCACCCGCTGCTCGGCGGGCCCGACCCCCACGTGCGGGGACTGCTTGATCTTGAAGGCGAGCATCACCACGAACATCCAGCCCCACAGCAGCAGCGGCTCGGACTCGGCGATCCCCTGCACCACGAGCACGGCGGCGATGAGGGTGGGCGCGAGGCTCAGTGGCGAGTACGGGCGGTCCGCGCGCAGATCCCAGCGCGGGCGGTCAACCGCGAAGAACCACGTCCGCCACAGGAACGCCAGATACAGCAGCGCCATGATCACGACGCCGATCACGCCCAGCTGCAGTGCGACGTCGATCCACATGTTGTGCGCCTGCATCACCGACTGCCCGTGGTCGACGATCCACCGGTCGAAGTGCGGGTCGAACGGCAGCCACGGCGTCGCGAAGCCCCAGCCCACGACGGGCCGCTCGCCGACCCGCTCCAGCACCGCCTGCCAGATCCGCTCGCGCCCGGTGAGGTCGGCGGAGCGGCCGAGGGCCGTGAAGACGGTGTCGCGCAGCAGCCACGCGGTGAGCGCGCCGCCCACACCCACAACGGCGAACAGGGCGTAATAGAGGGTGCGCCGGGCGGGCGTGGGCGCCGTGCGCATCAGCAGCACCGTGACGAGCACCAGCAGCGCCATGACCGCCGACAGGTACACCGTCGCCGACGACCCGCGGTACATCAGGTACGCCGCCAGCACGATCCAGGCCACGAAAAGGGGCCGCCGCGGCGCCCCCGCGGCGATCCGGACGGCGAACACGATGATGCCGACCAGGGCGACGATGGCGAGCAGGTTCGCATTGCCGAAGATGCCCTGGATGCGACCGCCGTTGAAGAGGTTCCCGCGGCACCAGTACACGATGGGGTCGGCGGCGCGCTGCGCGGGGATCACGAACTCGGGCAGCAGCGGGCCCCGCACGAACACCGCCACGGCCAGCTCGAACAGGATCGACAGGCCCAGGCACCACTTCACCGCCGAGCCGATGGTGCGCAGGATCTCGCGCCACGTGAGCACGGCCGCCACGAAAAGGCCCTGCATCGTGGTGAGCACCAGCAGGCCCCACGTGATCGCCGTCGTCGCCGGCCACTGCGACCACACCACCGACAGCGCCGCCCACACCAGGTACGCCATCGGGAACCACGGCACCCGCCGCCAGTTCACCGGCGGCCGCACCGCCACCCAGAGCACGAGCGAGACGACGCTCGCCGCCACGGTAAGTGCGCTCGCGGCCACCGCGCCGATCGCGTTCACCCACGACACGCCGGACAACGCCAGGAACAGGACGACGATGCACCAGCCGCGCAGCAGGATGTGCCGCGTCTTCTCGCGCACCGGCGCGCTCGGCGGCGCCGACACCGGATGCTTCGAGAGGACGGCCATGGTGGGATTCAGGGTACCGTGCGCGTCCGCTGTGACCCGGTCGTTACCCGACGGCGGCACTCTCCGGCGCGTCGTGAAGGTTCAACGCGAAGATGAGGCTTTACGATCTGCGACTTGACCATTCTGAATGACACCTGTGTAATTATCAGCAAGCGCGTACCGCGTGGGGGGAAGCAGGTTGGAGAACGAGATGACGGGCGCATCGTACCGCTCAGGCGTTCCCGCAGATTGGTTCGTCGATCCCATCGAGCTGGGGGTGCCGGGCATCCGGCGCCCTGTCGAAGAAGACAATCCGCTCGCATGGCAGGCCGACGCACTCTGCGCACAGACAGATCCGGAGGCGTTCTTCCCTGAGAAGGGGGGATCGACTCGGGATGCCAAGAGGATCTGCGCGTCGTGCGAGGTCCGGGCCCAGTGCCTCGAATACGCTCTGCAGAACGACGAGCGCTTCGGGATCTGGGGCGGTCTCAGCGAGCGCGAGCGTCGCAAGCTCAAGCGTCGCGCGAGCTGAGCGGACTCCGGCGGGCCGCAACGGCGGCGCGTCGGGCGGGAACCCGGCGACCGCTCGCCTAGGCTGACGAAGCCATGCCCGCCCGAGTTCACGCCATCCTCGTCGTGCGTCCTGACGCGCGCATCCCGGCCGCACACCGCCTGGAGCGGATGCTGGCGGCGCTGACCGCGCAGACGCACCCCATCCAGGTGCTGACGATAGTGCTGTGCGGCGAGGATGCCGACGCGGCCGCGTTCGCGCAGGCATCCCGGGCCATCGTCCTCACGGCCGGACGGACGACCGGGTTCGCGGACGCGGTGGCGCTGGCCACCCGCCGGCGCGAGGGCGACGCGGTGTGGCTGCTCGCGCAGGACACCGTCCCCGAGCCGGACGCCCTCGAGCACCTCGCCGACGCGCTCGAGATAGCGCCGTCGGTGGGCGTTGTGGCGCCCAAGCTCGTGCGCTGGGACGACCGCGCGCACATCGTCTCGCTGGGCGCGTCGATGACCGCGTACGGCCGCACCGTCGGCCTCGCCGACGGCGAGTTCGACCAAGGGCAGCACGACGCGACCGAGGACGTGCTCGGCTCCGACGTGCGCGGCATCCTCGTCCGCGCGGACGCGTGGGAGCAGGTGCAGGGGCTTGACCCGGCCCTCGCCGGCGCGGACGAGGGCCTCGACCTCGGCATCCGGATCCGGCTCGCCGGAGGGCGCGTGTGCGTGGTCCCGGCCGCCCGGGTCGCCGTGCACGGGGACGGCGTCGCGGGACTGCCGGGGCTTCCGCCGGAGCGGACGCTGCACACCTGGTACGTGCGCCGCCGCGCCCAGTTGCAGCGCCGGCTCGCGTACGCGCCGCCGGTCGCACTGCCGCTGCTGTGGCTCGCGACGGCGCCGATAGCGCTGTGGCGCACTATCGTGCAGCTGGTCGCGAAGACGCCGGGCCGCATCCTGCCCGAGTGGGGCGCCGCGCTCGTGGCCGTGGTCCGGATCGGCGGCATCGTCCGCGCCCGGGCCCGGATCCGCCGCGCGCGGAGCGTGGCGTGGAGCCAGCTCGCGCCGCTGCGGGTCACTCGGGACGAGCTGCGCACGGCCCTGCTGCCCGACCTGGACGTCGCGCACACCGGCACGCGGCGGGGCGAGCTGCGCTTCTTCGCCGGCGGCGGCGCCTGGGTCGTGCTCGCCGCCCTCGTGGCATCCCTCGCCCTGTTCCCATCGCTCCTGGTCTGGCCGGCCCTCGGCGGAGGGGCGCTCGCCCCGCTGCGCTCGACGGTCGCGCGGCTGTGGGCGGACGCGGGGTACGGGCTGCGCCCGATCGGACTCGCGCAGGTCGAGCCCGCCGATCCGTTCTCCGCGGTGGTCGCGGTGCTCGGCACGCTGTGGCCGGGGGATCCCTCGCGGGCACTCGTCGCCCTGTGGCTGCTGGCCCTGCCGCTGGCCGTGCTCGGCGCGTGGTTCGCCGCGACCCGGATCACCGACCGGTCGATCCTGCGCTGCACCGCCGCCGTCGCCTGGGCGCTCGCGCCGACGTTCCTCGCCGCGCTCGGCCAGGGCCGCCCCACCGGGGTGCTCGTGCACCTCCTGCTGCCGTGGCTGCTCTACGCCGGCTGCGTCGCGCACCGCTCCTGGGGCGCCGCGGGCGCGGCATCCCTTCTGTTCGCGGCGGTCGTCGCGTGCGCACCCTCGCTCGCGCCCGCCCTCGTCGCGCTGTGGGTCGTCCTGCTTGTCGTGATGCTCACGGTGCGGCACGGGCACGGCGCTGCCCGCGTCGCGTGGGTCGTGATCCCCGCCGTCGTGCTCGCCGTGCCGCTCGTGCTGCGGCAGCTCGGCGCGCAGAACCCGTGGGCGCTGCTCGCCGACCCGGGTGTGCCCTTCGCCGGCGCCCAGGTGAGTGCGGATGCGGCCGGCCGCGCGCTGCTGGCCGCCGGATCGCCGACCGCCGATCCGGGCGGGTGGGGCGCGCTCCTGACCGGCGGCGCGTTCGGGCCGTGGGTGGCCGGGATGCCGGCGGTGTGGATGCTGCTGCTCCTTGCGCCGCTGGGAGCCCTCGCCCTGCTGTCGGTGTTCACCCGCCGCTGGCTGGCCGGGGGCGCGCTGCTGCTGGTGGCCGCGCTCGGCATCGTCACCGCGTTCATCGTCGTGGGCGTCGCGGTCAGCGTCGCGGACGGCGCCGCCGTCCCGATCTGGCCGGGCACCGCGCTGAGCCTGGCCTGGGCGGGCGTGGTCGGCGCCGCTGCGCTGACGCTCGACACCGGCTTCGCGCGGCATCCCTCCGCCGACGCCGACCGGGCGCTGCCCGCCGGGCGCCCCAGGGTGCTCGTCGCGACGGCGCTGATGCTGGCGCTCGGCGTGTTCGCGCTGCCCGCGCTGACAGCGCACCTGCGCGGCGCGTCGGCGCTCACCGACGGGCCGGCGTCCACGCTCCCGGCGTTCGTGAGCGCCGAAGGGCACAGCCGGCCCGACACCGGCACCCTCGTGCTGCAGCCGCTGGCCGGCGGCGGCGTCGGCGCGCGCGTGGTGTGGGGCGAGAGCGCCACGCTCGGCGGCCAGTCCACGGTGCTCGCCACCCGCACGGCCCTCGACGCTCACGATCGGCAGCTCGCGAACCTCGCCGGGGACCTCGTCAGCCCCAGCTCGTCCGATGTCGTCCAGCGCCTGGAGGCCGACAGCATCGGGTTTGTGCTGCTGGCGCCCGCGGACCAGACCGCCGACCCGGCCCGCGCGCTGCGACTGACCGCGGTCACCGCGCTGAATCAGCGCGCCGGCCTCGACTCGGTCGGCGACACCGACAAGGGCACCCTGTGGCGCGTGACCGGGGGCGTGGCCGAGCGGGCGGAGGCCTCGCCCGCGGTGATGTCGCTGGCCCGTGCGATCATGCTGTTCCAGCTGATCGCCGTGGGCGCCGGCCTGCTGCTCGCCGTGCCCACGGGGGCCTCCCGCCGTCGCGCGCGGTACACGTCGCGCGTCGTCGGGCGACGCGAGGCGGACGCAGTGGCCGTGGCGGCATCCTTCGCCCCCGCGGACGAGGCCGTCGACGAGGAGGACGCGGCATGACCCGCTCGGCGAATCTCCGCACCGCGGCCCGGTACACGGCCGGAGGCGCCATCGCCGTGGTCGCCCTGGTCGTGGTCGGCGGGGGCGTCGCGCTCGGCTGGATGCCGCGGACGGCGCCGGCGCCGTCGGTGTCCGTCGCCCCCGTGGCCGCGGATGCGGTACTGACCTGCCCGGGGCCGCTGCTGGCCCTGGCCCGCGACGCGCACTCGGCCTCCGGGATCTCGGTCGCCTCCGGCGAGGATGTCACCGCCGGCGGCGCCCTGCGACGCGACGTGCTCGCCACCACCGGGGTGCCGGGGGAGTCCGGCCCCACCAGGCTCGAGGCGCCCGCGACCGGTCGCACCGTCCCCGCGGCGGCGGGCGCGGCATCCGCCACCGTCACTGCGGAGGACCTCGCGGGCTTCGCCGCCGCCGCGTGCACGCCCGCCCTGATGGAGTCGTGGCTCGTCGGCGGGTCGACGTCCACGGGAGCCGCGGACCTCGTGCTGCTGGCGAATCCGGGGAAGGTCACCGCGACCGTCGACCTGACGTTCTACGGCGTCGACGGGCCCCGGCACCCGGGCGCGGGATCGCGTATCATCGTCGCGCCTGGCACGCAGCAGGTGCTGCCGCTGGCGGGGCTCGGGTTCGGCGACGAAGCGCCGATCCTGCGCGTGACCGCCACGGGCGCGCCGGTGCGCGCCGCGCTGCAGTCGAGCATCGTGCGCGGCCTGACGCCGGGCGGGGTCGACCAGGAGGGCGCCATCGCCGCCGCCGCGACCACGCAGGTCATCCCCGGCGTGCGCGTGACGGCGCCGACGCCCGACGCCCCGGCCGTCGTGCGCCTGCTCGCCCCCACCGGGGCGACGACGGCGACCGTGACGGTTCTCGGCGCGCGCGGCGCGGTCGGATCGGCGATGACGGTGCCGCTGAAGGCCGGCGCACCTGTGGAGGCATCCCTGCCCGCGCTCGCGCCCGGTTCGTACACCGTCGTCGTCACCGCGGACCAGCCCGTGGTCGCCGCAGTGTGGCAGGCGACGGGGACCGGCGCCGGCGATGACTTCGCCTGGATCCCCGCGGCCCCGCAGCTGGCGCCGGCAGTGGATGGTTCGTTGTTCGCGGTGCCGGCCGGACCCAGCCCGGCCCTCGTCGTGACGCCGGCCGGGAAGGACGCGGTCGCGGTGTCGGTCGCGCCCGCGGACGGGGGGACCGCGACGACGGTTTCCGCTGCCGCGGGCCGGGCGACCGTCGTCCCGCTGGCGGCGGGACGCGCGTATCGCATCGCCCTCGATGGGGCGGCGTACGCCGCGGTCGCGTTCGCCGGCGACGGGGCGCTGGCGTCGTACCCGGTGTGGCCGCAGAACGCGGCATCCGCGCCGGTGGTCGTGTACCCGTAGAGGCGTTTCCGTCACCTGTGGATAACTCCCGGTCAGACCCGCTTTCATGTCGGAACCCCCGAGTTGAATGGGGTCCATGGAAGCACTGACGCAGCGACTGGGTGGCCTGACCGAGGCCCTGTCCTGCGTGGTGCGCGAGGCGCTGGGCGGGAACGCGTTGGCAGCGGCATCGGACGATGAGCTGCTGGGCGTGCTGGCGAGCGCGTCCGAGCTGTCGCGGCTCGTCGACGCGATCCTCGTGGAGGCCACCGGCCACATCGGGGCGCGGGATGCCGCGGCCGATCGGCTGGACCGGATCGCGACCGGCGCGGGATGCCGGGATCTGAACGAGCTTCTGCGGCGGGCGACCCGCTGCTCGGCCGCCCGTGCCACAGAGCTGGTGTGCGCGGCGCGCGGCATCCATCGTCCCACCGCACTGACGAGCGGCCAGGCCCTGCCGGCACGGTATCCGCAGCTGCGGGAGGCGTTGACAGGCGGCGCGGTGTCGGCCGAGGCCGTCAGCGGGGTACTCCGCGTACTGGAGCAGGCGCTGCCGGCCGCGACCGCGGAGCAGCGGCTGGCCGCGGATGTCGAGCTTGCGGCCGCCGCCGCGGGAACCGGTCCGGAAGGCGAGCCGCCGGCCGGGGCGGATGAGCTGCGGTGGCAGGCGCAGGTCTGGGCGCAGGTGCTCGATCCGGACGGCGCCGAGCCGCGCGAGGATCGGGCGCTGCGCGTGCGCGAGGTACGGCTCGGGCGGGCGCGGGACGGCGTCGTGTCCCTCCGCGGGAACCTGCTGGTGGATGTCGCGGCCCAGCTGCAGCTGCTGTTCGACGCGATCGACAACCCGAAGCGACGAGGCCCGGTATTCGTCGAGGACCCGGAGGACGACGATGCGCCGATGCTGCAGGCCGACCGGCGCACGACGGGCCAGCGGCGGCATGACGCGCTCGCGGCGATCCTGGTCGCGGCGGCCGGATCCGCCGACACGCCGAGTCTCGGGGGAGCGGCGCCCACGCTGACGGTGGCGGTGCGCGCCGAGGATCTGCAGGCGGGCGCCGGGTATGCGCACATCGACGGCGTCGACGAACCCGTCTCGATGCACGTCGCACAGCACATCGCCTGCTGTGGCCGGATCGAGCGGGTCACGTTCGACAGCTTCGGAAGGATCCTCGGCATCCAGGTTGACGACCGGATCTTCACGCCCTACCAGCGTCGGGCCATCGCTCTGCGCGACGGGGGATGCGTCATCCCCGGCTGCGACATCCGCGCCGCGTGGTGCGAGATCCACCACGTCGAGGAATGGGCCGCCGGGGGAAAGACGTCGACCGACAACGGTGTCGCGCTGTGCTGGTTCCATCACCGCACGATCAGCACCAGCGGGTGGGAGATCCGGATGGTCGGCGGCGTGCCGGAGGTGCGCGGGCCAGGCTGGTGGGATCGCCGTCGCCGATGGCGGCCCGCCGGGCGGCATCCCGCCTGGATGCGCGCACCCGTCGCGGCGGCACGGACGGGGTGAGGGACGGGGTGGGCCGGCCCGTCGGCGTGGTGCTCAGAAGTCTCGGAACCGCTCCGGGCCGAGATCCCAGGGGTCGCGGCCGAGGTACTCGGCGGCGGCGCGGAACACGCAGCCCTCGATCTCGACCCGGCGGTGCAGATCGTCGCTGCGGTGCAGGTGGCTGAGCCGTTCGATCGGGATGCGGAACATCACGATCCGCTTGTCCTTGCGATCGACGAGCCAGCGCGGGATGCCATCGTCGTCGGACGCCGCGGGCATGTCGGCGATCTCGAAGCGCACGTCACGCAGCTCCTCCCACGCCGATCGCAGGAACTCCGCCGTCGTGCCGACGGTGAGGTCGAACTTCTCGTACCGCGACTCGAGCGGGGGCAGCGGCGGCCGGACCACCGGGCTGCGACCCTCGCGGCCGTGGCGCCCGTGCCGCGTCGGGGCCCGCCGCGCGCTGGCCTGGATCCGCCGCCGCATCATGCGTCCATCCTAGGGTCGGCGCGCGAGCCGGGATGGTCCGACCACGCGTGCCCGGCGGTGGTTTGGGCGCGCCGGTCGGCGGCACGGCGGGGAGGGACCGCTAGCGTGGAAGGCAAATGCGCCAGAGACTGTGCTCCAAGGTCGGATGCTCCCGTGAAGCGGTGTCGACCCTCACCTACGACTACGCCGATCAGATGGCCGCGATCGGGCCGCTCGGCCGCGCCGGCGACCCGCATGCCCACGATCTGTGCGCCATCCACACCGAGCGGCTCTCCGTGCCCCGCGGCTGGGTGATCGTCAAGCACGAGACGCTGCAGCTGTAGGCGCGTGCATTCCCGCGTGGGAGAATGGCCGGATGCCGACATCCCTGCCTGAGGCTCCCGCACGCCCGCTCGACTACCGCGTCGCCGACCTGTCGCTCGCCGAAGCGGGACGCCACCAGCTCCGGCTCGCGGAGAACGAGATGCCCGGGCTCATGGCCCTGCGTGAGGAGTTCGCCGGCTCGCAGCCGCTGAAGGGCGCCCGCATCGCCGGGTCGCTACATATGACCGTGCAGACGGCAGTGCTCATCGAGACCCTCGTCGCCCTGGGCGCGCAGGTGCGCTGGGCCAGCTGCAACATCTTCTCCACCCAGGACGAGGCCGCCGCCGCCGTCGTCGTCGGCCCGCACGGCACCGTTGCCGAGCCGCGCGGCGTGCCGGTGTTCGCGTTCAAGGGTGAGACCCTCGCCGAGTACTGGGACCTCGCCGACCGCATCTTCGACTGGTCGGCGTCCGGGTTCGACGGGCCGAATCTGATCCTCGACGACGGGGGAGACGCTACCCTCCTCGTGCACAAGGGCGTCGAACTCGAGAAGGCGGGCCGGGTGCCGGATGTCGTCGCGTCCGACTCCGCCGAGCACGGCGTCATCCTCGACCTGCTCCGCAGGAGCCTCGCCCGTGACCCGCAGCGGTTCACCCGCATCGCCGACGGACTGCTCGGTGTCACCGAGGAGACCACCACCGGTGTGCACCGCCTGTACGAGCTGGCCGCGTCCGGAGCGCTGCTGTTCCCGGCGATCAACGTCAACGACTCGGTGACGAAGTCGAAGTTCGACAACACCTACGGCATCCGGCACTCGCTGCCGGACGGGATCAACCGCGCCACCGACGTCCTGATCGGCGGCAAGGTCGCCTTTGTCGTCGGCTACGGCGACGTGGGCAAGGGCGCCGCCGAGGCCCTGCGGGGGCAGGGCGCGCGCGTCATCGTCAGCGAGATCGACCCCATCTGCGCGCTCCAGGCGGCGATGGACGGCTTCCAGGTGACCCGGCTGGAGGATGTCGCCGACCAGGTCGACATCCTCATCACCGGCACCGGCAACAAGAACGTGGTCACCGTTGAGAACCTGCTGGCGCTCAAGCACCTCGCTATCGTCGGCAACGTCGGTCACTTCGACAACGAGATCGACATCGCCGGGCTCGAGGCGCTGCCGGATGCGGTCAAGGTCGAGATCAAGCCGCAGGTGCACGAGTGGCGGCTGCCGAACGGGCGCAGCGTCCTCGTCCTGTCCGAGGGGCGGCTGCTGAACCTCGGCAACGCGACCGGGCATCCGTCGTTCGTGATGAGCGCGTCGTTCACGAACCAGGTGCTCGGCCAGATCGAGCTGTACACGAAGCACGACGCCTACCCGACCGGCGTGTACACCCTGCCGAAGGTGCTCGACGAGAAGGTGGCCTGCCTGCACCTGGACGCGCTCGGCGTCCGCCTGACGACGCTCACCGACGAGCAGGCCGCCTACATCGGCGTGCCCGTCGAGGGACCGTACAAGCTCGACCACTACCGGTACTGAGGCGCGCGAGGCTCCGCGCCGGGCCGTCGGCGATGCGCGCGAGCGGAGGGCTTTCGCGCCGGCGGAGGGCGATCCGCTCCCGGATGCCCTCCGCTGGGCGCAATGCCCTCGGCTCGCCGGCCGGCCGGATGACGATGCGCGCGCGGCCGGCGCGGCGTCCCGGCCTCAGGGCGTCACGCAGGTGAAGCTCGACGCCTTGTCGGGGTTGTGACCGGTGAACTTCGGCCACGACGGGTACTCGCACAGCGGCCGGGTGCGGCCGTTGTTGGCGGCGTTCGCGTCGATCGTGTGCAGGTGCGTGGGCGCCTTGTGCTTCTCGACCCAGTTCATGAGCGCCGGCAGCGCGTCATACGTCACGCTGTACGGCCCGAACCCGTGCGAGAAGCCGGGCATCGTGTAGAACTTCAGGAACGAGCCCAGTCTGCCGCCGAAGGCGGCCGCCTGCCGCTGGTAGAACTGGATCGTGTTCTCGGGCGAGATCCCGTCGTCGGCCAGACCCGTCGTGAGGATCATCTTGCCGCCGCGCCGGGCGAACGTGGACAGGTCCACGCTCGTGCTGTCGAGTTGCTCGCCGACCTTCTGGATCCGGTCCGCCCACTCGTTCAGGTTGAACGTGCGGGTGTCGTAGTTCGGGTCGCGGGTGACGATGTTCGTCGCCAGGGCGTTCAGCACCGAGTACTGGAACGCCTCCTTTCCGCTGGCCGGGTTGGCCGGCTGCGAGACGGTGCCCAGGGTGAACACGGTGTACGTGCCGCCGTACAGGATCGGCGCGCCCGCGGCCACCGCGTTGCCCTCGATCGGGAACCCGATGTTGTGCGGGCTGGCGATCTCGGTCACGGCGCGGATCTGCGCGTCCGACAGGCACGTGTCACCGGTGTCGGCACCCGCCGCGCAGCGCAGCGTCGTGACGTCGAATGTCTGCTGGCATGCCCGGACGTTCGAGATCACGCCGTCGCTGAGCCCGTCCAGGCCATCGCAGGCCCGGTACACCGCCTTCACGAGCAGCTGCGTCTTCGCGGGGTTCAGCCAGCCCGCCCCGCCGTCGGCGTACAGCGCGTCGCGGTACACGGATCCGATGCCCGCGTGCATCATCGCCACGTTGTAGGACGGGGTGCCGGCCACGACGCCGTCGTAGTCCTTCGGATACAGGCCGGCCGCGTTGATCGCCTCGTGCCCGCCCTGCGAGAACCCGATGAAGTAGAAGTACTTCGGCGTCGCGCGGAACGTGCGCTTCATCAGCACCATCGCCACGTCGTGGGTCTTCTTGATCGATTCGGTGCCGTAGTTCGCGAGCGCCTCGTCGTTCAGGCCGAACGTGGAGTCGAACCCGCCGCTGCCCTTGTGGCCGCCGTCCGAGCCGAGCGTCACGAAGCCCTGCTGCAACGGCGTCTTCTGTCCGGCCGGCTGCAGCGGGTACGTCCCCAGGCCCGTCACGAGGGACCCGTCGTATCCGCCGCCGCCCAGCTGCAGGGCGCGGTGGTTCCAATTCGCGGGAAGGTTCACCTGGAACTCGATGGGTGGCGCCTGCGGGTCGACGGGCAGGATGTCGCCCACCACCTGGCATTGCCCGACCCGTCCGTCGACGACCCACGTCGTCTTCGTGACCGTGGCCCCGGTGGTCGGCAGCCCGATCTCCTTTGCCGGCACGGAGGCGTCGGCCAGCCCATCGCACACGCGCTCGGTGATCGACGTCTTGGCGCCGTTGCCGGGGTGCCCGGCGTCAGCGTGCGCGGCGATGCCGCGGGCGGCGGCGGGTGCGGCGGCCGAGGCCCATCCGCTGATCACCCCGCCGGTGAGCAGTACGGCGCTCAGCGCCGCGATGACAGCAGTCCTTCTCATCGCCACTCTCCCTCGATCTGGCTGTGCCGGACGGCATCTGTGCCCGACCCTGGCCAAGCCTGACCGGGCTTGTCAACGAATCCGAGATGAGGGTTGCATGAGAACCCGGCAACCGCCGGCGCGGCGCCGCCGGGATCGCTCAGCGCTGCGGGAAGCCGCGCGGGCCGGCCGGCGTGCGCGCGACGAGCCCGGCCACCCGGTCGTCCTCGAGCCGAAGCGCGGCGTACTCCCGCTCGCGGCGCACCGCCACGACGGCGCGGACAAGTGTCTCGGCATCCGTTGCCGGCAGCGGCGACACGAACGCCGCCACCTCGTCGGCGAGGGATGCCGCGAGCCTGGCTCGTGCGGAGGGCTGCATCCGCTCCGCCTGCCGGACGAACTGGGCGCAGCGGCGCGCCAGCGGATCGGGCAGGCGCGTGACATCCGCGACCTGCGCCCACTCGCCCAGCGCCGCCGGCAGCCCCGGCGCACTCGCCGGCAGCGCGGGCGTGCGGGTGCGCTGGCAGTATGTGCCCGCCAGCAGGTCGCCCAGCCGCTGCGACCGGGGCGTGAAAGCGCCGACGAGCGCGGCCAGGCCCCCCAGCGTCATCCAGATCTCCAGCACCCCGACCAGCGCCCGGATCAGCGCCTGCCGGAATCCCGCGGCGCCGCCGTCGGCGCGCACTATGCGTCCCCCGACCGCGAGCCGTCCTATGCTGCGGCCGCGGCTGAGCGTCTCCACCGCGGTCGGCAGCACGACGGTGACGAGCACGATCATGAGGATGCTGAGGATGCTCGAGACATCGGTGCCGATGATGTCCTCGCCCAGCATCCAGCCCGACACCCACGCCAGCAGCAGCATCCCCGCCACCGCCACCAGCACGTCGATCAGCGTGCCGAGCGCCCGCAGGAAGAACCCCAGCGGCTGCACGTCCAGCGCGACGGCCTCGCCGGTGAGCACCTCGTCCGGCACTATCGCGATGGGTTCGACGGCCATGACCTACAGTGAACCACATGGACCTCGACGCGCTGGCGGCCGCCCGTCGCACCGAGTGGGACAGGCTGGACGAGCTCAGCCGCGCCCGGCGCCTGCGCGGCCGGGAGGTCGACGAACTCGTCATCCGGTACCGCGCCGCGTCCGCGGATCTGGCCGACATCAAGACGAGTGCCGGCCGCACTCCGCTCGGTGACTACGTGTCCACGATCCTCGCCCGCGCCCGGCTGCGCCTGACCGGCAGCGGCACCGACACGCGCGGCGCGCTGTCGCGGTTCTTCCTGCACCAGCTGCCCGCCGCGCTGTACCGGCTGCGCTGGACGACGCTCGCGGTGGCCCTGGGCTTCGCGGTGATCGGGTCGCTCGTCGCGATCTGGATCGCCTCCGATGCGAGCGCGCTGGCAGCCCTGGGCAGCCGCGCGGACCTGGAGTACTACGCCGAGCACCGGTTCACCGGCTATTACCGGGAGAACCCCGCGGCAGTGTTCGCGGGCACGGTGTGGACCAACAACGCGTGGATCGCCGTGCAGTGCGTGCTGTTCGGCATCACCGGGATCTGGCCGTTGTACATCGTGATGCAGAACGCCGTGGGCGTCGGCACCGCCGGCGCGGTGATGACAGCGCTCGGGCACGGCGACGTGTTCTGGCAGTTCATCGCCCCCCACGGGATGCTGGAGCTCACGAGCGTGTTCGTCGCGGCCGCCGCGGGACTGCACGTGTTCTGGGCGTGGGTCGCACCCGGCCGGCGCCCCCGTGGCGAGGCGCTCGCCGCGGCCGGACGGGCCCTGGTCACGGTCGCCATCGGGCTCGTGTTCTCGCTCGCCCTGTCCGGCGCCGTCGAGGGGTTCATCACGCCGCAGCCCTGGCCGTGGCCGGTCAAGGTGCTGCTGGGGGCGCTGGCGCTCGCGGTGTTCCTGTTCTACATGCTCGTCGTGGGGCGCCGGGCGGCGCGGTCGGGGGAGACGGGGGACCTCGCCGAGAGCGAGGCCGGCACGCCGCGACTCGTCGCGGGATAGCGGGCTCGGCGCCGGATGGCCCGGCTCGGCGCGGGATAGCGGGTCCGGGGCGCATTCCGGCGGTTGGGGCGTAGTTCTGCAGTCGTATCTGCAGGGATGCGCCCCGAACCGGAAAGGCGTGGGGTCCAGTAATTTTGGTTTGATCAAATAAAAGGTAGGATGGGAGGCATGCCCGCCTCCGAACCCGCCCTCGAGCCCGCCGCCGCCATCCGCGGGGCGGGGCTGCGCGTGACCGATTCGCGCAGCGCGGTGTTCACGGCGCTGCGCGAGCACCCGCACTCCAGCGCCGACGACGTGTACGCGCGCGTGGCGCCCGCCCTCGAGCACCCGAGCCTGCAGTCCGTGTACAACGCGCTGAACGACTTCGCCGAGGCGGGGCTCGCCCGCCGCATCGAGCCGGCCGGTCGGCCGCAGCTGTTCGAGCTGCGCGTGGGCGACAATCACCACCACCTCGCCTGCACGGAATGCGGCGCGGTCGCGGATGTCGACTGCGTCGTCGGCGAGGCGCCGTGCCTGGCGCCGTCCGACACGCACGGATTCCGGATCACCGAGGCCGAGGTGACGTTCTGGGGCGTGTGCGCCGACTGTGCGGCCGCCCAGGACGCGGCATCCAGCTGACTCTCATCGACCACTCCACCACAGGAAGGACACCATGACCGACAGCGTCATCGACCAGACCGAGAGCATCATTCCCACGCCCACGGCCGAGGAATCGGCCGCCGCCGCGCAGGGCAGCGCGTGCCCGGTCGTCGGTGGCGTCAGCCGCGCCGGCGGCTCGAGCGCCCGAACCTGGTGGCCGAACCGGCTGAACCTGCGGATCCTTGCGAAGAATCCGCCCGCGACTAATCCGCTGGGCGCGCAGTTCGATTACCGCAGGAACTTCTCCGACGTCGACCTCGACGAGCTTCGCCGCGACATCGAGCAGGTGCTCACCACGCCGCAGGACTGGTGGCCCGCCGACTTCGGCAACTACGGGCCCGCGATGATCCGGATGGCCTGGCACAGCGCCGGCACGTACCGCGTGACCGACGGCCGCGGCGGCGGCAACTCAGGTCAGCAGCGGTTCGCGCCGCTGAACAGCTGGCCGGACAACACCGGCCTGGACAAGCCGCGCCGCATCCTCTGGCCGGTCAAGAAGAAGTGGGGCTCGGCCGTCTCCTGGGCCGACCTGATGATCTTCGCCGGCAACGTCGCGCTCGAGCAGATGGGCTTCACCACATTCGGGTTCGGCGGCGGACGGGTGGACGCGTGGGAGCCGGATGACGACGTGTACTGGGGCTCGGAGAGCACGTGGCTCGGCGACGAGGCGCGCTACACGCCGGGCGCGACGCGCGAGCTGGAGAATCCGCTCGCCGCCGTGCAGATGGGACTCATCTACGTCAACCCCGAGGGCGTCGGTGGCAACCCCGACCCGGTGGAGCTGGCCGGCGACATCCGGGAGACGTTCAAGCGGATGGCGATGGACGACGAGGAGACCGTGGCGCTGATCGGCGGCGGTCACACGTTCGGCAAGACGCACGGCGCGGGATCCGCCGACCTCGTCGGCCCCTCGCCGGAGGACGCTCCGATCGAGCAGATGGGCATCGGCTGGAAGAACGCGCACGGCACAGGGAAGGGCGACGACCAGACCGCGAGCGGGCTGGAGGTCACCTGGACCTACCACCCGACGCGCTGGGACAACGAGTTCTTCCACATCCTGTACGCCTACGAGTGGGAGCTGATGGACAGCCCCGCCGGGGCGAAGCAGTGGCGGCCGGTGAACGGAGGCGGCGCCGACATGGTGCCGATGGCGCACGACGCCACCGCCCGCCGCGAGCCGCGCATGCTCACGAGCGACCTGTCGCTGCGCTTCGACCCCGTCTACGGGCCGATCTCGGCGAAGTTCCGGGACGACCCGGATGCCTTCGCCGACGCCTTCGCGCGCGCCTGGTTCAAGCTCACGCACCGCGACATGGGTCCGGCGATCCGCTACCGGGGGGCGCTCGCCCCCGCCGAGGAGCTCATCTGGCAGGACCCGGTGCCGTCCGTCGGCCACACCCTGATCGACGACGCGGACGCGGCGGCGCTCAAGCAGCAGATCCTCGCGTCGGGCCTGACGGTGTCCGAGCTGGTGTCCACGGCGTGGGCGGCCGCGGCGTCCTACCGTGACAGCGACAAGCGCGGCGGCGCGAACGGCGCCCGCCTGGCGCTGGCTCCGCAGAAGGACTGGGAGGTCAACAACCCGGCCCGCTCCGGGAAGGTGCTGGACGTGCTGCGCGGCATCAAGGACGGCTTCGGCACGTCCGTGTCGCTGGCCGACCTCATCGTGCTGGCGGGCAACGCCGGCGTCGAGAAGGCGGCGCAGGATGCCGGTCACGACGTCGTCGTGCCGTTCCGGCCGGGTCGCACCGACGCCGCGCAGGAGCAGACCGACGTCGAGTCGTTCGGGTACCTCGAGCCGATCGCCGACGGGTTCCGCAACTACGTCGGACCGGCGGCCGCTGCGGCGGAGCTTCCCGCCGAGCATCTGCTCGTGGACAAGGCGAGCCTGCTGACCCTCACGGCGCCCGAGATGACGGTGCTGGTCGGGGGCCTGCGGGTCCTCGACGCGAACTGGGACGGCTCGAAGCTCGGCGTGTTCACGGACCGGCCGGGCGTGCTCACGAACGACTTCTTCGTGAACGTGCTGGACATGGGCACGCAGTGGGCGCCGCTGGACCCGGGCTCGCACGCCTTCGCGGGGACGGATGTCGCCACCGGCGCGCAGCGCTGGATCGGCACGCGCGCGGACCTCGTGTTCGGTTCGAACGCCGAACTGCGCGCGGTCGCCGAGGTGTACGCCGCGGACGACGCCGCCGGCAAGTTCGTGGATGACTTCGTGGCCGCGTGGACGAAGATCACCGAGCTGGACCGCTTCGACCTGGAGTGATCCCCGCACGAAAGCTGCCCGCCCCCGTTCGGGGCGGGCAGCTTTCATATCTGAGCGTCAGCGGACAGTGGGCTCCGGGAACAGGGCGCGGTGCACGATTCCCGCGATGGCGCCGCCCACGAGCGGGAACACGATGAACACCCACAGCTGGGCCAGCGGCGCGACGCCGCCGTACACCGCGGTGGCGATCGAGCGCGCCGGGTTCACCGACGTGCCGTCGATCGGGATCGAGACGAGGTGGATGAGCGTCAGGGCCAGGCCGATCGCTATTCCCGCGAACCCCACGGGCGCACGCGAGCTGACGGATCCGGCCACCACGAGCACGAACACGCAGGTGAGGATCACCTCGGCGATGATCGCCGCGCCGATGCCCCAGCCACCGGGGGAGTGCTCGCCGAAGCCGTTGCTGGCGAACCCGGCCGACTGCGCACGGCTCAGCCACCCGTCCGGTCCGAACAGGCCCACCAGGACCAGCAGCGTCGAGCCGACGAGGCCGCCCACGACCTGCGCGGCCCAGTAGCCGAGCACGTCCCGCCAGGCGAACCGCCCGGCGATCGCCATCCCGAGCGTGACGGCGGGGTTGAAGTGGCCGCCGGAGATGGGCCCCCAGACGTAGACGCCGACGAGCACCGTGAGACCGACCGCCAGGGCGATGCCGAGGTGGCCGACGCCCATCGGCGTGCCCAGCGTGCCGACGGCGGCGTCCACCGCGTACAGTGCCGTGCCGATGCCGGCGAACACCAGCACCAGCGTGCCGATCGCCTCCGCGATCATCCGGGTGACCAGTGTGGGGGCAGTCGTCGTCGTCGACATGGGTCTCCTTTCCCTGCAGTCGCGAGATTATCGGCATCCGCGAGGTTTCACCGCGGAACGACACGGGGTTCGCGGCGAGTTCATCACGCGGGCGCGGACAGGACGAGGACGTAGAGCGCGAACACTGCGAGGTGCACGGCGCCGTGTGCGGCGGTGGCGCGCCGGCCGGCGAACGTCGTGAGGGACACCGCCAGCGACACCGCCAGCAGGAGGGCGCCGGCGGGATCGACCGCGAACACCGGATTCTCGCCGGTGACGAGCCCGACGATCAACACCGCGGGCACGGTCAGCCCAACCGTCGAGACGAGGGCGCCGTGACAGAGGTTGCTCACGCGCTGCGCCTGGCCCGCCCACGCGGCTCGCACGGCCGTGATCGCCTCGGGCAGGAAGACGATCCCCGCGATGACCAACCCCGACAGCATCGGTGGGCCATGCAGCAGGGCGAGGCCGTGATCGAGCATCCCCGCCAGATCGTGCGAGAGGAGAATGATCGGCAGCATCGTCAACGCGAGCAGGACGACCCGTACGGCCAGCTCCCGTCGGTGAGCCCGCACCGCACGGCGGACGGCATGCCCCGCCGCCGGCGGGGGCACGGCGACCTCGACGAAGTCCGCGGCCTGCGCGCCCGTCTGCCGCCACAGGAAGAACGCGTACACGGCCAGCGTGCCTGCCGCCACCGCCGCCGCCTGGGGAGCGGAGAAGGCGCCGTCGATGCCGACGAGCTCCGGCGCCCCGAACGTGACGGCGAGGAGCGCGACCAGCAGACCGAGATACTGCGACGTGCCCGCCCGATTGTGGCGCAGGCCCCCCTGTCGCCGGGCGCTGCGGCGCATCCCGCCGGTGAGCAGCGCGAGGCCGACGACAAGGTTGAGGATGATCATCGACACCGCCAGCACCGCGTCGCGGGCGATCGTGGCGTGCTCGCCCGGACCGAGCATGACAGCGACGATCAGCACGACCTCGATCAGGACGATCGACAGCGTCAGCACCAGGGTTCCCAGCGGATCACCGAGTCGGGCGGCGAGGCGCTCGGCCTGACGGACGACGCCGAACGCGCACACCGCGATCACGGCGACGGTGCCGGCGAGGGTGGCGCCCAGCAGCGGCGAGGTGGGCGGCGGAGAAAGCAGTGCGAGTCCGCCGACGGCGATCCAGCCCACCAGTGCGCGGCCGACGGCGCCGAACGTGAGCAACGCCCGTAACGGGATGCGGGCGGGGGATGCCGCCGCCGTGCGGGATGCCGGGGCGGTGCGGGTCGGGGTGGACATGCCGGGTCCTGTTCCCGGGGCCGTCCCCGCCGGATATCGCCGCACCGGGTCGTCCCACGGCCCGCCCCACGCTATCAACGCCGCCTGTGCACCTGCGGAACATCACCGGGCCAGCGCCGGGCGTTCACAACCGGCCGGCCGCCTTCAACTGCAGGTAGCGGTCGGCGATCCGGGGCGGCAGCTGCTCGGGCCCGTCGGCGATGGCCTCGGCGCCGGCGCGCCCGACGGCGGCGGCCACGCGGGCCGCGTCGGCGAGCGTCTGCTCGGCGGCGGCCGCGCGATAGATCTCGCCCACGGTGCCGCGCGCGCGAGACCGCGCGGCGAGTTCCGCGTCGGTCACCGTGCCCACCAGCACATGCGTGTGTGCGGTGAGGGCGGGCAACGACCCGAGGAAGCCGCGGGCCGAGGATGCCTCGTCCTGCGCCGTCAGCAGCACGACGAGGGACGGGCGCACGGCGAGGGCCCGCACCTGCGCGAAAGCGGCATCCCAGTCCGTGTCGATGAGGGTGGGCTCGACCGGGGCCATGGCGTCCACGAGTGCGGGCAGCAGCGTGTCGCCGTCGACCCCGGAGACCCGGCCGCGCACGACCCGGTCGAACATCACGAGGTGCACGTGGTCGCCGGCCTGGGCCGCCAGCGCCGACAGCAGCAGCGTGGCCTCCATCGCGGCATCCAGGCGCACCCCGTCGCCGACCCGGGCGGCGGAGGTGCGCCCGGTGTCGATCACTATCACGATGTGGCGGTCGCGCTCGGGCCGCCACGTGCGCAGCATCGTCGTGCCGGCCCGCGCTGTCGCGCGCCAGTCGATCGAGCGGACGTCGTCGCCGCGTACGTACGGGCGCAGGCTGTCGAACTCCGTGCCCTGCCCGCGGATCAGCACGCTCGTCGCCCCGTCGAGCTCGCGCAGTCGGGCGAGCCGCGACGGCAGGTGCCGACGCGCGGTGAACGGCGGCAGCACCCGCAGGGCCCCGGGCGCGTCGATCCGGCCCTGCCGGCCGGCGAGCCCGAGCGGACCGAGGCTGCGCAGCACCACGAAGCCGGAGACCAGCTCGCCGCGCCGGCGCGGGCGCAGCGGCACCACCAGCTGCAGCGGCTGCCCCGGCTCCAGCCGTACCGGGATCCGGTCCGGCGGCGCGCCCGCCGTGGGCTGCCATGCGTCGCGCAGCGCCCCGCGCAGCCGGCGCGGCCCGCGCAGCGTGAGCGTGGTCTCCACGGCCGCGTGCAGCAGTGCCCGGCGCGGCACGTTGCGCTGCACCCGCACGGCGCGCGGATCGGCCGCGAGGGCGGCATCCACCGCGGCCAGCACCGTACACAGCACCGTCCACCCGGCGACGGCCAGCCACGCGTCCACCCCGGCGACCGACAGCGCTATCACCGGCAGCGCACCCAGCGCGACCAGGAGGGGAAGGCGGCCCGTGAGGTACATGCTCAGATCGGCACGCGCGTCTGCTGCAGCACCGAGGTGAGCACGGCGTCCACCGACACGCCCTCGAGCATGGCGTCGGGACGGAGCCGGATGCGGTGCCGCCACGTCGGCACCAGCATCGTCTGCACGTGGTCGGGCGTGATCGCGGGGTAGCCGCCCAGCCACGCCCATGCCTTCGCCGCCGCCAGCAGCGCCGTCGCCGCGCGCGGGCTCACCCCCAGCTGCACCGACGGGCTCTGCCGGGTGGCGCGGGCGAGGTCGACGAGGTAGCCGAGCACCTCGTCGGTGACGGCGACGGATGCCGCGGCCCGGCGCGCCGCGCGGAGCTGGCCGGCGTCGACCACCGCGGTGATCCCGTCCAGCGTGTGCGGGTCGAAGCCGTCCGCGTGCCGCCGCAGCACCTGCAGCTCGGCGTCCCGCTCGGGGACGGCGACCACGAGCTTGAGCAGGAACCGGTCCAGCTGCGCCTCCGGCAGCGGATACGTGCCCTCGTGCTCGATCGGGTTCTGCGTCGCGGCGACGAGGAACGGATCCGGCAGCGGCCGGGTCACGCCGTCGGCGGTGACCTGATGCTCCTCCATCGCCTCCAGAAGCGCCGCCTGCGTCTTGGGAGGCGTGCGGTTTATCTCGTCGGCCAGCGCAATGTTCGTGAAGATCGGGCCGTTGCGGAACTCGAACTCCCCGGTACGGGCGTCGTACACGAGCGACCCGGACACGTCGCCGGGCATGAGGTCGGGCGTGAACTGGATGCGCTTGGTGTCAAGTCCCAGGGCGCGGCTGAAGGCGCGCACCAGCAGCGTCTTGGCGACACCCGGGACGCCCTCCAGCAACACGTGCCCGCCGGCCAGCAGCGCTATCAGCAGCCCGGTGATGGCGCCGTCCTGCCCGATCACGGCACGGCCGACCTGCTGCCGGACGCGGTGCAGCGCATCGCGCAGCGCCGCGTCGGCCGTGTCCGGCGCCTGGTCGCTGCGCGGCTCGGCGGAGTGCAGATCTGTCATGGGCGGTTCCTCCCGGAATCGGTGGGATCGTTCGGTCGCAGGGCGGCGTGCACGGCGCGCTCCAGGTCGCGCAGCCGGTCGCTGAGCGCGAGCAGCTCGCGGTCGGTGGTGGGGACCGTGTCGATGAGGATGCCGCGGACGCCGGCCCGCGGCATCCCGAGCAGGTCGGCGACGGCGTCCGAGACCGCCCCGGCGTCGGCGGCGGCGCCCAGGCCGAGCATCCGCGCGAGACGTGTGAGGGTGCCGATGCGGAGCCGGTCGGCGACGTGCACGACATCCCCTGACCGGGCGTACAGGCGGGCGCGGCCGTCCGTGGTCTCCGCGGTGCGGACGGTCACCGGGAGGTTCTCCGCCACCAGCGGGCCGAACCGGCGGCCGCGCCACACGCCCGCGGCGACACCGGCGACCAGGAGCAGCAGGATCACCGGGGACGCCCACGACGGGGTGAGCTGGCCGAGCGTGAGGGGCGCGGCGTCGGCGTCCGACGCGGACGGGACGTACCAGACGAGCGTGCGGTGCGCGCCCAGCAGGTTCACGGCGAGCGCGGCGTTCCCGCCGCGGGCGAGCGTGGCGTTCGTGAACAGCTCGGTGCCGTCGACAGCGGTGGCGGTGCTGCCGGCCGACGTCCGCTGCAGCAGCGCGACGTCGTGCCCGACCCTGTAACACCCGGTCGCTGTGCCGCCGGCGGGGACGGTGTACAGGGTCCCGGGCAGGATGCTGCCGGCGCGCTGCGCGGCCGCGAGGGCGCAGGCGGCGGGCACCGGCGCGTCGGCGCCGTAGCCGGCGGTGTCGGCGCCGAACAGCACGCGCACGCCGCGCGACTGCGGCTGGATGACGACGACGTCGGCGGCGGTGTCCGCAAGGCGCTGGAACGTCGGGTCCGACAGCAGCGGACTGTCGGGGAGGACCAGCGTCGCCGCCGCGGGGATCCCCGCCGCGCCGCCGACGGAGCGCAGCTGGTCGCGGACGGCGCCCCGGTCGCGGGCGATGCGGACGTCGACGCCGTGGTCGGACAGGATCCGTGCGAGCGCGCGCGCCCCGTCCGGTCCCGCCGACTGCGGATCGAGCAGGTTGCGCTGAGTCCACTGGCCGAGCCCGGACAGCACCGCCCCGCCGATGCCGGCGGCCACGAGTACCACCGTGATCGCGACCCATGCGGTGGCGCGCTTCCGGCGCGTGGTCGTGTCCGCGCGCGCCGGGACCGTCGCCGTCATCGCGCGTTCTCCACGGCCTGCACGCGCACGGACGCCGCCTGCGCCCGGTCGTCGGCGTCGGCGACCTGCGCGTACAGCGCGGCGGTGCCCGGGCGGCGCAGGTACCGCACGTCGTCGAAAGCGCCGGCCGCGGCATCCAGGGCGTCGGCGAGGTCGGGGAGCACATGCCCCGCCGCCCGCGCGAAAGCGTGCACGGTGGCCCCGGGGACCGGTTCGACGGCACCGCGCTCGAGCAGCCCGCGTGCCAGCGCCCGGAACCGCAGCACCACCGCCTCGGACCAGTCCGCGCGGGCGAGCGCGGATGCCGCGGCCCGCCGCAGCGCAGACGCGGAGCGGGTCTCCACGTCGCCGAAAAGCTCCGCCGCCGCGGGAGCGCTGCGCCGCGACAGGCGGCCGCGGCGGGAGAAGACGACGGCGATCACGATGAGCGCGACGAGCACGACGGCCACCGCCACCGCCAGCCACAGGCCGAGCGCGGCATCCGGGCTGCCGCGGAAAAGGCCCGTGAAGAACTCCTGCACGGCCCGCGCGACCCGATCCAGCGGCGTGGGCTGCGCTGCCGCGTATGCGGGATCGCGCAGCTCGAGCTGCGCCCACCGGCGCGCCTGGTCCCCGTCGGGCGTGAGCGGCGGCACGCCGTCGGCGAGGCGTGCTCTCACGGAGTCCCCTGGCCGGACCCCGGGGCCGTCCAGTCGGTCGAGGACGGCGCCGGCGGTGCGGGATGCTGCGGGTCGGCCGCCGGCCCGGTGCCGTACCCCGGCGGCGGGCCGTATGCGGGCGGTGCTGCCGGCGGGTACCCGGGCGTCGGATAACCCGGGTAGGCGGGCGCCATCGGCGGCCGGGCGAAGACGCGGCCGATGTGCGCGGTGTACGGATCGGCCAGCGGCGAGACGCCGGCATCCCGCCGCTCCACGTACGACAGCAGGTCGAGATCCAGGCCCTCGTGCCGCATCCGGCTGTCGATGTACAGGATCGAGGTGGCGGTGGCCTGAACGACGATGGCTATCGACTGGATCAGCAGCACGACGATCTCGGTGAGCCCGAGCGAGACGACGAGGGTCACTATGCCGCCGGTCGTCGGGTCGCCGGTCGGGGCGATCAGCGCCGACGCTATCCCGCCGAACAGCGAGAACGGGATCGTCACGACCTGCGCCATAGCCCCAAAGATCACCTGGATCAGCACGACGATGCCGAGGATCGGCCAGAACCGGGTGCGGGTCAGGCGCCACGAGCGCGCCATGGCGCTGCCGATCGTGGCCCGCTCCAGGAGGATCACGGGCGGCACCAGCAGCAACTTCGTGGACAGCCACAGCAGCAGCGGGATGGCGCCGAGGATCGCGAGCACCGTCAGCGTGACCGCCAACGGCACGGACAGCGCGGACACGCTCAGCACTATCGCGGTGACCGCACCGAATCCGACGAGCATCGCCACCGTGACCAGCGCCGTGTATCCGATCAGCCGCCATGCCACCGGCCGCACCCGCCGCCACAGCTCCGGCAGCCGCATCCGCTCCGCGACAGCGCCGTGGGCGACATCCGTGACGACCACCGCCTGCACGATGATGCCGAGGGCGGCGGCGGCCAGGCCCAGCACGAACCCGGTCAGCACCACGATGGCCGTGGAGCCGGCGGCGATGGTGTCGTGGTCCGGGGAGCCGGCCGGCAGGTTCTGCAGCCGCGAGAACGACAGGAACGCGACGGCGCCGACCGCGACGATCAGCACGATGAAGGAGATCACCTGCACCACGAGCGCGAAGCCGAGGAGCACCCGCGGATTGCGGCGCAGGGCCGCGAACGAGCGGCCGAGCACGGTCCCGAATCCCAGCGGATGCAGGGGGATGATCCCGGGGCGCGATGCCGGCGTCCAGGTCGGATTCGCGGTCACGAAGCCTCCTCGCAGCGAAGCGTCCCCCTATCGTGTCACACCGTGCCCGCTCGGCGGCCGCCCCGGCGGTCGGCGCGCTCGGCTACGCTGTGGACAGCGCCCGGGGGTGGCGCGGATGAGCGTACGCGGTAATCCCGCGCCGGATGAAGGACGAAACCCGGTCTGATGAGTTCACGGATCCTGGTGGTCGACGACGACACCGCGCTGGCCGAGATGATCGGCATCGTGCTGCGCACGGAGGGATTCGACACCGCCTTCTGCGCGGACGGTGCCAAGGCCGTCGAGATCTGGCGGGCGCAGCGTCCGGACCTCATCCTGCTCGACCTCATGCTGCCGGGCGTGGACGGCATCGAGATCTGCACGCGCATCCGCTCCGAGTCCGGCGTGCCGATCATCATGCTCACCGCCCGCACCGACACCGCCGACGTCGTGAAGGGGCTCGAGTCCGGCGCCGACGACTACATCGTCAAGCCGTTCAACCCGAAGGAGCTCGTCGCCCGGATCCGCACCCGACTGCGGCCCGGCACCACGAGCGCCGCCGTGCTGCGCATCGGCGACCTCGAGGTGGATGTCGCGGCGCACGAGGTGCGCCGCGCCGAGACGTCTATCGCCCTGACCCCGCTGGAGTTCGAGCTGCTGGTGGCCCTGGCATCCAAGCCCCAGCAGGTGTTCTCCCGGGAGATGCTGCTGGAGCAGGTGTGGGGGTACCACTACAAGGCCGACACCCGCCTCGTGAACGTGCACGTGCAGCGGCTGCGCGCGAAGGTCGAGCTCGACCCGGACAATCCGAAGATCGTCACCACGGTGCGCGGCGTGGGATACCGCGCCGGCGCGGTGGTCTGAAGGCCGGGATGTCGTCGGCGTCCGCGCCTCGCACCGCCGCCCCGGGTCGGCTCACCTGGCGCGACGGCTCCTGGTGGCGTGCGCGGCTGGAGGACCTGGCGACGCTGTGGCGGCGCTCGCTGCGCTTCCGCACCGTGGCGATCACGCTGGCGCTGACGGCGTTCGCGGTGCTGACCGCGTGCCTGTGGATGGCCCTGGCGATCCAGAACGACCTCTTCGAGTCGCGCAAGGACCAGGCCCTCACCGATTCGCGTCGCGCCGTCGACACCGCGCAGGCCACTCTCGACGACGCCGTCGTGCAGGACGACCCGGTGCAGGTGCAGAACCTGATGAACAGCGTCTGGGCGTCGCTCGTGCAGCAGTCCGCGACCGACATGATGGTCGCCATCCGCATCGACAAGACGCCGTCGCAGCTGGCCCCTCCCGGGTTCCGCTCGGGGGGCCTGACCGAGGACATGATCTCGCCCGAGCTGCGCAAGCACGTGCAGACCCCGGGGCAGACCGAGTCGCAGTGGGGGCAGTCGATCTCGCTGCCGTCGGCGAGCGGGTCGCAGCGGCCCGGCATCGTCGTCGGCCAGCAGCTCGTGGTGCCCGACATCGGCCCGTACGAGCTGTACCTGGCGTACGACCTGGACGACGCGGCCGGAACGCTCAGCTTCGTGCAGGCAACGCTGTGGGTGGTCGGCAGCGTGCTGCTGGTGATCATCGGCGGCATCGGCTGGTTCACGCTGCGCGCGGTGACCGGCCCGATCCGGGAGGCGGCCGCCACGAGCGCGAAGCTCGCGTCCGGCGACCTGGACGTGCGTCTGACCGTGCACGGCGAGGACGAGCTGGCCACGCTCGGCCGCTCCTTCAACGCCATGGCCGACAGCATCCAGTCGCAGATCACCCAGCTGGCGGACCTGTCGCTCGTGCAGCAGCGGTTCGTGTCGGACGTCTCGCACGAGCTGCGCACGCCGCTGACCACCATCCGGCTGGCCGCCGACATGATCAACGACCACCGCGACGAGTTCGACGCGGCCACCGCGCGGGCCGCGGAGCTCCTGCACGCGCAGGTGCAGCGGTTCGAGGTGCTCCTGGGCGACCTGCTCGAGATAAGCCGGTACGACGCCGGCTCCGTGCAGCTCGAGCTCGAGCCGACGAGTCTCGCGCACCTCGCCGAGGACGTGGTCGCGTCGATGCAGCAGCTGGCCGACCAGCACGGCACCGACGTGCGGGTGGTCGCCCCCGGCGGGTACTCGCCGGTGGAGATGGACCCGCGCCGCATCCGCCGGATAGTGCGCAACCTCATCGGCAACGCCATCGAGCACGGCGAGGGCCGGCCGATCGTGGTCACCGTCGACAGCAACCAGCAAGCGGTGGCCCTGGGTGTGCGCGACTTCGGGATGGGGATGACCGAGACCGACGCGGAGCGCGTGTTCGACAGGTTCTGGCGCGCCGACCCGTCGCGCACGCGCACGATCGGCGGCACCGGTCTCGGACTGTCGATAGCGCTCGGCGACGCGAACCTGCACCAGGGCACCCTCACGGTGTGGTCCCAGGTCGGCCGCGGCACGAACTTCGTGCTGACGCTGCCGCGCGGCGGGCACTCCGTCGGCGCCGGGGCGTCGCCGATCGCCACGGACCCCGGCGACGACGCCGGCTCGCTCGACGACCTCGGCCTGACCCAGCCGATAGTGCTGCACGAGGGCACCCGCGACCGGGGAGGTGCGGCATGACCGGGCGGCGGCGCGGCATCCTCGCGGTCCTGGTGGCCGCGCTCACGCTGGCCCTGGCCGCGTGCGCGGGGCTGCCGACATCCGGGCCTGTCTTCGCCGGCATCCCGCCCGGGACCGCCGCTGTGCCGGACTTCTCGTTCGTTGCGCAGAAGCCGCAGCCGGGTGCGACCCCGGAGCAGATAGTGCAGGGCTTCATCGGCGCGGGCATCGGACCGGAGAACAACTGGGCCGTCGCGCAGCTGTACCTGGCACCGTCGTTCCGCGGCCAGTGGAAGCCCGGCGACACCACGACGATCGACGACCGGTCCTCGCGCGCGTACCTGGCGACCGCCGACGACAAGGTGCAGCTGACGATCACGCAGCGCGCGACCGTCGACAAGACCGGCGCGTACAAGACCTCCGACGGCGGTCGCACGCCGCTGGGCTTCAGCCTCGCCAAGGTGGAGGGCGAGTGGCGCATCACGGCCGCGCCGGACGGGATAGTGATCGGCGCAGACCAGTTCACGAGCGTGTACCGGCAGTATCCGCTGATGTTCTTCGACCCGGACTGGCGGTACCTCGTGCCCGACGTGCGCTGGTTCCCGTCGATCAACGCGGCCACGCACATCGTCACCGCGCTGATCAACGGCGGACCCAGCCCCTGGCTGGCCGGCAGCGTCGTGTCCGCGTTCCCGGACGCCGTCAAGGCGCTGCCGTCGGTGCCCAGCACCGGCGGGGTCGCCCAGGTTGCGCTCACCGGCCCGGTGCTCTCTCTCGAGCCGCAGCCGCTCGGGCGGATGCAGACGCAGCTGCAGCGGAGCCTCGCGAACGCGAACATCGCCGACGTGTCGATGAGCAGCGGCGGCGCCCCCGTGGACGCGCAGGGGGCCGCCACGGCCTCCACCCGCATCGACGGCCGTGCCCTGGTGCGCACGAAGAAGGGGTTCGGGTTCCTCGCCGGCGACGACGCCGTCGAGCCGATCACCGGGCTCTCCACAGCCATCGGCCGTCTCGATCCGGTGGCGGTCGTCGTGGCCGCCGACTACAGCGCGGCGGCCGTACGCACATCGGCCGGTGTGGTGGCGCGGGTCCCCGCCGCCGGCGACATCCTCGCTCTCGACCAGCGGCCGGGCCTGGTCGATCCGGTGATCGACGCGAAGGGCGAGATCTGGTCGGTGCCCCGCGACGACCCGAAGGGTCTGGTCGTGTTCACCGCCGACGGCAAGCGCCGCAGCGTGACGCCCGCGTGGTCGAACGCGTCGCGGGTCACGGCGATGGCCATATCGCGCGACGGCACCCGGATGGCCGCCATCCTCACGGTCGGCGGGCAGCCGCAGGTCGCTGTGTTCGGCATCGTGCGCTCCACCGACGGTGCGGCGCAGCTGGGCGACCCGCTCGCTGTCGCGAAACTGCCCGGGGAGGGCATCCACCTCACCTGGCTGGGCGACACCACGCTCGGTGTGCTGGCGCACTCGGGCGCCGGCATCGTCGAGATCGAGCAGATCGTCGGCGGGCCGGGCGTCTCGATGGCGGCGCCGGACGGCGTGACCGCGATAGCGGGCACCACGAACGGGACCGTGCGGCTGCGCGGCGCTGACGGCACGCTGTACTCGCAGCGCGGCTCGAACTGGGAGCAGGCCGGCAGCGGCATCCTCGTCCTCGCCGGCGCGCAGGGGATGCCCGCACAGGGCTGAGCCGGCTCCTCCCCAGGCGCGGCGTTCTCCACACCTGGTCGCGGGGCGGCCGGGTGCTGCGTCAGCATCGCCGCATGGAGAGGTTCGACGGCTGGGCTGCGGTGCGCCGGCGCGCCCGGGACGCGCTCGCCGAGGTGGTGTCGCTCGTGTTCCCGGACGCGTGCGCCGGGTGCGGGCAGCCGGATGCCCCGCTGTGCGACCGGTGCCGCGGGATGCTGCTGCCGCGCGTGACCGCGACGCGGGCGGGGGAGCTGCCGGTGCGCAGCGGCGCCGTGTTCGACGGCGTGGCCGCCCGCGTGCTGCGCGCCCTGAAGGAGGACGGCCGCACCGGCCTCGCGCGGGCCCTCGCGCCGGCGCTTGCGGCCGCGGTCGCCGCGCTGGACGCGCCCGGCGCGGTCGTGGTGCCGGTGCCCTCCAGCCGTGCCGCCCTGCGCAGGCGCGGCTACCGGGTCGCGGAGCTGCTCGCGCGGCGGGCGGGGCTGGCGCCGGTGCGTGCGCTGCGGTCCGTGCGGACGGTCGCCGATCAGCGCGGCCTCGGGCGTGCGCAACGGCGTGCGAACGTCGCCGGGAGCCTTCGTGCGGTGCGCGGGAATGTGCTTGACGGCCGCGATGTGGTGATCGTGGACGACGTCGTGACGACGGGGGCGACTCTCGCGGAGGCGGCCCGGGCCCTGCGTGCGGCAGGCGCCCGTGTCGTGGGTGCCGCCACCGTCGCCGCCACGCCGCGGCGGTGGCCGGCACCCCGCTGAGCGATGCGGCGCCCGGCGGCGCGCCCCGGTAACGGGGCGTGACAGCGGGGGATGCGCCGACTACGGTGGGGGACACAAGGCGACTGATGGTCCGCCCTTGGCCGGGTGGACCGGAACAAGGAGGTCAGGGATGGAAACCAGCATCGTCGGCGTGGGCGTCAGCGTCTCCGATCGATTCCGCGGTGTCGTGGAGGAGAAGGCCACCCGCATCGAGACCATCGCGCCCCGCGCCCAGAGCATGGATGTCAAGGTCACGCACCGGGCATACCACAACGGTCGCATGGAGGATTCCACGGTCGAGCTCACGCTCACCGGCAAGGGACTTCCCCTGGTGCGGGCCGAGGCAGTGGACGGCGACAAGTTCACCGCGCTGGATCTCGCGGTCGACAAACTCGCCGAACAGGTGCGCCGTGCGAAGGAGAAGCGGGTGGACGCCCGTCGGCACCCGCGCGGGGCGATGCTGGACAAGGGGACAGGATCGCTGCGCGGGGTCGACCTGCAGCCGGCGTCCGTGGAGGTGCTGCACGCCGTCGCGACCGGTGAGATCCCGATCATCACGGGTGCGGAGGACGAGGAGCACTACACCCCGGTCGTGATCCGCACGAAGCGGTTCGATCCGGAGTGGATGACGGTCGAGGATGCCGTGGACCGGATGGAGCTGGTCGGCCACGACTTCTTCCTCTTCATCGACGCGCGCACGGACCACCCCAGCGTCGTCTACCGGCGCAAGGGCTGGGACTACGGCGTCATATCGCTGACGACGATGGCGCCGCCGAGCGCCGAACTGGTGTCCTGACACACCGTCGGGTGCGATGCGCCCGGGCGCGGGCGGCCGACTCGGCCGCCCGCGCCGCGTCCCGGCCCGTGTCAGTCGAAGATGTCGCCGAGGATGCTGCCGATGACCAGGCCCCCGAGGATGCCGCCGATCGGGCTGCCGCCCCGGCCGCCCCACCCGGGGACCCCCGGGTCGGCCTGCGGGCGGGCCGCGTCGATGTCGCGCTGGGCGAGCTGCAGCGCCTCGGCGGCCAGGTAGCCGGACCGGCGCGCGAGGCCGAGGGCCTGCTCGCGGTGCTGCTCGGCGACCGGGCGGACGCCGGCGGCGGCATCCGCGCCGACGAGGCGGACGACCTCCTCCCGCATGCGCTCGGCCTCCGCGAGGCGGGTGCGGGCATCGGCGCCGATCCAGCCGCGGTGCCCGCCGATGAGGTCGCGGGCGACGGCCAGTTGCCGGTCGGCGTCGTCGATGGCGTTGTGCACCACCTCGGCGGCCGGCAGCGGGTGCGCGGCGCGGTCGCGCGCGGCCGCGACAGCGGCATCCAGTCCCGCGTTGGCGGCGCGCAGTGCGCTCAGTTGCGCGAACGGGTCGGTGTGCACGCCGGCGGCCGGCAGCGCGGCGAGCGCTTCCTGCAGGGCAGCGGCGGCGGCGAGGACCTCGGGGGTCTGCGGGGCGTCGGCGGCGGCGTCCAGGTCGCCGCGGGAGTCCTCCACGACAGCGCCGAGCGTGGCCTCGGCGCGCAGCGCCTCGATCTCGAAGCCGTCGACGGCGTCCAGCAGCGTCCGGGCGCGGCGCACCGACTCGGTCGCGGCCTCCAGCGCCGTGTTCGCGGGTTCGCGCTGCCCGGCGGCGCGACGGTCCTGCGCGACGCGGGCCCCGTGCTCGGCGAACCCGAGCAGCTGCTCGGCCTCGCCGGGGTTCCCGTCGACGCGGCGCAGCGCACCGGCGGCGTACCGTGCCGCGAGCCGGCCGATCACCTCCCGGGCGGGTTCGACGCGGCCGCGCAGAGCCTGGATGTCGGCGCCCAGCTGCGCGAGGATCTGCGGCGCCTGCCGCGCGCGCGCGATCCGGTCGGCCAGCGCCGTCATCCGCTCGTCGATCAGGTTCTGCGCCCAGTCGCACAGCTGGACGATGCGCGCGTTGCGGGTGCGCAGCTCGTCGGGTGTGTCCGGAATGTGGTCGTGGTTGAGCTGGTTCAGCGCGAAAGCCTCACCGAGATGGTGCCGGACGGCGGCGAGCACCTCGCGCAGCGGCGCGGTGACCTCGCCGCCGAGCTCCGCCTCCGCGAACGCGAGCTCGTCGGTGGCCAGGCGCACCCGCTCGTCGGCGGCGATCAGCGCGGCGTCCGCGCGGCGGGCGAGCTCGGCATCCTCCCCGGTGATCCGCGCCGGGGCGCGGCGTCCCCAGAATCCGGTCATCCCGGCATCCTAGGAGGGGTCGCTTGCGGTCGGCTGTGTGCGCGTGGACGCGCGGGCGGCCAGAGGGGTTGGACCGCCCGCGCGAGTGCTCACGCCATGTTGCGGATCACGATCCGCCAGCGCTCCGGGCCCTTCTCCAGGTACGACGCGGTGTACGCGTCGCCGTAGCGGGCCTCGAGTTGGGTCAGCAGCGGGATCGGATTGTGGTTCGCGGAGATGATCAGGGCGGCGCGCGGGCGCAGCGCGTTCACCGCGCCGAAGATGGCGGCGTGCCGGATGGCGTGCGGGATCGACTGCACGTCCATCTCGGGAAGGTCCTCGTCCACCTCGCCGCACGTGCACGACGCGGCGTGGGATGTCGGGTTCTCGGCGACGGCGTCTGCGTGCGAGTGGTGGATCTCGATATCGGCCATGTCTGCTCCTGTCGGTGACGAACCGTTCCGCCGAAGAGTTTATTACACTGGATTCCGTGGAAATTCGTCAGACCCGACCCGATCCGGCGCGGCGCATCGCCGGCAGCGGCCGCCGCCACTCGGCGACCCGGGAGATGCTGCTGCGGATGGTCGAGGCGCAGAGCGTTCCCGTCTCCACGGCGGCGCTGACTGCGGCCTCCGGTCTGCACGAGAACACCGTGCGCGGACACCTCGAGCAGCTGCGCGCCGACGGATACCTGCGCCGCGAGCGCGAAGTCTCGACCGGCCGCGGGCGGCCCGCCTGGCTGTGGCGGGCGGTGAACCCCGAGCCGGTGAACGCGTATGCAGGACTCGCGTCGGCGCTCGCCGACACGCTGGCCCGATCCGGCGTCGACCCAGTGGCCCGCGCCCGTGACGCGGGCCGGGCATGGGGGGCGGAGCTCGCCGCCGCGCGGGCCCGCGACGGCCGTCCCGCCCGCGAGGAGGTCGTCGATGTCATGCGCGAGCAGGGCTTCGCGCCCACGGACGCCGCGGACGTCGTGCTGCTGCGCCGGTGCCCGCTGATCGAGGCGGCCGCCCGCCACCCGGACATCGTGTGCGCGGTGCACCAGGGCATGATCGACGGCATCCTGCGCGCCCGCGGCTCCGACGAGCAGAGCACGCTGGTCCCGTTCACCGCGCCCGGCGTGTGCACTCTGCATCTGCGGGCCGCCGGATGACCGCGGGGCGCCGCCGCCCGCCGTCCTGGCGCCTGCTGTGGATCCTGCCCGCCGGGCTGTCCCTGATGGCGGGACTGGATGCCGCGCTGCTGCTGATCGGCGTTCCCGCACCGGTCACCGCGGCGCGGCTGCCCGAGGTGCACGGCCCGCTGATGGTGCTCGGCTTCGTCGGCACGCTCATCTGCCTCGAGCGGGCGACCGCGCTCGGGCGCTGGTACGGGTACGTCGCCCCGGCGCTGCTGGGCGCCGGCGGGATGGCCCTGCTGGTCGATCCGCTCCCGCTGCCGGTGGCCAAGGCGATCCTCGTGGCCGGGATGGCGGCGTTCACGCTCCTGTACATCCCGCTGTGGCGGCGCCAGTTCGACGCGCAGCTGCTCGTGCAGCTGCTCGGGGCGGGACTGGGACTCGCCGGCGCCGTGATCTGGCTGGGCCGGCCCGACCTCGATCTCGTGCTGCCGTGGCTTGTCGCGTTCGTCGTGCTCACCATCGCGGCCGAACGCGTCGAACTCGCCCGCATCACGATGGGGCCGGGGGCCGGAACGCGTCTGCTCGTGCACGCGTGGACCGTCGCGCTCGCGCTCGCGCTGTCGATGGCATCCCCGGATGCCGGCGCGATAGCGCTCGGGCTCGCGCTGCTCGCCCTCGTGTTCTGGCTGGTCGGGCACGACGTCGCGTGGCGCACGGTCCGCGCGGGCGGGGTCGCCCGGTACATGGCCGCGAGCATCCTGTCCGGATACCTCTGGCTGGGCGTGGCCGGCGTGGTCCTGCTGTTCGGGCACCCGGACACACAGCCGGCGTACGACGCCGTCGTGCACGCCGTGTTCCTCGGGTACACGATCTCGATGATCATGGCGCACGCGACGACGATCCTGCCGGCGGTGCTGCACATCACGCTGCCGTACCGCCCCGCATTCTGGTGGCCCATCGTGCTCCTGCAGATCAGCCTCGTGGTGCGGCTGTGGATCGGGGACGCCCTGGGCCTTCCTGTCGGCTGGCAGATCGGCGGCGTGCTGGGTGTGGCGGCGCTGCTGCTGTTCGTGATCACGGCCGTGACCAGCGCGATCCTCGGCCCGCCGCGGGCCTCGGCATCCTCCCCCCGCACGCCGCGACGCGCTTCCACCGCCGCGGTGCACACCCCCGAAGGAGACGCATGAGCACCCCGATCACGCGCCCCGACGAGAAGGCGCCGAGCCGCGGCTTCTGGGCGCTGCGCGACATCCCGACCCTCGGATGGCTGCTGCTGGTCGTGGTCGCGGTGATCGCCGCGCCATGGCTGCCGGCGCCGCGGTGGCTCATGATCCACCTGCTGCTGCTGGGCGGGATCACGCACGCGATCCTCGTGTGGAGCCAGTACTTCTCGTACGCGCTGCTGCGCAGCTCGGTCACCGTCGCCGAGCGGCGGCGGCAGAGTCTGCGGCTGGGCTTGGCGAACGGGGGAGCGGCGCTGGTCATCGCCGGCGTGCTCGCCCCGGTCTGGGCGGTCACCGTCGTCGGCGCCGCGGCCTTGGTCGCCGGCGTGCTCTGGCACGGGGCGAGCCTGTACGCGCGGTCGCGCCGGAGCATGCCCGGCCGGTTCGGCCGCACCATCCGCTACTACATCGCCGCCGCCGCGATCCTGCCGATCGGTGCGGGCCTGGGCGCGTGGCTGGCCACCGACCACGCCGCGCACAACCTCGTCCTCGCGCATGCGCTGCTGAACGTCCTCGGCTGGATCGGGCTCACCGTGGCCGGCACGCTCGTCACGCTGTGGCCCACGATCCTGCGCACCCGCGCCGACGAGCGCGCGGCGATCGGCGCGGCGCGCGCCCTGCCGGTCCTGGCCGCCGCGGTGCTCGTGGCCGCCGCGGGAGCCGCCGCCGCCGTGCTGCCGGTCCTCGCGGTCGGGCTCGCCGGCTACGTGGGCGGGCTCGCCATCGTCGGCGTGTCACTGTGGCGGGCCGCCCGCCAGGCGCCGCCGCACACGTTCGCCGCGCTCTCGGTGGCCGCGGCGTTCGTCTGGTGGGTGGGCTGCGTGGCGTGGCTCGTGGTCGGCGCGGTCGTGGCGTTCCTGGATGGGGCGGGGTTCGCGCAGCTCGAGGCACTGGTGGAGCGGATAGTGCCGTTCCTGGCCGCCGGGTTCGCCGCGCAGGTGCTCGTGGGCGCGCTGAGCTACCTGATCCCGGTGGTGGTCGGCGGCGGGCCCACCCCGGTGCGGGTCGGCACCGCCGCGTTCGACCGCGCCGGGGCGCTGCGCATCGCCACGGCGAACGCGGCACTCGTGGTCTGCGCGTTGCCGGTGTCGGAGCTCATGCGGGCCGTGGCATCCGTCCTCTACGTCGCCGCGATGGCGTCGTTCCTCCTGCTGATGCTCCTCGGGATGCGCGCACAGGGTCGCGCCAAGCGGTCCGGCGCGCGGCTCACCTCGTTCGGGCACGGCCCCATCGCGCCGGAGGGCGACAAGCCGCACCGGGCCGGGCAGGCGGTGGCGGGCCTTCTGGCCGTCGTGCTGGCGATGGCCGTGTGCGTGGCGGCCGACCCGGCGTCCCTCGGCGGGACCGCGCCGGCGGCCGCCGCCGCGAACGCGCCGGTCAAGGTCGTGAAAGTCACCGCGGCCGGCTACCGCTTCTCACCGAGCACGATCCAGGTTCCGGCCGGCACACGGCTGAAGATCGAGCTCACAAACGCGGATCCGTCGATGGTGCACGATCTCGTGTTCGCGAACGGGGTATCCGGGTCGCGGCTCGCGCCCGGGGCGTCCGAGACGATCGACGTGGGCGTGATCACCGCGGATCTTCAGGGCTGGTGCTCGATCGTCGGACACCGTCAACTCGGGATGACGATGCGGATCACCGCGACCGGCGCGACCGCCGGCGGGATGCCGGGGATGGACCACGGCACCGCCGGGATACCGGGAATGGATCATGCCGCCGGCGGCATAGACCTGAGTGCGGCCCCCGGGCAGGGGTTCCGGCCGTACGACGCCGCGCTTCCGCCGCTGGCTCCGGCATCCGGACCGGTCACCCGGCGGGTGACGATGACCGTCACCGACAAGAAGGTGGAGGTGGCGCCGGGCGTCACCCAGACGCTGTGGCTGTACAACGGCACCGCGCCCGGGCCGGTGCTGCACGGGCGGGTGGGGGACACGTTCGTGGTGACGCTCGTGAACAAGAGCGACATGGGCCATTCGATCGACTTCCACGCCGGCGAGGTCGCACCCGACGCCGCGATGCGCACGATTCCGCCGGGTGCGAGCCTCACCTACACGTTCACGGCCAAACGCTCCGGGATCTGGATGTACCACTGCTCGACGATGCCGATGACCGCGCATATCGCCAGCGGCATGTACGGCGCCGTCGTGATCGAGCCGAAGGACCTGCCGCCGGTGGGCGAGTCCTACGTCCTCGTGCAGGCCGAGTACTACCTGGGCGCCCGCGACGGCGGATCCGTCGACACGGCGAAGATCGCCGCGGGCACGCCGGACCTCGTCGTGTTCAACGGCTACGCGAACCAGTACGACCACGCGCCGCTGACGGCGACGGCCGGGCAGCGGGTGCGGATCTGGGTGCTGGATGCCGGGATCGACCGTTCCACGAGCTTCCACGTGGTCGGCGGTCAGTTCGACACCGTGTGGAGCGAGGGCCGGTACCTCGTCGACCGCGCGAAGGACACCGGGTCGCAGGCACTCGGGCTCATGCCCGCGCAGGGCGGGTTCGTGGAGCTCACGTTCCCGGAGCCCGGGCACTACCCGTTCGTGTCGCACTTCATGGTGGACGCGGAGCGCGGTGCGGACGGCGTGTTCGACGTGAAGTAACCGGCGGGCGCCGCGCACATCCCGCGCCGTCCCTCGGCCGGGCCGAGGATTTCGGCCGGAGCGAGGGCCGAACCGGGCTGTCGCATCCTCGCCTCGGCCGAACCCCTCGCCTCGGCCGCGGGCGGCCGCGCCGGTGCGCGCGCGGCGTCCCCGCGTGCCGCGCCTCGCGCGCCGGCCCGCCGCTTCAGTCGTCACAAGATGCGGGTTTTCTGTCCTGCAGGTCGCACTTTGCGACGACCGAACACCCCCGGCTTACGCGATGGCCGTGCGACGGGTCAGGTCTGGTGACCGGGGCGGCATGAGCCAGGATGCCGCGGCCATGACGAGCGGCAGGCCGATACCCAACAGCGCGAGCCAGAGCCACGGCGTGTCGGCGAGCTTGAGGTAATCGCTTCTCACCTGGCCGATGCCCCATGTCGGGATCAGCCCCGCCACAGTGCCGATCACGGTTCCCAGGCCCACGACGATCACCGCCTGCCACGCCTCGACGCGCCGGCGCAGCCCCCGCCCCGCACCCACGGCCGCGAGCGTCGCGTCATCGACCCGCCGCTCGTACCGCGCCAGCCCGAGGCACACCGTCCCCGCGCCGATGACGAGCACGACGGCGACGCCCGAGATGAGCCACAGCACCGGATCGATCGGGGTTGGTCCGCGCTCGACCTGAACGTGCAGCGCCGAGCGATCGGTGATCCGCGTGCTCTCCGCCGCGGCCGTCAGCGCGTCGACGACATCGTCGCCGGGCGGCTGCGCATACTCGGCCAGGAGCACCTGCGGCACCGGCTGCATCCCCAGAGCGTGCGCGGTCTGGGTGGAGATCAGCACCTGGATCAACCCCTGCGGATACGTGGGCGCCACCGTCACGGCAGGCAGGGTGAGCTTCTGCTCCGGCCGGGGCAGGTCCGACGCGGAAATCGAGCCTTGGTGGTACGCGCCGAGCTTCTCGTTGTACGCGTCCTGCGTCGCGGCGCGCCAGCGCACCAGAGTGACCGCCCCATTGTGAACGAGACCGTCACCCAGCCCGCTCGATGTCGCCAGCACGACGGCCCCTCCGTCGGCCAGCGCCCGCTGCGCATCCTGCGGCAGCGGCTCCCCGATCGCCGTGGCCACGTGGGCCGGATCCACGATGGACACCTGCGCGCTGTTGAGGCTCGCCTCCGGGGCGCAGTGCGAGCACTGGTCGGATACCGGCGGTGTCTCGGCGACGGTCCATGCCGGGGCGTCCGGATCGGCCCACCGGCCCGTATCGGGGTCGACCGCCGGGGTGGCCGGCGTGCGCAGCATCACGGTCCGCTCCGGACGCGATGTCGCCATCAGGTCGCGCATCGTGTCCGCTGTCCGGCCGGCGTCATCGGCGGTCAGGTTCCATACCGTCATCACGACGGTGCCAGGGTGCCCCAACCACGAGTAGTGCGCACGGTTCGCCGCATTCGTCATGGCGGTGGTCGACAGCGTGAACGACGCGATGAACACGCACGCCGCGATGGCGGCGAAGGCCGGGATGACGCGCGACGGGTTGGCCGCGGCATCCCGGCTCGCAATCCGCGCCGCAAGGCCCAGCCGGGTGAGCGCGCGAGAGACCACGGTCAGGGTCCAATGCCCCCCGATGATGACGCCGATCTGGAAGACGAGGGGGCCGGCGACCAGGGCGATCACCAGTGGGATCCGCGCGGGGCTCGCATACTCCGGATCGGGCACCGCGTTCATCGTCGCGAGGGTGACCGCCCCGACGATCGTCGCCGTGAGTCCCAGGATCATGAGCCCGAGGCCCCAGAGCGGGCGCCGCGGATTCAGACGCGCGGGCCGCCGGGCGCCGCGCAGAGCACCCAGCACGTCGCCGCGCGTCGCCGTCCGCGCAGGGACGATCGCCGCGATCGTGCCGACGGCCACCGAGAAGGCGACGATGCCCACCAGCAGCATCCATGGGATCTGCAGCCCCCAGTTGCCCCAGAACGAGGTGGGCGCACCACGGTCGGTGGCGGCGAGCGCCGCCTGCGCCAGGCCGATGCCGATCCCTGCGCCGGCGGTGCCGGCGACCAGTCCGAGCACGCTGCCCTGCAGCACCACGATGCGGAACACGTCGGCGCGCACGGCGCCCACGCTCGACGTCACCGCGAGGAACCGCTGCTGGCGACGGGCGGCCACGGCGAACGCCGCACCCGCGAGCAGCACGACGAGATACCCGCAGAACGCGGCGGCGACCGCACCGACGAGGAGCATCGTCCATCCGAAGCTCGAGTTCGCCCCGGCGATCAACGCGCCTGCGGGCGGCTGCAGGGCCAGATCGCGGGCGTGGACGCGGAAGCCGGCGCGTGCCATCTCCTGGAAGTCGGCGTAATCGGGTTGCCAGTCGACCGTGAACCACACCGGCGTGCCGGGCACCAGGTCGCGGGCGGATGCCGGAAGGAACACCTGTGGCTCGTCGGGGAGCACCTGACGGCTGCTCATCGTCCCGGTGATCGTGAACGAACGGTCGGTATCGGTGAGCGTCAGCCGATCGCCGATCTTCGCGCCGATCCGGTCGAGGAGTCCCGGGCTCACCATCGCCTCGTCATCGGATCTGGGCGATGCGCCGGCGATCGACCAGAATCGGCCCTCGAGCGCCGGGTCCCAGGCCGGTCCCGCTGTGGCGGGGACCTGGGCGGTGCCTCTCACCGTGTCGACCCACACGGCGCCCTGCTCAATGAGCGAGAGCACTGTGGTGCCGGTCGGGATCACGGCGCCCGGGTCCTCGGGTGCAGACCGGTCGGCATTGAGCGGCCTTCCCTGCGCGTCGCGGTCGATCGAGGCGTAGCCGGGTTCATTCACCGCCTGAACGCGGCTGGGGTCCGGGCCTCCCGCGATCGCGATCATCGCCTGGGTGTGCCCGAGCTCCAGCGTCACCTTCTGTTCGGGGGTGGCGATGTGGCTCTGGGCGAACACCGCGGCGCCCGACAACGCGATGATCGGCAGCCCGATCAGCAGCACCACGAGTGTGCTCGAGCCCTTCGCGCGCCGCACCTGCCGCCGCGCCAGGCGCAGCGCGACCCGCCATCGCGCCCAGACGCTGGCACGTGGCGTGTTCCCGGCGCCACGTTCCACAGACCCGTCCCCCCGGCTCACCGCGCACTCCCCTCGCCTCGGCCGAGGAGATCTGCCCAGGCGAGGACCGGCCGGGGCCGCGGCATCCTCGTTCCGGCCATTCCCCTCGCCTCGGACGAGCGCGCAGCGGGCGCCGCGCTCATGCCCGCGCCCCGACGAGGTCCTCGACGCCGTCGCGTCGCGACTCGTCCACGATCCGGCCGTCGCGCAGGAAGACGATGCGGTCGGCCCACGCCGCGTGCCGCGCCTCGTGCGTGACGAGGATCGCGCCGGCTCCGGCATCCACCCTCGTGCGCAGCATCTTCAGCACCAGTTCGCCGGTGACCGAGTCGAGCGCCCCGGTGGGCTCGTCCGCCAGGATCAGCCGCCGCCCGCCCACCACGGCCCGCGCGATCGCGACGCGCTGCTGCTGGCCGCCGGACAGGTCGTCCGGGTAGGCGTTCACCTTGTCGGCGAGGTCGACGGACGAGAGCGCATCCCGACCCGCACGGCGCGCCACCCGGGCCCGGAGGCCGTCGAGCTCGAGGGGGAGGATGACGTTCTCCAGCGCCGTGAGGGTCGGGATGAGATTGAAGTCCTGGAACACGAATCCCAGGGACCGCCGCCTCAGCAGCGCGAGATCGCGCGGCGATGCGGTCGACAGATGCTGTCCCTCGACGATCACTTCGCCGGAGGTGGGATGCTGCAGGCCGCCGGCGATCGACAGCAGCGTCGACTTGCCCGAGCCCGACGCCCCCATGATCGCGACCAGCTCACCGCGCGCGACCTCGAGGTCGACCCCCGACAGCGCGGACACGGATGTCTCCCCGACGCCGAACTGCCGGCTCACGCCCACCAGGCGCAGGATCGCCTCGCTCATGTCGACGCCGTCGTCGCTCGCACCGACTGCGCCCGCGGGGTGGCCGGGGCGGCCGCGGGCCGGCCGCGCTTGGGACGCTCGGTCGACAGCTCCAGGGCCAGCGCCTGCCGGGGATGCCGCGCGAGGCGCTGCTCGGTGTGGTCGAGCCAGCGCACCTCGGCCTCCGCGGCGAAGATCATCGCGTCGACCACGAGCGACCACGCGAGCTCCTCTGGGCCCTCCGGGTCGGCGCCGGCGTATTTCGCACGGTTGAGTTCCTGCAGCTGGGCGAGGGATGCCCGGCGCTGCGTCTGGATCACCTCGGCGACATCCACCCCCGGCAGCGTCGCAGCCAGGGCCAGCTTGATCGCCAGCTCGTCGCGGGTGCCCTGGCCGCGGGTGACGGGGGAGCCCAGCCAGGAGCGCACCTCGGCGCGTCCGGCATCCGTGATCTCGAAGAAGACGTGCCCCTGCTCGTCGACCTCGCCCTTGGTGACCAGGCCGTCGCGCTCGAGCCGCTCGAGCGTGTTGTAGATCTGACCCACGTTCAGCGGCCAGGTCGAGCCGGTGCGCCGGTCGAACTCGTGCCGCAGCTGGTATCCGTAGCAGGGACCCTGATCCAGGATCGCCAGCAGGCTCTGCTTGACCGACATCCGCGTCTCCTCGTCGTGCTTTCCGAGTATGTCATTGCCGAGTATATACATACCGGGAAAAATAGTACTGTCGATCGGCATCCCGTGTCGCGAGAACAGGCGATGGGGCGAGAACAGGCGACAAAATCGCGGGATCGGCCTGTTCTGGCCGCATTGCCTGTTCTCACGCCGAGCCGGGTCGGGGCGCGGCGCGCTGCCAGCCACCTCGAAGGTCACGGGCGGATAACATGGGTGGGTGTGCCCGGAGGCGGGTCCGCGCCGCTTCATGACCCGATAGATGGAGATCCTGTTGGCCAACGCTCTCGAGAAACTGCTTCGCGCCGGTGAGGGACGCGTCCTGCGCCGGCTCCAGCAGGTGGTGAAGGCCGTAAACGCGCTCGAAGACGAGTACGCGGCGCTCACGGACGAGGACCTGCGCGGCGAGACCGCCCATTTCCGCGAGCGGTACGCGAACGGCGAGTCGCTGGACAAGCTCATGCCCGAGGCGTTCGCCGCCGTGCGCGAGGCTGCCAAGCGCACGCTCGGCCAGCGTCCCTACGACGTGCAGGTGATGGGCGGAGCCGCCCTGCACCTCGGCAACATCGCCGAGATGAAGACCGGTGAGGGCAAGACGCTCGTGGCGACCCTGCCCGCGTATCTGAACGCCATCGCCGGCAAGGGCGTGCACGTGGTCACGGTCAACGACTTCCTCGCGGGCTACCAGTCCGAGCTGATGGGCCGCGTGTACCGCGCGCTCGGGATGACGACCGGCACCATCATCTCCGGGCAGACCCCCGACGTGCGCCGCGAGCAGTACCAGGCCGACATCACGTACGGCACGAACAACGAGTTCGGCTTCGACTACCTGCGCGACAACATGGCCTGGCAGCAGCCGGACCTCGTCCAGCGCGGCCACTTCTACGCGATCGTCGACGAGGTGGACTCGATCCTGATCGACGAGGCGCGCACCCCCCTGATCATCTCCGGGCCGTCCTCGGGCGAGGCCAACCGCTGGTTCACGGAGTTCGCGAAGGTCGCCCGCACCCTCGAGCCGGGCGTGGACTTCGAGTTCGACGAGAAGAAGCGCACCGTCGGCGTCCTCGAGCCGGGCATCGCGAAGGTCGAGGACTACCTCGGCATCGACAACCTGTACGAGTCGGCCAACACGCCGCTGATCTCGTTCCTGAACAACTCGATCAAGGCGAACGCGCTGTTCAAGCGCGACAAGGACTACGTCGTGATGAACGACGAGGTGATGATCGTCGACGAGCACACCGGCCGCATCCTGGTCGGCCGTCGCTACAACGAGGGCATCCACCAGGCGATCGAGGCCAAGGAGGGCGTGCCGGTCAAGGCCGAGAACCAGACGCTGGCCACCGTCACACTGCAGAACTACTTCCGCCTGTACGAGAAGCTCGCGGGCATGACCGGCACCGCCGAGACCGAGGCGGCCGAGTTCATGTCGACGTACGAGCTGGGCGTCGTCCCGATCCCGACGAACAAGCCGATGATCCGCAAGGACCAGCCCGACCTCGTCTACAAGAACGAGCCGGCGAAGTTCGAGCAGGTCGTCGAGGACATCGCCGAACGCCACGAGTCCGGCCAGCCGGTGCTCGTGGGCACCGTCAGCGTCGAGAAGAGCGAGTACCTGTCGCGGCTGCTGGCGAAGAAGGGCATCAAGCACGAGGTCCTGAACGCGAAGAACAACGCGCGGGAGGCCGAGATCGTCGCGCGCGCCGGGCGCAAGGGCGCCGTCACGGTCGCCACGAACATGGCCGGCCGCGGCACCGACATCATGCTCGGCGGCAACGCCGAATTCCTCGCGGTGCAGGAGATGAAGGCCAAGGGCCTGGACCCTGTGGAAACCCCGGACGCGTACGAGGCGGAGTGGGATGCCGTCTACGAGGCCGTCAAGCAGAGGGTGGATGCCGAGGCCGAAGAGGTCGTCGCCACCGGCGGCCTGTACGTGCTGGGCACTGAGCGGCACGAGTCGCGGCGCATCGACAACCAGCTGCGCGGCCGGTCCGGCCGTCAGGGCGACCCGGGCGAGAGCCGCTTCTACCTGTCGCTGACCGACGACCTGATGCGGCTTTTCCAGTCCGGCGCCGCCGAGGCGATCCTCGCGCGCACGAACTTCCCCGACGACGTCGCGATCGAGTCGAAGATGGTCTCGCGGGCCATCAAGAGCGCGCAGGCGCAGGTCGAGGCGCGCAACGCCGAGATCCGCAAGAACGTCCTGAAGTACGACGACGTGCTGAACCGTCAGCGCGAGGCCATCTACGCCGACCGCCGCCAGATGCTCGAGGGCGACGACATCGCCGACCGCGTGCAGCACTTCATCGAGGACACGATCAACGCGATCATCGACGACCACACCTCGGTGGGCCACACCGAGAGCTGGGACTTCGACGCGCTGTGGACCGAGCTGAAGACGCTGTACCCGGTCAGCGTCACGATCGACGAGGTCGTCGCCGAGGCCGGCACGAAGGGCCGGATCACGCCGGAGGGCCTGAAGCGCGAGATCCTCTCCGACGCGAAGATCGCGTACGACAAGCGCCAGGAGGGGCTCGGCGAGCCCGCGATGAGGGAGCTGGAGCGCCGCGTGGTGCTGCAGGTGCTCGACCGCCGCTGGCGCGACCACCTCTACGAGATGGACTACCTCAAGGACGGCATCGGCCTGCGCGCCATGGCGCAGCGCGACCCGCTCGTGGAGTACCAGCGCGAGGGCTTCCAGATGTTCCAGACGATGATGGGGCAGATCAAGGAGGAGTCGGTCGGCTACCTGTACAACCTCGAGGTCGAGGTGCGCGCGCAGGCCGAGGGCGAGCTGGATGTCGAGGCCAAGGGCCTGGTCGCGCCGTCGCAGGAGAGCCAGCGGCTGGAGTACTCCGCCGCCAACGACGTGGGCGAGGTCGAGGTCCGCAACGACCGCGGACAGGTGCAGCAGGCCGCCACGAACCGGATGCGCCAGGCGGCCGCCGCCGCGGCGGCCGCGACGGCCGAGCAGCCGCCCGCACCGGAGCCGGCGCAGCCCGCCGCACGCGGCGCGTTCGGCCAGCCCACGTCGGCGCCGCCGCGGGCCGGCGTCCCGGCGCCGCAGAACCGCGCCGACCGCCGCGCCGCGCAGAAGCGCAAGTAGCGGCGGGCGCGGGTGGGGACATCCCGGGCAGTATTCTGAACGGATGACCCCGCCGCGCCCGCTCGACCAGTCGACCAAGCTCAAGGACGTCCTCTACGAGATCCGTGGAGCCGCCCTGGTCGAGGCCGGTCGCCTGGAGGCCGACGGGCACAACATCCTGAAGCTGAACACCGGCAACCCGGCGATCTTCGGGTTCGACGCGCCGTACCAGATAGTGCGCGACATGATCGAGGCCGTTCCGTACGCGCACGGCTACAGCGACAGCCGCGGCATCATGTCCGCGCGCCGCGCGGTCGTGTCCCGCTATGAGCAGATCCCGGACTTCCCGAAGTTCGACCCCGACGACGTGTTCCTGGGCAACGGCGTGTCCGAGCTCATCACGATGACGATGCAGGCGCTGCTGGACACGGGCGACGAAGTGCTCATCCCGTCCCCGGACTACCCGCTGTGGACCGCGATGACGAGCCTCGGCGGCGGCACCCCCGTGCACTACCGCTGCGACCCCGAGGGCGACTGGCAGCCCGACCTCGACGACATCCGCAGCAAGGTGACCGAGCGCACCAAGGCCATCGTCGTGATCAACCCCAACAACCCGACCGGCTCGGTGTACACGCGCGAGACGCTGCAGGGCGTGGTCGACATAGCCCGCGAGCACTCGCTGCTGCTGCTGGCCGACGAGATCTACGACCGGATCCTGTACGACGACGCGCAGCACATCAGCCTGGCCACGCTCGCGCCGGATCTGCTGTGCCTGACGTACAACGGGCTGTCCAAGACGTACCGCGTGGCCGGGTATCGGAGCGGCTGGCTGGTCGTCACCGGTCCGAAGGCGCACGCGCGCGGATTCCTGGAGGGCATCACCCTGCTGGCCTCCACCCGGCTGTGCCCGAACGTGCCCGCCCAGCATGCCGTGCAGGCGGCGCTGTCCGGCGTGCAGTCCATCGACGCGCTGATCGGCCCCACCGGCCGCCTGCACGAGCAGCGCGACGTGGCGTGGGAGGGCCTGGAGGCCATCCCCGGCGTGTCCTGCTACCGGCCGCAGGGGGCGCTGTACGCGTTCCCGCGTCTGGACCCGGACGTGTACGAGATCCGCGACGACGCGAAGCTCATCTACGACCTGCTCGTGGCCGAGCACGTCCTGGTCGTGCAGGGCACCGGGTTCAACTGGCCGACCCCCGACCACTTCCGGATCGTCACGCTGCCCGAGTCGCGTGTGCTCGCCGACGCCGTGGAGCGCATCGGCAACTTCCTCGTCTCGTACCGGCAGTAGCGGTCACAGCAGGGCGAGGGATGTCGCCCGCCAGCGGTGGTCCATGCCCTCCAGCCGCAGCGCGACCGCGCGCGTGCGTGCGGGGCCCCCGATCACGACGACGGCTTCGACGACGTCATCCGCCGGCGACGTGCGGTGCACGGACCGGATGCTGTGCACCGGCCGGGTGGGCGCGACGCCGCGGGCGCTGCGGGCACGGGCCGCCAGCGCCGCGCGGGTGGCGACTGAGCGGAACACGTCCTCGGTCATCCAGCGCGCGAGCTGATTGACGTCGCGGACGCCGGCGAGCACCTCCAGCACCCCCTGGGTGAGATTGCGCAGCAGCGGCTCGGGGTCCGGCAGCGCCGCCGCCGAGGTCCGCTCCGGCGCACCCGGATCGTGCTGCCGCTCCCACGTCCGGGCCGACCGCGGTGCAGGAACGTGCGCCATCGAATCGCCTCTCTCCGCCTCCCGTGCGGGGAGGGATGCCAGGTCTTTCCGGGACCCAGTAGAGCACCAGACGGCTTCCCGCTCGGTGAAAAGGCTCTCACCTGTGGATAACCGGCGACGGGCGGCGGCGGGATCGCGTACTGTCGCCGACGTGCGCTGGGATCGCTTCTTCGAGGACCTCGAAGACCAGCTCGACTCCGAATGGGAGGCCGAGCGCGCCGCGCTGGACTCCGAGGCCGAGCGCCTGCGGCTGGCGCGGATGCCGCTGATCCAGCGCCTGCGGGCCCTGACCGCCGACCCGGCGCCGACGCTGTCGCTCGCTCTGGCCGACGGCACGACGCTGTCGGGGCGGGCCACCGCCGTCGGCGCCGACTGGATCGGCATGGCGCTGGCCGAGACCCGGGCCGGCGCGGCCGTGCTCCCCGTCGACGCGCTGGCGGGGATCGGGATGCCGCAGTCCGACATCCTGCGCAGCGCGCGCGCCGACGCGGCGGCCCCGCCCGCCGGGCTCGCCGAGCGGATGACGCTCGGGTTCGTGCTGCGGGGCCTCGCGCGCCGCCGCATCCCGGTGACGGTGCACCTGCGCACCGGCCGGACGATCGCCGGCACCATCGACCGCGCCCTCGCCGACCACCTCGACCTCGCCGTGCACGACCCGGGACAGCCGCGGCGCGCCGACGCCGTCACCGCCGTCCGGATGATCCCGTTCCCGGCGCTCGTGTGGGTGCGCCTGGAGTCGCCCCTCGCTCTCGTGTGAGGTGTCAGTCGGGCCGGCGGACGTGCCCGGTGCCCCACAGCTCGGGGAAGCTCGCGGCGTTCGACTGGCGCCACAGCGCCATCCGGCGGGTCTGCTCGGTCTGCTCGTCCAGGTACGCCGTGACGCTGTCCTCGGCGATCCGCCAGCGCGGCGGAGTGCCCACGCGGACCCCGCGCAGATGCCCCTCGACGGCGAGCGCGATGATCTCCTCGACGGAGACGCCGAGCGCTTCCGCGACTTGCGCGGGGGAGACCAGGCGCACCTCTGACCGGGGGGTGTCGGGCATGCACTCATTATGGCCGGGAACCCGCCCCGCCCCCGCCCGGACGGCACCCTGTGGATAACTTCCGACGGGTCCGACGCGATGGGTCCACGATGGAGGGCATGACCGGACTGGACGCGTACGCGGACGGGCGGACGCCCCCGCGACCCCGGCGGCGGCCGTTCTGGGCGGACGCCCGGTTCCTGCTCGGGATCCTGCTGATAACGGCATCCGTCGCCGGGGTGTGGGCGGTCGTGTCCGTATCGCGGCAGACCTCGCCGGTGTACGCGGCCGCACACACGATAGTGCCCGGCCAGCCGGTCACCGCTGGCGACCTCACCGTCGTGGACGTCGCCCTCGGCGCCGCCGCCGACGCGTACCTCGCGCCCGGCGACGCGCCGGCCGGCGCGGTGGCCGCGCGCACGGTGGCGGCCGGGGAGCTGGTGCCCGCCTCCGCCGTGATCCCGGCCGCGCAGTCGGACGTCACAACGGTCGTGGTGCACACGAGCGCAGACGTCCCCAGCGCCGTGCACGCCGGCGCCGCCGTCGAACTGTGGGCCGCCGCGCAGCGCGAGCGCGGCGTCTACGACACGCCGCGGGTCCTCATCCCGCGGGCGACGGTCGTCTCGGTCACCGTCGACGACGCGATGATCGGCGGCGGCCAGGCGGCGCTGGAGCTCGTCATCCCGCGGGTGGACGTCGCCGACACGCTCGCCGCGATCTCCGCGGCGTCGGCGCTGTCGGTGGTGCCGTCGGGGGCCCCGGGATGACGGCGGCGCTGAACGCCGTGGCCGGCGAGCGCGCCGCCGCGCTCGCGACGCACCTGACGCGCGCCGGCATCGTCGTGGCCGGCGTCGTCCCCCCGGAGGACGCCGCGGGCGGGCTGCTGGATGCCGCGGACGCGCTGGTCCTCCAGGTCGGCCGTCGTGCGCTCACCGCCGACCTCGTCGCCGCGTGCGACCGCGCCGGCGTGCGCATCCTGCCGCTGTGCGCCGGCGACGCCGAGGCCCGGCTCGCGGCCGCCTTCGGACTCGGACCGGTCCTTCCTGTCGACGCGGACGGCTGGGCGGTGTTCGACGCCCTCGCCGAGCCCGCCCCGCCCGCGGCGGCGCCTCCCGCCCCGGGCGGGCGGGTGACAGCGGTGTGGGGCGCCGCCGGCGCGCCGGGTCGGTCCACGCTGGCCGTCGAGATCGCCGCCGAGCTCAGCCGCGGCCGCCGTCACGTGTGCCTGGTGGATGCCGACACGCACGCGCCCGCGCTGTCGCTGATGCTGGGCCTGGCCGACGAGGGACCCGGCTTCGCCGCCGCCTGCCGGCACGCCGAGCGGGGCGAGCTGGACTCGGCGGAGCTGGAGCGGATCGCCGCGCCGGTCGGGGTGGGCGACGGCCGGCTCGACGTGCTGGCGGGGATCAACCGGCCCTCGCGCTGGCCCGAGCTGAGCGAGGCGCGGGTGATCGCCGCGCTCGCGGCGTGCCGCGCCTGGGCCCCGTACACCGTCGTGGACGTGGCATCCTCCCTGGAACGAGACGAGGAGATCGTCAGCGACCTCACGGACGGACCGCGCCGGAACGCGGCGACGCTGGCCGCGCTGCGCGCCGCCGACCGGGTCGTCGCGGTCGTGGCCGCCGACCCGCTCGGCATCGCCCGGTTCCTGCGCGCGCACGCCGAGCTGCGGGCGGCGATCGGACCCACTCCGGTGACGGTGGTCGCGAACCGGCTGCGGCCGGGCACGCTCGGGATCGACGCGCACGGCCAGATCCGCCGCACGCTGGAGCGGTTCGCGGGGATCCGCGACGTGTGGTTCGTGCCGCAGGACCCGCGCAGCGTGGACGCCGCGCTGCTGGCGGCCCGGCCGGTGGCCGACGCGGCGCCGAAATCTCCGCTGACGCTCGCGGTGCGGCGCGTCGTCGCGGAGGCGGTGGCGGCGGCGCCGCCGCCTCCCCGACGTCGGCGCGGACGGCTGCGGGCCCGGGCGGCGGATCCCGCCGTCGCCCCATAGGCTGAATCCGTGTCGACTCTCACCGATCTCGTCTATGCCCAGGGTCTGTCGGACGAAGCCGACGTGGAATGGCTGCATCGCCTCGCCGGCGACGGCCAGCTGCTGGCCGACCTCGCGTTCGCCGACATCGTGATGTGGGTGCCCACCGAGGAGGGATCGTTCACCGCGGTGGGACACACCCGGCCCGGGGGAGCGGCGACCCTGTTCTACCGCGACATCGTGGGCGAGAAGGTGCGTCCGCAGTGGCGGGCGCAGGTGCGCTCCGCATACGCGAGCGGCCGGATCGTGGACTCCGCGTCGCCGGACTGGTTCGAGGAGACCCCGACGCGGGTCCGCGCGGTCCCGATCGTGCGGGAGCGATCGCGGCGCGGTGAGACCCCGGACGTGATCGGGGTGCTCACGCGGCACACGAACCTCGGCGAGACGCGGACGCCGTCTCGCCAGCAGATAACGTTCAACGACTGCGCCGACGACCTGTTCGGGATGATCGCCTCCGGCGACTTCCCCGACCTGTCCGCGCCGACCGGCCCCCGTCGCGGCGCGCCGCGGGCCTCGGACGGCCTCATCCGGCTCGACGTCGACGGGATGACGACGTTTGCGAGCCCCAACGCGCTGTCGGCGTTCAACCGGCTGGGCTTCGACGACGAATTGGAGGGCATTCCGCTGGTCGAGGTGGTCACCGCGATCCTCCCGGAGAAGCGCCAGTTCGACGAGTCGCTGCCGCTGGTGGTCACCGGGCGGGCGCCGTGGCGCACCGACATCGAGGCGCGCGGGGTGACGATCTCGCTGCGCACCATCCCGCTGCGCGACCACGGCACCCGCATCGGCGCGATAGTGCTGTGCCGCGACGTGACGGAGATGCGCCACCAGGAGCAGGAGCTGATCACGAAGGACGCGACGATCCGGGAGATCCACCACCGCGTCAAGAACAACCTGCAGACCGTGGCATCCCTGTTGCGCATCCAGGCCCGGCGCACCCACTCCGACGAGGCACGCGACGCGCTCACGCAGGCGATGCGGCGGGTGTCCGCCATCGCCGTGGTCCACGACACGCTGAGCGAGGGACTCGCGCAGAACGTCGACTTCGACGACGTGTTCCAGCGGGTCCTCAAGCTCGTCGCCGAGGTCGCGGCCGGCGCGAACACGAAGGCGCGCACGCACACGTCGGGCACGTTCGGCACGCTGCCCAGCGAGTACGCCACGCCGCTCGCGCTGGCGCTCACCGAGCTGGTCACGAACGCCGTCGAGCACGGCCTGGCAGGCAAGGAGGGGGACGTCGAGATAGCGACAGAGCGCAGCGACGACCACCTCGCGGTGCGGGTGCGCGACAGCGGGGTGGGCCTGCCCGAGGGGCAGGTCGGCCGGGGGCTCGGCACGCAGATAGTGCGCACCCTCATCCAGGGCGAGCTCGGCGGCTCGATCGACTGGCACACGCTGGCGGGGATGGGCACCGAGGTGACCATCGACATCCCGCTGCGCTACATCGAGCGCGACGCGGGCTGAGTCCGGATCAGGAGGCGCGGCGGGCGCGGGCGGCGCGGCGCTTCAGGGCGCGCCGCTCGTCCTCGGACAGGCCGCCCCACACGCCGGAGTCCTGCCCGGTCTCCAGGGCGTACTGCAGACAGATCTCGGTGACGGTGCACCGGGCGCAGACGGCCTTCGCCTTCTCGATCTGGTCGACCGCCGGCCCTGTGTTTCCCACGGGGAAGAAGAGTTCGGGGTCGACGGTCAGGCAAGCGGCTTTGTCGCGCCAATCCATTGAGGATGCTCCTTGATGAGGGATGTCACGTCGTGTCAGGTAGGTCTCAGGCGTGATTCGGGTTCCGGTAGCCTGGGAGTCGCGCGAGCTCAGTGCTCGCCCCACGCCGCTGTGGGAGCACACAACGTGATCAATCGTTCCACAGCAGAGCGGTCGAATCAAGGGTTTTTCGCGGTGAGTTCGGCCTGTCGCGCCGACGCACCGCGGGCGGGAGGACGAACGGCAATGCACAGCACGACCTCTGCGCGGGTCGCCGCGGCGGTCCTCGGCATCGAGGCGGCCGGAGTGCTCGTGCTCGCGCTCTGGCAGGTGCTCGCGCTGCTGGCCGGCGACACCGAATCGGTGACCAGCGCCGTTGCGCTGATAGTGCTCACGGCGGTGGGCGTCGCGGCCGTGGCGGCGTTCGCGGCGGGCACCGCACGCGGCGTCTCGTGGGCGCGCAGCGGCGGCATCGTGGTGCAGCTGCTGGTGCTGGCCGTCGCGTTCGGCGCAGTCACGGGCGCGTACGCGCATCCGCTCGTGGGCCTCGCCCTGGCGGCCGCGGGCGTCGCGGGACTGGTCCCCCTCGTGCTGGCGGTGCGCCGCGCCGGAATTGCGCGCAAGGACGCCGACGAGCGGGACGACCGCGACCGGTGACGGTCAGTCGATGCCGAGCTGCGTGCGCAGCCGGGCGACGTGACCGGTGGCCTTGACGTTGTACTGGGCCAGGGCGACGGACCCGTCCTCGTCGACCACGAACGTGGAGCGCAGCACCCCGGTGACCGGCTTGCCGTAGTTCAGCTTCTCTCCCCACGCGCCGTACGCCTCGTGCACCGCGTGGTCGGGGTCGCTGAGCATGTCGAACGGGAGCCGGTCGTGCGCGCGGAACTCGCGCAGCTTCTCCGGCGTGTCGCGGGAGACGCCGAGCACGGTGTAGCCCGCGCCCTGCAGCGAGGACAGGCTGTCGCGGAAGTCGCACGCCTGCGTCGTGCAGCCCGGAGTCATCGCCGCCGGGTAGAAGTACAGGATGACCTTCCGGCCGCGCAGATCGTGCAGCGAGACATCCTTCCCGTCCTGGTCGGACAGCGTGAAGTCGGGTGCGGTGTCTCCGGTCTGCAGCAATGCCATGCCTCCACCCTACGGCGCTCAGGGGCGGTCGGCGAACGTCGTGAGAAGACGCTGCAGCGAGTCCAGCCGCCCCCGCGCCGTGGCGCCCAGCCGCCCCTCGTCGACGGCCTCGGCGATCGCGCAGTCGGGCGCGTCCGGCCGGTGCGTGCACCCGCGCGGGCACTGCTCCGCCACCGCGGCGAGGTCCGTGAAGGCATCCAGGATGTGGGCGGGGTCGACGTGGCCGAGGCCGAACGAGCGCACCCCGGGCGTGTCGATCACCCATCCGGCGCCGCCGGCCCCGCGGTACCGCAGCGACACGGTGGAGCTGGACGTGTGCCGCCCGCGCCCGGTCACTTCGTTGACGTGGCCGGTGGCCCGGCCGGCGTCCGGGACGAGCGCGTTCACCAGCGTGGACTTGCCCACCCCGGAGTGCCCGACGAACACGGTGGCATGCCCGACCAGCGCCGCGCCGATCTCGTCGACGGGCATGGCATCGCGTGCACTGCGGAACACCCGCAGGTCGATGCCATCGAAGTGCTGCAGAAACACGGTCGGGTCGGCCAGGTCGGTCTTGGTCACCACCAGCAGGGGCCGGATGCCGGCATCCAGCGCCGCCACGAGATAGCGGTCCACGAGCCGCTCGCGGGGCTCAGGATCGGCGGCGGCCACGACGATCAGCATCTGGTCGGCGTTCGCGACGATCACCCGCTCCACCTGATCGGTGTCGTCGGCGCTGCGCCGCAGCAGCGTCGTGCGCGGCTCGATCCCCACGATCCGGGCCAGGGTCCCCTCGCCGCCGGTCGTGTCGCCGACCGTGCGCACCCGGTCGCCGGTGACGATCGGGTGCTTGCGCAGCTCCCGCGCACGCACCCCCAGCACGACGTGCTCGCCGGGGGCGTCCTCGTCCACGAGCACCGTGTACCGGCCGCGGTCCACGCCCAGCACCCGGCCTATCACGGCGTCGCGGTGCGGCGGCCGGCGTTTCGTGCGCGGCCGGTTGCCCTTCGGGTTCGGCCGCACGCGCACGTCGGTTTCGTCGAACTCCGGTTCGTCGTCGTCGGCGTCGTCGAGCCAGCTCATGCGCTAGGCCGCGGCGTTCCCCGACTGGTCGCCGAGCATCCGCGCCCACAGTTGCGGGAAGTCCGGCATGGTCTTCGCGGTGGTGGAGATGTCGTCGACCTCGATGCCCGGCACGGCCAGGCCCAGGAGGGCCCCGGTGGTCGCCATCCGGTGGTCGTGGTGCGCCTTCCACACGCCGCCGTGCAGCGGCCGGGGGACGATGCGGATGCCGTCCTCCATCTCCTCCGCCTCGCCGCCCAGGGCGCGCAGGTTCGACACCAGCGCCGCGAGGCGGTCCGTCTCGTGCCGCCGGATGTGCCCGATCCCGTGCAGCGTCGTGGGCGCGTCGGCGAGGGCCGCCAGGCCCACGATGGTGGGGGCGAGCTCGCCGGCCGCCGACATGTCAAGATCCACCCCGACGATGCCGTCGCCGGCGCTCAGGTGCAGGGCCCCCCCGCGGCGGTGTGCGCGGGCGCCCATCAGCGGCAGGATGTCGGCCAGCAGCGCACCGGGCTGCGTGGACCGGGCGGGCCAGCCGGTGACCGAGACACGGCCGCCCGCCACCATCGCCGCCGCGAGGAACGGCGCCGCATTGGACAGGTCCGGCTCCACGTGCACGTCCTTGCCGCGGATGGCGCCGGCCGGGACGACCCACTCGGTCGCGCTCGGCCGCTCCACGGCGACGCCGCGTCGGGCCAGCGCCTCGATCGTCATGTCGATGTGCGGCATGCTCGGCAGCCGCGGGCCGTCGTGGATGAGGTGCAGTCCCACGTCGAAGCGCGTGGCCGCCAGCAGCAGCCCGGACACGAACTGGCTGGACGCGCTCGCGTCGATGGTGACCTCGCCGCCGCGCACCTGCCCGCGTCCGCGGACAGTGAACGGGAGCGCCCAGCGGCCGCCGTCGTCGATGTCGACGCCGACCTCGCGCAGCGCGCGGATCATCGCGGCCATCGGCCGGTGCAGGGCGCTGGGATGCGCGGTGAGCGTGACATCCCCGTCCACCAGCCCCGCCAGCGGCGCCACGAACCGCATCACGGTACCGGCCTGCCCACAGTCGATCTCCGGGACGGCGCGGAACGGCGCGATGGGGGTGACCACGAGGTCGTCGCCGAACTCCCCGTCGCCGGGCTCGGCCGCGATCTGGACGCCCAGCGAGGCCAGCGCCTCGATCATCCGCGCGGAGTCGTCGGAGTGCAGCGGCGAGCGCAGCCGGCTCGGCCCGTCCGCCAGCGACGCGAGCACAAGCTCCCGGTTCGTGAGGGACTTCGATCCGGGCACGCTCACCGTCGCGTTCAGCGGCCCGGAGGCCAGCGGGGCGGACCAGGCAGCCGACGCGTTCGGTGTGGATCCCTGCGGATCGGGGGAATACCGGTGGTCGGTCATCGGGTTCTACCCTAACGAACCCTCGAGAGGACCTGGATGATCGCCACCCTGGATCGTGTCGATGCGTCACGCGAGCACCTGCGCAATCCCCCTGCTGACGACAGGGGCGCGAACGTAGACTTGCCGTCGATGGACGACTCTCAAGCACCCGACGCCCGTGCGCAGTTCGAGGAGCAGGCGCTCCCGTACATGGATCAGCTGTATGCCGCCGCGATGCGGATGACCCGCAACCCGGCCGACGCGGCCGACCTCGTGCAGGAGACGTTCGTGAAGGCTTTCGCGTCGTGGCACACGTTCCGGCAGGGCACGAACCTGAAGGCATGGCTGTACCGGATCCTCACGAACACCTACATCAACACGTACCGCAAGAAGCAGCGCGAGCCCTACCAGAGCCCGATCGACGAGCTGGAGGACTGGCAGCTGGGCGGCGCGACGTCCACGACGTCCACGACGGCGCGATCGGCCGAGGCGGAGGCCATCGACCACATGCCGGCCAGCGTCGTCAAGGATGCGCTGCAGTCGATCCCCGAGGATTTCCGGCTGGCGGTGTACCTGGCCGACGTCGAGGGCTTCGCCTACCAGGAGATCGCCGACATCATGAAGACCCCCATCGGCACGGTCATGAGCCGTCTGCACCGTGGCAGGCGCATGCTTCGTGAGCTGCTCGCCGAGTACGCACAGGAGCGCGGGATCACCGCATCAGGGAGCACGAAATGACGGACTGCGGCTGCGAGAAAGCCAGGAAGGACCTCGAGGAGTACCTGCGCAACGAGGTGTGCAGGACCGCGGAGGCCGACATCCGGCAGCATCTGGAGAACTGCCCGGGATGCCGGGACGAGGCGCTGGTGTCGAAGACCCTCACCGAGGTGCTGGCGCGCTCGTGCAAGGAGGCGGCTCCGGAGGAGCTGCGCGAGCTCGTGATGGTGCGCCTGCGCGAGGTGCAGGCCACGCACTGACCGTTCGTCGGCTCACGCGCCGGTGAACACCCGCAGCGCGCCGGGCACGACATCCACCCGTACCGGCAGGGCGCCCGCCGGGTCGCCGTCGGCGTACGCGGTGGCATCCGGGGCGTCCAGGCGGATGCCGCGCACCCGGTGCATCGACACCTGCGGGTGCCCGGTGTGCGCGCCCTGGTACACCGCCGGCAGCAGGCGCAGCAGGCGCAGCCGGCCGGCGGCGTGCACGAGCGTCACGTCGAGCAGGCCGTCGGCGATGTCCGCATCCGGGCAGATCGGGATGCCCCCACCGTAGCTCGGGCCGTTGCCGACGGCGGCGAGCACCAGATCGCGCTCCACCCGCCTCGACGTGCCGTCGGCGAGCTCGAGCTCCAGCGCGAAGGGGACAGCATGCAGCGTGAGGAACTCGATCAGCAGCGCCACCGTGTAGCGGGACGGTCCGCGCGGACGGCGCATCCGGTTCGCGCGGTCGCTCACGCGGGCGTCGAACCCGGTCGCCAGGACCGTGCCGAACAGCGTCGTCGAGCCGTCGGCCCGGGTGATCCGGCCGAGGTCCACGGTGCGCGAGCGCCCGGCGATCACGGCGTCGGCGGCGGCATCCACGTCCCCCTCGCGCAGCCCCACCGCGGTGGCGAAGTCGTTGCCGGTGCCCAGCGGGATGATCCCCAGCGGGATGCCGCTGCCGCACAGCTCCTGCTGGGCGAGCGCGACGGTCCCGTCGCCGCCGGCGACGAGCACGGCGTCCACGCCCGCGTCCAGCGCGACCCGCAGCAGCGTCGTGGACTCGGCCGCCGAGCCGCCGGAGACCACCGACACCGTGACGCCGTGCGCGCGCAGCCGTTCGACGGCGCGGCCGACGGTGCGCGCCGCGGTACCCGCGCGGGCTGCGGGATTCAGCAGCAGCGCGACGTTCATCGGGCCTCGTCCAGGAGCACGCCCGGGTTCATGATGCCGTGCGGGTCGAGGGCGTCCTTGACCGCCCGCAGCACCTGCACGCCCACCGTCCCTATCTCGTCGACGAGGTGGGCGCGGTGGTCGCGGCCGACCGCGTGGTGGTGGGTGATGGTGCCGCCCGCCGCGACGATGGCACGCGACGCGGCCTGTTTCGCCGTCGTCCACTGGCCGATCGGATCCGCCGACAGCGCCGCGACCACGGTGAAGTACAGGGACGCGCCGGCCGGGTAGACGTGCGAGATGTGGCACATCACGACCGGTCGTGCCAGGGCGCCCTGCAGCGCTGCTGTCACGGCGGTCTTCAGCGCCGCGAGGTGGGTCCACGTCGTCGCGGTCTCCAGCGTGTCGGCCAGCACGCCGATGCCCAGCAGCGTGTCGCGCAGCGCGGGGGACGCGTAGCGGCCGCGCTCCCACGACCGCGCCGGGTCCTCGCCGCGCGGCTGCGCGCCGTGCGCGCGCAGGACGGCGTCGGTGCGGGCGAGGACGGATGCGGCGTCCGCGGCGGTCTCGCCCTCGAACGTCGCGACCGCCAGGCACCCGCGCATCCGTGTGACGTGCCCGCCCAGCGCCGCGTTCACGCGGGTCTCGGCGGCGTCGGAGAGCCGGATCACCGTGGGGCGGACGCCGTGCTGGGTGAGGACCCGCAGTGCATCCGACCCCGCGGCGAAGTCCGCGAACGTCCACGCGCCGTATGCGGTGGCCGCGGCCCGGCGGCGGATCGTGACGGTGACCTCGGTGATCACGCCGAGCGCGCCCTCCGAGCCCAGGAGCAGCCGGCGCAGGTCGGGGCCGGCGGCGCTTCCCGGCGCCCGGCCGAGGTCGAGGTCGCCGACCGGGGTGGCCGCCCGCAGCCGGTGGACGAGGTCGTCGAACCGGCCGTAGCCGCGCGACGCCTGCCCCGCCGAGCGGGTCGCGGCGAACCCGCCGAGCGTCGCATACGCGAAGCTCTGCGGGAAATGGCCGAGGGTGTACCCGCGCGCGCCGAGCAGCTCCTCGGCCTGCGGGCCGGTGGTGCCGGCGCCGAACGTCGCCAGCAGCGACGTCCCGTCCAGGGCCAGCAGCGCGGCCGTGCGCGACAGGTCGAGGGTGATCACGGGGCGGACCTCGTCGCCGGGATCGACGCCGCCGACCACGCTCGTGCCGCCGCCGAACGGCACCACCGCGATCCGTCGCTCGTCGCACACGCGCAGCACTGCCGCGACCTGCGCGTGGCCGGACGGGCGCACGACGGCATCCGGCGCCGCCGCATCGGCGTGCAGCCGGCGGCGCAGCAGGTCGACGGTGCTCTTGCCGCCCAGGTGCGCGCGGCGCGCCTCGTCGTCGGTCGTGGTCGGGGCCGCCGCGGTCAGCGCCGCGAGGTCGTCGGCGCTCAGGCGCGACGCGGGCAGCGGGCCCGGGGCGGTCCGCGGCACCGGATGCGACACCCCGCGCAACAGGGCCCGGGCAATGGTGCGTGCGCCAGCGGGCAGCGCCGGCGGGTCCTCGGCCCAGCCGTCCCACGGCGGCCGCGGGGCGGGCGGCGGCACGACCGGCACCGGCGTCGTCGCCGCATCCGAAGGCATGGCGACAGTATGACACAGTACGTATATTTGTCACATGGTGGATGCGACGACGGACACTCCCGCGGGGATCCTGGATGCCGCGGCCGACGAAGTGCGCGCGCACGGCATCCGCCGGACCACCGCATCCGACATAGCCCGCCGCGCGGGGGTGTCCCGGCAGACGCTGTACCGGTACTGGCCGGACGTGCAGGCGCTGCTGGGGGCGCTCGTGACCCGCGAGCTCGCGGCCGTGATGCCGCCGCCGGCGCCCGCCGGCGCCCTCGCGGAGCTCGTGGCCACATTCGTCGAGACCGCCGACCGGATCCGCGCCATGCCGCTGCTGCAGACCCTGCGCAGCAGCGACCCCGAGCTGCTGGCCCGGTACGTGCTGGAGCGGGCGGGCACGAGCCAGCGCGGCATCCACGCGCACGTTGCGGCGCAGGTGGCGCACGGGCAGCAGGCGGGCTGGATCCGGCCGGGACCGCCCGCGCAGATCGCCGCGACGGTGCTGCTGATCGGGCAGTCCGCGGTGCTGTCGGCGCCGATCGTCGCCGACTGGCTGGACCCCGCCGCGTGGCGGGATGAGCTCGCCGTCGCGCTGACGGGATGTCTGCGGGCCGCGGCGTGAGGATCGTCGGCCGCACCCCGCATCCGACGGCGCTGAACGCCGCCCGCCGGGCCCGGGAGCTGGACGCGCTCGCCGACGGCGGCCCGGTCGACGTGCTGGTGGTCGGCGGCGGCATCACCGGGGCCGGCATAGCGCTGGACGCGGCATCCCGGGGCCTGGCGACGGTGCTCGTGGAGGCGCGCGATCTCGCGTTCGGCACGAGCCGGTTCTCCTCGAAGCTCGTGCACGGGGGCCTGCGGTACCTCGCGAGCGGGCAGGTGGCGATAGCGCACGAGAGCGCCGTGGAACGCCACCTGCTGATGACCCGGATAGCGCCGCACCTGACCCGGCCGCTGGCCCAGGTCGTTCCGCTGTTCGCGGGGGACGGCCCCGGGCGCGGCGCGTACATCGGCGTCGGGTATGCGCTCGGTGACGTGCTGCGGGTGCTCGCCGGCACGCCGCGCCGGGTGCTGCCGGATCCCGGTCGTGTGTCGGCGGCCGACGTGGTCCGGCTCGCGCCCGCGGTCCGCCGGGAGGGCCTGCGCGGCGGGGTGCGCGGCTGGGACGGGCAGCTGTTCGACGACGCGCGGCTCACGGTGGCCGTGGCGCGCACCGCCGCCGGATACGGGGCCCGGGTGCTCACGCGGGTCGAGGCGGTGGCCGCGACCGGCGACGGCGCCCGGCTGCGCGACACGCTCACCGGCGCCGAGCTGTCGGTGCGGGCCCGCGCCGTGGTGAACGCCACCGGAGTGTGGGCGGGGCGCCTCGACCCGGGGGTGCGCGTGCGCCCGAGCCGCGGCACGCACCTCGTGGTGGATGCCGCGCGGCTGGGGTTCTCGCAGGTGTCGCTGACCGCGCCGGTGCCGGGCGCGTCCGGCCAGTTCGTGTTCTCGGTTCCCGCGCCGCACGGCCGTGCCTACATCGGGCTGACCGACGTCGACGCGCCGGGGGAGCCGCCCGAGCTCGCGCACGCCGACGAGCGGGAGATCGACGAGTTGCTGGACGTGTTCGGCGCGGTGCTGGCGGTGCCGCTGACCCGTGCCGACGTGATCGGCACTTTCTCCGGGCTGCGGCCGCTGCTGGAGGGGCACGCCGACCGGCCGAGCGACCTGTCCCGGCGGCACGCCGTGCACACGGCGTCCAACGGGGTCATCTCGGTCGTCGGCGGCAAGCTGACGACGTACCGGCGGATGGCGCAGGACGGGGTGGATGCCGCGGTGCGGCACGCCGGGCTGCGCGCCGGGGAGTGCGTGACGCGGACGCTGCCCCTTGTCGGCGCATGGCCGCGCGGGCGGGCGGCCGAGGCGGCCGCGGGTGCGCCGCCCAGGCTCGTGCGCCGCTACGGGGCGGAGGCCCGGTTCGTCGCCGCGCTGGGCGACGGGCCGGCCGCCGCGCGCGGCGTGAGCGCGCAGGAGCTGGAGTGGGCGGTGCGCGTGGAGGGCGCGCTCACCACGGACGACGTGCTCGACCGGCGCACCCGGCTGGGCCTTGTCGCCGCCGACCGCGACGCGTCCTCCGCGGCCGTGGCATCCGCTTTCGCGCGCGCCGGCGTCGCACCGGCCTGACCGGTCACGGAATGTCCCCGGCCCATCGGATACTGGAGGGCGTGACCCACACGCGCACGCGCCCCGGCGGCATCGGCGTCCTGCAGGGGACGGCGCTGTACATCGCCGCGATCCTCGGCAGCGGCCTGCTCGTGCTGCCGGGACTCACCGCGCAGGCGGCCGGGCCCGCCTCGATCCTCGCGGTGGCCGCGGTGATCCTGCTGGCGGTGCCGCTGGCGGGGACGTTCGCGGCGCTGTCGGCGCGCTACCCGGACCCCAGCGGCGTCGCCGGATATGTGCGGCGGGCCATGGGGCCGACCGCGGCCCGCGCCACCGGCTACTGGTTCTGCTTCGGCGTCGCCGCGGGGTTCCCGGTGCTGGCGCTGCTCGGAGGCGGATACGTGACCGCCATCGCGGGGATCGATTCCGCCGCCGCGCCGCTGGTGGGCCTGGCGATCCTGCTGCCGCCGTTCGCCGTCAACATGCTCGGGGTCCGCACCGCGGGATGGGTGCAGTTCGTCCTCACCGGAGCGCTGACCGCCGTCGTCGTGTTCGTCGTCGCTGCCGCATTCCCCGCCGTGCAGCCGGCCCGGTTCACCCCGTTCCTGCCGCACGGCTGGGCGGGCGTGGGCACCGCCATCAGCCTTTTCGTGTGGGCATTCGCCGGGTGGGAGGTCGGCACGCACCTGTCCGGTGAGTTCCGGAACCCGCGTCGAGCCATCCCGATCGCCACGGCGATAGCCCTGGCCGTCACCGGCGGCGCCTACCTGCTGCTGCAGGTCGTGACCGTCGGCGTACTGGGTTCCGCGCCGGGCGACATCCCTCTGGTGACGCTGGCGACCGCGGTGTCCCCGGGGACCGGTCCGGTCGTGATCGGCGCCGCGGCCGGCATCATCGTCCTCGGGGTGCTCAACGCGTACCTCGCGGCGTTCGGCAAGCTCGGCGCGTCCCTCGCCGTCGCCGGCGACCTGCCGCGCATCTTCGCACCCGGCGCCGAGGCCGGGGGCGTGCCCCGACGGGCGCTCCTGCTCACGTTCGGCGTGGCCCTGACCTACTTCGCGGCGGCCGTGCTCACCGGGGGCGACCTGGAGACGTTCATCCTGATCCACACCGGCAACATGGTCTCGATCTACGCCGCCGGCATGATCGCCGCCCTGCGGATCCTGCCGCGCCGCACTCCCGGGTGGTGGATGGCGCTGGCGGCCGCCGTGCTCTCGCTGGCGCTGCTGGTGCTGAACGTGAGCCACCTCGCGCCGGCGGTGCTGCTGGCGGCCGCGGCCGTCGCGGTCACGGTATGGCGGCGCCTCCGCGGACGCGGCATCCCGTCTGACGCCCCGCCGGCGTCAGAGCGTGGTGGCCTGCTCGAGGATCGCGGCGGCCTCGGCGGCGTGCACCTTCGGTGACCCCGTCGACGGCGACGCCGACGCGGAGCGGGAGATGCAGCGCACCGGACGGCCCAGCCGCTCGGCCACCTCGAGCGCGATGAACGGCCACGCGCCCTGGTTCTCCGGCTCCTCCTGCACCCACACCAGCTCGGCGTTCGGGTACCGGCCCAGCACCGCGTTCAGCTCGTCGATCGGCGCCGGGTAGTACTGCTCCAGCCGCACCAGTGCTATCTGGGGCTTCGGGTTCTTGTCCAACTCGGCGCTCAGGTCCCAGTGGATCTTGCCGGCGTGCAGGAGCACCCGCGTGACGGCCGACGCGTCGCCGCCGCGGCCGTCGTCGATCACCGGCTCGAACCGGCCAGACAGGAAGTCCTCGACCGGGCTGGCCGCGCCGCGCAGCCGCAGCATCGCCTTCGGGCTGAACACGATCAGCGGTCGGCGCGGGCGCGCGTACGCGTGCCGGCGCAGCAGGTGGAAGTACGACGCGGGGGTCGACGGGCGCGCAACGGTCATGTTGTCCTGAGCGCACAGCTGCAGGTACCGCTCGATCCGCGCGGACGAGTGGTCCGGGCCCTGTCCCTCGTAGCCGTGCGGCAGCAGCAGGACGACGCTGGACTGCTGGCCCCACTTCTGCTCGGCCGACGAGATGAACTCGTCGATCACGGACTGCGCGCCGTTCGCGAAGTCGCCGAATTGCGCCTCCCACAGCACGAGCGCGTCCGGGCGCTCCACGGAGTAGCCGTACTCGTACGCCATCGCCGCGTATTCGCTCAGCAGCGAGTTGTACACCCAGAAGCGGCCCTGGTTCGCGGACAGGTTCGTCAGCGGGATCCACTCCTGGCCGTTCTCGCGGTCGTGCAGCACGGAGTGGCGCTGCACGAACGTGCCGCGCTGGGAGTCCTGCCCGGCCAGCCGCACCGCGGTGCCCTCCAGCAGCAGTGAGCCGAACGCGAGCAGCTCGCCGAAGCCCCAGTCGATGTCGCCCGAGCGGCTCATCTCCTGCCGCTTGTGCAGCAGCTTGTCGAGCTTGGGGTGCACCGTGAAGCCCTCGGGCTTGTTCACGAAAGCGTCGCCGATCGATTCGATGATCTCCCGCGAGACGCCGGTGGTGTCCGGCTCGCCGACGTACGCCATCTGGCCGGACGGCGTCGCGATCACCGGCGACGTGCCGGTCTCGGCCGCGTGCGTCTCCGCGAAAGCAATCTCCAGGCGGTCCTGGAAGTCCTTCTTCGCCGTCTCGTACTCGTCCTGGGTGATGTCGCCGCGTCCCACCAGGGACTCGGTGTACAGGCGCCGCACGGAGCGCTTGGCCTCGATGAGGTTCGTCATCAGCGGCTGCGTCATCGACGGGTCGTCGCCCTCGTTGTGACCGCGGCGGCGGTAGCAGACCAGGTCGATGACGATGTCGCGGTGGAACTCCTGGCGGTAGCGGAACGCCACCTCCGCGACGTGCACCACGGCCTCCGGGTCGTCGCCGTTCACGTGCAGGATCGGCGCCTGCACGGTCTTGGCGACGTCCGTCGCATACACCGACGTGAAGCCGTCGTTGGGCAGCGTCGTGAAGCCGACCTGGTTGTTCACGACGATGTGGATGGTGCCGCCGGTGCGGTAGCCGCGCAGCTGCGACATCTGCAGCGTCTCCACGACCACGCCCTGCCCCGCGAACGCCGCATCCCCGTGCACGAGGATCGGCAGGTAGGTGAACGAGCCGATCGGCTTGCGGTCCTGCTTGGCGCGCACGATGCCCTCGAGGACCCCGTCCACGGTCTCCAGGTGCGATGGGTTGGCCGCCAGGTGGATCGGCAGCTGCTCGCCGCCGTCGGCGACGAACATGCCGTCCATGCCGAGGTGGTACTTCACGTCGCCCGAGCCGCTCTTGTTGCCGACGGCGACCGAGCCCTCGAACTCGCGGAACACCTGGCCGTAGGTCTTGCCGGCGATGTTGCTGAGCACGTTCAGGCGGCCGCGGTGCGCCATCCCGATCGCCGCGCCGTCCATCCCGGTGGTGGCCGCTCCCTGCAGGATCTGATCCAGCATCGGGATCAGCGACTCGCCGCCTTCGAGGCTGAACCGCTTCTGGCCGACGTACTTCGTCTGCAGGAACGTCTCGAACGCCTCGGCCTGATTGAGCTTGCCGAGGATCCGCAGCTGCTCGTTGTGGCCGGGCTTCTGGTACTTGACCTCCATGTTGTCCTGGAACCATTTGCGCTGGACCGGGTCCTGGATGTGCATGTACTCGATGCCGATCGTGCGGCAGTACGAGTCGCGCAGCACGCCGAGGATGTCACGCAGCTTCATCTGCCGCTTCCCGCCGAATCCGCCGGTGACGAACTCGCGGTCCAAGTCCCAGAACGTGAGCCCGTGGGTCTCGATCTCCAGGTCCGGGTGCGTGCGCTGCACGTACTGCAGCGGGTCGGTGTCGGCCATCAGGTGCCCGCGGACGCGGAACGAGTTGATCAGCTCCTGCACGCGGGCGGCCTTGTCGACGCGCTCGGCAAGGTCCACCTTGATGTCCTGCGCCCAGCGGATCGGCGCGTACGGGATGCGCAGCGCCGCGAAGATCGAGTCGTAGAAGCCGCGCTCGCCGGCCAGCTGCTCGTGCACCTTCTTCAGGAACTCGCCGGAGCCCGCGCCCTGGATGACGCGGTGGTCGTACGTGCTGGTCAGCGTGATCGTCTTGCCGATGCCGAGCTCCGCGAGCGTCTTCTCGCTCGAGCCCTGGAACTCGGCCGGGTACTCCAGGGCGCCCGCGCCGATGATGCACCCCTGGCCCTTCATCAGGCGGGGCACCGAGTGCACGGTGCCGATGCCGCCGGGGTTCGTCAGCGAGATCGTGGTGCCGGCGAAGTCGGTCGCGGTGAGCTTGTTCGCCCGGGCCCGCTTGACGAGGTCCTCGTAGGAGACGAGGAACTCGCTGAACGTGAGCGTGTCGGCACGCTTGATGGACGGCACCAGGAGAGCGCGCGTGCCGTCGGGCTTGGGCAGGTCGATGGCGATGCCGAGGTTGACGTGCGCGGGCGCGACCACCGACGGCTTGCCGTCGACCTCGGCATAGGACACGTTCTGGCTCGGGAACTCCTTGAGCGTCTGCACGAGCGCCCAGCCGATCAGGTGCGTGAAGCTCACCTTGCCGCCGCGGGTACGCGCCATGTGGTTGTTGATCACGATCCGGTTGTCGATCATGAGCTTCGCGGGGATAGTGCGGACACTGGTGGCGGTGGGCACAGTCAAGGACTGGTCCATGTTGGCGGCCAGCGTCTTGGTCATCCCCCGCAGCGGGGTCACGACATCCTCGTCGGTCTCCGGCTCGGCCTCGCCGTTCGTCGGCTTCACCTTCGGCGCCTGCGCCGGCACCGGCTGCGGGGCCGCGGGCTTGGCGGTGGTGCGCGCGACCGGCTTGTCGCCGATCACCGGGACCGGTGCTGTCACCGGGTGGGCGTCGGCGGCCGCAGCGGGCGGCGCGGTGGTCGCCGGGGCGCCGGGCGTCCCGGCGGCGGTGTCGACGGGGTGGTAGGCCTCCAGAATGGGCCACCACGACTTGTCGACGGAGTTGCGGTCCTTCTTGAACTGCTCGTAGAGCTCGTCCACGAGCCATTCGTTGGCCCCGAACTCCCCTTCGCTCGAAGCCCCGACGCCTGTCATCTGGCTCGACACGTCGCTCGCCTGCTTTCCTCGCTGGATCCGGGATGTACGAGGCCCCTCTTAGCCCTTGCGCACGTGTGCCAAGCCTAGTCCAGCCATCCGGGGGAGTGCTGTATGGGCCGCGCGGGGCGGCGGGCACGATTCCGCATCATTTTCCGTGCCGGAAGGAATCACTACCCTTGACGACATGGAGTTCTACGGCGAGCAGCCTGCGGTGGATCTGACGTACTCGGATGTGTTCCTGGTGCCGCGGCGCTCGCCGGTCACGAGCCGGCTGGACGTGGATCTGTCGCCGCGCGACGGCACCGCCGCGACCATCCCGGTGGTGTCCGCGAACATGAACTCGGTCACCGGCGCGCGGCTGGCGGCGACCCTCGCGCGGCGGGGCGGACTGGGCGTTCTGCCGCAGGACATGCCGCTGCAGGAACTGGACGCGGCGATCCGCTGGGTCAAGGCGCAGCCGGTGCCGTGGGACACTCCGCTGGTGCTGCCCTCGCACGCCACCGTCGCCGACGCGGCAAGGATCCTCCCGGCGCTGGACGGGTACGGGATCGTCGTGGCCGACGCGCCCGTCGAGGGGATGTCGATCGACGACGTGCGCGGCGTGGTCCCCGCGGGGCGACTGGGCAGCGCGCTGCCGGACGCGCGGCTGGGCGACCTCATCCATGCGCGGCCCACGGCGATCGACGCGGAGGACGTGACGGATGCCCGGCAGGCGTTCGACCTGATCGTGGATGCCGCGGTGGAGACGGTGTGCGTGCTCAGCCACGGCGCGCTGGTTGGCACGCTGTCGCGGCGCAGCGCGCTGCGCGGCACGCTGTACCGGCCCGCCGTGGACGCCGACGGGCGCCTCATCGTCGCCGCCGCCATCGGCATCAACGGCGACGTCCAGGCGAAGGCGCGGGCGCTGATGGCGGCCGGCGTGGACGTGCTGGTCGTGGACACCGCGCACGGGCACCAGGAGGGGATGCTGAGGGCCCTCGAGGCGGTCGCGCAGCTCGACGTGGGCATCCCGATCGCCGCCGGCAACGTGGTCACCGCCGAGGGCGTGCACGACCTCATCGGCGCGGGCGCGTCGATCGTGAAGGTGGGAGTGGGGCCCGGCGCGATGTGCACGACGCGGATGATGACCGCGGTCGGCCGGCCGCAGTTCTCGGCCGTGCTGGAGACCGCCCAGGCGGCGCGGATGATGGGCGCGCACGTGTGGGCGGACGGGGGCGTGCGCTATCCGCGGGACGTCGCGCTGGCCCTCGCGGCGGGCGCGGCATCCGTCATGATCGGCTCGTGGTTCGCCGGCACCGTGGAGGCTCCCGGCGAGCTGCTCGCCGACGCGGACGGGCGCGCGTACAAGGAATCGTGGGGGATGGCGTCGACGCGTGCCGTGCGCGAGCGGTTCGGGCGGCTGGAGGTGTACGAGCGGGCCCGCAAGGAGCTGTTCGCGGAGGGCATCTCGTCGTCGCGGATCTATCTCGACCCGCTGCGCCCGGGCCTGGAGGACCTGCTGGACATGATCACGTCGGGCGTGCGCTCGTCGTTCACGTACGCGGGCGCCCGCACCGTGCCCGAGTTCCACGAGCGGGCCCACGTCGGCCTGCAGTCCGCCGCGGGGTACGAAGAGGGCAAGGCGCTGCCGACCAGCTGGTAGCGCGGCGCGGCTTCACGCGACTGCGCCAGTTCGCGGCATCCGCGCCACCGATCGACGCAGCGGATGCCGGAAACTGGCGCGGTCGTGGTGTGGGCGCGGGCGCGTGTCACGGCCGGGGGAGCGGGCAGCGCAGCCCGTCGCCGGTGAGGATGTCCCAGATGCGCCGCGGATCATCCGCGTCGGTGGCCTCCCAGCGGGAGAAGCCGCGCACCTGGCGGCGGATCTCGTTCTCGCGGTTCTTCTCGTCGATGACGATGGCGGCCGGGTCGCGGTGCGCGCCGAACTCGGGGCTGAGGTACTTGCCGCGGCCGTCGATCTCGCACCAGTGATCATCCGGTGCCGGGAAGTAGATGTCGCCGAACACGACCCGGCCGCTGGGCAGGACCCGGCGCTCCTGAAGTCGCGGCATCGGGAAGCCGAGTTGCGCTATCACGACCCGGCTCTGTGACTCGCGGACATTCGCTGCCAGCGGGTTCGCGAACGAGAGGACGCGCCGGGCGCGGACCGATCCGCGTGCAGCGGCCTGACGCTCCTGCAGCCGGAGGATGTCGTCCCGCGTCGTAAGCGGCCCACGGGTCCGCGCCGTGCCGATCGCCTGGTCGACGACGGCGACGCCGTTCACGAACGGTTCGGTCCGGGCGAGGTCCAGCGCGGTCTGGGCAGGCGTGGTCACGAGGTGGTCGCCGATGGCGACGACCTCCAGCTCGTCGATAGCGCGGACGCGGCGCCGGATGAGTCCGCTGGATCGTCCGCCTCCCGCCGGCGGGCTGCTGACGTCGACGGTGTCCGGCCACCGGCCGAGGACGTCGATGCGCCACAGCGCGGCGGCCGCGAAGTGGCTGATGATCGCGGGATGCCGCAGCCGGCGCATCGTCTCCAGGACGAGGATCCGATGGCGCTCGAGGGGCGGGAGCCGCTGCCAGTCGGCGCCGCGCACGAACGCGCCGGGGGTCACCCGATGCCACTGCCCGCGGCGCAGCGCCGAGCGCAGCTTGCGGTCGTCAACGGGATCGGCGCGGCCGCGGCGTCGTTCGATCACGGCATCCAGCGTGAGATCGGGAAGCATGCGTCCACGGTGCCCGCGTCGTCCCCCGTCGTGGGGCTCGAGAGCACGTTCTGTGGAGAACACGTCGCCCCGCGCCGCCTGGGGAGGACGCGCCGCGTCACGCGACTGCGCCAGTCTTCAGCATCCGCGCCATCGATCGACGCAGCGGATGCCGCGAATTGGCGCGGTCGTGGTGTGGGGCGCGGGCGCGCCCGGCATCCGCGCCATCGATCGACGCAGTGGATGTCGCGAATTGGCGCGGTCGTGGTGAGGGGCGCAGGGCGCACGTGCTCGGCGTCACGAACTGGCGCGGTCTTGTGCGGGGCGGAGGACGCGTGCTCGGCAGGCGCCGCGTCACGCGACTGCGCCAGTCTTCAGCATCCGCGCCACCGATCGACGCAGCGGATGCCGCGAACTGGCGCGGTCGTGGTGCGCGGGCGCGGGCGGGACGGCTCGGACTGGCGCGGGAGCCCTGCCGTACACTGGATCGCACGATGGACGACCCGCCGAGTTGCAGACGCCCGCCCCACGGCCCGCCTCCCGTCCTCGGGGGTGACGCGTGATCGACTACGTCATGCTGGGCGTGGGGCTCATTCTCATCGTGGGCACCGGGCTGTTCGTCGCCAGCGAGTTCGCCCTCGTCAACCTCGACCGGGCGGACCTCGAGGCGCGGCAGGACCGCGGCGAGACCCGGCTGCGCATCAGTATCGCGGCGCTGCGACGCACCTCGACGCACCTGTCCAGCGCCCAGCTCGGCATCACGCTGACCACCCTCCTGACCGGCTTCACGATGGAGCCGGCGATCTCGAACCTGTTGCGCCCGGTGTTCTCGGCGTGGGGCGTGCCGTCGCAGGTGGCGACGCCGATCGCCGTCGTGATCGGCGTGTCGGTCGCGACGTTCCTGTCGATGATCCTCGGCGAGCTCGTCCCGAAGAACTTCGCGCTCGCGCTGCCACGGCAGACGGCGAAGCTCGTGCTGCCGTTCCAGGTCGCTTTCACGGCCGTCTTCCGCCCTGCCGTCACGGCGCTGAACGGCTCCGCCAACGGGGTCCTGCGCGCCGTCGGCATCGAGCCCAAGGAGGAGCTGTCCGGCGCCCGCACCGCAGCCGAGCTGTCGAGCCTCGTGCGCCGCTCCGCGAGCGCCGGCGTGCTCGAGCAGGACACCGCGACGCTGCTGGACCGCAGCCTCACGTTCTCCCGGCTCACGGCCGGCGACGTGATGACGCCCCGGCCGGGTGTGCACGCGGTCGGCGCCGACGATTCGGCGGAGGATGTCATCCAGTTGGCGCGCCGCACCGGCCACAGCCGCTTCCCCGTCGTGCACGAGTCGATGGACGACATCGTCGGCATCGTGCACCTGAAGGCCGCCGTCAGCGTCCCCCGCGACCGGCGCGCGGATGTCCCCGCCGCGGCGCTCGCGTCGGAGCCGCTGCGGGTGCCCGAGGCCGTGCATCTGGACGGGCTGCTCACCGAGCTGCGCTCCCGCGGCTACCAGCTGGCGATCGTCGTCGACGAGTACGGCGGCACGGCCGGGATCGTCACGCTCGAGGACCTCGTCGAGGAGATCGTCGGCGAAGTGCTCGACGAGCATGACCGGCGCCGCGCGGAGCTCGTCCGCGGCGGCGAGACCGTCACGTTTCCCGCCGACTGGCGCCCCGACGAGCTGCGCGACCGCGCCGGTGTGCGGGTCCCCGAGGGCGACGTGTACGACACCGTCGGCGGCTACATCATGAGCGTGCTCGAGCGCATCCCCGACGTCGGCGACACCGTCCGGATCGAGGACGGGATGCTCGCGGTGGCGCGGATGGACGGGCGCCGCATCGACCGGGTGACGTTCACGCCCGTGCCGCCGCCGGCCGCGGACGGCGGTGACCGATGAGCGACTGGGCGGGGATCGTCTGGCTCGTCGTGCTGCTGGCGTTCAATGCCTTCTTCGTCGGTGCCGAGTTCGCCGTGGTGTCGGCGCGGCGCTCGCAGATCGAGCCGCTCGCGGAGAAGGGCTCCCGGCGCGCGAAGACGGCCCTTTTCGCGATGGAGCACGCCACGCTCATGCTCGCCACGACGCAGCTGGGCATCACCATCTGCTCGCTGCTGATCCTGAACGTGTCCGAACCCGCCATCCACCACCTGCTGGCGGCGCCGCTGGGCCTGACCGGAGCCGGCGAGGCGGCGGTGGACGTCCTCGCGTTCCTGGTCACGCTGCTGCTGGTCTCGTACCTGCACGTGGTGTTCGGCGAGATGGTGCCGAAGAACCTCGCCTTCTCGCTGCCGGACCGCGCCGTGCTCATCCTCGCCCCGCCGCTGGTGTGGATCTCGAAGCTGTTCCACCCCGTCGTCGTGGCGCTGAACTGGCTCGCCAACCACATAGTGCGGCTCTTCGGCGTCGAGCCGAAGGATGAGGCCGCCTCGACGTTCTCGCTCGACGAGGTCGCCACGATAGTGAACCGGTCGCGCATCGAGGGGGTCCTCGAGGACACGTCGGGCACTGTCGCCGCCGTCGTCGAGTTCACGGACAAGAAGGTCGCCGACATCGCGGTGCCGCTGCACGAGCTGGTGGCCCTGGCGCGCACGACCACGCCCGCGGAGATCCAGCGCGCGGTCGCCCAGCACGGGTTCTCCCGGTACGTCATCGTCGACGAGACCGGCGACCCGGTGGGATACGTGCACCTGAAGGACGTGCTGCGCGCCACGGAGGACCCGGCCGCCCCCGTGGACCTGGACCGCCCGATCCCGGCCCGCCGCATCCACCACATGGTGCCGGTGCTGGCCACCACGGACCTCGAGGACGCGCTGGCGCTGATGCGCCGCGCGGGCCGTCACCTCGCGCAGGTACGGGATGCCGGCGGCCGCACGGTGGGCGTCCTGTTCCTCGAGGACGTCATCGAGGAGCTGATCGGAGAGGTGCAGGATGCCACGCGCCGCGGCCACCGCGCGAACGGGCGCTGAGCCGCCTCAGCGCCGCGGCCGCGCGCGCAGGTACTGCGCCGGCCAGTAGTCGATGTCGGCGCCCAGCTCCGTGCTGGCCCGCAGCGCGAAATGCGGATCCCGCAGCCACTCCCGTGCGGCGACGATGGCGTCGGCGTCGCCCCGGGCGAGGATCTCCTCGGCCTGCGCGGCGTCCGTGATCATCCCCACCGCGCTGACCGGCACGTCCGCGCCGCGGCGCACGTGCCTGGCGAAGCCGACCTGGTAGCCCGGTCCGGTCGCGATGCGCTGATGCGCGACGAGCCCGCCGCTGGAGACGTCGAAGAGGTCGGCACCGTGCGCAGCCGCCCATCCGGCCACCGTCGTGGTCTGCTCCAGGTCCCACCCGCCCTCGGCCCAGTCCGTCGCCGACAGCCGCACGAACAGCGGCGCGTCCGGCGCCTGCGCGCGCACGGCGTCGATCACGCGCAGCAGCAGCCGGGCGCGCCCGGCGAGGTCGCCGCCGTACGCGTCGGTGCGCAGGTTCGACAGCGGCGAGAGGAACTCGTGCAGCAGGTAGCCGTGCGCGGCGTGGATCTCCAGCACGTCGAAGCCGGCATCCCGCGCCCGCCGGGCGGCGGCCGCGAAGTCCGCGACGACGCGGTCGATCCCCTCGGCATCCAGCGCCACCGGCGCCGCGTACCCCTCGAACGGGACCGCGGACGGCGCCACCGTGGTCCAGCCGCCCTCGGCCGCGGGCACGGTGCCGCGCTGCGGCAGCAGCGGCGACCATGTCGACGCCTTGCGGCCGGCGTGCGCGAGCTGCATGCCGGCGACGGCGCCGCGCGCGCGGATCGCCGCGACGATCGGCGCCCACGCGTCGCGGTGGGCGTCCGTGTACAGGCCGGTGTCGACGGGGGAGATGCGGCCCTCGGGGGAGACCGCGGTGGCCTCCGCCATCACCAGGCCCGCCCCGCCGGTGGCGAACTGCGCGAGGTGCACGTGATGCCACTCCTGGGGCATCCCGTCCACGGCGCTGTACTGGCACATCGGCGAGACCCACAGCCGGTTGCGGAACGTCGTGCCGCGGACCGTCAAGGGGGAGAAGAGGATGCTCATTCGTCGTGCTCCGGGCCGAGTAGGGTGTCGCCATGGTCGATGGGGGTGACGCGCTGCGGTGGACCGCCGGCCGGGCCGCCGCGCACCTGCGGGTCCCAACACGCGCCGATGACAAGTATTCCCGAGGCGTGGTGGGCCTGCGCACCGGCTCGGACGCGTACCCCGGCGCCGCGGTGCTCGGGGTCCAGGCGGCGTGGCGGACCGGCATCGGCATGGTCCGGTACCTCGGGCCCGCGCGCGCGGCGGCGCTGGTGCTGCAGCGCCGCCCGGAGACGGTCACCGTCGACGGGCGTGTGCAGGCGTGGGTGATCGGCTCCGGGATGGATGCCGCGGCCCGCACAAGCGACGAGACGGCGGCGCTGCGCCGTGTGCTGGACGGCACGGTCCCGGTCGTCGTCGACGCCGGCGCGCTCGATCTCGCGGTGGGCGCGCGCGCGCCGCGCGTGGTGACGCCGCACGCGCGCGAGCATGCCGCGCTGCGCGAACGGCTGGGCCTGCCCGCCGGGGAGCCGCACGGCGACGCGGAACGTGCGGCGTCCGCGCGCGAGACGGCGGCGGCCCTCGGCGGCACCGTGCTCCTGAAGGGCGCCGTGACGACAGTGGCGACACCGGCGGGCGTGACCGCCTCCGTCGACGCGGGCACGCCGTGGCTGGCCACCGCCGGCACCGGCGACGTGCTCGCGGGGATCCTCGGCGCGCTCGTGGCGGCTGCGCAGGCCGACGCGGAGGCGGCCGGCACCGGGCTGGACGCGGAGGCGCTCGGCCCGCTCGCCGCGACGGCCGCGTGGCTGCACGGCCGGGCCGCGGTCCGCGCGGCCGGCGCCGGCCGCGGCGCGGCGTCCGGCCCGATCACCGCGCTGGACGTCGCCGACGCGCTGCCCCGCGTCATCGCCCAGCTGCTCGGCGCGTCCGCGTCCTGACCCGGCTCACGGGGCGCGCCCGCGGTGCCCGCCTAGGATGGTCGGATGTCGAGGCGGGCGCTGCTGTGGGTCGGATTCGTGCTCGTGCACGCCGTCGTCGCGGTGCTCGGCTTCGTGCTGCCGAACCAGCCGATGGGCGACGTGTACCTCGTCTACGAGCCGTGGTCGGACCGGGCGCTCGCCGGCGCCGGCATCGTCGGGGTCACCACCCCGTGGGTGTACCCGCAGCTGGCGCTCGTGCCGATGATCCTCGCCCACGGGTTCACGTGGATCGTCGGCGGGTACACCCTCGCGTGGGCGCTGCTGGTCACCGTCTGCGACGCGCTCGCGTTCGGGATGCTGACCGGCCGCGCCCGCTCCCGCGGACGGGTGACGGCCGCGTGGTTCTGGCTCGCCTCGATCGCGCTCCTGGGCCCCGTGGGCCTGTACCGCATCGACGCCATTGCGGTGCCGCTGGCGATAGCGGGATGCCTGTGGCTGGCCGGCCGCCCGTGGCTCGGCTCGGTCCTGCTGGCCGTCGCGACGTGGATCAAGGTGTGGCCCGCCGCGCTGCTGGTGGCGGCGGTGACGGCGCTGCGCCGCCGCGTCGCGGTCGTCGGCGGCGCGGTGGCCGTCACCGCGGTCACGCTCGCCGCGATCGTGGCGGCCGGGGGCGCGGCGTACGCATTCGGCTTCGTCGGCGACCAGACCGGCCGCGGCCTGCAGCTGGAGGCCCCGGTGAGCACGGTCTACCTGTGGCGGGCGGTGGCCGGCGTCCCCGGCTCGTTCATCTACTACGACCCGCGCATGCTGACGTTCCAGGTGACCGGCCCGGACGTCGACGTCGTGATCGCCGCGATGACCCCGCTGCTGCTGCTGGCCGTGGCATCCGTCGCCGTCCTCGGCGCCGTGAAGGCGCGCCGCGGGGCCGCGTTCGCCGCGCTGTTCCCGCCGCTCGCGCTCGCCCTGGTGACGGCGTTCATCGTGTTCAACAAGGTCGGCTCGCCGCAGTACCTCACCTGGATCGTCGTGCCGCTGGTGACCGGCCTCGTCCTCACCCGGCGTCGCTGGGGCGGACCCGCCGCGCTCGCCCTGGCGATCGCCGCCCTCACCCAGATCGTGTATCCGCTCGCCTACGGCGGACTGCTGTCCGCGCAGGCGCTGCCGGCGGCCGTTTTGACGCTGCGCAACGCGCTCCTGGTGGCGCTGTTCGCGTGGAGCGTGGTGCGCCTGGCGCGCGTGCGCACCCGCGCCGTGCTGCCCGCGCGCGCGGCCGCGGCGGATGCCGGGGCCAGCACGGCGCGGTAGCGTCGGAGCATGCTGATAGCGTTCTCCGTCGCCCCCAGCGGCACGCCCTCCGCCGACGGGTCGGTGCACGACGCCGTCGCCGCCGCCGTCCGCGTCGTCCGGGACAGCGGCCTTCCGCACCGCACCACGTCGATGTTCACCGAGGTGGAGGGCGAGTGGGACGAGGTGATGGATGTCGTCAAGCGCGCCACCGACGCGGTGATGCCGTTCGGCTCCCGCGTCTCGCTCGTGCTGAAAGCCGACATCCGCCCCGGCTACACGGGCGAGCTGGACGCGAAGATCGACCGGCTCGAGCGGGCACTGGACGACTCTCCGGCCTGAGATGACCGAGATCGACCGCGCCCTGCGCGAACTGCGGACCGTGCCGCCGGCGGGCGAGGCGGACGCGCCGCTTCCCGTCGCCGGCACCGCGGTGCTCGTGCGCGACGGCCGCGACGGGCCCGAGGTGCTGCTGATGCGACGGCCGGAGAACGGCTCGTTCGGCGGCGCCTGGGTGTTCCCCGGCGGGCGGGTGGAGCCGGGCGACCTCGTCGCGGGCGCCCCCGAGGTCGACGACGCCCGCCGTGCCGCCGCCCGCGAGACCTCCGAGGAGGTGGGCCTTTCCGTCGATGCCGCCGCGATGCAGACGCTCAGCTGCTGGACGCCGCCCACCGGCATCCGCAAGCGCATCCGCACCTGGTTCTTCGCGGCATCCGTCCTCGACGCGGCGCTCACCGTCTCGCCCGACGAGGTCGTCGACGTGGCCTGGGAGCGGCCCGGCGACGTGCTCGAGCGGCACGCCCGCGGCGAGCTGACGCTGTACCCGCCGACGTGGATAACGCTCCACGACGTCGCCGGGCACCGCGACGCCGCCGCTCTCGTGGACGCCGTCCGCGTGACGGGCGTGCGCATGTTCAGCACCGTCGTGCGCACCGCCGACGCCGGACCCGTGTTCGTGTGGGAGCCGGATGCCGCGCACGACCCGGACGCCCCGCTGGACGCCCCCGGCCCCCGCCACCGTCTGCTCACCGACGCGCTGCCGTGGCGCTACCTCGCCGACGGCACAGCCCTCTAAGGGCCGGCGTCGGAGCCCAGCAGCCGGTGCAGGTGCGCGCCGACCCGCTCCGTCTCGATGAGGAATCCGTCGTGCCCGAAGTCGCTGGCCAGCACGACCGCCTCGTTCCCGTCCAGGGTGTGCGGGATGCCCCGGGCTATCCGGTGCTGTCCCTCCACAGGGAACAGCCGGTCGGTGTCGATGCCCAGCACGAGCGTCGTGGCGGTCACCCGTGCCAGCGCGTCCTCCACCCCGCCGCGGGCCCGGCCCACGTCGTGCGAGTCCATCGCCTCGACGAGCCGGATGTAGCTGTTGGCGTCGAAGCGCCGCGTGAACTTGTTGCCGTGGAAGTCGAGGTACGACTCGACGGCGAACCGGCCGTCGCCGCCCAGCGGCGAGACCCCGGACTGCCAGGACCGCTGGAACCGCTGGTTCAGCTCCGTGGGGCTGCGATAGTTCAGCAGCGCCATCCGCCGGGCCAGGGCGAGCCCGCGGTGCGGGCCGTTCCCGTCGCCGGCGTCGTAGTACTCGCCGCCCGCGAACCGCGGGTCGATGGCTATCGCCTCCAGCTGCACGGAGTTCAGCGCTATCTGGTCGGCCGTGTTGAACGGCGGGGCCGACAGCACCGCGAGCCGCGCGACGCGGTCCGGCGCCGACACGGCCCACTCCAGGGCGTGCATCCCGCCCATCGACCCGCCGATCACCGCCGCCCACACCCCGATACCGAGGACGTCGGCGAGCGCCCGCTGCGCGGCGACCTGGTCGCGGATCGTCAGGTACGGGAAGCGGGAGGCCCACTCCGCGCCGGTCGGCCCGATGCTCGCAGGCCCGGTCGACCCCTGGCATCCGCCGAGCATGTTCGGCGCGACGACGTACCAGCGGTCGGTGTCCACCGGCCGGCCCGGGCCCACCACATCCTCCCACCAGCCGGCGGTGGGATGCCCCGGCCCGGCCGGCCCGCAGACATGGCTGTCGCCGGTGAGGGCGTGCAGGATCAGCACCGCGTTGTCGGCGGCCGCGTTCAGCTCGCCCCACGTCTCGTACGCGATCCGGACGAACGGGAGCTGCCGGCCGCCCTCGGTGCGGAACGAGCCGAGCCCCGCGAACCGGCGGTCGCCGACGGGGTCGCCGTCGCGCCACGCGCCGGTGGCCGGCGGCCGGCCGAGGAGGGATCGGGCGTCGGCCTCGGTCACCGGTGCGCTGGGCACGGTGTCCTCGGACGTCTGCTGCCAATCCATGCGTCCATTCTCCCGTGTCCGCCCGCCGGGCTCCGGCCTGTTACGCCGATCGCGTGTCCTGGGGGCGGTGTACCGTCGCCCGCATGGACGACGCAGTCGAGTACCTGATGGCCGGGGATCCCGCTATCCGCTGGCAGGTGATGGCCGACCTCACCGACGCGGCGCCTGAGGAGGTCACGGCGGAGCGGGCGCGGGTGGCCATCGACGGATGGGGAGCCCGGCTGCTGGACGCGCAGGCGGAGGACGGGTTGTGGGACGGGGGCGTCTACCGGCCCGGGTGGGCCGACGAGTCGCGCCCGTTCTTCGACGCGTGGACGGCCACCCACTTCAGCCTGCAGCAGCTCGTGGACTTCGGCGTGGACCCCGCCCACCCGCGCATGCGCGAGGCCATCCGGCGGGTGCGCGAGAACGTGCGCTGGGACCACGCCGGCGAGCGGTACTTCGCCGGCGAGACCGAACCGTGCATCAACGGCGTGCTGCTGTCGATCGGCGCGTACGTCGGCGAGCCGGTCGACCCGGTGGTCGACACCATCCTGGGCGGGCGGCTCGCCGACGGCGGCTGGAACTGCTGGGCGGAGGAGGGGGCCCGGGTCTCCTCGTTCCACTCCACGATCTGCGTCCTGGAGGGCCTGCGGGACTGGGAGCAGGCCACCGGCGGGACGGATGCCGCGCGAGACGCCCGGCACGCCGGCGAGGAGTACCTGCTCGAGCGGCGGCTGCTCGTGCGCCGCAGCACCGGCGCGGTGATCGACCCGCGGTTCGCCATGACGTCGTACCCGGTGCGCTGGTTCTACGACGTGCTGCGCGGGCTCGAGCACCTGCGTCGCGCGGGACGGCGCGATCCCCGGTGTGCGGACGCCGTGGAGCTGGTCCGCGGCAAGCGCGGCGCGGACGGGCTGTGGCGGCTGGAGAACACGCACGAAGGCCCGACGCTGTTCGGCATGGCCGGTGAGCGGGAGGGCTTCCCGAGCCGGTGGGTGACGCTGCGCGCGCTGCGCGTGCTGCGCTGGTGGGACGCAGGCTAAGCGGGGTGCTCCGGCGCGCGGTCGCGCAGCGGAGCACCCCGCCGACGGGTCAGACCCGTGCGGCCTCGCGCACCCGGTGGGCGGCCGCCAGCGCCTGGGTGAGGTCGTCCTTGAGGTCCTCGACGTTCTCCAGCCCCACCGACAGCCGCACCAGGCCCGGCGTGACGCCGCTGGAGAGCTGCTCCTCCGGCGACAGCTGCGAATGGGTCGTCGAGGCCGGGTGGATCACGAGCGAGCGGACGTCGCCGATGTTGGCGAGGTGGCTGAACAGCGTGAGATTGTCGACGAAAGCGCGGCCAGCATCCACCCCGCCCTTCAACTCGAACGACAGCACCGCGCCGGCGCCCTTGGGGGCATACCGGTTGGCCAGCTCGTACCACGGGGAGTTCGGCAGTCCCGCGTAGCTGACGGAGGCGACGTCGTCGCGGGCCTCGAGCCACTCGGCGATCTCCTGCGTGTTCTGCACGTGCCGCTCCATGCGCAGCGACAGCGTCTCGATGCCCTGGATCAGCTGCCACGCGCTGTTCGGCGAGATCGCAGGTCCCATGTCCCGCAGCAGCTGCACGCGCGCCTTGATGATGTAGGCGATCGCATCGCCGAGCACGCCCGTGTAGCTCACGCCGTGGTACGACGGGTCCGGCTCGGTCAGGCCCGGGAACCTGTCGGCGTGCTGCGACCACGGGAACGTGCCGCCGTCGACGATGGCGCCGGCGATCACGGTGCCGTGCCCGCCGAGGAACTTGGTCGCGGCGTGGATGACGATGTCGGCGCCGTGCTCGAACGGCCGGGTCAGGTACGGCGTGGAGATCGTGTTGTCCACGATCAGCGGGACGCCGGCGGCGTGCGCGACGTCGGCCACGGTGCGGATGTCGAGCACGTTGATCTTCGGGTTGCCGATCGTCTCGGCGAAGAAGAGCTTCGTGTTCGGCCGCACCGCCGCCCGCCACGCCTCCGGGTCGTCCTGGTCGGAGACGAACGTCGTGGAGATGCCGAGCTTGTCCAGCGTGTACCGCAGCAGGTTGTACGTGCCGCCGTAGATCGCCGAGGACGCGACGACGTGGTCGCCGGCCGCCGCGATGTTCAGGATCGACAGCGTCGCCGCCGACATCCCGGACGCCGTCAGCAGTGCCGCCGTGCCGCCTTCCAGTGCCGCCAGGCGCTGCTCGACGACATCCTGTGTCGGGTTCTGGATGCGGGTGTAGATGTTGCCGGCCTCGGCCAGCGAGAAGAGGTTCGCGGCGTGCTCGGTGTCCCGGAACACGTACGACGTGGTCTGGTAGATGGGCGTGGCACGGGCCCCGGTGACGGGGTCCGGCGCGGCGCCGGCGTGGATCTGGGCTGTCTCGAAGCGCCAGGACTGCGGTGCGGACATCGGGTTCTCCTCGGGTTCTCACGGGCGAGCACGGTGGCGTGCGACACGACCGAGGCTACGGATGCGGCACCGGGTGGACAACGTCCGGGAAATGTGACGTAACGTGCGGGCGCCGCGGGTCGGTAGCGTGGGGGCATGACCAGACGAGCAGTGGTGACAGGGGCCAGCACCGGCATCGGCGAGGCGACGGTGGCGGCGCTGCGGGGATCCGGGTGGGATGTCGTGGCGGTGGCCCGCCGCGCCGAGCGCCTGGCCGCCGTCGAGGAGGCCACCGGGGCCACCGCATTCGCCGCCGACCTGACGAAACGGGCCGATGTGGACGCGCTCGCCGGCTGGCTGGGCGAGACCGGCGGCGTGCACGCGCTCGTGCAGGTGGCCGGCGGCGCCCGCGGATCCGACCGGGTCGAGGACGGCGACCCCGCCGATTGGCAGTGGATGTTCGACGCGAACGTGCTGTCCACCCAGCGGCTCGTGGCCGCGCTGCTGCCGCTCCTGCGCCGCGCCGCCGCCGCCGACGGGCACGCCGACCTGCTGTTCGTCACGTCCACGGCCGCGCAGGGGGCGTACCCCGGCGGGGCCGGGTACAACGCGGCGAAAGCGGGTGAGGCGATGATCGCCCACGCGCTGCGCCTCGAGCTGAACGGCGAGCCGATCCGCGTCGTCGAGGTGGCGCCCGGGATGGTGCACACCGAGGAGTTCTCGCTGAACCGGCTCGGCGGCGACCGCGCCGCCGCGGACCGGGTGTACGCCGACGTGCCGGCCCCGCTCGTGGCGGCCGATGTCGCGGACGTGATCGCGTACGCCCTGAACGCGCCCGGGCACGTGAACCTCGACCTCATCACGATGCGCCCCGTCGCCCAGTCCGCCCAGCACCTGCTCGCCCGTGGCCCGCTGCGGGTGCGCGAGTGAGCGTCCATCTCGTCGGCGGCGGCTGGCAGGACCGGCCCGACGGGGTCGCCTACCGCGGGTTCGTCGCCGAGGCGACGGCGCGGGCCGCGGCGTCCGGCCGGGGCGTGCCCCGCGTCGCCGTCGTCGCGGTGCGGGACGGCGACGGTGACGCGCACGCCGCGAAGCTGGTCGCCGCGGTCGCCGCCGCCGGCCCGATCGACGCCGTCGTCGCCGCCGGCGGGCTCGAGGACGACATCCCCGCGTCGGTGTTCGCCCACGTCGACGGGGTCGTCGTCGGGGGCGGGCTGACGCCGGTGTACCGGGACCGGCTGGCCCCGCACTTCGACGGCATCCGCGCGCTCGTAACCGCCGGCGTCCCGTACCTGGGGTTCTCCGCGGGCGCGGCGATCGCCGCGACGCACGCCATCGTCGGCGGATGGCGGCTGGGCGGCGTCGAGGTCGCCCCGGAGGACGTCGGCGAAGACCTCGACGAGGTCGCCATCCGCGACGGGATAGGCCTGGTCGACGTGTCTGTCGACGTGCACCTGGCGCAGTGGGGCGCACTGTCGCGCCTGGTCGCGGTGGTGGAGGCCGGGCTCGTGGACGCCGGTGTCGGCGTCGACGAGAACACCGTGCTGATCGCCGGCGACGGCCCGCTGCGCACGGCCGGTGTCGGCAGCGTGTGGAGCGTGACGCGCGGCGACCAGGGCGTCGTCGTGCGCACGCTCGCCGGAAGCGGAAAGTAGGCGCTGCACGCCCGTCCCGCAAGGGGGTTCGCCCGCACCCGCGCCGGTCGTAGCGTGGCCCACATGTCGCAGACGCTCACCTCCACCACGTTCGGAACGGGATTCGACGACATCCAGCGGCTCGCCGCGCAGCTGCGCGTGGATTCGCTGCGGGCGACGGATGCCGCCCAGTCCGGCCATGCGACGTCGAGCCTGTCGGCCGCCGACCTGATGGCGGTGCTGCTGTCCCGGCACCTCGTGTACGACTGGCACGCCCCGAACGACCGCGACAACGACCACCTCATCTTCTCCAAGGGCCATGCGTCGCCGCTGCTGTACGCGATGTTCAAGGCCGCCGGCGTGATCGACGACGACGAGCTCGTGCACACGTACCGGCGGTTCGGGTCGCGGCTGCAGGGGCACCCCACCCCGGTGCTCCCGTGGGTGGATGTCGCGACGGGGTCGCTCGGGCAGGGGCTGCCGATCGGGGTCGCGCTGGCGTGGGTCGCCGGCCGGCTTGAAGAGCGCGACACCCACGTGTGGGTGCTGTGCGGCGACGGCGAGTTCGCGGAGGGGTCGATCTGGGAGGCGCTGGAGACCGCCGGCGGCAAGCGGCTGGCGAACGTCACGGCCATCGTCGACGTGAACCGCCTCGGGCAGAGCGGCTCCACCGAGCTGGAATGGGACATGGACGCGTACGCCCGGAAGGTGAGCGGGTTCGACGTCGATGCCGTCGTCGTCGACGGGCACGACCTGCCGGCGATCGACGCGGCGATGGCGGCGGCGCGCACCAGCGACCGGCCCACCGCCATCCTCGCCCGCACGATCAAGGGCAAGGGCGTCCCGGAGGTCGAGGACCTCAACGGCTGGCACGGCAAGGCGCTGCCGTCCGAGATGACCGAGAGCGCCATCGCGCGCCTGGGCGGGGTGACCGCGGGGGTCGTGCAGCCGCATCCCGCCGCGCACCGACCGGCGCGCACCCGCGCGGACCGGGCCGCGGCCGGCGGCGTTCCCCGGCCGCAGGTCGCCCTGCCGCAGTACGAGCGGGGCAGCGACGTCGCCACCCGCAGCGCGTTCGGTGATGCGCTGCAGGCGCTCGCCGTGATCGAGCAGGTGGCCGTCGTGGACGGGGACGTCGGCAACTCCACGCATGCCGGGGCGTTCGCGGAGGTCGCGCCGGACCGGTTCTTCGAATGCGGGATCGCGGAGCAGCAGCTCATCTCCACCGCGGTGGCGCTGTCGGTGCAGGGCTTCGTCCCGTACGCCGCGACGTTCGCCGCGTTCCTGTCCCGCGCGTACGACTTCATCCGGATGGCGGCGATCTCCCGGGCGGATCTGCGCCTGTGCGGCTCGCACGCCGGCGTCGAGATCGGCGAGGACGGTCCGTCGCAGATGGCGCTGGAGGACATCGCGGCGCTGCGGGCCATCCTCGGCTCGACAGTGCTGTACCCGGCCGACGCCCCCAGCGCGGCGGCCCTGACGGTGGCGATGCTCGACGTGCACGGCATCTCGTACCTGCGGACGACGCGCGGCGCCTACCCGGTGCTGTACGGGCCCGACGAGACGTTCCCGATCGGCGGCAGCAAGACGCTGCGGGACGGCCAGGATGTCGCGCTCGTCGGCGCGGGCGTCACCGTGCACACGTGTCTGGCCGCCGCGGACCGGCTCGCGGAGCAGGGCGTGCACGCCCGCGTCGTCGACCTGTACTCGATCAAGCCGGTCGACCGGGACGGGCTGACAGCGGCGGCGGAGGGCTCCGGTCATCGCCTCGTCGTGGTCGAGGACCACCACCGCGAGGGCGGTGTCGGCGCGGCGGTGCTCGAGGCGCTGGCCGATGCCTCGACGGCGTCGCGGGTGCGCCAGCTGGCGGTGCGGGGACTGCCCGGATCCGGGACCGCGCAGCAGCTGATGGATGCCGCCGGGATCGGCGTCGACGACGTCGTGCGCGCCGCGGCGGAACTGGTCTCAGCCGCCTGAGGCCGCCTACGCTGGTCGCGTGGCGATGACACTGACCGAACTGTCCGACGCGGGACTCATCGACGCGGAGTGGGCGCAGCAGCTGGCGCCGGTGGGCGGTGAGATCGCCGCGCTCGGCGAGCGGCTGCGCGCGGAGGTCGCCGCGGGAAAGCACTACCTGCCCGCCGGCGACCGCGTGCTGCGCGCTTTCGCGCGGCCGCGGTCCGACGTCAAGGTGCTCATCGTCGGCCAGGACCCGTACCCGACCCCCGGCCACCCGATCGGACTGTCGTTCGCGGTGGACCGTCATGTGCGTCCGCTGCCGCGCAGCCTCGCGAACATCTACCAGGAGCTGCAGGCCGACCTCGGCATCCCGCCCGCCGCGCACGGCGACCTGTCCGCGTGGAGCGAGCAGGGCGTCATGCTGCTGAACCGGGTGCTCACGGTGGCGCCGGGGGCCCCGGCATCCCACCGCAACTGGGGGTGGGAGAAGGTGACCGAGCACGCCATCCGCTCGCTCACCGGCCGCGGCGGGCCGCTCGTCGCCATCCTGTGGGGCAGTCAGGCCGCGAGCCTGCGGCCCCTGCTCAGGCAGACTCCGATCATCGCGTCCGCGCACCCGTCGCCGCTGTCCGCGCACCGCGGGTTCTTCGGCTCCCGCCCGTTCTCCCGGGCCAACGACCTGCTCGTGCAGCAGGGCGCCCAGCCGGTGGACTGGCGTCTGCCGGAGTGAGCCGGATCAGCGTCCGGGATCGAACGCCTGCACCTGTGCGACGAGGTCGCGCCACGGACCGTTGAGCCGGGTCTCCGCCAGTTCGGCGCGCCGATCGTCGCCGCCCAGCTGCGCCTCGATCCGCCACGTGAACCGGTCCGGCTCGGGCGCCTCGGCCGCGTCACCCGCCTCGTCCCAGGGGCACTGCCGGATCAGCGCTATCCATCGCGGCCGCTCCGGCTCGGCGGGCTCGGCGGTCCACTGGCGGCGGATGCCCGCGAACCCGCCGGTGCGCACGACGGTCACCGTCACCACGGCCGGCTCCTCGGGGTCAGGACTGTCCATCCTCGAGCACGCCGACGCTCGTCCAGGCGGTGCGAACGGCGGCGACCTCCTTCGCCTCCTCACCGTACTCCGCCGCGGCCGCGGCGAGCGTGGCGTTCGCGAACGCCTCGAAGTCCGCGTCCTGCCGCAGCGTGCCGGCGGTGATCGTGCGGTACCAGACAAGGCCCGCCCGCTCCCACGCCCGCCCCCCGAGCTCCACCGCCGCGAGGTAGAAGGCGTGGTTCGGGATGCCGGAGTTGATGTGCACGCCGCCGTTGTCATCGGTGGTCTGCACGTACCCCGCCATCGTCGCCGGCTGCGGGTCCTTTCCGAGAACCGGGTCGTCGTACGCGGTGCCGGGGGCCTTCAGCGAGCGCAGCGCGGCGCCGTGGATGGCGGGGGCGAGGATCCCCTCGCCGATCAGCCACGACGCGTCGTGCACGGTCTGGTCCTTCGTGAACTGCTCGGTGAGCACCGCGAACACGTCGGAGACCGACTCGTTCAGCGCCCCGGACTGGCCCTGGTAGGCAAGACCCCCGGAATCCTCGGTCACGCCGTGTGTGAGCTCGTGCGCTATCACGGTCAGCGACCCGGTGAACCCGACGAACACGTCCCCGTCGCCGTCGCCGAACACCATGCGCTCGCCGTTCCAGAACGCGTTGTCGTAATCCTGGCCGTAGTGCACGGTGGCGTCCAGCGGGAGTCCGCGCCCGTCGATCGAGTCGCGCTGGTATGCCTCCCAGTAGAAGGCGAAGGTGGCGCCGAGCCCGTCGAACGCCTGATTCACGGCGGTGTCGGCGACGGGCGGGTCGTCCTCCGTGCGCACCGTCTTCCCGGGCAGCGTCTGCGTGCCGTGCGCGTCGGCGATCGTGCGGTCGGGGGAGGGCTCGGTGCGGGCGACGAGCGTGTCGCCGTCCACGCTGAGCTCGAGCCCGACCCGGTGCGGGCGGTACTCGCGCGGCGCGAGCAGCGTGTGCCGGGCGGCGCGGGCGGCGTGGGCGAGGTGGGGCTTGTCGGTGGCCGCCACCCGGTGGAGCAGGTACGGCGGAACTATTCCGTATTCCATTTCCGAAGGCTATCCCCGCGCTCAGACGTCCGGATCGATCGCGGGGATCGAGGCCAGCAGCCGGCGGGTGTACGCGACCTGCGGCTGCAGCAGCACCTTCTCGGTCGGCCCCTCCTCCACGATGCGGCCGTCCTTCATCACGACGACCTCGTCGCACAGGCTCTGCACGACGCCGATGTCGTGCGAGACCATCACGAGCGTGAGCGCGTCACGCGCACGCAGCCGCGCCAGCACGTCCAAGATCTGCGCGCGCACGGTGACATCCAGCGCCGACAGCGGCTCGTCGCCGATCAGCAGGCGCGGACGGTGCACCAACGCACGGGCCAGCGCAATCCGCTGCCGCTGCCCGCCGGAGAACTCGTGCGGGTACCTCGCGGCCATGTCCGGGGTGAGCCCCACGTCGGCGAGAACGTCGTGCACCCGCTCCCGGCGTCCCATGCTGCCGCGCCGGCCGTCCCCGTCGATGTCCAGCGCCCACAGCGGCTCGCCGACGATGCGGCCGACGCTCATCCGCGGGTCCAGCGACGCGTACGGGTCCTGGAACACTATCCCGGTCTGACGGCGCAGCCAGTGCAGAGCACGCGCCCCGGCGCGCGGGTCCACCGGGCGGCCGTCGAAGCGCACGGTGCCGGCGGTGGGAACATCCAGCGCCAGCAGCAGCCGCACGAGCGTGGATTTGCCCGACCCCGATTCGCCGATGATCCCGACCGCCGTGCCCTCGCGCACGTCGATGTCGGCGTCCGCGAGCGCGGTGGTCACCGTGCGCCGGCCCCACGGCGCAGTCCGCGGCCCGGGATACCGGCGGGTGAGGCCGCGGGCGCTCAGGAGGAACGGCGCGCTCATGCCCGGCCCTCCGGCCGCCACAGCGTCGCGGTGGCGTCGCGCAGCAGCCCCTGCGTGACCGGGGAGGCGGGCGCTGTCAGCAGCGTGTGCACGGAGCCGGACTCCACGACCCGGCCGTGCTCGAGCACGACCCCGCTGGTGGCTATCTGCGACAGCACGGCGAGGTCGTGCGTGATGAACACGAGCGACATCCCGTCGTCGTCGGCCAGCGACTGCAGCAGCTCGAGGATCTCGGCCTGGATCGTGACATCCAGGGCCGTCGTCGGCTCGTCGGCGATGAGCAGCCGCGGGCGGCACGCGAGCGCCATCGCTATGGCGACCCGCTGCCGCTGACCGCCGCTGAGCTGGTGCGGGTAGCGGTCCACTATCCGCTCCGGGTCCGGCAGGCGCACGCGGGCGGCCTCCGCGACCGCCCGGGCGCGCGCCTGGCGGCGGGTGACCGGCTCGTGGATGCGGACGGCCTCGGCGATCTGCCGCCCGACCGTGCGGATGGGGTTCAGCGCGGTGCGCGGCTCCTGGAACACGATGCCGATCTCGTCGCCGCGGATCCCGGCCAGGCGGCGGTCCGGCATGCCGATGAGCTCCCGGTCCTCCCAGCGGATGCTGCCGGTGGCCCGGGCCCCGTCGGGGAGCAGCCCGAGCACGGCGAGGGCGGTGAGGGACTTGCCCGACCCGGACTCGCCGATAAGGCCCACCCGATGCCCGTCGGCCACGTCGAAGGACACCCCGTCGACGACGCGCCGGCCGCCGATGGTGACGGTGAGGTCCCGGACCGCCAGGGTCATGCAATCACCTCCGGTGCCCGCTCGCGCCCGTCGGCGCGGGCGAGCGTGGGATCGGTGACGTCCCGCAGCGCGTCGCCGAGCAGGTTCAGCCCGAGCACCGTGAACGTGATCGCCAGTCCCGGCCACAGCACCGACAGCGGGTGCACGGTGAGGAACTGCTGCAGCTCTGCCAGCAGCAGCCCCCAGCTCGGCTGCGTCACCGGGGCGCCCACGCCCAGGTATGACAGCCCGGCCTCGGCGAGGACCGCCACCGCCATCCCCCACGACACCTGCACGATGAACACGGGGGCGACGTTCGGCAGCAGGTGCCGGTACAGGTTCTGCGCGGGCGTGAGACCGGATGCCCGCCCCGCCACGACGAAGTCGCTGTGCAGCACGCGGCGCAACTCCGGCCGGGTGACCCGGGCGATGTTGACGCCGAAGCCGATGCCGACCGCCCAGATCACGACCCACAGCGAGCGGCCCCACACACCGGCGATCATGAGCGCTATCAGCAGCACCGGGAACGCGATCAGGATGTCCACGAGCACCGCCACCGACTCGCGCACCCAGCGGGCGGTCAGCGCACCCAGCGCGGCCAGCGCCATCCCGATGATTATCGCTATCACCGCCGAGCCGATCGCGACGAACACCGTCGTGCGCGCCCCGCTCATCACGAGGCTCAGGATGTCGCGGCCGGACCCGTCCGTGCCCAGCACGTGCGGCCAGCCCGGCCCCTCCCAGCGCGCCGATATGTCGACGTGCTGCGGGTCGAACGGGGTCCACAGCAGGGCCGCCGCGGCGGTGGCGAGGATCACCGCGCACACGATGACGCCGAACCGGCCGGTGGACAGGCGCCAGAGGCGGCGCGGCCAGGCGGGCCTCATGCCGCCTCCCGCTGCCGCGGGTCGATGGCCCGGTGGAACAGGTCGACGGCGAAGCCGACCAGCAGCACGAACCCGGTGAGCACGAGCAGCTCGCCCTGCACCTTGACGAGGTCGCGGTTGCCGACGTCGGCCACCAGCATCCGGCCGATCCCCGGCAGCGAGAAGAGCTGCTCGATCACGACGGCGCCCACGATGATGCCCGCCACCTGCAGGCCGAGCACGGTGATCACCGACAGGGCCATGGTGGGCAGGCCGTGTCGGATCAGCGCCTGCGTGCGGGTGAGCCCCTTCGCGGCGGCGGTACGCACGAAGTCCTGGCCGATCGCCTGCAGCGTGGCGCTGCGCACGAACCGCAGCAGCATCGCCCCCTCCACGACCCCGATCGTCAGCGCCGGCAGCAGCAGTGCCCGCAGCGCCGGGCCCGGCTGCTGCCAGCCCGCGCGCGGGAAGCCCTGCGCGGGCAGCCAGCCCAGCCACACCGCGTACACGACCACGAGCATCATGCCCGCCCACACCACCGGCACCGCGGCGACCGCCTGCGAGCCCACGTTCAGCGCGGTCCCACCGGGACGTCCGCGCAGGATCGCGGAGAGCACGCCCAGCGGCACCGCGAGCACGAGCGCTATCGTCATCGCGAAAAGGCCGAGGGGCACGGTGACCTGCGCCTTCTGCGCGAGCTCGGCGAGCACCGGGGTCCCGGTGATCAGGGAGACGCCGAAGTCGCCGTGCAGGATGCCGCCGATCCACGCGCCGTACTGCACCGGCAGCGGCGCGTCGAGATTCAGCTGGTCGCGGACGGCCGCAATCTGCTCGGGCGTGCTGTTCGTGCCGGCGATCAGCTGGGCCACGTCCCCGGGCAGCACCCGGAGCGTGAGGAAGATCAGCACGCTGGCGACGGCAAGCCCGACCACGAGCAGGGCCAGTCGCGTCAGCGTGTAGCGGATCACCCCTTGCTCTTGGCGATCTCGGCCAGGTTCAGGCGCTCGTTGACGTTCACAGACGGCATACCGGTGATGTTAGTGCCCACCGCGACCACCGACGCGCCGTTGTACACCCAGTCGGCGGCCATGTCCTCGGACACTATCCGGGCGGCCTGCTTCAGATAGCCAGCGGCCTGCGCGTCGTCGGTGGCATCCAGCGACTGCTGGTACAGCCGCTGGACCTGCGGGTTGTCGTACGTGAAGTAGTAGTCGGGGTTCGCCCAGTTCTCGAAGTCGCGCGCCTCGGTGTGCAGCACGAAGCTGAGGTCGTAGTTCTTGTTGATGTACACGTCGTTCAGCCACGTCGGGAACTCGACGGCGTCCACCTTCAGCGTGATGCCCACGGCGTTCAGGTCGGAGACCAGGATCTGCGGGATCGTGGTGCCGTACCCGTTGTAGATGGTGAGGGTCAGCGTGATGTCGTGGGCGCCCGCATCCTTCAGCAGCTGCTTGGCCGCGGCCGGATCGTACGGGGCGACGGCGGAGAGGTCCTCGTAGCCGGGGTCCAGCTGGGGGATCGGCCCGTACATCGGCTGCCCGGATCCGAGCGCCTTGACGACGGCCTCGTGGTCGATGGCCTGCCGGATCGCCTGCCGGACGCGCTTGTCCTTCAGCCAGGTGTTGTGGCTGTTCATCGCCAGGGTGCCCTTGTCGGTGGACTTGCCGAGCACGAGCCGGAAGTCGCCGCCGGCCTCGACCTGGTCCTTCAGGTTGGCGTCGAACCCGGTCAGCACGTCCACTTCGCCGGCCAGTGCCGCGTTCAGGGCGGCCTGGTTGTCGGGGATGTAGTCGAACACGACCTCCTTGACCTTCGCCTTCGTGCCCCAGTACGCGTCGTTGCGCTCGAACGTTATCGAGTCGCCCTGCTTCCAGCTGCCCAGCACGAACGGGCCGGTGCCGTTCGCGGCGGTCTTGTAGTCGACCTTGTCGTCCTTCTTCAGGATGACGCCGGCGCGACCGGTGAGGTTCCACAGCAGCGTCGAGTCGGGCTTGGACATCGTGATCGTGATGGTCTGGCCGGAGGCGGTGACGGACTTCACCCGGGACAGCGTGTCGGCGTCGGCCCACCCCGCCTGTGTCTTGTGCTGGGTCAGCGACCACACGACGTCGTCGGGGGTGAGCTTCTGCCCGTCGGCGAACGTGACGCCCTCGCGCAGCGTGAACGTGTAGGTGAGCCCGTCCGCGGACTTCGTGAACTCGCTCGCCAGCGCCGGCACTATCTTCTGATCGGGCGTGCGGGAGACCAGGCCCTGGTAGACGTTGTCCATCAGGATCTGGTCGAGCGCGGCTCCCGCCGTCTGCCGGATGTCGAGGTTGCTCGGCTCCAGCACCAGCCGGATGGCTGCCGACGCCTCCGGGTCCGGGGTGCCGGTGCTGCTCGGCGTCCCCGCTGAGCCGCCGGTGCAGCCGGTGAGGGCGAGCGCGGCGGTGGCGACGATCGCGGCGGCCGCCACGAGGGTGCGAGCAAGCATGTGATTCCTTTCGCGGGCTGCCGACAAGCCTAGAGGGCTGCCGCAGCGGGTTCCGCCCTGTGTCGGGCGCTCAGCCGCGCAGCATCCGTCCCAGCGGCACCGGGATCTCCTCCTGCACGTTGTGCCCGGCGGGCACCGCGACGACCCGGGCCCCCGGCAGGCGGCGGGAGAACTCGGCGGCGTCGGCGGCGGTGACATAGCCGCGCTCGCCGCGGATCAGCATGATCGGCGCTCTCACCGCCGACAGCGCCGCCCACCCGCTGTCGGCGAGCACCCTCGCGACCGCGTCGCCGGCGGGAAGCGCCGCGCCCGCGTTCGCGAGGTGCGCGAAGTGGTGCTTCCACTCCACGCGTCCGTCGGGGCGGAGCCGCGAGTTGAGGTACACGCCGCGGGTCGCCGCCGTCCGGGAGCCGCCGAGGCCGAACGCGAGCGCCCGCTCGACGAGCTCGTCGCGGCCGGCCCAGTCGGTGGGGCCCGCGAAGAACCGCGCTATCTGCCGGGCGTCGCCGTCCGGGTCGATGCCCGGCGTGATGTCGATCACCACGAGCTCACGGACCAGGTCCGGCTCGGACGCGGCCACCGCCGCGGCCGTCAGGCCGCCCAGCGACTGGCCCACCAGCAGCTGCGGGCCCTCGGTCCACGCGCGCATGCCGGCCGCGACATCCGGCGCCAACGCCGAGCCCACGTAGGCGAGGTCGTCACGCCACGAGGAGTCGCCGTGGCCGGGCAGGTCGATCGCGAGGGCCGGCAGGCCCAGCGCGAGGATCGTGGTGTCCCACGTGTGCGCGTTCAGGCCCGCGCGGTGCAGGAACGTCACCACCGGCGCGGCGTCCGGGTCGGATGCCGGGCGGTACCGCAGCGCCGACAGCGTGCGCCCGTCCGGGAGGATGAGGCGCAGCCGCTCGGGAAGGGGCAGCGGATCGGGGATGCCGGCGTCGGCCGCCTGGTCGGGAAGGAACGAGAATTCGTCGAAGTCGTCGCCGCTCACCCTCCCATTGTCCTCGTCCTCATCGCGGCTAGGCTGACGGGATGAGCGAGCAGAACCGCGTGCACCTGTCCCGTTCGGCCCGGCCCGCCTACGATGCGCTCGAGGCGTTCTCCAAGACCGTCCACCAGGTCGCGTCAGATGCCGGGATCGACGACCGGCTCGCGGAGATAGCGCAGCTGCACGCCTCGCAGCTGAACGGGTGCGCGTACTGCGTCCGCATCCACCTGGACCGGGCGCTGCAGGCGGGACTGGACGCCGACGTCGTCGCCCAGATAGCGACGTGGCGCGACTCGGGCGTGTTCAGCGAGCGGGAGCGGGCGGCGCTCGAGCTGACCGAGGCCTTCACGTTCATCCACGAGGACGGCATCCCCGACGACGTGTACGACCGGGTCGGCGGCATCCTCTCCGAGAAGGAGTACGTGGCGCTGAGCTGGCTGCTGGTCTCGATCAACGCGTTCAACCGCATCGCCATCGCGGGACGCTACCCCGTGCCGGTACGGGAGCGGCCGCGGCCATGACCGACCTCGTCCCGGGAGCGGTCAACTTCCGCGACACCGGCGGGCTGCATGCGGGATCCGGCGTGACCCGGGACGGCGTGCTGTTCCGCTCCGGGGACCTGTCGCGCGTGCGCGATGCTGGGATAGCGGCCCTGCGCACCCTCGGCATCCGTCGGGTGATCGACCTGCGCGCCGACGACGAGGTGGCCCGCAGCCCGAGCACGCTGCGGCCCCTCGGCGCGACGGTGCAGCATGTGCCGCTGTTCTTCGGATCGGTGACGTCGTTCTTCGCGAACGACGTGTCGCTGGCCGAGATGTACCGGCACATCGTCGACGACGCCGGCGACGCGGTGGTGGCGGCCGTGCGCGGCGTGCTCGCCGACCAGCCCGTGCTCGTGCACTGCACGGTCGGGAAGGATCGCACCGGCGTGACCGTCGCGCTCATGCTCGCCGCGGCGGGGGTGGACACCGACGACGTGGTCGCCGACTATGCGCGCACGGAGCGGCTGCTGCCGGCGGCCGGGACCGCCGCCGCCGTCGCGTTCCTGCGAGCGCGGCATCCGCAGGCCAAGCACCTCGAGGAGCTGGCGACCCGCTCACCCGCGCCGGTCATGCAGGATCTGCTGGCCGACGTGACCGCGCGGTTCGGGTCGCCGGCGGACTATCTGCGGGCGCAGGGGATGAGCGACGACGAGGTCACCGAGCTGCGGCGGGTGCTGATCGCCGGGGAGTGAGCAAAAGGTTAGGCATGCCTATCCTTGCGCTACACTGGCGAGGTCATGGTCTCCTCCGCTTCCGTCCACGCGCCGATCTCCGCGGTGGCGCGCCGGCGTGCGCGCCGCGGGCTCGTCCAGCACCTCGTCACGGCGGACGAGACATCCCTCGTCGAGCTGCAGGCACTGCTGGCGACGCTGCCGATGTGCGCGACCGGCCGCGTGTTCATCGAGGTTCCGGATGCCTCCTGGGTCGGCCCGCTGCCGGTCCCGGGCCGGATGATCGTGACGTGGCTGGACCGTTCGGCGCGCAGCGGAATGCCGGGCTCCGGGCGTGCGTGCGGCCGCGGGACGGCGCTGACCCGCGCGGCCACGGCGTGGGCGGACGAGATGATGTGCGCGGACGGCGACGGCACCGAGGTTCACCTGCTGGGCGGGTATCTCGGCACGGCGCAGATCGTCGACCACCTCGTGGAGCGGCGGGGACGGGCGGCCGCGTCGGTCCACGCCCCGGCCCGGTACGGGCTCGGCACCTGCTGAGCCGGCGTCAGGCGGTGCCGCGCGGCACGTAGTTGCCGTCCTGAAGTCCCGCCTGGATCTCGAATCTGTTGCGCAGCGGGTCGCGCCCGGCCAGCAGGTACAGCACGGGCATGAGCAGTCCGTAGCGGCGCCACTGCCGCGCGTGCACGGCCTCGTGCCGCAGCACCGCGGGTGTCGGGTCGTCGCCGGTGAGGAAGCACGAGCCCACGCACACGCCGCCGCGGCGGAACGTGCGCGCGGGCATCCCGCGGAACACCCAGAGGCCGTCTCGCCGCTCGATGCGCCCGGTGCTCCACAGCGCACCCCAGATCCAGCCCACGACAGTCCCGTACGCGGCGCCGGCGCGGCTTAACCGCGAGTCGAGCAGGATGCCGGGGATCAGCCGGTCCCAGCGCGCGCCGCGCGCCACCGCACGGTCCGCGCGGGCACGCCAGCCCGGCGGCGGGGCGGGGATCGGGGTCATGTGAGGGCCCCGACCAGGCGCAGAATCACGCCGAGATCGTCGATGGCGTCGGCCGGTGAACTCGGGGAGAACTCGGTGATGGCACCGCCGCGCAGCGGCACCATCTCGCGCACCGCGGCGATGCAGGCCATCAGGGCGGCCGGGTCAGGGCCGAACGGCTCGGGGTCGCTCAGCCCGGCCAGGGCCGACGGGTCCAGGACGTCCAGGTCCACGTGCACGAACACGCCGGTCGCCGCGCGGGCGGCGACCGCGGCGACGAGAGATGCCGGGGTGAGCTCATCCGCGGTGATCACGGCGATCTGCAGCCGGTCGATCACCTCCTGCTCGGCGGGGTGGACGGCGCGCACGCCGGCGAGGATCAGCCGGTCCGCCGACATCCCGTGCTCCGCCGGGCGGGGCACGACGCTGTCGACGAGGGCGCGGGCGGCCATCGTGTCATACGCGCCGGAGGGGGAGCCGGCGGGGTCGTGCAGCGCGGCATGCGCACTGAACCACACCACGACGATGCCCGGGTCGGGCTCGCCGCGCGCGGCGCCGACGGCGGCGAGGGCCGCGGTGGTGGCCACCCCCGCGTCCCCGCCCACCGTCAGCACCAGCTCCGTGATCCCGTCCAGCGCCTCCAGGTGTTCGCGCGCGGTGCGCTGCAGCGAGCTGAGCCGGTGCACGCCGGAGTCCAGTGACTCGCCGGCCTGGGCCGGCACCGTCACCGTCATGCACGCGGATCGCGGCAGGTCGCCCGCTATCGCAGTCGCCCCGTCGATGAGCTGCATGGCGCGCGCCGACGACGAGCCCTGCCACTGCGGCACGACGACGAATCGCGTCACTGTCGTGTTCCGGTGCGGCTCAGGAGCCGGACGACGCGTCGATGGCGCCGCGTGCCGGCGCGCCACCGGCCTTCAGCGCCGCCAGGCGCGCCTCGATCTCGGTGAGCTCGCCCATGTCGTCGAGCTGGTTGAACTGCGCGTCCAGGCTCGACGCGGCCAGCTCCTGCTTGCCCGTCGCGAGCGCCTCCTCGCGGCGGATCTTCTGCTCGAAGCGGCCGAGCTCGCTGGTCGGGTCCATCACGTCGATGGACTTGACGGCGTCGGCGACCTTGTTCTGCGCCTCGGCGGTCTTCTGCCGGGCGACGAGCTCGGCGGACTTCGCGCGCAGCTGCTCGAGCTTCTGCTTCATGCCGTTCAGCCCGTCCTTGAGCTGCTCGACCGTCTTGTTCTGCGCGGCCAGCTGCGGCTCGGCCGTGCGGGCCTCGCTCTCCGACGTGATCTGGCGCTGCAGGGCAACCTTCGCGAGGTTGTCGAACTTGTCGGCCTCGTCGATGTGCCCGGCGGTCCGCAGCTCGTCGGCCTTCCGGCTGGCCGCGAGCGCCTTGCGGCCCCACTCGGACGCCGCCTGCACGTCCTCCTCGTGGTCGCGTTCGAGCAGGCGCAGGTTGCCGATCGTCTCCGCGATGGCGGATTCAGCGTCCGCGATGTTGTTCGTGTAGTCCCGCAGGAGCTGGTCGAGCATCTTCTGCGGGTCTTCGGCCTGGTCCAGCAGCGCATTGATGTTCGCGCGCATGAGCGTGGAGATCCGGCCGAAGATGGACTGCTTCACCATCAGGAGTTCCTAACTGTCGATTCGTAACGGGGATGCGATGCGTGAGATCAGAAGCGGCCGCCGCCTCGCCGGCTGCGGGTGGCCCCGCCGCCGAAGCTGCCGGCGCTGAACCCGCCGCCGCCGAAGCCGCCGCCGCCGAAGCCGCCGCCGCGGCCGCCGCCGAGCAGCGAGTTGATGAGGATGCCGCCGAGGACGGCGCCGACCATGTCGCCGCCGGACCGGCCGACGGGGCCCGTGCCGCCGAAGCCGCCGACGTCGTTCTGCGCGGCCTGCAGCGCGAGCCCGGCGAGCTGGTCGGCGCGCTGCGCGTGCGCGAGCGCGGCGTCCGGATCCGTGGCCGGGGCCTGCTGCGCCTGCACGAGCTCGGCGCCGGCCTGCGCGAGCCGGGTGCGCGCGTCGGCGCCCACCGCCCCGCGACGGGACGTGATGTAGTCCTCCGCGGCCGAGACCTGCGCCTGCGCCCGCATCATCGTCTGCCCGAGCATCTGCGCGGCCCGCTGGCTCCGCTCCTGCGCGTCGCGGACGCCCTGCACCACCCGGTCGATCTGCGTGTTCACGGCCTGCAGGGCGGACAGCGTGGCCAGCGGGTGCGTGCGGCCGCTGCCGAGTTCGGACCGTGCCTGGTCCACCTGGGCTCTTGTCGCGGCCACGACGCGGGCCACCGATCCGTCGGGGTCGGGGAGGGAGGATGCCGTGGCGATGTCGCCGTCGAGCTCCTGGAGGAGCGCGGTGGCCTGCTTCTGCGCCTCGGCGAGGTCGCCGCCGAGGGTGTCGATGGCCTGCGCCAGCTGCCGCGCCTGGTCGGCGGCCTGCTCCGCCGCGCGGATGGCGACAGCCGCCTGGCCGCCGTCGCCGGCGGCGATGGCCTGCTGGGCGGCGGCGAGCTGACCGTCGGCGAACTGCAGCCGCTGCTGGGCCTGGTCGACGTTGTCGGCGACGGCGGCCAGCGCCTCGGGCGCGTACGCGGCTCGCAACTGCTCGAGCCGGCCGGCCGCGGCACCCCGCCGCCCCGCGGCATCCTGGCGCAGCTGCTGCACCCGGGCGAGCGCTTCGGGGGCGTTCTGCTCGAGCTTGCGCAGCTCGTCGAACGCGGCGGCCTTCTCATCCAGGCTCGCGCCGGCGTGCGCGCACAGCTCGATGATCCGGGAGTTCCAGGCGTCCCGCTGGGCCGGGGTGTCCGGGGCGGTGTCGTCGAGCTGCTGCTTGAGCGCAAAAGCCTCGTCGAGGTCGGTCTTGGCCTGCGCGAGCGCGGCCGCGAACTCGGTCGTGGCGTCGTCGCCGAACTGGGCGCGGGCGAAGCCGAGCTCCTGCTCGCTCGTGCGCACGGCGTCATCGGTCTGCACGAGCGCGGCGCCCGCGCGGCGGGCGAGCTCCTTCGGGTCCAGCCGCTGCGGCGCGGGGCCGGTGGCGCCCTGTTTGCGGCGCCGGGCGCGCACGAGGACGACCACGAGGATCACGGCGACGGCGATCACGACGAGGATGAGGACGAGGGTGAGGATGCCGCCGCCGGCGGAACCGCCGCCCGCGGCATCCTGCAGCCCGGTCGCGGCCGCGCTCACCGCGCCCGCCCAGTCGCCGGAGGCCAGTGCCGGCTGGATCTCCTGCTGCTCGATGCGGCCCAGCGCGTCCTCGGAGACGGGGCCGGCGGAGTCCCCGGAGAGGTAGAACTGGCGGGAGCCGACCGCGACCGCGAGCAGATACTGGTTCGGGCCGAGGCCGGCGGCCTGCGCGGTCTGGTTCGCCCACGCCTGGGCGTCGGACGGGTTCGTGAAGGTGTCGACGAACACGACCCACAGGTTCATGTCGGTGTCGTCGGCGAAGCGCTGCGCTGTCTGTTCGGCATCGTCGTGCTGCGCGGTGCCGAGCACCCCCGCGTCGTCGAGCACATAGTCGGCGCCGAGCGTGACCGGGTCCGTGGCGGATGCCGCCGCGGCGGGGGCGAGGATCAGTGCGACCGACGCCACGGCGACGGCCATGAGCCGATGTAGGCGCATCGGTCCCCTCCTGCCCGCGAGATCCCTGACCGCGAGTCTATGCAGACTGCCTGACACGGCGGTAGGGGGCGCGTCGCTCGGGCGCGTCCCGCGCGGGGCCGGATAGGATCGCCGCTTCGGGAGGCGCGAGATGGACGATCGCTACGGCACGGATGTGCTGGGTGCCGGCTGGCGCGACCGCTTCCGGCGGGAGCTGCCGAGGGTGCCCGCCGAGCGGGACGCCGTCGTCGAGGTCGCCGAGGACGGATTCTGCGGTGCTGTCGTCTCGACCGGCGGCGGCATGGTGGAGCTGGAGGACCGGCACGGGCGGCGACGCGTGTTCGCACTGGGGCCCGGGTTCCTCGTCGACGGGGAGGCGGTGATCCTCGTCGCGGCGGCCGCGACGCCCGCGCGCGCCCCGCATCGGACAGCATCCGGCTCGTTCGCCGCCCCGGAGGCGCGGGCCCGGGTGGCGCGGGCGAGCCGCATCCTCGTGGAGGGGCGTCACGATGCGGAGCTCGTCGAGAAGGTGTGGGGCGACGACCTGCGCGCGGAGGGCGTCGTGGTCGAGTACCTGCAGGGCGTGGATCTGCTGGATGCCGCCCTGCGCGACGACCCGCCGTCGGCGCAGCGCCGGTACGGCGTGCTCGTGGACCATCTCGTGCCCGGCTCGAAGGAGGCGCGCATCGCCCAGGGCGTGGCGCGCGGCCCGCACGGGGCGCATGTGCGCATCGTGGGTCACCCGTTCATCGACGTGTGGCAGTGCGTGACGCCCGCCGCGCTCGGCATCCGCGGCTGGCCCGAGATCCCGCGGGGCGTCGAATGGAAGGCGGGGGTGTGCGCGGCGCTGGGATGGCCGGCGCGCGACCAGGCCGACATCGCCCGCGCGTGGCAGCACATCCTGTCGCGGGTGACCAGCTACCGCGACCTCGAGCCGGCGCTGCTCGGCCGCGTCGAGGAGCTCATCGACTTCGTGACCGGCTGAGGCGCGCCTCGGGTCGGCCTACGCTGGAGGGGTGCCAGAGACCGGACCGCGCACGTACCGCGACAAGCCCGTCTCGTTCGTCCGCCGCAGCGGCCGGATGAGCGAGGCGCAGGAGCGTGCGTGGACCCAGCTCGCCGACCGGTACCTGATCGACGTGCCGCGGGATGCGGCCGCCACGAGCGTCGCGCGGGACGCGCAGGTCGACCCCGCCGTCCTCTACGGCCGATCCGCCCGCCTGGTCGTCGAGATCGGCTCGGGGCAGGGGCACGCGATAGTGCACGCCGCCGCCGCCCGTCCCGACACCGACTTCCTCGCCGTCGAGGTGTTCAAGGCGGGCCTGGCCCGCACGATGCGGGACGCCGACGCGGCCGGGGTGCGCAACCTCCGGCTCGTCGAGGCGAACGCGCCCGAGGTTGTGCAGCACCTGCTGCCGGCGGCATCCGTCGACGAGATCTGGGTGTTCTTCCCCGACCCGTGGCACAAGAAGCGGCACGCCAAGCGGCGGCTCGTGACCGCGGAGTTCGCCGGCATCGTCGCGGGGGCCCTCGTCGAGGGCGGGATGCTGCGCCTGGCCACCGACTGGCAGGACTACGCCGACCAGATGGCCGAGGTCATGGACGCCGCGCCCGGGTTCCGCCGCGCTTTCGAGGGGGAGTGGGCGCCCCGCTTCGACGGGCGCGTGATGACGGCGTTCGAGCGCAAGGGCCTCGCGCGCGGCCGCGACATCCGCGACCTCGCGTATCGGCGGGTGTGAGCTCCGATCACCCGAGCCCCCGCGCCCCACCGCCACTCCACGCGTCGCTGCGCGCCGCGCGGAGCCTCCGGCGGCGGGGACCCCGCCTGACGCTAGACGCAGAAATGCGGTGAGGGCCGGTCCCAACGGACCGGCCCTCACCGCATCTCGTGCCCCCGACAGGAATCGAACCTGCGACCTTTGGTACCGGAAACCAACGCTCTATCCCCTGAGCTACGGAGGCGTACCGCTCCAGGGTATCAGGGCGCGGCATGCGTCCCCGACCGTCCCACCGACCGCCGGGAATACCCATGGGGGGTATAGAGTTGTCCGTGATCGGATACGCGTCGGCGGGAGAAGAGGCAGTGCACATGGCAGCGAACGAGTACCAGGTGAGGGGCATGACCTGCGGACACTGCGAGATGTCGGTCCGCGAGGAGGTCGGCGAGATCGCCGGCGTCGACGATGTTCAGGTCAGCGCGCAGACCGGCCGGCTGGTCGTGACGGCCGCCGCCGAGATCGACGACGCGCAGGTGCTGGCCGCGGTCGCCGAGGCCGGCTACTCCGCCGTGCGGGTCTGACCCGGGAGAACGCGCATGACCACGACGGGCATCGAGCTGGAGATCGGCGGGATGACGTGCGCGTCCTGCGCGAACCGCATCGAGCGCAAGCTCAACAAGCTCGACGGGGTCGTCGCCTCCGTCAACTACGCGACAGAGCGGGCGAAGGTCACAGTCCCGGACGGGTACGACCCGCAGCTGCTGGTGGCCGAGGTGGAGCGCACGGGATACACCGCCGCGCTGCCCACGCCCGCCCCGGGCAGGTCCGAGTCCGACCCCGAGTCGACCTCGCTGCGCCAGCGGCTTGTCGGCGCCGTCGTGCTCGGCGTCCCCGTGATAGCGATGGCCATGGTCCCGGCGTTCCAGTTCACGTACTGGCAGTGGGCGTCGCTGGCACTGGCGGCGCCCGTCATCGTGTGGGCGGGGTGGCCGTTCCACGCCGCGACGTGGACGAACCTGCGTCACGGCGCGGCCACGATGGACACGCTCATCTCGATGGGCACCGGCGCCGCGTTCCTGTGGTCGCTGTACGCGCTGTTCTTCGGCACCGCCGGCATGCCCGGAATGGTGCACCCGTTCGAGTTCACGCTCGCGCGCACGGACGGCACCGCGAACATCTACCTCGAGGTGGCCGCCGGGGTGACGATGTTCATCCTCGCCGGCCGCTACGTCGAGAAGCGGTCGAAACGGCGTGCCGGTGCGGCGCTGCGGGCCCTGCTCGAGCTGGGGGCGAAGGATGTCGCGGTCCTGCGCGGCGGCGCCGAACTCCGCATCCCGGTCGCGGACCTGCGGGTCGGCGACGAGTTCGTGGTCCGTCCCGGGGAGAAGATCGCCACGGACGGCATCGTGGTGTCCGGCACGTCGGGAGTGGATGCCTCGATGCTCACCGGCGAATCGGTGCCGGTCGAGGTCGGGGCGGGGGATGCCGTTGCCGGCGCCACCGTGAACGCCGGCGGCCGGCTCGTCGTCCGCGCCACCCGGGTCGGCGCGGACACCCAACTCGCCCGGATCACGAGGCTCGTCGAGGACGCGCAGACCGGCAAGGCGCAGGTGCAGCGTCTCGCCGACCGGATCTCCGGCGTGTTCGTGCCGATAGTGATCCTGATCGCGGCGGCGACCCTCGTCGCCTGGCTCGCTGCCGGGTTCCCCGCCTCCGCCGCGTTCACCGCTGCCGTCGCGGTGCTCGTCATAGCGTGCCCGTGCGCGCTGGGACTCGCGACCCCGACCGCGCTCCTGGTGGGCACCAGCCGCGGTGCGCAGCTGGGCATCCTGATCAAGGGACCCGAGGTCCTGGAGTCCACCCGCACGATCGACACCGTGGTGCTCGACAAGACCGGCACCGTCACCACGGGCAGGATGACGCTCGTCGACGTGATCGCCGAGCCCGGCGCGGACCGGGCCGAGGTCCTCCGCCTCGCCGGCGCCCTCGAGGACGCCTCCGAGCACCCGATCGCCCAGGCGATAGCCCGCGCCGCGACCGCCGAGGCGGGGCAGCTCCCGGTCGCGGAGGACTTCGCGAATCTGGAGGGGGCCGGCGTGCAGGGCATCGTGGACGGCCACGGCGTCCTCGTCGGCCGCGCGTCGCTGCTGGCCGACTGGTCGCAGCGCCTGAGCCCGGAGCTCGCCGCGGCGAAGGCGCGCGCCGAAGACGACGGCAAGACCGTGGTGACCGTCGGGTGGGACGGGCAGGCGCGCGGCATCCTCGTCGTCGCCGACACCGTCAAGGAGACCAGCTCCGAGGCGATCCGGGGGCTGAACGCGCTCGGCCTGACGCCGGTGCTGCTCACCGGCGACAATGAGGCCGTCGCCCGACGAATCGCCGCCGAGGTCGGCATCGACCAGGTTCACGCCGAGGTGCTCCCGGCGGACAAGGTCGGCGTGATCGCGCGGCTCCAGCGCGAGGGCAAGGTCGTCGCGATGATCGGCGACGGTGTCAACGACGCCCCCGCCCTCGCGCAGGCGGACCTGGGCCTGGCGATGGGCACCGGCACGGATGTCGCCATCGAGGCGTCCGACCTCACGCTCGTGCGCGGCGACCTGCGCGCCGCGGTCGACGCGATCCGCCTGTCGCGGCGGACGCTGCGCACGATCACGCAGAACCTCTTCTGGGCGTTCGCGTACAACGTGGCGGCGATCCCGATCGCGGCTCTCGGCATGCTCAACCCGATGCTCGCGGGCGCCGCGATGGCCGTCTCCAGCGTCTTCGTCGTCGGCAACAGCCTGCGCCTGCGCGCGTTCCGCAGCGTCGTCCGCGGCTGAAAAAACTCTGGTCACGGCGACCCGAACGATATATCGTTATATATCGGAAGGGCCCGGCCCGGGCCCCTCGGCACGGGAGGTTCGACATGAACGGTACCAACCCCGGCGGCGCCGGGTTCGGCGCACGCGGATTCGGCGCAGGGCGGCCCGGCGCGGGCCTGTTCGAAGCGTTCGATCAGCTGCGCTCGATGTTCGAGCAGCGGGTGAGCACGCGGATGTCGCGCGGCGACGTCCGCTCGGCGGTGCTGGCCCTGCTGGCCGAGCAGCCGATGCACGGCTACCAGATCATCACCGAGATCGAACAGCGCAGCGGCGGCATGTGGAAGCCGAGCGCCGGGTCGGTGTACCCGACGCTGCAGCTGCTCGCCGACGAAGGGCTCATCGAGGCCACCGAGTCCGACGGCCGCAAGACGTACGCCCTCACCGCCGACGGCCGCGCCGCCGCCGAGGCGGAGTCCGGTCCTGCGCCGTGGGAGGCGTTCGGCGGCGGACACGGCCCGCTGGGCGCACTCCCGAAGGCCGGGATCGAGCTGGCGCAGGCCGCCGCGCAGGTGCAGCGCACCGGCACGAAGGAGCAGATCGGGGCGGCCGTCGCCGTTCTCGACGACGCGCGCCGTCGCCTGTACGCGATCCTTGCGGGAGACTGAACGGGTGGAGGATGACGCGGGCGACGCACCGGACGTCGCGGGTGGGCCTGTCCACCCGGCCCGGGGCGGCCCGCGGTATCGCCGCATCATGCGGTTCGCGATGCGGACTATCGCGCAGTTCTGGTGGTATGACCTGCTCCTGCCGCGCCTCGGCTTCGGCCGTGCCGCCGCCCGCGGCCGCGCCGACCGGCTGACGGCGCTCGCGCACCGCTTCCACCTGCTGGCAGTGGGCCTGGGCGGCCTGATGATCAAGGTGGGACAGTTCCTCTCCTCGCGGCTGGACGTGCTTCCCCCGCAGATCACCGACGAGCTGGCGGGCCTGCAGGACGAGGTCCCGCCGGCCGACTTCCCGGCGATCCGGCGCCTGGCGGAGGCGGAGCTCGGGATGCCGCTCGAGCGCGCGTTCGCCGCGTTCGACGAGATCCCCGTCGCCGCCGCCTCCCTCGGGCAGGCGCACCGGGCCACGCTCGCACCAGCCGGCGCCGCGGACGCGGGCTTCGCCGACGTGATAGTGAAGGTCCAGCGGCCCGACATCGAACAGATCGTCGCGATCGACCTCGCGGCGCTGCGGCGGGTCGCCCGATGGCTCGACCGGATGCGTGCGATCCGCGACCACGTGGACCTGCCCGCCCTCGTGGAGGAGTTCGCCCGGACCAGCCGCAACGAGATCGACTATCTGCACGAGGCCGCGAACGCGGAACGGTTTGCCGAGGACTTCGACCGCGACCCCTGCGTGCGCACGCCCCGGATCGCCTGGGAGCGCACCACGCGCCGGGTGCTCACGCTGTCGGATGTCACCGCGATCAAGGTCAACGACGTCGCGGGGCTGCGGGCGGCGGGCATCGACCCGGCCGCCGTCGCGACCCGGTTCGCGGGCGTCATGTTCACCCAGCTGTTCGAGCACGGCTACTTCCACGCCGACCCGCACCCCGGCAACGTGTTCGTGACGCCCGGCGACGATGCGTCCGCGTGGCGCCTCACGTTCGTGGACTTCGGGATGATGGGGGAGGTCGACGACGAGCTGCGCAACGGCCTGCGGCGCCTGATGATCGCGGTCGCCGCCCGCGATGGGCAGCGGCTCGTGGACAGCATCCGCGAGGTCGGGGTGCTGCTGCCCTCCGCCGACACCACCGAGCTCGAGAAGGCGATGGCGCAGGTGTTCGCCCGGTTCGGGGGGATGGGCTTCGCCCAGCTGCGCGAGGTCGACCCGCGCGAGTTCCGCGACTTCGCCGAGGAGTTCGGATCCGTCGTCCGGTCGCTGCCGTTCCAGCTCCCGGAGAGCTTCCTGCTGGTCATCCGATCGATGTCGCTCACTTCGGGCGTATGCAGTGCGCTGAATCCCGCGTTCAACATCTGGGAGGCGGTCGAGCCGTTCGCCGCCCAGCTGCTGCGCGCCGAGAGCGGCAACGCCGCCCGCGCGCTGGCCGGCGAGGCCCTGGACGTGGCCGCCGCCGCTGTGCGCCTGCCCCAGCGGTTCGACGCTCTCGTCACGCGCATCGAACAGGGACGCGTCACGGTCTCCACGCCCGCCGTCGACCGCCGGCTGGGCCACCTGGAACGGCTCGTGCGCCGCGCCGTGTCGGCGGTCCTGTTCGCCGGGCTCCTCGTCGGCGGCGCACTGCTGCTGCCGGCGAACGCCCCCCTCGGCATCGTCCTGATGTCGGTCTCGGCGGTCCCGTTCGCGCACGCCGTGCTGGCCGGCCGGTTCGGCCGGATCGACTGACCGCGAATGGACACGTGAGCATCGCCGGCCGCGCACCGCGCTTCGCGGTGCTGCGCAGCTGGAAGACGGCGCCGTACCTCGTGGGCGCCGGCATGGCGATGATGGGCGACAACATCGAGCACGTCATCACGTACCTCGTGCTGTGGCAGACGTTCCACTCGCCGCTGCTGGTCGGCTTCCAGCTGATCAGCCACTGGCTGCCGTTCCTGCTGCTGTCGGTGTACGCGGGCGCGCTCGCCGAGCGGTTCGACTGCCGCCGCATCATCCAGTTCGCGCAGATCCTGTTCATGCTGGTGTCGCTGTGCTGGGGCATCCTGTTCCTGACCGGCACGCTGCAGCTGTGGACCGCGTGCGTCCTCCTGGTCGTGCACGGGCTGGCCGGATGCCTGTGGGGTCCCGCCGAGCAGATGATGCTGTACGACTTCGCCGGGCGCGAGCAGCTGCCCTCGGCCGTGCGCATCAACGCCACGTTCCGCAGCCTCGGGATCCTGTGCGGCCCGATCGTCGGCTCGGTGCTGCTGCTGACGGCGGGCCCGATCGGCGGGATCTTCGCGAACGTCGTGTTCTACGTCCCGATCACCGTGTTCCTGGCACGCACCCGGTTCACCGGACACACCCGCACGGCCCCGTTCTCCACCGGACGCGTCTCGCTGCTGACCTCGTTCCGCGTGCTCGGCACCGTGCGACGCCACCGCGTCATCGTCGGGATGCTGATCCTGGCCGCGCTCGCCTCCGTCACGATCGGTGCGGTCCTGCAGACCGCGATGCCGGTCTTCGGGGCGCTGCTGACCCCGCCCGGCGCCGACGGCGACCTCGTCTACGGCGGACTCCTGTTCGCGCTGGGTCTGGGCGGCGTCGTCGGCGGATTCCTGCTCGAGGCGACCGGCTGGGTGCGCGCCACGCCCGCCGCCGCCGTCGTCAGCTCGGTCGCGTTCGGCGGCTTCGCGATGCTGTTCGCGTTCACCGGGTCGTACCCGCTGGCGCTCCTCGCGCTGGTGCTGACCGGGGTGTCGCAGATCACGGCGACCTCGACCGGGCAGGCGATAGTGCAGCTGGAGGCGCCGCCGGCCGAACGGGGACGCGTGCTGGGCGCGTACAGCATGTTCGGGCCCGGGATGCAGACGTTCTCCGGCGTCACCGTCGGCGTCCTCGGCACCGTCGTGGGCGTCCCGCCGACGGTCGCCATCGGCGGGACGGTCCTGGCCGTGGGCGCCGCCGCCACCGGGGTGCTGATCCGCCGTCGTCGGGCGCGGTGACACCCGCCCCGTAGAATCGATGCCCTATGGATCCCGCAGCGCTGTCCACCGCCCTCCTCGACGTCATCCGCCCGCTCGCCGAGGCGCGACGAGCGGGCGCGGCTGCGGACCTGTCCGTCGCCGACCTCGTGCTGGAGCGGCCGAAGAACCGCGACCACGGCGACTGGGCCTCGAACGCCGCCCTCAAGCTCGCGAAGACGCTCGGCACGAACCCGCGCGCGTTCGCGGCGGAGGTGGCGACGGCCCTCGGCGAACTGGACGGCATCGCCTCGGTCGAGGTCGCCGGCCCCGGGTTCATCAACATCCGGCTGGATGCCGGCGCCGCCGGCTCCCTCGCGAAGACGATCGTCGACGCCGGCCCCGCCTACGGCACGAACGATGAGCGCGCCGACGAGGTCATCAATCTCGAGTTCGTCTCGGCCAACCCGACCGGGCCGATCCACCTGGGCGGCACCCGCTGGGCGGCCGTGGGCGACGCGCTCGCGCGCATCCTCGCCTCCCAGGGCGCTCACGTCACCCGCGAGTACTACTTCAACGACCACGGCATGCAGATCGACCGCTTCGCGCGCAGCCTCGTCGCCGCCCACGAGGGCCGCCCCACCCCCGAGGACGGGTACGGCGGGGCGTACATCGGCGACATCGCCCGGCGCGTGGCCCTCGCCTACGACGGTGACATCGACGCGCTGGACGCCGCCGAAAAGCAGGAGGCATTCCGGGCCCTGGGCGTCGGGTTCATGTTCGACGAGATAAAGCAGAGCCTGCACGAGTTCGGCGTGGACTTCGACGTCTACTTCCACGAGAACAACCTCCACGAGTCGGGGGCCGTGGACCGGGCGATAGCGCGGCTGCGCGCGCTCGGGCACATCTTCGAGCAGGACGGCGCCACGTGGCTGCGCTCCACGGACTTCGGCGACGACAAGGACCGCGTGATCCTGAAGTCCGACGGCAACGCGGCGTACTTCTCCGGCGACCTGGCGTACTACCTCGACAAGCGCGAACGCGGCTTCAACCGCTGCATCATCATGCTCGGCGCGGACCACCACGGCTACGTGCGCCGGATGATGGCGATGGCGGCGGCGTTCGGCGACGAGCCCGGCGTGAACCTGCAGATCCTGATCGGGCAGCTGGTGAACCTGGTCAAGGGCGGCCAGCCGGTGCGGATGTCCAAGCGGGCCGGCACCATCGTCACGCTCGAGGACCTCGTCGAGATCGTCGGCGTCGACGCCGCCCGCTACGCCCTGACCCGCAGCTCCGCGGATTCGAACCTGGATGTCGACCTCGACGTGCTGCAGAAGCGCACGAACGACAACCCGGTGTTCTACGTGCAGTACGCGCACGCCCGCACGCACAACGTCGGCCGCCACGCCGACGACGCCGGGGTTGGCCGCAGCGTGTTCGCACCGGAGACGCTCACCCACGAGACCGAGTCCGCGCTGCTCGGGGCGCTGCAGGAGTTCCCCCGGGTGGTCGCGTTCTCCGCCCAGGTCCGTGAGCCGCACCGCGTCGCGCGGTACCTCGAGGAGCTGGCGGGGCTGTACCACCGCTGGTACGACAACTGCCGGGTCATCCCCCTCGGGGACGACCCGGTGGAGCCGGTGCACCACACCCGACGGTGGCTGAACGACGCCACCGGCCAGGTGCTGCGCAACGGGCTGGGCCTGCTGGGCGTGAGCGCGCCCGAGCGCATGTAACCGACGAACGGAACGGGGCGCGATGGACGACCGGGCACCGGGAACGCAGGATCCGACCGAGCCGATCGGGGTCCCGCCCCGGCCGCCGCTGCCGTCCACGGCCGCCACGACGCCGATCCCGGAGCCGGAGGCGACGACGCTGCCGCTGCCGATCATCCCCGCTCCGGCGCCCGCCACGGCCCCCGCCCGCGCGCCGCGTCGCCGCCGGACCGGCCTCGTCGTCGTGCTCGCGGTGCTCGTCGTGCTCGCGGTGGCGGCGGCTGCGGGATGGTTCGTCGGCAACGCCTGGGCGAAGAACGTCGTGATCGACCAGGTCACGCAGCAGACCCGCGCGGCGCTGGGCCTTGACGACACCGCCGAGGTGGATGTGCACGTCGACGAGCCGATGCTGCCGCAGCTTGTCACCGGCGTGCTGAGCCGGCTGGAGGTCACGGTTCCGGACGCCCCCATCGGCGGCGCCACCGGCGAGGTCGGCCTGCAGGCCACCGGCATCCCGATCCGCGGCGACGGCGCCGCCGCGAGCGCCGCCGCGCGCGTGAGGCTCGCGCCCACTGCTCTCGCGAAGCTGGCCGGCGACATCGGCCGCACGGTGCCGGGGTCGCTGCGCATCGTCGGGAAGAACGTCGCCGTCAAGCTCGATCCCGCGCAGTTCCTCAGCGGCGTCTCGTTCACGCTCACGCTGCGCCCGAGCGCCGCCGACGGCGCCCTGATCCTGAAGCCGATAGCATTCGACGTGGGCGGCGCCCAGGTCTCGGCCGACGTCATCCGCGCCCGCTTCGGGACCCTGGCCGACGGCATCCTCGCTGATCGCACCGTGTGCGTGGCCGACCGGTTCCCGCAGGGGATGCGGCTGACCTCGATCGCGGTGGACCCGGACGCCGTGGTCGCCGGCTTCGCCGTCGACCCGCGCATCCTGACCGACCCGTCGCTGCAGAAACCCGGGTCGTGCCGATGACCGGCCCGCCCGTCATCCCGGGCGGCTCCGACGCGCCGGTGCCCTAGACTGCTGGCAAGCATCCGGTGCCTGCGCCGGCGCCCTGCGCGCGGGCGTCGCGCGCCCCGCGAACCCCCGTCTCCGCCTGCGCATCCACTGATTGGGCCCTCCTTGTCCGCCTCGCACACCCCGCCCGCCGCCGGGTCACGACCGGCCGTGCCCGATGACGCGAACGCGCTGGACCCGCGGATCTGGCCGGCCTCGGCCACGCGGGACGCGCAGGGCGCTCTGACGATCGCGGGCGTCGGCGTGCGCGAGCTGCAGGAGACCTACGGGACACCGCTGTACGTCCTGGACGAGGACGAGGTCCGCGCGCACGCCCGACGCATCGTCGCCGCGTTCGGCGCGGCCGCCGCCGCGCACGGCGTGCGCGCCCGCGTCTACTACGCCGGGAAGGCGTTCCTGTCCACCGCCGTCGTGCGGTGGGTGACCGACGAGGGCATGGCCGTGGACGTGTGCACCGGGGGAGAGCTCGAGGTGGCGCTGGCCGCCGGGGCCGACCCGTCGCGACTCGGATTCCACGGCAACAACAAGAGCGTCGACGAGCTGGACCGGGCCGTCGCCGCGGGCGTGGGCACCGTGATAGTGGACAGCCTCGTCGAGATCGAGCGCCTCGCCGACGCGGCCGCGCGGCACGGCGTCGTCCAGTCCGTGCTCATCCGCGTCAACAGCGGTGTGCACGCCGAGACCCACGACTTCCTCGCCACCGCGCACGAGGACCAGAAATTCGGCTTCGCGATGGTGGACGCCCCGGATGCCGCCGCCCGCATCCGCGCCCGCTCGTCGCTGCGGCTGTCGGGCCTGCACTGCCACATCGGGTCGCAGATCTTCGGCGTGGCCGGCTTCGCCGAGTCCGCCGCCCGCCTTGTCGACCTGCATGCGCGGCTGCGCGAGGACGGCGATCTGCCGCTGCTGAACCTCGGCGGCGGGTTCGGCATCGCCTACACCGCCGCCGACGACCCCGCCGACATAGCGAGCCTTTCCACCGGGATCGTGGACGCCGTCGCGACCGAGTGCGCGGCCCGTGGCATCCCGATGCCGGACCTCGCTTTCGAACCCGGCCGCGCCGTCGTCGGGCAGGCCGGCGTCACGCTGTACGAAGTGGGCACCACGAAGTCCGTCACGCTCGCCGACGGCGGCCATCGGCTGTACGTCAGCGTCGACGGGGGGATGAGCGACAACCCGCGTCCGGCCCTGTACGGCGCGCAGTACACCGCGCGGATCGCCTCGCGCGTCTCGGACGCCGACCCGGCCCTGGTCCGCGTGGTCGGCAAGCACTGCGAATCCGGCGACATCGTCGTGGACAGCGATCACCTGCCGGGCGACGTCGCCCCCGGAGACCTGGTGGCGGTGCCCGCGACCGGGGCCTACTGCTTCTCGCTGGCCAGCAGCTACAACGCCGTGCCGCGCCCGCCCGTCGTGGCGGTGCGCGGAGGAAGAGCCCGCGTCATCGTGCGCGGGGAGACGATCGCCGACCTCCTGAACCGGGATGTCGGCGTCACGTCGGAAGGGAACGCATGATCGACCATCGTCGCCTGCGCGTCGCGCTCCTGGGAGCCGGCGCCGTCGGATCCCAGGTCGCCGACCTGCTCACCACGCACGCCGACGAGCTCGCCGACCGGGCCGGCGCGACGCTGGAACTGGCGGGGATCGCCGTCCGCGACCTGGACGCGCCCCGCGACGTCGAGCTGCCGCGAGAGCTGCTGACCACGGACGCCGAGACCCTGATCCTCGGCAGCGACATAGTGATCGAGCTGATGGGCGGGATCGAGCCGGCCCGCACGCACATCCTCGCTGCCCTGAACACCGGCGCTGACGTGGTGACCGCGAACAAGGCGCTGCTGGCCACGCACGGGTCCGAGATCTTCGACGCCGCCGACCAGGTCGGGGCGTCCGTGTACTACGAGGCTGCCGCCGCCGGCGCCATCCCGATCATCCGGCCGCTGCGCGACTCGCTGGCCGGCGACCGGGTGCAGCGGATCATGGGCATCGTCAACGGGACCACGAACTACATCCTGGACCGGATGGACACCGAAGGCGCGGAGATGGCCGATGCGCTGGCGGACGCGCAGCGCCTGGGCTACGCGGAGGCCGACCCCACCGCGGACGTCGACGGCTACGATGCCGCGCAGAAGGCGGCGATCCTCGCGAGCCTCGCGTTCCACTCCACGGTGCCGCTGGACGCCGTGCACCGGGAGGGGATCACCGGCGTCACGAAGGCGATGATGGATGCCGCCCGCCACGCCGGCTACGTGATAAAGCTGCTCGCCGTCTGCGAGCGGCTCACCGGCCGCGCCGGGACCGGTCCGGTCGACGAAGCCATCTCGGTGCGCGTCTACCCGGCCCTGATCCGCCGCGAGCACCCCCTGGCCTCCGTGCACGGCGTGAACAACGCCGTGTTCGTGCAGGCGGAGGCCGCCGGAAACCTCATGTTCTACGGCGCCGGCGCCGGCGGGATGCAGACAGCGTCCGCCGTGCTCGGCGACGTCGTCTCCGCGGCCCGGCGTCACATCGCCGGCGGCGCCGGGGTGGGCGAGTCGACACGGGCGAACCTGCCCACCGTCGACATCGGCGAGGTCGTCACCCGCTACCAGATCACGCTGCAGGTCCACGACCGTCCCGGCGTCCTGGCCCGCGTGGCCGGCATCCTCTCCGACGGGCGCGTGTCGATAGCGACGCTCGAGCAGACGGTCCGCGACGGCGGGGACGACGCCGGTTCGGCGCGCCTGGTGATCGGGACGCACAAGGCTTTGGAGCAGGACCTCAGCGAGACCGTGGCACGGCTCGCCGGGGACGACGTCGTCGAAAGCGTCGTCTCGATCCTGCGTGTGGAAGGAGACTGAGATGGCACACCTCTGGCGCGGAGTACTGCGCGAATACGCCGACCGGCTCGGTGTGACCGAGTCCTCGACGGTGGTCACCCTGGGCGAGGGCGGCACGCCGCTGATCCCCGCCCCCGCGTTGTCGGCGCGCACCGGCGCGGACGTCTGGGTGAAGTTCGAGGGCATGAACCCGACCGGGTCGTTCAAGGACCGGGGCATGACCGTGGCGCTCTCGCGCGCCGTCGAGCACGGGGCCAAGGCCGTCGTGTGCGCTTCGACCGGCAACACGTCGGCGTCCGCGGCCGCGTATGCGGCGCACGCCGGGATCACCGCCGCGGTGCTGGTGCCCGAGGGCAAGATAGCGATGGGCAAGCTCGGCCAGGCCGTCATCCACGGCGGCCGGCTGCTGCAGGTCCGCGGCAATTTCGACGACTGCCTGGAGATAGCGCGGGAGCTGGCCGAGACGTACCCGGTGCACCTCGTGAACTCCGTGAACCCGGACCGCATCGAGGGTCAGAAGACCGCGGCGTACGAGGTCGTCTCGCAGCTGGGCGACGCGCCCGACTTCCACATCATTCCGGTCGGCAACGCCGGCAACTACACCGCCTACACGCGCGGCTACACGGAAGAGGCCGAGCGCGGGGTCGCGACCCGGGTGCCGCGGATGTTCGGCTTCCAGGCCGAAGGCTCGGCCCCCATCGTCCGCGGCGAGATAGTGCGCAACCCGGAGACCGTCGCGACCGCGATCCGCATCGGCAACCCTGCCTCCTGGGAGCTGGCACTGCAGGCGCGGGACGCCACCGACGGCTGGTTCGGCGCCATCGACGACCGCCGCATCCTCGCGGCGCAGAAGCTGCTGGCCGGCTCCGTGGGCATCTTCGTCGAGCCGGGGTCGGCGATCAGCGTGGCCGGCCTGCTCGACCGGGCGGAAGCCGGCGTCATCCCCGCCGGCGCCCGCGTCGTGCTCACCGTCACCGGGCACGGCCTGAAGGACCCGCAGTGGGCCCTGCGCAACGCGGACGGCACCGACGTGTCGCCCACGGTCGTGGACGCCGACACGCATCAGGTCGCGGACGTCCTCGAGCTGACCCGCGCGGGGGCGACGGCGTGAGCCCAGCCCCGCCGTCGCCGGTGGTGCCCGGGCGCACCGTCGCGGTGCGGGTGCCCGCCACCAGCGCGAACCTCGGCCCGGGGTTCGACACGCTCGGCCTCGGTCTGAGCCTGTACGACGAGCTGCTGGTCTGGGCGCTGCCAGACGGCGAGCTGCACATCGACGTCACTGGGCCGGGCGCCGACGCCGTGCCGCGCGACGCGTCGAACCTCGTGGTGCGCGCCATAGCGTACGCATTCGAGGCGGTCGGGCGGCGGATGCCGGGGATCGGCCTGTCCACGCGCATCGTCATCCCGCACGGCCGCGGACTCGGGTCGTCCGGGGCCGCCGTCGTGGCCGGGCTCCTGGCGGCCCGGGGGCTGCTGGCCGGCGACGTCGAGTTCGGGGCGTCGCTGCTGCTGCGCCTGGCCACCGAGCTGGAGGGGCACCCCGACAACGTCGCCCCCGCCCTGTTCGGCGGCCTGACGATAGCGTGGATGGACGAGAACGGCCCGCAGTTCAAGAAGCTGCTCGTGCACCGCGGCGTCTCGCCCGTCGTGTTCGTCCCGGAGACGACGATGCCCACCCGGCTCTCCCGGGAGCTCGCGCCCCTGCAGGTGCCGCGCGAGGACGCCGTGTTCAACGTGTCCCGCTCCGCGCTGCTGATCGCGGCGCTGACCCAGAGCCCCGAACTGCTGCTGGCCGCCACCGACGACAAGCTGCACCAGACTTACCGTGCGCAGGCGATGCCCGCCACCGACGCGCTCGTCCGCGAGCTGCGCCGCGCCGGGTTCGCCGCCGTCCTGTCCGGGGCGGGGCCGAGCGTCCTGGTCCTCGCCGACGGGCCCGGCCGGCGCCTGGAAGCGGCGCGGCTGGCGGCATCCGTCACCGACACCCCGTGGGAGGCGCTGATGCTCGCCGTCGACTTCAAGGGTGCTACAGTGAGGAACTATACGGAGGATGCTCCGCAGACCGCTTCGCTCGCGACGTAGGTCCGCGAGAATCTTCGCCTCCATCGCATTTCTGCGAATACCCGCATTGCCCCCGGAAGGCCGGCGTGACTGCCCTGGCCGGGCCCCGCAGGCCCGCGCACGGGCCAGACTCCTGGCCGAAGGGCTGCACGGCGCGCGTCGACGACGGCGCCGAACGCGGGATGTCTATCCACTCGTTTCACAAGGGAGAACTCGTGGAGTCCATCTCCGAGATCCACACCGCTGACGTCCCCGCGGACCGCGCCGACACGCCCGAGGTGGCGCGCCAGGCCCCGCAGGCAGCATCCGACACCCTCGAGGTCGCCGAGAAGGCGCCCCGCAAGCGCACGCCGCGCCGGGCCAAGACCGCCGTGGTGACCCCCGAGGTCACCGAGGCGCCCGCCGCGCCCGCACCCGCCGCGCCCGCACCCGCCGCGGAAAAGGCCGCGAGGACCGAGCCGGCCGAGAAGACCGAGCCGGCCGCCGCGCCCGCCGCCGAGCCGGCCGCCGCCGAAGCGCCCGCGGCGAAGGCGCCGCGCCGACGCGCCACGACCCGCAAGAAGGCCGACGAGAGCGCCGAGCCGGCCGCCGCCGCCGCGCCGGTCGACGAGCAGAAGCCGACGACCGCCGAGCAGAAGCCGGCGACCGCCGAGGCCGCCGACACGCACGAGCGCGCCGAGAAGGACGCGCCGACGCAGCGCACGCACGAGCGCGCCGAGAAGAACGCGCACGAGCACGCCGACGCGCACGACCACGACGGCGAAGAGGGCTCGGGCGGCGAGCAGTCCGGCCGCGGCCGTGGCCGAGGCCGCAACCGGAACCGCAGCCGCAACGGCAACGGCACCGGCAACGGCACCGGCAACGGCGGCGGCGCGTCGTCCGCCACGGAGTCCGACGAGGACCAGTCCGCGGCAGGCCGCAACCGCCAGCGCAACAAGCGCCGCGGCGCGCAGACCGGCGACGAGTTCGACACCGAGATCGGCGAGGACGACGTCCTCGTCCCGATCGCCGGCATCCTCGACGTCCTGGACAACTACGCGTTCGTGCGCACCTCGGGCTACCTGCCCGGCGCCACTGACGTCTACGTCTCGCTCGGCCAGGTCAAGAAGTACAACCTGCGCAAGGGCGACGCCATCGTCGGCGCCATCAAGCAGCCGCGCGAGGGCGAGCAGTCCAGCCGGCAGAAGTACCACGCGCTGGTCAAGGTCGACGCCATCAACGGGCTGTCGCTGGAGGATGCCGCGACCCGTGTCGAGTTCGGCAAGCTGACCCCGCTGTACCCGCAGGAGCGGCTGCGCCTGGAGACAGCGCCGGAGAAGCTCACCCAGCGCATCATCGACCTGGTCGCCCCGATCGGCAAGGGCCAGCGCGGCCTCATCGTCGCCCCGCCCAAGGCCGGCAAGACGATAGTCCTGCAGCAGATAGCGAACGCGATAGCGACGAACAACCCCGAGGTGCACCTCATGGTCGTGCTCGTGGACGAGCGGCCCGAAGAGGTCACCGACATGCAGCGCACCGTGAAGGGCGAGGTCATAGCGTCCACGTTCGACCGCCCCGCGGAGGACCACACCACCGTGGCGGAGCTCGCCATCGAGCGCGCCAAGCGCCTGGTCGAGCTCGGCCGCGACGTCGTCGTGCTGCTGGACTCGATCACGCGCCTGGGCCGTGCCTACAACGTGTCGGCACCCACCAGCGGCCGGGTTCTCACCGGCGGCGTGGACGCGTCGGCGCTGTACCCGCCCAAGCGGTTCTTCGGCGCCGCCCGCAACATCGAGAACGGCGGATCGCTCACCATCCTGGCCACCGCCCTGGTGGAGACCGGGTCCAAGATGGACGAGGTCATCTTCGAGGAGTTCAAGGGCACCGGCAACAGCGAGCTGCGGCTGTCGCGTCAGCTCGCCGATAAGCGCATCTTCCCCGCGGTGGACGTGAACGCGTCCTCCACCCGCCGCGAGGAGATGCTGCTGAGCCCCGACGAGGTCAAGATCACCTGGAAGCTGCGTCGCGCGCTCGCGGGCCTGGACCCCCAGCAGGCGCTGGAGGTCGTGCTCGGCAAGCTCAAGGAGACCGGCTCGAACGTCGAGTTCCTCGTGCAGATGCAGAAGTCGATCCCCGCCCCTGCGGCGCACGGGGGCGGCCACAGCCACGGGCACGAGAACAGCATCCGCTGAGGTCCGGACGTGTCAGACCCTGGCATGTTCGAGTCCGTTAAGGGACTGATCGCCGAGCACGAGGCCGTTCAGGCCGAGCTCGCCGACCCCGCCGTGCACGCCGACGCGGCGCGCGCACGACGGGTGAACCGCCGTTATGCGGAGCTGTCGAAGATCGTCGCCGCCCACGACGCGTGGGCGGCGGCATCCGACGACCTGCAGGCGGCGCGCGAGCTCGCGAAGGAGGACGACGCGTTCGCCGCGGAGGTGCCGGACCTCTCCGATCGGGTCGCGCAGGCGCAGGAGAAGCTGCGGCGCCTGCTGATCCCGCGCGACCCCGACGACGCCCGCGACGTGATCATGGAGATCAAGGCGGGGGAGGGCGGGGCCGAATCGGCGCTGTTCGCCGCCGACCTGCTGCGCATGTACCTGCAGTTCGCGGCGTCGAAGGGCTGGAAGACCGAGCTGCTCGAGCACAATGAGTCGGACCTCGGCGGCTACAAGGACGTGCAGGTCGCCATCAAGGGATCCTCCGTCGATCCCGCGCAGGGCGTCTGGGCGCACCTGAAGTACGAGGGCGGCGTGCACCGCGTGCAGCGGGTGCCCGCCACCGAGTCCCAGGGCCGCATCCACACCTCCACCACCGGCGTGCTCGTGTTCCCCGAGGTCGACGAGCCGGACGAGGTGGAGATAAACCCGAACGACCTGAAGATCGACGTGTACCGCTCCAGCGGCCCCGGCGGCCAGTCCGTGAACACAACCGACTCGGCCGTGCGGATCACCCATCTGCCCACCGGCATCGTCGTGTCGATGCAGAACGAGAAGAGCCAGCTGCAGAACCGCGAGGCCGGGATGCGGGTGCTCCGCGCACGGCTGCTCGCGCGTCAGCAGGAGGAGCTGGCGGCCGCGGCATCCGACGCCCGGCATTCGCAGATCCGCGGCATGGACCGCTCCGAGCGGATCCGCACCTACAACTTCCCGGAGAACCGGATCGCCGACCACCGCACCGGGTACAAGGCGTATAACCTCGACCAGGTGATGGATGGCGCGCTCGGCCCCGTGATCGACTCGTGCATCGCGGCGGACGAGCAGGCCCGGCTGGCCGCCCTCGGCGCCTGACCCCGGCTCAGATGTAGTACTCGGGCGCCGCCAGCAGGGCCCGGGTGTCCTCCCCGGCGCGCCGCGGGCGGGGCTTGGCGGGGACGCCGACGAGGATGCTGTCCGCCGGCGCGTCCCGCGTCACCACCGCGTTCGCGCCGATCACGCTGCCCGCCCCGATGGTGATGGGCCCGAGCACCTTCGCACCGGCCCCCACCGCCACGCCGTCGCCGATCGTGGGATGGCGCTTGCCGCCTTCGCGCTGCCGGCCGCCGAGCGTCACCCCGTGGTACAGCATGACGTCGTCGCCGACCTCGGCGGTCTCGCCGATCACCACGCCCATGCCATGGTCGATGAAGAACCGGCGCCCGATCCGCGCGCCCGGGTGGATCTCGATGCCGGTGAGCCATCGCGTCAGCTGCGACCCGGTGCGCGCGGCCAGCCGCAGCCGGCGGCGCCACAGCGCATGCCAGACCCGGTGCGCCCACACCGCGTGCAGGCCCGGATACAGCAGCGCGATCTCCAGCCCGCCGCGGGCCGCCGGGTCGCGCAGCCGCGCCGCCGCGACATCCTCGCGGATTCGGTCGAGCACGAGTCGCAGTCCCATGTCAGCTCTCGCGGAGGTCCTCGAACAGGGCCGTCGACAGGTACCGCTCGCCGGTGTCGGGCACAATCACGACGATCGTCTTGCCGGCGCTGTCCGGCCGGGCCGCTATCTGCAGCGCCGCCCACACCGCGGCGCCCGCCGACATGCCGCCGAGGATCCCCTCCTTCGCCGCGAGGTCGCGGGCCGTGGCGAGGGCGTCCTCGTACTCCACGCCGACGACCTCGTCGTACACGTCGGTGTCCAGCACCGGCGGCACGAAATTGGGGCCGATGCCCTGGATCTTCGCGGGACCGGGGTGGCCCTCGGACAGCAGCGGGGATGCCGACGGCTCGACGGCGACCACCCGCACACCGGGACGGCGCTCCTTGAGCACCTGGCCGACACCGGTGATGGTGCCGCCGGTGCCGACCCCGGCGACGAACACGTCGACCTCGCCGTCGGTGTCGCGCCAGATCTCCTCGGCGGTCGTGATGCGGTGGATCTCGGCGTTCGCGGGACTGGAGAACTGCTGCGCGAGGATGGCGCCCGGCGTCTGCGCGACGATCCGCTCCGCCTCGGCGAGGGCGCCGCGCATCCCCTGATGCGGGTCGGTGAGCACTATCTCGGCGCCGAACGCCTTCAGCAGGATGCGGCGCTCCTTCGACATCGACGCCGGCATCGTCAGGATCACGCGGTACCCGCGGGCGGCGCCGGCCAGGGCCAGCGCGATCCCGGTGTTGCCGCTCGTGGATTCGACGATGGTGCCGCCGGGCAGCAGCGCCCCGGACTGCTCCGCCGCGTTGATCAGGGCGATGCCCAGCCGGTCCTTCACGCTCGAGCCCGGGTTGTAGTACTCCAGCTTGGCGAGCACCGTGGCTTCCAGCCCCTCGGTGACCCGGTTCAGCCGGACCAGCGGAGTCTCGCCGAACGCTGTGGTGATGTCGTTGTGGATGCCGGGCATCGGATCGCCTTTCGCGCGGTGTCGGCTCGAGAGCGCGGATCGCCTCGAGTGGGTTCAGCCTAGGCTGGGCGCCGCGGGCGCGGGGGCCATGTTTCTGCGGCCGACCTCACAGCGCCGATGGGAAGAGCCGCCCGCGGGTGCGGGCGGCTCTTGCGGATCGAGGAAGGGTCAGTGCGCGGCGTCGTACGCGTCGAGGACCGCGGCCGGGACGCGACCGCGGTCGGACACGGCGTGGCCGTTGGCCTTCGCCCACTCCCGGATGGGGCCGTAGTCGCGCTGGCCTCCGCGGCGGCGTCCCGCGGCGGCTGTCGAGACGCGGCGCGAGCGACCGCCGGACACGGCGCGCCCGGCACCGACGTATGGCGCGAGGGCGTCACGCAGGTCGGCGGCGTGGCCGTCGGTGAGGTCGATCTCGTAGGCGACGCCGTCCAGAGAGAAAAGGACGGTCTGCCCCGAGCCAGGTTCCAGAACTGTTCCGTCGATATCGTCGACGAGCTGATGCACGATCTTGCGAGCCATGAATGCACCTTATCCGGTGAATGCCCGAATGCCTACGGGAGAATTCCCGCCCGCCGTGCTTTCGCCACCGCGGAAAGTCGTGTCGAGGCATCCAGCTTGGCCATTGCCGCCGCCAGATAAGACTTCACCGTGACTTCTTTCACGCCCAATGCGGTGGCGATCTGCGCATTCGTGGACCCGAGCGCCGCACACGCGAGGACATCCGTCTCCCTCGGGGAGAGCGATATCCCGGACGGGTCGGATGCGGCGTCGCTGGACAGTGCCGCCAGCCGGTCCTCGATCCGGCGCAGCCGTGCACGCAGGGCCGTGTCCGGCACCGCGGCGGCGATGCGGCGCAGCTCGGCGTACGCGGCGCGCAGCTCCTCCTGCACGGCCGGGGCCAGGGCGGGCGAGGGGGTCGGGATCCGCGCGCGCCGCCGGCGCACCTCGTCCCGCCCGCGCAGCTCGGCCACGAGCTCGTCGGCGATCCGGAACGCGGGACGGGCGGCGGCCTCCGCTATCGGCGTCTGCCCCCACGATCCGCAGTACAGCACGCCGCGAGGCGTGCCGGACACCACGATGGGCACGGCGAAGAGGGTCGCTATGCCCTCGCCGAGCACCATCTGGTCGTAGTCGTGCGTGATGCCCTTCGCGGTGCGGTAGTCCAGGGTCACCCGGGGCCTCGTCTCGACCACGGCCCGGCCGCCCAGGCCCCGGCCGGTGCGGACGACGAGGTCGTCCAGGTGGCGGGTGCGCGCCCCCGCGACGGCGTTCACGTGCACGGCGCCGTTGCGCAGCATCCCGCCGAAAGCGACCGGGAATCGGGTGCGGCGCGCGAGGTCGCCGACGGCACGCACAATGAGGTCCGCGTCGGGATCATTCCCACCGCGCGACAATGAGGGTGCTCTCACGCGATACCCATCCTCCGGGTGACGGCGACGATGCCGAATTCGTCGTGTCGACCTTATCACCGCGGGATGCGGGCGATGTCCTCGATGACGTCGGCCGCGAATTGCCCGCATCATCATCCGATTCGATGAATGCATTTCCCGGCCCGTTCGGATTCAGCGGCGATACCGAATGCAATAGCGCCGGACAATGCGCGCCGCGGGCGGCCTACTCGCCCGCGGCGCGCTCGGTCTCCCGCTCATGGTCGAGCAGGAATCGCTTCACGTCGGTGCGGCCGCCGTACCCGCCGATGGATCCGTCGGCGTGCACGACCCGGTGCACCGGGACGATGATCGAGAACGGCGAGTGCGCGCAGGCGTTGCCGACGGCGCGCGCGGCGCGGTCGCGCCCGGCCATCGCGGCGACCTCGCCGTAGCCGGCCGTGCGCGCGTAGGGGATCTCGCACGCCGCCTGCAGCGCGTCGCGGGCGAACCCGTCGACCAGGCGCCAGTCCAGCGGGATCTCGAACGTGCGGCGGGTACCGGCGAAGTACTCGTCGAGCTGCTGCGCGGCATCGCGGGCATCGTCGTCGTCGCGGCCCGGCACGGTCCGCAGGGTGCGCGTGAGCTGGGCCAGCTGCGCGAACAGGTCGCCGTCGTCGCCGGCGCCGTGCAGGACGTGCGCGGTGACGAGCCCCTCGTCGGTCGTGACGAGGAGGACGTCGCCGACGGGGGACGGGTGGACGGTGAAGCTCGCGTGGGTCATGGCACCATCCTGGCAACCCGGCCCCGGCCCGGCGCGCACGGAACCGGATCGGTGGACGACATGGCGCCGACCCCGGCCTGTGCAGGAACCGCCGGTCCTGCGCGGTGCAATAGCGTGAAACCCGCGTGCGCTCCCGTGCAGGCCCCGGCAGTCCGCTTAGGGTGTGTCTGTGTGGCGAGCTGAGGGAAGCGTCGTTGTCGGCGCGCAGGAGCACCCCGTCCCGATGGGGGTGTCGCCGGCATCCCTCACGCTCCCGGACGCAGGGGTGAGTGTGATGCACGTGGCAGAGCCCGAACGCGAACGCATCCGCCTGCAGGCCGCGCGCCTGGGTGGCCGCTCCACCCTCCTGCACTTCTCGGACGCCCTCGACGCCGGCATCGAGATCACGAAGGCGCATCCCGGCAGCCTCCCGCAGTTCATCACCGGCCGCTCCACGCTGCTGTCGAACCTGTTCCGCGACGAAGTGGGGCTGCGAACCGCGCGGACTGCGGCCGCGCACGTCGCCTCGAAGAACGTCGAGTTGCGCACCGCGCGGGGGCTGGATGTCGTGCGCCTGGCGGTGGGCCTTGCCACGTGGACCGCGGACGGAATCGGGTACTGCGCGCCGGTGCTGCTGCGCCCGACGGCGATCCGGCGCCACCACACCGACTTCGAGGTCAAGCTGCACGGCGCCTTCGCCGTGAACCCGGAGCTGGTCCGGGCACTGGCCACCACGTTCGGCGTGCAGGTCGACGGTGCGCATCTGGCGGCGCTGGCCACGGCCGGCGGCGTGTTCAACCCCCAGCCGGTGATCGACCGGCTCCGCCAGCTCACCGCGCACGTGCCGTCGTTCAGCGTGGGCCCGCGTCTTGTCGTGTCCACGTTCGGCGACATCGGCGCCCGGGCGGCGCGCGACCTCGGCGATCTGGACCAGCGCGTCCTCAACGCGCTGGCCGGCCACGCGGACGACCGCGAGCTGCTGTCCCTGCACCGGGACCGGCCCGCGGTGGTCGACCCGGACGAGCGGCCGCCCGCTTCCGACACGCTGCTGCTGGACGCCGACGCCGAACAGGAGGAGGTGCTCGCGCGGATCACCGACGGGCAGTCGCTGGTCGTGCACACGCTGCCGGGCACCGGCGGCACGCAGACGGTGATAAACGCGCTGGGCGCGCTCATCGACGACGGCAAGCGGGTGCTCGTGGTCAGCGCCCGCCGGTCCACGCTGGAGGGCGTGCGGCACCGCCTCGCGGGGATCGGGCTGGACGGCCTGGCCATCTCGCCGGTGCACCTGCGCCGCGACCTCATCCGCGCGATCGGCCGCAACGAGAAGGCCGAGCAGCCCCGGATCTCGGACATCGACGATGCCCTCGTCCGGCTGCGCACGGTGCTGCGGGACTACCGGGGCGCCCTCACCGCGCCGCGCCCCGAGCTCGGCGTGTCGGCGCTGGATGTCGTCCGCGAACTGACCGCCCTCTCCGCGACGCATCAGCCCGCCGCCGCCGCCACCCGGTTCGACGCCGCCACCCTGCAGCGGCTGCGCAAGACCCGCGCGCAGGCGGCGGACAAGCTCGTCGCCGTCGCACGGCTCGGCGAGTTCCGGTTCGGACCCGACGACTCGCCGTGGTACGGGGTCTCCTTCGCGTCGATCGACGAGGCGCGGGCCGCCCACGCGCTGGCCCGGCGGCTGCACCGCGAGGACGTGCCCGCCCTCCTGGAGCGCGGCTACGAGCTCATCGCGCAGACCCGGATGCGGCCGTTCCGCACCGTCACCGAGCTCGGCGCGTACCTGCGCCTGCTGCAGGGCGTGCGCGACTCGCTGGACCGCTTCAGCCCCACCGTCTTCGAGCGGCCGCTCGGCGAGCTCATCCAGGCGCATGGCCCGCGCCGCGACGCACCCCAGCTGTCCGGCGCGAACCGGCGGCGGCTGCGGCAGCTCGCGCGCGAGTACGTGCGCCCCGGCGTGCACGTGGCCGACATGTACGAGGCGCTCGTGCGCATCCAGCGCCAGCGCACCGAGTGGGAGTCCTACGCCGAAGCCGCCCGCGCCGCCCCCGAGGTCCCGGTCGGGCTCGCGGACGTGCAGGGCCTGTGGAGCCGGACCCAGGCCGGGCTCGACGAGCTCGACGGCGTCCTCGGGCGCGCCGACGTCACCCGGCTCGGCGCGCAGGCCGCACCGCAGCTGGTGCGCGAGCTGGCCGGGCTCGCCGCCGATTCCGCGTACTTCGACAACCTCATCGAGCGGGCCACGCTGCGCGCCGAGCTGAAAGAGCTGGGCCTGGAGCCGCTGCTGGTCGAGCTCAGCGTGCGCCACGTGCCCGAGGACGGGGTGCGCGCCGAACTCGAGTACGCGTGGTGGCAGTCGGCGCTGGAGCACCTGCTGCGCACCGACCGCGCCCTGCTCGGCGCGAACACCGCCATCGTGGACCGCCTGGAGCGCGACTACCGTCTCGTCGACGAGGCGCACGTCGCGGCATCCGGCCCCCTGCTGGCCGCGCGCCTGGCCACGCAGTGGCGCATCGGCATCGTCGACCACGCCGACGAGGCCGGACGGCTCAAGCATGCGCTCAAGAGCGGGGACATCACGGCCGACCAGTTCGTGCGCACGGCTCCCGCGCTGTCGCAGACGCTCGCGCCGGCGTGGATAGCGTCACCGTACGACGTGCCGCTGATCCCGGATGCCGCCCCGTTCGACGTGGTCCTGCTCGCGGACGCCGGCGCCCTTTCGCTCGTGGAGGCGGCGCCGGCGCTGCGCCGCGCCCGGCAGGTGGTCGCGTTCGGCGATCCGGTCACCCAGCGGCCCACGCCGTTCCGGATCGCCGTGGGCAGGCCGACCGCCGAGGACGCGCTGGACGACGGCGAAGAGCCGTTCGACGGCGCCAGCGTGTTCGAGCGCCTCGCCGAGCTCGTCCCGGTGGAGACCCTGACCCGCAGCTATCGCGCCGGCGGGGAGGACCTCGCCGAGCTCGTCAACGACGCCTTCTACGGCGGCGAGCTGACCTCGCTGCCGTGGGCGGGCTCGTACCTGGGCCGCGGCAGCCTCTCCGTCGACTACGTGGAAGGCGGGTCGGGGGTGCCCGATCCGCACACCGGCGCGGTGGAGAGCCCCGACGCCGAGGTCGCGCGCGTCGTCACACTCGTCGTCGAGCACGCCGTGAACCGGCCCGGCGAGTCGCTCATGGTGGTCACCGCGAGCAGGAAGCACGCGGAGCGGGTGCGGTCCGCGGTGGACGCGGCGTTCACCGGTCGTGCGGACGTCGCCGACTTCGTGTCCCGCGACACCGCCGAGCCGTTCGCCGTGCTCACGCTCGAGGAGTCCGTCGCCGAGAGCCGCGATCGGGTGGTCTTCTCGCTCGGGTACGGCCTCACCCGGCACGGCCGGGTGCTCAGCGACTTCGGCGACCTGTCCACACCGGACGGCGAGCGCCTCCTGACGGTGGGGATGACGCGGGCGCGCCGCTCGATGGTGATCGTCTCCTGCATCCGCCCGTCGGCGTTCGACGACGGGCGGCTCGAGCACGGCGCCGCCACGCTGATGACCGTGCTCGGCGGGATCGCCGCCCGCGCACGCGAGGCGCGCCTGGAGGACCTCGCCGACCCGCTCACGCTCGCGCTCGCACGCGAGCTGCGACGGCTGGGCGTTTCCGTGGACGTGCACTACCGGGGCCTGCTGCCCCTCGTCGCGCAGTACGGCGGCAAGGCCGTCGTGGCCGAGTGCGACCCCGAGGCCGGCGCGGGATCCCTGCGCGAATCGCTGCGGCTGCGCCCACAGGTGCTGCGGCGCCTGGGATGGCACTACGTGCGCGTGCACGCCTTCGACCTGTACTCCGATCCGTCCGACGTCGCCCGCCGCATCGCCACCATCCTCGGTGTCGACCCGGAGGTGCCCACCGCGGATGCCGACACCCAGCCGATCGATGTCGAGTGAGGAGGGCGGCCGCCAGCGGATTGTGCGGGTGGGCGGCCGGCGCCGGGCGAAACTGACCCCCGCCCCCGGCACGACGGGGGAGCCGGTGCCCGCCGACGACGACGCCCCGGATGCCGCCACCGGCCCCAACGACGAGCGGATGCGGCGCGACAAGCCCCCGCACTACTGAGCCGGCCGGGCCCCGACACACTGCACAGGGCGTGACAGCGCGGATCACGGTGCCCTATCGTTCGAATCGGCGGCGCACCGCCGCCGGCTCCTCGAGGAGGCATCGAATGTTTCGTGGTTTCAAGAACTTCCTGATGCGCGGAGACGTGATCACCGTGGCCGTCGGCCTGGTGGTCGCGCTGGCGTTCAGCACCCTGGTGAAGGCTTTCACCGACTTCGTGATCAACCCGCTGATCGCCGCCGCCGGGGGCGGCAAGGCGATCGGGCTGGGCTGGCAGCTGGGCGCGGCGGGCAACAAGGCCACCTACCTGGACCTCGGCTCGTTCATCTCCGCCATCATCTACTTCCTCATCTTCATGGCGGTGGTGTACTTCGTCATCGTCGTGCCGTACAAGTCGATCCAGGCCCGTCGCGGACTCACCGTGTTCGGTGACCCCGCGCCCACCAAGACGTGCCCGGCCTGCCTGTCCGAGGATCTGCCGGCCGCGGCGAGCAAGTGCCGGTACTGCGGGACGGACCAGCCCGCCTCGGTCTGATCAGGCGCCGGTGGCAGGGGCGGGGGAGGCCTTCGTCTCGGCCTTCGGCGTGCTCTCGGCCTTGGGCTTGGATGGGTCGCCGGATGCCTGCGCCTTGCGCGAGTCCGTGCGGTAGAAGCCCGACCCGTTGAAGGTGACGCCGATCGAGCCGTACTGCTTGCGCAGCGGGCCGCCGCACTCCGGGCAGACCGTGAGGGCGGGGTCGGCGAAGGACTGCACGGCGTCGAAATGGTGGCCGCACTGCTTGCAGGCGTAGGCGTAGGTGGGCATCGTTCTCCGGTTTCAGCGTCGCACGGGCGCGAGGGTGACGGTTCGGGTCGGCGTGACCACTCCGGTCACGGGCTGGTCATGGCGATCGCGGGGGACCTCGTCGACGAACTCGGTGTCGTAGATCACCGCGTACACCGGCGGGCACTTTTCCATGGAGCCGAGCGTCTTGTCGAAATAGCCGCGGCCCCAGCCCAGCCGCATCCCGGTGCGGTCGACGGCGGCGGCGGGGATGATCAGCAGATCGACGTCGTTCACCGCTATCGGGCCGAGCAGCTCCCCGGCCTGCTCGGGGATGCCCAGCTGTCCCTCCGCCACGGTGCTCTGCGGGTCGGCGACCACCCAGTCCAGCAGCCCGTCCGTGCGCATGATCGGCAACAGGACGCGGATGCCGCGCTCGACGGCCGCGGAGACGAAGCCCCGGGTGCCGGGTTCGGCCGGGGTGGACAGGTAGCACGACACGGAGCGTGCGCCGAATCCCTCCACCAGGGCGTCCAGCTGGGCGGTGATCCCGGCGGCGGCCCTGGCCCGGGCGGCGTCGGTGAGCAGCTGACGCCGCTCGCGCAACTCGGCACGCAGCGCGCGCTTGGAGTCATCGAGGGGATCAGCCATGTCTCCGATTCTACGGTGGCTAGCATTGGGGGATGCCGCATAAGCCGTTCAAGGCCGTCATCCCGGCCGCAGGTCTCGGAACCCGGTTTCTTCCCGCCACGAAGGCGATGCCCAAGGAGATGCTGCCCGTCGTCGACAAGCCGGCGATCCAGTACGTCGTCGAAGAGGCCGTGGAATCCGGCATCCAGGACGTGCTGATCATCATCGGGCGCAACAAGAACAACATCGCCAACCACTTCGACTCGGTGCCGGAGCTGGAGACCACGCTCGAGCGCAAGGGCGACATCGACCGGCTCGCGAAGGTCAAGCACTCCAGCGATCTCGCCGACATCCACATGGTCCGCCAGGGGGAGCCCCGGGGCCTGGGGCACGCCGTATGGCGCGCGAAAGCCCATGTGGGGGACCACCCGTTCGCGGTCCTGCTGGGCGACGACCTGATCGATGAGCGCGACCCGCTGCTGCCGAAGATGCTCGCCGAGTACGACCGCCGCGGGGCGGCCGTCGTCGCGCTGATGGAGGTCGATCCGGAGCAGATCCACCTGTACGGCGCAGCCGCCGTCGAGGCCACGGACGACCCGGATGTCGTGAAGGTCACCGGGCTCGTCGAGAAGCCGAACGTCGATGAAGCGCCGTCGAACCTCGCCGTGATCGGCCGGTACGTGCTGCCGCCGGAGGTGTTCGAGATCCTCGAGCGGACCGAGCCGGGCAAGGGCGGTGAGATCCAGCTCACCGACGCGCTGCAGGAGCTGGCCACCGCCACGGCCGAGGGCGTGTACGGCGTGATCTTCCGCGGGCGGCGCTACGACACCGGGGATAGGCTGGACTACATCAAGGCCATCGTGCAGTTGGCCGCCGACCGCGAGGACCTCGGCCCGCAGCTGCGCCCGTGGCTGCAGGAGTTCGCGGCGACGCTGTAGCTGTCCGAGGGGGCGACGTGGATCTCACCGAGCCGCGGCGGCACGGGTCCGTCTCGATCCGGCTCGTCCGTCAGCGGGACGCGCGCGTGCTGCAGCATGAGCTGCTGACGAACCGCGGCTGGCTGCGACCGTGGGAGGCCACGAGCCCCGACGGGCCCGTGTCGCTGGACATGCGGCTGGGCATCCGGCGGTTGCTGCAGCAGTACCGCGACGGCAGCGGCGTCCCGTTCGTGATGGAGTGGGAGGGCCGGGTCACCGGCCAGCTGAACGTGTGGGGGATAGCGCGCGGGTCGCTGGCGTCCGCGACGATCGGCTACTGGGTCAGCGAGCGGTTCGCGGGGCGGGGCATCACGCCGACGTCCGTGGCGCTGGCCACCGACATCTGCTTCACCGAGCTGCGGCTGCATCGGATGGAGATCTGCATCCGGCCGGAGAACAGGGCGAGTCTGCGGGTCGTGGAGAAGCTCGGCTTCCGCTATGAGGGGCTGCGGCGCCGCTACATCCACATCGACGGGGACTGGCGGGACCACTACGCGTTCGCGCTGACCCGGGACGAGGTGGGCGCTGAGGGGGTGCTCGGTCGCTTTGCCGCGGGCCGGGCGCCGCGGGATGCCGCGACCATCCCGCCCGCTGATCGCCTGCCGGCGTGAAACGACACGCGCGCCGCTGATCGGCGCGGGACCGCTCGTCGCATACCGTAAGGGGCATGGGCGGGCAGGTGCTGGGCGGAGGGATCATCGTCCTCGTGGCGGTGGTGCTGTGGCTGGTGTACCTGCTGCCCAGCTGGTACGGCCGTCACCAGTTCGACGCGGCCGAGCGCAACGCCGTGCGCCTCAACCAGGCGCTGCGCGTGCTGGCCGAGACCAGCGAGACTCCGGCGGAGGTGCGGCTCGAGCTGAACGCGCGCACCGCGCTCGCGCAGCAGAAGCTCGCGCGCAAGGCGCAGGCCGAGCGCGAGGAGAGCGCCCGCCGGGCCCAGCACGAGCGCGATGCCCTCGCGCGCCGGGCTCAGGCGCGGCAGGAGATCCTGGCGCGGAAGGCGCTCGAGGAGCGCCAGCATGCCGAGGTGGCGCTGCGCCAGGCCGAGCTGGAGCGCGCCCGTATCGTGCGGCTGGCCGCGCTGCGACAGCCGCAGGTGCGGCGGGCACGTGCGCGTCGCCGAACCCGGATGACGATCACCGTGGCGGCCCTGGGCGCGCTGGCGCTGACTGGCGTCGGCGCTGCGGAGATCATCGCGGCCGGTGCCGCGACCCTCGCGTGGATCGGCGGCGCGTCGACCGTCACGTGCGCGCTGCTGCTGGTGCGCATGGCGCGCGTGGGACGGCGAGCTGTGGCGCGCGAGATCGCGGTGGCTCAGCCGGTGTCCGGGCGGATCCGGCGCGAGGCGCAGGACGTGTCGCTCGTGGACCAGCGGGCGTGGCATCCGCGTGAGCTTCCCCGGCCGCTGACGGTGTCGGCGGGCTCGCAGGCGGCCGCGGTGCTGGACGCCGCCGCCGCACGCGAGCAGGTCCGCCAGGCGCGCCTGGACGAGCCGCTGCGCGAGCGTGCCGAGCGGTCGCGCCCCGCGGAGTTGGATGCTGCTCGGGTGCAGCGCATGGGGCATGTCGACGACGACGAGATCGAGGCCCACGTCCGCGAACTGCTGCGCAGGCGCGCGGTCGGCTGAGCCGGTCTTCCGCGTCCGCGGCGTGCTCTGCGTCGGAGTTCGCCACCGACACACCGCGCGACGTCGCGGGTCCTCGGCGTGTCCGGCAGGATCTCCGACGCCAGGCACAAGACAGGGTCCGGGATGCCGGTGCCCGGCGCCTCCGCGCGGTGCGAACGGCCCTGTCTCACGTGATATTGTTGCTGAGGTTCACGGGCCTGTGGCGCAGTTGGTAGCGCGCTTCGTTCGCAATGAAGAGGTCAGGGGTTCGAATCCCCTCAGGTCCACCGTAGAGAAATGCCTGGTCAGATTGTCATTCATCGACCGGGCATTTCGCGCATGTGGACCCCGCTCGCGCTACTCTACGGATGTGGGTGGAATCCTCGCGTGGGTCGCAGGCTCCGGTGTGGTGCAGGGGATCATCATCGGCGGCACGCTGGCGTTCCTGACGGCGATCGTCGTCATGAACACGGTGGCCAGGTCGATCACGACGAGCGTCGACGGCTGGACGTCGATTCCGGTGTGCGGCCGGCCCGGCAACGGCCTGCTCGTGCGGGCGGCGTGCGCCAAGGCCCTTCCCATGGTGAACGTCTTCGAAGAGGCCGCCTACTGGACCGCCGCCGAAGACGGTGCCGGGCAGAGGCTCACCGGGCACCGTGACTACATCCTGCGTTTCGAGGCGGGACAATTTCCTCCGAACGACGCGTTCTGGTCGCTCACGGTCACCGATGTCGTGGGCTACATGGTGAGCAACCCGGTGGGCCGTTCGAGCTTCGACGATCGGTCCGACCTTGCCGCCAATGCCGACGGGTCGATCGACATCCTCCTCCAGCAGACGGCGCCGCCCGGCCGCGAGCAGAACTGGCTTCCCACCCCGTCGGGGAGGTTCCGGGTGATGCTGCGCGCCTACCTGCCCGGCGCCGCGGTCCTCGACGGCAGCTACCGCGTACCGCCGGTCGTCAGGGTGTGAGCACATGAACCGGCTCATTCTCAAGTACGCCTACCCGACGACCGTCGCCATCCTCCTGGTGTTCGCGTGGGTCATCATCCAGCGGCTCTCGCGGGGCTGGACGGCGATCATCCCGCTCGCCGTGGCCGCCGTCATCGTCTGGATCGTCGGCACGATGGTCTTCCTGTTCTTCTGGCCGCGCATCATCGTGAGCGGGTTCAAGAGGGCGATTGTGCGGCGTGGGCTCGGCGGCGGCCCGGTACCCGTCAACACGCTGTACGCGGTGCCGCGCACCTCGTCGGCGACGGCATCGTCGGTGAGCCTGCTGGAGACGGGGACCGATGACGTGCTCTACGTCGGCGGATGGCTCGACGTGACCGACGGTCCTCAGGTGCTGCACACACCCGACATGTCAGGGCGGTACTACAGCCTGCAGTTCACCGATCCGTCCACGGGCGACAATTTCGCGTACGTCGGAACCCGCGCGACGGGAACCGGCGCCGGCGACTTCCTCCTGGCGGCGTCCCGCTGGACGGGGCCTGTGCCCCAGGGCATGACGCAGATCTCGGTGCCGAGCGGCTCGGCCATCATCATCGGGCGCGTCTTCGTCGCCGACGACGGCGACGTGCCGGCCGCGTCTGCGCTCGCGCAGCAGCTGCGCCTCGACGCACTGCGTCGGTAGCGACGCCGCAGGCGGGTGCTCAGCCCGGCCCGGTGAGGTGGTCGAACTCGCCGCGGACCCACGCGGCGTGCCGGCGCGCGGATGCGCGCACGGCGGACTTCCCGTCGCGGTCGATTCGCAGCGCGAAGTTGCTGTAGACGCGGTCGAACTCGTAGCGGTCCACGTGCGCGGCGATGCGCTCCACCACCGCCGCCGACAACGGCAGCCGGTTCGGATACGACCGCAGGAACGACACCGTCCGCCGGTCGGGGTTGACCATGATCGTGTCGCCGCACAGCAGCACGCCGGCGCCGTCCGCGCCCGCCCAGTGCACCACGGCACTGCCGGGGAAGTGCCCTCCCGGCTGCGAGGCGACCACGCCCGGCACCGGCTCGACAGTGCCCTCCCACATGCGCAGCGCTGCCGGCCGATGGCCGAGCCAGGCGGCGTCCGCCGCGGCGACGTACACCGGCGCGCCGTCCAGAGCCTGCGACCACAGCGACTGCACGCCGAACATGTGCGGGTGCGACGGGATGATGGCGCGCACCGGCCCCAGTGCCCGCACGGCCGCGACGCTCTCGTCGGTGATGGCGGCGGGCACGTCCACCATCACGCTGCCGACAGGCGTCACGATCAGCTTCGCCTGCTGGCCGATGCCGACGCCGTCCGCGACATCCAGCCGCCACAGTTCCGGCTCGCTCTCGACGAGCTCGATCCGCCCCGCGAACGCAGCGGGATCGGTCCAGTCCTGTCCCTGCGGGTCGACGTACTGGCGCTCATCCGCGCAGATCGGGCACACCTCCGGCAGCGCCGCGGCATCCCGCTCGACACCGCAGGTCGCACACTGCCGGACGGCGCTCATGCTGCGGCGACGGCATCCCGTGACGCGACGAACGCGTCGACGCACCGGCGGATCTGCTCCTCGGTGTGCGCGGCCGACAGCTGCACCCGGATGCGGGCCTTCTCGCGCGGCACCACCGGGAAGCTGAACGCGGTGACGTAGATGCCGCGACGGCCCATCTCGTCGGCGATGCGGGCGGTGCGGGCGGCGTCGCCGAACATGACCGGCACTATCGGGTGCTCGCCGGGCAGCAGGTCGAAGCCGGCATCGGCCATCAGGCCGCGGAACAGCGCCGCGTTCGCGGTGAGGCGCTCGCGCAACTCATCCGAGGACTCGAGCAGGTCCAGGGCCCGCAGCGTGCCCGCGACGATCGACGGGGCCACGGTGTTCGAGAAAAGGTACGGCCGCGCCCTCTGCCGCAGCACGTCGACGATCTCGCGCCGCGCCGACACGTACCCGCCGGATGCCCCACCCAGCGCCTTGCCGAACGTGCCGGTGCGGATGTCGATGCGGTCCTCGACACCGCACAGTTCCGGCGTGCCGCGGCCGTGCGCGCCGATGAACCCGACGGCGTGCGAATCGTCGACGAACACGAGCGCGTCGTACCGGTCGGCGAGCTCGCAGATCTCCCGCAGCGGCGCAATGTATCCGTCCATCGAGAACACGCCGTCGGTCACGATGACCCGGAACCGGGCATCGGATGCCGCCTCAAGCTGCGCCTGCAGATCGGCCATCTCGCGGTTGCGGTACCGCAGCCGCCGCGCCTTGCACAGCCGGATGCCGTCGATCAGCGACGCGTGGTTCAGCTCGTCCGAGATGATCGCATCCGCCTCGCCGAACAGCGCCTCGAAAACCCCTCCGTTCGCGTCGAAGCACGACGAGAACAGAATCGTCGCCTCGGTGCCCAGGAACGCCGACACGCGCCGCTCCAGCTCCAGATGCTGCTCCTGCGTGCCGCAGATGAACCGGACCGACGCGAGCCCGTACCCCCAGTCGTCCAGCGCCTGCTTGGCGGCATCCACGAGCCGGGGATCGTCGGCCAGGCCCAGGTAGTTGTTCGCGCAGAAGTTCAGCACCTCGGCCCCGTCGGCGACGATCTCGGCCTGCTGCGGGCCGGCGATGCCGCGCTCGCGCTTGGTGAGGCCGGCCTCCTCGATCTCGGTGAGGACGGATGCCGCGTACTCGACGTAGCGGGTGGAGGTCATAGCTGGGTCCAATCGAGGATGATCTTGCCGTTGGCGCCGGCGGCGGCGGTCGTGAACGCCTGCTCCCAGTCGCGGGCGGCGAAGCGGTCGGAGATGATCGAGGCGATGGCATCCCGCAGCACCGCACTGGTCTGCAGCATCGCGCCCATCGCATTCCACGTCTCGAACATCTCGCGGCCGTAGATGCCCTTCAGGGTCAGCATGTGCGTGACGACCTTGCCCCAGTCCACGGCGAACGGCTGCGAGGCCAGGCCCAGCATCGCTATCCGGCCGCCGTGGTTCATGTTCTCGATCATCTGGGGGAGCGCGGTGGGCGCCCCGCTCATCTCGAAGCCCACGTCGAAGCCCTCGCGCATCCCCAGTTCATGCTGGGCCGCGCCGATGTCGGCGTGCGCGACGTCCACCACCCGGTCCGCGCCCATCTGCAGCGCCATCTCCAGGCGCTCCGGGCTGACGTCCGTGCCGACGATGAACCGGGCACCGACGTGCCGGGCGACGGCGATCGCCATCAGGCCGATCGGCCCGCAGCCGGTGACCAGGACATCCTCGCCGACCACGGGGAACGCCAGCGCCGTGTGCACGGCGTTGCCCAGCGGGTCGAAGATAGCGCCGACTTCGGGCGCTATCGACTCGTGGTGCACCCACACGTTGCTGGCGGGCAGCGACAGGTACTCGGCGAAAGCGCCGTCCCGCTGCACCCCGAGCCCCTGCGTGCGGATGCACATCTGGCGGCGCCCGGCGCGGCAGTTGCGGCACGTGCCGCACACTATGTGGCCCTCGCCCGAGACCAGGTCGCCGACCGCGACGTCCCGCACCCCCGCGCCGATCTCGACGACCTCGCCGAAGAACTCGTGTCCCGGCACCAGCGGGGCCGTCACCGCGGACGCCGCCCAGTCGTCCCAGCGCAGGATGTGCAGGTCGGTGCCGCAGATTCCGGTGCGCAGGACCCGGATGATGACCTCGTCCGCTCCGGCGGTGGGATCGGGGCGCTCGGTCAGCTGAAGACCGGGTCCCGGCTCGGGTTTGTACAGTGCCTTCACGGCGCCTCCTTGTCGAGGGTGTTCGCGGCACGCGTGCTTGTGGCGCCGGTGCCCGCCCCTCGATTCTAGGGACTGCACACCCTCCGGCCGGGATGGCCAGGCTCAGCCGGCGTCGCCTGCGACCGGCGGGATCACCGGGTGCGCGCCGGTGTAGTCCGGCCGGTCGGGCTGCAGCCGCTCGCGCGATCCCTCGCCGCCCTGCCGGCCGCCGTACGGGCGGCCGTGGTCGGCGTACTCGTCCCGCTCGAACACGAAGGCGTGCTCGCCCAGCACGAACCGTGCGCCGCTGCGCAGGATCTCGCCGAGCTTGCCGCCGATCGAGGCGATCGGCTCCGGCCGGTGGTTGGTCAGCGCCGGGCCGTGCAGCACGAGCACATACTCGTCGTTCGGGTCGTGGTGGATCTCCGCGTGCAGCGGCTCCAACCCGCCCAGCCGGCACTCCACGTCGCCCGCGGAGCCGATCCGGACCAGGTCCTGGTCGAGCGGGAGTTCGCGGTGCCCGGCCGGACCGCTGAGGATGAGATGTGGGCGGCCCGAGCCCCAGGGGCCGTGCGTCGTCGTGGGGATGTACTTGTCGGCCATCGCTGCCCCCTCGTCGTGAGCGGGATCTTCCCCTCATGGTAGACAGCGCCCCGGCACGCCGGAAGAGCGTCAGTGCACCGCGAGCAGCACGCGCGCGCCGACCAGCCGGCCGTCCTGCAGCATCCGGTGCGCCTGCGCGGTCTCCGACAACGGCATCCGCTCGATCCGCCGCGATGCGAGCACGCCGTCGGCCATCAGCGTGTTCACGGTGAGGGATGCCGCGGACAGCTGCGCGGTGGTGGCGTGCGACATCGTGAACCCGATGATGCTGGCGTCCTTCGCGTACAGCTCGCCCGTGGCCAGCGTCGAGTGCGTGTCCAGGCCGGCGAGGATCAGGATGCGTCCGCCCTGGGCGAGGGCGCCCAGGGCGCGGGGGATGTCGTTGACGCCGGCGGCATCCAGCCACACGTCGATGGGCGGCAGGTCCGCGTCGGCGAGCTCGTCCGGCCCGATCACCCGCTCGGCCCCGATCGATTCGCAGTACGTCGCGTCGTCGGCGGATGCGACGGCGATCACGTGCGCGCCGGTGCTGGCCGCTATCGTCACCGCGGCGCTGCCGACGTTGCCCGCCCCGCCGACCACGAGGACGGTCTCGCCGGCGCGCGCCTGCCCGTGCACGAGCAGGCCCATGGCCGCCGTCGCCCCCGGGTGCAGCACCGTCACCGCCTCGTTGCCGACCCCGTCCGGCAGGTGATACAGCCGCTCCACGGGCACCACGACGAGCTCCGCCGCGGTGCCGGGCCGGCCGTCGTGGCCCATGCTGTTGGTCCACACGCGCTCGCCGACGGTGAACCCGCTGACCCCGTCGCCGACCGCGTCGACGGTGCCGACGGCATCCCGTCCCACCACGAACGGGAACGTCAACTCGGTCCTCAGCGCCCCGGACCGGATCAGCACGTCCACGGGATTGACCGTGGTCGCGGCCACCGCGACGCGCACCTGCCCGTACTCCGGCTCCGGGTCCGGAATCTCCCCGTAGTGGATATCTTCGGGCGCCCCGAGCCCTTCGATGAATGCCCCCAGCATAGGGACATTGTTGCGCGTGTCGCCTCGCGGCGCCTCCCTCAGTTCGTGACGGCCTGGCGGGCCCGCAGATCCTTGCGCAGGATCTTGCCGGAGCTCGACTTCGGGATGGCCTCCACGAACTCGACGCGACGCACCTTCTTGTACGGGGCGACGCGTTCCGCGACGAACGCCATCACGTCCTCGGCGGTCAGGTCGGCGCCGGGAGCAGGGACCACGAACGCCTTCGGAACCTCCTGTCCGGCCTCGTCGGAGACGCCGATCACCGCGGCATCCGCGATCTTCGGATGGCTCAGCAGCAGCGCCTCCAGCTCGGCCGGCGGCACCTGGTAGCCGTGGTACTTGATGAGCTCCTTGACGCGGTCCACGACCGTGTACCAGCCGCCCTCGTTGCACACGGCCACGTCGCCGGTATGCAGGTAGCCGTCCGCGTCGATCGTGTCCGCGGTGGCATCCGGCCGGTTCAGATAGCCCATCATCACCTGCGGCCCCTTGATCCACAGCTCGCCGGGCTGCGTCTGGCCGTCCTCGCCGAACGCGGTGATCTCCTCGCCGGTGGTGGGGTCCACGAGCTTGCACAGCGTGTTCGGCAGCGGCACTCCCACCGAGCTGACCGGGATGTCGTCGCGGGTGTGCGGCATCGCGTGCGTCACCGGGCTGGTCTCGGTCAGGCCGTACCCCTGCATGAAGCGGGCGTGGATGCGGCGGCCGGCGGCCTCGGCGGTGTCGCCGTCCAGCGGCGCGGCGCCGGAGAAGACGGTGTGCACCGTGGAGATGTCGTACTCGTCGACGACCGGGTGCTTGGCCAGGGCGACCGCGATCGGCGGGGCTATGTACAGATACGTGCAGCTGTACTCCTGGATGTTCTTCAGGAACTCGACGAGGTCGAAGCGGGGCATCGTGACAAGGCTCGCCCGCTGCCGCAGCGCGAGGTTCAGCAGCACCGTCATCCCGTAGATGTGGAAGAAGGGCAGGACCGCGAGCACCCGGTCGGAGGAGCGCAGGTCGATGTTGACGCGCGACTGCTCGACGTTCGCGACGAGATTGCGGTGGCTGAGCATGACGCCCTTGGGGATGCCGGTGGTGCCCGACGAGTACGGGAGGGCGGCCACGTGCTCGGCGGGGTCGATGTGCACCGCCGGTGGGGTGAGCTGCTCGCCGAGCAGGCTCCGCAGGTCCGGGTGGCCGTCGGCGCCGTCGAGCACGATGAGGTGGTCGTCGGCGATGCCGCACGCGGCGGCCGCCTGCGCCGCCTGGGGCAGCAGCGGGCTCACCGTCACGAGCCAGGTGGCGCCGGCATCCTCGATCTGCTTCTGGATCTCACCCGCGGTGGACAGGGAGTTGAACGTCGTCACCGCGGCGCCCAGGCGCAGCGCGCCGTGGAACACCGTGGCGAAGGCCGGCACGTTCGGGCACAGCAGGCCCACCACGGTGTCCGCGCCCACGCCGCGCGCGGCGAGCGCCCCCGCGAAAGCGTCGATCTGCGCCTTCAACGCGCCGTACGTCGTCTCGGCGCCGGTCGCGGAGTCGATCAGCGCGACGCGGGCGGCATCCTCGGCCGACAGATCGCCGAACAGGTAGTCGTAGACGCTGAGCGCGGGGATCTCGACGTCGGGGAACGGGCTGTGGAACACGAGGCTTCTCCCTTGATTCATCGTGCACCGGTGCGGGGCCGGCCGCCGGCGGCATCGCCGGTTCGTGCCCCATCATGCCACTCGGACCCGGTTCCACCAGCGGTGGGACCGGGTCCGAGGGCGATGCGGTCAGACGCGTGCGGCGCGCGCGGCATCCAGGCGCGAGGCGGCGAGGTTCTCGGCGGCGTCCAGCGGCGTGCTGCCGGAGGCGGCGGCCTCGTCGAACACGCGGCGCAGCGTGTCGCCGATGGCGCCGACCCGCTGCATGATCTCGTCGCGGCTGCCGTGGCGCTTCGCCTCGAGGTCGAGGTAGATCACGCCGCCCGCGTTCACGACGAAGTCCGGCGCGTACAGGATGCCGCGGGCGGCCAGGCGCGCGGCGCCGGACCGGTCGGCGAGCGGATTGTTGGCGGGACCGCAGACGGCCTTCACGGCGAGCGCGTCGATCGTCTCGTCGTCCAGCACGCCGCCGATGCCGGCGGGGACGAACACGTCGCCGGGGACGTGCTGCTCGGTGCCGGGGGTGACCCATGTGGCGCCCAGGCCCGCGGCGACGTCCTTCTTGGCCGGGTTCACGTCGGTGACGGTGAGGATCGCGCCCTCGGCGGACAGGCGCTGCGCGAGGCGGCCGCCGACCTGGCCGAGGCCGGAGATAGTGATCCGGCGGCCGACGACATCCGCGTTGCCGGTGACGCGCTCGAGCGTCGCCCGCAGCGATTCGTAGACGCCCAGGCTCGTGGGGCCGGCGGGCTCGCCGGAGCCGCCGACGGTGTCGGGAAGGCCCACCACGTGCGCGGTGCGCTCGCTGACGGTCAGCATGTCCTGCGTTGTCGAGCCGACATCCTCGGCCGTGCGGTACAGGCCGCCCAGGGACTCGACGGCGTCGCCGAGGTCGAGGAACGCGGCGCGGCGGCGGTCCGCGTCGAGGATCTCGCCGGGCGCGAGGCGGATGACGGACTTGCCGCCGCCCGCATCCAGGCCCGCGGCCGCGTTCTTCAGGGTCATCGCGGCGGACAGGCGCAGCGCGTCGCCGAGCGCGTCGCTCCAGTGCGGGTACGTCCACAGGCGGGCGCCGCCGAGGGCGGAGCCGAGCGCCGAGGAGTGCAGGGCGACGGTGAGGAACAGGCCGCTGCGGGGGCCCGTGATCACCTCCACGCGTTCGTGCGTGAAATCGGGCAGGGGCAGGGTGTGCGACATCGCGTCCTCTTTCGGCGGGCCTTGTGGGCAGTGCGGGCGGTGCCGCCGCTTCGCGGCATCCACGGTCTATTCTGCCTGGTCCTGCTGAGCGGCGACGATTCGGTGGTGCGGTGTTCACCTCGCAGGACTATCGTCGCCGCGGGCGCCCGGACGCGGCGTGTCGGGCCCGCGGCGGCAGAATCTCCTGCGATGTGGACACCGGCCCGGCGTTTCGGCGGCTCCTCCCCAGGCGCGGGCACGCGGGCCGTCGTGCACAGATCCCGCCCAGGCGCACCACGCGGCCGGCGCGGCGGCGACGATCGAGGGATGCTGCAGCCCGCGAACCACCGCCCGACGCGTCCGGAGATCCCGGCCGCGTTCGTGCGGCAGCGCCGCCGGGACGGGATGGCGCTGCCGCAGCACTGGCCGACCCGGTCGCGCGGCGAGCTGGTGCGGACCGGGTGGACGCCCCGTCGCATCACGCGCGCTGTGGCAACCGGGACGCTGATCCGCGCCCGTGACGGCGTCTACCTGACGCCCGACGCACCGGACGACGTCGTGGACGCGTGCCGCGTGGGTGGCGCGCTGACGTGCGTGTCCGAGCTCGCCCGCTGGGGCGTGTTCGTGCTGGACGCCGCGCACCTGCACGTGGCGGTGCCGCGTACAAGCAGCCGCCTGCGGACGGTGGGCAGGGACATCCGCGTGCACTGGGTGGGTGCGGGGGCGGACGGCTGGGCGAACGCCGGCATCGTCGAGGCGCTCGTCCGGGCCGTGCTCTGCCAGCCCGTCCGCGCCGCGATAGCGACCCTCGACTCGGCGCTGCACCTCGGGCTCGTCACCGCCGCGCAGCTCGACGAGGTCTTCGCTGCGCTGCCGCGCCGGCTGCGCACGATCCGGACGCACCTGGATGCCGCGGCCGAATCCGGTGCGGAGAGCATCATGCGCATCATCCTGCGCCGGCTCGGCTGTCGCGTGCAGAGCCAGGTGCAGATCCCGGGCGTGGGCCGGGTGGACTTCCTCGTCGACGGCTGGCTCATCGTGGAGTGCGACAGCGAGGCGCACCACGCGGGCTGGGCGCAGCAGAAGCGGGACCGCCGTCGCGACCAGGCCGCCGCGGCACGCGGCCTGGTGACGTACCGGCCTATCGCGGAGGACATCTTCTGGAACGCCGACGCCGTGGTGGGCGCCGTCGCCGGCCTGCTGGCCATGCACGCCGCGCGGTGACCGCGTTCACGTCGCAGGAGGATCCGCCCGGCAGCCGCCACTGCACGGCGTGTCGGGCGCGGCGGACCGGGACATCCTGCGTCCTGGACCTGCCGGGCGGCTCTAGGCTGGCGGCATGGCAGACCCGCGTTCGCAGACCGAGGTGCCCGAGACCGTCCTTCCCCCGCGCAGCCGCCTCGTGCAGGAGGCGCTGGATCGGGCCGGGATCGCGGGCTCGATCATCGCCCTGCCGGACTCCGCGGCCACCGCGCCGCTGGCGGCCGCGGCGCTGGATGTCGAGGTCGGCGCGATAGCCAACAGCCTCGTCTTCTGGTCCGACGGCGCGCCCCTGCTCGTGATGACGAGCGGCGCGCACCGCGTCGACACGAAGGCGCTCGCGCAGCGGCTCGGCCGCCACGAGATCCGCCGGGCCACCCCCGACCAGGTGCGGGACGCCACCGGACAGGCGATCGGCGGAGTCGCCCCCGCCGGCCACCCGCAGCCGGTGACGACGATCGTGGACCGCGCGCTCGCGCAGCATCCGCAGATCTGGGCCGCCGGCGGCACGCCGCACACGGTGTTCCCGGTGACGTTCGCGGAGCTCGTCCACCTCACCCGCGGCACCGTCGAGAAGGTCGACTGACCTACCGTCCGGAGATCCGCCGCGACAGCTCGGCGGCCGCGGCCGCGACCACGGGGGCGAGGGATGCCGCGTCCCGGTGCGCATCCGCGGGCCACGTCATCGCTATCGCGGCGGCCGGCCACCCGGCGTGATCGGTCACCGCGACGCCCACCGAGCGCATGCCCAGCGTGACCTCGCCGTCCTCGGTCGCGTAGCCGGCGGCGCGGACCTCGCGCAGCAGCTCCCGCAGCTGCCCGGGCCGGACCGGCCCGCGCCCGGTGCGGTCCGCGAACGCCGCGGCATCCGGGTACAGCGCGCGCACCTGCTCGCGGGGAAGCGCCGCCAGCATCGCCCGGCCGCTCGCGGTCAGGTGCGCGGGCAGCCGGACGCCCACATCCGTGACCAGGGCCGGTCGCCGCGGCGCCCGCTCCTCCACGATGTACAGCACATCCCGGCCGGTCATCACGGCCAGGTGCGCGTTTTCGCCGATCCGGTCCACGAGCGCCCCCACGAGCGGCCGGCCCAGACGCGCGAGCGGCTCCTGGCGCGCGTATCCGCCGGCGAGCTCGAACGCGGCGGTGCCCAGGCCCCACCGGCGCTCGCGCTCCAGGTGCACGGCGAACCCGTGGTCGGCGAGCGTCCGCAGCAGGAAGTACACGGTGGAGCGGGGCAGGCCCAGCTGGTCCGCTATCGTGCGGGCGGCGACCGGACCCCGCTGCCGGGCCAGGTAGCCGAGGAGCCGCAGCGTCTGATCGGCCGCCGGCACCTGCGGCCGCTTCCTGTCTGCCATCACAGACACAGGATGGCACGGCCCGGTGGTTCCGCGCAGCGCGACGGTGTGGAATCGGGTCATGACCATCCCCGAATCCGTCGTCGTCGGTGCGGCGCCGCTGACTCCCGCCGAGGTCGTGGCCGTCGCCCGCCACGGCGCACAGGTGCGGCTGGATGTCGACGTCCGCACCCGCGTCGCCGCGTCGCGGGCCCTCGTCGAGCAGCTGGCCTCCGACCCCGTCCCGCACTACGGCATCTCGACCGGCTTCGGAGCGCTCGCCACGACGTTCATCGCGCCGGACCGGCGGCGCCAGCTGCAGGAGAGCCTGATCCGCTCGCACGCCGCGGGCACCGGCACCGAAGTCGAGACCGAGGTCGTGCGCGCCCTGCAGGTGCTGCGGCTGCAGACCCTGGCCACCGGGCGCACCGGGGTGCGGCCGGTCGTCGTCGAGACGTACGCGGGGCTCCTGAACGCGGGGATAGTGCCGGTCGTCCGCGAATACGGCTCGCTCGGCTGCTCCGGCGACCTCGCCCCGCTCGCGCACATAGCGCTCGCCGCGATGGGCGAGGGCGACGTCCGGGTGGACGGGGAACGACAGGATGCCGCCGACGCCCTTCGCGCGGCATCCCTCACCCCGCTCGTCCTGGCCGAGAAGGAGGGCCTCGCGCTCATCAACGGCACCGACGGCATGCTCGGGATGCTGCTGCTGGCGCTCACCGACCTCGACGTGCTCCTGGACACCGCCGACGCCGCCGCGGCCCTGTCGATCGAGAGCCAGCTGGGCACGGATGCCGTATTCGCCGCCGACCTGATGGCGCTGCGCCCGCAGGTCGGGCAGGCCGCGAGCGCCGCGAACCTGCGGGCGCTGCTGAACACGTCGCCGATGGTGGCCAGCCACAAGGGACCCGAGGACGGGCGCGTGCAGGACGGGTACTCGCTGCGCTGCGCGCCGCAGGTGCACGGCGCGGCGCGCGACACCGCCGCGCACGCGCGGACCATCGCCGAGCGCGAGCTGCAGGCGGCCGTCGACAACCCCGTGATCACGCCCGACGGCCGGGTCGAGTCCAACGGCAACTTCCACGGCGCCCCGGTGGGATACGTGCTGGACTTCCTCGCTATCGCCGTCGCCGACCTCGCCTCCATCTCCGAGCGCCGCACCGACCGGGCCCTGGATGTCGCGCGCAACCACGGCCTGCCGCCGTTCCTCGCCGACGAGGCGGGCGTGGACTCCGGCCTGATGATCGCCCAGTACGCGGCCGCGGGGATCGTCTCCGAGCTCAAGCGCCTGGCCGTGCCGGCATCCGTGGACTCGATCCCGTCCTCCGCTATGCAGGAGGACCACGTGTCGATGGGATGGGCGGCGGCGCGCAAGCTCCGCCGCGCCATCGACGGCCTGGCCCGCGTCCTGGCCGTCGAGGTCATCACCGGCACGCGCGCCCTCGACCTGCGCGCCCCGCTGCAGCCGGGGCCCGGCACCGCGGCCATGCGCGACCTCGTCCGCGCGCACGGGGTCGCCGGCCCCGGGCACGACCGGTTCGTGAGCCCCGACATCGAGACCGTCACGGATCTCGTCCGCAGCGGCGCGGTCCGTGACGCCGCCTACGAAGGAAGCAGAAGATGAGCGAAGCACGCACCGTCCGCGCGCCGCGCGGGAACCAGCGCACCGCGAAGAGCTGGGGCGCCGAAGCCGCCAAGCGGATGCTGATGAACAACCTCGACCCCGAGGTCGCCGAGCACCCCGAGGACCTCGTGGTCTACGGCGGCACCGGGCGCGCCGCCCGCAGCTGGGAGGCGTACGACGCGATAGTGCGGACCCTCGACGAGCTCGAGCCCGACGAGACGCTGCTCGTGCAGTCCGGCAAGCCGGTGGGCGTGTTCCGCACCCACGAATGGGCGCCGCGCGTGCTGATCGCCAACTCCAACCTCGTCGGCGACTGGGCGACGTGGCCCGAGTTCCGCCGTCTGGAGGCGCTCGGGCTCACGATGTACGGGCAGATGACGGCGGGCTCCTGGATCTACATCGGCACGCAGGGGATCCTGCAGGGCACGTACGAGACGTTCGCCGCCGTCGCCCGCTCGCTGGGCCGCGACTCGCTCGCGGGCACCCTGACGCTCACCGCCGGCGCGGGCGGCATGGGCGGCGCGCAGCCGCTCGCGGTCACCCTGAACGAGGGCGCGGTGCTCATCGTCGACGTCGACGAGTCGCGCCTGGCCCGCCGTGTCGAGCGCGGGTACCTCGACGAGTACACGAGGGACCTGGATGCCGCGCTGCGGCGGGTGCTCGCCGCGAAGGACGCCGGCCAGGCGCTGTCCGTGGGCGTCGTCGGCAACGCCGCCGAGGTCTACCCGGACCTGCTGCGCCGCGGCATCCCGATCGACATCGTCACCGACCAGACCAGCGCGCACGACCCGCTGGCCTACCTGCCGGCGGATGTCGCTTTCGCGGACTGGAAGGCCGAGGCATCCCGCGACCCGGAGGGGTTCACCGCGCGGTCGCGCGCCTCGATGGCCGTGCACGTGGGCGCCATGGTCGGATTCAAGGATGCCGGGGCCGCCGTGTTCGACTACGGCAACTCGATCCGCGCCGAGGCGCAGCTGGGCGGCTGCGAGCGCGCATTCGCGTTCCCCGGCTTCGTGCCGGCGTACATCCGTCCGCAGTTCGAGGAGGGCCGCGGCCCGTTCCGGTGGGCGGCACTGTCCGGCGACCCGGAGGACATCTACAAGACCGACCGCGCCATCGCCGCGCTGTTCCCGCAGGACGCGGCCCTGCACCGGTGGCTGGAGAAGGCCGGCGAGAAGGTGCACTTCGAGGGACTGCCGGCGCGGATCTGCTGGCTCGGCTATAAGGAACGGCACCTGGCGGGGCTGAAGTTCAACGAGATGGTGACCTCCGGCGAGTTGTCCGCCCCGATAGTGATAGGCCGCGACCACCTCGACGCCGGCTCGGTCGCCTCGCCGTACCGGGAGACCGAGGCCATGAAGGACGGCTCGGATGCCATCGCCGACTGGCCGCTGCTGAACGCGCTGCTGAACACGGCATCCGGCGCCAGCTGGGTGTCGCTGCACCACGGCGGCGGCGTCGGCATCGGCCGCTCGATCCACGCCGGCCAGGTCACCGTCGCCGACGGGTCGGAGCTGGCGGCCCGCAAGCTCGAGCGCGTGCTCACGAACGACCCCGGCACCGGCGTGATGCGGCACGTGGACGCCGGGTACGAGCATGCGAAGGACGTAGCCCGCGAGCGGGGCCTGAAGATCCCGATGCTGTCGGGGCTCTGACATGACGGTCGCCGGACGCCTCGCCGAGATCGCCGATCTCGGTCGCGACGCCGGGCGCGGCGGATACTCGCGCCACCTCTTCGACGCGTCCGACGCGCCGTTGCGCGCCTGGTTCCGGCGCAGCGCGCAGGCCCTCGACCTGACGGTTGAGGAGGACGGCGACGCGAACCTCTGGGCCTGGTGGGGCCCGCCCGGGCCCGCCGCCGTCGCCACCGGCAGCCACCTGGACTCCGTCCCCGGCGGCGGCGCCCACGACGGGCCGCTGGGGATCGCTGCCGCGTTCGAGGCCGTCGCACAGCTGCAGGCCGCCGGCGTCGTGCCCGCCCGTCCGGTCGCGGTGTGCGCGTTCGCGGAGGAGGAGGGCTCCCGGTTCGGGATGCCGTGCCTGGGCACGCGGCTGCTGACCGGCGCCGTGGACGCGGCATCCGTCCTGGAGCGCACGGACGCCGCCGGGGTGACACTCGCACAGGCGTGGGCCGGGTCCGGCCGCGACACCGCCCGGGTGGGTCCGGACCCCGAGCGGATCGGCCGCCTGGCGGCGTTCATCGAGCTGCACGTCGAACAGGGCCGCGACCTCGAGGACCGCGGCATCCCCGTGTGCGTCGCGTCCGCGATCATCCCGCACGGCCGCTGGCGCCTGACGATCACGGGGGAGGGCAACCACGCCGGCACCACGGCGATGGACCGGCGGGACGACCCCGTCGTCGCGCTCGCCGGCGCCGTGCTGGCGGCCCGGGATGTCGCCCGCGCCGGCGGATCCCGTGCCACGATCGGGAAGGTGCAGGTGACCCCGAACGGGACGAACGTCATAGCGTCGCGCGTGGACGCGTGGCTCGACGCACGCGCCGACACCGAGGACCGGGTGCGCGCGCAGGTCGAGGTGACGCTGGAGCGGATCCGCGACGCCGCGCGGGCCGAGCGGTGCACGCTCGCCGTTCACGAGGAGTCGTTCAGCCCGCGGGTCGACTTCGACGCCGCCCTCACCGAGCGGATAGCGGCCGCGCTGCAGCCGGAGTTCGGCGCCGTGCCCGCTATCCCCACCGGCGCCGGCCACGACGCCGGGATCCTTGCGGCCGTGGTGCCCACCGCGATGATCTTCGTGCGCAACCCCACCGGCGTCTCGCACGCCCCCGCCGAGGGCGCGCGCGACGAGGACTGCGAGGCGGGCGCACGGGCGCTGGCGGCGGCGCTGCGCGACCTGGCGGGACGCGCATGACGACCGTCGCCGCCGCGCACTGCCGCGCCGCGCTCGTGGACGGCGTGTTCGCCGACGACGTCCGCGTGACAGTGCGCGACGGGGCGATAGCGGACCTCACCGTCGGGGTGCCCGCGCAGCCCGGCGACACCCGGCTGGGCCTTGTCGCGCCCGGGTTCGTGAACGCGCACTCGCACGCGTTCCACCGGCTGCTGCGCGGGCGCACGCACGACGCCGGCGGGGACTTCTGGATGTGGCGCGAGCAGATGTACCGGGCGGCCGCCGCCCTCACCCCGGATGCGTACCGCGACCTCGCCGAGCGCGTGTTTACCGAGATGCGGGATGCCGGCTACACGACCGTGGGGGAGTTCCACTACATGCACCACCGGCCGGACGGCACGCCGTACCCCGGCCATGCGATGGAGCTCGCGCTCGCCGACGCCGCCGTGGCCGCGGGCATCCGGCTCGTCCTGCTGGACGCCTGCTACCTGCGCGGCGGCGTCGGGCTCGCGCTGGCCGCGCGGCAGCGGCGGTTCGGCGACGCCGACGTGCACGCGTGGCTCGACCGGTGGCACGCGCTGCGCGACGCCGTCGCGGCCGATCCGCGCCGGCGCGGGCTCGTCACGGTGGGCGCGGCGGTCCACTCCGTGCGCGCGGTGACCCCCGCCGACCTCGCCGTCGTCGCGCGCGAGCTGCCCGCAGACGTGCCGCTGCACGTGCACCTGTCCGAGCAGGTCGCCGAGAACGAGGCGTGCCGTGACGCGTACGGGCTCACCCCCACCGGCCTGCTCGCCGAGAACGGCCTGCTCGGCCCGCGGCTGGCGGCCGTGCACGCCACGCACCTCACGGACGACGACGTGGCGCTCCTCGGCCGGGCCCGCGCGTGCATCGTGATGTGCCCCACCACCGAGGCGGACCTCGGCGACGGCATCGGCCCGGCGCCGGAGCTGCGCGACGCCGGCGCGACGCTGTCGATCGGCTCGGACCAGCACGCCGTGATCGACCCGTTCGAGGAGGTCGCCCGCCTCGAGCTCGACCAGCGGCTGCGCGCGCAGCGGCGCGGCGTCTTCACGCCGGCTCAGTTGTGGCACGCCGGCACCGCGGGCGGCGCCCGCGCCCTCGGCAGGCCGGGGGACCGGGATGCCGCGGGCCTGCGCGCGGGGGACCCGTTCGACGCCGTCGAGATCGACGCCGCGACCGCGCGCACCCGCGGCGCGGACCCGCTGCAGCTGCCGCTCGTGGCCCGCGCGGGCGACGTCACCGCGACGATAGTGGGCGGCGTGCTCACCCGGAAGGCACACGCATGACCGCCATTCTCGTCACGAACATCGGCGAACTCACCACGAACGTCGCATCCGGCGGCGACCCGTGCGGCACCCGCACCGACGCCGCCGTCCTCATCGACGGCGCACGGATAGCGTGGGTGGGTCCCGCGGCATCGGCGCCCGGCGCGTCCGGCGCCGCCGTCGTCGATGCCGGCGGTCGCGCGGTGATCCCGGGGTTCGTCGACAGTCATACGCACCTCGTGTTCGGCGGCGACCGCGCCGCCGAGTTCGCCGCCCGGATGGCGGGGCAGCCGTATGCCGCTGGTGGCATACGCACGACGGTGGCCGCGACGCGGGCGGCCGGCGACGAGGAGCTGCGGCAGCGCCTGGCCGGCTTCGTCACCGAGCTGCACGCGCAGGGCACCACGACCTTCGAGGTCAAGACCGGCTACGGGCTCACCGTGCACGACGAGGCGCGGCTGGCGCGGCTGGCCGCCGAGGTCACCGGGGAGGTGACGTTCCTCGGCGCCCACGTGGTCCCCGCGGAGTACGCGGAGCGCCGCGGCGACTACGTCGACCTCGTCTGCGGGCCGATGCTCGACGCGTGCGCCCCGCACGCCCGGTGGGTGGACGTGTTCTGCGAGACGGGCGCCTTCACGCCGGAGGAGTCGCGGCGGGTGCTGGAGGCCGGCATCCGGCGGGGCCTGGCCCCGCGCGTGCACGGCAACCAGCTCGGAGCGGGCGGCGGCGTCCGACTCGCGGTCGCACTGGGCGCGGCATCCGTCGACCACTGCACGTACCTCGCCGACGAGGACGTCGCGGCCCTCGCCGGCTCCGACACCGTGGCGACGCTGCTGCCCGGCGTCGAGTTCTCGACCCGGCAGCCGTACCCCGACGCGCGCCGGCTGATCGACGCGGGGGCCACCGTCGGGATCGCCAGCGACTGCAACCCGGGATCGAGCTTCACGAGCTCGATGCCGCTGATGATAGCGCTCGCGGTGCGCGAGATGCGGATGACGGTGCCCGAGGCGGTCTGGGCTGCCACCGCCGGCGGTGCCCGGGCGCTGCGCCGCGACGATGTCGGCGCGCTCGCGGCGGGCATGCGCGCCGACCTCGTCATCCTGGACGCGCCCAGCCGCACACACCTCGCCTACCGGCCCGGGGTGCCGCTGGTCGCCGCCGTCTACAAGGACGGCGTGCCGCTGCCGGTCTGACCGCCCGGGACGTGGAGGACGAACGCCGTCGGATCCGCATCGCCCGCGGCATCCGCGTCCCAGGTGAACACCGCCACCGCGCACGTCGGCATCCGCGCGATGCCACCCGCGGACAGCCGGGCCGCCAGCGCGCTCACGCCGGGATCGTGGGCGACCACCATGACCGTCTGCGCCCCCGTGCCCGCCGCCCGGTGCAGCAGCACGTCGGCGTCCGCGCCGTACAGCTCGGGCTCGAGGTCGACCGGCCGGCCGAGCGCGGCGGCGAACGCCTCCGCCGTGGTGCGCGCGCGCAGCGCGGTGCTCGCCAGGATCACGTCGGGCTTCAGGCCGGTCATGGCGAGACGCCTCGCCATCCGGGGCGCGTCCCGCCGGCCGCGGGCGTTCAACGGCCGGTCGTGATCCGGGACCGGACCGCCCCAGTCGGATTTCGCGTGGCGCACGAGTGCGAGGACCCTCATGGCGCCATCATCGCAGCACGAGATTCGCGATGGCATAGATCGCGACGCCGGCGAGCGCCCCGACGACCGTGCCGTTCAGCCGGATGTACTGCAGGTCGCGACCGACCATCAGTTCGATCTTCTCGGTCGTCTCGGCGGCGTCCCACCGCTCGACGGTGTCCGTGATGATCGACGCGATGTCATGCCGGTACCGATCCACGGTGACCACCGCGGCATCCGTCACCCAGCCGTCCACGCGCCGCTGCAGCGTCGGCTCGGTGCGCAGCCGCTCGCCGACCTCGGCGACCGCGGCCGCCGCCCGCCGGCGCAGTCCGCTGCCCGGGTCGGCCAGCGCCGCCAGCAGGCCGGTTTTCGCCCCCTCCCACGCGCGGGCGGCCAGCTCGCGCACGCGCGGCGAGTCGAACAGCGACGTCTTCGCGTCCTCGACCCGGTCGATCATCGCGGGGTCGTGCTGCAGGCGCTCCGCGAGCCGCGTGAGGTAGCCGTCGACGGCGCCGCGCGCGGGATGTCCCGGGTCGGCCTGCACCGCCTCGACGAACGCGATGGCCTCCCGGTACACGGTCTCGTCGACGAACCGGTGCGCCACCCGCGGCACCCACGGCGGCAGCCGCCGGGAGACGAGGCCCTCGAACGCGACGCGATTGGCGCGCAGCCACGCCGCCAGGCTGTCGACGGCGAGGTCCACGGCGCCGCGGTGGGCGCCGGCATCCAGGACGTGCTCCAGCCAGGCGCCCGCGGGCGGCCCCCACGGCGGGGTGAGCAGGTGCTCGCGGGTGAGGGTCTCCAGCACGTCCTGCACGTCGGCGTCGGACAGCGCCCGCAGCACGCCCGAGGCCAGCGTCGCGGCCTCGGCCGTGACCCGCTCGGCGGCCGCGGGGCGGGTGAGCCAGCCGCCCAGGCGCGCGGCCAGCGGGGTGGATTCCAGCTTCGTGCGCACCGCCGGGCCGGACAGGAAGTTCGTCTCGACGAACTCGCCGAGCGTGCGGCCTATCTCGTCCTTGCGGGTCGGGATGATCGCCGTGTGCGGGATCGGCAGACCCAGCGGGCGGCGGAACAGCGCGGTCACCGCGAACCAGTCCGCCAGCGCGCCCACCATGCCGCCCTCGGTCGCCGCACGGACGTACCCCAGCCACGGCATCCGCTCCTGCAGCACGAACGCCACCACGAACAGCGCCGCCAGCGCCAGCAGGGCGCCCAGGGCGATCGTCTTCATCGTCCGCAGGCCCCGCCGCCGCTCCTGATCGGCGGGGCTCAGCAGGGCCGTCGGAGTGCGCGCCATCTGGCCATCCTCGCACCCGCAGGGCCCGGGACGGGTACCCTTGCGGCGTGATCGACGACATCAAGAAGCGCGCGCTGCACCGCACCGCGATCCTGGAGGGGCAGCTGCGGGGACTGGCCAGGATGATCGAGAGCGAGGACTACTGCATGGACATCATCGGGCAGTCCCGTGCCATCCAGAAGGCGCTGGCGTCGCTGGACAAGCTGCTGCTGGAGAACCACCTGCGCACGCACGTGGCCGACATGTTCGAGCAGGGCGGCCAGGCCACCGAGCGGGCCGTCGCCGAGGTGCTCAAGGTGTACGACGTCGGGAACCGATGATCTCGACCGACCTCGCCCGCGAGCTGCGTGCCGCCGGTCTCGTGTGGCATCCCCGCTCCGGCGACCGGTTCCAGCTGGACGAGCCGGAGTTCGAGGCCGACGTGTTCACGGTCAGCGACATGACGATAGAGTCGCGGACCTATCCGACCGGCAGCATCCTCGCGTTCAACGGCACGACCGAGTGGGCGCTGGACTCGGTCGCGCAGGAGGATGCGCTGTGGCTGCCGAGCGAGGAGCAGCTGCGGGGCCTGCTGCGGGGTACGTTCCGGGCGCTGCGGCGCCTTCCCGATGCCTTCGCGGTGGATGTCGAGATCGGCGGACAGCCCGCGAGCTTCGAGCATCCCGAGCCGTCGGATGCCTACGCGCTCGCACTGCTGGCGCTGCTGCGCCGCGTCGCCCAGTGACCGAGCCCGGTCACGACCCCGCGCCGTCCTCGTGGGCGACGTTGTTGCTCGTGCTCTCGCGTTCCTCCAGCCCCACGGCCGCGCGCAGCTCGCGCGCATCCTTCGGGTACTGGTCCGCCATCAGGTCGCTCAGGGCATCCGCTATCGCGTTCAGCTTGTGCTGCACCGCCTGATCGGAGCGGGTCTGGCTGTTCTGCAGCAGCGCCACCATCAGGAACGTGATGATGGTCGTCGCCGTGTTGATGATCAGCTGCCAGGTGTCGATGCTCTTCAGCAAGAGGATCGACGGCGCCCACACCACCACCAGCAGCACGCAGAAGCAGAAGAACCAGGCGCGGCTGGCGACGTGCGAGGCGCCCTCCGCGAAATGGTCGAAGAAGCCCACGCGCGCTGAGACTTCACTGGGCAGAGTCGGTTTGTCGGCCATCGTCATCCTCACTGTCGTCCTCAGGACGTAATAGTATGCACCGGCTCGGTGTCCGGCAGCGGGCTCGGATCCCGGAACCGCAGATCGGGGAACCCGCGCACGAAAAGCACCGACACGGCGACCCCGGCCGCCGCGAACGCGACGGCGGTCCAGTAGGCGCCGCCCGGCCCGTACCCGTCGATGAGGAAGCCGGCGACGGCGGAACCGGCCGCGGCGCCGATCAGCTGGCCGGTGTTGACCCACCCGAACGCCTCGGCGGTGTCGCTGAACTTCACGCTCGCCGTCGTCATCGCCGAGATCACCGCGAACGCGGGGGCCACGCCGATCCCCGCCACTATCAGCGATCCGCCGATCCACCAGACATCCAGCGACACTGTGGTCACCGCCAGCCCGACGAAGACGATGGCCATCCGGCGCGCCATCGCCCAGCGGCCGATGCGGATGGTGCCGGAGACCAGGCCACCGCCCAGGCTTCCCAGCGAGAACACCGCGAGCACGAGGCCCGCCTCCACGCCGCCGTCGCTGAACGTCGCCACGACGCCGGCCTCGACCGCGGCGCACGCGCCGATCAGCAGGAGCCCGGTGACCGTGGCCAGCAGCACGGGCGGGCGGGCCAGGACTCTGCCGAGCCGGCGGCGGCTGCGCGGGATGCGCACCCGGCCGAGCTCGGGGGACAGGATGAACCACGTCCCGCCGCCCAGCAGGATCACCACGATGAGGGCGAGGCCCACGACGGTGCTGATCTGGGTGGACACGAAAGTGACGACCACCGGCGCCAGAATCCAGATGATCTCCTGCAGCGAGGCGTCCAGGGAGAACAGCGGCGTGAGCTGCCGCGAGTTGACCATCTTGGGGTAGATGGTGCGCACCGCCGCCTGCACGGGCGGCGTGGACAGGCCCGCGAGCAGGCCGAGGACCATGTACGCGCCCAGCGGCATCACGAGAAACGCCATGCACGCCAGAGCCGCCGCGCACACCAGCATCGTGAGGGTGAGCACCCGGCGCATGCCCCAGCTGCCCATCCAGCGGCTGGTAACCGGCCCGGCCGCGGCCTGGCCGATCGACGCGGCCGCCAGAACCAGCCCCGCCGCGGCGTACTGGCCGGTGATGTGCTCGACGTGCAGGAGGATCGCGAGGCTCGTCATGCCCGACGGGAACCGCGCCGTCAGCTGCGCGGCGATGATGCGCCCGACACCCGGCGTGCGCAGAAGATCCCGGTATCCCGCCACGGGTCAACGTTACCGACCGGGCGAGACACGCCGCGACACGCCGACAGCGGTTGTCCACAGCGGATCGGATGTCGGAACCCGCCCGTAGCGTCCCGGCTGTGGACAGTCGTGCCGACGAGGATCGCAAGCCGCAGGAAACCGCCGTTCGCGGAGGGCGCGACACGCCGCGCGGCTGTGGATGAAACGGTGGACAACCTGTGTTGTAGATGGGGAGGGCGGTGGAAAACTACACGGATGTAACTACTATCCCTTGTGGTGCTTCTCGATGTCGGTCCCCATATGTAGTATTGGAGCTCCGGCGGGGGGAATGCCGGGAAAGATCATGAATCGGATGAGGGGAGAGGTGGTCGGCATGGCGATCACGGTCTACACGAAGCCTTCTTGCGTTCAGTGCAACGCGACGTATCGCGCACTGGATTCGAAGGGCATCGCCTACGAAGTGCACGACCTCACCGAGGACCCCGCGGCCCTCGAGCAGGTCAAGGCGCTCGGCTACCTGCAGGCTCCCGTCGTGATCACCGACGAGGACCACTGGTCGGGCTTCCGTCCCGACAAGATCGACGAGCTCGCCGCCCGACTGGCCTGACATGCCCACCGCGGTCGCTGCGCCGCTTCTCGTCTACTTCTCCAGCATCTCGGGAAACACGGCGCGATTCGTCGAGAAGCTGGGCCTGCCGGCCCGGCGCATCCCGTTGCACACCGGGCCGCACAGCCCGGAGCCGCCGCTGCACGTGGACGAGCCGTTCGTCCTGGTGACCCCCACCTACGGGGGAGGCCAGGGGCGCGGCGAGGAGCGGGGAGCGGTCCCCAAGCAGGTCATCCGGTTCCTCAACGACGAGGACAACCGGAAGTGGATCCGCGGAGTCATCTCCGCAGGAAACACGAACTTCGGCGAGTCGTACTGCCTCGCCGGAGAGATCATCAGCCGCAAGTGCCACGTGCCGCACCTGTATCGGCTCGAAGTGTTCGGCACGCCCGAGGACGTCGCCCGCGTAGGGGACGGATTGGAACGATGGTGGAAGCTGCAGTGACTCAGACGGCATCCTTCAAGACCGACGCCCGGTTCGAGGGGATGGACTATCACGCCCTGAACGCGATGCTGAACCTGTACGGCGCGGACGGGAAGATCCAGTTCGACGCCGACCGGCGGGCCGCGCGGGAGTACTTCCTGCAGCACGTGAACCAGAACACGGTGTTCTTCCACTCGCTCCAGGAGCGCCTGGACTACCTCGTGGAGAAGGAGTACTACGAGGCCGACGTGCTGGCCAAGTACCCGTTCGCGTTCATCCAGGAGCTCAACGACCGCGCGTACGGGGCGAAGTTCCGCTTCGAGACGTTCCTGGGCGCTTTCAAGTACTACACGAGCTACACGCTGAAGACGTTCGACGGCAAGCGGTATCTTGAGCGCTTCGAGGACCGGGTGGTGATGACGGCGCTGGGCCTGGCCGACGGCGACCAGCAGCTCGCCCGCGAGATCGTCGACGAGGTCATCTCCGGCCGCTTCCAGCCGGCGACCCCGACGTTCCTGAACACGGGGAAGGCGCAGCGCGGCGAGCTCGTCAGCTGCTTCCTGCTGCGCATCGAGGACAACATGGAGTCGATCGCGCGCGGCATCAACTCGGCGCTGCAGCTGTCCAAGCGCGGCGGCGGCGTGGCGCTGCTGCTGAGCAACATCCGCGAGTCCGGCGCGCCGATCAAGCAGATCGAGAACCAGTCCAGCGGCATCATCCCGGTCATGAAGCTGCTCGAGGACAGCTTCAGCTACGCGAACCAGCTGGGGGCGCGGCAGGGCGCCGGCGCGGTGTACCTGAACGCGCACCACCCGGACATCATGCGGTTCCTGGACACCAAGCGGGAGAACGCGGACGAGAAGATCCGCATCAAGACGCTGTCCCTGGGCGTGGTCGTGCCCGACATCACGTTCGAGCTGGCCAAGACCGGCGAGGACATGTACCTCTTCAGCCCGTATGACGTCGAGCGCGTGTACGGCGTGCCGTTCGGCGACATCTCGGTGACCGAGAAGTACCGCGAGATGGTGGACGACCCGCGCATCAAGAAGACGAAGATCAACGCGCGCGAGTTCTTCCAGACGCTCGCCGAGATCCAGTTCGAGTCGGGCTACCCGTACATCATGTTCGAGGACACCGTGAACCGGGCCAACCCGATCAAGGGCCGGATCAACATGTCGAACCTCTGCAGCGAGATCCTGCAGGTGAACACGCCCACCACGTACCACGAGGACCTGTCGTACGACCAGATCGGCAAGGACATCTCCTGCAACCTCGGGTCGATGAACATCGCCCTGGCGATGGACGGCGGCGACCTCGGCCGCAGCGTGGAGACCGCGATCCGGGCGCTCACGGCCGTCAGCAACCAGAGCCACATCGCATCGGTGCGCTCGATCGAGGACGGCAATGACCGCTCGCACGCCATCGGCCTGGGCCAGATGAACCTGCACGGGTACCTGGCCCGCGAGCACATCCGGTACGGGTCGGAAGAGGGCCTGGACTTCACGAACATCTACTTCTACACGGTGCTGTACCACGCGCTGCGGGCGTCGAACCGACTCGCCATCGAGCGGGGTCAGGTATTCGACGGATTCGCCGACTCGACGTACGCGTCGGGGGAGTTCTTCGAGAAGTACATCCAGCAGGAGTGGGTGCCGCAGACCGGCCGGGTGGCCGAGCTTTTCGCCGGTCACAGCATCCCGACCCGGGAGGACTGGCTCGCGCTGAAGGCGTCCGTGCAGGAACACGGCATCTACAACCAGAACCTGCAGGCGGTGCCGCCGACCGGTTCGATCTCGTACATCAACAACTCCACGAGCTCGATCCACCCGATCGTGTCGAAGATCGAGATCCGGAAGGAGGGCAAGCTCGGTCGCGTCTACTACCCGGCGCCGTTCATGACGAACGAGAACCTGGAGTACTACGAGGACGCGTATGAGATAGGCCCCGAGAAGATCATCGACACGTACGCGGTGGCCACGCAGCACGTCGACCAGGGCCTGAGCCTGACGCTGTTCTTCAAGGACACCGCGACCACGCGGGATGTCAACAAGGCGCAGATCCACGCGTGGCGCAAGGGCATCAAGACGCTGTACTACATCCGTGTGCGCCAGATGGCGCTGGAGGGCACGGAAGTGGAGGGCTGCGTCAGCTGCATGCTCTGACCGTCGCATCCCACCCACCACGTGCAAGGAACCTGGAAATGACACCGCAATCGCTCAAGCTCCTGGACCGCGTCCAGGCCATCAACTGGAACCGCATCGAGGACGAGAAGGACCTCGAGGTGTGGCACCGCCTGACCGGCAACTTCTGGCTGCCCGAGAAGGTGCCGCTGTCCAACGACGTCCAGTCCTGGAACACCCTCACCCTCGACGAGCAGGTCCTGACGATGCGGGTGTTCACCGGCCTGACGCTGCTGGACACCATCCAGGGGACCGTCGGGGCCGTCTCGCTGATCCCCGACGCCGTGACGCCGCACGAGGAGGCGGTGTACACGAACATCGCGTTCATGGAGTCGGTGCATGCCAAGAGCTACTCGTCGATCTTCTCGACGCTGTGCTCGACGAAGGACATCGACGAGGCGTTCCGGTGGTCCACCGAGAACGTGAACCTGCAGCGCAAGGCGCAGATCATCCTCGAGTACTACCGGGGCGACGATCCGCTCAAGCGCAAGGTGGCCTCGACGCTGCTGGAGTCGTTCCTGTTCTACTCGGGCTTCTACCTGCCGATGCACTTCTCGTCGAAGGCGAAGCTCACGAACACCGCCGACATCATCCGCCTGATCATCCGTGACGAGGCCGTGCACGGGTACTACATCGGCTACAAGTTCCAGAAGGGGCTGGAGAAGGTCGACGAGCAGCGCCGGCAGGACCTGAAGGACTACACGTTCTCACTGCTGTACGAGCTGTACGACAACGAGGTGCAGTACACCCAGGACCTGTACGACGGCGTCGGGCTGACCGAGGACGTCAAGAAGTTCCTGCACTACAACGCGAACAAGGCGCTGATGAACCTCGGCTACGAGCCGATGTTCCCGGCGACCACGACCGACGTGAACCCCGCCATCCTGTCCGCCCTGTCGCCGAACGCCGACGAGAACCACGACTTCTTCAGCGGGTCGGGCTCGTCGTATGTGATGGGCAAGGCCGAGGCCACGGAGGACGACGACTGGGACTTCTGAGCATCCCGTCCCGACGGCCGGACCTGGAGTGTGAACTCCCGGGCCGGCCGTTCCGCTTCACTGGTCGTATGGACGTATTGATAACCATACGACTTGTTTGCTAGCATCGTGCGGACAGATATCTGCCACGACAGGGGACAAGGATGTTCGACCGCACTTGCCAACGCCGGAAGCGGATCCGCAATGGACGTTGACACTCGCATCTCGATTCGCGACGTAGGGAAGATCTACGGCGCCGGCCGCAAACAGGTGGAAGCGCTCAAGAGCGTGGACCTCGACATTCGCGACAACGAGTTCGTTTGCATGGTCGGCCCTTCGGGGTGTGGCAAGTCGACACTGCTGAGGATCATCGCCGATCTGCAGCGGCCGAGCAGCGGTGTCGTCGAAGTGGCCACGACGGCGCACGTGGTGCGTCCGTCCGCGGTCGTCTTCCAGGACTACAGCATCTTTCCGTGGAAATCAGTCTCAGAGAACGTGCGGTTCGGCCTGATAGCTCAGGGGCTTCCCAAGCGGGAGGTTGAGGACCGGGTGAAACTGTGGCTCGCGAAGCTGGGCCTGTCCGCGTTCGCGGACAGCTACCCCTCGCAGCTGTCCGGAGGGATGCGGCAGAGAGTCGCGATAGCCAGGGCCATGGTGGTCGAGTCCGAGATACTCCTCATGGATGAGCCGTTCGCCGCCCTTGACGCCCAGTTGCGCCGTCTGCTCCAGGAAGAGCTGCTCAGCCTGTGGCAGGACATGCGTCGCACAGTCCTTTTCATCACGCACAACCTGGACGAGGCGATTCTCCTCGGCGACCGCGTCGTCGTGATGTCCGGGCGTCCCGGGCGCGTGATCGGCGACTACACCGTGCCCTTCGGGCGTCCGCGCGACGCGGGCATCCGGGGGTCGGGCGAGTTCGCCGCTCTGGAGCAGGAACTATGGGAGCAGCTGAGGCACGAGGTCACGGGCGAGGACCCGAAGGGAGCCGCAGCATGATGACCCCGGCTCTGCACTCAGTGCTCACCGAAGAGGCCACGACCTCGACGTCGCGCGTCTGGCGGATCACCCCGACCCGTGCCGAGCTCGACCCGGTCGGCCACGGCCGACGCCGGCGGCGGCGCAAGATCATGCTGGGTGTGCTGACACCGGTGGTCCTGCTCGCGGTGTGGGAACTCGCCGCGCAGCTCGGTTGGATCGATGCGCGATTCTTCCCCGGGCCGAGTCGCATCTTCGCCGCCGCGATTCAGATGATCGCCAGCGGACAATGGTTCCTCGACGTCGCGGTCACGCTCCGTACGATCGGGACGGCTTCGCTCGCCGGCTTCCTCGCGGGCGTCATCGTCGGGGTCCTGATGGGGGCGGTCTCCACGCTGCGCTACCTCGTCGAGCCGACGCTGAGCGCCTTTTATACGATTCCCAAGATCGCACTGCTCCCGCTGATGCTGCTCATCTTCGGCATCGGCGACACTCCGGGATACTTGCTGGTCGGCTTGGCGATCTTCTTCATCGCGTGGATCTCGACCCTTGAGGCGGTCTTGACGATTCCCACCGGGTACCGTGAGGCGGCGGAAGCGTTCGGTGTCAAGGGCTGGCGGTCGTTCACCCACGTGGTCCTGCCGGCGATCTTGCCGGCGATCTTCGTCGCCCTACGCATCGCTGTCGGCCAGGCCGTCCTCATCGTCATCATGGTCGAGTATCTGATGGGCGCCAACGGCATCGGCTATCGGATCTGGCACTCATGGTCGCTGTTCGATGCCAACACGATGTACGTCGGCATCGTCACGGTCGCGCTGCTGGGCTACCTGCTCCAGTTGCTGGTCAGGGCCATCGGCGCGCGGCTCGTGCCCTGGTCATCTGGCATCGGCGCCTCCGAGAAATAGCGGCAACGTCCTTCGCGGCTCCCGCCGCTGGGGTCCACGCGCCCACGAGGCGCTGAAGAAGCACATCCCTTGGTATCCGCTGGCGCGCGCATGTCCGCTGTCGGATGCAAGACACCACAGAAAGAGAGAGAAATGTCCCGAAGGCGTTTCACCAGCCTGCGCAGGGCTGTCGCTGCATTGGCCGCCGCCACACTCGCGGTGACCGCGGTCGGTTGCTCGTCGTCGAATCCTGAAGGCGAACCCAGCGCGTCCCAGGAAGAGCGCACGATCACGATCGGCTACTCCGCGCGTGCACCCTTTGTCCTGCCCGCATTGTTGGCCGAATCGGGGATGGACCAGTTCGCCGGCCGCGGTCTGAAGTTCAAGGGTCAGCTCGTGTCAGCGCCCGACGCCCTGCCGCTGCTGGCCACTGGCAAACTCGATGTCTTCATGGGCCCGGTCAGCGCCGGCATCTTCAATGCGATCGGGAGCGGATCCAAGCTCCAGATCGTGGCGCCCGGAGGCACATCCTCAAACCCGTCGAACTGGTACATCAGCAAGGCCGCGCTGAAGGGCAAGGAATACTCGATCGACGCTTGGCGTGGCGAGAAGGTCTACACCTCGACGGGCGCGGGCTCGTATGTCATGATCAGCCTCGCCCACATTCTGGAGCCCGCGGGCATGACACCCAAGGACCTGCAGTTCGCACAGATTCCGCCGGATGACGTCGGACCGGCGCTCACGTCGGGCGCCATATTCGCCGGCATTCCGGCGAGCATCAAGGTCCGTCAGCAGCTGCTCAAGGATGGCGACGTCATCGAGGGTCCGTCCGCGGTCTGGCCGCAGGGGATTTCTCCGGGGTTCCTCTTCTTCGGCAAGTCCCTGCTGGAGGATGAACCCGCCCTCGCACAGAAGGTCCTCGACGGCTTTGCCGACCTGTACGCCAACTACCTGCAAGACGGGTACCAGACCGACAAGGACAAGGCGGCCGTCATCGCGAAGGTTCTCGACTATCAACCGGATACGCTGCCCACCCTCGTCAAGGAGGTCTATCCGGCCGACCTGTCCTTCCCGGACGGCTGGGCGAAGAATGCGGAGAGCGTCTGGCGCACACTTTCCAACGTCTTGAGCTACGACGGCTCGATCGCCGACAAGGTGGTCGCCACCGATCTCATACGCAAGGCATTGCAGAAGGGCTGACCCGTTGCGGTGCTCCCCCGGCCTGGTCGCGGGGGGCACCGCGCACGGTTGAAACGGGCGGTTTCAGGAAGAGAGGCGAATCGGCATGGGTCTGAAGATCACGGCGCTCCCGCAGGGGTACGTCCGCGGCGTCCCCGGGACGGGGGTGACCTTGCAGCGAAACGCCGACCGCACATTCGACCTGGCGATGATGATGTTCGCGATCACCGGTGGCGACCATGTCGTCATGGTCGACACCGGCACCTCCGATCCTGCGTTCGTGCGCGAACAGCACGGTTACGCGAAGTTCGAAAGACCCGCGGAACATGAGCCGTTGCGCGTGCTCGCCGCCGCCGGAATCGACCCGGCGGATGTGGGCACGATCATCTACACGCACCTGCACTGGGACCACTGCAGCAACCCGGAGCTCTTCCCGAACGCCCGGTTCATCGTGCAGAGGGACGAGTTGGCATTCGCGATGGATCCCGTGCCGATCTTCCGCAAGGCCTACCAGCGCACGGCGACCGCGCAACCCCCCATCCTCTCTGTCCTCGGGCGGGTCGAGACCATCACGGGGCGCGTCGAGATCCTCCCCGGAATCACCGCAGTGCCACTGCCCGGCCACACCCCTGGATCTCAGGGCGTGCTCGTCGAGACCGACGCCGGCCGCTTCCTGCTGGCCGGAGACTGCATCGACCGCTACGAGAACTGGGAGGGCGACGCGACGGTCGACCACCTGCCCAGCGGATCGTTCATCAATCTCATTGACTTCTTCGACAGCTTCAAGACGATCGAGTCCCTCGATTGCGAGGTGATCCCAGGACACGATCCGCGTGTGCTGGAGCGAAGGGTGTTCGGCTGATGACCGTCGAGATCGTCGACGACCTGCTGCGTCGCGCCGGAGTGGAGCCTTCCGGCGGTCGGGTGCGCATCCTGGGAAGGGATCCCGTGCTCCCGACGCGATTTCGGATGGTCGACTTCGGCGCCGCGGCGATCGCGGCGGCCGCGCTGCAGGCGGCACGGCTTTACGAACGTCGGACCGGCATCGCGCAGGATGTGACGGTCCGCGCGGACGCGGCCGCCGCGGCGATGCGCAGCTTCCGGTATCTCGAGTCCGTGCCGCCCGAGCCCCGCGGCCCTGCGCCGATTGCGAGTCGCTTCTACGGGACGCGGGATGACCGGCTGATATTCCTGCACCGAGCGTTTCCGCATCACCTGGAGCGGGAGTTGAGGGTGTTGGGGCTTGCCTCGGCGGATGACGAGGATGCGGTGGCTCGGGCGATCCGGCGGTGGGATGCCGCTGACCTGGAGGAGGCCGTGATGGCCGCCGGCGCGTGCGCGGCGATGGTGCGCACGCACGACGAGTGGGCTGCGCACCCGCAGGGCCGTGCTGTCGCGGCCCAGCCGTTGTTCCGGATCACCAAGATCGGCGACAGCGACCCGATCCCCGCGGGCACCGGCGACCGGCCCCTGGGCGGCATCCGCGTCCTCGACCTCACCCGCGTCCTCGCCGGACCGACGAATGCGCGGACCTTGGCCGAGCACGGCGCTGACGTGCTGCGTATCGGGACACCCCGATTTCCGGATAACGGACCGATGCCGCGCGATACGGGGCACGGAAAGCGTTCGGCCTCACTCGACCTGCGGACATCGCACGCGCGTGCCACACTGCGCGGGCTCGTGCGTGGCGCGGATGTGTTCTCGCAGGGGTACCGTCCGGGAGCGATCGACCGGCTCGGATTCTCGCCGGCCGAACTCGCCGAGCTGCGTCCCGGCATCGTCTCGGTGGCGATTTCGGCGTTCGGCCCGGACGGCCCATGGAGCTCCAGCCGCGGCTTCGACAGCGTTGTCGAGGCCGCCGACGGCATCGCTCATGAAGAGGGCGGCCGGGAAGGCCCTCCCGCGCTTGTGCCGGCGAGCCCCCTGGACTACACGAGCGGCTACCTCGCCGCTTTTCTCGTCCAGGTCGCGTTGCAGCGCCGGGCCGTCGAGGGCGGCAGCTACCACATCGACCTCTCGCTGGCGCAGACCGCCCACCATCTCAACCGGCTGGGCCGCGTGGACGCGGGCCTGGCCGCGTCCCGCCCGCGCGAGTTGGATGCTGCGCGCTTGGCGGAGCTGATGACTGAGCGGGATACACCATACGGGCGACTGCGTCACCTGCGGCCGGTAGCACAGCTGTCGGTGACTATGCCCCGATGGGAGCGGCCGACCGCCCCCGCCGGGCACGACGCTCCAGGCTGGTGACATCCCGCGCCCTACGTGGATGTCCAGTGGGGGGTGTCGTGATCAACCGGCACGGTCGGGCTATCCCATGCGCTGGGGGTCAGTTCGAGCTTCGCGACCGGAGCGAGAAAGCGCAGTGGACCATACGGTGTGTCCCGCTCGGTCATCAGTTCCGCCAGACGCGCTGCGGACAGCTCCGCAGGGCGGGATGCGGCGAGTGCGGCATCGATGCGCGGAAGCCGATCGAGGTAGCGACCTGTCTGGGCCAGTGATACTTCGATGTGGTAGCTGCCTCCTTCGCTCGCCCGGCGCTCCAGTGCCACCTGAACGAGAAAAGCGGACAAGTAGCCGGTGATGTAGTCGAGTGGATTGCCCGGCATTGAGCGCGGCGTGCCATCTCCGACGGTGTGCCCCATCTCGAGGGCGACCCCGCTGGCGGCCTGAACCACGCTGTCGAAGCCACGGTTCATTTTCCATGGTCCAGCCGTGCCGAAGGCCGACAACGAGAGGACCACGACCCCGGGGCGGAGCGCGGCCACGGCCTCGGGCGAGAATCCGAGCCGGTCGATCGCGCCCGGACGGTACCCCTGCGCGAACACATCCGCGCCACGCACGAGCTCGCGCATGCGGTGAGCGTCGGTCGCACTGCAAAGGTCGAGCATCGTCGACCTCTTCCCGTGGCCGGTGTCCTGGACCATGGGCAGAGTGTCGGGATAGCGCGGGGAGTTCACCCGGATCACGTCGGCGCCGTGCTCGCCGAGTGTGCGCCCTGCAGTGGGTCCGGCGAGGACGCGGGTGAGGTCGAGGACGCGGATGCCGCCGAGGGGCCGGTCGCCGCTGCCGGCTGGGATCGGGTCGCTGTCGCCGATCTTGGTGATCCGGAACAACGGCTGGGCCGCGACAGCACGGCCCTGCGGATGCGCAGCCCACTCGTCGTGCGTGCGCACCATCGCCGCGCACGCGCCGGCGGCCATCACGGCCTCCTCCAGGTCAGCGGCATCCCACCGCCGGATCGCCCGAGCCACCGCATCCTCGTCATCCGCCGAGGCAAGCCCCAACACCCTCAACTCCCGCTCCAGGTGATGCTCGGCGAGTCTGTGGAGGAAGAACCACCGCCCGTCGCAGGTCTCGTAGAACGCGACCGGGGCGCGCGCACCGCGTGCCGGGGGCTCCGGCACCTGGCGCAGGTATCGCCACGACCGCATCGCGGCGCTGGCCGCGTCGACGGCCACGGTGGCGTGTTGGCGGCGGCCGGTGCGCAGCTCGTATAGGCGTGCGGCCTGAGTGGCGGCGGCCCCGATCACCGCCGCCCCTGCGTCGGCCATAGGGAACACCGTGGGAAAGACCGGATCGGCCCCGGTGAAGGAGATGTCACCCGGGCGTGGTGCGCAGCCGGCGCGGCGGAGGAGGTCGTCGTAGATCGCAGCCGCTCCGCGGAGATCTTCTCCGTCGGCGTCGGTGGCGCCGAAGGGTCTGTTCATGTGTCGGCCCTCTCACTCGGTCCTGATGGACATCATGTCGTTAGTCATCATAAAATACGAACTACAAGACGTATGGACATACGTATGACAAGATGGGTTAGGTCGGGACGGAGCGGGTCGACGGCGGCCCCCGCCCGGCCGAGCACTTGGTGATCGTCGGATACGGAGAAGGAGACACATGGATCTGCAGCTTGCCGGTAAGCGCGCGATCGTCACGGGCGGGAGCGCCGGGATCGGATTCGAGATCGCCCGCCAGTTCGCCCTCGAGGGGATCGACACGGCGGTGTGCAGTCGAAGCATCGACCGGGCTCGGGCGGCGATCGACATGATGGGTGTGGCCGGGGGCGGACGGCTCGTCCCCATTGAGGTCGAACTGCGCGACGCCGACTCGGTCGCCGCGGCGGTCGATCGGGCGGTCGCCGAACTCGGTGGCGTCGACGTCCTCGTAAACTCGGGTGCCGAGGTCAGCGGCAACGTGCCGGAAGATCTCGCGAACATCACCGATGAGTTCATTCTGCGGTCCTTCGAGGACAAGTTCGTCGGCATCCTGCGCGCGGTCCGCGGCGTCGTCCCCCACATGCGTGGACAGGGGTACGGACGCATCATCAACCTCGCCGGGCACACCTCCAGGGAGGCCGGCGCGATCTCCGCCGGGGCGCGCAACTCCGCGGTCGTGAACCTCACGAAGGCACTCTCGTTGGAGCTGGGCGGCGACGGGATCACCGTCAACGCGATCCATCCGTTCACCACGATGACCCGGGAACTGCCGGATCGATTGACGCGCATGGCGACCCGCCACGGCCGCACACCCGAGGACCACCTCGTCAAGATCTCCGCGCGGACCTCGCTCGGACGCCTGGTCACGGCGGAGGAGATCGCGCACTTCGTCGCCTTCCTCGCCTCGCCCCTCTCGGTCGCGCTGACCGGCGAGGTCGTGGCCCTGACCGGGGGCGTCGGCGATGCCGTGTACTTCTGACCAGGACTCCCTGATGGACGAGCACCTGATTGCCACCATGGACGCCGAACGCCGTCCGGCTCTCGACGCACTGCTGCGCCCGCGCAGCATCGCTCTCATCGGCGCATCGACCAATCCGGAGGCACTCGGGGGGCGGCCTCTCGGCTTTCTGACGAGCTACGGCTTCCCCGGACGCGTGTACCCGGTCAATCCCCACCACGACACCGTGCAGGGGCTCAAGAGCTACCCATCGATCGCCGACGTGCCGGAGACCGTCGATATCGCGATGGTCGCCGTCCGCTCGGAGCTGGTGCCCGGCGTTCTGCTCGAATGCGCGGCGGCCGGCGTCGGTGTCGCGGTAGTGGTGAGCTCCGGGTTCGGCGAGGGACAGGGACAGGGATCCGACCTTCTCGCGTCCGTCGCGACGGAGCTTGCGGAGAGCCCCATGCGGATCATGGGGCCGAACTGCGAAGGGCTCGCAAGCCTTCCGGCATCGGCCCCGATCACGTTCAGCCCTGTGTTGGACATCCACCGCACCGGAAGCCGCCTCACAGCCGGCGGCATCGCGGTGGTCTCGCAGAGCGGGGGTCTGGGGTTCGCCGTGGCCGGGTGGGGGAGTGAGGTGGGGCTGGGCTTCAACCACATCATCACAACCGGAAATGAGTACGACCTCGACTGCCTCGAGATCGCAGAGCGCCTGGCCGAGGAAGACGACACGACAGCGATCGTTCTGCTCGTGGAGGGTGTCTCAGACCTGGGGCGGCTTGAGGAACTCGGCCGTGTCTGCCGGGATCGGTCCACGCATCTGGTCGTCGCGAAGCTGGGTCGCTCTCACGCCGGCGAGCGTGGTGCGCTCGCGCACACCGCCCACGCGGCTGGCGACGCGGTGCTCTACGCGGCGGCACTCGAACGCGCGGGTGCGATCACCGTGGGCGACAACGACGAGCTCATCGACGTACTGCAGGCGCTGAACTCGTCGGGTCCGCTCGCGGGACGCAGGGCGGGCATCGTGACGACCTCCGGCGGCTCGGGAGTGTGGCTCGCAGACGCGCTCTCCGCGGCCGGCTTCACAGTACCCGTGCTGGAAGCCTCCACACAGGCCGCCCTCGCGGCCCACATGCCCGGCTACGGCTCCCCGGTCAATCCCGTCGACCTGACCGCCCAGTTCCTCGCCGGCGGGTCATTCGTGCCACCGCTGCGTACACTCATCGACTCCGGAGAAGTGGATCTGGTCGTCCTCACGACGTCGCTGTCATCGCAGGGCCGGCTGATCGGCGACCGGGAGGCGCTCGCGCGGCTCGTTCGCGAGTCGTCGGTGCCGATCGCCGTGTTCTCCTACACGAAGCCGGCGGCGTCGTCGGCCGCGATACTGAACGAACTGGGTGTGCCGTGGTACACGAGCTCCGCGCGGGCCGCGCGGGGCCTGGCTGCCCTGATCCGAGACTGACTGCCGAGGAGGAACCTCTTGACATCTACGGCCACGCCCCTGCCCGAGCGGCTGCGCGATCGCGATCTCCTGCGGGACGCCGCCTTCGTCAACGGACAGTGGATCGGCGCCGCGAGCACGTTCGAGGTGAGGGATCCGGCCACGGGAGACCCGCTGGCGGTGCTGCCCTCGCTCGGTGCCGAGGACGCGCGTCAGGCGATCGCGCAGGCGAAGGCGGCACTTCCGGCCTGGCGCGCCCTGTCGGCGCTCGAGCGCTCGCGGATCCTGCGGCACTGGGCCGATCTCGTGCGCGAGAACGCGGACGACCTCGCGACGATCCTGACCTCCGAGCAGGGGAAGCCCTGGGGCGAGGCCCGCGGCGAGGTCGTCTACAGCGCGCAGTTCCTCGATTGGTTCGCCGAAGAGGGGCGCCGGGTGGACGGCTCCGTCATCCCCTCCCACACACCAGACGCGCGCATCATCGTGATCAAGCAGCCGATCGGCGTGGCTGCCGGCATCACGCCGTGGAACCTGCCCGCGGCGATGATCACGCGCAAGGCCGCGCCGGCGCTCGCGGCCGGCTGCACGATCGTGATGAAGCCCGCTGAGCAGACCCCTCTCACGGCACTCGCCCTCACGCGCCTCGCGGAGCGAGCCGGCGTCCCGGCGGGGGTGCTCAACATGGTCACCAGCGGTGACGCGGTCCCGATCGGCGCCGAGTTCACCGGCAACCCCACCGTGCGCAAGCTCAGCTTCACCGGGTCGACCGAGGTCGGCAAAATCCTCATGCAGCAGGCCGCGGCCAACATCCAGAAGCTCTCACTCGAGCTCGGCGGGAACTCCCCGTTCATCGTGTTCGACGACGCAGACATCGCGCAGGCCGTCGAGGGAGTCGTGTCCGCGAAATTCCGCAACGCCGGCCAGATCTGCACCGGCGCCAACCGCGTCCTTGTGCAGCGCGGCATCCTCGAGGAGTTCTCGGCGGCGCTGCGCGCGCGGGCCGAACGCGTCCGCGTGGGCAACGGCTTCGAGCAGGGCGTCGAGATGGGGCCCTTGATCGACCAGGCCGGGCTGGAGAAGGTCGAGCGCCACGTCGCCGACCTCGTCGACCAGGGCGGCCGCGTGCTGACCGGGGCCCGCCGCTCGCCGCTCGGTCACACGTTCTACGAGCCGACGGTGATCGCGGACGTCGGGACCGGGACGCTGCCGTGGCAGGACGAGGAGACGTTCGGCCCCGTCGCCTCGCTGACCCCGTTCGACGACGAGGACGAGGCGATCGAGATGGCCAACGCGACCGAATACGGCCTCGTCGCCTACGTCTACACGCACGACGTCGGCCGGGTCTGGCGCGTGTCGGAGGGCATCGAAACCGGCATGGTCGCGATCAACTCCGGGCGGGTGTCCAACGAGCAGGCACCGTTCGGCGGTTGGAAGCAGTCCGGCCTCGGTCGCGAGGGCTCCTCGTACGGCATCGACGACTGGCTGGAACTGAAGTACATCAACCTCGCGGGCCTGTCCCGCTGAGCCCGGGAGGATCCATGACCGAGAGACAGTTCGTCCGGACCGAGGTGTGCGGCGCCGTCGCGATCGTCACGCTGGATCGTCCCGAGGCGCGCAACGCGATCAACGATGCGATGCGGACCCAGTTCAGCGCGGCGCTTGCCGAGGTCTCCTCCGTCGACGAGGTCGGCGTGATCGTGCTGACCGGTGCCGGCGTGTCTTTCTGTGCGGGCGGTGACGTGAAGGCGATGCGGGGCCGCCTCGGCGCCGACCCCGGGCGCATCGCGATCGACGGATGGCGTCGCCAGCGGCGCACCGCGGAGTTCGTCGCCGCGCTGCACGAGAGCGAGCGGATCACGATCGCCGCGGTCAACGGCGCGGCGATGGGCCTCGGTCTCGATTTGGCGCTGGCGTGCGACTTCATCGTGGCGGCGCCGGAGGCGAGCTTCGGCTCCTCGTTCGTGCGTCGCGGTCTCATCCCCGACGGCGGCGGCATGTATTTCCTGCCCCGGCGCATCGGACTGCAGCGCACGAAGGAGCTCATCTACTCCGGGCGGGTGGTGGGCGCCGACGAGGCCCAGCGCATCGGCCTCGTCGACAGGGTGGCCTCCGAGGGGGCGCTGATCGAGGACACGCTCGCCTACGCGTCGCTGTTCACCGAGCGCTCCCGCCCGGCGATCGCCCTGATGAAGTCGATCGTGGACCGGAGCCTCGAGACACCCCTGGACCGGATCGCGGCCCTCGGCGGCGAGGCACAAGCGATCGCGTACACGACCGACGAGCACCGCACCGCGGTGGAGGCGTTCCTGAATCGGTGAGTGCTCCTCCCGCAAAGGGGGTGCAGGCCTGCTCAGATGTGCCTGCCACCGGCGATCTCGAGCGTCACGCCGGTGATGTAGCTGGACATGTCGCTGGCCAGGAACAGCGCCGCCTTCGCGACCTCCTCGGGCTCGCCGAAGCGCCCGAGGGGGATGTCAGCGAGTCGCTGAGCTTTGAGCTCGGGCGACAACGCCGTCGTCATCGGGGTCTCGATGATGCCGGGCTGCAGCGCGTTCACGCGGATCCCGGCGAAGCCGACCTCTTTTGCGGCAGCCTTGGTGAGCCCCACGATCCCGGCTTTCGCGGCACTGTAGTTGGTCTGGCCGGCGTTTCCAACCTTGCCGGAGATCGACGACATGTTCACGATCGAGCCGCCGGTGCCGAGTTCCCGCATGAGCCCCGCCGCCGCGCGGGTGCCGAGCCAGGTGCCCTTGACGTGCACATCGAGCACGAGCTCGAGGTCCTCGACCGGCATCTTGCGCATCGTCGCGTCGCGGGTGATCCCGGCGTTGTTGACCATGACGTCAAGACGTCCGAAGGTGCGTGCGCACGTTCGGACCAGCTGTTCCACCTGCGCCGGGGAGGTCACGTCGCACGCGACCCCGATCGCGTCACCTCCTACCCGGGCCGCAGCGCGCATCGCCGCGTCGCCGTCGAGATCGCCGAGGACGAGGGAGGCGCCGTGGGCGGCGAACAGCTCGGCGATCGCGTAGCCGAGACCTTGCGCCGCGCCGGTGACCACCGCCACGCGCCCTTCGAGCAGAGGCAGGTTCATGGTGCTCCTTCCCGGGGCACAGCGCCCTCAGGGACGAAAAGTGTGATGGCCTCGGCGATGCACGCCGGGCGTGACGCACCGCGGATCTGCACCTCGTGGCGGATGATGACGCGGATGCCGTGATCGGTTCGCTCCGTCGACAGCAGGGTCGCCTGGTCGCGCACCGTGGAACCCACCGGCAGCGGGGCCGGAAATCGGACGCGATTCACGCCGTAGTTCACGCGGGCCCCGACACCCGTGATCGCGTAGGCATCCGAGGCGAGATGGGGGAGCAAGGAGAGCGTCAGGTAGCCGTGCGCGATCGTGCCGCCGTACGGCCCGGCAGCGGCACGCTTCGGATCGACGTGGATCCATTGGCGATCCTCGGTCGCGTGGGCGAACGCGTCCACGCGGTCCTGGTCGATCCGGTGCCAGGACCCCGTGCCAAGCACGTGCCCGACGTGCTGCCCGAGGTCTACCAGCGCGATCTCCTGCCTGCTGTGCATGGCCGTGCCGATCAGTGGAAGTAGGCGCCGCCGTCGACGACGAGGGTCTGGCCGGTGATGAAACCGGAGCTCGGGCCGCAGAGGAAGCGCACGGCTCCGACAATGTCTTCGGGAACCATCTCGCGCTTGAGTACTCTGCCGCCGGGGGCGGCCACGCGCATCCCCGCGACGTGGTCGCTGTTCTGCTCGACGCCGGTGCTGACGGTGAAGCCCGGCGCGACCGCGTTCACAAGGATCCCGTCGGGGCCGAGTTCTCGGGCAAGCGCCCTCGTCATGGCGAGAACCGCGCCTTTGCTGCTCGTGTAGTGAAGGAGGTCGGCGGTCCCCTTCAGGGCCGTCGTGGAGGCGATGTTCACGACGCGCCCCCCGCCACGCGTGCGCATGGCGCCGACGACGGCCTTGGTGGCGAGGAAGCTCCCCATCACGTTGACATCCATCGCAAGGCGCCACTGCGCGACGGAGATCTGCTCGAAGGGGCCGGAGGCGAGGGACGCGAATACCCCGGCATTGTTGACGAGCGCGTCGATGCCCCCGAACCGGTCCACGGCGGCGGCCCCCGCGTCCACCATGGCCTGCTCGGACGTAACGTCTGCGACCACCGCGAGCGACTCGCCGCCGGAGGCAGCGATCTGGTCGGCCACATCCGACGGATCGGACCTGTCGATCACGACAACCCGCGCGCCTGCAGCGGCGAGATCGAGGCAGATCGCGCGCCCGATCCCGGCGCCGCCGCCGGTGACGAGGGCCACCGCGCCGCTGAGCTCACCGACCGTCATGGATGCCTCCCCACGTCCGCGTATCGGTGCCGTCTCTCAGCACTGCGATGCACGCCTGGGATGATGCTAGCAAATTGTATGGACATCCTGATATCCATATGACTTGCGACCCAGAACGGTCATGCCAGCTGTGCGAACAGCCCTTCGCCGGCGTCGGCCAGGTCGAGATTCACGGTGTACTCATAGCGATCCCCGCGGTACCAAGACTGAACGAACTCCACCGCATGCCCTGCATCGTCGCTCACGAGCCGCTCAACGTGGAGCACGGCGGACCCGAGCGGTACATCGATGCGCGCGCACACCTCTGCGTCGGCGAGTTGGGCGCGGATCGCCTGGGTAGCGCTCGTGAGCCGCACACCGTGATCGAGGAGGATTTCCATGAGTGCATGCGTGTGCAAGTCGGCGGCGGTCAGGAGATCGCCGAACTGCGGAGGCAGATAGGTCACGGTATAGGCGAACGGCTCACCGGACATCATGCGCGTGCGTCGGACCACGGTTCCGTGGCCGTCGTCGAGCCTCAAGGCGCTCGCGATGTAGTCGGGGATGCGTTCGTCATGAGAGAGCTTGATGTCGCGAGTCCTGGCCGAGTGGGACTCGCTGATGAGAGCGCCGAGGGAGCCGCGGAAGCGCTGCCGCAATACGCGCGTGTTCCCGGGCTGAACGAACGTGCCGCTTCCCTGCTTGCGCACGACGAGGCCCTCGACGACGAGCTCGCCGACCGCCTGGCGAATCGTCGCACGACTGACGGAGAACTCGGCGGCCAGTTCGTCCTCGGAGACCAGTTTCCCTCCCACTGGGTAGTCGCCGTCGGTGATCCGCTGGCGGAGAACACCTGCGACCTGGTGGTACAGAGGCATGGCGAGCGAGCTATCGATCAAGGTGCACCTCGGAGTCTTCGTTGGAGCCGCCATGATGGCGCGCCGGGCCCATCATACTGACAACCGTACGAGCTGCTCCTGGAGTGGCCTGACTTACCCGAAAGCGTCGAGACCGGTGAGCTCCCGCCCGAGGATCAGGGCGTGGATCTCATCGGTGCCTTCGTATGTGCGCACGGCCTCGAGGTTGGCCATGTGCCGCATCACGGGGAACTCGTCAGTGAGGCCGTCGCCGGCGAGGATGCTGCGCGCGGCGCCGGCGATGCGGATGGCCTCGCGCACGTTGTTGAGCTTGCCGACGCTCAGCTGAGCCGGCGTCAGGGCGCCGGCATCCCGCAGCCGCCCGAGGTGCAGCGCGAGCAGGGCGCCCTTCTCGTATTCGAGAAGCATGTCGGCCAATTGCGACTGGATGAGCTGGCGCGCCCCGATCGGCGCGCCGAACACCTCGCGAGTGCGCGCGCGTTCCACGGCCACCTCGAGGCACGTGCGCGCGGCGCCCATCGCGCCCCACGCGATGCCGAAGCGCGCCTCGTTCAGACACGTGAACGGCCCGCGCAGGCCTCGCGCGTCGGGCAGCCGGGCGTCGTCGGGCACGCGCACACCGTCGAGCTCGATGTCGCACTGGATCGACGTGCGCATGGCGCGCTTGCCGGGGATCGCCTGCGCCGAGAACCCGGGAGAGTCAGTGGGGACGAGGAACCCGCGCACGCCGTCGTCGGTCTGCGCCCACACGACAGCGACGTCGGCCACCGCGGCCAGCCCGATCCACCGCTTTCGGCCGTCGATCACCCAGTCGGAACCGTCGCGACGCGCGACAGTGGTCATCGCGGCGGGATCGCTGCCGCCGGCCGGCTCGGTGAGGGCGAAGCATCCCACCGCCCGCCCTGCCGCAAGCTCGGGCAGCCATCGCTGCTTCTGCTGCTCGGTGCCGAACGTCGCTATCGCGGTCATCGCCAGGGACCCCTGTACGGAGACGAACGTGCGCCAGCCGCTGTCGACGGCCTCGATCTCCAGGCATGCCGCGCCGTAGCTGGTCGCGCTGGCGCCCGCACATCCGTACCCGTTCAGGTGCATGCCCAGCAGCCCCGCCTCCCCGAGAGCCGGAATGTGCTCGGCGCGGAAACGCTGCGCCTCGAAGTCGTCCTCGATAGTGGGCGCGAGCAGGTCGCGGGCGAGGGTGCGCGCCACGCTCTGCCATCGGCGGGCCTCGTCGGGCAGCAGGTCGTCGATTTTGAACACGCGGGCCAGGGCGTCGTCGCTCACGATGCGATCCTCTCACCGCGTCCGGGGATGCCGTCAGAACGGCGGGTCGTCGCCGGCGAGGTACGCGAGGACGCCTGTCGCACCCGGGGCGCGCCGCGTGCGATGCCCGGTGGGGAACGTGAGCTCGACACTCTGATCGGGTCGTCGGCGATGTCGGATCTTCGTGGTGTCCTTCACGGCGTGATCCGGGTCGCAGTACGGATCGAGGTTCGCTATGTTCGTCGGCCCGCGTTTCGGGCCGTGGAACGCGCACCAGTGGTCCATGTCGGCATCGATGGCGAGCCTGTCGCACCCGTCGCGTAGGCACGTGCCGTGCATGAGGGCCAGCCATGCGCGCTGTGCGGTGGTCGCGCGGCGGCTGCGACGGTCCATGTCGAGGACCACGCCGGTGATGGGGTCGGTGATCACCCGGGTGAACGACCCCTCGTCCAGCAGCAGCTGTCGTGCCGTCGCATCGTCGACAGGCCCCTCGCCGGGGATGAGGCACTCCCGGTTCAGGTTCAGCCCCGCCCGACCCGGGATGTGGGGGCGCACGGTGGCGCGCGCCGCCGGCGAAAGCCGATCGAGCGGGACGGTGACGAAGACCTTCGTGGTGACCATCTGCGGCGTGCCCTCGCCGAGCAGCAGTGCCGTCGCCAGGTCGGCGCGGAGCTGATCCCGCGTGCGCTCCTCGCGCTCGTTCTTCGACAGGTGCTTCGCCGTCGACGTCAGACGCCGTTTGGCGGCCCGCGCCCTCGCCGTCGACGTGAGCACCATGAACCACGACATACCGTCAAGGGCATCCTCGACGACCACTCGCCGCTGCTTCATGGCCGCCGCGTGCAGCGCGCTCTCCGGCTGCGGCGCAATCCTGCGCGCGAGCTCCCGCGCTTCGCGACGGAACCGCCCGAGAGTCACTGTCAGCGCCAGCTCCGTCAGCGCACGGTCGTACCGTTCGGCCTGGTCAGCGTCGAACGGCGCCATGCCGGCGATAGCGGCATCCAGGTGAGCGACCGTGGCGAAGCCCTCGCGGATCGTACGCCACAGAAGAGGGAAGTCCCGCCGCCCGACCCGCGCCGCGGCGGCCTGCGCGCGCACGGCGTTCTCAGACAGGCACAGGCGGGATGCCGCCTCCATCACCGCGCACCGCTCGGCCAGCTGCACTCCTTCGGGAGACTCGGCGAACTCGTCCACGTAGACCCACGGATGCCTGCGTGCGTAATCGAGCGCATCGGCGAGGTCCTCGGCGCGGCGGGCGGCCCGACGATTCGCCGCATACTGCTCCTGCTCGGCACCCTCGAACAGCGTGCGCAGGACGAAGGCATCGTCCGCCGGCGGCGCTGGGAAGGTTTCGTCGTCCATGACCCAAGTGTAGTACAAAGCAACGAAATCGACAAGAGTCAGTGTGTATGAGAATAGAACGGATACTCACGCCCAGAATCTCCTCACCCCACCCCACTACGATGGAATCCATGCCGCAGCGCCCCTCATTCAGCCCCGTCATCTCGCTGCTGACGGTCGGCTCGATCTGGGACGGGCAGCTCAACGCGCAGCTCAAGGACCTCGGGCTCACCACCCGCAAGTACGCGCTGCTCGCGCACATCGCCGCCACGCCCGGCATCTCGTTCTCCGAGCTCGCACGCCGCTCGCAGATCACCGTGCAGACCGCGCACACGGCCGTGCGCGCCCTCGTCGGCGACGACCTCGCGGCCGACGCCACCGCGCATGCCGGCGCGGCGTCGACGCTGCGCGTCACCGACAAGGGCGCGGACGCCCTGCGCGAGGCCGATGCTCGGCTCGCCCGCATGGACCGCGCCTTCGCCCGGGCGTCGCCCGCGCTCACCTCCGCGCTGGAGGGCCTGCATGAGCAGCCGTTCGGGGAGGACCTGGAGAGACCCTGACGAGTCTTCAGTTATACTGAAGGTGTGTTCCGAACTCCCTCGCGCCTCTTCCGCATCTTCGCCATTGCCGAAGCCGTCACCTGGACCCTGCTGATCACCGGCCTCATCCTGCGCGCCACGATGGACCTGTCGATGGCGACCCTCATCGGCGGCAGCATCCACGGCTTCGTGTTCCTCTGCTATGGCGCCACCGCGATCCTCGTCGCCAAGAACAACCGGTGGACGCCGTGGCCCGTCGTGGTCGCCGTCGGCTCGGCGATCATCCCGTACCTGACCGTCCCGGCCGAGATCTGGCTGCACCGCACCGGCCGCCTCGCCGGCGACTGGCGGCGGGACGCGGGCGAGGATCCGCGGGACCACGCGTGGCACGACCGACTGCTGCGCTTCTTCCTCGTGCGCCCCGTGCTGCTGGGCGGGCTCGGCGCCGTCGCGGTCGCGGCCGTGTTCACCGTGCTGCTCGTGATCGGCCCTCCCGGCGGACGGGCCTGAGCTCAGCGCGCCCTCACCGGGACGTCGTACGCGGCTTCCCGCCCGCGGTCGCCGGGCGAGCGCAGCACCTCGCGCCACAGGTTCACCAGCATCCACGCGAACGTCGCCGTCCACGCCACCACTGCCACCCAGCTCTCGGCGACGCCGATGGCGTGCACTATCGGCAGACCATCGACGTCGCCGAGGAACTGCGATCCCACGCCGTACATCCCGAGCGGGAAGATGATGCTCCACAGCGTGGCGTCGTAGCGGAACGGGATGCGGTGGCGTCCATGCCGCCACCAGCCGGCGATCACCAGCGGCGGGATCAGCCACGTGCCGAACGCCCAGAAGAACACCGCGGCACCGGCGATAAGACCGCGCGTGGCATCCACCATCGGCGCGTCCGCCATCTGCACTATCCGCGCGCCGGCGACCACCGTGATGGCGGTGGCCCCCATCGCGACCCAGTACGGGGGAGTGAGATCCTGCGGGCGGAACGGCGCCGCCAGCATCCGCACGCCGACGAACACGCCGACGGCGCAGTACAGGAATGTGCCCACCGACCAGGAGAAGACGGCCAGCAGGGCGAGAGCGGGCCGCCACGCCTCCAGCTCGACCTCCAGCGTGGCCGCCAAGACGGCGACCGACTGGCTCGCCACCGCCCAGATGAACCACGTGCCGTTCGCGGTCCTGATCGGCGGAGCCTTGCGGTCGCCGAGCACCGCGGTCCACGGCACCGTGTAGCCGAACAGTATCCACGCGATACTGGCCACCACCAGCAGCACGACCGCCACGAGGTGGAACCCCTGCTCCTGGCTGACCCGACTGCCCAGCACGCAGGTCGCCGCCACGAACGTGAAGAATCCGAACGCCCGCGCCGGATCGGCGAAGTCGCCGGCGAGGTGGGCGCGGTGGCGGACCGCCCGCACCGCGTTCAGCACCACGAGCACAACGTACGAGACCCCGGCGATCACGAGGAGGGCGAGGGATGCCGCCACCCAGCCGTTCGTGCGCATCCCGATCGAGACGATCCCCGTCGCCATCACCAGGGCGAAGTAGCCCGGTGTCAGCTGTGCGACGGCGCCGTCGAGGCGGCCGTGGAGCGTGGACGGCGTGGGCACGGTCTCCAGGCTATCGCCCGCGGATGTCGCCCGCGGGGTGCAGGATCGTGGACATGCAGCTGTCGAGCACCTCTACCCAGCGCACCTACCGGTACGTGCGGATCTCGATCGTCGGCGCCGTCGCCGTCCTCGGCGTCGCGCTGGTGGTCGTGACCGCCGCCCACGGCCCGGTGACATCGCTGAGCGCCCTTTTCTACACGCCGGCGCGCACCGTGTTCACCGGCGTGATGTTCGCCGTGGCGCTGGCGTTCCTCGCGCTGTCCGGGCACAGCGTGGAGCAGGTGCTGCTGAATCTGGCGGCACTGTTCGCGCCGGCGATAGCGATAGTGCCCACTCCTGTCGCCCCCGGTGACGGCCCCGGCATCGACCCGATCTGCGCGGACGGCATCCCCTGTGTGCCGGCCGGCTACATCCCCGAGCTGCGCACCGGCATCGTGACCCTCGCGGTGACGGCGATCCTCGGGGCCGCGCTCGCGGTGATCCTCGCGCGCCTGCAGCGCACTCTCACTCCCGGCGTCGCCGTCGCCGCCGTGGCGGCCGTCGTGCTCGCCGCCGTTGCGCTGGTGTGGGCACTGGCCGCCGACGCGTCGCTGCTGCGGATCGGCCACCTGATCGCCACCGGCGGGTTCTTCGGCCTGATGGTCGCCGTCGCCATCGTGTCCGCGGTCACCTCGCAGGATGCCTGGCGGCGGCTCTACGCCGGCGTCGCGATCGGCATGGGGGCGTTCCTCGTGTACCTCGGCACCGTGATGATCGCGCGCCTGGCCGGTGCCGACCAGACCGGGCAGCCGTGGATCCTCGTGGGGGAGGCCGGCCTTGTCCTTCTGTTCGCCGTGTTCTGGATCGCACAGACCGTCCAGCGGTGGGACGACGTCGACCCCGCCATCCTGGCGCGCTGACTACCGCGCCGGCAGCTGCTGCAACGTCCACCGGTTGCCATCCGGGTCGCGGAACGTCACGAACCGCCCCCACGCCTGCTCTTCCACGCCCTCGGCGTCGGCGCCGACCTCGCGCAGGTGTGCCAGGGCCGCCTCGGCGTCCGGCACCACGACCTGGATGGTGCTCTGCCGGCCCGGCTCCAGGTCGATGCCCAGGTTGGTGCCGAACGCTATCGAGCAGGCCGAGCCCGGCGGCGTCATCTGCACGAAGCGCAGCCCCTGATACGGGGTTTCGTCGTGGTCGGGGTGGAAGCCCACCCGCGTGTAGAACTCCTTGGCCCGGTCGACGTCGCTCACGGGGACGTAGATCAGCTCGATACGCCAGTCCATGCTCACTCCTCTGTCCGTCACCGCCACGGTAGACGGGGTCCCGGACATGGAATACCCCGCGGTCATCCGCGTTGAAGTTGATACGACAACGCTCAAGTTTGTAATCTTGATGCACTAGGACTCATGTTTTCAAGGAGACACCGTATGGACGACGGCACTATGTCGGGCGGCGGGGGCGCGTTCGACGACTTCCTCGCGCGCTACCTGGCCGGTGAGCGCGCGCGTGAGCAGCGAGCCATCGACCTCGGGCGGTTCATGACCGCCCGGACCCAGGAGCTGCTGCAGCAAGCCGCGCAGTTCGCGCTGTCCCGCGGGCAGCGCGAGGTCGACACGCTGCACGTGCTGCGGGTGCTGATGGATGCCGCGCCCGCCCAGGAGACGGTGCGGCGCATCGGCGCCGACCCCACCGGGATCGCCCGCGAGGCCGAGAGCCGGCTGCCGTCGGCGGCGGGATCAACCGGGGCGGACGGCACCGTGGTGACCCCCGCGCTGCAGCGCGCCCTCTTCCACAGCTTCCAGGTGGCCCGGTCGTCCGGCTCGACCTACATCGACCCGGAGCACCTGTTCTTCGCCCTCGTCCTCGCCCAGGACACGCCGGCCGGGCAGGTCCTCGCGCAGGCGGGGGTCACGGCGGATGCGCTCACCCAGAGCACCCCGGAGACCGTGAGCGCCGGGACCGACCCGGCCGAGGCGCCCGCCGCGCCGGACACGCCGATGCTGGACCAGTTCGGGACCGACCTGACTGCGCTCGCCGAGGCCGGCAGACTCGACCCCGTGATCGGACGCGCCGACGAGATCGAGCAGACGATCGAGATCCTGTCGCGGCGCACGAAGAACAACCCGGTGCTGGTCGGTGAGGCGGGCGTCGGCAAGACCGCTATCGTCGAGGGTCTGGCCCGCGCGATCGTCGCGAACGAGGTCCCCGAGCAGCTGCGCGGCACGCGTGTGATCTCGCTCGATCTGCCCGGCATGGTCGCCGGGACCCGGTACCGCGGCGACTTCGAGGAGCGCCTCACGAAGACGATGGACGAGATCGCCGCGCACGCCGGCGAACTGATCGTGTTCATCGACGAGGTGCACACGGTCGTCGGCGCCGGAGGCGGCGGTGACGCCGGCGGGATGGACGCCGGAAACATCCTCAAGCCGCGCCTGGCCCGCGGTGAACTGCATCTGATCGGCGCGACGACCCTGGACGAGTACCGCCGGATCGAGAAGGATGCCGCGCTCGAGCGCCGCCTCCAGCCGGTCAAGGTGGGCGAGCCCGGTGTCGAGGACGCGGTGAGAATCCTGCACGGGCTGAAGGCCGCGTACGAGCAGCACCACGGCGTCGCCTACACCGACGCCGCACTGCGAGCCGCCGTGGAGCTGTCCGACCGCTACCTGACCGCGCGCGTGCTGCCGGACAAGGCCATCGATCTCATCGACCAGGCCGGCGCACGCCTGCGTCTGCGGCTGGGACTGCAGGCGGACGCCGCGGCGCTGCTGCAGGGCCTCGCCGACCTCGAGGCGGAGAAGAACGCCGCCGTCTCGGCCGAGCGCTACGAGGATGCGTCGCGCCTGCGGGACGAGATCGCCGCGGTGCAGGCCAAGCTCGACGGGCTCGCCGCCGGCGCCGGCGGCCCCCGCGGCGACGCGGTGGTGGACGAGTCCGAGATCGCGAGCGTGATCAGCCGGGCCACCGGCATCCCGGTCAGCCGTTTGACCGCGCCCGAGCGCGACCGGCTCGCCGTCCTCGAGGACGAGCTGCACCGGCGTGTGGTCGGGCAGGACGATGCCGTCGCCGCGGTCGCGAAGGCCGTGCGCCGCAACCGGACCGGCATGGGCGATGCGCACCGCCCGATCGGCTCATTCCTGTTCCTGGGGCCCACCGGGGTCGGCAAGACCGAACTGGCCAAGGCGCTCGCGCAGTCGCTGTTCGACGACGACGGGGCGGTCATCCGCTTCGACATGAGCGAGTTCGGCGAGCGGCACACCGCCGCGCGTCTGGTCGGCGCGCCTCCCGGATACGTGGGCTACGACGAGGCCGGGCAGCTCACCGAGCGGGTGCGGCGCACCCCGTACGCCGTCGTCCTGTTCGACGAGATCGAGAAGGCCCACCCGGACGTGTTCAACCTGCTGCTGCAGGTGCTCGACGACGGCCGGCTCACCGACGGGCAGGGCCGCACGGTCGACTTCCGCAACACCGTGGTCGTGATGACCTCGAACCTGGGCAGCGAGTTCCTGGCCTCCCGCTCCGGCGCTATCGGATTCATCGCCGACGGCGGCGGGGCGACCGGGTTCGGCTCCGAGGACGACCTGCGGGGGCGCGTGTTCGCGAAGCTCCGCGAGGCGATGCGGCCCGAGTTCCTGAACCGGATCGACGAGATAGTGCTGTTCCGCAAGCTCGACCGCGACCAGCTGGGGGGCATCGTCCGGCTGCTGCTTCAGGCCACCGCGAAGCGCCTCGCGTCCCGGGCCGTGCGCCTCGATGTCACCGATGCGGCCGTGCAGTGGCTGGCCGACCACGGGTACGAGCCCGAGTACGGCGCGCGCCCGCTGCGCCGGCTCATCCAGCGGGAGGTCGACGACCGGATCGCGGACCTGTTCGTCTCGGGCGACCTCGAGGACGGGGCAGCGGTGCTGGTGGATGCCGCGGACGACGTGCTGCGGGTGGCGACGGCCCCGGTGGCCGCAGGCGTGGCCTGACACCCCGCGGCCCGGCCGCGCGCATCCTGCAGGAGATCCCGGCCGACACGCCGCGACCGGCCACCGAATGCCGGCGTGTCGGCCGGAATCTCCTGCGATCCGCACACGGTGCCACACTCGAGGGATGGATGCTGCACACGTCTCGATGGGGGTGGCCGGCACGCTCGGCCCGGACGCGATAGCCGAGATAGCGATCGCCTCCGAGCGCGCGGGTCTGCACGCGCTGTGGGTCAACGACACCCCCGGCGGCGACTCGCTCGCGGCGCTGCGCGCGGCGGCCGCCGCCACGACGCGGATAGGGCTTGCCACCGGCGTCATCCCGCTCGACCGGCACACTCCGGACGAGATCCTCGCGGCCGCCGCGGAGCTGCCCGCGGCCCGGCTCACGCTCGGCGTCGGATCCGGTCAGGCGTCCGGCCCCGTGCTCGACCGCGTGCGCGCAACCGTCGCCCGGCTGAAGGCCGGCACCTCCGCGCGCGTCGTCGTCGGCGCGCTCGGCCCGAAGATGCGCGCGCTGGCCGCCGAGGCCGCCGACGGCCCGCTGCTGAGCTGGCTCACGCCCGAGCTCGCCGCGACCCAGGCGGCGCAGGCACACGCCGTCGCCCCCACCGCGCACGTCGCCCTGTACGTGCGGACGGCGCTCGAGGACGGCGGGATGCCGCGGCTGCGCGCGGAGACCGACCGTTACGCGCGGTTCCCGAAGTACGCCGCCAACTTCGCGCGGCTGCAGATAGCGGCATCCGCGACCGTGATCAGCCCGGCCGATGCAGACCTCGTCACCGCCTACCGCGCCGCGGTCGACGAGGTCGTGCTGCGCGCCATCACCGAATCCGACGACGTCGACGCGTACGTGCGATTCGCCGAGCGGGCCCGCCGGCTCGCGGGGTAGGCGGCGGCGTCTGGCAGGGTGGGGGCATGACCGTCGTCGGCGCCATCTTCAGCCCGTACCCGAACCCGCCCGAGTCGTTCCGCGCCGCCGTCGCGGCCGCCGAGGACGCGGGCCTCGCCGAGCTGTGGATCTGGGAGGACTGCTTCCGCGAGTCCGCCTTCGCCGCGGCATCCGCGGCCCTCGCGTGGACCGAGCGGCTGCGCGTCGGCATCGGGATCGCCCCCATGCCGCTGCGCAACGTCGCGGTCACCGCGATGGAGATAGCGACGATCGAGCGGATGTTCCCGGGGCGCCTGCTACCCGGGGTCGGCCACGGCGTGCTGCGCTGGATGGGGCAGGCCGGCGCCCGCGTCGCGTCGCCGCTGACGCTCATGCGCGAATATGTCCCGGCGCTGCGCCGACTGCTCGCCGGCGACGAGGTCACCGTCGCCGGCCGCTACGTGAACCTCGACCGGGTGCGGCTGGACTGGCCGCCCGAGACCGCGCCGCGCGTGTACGCGGCCGCGGAAGGCCCGAAGACGCTCGCGCTGTGCGGCGAGGTGGCCGACGGTGCCGTGTTCGTCTCCGAGCACACCCCCGCCGAGGTCGGGGCCGCGGTCGCCGCGGTGCGCGCCGGCCGGGAGGCGTCGGGGCAGGGCGGGATGCCGGAGATCGTCGCGTATGTGGACGCGACGTTCGGGACGGATGCCGGCGGGTCGGACCGGATGCCGGCGGGTCGGACCGGATGCCGGCCGGCACTATCGAGGAGGTCGCCGCCGGCGTGCGACGCTTCTCGGACGTCGGCGTGGACCGCGTCATCCTGCTGCCACCGGCCGACGCTGCGCTGCCGGACTACTATCGCGACGCGGCTGCCGTGGGCCGGCTCGCGGGCGGCACCGCATGACCCGGGTCGCCGCGCTGGCCGGAGCATCCGGCTTCGTCGGCCGGGCGCTGACCGCAGCCCTTCGCGCCGACGGATATGAGACGCGCCTGATCGGCCGCGCCGGTGTCGACGCCCGCTGGGACGACGAACCCTCGGTGCACCGCGCCGTCGACGGCGCCGAGCTTCTCGTGAACCTCGCGGGCCGGTCCGTCGACTGCCGCTACACCGACCGGAACCGCAACGAGATCCACCGTTCCCGCGTCGTGACGACGCGGACGCTGCACGCGGCCGTGGCCGCGGCATCCGCCCCGCCGTCGCTGTGGCTGAACGCGAGCACCGCGACGATCTACCGCTACGCGCTCGACCGCCCGCAGGGCGAGGACGACGGGGACGTAGGCACGGGGTTCTCGGTCGACGTCGCCCGCGATTGGGAAGCGGCCTTCTTCGCCGGCACGCTGGAGCGCACCCGGCGGATAGCGCTGCGGATGTCGATAGTCCTGGGCGACGGACCGGCCACCGCGATGCTGTTCCGGCTCGCGCGCACGGGCCTGGGCGGACCGCAGTACGACGGACCGTGGTTCCCGCACCTGCGGTACCGGGGGATCGGCGCGCACCCCACCGGTGACGGCCGCGCGCCGTGGCACCGTTCGCGGGGCCGTCAGCGGTTCAGCTGGATCCACATCGACGACGTCGTCGGCGCCGTGCGGTTCGTGCGCGACCGCCCCGACATCGACGGGCCGCTCAACCTCGCGTCGCCGCGGCCGAGCGACAACCGGACGCTGATGGCCGCGCTGCGTCGCACCGTCGGCATCCCGTTCGGCCTTCCCGCGTCCCGGTTCGTTTTGGAACCGGCCATGTGGGCGCTGCGCACCGAGCCGGAGCTTGTCCTGAAGAGCCGCTGGGTGGTGCCGCGCCGGCTCCTCGCCGCCGGCTACCCGTTCGCCTTCCCCGATCTCGACGACGCGCTGGCAGACGTCTGGCGGACACGGCGCGCATGACCCGCGTCACGCGGCCTCGGCCTCGGCCCCGGGCTCGTCGACGATCCGCACGTGTGGGATCAGCACTGTGCACCCCACCAGCAGCACCGCCGAGATCGCGACGCCGATGAACACGGCGATCGACCCGGCCTGCACGGCGGCGGGATGCTGCGCCCCGCCGGACGCCCCGATCACGGCATTCGCGACGGCGCCGTACACCGCGACGCCCACCGAGCTGCCCACCGACCGGGCCAGCATGTTCGTCCCGGACACGACGCCGCGCCGCCGCAGATCCACCGACGACTGCGCGGCGATCAGCGCAGGGTTCGCCACCAGGCCGAGCCCGAGGCCCACCACGAAGCACGCGACGGCGGTGAGCACCAGCGACGGCGCCGACGCGAACGACACCAGCAGCACGGCGCCCACCACCGCCAGGACGCTGCCGATCATGGCGGTGGCCCGGAACCCTATCCGCAGGTAGAACCGGCCCGCCAGCCCGCCGCTCAACGGCCAGCCCAGGCTCAGCGCCGCGACCGCGAGCCCCGCCAGCAGCGGCGTGGCCCCCGCGGTGGACTCCAGGAAGGTCGGCACGAACGACGTGAGCCCGATCAGCACCGCGCCCACCCCCAGCGCCGCGAGGGACGTGGTCACCACCACGCGACTGCCGAACACCCACGGCGCCAGCACCGGATCGGCGGCTCTGCGCTCGGCCAGCGCGAACACCACCAGCAGCGCGGCGCCCAGGCCGAAGCATCCGACGCTCTGCCAGCTGCCCCACGCCCAGCCCTGGCCGCCCTCCAGCACGCCGAGCACCAGCAGCACCAGCGCGGACGTCAGCAGCGTGGCCCCGGCGACGTCGATGCGCCGCCGATGCCGCTCGAACCGCTCGTGGTAGGCGCGCAGCAGCATGAACAGCGCCAGCAGGCTCAGCGGCACGTTCACCCAGAAGATCCACCGCCACGACAGGAACTGGGCGAAAAGGCCGCCGAGGGTCGGGCCCGCCACCGAGGAGATGGCCCAGACACTGGCCAGGTACGCCTGCGCGGTGGCCCGCTCGCGGACCGTGTAGATGTCGCCGGCGATCGTCATGCTCGTCGGCGTGATGGCACCGGCGCCGAGCCCCTGCACGGCGCGGAACACTATCAGCGCGGTCATGTTCCATGCCATCGCGCTCGCGACCGACCCCACCAGGAACAGCCCTATCCCCGCGATCATGATCGGCTTGCGCCCGACGGTGTCGCACAGCTTCGCGTACACCGGCACCGACGCCGCCTGGGCGAGCAGATAGATCGAGAAAAGCCACGGGAACTGCGCGAAGCCGCCCAGCTCCGCGACGATCGTCGGCACCGCGGTGGCGAGGATCGTCGAGTCGATCGCTATCAGGAACGACGCGAGCATCAGCGCCAGCAGGATCGGCCCGCGCTCCGACCGCAGACCGACCTGATTCGCCATACTGCAAGCCAACCATGCCGCGACGCTCCGGCATTCCCCGTGTCGGCGCCGGATGGGAGAATGCGAGGATGCTGCTGGCCCAGCTGGTCCTCACGGTCGACGCGGTCGCGGCGACGCGGTCGCGGCTGCAGAAGATCGCCGTGCTCGCGGACCTGCTGTCGCGGCTCGACGGCGACGAGGTGGCCACGGCGGTGGGACTGCTGGTCGGCAGCCCGCGGCAGGGGCGGCTCGGCGTGGGATGGCGCACCATCGCGGCCCTGCCGGCGGTGCACGCGGCGGAGGCCTCCCTGACCCTCGGCGACGTCGACGCGGCGTTCGACGCGCTGGCCGCGGCATCCGGCGATGGCTCGGCGACCCTGCGCGGGGAGCTGCTGCGGGGCCTTGCCGCCCGCGCGACGGCCGCGGAATGGGACCTGCTGGCGCGCGCCATCCTGGGCGAGCTGCGCACCGGGGCGCTGCAGGGCGTGCTCCTGGAGGCGATAGCGCACGCCGGCCGTGTCGACGCGCACGCGGTGCGGCGGGCGGCGATGCTCTCCGGCGACCTCGGCGCGACCGCCGCGCTCGCGCTGCGCGGCGCCGACCTGGACGCGGTGGGTCTGCAGGTGGGGCGCGCGGTCCTGCCGATGCTGGCGGCGACCGCCGCCACGGTCGCCGAGGCGATCGCGGTCACCGGCGAGGCGTCCGTGGAGTACAAGCTGGACGGCGCCCGCATCCAGGTGCACCGGCGCGGGGACGAGGTGCGCGTGTTCACCCGGAGCCTGGCCGACATCACGCACCGGGTGCCGGAGATCGTCGCCGTCGCCCGGGAGCTGCCGGTGCGCGACGTGATCCTCGACGGCGAGACCCTCACGCTCGACGAGGCGGGGGCACCGCGGCCGTTCCAGGACACGATGGCGCGGTTCGGCGCGGACGCCGCCGGCGGCTTCGCGCTGCGGCCGTGGTTCTTCGACATCCTGCACGTGGACGGCCGCGACCTCATCGACGAGCCGCTGCGGGTGCGGATCGCCGAGCTGGAGCGTGTCGCCGGCGGAGCCCGCATCCCGGGGATCGTCACGGCGGATGCCGCGGCCGCGCAACGTCTTGCGGACGAGGCGCTCGCCGCCGGCCACGAGGGCGTCGTCGTGAAGGGCATCGACGCGCCGTACGCGGCGGGGCGCCGTGGGAAGAGCTGGATCAAGGTGAAGCCGGTGCTCACCGTCGACCTCGTCGTGCTCGCGTGCGAGTGGGGGTCCGGGCGCCGACGCGGATTCCTGTCGAACCTGCACCTGGGCGCCCGTGACCCCGACGGCGCCTACGGCGCGCCCGGCGGCTTCGTGATGGTCGGCAAGACGTTCAAGGGGCTGACCGACGAGCTGCTGCGCTGGCAGACCGAGCGGTTCCCGCAGATCCAGACCCGCAGCACCGCGTCAGCCGTGTTCGTGGAGCCGGTCACCGTCGTGGAGGTGGCGATCGACGGCGTGCAGCGCTCGCCTCGCTATCCCGGCGGCGTCGCGCTGCGATTCGCGCGGGTCAAGGCGTACCGGCCCGACAAGCGCCCCGACGAGGCCGACACCATCACGACGCTGCGGGACCTGCTGCCCGGCTGACGGTCACGAGCGCGCCGGCTGCAGCCGCACCCGCACGATGTTCGTCGACTCGTCCAGCTCCGCTATCTCCGCGTGCGCCTTCACGAAGTCGGAGAACGAGCGGTGCCCGAGCGCCTTCTCGCTGAACGACGGGTCCATCCGGCGCAGCAGGTTCTTCACCGCGGACAGGTGCATCCACTCGTCGTCGGTGCGCACGTGCTCGAGCTTCAGGGCCCGCTCGAGCAGTTCGCCGGAGACATCCGGCTCCTTCTTCTTGCGCTTGCGGGTGGGCGGGGCATCCGTCTGCTCGGCCTTGTGTGCGGGCTCGGGGGTGCTGATGCCCGGCAGCGAGTCGTAGCTGTCGAACTGGTCGCACGCGGCGGCCAGGGACTTCGCGGTGGACCCGGCCACCCCGATGCCCACGACGATCCGGCCGAGCCGCTTGCAGCGCTGCGCGAGCGGCACGTAGTCGCTGTCGCCGGCGACGATCACGACGTGGGTGAGGTCGGGCAGGCGGAACATGTCCTCGACCGTGTCCACGGCCAGCCGGATGTCGGCGCCGTTCTTGGCGTACGCCGCGGCGGGGAACAGCTGGACGAGGTCGACGGCGCGCGCCACGAGCTGCGAGCGGTACTCGGCGTTGACCGGATTGGACCAGTCCGCGTACGCGCGGGTCAGCACGAGCGTGCCGAACGACGCGGCGTAGTCGATGATCGCCCCCACGTCGATCGTCGCCTCGTGCAGGCGCTGCGCGATCTCGGTCTCGGTGACGTCGGCGCTGATCCGCTGACGGTCACGCGAGTACGCGTTGCGGCCATGCACCCGGTCGTACCAGGACATGACGATGTTGTCGAAGTCGAGGTAGACGGCGACGCGGGCATCTGGGGCTGTGGGCATGACCCCAGTGTGTCAGGTCACCCTATGCTCGTGTCATGCCGTTCGTTTTCTCGCTCCTGATGCTCGCGGCGATGGTGTTCGCCGTCGTCGACATCGTCTTGCGTGATGACGGGCAGATAAAGCACATGCCGAAGCTGGTGTGGCTGCTCCTGGTGATCCTGCTGCCCCTGGTCGGTGTGGTGCTGTGGTTCACGATCGGACGGGAGTATCCCGAGCGCGCACCCCGTGCGTCCCGGCCCGCGCACCGCGCCGCGGCCCCCGCGCCGGCGCCGATGCACGACACGCGCACCACCGAGCAGCAGCTCGCCGACCTCGAGCGTGAGATCGAGGAGGAGCGGCTGCGCGCCGAGTTGCGTCGCCGCACCGGCGACGAGACTCAGTCGGCCGGGTAGCGCACGCCGATCTGCGCCCGGATCCCGTCCAGCGCGGCCATGATCGCCACCGACTCGTCGATCGGCAGAATGTCGCTGTCGCGGCGTCCCTCCGCGATGATGCGCTCTGCCGCCAGCGCCTGGAACTGCATCCCGCGTCCCTCGACGCGCGACACGTAGTCCTCGATCACGGTCCCGTCCGGCGCGGTGAGCCGGAACGACGTGGGGGAGTACCAGACCCGATCGATGTCGATGCGGGCCGCGGTGCCCACGATGTGCGCGGTGTTCGGGCCCGCTGCACGCGAGGAGGACAGCGTCGTGGAGACGGCGCCGGAGGCGTGCGTGAACAGCGTCCCCACTTCGGTGTCCGCCCCTGTCGGACCCAGCTGTGCATGCGCGCTGACAGCGGTGGGGGCGCCGAGGATGTCCCACGCGAACGAGATCGGATAGATCCCGAGATCCAGCAGGGCGCCTCCGCCGAGCGCAATGGCGTTCAGCCGGTGCGCAGGGTCGGCGCTGAGCCGCTGCGTGTGGTCGGCGAAAAGCGCGCGCACCTCGCCGAGCGCGCCGTCGGCGACGAGCTCGCGCACCCGCACCATGTGCGGCAGGTAGCGCGTCCACATCGCCTCCATCGCCAGCAGACCGGCCGCCGCCGCGGCATCCCGCACCTCGCGCGCCTCGCGCGCGTTCACGGTGAAGGCCTTCTCGACGAGGACGTGCTTGCCGTGCTCCAGGCACAGCAGAGCGTCGGCGGCGTGCATGGGATGCGGGGTGGCGATGTACACGATGTCGACATCGGGGTCGGCGGCGAGCTCCGCGTACGAGCCGTGCGCGCGGGGGATGTCGAAGCGCCGCGCGAACTCCTGCGCGGCGTCGGCCCGACGGGAGGCGACCGCCCGCACGTCCAGGCCCGCCGTGCGCAGGTCCGAGGTGAAAGCGTGGGCGATGCCGCCGGTGGCGAGGATGCCCCAGCGGAGCCCGGGGTGGTCGTGCGTGCGGGGTCCGGTCATGTCCCCAGACTAGGGGTCCTCACAGCGCGGCCAGGGCGCGGTCGAGGTCGTCGATGAGGTCGTCCGGGTCCTCCAGGCCGATCGATATCCGCACCGTCGCCTGCGAGATCCCGGCCTCGCGCAGCTGCCGGTCGGACAGGTGGCTGTGCGTCATCGAGGCCGGATGTGTGACGATGCTGCGCGCGTCGCCGATGTTGGCCAGGAGCCGCAGGAGGCGCAGGCCCGCGACGAACCGCTCGACCCGGGCGAAGTCCGCGTCCGGGTCGCCGGCGGGATGCAGATCGATCGAGAACACCGACGGCACCCCACGGGGCAGGTAGGTGCGGGATGCCGCGTGCCACGGACTGTGCGCGAGCCCCGGGTGGTGCACGGCGGCGACGGCGGGGTGCGCGTCGAGGTGCTCGGCGATGCGCTGCGCGGAGGCCGCGTGCCGCTGCATCCGCAGGTCGAGCGTCTCCAGGCCCTGCAGCAGCGCGAACGCGGCCGCCGGCGACAGCGTCGGGCCGAGGTCGTGCAGGTGCTTGCCCTTCACGAGCGCGATGAACGGCGATGCGCCGGCGAACCGCTCCACCAGGCTCGCCTCGAACCCGAGCCGCCGCGAGGGCGCGGTCAGCGCCGGCCAGCGCTGCGGGTCGGCGGTGAAGTCGAAGGTGCCCAGGTCGACGATGGCGCCGCCGAGCACGGTGCCGTGCCCGCCGATGAACTTCGTCGCCGAGTGCACGGAGATGTCCGCGCCGAACTCTCGCGGCCGCTGCAGGTACGGCGTGGCCACGGTGTTATCGACCACGAGCGGGACCCCCGCCGCATGGGCGACGTCGGCGACGGCCCGCACGTCGAGGACCTGCGCGATCGGGTTCGCGACGGTTTCCGCGAAGAACGCCCGTGTGTCCGGCCGTACGGCGGTCCGCCACGCGTCGATGTCGTCCTGGTCCACGAACGTGGTGCGGATGCCCCAGTCCGGCAGCGTGTCCTCGAGCAGGTCGATGGTGCCGCCGTAGAGCTGCCGGGCGGCGACGATGTGACCGCCGCTGCCGGCCAGGGCAAGCAGGCTCAGCGCGCACGCGGCCTGGCCGGACGCGAGCCCCACGGCCGCGACGCCGCCTTCCAGCGCCGCTATCCGCTGCTCGAAGACGCCGACCGTGGGGTTCGCGGTGCGCGAGTAGATGTCGCCGTCGCGGCGGTGCGCGAAAAGGTCGCGGGCGTGGGAGAGCGAGGCGAACTCGAAGGCGTTGGACTGGTAGATCGGCGGGACCGCGGCCGACACCGGCATCCCCGCCACGAACCCGGCCTGCACCTGCGCGGTGGCGAACGCGGGAGCCGGACAGTCGGCGGGATCGGACATGCGTCCATTCTCCGTTTCCGGGCGCCGACGCGGTCCGGCGTGTGTCGCAGTGTTGCACCGGACACGGCACGATGGAGGAGTGAACCCCCTGATCGACGCCGCGCAGCTGTCCGCCCTGATGTGTGCCGGGACCGCCGTGCGGGTGCTCGACGTGCGCTGGCGGCTGGATGCCCCGGACGGGCGCGCCGCATACCGCGACGGTCACGTCCCCGGCGCGGTGTACGTGGACATGGACACCGAGCTCGCGCACATCGACGACCCCGCCGACGGGCGGCATCCGCTGCCCTCGCTGCCGGCGCTGCAGACGGCCGCCCGGCGCTGGGGCCTTCAGCCCGGCGTGCCGGTGGTCGCGTACGACGACTGGAACATGATGGGCGCGGCCAGGGCGTGGTGGATGCTGCGCGGGGCCGGCGTGCCGGACGTGCGCGTGCTGGACGGGGGCCTTACCGCGTGGCGTGATGCCGGACTGCCCCTGGAGCGGGGCGACGTCCGGCCGGCCCCGGGGACGCTCCGGCTGCACGAGATCGACCGGGGCGTGGCATCCATCGACGACGCCGCCGCCTGGCCGGGGCACGGCGTGCTGCTGGACGTGCGCGCCCCCGAGCGGTACCGGGGCGAGACGGAGCCGCTGGACCCGGTCGCCGGGCACATCCCGGGCGCGGTGAACCTGCCGAGCACGGTGCATCTGCGGGACGGCAGGTTCGCCGGCCCTGCGGCCATCCGGGACGCTTTCGCATCGGCGGGCGTGCAGGAGGACACCCCGGTCGCCGCGTACTGCGGGTCGGGCGTGACCGCCGCGCACACGGCGCTCGCCGGGGCCGTCGCGGGCCTGGATGTCACGGTCTATCCGGGGTCGTGGAGCCAGTGGTCGCACACGCCCGGGCGCCCGGTGGCTACGGGACCAGCGTGATCTTGCCGTCGACGCCGGCGGCCAGGGCCGTCAGCGCCGCCGCCGCCTCGGCGAGCGGGTAGTCGGGCCCGAGCTCGACGGAGAACCGGCCCGCCGCCATCAGCGCGAGCGCGACCGGCATGGCCTCCGCCCGCAGCTGCTGCTGACGCGGGGTCAGCGGGTCGGGGGCACCGCCCAGGAACGCGCGGATGCCGAGTGCGGCGGCGTCCTTCCCGCGGACCAGGGTCACGATGCGGTGCCGGTCGGCGACCAGGCGCAGCGACACGTCGATGGCCTCGTCCGTGCCGGCGATGTCGACCACGGCGGACACCCCCTGCGGAGTGGCCGCGCGCACGCGCTGCTCGAGGCCGTCGCCGTACGCGACGGGGATGGCGCCGAGCGCGCTCAGCCGGTCGTGACGTCGGGGCGACGCCGTCGCCACCACCGCGGCACCCCACAGCACCGCGAACTGGACGACCGCCTGGCCGACGGCCCCCGATCCGCCGTGCACCAGCACGGTGTCGCCGGCACCGACGCCCAGGGACCGCAGCGTCTGATACGCCGTGCCGGCGGGGATGCCCAGGGCGGCGCCCGCGGCGGCGGAGACGCCGACCGGGCGCGGCTGCACCGCGGTGACCGGCACCGTGACGTGCGAGGCGTACGTGCCGGTCACGCCGAACACGATGACGTCCTGGCCGAGCACGACGCCCTCGACGTCCGGGCCGACCGCGACGACGGTGCCGGCCCCGTCGGAACCGATCCGGCGGGGCGCGGTGATGGGGCCGGTGGGCCGCAGCCCGGAGAGCACCTTCGCGTCGATCGGGTTGACGCCGGCGGCGGCCACACGCACAGTGACCTCCCCGGCAGCGGGTGCCGGGGAGGTCACCTCCCGCAGTGTCAGGACCTCGGGTCCTCCGAACTCGACGTACTGGACTGCGTGTGCCATTCCTTCAGGATGTCACGGCGCGAGCACGTTGTCGGCCTCGGCGGCCGCCTCGCGCTCGATGTCGATGACCTTCGGGTCGTCCTCGTCGGCACCGTAGTCGCTGGGGAACGTCGAGTCGGTGGTGTCGACCACCTTGACGGCCCGCAGGATCAGGGTGAGCCCGACCGCGATCACGGCGTTCAGCGCGAACGCCGAGACTCCGATGTAGACCGGGATCTGCGTGAACGGGAAGTTCGCGATCGATCCGCCGAAGTGGTTGTGCGTGGCGGGGTTCACGACGTTGTACGCCGCGACGGTGCCGTACACGATCCCCGCCGCCCAGCCGATGAACAGCGCCCACTTGTTGAACCACCGCGTGTACAGGCCCGCGACGATCGCCGGGAACGTCTGCAGGATCCAGATGCCGCCCAGCAGCTGCATGTTGATCGCGGAGGACTGGTCCATGCCGAGGACGAACACCAGTGCGCCGACCTTGACGATCAGCGACACCAGCTTGGAGACCTTCGCCTCCTGCGCCGGGGTGGCGTCCTTCTTGAAGAAGTCCTTGTAGATGTTCCGGGTGAACAGGTTGGATGCCGCGATCGACATGATCGCCGCGGGCACCAGGGCCCCGATCGCGATGGCGGCCAGTGCCACGCCGGCGAACCACTTCGGGAACGCGTCGGTGAACAGCTGCGGCACGACGAGCTGCGCGTTCACGGCGCCGTTGACGTCGATCGGCTTCGTGCCCGCGGAGATGGCGACGAAGCCCAGCAGCGCGAGGCCGCCCAGCATCAGCGAGTACAGCGGCAGGATCATCGCGTTGCGCCGGATCGTGTTGCGGCTCTTCGTGGCCAGCACGCCGGTGATCGAGTGCGGGTACATGAACAGCGCCATCGCGGAGCCGAGGGCGAGCGTCCAGTACGCGTTGAAGCTGCCCGCGCCCGGGATCACCGCACCGAACGGGTTGCCGGTGGCGGGGTTGGTCGCGCTGAGCTTCGTGTTGGCCGCGTCGAAGATGTGCTCCCACCCGCCGAACTTCGTGGGCAGGTAGATGACCGCCACGATGATGGCCGCGTAGATCAGAATGTCCTTCACGACGGCGATCAGCGCGGGGGCGCGCAGGCCGGCCGTGTACGTGTACGCGGCGAGCACGACGAACGCGATGATCAGCGGCAGGTCGGCCATGAACCAGTTCGTGTTCGACCCGAGGCCGAGCACCGTCAGGACCGACTTGATGCCGACCAGCTGCAGCGCGATGTACGGCATCGTGGCGACGATGCCGGTGACCGCGACGGCCAGCGACAGCGAGCGGCTGCCGTAGCGTCCGCCGATGAAGTCGGCCGGGGTCACGTACCCGTGCCGGTGCGATACCGACCACAGCCGCGACATCAGCAGGAACACTATCGGGTACAGCACGATCGTGTACGGCACCGCGAAGAAGCCGCTGACGGCGCCGGAGGCCCACATGGCCGCGGGGACCGCGACGAACGTGTACGCGGTGTACAGGTCGCCGCCGAGCAGGAACCAGGTGACCCAGGTGCCGAATCCGCGTCCGCCCAGGCCCCATTCGTCCAGGGTCTTCAGGCCGCGGTCGGCCGGTGCGGTGCGCCAGCGGGACGCGAGGAAGCCGACGATGGCGACCGCGACGAACAGGACGACCACGATGATCAGCGGAATCCACTCCACGGGCCGGTTCGGCGCGACGGGGGAGGCTGCGGTGTAGGCGAGCATCAGGCGTCCCTCCCGTCACGGACGGCGGCGCGACGGCGGCGGTCCTCCTTGCGCATCAGCAGATACGCGATCGACAGCAACCCGGAGGCCAGGAAGACCCAGATCAGCTGATACCAGAAGAAGAACGGGATGTCCCAGAGGGCAGGATCCCACCGCGCGTAGGTGGGGATGAGCAGCGGCATGACGATCGCCAGCACGATCAGGATGCCGGAGACGATGTACGGTCCGGGGCGAGCCGGGCCGCGCGTGGGGGTGTCGGTGGACGTCATCGTCGATCCTTCCGGGAATTCAGTTGTGTGTAGGGCCGCATCGTGCGCGACCCGGGAAGATACTTTTCTCCCGCAACGGGCGTCACGTCAAATCGATGTCAGCGCCGTGCGGATCCGCGGGAAGGACACGGATGCCGCGGTGCCCAGGCTCTGCGCGAACAGGCTTATCCGGTACTCCTCCAGGAGCCACCGCACCGCCACCAGCCCGTCCGGCGCGTCCGCCGGCAGCGGCAGCGTCCCGCCCGCCTCGGCGTAGGCGGCCTCGGCGCGCTCGAACTCGGTCTGCCGCTGGCGGTCTCGTCCCGGATTGTCGGGCAGCGCGCGCAGGCGCAGCAGCGCACCCTGCAGGTAGCGGGGGAGGTGCGCGAGCTGTGCGAGGCCGGTGCGCGCGACGAACCCGGGGTGCACGAGGGCTGCCAGCTGCCCCCGCACATCGTTCAGCGCCGGCAGCAGGGTCAGGGCGTTCGTGGCCTTCACCGCCCGCTCCACGTCGCGGGCCGCTGCGAGGATCCGCGCGAGCAGCGCGACGGCGGTGAACAGCTCGTCCATCACGGCCCCGGCGAAAGCGTCCCGCACCCGGTCGAACTGCGCGCGGGTGCGGACGACCCCGTCCGGGTGCGTCCGGGCTATCACGGCGTCCGCGACGGCGACCCGGCAGTCCTCGACCGCGGCGCGCGCGGCCGGATAGGGGGATGCCGCGAGCGCGAGCTTCTCGGCCGCCGTGAGGTGCCCGAGCACATACTCCGCGGGGCTGGGCGTGGACAGCAGGACAAGGCGCCGCACGCCGCCGCGCGTCGCCCGCGCGGCCTTCTCGAGTGTCGTCTCGATCCGCACGGCGACCGCTGCGCCCTCGTCGACGAGGGCGGGATACCCGCGCACCACGCCGCCGGCGACCTTCGTATCGACGACGGCGGGAAGCTCCTCGATGTCCCACGCCGTCATCCCGGTGCGCTCGGCGAACCCTGAGCCGCCTGCCCCGGCGGGTGCGGGGGACGGCCTCGCGGCCCGGTCACCGCGGCTCAGCGACCTGCTCACGGCCTCGCGCGTGCTGGCGGCCAGCCGCGTCTGCAGGGCCGCGAGATCGCGGTCCGATCCGGCGGCGCGGCCGCGCGCGTCCACGGCGCGGAACGAGACCTGCAGGTGCCCGGGGACCCGCGTCATGTCGAAGTCCGCGGCCGTCACCGGCTGGTTCGCGACGCGCTGGATGCGCTCGGCGAGTGCGGCCCGCAGCCCCAGCGCCGGCAGTCCGTCGTGGGACTCGGGCCCGGCCCCGGCGAGCTCTTCGGCGAACCGGGCAGCCCAGTCGGCGGCGGGGACGACGTGACGGCGGATCGCCTTGGGCAGAGCACGGATCAGCGCGGCGACAAGCTCGTCCCGCATCCCGGGCACCTGCCAGTCGAATCCGTCGGGCCGCAGCGCCGCCAGCAGCGGAAGCGGGACGACGACGGTGACGCCGTCGTCGGGGGCGCCCGGCTCGAACCGGTACGCGAGGGACAGCACCTGGTCGCCCTGCCGCCACCGCGTCGGGAAGTCGCGCTCGTCGGCCCGCGTGGCGTCGTCCACGAGGTCGGCCTCGCTCAGCTCGAGCAGGTGCGGACTGCGGGAGTGCGTCTCGCGCCACCACGCGGCGAACGACCGGACGTCGTACACGTCGCGCGGCACCCGGGCGTCGTAGAACGCGTACACCGCCTCGTCGCCGGCGAGGATGTCGCGGCGCCGTTCCCGCTCCTCGAGCTTTTCGAGGCGGCGGCGCAGCTCGAGGTTGCGGCGTGCGAACGCGGTGAGGCGCGCCTCGAGCAGCGTCATGTCCCACTCGCCGTCGACGAGCGCGTGGCGCAGGAACAACTCGCGCGCCAGCGGACGGTCCATGCGCGCCAGCTGCACGCGGCGCCGGGGGATGATCGCCACCCCGAACAGCGTCACCTTCTCGCTCGCGACCGCCGCGCCGGCATCCTTCGACCAGTGCGGTTCGGACAGCTGACGCTTCGCGAGGTCGCCGGCCAGCGGCTCCGCCCACGCCGGGTCGATGGCGGCGACGGTCCGCGCGTACAGGCGACTGGTCTCCACGAGCTCGGCGGCCATCAGCGCCTGCGGGCTCTTCTTGCGCAGCCCGGACCCCGGGAACACGGTGAACCGTGCGCCGCGCGCGCCGACGTATTCCGCGCGCAGCCTGCGCTTGGCGTCGCTGCGGTCGCGCCCCGGCTCGGCGAGGATGCCGATCTGCGACAGCAGTCCGGACAGGATGGCGACGTGGATGGCATCCGGTGCCGGCTCCGCACCCCGAGCGTGCCCGGCGGACCGCGACCCGTGCATCAGGGAGCCGAGCTGGCGGTGCACGTCGAACCATTCCCGCACGCGCACATAGTTGAGGTGCTCACTGCGGCAGGTGCGCCGGAACGCGCTCGAGCCGAGCTCGTGCTGCAGCCGCTGGAGGTGGTTCCACAGGTTCAGGATCGTGAGGAAGTCGCTCGTGGGGTCCACGAACCGGGCATGCAGCCGGTCGGCCTCGTCCTTCCGGTCCTCGGGTCGCTCCCGCACGTCGGGGATCGACAGCCCCGCCACGATGGCCTGGACCTCGGCGAGCACGCCCAGCCGCCGCGCCTCGACGAGCATCCGTGCGAAGCGGGGGTCGATCGGCAGCCGCGCCAGTTCCCTGCCGATGGCGGTCAGCGTGGGAGCGTCGCCGCCGCGCGCGGTGTGCACCGCGCCCAGCTCGACGAGAAGGTCGTACGCCGCCTTCACGCCGCGGGAGTCCGGCGGCGTCAGGAACGGGAAAGCGGCGATGTCCCCGAAGCCCAGCGCCAGCATCTGCAGCACGACGGAGGCCAGGCTCGTGCGCAGCACCTCGGGCTCGGTGAACACCGGGCGGGACGCGAAGTCGTCCTCTGCGTAGAGGCGGATCGCGACGCCGGGCGCGGTGCGACCGGCGCGCCCGGAGCGCTGCTGCGCCGACGCCTGTGAGATCGGCTCGATGGGCAGGCGCTGCACCTTGCTGCGGTTGCTGTACCGCGAGATGCGCGCGGTGCCGGCGTCCACGACGTAGCGGATGCCGGGCACCGTGAGGCTGGTCTCGGCGACGTTCGTGGCCAGGATCACCCGGCGGCGCACCCCCGCGAGCGCGGACCGCTCGAAGACGCGGTGCTGCTCGGCGGCCGACAGGCGCCCGTACAGCGGAAGCACCTCGGTGGGGGCGGCATCCTTCGCATACATGCCGCGGACGGCATCGATCGCGTCGCGGATCTCCGCCTCCCCGGGCAGGAACACGAGGACGTCGCCGGGGCTCTCCCTGTCCAGTTCCCGCAGCGCGGCGACGACGGGCTCGATGTCGTCGTCCAGGTCGGCAGGTGCCCGGTAGCGGACGTCGACCGGGTACGTGCGGCCGGAGACCTCGATGATCGGGGCGGGCGTGCCGTCGGCCGCCGCGAAGTGGGTCGCGAAGCTCTCCGGGTCGATCGTCGCCGACGTGATCACGACCTTCAGATCGGGTCGCTGCGGGAGGATGCGGCGCAGGTACCCGATCAGGAAGTCGACGTTCAGGGACCGCTCGTGTGCCTCGTCGACGATGATCGCGTCATAGCGGCGCAGCAACCGGTCCCGGTGGATCTCGTTCAGGAGGATGCCGTCGGTCATCAGCGCAACGCGGGTGTCCTCGGACACCTTGTCGGTGAAGCGCACCCGGTAGCCGACCGTGGTCCCCAGCGGCACCTGCAGCTCCTGCGCTATCCGCTCCGCGATGCTGCGCGCGGCGATGCGCCGCGGCTGCGTGTGCGCTATCCGGCCGTGGCCGAGCTCGAGGAGGATCTTCGGCAGCTGCGTGGTCTTCCCTGAGCCGGTGGCGCCCGCGACGATCACCACCTGGTTCGAGGCGACAGCCCGCGCTATATCGCCCCGCGCCGCGCTGACGGGCAGCTCGGGCGGGTACGCGATGACGGGTTCGGGGGAAGACACAGCCTGCCATCGTATCGCCCGGGGCTCATAGGCTGGAGCGATGACCCTCGCCGACTCCGCCAGCCCGTATCTGCGGGCGCACGCCGACAATCCCGTCGCGTGGTTCCCGTGGGGTGCGGCCGCGTTCGAGGAGGCCGTGCGGCGCGACGTCCCCGTCCTCATCTCGATCGGATACTCCACCTGCCACTGGTGCCACGTGATGGCCCGGGAATCGTTCCAGGACGTCGACACCGCCGCGCAGATAAACGACGGGTTCGTGGCGATCAAGGTCGATCGGGAGGAGCATCCGGAGGTCGACGCGGCGTACCTGGCCGCGGCCACCGCTTTCACGCGGAGCCTCGGGTGGCCGCTCACGGTGTTCGCCACGCCCACCGGGCGCGCGTTCTTCGCCGGCACGTACTTCCCGCCCGACGCGCGAGGGGGGATGCCGTCGTTCCGGCAGGTGCTGGAGGCCGTCCGCGAAGCGTGGACGCAGCGCCGCGACGCGGTACGCGAGACCGCCGACGCCGTCGTGCGCGCCCTCGCGCAGGCGACGGATGCCGCCGCCGCATCCGGGTTGCCGACCGTGCCGGATCTGGTCGCCGCGGCGCGCGCCGCGCTGACGCGCGAAGACCTCGAGTACGGCGGGTTCGCGCCGCGGGACGCGACGATGGCCACGCCGAAGTTCCCTACCGTCCCCGCGCTGCGATTCCTGCAGAGTCCGGCGCTCGCGCAGGACGCGCCGGACGCCGCCGGGGCCGCGTCGCGGGCGCTCGCGGCGATGGCCGCGTCGCCGCTGCGCGACAGGGTGGACGGCGGGTTCTTCCGCTACGCCACCCGCCGGGACTGGACCGTCCCGCACTTCGAGCGGATGCTCACCGACAACGCCGGCCTGCTCGAGGTGGCCCTCGACGCGGCGGACGACGAGGTCGCCCGTGGGATCGCCGGGTTCCTCCTCGACGTGCTGCAGCAGCCCTCCGGCGGGTTCGCGGCCGCGCAGGACTCCGAGTCGTGGATCGACGGGCAGCGCAGCGAAGGCGGCTACTACGCGCGGGATGCCGCCGCTCGCGCCGAGCTCTCCCCGCCGGCCGTCGACGGCAAGATCGTGACCGGGTGGAACGGCATGGCGATCGGCGCGCTGGCGCGCGCCGGCATCCGGCTCGGCGAGCCGCGCTTCGTCACGGCCGCGCGGCGGGCGGCCGACGCCGTCCTGGCAGCGGCGGTCGACGACGGGGGGCGCCTGCACCGTGCCTGGCTGGATGAGACCGTCTCCACGGCGCCGGCGACCCTGGAAGACCACGGCCTGCTGGCCGCGGGCCTTCTCGCGCTCACGTGCGCCACCGGCGAGCCGGCATACGCGGTCCGCGCACGGGCTCTCGTCGACTCGTGCCTGGCCGACCCGGAGCATCCTGCCCCGCCCGGCGGCCGCGACCCGGTCCTGGCCGCACACGGCCTCCCCGCCGACCCGTCACCGTCCGACGACGACCATCCCTCCGGCGTCTCCGCGCTCGCACAGGCCGCCGTGGCCCTGTGGCGGCTCGGCGCGGGGGACCGGTACCGCCGGACGGCGGAGGCGCTCGTCGCCCGGTACGCCACCCGCGCTCTGGCCGAGCCCCTTGCGCACGGCGCGCTGCTGCGGGTCGCGTGCGAGACGGCGGTGGCCCCGCATCAGCTCGTGATCGTCGGGACGCACGGCGACCCGCTGGCGCGCGCGGCGTCCGTCATCGCCGCGGACGTCGTCGCCGTCGTCACGGCCGAGCGGTGCGCGGCGCTCGCGGACGCGGGATTCGAGCTGTTCGCAGGGAAGACAGCGGACGTCACGACGGTGTACGACTGCCGTGACTTCGCGTGCCGGCTGCCGGTGACCACGCTCAGCGCACTGCGAGCCGCGCCACCTTCGGCGCCGTGACACGGCGGAACCAGGCGGTGTCGCTGACCCGTGCCAGCAGCGTCGCGCCGATCACCGTCATGAACACATACATGGCCGCCAGCGGCGCGAGCATCGGCGCGGTGCCGGCGGCGATGCCGGCGATCACGATCGAGAACTCGCCGCGCGGGGTCAGCGCTATCCCCGCGCGCCACCGGCCCGGGACGCCGATCCCGGCGCGCCGCGCGGCGATGTAACCGGTCAGGATCTTCGTGGCCATCGTGACGGCGGCCAGGATAGCGCCGGGCAGGATCACCTGCATCAGCTGCGAGGCGTCGGTGGCCAGGCCGAAGAACACGAAGAACACCGCCGCGAAGAGGTCGCGCAGCGGAGTGAGCACTTCCCGGGCGGACTCCGCGACGCGGCCGGACAGCGCTATCCCGACGAGGAACGCGCCCACCGCAGCCGACACGTTCACCTCCTCGGCCAGCCCCGCTATCAGCATCGTCAGCCCGAGGACCCCGAGGACCAGCGGCTCGGCGTGCTCGGGCGTGAACAGCCGCGACACGAACGGGCCGAAGCGCAGGGCGACGAACAGGATCACGAGCACGACGGCCACCGCGACGGCCACCCGCACCGCGCCCTGGGCCAGGCTCACGCCGATCACCATCGCGGATACGAGCGGCAGGTAGAACGCCATCGCGAGGTCCTCGATCACGAGCACCGACAGCACCGACGGCGTCTCCCGGTTGCTGATGCGTCCGAGATCGCGCAGCAGCTTCGCCGTCACGCCGGACGAGGTCACCCACGTGATCCCGGCGACGGCGACGGCGGCGGCCGGTCCCCAGCCGAGGATCAGCGCGAACGCCGCGCCGGGCAAGGCGTTCAGCAGGGCATCCAGGATCCCGGCCGCCTTCGAGCGGCGCAGGCCGTGCAGGAGCTCCTCGGCGGAGTACTCCAGGCCCAGCAGCGCCAGCAGCAGGATGACGCCGATCTCAGCGCCGATCTCGAAGAAGCTCGCGCTGGCGTCCATCGGCAGCACGCCTCCGGTGCCGAACGCCAGCCCCGCGATGAGGTACAGCGGGATCGGCGAGAAGCCGATCCGGGCCGCGAGCCGGCCCAGCAGTCCCATGGCGAACAGCAGGGCGCCGACTTCGATGAGGACGATGAAGGAGTCGTTCATCGGCGGCGCCCGCGGGTCACTCGGGGCCGTCGCTGATCAGCCGGACCGCGGCATCCAATCCTGCCCGCGTGCCGACCGTGACGATCACGTCGCCCTCGCGCAGCATCTCGTCCGGGGTGGGCGAGGCGATCACGCGGCGATCCCGGATGATCGCGACCACCGACACGTGCGTGCGGGTGCGCGTCTTCGTGTCGCCGAGCGTCTTGTCCACGAACGGGGAGTCCGCCGGCAGGGCTATCTTCTCCGTGTACAGGCCGTCGGTCTCCTCGGTCAGCTTCGTGAGCCGGCTCACGGCCAGCGACGCGCTGAACAGCTCGGCGAGCGCTTCGGCCTCGTCGTCGGTGATGCGCAGCGACTCGCGGCACTCGTCGGGGTCGTTGGCGTCGTACAGCCCGAGCTCGCGCTCGCCGTCGCGGTACCGGACCACGGCCAGCCGCCGGCCGCTCTCGGTGACCAGGTCGTGGCGCACGCCGATCCCGGGCAGGTCGACCTTCTCGATGCGGACTGTCACCCTCTGAGATTAGCGGCTCAGATCCACGTGGGGACCCAGTTGTGCAAGAGCCAGAACACGTACGGCACCCGCATTCCTACCCACACCGGATACCAGAACGCCGACAGCGCCACGACCACCCCGAGGAACACCCACACGACACGCTGACCGGCCAATCGCCGCCGGATCGAGCGGGCGCCGGCGCCGGCGATCTCACGCAGCGCGAAGGCCAGCGCGAGCGCCGTGAACGGCACCATGGCGACTGTGTAGAACTGGAAGATCGTGCGCTCCGGGTACAGCAGCCACGGCAGGTACGTGCATGCCACCCCGGTGAGGACCACCGCGTGGCGCCAGTTCCGCCGGAGCACGAGCGTCACCACGAGGTACACCGCGGCCGCGCAGCCCGCCCACCAGATCAGCGGGTTCGGGATCGACGAGATGGCCTGCACGCAGTTGCTCGCCCACGTGCAGCCGGCCTGCCCGAGCGTGTCCTGGTGCCAGTACATCGACGTGGGCCGGATCAGCAGCGGCCACTGCCACGCCGGGCTCGCATAGCTGTGCGGGGTGGTCAGCCCCACGTGGAACGCGTAGATCGCCTGATGGTAGATCCACAGCGCCTCCCACGGGTTCGTGGACGCCTGCCGGTCGTAGCCGCCGGCGCTGACCAGCCATCCGGTCCAGGATGCGACATACACGACCAGCGCGACGGGCACGAGCAGGAGGAAGGATGCCACGGCCTGCCGCAGCGCCCCCCACGTCCACAGTGCCACGCCTGCCCGCCTCCGGGCCACGGCGTCGCTGACCACCGCGTACACGCCGATCGCTGCCAGGGCGTACAGGCCGGACCACTTCACCGCCGTCGCGGCGCCCGCCGCCGCCCCGGCCGCGACGAGCCACGGGCGGTTCCACACGAGCGGGCCGAGTCCGTACGCCGGGTCGGGGCGCCGCCGCACCAGCGTCGCCAGCCGATCGATGTGCCGGGTGCGGTCGAGGACCAGGAACAGGAACGCGAGCGCGACGAAGAACGTGAGGAACACGTCCAACAGCGCGATCCGGCTGAGGACTATCGAGACGCCGTCCACCGCGACCAGCAGACCCGCCACCGTGGCGAACACCGTCGAGCCGGTCAGGCGCTTGCCGAGCAGGTACACGACGAGCACCGTGGCGGTGCCGAACAGGGCCGCCGCTATCCGCCAGCCCACCGACGAGTCGGGCCCGAAGATCCACATCCCGATCCCGATCAGCCACTTGCCCAGCGGCGGGTGCACCACGAAGCTGCCGGAGGTCAGGAACGTGGGGATGCCGCCGGAGGCGAACCCCTTGTCAGCGCCCTCGGGCCAGTTCGTCGGATACCCGAGGTTCCACTGACTCCAGGCATCCTTCACGTAGTACGTCTCGTCGAAGACGAGCGCGTGCGGATGCCCCAGATCCCAGAGGCGCACGGCCGCCGCCAGCAGGGTCACGAACACCGGCGCGAGCACGTCGAATCGCCGCCGCAGCACCGCCGAGGCCCGCACCCGGGCGCTCCACCGGTCCAGCACGGACGGGCGCGCGTCGGGCAGCAGGCCGTCCACGGTCGCAGTCACCGTCCCAGCCTATGCTGGGGCGGTGATCATCCTGGCGGCCACGCCCATCGGAAATCTGGGCGACGCGTCCCGGCGGCTCGTGGCGGCGCTCGAGGCCGCGACAGTCGTCGCGGCGGAGGACACCCGCACGACGCAGCGCCTGCTGCAGGCGCTGGATGTCGGGAACCGGCCGCGTCTTTTCGCACTGCACGATCACAACGAGAAGGAACGTGCGGCCGAGGTGGTCGAACTGGCGCGCACCGAGGACGTGCTCGTGCTCAGCGACGCGGGGATGCCGACGGTCAGCGACCCGGGATACGGCCTCGTGGTGGCCGCCGCCGCCGCGGGGGTGACGGTGACGGTGATCCCCGGCCCGAGCGCCGTTGTCACGGCGCTCGCGGTGTCGGGACTGCCCACCGACCGGTTCACGTTCGAGGGTTTCCTGCCGCGCAAGGACGGGGAGCGGGCGGACGCGCTGGCGGCGCTGTCGGCGGAGCCGCGCACGATGGTGTTCTTCGAGGCCCCGTCGCGGATCGCGGCGTCGTTGCGCGATATGTGCCGCGCGTTCGGCGACGACCGGCCCGCCGCCGTGTGCCGGGAGCTGACGAAGCTGCACGAGCAGGTGCGCCGCGGCCCGCTCGTGGAGCTGGCGGACTGGGCCGCGGAGGGCGTCCGCGGCGAGATCGTCGTGGTGGTGGGCGGGGCGGCGCCGCGGCGCACGCCGTTCGCCGACGCCGTCACGCACGTGCGGGAGCTGACCGGGTCGGGAATCCGGCTGAAGGAGGCGGCGGCCGAGGTGGCCGAGGCGACCGGGCATTCGCGCCGCGAGTTGTATCAGGCGGCGCTGGCCGTCAAGAACGGCTGACGTACCGCTGGCGCTGGCGGCCCAGGCCCTCGATCTCCAGCTCCACCACGTCCCCGGCGGACAGGTACGGGAACCGGCCGGACAGGGCGACGCCCTCGGGTGTCCCGGTGAGCACGACGTCGCCCGGCTCGAGCGTCAGATAGCGGCTGAGCTCCCACACGATGTGGTCGATGCCGAAGATCAGATCCGACGTGCGGGAATCCTGCCGCGGCTGACCGTTGACCCAGGAGCGCAGACGCACGTCGGCGGCATCCACCTCGTCCGGCGTCACCAGCCATGGTCCCAGCGGCAGAAAGCCGGGCGCCGACTTGCCCTTGGACCACTGCCCGCCGGAGACCGCCAGCTGCCAGTCCCGCTCGGACACGTCGTTGCCCACGGCGTACCCGGCGATATGGGCGGCCGCGTCTGCGGGGGCGTGCAGCCGCTGTGCGCGCCGCCCGATCACGATCGCCAGCTCCACCTCCCAGTCGGTCTTCGTGCTGCCCGCCGGGATCTCGACGTCGTCGTCGGGACCGGCCATCGCGCCGGGAGCCTTCATGAAGACCACCATGTGCTCGGGCGGGGCCGAGCCCGACTCGGCCGCGTGCGCGGCGTAGTTCATCCCGATGCAGTACACCGCCGACGGGCGGGCGACCGGGGCGCCCACGCGTCGCGTCGCCGCGTCGGCCAGCTCCGGGAGGGACCCGGCGGCCACGGCATCCCGGACGCGGTCGATCCCGCCGTCGGCGAGGAACGCGCCGTCGATGTCGGCGGTCACCGGCGACACGTCCAGGACGCGGCCGCCGTCGATGACGACGGGCACCTCCTGGCCCGCGGGGCCCAGTCGGGCAAAGCGCATGACGATCTCCCGTGCTCAGCGGACCGCCGAACGCGACCCGCACGCGCCCGATTCTGCCACCGCCGCGCCCGCAGAAATCGGATGTCGCCCGCAAACTAGACTCGGGGGGTGACTTCCGGCGGCTCCTTCTACATCACGACACCGATCTACTATCCGAGCGATCTGCCTCACATCGGGCACGGGTACACGAGCGTGGCCGTGGACACCCTCGCCCGGTGGCACCGGCAAGCCGGGGACGACACCTGGATGCTCACCGGCACCGACGAGCACGGGCAGAAGATGCTGCGCGCGGCCGCCGCGAACGGCGTCACGCCGCAGCAGTGGGTCGACAAGCTCGTCACGGAGAGTTGGTTTCCGCTGCTGACGACGCTGGATGTCGCGAACGACGACTTCATCCGCACGACACAGGAGCGCCACGAGAGCAGCGTCCAGGTGTTCTTCCAGACGCTGTACGACCGCGGCTACATCTACGCCGGCGAGTACGAAGCGCTGTACTGCGTGGGCTGCGAGGAGTTCAAACCGGAGGCGGAGATCGTCGACGGCACCGGCCCCTTCGAGGGGCTGAAGGTGTGCGCCATCCACTCCAAGCCGCTGGAGCTGCTGCAGGAGAAGAACTACTTCTTCAAGCTCAGCGAGTTCGGTGATCGGCTGCTCGAGCTGTACAAGACCGAGCCGGACTTCGTGCGGCCGGACTCGGCCCGCAACGAGGTGGTGTCCTTCGTCAAGCAGGGGCTGAAGGACCTGTCGATCTCCCGGTCCACGTTCGACTGGGGCATCAAGGTGCCGTGGGACCCGTCGCACGTGATCTACGTGTGGGTGGACGCGCTGCTGAACTACGCGACCGCCGTCGGCTACGGCAGCGACGAGGCCGGGTTCGCCCGCCGCTGGCCCGCGTACCACGTCGTCGGCAAGGACATCCTCCGCTTCCACGCGGTGATCTGGCCGGCGCTGCTGATGGCCGCGGGGCTGGAGGTGCCCCGCGGGGTGTTCGCGCACGGGTGGCTGCTGGTGGGCGGCGAGAAGATGTCGAAGTCGAAGCTGACCGGCATCTCGCCGACCGAGATCACCGACGTGTTCGGCTCGGACGCGTACCGCTTCTACTTCTTGTCCGCCATCCCGTTCGGTCACGACGGCTCGTTCTCCTGGGAGGACCTGTCGGCGCGCTACCAGGCGGAGCTGGCCAACGGCTTCGGCAACCTCGCGTCCCGCACCGTCGCGATGATCGAGCGGTACTTCGACGGCGTGTTGCCGGCCCCGGGGGAGTACGCCGAGCGGGACAGTGCCGTGCAGAAGACGGTGGCGGATGCCGCGGCCGCGGCGGACGCCGCGATCGACCGGTTCCGCATCGACGAGGCCATCGCGGCGATCTGGACGATAGTGGACGAGCTGAACGGCTACATCACCGACAGCGCCCCGTGGGTCCTCGCCAAGGACGACGCGCAGCGGGGGCGCCTGGGCACCGTGCTGTACACGGCGGCCGAGGGTCTGCGCGCGCTCGCGGTGCTGCTGTCCCCGGTGATGCCCGCCTCGACCGGGACGCTGTGGGCGGCCCTGGGCGCCGCCGGGTCACTCGGCCCGCTGCAGCAGCAGCCGATCCGTCAGGCCGGCGGGTGGGGGATCCTGGAGCCCGGCACCGCTGTCGCCCCGCTCGCGCCGCTGTTCCCGCGCGTGGAGCAGCACTGACCGTGCCGGACGACCCCTCGAACTACGTGCGGCACCGCGAGAAGGGAACGCGCGACGTCAGCTATCCGCCGGCGCCTGAGCCGCTCGCGGTGCCGGTGTACGACAACCACTGCCATCTGGAGATCGCCGACGGCGACGACGGCGGGCTCACCCTCGACGAGCAGCTGGACCGCGCGCGGGAGGTCGGCATCGCAGGGGTCGTGCAGGCCGGCGGCGATATCGATTCGAGCCGCTGGTCGGCGGATGCCGCCGCCCGCCATCCCCGGGTGCTGGCCGCCGTCGCGATCCATCCGAACGAGGCGCCCGCGTACGAGGCCGCGGGGCGGCTCGACGAGGCCATCGCGGTGATCGACGAGCTGGCCGCGCAGCCGCGGGTGCGGGCGATCGGGGAGACGGGCCTGGACTTCTTCCGCACCGGAGCGGACGGCATCCCGGCCCAGCGCCGCTCGTTCGAGGCGCACATAGCACTGGCCAAGAAGCACGGCATAGCGATGCAGATCCACGACCGCGACGCGCACGATGCGGTGCTGCAGACGCTGGAGCATGCCGGCGCGCCCGAGCGGACGGTGTTCCACTGCTTCTCCGGCGATGCCGCGATGGCACGCATCGCCGCCGAGCACGGCTACTATCTGTCGTTCGCGGGGAACATCACGTTCCGCGGCGCGCAGAACCTGCGCGATGCGCTGGCGGTGGCATCCCGCGACCGGATCCTCGTGGAGACGGATGCGCCGTTCCTCACGCCGGTGCCCTACCGGGGCCGGCCGAACGCGCCGTACCTCGTGCCGACGACGGTGCGGTTCATGGCCGCTGAGCTCGGCGTCGACCTCGACGAGCTGTGCGCGCAGCTGGCGGCGAACACCCGCGCCGTGTACGGCTCGTTCGAGGACTGACAGGCCGCCGGCTGCGGGCATCCGCGCCGCGTTTTCGCTGGCGCGTTCGCGGATTCGTGTAGCGCGGTGGGATTCCACGGGGTGGCCGCTGTGCTCGCGCGGCACTGTTCGGCATCCGCGCCATGGATTCGCTGGCGCGTTCGCGGATTCGTGCAGCGCGAACCTCGGAGCGCCCGCCGCGGGTGGCGCGGACGCGGATCGGTGCAGCGTTCGCCGATTGGTGCCGCGTTTGCGGATCGGTGCAGCGTTCGCCGATTTGTGTAGCGCGGTGGGATGCTGCGGGGTGGCCGTCGTGCTCGCGCGGTACTGTTCGGCATCCGCGCCACGGATTCGCTGGCGCGTTCGCGGATTCGTGTAGCGCGAATCGCTGGCGCAACCGGTGCACCTGGCGTCGCGGGGCGCGTGACGTGATGTTCGCGTCCGGCGAGCGTCGGCTGTACGGACACAAAGGCTCTCCCGCCTGCGGCAGGATGGTGGGCATGCCCGTGTCACTTCTGGGCGCGGCTGAGATCCGCGCGCTGGCCGCCGAACTCGACGTGACCCCGACCAAGAAGCTCGGGCAGAACTTCGTCGTCGATGCGAACACCGTGCGGCGCATCGTGCAGATCGCCGCGGTGCAGCCGCACGAGCACGTCGTCGAGGTGGGGCCGGGGCTCGGCTCGCTGACCCTGGCGATCCTGTCCACCGGCGCGCGGGTCACCGCCGTCGAGATCGACCACCGACTGGCCGCGCGCCTGCCGGAGACCGCGGCATCCCACGGCGTCGACGACGGTGCGCTGACGGTGGTGGACGCGGATGCCCTCCGGGTCACCGAGCTGCCGGGGGAGCCCACCGTGCTGGTGGCGAACCTCCCCTACAACGTGTCGGTGCCGGTGCTGCTGCACTTCCTCGAGACGTTCGCGCACCTCAAGCGCGGGGTCGTGATGGTTCAGGCCGAGGTGGGGGAGCGGCTGGCCGCGCCGCCCGGCTCGAAGACGTACGGGGCGCCGAGCGTCAAGGCGGCCTGGTACGGCCCGTGGCGGCTCGCGGGCACCGTGTCCCGCCACGTGTTCTGGCCGGTCCCGGGCGTCGACAGCGTGCTGGTCGCGTTCAGTCGGGACCTGGAGCCGCGCGGGACGGAAGCCGAGCGCCGGCGCACGTTCGAGATCGTGGATGCCGCGTTCGGCCAGCGCCGCAAGATGCTCCGTCAGGCGCTCTCGTCGACGCTCGGCGGGTCGGCGGCGGCGTCCGCGGTTCTCGAGGCCGCCGGCATCGACCCGACGCTGCGCGGGGAGCAGCTCACGATCGACGACTTCGTCGCCGTCGCCCGGCAGAGGCCCGCCCGCTGACGGCGGGTCACGTAGAGGTCGGCGTGCCGCCGAGCGAACACAAGCGTCCCGCCGCATCCCCACCCCACGCGGCACCGCCGACTCGATACCCTTGATCAGTGAGCGACCAGCAGCGATTCCAGTCCGGCGTCGGCGACATCCACCGCCCGTACACGGCCGCTCCGGGCCGATACGACGCGTTCGGCTACCGGCAGGTGGGGGACTCCGGCCTCTACCTGCCCCCCATCTCGCTGGGCCTGTGGTGGAACTTCGGCGACAACGTCCCGTTCGACCGGCAGCGGGAGCTGCTGCGCCACGCGTTCGACTCCGGAATCACCCACTTCGACCTCGCGAACAACTACGGCCCGCCGTACGGCTCGGCCGAGACGAACTTCGGCCGCATAATGCGTGAGGACTTCCGGGCGTACCGCGACGAACTGATCATCTCGTCGAAGGCCGGCTGGGACATGTGGCCGGGACCGTACGGCGACCTCGGCAGCCGCAAGTACATCCTCGCCAGCGCCGACCAGTCCCTGACCCGGATGGGCCTGGAGTACGTCGACATCTTCTACTCCCACCGCGTGGACCCGGTCACCCCGATCGAGGAGACCATCGGGGCACTGGACACCCTCGTGCGACAGGGCAAGGCGCTGTACGTGGGCATCTCGTCGTACAGCGCCGAGCGCACGGCCACAGCGAAGGCCGTCGCCCGGAGTCTTGGCACGCCGCTCGTGATCCACCAGCCGTCGTACTCGATCCTGAACCGCTGGATCGAGGACGGACTGACCGGGGTGCTCGCTCAGGAGGGCATGGGCGCTATCGCCTTCACGCCGCTGGCGCAGGGGCTGCTCACGTCGAAGTACCTCGGCGACGGCACCGCGGAGCGCTCGCAGCAGCGGTCGTCCCTGCCCGGCGGGCGGCTGTCCGACCGGGGCCTGTCGGCGCTGCGCGGCCTCGACGTGATAGCGAAGGAGCGCGGGCAGACGCTCGCGCAGATGGCGCTGCAGTGGGTGCTGCGGGACGGTGTCGTCGCCTCCGCGCTGATCGGCGCCTCGCGTCCCGCCCAACTCGACGAGAACCTCGGCGCCCTGTCCGGCCCCGATTTCGACACCGCCGAGCTGGAGCAGATCGACGCGCTCAGCGACAGCATCGACGTGGACATGTGGGCGGTGTCCGCGCAACTGTGAGCCAGGCCGCCGCCGTCGAGCGCATCCGGGTGCGCGCCCCGGGGAAGATCAACGTCTTCTTCGAGGTCGGCGCTGCCGGTGCCGACGGGTACCACGAGGTGGCCTCTGCGTACCAGGCGGTCTCGGCGTATGAGGATGTCTGGGCGAGCCCGTCGGACCGGTTCACGGTCGAGGTGGACGGCACCGTCGACGTGTCCGGCGTGCCCGTGGACGACACGAACCTCGCCGTGCGCGCCGCGCGCCTGCTGGCCGCGGAGATCGGCTACGACGGCGGCGTGCACCTGCGCGTGCACAAGGGCGTCCCGGTGGCCGGGGGCATGGGCGGAGGCTCCGCGGATGCCGCGGCGGCCCTGCTCGCGTGCGACGCGCTGTGGGGCGCCGGCCTGTCCAGCGCCCAGCTGCAGCGAATCGGCGCGCAGCTGGGCGCCGACGTGCCGTTCGCCCTGATGGGCGGCACCGCGGTCGGCACCGGCCGTGGCGAGCAGCTCAGCCCCGCGCTCGCGCGCGGCCGGTTCGACTGGGTGCTCGTGATCAGCGACGAGGGGATGTCGACCCCGGACGTGTACGACGAGCTGGACGACTACCGGTCGACCGGCAGCTCCTTCGTCCCGCCCGTGCCCGTGCGCCCGGCGGTGTTCCCCCCGGTGCTGCAGGCGCTGCGGCAGGGCGACGCGCGCATGCTCGGCGCCACCGCGCACAACGACCTGTCGCACGCCGCGCTGCGGCTGCGGCCCGCGCTGGACGACATCATCAACCTCGGCCTTTCCCAGGGCGCACTCACCGGTATCGTGTCGGGATCGGGGCCGACGCTCGCGTTCCTCGCGGACGACGAGCAGGCCGCCGTCGCGCTGCAGGTGGTGCTCAGCGCGGCCGGGCACGAGACCATGCATGTGCACGGACCGGTCCCCGGCGCCCGCATCATCCCCACCTGAACGATCCGGAGCACAGCACACATGGACGATGACCTGACGACCCGCCACCACGACGGACCGGTCGACGCCTCGGCCGCCGCCGCGCTCGCGGCGCAGGGCCTCGAGCTGCGCCTCGTCCGCAACGCCCGGCCCGAACTCGACGCCTGGATCGGCGCGGTGCGCCGCGGCTTCCTCGACCCGGAGCCCACCGAGGCGCAGCTGGACGCCGCGACCGCCAGGAACGGCTACCGGCGGATGATCGGCGTGTACGACCCGGCCGGACCGATGCCCGAGGTCCCGGTCGGCACTTTCGCGTCGTGGGCGACCGACCTGACGGTGCCGGGGGAGCGCACGACGCCGATGGTCGCCATCAGCGCCGTGACGGTCGCGCCCACGCATCAGGGCCGCGGCATAGCGCGCGCCATGATGGAGGGCGAGCTGCGCCACGCCGTGGCGCTGGGTATCCCGATGGCCGGGCTCACCGCCAGCGAGTCCACGATCTACGGGCGGTACGGGTTCGGTCCCGCAGTGGCGGCCACGACGTGGCGAATCGACACGAAGCGGGCGCGGTGGGAGGGGCCGACGGCCCCCGGTCGGGTGGACCACGTCTCGCGCGAGACCGCGCGGGCGCTGCTGCCGCGGCTGCACGACGAGGTCCGGCTGCGCCGCCCCGGCGAGATCCCGATCCCCGGCAGCCACTGGGACCGCTTCACGGAGCTGCATCCGGATGCCGACAAGCCGGGCAGGGTCCGCGCGGCGCAGTACGCCGACCCGGCCGGACGGGTCCGCGGCATGGTGCTGTACACCGTCACCGAGAACGAGGACGACTTCACGAAGTCCTCCGTGCGGGTGTCCCACCTTGTCGCCGTCGACGCGGAGGCGTACGCGGCGCTGTGGCGCCACCTGATTGAGCTGCCCCTGATCGGCACCGTCACCGCCTCCGAGCTGTCGGTCGACGAGCCGCTGCTGTGGATGCTGTCGGACCAGCGGGCCGCCGAGATCACCGTGTCCGACCACCACTACGTGCGCGTCCTCGACGTCCCGGCCGCCCTGCAGGCGCGCGGCTACGACACCGCCGGTGCCGTCGTGCTGGAGGTGTCCGATCCGCTCGGACACAGCTCCGGCCGCTGGCTGCTGGAGGCCGGCGCCGACGGCTCCGGCCGGGTGCGCGCCGACGGCGGACCGGACGCGCGGGACATCCCCGTCCTCCGGCTCGGGACCGCCGCGTTGTCGACCGCGTACCTGGGCGGGGTCTCGGTGAGCACGCTCGCCGCAGCCGGACGGGTGGAGTCGACGGATGCCGCGGCGGCGGCCGCCGTCCTCGGTCACCGGGCGGTCCCGCAGCTGAGTTTCTGGTACTGACCGAGTGCTGTGTCGGGGGCCTGGGTTACCCTCGGTAGCACGCGACACGAGCGACATGAAGGACACCATGATCGAGTTCCGCGGCGTCTCCAAGCTGTACCCCGACGGCACCGCGGCCGTGCGCGACTTCGACCTCGTCATCCCCGCACGCAAGACCACGGTGCTCGTGGGCTCGAGCGGGTCCGGCAAGACGACGCTGCTGCGCATGATCAACCGGATGATCGAGCCGACCGCCGGTGTCATCGAGATCGACGGCGACGACATCGCCGGCCGCTCGGCGGTGGCGCTGCGGCGCAGCATCGGCTACGTGATGCAGAACTCCGGCCTGCTGCCGCACCTGACCGTCGAGGACAACATCGCCACCGTGCCCGTCCTGCAGGGCGTGGCGAAGAGGGCAGCCCGCGCGCGGGCGCGTGAACTCATGCGCACGGTCGGACTCGACGAGGCGATGGCACGGCGGTTCCCCGGCCAGCTCTCCGGTGGGCAGCAGCAGCGCGTCGGCGTCGCGCGGGGGCTCGCGGCCGACCCCAACATCCTGTTGATGGACGAGCCATTCGGCGCCGTCGACCCGATCGTGCGCGCCGAGCTGCAGCAGGAGCTCATCCGGCTGCAGGACGAGATCGGCAAGACGATAGTGTTCGTCACCCACGACGTCGATGAGGCGTTCCTGCTCGGCGACCAGGTGGTGATCCTGCAGCAGGGCGCGCAGATAGCGCAGATCGGCAGCCCCAGCCAGATCATCGAGAACCCGGCGTCCGAATTCGTCGCCAGCTTCATCGGCGCCGAACGGGGGACGCGCGCGCTGCGCCTGAAGCGCACGGCACGGGGCCTTGTCGTCGTCGACGCTGCGGGTCGCGCGCAGGGTGCCATCGTCGACGGCGCCGTCGTCGAGGAGGCCGGCGGGTGATCTGGCTCTCCGACAACCTCGGGCTGATCCTGCAGCTGTCGCTGGTCCATCTGCGGCAGAGCCTCATCCCGATCGCGGTCGCGTTTGTCCTGTCGATCCCGCTCGGCTGGGTGGCGTGGCGGTACCGGCTGCTGCGGGGCGCGATCCTCGTGGTCACCGGTCTGCTGTACACGATCCCGTCGCTGGCGCTGCTCGTGCTGCTGCCGCTCGTGATCGGCTCCAGCTACATCAGCGACGTCAACCTGATCGTCGCACTGACGATCTACGGCGTCGCCCTCATGGTGCGCGCCGTCACCGACGGCCTGGACTCCGTCGACGCGGACGTGCGGCTCGCCGCCACCGCGATGGGGTACGGCGCGTGGCGGCGGTTCTGGGCCGTCGAGTTCCCGCTGTCCGGACCCGTCGTGCTGGCGGGTCTGCGGGTCATGGCCGCGAGCACTATTGCGCTGGCCACGGTTGGGATCCTGATCGGGGTGACGAACCTCGGCTACCTGTTCACGAACGGGCTGCAGCGGCGGATCATCCTCGAGGTGCTCGCGGGCATCGTCGCGGTGATCGTGATAGCCCTCGTGGTGGACCTGCTGCTCGTGGTCGCCGGCCGGGTGCTGATGCCGTGGTCGCGCCGCCCCGACGCCCTCGGTGCCGCCGCCGGCGCGCGGGAGGCGATGGCATGACCTTCCTCCTCGACGCCATCCGGTGGATCTTCGGCGGCGACCTGGCCGGCACCGACCCGATCCCCGTCGCCCTCGTGGCGCACCTGCTGTCGTCGGTCGCCGCGGTCGCCGTGGCCATCGTGATAGCGGTGCCGGCGGGATGGCTGATCGGGCATACGGGTCGCGGCCGCGACATCGCGGTCGCCATCTCCGGCGCGGCGCGCGCGGTGCCATCGTTCGGGCTCTTCATCCTGCTCGTGCTGCTGATGGGCGTTCTGTACACGCCCGCCGCGGCGACCGTCACGTTCGTCATCCTCGCCATCCCCTCCATTCTTGCGGGGGCATATGCCGGATTCGAGGCGATCGACCGATCGGTGCTCGGCGCCGGCCGGGCGATGGGGATGACCGAGTGGCAGGTGCTGTGGCGCATCGAAGTGCCGCTCGGGCTGCCGTTGCTGGTCGCCGGCATCCGCTCCGCGATGCTGCAGGTGGTGGCCACCGTCACCATCGCCGCATACGTCTACGGCGTCGGCGGCCTCGGGCAGTACATCATCGCCGGATTCCCGCTGCAGAGACTGGACATGGTCCTCGGCGGTGCGATCCTCGTCGCCGCGCTGGCCCTGGTCCTGGACGGTGTGTTCGCCCTGCTGCAGCGGGCAAGCGTGCCGCGCGGCGTGCGCGCCGCCCGATCGCGGCGCACTCAGTCGCGGGACCGGATCGCCCGAGAAGCCCTGACCTGACCTCGACAGAAAGAAGCCATCATGCATGCGAAGAAGACCCTTGCGGCCGTGGCGGCCGTCGTCGGTGCGGCGCTCGCCCTCGCGGGCTGCTCCTCGAACAACCCGCTGGGCCCGACCGCCACCACCTCCGGCGGGCCGGGTGCCACGATAGTGATCGGCTCGCAGACGTACCCCTCGAACGAGATCATCGCCGAGATCTACGCGCAGGCGCTGGAAGGCGACGGGCTCACGGTGCAGCGCAAGTTCAACATCGGCCAGCGCGACGCGTATATGCCGGCGATAAAGAGCGGCGAGATCCAGCTGTTCCCGGAGTACACCGGAAACCTGCTGCAATACCTCGACAAGACCGCCACCGCCACTGCACCCGACGACGTGTACGCGGCGTTGCAGAAGGCGCTGCCGGCCGGTCTCGCGGTCCTCGACATGGCGACGGCCGCCGACCAGGACTCCTACACCGTCACGAAGGCGTTCGCCGACAAGTACCAGCTGTCCTCGATCGCCGACCTGAAGAACGTGACCGAGAAGATCACGCTCGGCGGCAACCCCGAGCTCGCCGACCGTCCGTACGGCCCGAAGGGGCTGAGGAGCGTGTACGGCATCGACATCGGGTTCAAGGCGACCGGGGACACCACCGTGGAGAGCCTCGTGGCCGGCACCGTGAACGTCGCCGACGTGTACACGTCCGACCCGCGCATCAAGACCGACAACCTCGTCGTGCTGAAGGATCCGAAGGGCATGATCCTGTCATCCAACGTCGTGCCCCTGGTGAACAAGAGCATCCAGGGCACGTTGGCCGACGTCATCAACGCCGTCCAGGCCAAGCTCACACCCGAGGCCCTCGTCGACATGAACGTGCAGAACACGACGAACCAGCAGTCGCCCGCCGACATCGCGAAGAAGTTCCTCGCCGACAACGGGCTGAAATAGGCCCGCGCCCGCGCATCCACACGCCACCGCCGCCGCCGCAAGGGGAACACGCGCGGCGCGGCGGTGGCGTGTGAGTCATCACGCCGCGAGCGACCAGCCCAGGGAGAAGTCGAACGCGACGGCGACCATCAGGTACATCAGCCACAGCCCCGTGACGATGTGCCAGAAGCCCAGGGCACGCTCGCCCAGGGCCACCCCGATGGCGGCGAAGAAGTCCGACAGGTAGATCAGGGCCAGCCCCAGGAACAGCAGGCCGACCGGCCAGTCGCCGGCGACGAAGAACACGACGAGGCCGACGACCGAGATGATGAAGAACGCGACGCACATCCCCGCGTTCGGGCGGGGGTCGTTACCGCGGAGGCGATTGTAGCCGATCGCGAACCAATGGATGCCGTACGCGCTGAACGCGAGGGCGGCCATGTACAGGGGAGGTGCCTTGAACACCTGGAACCAGGTCAGGCCTATGAACAGGATCGCTCCCGTCACGAACTGACAGAAGCCCGGCAGCCAGACACCCCAGATGCCGGTGGCGCGATCGACGCGCTCGTCGCGGAGCGGCCACCCGAACAGCTCTTGCGGGCCGTAGATGAGGTAGCCGGTGCCCAGCCCGAAGAAGCCGAGGGCCAGGGGCGGAAACATCGATACTGCGAACTGCATCATGAACCTTCTTCGATCTTCGATCAGGTTCCCCTTGGTTCACATCGTGATCCTGCGTCCGGCGAAGTACAAGAACCCTCCGTAACCGCCCGGGCGTCGTGCTTGCAAGACGTGGTCCGGTGGCGTAAGCCTGAGAGAAGCGACGACGCAGGCAAGGAAGTGCACCACGATGACCAGTGAGCAGGTAGCGACAGAGCGGCAGGTCGACGACCAGGAGCACCTTGAGATAAGCCCGCCACGGGACTGGGCGGCCGGCATCCCCGGCATCCTGCACTCGGTGGGGCCGGCCGTGCGCGGCATGGGCGTCGGACGCGCGGCCAAGCTGCTGACGTCGATGAACCACAAGGACGGCTTCGACTGCATGAGCTGCGCGTGGCCGGATCCGGATCACCGCAAGGTGGCGGAGTTCTGCGAGAACGGCGCGAAGGCCGTCACATGGGAGGCGACACCGGTCACCGTCCCCCGCGCATTCTGGAAGGAGCATCCGATCCCCGTGCTCCTGCAGGAGTCGGAATACTGGCTGGGCATGCAGGGACGGCTCGTGGAGCCCGTCTACAAGGCCGCCGACAGTGACCACTACGCGCCGATCGGCTGGGACGAGGCGTTCCGGATCGTGTCCGACAAGCTGAACGCCCTGGACTCGCCGGACGAGGCCGCGTTCTACACGAGCGGCCGCACCTCGAACGAGGCCGCTTTCGCGTACCAGCTCTTCGCGCGCGCGTTCGGCACGAACAACCTGCCGGACTGCTCGAACATGTGCCACGAGTCCACCGGCGCGGCGCTGGGCGAGGCCATCGGCGTCGGCAAGTGCACTATCGGCTACGACGACTTCGCGAAGGCCGACCTGATCATCATCATGGGGCAGAACCCGGGGACCAACCACCCGCGGATGCTGACGGCGCTGGAGGAGGCGAAGAAGGCGGGGGCGGCCATCGTCGCCGTGAACCCGCTGCCGGAAGCGGGCTTGATGCGCTACAAGAACCCGCAGAAGGTGAATGGATGGATCGGCAAGGGCACGGGCCTTGCCGACGAGTACCTGCAGATCCGGCTGGCCGGCGACCAGGCGCTCATGCAGGCGGTCGCCAAGCGCGTCATCGAGGCCGAGGAGGCCAACCCGGGGACGGTGTTGGACCACGACTTCATCGACCGGTACTGCCAGGGCTACGAGGAATTCGCGCAGAGCCTGAAGGGCCTGGACGAGGTCGCGGTGCTGCAAGCGACGGGCCTGACCGGGGGCGAGATCAGCGGGCTCGCGGACCGCTACATCAAGGCCGATCGCGTCATCATCACATGGGCGATGGGACTCACGCAGCACAAGCGCGCGGTGGCCACGATCAAGGACATCATGAACCTGCTGTTCCTGCGCGGGAACATCGGCAAGCCGGGGGCGGGAGCCTCGCCGATCCGCGGGCACAGCAACGTGCAGGGCGACCGGACGATGGGCATCTGGGAGAAGATGCCGCCCGCGTTCCTGGACAAGCTGCAGGCGGAGTTCGGATTCGACCCGCCGCGCGTGAACGGCGTCGACAGCGTCGACGGCATCCGCGCGCTCGCCGAAGGCCGGCTCAAGGTGTGGGTGGCCCTGGGCGGCAACCTCATCTCGGCGGTGTCCGACACGCGCGCCGCGGAGGATGCCATGCGCAAGGCCGAGTTGACGGTGCAGATCTCGACGAAGCTGAACCGCTCGCATGCCGTCGTCGGCCGCGAGGCGCTGATCCTGCCGACGATGGGCCGCACCGAGATCGACCGCCAGGCCACGGGGGAGCAGTTCGTCTCCGTGGAGGACACCGTCTGCGCCGTGCACCCGTCGTGGGGCAAGGTGGAGCCGGTCTCGCCGAATCTGCTCAGCGAGATAGCCATCGTCAGCCGCCTGGCCCGCGCCACCCTCGGCGACAAGGTCACGGTGGACTGGGCCGGGTTTGAGCGCGACTACGACACCATCCGCGAGCACATAGCGCACGTGTGCGCCGGCTGCGACGACTACAACACGAAGATCCGCCACGAGGGCGGGTTCGTGCTGCCGCACGGACCGCGCGACTCCCGCACGTTCCCGACTGCGACCGGCAAGGCCATGTTCTCCGTGAACGACCTCGAGGTCGTCGAGTGCCCCGCGGGCCGGCTGCTGCTGCAGACCATGCGCGCCCACGACCAGTTCAATACGACGATCTACAGCCTCAATGACCGTTACCGCGGCGTGAAGAAGGGCCGCGACGTCGTGTTCGTGAACCCGCTGGACATCGCCGAGCTCGGCCTGCGCGACGGCCAGCGCGTCGACGTGCACAGCGAGTTCACCGACGGCGTCGACCGGGTCGTGCGCTCCTTCCGTCTCGTGTCGTATCCCACCGCGCGCGGGTGCGCGGCGGCGTACTTCCCGGAGGCGAACCCGCTCGTGCCTCTGGGCGCGACCGCCGAGGTCAGCAACACGCCGGTGTCGAAGTCCATCGTGGTCCGCATCGAGCCGGCGGTGCAGGAAGCGGTGGCCTGAACCGCGCTCAGCCCTCCAGCTGCTCGGACAGTTCGAGCCAGCGCTCCTCGAGTTCGGCGGTCTCGGCCGTGAGCGCGTCGCGCCGGTGCTGCAGCGCGACCAGGGCCGTGTAGTCGTCGTGCGCGTCGGCCAGGCGTGCGTCGACCGCGGCGATCTCGCCCTGCAGCTTGTGCAGTCGGCGGTCGATGGCGGTGAGCTCCTTCTGCGCGGCGCGCCGCTCGGCGCCCGCGAGGAGAGTGGTGGATGCCGCGTGCTGCGGCGTCTCGCGCTCCGAACCGGCGGCGCGCTGGTCGGCTCGCAGGCGCAGGTACTCGTCGATGCCGCCGGGCAGGTGGCGGAACCGGCCGTCGAGGATCGCGTACTGCTGGTCGGTCACCCGCTCCAGGAAGTACCGGTCGTGCGAGACCACGAGCAGGGTGCCCGGCCACGCATCCAGCAGCTCCTCCATCGCGGCGAGCATGTCGGTGTCGAGGTCGTTCGTCGGCTCGTCCAGGATCAGCACGTTCGGCTGGCTCAGCAGCACCAGCAGCAGCTGCAGTCGCCGCTGCTGCCCGCCGGACAGGTCCTTCACCGGCGTGGACAGCTGCGCGCTGGAGAACCCCATCCGCTCCAGCAGCTGGCCCGGCGTCAGCTCAGTCGCCTTGGAGCCGCTGCCGAACGTGTACGTCGTGCGCAGCCGCTCCAGCACGAGCCGCACCGGCCGGTCCTGGTGCTCGGCCAGCTCGTCCATTCGCTGCGACAGCGCCGCGACCTGCACGGTCTTGCCGCGCTTGACCCGGCCGCCGGCGGGGGTCACGGTGCCGTCGACGAGTCCGAGCAGGGTGGACTTGCCGGCCCCGTTCACGCCGAGGATGCCGGTGCGCTCGCCGGGTGCAATCCGCCACACGACGTCGCGCAGCACCTCCCGCGGCGCTGCGCCGTCCGGGTCCGGATACGACACGGAGGCGTCGAGCAGGTCCACGACGTCCTTCCCGAGCCGGGCGGTGGCCAGCGCCTGCAGCGCGACCGGGTCGCGCAGCGGCGGCACGTCCGCTATCAGCGCGTTCGCGGCGTCGATGCGGAACTTCGGCTTCGCCGTGCGCGCCGGCGCGCCGCGGCGCAGCCAGGCGAGTTCGCGGCGGGCGAGATTCTGGCGCCGCTCCTCGACGGCCGCTGCCTGCCGGTCGCGCTCCACGCGCTGCAGGATGTAGGCCGCGTATCCGCCCTCGAACGGCTCGACGATCCTGTCGTGCACCTCCCACATGGCCGTGCAGACCTCGTCGAGGAACCACCGGTCGTGGGTGACCACCAGGAGCGCGCCCGCGCCCGTCGCCCACCGCGTCTTCATGTGCGCGGCCAGCCACGCTATGCCCTCGACGTCCAGATGGTTCGTGGGCTCGTCCAGCGCTATCACGTCGAGGTCCTGGACCAGCAGGGCCGCGAGGGCCACCCGGCGTCGCTGGCCGCCGGAGAGCACGCCGATCGGGGCGTCCCAGGGCAGGTCCGTGAGAAGGCCCGCAATCACGTCACGGATGCGCGGGTCGCCCGCCCACTCGTGCGCGGGCGCGTCGCCGACCACCGCGTGCCCGACCGTCTCGTCGTCGTCGAGGGTGTCCTGCTGCGCGAGCACACCCACGCGCACGCCGCCACGGCGGGTGACCTGCCCGTCGTCGGGCTCGATGCGCCCGGTGAGCATGCCGAGAAGGCTCGACTTGCCGTCGCCGTTGCGGCCGACGATCCCGATGCGGTCGCCGGCGGACACGCCGAGGCTGACGGAATCGAACACGACCCGGGTCGGGTACTCCAGGTGCAGGGCCTGGGCCCCGAGAAGATGTGCCATATCCGTCCCAGGCTAGGCCACCCGGCGGGACGGCCGGCCACCGGCCAGCCCGTACCCTACGCGCGGATCACGGCCTGCACGCGGTCACACCAGGGTCTCGATGCCGATGCGCACGGTGTCGCCCAGGTCGACGCCCTCCCGCCGGCGGATCGGGCGGCTGATCGCGAGCACGTACGTCCCGTCGGATTCGGGGAAGATCGAGGTCGACCAGCGGGACGAGCCGAGGCTCGCGTCGACCTTCACCGAGCCGAAGCCGGCCGGCGGGTGCGGCATGTCGTGGATCTCCTCGGAGATCTCGGTCGGCACCCGGGCGAACACCCACAGCTCACGCCGCGCCGCCCAGCGGAACAGCGTCGCCTCGAATTCGTACCGGATGCCCGCCATGCGATCACCCTAGATGCGCCGGGCGATGCTCAGTCCTCGCCCTCCCGCCGGGTGCCGCCGCAGCGCCAGCAGGCCGCACCCCGCGGTCCCTCGATCATGGCGCCGCACTCCGCGCACAGGCTCGGCAGCCAGCAGGCGGCGTCGCCGCCCGCGCCGTCGTCGAAACCCCGCCCCCACTCGTCCTCGCCCATCCCCTCATCATCCTCTGTCTGCGCGCGGCCCGGGTCCGCTCCTCGCCGAACCCACCCGCTGTTGCCGAACCCACTCGCGACAGCGGGTGGGTTCGGCAACGGGAGGTGGGTTCGGCGGGGAAGGAGTCACGTCACACCGGGTCGACCGGTTGATCGCCGCTGGTACGTTCGCCTCATGACCGCCGAACCGCTCTACCACGTTGTCATCACCGACGACTGGGAGCAGAGCGCGATGGCCGGCGAGTACGCGGCGGCGACCGGCGGCGTCGCCCACGAGACCGGGGGATACCTGCGGGCGACCACCGCCGCCGGGCTGCAGGACCTGCTCGACGACGGATACCGGGACCTCGAGCTGCCGCTCACGCTGGTGACGCTGGATGCCGCGGCACTGCGGGCCGAGGGCGTGCGGGTGGAGGATGTCCCGCCCCACGGCGCGCGCGTGTACGCGCCGCTGCGGCGCGACGGGGGACCGGCCGTGATCGCCGCCGCGCCGCTGCACCGCGAGCACGGCCGGTGGGTGTCACCGCTGACGGCGCCGCCCGCGGCGGAGCACTCCCACATCCTCGCGCACCCGAACGTGCTGTATGTCGGTACGCCCGCGTACCTGGTGGCCTCGACGAACCCGGACGGATCGGCGAACCTCGCGGCCGCGTCGAGCCACTTCGCGCTGGGGACCATGCTGTGCCTGGGCATCGAGTCGGACGGCCAGACCGCCCTCAACATGGCCGACCGGCCCGGCATCACCGTGAACTTCCCCTCTCTCGAGCTGTGGCCCGCCGTGGTGCGCCTGTCGCGGCTGACCGGCCGCACCCCGGTGCCGGCGGCCAAGGCCGACCGGTACACGTACGAGCCCGACAAGTTCGGGGCGGCCCGGCTCACCCCGCAGCCCGCCGACCTGGTCACGGCGCCGCGCGTACAGGAATGCCGGCTGCAGTTCGAGGCCACCGTGCGGCGGATGACGCCGGGCGTGGACGGCGGCTACTTCATGGTCGAGGCCGAGGTGATCCGCGTGCACGCCGATCCCGCGCTCGTGCGCGAGGGCACCGACGACATCGAGCCGGCGGCGTGGCGGCCGCTGGTGTACGCGTTCCGCCACTTCTTCGACCGCGGCGACGAGGTGGGCTGGCTCGCATCCAGCCGGATGGCGCCGCATCCGCCGCTCGTGGACTGAGCACGCCGGCTCAGGTGTCGAAGCCGAGGCTGAGCTTGCGCAGCAGCGCCGCCAGCCGCTCCCGGTCGGTGCGCGCCAGCCGCGCCAGCAGCACCGCCTCCGCGTCCACGAGCCGGGTGATGGCGGCATCCACGCGCGTCTTCCCGTCGCCGGTGAGGACGACGAGGATGCTGCGCCGGTCGTCGGGATCGGCTTCGCGGTGCACGAGCCGGCGGCCGACGAGGCGGTCGATCCTGTTCGTCATCGTGCCGCTGGAGACGAGCGTCTGCTGCAGCAGCTGCTTCGGGGTCAGCCGGAACGGCTCGCCCGCGCGGCGCAGCGCCGAGAGCACATCCCACTCCCACGGCTCGAGCTCGCTGCGCCGGAACGCCTCACGGCGCGCGCGGTCCAGATGCCGGGAGAGCCGGTCGACGCGGGAGAGCACCTCGAGGGGCGAGAAGTCCAGGTCCGGCCGCTGCGAGACCCACGCCTCGACGATGCGGTCCACTTCGTCGGTCTGCGCGGTCACTTTCCCATTATCGGGCAGGGGGCGGGGCGGGCGCGATCTGGCAGACTTGATCCGGCCGCGGTCGCGGCGGTCCGCCGTGGTGTAATGGCAGCACGACAGCCTTTGGAGCTGTGAGGACCAGGTTCGAGTCCTGGCGGCGGAGCATGTCCGATACAACCGATCACCGCCTTGCCGTCGTCATCCTCGCCGCGGGTCAGGGCACCCGGATGAGATCCGCGCTGCCGAAGGTCCTGCACCGGATCGGTGGCCGGCCCCTCGTCGGACACGTGCTGGACACGGCGCACGCCCTCGCCCCCGCCGACGTCCTCGTCGTGGTCCGCCACGAACGCGACCAGGTCGCCGAGGCCGTGACCGAGGCCGAGCCCGCCGCGCGCCTCGTCGACCAGGACGAGATCCCGGGGACCGGGCGCGCCGTCGAGGTCGCCCTGGCCGCGCTGCCGGACTTCTCCGGCGACGTGCTCGTGCTCTCCGGCGACGTGCCGCTGCTGGACGCCGGGACCCTGAGCGCGCTGCTGGCCGGTCACCGCGCCGGCGGCGCCGCCGCGACGCTGATGACCGCCGTGGTCGACGACCCGACCGGCTACGGCCGCGTCATCCGGGACGCCGCGGGGGATGTCGCCCGGATCGTCGAGCAGAAGGATGCGGACGACGCCGAGGTGGCGGTCCGCGAGATCAACGCCGGCGTGTACGTGTTCCGGGCCGAGGCCCTGCGCACGCACCTGCCCGCCGTCGGCACCGACAACGCGCAGGGCGAGAAGTATCTGACCGACGTGCCGGGGATGCTGCGGCGTGCCGGGGACCGGGTCGCGGCATCCCTCGTCTCCGACGTGACGGTGACATACGGCGTGAACGATCGCGCGCAGCTGGCCGAGGTCGGGCGGCTCCTGAACGCGCGCACCGTGCGCCGCTGGCAGCTGGAAGGCGTCACCGTCATGGATCCGGCCACCACCTGGATCGACGTGACGGCCACGCTCGAGCCGGATGTGACGGTGCTGCCGAACACGCACATCCTGCGCGCCACCACGATCGGCGCCGGTGCCGTGGTCGGCCCGGACACGAGCCTCGTGGACTGCGAGGTCGGCCCGCGCGCCACCGTGCGGCGCACCGACGCCACGCTCGCCGTGATCGAGGCCGACGCCACGGTGGGCCCGTTCGCGTACCTGCGCCCGGGCACGTACCTGCACGCCGGAGGCAAGATCGGCACTTTCGTGGAGACGAAGAACTCCACGATCGGCGCCGGCAGCAAGGTGCCGCACCTGTCGTACATCGGCGACACCACGATCGGCACCGGCGTGAACCTGGGCGCGGGCGCCATCACCGCCAACTACGACGACCTCACGAAGCACCGCACCGAGATCGGCGACGAGGTCCACACCGGCTCGCACAACGTGTTCGTCGCGCCCGTTAGGATCGGAGATGGCGCGAAGACCGGGGCCGGAGCCGTCATCCGCAAGGATGTGCCCGCCGGAGCCCTGGCCCTGAGCGTCGCACCCCAGCGCAATGTGGCGGGGTGGGTCGAGAAGAACCGACCGGGCACGAAAGCGGCGGATGTCGCAGCGCGCGCACGGTCCGCACAGAAAGCCGGCGATGGGCCACAAGGACAAGAGGGTTGATCTCGATCGCGATCGCGGGATAGCACCCGGGCTGGTCGCCAAGACCAAGAAGCGCCTGGTGGTGGCGTCCGGGAGTTCGCACCGGGCGCTGGCCGCCCAGGTCGCCGCGGCCCTGGGCACCGAGCTCGTTCCCACCGAATACCGCACTTTCGCGTCCGGGGAGATCCTGACCCGCTTCGAGGTGTCGGTGCGCGGCTGCGACGTGTTCCTCATCCAGTCCTTCGGCCCGCCGGTGAACGAGTGGATGATGGAGCTGCTGATCATGCTGGATGCCGCCAAGCGGGCATCCGCGAAGCGGATCACCGTCGTGGCCCCGTACTACCCGTACTCCCGTCAGGACAAGAAGGGCCGCGGCCGCGAGCCGATCAGCGCGCGGCTTGTCGCGGACCTGCTGAAGACCGCGGGCGCCGACCGGGTGATGAGCGTCGACCTGCACGCCGCGCAGATCCAGGGCTTCTTCGACGGCCCCGTCGACCACCTTTTCGCGAAGTCCGTGCTCCAGGACTACTTCCGGCGCACCCTCAGCGAGGAAGACCGCGCGAAGCTCACGGTGGTCTCCCCGGACACCGGCCGGGTGCGGGTCGCCGACCAGTGGTCGGACTCGCTGGGCGCGCCGCTGGCGATCATCCACAAGCGCCGCGACCCCAACGTCGCCAACCAGGTGACGATGAACGAGATCGTCGGCCGCGTCCGCGGGCGCGTATGCCTGATCGTGGACGACATGATCGACACCGGCGGCACGATTCTGAAGGCCGCCGAGGCGCTCAAGGAGAACGGCGCGGAGCGGGTCATCGTCGCGGCCACGCACGCCGTGTTCAGCGACCCCGCCGTGCAGCGGATGCAGGATGACGTCATCGACGAGGTCGTGGTGACCGACACCATCCCGCTGCCGGCCGAGAAGCATTTCCCGGGCCTCACGGTCCTGCCGATCGCGCCGCTGCTCGCGCGGGCCATCCACGAGGTGTTCGTCGACGGCTCGGTCACGAGCATGTTCGACGGCGCCGCCTGACCCGTCCGCCGTGACCGCCTCGCTCACCTCGCTGTCCACCCGCGGCTTCGCGGTGCTCGGGCGGATCTCGATGTACCGCCTCACGCTGCTGGCGCTGGGCGTGCTCGCGGGCATCGCGCTGCTGCTGTCGTTCGCGGGCCTCGCCGGCCCCGCCTGGTACGAGCTGCTGGCCACCACGGTGGTACTGGTGCTGGTGGCGGCGGCGGTGGATGCCGCGGCGCAGCGGCTGCTGCACCTGCCGTGGCGCCTGGAGTCGTCGCTGATCACCGCCGGCATCCTGCTGTTCGTGCTGCGGCCCGCCGCCGACCCCGTGGGTCTGGCCGGGATTGCGATCGCGGGAGCGGCCGCCGCTATCTCGAAGTACCTGCTCGCCTGGCGGGGACGGCATGTGTTCAACCCCGCCGCGGTGGGGGCGACGGTCCTCACGCTCCTGGCGGCGCTCACCGGGGGATACGCCCTGGGCGGGTCCTCCTGGTGGGTGGGCTCGCCGCTGTTCGGCCCCATCGTGCTGCTGATGGGCGTGGTCGTGCTGTGGCGCACCGAGAAGCTGCGGGTGATAGCGCTGTTCTGGGTCGTGGGCCTTGCCGCCGGCGTGATAGCGGTCGCCACCGCATACCGGCAGCAGGGCGTCGAGGTCGATGTCTGGTCCCTCGTCTGGCAGCAGCTGTGGTCGTCGCCGCTGCTGTTCCTGGGCGCTTTCATGCTGTCCGAGCCGCTGACCCTGCCGCCGCGGCGGTGGCAGCAGATGGTCGTCGCCGCCGTGGTCGGCGTGCTCGTCGGCTGGGCGCCGCTGTTCGGCGCGTTCCCGGTGGGGCTCGGCCAGGAGCGGGCGGTGCTGGTCGGCAACCTGATAGCGTTCGCGTTCGCGGTCCGCACCGCCGTGCGCCTGGTCTACCAGGGCACCGCGCGGGTCACCCCGAGCATCGACGAGCTGACGTTCCGGGCGGAGCGGGGCTTCTCGTTCACCGCGGGCCAGTTCCTCGAACTGGACGTGCCCCACCGGCATCCCGACGCCCGCGGCACGCGCCGCGAGTTCAGCATCGCGTCGGCCCCCGAAGACCTGCCCATCGTGCGGATAGCGTTCCGTCGCGGATCCCAGTCCACATACAAGAAGGCCCTCGCGGCGGTGCGTCCGGGCACGGCGCTCGCGGTCACCGGCGTGTGGGGCGACTTCGTCCTGCCGCGGCACGAGGACAGCCCGCTGCTGATGGTGGCGGCCGGGATCGGCGTGACGCCGTTCGTCTCGCACCTGCGCCACCTGACCGCCACCGACCGCCGCCGCGACATCCTCGTGGTGTACGTGGCCTCCGAGGCATCCGAGCTGGCGTTCCGCGACGATCTCGCCGCGGCGGGGGTGCGGGTGATCGTGTTCACCCGGGACCGGCCCGCGGAGCTGCCCGCGGGGTGGGAGTGGGCGCAGGGCGTGCGGCTGGATGCCGAGGGCCTGGCCCGCACGGTGCCGGACATCGCGCGGCGGCACGCGTACGTGTCCGGTCCCGCGAAGCTCATCGCCGACCTCACCCCCGCGCTGGAGCGGGCCCGGTCGATCACGACCGACGCTTTCAGCGGCTACTGACCCGGTGTCGTCGGCCGGGCCGGCAGGCGCACCTCGAACGTCGTGTCGCCGGGGCTCGAGCGCACGGTGAGCGTCCCGTTGTGGGCCTGCACGATGGCGCGCGCTATCGACAGGCCGAGCCCGGTGCCGCCGGTCTGCCGCGCCCGGGAGCGGTCCGCGCGGGCGAACCGCTCGAACAGCTCCGCGGCCACGGACGGGTCGATGCCAGGCCCGTCGTCGTGCACGCGCAGCACCGCGCTGGCGCCCTCCCGGGTCACCGTCGCCGTCACCTCGGTTCCCGCGGGGGTGTGCGTGCGCGCGTTGGCCAGCAGGTTCGCCGCGACCTGGTGCAGCCGCCCGGCATCCCCGGCGATCACCACGGGATCCTCGGGCACGTCCACCACCCACCGGTGGTCGGTGCCGGCCGGCCGGGCGTCGCCGACCGCCTCGAGCACCAGCTGGGTCAGGTCGACGGTGCCGACCACGAGCTCCTGCCCCTCGTCGAGCCGGGCCAGCAGGAGCAGGTCCTCGACGAGGGCGGTCATCCGCAGCGACTGCGCCTGGATGCGCTCCAGCGCCTGCGACGTGTTCTCGTTCAGCGACGGGTCCCGCAGCGACAGTTCGGAGTAGCCGCGGATGGATGCCAGGGGAGTGCGCAGCTCATGGCTGGCGTCCGCCACGAAGCTGCGCATCCGCTCCTCGTTATGCTGGCGCGCCTGCAGCGACGCGCCCACATGGTCCAGGAGCGTGTTCAGCGCGGCGCCCACGCGCCCTATCTCGGAGTGCTCGTCGACCTGGTCGGCCGGCACCCGCTCCGCTATCAACACCTCGCCCTGCGCCATCGGCAGCGCCGCCACCCGGGTCGCGGTCGCGGCCACGGCGCGCAGCGGCCGCAGCCCGCGGCGGATCACCACGGCGATCGCCGCCGCCAGCAGCAGCAGGCCGCCCAGAGTGACCAGCAGCACCGTGGTGAGGATCTGCGCGATCGTCGTGTTCACCTCGCTCAGCGGCAGTCCCGCCGCGAGGTCATACGTGTTGCCGACGGTGTAGGCGCGCACCCGGTAGGCGCCCAGGGCGTCGACCGCGGCCGTCGACGACGGCGACTGCTGCAGGCTCGCGACCACCTGCTGCACCTGGCGCGCCGTCAGCTGCCGGACGTCGCCCTCATCATCGACGTATGCCCCGTCGGGAATACCGCCGGGCGCGCGCACCACGAGCAGGAACCCGGGCTGGTTGCGCGAGTCCTGCAGCGTCCGGAACGCGAGCATGGTGCCGGTCGTCAGAGAGGGGGCCGGCAGGCCGCGCTGCAGGACGCCGGCCGTGACATCCCGGACCTTGTTGTCCAGGTTCTGCTGCAGGATGCCGCCGAGGATGGCGCTGGTGCCCACCGCGACGGCGGCGAGAATCAGCGCCACGATCCCGATCACCGTCGCCATCAGGCGCGTCTGCAGGCTCAGCGGCCGGCGGACCCCGCGTGTCGGCGCCGGGGCCGAGGTCATTGCGGGGCTTTGATCATGTAGCCGACGCCGCGCACGGTGTGGATCAGCGGCTCCTCGCCCTGGTCGATCTTCTTGCGCAGATACGAGATGTACAGCTCCACGACGCTCGAGCGGCCGCCGAAGTCGTAGTTCCACACGCGGTCCAGGATCTGCGCCTTGGAGACCACACGGCGCTGGTTGCGCATCAGGTAGCGCAGCAGCTCGAACTCCGTCGCCGTCAGCTCGATCTGCCGCCCGGCCCGATCGACCTCGTGGCTGTCCTCGTTCAGGGACAGGTCGCCCACGCGCAGGATCGGCTCGGCGTGGACCGCCTGCGCGGTGCCGGCGCGGCGCATCAGCCCGCGCAGCCGGGCGACGACCTCCTCGAGGCTGAACGGCTTCGTCACGTAGTCGTCGCCGCCGGCGGTCAACCCGGCGACCCGGTCGCCGACCGAGTCCTTCGCGGTCAGGAACAGCACCGGCACGTTGTTGCCGCTGTGCCGCAGCCGCTGCAGGACGCTCATCCCGTCGAGGTCGGGCATCATGATGTCCAGCACCATGGCATCCGGCGCGAACTCGCGTGCCGCCTGCAGCGCCTCGAACCCGCTCGCGGCCGCCTGCACGTCCCAGCCCTCCATCCGCAGCGCCATCGACAGCAGGTCGGTGAGCATCTGCTCGTCGTCGACGACGAGGATGCGCGGGGCGGCTCCGTCCGCGCGGTGCAGCGAGGTTCCGGCAGCGGTCATGGTCATGCCCCGATTCTCGTCACCCGACTGTGAGTGACCTATGGGAGAGACTATGCCGCTCCTGTGAATCGCGGAATACGCCGCCGGTGCTCAGTGCGTGTCCACCGCGGGGACCTCGCTGCGGTCGCCGGACCACAGCGTGTGGAAAGTGCCCTCGCGGTCGGTGCGTCGGTACGTGTGCGCGCCGAAGAAGTCGCGCTGTCCCTGGATCAGGGCGGCGGGCAGCCGGTCGGCGCGCAGCCCGTCGTAGTACGCGAGCGACGACGAGAAAGCGGGGGAGGGGATGCCGGCGGCCGCCGCCTGCGCGACGACCCGGCGCCACGCGTCCTGCGCTCGCCCCAGCGCCTCGACGAAGTACGGGGCGGTCAGCAGCACCTGCAGGTCGGGGGTCAGCGCGTACGCGTCGGCGATCCGGTTCAGGAACTGGGCGCGGATGATGCAGCCCCCGCGCCAGATCCGCGCCACGGCACCGAGGTCGATAGTCCAGTCGTATCGGGCGGCGCCGGCGCGGATCTCGTCGAAGCCCTGCGAGTACGCGACGATCTTGGACGCGAAAAGGGCCAGGCGCACGTCCTCGATGAAGGCGTCGGGGTCCTGGACCGTCAGCGCGGAGGCGGGACCGGGCAGGGCGGCGGCGACCGCGCGCTGCTCGGGATGGCTGGACAGCGACCGGGCGAACACGGCCTCGGCGATCCCGGACACCGGAACGCCCAGGTCGATCGCCGTCTGCACGGTCCATCCGCCGGTGCCCTTCGCGCCGGCCTGGTCGGCGATGACGTCCACGAGCGGCGCGCCGGTCGCGGCATCCTGCTGGCGGAGCACCTCCGCGGTGATCTCGATCAGGTACGACTCCAGCTCGCCGCTGTTCCACTGCGCGAACACGTCCGCGATCTCGGCGGGGGACCGGCCGGTGCCGCGGCGGATGAGATCGTACGCCTCGGCGATCAGCTGCATGTCCGCGTACTCGATGCCGTTGTGCACCATCTTCACGAAGTGGCCGGCGCCGTCGTGGCCGACGTGCGTGACGCACGGCTCGCCCTCGGCGACCGCGGCGATCGAGCGCAGGATCGGGCCCAGAGTGACCCACGACGCGTCCGATCCGCCCGGCATCAGCGAGGGGCCGAGCAGCGCTCCCTCCTCGCCGCCGGACACGCCCATGCCGACGTAGTCGACGCCGGCGGCGCGCACCGCCTGCTCGCGCCGGATGGTGTCCGTGAAGAGGGCGTTGCCGCCGTCGACGATGATGTCCCCGGGCTCGAAGACCGCCAGCAGCTCGTCGATCACGGCGTCGGTGGGCCGTCCCGCCTTCACCATCACTATCGCGGTGCGGGGACGGACGAGGCTCGCGGCGAACTCCGCATAGGAGGAGGCGGCGATGAACCCGGCCTCGGCGTGTGCGCCGATCAGCTCGTCCGTCTTCGCCCTGGTGCGGTTGTACACCGCGACCGTGTTGCCGTCGCGGCTGGCGAGATTGCGCGCGAGGTTCGAGCCCATCACGGCAAGCCCGACGACCCCGATGTTCGCCTGCGGACGGTCGTTCTGCTCGGTCACACGCACTCCTCGGGGACGCCGGATCAGGGATGCGCCCAGCCTACGGTGTCCGCCGCGCGGGGCGCGGGCGTATGGCGCGGCTCAGTGCTTGCGGTAGTTCTGCCGTCCCAGGAACCAGAACGAGGCGACGACGCCCACGATCCCCAGGCCCACCACGAGGCCGACGAACCCCAGCAGCAGATCCGAGGCGAGCTGAGCGTTCATGTTTCCTCCAGGGCGGTGTGCGGACGGTCGTCCTCATGCTATCGGGCCGCCTGGTAGACTCTGAATCGCAACTTCGGCGAGGGATGCCGTGCGCCCGCGGTGCGGGCCGTGACATCCGTGATCGACGCGGTGATGCGGGCCCCGGCGGCTTTCCTCACGCGCATGCGTTCGAGTTGAACACACAGACCCCCGAAACATCGAACCCGCGTCGCGCGGGCCTGCAAGGAGAAACACATGTCTGAGGACACCAAGGTCCGCGCCGAGCTGCGCGACAGCTTCGGCAAGGGCTTCGCCCGCCGTCTGCGCGCCGCCGGCAAGATCCCCGCCGTGATCTACGGCCACGGCACCGACCCGGTGCACGTCGCCCTGCCCGGCCACCAGGTGTCGCTGCTCGTGCGCCGCGCCAACGCGGTGCTCGAGCTCGACGTCAACGGCACCGAGCAGCTCACGCTCGTCAAGGACATCCAGCGCGACCCGGTGCGCCAGATCATCGAGCACATCGACCTTCTCGTCGTCAAGAAGGGCGAGAAGATCGAGGTCGAGGTGCCCGTCGTCGTCGTCGGCGAGCCCGCCCCCGGCACCATGGTCAACCTCGACACCGTCACCCTGCGCCTCGAGGTCGAGGCCACGCGCATCCCCGAGCACATCGAGGTCAGCGTCGAGGGCCGCGAAGAGGGCGCCCACGTCACCGCCGGCGACATCCCGCTGCCGCGCGGCGCCGCCCTGATGGACGAGCCCGACCTGCTGATCGTCGCCATCTCGGTGCCGACAGTGTCCGCCGAGGACGAGGCCGCCGAGGCCGAGGCCGCCGCGCCCGCCGCAGCCGAGGAGGCCGCCGCGGAGTGACGTGGCTTGTCGTGGGTCTGGGCAACCCCGGACCCCAGTACGAGCTGACCCGCCACAACGTGGGTCAGCTCGTCCTCGATGAGCTCGCCGAGCGGCGCGGGGAGACGTTCAAGGCGCACCGGGCGAACGCCCGCGTCGCCGAGACGTGGCTGCGCCCGGGCGCCGCGAAGATCGTGCTGGCCAAGCCGAACTCGTTCATGAACGTGTCCGGCGGCCCGGTCGCCGGCCTCGTGCGGTTCTACGGCATCGAGCCCGACCATCTCGTCGTCGTCCACGACGAGCTGGACATCCCGTTCGACACCATCCGGCTCAAGGTCGGCGGCGGTCACGGCGGCCACAACGGCGTCCGCGACGTCGCGAAGGCGCTCGGCACCCCCGAGTTCGCGCGGGTGCGGGTCGGCATCGGCCGGCCGCCGGGCCGTCGCGACGCCGCCGACTGGGTGCTCGACCCGTTCTCCGCCGCCGACCGCAAGGCGCTGCCGCTGGTCTTGTCCGACGCCGCGGACGCCGTCGAGCAGCTCATCGACGCGGGCCTCGTGGCCGCCCAGCAGACACACCACGCCCCGCGGGCATGACCGGCCCACGCCGTAGACTCCTGTGGTGACAGTTCCCGGGATCGCGCGCGCCCTCGCGCAGGCCGAGACAGTGCGCGACACGCTGGCGGCGGCATCCGTCGACCTCGACCTCTCCCTCGTCGAAGGCATCGCCGCCCCCGCGCTCGCCGCCCTCCTCGAGCGGCGCCTGCTCGCCGACCTCCCCGCCGCGCTGCTGGTGATCACCCCCACCGGGCGGCGCGCAGACGCCGTGGGGCCCGCGCTGCAGGCGCTGCTTCCCGGCGCCACCGTGCTGCACTTCCCGGCATGGGAGACGCTGCCGCACGAACGGCTCAGCCCGAGCGTGGAGACCGTGGGCCGCCGCCTGGAGGCCCTGCGCCGGATCCGGGAGTGGGACGCCGCGGCGCCGGCGGACCGCGGACCGCTGGTGGTCACGGCGTCCGTGCGCGCCGCTCTGCAGCCCCTCGCCGGCGGCCTCGACGCCGCCGCGCCGATAGCGCTGCGGGTCGGCGCGCGCACGCATGAGCTGACGACGGTCACCGCGATGCTCGTGGAGCGTGCGTACCACCGTGTGGACATGGTGTCCCGCCGCGGCGAGTTCGCGGTGCGCGGCGGGATCCTCGACGTGTTCCCGCCCACGGCCGACCACCCGTTCCGCATCGAGTTCTTCGGCGACGAGGTCGACGAGATCCGCGCGTTCTCCGTCGCCGACCAGCGGAGCCTGCCCGGCGAGGTGCGTGCGGTTCAGCTGCTGCCGAGCCGCGAGCTGCTGCTCACCGACGCTGTGCGCGGCCGCGCGCGCGAGCTCGCGCAGCGCTCCCCGGGACTGCGCGGGATGCTGGAGAAGATGGCCGAGGGGATCCCGGCCGAGGGCATGGAATCGCTGACCCCGGCGCTCGTGGACCGCCTCGTCACGCTCGTGGACTACCTGCCTGCGGCATCCGCGGTGGCGCTGCTGGACCCGGAGCGGTCGGTGACCCGCGCGCTCACGCTCGCCGAGACGAACCGTGAGTTCCTCGAGGCGGCGTGGAGCGTCGCCACCGCCGGCGGAGAGGTGCCCGTCGATCTCGGCGCCGGCGACTTCGTCACGCTGCCCGCGCTGCGCGAGGTCGCCCACGGCCGCGGCGGGGTGTGGTGGACGCTGAGCGCATTCGACGCGGGTGCCGACGCGGACGCCGTGCGCATCCCCGGCACTCCGGTGCCGTCGTTCCAGGGCAACATCGACGGCGCCACCGCGCACGTCGGGCAGCTGCTGGCGGACGGATACCGGGTCGTCGTGGCCGCGTCCGGCCCCGGGCTCGCCGACCGCGCCCGCGACGTGCTCGCCGAGCACGGGTTCGCGGCGCGGCGGGTCGACGAGGTCCTCGAGCCGCCCGAGCCGGGCGTCGCGCACGTCGTGGTGGCGAGCCTGGAGCGCGGCTTTCAGTCCGAGCCCGCGCGGCTGGCGGTGCTGACCGAGACCGAGTTCTACGGGCGCACGATCGGCGCGGACACGCGGGTCGTGCGCAAGCTCGCGTCGCGCCGGCGCAACGTGGTCGACCCGCTGCAGCTGAAGACCGGCGACATCGTCGTGCACGCCACGCACGGCATCGGCCGGTTCGTCGAGCTGACCCAGCGCGAGGTCTCCAGCGGCGGGCGCCACCCGGTCAAGAGCGTGCGCGAGTACCTCGTGCTCGAGTACGCGCCGTCCAAGCGCGGCCACCCGGGCGACAAGCTGTACGTGCCCACCGACCAGCTCGACCTGCTGTCCCGGTACGTCGGCGGTGAGGCGCCCACGCTCTCGAAGATGGGCGGCAGCGACTGGGCGCAGGCCAAGGGCCGGGCCCGCCGCGCCGTGCGCGACATAGCGGTCGAGCTCGTCAAGCTGTACTCCGCCCGGATGGCCTCGAAGGGCCACGCGTTCGGACCGGACACGCCCTGGCAGCGCGAGCTCGAGGAGGCGTTCCCGTTCGCCGAGACGCCGGACCAGCTGCAGACGATCGACGAGATAAAGGCCGACATGGAGAAGCCGGTCCCGATGGACCGGCTTCTGAGCGGGGACGTCGGCTTCGGCAAGACCGAGGTGGCCGTGCGCGCCGCGTTCAAGGCCATCCAGGACGGCAAGCAGGTCGCGATGCTGGTGCCCACCACGCTCCTGGTCAAGCAGCACCTGGACACTTTCGGCGAGCGGTTCGCCGGCTTCCCGGTGAAGGTGCGGCCGTTGTCGCGGTTCCAGACCGACGCGCAGGCGCGCGACACCCTCGCCGGCCTCACCGACGGCACCGTCGACATGGTGATCGGGACGCACCGGATCCTCACCGAGAAGGTGGTCTTCCGCGACCTCGGCCTGCTGATCGTCGACGAGGAGCAGCGGTTCGGCGTCGAGCACAAGGACGCCCTGAAGAAGCTGAAGACGAACGTCGACATCCTCGCGATGAGCGCGACGCCCATCCCGCGCACGCTGGAGATGGCGGTCACCGGGATCCGCGAAATGTCGACGCTGCAGACCCCGCCGGAGGACCGGCATCCGATCCTCTCGTACGTGGGCCCCCGCAACGACAAGCAGATAGCCGCCGCGATCCGGCGCGAACTGCTGCGCGAGGGCCAGGTGTTCTACGTGCACAACAGGGTGCAGTCGATCCAGCGGGTCGCCGCGCACCTGTCCGAACTTGTGCCCGAGGCGCGGATCGTCGTCGCGCACGGACAGATGGGGGAGACCGCGCTCGAGCAGGTGGTCGACGACTTCTGGGAGCGCCGGGCGGACGTGCTGGTGTCCACGACGATCATCGAGACCGGCCTGGACATCCAGAATGCGAACACCATAGTGATCGACCGCGCCGACAAGTACGGCCTGAGCCAGCTGCACCAGCTGCGCGGCCGGGTGGGCCGGGGGCGCGAGCGCGCATACGCGTACTTCCTGTACGACGAGATGAAGCCACTCAGCGAGACCGCCGCGGACCGGCTGGAGACCATCGCCGTGAACAACGACCTCGGCAGCGGCATGCAGGTCGCCCTGAAGGACCTCGAGCTGCGCGGCGCGGGGAACCTGCTGGGCGCCGAGCAGGCCGGGCACATCGCCGGCGTCGGCTTCGACCTGTACCTGCGGATGATCGGCGAGGCTGTCGCGGCGTTCCGGGGCGAGGAGAGCGAGGGCCCCACCGAGCTGCGGCTGGAGCTGCCGGTGCACGCGCGCATCCCCGAGGAGTACATCGACAGCGAGCGGCTGCGGCTGGAGGCCTACCAGAAGTTGTCGGCCGCGGCATCCGTCGGCGCGAAGCCGGACGCCATCGACCTCGTCGTCGACGAGCTGCGCGACCGGTACGGCGAGCCACCGGCCGAGGTCGAAGGGCTCGTCGCCGTCGCGCGGCTGCGGCGCCGCGCCGCGCAGGCGGGCCTGGCGGACATCGTGGCGATGGGGCCGAACCTGCGGGTGGCGCCCGCACACCTGGCCGATTCGATGCGGGTGCGCCTGCAGCGCCTGCACCCGAAGGCGAAAGTCGTCGCCGGCGGCGACGCCATGGTGGTGCCCCTGCCCACCGCCGACGGCGCCCGCGTGCCAGACGCGCACCTCATCGCGTGGGTGGGTCAGCTGCTGGACCAGCTGTGGCCCCTGCCGGCGGCCGAGTCTGAGCGAGCCGCTGGGCCGCCGGCACCCTGACCGTGCGGATCCCACGCTCAGCCCGACATCGGTGACCTGAAGCGCGCGCATAGCGATTTCGGGGAATGCCGTGAGTCGGCTCTCATACGATCACGGGCGAGCGCGCCATGCATCGCGGAGAAGGGTCAATGCCGATGGACCGGTGGTTCCTGAACCTCGATGTGATGAGCGGGCCGGTCCCGGAGACCGTGTGGCTGCTCACCGCCGCCGTGGCCGTCGTGCTTCTGGTGCGCGATCACACCCGCACATGGACGATCACGGCACTGCCGACCGTCGCCGGCGGTGCCGTCGCCGGCGCGATCGCCGTGTGGATCAGCGATGCCACCGACGCATTCGGCGTGCCGCTGCCGAAGGGCACGACGTGGTGGATGGCGGCAGCCGGCGCCGGGGTCGGCCTGGGCGTGGCGAGCATGTGGCGCACACCCGTGTGGCGCAAGGCCCTGGCCGGTGCGCTCATCCTGATCGCACCGCTGTCGGCAGCGATGGGCATCAATGGCGGGTTCGGCCTGACGCCGACGATCGCCGACGTCTTCGGCGTCAACACGCTGCCCGGTGCGGGCGCGCTTCCCGGCGCCCATTCGCACGTCCCGGCTCCGAACCAGACCACTCCGCTGTTCCTGCGCTGGAAACCACCGGCGGACATGCCCCGGGCAGGTCGGGTCGGCACACTGTCGGGTGCCGACCGCGTTGGGTCCTCGGGCCGGTTCGTTCCGCGGGACGCAACGATCTACCTGCCTCCCGCAGCCCTCGTCAAGAACGCCCCGGCGCTCCCGCTCGTGGTGATGATGAACGGAAAGCCGGGCAGCCCGAATCCCCGTTTCGTCGCGGCGGCGCTCAACCGGCTTGCCGCGCGGCACGACGGCCTGGCGCCGATCGTCATCGTCGCGGACCAGCTCGGCAGCCCCGTGCAGCAGCCCGCGTGCTCGCCGTACTCGACGTTCGGTGATGTGTCGCGGTACGTCAACACGGACATCGTCCGGTACGCGCGGACGCATCTGAACATCATCGAAGACCCGAAGTACTGGACGATCGCCGGATACTCCGACGGAGGCGGGTGCTCGTTGAAGTGGGCCGTCGAGTATCCGCAGATCTGGGGGAACATGATCAGCATCTCGGGTGACGACTATCCGGGTGCCTCCGAACCCGCCACGTCACTGCGCGAAGCCTTTCGCGGCAGCGTGAGTCTTGAACTGTCGCAGCGGCCCGCAGCGTTCGTCAAGGAGAATGCCGGGCGATTCGCGGGTCACGTCGCCCTGTTCACGAGCGGCTCGCTGGACGCGCGGTTCTCGGGGTATGCGCGGCACAACGCCGAGATGCTGCGCGCGGCGGGGTTCACCGCCACGCTGATGGAGATACGCGACGCCACTCATGTGGGCACTGCACTCAGCGCAGGCCTGACCGACGCGTTCGATCAGCTGTATCCGGTGCTCGGCCTGTCGCCGCACGCGTGATGCCTGCACTTGTGCGCGTCGCCGCGCGGTACCTCCGCCGGCATCCTTTCTCGGCGGCCGTCGCGGTCGCGGTCATCGTGACCGGCCTCATCTTCTCGCTGCCGCGTACGCACGCCACGCGCTGGCTCGCCGCGGGGCCGGTCACCACGGGGGAGGAGCACCTCTGGTGGACGCTGGTGACGGCGCTGCTCGTACCCAGCTCGCTCCTGGACGCGCTGTTGAGCGCAGCCCTCGCCCTCACCGTGATGGCCTATATCGAGCGGCTCGTCGGTACGGTGCGCACGGTCCTCGCGTACGTCGGCATCGGCGTGGTCGCGCTCCTCGCCGGGATCGGACTTCACCTCCTCACGATCTGGCTGGGCTCGCCGCTGCTGCTGCTCGCGCGACCGGAACTGACCCTCGACCCGCCCACCGGCATCTTCGGCACAGTGATGACCGGCAGCGCGTTCGCGCCGACACTGTTCCGTCGCCGAATCCGCGTCATCGGCTTCGCCGTGGTGCTCACCTTCGCGTTGTATGGCGGCGACCAGGACAGCGTCTACCGCATGATCGCCGCGGTGTTCGGACTCGCACTCGGCGCGGTACTGAGCCGCGACCGGCCGGTGGCGGACGCGCGCGTGCGACCACCCACGCGCAGCCCGCGACGCGCCTCCTACGGCGAAGTGCGCACCCTCGTCGCCGCTGTCGTCGCCGTCACCGGCATCGGGCCGCTGATCGTGCTGGCGGACCGGGCGGTGATCGGACCGCTCGCCCTCGTCGTGTCGGGCTTCGCGCAGGTCGACCGGAGCGAGGCATTCGAGACCTGCGCCACCTATTTCCGCAACTCGTGCGGCGCCCCCAGCGACATCCACGTCGTCGCGCACGGCATCGGCCAGATTCTGCTGAGTCTGGTGCCCGTCGCGATGAGCCTGGTCGCCGCGTGGGGCCTGCGGAGGGGCCGACGCGCCGCATGGGTGCTGGCGGTCGTCGTCAGTGCCGTCGTCCTCGTGGCCACCAGCGCGGCGGTCGGCATCCTCGGCCTGTCGTCAGCGACCGGGATCGCACGTGTCGGCGAGCGCTTTGCGCTCAGTGCGGTGATGGCCGTCGGAGTGCCCCTCGCGGTGCTGGTCGCATTGATGATGACTCGCCGCCGGTTCGAGATCACCGCCTCCCGGGGCGCGCTCCGTCACTTCTGGCTCATCGTCGGCATCGCGTTCGTCGCCGTGATCGCGGTGTGGGCCGTGGCGATCGTCGTCACGGGGCGGCCCGCCGTGCCTCTCGGGTTCCGGCGGGTCTTCCTCGACGCGGTCGTGCTGCTGCTGCCCGCCGGATTCACGCGTGGCATCCCGCACGGCGCACTGCCGGGGCACGGCGCGGCCCTGCTCGTCGATCAGTGGGCGGGGCTGGTCCTCTGGCTCGCCGTGATCGTCGCCGCGGGCCGGTTGCTGCGTTCGGTCGGCCGCAGCGACGACCTGCCGCGGGTGCGGTACCGCGAACTGTTGCGCACCACCGGCGGCGGAACCATGAGCTTCATGGGCACGTGGGAGGGGGCGCGGCAGTGGATCGGCGACGACGGCGCCGTCGCGTATCGGCTGATCGGCGGCATCGTGCTCGTGATCGGCGACCCGATCGGCCCGCTGGAGGGGCGTGCAGGCCTGCTCGCCGCATTCATCGAGTTCTGCGATCGCCACGGATGGGTCCCCGTGTTCTACAGCATCCACGCCCGCACGCGAGACCTGCTGCGCGCCCGGCGCTGGCATGATGTCCCGGTGGGCGAGGAGACCCTCGTCCGACCCGCCGAGATGGATCTGACGGGGGGACGGTGGAAACGGGTGCGGCAGGCGCTCGCGAAGGCCGACCGTGAGGGTGTGCGGTCGCTATGGGCGGCCTGGGGCGACCTGCCCGCATCGCTGGCCGCGCAGATCGAGGTGCTCAGCGAGCACTGGGTGGCGGAGAAGGCACTGCCGGAGCTGGGGTTCACGCTCGGTGGTCTCACGGAACTGCGCGACCCGGACGTCAGGCTGCTGCTGGCGATCGGCGCCGACGGCGACCTGCAAGCGGTGACCAGCTGGCTCCCGTCGTGGCGAGACGGGGTGGTGACCGGATGGACGCTGGACTTCATGCGCCGCAGCGACGACGCGATGCCCGAGATCATGGTCTACCTGATCGCGTCGGCGGCGATGCGGATGCGCGACGCCGGAATCTCCGTGATGAGCCTGTCCGGCGCTCCGCTGGTCACCCGCCCCGCGCCCGAGGGACGCCTGCCTCCGCGCTCATTCCTGCTGAACCGGATGCTGGCGTGGCTGGCTGACGTGCTTGAGCCGGTCTACGGCTTCCGCTCGCTGTTCGAGTTCAAGAAGAAGTTCCACCCCGAGCTCGAGACGATCTACCTGTCGTACGAGGACGCGGCGGGCCTGCCTGCTATCGCGCGCGCGATACTGCGTGCGTACATGCCGACGGCGTCACCGCGGGAGATCCTCGCAATCGCGCGCAGCCTGTCCGCGCACCGCGCCTGAGCGCTCAGATGACGCCCTGGGCGAGCATCGCCTTCGCGACGCGCTCGAAGCCCGCGCAGTTCGCGCCGACGACGTAATCGCCCTCATGCCCGTACCGGCGCGCGGCGGTGAACGACGCCGCGTGCACGTCGCGCATGATGGCGCGCAGCCGGTGCTCACTGTCGGCGAAGCTCCACCTCTCGCGCCCGGCATTCTGCGTCATCTCCAGGGCCGACGTCGCGACGCCGCCGGCGTTCACGGCCTTGCCGGGCCCGAACAGCACACCCGCGGACTGGAACACCTCCACGGCCTCGGGGGTGGAGGGCATGTTCGCGCCCTCGGCCACCGCCCGCACGCCGCCCTCGACGAGTGCGCGCGCGGCGTGCTCGTCGATCTCGTTCTGCGTCGCCGACGGGATGGCGACATCCATCGGCACCTCCCACGGCTGCGCGCCGGGGATGAAGCGGGCGCGGGGGCGGCGGACGGCGTACTCCGAGATGCGGACGCGCTCGACCTCCTTGAGCTGGCGCAGCAGGTCGACGTCGATGCCGGCGTCGTCGATGACATACCCGGACGAGTCGGATGCCGTCACCGGCAGTCCGCCCAGCTGGCGCGCCTTGTCGATGGCGTAGATCGCGACGTTGCCGGAGCCGGAGACGCCCACGCGCTTGCCCTCGAGAGTGTCGCCGTGCACCGCGAGCATCTCCTGGACGAAGAACACCGCGCCGTACCCGGTCGCCTCGGTGCGCACCTCCGCGCCGCCCCAGCCGATGCCCTTTCCGGTGAGCACACCGGACTCGTGCCGGTTCGTGATCCGGCGGTACATGCCGAACAGGTAGCCGATCTCACGCCCGCCGACGCCGATGTCGCCGGCGGGGACATCCGTGTGCTCGCCGATGTGGCGGTACAGCTCGGACATGAACGACTGACAGAACCGCATCACCTCGGCATCGCTGCGGCCGTGCGGGTCGAAGTCGCTGCCGCCCTTGCCGCCGCCGATGCCCTGACCGGTGAGGGCGTTCTTGAAGGTCTGCTCGAACCCGAGGAACTTGATGATCGACAGGTTCACCGACGGGTGGAAGCGCAGCCCGCCCTTGTACGGCCCGAGCGCGGAGTTGAACTGGATCCGGTAACCGCGGTTCACGCGCAGCAGGCCGTCGTCGTCGACCCACGGCACCCGGAACATTATCTGCCGCTCCGGCTCGACGAGCCGCTCGAGGATGCCGGCGTCCACGAACTCCGGGTGCTCGTCCAGGACCGGCCCGATCGAATCCAGGACCTCGTGCACCGCCTGCAGGAACTCCGGCTCGTGCGGGTTGCGGGCCACGACATCGTCGTAGACGGAGCGAACGGAGGACGGCAGCGCAGTGAGGATCGTGGTCACGGGGAAGGGCTTTCTGGCCGGATACGAAAGGATCGCGCGCACGCGCGATCCGTCCCACTCTACCGACGCTACGCTGACACTCAGCCGGTGGCTGTAACAAAGGGAGCGCTCATGCTGTTCGATCACCTGTCCGCGTCGGCGCGGATCGACCCGTCCGCAGTGATAGCCCCGACCGCCGTGATCAGCGGCGACGTCACCATCGGACCGGACTGCCAGGTGCTGCACGGAGCCGTGATCACGTCCGAAGGCGGCCCCATCACGCTCGGCGCCAGCGTCATCGTGATGGAGAACGCGCTGATCCGCGCCAGCGCCGCCAACCCCGTGCACATCGGCGACCACACCCTCGTGGGGCCCATGGCGAGCGTGTCCGGGGCCACGATCGGAGACGAGGTGTTCCTCGCCACCGGAACGCGCATCTTCAACGGCGCGCACATCGAGGCGCGCTGCGAAGTGCAGATAAACGCGGTGGTGCACCTGCGCACCCGGCTGCCGGAGCGCACCGTGGTGCCGATCGGGTGGGTGGCCGTGGGGGACCCGGTGCAGATCCTGTCGGCGGCCGAGCACGAGCGCATCTGGGCCGCGCAGCAGGAGTTGGACTTCCCCGGCTACGTGTTCGGGCTGGACCGCGAGACACCGGACCTGATGGTCCAGCTCACCGAGCGGTACGGGCGCAGCCTGTCACGGCACGCCGACGACCGGCGCCTGGACTGAGCCTCACCGCCAGCGCGACCCGCAGTCCCGGCACGCGAACTCCACGTCCGCCTCACGCACCTCGGCGGCGCGTTCCAGCTCGATCGCGAACCACGCCAGCTCGATGGCCCGCACGTCCGCCGACGCGCACACCGGGCACGTCTCCGGCGCGGCGATCTTCTCGGCTGCGGCATCCCTCGTCGTCATGGCACGACGGTAACCCGGGCCTGCGACATCGGCGGCGCGACCCGCGGCGGATACGATGGACCGTGGTGTGCCGGGAAGCCTGGTCGGCGCCCGTCGCGCGTGCGGCGGGGTGACTGGGAGCACCATGACCTCGATCCGTCCGATCACGCCCCTCCGTTCGTTCGTGCGCCTGCTGCGCGGTCCGCGCTTTCCCGCGGTGCTGCTGCTGGCGGCCGCCGGGGCCGGGATCCTGCTCGCCAACACGCCCGCCGCGCCGGTCGCGTTCGCGGTGCAGGACGCGCACCTCGGGATCGCCGGCACGCCGTTCGCGCTGCCGGTGGGCTCGTGGATCGCCGACGGACTTCTCGCCGTGTTCTTCTTCAGCGTGGCCGTCGAGCTGCAGGTCGAGCTGACGGCCGGCGAGCTGCGCTCCGCGCGCCGCGCCGTGCTGCCGGCGCTGGCGGCCGGCGGCGGCGTCGCGGTGCCGATCGTCGTCTACCTGGCCCTCGCGGCGCCCGCGGGGCTGGCTGCGGGATGGCCGGTGCCCACCGCGACCGACATAGCTTTCGCGCTCGGGGTGCTCGCGGTGTTCGGGCGCGGGATGCCGTCGGGCGTGCGAATCTTCCTGCTCGCGCTGGCGATCCTCGACGACATCGTCGGGATAGTGTTCATCGCCGTGCTGTTCGCGCACGACGTGGAGCTTCTGCCGCTCGCGGCCGCCGTCGTGCTCGTGATCGTCTTCGGGGCGCTCAGCCGGGCGCTCGGCGGCCGGCGCACGCGCCCGATCATGGCCGCCATGATCGTGCTGGCTCTCGCGGTGTGGGCGCTCGTGCTGGCCTCCGGGGTGCACGCCACCATCGCCGGCGTCATGCTCGGGCTCGCCATCGGGCAGCATCCGGGGATGCGGGCGCGGTACGTGCTCGAGCCGTGGGTGAACGGCGCGTTCCTGCCGCTGTTCGCGCTGTCGGCCGCGCTCGTAGCGATCCCGGACGTCGGGGCCGGCGGGCTGTCCCCGGTGTTCTGGGCGATCCTTGTCGCACTGCCGGTCGGCAAACTCGTCGGCATCGCCGGCATCGGGTGGCTCGCCCAGCGCGTGCTGCGCGTACCGGCGGCGGTGCGCTTGGCGTTCGCGGACCTCGTTGCCGCGGGGGTGCTGGGCGGCATCGGGTTCACGGTGTCGCTGCTGCTGGCCGATCTCGCGTTCGCGGGGGATCCGATGCTCGGCGATCAGGCGGTCCTGGGCGTGCTGGCCGGATCCACGGTGTCGCTGGTCGCGGCCGGGATCGTCGTATCGTGGCGTGCACGCGCGCATCGGATCCGCGCGCAGGAGGAGACCGCATGAGCGACGACGACGCAGCGCGGCCGGCGGCCGGGCCGGCGGCATCCGACCCCCTGCGGCGCGCCGTCGAGGTGATGCACGCCGTGCGGGACCGCTGCGTGTGGACGCAGCAGATCACGCACCGCGACCTCATCCCGTACCTGGTCGAGGAGAGCGCGGAGCTCATCGACGCCGTGGAGGCCGGATCGCGGGCCGAGCTGCGCGAGGAGCTCGGCGACCTGTTGTGGCAGGTGCTGTTCCATGCCGAGATAGCGTCGCGCGACGGGGACGAGCCGTTCGGCATCGAGGATGTCGCGGCAGGGCTGGCCGAGAAGATGATCCGGCGACACCCGCACGTGTTCGGCGACGCGGTGGCCCGCACGCCGGACGAGGTGCTCGTGCTGTGGAACGCGGCGAAGGCCGCCGAGAAGCACGAGCGCCGGTCGGTGCTGGACGGGGTCAGCGAACGGATGCCGGCGCTCGCGCTCGCGCAGAAGCTGCTGGGACGCGCGTCCGGGATGGTCGAGGATGCCGCGGCCGCGGCGGCGCCGCCGGAGACCGAGGCTGCGCTCGGCGACGCGCTCCTGGCGTTGGTCGCCCAGGCCCGTGCTCGCGGATGGGATGCCGAGCGCGCGCTGCGGGAGCGGCTGCGCCGGCTGGCGCGGGACGTGCGGGCGGCGGAGACCGCCGCAGGGGAGCCGGAGGGCGACCTGCCAAGATAGGGGGGTGCCCTCCGTGAATCCGCCGCGCGGCATGCGCGACTTCCTCCCCGCCGACAAGACCCGCCGCGAACGGGTGCTCGCCGTCATCCGCGACCGCTACCGCGCGCACGGATTCGACGAGATCGAGACGCCGGTGATGGAGGAGTACGGGCGGCTGCACGCCGGGATGGGCGGCGACAACGAGAAGCTGGCGTACAACATCCTGCGCCGAGGCCTGGACGCGGACGATATCCGCAACGCTGCCGACGACCCGGCGGCGCTGACCGATCTCGGGTTGCGCTACGACCTCACGGTGCCGCTGTCCCGCTTCTACGCGACCCACCGCGGCGAGCTGCCCGGCGTGTTCCGGGCGATCCAGATAGCACCGGTGTGGCGCGCCGAACGGCCGCAGAAGGGGCGCTACCGCCAGTTCGTGCAGTGCGACATCGACATCATCGGCGACGCGACGGCACGTGCCGAGGCGGAGCTGGCGATAGCGACGCTCGACACGCTGGACGCCCTGGGCCTTGCCGGCGGCCGCATCCGGATCAACGACCGGCGCCTGCTGGACTGGATGCTGGGGCACTTCGGGTTCGCCGCGGACGAGCGTGCGGGCGTGCTCATCACCATCGACAAGCTCGACAAGATCGGCGCCGACGGCGTGGCCGCCGAACTGCGCGAGCGCGGCGCGCAGCCCGCCGCCGTCGATGCGGTGGAGGCGTTCCTGCGTCGCCCGCAGACGCTCGAGCAGCGACCGTACGGCGAGGAGCAGATTCGCGCGGCGCTGCCGACGGGCGCACCCGACGACGTCGTGGCGCACCTGGTCGGCATCGGCGCGGCGGTCGCGGCCGCGCGATCCGGGTCCGGCGACGCGCTCGTGTTCGATCCGTTCCTCGTGCGGGGGATGGGGTACTACACCGGCACCATCCTGGAGCTCGCGCATCCGAGCGTGGCGTATTCGCTGGGCGGCGGAGGCCGCTACGACGGGATGATCGGCCGGTTCCTCGGCCAGGACGTGCCCGCCGTGGGATTCTCGATCGGCTTCGAGCGCATCGTCGACCTCGTCACGCAGGACGAGGATGCCGCGGCCGACGCCGTCGTGCTCGTGCACGATCGCGACGTGCCGATGGCGGAGCTTGCCGCGCACAAGGCGCGGCTCGTCGCCGACGGGGCGCGGGTACGGCTGGAGACCCGGACGAAGAACCTCAAGGCGCTGCTGGAGCGGGCCGCGGCCGACGGGTACACGGCGTTCGCGCTCGTGGCGGCAGGGCAGGACGGGATCGAGCGCCGGCCGCTGGGCTGACCGCGATCAGCGCGCGCCGCGGACCGCGTAGCGGTGCATCACCACTCCGCCCGCGAACGACTGCTCCTCGAGAAGATCCAGTTGCAGGGGCTGCTGGAGACGGTCGAACAGCGGGCGTCCCGCGCCCAGGACCACGGGATGGCTGAACAGCAGCAGTTCGTCCAGCAGGTGCGCCTCCAGGAGGGCGGTGGCCAGAGTCGCCCCGCCGACGCCGATGTCGCCGTCGGCAGACGCGCGCAGCGCCGCGAGTTGATCGATGGCGTCGGGTCCGCCGATGACCCGGGTGTTGTACTCGGCGTGCGTTCGGGTGCGCGAGACGAGCACCTTCGGCATGGCGGTCCAGATGGCGCCATACTCGCGCATGACATCGTCCAGGTCGGTGTCGTCACGAGCGGCCGGCCAGAACGACGCCATGGTGTCGTAGACGATCCGGCCCTGCACCATCTGCGTCATACGGCTCGCGCGGGCGTTGAATTCGCGGTGCAGCGATTCGCCGATGCGCATCCAGTCGCCGCCGCCCTGCTCGTCGTGCTCTCGCTCGATGCGCAGATCGAGCGAGACGTTCATCCAGTACACGAACCGTGCGGTCATGGCGGCCCCTCTGCTCGGTCCGACGGTAGCGCCTCGGCGCCGTGCGGCGGTAGGGTCCGGGGCGGCTACAGGGTCAAGATGCCGCCGGAGCCCTGACGCGCTTCTTCTCGCGCACGTACACCTCGCGCCGCACCCGGGCGACGACGTCGCCCTCACGGTCGACAATCTCGGTGGTGAACCATTCCAGCACCTTTACCCCACCGGCGGCGCGGTCACGCAGCTCCTGCGCTTTCTCGCGCGGCACCTTGAAATGGGCGGTGAGCACGCCGCGGCCGGGCTTGACGAACTCGATCTCGCCCCGCGTGTCCCACACCACGTGGTCGCGGCCGAGCTGATGCATCACGAGCATGAAGAAGTACGGGTCCGTCATCGCCGACATGGCGCCGCCGAACGCCGTCTTGACGTAATTGCGGGTGATCACGTTCACATGCAGCTCGACGGTGGCACTCGTCCAGTCCTCGGCGATCCGTCTCACCCGGATGCCGCTGAACAGGTTCGGAGCCCACAGGCTCATGCCGATGGCGAGTCGGCGCGGGGTCATGCGCATGATCGCCAGCCTGCCGCATCTCGTGCGGTGGCGCACGCCGACGCGTGACATCCGATCGCCGTTCCGGGAGGATCGCACCATGACGCTGCAGGTGAGCACGGTACTCGAGCCGGTGGGGCCGGCGACCGCCATCGAGCTGACGGACGCGCAGGTGGCCGACCTCGGCGGCGGCCGGCGTCCGGCGGTGCGCGTCACGATCGGCGGCCGGACCGCGCGGCTGCGGCTGGCCGTGATGGGCGGGCGGAACCTCATCGGCATCTCGAAGGCCGCGCGAGCCGAACTCGGGGTGGAGATCGGCGACGCCGTGGACGCCGTGATAGAGCTCGACACGGCGGATCGCGTCGTCGAGGTGCCGGACGACCTCGCCGCCGCTCTGGATGCCGATCCCGCCGTGCGCGCCGCGTTCGACGCACTCGCGTTCACGCACCGCAAGGAGCATGCCCGCTCCGTCGTCGAGGCCAGGCAGCCGGCGACCCGCGAACGCCGCATCACCGCGGTCGTCGAGAGGGTGCGCGCCGGGATGGCGTGAGATCCACGCCGTCTCGCCCGCTCACCACGGCGGCGGGTCGGCGTCGGCGGCGATGCCGGTGGGGGAGACCCATCGGGCGGCGCCGCTGGCGGCATCCATCTGGATGTCCCAGCGGCTCTCGGTCTTCACCCTGTGGTGCGGCTCGCACAGCGGACCCGTGTTGCCGGCCGACGTCGCGCCGCCGTGCTGCCATTCCCGCCGGTGGTCGATGTCGCAGTCGCGCACAAGCCGCCCGCACCCGGGGAACGTGCACACCGGATCGCGCACGCCCAGCCACCGGCGCAGCGCCTTCGGCACCCGGTACGTCTTCCGGTCCAGGTCCAGGACCGTCCCGGTCACCGGATGAGTGAGGACCCGCACCCAGGATGTCGCATCCCCGGCGAGGCGCGCCGCGGTGTCCCGGTCGATCGGGCCGTACCCGTCCAGGATCGCCGGCTCGTCGCCATGCCCGAGCAGCGTCAGCACCGGGATCGTGACCGCGACCGCCGGCTTCCCGGAGCCCGCCGGGCCGGCCGCGTTCTGCAGCAGGTCGATGGCGACATCCGCCCGCAGCTGCGCGAGCGTGCGCGCCTCCCCCTCCTGCGTCCGCAGGTGCCGCGCGGCCTCATCCACCCGCACGTGCACGGCGTGCAGGTCGGCGGCGGGCCCGTAGACGCTCCACGTCGCCATCCCGTCGAACTCCGGGGACAGCCACACGCTGCGATCCCCTCGCGCGCGCCGGTGCCGATCCTCGATCGACTCCGGATGTACGCGCTCGCGGAGCGACCGCGCGAACGTACGGAACTTCCCCGGTGACAGGAGGGATGCCGCCGCCGCGGCGGCCGTGTCGAACATCGCCCACGCTTCCGGGGCGTCCGCGGGCAGGGAGCGTGCACACCCGGCGGCGGTGTCGGCGTTGCGCTCGTCCATCGTCCCCCGCAGGAACGCGTCCCACACCGCGGGGCACCGCTCCCGCAGCGTCTGCGCATCGTCCGCGCGGGCGCGGATCATCACCTCGGACAGATGGACGCGCACGGCGAGGTCGCACACCGCCGCCCGCTGCGCCATCTCCGTCCGCTCCGCGCGCGCCTGCGCCACGGTCAGATCCCGCGGGTTCGTCCACGCCGGATCCAGCGTCGGGTCCGGGCCGCACCACGGATCCGGGCACGACGCGGCATCGGCGAGCACCTGCGCGAACAGCGCGTACTGCCGCGCCGTCAGCCGCCGCAGCTCGCGCGTGAGCTCGTCGACGTCGTCCACCGCCACGTCGTGCGCGGCCCCCGACGTGAAGATGTCGAAGCCCCAGGCCGGTTCTTCGTCGTCGGCGCCCGCCAGTGCCCACTCCAGGTCGGCGGCGTCGATGGGCGGACCGAACCAGTCGGCGCCGGGATCCATCGATGAGAAGTCCATATCTTCACTGTAGGGAGGGGGTGCGACACTCGAACCGATGCACGGGACGACGTCCGCCATCCGGCCCAAGGCGCGCGCGGGCGCTGAGTAGACTCGTGCGCGGACCGACGACGCTCCGACCTGCCCACACACGCACCATGCAAGGAGTCCCCGTGGCACTTATCGAGGCTGTGAACGCGCGCGAGATCCTGGATTCGCGCGGCAACCCGACCGTCGAGGTCGAGGTGCTGCTCGATGACGGCGTCGTCCAGCGCGCGGCCGTCCCGTCCGGCGCATCCACCGGCGCGTTCGAGGCCTACGAGCTGCGCGACGGCGACAAGAGCCGGTACGGCGGCAAGGGCGTCCTGAAGGCCGTCGCGGCCGTCGTCGACGAGCTCGGGCCGGCCGTCGAGGGCGTGGACGCCGCCGAGCAGCGGCTCGTGGACGCCATCCTCATCGACACCGACGGCACCGAGAACAAGTCCCGCGCGGGCGCGAACGCGATCCTGGGCGTGAGCCTCGCCGTCGCGAAGGCCGCCGCCGACAGTGCCGAGCTGCCGCTGTTCCGCTACCTCGGCGGCCCCAACGCGCACATCCTGCCGGTGCCGCTGTTCAACGTTATCAACGGCGGCGAGCACGCCGACAACGGCATCGACATGCAGGAGTTCTTCCTCGCCCCGATCGGTGCGGAGAGCTTCGCCGAGGCGCTGCGGTGGGGTGCAGAGACCTACCACGTCCTGAAGGGCGAGCTGAAGGCCGCCGGCTTCGCGACCGGACTCGGCGACGAGGGCGGCTTCGCGCCCGACCTGCCCAGCAACCGCGAAGGCCTCGACTTCCTCGTGAAGGCCATCGAGAAGGCCGGGTTCACGCCCGGCACCGACATCGCCCTGGGGCTGGATGCCGCGGCCACCGAGTTCTTCGCCGACGGCGTGTACACGCTCGACAAGAAGGGCTGGAGCGGCCCCGAGCTTATCGACTACTACGCCGGCCTCGTCGACGCCTACCCGATCGTCACTATCGAGGACGCCCTCGCCGAGGACGACTGGGAGAACTGGAAGCTGCTGACCGACCGGCTCGGCGCGAAGACCCAGCTCGTGGGCGACGACCTGTTCGTGACGAACCCCGCGCGCCTGGCCAAGGGCATCGACCGGGGCATCGCGAACTCGCTGCTGGTGAAGGTGAACCAGATCGGCACGCTGAGCGAGACCCTGGATGCCGTGGAGCTCGCGCACCGCTCCGGCTACACGACGATGTTCTCGCACCGCTCCGGGGAGACCGAGGACACCACTATCGCGGACCTCGTGGTCGCCGTGAACTCGGGTCAGATCAAGAGCGGCGCGCCCGCGCGCAGCGAGCGCGTGGCGAAATACAATCAGCTTCTGCGCATCGAGGAGGAGCTGGGCGACGCGGCGGAGTTCATCGGCCGCGCGGCCTTCCCGCGCTACAAGGGCTGACGACGTTACGGAGAGGGGGAGTCGTGGCGAGAAAACCGACTCCCCCCTCCCGTCCCGGCGCGCGGGCGGTCGATGTCCGCGCGTGGCTAGCCGGCTCCCGGATCTCCGGCTTCACCGTGATCATGCTGGGCCTTGTGGTGCTCGCGGTGTTCGTGCTCGTGCCGACGATCGGCACGTACCTCGACCAGCGCCAGCAGATCACGGCCCTGCAGCATTCCGTGCAGCTCACGAAGGACCAGGTCGCCGAGCTGCAGCGGCAGCGGGAGCGCTGGAAGGATCCGGCGTACATCACCGCGCAGGCGCGGGAGCGGCTGTACTTCTTCCGCCCCGGCGAAGTGGTCTACCTCGTCGACGACGATCTCCCCGACGCGGACGTGCCCCGCGAACGCGCACCCGTGAGCGACACGCTGCAGGCGACGCACACGGACTGGATGTCGCAGCTCGTGCGCTCGGTGGCGAACGCGGGACTCGCGCGGGTGGCCGCGCCGGACACCCCCACGACGCCCTGATCCAGCGCCGTCCCAGCGGCCCGGGTTAGCCTTTACCGCGTGACCCCGCCGTTCGATCCCGTGACCGAGGCCGACCTCGCCATGCTGCACGTACAGCTCGGTCGCGACGCGCGCGGCGTCGTGGGCGTGGCCGCCCGGTGCGTGTGCGGCAACCCGACGGTCGTCGCGACCGCGCCCCGGCTGCCCGACGGCACGCCGTTCCCCACGTTCTACTACCTGACGCATCCGGCCGCCACCGCGGCGATGTCACGGCTGGAGGCCGAGCACGTCATGCGCGAGCTGCAGGACGAGCTGGCCGCCGACGAGCAGCTGCAGGAGGGGTACCGGCGCGCGCACGAGGCGTATCTCGCCGATCGGGCTCTGTACGGCGATGTGCCGGAGATCGACGGGGTCTCCGCCGGCGGCATGCCCACCCGCGTCAAGTGCCTGCACGCCCTCGCCGGCCACGCGCTGGCGGCGGGCCCGGGCGTCAACCCGGTGGGGGATGCCGCGCTGGCACGCGCGGACTGGTCGCCACGGCGCTGCGCGTGCGCGGACCCCGGGCCGGCGGGGGTCGCGGCATGAGCCGCGGCACGCGGCGCGTGCTGACGGCGGCGGTGGCCGGCGCGTTCGCGCTCCTGGCCTGCACGGGCGCGGCCTTCGCGCCGGCGATCGAGCCGGTGCCGGAGCCGACGCCGCAGACGATGCGAGCGCACGAGTACTGGCTGCAGGATCTGCACATTGACCAGGCGTGGACGGTCACGCGGGGCGAGGGCGTGCGGATAGCGGTCATCGACACCGGCGTGGGACGAACGCCGCAGTTGGATCCCGCCGTCGTCGGCGGCACCGACGTGTCCGGCGCGGGGACCCCCGACGGGCGCACGCCGGTGGGGGCCGTGGACGCCAACCACGGCAGCTGGGTGGCATCCCTCGCCGCGGCGCGCGACAACGGCGACGACGACGCGATGATCGGGGTGGCGCCGAAGGCCGACGTGCTGTCGATCTCGGTCGGGTTCGGCACGGCATCCCAGATCCCGTTCAGCGAGCAGGTCGCGAAGGCCATGCGCTGGGCTGTCGACAACGGCGCGGACGTGATAAATCTGTCGTTCACGACGAACACCCTGGACTGGGACACCAGCTGGGACGACGCATTCCTGTACGCGTTCGACCACGACGTGGTCGTGGTCGTCGCGGCGGGCAACCGCGGCAGCGGCACGTCGAAGGTGGGCGCGCCGGCCACGATCCCGGGCGTGCTGACTGTGGCGGGCGTCGACCCGCAGGGACGCGCCAGCATCGAGGCATCCACCCAGGGCATCACGATAGGGGTGTCCGCGCCCAGTGAGGACCTCCTGGGCATCTCCCCGGACGGCGAGGTGTACGTGTGGAAGGGCACGAGCGGCGCGGCGCCGATCGTGTCGGGGATCGTCGCGCTCGTGCGCGCGGCCCACCCGGGGCTGGACGCCGCCGACGTCATCGAGCGCATCATCAAGACCGCCGACCCGGCGCCCGGTGTCACACAGGTGCCGAGCCCCCTGTACGGATACGGGATCGTGGATGCCGCCGCCGCCGTCTCGGCCGACGTGCCCCGGGTGGCGGCGAATCCGATGGGGGACCTGAGGGAGTGGGTCCGGCTGTACCGCCGGGCGCCGGCGGGTCCTCAGCCCACGCCCACCGAGAACGCCGTGCAGGTGCCGCCGCTGCCGAGGGCGGATGCCGTCACCCCGCCGGTGTCCGTCGTGCTGCCGGATCGGGAGCGGCTGCTGTACGGGACGCTCCCGCTCTTGGCCGTCACACTGCCCGCTATACTGGTAGGGCTCGGCGTCACCGCTGCTGCCCGACGCATCCGTTCGGCGCGCGCCACTCGCACGCCCCGCCGTCAACATCCCTAGGAGTTCTCCACACCGTGAACACCGCTGTCACCGCTGCGCCCAAGATCCTCATCGTCGGTGGTGGGTACGCCGGCTTCTACACCGCCTGGAAGCTTGAGAAGCGGTTGCGAAAGGGAGAGGCGGAGGTCACGATGGTCGACCCGCTGCCGTACATGACCTACCAGCCGTTCCTGCCCGAGGTCGCCGCCGGGTCGATCGAGCCGCGCCACGCGGTGGTGGCCCACCGCCGGCACCTGAAGCGGACCACGGTGATCACCGCGAAGGTGACCGGCATCGACCACGCGCACAAGAGCGCGACGATCACCGGTCCCGACGGGCAGACCTGGCAGCATCCCTACGACCAGATCGTGGTGACCGCCGGCGCGGTGTCTCGCACGTTCCCGATCCCGGGGATCGCCGACAACGCGATCGGGCTGAAGACGATCGAGGAGGCCGTCGCCGTCCGCGACCGGCTGATGACGAACTTCGACCGGGCCGCGGCGATGCCGTTCGGACCGGAGCGCGACCGGCTGCTGACCGTGGTCGTCGTGGGCGGCGGGTTCGCCGGCATCGAGGCGTTCGCGGAGCTTCGCTCGCTCGCCTCGGCGCTCCTGAAGGACTACCCGCAGCTGACGTTCGACGACACGCACTTCCACCTCATCGAGGCGATGGGGCGCATCATGCCCGAGGTGTCGCTGAAGACCAGCGAGTGGGTTCTCAGGGACCTCGCCCAGCGCGGCGCGTACGTGCACCTGGACACGCAGGTGACCAGCGCCGTGGGCGGCAACGTCGAGCTGTCCACGGGCGACACGATAGCGTCCGACCTCATCGTGTGGACCGCCGGCGTGATGGCCAACCCGACGGTCGTGCGCGGCGGCGACCTTCCCGTCGAGGAGCGCGGCCGCATCCGTGCCCGCGCCGACCTGCGCGTCGGGACCGCGGACGAGGCTGTCGACGGCGCCTGGACCGCCGGTGACGTGGCCGCGGTGCCGGACCTGTCCGGCGGCGGCGTCGGAGGCTACTGCGTGCCCAACGCGCAGCACGCCGTGCGCCAGGCGAAGCTGCTCGCGAAGAACCTTGTCGCCGTCATGCGCGGTGAGCTGCCGCAGGAGTACTTCCACAAGAACATCGGCGCCGTGGCGGGCCTAGGCCTGTACAACGGCGTGTTCCAGTCCGGGAACTTCGCGATGACGGGCTTCGTGGCGTGGCTCGCGCACCGCGGCTACCACGGCCTGGCGATGCCGTCATGGGAGCGCAAGTGGCGTGTGCTGTGGGGCTGGTGGAACAACGTGTGGCTCGGCCGTGACATCGTGAGCCTGGAGGCCGTGCAGGCGCCGCGTGCCGCGTTCGAGCAGTTCGCCGCGCGCCCGCGTCCTCCGCAGCCCGCCGAGGCCGCTCCCGCCAAGGGCGGATCGGCGCCGGCCGCCGCCGCGGCGAAGGATGCCGCGCCCAAGCCGGTCGAGACGCGCGCCGGCGAGGTGGAGCAGAAGACCGCCCGCAAGCCGGTCTCCAAGAAGCCCGCGGCCAAGAAGGCATCCGCCTCGGCCTGACCCGGTCCCGGAACGCCCGCGCACCGCTCGTGCGCGGGCGTTCCGTGTTCCCGGCTAGGCTGGCCGCTGCACGGGCCCCCATAGCCCAACGGCAGAGGCAGGCGACTTAAAATCGCTTCAGTCTGGGTTCGAGTCCCAGTGGGGGCACATCGCGCGAGTGCTACTCCCGCCTGGGATCGCGGGCGCTTCGGGGCTCTCAGGTTCGAGGGTTTGCCCACGTCCTGCCCACATCTCGCGCGAGCGCGGTCGCGCGGGCCGTGTCGAGAGCCTCGGCGACGACGTTCAGGTCGTCGTCGAAGAGGTCCGCGTAGACATCGAGCGTCATCGCCGCGGTGTGGCGCAGGTCGTGCAGGGTCAGCGCCAGCGGGTGCCTCCCAGAAGACGGTCAACCTCAGGGTTGGCTCAAGACTCAAGGGCATGTCCTCCATCTGGGGGACATGGCCGTAGGGTGGGGCATGGTCGAGCGTTCTGGGGGAACGTGAGACACGGGGCACCCGCCTGGCGGGTGGGTCATTGGGGACGTTCATCCGGTGGGTGCCCATCGGCCGCCGGCTGCTCGAATCGCCGGCGGGTGTCGCGAGCCTTGACGCTTTCGTTGCTCACGGATGCCACTGCTCAGCCACGCGGAGGAGTGTAGGCTCCCGCAGCCGACGCTCAGCCCGCCGCGGATGCCCAGAGTCTGGTCGCGCGGTATCCGCACGTGCTCGTCCCGCACCAGGAGCACGCCGCAGTGCCGGCAGGCTCACCCGCCGCGACCGTCGACCAGCACCGTCCTACAGTCGGGGCAAGTCAGCGGGTCGCGCAGGTCATCCATGCGGATCAGCCTAGGCGGCCTCTGGGCGGCGCTGCCATCAGCGCATGAGTACACCTGCAGGTTGGTACCCGAACGGCGAAGAGTGGGAGACGTACTGGGACGGGAACGCGTGGACGGATCAGAACCGACCGCGCGGCGGTGGATCCGCGGTCGAGAGCAAGGACGCTGTCGACGAGCTGCAGGCGGGTGACGGTGTGCACTCGCCGCTTCTCGACTTCACCTCGCACATCGAGGGGAAGAACGCGCGAGTCCAGGTCTGGCTGGACAGAGTCGGGTGGAACTGGCAGAGTCGCCTTGGTGACTCATCTCACGGCGCACGTACCGAGAATCGCGCGGCACGGCGGGCAATTCGATGTGGATACGCGCGATGGCGCTTTGTCTTCGCCTGTGTACGTTCGAGGCGTCTGTAGTAGAGGATCTTCGCCGCTTCGACCAGGACGAGGTAGGCGATCACCATTGCGACCAGGGCGAGAAAGAACAGCGCCGGCAGAGGAGTGAAGCCGAGGAGCCTCGTGAGAGGCGAATAGGGAAGCCACGCGCCCACGGCGACGACGGCCAGCACACACACGGCGAGCGCGAGCGAGGGTCTGCTGCGCGTGAATGGAACCCGGTGCGTGCGCACGGCGAAGACGATGAGCGTCTGCGTCGCGATCGATTCGATGAACCAGCCGGACCGGAACTCTGATGGTGCGGCGCGGAAGGCGAACAGCATGAGGGCGAACGTGGCGAAGTCGAACACGGAGCTGATCGGCCCGAACAACAGCATGAACCGGCGGATGGCTGCGATGTCCCAGTGCGAGGGAGCGCGCAATTGGGCGGCATCGACGTTGTCGGTTGGAATCGCGAGCTGGCTGGAGTCGTAGAGAAGGTTGTTGAGGAGGATCTGCCCGGGCAGCATCGGCAGGAACGGCAGGATCATGGAGGCGATGGAGGCGCTGAACATGTTCCCAAAGTTGCTGGACGTGCCCATCAGCACGTACTTGATGGTGTTTGCGAAGATCCGGCGTCCCTCGCTGACCCCGTCGGCCAGCACACCGAGATCCTTGTCGAGCAGGATCATGTCCGCAGCGTCTTTCGCCACGTCCACCGCAGAATCGACAGAGATCCCGACATCTGCGCGATGGAGCGCCAGCGCATCGTTCACACCATCACCGAGGAAGCCGACGGCCCGGCCCTTCTGCCGCAGTGCGCGGATGACGCGTGCCTTCTGCTCGGGGGAGACGCGCGCGAAGATCGTGGTGCGCACCGCCGCGTCGGCAAGATCGCCATCGTTGAAGGCATCGATCTCGTCGCCCGTCAAGGTGCCCTGCACGTCCATGCCGATCTCCGTGCAGACGTGGACGGCGACGGCGGCGCTGTCACCCGTGGCGACCTTCACCTTCACCTCCAGCGCGGCCAGACGAGCGAGCGACGCGGCCGCATCTGCCTTGACGCCGTCGGAGAAGACGAGGAATCCATCCAGCTTCAGCCCCTGTTCGTCGTCCGCGAGGCTCGTCGCCCCAGGGGCCGGGCGCGACGCGACCGCCACGACGCGCGCCCCCGTCTGGTAGAGCGATGTCAGCCGTGACCGATCCGTGTCGCTGACCGGGACGCACATCGGGATGACGGACTCCGCAGCACCCTTCACCACGACCAGCGGCATGCCATCCGGGTCGCTGACCAATGTTTCGATCATTCGTCTCTCGTGATCGAAGGGTCGGGCGTCACGTCGGTGATAACCCGAGACTGGCGCAGGCACGTGAGCGGCCGCGCTCCACAGGGCCGCGTCCAACGGTGGGAGTCCGACGGCTGAGGGAGACTGCAGGTCTACCTCGGTGGCGAGCAACCCCAGGAGGACCAGGCGATCGTCCGTCGCCTCGCCGATGGGCACAGCCCGTTCGAAGATGATGGTGCCGGTCGTCAGCGTCCCGGTCTTGTCGGTGACGAGAAGGTCGAGATCTCCGAGGTCTTCGATGCACACAATCCGCTTGACGATCACGCGACGCAGCGCGAGCCGCCGTGACCCCGCCGCCAGGCTGGCGCTGACGACCGCCGGCAGGAGCTGGGGGGTGATCCCGACCGCGATGGCGAGTGAGAAGAGCAAGGAGTCGATCACGGGCCGCCCCAGCAGCAGAGCGCCCACGAAGATCGAGGATGTGAGCAGGACCGCGATGACAAGGAGGAAGGTCGAGAATTGACCGAGACCGCGCTGGAACTCGGTGACCGGTTCCTGTGCGTCCAGGCCGACTGCGATGCGACCGAACTCGGTCTCTGTGCCGATCGCGACGGCCACACCCACCCCGCTTCCGGCCTGTACCACCGTTCCCATCAGGGCGCAGCAGGTGAGATCCCCGACGGCGGGCACGCCGTCCACCGGCTCCGTCGACTTGACCGCCGCGATCGACTCACCGGTCACGATGCCCTCGTCGCATTCGAGCCCGGTGACCTCGAGCAGCCGCAGGTCGGCGGGCACGACGGCGCCCACCGACAGAACGATGACATCCCCTGGCACGATCTGCGTGACGTCGATACGGGTTCGCGCACGGTCGCGCAGGACGATCGCCGTGTGCCGCAGTCGCTCATGGAGCGCGACGGCCGACCGCTCGGCGCGGAACTCGTTGACGAATCCGAGCCCGACGCTGATCGCGAGGATCACGCCGATCGTCAGCGCATCGACGCTTTCGCCGACGAATGCGGACACCAGCGCCGTCGCGCACAAGAGAATGAGAATCGGGTTGCGCACCTGCCGCCAGAGCACGCGCAGCGGCCGTGCACGGTGCTCGCGGAGCGCATTCGGGCCGAACCGTTGGCGGCGCGCCTCGGCCTCCGCCTGCGATAGCCCCTCGAACGTCGTCCCCAGGGCAGAGACGACGCCGGCAGTGTCCTGTCCGGCGGCCCTGCGCACCGGGCTGATGTCATCGGCAGCCGGGCGCGGTGCGGTGTTCTGAGTTCTCAACACCGACCGCCTCCCGTCGACGGCAACAGCGCTTCCGGCCGAGCCGCAAGAGGTCGGTGCTCGAGGTCAGGGCGACCGAGCGCCCGCAGCGCGTACAGGATGGTCGCCAGGTCGACGAGCTCCTGTATCAGCGCCCCCGTGACGGCGGGGATGATTCCCGTCATCGCAACGAGCATCAGACCGATGCTGAGCCCGATTCCGATCCAGATGGCGGTCAGCGCCACCTGAAGGGTGTGGCGGCCGATTGCCAGCGCGTCCGCCACGGGGCGGAGCGAGTCGACGAGGATGACGACATCCGCCGCATCTCCGGCCGCGGTAGCCCCCTTCGCCCCCATGGCGACGCCGACGTCCGCGGCAGCCAGTACCGGGGCATCGTTCACTCCATCGCCGACCATCATCACGGGGCGGGGACGCAGCTGGGAGGCGAAGTGGACCTTCTCGCCGGGCAGCAACTCCGACTGCACTTCCGATATGCCGATCGCACGCCCGATGGACTCGGCTGTGGGGCGCGCATCCCCGGTGAGCATGACGATGCGTTCGACGCCATGCTCGCGCAGCCACGCGATCACCTGGCTTGATTCGGGGCGAGGCGCGTCGGCGAGGATGAGACTCCCGGCGAATCGCCCGTCGACGGCCACATAGGCCGCGGCCTGTCCTGGCGCGAGCGGTGTCCGTCGCATTCCGGACGCCAGCGCGGCGATGTACGCCGGCTTGCCCACGGTGACCGAGTGGTTCTCGATCCAGGCCGTCACGCCGTTGGTGGCGATCTCACGGGCGTCCTCGGAGCGGGCCAGCATGAGCCCACGCTCGAGCGCCGCGGCGCGGACGCCCGCAGCGAGAGCGTGTGAGGAGTACTGCTCGGCCGACGCGGCCAGACGCAGCACGTGGTCAGCGCTGAACCCGGGCTCCGGTCTGACCTCCGCAAGGGTCGGGATGCCCCGCGTCAGTGTCCCGGTCTTGTCGAACGCGGCCACACGGACCCGGGCGAGCTGTTCGAGGACGGCTCCGCCCTTCATGATCACACCGCCTTTTGCGGCCCGCGACAGGCCGGCGAGGAACGCGACTGGAGCCGCGATCAGCAGAGGGCACGGGGTTGCGAGGACGAGCACCTCCGCGAACCGGGTCGGCTGGCCGGACAGCGCCCAGGCGGCGGCGGCGAGCACGAGCGAGCCGGCTGTGAAGGGGACGGCGAATCGGTCCGCCACGCGCACGACGGGAGCACGTGACTTCTCGGCGGCGTGCACGAGTGCGACGATCTGCTGGAATTGGCTGTCCGCACTGCGACGGAGCGCGCGGATCCGGACTGCCCGCTCGCCGTTGATCGACCCGGAGAGGACCTCCTCACCGTTTCTGCGCGTGACGGGCATGCTCTCCCCGGTGAGCGAGGACTCGTCGAACGCTGCCGCCTCGACGAGCAGGCGGCCGTCGACCGGGACGACCTCGGACGGGCGGACGAGGATCACGTCCCCGATGGCGACATCCTCCACGGGGCTGTCGACGACGACATCCGACGTGGTGTCGTGCGGATGGGGGAGAACGTGTGCGATTCGGGGGGATCGGTCCAGCAGCGCGGTGAGATCTCGCTTGGCGCGATGGGCCGCGACGTCTTCGAGGGCCTCTCCGCCGGAGAGCATCAGCACGATGATGAGAGCCGCGATGTACTCGTCGACGGCGAGCGTGGCGACCATCGCGACCACCGCGAGAATGTCCAAGCCGACCCGTCCCCGGAGCACGTCGCGAATCATTCTCGCAACGGTCCACGCGACGACCAGGGATACCCAGATGACTGCCGCCCACCGTGCGACGCTGGTCCGGCGGACGCCATCCATGACGAGCACGCCGACGAGAACGAGGACAGTCACCACGATGATCGGGTGGGCCCAGAGGATCCTGGTGAGCCGCATGCATGCCGCCTTCCGTCGCTGCGTTCACTCCTTGGTGATCGCGATGTTCCGCGGAGCGGACGCCTGACCGAGCGGCACGGTGACCTTGAGGACGCCGTTCTGGAATACCGCGGTGATCTGGTCCTCTTGAGCCAGTTCGGGAAGGGCGATGCTGCGGTAGAAGCTGGTGCTGCTCTCCCTGACGACGTACTTCTTGTTCTTGTCCTCGTCTCGTTCGCGCCGCTCGGCTTGGATGACGAGGGTGCGTTCGTCGACGTCCACCGATACGTCCTGCTCCTCGAAGTTCGGAAGGTGCGCCTCCACGACAAGGGCCTTGTCGTCCTCGGTGTAGACGTCGGTCGTCGGGATCCGGTTGCCCCGAAGTGCTCGGAAGAATCTGTCGTCCATGAGGTCGCGCTGGAGCATGTCCAGACCGGCGAAGGGGTCGAAACGAACGATTGTGCGTGCCATGATGCTGCTCCTCATGCTGCGGCTACGACGAACTGCTCGGCGTAGTTGTCATCCCGACAAGGCGGGTTGGCGTGACACCAATGATCCGGATGACGCCCGGACAGACCTAGGGTCATAGGTCCCGTGATCTGAGCACTCACAGCTGGTGCGCGCTGCCCCCGGTGCGCTCGATCTCGAAGACAGCGGCTTGCGTGCGGTGATCGAATCCGAGCTTGCTCAGCATCGTCGAGACGTAGTTCTTCACCGTCTTCTCCGCCAGCCCGAGACGCTCGCCGATCTGCCGGTTCGTGAGTGCATCCGCGATCAGACTGAGGATCTGCCGCTCGCGGAGGCTCAACGATCCGAACCGGGGATCATCGGCCGGTGCCGCGCGCATCAGCTGGGTCGCCTGCTGCCGAGCCGAGGGATGAAGCAGCTTGTGACCGGTGACGACGGCGCGCACCGAATTGACCAGATCGGCGGTGTGCACCGACTTGAGCAGATAGCCCGCCGCGTCGGCCATGACCGCGGCGATCACCGCCGCGTCGTCGTCGAAAGCAGTGAGGATCAGACAGCGAACCGTCGGGTGCTCCTGCCGGATATGCCGGCACAGGTCGATTCCATTGCCGTCGGGAAGCCGGACGTCGAGGATCGCCAGATCGGGGACGGTCGCCGCGATACGGGCGGCAGCGTCACGAACCGTGCCGGCTTCGCCGACGATCCGGAAATCCGGTTGAGCCTCCAGGATTCCCGCAATCCCGCGACGGACGACCTCGTGGTCGTCGACAAGGAAGATCCTGACCATCTCACCCCGATCCACGGTGTCCGCCACGCGGCGTCCCCGGCGCGGAATCCCTCGACCGAATCTAACCGGCTGCGGTACGCAGGGAGCGGGACTTTCGGCCCTGACCCCGATGACCGGCCGCGATTGTCTGGAAGTGCCACCAAGCAGACCATCCGAGAGGCATCGTGATGTCCGAGAGCCGATTCCAGGATCGCACCATCATCGTCACCGGCGCGGGGTCGGGCATCGGCCGCGCAACGGCGCTCCGGCTTGCCCGAGAGGGCGCACGGGTGATCGGCGTCGACATCTCCCGAGAACGGCTCCAGCACCTCGAGTCCGAACTGGGACCGGACGCGGCGACCATCGACGGTGACCTGTCCCGGCAGCTGACCGTCGACCGGGTGATGGCCGCGACCCGCCCGCGGGTCGACGGCTTGGCGAACGTCGCGGGGATCATGGACGGATTCGAGCCGACGGCCGAGATCACCGACGAGAACTGGGACCGCGTGCTCGGAGTCAACCTCACGGGGATGATGAGGATGACGCGCGCCGTCCTGTCCCTGATGCTCGAACGAGGGCAGGGGTCCATCGTCAACGTCGGCTCTGAGGCGGGGCAGCGCGGGTCCGCGGCCGGCACTCCGTACACGGTGTCCAAGCATGCGGTGAACGGGTTCACTCTGAGCACCGCGTTCTTCTACACGCCGAAGGGAATCCGCTGCAACGCTGTGGCTCCCGGCCCGGTCGCGACGAACATCGAAGCGGATTTCCGATCCACCCACGCGCAGGAGCGACTCGGCCCGATCTTCCAGGCCACGGTACCCCCGGTCGCGCAGCCCGATGCGATCGCCGCCGCCATCGCCTGGCTGCTCAGCGACGACGCCTCCGACGTGTCCGGCGCGATCCTGCCCGTCGACGGCGGGTGGGCGGCGATCTGACCCATGCCCGCCGGAGCCGTCGGACCCGGCGATCGTGCTCGCGCAGGGCCGGCTCCACGGTCCCCGGCGCCCTTTCGCGCCGTCCGGCGCCGCGATCGACGCGCTTCCACCGTCGACGGGACGGGTGCACCATGGATTCACCGATTGCCGGTCGGGTATCGATGTCGAAAGTGGACCGAATGGGCGACGCTGATCTGCGATTCCCGGATATCCCGCGGGGAGAACTCGAAAAGACGATCCGTGAACTGGTCGACCGCGCACAGCGCGTGCTCACCGTTCAGGGCAGGTTGCGCGCTCTGCTGGAGGCGACACGCGTCATCACCGAGCGCCTCGACCTGGACCAGGTGCTCACTCGGATCGTGCAGACGGCGGTCCACCTCGTCCACGCCCGCTACGGCGCGCTCGGCGTGAGAGATCAGGAAGGAGACCTGGAGCGCTTCATCCATGTGGGAATGGATGACGAGCAGGTCGCCGCGATCGGGCACCTGCCGGAATGGCTCGGCCTGCTCGGCGTCGTCTTTCAGAGCGGGCAGTCGCTGCGGCTCGCCCACATCGGCGATGATCCCCGGTCGGCGGGATTCCCGGAGAACCACCCCGCCATGGATTCGTTCCTCGCCGTCGCCATCCGCGTACGCGAGCAGGCATTCGGCACTCTGTATCTGACGGACCGCGAAGGGGGCGAGTTCTCCGACGAGGACGAGGCGCTCATCGAGTCGCTCGCCGCCGCCGCCGGCATCGCGATCGACAACGCGCGGCTGTACGAGGACGCGCGCCGTCGGGAACGACTGAGCAGAGCCCAATCCGAGATCAGCGCCGCCTTGCTGGATCCCAACACCGGCGACGTGCTCGGGCTGGTCGCCGACCGGCTGACCGAAGTCATCGAAACCGAGCTCGTGACAATCGTGATACCTGTCGACGCTGACAATTGGCGTGTCGCGAGCGCCCGCGGAGCGGAGTCGACAGGACTTCACGACACGCTGATCCCGGCATCCTCGGCCCTCGCTGCGAAGGCCGTCGACACCGGTGCGGTGATCACAGGCGCCTTCACCGATGACCGCACCGAGCGGCGACTACGGGGCCGACGGCCCGGATTCGGGCAGACGGCGGCCGTGCCCCTGACCGCTGGCGGCCGCTCCATCGGGGCGCTGTGTGTGTCGCGGGATGGCGGGGGAGCACCCTTCACCCACGCCGAGCTCGAGACTATCGGGGATTTCGCCGCGCAGGCCGGGATCGCGATCTCCCTCGCCTGGGCGCGAAGGGATCGACAGCAGCTTGAGGTGATCGAGGAGCGCAGCCGGATTGCCCGTGACCTGCACGACCACGTCATCCAGCGGCTCTTCGCCACCGGTCTGGAATTGCAGGCCCTCGCCTCCATCGACCCCGCCTTCGCGTCACGGCTGGAGAGGCACGTGGCAGAACTCGACGCGGCGATCGCCGACATCCGGACGGCGATCTTCACGCTCCGCAGTCGTCCGGCGACGACAGGGACCGCCCTCGCCCGGAATCGCATCCTCGACGTGATCGGCGAGTTCACACCGGCGCTGCCGAACGCCCCGAGGATCACCTTCACCGGCCCGATCGATCTCGCACTCTCCGGTTCGATCGCCGACGACGTCATCGCCGTCGTCCGTGAGGGGCTGGCCAACGTGGCCCGGCACGCGCACGCAGAGCACGCCGTCGTCGACGTCACGGTGAGTGAGACGGTGATCACCGTCGCGATCGACGACGACGGCGACGGTGTCGTCGATGGGGTGGCCAGGACCGGAGGCACTGCCAATCTCCGCCACCGCGCGGAGAACCGCGGCGGAGAGTTCTCCCTGGAACCGCGACAGGGCGGCGGAACCCGCCTCGAGTGGAGCGTGCCACTGCCGACGTGACCGGGTCCGATGCGGCGGCGGCCTCACCGCCGTGCGGACAGCGATTCCTCGAGTCGCGCGACATCCTCGACACGGCAGAGCCCGGTCCCGGGAATCATGGCCGTCGCGCTCCCGGCGGCGACAGCGGTGCGGAACGCGTCCGCAAGCGATCGGCCCTCCGCGAGGCGGAGCACGACCCCGGCGAGGAACGCATCGCCCGCTCCGACCGCGCTCGCCACGGGAACCGCCGGTGTCGGAAGACGTATGGCGCCTGCCGCCGAGACGAGCAGCGCACCCTCGGCGCCCATGGTCAGTGCGACCACCTCGGCGCGTCCCGCCCGGATGATCCCGTCCGCGCCGTCCAGACGCTGTTCGTCCGTCATCTCGGGACCGTCGCCGATCAACTCAGCGAACTCGTCTCGACTCGGCTTGATCAGGAACACACCCTCATCCAGCGCATGCGCGAGCGCCGGGCCGGCGGCATCGATCACGAGGCGCACGTCGGCGCCGGCGATTGTGCGGGCGAGCACCCCGTAGAAGTCCTCGGGCACTCCGGGAGGGAGGCTGCCGCTGGCGACGAGGTAGCCGCCGCGCGGCAGATTGTCGACCACCGCGGACAGGCATGCTCGCCATTCGGACTCGCTCAGCTGCGGCCCCGGAAGGACGAACCGGAACTGCTGGCCGGTGGACGCGTCGGTGACGGCGAGGTTCTCGCGAGTGCTCTCCGCGATAGTGACCACCTCACCGGTCAGGCCCTCGTCCGCCGCCAGCCTCCGGAAGGCCTCGCCGGTGGGGCCGCCGAGAGGGTAGATCGCCCGTGAGTCCCCGCCCAGGCTCCGGATCGCCCGCGAGACGTTCACCCCGCCGCCGCCGGGGTCGAAGCGGGCCGGCGCACAGCGGAGCTTCTCCTCGGGCGCGACCCGAGGCACCGAGGTCGACAGATCGAGCGCCGGGTTCATCGTCAGCGTGAGGATGGGGGCCGTCACGCCATGGTCCCTTGAACGATCGCCGCGGAGGCGTCTGCGGGTGCCGGGCCGCTTTGTCTGAGATCGGCCACCGACGTGCGCGCGACCCAGAGGAGGTTCGTCATGCGAGGACGCTGACGCATCCGGCGCCGTCCGAGCGGGCCAAAGGTCCCGTGACCCGTCGTCTGAGTCAATCAGAATTGCGGCATGAGCGCTCGTCTTCGATTCCTCGGAGCCACCGGCACCGTCACCGGGTCGCGCTATCTGGTGGAGACCGACACGACGAGGGTGCTCGTGGACTGCGGCCTCTTTCAGGGATACAAGCTCCTGCGGGAACGGAACTGGGCACGCTTCCCGGTTCCCCCGGAGACGATCGACGCGGTCTTCGTGACCCACGCCCATCTCGATCACACCGGCTACCTGCCTGCTCTGGTGCGTGACGGGTTCCGCGGGCGCGTGCACGCCACTGATGGCACAGCCGACCTGAGCCGGCTGGTCCTCCCGGACAGCGGTCACCTGCAGGAGGAACAGGCGTCGTTCGCTCAGCGCCACGGGTTCTCGCGGCATTCTCAACCGCGCCCGTTGTACACCGTGGAGGACGCGTGGAACGCGCTGGAGCGGTTCCAGGGCCACCCGTTCGACGCCGACGTCGACGCGGGCGGCATCACCGCTCGGTTCGTTCCTGCCGGGCATATCCTCGGTGCGGCTCAGATCCAGCTGACGGTCGGTCACCGGCTCCTGCATTTCACGGGTGACCTGGGGCGAGTCGACGACCCCCTGATGCGCCCTCCGCGCACGTTCGCGGGCGCTGACATCCTCGTGTGCGAGTCCACGTACGGCAACCGCATCCATGCGACGCAGGATGCTGCGCAGGCACTCGCCGAGATCGTCAGCCGGGTCTGCGGGCGCGGCGGGGTCGTGATCATCCCCTCCTTCGCGATCGGCCGGGCGGAGACTCTGCTGCTGCACCTGAGCCGCCTACGCTCGAAGGGGTCCATCCCGGACGTGCCGGTCTTCCTGAACAGCCCCATGGCCGTCGACGGAACCGAGATCTATCAGCGGCGCCCCGAAGAGCACCGGGTGTCGGCGTCCGAGTTCCACAGCATGTACCGGCTGGCGACCCTCGTGCGCACCGTCGACGATTCGAAGCTTCTGAACCTCCGCGGTGGGCCGGCGGTCATCATCTCCGCAAGCGGGATGCTGGAAGGAGGCCGTGTGCTCCATCACATCGCCGCCTACGGCGGCGACCCCCGCAACGCGATCGTCCTCACCGGCTACCAAGCCGGGGGAACCAGGGGTGCGGCGCTGCAGCGAGGCGAGCGAACGCTGCGGATCCATGGGGAGGATGTACCCGTGCGGGCGGAGGTGCACACGCTCGACACCCTGTCCGCCCACGCCGACGCGGCACAGATCGTGGACTGGATGAGGCACGCGGAACGACCCCCGGGGGCGGTGTACCTCACACACGGAGAGCCCGACGCGGCCGACAGCCTCCGCATCCGCATCCAACGGACGCTCGGGTGGAACGCGCGGGCCGCGGACTTCGGACAGACGGTCGAACTGGTTGGCGGTCGGGCCGCGCCGACGAAGGCGATCGCGGATCCGCCGGTGCGATCATGACGCGCGACCGCCCGTTCGGCACCGACAGGCCACCGATGCGCTCTGACCGCGCTCTGCATTCGATCGCTCTGTGGGGGCTCATCGCTGTGAGCGTGTTCCAGGCGGCTTCCGCGATCGCGGGCGGGGTCGCATTGCTCGTCACCGGCGGACTGGGCATGCCCGCCTCCATGCTCGCGTCCGCTCCATTCCGGTCGTTCGTCGCGCCCGCGCTGATCCTCCTGGTCGTTGTCGGCGGGACACAGGTCGTAGCGGCCGCACTGGTGCTGAGCCGGCGAGAGTCCGGCCTGGTGTGGTCCGCGGTGGCCGGATTCGCAATGGTCATCTGGATCTTCGCAGAGACCGCCCTCATCGCCGGTTCTTCGTGGCTGCAGTGGCTCTTCTTCTTCACCGGCACGGTGCAGCTGGCCAACGTGCTCGCATTGACCGGGGTCGTCGCCTGGCTGCCGCGGGAGCCGTTGAGACGTCGGGAAGGTGCCCGCCGTGGGCGCGCCCGAGTGGGGAGTTGACGATGAGTGCCGAGAACGACCGTGATCTCCGGATCCAGACGGAGGTTCGCGAAGAACTCGAGTGGACTCCGGATGTGGATGCTGCGGGCATCGGCGTCGCCGTTGATCACGGCACGGTCGCATTGTCCGGCGAACTGGCGAACTACGGCCAACGCGTCGCGGCGGTGAAAGCCGCGCTGCGCGTTCGCGGAGTGCGGGCGGTCCTCGACGACATGACGGTGCATCCGCGAGCCGACCGCCCGATCACCGAGACGGATATCGCCAAAGAGGTCGAGCGCGCTCTTCGTGGCGCCGTGAACGTGCCCGCGACTGTCAAGGTCGAGATCGAAGGCCACACCGTACGGCTGCTCGGCGATGTCGATTGGGCGTTTCAGCGGGAGGCCGCAGAGAAGACCGTGCACTACTTGCGTGGCGTGTACGAGGTCGACAACCAGATCGCGCTCGGCGTCCGCCCGTCCGCCGCAGACACGGACAGGCGCATACAGCGGGCCCTCGCGCGCAACGCCCAGCTGGCGGCGGACTCGATCGTGGTGGAGGTGGTCGGAAGCACCGTCATTCTCACCGGGACGGTGAACTCTTTTGCGGCGAAGCGGCAGGCCGAACGCGCCGCGTGGGGCTCGCCGCACGTCGCCGAGGTCGACAATCGCCTCGAGATCCGTGCCGGGTGAACCCGCCGCCAACACGGTCGACCGTGGATGCCGCGTCCACGGGGGCCGTCGGGCTGCACGCGGCAGAGGTCGCCGCCCGTGTGGCCGCCGGCCACGTCAACGCGTTCACGGCCGACACCAGCCGCACGTGGTGGAGCATCGTCCGTGCGAATGTGTTCACGCTCTTCAACGCGATCGTCTTCGGATGCTTTGCAGCTCTTCTCGTCCTCGGCCGTTGGCAGGATGCGCTGTTCGGATTCGCCGCGATCTTCAACACGCTCGTGGGCTGCTTTCAAGAGGTCCGAGCCAAGGTCGCCCTCGATCGGCTGGCATTGCTGCACGCGCCGCACGCGCGGGTCCGCCGCGACGGCGTGGAGGCCGAGATCGAGCCCGGGGGCGTGGTCCTGGATGATCTGCTCGTGCTGCGCGTCGGCGATCAAGTGGCCGCCGATGCCGTGGTGATCGAGGATTCCGGACTCGAGGTGGACGAGTCCATGCTCACCGGCGAGGCCGACGCGGTCGACAAGGATCCCGGTGACGAGGTCCTGTCGGGCTCGATCGTCGTCGCCGGCCACGGCATCGCCCGCACGGTGCGGGTCGGCGCCGCGTCATACGCGAACCGGTTCGCCCACGAAGCCCGGAGGTTCCGGCTCGCGCACTCCGAACTGCGCCGCAGCGTCAACCGCATCCTCGCGTGGGTGGCCTGGGGGATCGGCCCGCTCGCACTCCTCGTCACCAACGCCCAGGTGCAGATCCACGGCGGCTGGCGGCACGCGCTGCGCAGCGACGGCTGGCGGATCGCGGCGGTGGACTCGATCGCCGTCATCACCGCGATGATCCCGCTCGGTCTCGTCCTGCTCACGAGCATCGCGTTCGCCGTGGGCGCCGCCCGCCTCGCGCGCGACAAGGTGCTCGTCCAAGAGCTCCCCGCCGTCGAGGGCCTCGCCCGCGTCGACGTGGTCTGCCTTGACAAGACGGGGACCCTCACTCACGGCGACATCGCGTTCGACGCGGAGCATCCCCTCGACACGCGCTCCGCACCCGGCTGGCGCGCCGCGCTGGCCTGGTTCGGGGCGGTGCCCGACGCGAACGCCACCGCGCGAAGCCTCGCCACGGCCTACCCCGACACGGTGACTCGTACCGCCGGGCGCGAGATCCCGTTCTCCTCGGCCCGGAAGTGGAGCGCCGTCACGATCGAGGGGCTGCCCGGGACGTGGGTCCTCGGCGCGCCCGGGCTCGTGGTCCCGGATTCTGCGTACCGCACCGTCCCGTGGGGCGGGAATGCTGCAGCCGACGGGGAGGCGACCCTGGCAGCCGCCGTGCACGAGCTCGCCTCCACCGGCCACCGCACGCTCCTGCTCGCCCACAGTGACGTCGCACTCACCGCCGGCCACGTCGACGGTGAACGGCTCCCTTCGATGCTCCATCCGGTGGCCCTCCTCACGCTGCGTGAGCGCGTGCGCGAGGACGCGGCATCCACGCTCGCGTACTTCGCCCGTCAGGGCGTGGCGGTCAAGATCATCTCGGGTGACGACCACGAGACAGTGGCCGCGATCGCCCGGCAGGTCGGAGTCGACGACGGCACCGGCTGCGATGCGCGCACGCTTCCGGTCGACCCGGCCGCGCTGGCCGATGCGGTCGACGCGCGCATCGTGTTCGGGCGCGTGACGCCCGAACAGAAGAAGGCGATGGTAATCGCCCTGCAGAGCCGCGGACACACCGTGGCGATGACCGGCGACGGGATCAACGACGCCCTTGCCATCAAACAGGCGGACATCGGCATCGCGATGGACTCCGGATCCGCGGCGACCAAGGCCGTGGCCCGGATCGTGCTGCTGGACGGCCGCTTCGCCCACCTGCCATACGTCGTGGACGAGGGACGTCGCGTCATAGCGAACATCGAGCGGGTCTCCGTCCTGTTCCTCACGAAGACGGTCTACGCGGCGGTCATCGGCGTGCTGTTCGGAGTGCTCGTCGTGCAGATCCCGTTCCTGCCGCGGCAGTTGTCGATCACGGACGGGCTGACGATCGGCATCCCGGCGTTCTTCCTCGCGCTGCTGCCGGATGCCCGCCGCTGCCGCCCCGGGTTCCTGCGCCGCACACTGAGTCTTGCCGTGCCGGCCGGCACCGTCATCGGGATCGGCATGACGGTACTCGCGCTGATCGGACGAGGGGCATGGCAGTTGCCCATGAGTCAGACGCGCACCGCGGCGACGATGCTCGTCGCGATCCTCGGGCTGTGGGTGCTCATCCTCGTGTCACTGCCGATCACATGGCTGAAGTCCTTCATCGCGGCGGCCATGACCGCGGGATGTCTTCTCATCTGGTGGCTCCCGTTCACCGCGTGGTTTTTCCAACTCGAGCCGCTTTCGACCGAGCTGCTCGCACTGGTCGCGGTCATCGCGGTCGCCGGAACGGTGCTTATCGGGTTCGTGTTCATGGTGCATCGGTTATGGGTGCGCCGCACGGACGCCCATGGCTGAGGGCCGGCTCATCCTGGCGAGCGCGGGGGATGCGGATCGTCGACGCCGGCGCGAAGGTCAACGAGGGCTCAGCCGCGTCGTCGACGTCGGGCCGTCCACGTCAGGTACGCGCCCAAGGCACCGATCGTCGTGAGCCCGGCGCCGACCATCGCGCTCTCCCAGGAGCGCCATCGCCGCTCGGCGGCCACCAGTCCGCCGATACCGGTGATCAGGCCGGCGCCGATCATTCCGGCCACGAGTCGGTTCCCGATGCGCTCGGCTCGCCCGAGGAGCGGCTCGAGTTCGGCTGCTCGCACGTGCACCTGGATGCCGGCGGTGTCCACGGCGTCCATCAGGCGTCGGACGATACCCGGGAGCTCGAGAGCGAGTTCGCCGACCTCAGCCGAGGACGTCACGATGCGCTTCGCGATCGCGGATGCCCGCAGCCGCTCCCGGGCGAGACGCTCGGCATAGGGCTCGAGCGCCTCGCCGAGTCGGAAGTCGGGGTCGAGCCTCATCGCAAGCGACTCGATGAGCAGAAGCGACTTCAACAGCATGGTCATCTCGCTGGGCCACCGAACGCGGTTGCGCCGCAGGATGGCGAACAGGTCGGTCATCATGCGGGCGAAGGGCGTCTGCCGCACCGACCCGAGGCGGTACCGGGCGAGAAAGACCCGCAGGTCGTCGTGCAGGGTCGTCCGATCGATCATGCCGCTGGTCAGCGAGACGGCGATCACGGCCGATGTGAGAAGCGCCGCGTCGCCGCGCACGATCGCGATGAACAGGCGGCTCAGATGTCCGCGCAGCTCGTCCGAGACGACGCCGACCATACCGAAATCGATCAGGGCGATCGTGCCGTCCGGGTGGATGAAGAGGTTCCCGGGATGCAGGTCGGCGTGGAAGAAGCGATCCTCGAAGATCATCTTGAGCACGATGCCGGCACCACGCCGTGCGAGAAGATCACGGTCCACCCCTGTCCGTTCGAGGGCGCGGGTGTCGGCGACGTTCATACCCTGCATCCTCTCGAGGGTGAGGACACGCGGGGTGGTGTGGGGCCAATAGACCCGGGGCATCACGATCGTCGGGTCGTCTCGGAAGTTGTCTGCGAATCTCTCGGCGTTCCGGCCCTCCTGCAGATAGTCGAGTTCGGCCCGCAAGGACTGGGCGAACTCCTCGACCATTCCCACCGCGTCGATGTCCCGCGCGAAAGCCCACGCCCGCGTCGCGTGTACCGCGAGAGTGTGGAGGATCTCCAGATCGGTGTGCACCTGCGCCACTGCTCCGGGCTTGCGCACCTTCACGACGACCGACGTGCCGTCAGCGAGCGTCGCCGCGTGCGCTTGACCGATGGATGCCGACGCCAGCGGCTTGTCCTCGAACGAGGCGAAGACCACCTCCGGATCCGCGCCGAGTTCGCTGCGGATCACCGCGCGGATCTCCTCGACCGAGACCGGGGGAGCGGCGTCCTGGAGTTTGGCGAGTTCGGTGATGAACGCCGGCGGGAGCAGGTCCGACCTTGTGGACAGCACCTGACCCAGCTTGATGAACGTCGGGCCGAGCTCCTCCAGCGCGGCGCGCAAGTGCGATGAGGCTGCGCCCGACGGCTGCCGCTGTACTTTCGCCGCCGTCCGGCGCCACCACGGAATCACGTGGTCCAGGCCGACCAGGCCGATCGCGAAGCTGAAGCCGTGCCGGCGCAGCGCGGACGCGATCTGAAGATACCGTGCGGCGTGAGACCCTCCACGCCGGCCCTCTGGGTCCCCGTCCACGGGCTCGACCCTACGCCGCCGCCCGCCGGCGCGGATGCCTCCGCCAGACGTCATGCCAGCAGCAGGCTGAGCGTGTTGTAGATGACATACACGGGCCAGACGATCGCCTGGAGCAGCCCGAGGACAACGCCCCAGAAGGAGCCGTCCGAGTGCGAGATGAAGTAGATCGCCGCACCGATGTACGCCAGGAGGAAGAAGAAACCCCAGGGCCCGGCCTTCTCCACCACTCTGGTGCTGCGGCGAGATTCCCTCATCGGATGCTCCCGGCGGGCGCGGTCGGCTGGAAGGTCATGCACAGAGGTTGCCCGAATGGCGTCGCACCGATGGGGTCCAAAGTCCCGCGGACAGCTGCCGGCGGCTGACCTCGACGGGACTAAGGACCCGCATGTCGTGCGGCAGGCTCAGGCACGATGTGGAGGCGAAGCACTTCTGTGAAATCGACAAAGTCGATGCGAGCACTCGTTGCGTATGAGATCGACCTACGAGGGACCACAATGGATTCGAATGACAGCACGAGAAGTCGGCTCGGCCTCGAAGGGGAATTGCACGTAGAGCAGCTCAACACAGACGAATGCTGGCGGCTGCTGCAAGAGGCCTCTCTCGCCCGCCTGGCATTCGTCAATGAGAGCGGCGACCCCGAGATCTATCCGGTGAACATCCAGACCGCTCAAGGTACCGTCGTCATCCGATCGGCCGATGACACGAAGGCGCACGCGATCACCGCACGTCCTCACGTCGCCATCGAAGTCGACGGCGGCACCCTCAGAGTGCGGTGGAGTGTGATCGTCCACGCAACGGCCGAAGTGATCGTGGACGACGCGGATTCACCGCTGCACCGCTCGTCGGGCTCTTCCTGGTTCCCCGGGACCAAGACGCGATCGATTCGCCTCACAGTGACGTCGATCACTGGTCGGCGATTTCTCATCGTCGCCGGGGCGCGACCGACCGGTGACGTCAGTAGTGCCGTGGATCGCACAGGATCCGTCGATGAGTCCAAATCGACGGAACGTCGCGTGCCGCCGACGACGATTCCATCCTTTCCGCCGATGGGTGATGACAGGCGCAGACCCCACTGACGAGCTGCGCCGGTCACCGATGGCGACGGCACGACACACCATTGCCGCGAGCCGACTGACCTACCTCACCGCGGAAACTGCGCCGAAGCGTTCGCATTCCGGGTCAACGACGGGACCAGGAACAGGTCCACGAGCAGCCAGATCCCGCCGACAGCGTCAAACGGGACCTAGATCCGCGCCCCGACGCTCAACCTAGACCCGTGCGCCGCCCCGTGCAGGGAGGGCATGACCGACGTGACCCCACCCGCGTGCCCGAGACCAGGCGAGACCGCCGCACGAACGGCCAATCGGACGGGTTCCTCACCGGTCGGCGGCGCGCAACCCCCTCGCGATACCGGCACCCGGCACGTAGAGTGCCGACGCGAAAGACGAGAAACGCGAAACAGGTGCGGGAGACGCGAAAGACGTGGGAGACGCCGACGTGGAGACGATGATCCAGACTCAGGTGGCGGTGAACGGCGCCACGTTCTCGCTCGCCCCGGGTGAGGATGTCGGCGCGCTGAAACGCCGGATCGTCGACGCCGTACACGCCGACGGCGCCTTCGTCGAGTTCGCCGTCGCCGGCAGCCGGCAGATCAGCGTGCTGTTCACCGCGCGGACGCAGGCCGTGTTCCTGGTGGAGACCGTGGCGCTGGACCCATGGGAGGGTACCGACGACACGTCCCCGTTCGGCGGCTCGTTCGACTTTCTGTAGCCCCATCGCCGGCGCGGAGTGCGGCCCTATGCTGAGAGCATTCGTCGATGCGCGAAGGAGTCGCACGGATGAGTCTCGACCTTCTGGCCGCGCCCGCACCCGCCGCACTGAGCTGGCGCGACGCGGCCGTGTACTGGCAGGCGATGACGGATGCCACCGCCGCCGTGTCCGGACCCGTCGCTGCGATCGACGTGGATGCGCTGCGCCACAACGCCCTGGACATGGTCGTGCGCGCCGGCGGCGTGCCGATCCGGGTCGCCAGCAAGTCCGTGCGCGTGCGTGAGATCGTCGATGCCACGCTGGCGATCCCGGGATACCGCGGCATCCTCGCCTTCACCCTGCCCGAGGCGCTGTGGCTCGCCGGGCACGGCCACCGCGACGTCGTCGTCGGCTACCCGACCGCGGACCGCGCCGCGATAGCGGACCTGGCCGCGGACTCAGCGGCTGCCGCCCAGATCACGCTGATGGTCGACTCGATCGACCAGCTCGACCTCGTCGACGCCGTCGCCGCGCCCGGCGCACGAGAGACGATCCGCGTCTGCATCGACGCGGATGCGTCGTGGCGCGCCCCCGGACTCGGGCACGTCGGCGTCCGGCGCTCCCCGGTGCACGACGTCGCCGAGGTCGCCGAGCTCGCCCGGCGGATCACCGCTCGCGCGGGCTTCCGGCTCGTCGGCCTGATGATGTACGAGGCGCAGATCGCGGGCCAGCCCGACCAGGAAGGCCCGTCCGACCCCGTCATCCGCTGGATGCAGCGCCGCTCCGCCGACGAGCTGCTGACCCGCCGTGCCGGCATCGTCGACGCGCTCCGCGAGATAGCCCCGCTCGAGTTCGTCAACGGCGGCGGCACCGGATCGCTCGAGTTCACCGCCTCCGACCAGTCCGTCACCGAGATCACCGCCGGCAGCGGGCTGCTGGCCGGCCACCTTTTCGACCGTTACCGCGCGTTCGACCCGGCGCCGGCCGCCGCGTTCGGGCTCGAGGTGGTCCGCAAGCCGGCCGACGACATCGTGACGGTGCTCGGCGGCGGCTGGGTGGCGTCGGGGCCGCCCGTCGCCTCCCGGCAGCCGCTGCCGGTCTGGCCAGCGGGCCTGCACCTGCTCGGGCGCGAGGGCGCCGGCGAGGTGCAGACCCCGCTGCGGGGGGAGGCCGCCCGGGTGCTGCGGGTCGGCGACCGGGTCTGGTTCCGCCACGCGAAGAGCGGCGAGCTCGCCGAACGCGTCGACGCGTATCGCCTCGTCGCCTCCGGCCGCATCATCGGCGAGGCGCCCACCTACCGCGGTGAGGGGAAGGCGTTCCTGTGACACGACCCGGCGGGGAATGGCGCAACTGGGGACGATCGGCGCGGGTGCGGCCGCAGGCGGTCGAATACCCGACCAGCACCGACGCGGTGCGGCGCGCCGTCCAGGCCGCGGCGCGCAAAGGGCTCGCGGTCAAGGCCGTCGGTGCCGGGCACAGCTTCTCGGGGATCGCCGTGGCACCGGGGCTTCTGCTGGACCTGAGCGACCTCACCGGCGTCGTCGGGGTGGACCGCGAGCGCGGCCGGGTGACGCTGCGCGCCGGAACGCGACTGCACCACATACCCGCACTGCTGGCCCCGTACCAGCTCGCCATGCAGAACCTCGGCGACATCGACCGGCAGACGATCTCCGGCGCCATCTCCACGGGGACGCACGGCACCGGCGCACGGTTCGGGGGCCTCGCCACCCAGGTCGTCGGGATGACGCTGGTGACCGCGGACGGTGAGCTGCTCACCGTCGACGAGGACCACGACAGCGCGCTGCTGCCCGCCGTCGCGCTGAGCCTGGGCGCCCTGGGCGTGATCGTGGAGGTCACGCTGCAGTGCGTGCCCGCGTTCGTCCTGCACGCCGTCGACCAGCCGGTCCCTCTGGCGGAGACGCTGGAGGGGCTCGAGCGGTCCGCGGCCGAGGCCGACCACTTCGAGTTCTACTGGTTCCCGCACACGGACGTCGCCCTCACCAAGACGAACACGCGCCTGCCCCCAGACGCGCCGCGGCATCCCCTGCCCGCAATGGGCCGGTGGATCGACGAGGAGCTCCTCTCCAACGGCGTCTACCGCGCCGTGTGCGGCATCGGCACCGTGCTCCCGGTCGTCGTCCCCTCCTTCTCCCGGCTCGCGGTGACCCTCACCGGCAACCGCGAGTACACGGACCGCTCCGACCGTGTGTTCACGCAGAACCGCGACGTCCGGTTCCGCGAGATGGAGTATGCACTGCCCGCCGAGAATCTGCGCCGCGCTTTCGACGCGCTGCGCGCGCTCATCGACGAGCGCGGATGGCGGCTGTCATTCCCCGTCGAGATCCGCTTCGCCGCCGCCGACGATCTGTGGCTGTCCACGGCGCACGGCCGAGCCACCGGATACATCGCCGTGCACCGGTACTGGCGGGAGAACCCGACCGAGTACTTCGAGGCCGTCGAGCAGATCATGACCCAGGAGGGCGGACGCCCGCACTGGGGCAAGATGCACACCCTGGACGCGGACGCGCTGCGCCCGCGATACCCCCGGTTCGACGACTTCACGGCGCTGCGCGACCGCCTCGATCCGGACCGCCGGTTCCAGAACGCGTACCTGGCCCGCGTGCTCGGTGGGTAACGCCTGAGAGTACGGGCCTGATCCCCGGCGGCGTCGGACCCGCTGGTTAGGATGGTTTCATCATCGAACGGAGTCACGCGCAATGGAATGGTTGATCCCGGTACTTGTCGTGGTCGCGCTGGTCCTCATTGTGGGGATCTACCTGTGGGCCACGTACAACTCCCTTGTGCAGCTGAACGTGCGCGTGGACGAGGCGTGGAGCGATATCACCGTGCAGCTCAAGCGCCGCGCCGACCTGCTGCCGAATCTCATCGAGGCAGTGAAGGGCTACGCCGCGCATGAGAAGGCCGTCTTCGAGAACGTCACGCAGGCCCGCGCCGAGACGCTGAGCGCCGGAGGCCCCGCCGCGGCCGGTGTCGCCGAGGGGCACATGCAGCAGGCGCTGAAGTCGCTGTTCGCCGTCGCCGAGGCGTACCCGCAGTTGCAGGCCAGCCAGAACTTCCTGCAGCTGCAGCAGAACATCGTCGACACCGAGGACAAGATCCAGGCCTCGCGTCGGTTCTACAACGGCGGCGTGCGCGAGCTGAACACGAAGATCAAGGTGTTCCCGAACAACCTTTTCGCGCGCAACCTCGGCTTCCACGAGCGGGAGTTCTTCGAGGTCGTCGACGGCGCGGCGATCGCCGAGCCGCCGCGCGTGCAGTTTTGATGCGTGAGCGTTGTATTCGGCCATCGCGCGCAATAAGCGCAACACCTGGTTCATCCTGATCGGATTCATGCTGCTGCTGGGCGCCCTGGGGGCGCTGGCAGGATGGCTGGCGTCCGGCAACTGGTGGATCACCGCGTTCATCCTGATCGGCGCCGGCGGCTACGCCGCCGTGCAGTACTTCTGCGCGGACCGCGAGGCGCTGGCCCTGTCCGGCGCTTTCGAGGTGACGAACCAGACCGCCCCCCGCTATCACCGGCTCGTGGAGAACCTGTGCATAGCCACCGGCACACCGATGCCGAAGCTCTTCGTCGTCGAGGACGCCGCACCCAACGCCTTCGCGACCGGACGCGACCCCGACCACGCCGCCATCACCGTCACGACCGGACTGTTCGAAACGATGACCGACCGGGAGCTGGAAGGCGTCCTCGCGCACGAGCTCGGGCACATCCGCAATTACGACATCCGCGTCGCGATGATAGTGTTCGGGCTCGTCGTCGCGGTCGGGCTCGTCGCCGACATCATGCTGCGGATGACGTTCTTCGGCGGCGGGCGCCGCTCCAACAACAGCGGCGGCGGGCAGGCGCAGCTCCTGTTCCTGGTGTTCGGGATCGTCGCCGCCATCATCGCGCCGCTGCTGGCCGGCATCGTGCAGGCGGCCATCTCCCGCCAGCGGGAGTACCTCGCCGACGCGACGAGCGCGCTGACGACCCGGGACCCGGACGGGCTTGCGTCGGCGCTGGCCAAGCTGCAGGAGCAGGGCCGTCCGCTGCGCAAGGCCAACACGTCGATGGCGCACCTGTGGATCGCCGACCCGCTCCGGCCGAACGCCCTGGCGCGCCTTTTCTCCACACACCCGCCGATCCCGGACCGGATCGAGCGGCTGCACCGCATCGGCGGCTCCTTCTAGTCATCCCGCCGGTGTGCCGCAGGCGGCGGCCATAGACTGGCCGGGTGGCACAGACCGACGGCAAGCCTCGCGCGTCGCTGCGTGACGCGTTCCGCCAGCGCACCGTCGACACCGAGATCGGCACGACGATCCCGCGCGGGCTGCGCGTCGCGACCGCCTATTCATGGCGGCTTGTGGTCGTGGCCGGGGCGGTGGGCCTGGCCGTCTGGCTCATCATCCAGCTGAAGCTGCTCGTCATCCCGCTGCTGATCGCCGTCCTCGTCGCGGCGCTGCTGTGGCCCGCGTTCTCCTGGATGCTCGCCCGTCGCGTGCCGCGGTGGCTCGCCATCATCGTCTCGGTCGTCGGCACGCTCGCCATCGTCACGGGGCTGCTGTGGCTGGCCGTGTGGCAGATAGGCCTGCAGTGGACGTCGGTGCGGGACAAGACCGTACAGGGCGTGCAGCAGCTGCGCGAGTACCTCATCGCCGGGCCGCTGCACCTGACCGCGGCGCAGATCGACGCGTTCCTGCAGCAGGCGGTCGGCGTGGTGCAGGAGCAGGCGCAGCTGCTGTGGTCGGGGGCGCTGGCCCTGGGCAGCACCGTCGGGCACATCGCCACCGGGTTCCTGCTGGCCGTGTTCATCCTGCTGACGCTCCTGGCCGACGGCGCCGGGATCTGGCGGTGGACGGTGCGGCTGTTCCCGCTGCAGGCGCGGGCCGCGGTCGACGGCGCCGGCCGCGCCGGATGGCGCACCGTGGTCAACTACGCCCGCACGCAGCTGCTGGTGGCCACGATCGACGCGATCGGGATCGGCGTCGGGGCGTTCCTGCTCGGTGTGCCGCTGGCGGTCCCCGTCGGCGTGCTGGTCTTCCTCGGCTCCTTCATCCCGATCGTGGGCGCTGTGCTCACCGGCGCCGTCGCCGTGTTCCTCGCGCTCGCGTACAACGGCTGGTGGATAGCGCTGTGGATGCTGGTGGTCGTCCTGGGCGTGCAGCAGCTGGAAGGGCACGTTCTGCAGCCGCTGCTGATGGGATCCGCCGTCAAGGTGCACCCGCTGGGCGTCGTGCTCGTGGTCGCCGGCGGCGCGCTGATCGCCGGCATCCCCGGCGCCCTGTTCGCGGTGCCGCTCGCGGCGTTCGTGAACGTGGTCGCGGTGTATCTGAGCCGGCGCGGCTGGGAGCACCCGGCGACGTTCGCCCCCGACGACCTGATCTGGAATACGGTGCCCCGCACCAGGAAGGGCGGTGCATGAGCACTCCCACCCTCGCCGATTTCGACGATGCCGCCGCGACCCTTGCCGGGGTCATCACCCGCACGCCGATCGACCAGTCGCTGTACCTGTCGGAGCTGCTCGGCGTGCCCGTGCACCTGAAGCTGGAGAACCTGCAGCGCACCGGGTCGTTCAAGATCCGCGGCGCCACATACCGGCTGTCCCGGCTCACCGCGGCCGAGCGCGCCCGCGGCGTGGTGGCGGCGTCCGCCGGCAACCACGCGCAGGGCGTCGCGCTCGCGGCGCAGCAGCTGGGCATCCCCGCGACGATCTTCATGCCGCTGGGTGTACCGGTCCCGAAGCTCCTGGCCACCCGCGGCTATGGCGCGGACGTCGTGCTGGAAGGGGCCACCGTCGAGACGCCGCTGCGGCTGGCCGCCGAGTTCGCGCAGCGCACCGGGGCGGTGCTGATCCCTCCGTTTGACCACCGGGACGTCATCGTCGGGCAGGGGACCCTCGGCCTCGAGCTGTGGGACGCCATCCCGGACCTGGACACCGTCATCGTCGGCATCGGCGGGGGAGGACTCATCGCCGGCGTCGCCGCGGCCGTGAAGGCACGCGCCGCGGCCGCGGGACGCACGGTGCGGGTGATCGGCGTGCAGGCCGCCAACTCCGCCGCGTACCCGCCATCCCTGGCCGCCGGGCATCCCCTCGAGATCCCGACGACGCCCACGATCGCCGACGGCATCGCGGTGGCCCGGCCCGGCGACATCCCGTTCGAGATCATCCGCGACCTCGTCGACGAGGTGGTCACCGTCACCGAGGACGACATCGCGCGTGCACTGCTGACGCTGCTGGAGCGCGCGAAGCAGGTCGTCGAGCCGGCCGGCGCGGTGGGCGTGGCCGCCATCCTCGCGGGCAAGGTGACGGCGCACGGCACGACCGCGACGGTCCTGTCCGGCGGCAACATCGACCCGCTGCTGCTGCAGCGCGTCGTCGCGCACGGGCTGGCGGCATCCGACCGGTACATGACGCTGCGGATACCGCTGCCGGACCGCCCGGGTCAGCTTGCGCAGGTCTCCGAGCTGCTCGCGCAGGCCGGCGCGAACGTGATCGAGGTGCTGCACACCCGGCACGGGCAGGGACTGCAGATCAGCGAGGTGATCCTGCAGCTGAGCGTGGAAACGCGCGGCGCCGAGCACCGCGCCCTCGTGATGCAGACGCTGCACGACGCCGGTTTCGACCCGGAGGTCGTCGAGGACTGAGGCTACTGGCCCGCGTACGTCTCGACCTTGACGACCTCGACGTCGATCTGGCGGCCGTTCGGCGCCGTGTAGGACGTCGTCGCGCCCTCCTTCAGGCCGAGGATCGCCGACCCCAGTGGTGACGCCTCGCTGTACACGTCGAGCTCGCTGTCGGCGGCAATCTCGCGGCTGCCCAGGAGGAACACCTCCTGGCCGCCGGCGACGACGGCCGTGACGACAGTGCCGGGCTCCACGATGCCGTTGCTCTCGGGAGCCTCGCCGACCACGGCGCTCTTCAGCAGCGATTGCAGCGTGCGGATGCGCGCCTCCTGCTTGCCCTGCTCGTCCTTCGCGGCGTGATAGCCGCCGTTCTCCTTCAGATCGCCCTCTTCGCGTGCCGCCTCGATGCGCTTCGCGATCTCCTCCCGACCCGTGGTCGAGAGCAGCTCGAGCTCGGCAGTGAGACGGTCGTAGGCCTCCTGGGTGAGGAAGGTCACCTCTCCAGACACGTCATCCCCCTTCGTGTAGCAGGTAAGGCAAGACGCCCCGGCACCGGCCAGGGCGTCTGTACTCCGGCGGTCAGCCTATGACACCCAGCAGGTGTTCACCAAACCCGTGGTGGCCTCGCCCACCGTCGGGATCGTCTCCGCATACGCGTGGGTGTGAGACGTGGATGCGGGCAGGGAGACCACCTTCCAGCCCACGACGCCGTGATCGGTGTCGTCGGCCTCCAGGACGCAGACGATCGCCGAGCCCACCGGCGCGGTCAGCTGGAAGTCCAGGCGGACGGTGCGGGCGTCGACCACCTGGTAGCCGGTGGCCACGGCATCCACCGCGTCCGCGGACGACGCGAACGAGGACCACACCATGAACCCCACGGCCCCGGCGGCGACCGCGCCGATGGCGACGCCCGCGGTCACGCGGCTGCGCAGCGACCGGGTGCGCCCGTAGCGCTCGTCGAGCATCTGCTGGGTGGTCATCGCGCCTTCATCGGGACAGGGTGGGCGGGGGAATAGGCTGGACTCCAGGTTATGCGCTCTTCGTGGAATGAGGGAAAATGCACCTTGCGATCGCCGCGGCCGCGGTCCTCGCCGACGTGACATCGACGCCGAGTCCGAGCCCCACCGGGCCCGCGGCCGAGTTGGTCACGCCCGGCCCCTGGGGCTTCGTCGCCGTCGCGCTGATCGCGCTGGCCGTCGTCCTCCTGCTGTGGGACATGATGCGGCGCATCCGCCGCGGCCGGTACCGTGCCCAGGTGCGCGAGGACCTCGATGCGCAGGCGGCGGAGGACGCCGCCGGCGACGACCACCCGCGGGGCTGATCGATCAGCCGGCGTGGTACGCCGGGGCGAGCGAGATCAGCAGCGACGCGGTCCAGTGGCACAGGAAGGCGAGGACCGTGCACACGTGGAAGATCTCGTGGAAGCCGAAGCGCCGCGGCCACGGATTCGGGCGCTTGACCGCGTAGACGACGGCCCCGAGCGTGTACAGCACGCCGCCGATCAACACGAGCACCATCATCGCGGCGTTCGCCTGGAACAGCGGCACTATGTACATCACCGCGGCCCAGCCCAGCGCCACGTACAGCGCCACGTACAGCCAGCGCGGCGCGTTGATCCAGAACACCCGGAACAGGATGCCGAGGATGGCGCCGGTCCACACGATCGACAACAGCAGCACCGTCTGCGACGTCGGCAGGGCCAGCACCGACAGCGGGGTGTACGTGCCTGCTATCAGCAGCAGGATGTTCGCGTGGTCGATGCGCTTCAGGACGGCTTTCGTGCGCGGCTTCCACTGGAACCGGTGGTACAGGGCGGAGTTGCCGAACAGCAGCAGGGATGTCGCCATGAACACGGCGGCCGCCCATTTCGCGGGCGTCCCGTGCGCGAGCACTATCAGCACGATGCCGGCCGCAAGGGCGACCGGGAACGTCCCGGCGTGAATCCAGCCGCGCCACGATGGCCGTATCTCCACGGTCGCGTCCCGCGCGGCGGCGTCCAGCAGCGGGAGCCGCGGCATCTCGGAGCCCGCGTCGGGTTCCGGGCGGGAGGGGTGGGCGGGATCGCGGGGGCTCACAGCATCGAGCCTAGGCCCGCCGGCATTCCGGGGCGCGTACATAGGGTCAGGACTCCTCGGCGGGGTAGCGTGAGAACGTGACGTCCGCGCGGTCGACCCAGGGGCAGGGGCCCCTCTATCGGCTGTACATCGGCAGACTCCGCCGGCAGATAGCGCCCGAGTCGGTGCCGCGCCACGTCGCCATGATGATCGACGGCAACCGCCGGTGGGCGCGGCAGCTGGGGTACGCCACCGCGGCCGAGGGCCACCGGGCGGGCGCGGCGAAGATGCGCGAGTTCCTGGAATGGTGCGACAGCGTCGGCGTGAGCGTCGTGTCGCTGTACCTGCTCTCGCTGGACAATCTGCGCCGGCGCCCCACGCAGGAGCTGGACGCCCTCATCGAGATCATCGCCGAGCTCGCCGACAGCCTCTCGCACGTGCGTGACTGGCGTGTGCAGCACGTCGGCCGCAGCGAGGGACTGCCGCCGGAGCTGTCGCACGTGCTGGCCGACGTCCAGGAGCGCACTCTCGGCAACACCGGACTGCATGTCAACCTGGCCGTGGGCTACGGCGGGCGCGGCGAGATCGTCGACGCGGTGCGCAGCATCATCCAGCAGCACGATGAGCGCGGCGGCACGCTCGAGGAGCTGGCCGCGAGCCTCACCCCCGAGCAGATTGCGGAGCACCTGTACACGGGTGGTCAGCCCGACCCCGACCTCGTGATCCGCACATCGGGGGAGCAGCGGCTGAGCGACTTCCTGCTGTGGCAGTCCGCGCACAGCGAGTTCTACTTCGTGGAGGCGCTCGGGCCGGACCTGCGCGAGGTCGATTTCCTGCGCGCCATCCGCGACTACGCAGGCCGGGACCGGCGGTACGGGGGCTGACGCCGCAGGTCCCCCGGTCACCGGGCGTGCCAGAATGTCACGGTGACCGATCCGGAGCAGTACCTGGCCTCGTTCGACGTCGAACCGGGCTACCTGGACTGGGCCGCCTTCGGTCCGCTGTCCCCGGCGGTGCGCTCCGAGGCCCACGCCGACGCGGAACTTCTCGGCAGCGGACGCCGGTCCGGAATAGACCTCGTCGCCGGGCGCGCCGGACACGCCCGTGCGACGCTCGCCGAGCTGCTCGACGTCCCCGACGAGGAGATCGCGCTGCAGCCGTCGACCGCGTACGGCCTCATGCAGGCGGTGTACGGGCTGTCCGGCGGCATCGTCCTGTCCCGCGCCGAGTTCCCGAGCCTTCCCGTCGCGGTGACGCGGGCGGCCGCACTGCGGGGCGAGCTGTACGCCCAGTGGATCGACCCGCCCGGCGGGTTCGTGACCCCCGAGGCCGTGCGCGACGCGCTCACCGACCAGACGTCGGCGGTCGCGGTGAGCCTTGTCGACTTCCGCACCGGCTACACCGTCGACCTCACGGCGTTGCGCGACGTCATCGGCGACCGCCTCCTGATCGTGGACGCCGTGCAGGGCTTCGGCGTCGTGGAGGCCGACTACGCCGCCGCGGACGTCGTCTGCGGCAACGGCTACAAGTGGCTGCGGGCCGGCCGTGGCACCGGGTGGGGCCGTTACAGCCCGCGGGCGCTGGAGCGGATCACCCCCGTCCTGTCGGGGTTCGCCGGCACCGCCGGCGAGTCTCTGCCGCTGGACGCGGTGCCGGCCGCGGCATCCTCCGCCCGCGCCTTCACGGTGAGCGGCGACGACTTCCTCGCCGCGGGACGGCTCGCGACGGCCCTGGACGAGCTGCGCGACGTGGGAGTGGCGGCGGTGGCCGCCGCCGTCGCAGACCGCGCTGACGAGATCATCTACTACGCGGAGCGCTACGGCGTGCCGCTGCTGACACCGCGTGAGCGGGATCGGCGCGCGGGGATCGTCGCGCTCGTCCCGGACGCCCGGGATGCCGCGGCGCTTGCCGCCGCGCTCGTCAACGGCGGGCTCACCTTCACGGCCCGATCCGGGCAGATCCGCCTGGCCGCGCACGCGGGCACCGGCGAGGACACCATGCGGCTGCTCGGCGACGCGCTGGCCGGGTTCGCGGCATCCCGCACCTGGTGACCCGAGTCGTCACCGCGCGTTCACACAGCGTCGGCGTGTCGAGCGCCGGCGCTGACACCCCCGCGTCGTACGGTCATGGCATCGGACAAGGCGTCCGATCGAGTCGGCCAACCGGATCACGACTCGTGGCCCTGGGTCGACTCGTGACGGCCGGGACGATGTCCCGGGACGGGGAGCGGGTTGTGACCACACGAGCAGCGCAGCACCGAAGCGACATCGACCTCGCGGCCTCCGCCGAGCAGGTCATCGACGAGCCGGACACCGACCTGCGCACGTATGTCGTGGATACGTCCGTCCTGCTCAGCGATCCGCGGGCCTTCTTCCGCTTCGCCGAGCATTCCGTCGTGATCCCGATCGTGGTGATCACGGAGCTGGAGGGCAAGCGCCACGACCCGGAGATAGGCTACTTCGCGCGCCAGGCCCTGCGTCACCTGGACGAGCTGCGCATCGAGCACGGCCGCCTGGACTTCCCGGTGCCGGTGGGCCAGGGCGGGACGCTGCGCGTCGAGCTCGCCAACACCGACGCCACCGTCCTGCCGGCCGGTCTCCGGCTCGGCGACAACGACACCCGCATCCTCGCCGTCGCGATGCACCTGATGGAGGACGGCCAGGAGGTGACGGTCGTCTCCAAGGACCTGCCGATGCGGGTGAAGGCGGCGTCCCTCGGCATCAACGCCGAGGAGTACCTCGCCGAGCAGGCGGTGGACTCGGGATGGACGGGGATCTCCCAGCTGGATGTCTCCGGGGACGAGATCAGCGACCTCTACGAGACCGAGCTGGCGCTGTCCGACGACGTGCGCGGACTGCCGGTGAACACCGGGCTCGTCATCCACTCCGAGCGCGGCTCGGCGCTCGGGCGCGTCGTCGGGGACGGCCAGTACCGGCTCGTGCGCGGCGACCGCGAGGTGTTCGGCCTGCACGGCCGCAGCGCCGAGCAGCGGATAGCGATCGACCTGCTCCTGGACCCGGACGTCGGGATAGTGTCACTGGGCGGACGCGCCGGCACCGGCAAGTCCGCGCTCGCCCTGTGCGCGGGGCTCGAGTCGGTCCTGGAACGTCAGCAGCAGCGGCGGATCATGGTGTTCCGGCCGCTGTTCGCCGTCGGCGGGCAGGAGCTCGGATATCTGCCGGGCGACCAGCAGGAGAAGATGAACCCCTGGGGGCAGGCGGTGTTCGACACGCTCAGCTCCGTCGTCTCGGCGAACGTCCTCGAGGAGGTGATGTCGCGCGGGATGCTGGAGGTGCTGCCGCTCACGCACATCCGCGGACGCTCGCTGCACGACGCGTTCGTGATCGTCGACGAGGCGCAGTCCCTTGAGCGCAACGTGCTGCTGACGGTGCTCAGCAGGATCGGCCAGAACTCGAAGGTCGTCCTCACGCACGACGTCGGGCAGCGGGACAACCTCCGCGTGGGGCGACACGACGGGGTCGCATCGGTGATCGAGTCACTCAAGGGGCACGACCTGTTCGCGCACGTCACGCTGACCCGCTCCGAGCGCTCGCCGATAGCGGCGCTCGTGACGGATCTGCTCGAAGGCGGCGAACTGTCCTGACCGCGCATGGGCCGGGATGGTGACGTCCCGGCCCATGACGGTGCCATGAGAATGCGAATGAGGAAAGTCTCACCAAGGTGATCCGCGCCGGGACACGGGGCACCATGGAGGTACCCGCGTGAAAGCGGGAGGACGGACGGTGGAATGGACGCGCGAGGGGCACTGCTGATCGGCAGCACCACCGCGGTGGCGGCCTCGGTGGCCGTCGCATCGGTGATAGCGCTGACCAGCGCCGCGGCGCTCACGGACCGTCCCGGTCGCGCGCTCGCCGACTCCGCCGTCGTGGTGCAGGGGCAGGCATCCCCGGCGCCGCGGGCGCAGGCACCGGCATCCACCGCCCCGGAAACCGTCGCGGCCCCCGAGCCCAAGGAGCTCAACCCGCCTACCGCGCGGAAGGCGCCGTCCACCGCGACGCGCACCTCCGATTCCGCCGCCCCGTCGCCGGTGGCGCCGGGGCCGGGGCAAACCCCCGCCGCGGGCGAGAACCGGTACCCCGCGTTCCGGCATCCCGCTGTCACGCCGCCCGCCGACCTCGAGCACCCGCTGCGGGAGAGCGCCCGCAACCGGGGTCAGTGGCGGAAGCTCATCGAGCAGTGGCGCGACCGTGTGCAGACGCAGCTCAAGCGCAGCGTCGCCCCCAGGACTTCCGCGGATGACGCGGAAGACCCATCCCGCCTGGATATTCCCCGTACCCGATTCGGATGGGACAGAGAACAATCGCACCGTTCCCCGGACAGAGGCGATTGACCGGGACCGGCCGGCATCTGCCGCCTCCCGCCTCAACCCCCGGCGTCCCCCAGCGCCGGGGGTTCTCTCGCACCCGGAGCGCTCAGCCCCAGCGGTAGCCGGCGCCGCGGACCGTGGTGATGCGTCCGTGGCCGAGCTTGCCGCGCAGGTACCGCACGTACACGTCGACGACGTTCGAGCCGGGATCGAAGTTCAGCCCCCACACTTCGCTCAGCAGCCACTCCCGGGTGAGCACCTCGCCCGGGTGGCGCAGGAACTGCTCGGCGAGCGTGAACTCGCGCGCGGACAGCTCGATCTCGCGATCGCCCACGGTCGCCCGGCGCGCCAGCAGATCCAGCACGACATCATCGCGGGACAGGAGGTAGGTGCTGTGCGGCGACGCCTCCCGCAGCCGTGACCGCACGCGGGCCAGCAGCTCCTCGAACGTGAACGGCTTGGGCACGTAGTCGTTCGCGCCCGCCTCCAGGCCCTCCACGGTGTCCTGGGTGCTCGTGCGGGCGGTGAGCATGATCACCGGCAGCGTGGAGCCGGCGTCGCGCAGCGCCCGCAGCACCTCGAACCCGTCCATGCCGGGTAGCCCGATGTCCAGCAGCAGCAGATCCACATCGCCGGCCTGCGCGGCCTCGAACGCCGCTATGCCGTCCTCGACGATGACGCCCTCGTACCCCGCCGATTCGAGGCCCCGGCGGACGAACGCCGAGATATGGGGTTCGTCCTCGGCGATGAGAATCCGTGTCATTCCGCTGCCTCTCGTTGGAGCACGACATCCCCGGCGCGCACCGGCATCGGGAGCGTCACTGCTCCGGCACGCACGGGCACCCGGATGATGAAGGTGGCGCCCCCTCCGGGCGTGTCGGTCACCTCGCACCTGCCGCCGTGGGCCTTGACGATGGCGTCCACAATCGCCAGGCCCAGGCCCGATCCTCCCACAGCGCGCTTGCCGCCCGCGCGGTCGAACCGGCGGAAGATGCGGTGGCGGACCGCGGGGGCTATGCCGGCGCCGTGATCGCGGACCCACAGGCGCACCTCGTCGGAGGTGGCGGTGCTGCCGACCTCCACGGGAGCGCCCTGCGGCGTGTACTTGGCGGCGTTGTCGGCCAGCTGCAGCCACGCCTGCAGCAGCCGGTCCGGCTCGCCCTGCACGCGCACATCGGCGGTCGCGGCGGTGCTCCACGCGTGGCCGGGGATTACCGCCACGAGCTCGCCGACCCGGCGGGTGAGCGCGGCCACGTCGACCTCGCGCATCGTGAACTGCTCGCCGCCTTCGACGGTGGCCAGCATGTCGATGTCCTCGACGAGCCGTGTCATCCGGTCCAGCTCGGCGATGCCCAGGGCCCGCGTGTTCGCGACGTCGTCCGGGTCGCCGGTGTTCATGAGCTCGAGATGTCCGCGCACGATCGTGATCGGCGTCTTCAGCTCGTGGCGCACGTCGTCCAGGAGCTGCCGTTGCACGTCGACCGAGCCCTCCAGCCGGTCGAGCATCGAGTTCACGGTGCGGGTGAGGTCGGAGATGTCGTCGTTGCCCTGCGCGGGGATGCGCGCGCCCAGGTCGGCGAGGGTGATCGCGTCCGCGGTGTCGCGCAGGTGGCGGATGGGGGACAGCAGCCGGCCGGCGACGAACCAGCCCACCCCGCCGATCGCCAGGAGCATCACGAGCGCCGCTATCCCGTACGTGATGACGGATGCCGTCACCGGGCCGAGCTCCGCGTCGAGGTCGACGGCGCGGATGTACACGCCGGTGTCGGTGTCGCCGGTCATCGTCACCGGGACGGCGATGTACCGCAGTGACCCGGAGGACGTCGTCGCGGTGCCCATCACCGCCGTCCCCGCCGTCTGCGCCTCGCCGACGGCGCGCGCTATGAGGTCGGTGTCGCCCGACACGTCGAAGCCGCTGAGGGTCTCCGGCTGGAAACGGGGGGTGCCGTTGACGACCGCGACCGATCCCTCGTTCTGCGCGGGGACCAGGCGTGCGACAGCCGCGTGCAGGTAGTCAGCCACCGACGTGTAGTCGTCGATGTCGATGTCCTCGGTGGCCGTCGTCGCCTCGTCGGAGCTTCCCGGCGGGGGCGTGGCCTGCGGGGATCCGGAGGCCACCGTGCGCAGCATCGAGACCTGCGCCACGAGCCGCTCGTCGATACCGGAGAGCACCCGCTCGCGTTGGACCAGGAACGTCACGCCGCCCACGACGGACAGGCCGACGCACGCCACGGCGAGGATCGCGCCCAGGATGCGGGTGCGAGCCGAGATGGGCCGATGCGTGCGCTGCACGAGGCCATTATCGCCCGACGCGTCGGGCGGCACGAGATCCCGCCCCGTCACCCCGCGTGCGTCATCGACAGCAGGTCGAGCTTGGCATCCAGCTGCTCCTCGGTGATCTCGCCGCGCTGGACGTAGCCGAGCGCTATCACGGCCTCGCGCACGGTGATGCCCTCCGCCACCGCGTGCTTGGCGATCTTGGCGGCCGCCTCGTACCCGATGACCTTGTTCAGCGGCGTCACGATCGACGGCGACATCCCGGCGAAAGCGGCGGTGCGCTCCAGGTTCGCCTCGAGGCCGTCGACGGTCTTGTCGGCGAGGACCCGCATGGCGTTGGCGAGCAGCCGGACCGACTCCAGGAGCGCGGTGCCCATCACCGGGATCGCCACGTTCAGCTCGAACGCGCCGGAGGCGCCGGCCCACGCGACGGTCGCGTCGTTGCCGATCACGCGTGCGCACACCATGAGCGTGGCCTCGGGGATCACCGGGTTCACCTTGCCGGGCATGATCGACGAGCCCGGCTGCAGGTCGGGGATGTGCAGCTCGCCCAGGCCCGTGTTGGGCCCGGACCCCATCCAGCGCAGGTCGTTGTTGATCTTCGTCAGCGACACCGCGATCGTGCGCAGGGCGCCGGATGCCTCGACGAGGCCGTCGCGGTTCGCCTGCGCCTCGAAGTGGTTCTTCGCCTCGGTGATCGGCAGCTCGGTTTCGGCGGCCAGCAGCTCCAGGACCTTCTGCGGGAACCCGACCGGCGTGTTGATGCCGGTGCCCACGGCGGTGCCTCCCAGCGGCACCTCCGCGACGCGGGGCAGCGCCGCGCGCACCCGCTCGATGCCCAGGCGCATCTGGCGGGCGTAGCCGCCGAACTCCTGCCCGAGCGTGACCGGCGTCGCGTCCATCAGGTGCGTGCGGCCGGACTTGACGGCGTCCTTCCACAGCTCCGCCTTCGCCTCGAACGCGACAGCGAGGTGGTCCAGCGCCGGGATGAGGTCGTCGATCAGCGCCTGCGTGACGGCGATGTGCACGGACGTGGGGAACACGTCATTCGAGGACTGCGACGCGTTCACGTGGTCGTTCGGGTGGACCGCGGCGCCCAGGTGGTGGCCGGCGAGGGTCGCGAGCACCTCGTTCATGTTCATGTTCGAACTGGTGCCCGAGCCGGTCTGGTACGTGTCCACCGGGAACTGGTCGTCGTGGTCGCCGGCGATGACCTCGTCGGCGGCGTCGGCGATCGCGTCGGCGATGGCGCCGTCGAGGACCCCGAGCTCCGCGTTGGCGCGGGCCGCCGCCTTCTTGATCCGCGCCAGCGCGGCGATCTGCGCGGGCTCCAGGCCCTTGCCGGAGATGGGGAAGTTGTCCACGGCGCGCTGCGTCTGCGCCCCGTACAGGGCGGAGGCGGGCACACGCACCTCGCCCATCGTGTCGTGTTCGATGCGGTACTCGGTGTCGGTCACTGTGTGGCTCCTCTGGGAAAACAGGGTTCGGGTCGCTACTTGCCGGCGACGGTCAGGGCGCCTTCGACGACATGCGGCACGACGGTGCCCTCGCCGAGCTGGTACACGGCGCCGACGATGCCGAGGCGGCCGGCGGCGACCGCGTCGGCGATGAGCGGGGAAGCCTGCAGCAGCTCCTGCACCGTCTCGCTGAGGTGCTCGCGGCCGACGACGGCGGCATCCACGCCGGACGGGTCGCTGCGGGTGCTGCGGGCGACGCGGTGCACGGTGGGGACGATCGGGGCTATCAGCCGCCAGATCTGCGCGGGCAGCTCCGGGGCGTCGGGACGGGTGCTGTCGATCGCGGCGCGCACGGCGCCGCAGGCCTCATGGCCGAGCACGACTAGGAGCGGGACGTCGAGGACGGCGACGGCGAACTCGATGCTGCCCACCGCCGAGGGGGAGACGACCTGCCCGGCGTTGCGGACCACGAACATGTCGCCCAGGCCCTCGTCGAACACTATCTCGGACGCGGGCCGGGAGTCGGAGCAGCCGAAGACGACCGCGTGCGGGTGCTGACCGTCGGTGAGCTCACGACGTCGGTCGGGGCTCTGGCGAGGGTGCAGGACCGTGCCCTCCACGAAGCGCGTGTTGCCCTCCGCGAGTCGATCCCACGCCTGCTGCGGTGTCAGCCGTACGCGCGTCGTTGTCATCTGTTCTCCTCCCGCATGCTGCGGATCTGGTCGGTCAGTCCCGCCGCCGCCTTCGCGGCGGTGGCGGCATCGGTGTCGCCGTAGACGAGGATGCGGTCGGCGCCGGCGGCGGTGGCTATCGCATACGTGATGTTGCCGCTGCCCGCGGTCGTCGCATACCGGGTCCAGGCGATGCCGTCCACGTCGACGGTGCCCTGCGGCGCCGCGCCCTGAAGCAGCCGGGCGTCCCACGCGGTGTCGGCGTCGAAGCCCTGCGCGACGCGGAGGAAGCCGCTCGCTTCGTGCGTCGCGTACACGATCGTCCACGTGGGGGTCTGGTCTCCGGCCACGGCCGCGGAGTTGACGTGCCAGTCCGACGGCACCTGCGGGATGACGACGGTGTGGCCGTACGCCGCGGCGGCGTCCTTCGCGACGGCGGCGACGTCGATGGAGCGGTCGGGCGCGAACGATCCGCGCGGGACCATGAACACGATGACCGCGACGACGGCCAGGGTCGCCAGCAGCGCCGCCACGAGATTGCGGACGGTCTGGCTGGACCGGTACACGCGGGAGGACTCCGCCTTGCGCGCCGCAGCCTCGTCGGGGGTCTCGGGGCGCCCGAGCTCGGCGACCACCCGCCCGGTGCCGGCCATCAGGATCCCGCCTCGGCCTGGCTGCGCGCGGCGTCCAGGCGCTGCTTGGCGCCCAGCAGCCACTGCTCACAGCGGTTCGCGAGGGCTTCGCCCCGCTCCCACAGCGTCAGCGACTGCTCCAGGGTGGGCGCGCCCTGCTCGAGTTCGGTGACGACGCGGACGAGCTCGTCGCGCGCCTGCTCGAACGACAGAGACGCGACGTCGGCCACGTCATCGCTGGGTTCGGTCATGCCTTATAGCTTAGTTCCGCCGTCCGCCGGCGCCGATTCCGGCACCTCGCCGTCGGAGGTCGCCGCGAGCGATCCGCGCTCCAGGGTGACCGTGAGCGGGGTGCCCGCCGGCGCCTGGCCGGCGTCGCGCAGGATCCGCCCATCCCCGGTGTGCGCTATCGCGTAGCCGCGGGCAAGGGTCGCGCCGGGGGAGAGCGCCCGCAGCGTCGCCCGCAGCTCGGCCACGCGCCGGGCCTGCACGTCCATCCGGCGGTCGACGACCTCGCGCCCCCGCGCGGCCAGCAGGAACAGGTCGTGCGTGCGGCCGGACAGCAGCGACTCCGGCTCGCGCAGCACCGGGCGTGAGCGCAGCTGCTCGAGCTGCGCCATGTCGTGGCCCACGCGGGTGGTCAGGCGCATTGTCAGGCGCGCACGCAGCTGGCCGACGAGGGCCCGCTGCTCGCCGACATCCGGCACCACCCGTTTGGCGGCGTCGGTCGGCGTGGACGCCCGCAGGTCCGCCACGTCGTCCAGCAGCGGATGGTCGTTCTCGTGGCCGATGGCGCTGACCACCGGGGTGAGCGTCGCCGCCACCGCGCGCAGCAGCCGCTCGTCGCTGAACCCCAGCAGCGCCTGCGGGTCGCCGCCGCCGCGGGCGATGATGATGACGTCCACCTCGGGGTCGGCATCGAGCTTCTTCAGCGCGGCCAGCGTTTCGGGCACGCAGCGGTCGCCCTGCACCGCGGCGTGCACGGTGCGGAACCGCACCTGCGGCCAGCGCAGCTCGGCGTTGCGGTGCACATCCTTCTCCGCGTCGCTGCGCTCCCCGGTGACAAGGCCTATGCACTGCGGCAGGAATGGGATCGGCTTCTTGCGGGAGGGATCGAAAAGGCCCTCGCGGCGCAGCTGCGCGCGCAGGCGCTCCAGCCGCTCGAGCTGGTCGCCCAACCCGGCATGCCGCATCTGCGACACCGCGAAAGTGAAGTCGCCGCCCTTGACGTAATAGTCGGCCTTCACGCACGCCACGACCCGGTCCCCGACCCGGATGGCGTCGGACATCCGCGCGCGCACGCTCGACCAGAGCCGGAACGACAGCGTCGCGTCGGTGCCGAGGTCCTTCAGGCGCCCGTACACGGCGCCGCCGCGCAGATTCCATGACGTCACCTCGCCCTCGACCCACACCGAGCCCCAGCGCTGGACGAAGCCGTTGATCGTCTCGTTCAGACGCGACACCGACGTGGGGGCCTCGCTTCGCGAGTCCCGCGGGTGGACGGCGTCCGGAGGCGGTGCCTGGCCGGGCACGGTCTCGGGGCGGAACGTCGTCATGGTGTCCTTCCGGGGCGGTACCCAGGGCGCGACCCTAGAATCGGTGGGATGAGCGCTTCTGCCGTCCGCCTGCCCGTGCCCCGGATCCCGGTGCCACGGGCGCAGCGGCGCGAGCCGCTCCAGGATATCCCGGTCCCCGGACACAAGCGGGTGCTGCTGGCCGCGCCCCGTGGATACTGCGCCGGCGTCGATCGCGCGGTCGTCGCCGTGGAGCGGGCACTCGAGCGGTTCGGGTCCCCCGTGTACGTGCGCAAGCAGATAGTGCACAACCTCCACGTCGTCGCCGAGCTGGAGGGCAAGGGCGCTGTGTTCGTCGACGAGGTCGACGAAGTGCCGGAGGGCGCGCACGTCGTGTTCAGCGCGCATGGGGTCGCGCCGGCGGTGCGGGATGCTGCGGCCCGGCGGGGTCTGCAGGCCATCGACGCCACCTGCCCGCTGGTCACGAAGGTGCACAGCGAGGCGGTCCGCTTCGCGCGCGACGGATACGACATCCTGCTGATCGGCCATGCGTGGCACGAAGAGGTGGAGGGCACCGCCGGGGAGGCGCCGGAGCGCGTCACCGTGGTGGGCTCGCCGGACGAGGCCGACACCGTGCAGGTGCGCGACCCATCGCGGCTCGTGTGGCTGTCGCAGACGACGCTGTCGGTGGACGAGACGCTTCAGACCGTGCAGCGCCTGCGGGCCCGGTTCCCCGAACTGCACGACCCGCCCTCGGACGACATCTGCTACGCGACGCAGAACCGGCAGACCGCGGTCACGGCGATAGCGGCGGACGCGGACCTCGTCATCGTGGTCGGCTCGGCGAACTCGTCCAACAGCGTCCGCCTCGTCGAGGTGGCCCTCGCGCAGGGGGCGCGCGCGGCGCACCGCGTGGACGACGCCGGCGAGATCCGGCAGGAGTGGCTGGACGGTGTGGCCACCGTGGGCGTGACCAGCGGCGCGTCCGTTCCCGAGGTGCTCGTGCAGGGCGTGCTCGCCGACCTCGCCGCCGCCGGCTACCGCGACATCCATGAGGTGCACACCGCGCAGGAGGACGTCTCGTTCGCCCTGCCCGGTCCGCTGCGCACGAAAGGCGGACGCCGATGAGCGGCCAGGGACCCGACCGGGAGCAGCCCCGGTACGGCGAGTACGCGACCCCGGAGGAGCAGCGCGCGCGGATCGGCCATCCCGTGCACGACGCCCCGGCGCCGACCGCGGCCCCGCCCGCCCCCACATGGGGAGCGGCGGGAGTCCCGCAGCCCGTCCGCACGCAGCATCCCGTCGACCGCATCGTCACCATCGCGCTGCTGGTCTACGGCGCCGTCAACGTCGCGCTGTCGCTCGTGTCGTTCCTGGACCTGCCGGCGGTCGCCGACATGACGTACCGGATGATGGGCATCGCCGGGACGTTCACGGACACCCCGGCCGCGCGGGTGTGGGGGGTCATCGCGGCGGTCGTCCTGCTGCTCGGGTACGCGGCCACCGCGTGGCTGTCGGTGCGCACGCTGCGCCGCGGACGCCGGGCGTGGTGGATCCCGGTGGTGGGCGCGATCCTCACGTATGTCGTCGTGTCGGCGTGCGTGTCGGTCCCGCTGATGGCCGATCCCGCGTTCCTGGGCTACCTGAGGTAGCAGACTTGTCGCATGAGAGTGACGCGTGTGTTCTCGGCCCTGGCTCTTGCGGCGCTGCTGTGCGCAGCCGCCGGCATCGTCGTCGGATGCGCGCCCGATGACGGACCCGCCGTGGTTCTGAAGGCGGTGACGACCAGCGCCGGCGACGTGGTGGTGGATGCCGCCGGCCGTGCCGTCTACCTGTACACGGAGGACGCACCGGGCGCGGCGCGCAGCAGCTGCACCGGATCGTGCCTGGCCGCGTGGCCGGCGGTGACCACGGTGTCCCGGACGCCGCAGGGGCAGGGCCTGACCGCGACCGTCGGCGAGATCCCCGCCGAGGGCGGCGGCTACCAGGTCACCCTGGACGGCCGGCCGCTGTACTACTTCGACGGCGACACCGGCGCGGGCATGATCAAGGGGCAGGGGATCGGCGGGGTGTGGTGGCTGCTGTCGCCGGACGGGCAGCGGGTGACCACGATAGGACGGTGACCGGCGCCGAGTGAACCCCGCACGGCCCCGTGTCGTTTCCCTGATGAGGAGGTGGGGATGCGGGAGGTGGACGAACGGCTCACGGCGCTGTATGACGCCCACGCCCGACCGGTGTGGCGGTACGTGGTGTCCCTCACCGGTGACCGCGCCGGCGCCGACGACATAGTGCAGGAGACGCTGCTGCGCGCCTGGCGCAGTCCGCGGATCCTCGAACAGGACCCGTCTACCGCCCGCGCCTGGATGATCACGGTCGCCCGTCACCTCGTCGTCGACGAGGCCCGCAGTGCCCGGCGCCGTCACGAGAACCCGGTCGCCGACCCGCCTGAGCGCGAGGCGGCCGACGACACGGAGCGGCTGTTCGAGGCGATCCTCATCGAGGAGGCGCTGCGGGCGCTGAGCGCCGAGCATCGCGCCGTGATCGTCACCGCGTACTACGGGGGCCGCAGCGTCGCGCAAGCCGCCGTGGAGCTGGACATCCCGGAGGGGACCGTGAAGTCGCGGCTGCACTACGGGCTGCGTGCGCTGCGGCTCGCGTTGCAGGAGCGGGGGGTGACGCGATGACCACCGGTCATGTGCAGTATGCGGACTGGGATGCCGCGTACGCCATCGGCGCCCTCACGGCCGGGGAGCGGCGTGAATACGAGTCGCACCTGGAGGGTTGCGTGTCGTGCCGGCAGGCTCTCGCCGAGCTCGCGTCCACGGTGGCCCTGCTGCCGCGGATCAGCGCAGAGGACGCCGGGCGCCTCGGCGCCGAACAGGCGCCATCCGACGCGCAGGCGGACGCCGCCATTGCCGCGGGCCTCGCGGTGCTCGACCGCGCCCGGCGGCGACGCCGCCGGCGCACCCGATGGGTCGCCGCGGTCGCGGCGGCCGCCCTGGTCGCCGGCGCGGTGGCGGTGCCCGTGACGATGGCGTCGATCTCGGCGCCGGTCACCGCGTTCGCGCTGCAGGACGTCGCGGACGTGCCGCTCGTGGCATCCGTGCGCCTGAGCGCGGCCGACTGGGGGACCCGGATCGACCTGGACTGCCGCTACCCGGCCGGACCTGCGGGGTACGCCCGGCGGTACTCGCTCGCCGTGGTGGACGGGCAGGGCACGGCGACCACGGTGTCCACGTGGAGCGCCGGCCCCGGGACCGACGCGCGGCTCAGCGCAGCGACCGCCACGCCGATGGGCGACATCCGCGCCGTCGAGATCCGGTCCGACACCGGCACCGTGCTGATGCAGCACACGCTGCGGCGCTGAGGGCTAGGACTGGCTCTTGCCGAACGAACCCAGCTGCTTCGTGGCCTCCACGACGCGAGCGGCCATCGCCGACTCGGCGACCTTGCCCCACGCGCGCGGGTCGTACTGCTTCTTGCTGCCGACCTCGCCGTCGACCTTCAGGACGCCGTCGTAGTTCGTGAACATGTAGCCGGCGACCGACCGGGTGAACGCATACTGGGTGTCGGTGTCGATGTTCATCTTCACGACGCCGTTGCCGACGGCCACCGCAATCTCCTCGTCGGAGGAGCCGGAGCCGCCGTGGAAGACGAGGTCCAGCGGCTTCGGGCCGTGTCCGAAGCGCTCGGCGATGCCCGCCTGGATCTCGCCGAGCAGGTCGGGGCGCAGCTTGACGTTGCCGGGCTTGTACACGCCGTGCACGTTGCCGAACGTCAGCGCGGCGATGTAACGGCCGTTCTCGCCGAGACCGAGCGCCTCGACCGCCTTCGTGACATCCCCGACCGTCGTGTACAGCGCCTCGTTGGCGCCCTCGTGCTTGACGCCGTCCTCCTCGCCCCCGACCACGCCGATCTCGACCTCGAGGATCGCGTTGATGTTCTTCATGCGGGGCAGGAGGTCCTTGGCGATCTGGATGTTCTCATCCAGCGGCACCGCCGACCCGTCCCACATGTGCGACTGGAAGATCGGGTTGCGCCCGGCCTTGACCTCCTCCTCGGAGGCGGCGATCAGCGGCAGGACGAAGTCCTCGAGGGCCGGCTTCGGGCAATGGTCGGTGTGCAGGGCCACCGTGATCGGGTAGCTCTTGGCCACCTCGGTGGCGTAGCGCGCGAACGCGAGCGCGCCGGTCGCGCGGGCCTTCACAGACTGGCCGGCGAAGTAGTCGGCGCCGCCGGTGGTGACCTGCAGGATGCCGTCGGAGCCGGCGTCGGTCAGGCCCTGCAGCACCGCGTTGATCGTCTGCGAGCTGGACACGTTGATCGCCGCGTAGGCGAAGCCGCCCGCCTTCGCACGGTCGAGCATCTCTGCGTACTGTTCGGGGGTGGCGACGGGCATGGCGGGCGCTCCTTCTCGTTAGGATCGTGTCAACTCTAGCGAAGCGGTCTTCGCGCCGGCGAGGCGCGGGACGGGGCCCCGAGAGGGTGTGAGATGACCAGGACGAAAGAATCCGGCATCCTTCGCCGCACGAGCGGCCGGATGGGACGGAATCCTGCCGTCGGGTCGAATATCGTGGCGGCATGGTGAGTCTCACGGCCGACATCAATTCGCACGCCGACGGCGCGACCGGAGCCCCGTTGCGCCCCGATCGCAACATGGCGCTCGAGCTCGTGCGGGCGACGGAGGCCGCCTCCATCCGCGCGGTGCCGTTCATCGGCCGCGGCCGGAAGGAGGCCGCGGACGGCGCGGCCGTCGACGCCATGCGGGCGTTCCTGACCACGGTCAGCTTCGACGGGACGATAGTGATCGGCGAAGGCGAGAAGGATCACGCGCCCATGCTGTTCAACGGCGAGCGGGTCGGCAACGGCACCGGGCCGAAGTGCGACGTCGCCGTCGACCCGATCGACGGCACGTCGCTGACGGCGGCGGGGCGCAACAACGCGCTGTCGGTGATAGCGGTGTCCGATCACGGGACGATGCTCGACGCGTCGAGCGTGTTCTACATGGACAAGCTCGTCACCGGGCCCGCCGGCGTCGGCGTCGTCGACATCCGGCTCCCGATCGGCGAGAACATCCGCCGCCTGGCCAAGGCGCTGGGCAAGCCCGTCGAGGAGATGGTGGTCTCGGTCCTGCATCGGCCGCGCCACGATCAGCTGATCGAGGAGATCCGCGAGGCCGGCGCAGGCACCCGGCTGATGAGCGACGGGGATGTCGCGGGCGGCATCAACGCGGCACGGCACGACGGTCTCACCGACATCTGCGTCGGCGTCGGCGGGAGCCCCGAGGGCATCGTCACCGCGTGCGCCATCAAGGCGCTGGGCGGGCACATCCAGGGGCGGCTGTGGCCGCGCGACGACGACGAGAAGCAGCGCGGCGTCGACGCCGGGCTGAACCTCGACGGCTATGTGTACGAGGCCGACGAGCTGGTGCGCGGAAACAACACGATCTTCGTCGCAACCGGTGTCACGAACGGCGAGCTCGTGGCCGGTGTGCGCCGCGACGCGGGGTACGTCTACACCGAGAGCGTGGTGCTGCGCGGGGCGTCCGGCACGCTGCGGCGGATCTCGTCGGAGCACCTGGTCTCCAAGTGGCTCTGAGGGCGTCGGCGGGCGCCTGCCGACGCTGAGCGGGCGACAACGGCTTCGTGAGAGCCCGCTCATCTCCGTGACTGGCGTGGCCAATGTGACGATTGGGTCCCATGTTGCGTGAAATGCGTCGCATTCTCAGTCTGTCGTGCCAGAATCGTGCCGGTCGTTGTGCTTCTTGTCCCTGGGCGGGGGCGCCGACCGAACAGGAGGCGCACGATGGCAGTACAGGCCGGTGACACGCAGCCCCGCACGGGTGCGCACGCCGTTGTCGCGGATGCGTTGTCCCGCACCGGAGCGCACAAGAAGGTCGAGCTGGACCCGGCGCGTCGCCCGGACGTCCTGTTCCGCGTGCGTCACGAGGACGGCGAGCAGATCTCGGCCTGGTGGATGATCGGTGCTTTCGCGACTGTCTCGTGCGGTGTCATCGCGCTGCTCAGCTTCATCCCCGGCGGTCACTGACCTCCGGCGCCTCGGCGCGGCCGCGCACGTCGCCCACGTCCGCGGTGAGGGCGTGATCGTCCAGCAGAGACTCGCCCTCGGCTGACATGGTGCCGAGGAGTTCGGGCGCCGTCAGCCGTTTCGTGCCCTTCTCGATGACCGCAGGGCCTTCCAGCGCGTCGAGCTTGGTCTGGTCGATGCCCGGGAAGCGGCGCGCGCTGACCAGCACCCGCGACTCGAGTGATCCGGCGAACCTGTTGTAGCTGTCGACAGTGCGCTCGATGGCGCGGCGCAGGTCGTCCGCGTGACCGGCCAGCGAGGCGAGGCGGCCATACAGCTCGTTGCCGAGGTCGAAGAGCCGCCGTGCCTCCTGTGAGACGTCCTGCTGCGTCCACGTGTAGGCGACGGTCTTCAGCACCGCCCAGAGGTTCACCGGCGAGGCCAGCGCCACGCGCTTGCCGAACGCGTACTCCAGCAGCGCCGGATCCTCCTCGAGCGCCGCGGCCAGCAGCGACTCGCTGGGGATGAAGCAGATCACGAACTCGGGGCTCGAGTCCAGTCCTGCCCAGTACGTCTTCTTGGCCAGGGCGTCGATGTGTGTGCGCACGGCCTTGACGTGCCGCTGCAGGAGCGTCTGCCGCCGCGCGGCCTCGTCGCCGGTGGCCGTGACCGGGATCGCCGCGGCCTCCAGATAGGCGTCCAGGGGCACCTTCGCGTCGACCGCGAGCGACTTCGCGCCGGGCAGGCGGATCACCATGTCGGGCCGTCCGGCTCCGGCATCCGTCGCTATCGAGGCCTGCAGCTCGAAGTCCACGTGCTGCGTGAGGCCCGCCGCCTCCACGACCCGCCGCAGCTGCGTCTCGCCCCACACCCCGCGCGTGGTGCCCGAGCGGAGCGCCCCGGCGAGGGACTCAGCCGTGGCGCGCAGCGCCTCCCCGGTCTCGGCGGTGCGCTGCAGCTGCTCGGCGACGGATCCGAACTGGACGTGGCGGTCGCGCTCGAGGTCCTCGACCTTGCGCTGCATCGCCTGCAGGGACTCGCGCACCGGCGCCAGCGCGCGCAGGACGGCCTGCTCGCGGCGCTCGCGCTCCTCCCGCTCCGTCCGCTCGGCCCGGGCACGGTCGGCCGCCTCGTCCAGGCGGTGCTCCTGCAGCTCCAGCTGCTGCTGCAGCACACGCGTCGCGGCCTCAGCGGCGGATGCCCGAGAGCCCAGGTCGGCGGTCGCCTGCGCGGCACGCGCGCCGCGCACGACCCAGCCGGCGGCGGCGCCGGCGGCGAGGGCGACGATGGCGATGAGCACGGTGATGACATCCATGCGCCCAGCATGGCGGGACCCTCCGACATCGAGCCCGCGACGCGCCCCATAGGATATTCCGGTGACGTGGACGGTCTGGCTCTCTCTGCTCGCCGCCTGCGTGGTGATCAGCTTCACCCCGGGTGCCGGGGCCATCAACACGATGTCGAACGCGCTGAACGAGGGATGGCGCCGGTCGATCTGGGGTGTGATAGGTCAGCAGCTCGCACTCGTCGTGCACGTGGCGATCGTCGCCGCCGGGGTCGGACTGCTCGTGGCGCGGTCCGAGGTGCTGTTCGAGATCATCCGGTACCTGGGCGCGGCCTACCTGGTGTTCCTCGGGGTGCGGATGATCGTCACCCGCCCCGTCGTGGCGGCGGATGTCGCGGACCCGTCACGGCGCCGCGAGGGCGCGATGTCGATGGTGCGTCGTGGCTTCTGGGTGAACCTTCTCAACCCGAAGGCGATAGTGTTCTTCCTCGCGTTCGTGCCGCAGTTCATCCGGCTCGATCGTCCAGCGCTGGGTCAGTACCTGATCCTCATCGCGACGGTGATCGTCGTGGACGTGCTCGTGATGTGGTTCTTCTTCGCCGCAGCCGCGAAGCCGTTCCGGCGGTTCGTGCGCACTCCGCGCGGCCAGAAGATCCTCGACATGGTGTTCGGGAGCCTGTTCATCGCCGTAGCGGGGCTCCTGCTGCTCGTGCACTGAGGCGGCCGTCAGGCCGCGGTGAACACCGGTTCGTGGAGGTCCGCACCGGCGTCGAGCGCCTTGACGGCGATGCCGTGCGTGCGGGCGAGGTCGTGGATGTCGGCGGCCCCGGCGCGGCGCGCGGTGTCGATGACGATGTGCGCGCAGGCCTCGGCATCCGCTGTCGCCTCGTGATGCGCGAAGGAGCCGAATCCGGCTTCGGCGGCCGCGACGGGCAGCCGGTACGAGGGGAGCGTGTACGCCTTGCGGGCCAGCTGCAGCGTGCACAGGTAGCGATAGGGCGGGCACGCGTCGCCGGTCGCGTCGCAGGCGCGGCGGATCACTGCCATGTCGAAGCCGGCGTTGTGGGCGACGAGCACGTCGGCGCCGGCGAACGCGGCGATGTCGTCGAGCTGCTCGCTCCACGTCTTCGCATCGACGACGTCCTCGGGGTGGATGCCGTGGATGCCGATGTTCACGTCGAAGAAGCGGTCGTATCCGTCCGGGGGACGGATCAGCCAGCCGGCACGGGCGACGACGTGCCCGGCCCGGACGCGGACGAGTCCTACCGCGCACGCCGAGGCAGAACTGGAATTCGCCGTCTCGAAGTCGATGGCGGTGAAATCCAGGGGCACGCGACAACTCTCGCGCGCGGGGCTCGGCGCCGGAGGGAGGCGCGCCGGAAGCGCCGGTCGTAAGGTCGACGCATGGCCACACGCGAAGAGATGTCCCGCTCGTTCGGCAGCGCCGCCGGTGTGTACGACGCGGGGCGACCCGAGTACCCTGCCCAGGCGGTGGCGTGGATGCTGGAGCCCGTGCGCGGTGCGGATCGTCGGCCGCGGGTGGCGGACGTCGGCGCGGGCACCGGAAAGCTGACCCGGGTGCTGGTGGAGATGGATGCCGACGTGGTGGCGATCGATCCGGACCCGGCGATGCTGGAGCTGGTGGCGCTGCCGGATGTGCCGACGTTCGTGGGCACGGGGGAGAAGCTGCCGCTGCCGGACGGCGGATTCGACGCTGTCGTGTTCGGGCAGGCGTGGCACTGGGTGGACCCACCGGCGGCGAGCGCCGAGACGGCGCGCGTGCTGCGGCCGGGGGGAGTGCTCGGGCTCATCTGGAACATCCGCGACGAGAGCGTGGAGTGGGTCGCCGAGATGAGCGCGATCATGCACGGCAGCGCGGCCGAGGTGATGATGGCGTCGGGCGGACCGACCGTGACGGCGCCGTTCGGTCGGCTCGAGTCGCGGTCATGGCCGTGGCGTCGCGCGATGACGCGTGCCGGACTGCTGGACATGGTGCATTCGCGCAGCTACGTGATCACCGCCGAGCAGGACGAGCGGGAGCGCATCGATCGGGAGCTGAGCGCGGTGTTCGACCGGATCGGTGCGGTCGGGGATGCCGTGATCGAGCTGCCGTACGTGACGACCGCGTTCCGCGCGCGCCGGCCCTGAGGCGCGGCCCGACGGCCTGGGGCGCTGCTCCGGCGGGCTCACTCCGGCGGGGACGGCAGTTGCTGAGACGGCGTTCGAAGCTGATCCGTCTGGCGCTCTCGCGTACCGTGCGTCCCGGTCGTACGGAGGGCTGACGATGAAGCCAGGAAGCAACGGCCGGGACGCGTCCGTCGATTGTGGCGAGCTCTTGCGGTGAAGTCGCGTCTTTACCCCGTGGTCACGCGGCGGCGGGTCGGAAGCGTGGCGGCGGTGGGGTCGTGCGCCAGAGGTATTGGCGGGCCAGCCGGGTGGTCAGGACGATGGGTGGCGCCCCGCCGGGTGGGTGCAGCACGAAGTCGCGTGTCCCGTCCCGGGTGATTCGCCAGCGTCCGTGGTGCAGGTGCATGTGGTGGAACCGGCACAGCAGGATGCCGCGGTCGATGTCG
>NZ_WJII01000012.1 GCF_009649635.1 Microbacterium sp. SYP-A9085 | reverse complement strand
GGGCGGTTTCAGGATGCCAGTGCAACGCTGACTAGTTCGTCTAGTTTCTCAGCAGGGGTGTGGAATCCGAGGGTTTGGCGTGGCCGGCCGTTGAGGAGTCGTTGCGTGTTGGCGAGGTCGGTGTCGTCGATCTCGTTGAAGTCGGTGCCTTTGGGGTAGAAGTCGCGGATCAGCCCGTTCGTGTTCTCGTTGGTGCCGCGCTGCCAGGGCGAGTGCGGGTCGCAGAAGAACACCGGGCAACCGGTCTTGACCGTGAACGTCGCGTGCTGGGCCATCTCAATGCCTTGGTCCCAGGTGATGGTCCGCAGCAGGCCTGCAGGTAGTTGTTCGATCATGTTCCGCAGTACGTCGATCACGGTTGCCGAGTCCCGCATCCCCGGCAGGCGTCCGATCAGCGCATACCGTGTCTGACGTTCGACCAGGGTGACGATTCCGGAGTTATGCGGGCCGACGACGAGGTCTCCTTCCCAGTGCCCGGGAACGGCCCGATCCGATGCTTCCGCGGGCCGGTCGACCAGCAGCGCACCCTCCAGCCATGGCCGGCTCGAGCGGCGCGGGAGTTTCGATTGCGGGATCCGGTTCGTGCGCCCGGAACGCAACGCCTTCACCACGGCCAGTTCGGCCCGCAACGTGCCCTTTCCCTGCACGTAGAGGGCTTGGTAGATCGTCTCGTGCGACACGTGCATCTCCGGCCGGTCAGGGAAGGTGAGCTGCAACCAGCCGGCCACCTCTTGCGGCGACCACCGGTTGTTCAACCCTGACACGACCTGCTCGCGCAGGGCCGGGTCATCAAGCTTGCGCTGGCGGGCCCGATGCCGCAGCGTGACGGCTCGGTGATGCGCCACCCCGGCGTGATACCGGCGTTTTCGGCCTGACCGGTGCCGACCCAACCCGTCTGCGAGCGCATGCCGCCGGATCTCGCGCGACACCGTCGACGGCGCTACGCCCAGATGCTCCGCGATCCGGCGGATCGACCACGGTTCGGGCACCGACCGCGCCATTTCGATGAGCGTCCGGTCAGCGAGGGTCAACCGTCGATAGGCACGCTCCGCGTCGGGCGGCGGGTCCGTGATCCGGACCTGCTCGATCCCGCCGCCACTGCGCGAGGGAAGAAACGTCATGCCCGCCAGCCTCGCCCACCTCCCCACCGTCGCATGCGCGACACCCAGCTGCGCGGCGACATCCTCTGACGAACCCCCCGCCAGCAACCCCGTATACCCCGCCGCGCGCGTCTCCCACGCGATCCGTTTCGCCACAACACCCTCCACACCCAAGGTGTTGCACTGGCGTCCTGAAACCGCC
>NZ_WJII01000011.1 GCF_009649635.1 Microbacterium sp. SYP-A9085 | reverse complement strand
GTGTCTAGGTTCACGACATAGGTCACAGGTGATAGGTCGCTGATGAGTCGGGACATAGGTCACAGTGCGATGCATGTCGAAGCATCGTGTCGTGGTGTTGAAGATCGTCGCCGGGCAGCTCACCGTGACGGCGGCGGCGGAGGAGTACGGGATCTCCCGCCGGCATCTGCACCGGCTCCTGGCCCGCTACCGTGACGGCGGTCTGGACGATCTCGAACCGCGCTCCCGCGCGCCGTTGAGTTCGCCGCAGAAGACCAGCGACCGGGTTCAGGAGCGGATCGTGCAGCTGCGTCATGCGCTGGCCGCCGCGGGCACGGATGCGGGGCCGGTCACGATCGCGTGGCATCTGCGGCAGGAGGGACTGACCGCCCCGTCGACGTCCACGATCCGCCGCGTCCTGCACGCCGCGGGGTTGATCACCCCCGAACCCCGCAAACGACCGAAGTCCTCGTATCTCCGGTTCGAAGCCGCGCAACCGAACGAGACGTGGCAATCCGACTTCACCCACTGGCGCCTCCACGACGGCACCGACGTGGAGATCCTCAACTGGCTCGACGACCACTCCCGGCTCCTGCTGTCCTGCACCGTCCATCGCCCGGTGACCGGCCGCCACGTCGTGGACACCTTCCTCGCCTGCGTCGACGTCTACGGGGCACCCGCGTCCACGCTGACCGATAATGGTCGCGTCTACACCGCCCGCCACGGTGGCGGCCGCAACGAGTTCGAATACGTCCTCGCCGCTCTGGGAATCCGGCAGAAGAACGGCGCCCCGAACCACCCGCAAACCCAAGGCAAGATCGAGCGGTTCCACCAGACCTTGAAACGCTGGCTCTGCGCGCGCCCCCGCGCTCGCACCATCCCCGAACTGCAAGCCCAGCTCGACGTCTTCCGCGAGCATTACAACACCGCACGACCGCATCGCGCCCGAGACGGCCTCACCCCAGCGACCGCCTATGCAGCCTCACCCAAAGCGATCCCCGCCGGAACACGTCCCGACGCCGGCCACTACCGGATTCGTCACGACCACGTCGGCGCCAACGGAAAGATCAGCTTCCGCCGCGCCGCCCGCATGCACCACCTCGGCATCGGCGCCGCCCACCGTGGCAAACACTGCATCCTGATCGCCGACGACACCAACGTCACCATCGTCCACCTCGCCACCGGCGAGATCCTCGCGATCAACACCATCAACCCCGAAAAAACCTACTGGCGCAACACGATGAAAGCCCCAGGCCGATGGCCCGGGACTTCCAAAACGTGACATATGTCGCGACTCAGATGAGACCTATGACGCGACTCATCACA
>NZ_WJII01000010.1 GCF_009649635.1 Microbacterium sp. SYP-A9085 | reverse complement strand
TTTTTTACGGAGAGTTTGATCCTGGCTCAGGATGAACGCTGGCGGCGTGCTTAACACATGCAAGTCGAACGATGAACCTGGGTGCTTGCATCTGGGGGATTAGTGGCGAACGGGTGAGTAACACGTGAGCAACCTGCCCCGGACTCTGGGATAACAGTTGGAAACAGCTGCTAATACTGGATATGAATCGCGAAGGCATCTTCTGTGGTTGGAAAGATTTTTCGGTTCGGGATGGGCTCGCGGCCTATCAGCTTGTTGGTGAGGTAATGGCTTACCAAGGCGTCGACGGGTAGCCGGCCTGAGAGGGTGACCGGCCACACTGGGACTGAGACACGGCCCAGACTCCTACGGGAGGCAGCAGTGGGGAATATTGCACAATGGGCGGAAGCCTGATGCAGCAACGCCGCGTGGGGGATGACGGCCTTCGGGTTGTAAACCTCTTTTAGCAGGGAAGAAGCGTGAGTGACGGTACCTGCAGAAAAAGCACCGGCTAACTACGTGCCAGCAGCCGCGGTAATACGTAGGGTGCAAGCGTTATCCGGAATTATTGGGCGTAAAGAGCTCGTAGGCGGTTTGTCGCGTCTGCTGTGAAATCCCGAGGCTCAACCTCGGGCCTGCAGTGGGTACGGGCAGACTAGAGTGCGGTAGGGGAGATTGGAATTCCTGGTGTAGCGGTGGAATGCGCAGATATCAGGAGGAACACCGATGGCGAAGGCAGATCTCTGGGCCGTAACTGACGCTGAGGAGCGAAAGGGTGGGGAGCAAACAGGCTTAGATACCCTGGTAGTCCACCCCGTAAACGTTGGGAACTAGTTGTGGGGTCCTTTCCACGGATTCCGTGACGCAGCTAACGCATTAAGTTCCCCGCCTGGGGAGTACGGCCGCAAGGCTAAAACTCAAAGGAATTGACGGGGACCCGCACAAGCGGCGGAGCATGCGGATTAATTCGATGCAACGCGAAGAACCTTACCAAGGCTTGACATACACCGGAAACGGCCAGAGATGGTCGCCCCGCAAGGTCGGTGTACAGGTGGTGCATGGTTGTCGTCAGCTCGTGTCGTGAGATGTTGGGTTAAGTCCCGCAACGAGCGCAACCCTCGTTCTCTGTTGCCAGCACGTTATGGTGGGAACTCAGGGGATACTGCCGGGGTCAACTCGGAGGAAGGTGGGGATGACGTCAAATCATCATGCCCCTTATGTCTTGGGCTTCACGCATGCTACAATGGCCGGTACAAAGGGCTGCGATACCGTGAGGTGGAGCGAATCCCAAAAAGCCGGTCCCAGTTCGGATCGTAGTCTGCAACTCGACTACGTGAAGTCGGAGTCGCTAGTAATCGCAGATCAGCAACGCTGCGGTGAATACGTTCCCGGGTCTTGTACACACCGCCCGTCAAGTCATGAAAGTCGGTAACACCTGAAGCCGGTGGCCCAACCCTTGTGGAGGGAGCTGTCGAAGGTGGGATCGGTAATTAGGACTAAGTCGTAACAAGGTAGCCGTACCGGAAGGTGCGGCTGGATCACCTCCTTTCTAAGGAGCAGCTGGGGGCCTTCGGGTCTTCCAGGCGCCAGATCATCACCGTTCGTGTGGTGCTGGTTAGCTCATGGGTGGAACATTTGACATGGCATCAGCGCGGCTGATTCCTGCTAGTACATCGTCCCTTCGGGGGTGGTTGGAACGTGGGGGTCGGGGAGCGGGGTGCCGGCACGCTGTTGGGTCCTGAGGGACCGGACCGGTTCCTGCTTTCGGGTGGGGGTCGTGAGTGTTTCTCTCAGGCCTGTCTGGCTGCTCTTCGGGGCGGTGCGGGTGGGTGCTGACCGTACTTTGAGAACTACACAGTGGACGCGAGCATCTTAAAGAAAGATGATTTTTGAGGGCTGCCTTTCGGGGTGGTCCTCGCTCATGTGATTTCAAGTCTTTAAGAGCAAACGGTGGATGCCTTGGCATCTGGAGCCGAAGAAGGACGTAGCAATCTGCGATAAGCCTCGGGGAACTGATAAGCAAGTTTTGATCCGAGGGTCTCCGAATGGGGAAACCCCGCCGGGCGGCGTGCCGACCTGGTGACTCCCGTCTGAATATATAGGGCGGGTAGAGGGAACGTGGGGAAGTGAAACATCTCAGTACCCACAGGAAGAGAAAACAACCGTGATTCCGTGAGTAGTGGCGAGCGAAACCGGAAGAGGCCAAACCCAGCATGTGTGATAGCCGGCGGGCGTTGCATGTTGGGGGTAGTGGGACTTTCTTGACTGTTCTGCCGGACAGTCGGCGTGACAAGAGCGTATAGGCGAATCGTCTGGAAAGGCGGGCCGTAGCAGGTGACAGCCCTGTAGCCGAAATGCGTGTTCTTGGCGTGGAGAGTATCCCAAGTAGCACGGGGCCCGAGAAATCCCGTGTGAATCTGTCAGGACCACCTGATAAGCCTGAATACTCCCAGATGACCGATAGCGGACAAGTACCGTGAGGGAAAGGTGAAAAGTACCCCGGGAGGGGAGTGAAATAGTACCTGAAACCGTTTGCTTACAAACCGTTGGAGCCTCCTTGGTAGGGGTGACAGCGTGCCTTTTGAAGAATGAGCCTGCGAGTTAGTGATGTGTGGCGAGGTTAACCCGGGTGGGGTAGCCGTAGCGAAAGCGAGTCTGAACAGGGCGTTCAGTCGCATGTCCTAGACCCGAAGCGAAGTGATCTATCCATGGCCAGGCTGAAGCGACGGTAAGACGTCGTGGAGGGCCGAACCCACTTAGGTTGAAAACTGAGGGGATGAGCTGTGGATAGGGGTGAAAGGCCAATCAAACTTCGTGATAGCTGGTTCTCTCCGAAATGCATTTAGGTGCAGCGTTGCGTGTTTCTTGCCGGAGGTAGAGCTACTGGATGGCCGATGGGCCCGACCAGGTTACTGACGTCAGCCAAACTCCGAATGCCGGTAAGTGAGAGCGCAGCAGTGAGACGGTGGGGGATAAGCTTCATCGTCGAGAGGGAAACAACCCAGACCACCATCTAAGGTCCCTAAGCGCGTGCTAAGTGGGAAAGGATGTGGAGTTGCTTTGACAACCAGGAGGTTGGCTTAGAAGCAGCCACCCTTGAAAGAGTGCGTAATAGCTCACTGGTCAAGTGATTCCGCGCCGACAATGTAACGGGGCTCAAGCACGCCACCGAAGTTGTGGCATTCGCATATTTTGACCGGCCCTTGCGGGTCCAGTCGTGTGGATGGGTAGGAGAGCGTCGTGTGCCGGGTGAAGCGGCGGGGTGACCCAGCCGTGGACGGCACACGAGTGAGAATGCAGGCATGAGTAGCGAAAGACGTGTGAGAAACACGTCCTCCGAAAGACCAAGGGTTCCAGGGTCAAGCTAATCTTCCCTGGGTAAGTCGGGACCTAAGGCGAGGCCGACAGGCGTAGTCGATGGACAACGGGTTGATATTCCCGTACCGGCGAAGAACCGCCCCAGTCAATCCAGTGGTGCTAAGAGTCCTAGCCAGGACGTGCCGGATCCCTTCGGGGTGATGGTGTCCTGGTGAACGCTCGACCCCATGCTGGTGCGGCTAGCGTATTAACAGGTGTGACGCAGGAAGGTAGCCCAAGCCAGGCGATGGTTGTCCTGGTGCAAGTGCGTAGCCCGACTCCTAGGCAAATCCGGGAGTCACCAAGGGTGAGACACGATGCGGATGAAAAGTGGGTGATCCTATGCTGCCGAGAAAAGCATCGACGCGAGGTTCCAGCCGCCCGTACCCCAAACCGACTCAGGTGGTCAGGTAGAGAATACCGAGGAGATCGAGAGAATCGTGGTTAAGGAACTCGGCAAAATACCCCCGTAACTTCGGGAGAAGGGGGGCCATCCGCTTATACCGCCTAGCGCGGGAAAGGGTGTGGTGGCCGCAGAGACCAGTGGGTAGCGACTGTTTACTAAAAACACAGGTCCGTGCTAAGTCGCAAGACGATGTATACGGACTGACGCCTGCCCGGTGCTGGAAGGTTAAGAGGAGCGGTCAGCCGCAAGGCGAAGCTGCGAATTTAAGCCCCAGTAAACGGCGGTGGTAACTATAACCATCCTAAGGTAGCGAAATTCCTTGTCGGGTAAGTTCCGACCTGCACGAATGGCGTAACGACTTCCCAACTGTCTCAACCGCGAACTCGGCGAAATTGCATTACGAGTAAAGATGCTCGTTACGCGCAGCAGGACGGAAAGACCCCGTGACCTTTACTACAGCTTGGTATTGGTATTCGGTGTGGCTTGTGTAGGATAGGTGGGAGACTGTGAAGCCCGGACGCCAGTTCGGGTGGAGTCATTGTTGAAATACCACTCTGGTCACTCTGGATGTCTAACTTCGAACCGTGATCCGGTTCAGGGACAGTGCCTGGTGGGTAGTTTAACTGGGGCGGTTGCCTCCTAAAGAGTAACGGAGGCGCCCAAAGGTTCCCTCAACCTGGTTGGCAATCAGGTGGCGAGTGTAAGTGCACAAGGGAGCTTGACTGTGAGACTGACAGGTCGAGCAGGGACGAAAGTCGGGACTAGTGATCCGGCAGTGGCTTGTGGAAGCGCTGTCGCTCAACGGATAAAAGGTACCTCGGGGATAACAGGCTGATCTTGCCCAAGAGTCCATATCGACGGCATGGTTTGGCACCTCGATGTCGGCTCGTCGCATCCTGGGGCTGGAGTAGGTCCCAAGGGTTGGGCTGTTCGCCCATTAAAGCGGTACGCGAGCTGGGTTTAGAACGTCGTGAGACAGTTCGGTCCCTATCCGCTGCGCGCGTAGGAAGTTTGAGAGGATCTGACCCTAGTACGAGAGGACCGGGTTGGACGAACCTCTGGTGTGTCAGTTGTTCCGCCAGGAGCACCGCTGATTAGCTACGTTCGGGATGGATAACCGCTGAAAGCATCTAAGCGGGAAGCCGGCCTCGAGATGAGACTTCCATCCCCATTAGGGGGAGAGGCTCCCAGCTAGACTACTGGGTTGATAGGCCGGATGTGGAAGCGCAGCAATGCGTGCAGCTGACCGGTACTAATAAGCCGATGACTTGATAACACTTTCCGTCATCCCTTGCGGGTGACTCGCGTCCACTTTGTGGTTCTCGATGTACGGTCGAAAACCAACACAACACGATACTCATCGTTGTTGTCACCGTGATACATCAACAGTGTTTCGGCGGCCATAGCGAGAGGGAAACGCCCGGTCCCATTCCGAACCCGGAAGCTAAGCCTCTCAGCGCCGATGGTACTGCAGGGGCGACCCTGTGGGAGAGTAGGACACCGCCGGACTTCCATT
>NZ_WJII01000001.1 GCF_009649635.1 Microbacterium sp. SYP-A9085 | reverse complement strand
ACGACACCGACCTCGCCAACACGCAACGACTCCTCAACGGCCGGCCACGCCAAACCCTCGGATTCCACACCCCTGCTGAGAAACTAGACGAACTAGTCAGCGTTGCACTGGCATCCTGAAACCGCCCATCCCGAACCCGCACTTTGCGACGACTGAACCGAGAGGGGGACCGCGCCGTCCGCTTCAGTCGTCACGAAACGCGACCCGCAGCATCAGGAACCCGCACTTTGCGACGACCGAACGGAGGGGGGACCACGCGTCCGCTTCAGTCGTCACGAAACGCGACCCGCAGCATCCCGAACCCGCACGTTGCGACGACCGAACGTGACGGAATCCGCGCGGGACGGGAGGGCGCCCGGCGTGGCGTCCGTTCCGCTGGGCGCCGGAACTTGCCAGACTGGGCCCATGGTGCTGAACATCACGGCCGATCCCGCCGCCGACGAGCTGCTCACCGAGAACCCGCTGGCCCTGCTGATCGGGATGCTGCTGGACCAGCAGGTCGCGATGGAGACAGCGTTCTCGGGTCCGCTGAAGCTGCAGGAGCGGATCGGCGCGGTGGATGCCGCGACGATAGCGGGCTACGACCCGGAGGCGCTCGTCGAGGCGTTCCGGCAGACGCCGGCCGTGCACCGGTACCCCGGCTCGATGGCGGCGCGGGTGCAGTCCCTCTGCCGGACGATCCAGCAGGACTGGGGCGGCGATGCCGCCGCCATCTGGACACGCGACGACCCCAGCAGCACGGACGTGCTGAAGCGGCTGAAGGCCCTGCCCGGGTTCGGCGAGCAGAAGGCGAAGATCTTCCTCGCGCTGCTGGGCAAGCAGTACGGGTTCACCCGCGAAGGATGGCGCGACGCGTCCGCTCCGTATGGGGAGGATGGATCGCTGCGCAGCGTCGCCGACATCACGAGTCCGGAAACGCTGGCGAAGGTCCGGGAATTCAAGCGCGAGATGAAGGCGGCCGCCAGGGCCGCCCGGAAATGAGGTCATCATGAGCGACACCATCGTCGTCGGCGTCACCGCCGCTCCGGTGGCGGCACGGGCCGTGGCATGGGCCACCGCACGGGCGGCCGCCCTCGGCATGAGCGTCGAACTGGTCGCCGTGATCGGCGGCGCCCTCGGCGCAGTCGGCGAGGACCGCGTCGTGCGGGCTGCGCAGGACGCGGCCGACCGGATGCTGGAGGATCACGCCGCGACCGTCGCGGCATCCCGCGTCCCGGTGTCCACCCGCACCGAGCGGGGGAACCCGGTCGCGGTGCTCATCGACGCCTCCGAGCGGGCCGCGCTTCTGGTGATCGGCAGCGACTACCGCGGACCGGACCAGGGCGCGGTGCGCGGGTCGCACGGCATCCGGATCAGCGCCGCTGCGCACTCCCCCGTCATCGTCGTCCCGGACGTCGACCTCACCGGACGCAGTGGCGTGGTCGTCGGCACCGACGGCTCCGACGTCTCGGCGGCGGCGCTGCGGTTCGCCGCGGACGAGGCCGAGCGCCTCGGCGAGCCTCTGATCGCGGTGAGCGTGTGGACGCCGATGCCGATCCCGGGGCCGATCAGCGGATACCCGGAGCCGTACCTGGACGGCATGCAGGAGGTGACGGCGGAGATCCTGCGCGGGAGCCTGACCGAGATCCGCGAGGCGCACCCCGACCTGCAGATCACCGAGCAGGTGGAGTGCGGCTACCCGTCCGCGATCATCAACGACCGCGCTCAGAGTGCCCGGCTCACCGTGGTCGGCAGCCACGGGCGCGGCGCCATCGCGCGGCTGCTGCTCGGCTCGATCAGCCACGAGGTGCTCGCCCGGCTCGCCACCGTCACCGCGATAGTGCGCTGACCCGCAGCCGAGCGCGGGATGCCGCCGCTAGGCGCCCTTGAGACGCTCGGCGAGGTACTGCTCGACACCCGCGACCGGCACCCGCTCCTGTGCCATGGTGTCGCGATCGCGCACGGTCACCGCGTCGTCGTCGAGCGAGTCGAAGTCGACCGTGACGCACAGCGGCGTGCCGATCTCGTCCTGCCGGCGGTAGCGGCGGCCGATCGCGCCGGCGTCGTCGAAGTCCGTGCTCCAGCCGCGGCCACGCAGCCGGTCCGCGAGATCGCGGGCCAGCGGCGACAGCCGCTCATTGCGCGACAGCGGCAGCACCGCTATCTTCACCGGGGCGAGCCGCGGGTCGAGCTTGAGGACCGTGCGGGTGTCGGTGCCGCCCTTCGCGTTGGGCGCCTCCTCCTCGTGGTACGCGTCCACGAGGAACGCCATCATCGCGCGGGTCAGGCCGAACGACGGCTCGATCACGTACGGGATGTACTTCTGCCCCGAGGCCTGGTCGAAGAAGGAGAGCGACTGACCGGAGGCATCCGAGTGGCTGGCGAGGTCGAAGTCGGTGCGGTTGGCGATGCCCATCAGCTCGCCCCATTCCCGGCCGGCGAACCCGAACCGGTACTCGACGTCGATCGTGGCGTCGGAGTAGTGCGCGCGGTCATCGTCGGGCACCTCGAGCCGGCGCATGTTCTCGACATCCAGGCCCAGGTCCACGAACCAGTCCCAGCACTCCTCGACCCAGTGCTCGAACCACGCCACGGCGTCGGCCGGTGGCACGAAGTACTCGATCTCCATCTGCTCGAACTCGCGGGTGCGGAAGATAAAGTTGCCGGGCGTGATCTCGTTGCGGAACGCCTTGCCGACCTGGCCGACGCCGAACGGCGGCTTCTTGCGAGAGACCTGCACGACGTTCGCGAAGTTGATGAAGATGCCCTGCGCGGTCTCCGGGCGCAGGAAGTGCACGCCGGACTCGTCGTCGACGACGCCGAGGTAGGTCTTCATCAGGCCTGAGAACGACTTCGGCTCGGTGTACTGGCCCTTCGTGCCGCAGTTCGGGCAGGGGACCTCCGCGAGCCCGTTCTCCGCGGTGCGGCCCTTGCGGGCCTCGAAGTCCTCGATGAGCGTGTCGGCGCGGAACCGCTTGTGGCAGTGCAGGCACTCCACGAGCGGGTCGGTGAACGTGGCGACGTGACCGGACGCCTCCCACACCCGCTTCGGCAGGATCACCGACGAGTCCAGGCCCACCATGTCGCCGCGGCCGCGGACGAACGTCTGCCACCACTGGCGCCGGATGTTCTCCTTCAGCTCGGTGCCCAGCGGGCCGTAGTCCCACGCCGACCGGGAGCCCCCGTAGATCTCACCGGCCTGGAAGACGAACCCGCGGTGGCGGGCGAGGGCGATGACTTTGTCGAGACGGGAAGGCTCGGCCACGGTGGCTCCAATGGTCGGTGGGGGAAGAAGAAATCGAGGATGCCGCACGGGGCGGCATCCTCGATTCTATCGGCGGGCTCTCAGCCGGCCGTCGGGCTCACTTGATGAACGAGATGGCGAGCGGATACGTGTAGAACTCGCCCCGATTGGCCTTCACCGCGGCGATGATCGAGAACACTATCCGCACGACGTACACGGCGATCAGGATGATGATGCCGATCAGGATCAGCGCGGTGATCCACCCGACCACCTCGGCGATCAGCAGCGTCAGCTGGAAGTTCAGCGCCGTCTTCGTGTGCGCGTTCACGAATGGCCCGCGGTCCTTCAGCACGAGGTAGCCGATCAGCGCCGGCAGGAACTCGAAGAAGATGCCGCCCACGTGCACGAGCGTCGCCCAGAGCTTCTCGTCCGCGGGGTTCATCGAGGGGTGGGCCGGGCCGTAGCCCGGCGGGACCGGCGGCTGCTGCGGCGGGACCGGCGGCTGCTGCGGAGGAATCGGAGGTGTGCTCACAGGCACGAGCCTAGGGCGTTCTCCCGCACGCAGACCAGCCCCCGCGCCGGGCGAGTCGATGGCACCCACGCGTGTTGCGGCGCAGACTGTCGGCATGGCGAAGGATCCGCTGATCGACGACGACGAGTTGGACGACCTGGAGCGGGAGCTCATCGGCCGTGCCCGCGGACGGGTGCTCGAGATCGGCGCGGGCCGCGGCGAGAACTTCGGGGCGCTGCCGCCGGAGATCCGGTGGCACGGCCTGGAACCGGACCCGGTGCGCCGCGCGGAGCTCGCCCGCCGGGCGCGGGAATGGGGGCACGCGGAGGCGCCGATGGATGCCGTCGCGGAGGGGATCCCGCTGGCGGACGCGTCCGTGGACACGGTGATCGGCACGTACGTGCTGTGCACGGTGCCCGACGTGCCGACGGCGCTGTCGGAGCTGCGGCGCGTGCTGGTCCCCGGCGGACGGATGCTGCTGGTCGAGCACGTGCGCGCCCCGCGGGGGTGGGCGCTGCCGCTGCTGCAGCGGATTGCGACGCCGTTCACGGTGCGCTGGTGCGGCGGATGCCACCAGGACCGGGACCCGCTGTCGGCGCTGCGCGCGGCCGGGTTCGCGGATGTCGAGGTGCGGCGCGCCCGAGTGCGCGACCGTCCGCTGCCGCCCACGCCGACCCTGCTCTACGAGGGCCGGACGCCGTCCTGACGGTGCAGGTCGCTGAGCGAGGGCAAGCGCTCAGCGACCCGAGGCGACCGGTCGCAGCACGTCGCGGTCGAGCTCGGCGACCGACGTGCGGCCGGCGAGGCCCAGCGTGATGTCGAGCTCGGCAAGGACGTGCCGGAGCACCGCCGCGACGCCGGCCTCCCCCGCGACGGCGAGCCCGTACGCGTACGGCCGGCCGAGCGCGACCACGGTGGCGCCGAGCGCCAGCGCGATGAACGCGTCCGCCCCCGAGCGCACGCCCGAGTCGAACACTATCGGGACCCGGCCCGCGACGCGGTCGGCGATCTCCGGCAGCACGTCGAGCGTCGGCACGGATCGGTCCAGTTGCCGGCCGCCGTGGTTGGAGATCCAGATGCCGTCGACCCCGGCATCCAGGGCCCGGGCCGCGTCGTCAGGGTGCACGATGCCCTTGAGGATGATCGGCAGGCGCGTCCATTCGCGGGCGCGGGCGAGGTCGTCCCACGTCAGCGCGGGGGTGGCGAACACGTCGAGGAACGTCTCGACGGCCGCCCGCGGCAGCGGTGAGCGCAGGCTCTCGCGCAGGCCCGCGCCGGTGAGCGCGGCGCCCTTCCGGGCGATGGAGACGCCCGCGGCGATGGTCTTCGGCGTCATCCGCACGTCCGGTGCCGGGGCGGCGGGCCGCCCGGCGCGTTCACGGACCAGCGCGCCGAACGCGGGGTCGCTCGTGTACTGCGCGATGCCGAGCCCGCGGATGAACGGCAGGTAGGCGAGGTCCAGGTCGCGCGTGCGCCAGCCCAGCAGATGGGTGTCGAGGGTGACGACGACGGCCTCGCAGCCGGATGCCTCGGCCCGCCGCAGCAGCGACGCGTTCAGCTCGTCGGATCCGGACCAGTACAGCTGGAACATCCGCGGCGCCGCGCCCGCGGCATCCGCCACCTGCTCCATCGGGGTGGAGGCCTGGTTGCTGAGCGTGCACGGGATGCCGAGGGATGCCGCGGCCCGCGCGACGGCGAAGTCGGCATCGTCGCGCACGAGCTCCATGACGCCGAGCGGGGCGAGCACGAGCGGGGTCGGGCGCGTGGCGCCGAGGAACGAGACCGACAGGTCGCGGGCGGACACGTCGCACAGGGGGCGCGGCCACACCTGCCAGGCGCCGAACGCGGCGCGGTTCGCCGCGACCGTGCGCTCGGACCCGGCTCCCCCGGCGATGTACGCGAACGCCTCCGCGCTCAGCGCCCTGCGGGCCGCGGTTTCCAGTGCGGCGGGATCGACCGGGACGACGGGGCGGGTGCCGCTGATGCCGGCACGGTAGATGTCGGACTGCTCACGGCGGGCTATGCCGCGCGCGGCCGCGGCCGGGTCGTGCGGAGCGCCAGTGCTCATGTCGTCAGCCTAGGGGCGCGCGGTTCGGTCGTCACGAAATGCGGGTTCGGATGCCGCCAGGTCGCGTTTTGCGACGACCGAAACCGGCTCAGCGCCGCAGTTCGATCCGCTCCACGGTGAAATCGTCCAGGGCGACCGGGTCGATCTCGACGCCCAGCCCGGCGCCGGTGGGCACCGCGATGTGGCCGTCCTCGAGCACCGCGGGCTCGGTGACGATGTCGCGCGCATAGAAGCGGTGCGAGGCCGACACGTCGCCGGGCAGCGTGAACCCGGGCAGGGCCGCGAGCGCGGCGTTCGCGGCGCGGCCGATGCCGGTCTCCAGCATCCCGCCGCACCACACCGGCACCCCCGCATCCCGGCACAGGTCGTGGAGGCGCACCGCCTCGAGGTAGCCGCCCACCCGTCCCGCCTTGATGTTGACGACGGATGCCGCACCCAGAGCGAGCGCGTCGGCGGCCGCCTTCGCGGAGACGATCGACTCGTCCAGGCAGATCGGGGTCTTCAGGCGCCGCGCGAGTGTGGCGTGGTCGACGATGTCGTCCTCGGCCAGCGGCTGCTCGATCAGGAGCAGGTCGAACCGGTCGAGCTCGGCGAGCGTGTCGACGTCGGCGAGCGTGTAGGCGGAGTTCGCGTCCACCTGCAGCGGGATGACGCCGAACGCGTCGCGCACGGCGGCCGTCTCGGCGACGTCGCGGCCGGGTGCGATCTTTATCTTGATCCGCACGTACCCCTCGTCGAGGTATCTGCGGACCACATCGACGAGGGTCGCCGGGTCGCGCTGGATCCCGACCGAGACGCCGGATGGGACCCGGTCGCGCACGGCGCCGAGGTACGCGCCGAGCGGGCGGCCTTCGGCGCGCAGCGCCGCGTCGAGGATCGCGAGCTCGAGGCCGGCCTTCGCCATCCGGTGCCCGACGAACGGGTCGAGGATCTCGGCCACCTGCTCCGGGGCGACTGTGCGCGCGTCGAGCAGCGCGGGGATGAGGTGGCGCACCGCGACATCCCACGCCCCCTGCGTGTACTCGCTCGAGTACAGCGGAGCCGCCTGCGTGACGATCTCACCCCAGCCGTCGCCGTCGGCGGTCAGGGCCCGCACGACGATCACCTCGCGCACCGTCTCGGTGCCGAACGACGTCGTGAACGGCGCGACGAGGGGGATGTGCAGGACGCGCAGCTCGACACCGTCGAGGACCACGGGCGCCGCGGGCCGGGTGATGGGCATGCCCACAGGCTAGCCGCGGCGGCCGGTCACGGGCGGATGAAGAGGTAGCCGCGGTCGGCGGCGAAGCCGCGGGCCACGAGCCCCTCGGCCGCGTGGGCGAGGAACTGCTCGCGCACGCGCAGGCGCCAGGCCGCGGCATCCTCCGGCGCGCTGTGACGAAGCGCCTCGATGTCGGGCGGGATGGCGACGGATGCCACGATCCGCCCCGGCCCGGGGGTCGGCACCGGCGGCGCAGCCAGCGCCCACGACACCAGCAGCCGGTCGGTCTCGTCGCCGCGGTTGACGCCGTCGTCCATCGCGCCGTAGTGGTTCACGAGGTACTCGACGACCCGCGTGCCGAGCACCCGCAGGTTGAAGTGCGCGTTGCGGGCCACGAGCGGATCGAACGTCCACGTGATCGTGCCGACCTCGTGAGCGAGCGCCCATTCGCGCTGGTGCTGCTTGAGGGTGCGGCCCAGCTCGCGTCCCCGGTACCCCGGAAGGATGCCGGTGATGTGCGAGTGCATAGCCCGCGACGAGGGTGCTGTGAAAAAAGCGACGGATGCACCGATCATCCGGTCGCCGTCGTACAGGCCCACCGCGTAATTGCCGGAGTGCGCGAGCGCGCGCAACAGGTTCGGAGGCATGCCGGTGCGGTCGCCGCCCCAGACCTCGCCAAGCACCGCGGACGCGGCGAAGATCTGCTCAACGGTGCGCAGCGGCTCGATCCGGATGCCGGGAGGGGTCTGCGAGGACAGCTCGGCCATGTTTTCAGTGTGACACCGGGCGGCGCGGGGGAACACCCCGGTGCCGATAGCCTGGGGCGATGATTCGGGACGAGGACAGCAGACGACGCCTCACCCGGATGCCCCGACAGGGCGCGATCGTCGCGGTGCTGGCGGTCGCGGGGCTGGCCTCGTCGTTCATGTTCACGCTCGTGGTGCCGATCCAGACGAAGCTGCCGGAGCTGCTGAACGCCAGCCGCGAGGACACCGCGTGGGTCGTGACCGCGACACTTGTGGCCGCCGCCGTGATGACGCCGATCGCCGGGCGCCTGGGCGACATGTACGGCAAGCGGCGGATAGTGCTCGTGCTGCTGGCGGTGCTCGTGCTCGGCTCGGTGATCGCCGCGGCATCCTCCGGCATCGTCGGCGTGATCGTGGGGCGGGCGCTGCAGGGCGCGGTGACCGGCGTCATCCCGCTGGGCATCTCGATCCTGCGCGATGTGCTGCACGAGGACCGCATCGACGCGGCGATAGCGCTGATCAGCGCGACGCTCGGCGTCGGCGGCGCACTCGGCCTGCCGATCAGCGCCGTGATCACGGAGTACAGCGACTGGCACGTGCTGTTCTGGATGGCCGCGGGGCTGGGCGCGGTGGTGTTCGGCCTCGTCCTGTGGATAGTGCCAGTCAGCGTGCTGCGCACCGCCGGGCGGTTCGACTACCTCGGCGCGGCGGGTCTGGCCGTCGGCCTCATCGGCGTGCTCCTGGCGGTATCCCGCGGCAACGAATGGGGATGGATGTCGCCGGCGGTACTCGCGTGCGGGCTCGGCGGCGTCGCGGTGCTGCTGCTGTGGGGGTGGTACGAGCTGCGGATCGACAACCCGCTGCTGGACTTGCGCGTCGCGGCGCGGCGCCCGGTGCTGCTCACGAACATCGCGTCTGTGGCGATGGGCTTCTCGCTGTTCGGCTCGAACGTGGTCTATCCGCAGATGCTCGAGCTGCCGACGGCGACCGGCGCGGGCTTCGGGCTGTCGCTGCTGGCGGCGAGCCTTGTGGTGATGCCGTCGGGCATCGTGATGATGATCCTCTCGCCGTTCTCGGGGCGCCTCGCGCACACCGTCGGGCCGCGGCTGCTCCTGCTGCTGGGCGCGGGCGCGTTGATCGTCGCGTACGCTTTCACGCTCGTGTTCTCCACGGCGGTGTGGCAGATCCTCGTCGCCAACATCCTCATCGGCGTCGGCATCGGCTTCGGCTACGCGGCGATGCCGATGCTCATCATGCGCTCCGTGCCGCAGACCGAGACCGGGGCGTCCAACGGGCTCAACGCCCTGTTCCGGTCGCTCGGCACGAGCACGGCCGCGGCGGTGATCGGCGCGGTGCTCGCGACGATGACGGTGGGGCACGGCGGTGCGCAGGTGCCGACCACGGCCGCGTTCCAGGTGTCGTTCGTGCTTGGCGGGGCCGCCGCGGTGATAGCGCTCGTTGTCGCGCTTTTCATCCCGACCGGTCGCGACACGTCCGAGCAGCGTCCGTCCCTGCCCCGGTAGGGGCGGCGGTCGGCAGGCTGCAGGCACGCGGCACTGTTGGGCATCGGGGCGCTCTCGAGACACCCGGCGTCGCCGCTGTCAAGCCCTTCCGTCGCCCGCGACGCGCGGCCTAGCGTCGGCTGCACGACGGAAGGAGACACCGATGTCCACTGGAGCTTTCCCGCCCCCGGTTCCCCTCGGCAACGACGATCTGGGCAACGATCTGGGTGACGAGCCGATGCGCGAGGGCGCAGACGGCGACGAGATGCTCGATGAGGATGCCAACGACGACCTCATCGACAGCGCCGCGGCAGACCGGATCGCCGCCGAAGACTCGGACTACGACGACGAGGACGACGACGAGGACGACGACGAGGAGGACGAGGAGGACGACGACGGCGAGTACCGCTACGACGACGAGTAGGTTCGGGGTCGCCGGTAAGCCGATGTGCCCGCGTCAGACAAGTCGCAGTTCGGCATCCACGGCGGCGGCGGTTTCGCGCAGTGCCGGAAGGTAGACGCCCCGAACCCGCGTCACGTCGACGCGGTTCGTGCTCGTCGAGACGTTCAGTGCCCCCACGATCTCGCCGTCGCGGCCGTGCACGGGCGCGGCGATCGAGCGAAGGCCGGGCTCGAGTTCGCCGTCGACCATCGCCCAGCCCTGCGCCCGGACACGGTCGAGCTCAGCGGTCAGGTCGGCCCCGGTGAGCGTCTTGTCGGTCAGGTGCGCGGGGGTGGATGCCGCCAGCAGCGCCGCGCGCGCGGCATCCGGCATCCCGGCCAGCAGCACCCGGCCCATGCTGGTCGCGTACGCGGGGAAGCGGGTGCCGATCGTGATGCGCACGCTCATGATGCGGCGCGTCGCGACGCGGGCGATGTAGACGATGTCGGCGCCGTCGAGGACCGCGGCCGACACGGACTCGTCGACGCGGTGGGAGAGCGCCTCCAGGTGCGGCTGCACGATCTCGGGCAGCGACAGGGCCGACAGGTAGCTGAAGCCGAGCTCGAGCACCCGCGGGGTGAGCGCGTACAGTCTCCCGTCGCCGCGGACGTAATCGAGGGTCTCGAGGGTGCGCAGGAAGCGCCCAGCCGCCGCGCGCGGGATGCCGGCACGGCGGGCGACCTCGCTGGAGGACAGCCGCGGGTTCTCCGCGTCGAACGCGCGGATCACGGCCAGGCCGCGCGCGAGCGACTGCACGAAGTCGGCAGCAGGGGGCTCGGTCACGCTTTCTCCTCGATCACAGACACGGATTCTCGCGAACTTCGGGGCTGCCTCGCGAGTTTCGGGGCTGCCTCGCGCGGGGGTCAGCGCTCGAGGACGACGGCCAGGCCCTGGCCCACGCCGATGCAGATGGCGGCGACCGCGACGCCCGAGCCCCGGCGGGCCAGTTCGTGCGCGGCATGGCCGATGATCCGGCCGCCGGACGCGCCCAGCGGGTGGCCGATGGCGAGCGCGCCGCCGTGGATGTTCACCTTCTCCGGATCGAGGTCCGGCCATCCCTTGATGTCGGCGAGTGACTGCGACGCGAATGCCTCGTTCAACTCGACGACATCCACGTCCGCCCATGTGCGGCCGGCGCGGGCGAGGGCCTTGTTGGCGGCCTCGATCGGCGCGAGCGGGAACACGTCCGGGTCCACGCCGTGCGCGCCGCGCCCCGCGATGCGGGCCAGCGGCTCGGCATCGAGGACGCCTTCGCCGCCAAGCAGCACAGCCGACGCGCCGTCGTTGATCGAGGACGAGTTGCCGGCGGTCACCGACCCGTCGCCGTCGGCGGCGAACAGGGCACGCAGCCCCGCGAGCTTCTCCATCGACGTGTCCGGACGGATCCCCTCGTCGCGCTCCAGTTCCGCGCCGGGCACCTGCACTATCTCGCCGTCGTACACGCCCCGCGCCCAGGCGTCCGCCGCCAGCCGGTGGGAGCGCAGCGCGAACGCGTCCTGCTCCTCGCGGGAGATGCCCCACTCGCGGGCGACCTTCTCGGCCGACTGGCCGTTCGAGATCGTCCAGCCTTTCGGCAGCGCGGGATTGACCATGCGCCAGCCGATCGACGTGTTCCACATCGTCTGGTTGCCGGTCGCCGGCCACGGCTTCGCCGACTTCTCGACGATGAAGGGCGCGCGGCTCATCGACTCCACGCCGCCGGCGAGGATCACCTGCGCGTCGCCGACCTCGATCGCGCGGGAGCCCTGCACGACGGCCTCGACGGACGAGGCGCACAGGCGGTTCACGGTGACGCCGGTGACGGATGTCGGGAAGCCGGCCAGCAGCGCGCCCATGCGCGCGACATTCCGGTTGTCCTCCCCCGCCTGGTTCGCGTCACCGAAGATCACGTCGTCGATGCGGGCGGGGTCCAGGCCGGTCCGGTCGACGATGGCGCGCATCACGAGCGCGGCCAGGTCGTCGGGACGGATGCCGGACAGCTTGCCGCCGGCCCGCCCGAACGGGGTGCGGACGGCGTCGTACACGTAGGTCGCGGTCATGTCAGTCCTCCTCGGCGGATGTCGCATCGATCAGGGTAAGCCCGGTGAGCTCCTGAAGGCCCGCGACGGTGTTGTCGCCGAACGCCTCGCGCACGGCGAACCCGTCGGCGGTGACGTCGAACACCGCGTGGTCGGTGTACACGCGGGTGACGCAGCCCACGCCGGTCAGCGGGTAGCTGCACGCGGCGACGAGCTTGGAGTCGCCGGTCTTGGTGAGCAGGTCGGTCATCACATACACGCTCTTCGCGCCGATCGCGAGATCCATCGCGCCGCCGACGGCGGGGATGGCGCCGGGCGCCCCGGTCGACCAGTTCGCGAGGTCGCCGTGCTGCGACACCTGGAACGCGCCCAGCACGCACACGTCGAGGTGGCCGCCGCGCATCATCCCGAACGAGTCGGCGTGGTGGAAGTACGCGGCGCCGGCCAGGGCGGTCACGGCCTGCTTGCCCGCGTTGATGAGGTCGGGGTCGACCCGGCCCGGCTCGGGCGCGGGGCCCATGCCGAGCAGGCCGTTCTCGGTGTGCAGGATGATCTCCTGCCCCTCGGGGAGGTAGTTCGCGACGAGGGTCGGCGCGCCGATGCCGAGGTTCACGTACGACCCCTCCGGGATGTCGGCGGCGATGCGGGCGGCCAGGTCCTTGCGGCTGATCGTGGTCATCGTGTGCCCTCCGTTCCAGCGTCCTGCAGGGGTTCGCCCTCCAGGTCGACACCGCCGACGAACGCGCCGCCGTCCAGCCAGCGGCGCTCGCCCACGGCGACGACGCGGTCCACGAAGATGCCGGGGGTGATCACGGTCTCCGGGTCGATCGATCCGAGCGGGACGATCTCGTCGACCTGGACGATAGTGGTGGTGGCGGCGCTGGCCATCACCGGTCCGAAGTTGCGGGCAGTCTCGCGGTAGACGACGTTGCCCCAGCGGTCCGCCTTCAGAGCGCCGATGAGGGCGAAGTCGGCCCTGATCGGATACTCGAGCGCGTACTCGCGGCCGTCGATCGTGCGGTGCTCCTTGCCCTCGGCGAGCTGGGTGCCGACGCCCGTGGGCGTGAAGAATGCGCCGATCCCGGCGCCTGCGGCGCGGATGCGCTCGGCGAGGTTGCCCTGCGGGACGAGCTCGAGCTCGATCTCGCCGGCACGGTAGAGCCCGTCGAACACCCACGAGTCCACCTGGCGCGGGAACGAGCAGATGATCTTGCGCACCCGTTTGCGCGCCAGCAGCGCGGCAAGGCCCACGTCGCCGTTGCCGGCGTTGTTGTTCACGATCGTCAGGTCACCGGCGCCCTGCTCGATCAGCGCGTCGATGAGCTCGACGGGCTGTCCGGCCCGGCCGAAGCCGCCGATCATGACGGTCGCACCGTCCGGGATCCCGGCGACGGCGGTGGCGACATCCGCCACTGTCTTGTCGATCACTGAGGCTCCTCGCTACGATAGTTCGCTGTGCGAACACCTGTACGTATCACGAACAGTCTAGCGCGTCCGGGGACCGGGGAGAAGCGAGTGCTGTCAGGCCTCGGCGAAGACGTCCTGCGCGATCCGGAACGCGGTGTTGGCCGCTGGCACGCCGGAGTATATAGCGGACTGCAGGATGATCTCGCGGATCTCGTCGACGGTCAGGCCGTTGCGGATGCCCGCGCGAAGGTGCATGGCGAGCTCCTCGTGGTGGCCGTGGGCGATCAGCGACGTGATCACGGCGACCGACCGCGAGCGCCGGTCCAGACCCGGCCGCGACCAGACATCCCCCCACGCGACCCGGGTGATGAAGTCCTGGAAGTCCGCGGTCAGCTCCGTGCGGTGCGCGTTCGCACGGTCGACGTGCTCGTCCGAAAGCACCGCACGGCGCACGGTCATGCCCTGGTCGAAGCGCTCCTGGTCGGTCAGGCGCTGGGTCGTCATCTGCACTCCTTCAGAGGGTGGGATCCGTCGCGTTCTAGCGTTCCGCCGCGCCGAAGAAGTCCGCGAGCAGGCGGATGACCTGCTCGGGCTGCTCGGCCGGCAGCAGGTGCGACCCGTCGGCGATGCCCGCCGCGCGCCCGTCGCGCACGCCGTCGGCGACCTCCCGGGCCGACGCCTCCGGCGTGACCTGGTCGTGCGCTCCCCACACCGCCAGCACAGGAGCGGCGATCTCACCGAGCCGGCCGCGCACGTCGTACGTCGCGAGCGCCTCACAGCAGCGGGCGTAGCTCTCGTCGTCGGCGTCCTGCAGCGCGTGCAGCAGCCGCCCGGTCAGCACCGGGTGCGTCGTCATCGACTCCGGCGCGAACCAGCGCTGCGCGGATCCGATGATCAGCGAGGACGTGCTCTGCGCCCGCACCTGCGCGGCACGGGCGTGCCATGCCTCGGCCTGCCCGATCTTCGCGCCGGACGCGAGGATCGCCAGGCCCGCGACGAGGTCGGGATGCCGCAGGGCCAGCGCGAGTCCCACGCAGCCGCCGAGCGACACCCCGGCGTAGCGGATGCGTGATGCGCCCAGGCGCGCCGCGACCTCGGCGACGCCGTCGGCGAGGTCGTCGACGGTGAACGGTGCCGTCGCCGCCGGGGAGGCGCCGTGGCCGGGGAGGTCCCACGCAGCGACCCGCCAGTGCTCGCGCAGGGCCGGCTCGACGTCCTCCCACAGGATCGTGGACGTGCCCAGGGACGGGCCGAGCAGCAGCAGCGGCGCGCCGTCCGGCCCGATCGGCTCCGTGACGGCCAGGGACGGGACGGTCATTGACTCTCCTCTGGTGACGGATCGCCGACGGCGTCGACGAGGCGGCCGGCCAGTCCTGTGTACTGGGCGGGGTCGAGCAGCCGGTGGACATCCAGATCGGATGCCTCGGGCAGCGCGGCCACGAGGACGGCCAGGTCGGCGCCTGCGGCGGCCTCGGCGACAAGCCGGGCGACGGCGTCCTTGCCGATCCGTGGGGCGAGCACGAGGGAGAGGCGCTCGGAGACGATGAGCCCGCGGGTCAGGCCGAGGTTGCGGGAGACGGCGTCGGGATGGACCTGCAGGCCGCCCACGAGCGCGGCGGCGTGCGCGGTCGCGCCGGCCGCGAGGCGGAGCAGGTCGCGCAGCGTCGGCCACTCGGCGTGCCAGGCGCCGTCCGGGCGCTCATCGGCAGCGAGCGCGGATGCCAGGTGCAGCGTGGCCGCCAGCTGCGGCGCGCGCAGGGCCGCCGAGCGGATCAGGACGCTCGCGACGGGGTTCTGCTTCTGCGGCATGGCCGACGATCCGCCGCCGCGGGACTCGGTGAGCTCGCCGATCTCGGTGCGGCCGAGCGTGGCGACGTCGGTCGCCATCTTGCCGACGGCATCGATCGCCTGGACGAGGGCGTCGCCGAGCTCGGTGACCGGCCAGCGGGTGACGTGCCACGGCGCGGCGGGCACGTCGAGGCCTGCCTCGCGCGCGAACGCCGCCGGGAGGGCGGCCGCGGCATCCGCGCCGGAGTCCCCGGCGATCTGGACGAACGCGGCGAGGGTGCCACCGGCACCGCCGAGCTGCGCGGGGGTCTGCACGGTCTGCAGCCGCTGGACGGCGCGGCGGATCCCGTGCAGCCACGTGGCCGCGCGCGCCCCGATCGTCGTGGGCACCGCGTGCTGGGTGAGCGTGCGGGCGGCGCCGACCTCGTCGCGGTGCGCGCGGGCGAACACGACGAGCGCGGCATCCACCTCGGCAAGGGACGCCTTCACCGTGTCGACGACGGCCCGGGCGAGGAGCATGATCGCGGTGTCGAGGATGTCCTGGCTCGTGGCGCCGCGGTGCACCCAGGCCCGGGCGGCCTCGGGCACGCGCTCCTTCAGCCGCGCGACGAGCGGGATCACCGGGTTGCCGCCGGAGACGGATGCCGCGGCGAGCGCCGTCACGTCGACGCTGTGGCCCTGCGCGAGGCGTCCGGGGCCCTGCCAGCCGAGGGCGCGGGAGATCTCGTCGGCCGCCGCCGCGGGCGCGGTGCCGACCGCCGCCCACGCACGGGCGAGCGCCGCCTCCGCGGTCACGAGGGCGTCCAGGACCGCCCGGTCGGCCGCTACATCGTCGTGGCCGACGGTCACCGGTGACAACAGGCCTTCATCGATCGCCGTCACGGCACCTCCCCTGCGAGCGTATCGAACGCTGTGTGCGGAACGCTCCGGGATCGGATGCCGCGCACCGTGTCACACAACCTGCGGCTTGTGCCTGTGTGAAGCCGCGCGTTCTGCGACACGATGCGCCGCCCGGAGGCATCCCACATCCATCGACTGCCTCAGTACGTGAGGAAGACGGTCTCGTTCTCACCCTGCAGACGGATGTCGTGACGCAGCGACCCGTCGGGCAGGCGCGTCGCGATCAGTGTCGCCCGCTCTTCGGCCGTCAACGACGACAGCAGCGGGTCGGCGGCGAGCGCGGCTTCGTCCTCGGGCAGGTAGATGCGGGTGTGCAGCTTGTCGGGCAGGCCCCGCGCGAACAGGACGACCGCGAAGAACGGCGCCTTGCCGGCGGCGGCGCCGGGGTTGCGGGTCCAGAACTCGTAGCGGCCGTCGTCGGTCGCGAACGAGCGCCCGAAGCCGGTGAAGGTGTGGTCGTCGCGGCGGCGCGCGCCGCGGGCGCGGGAGACGGTGCCGTCGGTGTCGGCGCCGAAGATCTCGACCAGGCAGTCCGGGATCGGCGCGCCGGCGCCGTCGTACACGGTGCCGCCGAGGATGATGGCGCCCGGGCTGAACGGGTGGACCACCTCGTGCATCTTCGGGTAGACGGTGCCGGAGAAATAGAACGGGCCGAGCGTCTGGCCCGGGGTCTTCTCCAGGGTCTTCTCGGTCATCAGTGCTCTCCCTCGGGTTCGGTCCACGTGGCATCCGGTCCGTCGACGACGATGTCCCAGCGGTAGGCCATCGAGAACTCGGGGACGGTGAGGTCGTGGTCGTACGTGCTGATCAGGCGCTGGCGGTCCTGCTCGCGTCGGATCGAGTTGTAGATCGGGTCAAGGGCGAACAGCGGGTCGCCCGGGAAGTACATCTGCGTGATGATCCGCTGCGTGAACGCGCTGCCGAACACGGAGAAGTGGATGTGAGCGGGCCGCCACGCGTTCTGGTGGTTCTTCCACGGGTACGGACCGGGCTTGATCGTCGTGAACAGGTACTCGCCGTTGTCGTTCGTGACGGTGCGGCCGGCGCCGGTGAAGTTCGGGTCGAGCGGGGCGGGGTGCTGGTCGCGCTGGTGGATATAGCGGCCGGCCGAGTTGGCCTGCCAGATTTCGAGGAGCTGGTTGGCCACCGGGCGGCCCCACGAGTCCAGCAGGCGACCGCGCACCGTGATGCGCTCGCCCAGCGGCTCTCCGGAGTGCTGCAGGGTCAGGTCCGACTCGATCGCCGCGACGTCGCGCTGTCCGAATGCCGGCGAGGACAGCTCGATCGTCTCGGGGTCGACGAGCTTCGGGTTCTTCGTGGGATGCCGCAGCAGGCTGGAACGATACGGCGGGAAGTTGTGCATCGTGAGAGGGAGCTCTTCGCCCGCGGCCTCGCGGCGCTCGTATTCCGCGTGCAGGTCCTGGATCTCCTGGGTGATCTGGGACTGCGGCGGGAAGTCGTGCGACGCGAGCAGCGACTCGGGGGCCGCGGCCGTGCCGCCCTGCTCGAGGACGACGGAGGACGAGAAAGCCTCAGCGCCGGTGGGATCGGCATCGGTCATGGTGTCTCCTTCGACGCGCCCTTGTCATCGTGGGCGTCACTATGTCGATAGTGACATGCGAGGGTCGCGGTGACGGCTTCGCCTCTCACTCAGTGAGAGGATCGCAGGTCGTGGTGCAGGTCGCGGGCGGCCTGGACCACGAGCGGGGACAGCCGTCGCTCGTCTGCGCGGTCCAGGTGCACGACCACGCCGATGGCTATCGGTGGCAGGTCCTCCACCGGCGCGACGGGGGCTGCCACCGAGATGTTGCCGAGCGTCATCTCCTCGCGGGTGGTGGCGTAGCCGCGCGCCCGGGCCCGGGCGAGCTGTTCGCGCAGTTCGTCCGGGTCGGTGACGGACCGCGTGGTCTCCCGCTCCAGCGGCACCGTGAGGAAGCGGTCCAGCCACTCCCCGTCCCGCGTAGAGAGCAGCGCCTTGCCGACGCCGGTGGTGTGCAGCGGGTGCCGGCCGCCCATCCGGCTCAGCGTGGGGATCGAGTCGCTGCCGGTGAGCCGGCCGACGTACAGGGCCGCGGAGGTCTCGGGGGTCGCGCCGTCGAGCACGGCGAGGTGCACGTTCTCGCCGGTGGCCTCGTAGAGCCGGACCATGTGCGACAGCGCTGTTTCGCGCAGCCGCAGCGACAGCGGCGACAGCTCGCCCAGTTCCCACAGCCGCGCGCCGATCGTGTAGGTGCGGCCCGGGCCGCGCGCGAGAAGCCCCTCGGCGACGAGGTCGGCGAGCAGGCGGTGCAGGGTGGAGGAGGGGATGCCGGTGCGCTGCGCGATGCGGCCGGCGGTGGCATCCGGCTCGTCCTCGGTGAAGCACGACAGCACGCTCACCACGCGCGTCAGCATCCCGTCGGCCATGATTCCTCCTTCGGGCGAGGGTATCTCGCGCCGACGGCGCGCCCAGCCGTGCCGGACGGGGATCAGGCCGGCGGGCGCTCCAGCATCTGGCGCAGCCCGCGGTGCAGGGCCGCGGCATCCTCCGCCGCCAGCGGCGCGGTCAGCAGTCGCTGCACCTCGTCCACGAGCGGGGCCAGGCGCCGGCGCTCGGCGAGCCCGGCGTCGGTGGGGGTCACCACATTGCGGCGCGCGTCGCCGACGGCGCGGCGGCGGGCTATGAGTCCGCGGCGCTCCATGCGGCCGGCGAGGTCTGCCACCGTGGAGCGGTCGAGGTCGACCTCGTCGCACAGCTCGCGCTGGCTGGCCTCGCCGCGACGCTCGAGGACCAGCAGGATGCTGTACTGCGCACTGGTGGTCTCGGTGGACACTACCCGCGCCCACAGGGAGGCGTGCAGCTGCTGCGCCCGTCGGATGAGATTGCCGACGTGCCCCTGCGGCTCGGGCAGGGCGGGTTCGGCCGCGACGGACGATCGGGAGGACACGGCATCCATCATCGCAGCCGACCCGGTGCTCACCGGGATGCCCGTGCGGGCAGCAGGAACCCCGCGAAGAACTCGCGCAGCTCATCGCGGGCGGTCAACGGCAGCACCGTGGCCACGTACTGGTCGGGCCGCACGATGACGATCGCGCCGGCGTCGGCGATGCCACGCTCGGCGAAGATGTCCACCGCGGGGTCGAGCGCCCACGCCCGCTCCCAGTCCTGCAGGCCGAGCGGTCCGGTGTGCGGAAGCAGGATCTCGGGGAGCGTGGCGATGTCGACGTCGTGGCAGGAGCCCCGGAAGATGCCGTGCACCTCGATCACGCTGTCCATGTCGGCGTCTTCCGGAGTGAACGACCTGATGGGCGAGTCCGCGGCGTCCGTCAGCCACCGGGCGAGCTCGCGCAGCGCGGTCCCGTCGGCGTCGCCGAACGCATACACCCGCCAGCGGCCGTCGGCGCGGTGCGTGTGGCCGAGCTCCATCCGCCGTGCATCGGCCACCCGCTGCACGGGCGCGGAATGGAATCGGGTGCCGATCTCGAATGCGGACGCGAGGGCCTGATGCTCGCCCGCTCCGGTCAGCGCCGAGGGCGTGTACCGGGTCGCAAGCCCCGCTGTGTACCTGCCCTGCCGGGCGAATTCGGCCTGCATGTCCTGTGTCGAGACGCCCCCGTGCTCGGGGTGGTCCGGATCCAGGGCGGGCTGGGCGATGAACGCCGACCAGAACCTGTCGAACTCGATGAGATCGTGCGCGACCGCCTGCCGCTCCTGCGAGTAGCTGCGCAGCAGCGCGGCGTGGGCATGCCCGCGCAGCACGGCGGCGAGCTTCCAGCCGAGGTTGAACGCGTCCTGCATCGACACGTTCATGCCCTGCCCCGCCTTCGCGCTGTGGGTGTGGCAGGCGTCCCCGGCCACGAACACCCGGGGGCTGCGCTCGTCCGGGGCGTCGTCTGGCAGGTCGTCGAAGCGGTCGGCGAGGCGCTGGCCGACCTCGTAGACACTGGACCACGCGACCGAGCGGACGTCGATCGCGTAGGGGTGCAGGATCGCATTCGCGACGGCGGCGATCTGCTCGACGGTGGTCTTGCGGATCTGGGCATCTCCGGCGGGGACGGCGCCGAGATCGACGTAGCAGCGCACCATGTTGCCGCCCTCGCGCGGGATCATCAGCAGGCTGCCCTTGCCGTCGGACTGGACCACGTTCTTGGTCCGCCAGTCCGGGAAGTCGGTGACGGCAAGGACATCCATCACGCCCCACGCATGATTCGCGGCGTCGCCCTTGAGCTCGCGGCCGAGCGCGCGGCGCACGTTGCTGCGCGCACCGTCGCAGCCCACCACGTACTTCGCGCGCACGGTGAACTCCTCGCCGGTGGACACGCGGCGCAGCGTCGCTCGCACCGGATGCTCGCCGTCGGCCAGCTCGTAGGTGACGAACTCGATGCCGTAGTCGGGGGCGAGCTTGGCGGCCGATCTCTGCGCGTGCTCGAGCAGGTACTGCTGCATGCGCGCCTGGTTCACGATCACGTGCGGGAACTCGCTGAGCCCAGGCGGGGTGTCCTCGACCCAGCCGGTGCGCGCGATGCGGGAGCGGTCTTGCGCGGAGGGGCCCCAGAAGCGCACCTCGTTCACCCAGTACGCCTCGCGCAGCAGGGCCTCGGCCAGGCCGAACGCCTGGAACATCTCGACGGTGCGGCATGCGACGCCGTCGGCCTGACCGACCTGCAGCGCTCCGTCGCGGCGCTCGATGATGCGGGTGTCGATCTCCGGGAAGGCCGCCAGCTGTGCGGCCAGCACCGTGCCGGCAGGGCCGGTGCCCACGATGAGCACATCGACGGTCTCCCCGATCTCGCGGCTCCGGGTCAGCGCGTGCCCGGCGGGAGGCTGGATGTCGGGATCGCCGGGGCGGTATCCGTCGCGGTAGAACTGCACGGGGATCTCCTTCGATCGCTCGACCAATTAGTTTGGACCCCAACGATCATACCGCCCCGGCGCGTGAGAAGGTAGCCCCATGGCCAACTCTCCGTCCGGCGATTCGGTCACCGAGCGCCTGCTGCGGGTGCTGGAGACGTTCACCCCCACCCGCACCGTGCAGACGGCGTCGCAGATCGGGCGCCGGGCGGGCCTGCCCTCCTCCACGGCGCACCGCTTCGTGGGCGAGCTGGTCGAGGTGGGCCTGCTCGAGCGCGACGAGGACCAACGCGTCCGCGTGGGGATGCGATTGTGGGAACTGGCCACCCGTTCGTCAGCGGCCCTGCGGCTGCGGCAGGCGGCGATGCCCGCGATGGCATTGGTGCAGTCCCGGGTCGGAGAGCACACGCAGCTCGCGATCCTCGAGCAGGACGAGGCCCTGTTCCTGGAGCGGCTGTCCAGCCCGGATGCCACGTCGAACATCACCCGGATCGCCGGCCGCCTGCCGCTGCACGCCTCGAGCTCGGGGCTGGTGCTGCTCGCGCACGGCCCGGCCGAGCTGCAGGAGCGGGTGCTCGCGGCTCCCCTGGCGGCGCTCACACCGGCCACGATCACCGACCCGGCGGCGCTGCGCCGCAAGCTCGCCGAGGTCCGTCGGCTCGGGCACGCCGTGGCCCCCGGCTCCATCGAGGAGGTGGCGACCGGCCTGGCCGTGCCGGTGCGCGACAGGTCCGGCGCCGTGGTGGCGGCCCTGTCGGTCGTGGTGGCCCGGGATGCCGCGGTCGACGACGCGCTGTCCGCCCTGCATCGCGCAGCCCGCGACATCCACTCTCGACTCGAGCGATGACTCGGGCGCGGCGTCGGGTGTCACGTTCGTCTCGCAGGAAGATCGGCGGCGCGGCGCGGTCGGGCGGCGCGTCGCGGGGCCCGGGACAGATTTCTCCTGTCACGTGAACCGGCGCCGGCACCCCGTTCACGTCGCAGGAAGATCGGCGGCGCGGCCCGCCTGAAGCGGCGCGTCGCGGGGGCCACGGCACAATCTCCTGTGTCATGAACGGCAGCGGCATCCCCGTTCAACGAGAATCCTTGCTTCCAGGCGCCCGGCGGCGTCCACAATGGTGCGACACCCTGCTTGTGTGAGCCGCGCCGTCGAAGGAGACCCATGACCACCACCGTCCGCACCCGGGTCGCCATCGTCGGCGCCGGCCCCGCCGGACTTTTGCTCGCTCAGCTGCTGCGCAACGCCGGCATCGAATCCGTCGTGATCGACAGCCGCTCGCGCGAGGACATCGAGCAGACGATCCGCGCGGGGATCCTCGAGGAGGGCACGGTGCAGGCGCTGCTGGCGGCGGGCGTCGACACGCACGCGCACCAGGTGGGGATGCGCCACGACGGTATCGAGCTGCGTTTCGACGGCGCCGGCCACCGCATCGACTTCGCCGACCTCGTGGGTCGCGGCGTGTGGCTGTATCCACAGCACCTCGTGCTCCAGGATCTTCTGGGCACGCTGTTGCCGGCGGGGCAGGACATCCGGTTCGAGCTGACCGCACAGCGGGTGGAGGATGTCGACGGCGAGCAGCCGCGGGTGGTCGCCGTCAACGCCGAGGGGACCGAGGTCGAGATCGTAGCCGAGGTCGTCGTAGGTGCCGACGGCTCGCACTCGATCGTGCGCAAGGCGATGTCGGGATCGCGCGCGGGCCTGTACCGCGAGTATCCGTTCGCGTGGTTCGGCATCCTGTGCGAGGCGCCGCCGAGCGCGGACGAGCTGATCTACAGCAACTCGCCGAACGGGTTCGCGCTGATCAGCCAGCGCTCGGACACGGTGCAGCGGATGTACTTCCAGTGCGACCCGGATGTCGACCCCGACGCGTACACGCAGGAGCAGCTGTGGGAGATCCTGCAGTCGCGGGTCCCCGGAACGACGCTCAAGGAGGGGCCGATCTTCCAGCGCGACGTGCTGCAGTTCCGCAGCTTCGTCGCCCGCGAGCTGCGCCGCGGCCGCGTCGCGCTGGTCGGGGATGCCGCGCACACCGTCCCGCCGACAGGCGCGAAGGGGATGAACCTGGCCATCGCCGACGTGCTGCTGCTGAACGATGCGCTGCGCGTGCTCCTGCTCGAGGACGACATCCGGCCGCTCGAGGGCTACGAGCAGGCGGCGCTGCACCGCATCTGGAAGGCGCAGAACTTCTCGTGGTGGATGACGAGCATGCTGCATCAGGTTCCCGGCACCTCGGAGTTCGACGCGATGCGGCAGCTCGGCGAGCTGCGCTCGGTGACCGAGTCGCGCGCCGGCCGCACCTACCTGGCCGAGGCCTACACCGGCTGGCCGCACCCGCCACTCGTGTAATCGCCGTCCCGGGATGCCGCATCACGCCGCCGATGCGACACCACGGGACCGCAATTCGACGGAAGACACGCGAAGGCGTGCGGCGCGTCAGGCGGCGCGCCGGCGCAGCGCCGACGCCACGACGAGGCCCGGCCCGAGGAACACCAGCACCGCGATGAGCACGATGATCAGCGGCCACACCCAGGCATCCGTCGCCTCGTGCACCGCGCCCAGCAGCAGCGGGCCCGCGGCGGCGACCGCGTACCCGACGCCCTGCACGATGCCGGACCGCCCGGCCGTCGTGTGCTCGTCGTCGCGGAACGCGTTGATCATGATGTACACGAGCGTGATGCCGGCACCCTGCGCCGCCCCGCCGATAGCGCACCACGCCAGCCACAGCGACGGCGCGAACAGGAACCCCAGCGGCACCGCGAGCCAGCCGATGCCTACGCACAGCACGCCGACTCGGATCGACGCGCGCAGCGTGACGACCGGCAGCAGCAGGCTCCCCGCGATCCCCGCGATCTGGAAGATCGAGGCGATGGCGCCCGCCGCAGTGCTGTCGTATCCCTGGTCCGACAGCAGCGTCGGCAGCCATGCGGTGGTCGCGTAGAACGCGAACGCCTGGCCACAGAACGCGGCCGCAAGCATCCAGGTCGGGCCCTGGCGCAGCACCGACGTGCGGCCGTCTTCGCCGGCGGGGCGCGGCCCGGGATGCGGGGCGAGCGCGCGACGGATGCCGCGCAGCGGGATCCACGTCGCGAGCGCCGCGAGGCCGAGCACCGACCAGACGACAAGCGACCAGCGCCATCCGGCGACCGACGCGAGCGGCGCCGTGCCGAGTGTGACCGCCATCGTGCCCGCATTCATCGCCGCGGTGTAGACGCCGGTCATCGTGTGCGCCCGGCGCGCGTCGAACTCGCGCGCGATGATGATCGGCAGCACGACGTTGCCGATCGTCACGAACGCCCCCATGACGGCGGCGCCGAGCAGGGCCACGGCGATGCCGTCGATCGAGCGCAGGATGCTGCCGACGATGACGCCGGCAAGAGTCAGGCTCAGTGCGGCGTCCGCACCCGCGCGGCGGATGATGCCGATCGCCAGCGGCGCGCAGACCGCGAAGCACAGGATCGGGATCGTGGTGAGCAGGCCCACGATGCCGGCGCCGACGCTCAGCTCTGCGCCGATGTCGCGCGCGACCGGCGCTACCGCCAGGATCGGACCGCGCAGAATCATGGCCGCGAGCACTATCACGAGGATCAGCAGCGGCGCCGAGCGGAACGCGGTCTGGCGAGGGGACATGTGGAGCCACCGTACTCGATCGCCGGGCTTTTTCACTATACCGATAGTGAACCTTGGACTAGAGTCCTGCCTCATGAGCGACGAGCGGATGACGCGACGCGCCTCGATCGTGGGGCTCGTCATCGCCGTATGCCTCGTCGCCGCCAATATGCGGCCGACGATCACGGCCGTGGGCCCGCTGCTGGACCAGATCGGCGACGACACCGGGATGGCCACGGCCACCCTCGGGTTCATCACCGCGGTTCCGCTGCTGGCCTGGGCCGTCGTCTCCCCCCTCGCCCATGTTTTGAGCCGGCGGTTCGGCCTGTCCCGGGTGGTGCTGTGGGCGCTCGTGCTGCTGATGATCGGCACCGTGGTGCGGTCCCTGCCCGGTCCGACCGCGAACCTGTGGCTCGGCACCGCCCTGATCGGCATCGCCCTGGCCGTTGCGAACGTGCTGATGCCCGCCGCCGTCAAACGCGACTTCCCCGGTCGGATGACCATGATGATGGCGGTGTACACGGCGCTGCTGGGCGGGGTCGGCGCCGTTTCCTCCGGGGTTGCGGTCCCGTTCTCACGCCTCGCGGAGGACGGAGCGGGCTGGCGGGTCGCGCTGCTGATGTCCGGGGCGCTCCTGCTCCCTTTCGCGATCGCCGCCTGGGCGTGGGCGACACGGGGGACGCATCCGCCGCGGATGCCGCTGGGCGCGGCATCCCGGCAGCGCACCGGGATCTGGACCGACCGGCTCGCGTGGCTCGTGGCCGCCTACATGGGCCTGCAATCGTGCACGTTCTACATGCTGGTGACATGGCTGGCGGCGATCTCGACCTCGACCGGCAGGACCGAGATCGAGGCCGGCTTCGACGTCATGTTCTACCAGCTGTTCTCGCTGGCCGGCTCGCTCGCGCTGCCGCTCGCCCTGCGCGGCCGCGCCCAGCGCTGGGTGCCGGCCCTCATCCCACTGCTGGGCGTGGCCGGCACGCTCGGCCTTATCCTCGCCCCCGGCGCGGTCCTCGTCTGGGCCGCGATCCTGGGCCTGTTCGGCGGCGCCGCGCTCGCGATGGCGCTCACGCTGGTCGCACAGCGCGCCCGCGACCATGACGCCGCCTCCGCGCTGTCGGGCATGGCGCAGTCGGTCGGCTACCTACTGGCGGCGGGCGGTCCGGTCGCATTCGGCGCCGTGCATGCCGCGCTGGGCGGCTGGACGGGGTCCCTCCTGCTGCTGCTGGCAGTCGCGGTCGCGCTCATCGTCACCGGGGCGTTCGTGGGCCGCGACCGCTACGTCCTCGATCCGCGCTGAGGCCGTCCCCGACCCGTCTGCGCCGCCGCGCCACCTCCGCGGCACTACTCGTCGACGCGCGCCAGGCGCCGCAGGAGTCCGCGCAACACGGCGATCTCGTCGTGGTCCAGCACCGAGAAATGCTCCCGCTGATGCCGCTGCACCCGGGCGCGGGCGCGGGTAAAGGCAGCGCGGCCGGCTTTCGTGACCGCCACCACGTTGACGCGGCGATCCTGCGGATCCGGCTCACGGGTGACCCACCCCCGGTCCTGCAGGTCGTCGATCAGCGCGACGATCTGGCTCGGATCCAGCCGCAGGAACTCGCTGAGCTCCCGCTGCGTCGGCCGGGCGTCGGCTGCGGCCAGGGCGAGCACCGAGTAGGGACGCACCTTGAGACCTTCGTCTGCCAGCGCCGCATTCGCCGCCGCCAGGGACATCGCATTCGCCCGGGCCATCAGGAACGCCAGATCACCGGCGACCTGGGTATCCCACAATCGACCCGTCGAACTCTCGCGGGTGCTTACGGCCGTATCGTCCATCGCGTCCATCTTCGTTGATCAGGACTCGTGAGAGTCAACAGTTGACACTTTCAATGATTTAGGTTTACATCGGATTCACGCACCACGCAAAGGAGCAGCGGATGTCACTGGCAGGCAAGGTCGCCATCGTCACAGGGTCCGGTCGCGGATTGGGCCTCGCCTACGCACAGGAACTGGCCCGCCAGGGCGCGTCCGTCGTCGTCAACGACGTGGACGCCGCGACAGCCGCCGACGCCGTCGCCGCGATCGAAGCGGCGGGCGGAAACGCCGTCAGCGTGGTCGCGCCCGTGGGATCCACGCAGACCGCACAGCAGCTGGTGCAGACGGCCGTCGACGCGTTCGGTCGCCTCGACATTCTGGTGACCAACGCCGGCGTGCTGCGCGACAAGACGCTGTGGAAGATGAGTGACGACGACTTCGACACCGTCGTGGGCGTGCATCTGCGCGGCACGTTCACCTGCGCACGCGAAGCCGCGATCTACATGCGCGACAACGAGATCGCCGGACGCATCATCTGCATCGGCTCGCCCACAGGCCAGCGCGGCAACTTCGGACAGACCAACTATGCCGCGGCCAAGGCCGGCATCGTCGGCATGGTGCGCACGTGGGCGCTCGAGCTGCGCAAGGCCGGCATCACCGCGAACGCCGTGATCCCGGTCGCGGCGACCGCGATGACCGCCACGGTCCCGTACTTCGCCGCCGCCATGGAAGCCGACGCCGCCGGCGAGCCGATGCCCGCCTTCTTCCGCCACGATCTGGGCTTCGGCACCGCGGACGACGTCGCCGGCCTGGTCGCCTACCTGGCCTCCGATGAGGCGGCAAGCGTCACCGGCCAGGCCATCGGCATCGGCGGTGACCGCCTGCAGGTCTGGTCGCACCCGGAACCCGTGGTCACCGCCTACCACGACGGCGGCTGGAGCTACACGGCGCTGCAGTCCGAGTTCGCCGGCCTCTACCAGGCGCAGGTCGTCGGCGAGACGTTCCCTCCGCTGCCCGAGGACCTGCAGCGCTAGCCGCTCGCAACGATTCGAAGAGGCATCCATGACCCGTTATGAACCCGCGATCGACATCGACGGGATCGACGCGATCGATGTGCACGTGCACATCGAGGCGGACGAGCACGGGCACAACTCACTGCCTCCGGAACTGGCGGCGGCGGCCGACGCGTACTTCAACGCGAGCGGGCCCGGCCGCGACATCGACGCGGTGGCCGCGTACTACCGTGAACGCCGCACGGCGGCGGTCGTGTTCACCGTCGACGCGCAGACGCGACTGCACCACCCGCCGATCTCCAGCGCGCAGATCGCCGCGGACGCCGCCCGCCACAACGACATCCTGATCCCGTTCGGATCGGTGGACCCGTACCGTGATGATGCGCTCGACCGCATCCGCCGCCTGGTCGAGGACAGTGGTGTGCGCGGCTTCAAGTTCCATCCCACCGTGCAGGGGTTCGACCCGAGCCAGGAGCGATGGTTCCCGCTGTACGGAGCGATCCAGGATGCCGGCGTCCCCGCGTTGTTCCACACCGGGCAGACCGGGATCGGCGCGGGCCTTCCCGGCGGGTACGGTCTCCGGCTCGGCTACTCGAATCCGATGCTGCTGGATGCCGTCGCCGCGGCGTTCCCGCGGCTGCAGATCATCATGGCCCACCCCTCGGTCCCCTGGCAGGACGAAGCGCTGTCGGTCGCCACCCACAAGCACAACACCTGGATCGACCTGTCGGGCTGGAGCCCTAAATACTTCCCCGCCGAGCTCGTCCGCTACGCGAACTCGCTCATCAAGGACCGCGTCCTGTTCGGCTCGGACTTCCCGCTGATCACCCCGGACCGGTGGCGACGCGATGCCGAGCAGGCGGCGTTCAAACCCGAGGTGATGCCCGGGGTCATGAAGGGCAATGCCCTCCGTCTGCTGGGATTGGAGCGCTGAGATGGCCGCCATCGACACCGACCCCACGATCGGCATCGACCCGTACGGGTACGCACGTATGCACCTGAGCGCCCCGGCCCGCGCGGTGCTCGGACGGCTGCAGGAGACGCTGGCCCGCGACATCCGCCCCCTCATGAACGAGGCGTGGGAGACGGCGACGATGCCCGACGGCGTGCTGGGCGCCCTGGTGCCGCTGAACCTGATGGAGCCGGACGGCGTGGATGCCGCCGAGGCGGCATCCAGCATGTTCTCGGGTTTCCGCACCTACCTCCTGGCGCGCACCGACGTGTCTGTGGCCACCATGTACAACGCACAGGCCGGGCTGTTCCGCGCCGCCGTGGAACGCGGCGGCTCCCCGGCGCAGGTCACGGAATTGGCACCGCGCATCCGATCGTTCGAGATGACCGGCGTGTTCGCGCTCACGGAGCCCGACCACGGCTCGGACATCGCGGGAGGTCTGGCCACCGCGGCCCGCCGCGATGGCGAGGAGTGGGTCATCGACGGCGCGAAGCGCTGGATCGGGGGCGCCGGCACCGCGGACGTGCTGGCCGTGTTCGCTCGCGACGAGGCCGACCGCGAGGTCAAGCTGTTCCTCGTCCCGCGGGGCGCGGACGGCGTGCACCTGGAGACCATCCGCGGGAAGGTGTCGCTGCGTCCGATGCAGAACGCCGTCATCACACTGGACGGCGTGCGCGTGCCGGCGTCCGCGCGTCTGGAGAACGTCAACGGCTGGCGCGACGTCGCCGAGATCCTGCGCACGATGCGCTCGGACGTCGCCTGGATCGCCGCGGGACTTCAGGCCGGTGCGCTCGAGGCCGCGGTGCGCTACGTGCGGGAACGCGAACAGTTCGGCCGGCCGGTGGGCGGATTCCAGCTCGTGCAGGAGAAGCTGGCGCGGATGCTCGGCAACGCGACCGCGTCCCTCGGCATGGCGGTGCAGCTGTCCGCGCGACAGGACGCCGGTCACTTCTCCGACGAGAACTCGGCACTGGCGAAAATGCAGACCTCGCTGCTGGCCCGCCAGACCGTCGCCCTCGGCCGCGAGGTGTGCGGCGGCAACGGCATCCTGCTCGAGCACGACGTCGCCCGCTACTTCGCCGACGCCGAGGCCGTCTATTCGTACGAGGGCACCCACGAGGTGAACTCGCTGATCGTGGGCCGGGCGCTGACCGGCTCGTCCGCCTTCGTCTGATCCCCGCCCCGAGGAGAGAACATGACCACCACCGCCGCTTATGCCGACGCGCCGAGCCTTTCCGGCACCGACCTCGGCTGGACAGACTGGCTCGAGATCACCCAGGACCGTGTCAACGTGTTCGCGGACGCGGTCGACGACCACCAGTGGATCCACGTCGACCCGGCGCGCGCGAAGGACGGACCGTTCGGCGGAGCCATCGCACACGGCTTCCTCTCGCTGTCCCTGGCCACCCGCTTCTGGAGCGAGCTGTTCGACCTTCAGGGCGTGACCACCAAGGTCAACTACGGCCTGGAGAAGGTGCGGTTCGTCTCGCCCGTGAAAGTCGGCGCCCGTGTGCGCATGAACGCGGTGATCGCCGAGGTCTCCGAGGTCCGTGGCGGCTACCAGTTCACCGTCGACCAGACCTTCGAGGTCGAAGGCGGCAGCAAGCCGGCTGTCGTGGCGCGAAGCCTGTACCGCTTCTACGCCTGACACGCCGACCCATCGCGCAGCAGCCCCGCATCGGGCATTCAGATTCTCTTCACCGTCGAAGGAGACGCCATGCAGAACCAGGGCATCGGCACCTGGGTGACCCGTCGTGCGCAGCGGATGTGCGAGGACGTCGCCCTGGTGTTCCGCGACCAGCGCATCGGCTACGACGCGCTCGCCGAACGCATCCACCGGCTCTCGAACGCCCTGGCCGACAGGGGTGTGCGCGCCGGGGACCGGGTCGCCTACCTCGGCAACAACCATCCGTCGTTCCTGGAGGCGCTGTTCGCCTCCACGGCGCTGGGCGCCATCTTCGTGCCGCTGAACACCCGGCTCGCCCCGCCCGAGGTGGAGTTCGCGGTGGACAACTCCGGCGCGACCACCCTCATCTTCCACTCCGACCTGCTCGACCTCGCCCGCGCTGGCACCTGGTCGACCGCGGCGCGGCGGCGCATCCAGGTCGGCGGCGCGCCGATCCCCGGCGTCGAGGACTACGAGACGGTCGTGGCATCCGGCAACCCCGATTGCCACGACCGCACCGTGTCCCTCGAGGACCCGGCGATGATCCTGTACACGTCGGGCACCACCGGACACCCGAAGGGCGCGGTGCTCACACACGCCAACCTCACCTGGAACTGCTTCAACGCGCTGGTGGACTACGGCATCGGCAGCGGCGAACGCGTCCTGCTGATCTCGCCGATGTTCCACGTGGCCTCGCTGAGCATGGGCGCGCTGCCGGTGCTGTTGCAGGGCGGCACCGTGATCCTGCACGAGAGGTTCGAACCCGGCGAGGTGCTGCGCACGGTGCAGACCGACCGGGTGACGATGCTCTCGGGAGTGCCCACCACGTTCCAGATGCTGCAGGAGCACCCCGACTTCGCCGCGACCGACATCTCCAGCCTGCGTCACCTCACGTGCGGCGGATCGGCGATGCCCACGCGGATGCTCGAGGCGTATGAGGAGCGCGGGCTGAACTTCTCGTGCGGATACGGCATGACCGAGACGGCGCCCGGCGCCACCGCACTGCCGCCGCACATGAGCAGGGCGAAGATGGGCTCGTCAGGCCTGACGCACTTCTTCACCGACGTGAAGATCGTCGACCCCGAGGGCCGTACGCTTCCCCCGCGGGAAGTGGGCGAGATCTGGGTGAGCGGGCCGAACGTCATCACCGAGTACTGGCGTCGCCCGGAAGCCACCGCCGAAACGATCGTCGACGGCTGGTTCCGGTCGGGGGACCTCGGATGGTTCGACGAGGACGGCTACATCTACATCTCCGACCGACTGAAGGACATGATCATCTCCGGCGGCGAGAACATCTACTCCGCAGAGGTCGAAGCAGCCATCATGCAGATCCCGGAGATCTCCGGCGTCGCGCTGATCGGAGTCCCCGACGACAAGTGGGGTGAAGTGCCGCTGGCGATAGCGACCCGCGAACACGAGACAGCGGTGACGGCGGATGACGTGATCGGGCACCTGCAGGGCCGCTTGGCGAAGTACAAGATCCCGCGCGACGTCGTCTTCGTCGACGACCTGCCGCGCACCGCCTCCGGCAAGATCCGCAAGGCCGACCTGCGAGCCCGGTACGCCACGCCCGCGGCCAGCTCCGAGGAGATGAGCCGATGACCGGCGCCGACGACACCGACGCGGCCGTTGACGTCCTGCTGCGCGCCCGCGATGTGAGCCTGTCGTTCGGCGGCCTGCTCGTCCTCGAGAACGTGCACCTGGACGTGCGCCGCGGCGCGATCCACGGTCTGCTCGGCCCGAACGGCGCAGGCAAGACATCGCTGTTCAACTGCATCAGCGGACTGTACGTGCCGCAGCAGGGATCGATCACCCTCGACGGGGAAGAGCTGCTCACGCACGCGCCGCACGCTCTGGTCAGGCTGGGGCTGGCACGCACATTCCAGCACCCGACGCTCGATCCGCACCTGACGGTCCTCGACAACGTCCTGATCGGCGCGGACGCCCGGATGGCCGGCAGCTACGTGACCGCTGCGATCCGGCTGCCCCTGGTGGGCCGCGCCGAGAAGCAGGCACGGGCCCGGGCGCTCGAGCTGCTGGACTGGGCGGAGCTCGCCGACGACGCCGACCTTCTTCCCGGATCGCTGCCCTACGGCAGCCAGAAGCTTGTCGAGCTGGTCCGTGCCGTGATGAGCGAGCCCAGACTCCTCATGCTCGACGAGCCGGCGGGCGGTCTGTCCCACCGCGAGATCGAGAAGCTCTCCGAGCGGATCCTGACCCTGCGCGAGGAGTTCGGATTCACCATCCTGCTCGTCGAGCACCATCTGGGCTTCGTCGGCGGGATCACCGACATCGTCGACATCCTCGTGGAGGGACACAACATCGTGACGGCACCCGCCGCGCAGGCACAGAAGCATCCGGCGGTCATCGAGGCATATCTGGGCCAGGCGGTATGAGCATCCTGACACTGGAGGAGGTCCACGCCTCGTACTCCGGCGGCAGCCGCGTGCTGCACGGCATCTCGTTCACAGTATCCGACGGTGGCGTGACGGCCCTGCTGGGTTCGAACGGCGCCGGCAAGACCACCACGCTGCGCACGATCAGCGGAATCACCCACCGGCGCGGCACGATCCGCTTCGCGGGCACCGACATCACCGGCATGCGCACCGACAAGATCGCGCGCCTGGGCATCGCACATGTCCCGCAGGGTCGCGGCACGCTCCCCGGGCTCACCGTGAAGGACAACCTCGAGGCGGGGGCGATCATGCGCCGCGACCGCGCTGCGGTCCGTGCCGACATGGCCCGCTATCTCGATCTGTTCCCCCGCCTGGCCGAGCGCGCCACGCAGCGGGCGAACACGCTCTCCGGGGGCGAGCAGCAGATGCTGGCGATCGCCCGTGCGCTGATGGGTGCTCCACGCCTGCTTCTGCTGGACGAGCCCTCACTGGGGCTGGCGCCGAAGGTCACCCAGGACGTGTTCCGCACGATCGCCACCCTGCAGGAGCAGACCCAGATCTCGATGCTGATCGTCGAGCAGAACTCCGCCCTGGCCCTGCAACTTGCCGATCACGTGGTCCTCCTGGAGAACGGCCGCATCGCGGCATCCGGAACCCCCACCGACCTCATGGCCAGCGACGCGATCCGCCGCGCCTACCTGGGATGACCGGCATGACCGCGCCGATCCAGATTCCACCCTTCGTCCCGAACCCGTCAGAGGAGGCCACATCGTGACCGGTGTCCTGCAGCAGATCGCGGATGGCCTTTCGACAGGCGCTATCTACGCATCGCTCGCCCTCGCGCTCGTGCTGGTCAACCGCGCGACCGGCGTGATCAACTTCGCCCAGGGCACCATGGGCACCTTCGGCGCCTTCCTGGCATGGACGCTGTGGTCCTGGGGGGTCCCGGTATGGCCCGCCGTGATCGCCGCCATCCTGCTGTCGGTGCCGTTCGGCGCGGTCGTGGAACGCTACGTGGTGCGACGCCTGTACAGCCAGAACGCGCTGATCATCATCATCATCACGGTCGGGATGCTGGTGGCGCTGACCGGCATCATCGGGACCATCTGGGGCTACCACGACCGCGAATTCCCGGCGCTGTTTCCCTCGGGTGTGCTGCGGGTCGCGGGCGTGGCCCTCAGCTACAGCGCCATCGGGAACCTTCTCGTGCTGGTCGTGGTCGTGATCGTCCTGCAACTCGTGTTCATGAAGACACGGTTCGGGCTCGCGATGCGCTCCGTCGCCGACAACCGCGACTCCAGCGCGCTGCTGGGCCTGCCCACCGGCGGGCTGTTGATGGCCGGGTGGGGAATGGCGGCGGCGCTGGGGACGCTCGCGGCGTGCCTGATCGCGCCCGAGGTGTTCCTGGGCCCCAGCATGATGGACACCGTCCTCATCTACGCCCTCGCGGCGGCGATCCTCGGCGGGCTGGACAGCCCGCTGGGCGCGGTGGTGGCAGCCCTGGCGATCGGCGTGGTCGAGAACCTGGCCGGCGCCTACGTCTCCTTCATCGGCACCGACATGAAGATCGCGGTCCCCCTCGCCCTGATGGCGGTGGTCCTCCTGCTCAAGCCGGAAGGCCTGTTCGGCCAGCGAGAGGTGGTGCGGGTATGAACCGCATGACGATCATCAAACTCTCGATCGGCGTCGTGATCGCTGTCGCGCTCGCGGTCCTGCCGCTGAACTCCTCGCCGTACATCAACCAGCAGGTGGGGCTGGTCGCCGCCTATGCCGTGGCGCTGCTGGGGCTCGGCGTGATCTCCGGGCACGCGGGGCAGGTCTCGCTCGCACAGGCGACGTTCTTCGGCACCGGCGCGTACACCACCGCGATCTTCACCAACATGGGCGTGCCCGCCGTGGGCGCGCTCGTCGTCGCGTTCGTGATCCCCGGCGTGTTTGGCCTGCTCATGGCGATCCCCGCCGTGCGGCTGAAGGGCCACGCGCTCGCGATGATCACGCTCGCCGTCTCGCTCGTTGCCGACCCGCTGGCACGCCGGCTGGGATGGCTCACCGGCGGCGCAGTGGGCCTGCGCGCCGATCTCGGCCGCGCGCCGGAATGGTCGGGCCTGGCCAACGATCAGTGGCGGTACTACGTCGCGGTGATCGTGGCGGCGGTGGCGTTCCTGCTGGTGCGGAACATGCTCCACGGCAAGGTGGGGCGCCGGCTGGCGATGGTGCGCACGAATGAGGTCGTGGCGCAGTCGATGGGTATCGCGGTCCGTCGCGAGAAGACCACGGCGTTCGTGATCTCGGCGGGCCTGGGAGGCGTGGGCGGCTTCATCTTCGTCTACACCACCCAGTACGTCTCGGCCGACACCCTGAACTTCCTGCTGTCGATCATGTTCCTGGCGACCCTGGTCATCGGCGGTCTGCGCAGCCTTGCCGGCCCGGTGATCGGGGCGCTGTTCTACGTGTACATCCCGACGCTGGCCGGATCCGTGAGCCCCGAGCAGTCGTCGCTGATGTACGGCCTGGCGGTCGTCCTGGTCGTGCTGTTCCTCCCGGCGGGAATCGCCGGCCTGTTCAGCGTCCGGACCTGGCGCCGGCTGCTGCGGCGCCGACAGCGCTCGTCGGGCGGCGACACGCCGGCAGCCGCCGATGCGGATCGGCCCTTTGTCACCCCGCCTCAGTGACGCGGCACCCGAACATCCCTTCCCGAGAAGAAGAGATCACATGAAGAAATGGAGTCGATGATGATTCGGATAGGAAAGCGCCTCGCCGTCGCGACGGCGGCTGTCAGCATCCTGGCCATAGCCCTCACCGGGTGCGGCCGAGCCGACGACGGCGGCAACGGTAACAACGCGGACCAGGCGAAGTCCTCACCGGGGATCACGGACACGACGATCAAGCTCGGCGGCAGCTTCCCGCTGTCCGGACCGCTCTCACGCAACGGACAGACGCAGCTGGCCGCCACGAAGGCCTACATCGACGAGGTCAACGACGCCGGCGGCGTGAAGATGGGCGACGGTAAGACGCGCACGATCGACTTCGTGTACTACGACGACGCGTACGACCCGGCCCGTCTTGTGCAGAACTTCCGCCGCCTGGTCGACCAGGACCAGGTCTTCGGGACGTTCGGCATGTTCGGCACCGCGTCGAACCTCGCCGCGATGCCGGTGGCCAACGACCTGAAGGTGCCGCAGGTGTACCTCGGCACCGGCGCCGCAGTGTTCAGCCAGGACCGCAAGGCGAACCCGTACACCGTGGGCTGGTGGCCGACCTACCAGACCGAGGCCTCGACCTTCGGCAAGTACCTGGTCTCCCTCGACAAGCCGCTCAAGGTCGCCTTCCTCGCGCAAAACGACGACCAGGGCGACGCGTACCTGGAGGGTCTGAAGGCCTCGATCGAGGGCTCGAAGGTCACCCTGGTGAAGGAGGCCCGCTTCGCACCCACCGACACGGTGTACGACAGCCAGGTCTCGTCGCTGGCCGCGACCGGCGCGGACGCCCTGTTCTCCGGCGTGAACGTGCCCCCCGCGCAGAGCCGGGTCCTCGAGAAGCTCGGCGAGCTGCAGTGGCACCCGACGACGTACCTGCCGATCGTGTCGGCCGCGCGCAGCGTGGTCACTGCCGCGAAGGCCGGTGACTTCCTGCCTCAGCTGTACTCGGGCGCCTTCACGAAGGACCCGTGCGATGCCCAGTTCGAGAACGACGACGACGTGGTGCGGTACAAGAAGGTCATGAAGCAGCGCGACCCCAAGGTGGACGTCTGCTTCATCAACACGATCTTCGGCTGGGGGATGGCCGACTCCATGGTGAAGACCCTCGAGCAGACCAAGGCGCCGAACCGCGAGGCCTTCATGCAGGCGATCCAGGGGATGACCGACGAGAACATCGACCTGGTCCTCGACGACCTCTCCTTCGACGGCGGCGACGTGACCGTGCCCCCGATCTCGCACGTGGTGGTCCGCCACTTCGAGAACGGCGACTGGAAGAAGGTCTCGGTAGGCTGAGCCCTTCTGCCTCCCCACTGAACGATCGAGTCCGCCGGGTCTTTCCGGCGGGCTCGATCACCGTCTGAGGAGATCCTGTGACCCACCCCTCCGGTCGAGCCCGCCGTCTCGGCCCCGGCATGACGGCGGCGCTCGGCTACCTCGCGATGGCCGGCTCGCTGTCCACGGATCTGTATCTTCCGGCGTTCCCCGACATCGCCGGTGATCTGGGTGCGTCCGCGTCGGTCGTGCAGCTGACGCTGACCGCCTTCCTGGTCGGCTCGGCGCTCGGCCAGTTGGTCATCGGCTCGGTCTCGGATGTCTTCGGCCGGCGACGCACGCTCATCGCCGCGCTCGCCGTGTTCACGGCGTGCTGTTTCCTGGCCGCGGCCAGCCCCGTGATCGGGATGCTCGTCACGGTCCGGTGCATACAGGGATTCGCCGGCGCGGCCGGCTCCGTCCTCGCCCGCGCCGTGGTGTCCGACCTCAGCGCTCCCGAAGACGCCGTGCGGGCGTTCAGCCGGCTCTGGATTATGACCGCCCTGGGCCCGGCGGTCGCCAGCCCCCTCGGCGCCTGGTTGACCGAGGTCGGCGGCTGGCGCACCGCGCTGCTCGGACTGGCGGTCCTCGCGGCCGGGATGCTGACGACGGCGGCGCTCGCGATCCCCGAGAGCCTGCCGCCACAGCGGCGGCACCCGCCCACCCCCCGTGCGATCGGCCGGACGATGGCGCGGCTGCTCCGGGACCGCCGGTTCGTGGGATGGGTGATCTCCTTCGGCGCCGCGTACGCGGCCCTGATGAGCTACATCGGCTCGTCCTCATTCATCGTGCAGGACGTTCTCGGCATCTCGCCGTTCGGCTATGGGCTCACCTTCACCGCGACCTCGGTCGCCGTCATGGCCGGCGCCTGGCTCAGCGGCCGGCTTGCGGCACGGTGGCGGCCCGCACGCATCCTGCGCTTCGGCCAGCTGCTCGCGCTGAGCGCGGCGCTCGTCGCGGCAGCCCTCGCGGCGACGCAGTCGCTCACGCTGGTGACCTACCTGCCGCTGGTCGTCGCGTTCTGCGCGGGATGCGGCACGATGATGTCGACGGGGTCGGCGCTCGCGGTGGGTGCGGCGGGGCCGACGGCCGGCACCGGATCGGCGCTCCTGGGCTTCACGCAGTTCTTGATGGGGGCCATAGTGTCGCCGTTGGGCGGCATCGCGGGCACCACCACGGCCGTCCCCGCGACAATCGTGATGGCCGTGTCGCCGGCGATCGGCCTGATCGCGGCATCCCTCGCCGCCCGAGCCGCGGAGCCCGTGCGCTGAGCCGAGACTGGGATCGCCCGCGCCGGCGCACACAGCCGCGAAGGGAGTCGCGAATTCCCTCTTGCCTTTACCTATGCGCATAGGTAAAGTGTGGTCCAGTGAGACGCAGAGCAGCGCTCTCGGATGAGGAAGGACTCGACGTGGCACACATCGCGCCCGCACCCGATAAGACCGCGGCGTTGGAGCTGGTGGACGGCTTCTCGCTGGAGATGACCGGGAAGGATGTCCCGGGCCTGCAGGAAGCGGCGTCGGTGATCCCTGCCGGGACGAAGATCAATGTGACGTTCCTGGGCAATGAGGACCTCGAGATGCGGGTGGCCGCGTCCAAGGCGGTCAAGGATCTCGGGTTCGTCCCGGTCCCGCACATCTCGGCCCGGCGGCTGAAGAGCCAGGACCAGCTGGAGGAGTTCCTGGGCCGGCTGCAGGAGGTCGGCGCGACCGAGCACGTGTTCAGCGTCGGCGGCGACCCGGCCGTGCCGGAGGGCCCGTACCCGGATTCGCTGTCCGTGATCCGCACCGGCATCCTGCAGAAGTACGGGGTCAAGGAGGTCTCGATCGCCGGGTACCCGGAGGGGCACCCCGACATCAAGGACGACGTGCTGTGGCGGCACCTGGAGGACAAGTCCGCGGCGCTGAAGGAGCAGGGGCTGGATGCCGTGATCCTGACCCAGTTCTCGTTCGACACCGACCCGGTGATGGGCTGGATCAAGGACGTGCGTTCCCGCGGGATCGACACCGAGATCCGGATCGGAACGCCGGGACCGGCCGGCATCAAACGCCTGCTCGGCTTCGCCCGCCGGTTCGGGATCGGCGCGAACGCGATGATCGTGAAGAAGTACGGGTTCTCCCTGACGAACCTGATGGGCACCGCGGGACCGGACCGGTTCGTGTCCGACCTGTCCGCGCTGCTGGGCAAGGACGAGGCGGCCGGACCGGTGAAGCTGCACTTCTACACGTTCGGCGGCCTGCGGGCCACGTCCGAATGGGTGGCCGAGTACCGCGCCGCGCAGGCCTGAGGAGGATCACATGTCTCCGCATATCGAGTTGCGCGCAGATCACGCGTGCCTGATCGTGCACGGCCCCGACCAGCCGGGTCTGGTCGCGGCGGTGTCCGGACTGATCACCCGTAACCAGGGCAACATCGTCACCCTGGACCAATACACCAGTGACCCGGAGGGCGGCGCGTTCTTCCAGCGGGTGGTGTTCCACCGCCGGGACCTGGCCGCGTCCCTGCCGGAGATCGAAGCCGACCTGGGGGCCACACTGTCCCCGCTCGGGGTCAGCTGGACGATCACCGACCAGTCCATCCCCAAGCGGATGGCGATCCTCGCCTCCACATCCGACCACTGCCTGCTCGAGCTGCTGTGGCGGCACCGCCGCGGTGAGCTGCCGGTGACCATCCCGATGGTGATCAGCAACCACACCAACACCGCGGAAGACGTACGCTCCTTCGGTATCCCGTTCTTCCACGTCCCCTCCGCCGGCCCGGACAAGTCCGAGGCCGAGGCGAAGATCCTGGAACTGGTGCGGGGCAACGTCGACTTCCTGGTCCTGGCCCGGTACATGCAGATCATCAGCGAGGACTTCCTGGACCAGGTCGGGGTGCCGGTGATCAACATCCACCACTCCTTCCTGCCCGCCTTCATCGGCGCCGCCCCCTACCGGAAGGCCGCCGAACGCGGTGTGAAGCTGATCGGGGCGACATCCCACTACGTCACGAAGGACCTCGACGAGGGCCCCATCATCGAGCAGGACGTCGCCCGCGTGAACCACTCCATGAACGCCGCCGACCTGCAGGCCCGCGGCGCCTACGTGGAACGCGCCGTCCTGTCCCGCGCCGTGCAATGGCACGCCGAAGACCGCGTCATCCGACACGGCAACCACACCATCGTCTTCTGAACCCCAGAGACGAAAGCCCCAATCCACCCGAAGAAATCATGAAACAGAGAGGTTCCCATGGCTGACAACCTTCAGCAGCTGGTCGACCAGACAAACCCGGTCGAGCTTCTGCGCAACTCGAAGATCGGGTCGTACATCTACCCGGTCGTACCCGCCGACTTCACGCACTGGATCAAGGAGCAGAAGGCCTGGCGCGACACGGCGGTCCTCTACGACCAGTCGCACCACATGGACAACGTGTTCCTGAAGGGCTCCGACGCGATCAAGCTCATCAGCGACACCGCGATCAACTCGGTGTCGAACTTCCCCGTCGACCGCGCCAAGCAGTACGTGCCGACCACCTCCGGCGGCCACGTCATCGGCGACGGCATCCTGTTCCGTGAGGCCGAGGACGAGTACGTGTACGTCGGCCGCGCGCCGGCGTCGAACTGGCTGTGGTACCACGGTGAGACCGGCGGCTACCAGAACCTGGAGCTGACCGTCGACCGCCGCTCGAACTCGCGCCCCTACGGGCACAGCGTCTCGCGTCGCTACCACCGCTTCCAGATCCAGGGCCCGAACGCCTGGCAGGTCATCGAGAAGCTCAACGGCGGCCCGCTCGAGCAGCTGCGCTTCTTCAGCATGGCGACCATGACGATCGCCGGCCGCCAGGTGCGCACGCTGCGCCACGGCATGGCCGGTGCTCCGGGCCTGGAGATCTGGGGCCCGTACGAGGACCACGACGCCATCCGCGACGCCATCGTCGAGGCGGGCGCCGAGTTCGGTCTGCTGCCGGTCGGATCGCGTGCGTACCCGTCGAACACGCTGGAGTCCGGCTGGATCCCCTCGCCGCTGCCGGCCATCTACACCGGTGAGGCCGAGCGCGGCTACCGCGAGTGGCTGGGCGTGGACAGCTACGAGGCCACCGGCACGCTCGCCGGCTCGTTCGTCTCGGACAACATCGAGGACTACTACCTGACCCCGTGGGAGCTCGGGTACGGCTCGTTCGTGAAGTTCGACCACGACTTCATCGGCCGTGACGCCCTCGAGAAGGTCGACCCGGCCACGCAGCGCCGCAAGGTGACGCTGGCATGGGAGCCGGAGGACATGACGAAGCTGTACGCGTCGCTGTTCGACGTCGAGGGCCCGAGCTACAAGTTCTTCGACCTGCCGCTGGCCAACTACGGCTCGGCGAACTACGACTCGGTCGTGGACGCCGACGGCAACGTCGTGGGCTTCTCGATGTTCACCGGCTACAGCTCGAACGAGCGCCGCGCGCTGTCGCTGGCCACGGTCGACCCCGACGTTCCCGAGGGCGCCGAAGTCAAGGTGCTGTGGGGCGAGGACCCGAACACCTCCAAGGCGACGGTGGAGCCGCACAAGCAGCTCGCCGTGCGTGCCGTCGTCAGCCCCGTGCCGTACTCCACGGTCGCCCGCCAGACCTACCAGGGTGGATGGCGCACCGGGTACAAGCACGACTGACCTGCCGACCGCTGAACGCGGCGGGGTGCGGCCTCCGCCCCCGCCGCGTTCACATTTCAGGAAGTTCTGGCATTCCGGCCGCGTCATCGGCGTGTTCTCCGCGGCCGCTACAGAATTTCCTGTGGTGTGAACGTGCGGTTCCCGTCGATGTTGGCACGCCGAGGAAGGAGACGCATGAGTCTGCGTTACGCCCTGCTGGCGATCCTGCGCGTGGGCCCGCTGTCCGGCTACGACCTGCAGAAGCAGTTCTCGCAATCCGTCGGACACGTCTGGCATGCCCCCGACTCCCAGATCTACCCCGAGCTGCGCAAGATGGAGGCCGACGGTCTCATCGAGGGCGAGGAGCAGGTGCGCGGCGCCCGCGGCACGCGGCGTGTCTACCACGTCACGGCGGAGGGGGATGCCGCCTACCGCACGTGGATGGCGTCGCCGCTGGACTACCAGCGCGTGCGGGACCCCGCGCATCTGCGGGCGGCATACCTCGAGAACACGACCCCGGATGCCGCGCGTGACTTCCTGAACCGGCACGTCGCCTACTGGGAGAGCGAGCTCGAGCAGTTCGAGGGCGAGCTCAACCACATCGAGCACCTGAGCAACCCGATGCTCGTCCGCCGCCTCGAGATCACGCCGCCCGCCGAGCACGAGCGCACGCTCGCGTACAAGCGCTTCGCGTACGAAGGACTGGCCGAGCGCGCCCGCGGCGAGATCGCGTGGGCCCGGCGCGGGCTCAAGCTCGTCGACCGTCTGGAAGCCGCCGGCTGAGCATCGGAGGGATGCCGCGACGCGGCATCCCTCACCGCTGAACCGCTACGGGGACACCTCCTCGAACACCCGGTTCCGGGTGTGCGGGGCGAACTGGGCCAGGATCGACGCGACGATCAGGAACGACGAGATCAGCATGAGCGCCCAGAACACCGACAGGTGCGGGATCAGCGGCGCGAGGATGAGGATACCGATCCCACCGCCGATGTGGCCGACGCCGTCGACGATGGCGAAGCCGGTCGACCGCGCCCGGGTGGGGAAGCTCTCGATCGTCATCGCGTAGCTCGGCGAGACCCACAGGTTGAAGCCGGCGAAGATGATCATCGCGCCGATGAAGACGACGACCAGGGAGCTGCTGCCCACCGCGACGACGATAGCGCCGATGAACGTGACGACAGTCCCGATCGGCAGCCAGTAGCGACGCTCGAGCTTCTCCACGATGAAGGACATCACGACCGCCTCGATGATGAAGCCGAGCGATCCGACCGCCGCGATGATGCCGGCCTCGGGCGGGCTGAACTTCAGCGAGGTGAGCACCGACGTGAACCCTGCCGCGTAGGCGTACACCGTGATGTACCCGACGAGCCACATGAAGAACAGCAGGATGACGCGGCGAAGGTACACCGGGTTGCCGAAGATGTCGGCGTAGGGGACGCGCTTGGCCGGCGGCCAGTGCGTGGGCGTGCCCTGCAGGGCGGGCTCCGCCAGCGGCCCCTTGCGCAGCGCGCGCTGTTCCATCTGGTCCGCCAGGGTGGCGGCATCCGCGGTCCGCCCCTGCTGCAGCAGCCACCGCACCGACTCGGGCAGCTGGAACCGGAGGACGATCGCGATGATCGCCAGCGCGGCGCCGACCACGTACATCCAGCGCCAGCCGGTCTCCAGGCCCACAGCGAACGGCAACCCCATCGGCCACGGCGTGCTCGGCGTGGTGAGGATCAGTCCCAGCCAGATGCCGACGAACGCGCCGACCGCCGACATGATGAACACGACCGTCGTGAACTTCGCGCGGGACTGCTTCGGTGCGACCTCGCCGACGTACGTGTTCACTATCGCGAGGTCCGCACCGATGCCGATGCCGGTGATGGCGCGGGACACCACGAAGTTGGCGTAGTCCGGCGACAGGGCCGTGTACAGCGAGCCGAGCCCGGTGATCAGCATCGTGATCAACAGCATGTTCCGGCGCCCGATGCGGTCGGACAGCGGGCTGAGCACCAGGGTGCCCACGACGTATCCCAGCAGATTCAGGATCGTCGGCAGCGCCAGGTAGTTCAGCGCGGTCTCGGGCGTGCAGCCCGGAACCAGCTGCGTACACGTCTGCACGAACGACACGTTGATGTCGAAGATGTCATAGAACGTGAACAGGAACCCGAGTCCGATGATCGTCAGGAACGCGGGTGAGAGGGACCACGTCCTGATCCGGTCCAGCCGCGCCATCACCTGGCGCGATTCGTGCGGGATCGCCTCCCCGAGGCTCCCGCTGTCGGCGGCACCCACCGTGCCGGCCGTCCCGCTCATGATGCCTTCCCCGTACACCGCATGACCGTACCCCTTTCACCGCATTGTGATGAGTTCCGTCAGGATCGGTGACGCACGACGGTGTGGGATCGCATCGGGTCGGACATCGCCGGCGCGCATCGAAGCTGCCGAGCGGTTGGAAACTTACCACCGCGCACCCCGTGGCACCGGATCAGCGCGCGGCGATCCGATTCCGTGTCGTCGCCCCTAGAACACGTACTCCATGAGCTCGACGCCGAGCGTGCGGAACGCCTCGTGCGCTCGCAGCCGGTGCATGATCGACAGGTCGTCGAAGCACACCGTCAGCGCGTAGGACAGGCCCGCGCGCGGGCCCGCGATGACGCCCGCTTCGGCACGGATGCCGGCATCCCGGCCGGTCTTGTTGATGAACAGCAGCCCGTGCTCGTCGTTGAAGTGCGCGAACGGGTCGAGGCCGGTCGCGGATGCCACCAGGGACAAGTCGTGGTTCAGGCTCAGCCACTCGGCGACCTGGGCGCTGACGGCGGGGGTGACCACTTCGGAGTTCACGAGCGCCGCGAACAGGTGCGCGAGTTCGCGCGTGGTGCCGAGAGCGACCTGCGGCGCGTCATCCGGGCCGCGCACGTCGCGGAACCGGTCGATCAGCGCGGACCGCTCCAGTCCCAGCTGCTCGATCCGGTCGCGAACGGCCGGCAGACCGACCTTGGCCATGAGGGCGTTCGCGGCGGACGCGTCACCGCCGCCGGCGGCCAGCACCGCGAGGTCCACGATGGGCAGCGCGGGCGCCTTCAGATGCTGCCACAGGCCGCCCACCTCGACCCGGTCGATGGTGCCGCGGTCGATGATCTCCAGCGCGTCCAGCGTGCCCGCGTCGATCTCCGCCGCCACCTCGATCAGCAGCGGCACGATGCCCAGGCCCGCCACCGGCAGCGTGACGAAATCGTCTCCGCTGATGACCGCGGTGCCGCGGTCCAGATCGTCGACGCGGACCGAGACCTTCGCCCCCGTCGCGGCGAGCTCGTCCAGCGCCTTCAGCGTCGAGGTGAAGGTGCGTCGTCCGGCTGCCGTTCTCCGGGGCAGTCGTCTGCTGCTGCGTCGTGACCCCCGAAGCGACGCCGTGTCCCTGGGGGGTTCTGCGGGCGTACCCACGCTGTTCCTTCCCGATCATTGTGGGTCCTTCGTGCGCGCGGTCACGCGCACGTGTTCTGTTCAGTTGTCTGCGTCAGAGCCGGGGATGCCGTGGCATCCGGTCACCAGATGGTGACCCGCTCGGCGGCCGGCAGCCAGAGCCTGTCGGATTCGGTCACCCCGAACGCATCGTAGAACGCATCCACGTTGCGCACTATCTGGTTGCACCGGAACTCGTTGGGCGAATGCGGGTCGATCGTCAGCAGGCGGATGGTCTCGGCATCCCGGCCTTTCTGCCGCCACACCTGGCCCCAGCTCAGCAGCAGCCGCTGGATGCCGGTGTAGCCGTCGATCTCGGGCGCCTCGGCGTCGGCCAGGGCGAGTGCATACGCCTTGATCGCGATGCCGAGGCCACCGAGGTCGCCGATGTTCTCGCCGATCGTGAGCGCCCCGTTGACGTGGTTGTCGTCGGGCAGCCCTGCCGGCACGAGCGCGTCGTACTGGGCGATGAGGCTCTTGGTCCGCTCCTCGAACGCGGCGCGGTCCTCATCGGTCCACCAGTCCTCGAGCTTGCCGTCGCCGTCGTAGCGGCTGCCCTGGTCGTCGAAGCCGTGCCCGATCTCGTGCCCGATGACCGATCCGATGCCGCCGTAGTTCGCGGCGGCATCCCGCTGCGCGTCGAAGAACGGGTACTGCAGGATCGCCGCCGGGAACACTATCTCGTTCATCAGCGGGTTGTAGTAGGCGTTGACCGTCTGCGGGGTCATGAACCACTCGTCGCGGTCGATCGGCGCGCCGACCTTGGCCAGCTGACGATCGTGCTCGAACACGTGCGCGCGGCGGACGTTGCCGACGAGATCGGCCGCGTCGATGTGCAGCGCCGAATAGTCGCGCCACTTCACCGGATACCCGATCTTCGGGGTGAAGGCGTCGAGCTTGCCGAGCGCCCGCTGGCGCGTTTCCGGGCTCATCCACTCCAGGTCGGCGATGCTGCTCCGGTACGCCTCGATGAGATTGCCGACCAGCTCGTCCATCGCCTCCTTCGCGGCGGGCGGGAAGTGGCGCTCCACATACACGCGGCCCACGCCCTCGCCCATCGCGGCCTCGACGATGCCGACGCCGCGCTTCCAGCGCTCCCGGTTGACCGGCACGCCGGTGAGCTGTGTGCCGTAGAACGCGAAGTTCTCGTCGACGAGCTCGTCGGTGAGGAACGGCGCCGCGGCGTGCACGATCTTGAAGCGCAGCCACGCCTTCCAGTCCTCGAGGCGCTCGTCCACCAGCAGCGACCCGAGCCCCTCGAGGAAGCTGGGCTGGTACACGACGACCTCGGCGAACGCGTCCTCGCGACCGGGCGCGACAGTGGCGCGCCACGGTGCGAGGTCGATGCCGGCGAGAGCCGTCAGCTCGTCCCAGGTCTTCAGGTTGTACGTCGCGACAGCGTCGCGGCTGCGCACGTTGTCCCAGTGGTGGCCTGCGATGTCGGCTTCCAGCGCGAAGATGCGCTCGGCGGCGGATGTCGCGTCCGCGACGCCCGCGATTTCGAGGATCCGGGCGATGTGGCCGCGGTAGGCGTCCCGTGTGGTGGCGAAGCTGTCGAGACGGAAATAGCTTTCGTCGGGCAGCGTGATGCCGGCCTGGATCAGGAACGGCACATACCGCTCGGGGTTGCCGGGGTCGGGCTCGACATACAGGTCGATGAGGCCGCCGACGCCGTCGCGCTCCAGGCGGCCCACGGCCGCGAGGAACGCGGGGATCGAGTCGATCCCGTCCACGTCGGCCAGCTGCGCGGCGATCGGCTCGGTGCCCAACGCTGCCGTCCGTTCGGTGTCCATGAAGCTGGTGTACAGGTCGCCGACCTTGCGGGCCTCGGTACCGGGCGCAGCATCCTGCGACTCCTCGATGATGCCGCGGACATCCTTCTCCGCCTGCTCGGCGAGGAAGTGGAACGAGCCCCATCGCGCCTTGTCGTCGGGGATCTCGGTCGTCGAGATCCAGGTGCCGTTGACGTGGCGGAACAGGTCGTCCTGCGGGCGGATGTCTGTGCTGAACGCGTCGATCTCCAGGCCCGAACGGGGGGTGTCGGTCATCCTTCCAGAATAGGCCGCCCCGGCGACGCCGGTGGGGTGCGCTCCGGCGAATCCGGTCCCCGCCGATGTCCACGGCGAGTCTTACGCTGGAGCGAAGACGAGGAGGCCGACATGAAGACACTGACCGACCGACCGCACACCGCGCTGCTCGTGGTGGACGTCCAGAACGACGTGGTGGAGGGGGCGTACGCGCGAGACGACGTCGTCGCTCACATCCGCGACCTCGTCGAGCGGGCTCGCACGGCGGACACGCCGGTGGTGTGGGTGCAGCATCAGGATGAGGAGCTGGTGCCCGGCACGGCGGGGTGGCGGATCGTCCCCGAGCTGGTGCCGGATGCCGCCGAGTCCGTGGTCCACAAGGAGTACGGCGACGCGTTTGAGGGGACCGACCTGGAAGACGTGCTCACCCGGCTCGGGGTGGGCCGCCTCATCGTGAGCGGCGCCGAGACCGACGCCTGCATCCGCTCCACGATCCACGGCGCGTTCACCCGGGGGTATGACACCACCCTGGTGGGCGACGCGCACACGGCCGGCGACAAGTCCGCATGGGGCGCGCCGCCGGTCCCGCAGGTGATCGCCCACACGAACATGTACTGGTCGGGTCAGGGGGCGCCGGGGCGGACGGCCGCGGTGGTCGCGGCATCCGACGTCGCCTTCACCGAGGGCTGAGGCTCGGCGGGTCGGGGTCCCTCCCTGAGCCGAGTCCTGCTCCGCGGTGTGCGCATCGGCGGGGAAGTCGACCGTCCCCGTAGGCTCGGATCGTGCGCACCACCGACACGCTGAACCGCGACATCCTGCGGCTCGCCGTGCCGGCGCTGGGCGCCCTCATCGCCGAGCCGCTGTTCCTCATCGTCGACTCCGCCCTGGTCGGCCACCTCGGGGTGGTGCCGCTGGCCGCGCTGGGCATCGCGTCGGCGGTGCTGCAGACGATCGTCGGTCTCATGGTGTTCCTCGCCTATTCGACGACGCCCGCGGTGGCCCGGCGCTTCGGCGCGGGCGACACGCCGAGGGCGGTATCGGTCGGCATCGACGGGATGTGGCTGGCGCTGGGGCTCGGGGCCCTGCTCGCGTTGGTCGGCTACCTGTCCACGCCGGCGCTTGTGGCGCTGTTCGGCGCGGGACCCGAGGTCGCCGCCGACGCCCGCACGTACCTCGGGATCTCGATGTGGGGCTTGCCGGCGATGCTCATCGTGTTCGCCGCGACCGGGCTGCTGCGGGGGCTGCAGGACACCGTCACACCGCTGTGGGTCGCCGGGACCGGCTTCGCGCTGAACGCGGCGCTGAACGCGCTGTTCATCTACGGCCTCGGCTGGGGCATCGCCGGCTCCGCGGCGGGGACCGTCGTCGCGCAGTGGAGCATGGTGGCCGCGTACGTGGCGGTGGTCGGGCGCCTCGCGCGACGGCACCGCGCCAGGCTCCGGCCGCAGCGCGACGGCGTGCGGGGCTCGGCACGCTCGGGAATGTGGATGTTCCTGCGCACCGTGTCACTGCGACTCGCGCTGCTGTCGACGGTGGCCGTGGCGACGGCGTTCGGCACCCACGAACTGGCGGGATGGCAGGTCGCGTTCACGATATTCTCGACGGCGGCGTTCGCCCTGGACGCGCTCGCTATCGCCGCGCAGGCGCTGATCGGTAAGAGCCTCGGCGCCGGATCGATCAGCCACGTGCGACGGGTGCTGCGGCGCACGCTGGCCTGGGGGGCGGGGTTCGGGGTCGTCGTCGGCGTCGCCATCGGGCTCGGCTCGGGATGGATCGGGATGCTGTTCACCGGCGACGCCGCGCTCGCCGCCCTCGTGCAGCCGGCCCTCGTGGTCCTGGCGATCGCGCAGCCGGTGTGCGGCGTCGTGTTCGTCCTGGACGGCGTGCTGATCGGCGCGAACGACGCCCGCTATCTCGCGGTGGCCGGCGGGCTGAACCTCGTGGTATACCTCCCGGTGCTCGCGGCGCTGGGACTGTGGCATCCGGGCGGAGCCGACGGACTCACGTGGCTGGCCGTCGCGTTCTTCGGCGTGTACATGCTCGCCCGCCTCCTCACGCTGGGCTGGCGCATCCGACGCCCCGCGTGGATGGCCCAGCCCGCGTGAGGCGCATTCGGCTCACGCGCATCGGCCAGCGACTCGAGGGCTGACCGCAGCGAGATCGACAGATCGATCGGCGGCCCGACTCGACCGCGATGTGCCGGCGTTGATGCGTCACACGTTCGGCATGGACCGCGGCTGGGCCCAGCGGCGGCACCATTCGTACATGATCACCGCCGCGGCGGCGCTCGCATTGATCGAGCGGGTCGAGCCGTACTGCGTGATCTCGACGAGCGAGGCGGCGGCATCCAGCGCCTCCGAGGAAAGGCCCGGGCCCTCCTGCCCGAACAGGAGCACGCACTGTTCGGGAAGCCCGGCATCCTGCACGGGGACGGCGCCGGGGAGGTTGTCGACGGCGATGACGGGGATGGATGCCGCCGCCGCCCACTGCGCGAAGGTGGCGACATCCGGGTGATGGACGACGTGCTGGTAGCGGTCGGTGACCATCGCGCCGCGGCGGTTCCACCGGCGCTTGCCGATGATGTGCACGGTGTTGGCCCCGAACGCGTTGGCGCTGCGCACTATCGAGCCGATGTTCATGTCGTGCTGCCAGTTCTCGATCGCGACATGGAACGGATGCCGGTGCTCGTCGAGGTCGGCGACGATGGCCGCCATCCGCCAGTACCGGTACCGGTCGATGACGTTGCGGTGATCGCCGTGCGCCAGCAGGTCGGTGTCGTACCGCTCGTCGGCGGGCCATGCCTGCGCACCACCCGGCCACGGACCGACGCCGTGCGCGGGCTCGGCCTGGTCGGTGGTCACGATTCCAGGGTAGCCGCGGCGCAGCCGGCCCTCCCCCGACCCGGCCCTCGGCCGAGGCGAGGACTCGTCCGCGGCCTGACCCTCGGCCGGGGCGAGGAGATCGGCCGAGGCGAGGATGCTGTCGCGGCATCCGGTCCTCGCCTCGTCCATTCCCCTCGGCCCAGCCGAGGGCGGGTCTTTCGGCATACCGAAAACAAGGCTAGGATTTCGGTATGCCGAAAGCAACGGAGAGTGTGCCCCGCGCGCTGACGCGCGAGAGCCGGCCGGTCGCGCACGGCCGGCATCCCTCCGGTGGCGGGGCGTCCGTTCCCCGTGTGTCATGGCTGCTGGGCCCGGCGCTGGTCGCGGGTGTCGCCTACCTCGATCCGGGCAACGTCGCGAGCAATATGACCGCCGGCGCGCAGTACGGCTACCTGCTCGTCTGGGTCGTCGTGCTCGCGAACCTCATCGCGTGGCTCGTGCAGTACCTGTCGGCGAAGCTCGGCGTGGTCACCGGGCAGAGTCTGCCGGAGCTGCTGGGCCAGCGCATCCGGCGGCCGTGGGCGCGACGGCTGTACTGGGTTCAGGCGGAGCTCGTCGCGGTGGCCACGGATGTCGCGGAGGTCATCGGCGGAGCGGTCGCGCTGCAGCTGCTGTTCGGGTTGCCGCTGGTGTGGGGCGGGATCATCACGGGGACCGTGTCGCTGCTGCTGCTCGTGCTGCACTCGCGGCGCGGCCCGCGCACGTTCGAATTCGTCGTGATCGGCCTGGTCGCCGTGATCACCATCGGCTTCGTCGCCGGTGTGTTCGTGGCGCCGCCGAGCGCCGACGGTGTCTTCGGCGGGATGCTGCCGCGGTTCGCGGACGCGGGATCCGTGCTGCTGGCGGCATCCATCCTCGGCGCGACGATCATGCCGCACGCCATCTACGCCCACTCCGCCCTGGCCCGGGACCGCTTCGCGGCGGATGCCACGCCGGTGCCGCGGCTGCTGCGCGCCACCCGCTGGGACGTCTCCGTCGCGATGCTGGTCGCCGGCGCGGTGAACCTGTGCATCCTGCTGCTGGCGGCGGCGAACCTCGCCGGCGTCGCCGGGACGAGTTCGCTCGAGGGCGCGCATGCGGCCCTCAGCGAGGGCCTCGGCCCGGTCATCGCCACACTGTTCGCGGTGGGCCTGCTCGCCAGCGGCCTGGCCAGCACGTCGGTCGGCGCGTATGCCGGCGCCGAGATCATGCACGGCCTGCTGCATATCCGCGTTCCTCTTGTGCTGCGCCGGCTCGTGTCGCTCCTGCCGGCGCTCGCGCTGCTGGGTGCGGGCGCGGATCCGACGCTGTCCCTCGTGCTCAGCCAGGTGGTGCTGTCGTTCGGCATCCCGTTCGCGCTCATCCCGCTGGTCCGCCTCACTGCCCGCGCCGACGTGCTCGGCCGGCACCGCAACCGGCCGCTGACGACGGTGCTCGGCGTGCTGGCATCCATCTTCCTCATCGCCCTGAACGGCGTGCTGCTGGTGCTCGTCCTCACGGGCGCGTGAACGCGCGCAGGTAGCCTGGAGTGGTGGCTTCCCCCGCCGTCGACGACTACCTCAAGACGATCTACCACCACACCGAGTGGCAGGACGAGCGCATCACGCCGTCGCAACTGGCCGCGGTGCTCGGGCTGGCGCCGTCCAGCGTGACCGAGATGGTGCAGAAGCTGGCGGCGCAGGGCCTGGTCACGCATCGCCCGTACGGGCCGATCGCGCTGACCACGGAGGGCACATATCGTGCGGCGGCGATCATCCGTCGGCACCGCCTGGTCGAGACGTGGCTGGTCAGCGAGTTCGGATACGCGTGGGACGAGGTGCACGACGAGGCCGAGATCCTCGAGCACGCGATCAGCGATCGGCTGCTCGCCCGAATCGACGACCGGCTCGGACATCCACGCGTCGACCCGCACGGGGATGCCATCCCCGACCCCGACGGCCGCGTGCACCGCGAGGATTTCGTCCTGCTCGCCGACGCGGCTCCCGGGCACCGCGGCCGCGTGCTGCGGGTGAGCGACCGCGACCCCCAACTGCTGCGCGCGGTGGAGGATGCCGGGCTGCACATCGGCTGCCGCATCGAAGTGGTCGACCCGCACACGGTGCGCGTCGAGGATGCCGCGCCCGTCGCGATCCCCGACGGCGCCGTCGCCGCGGTCTGGCTCACCGCCTGAACGGTTCCGAGTCGCAGGACCCGCTCAGCGCAGCCGGCGCCGCGCGCGCGCCGCCTTCTCGAACGGCCACCGGATCCGGGTCGCGTCCTCGCAGTACTCCCACAGCCGGGTGCCGAGCTCGAGACCGCGCGTGAGCTGCGCCGGCCGCCCCGGCCGCGGCCCACCGTGCAGCACGTAGCGCGGCCCGACGAACTCGCCGCCCGAGATCGCCGGGTCCACCAGGGCCCGCACGAGGCTGTGCGCGCCGCGCTCCTTCGACTGTGAGAACGGCGCCTGCAGGTTGTCCACGAAGCGCGTCAGGCGGGTCGGCTCGTTCACGCCGCGCACGCCCGCGGTGCGGCCGCTGATCGCGTATCCGGGATGGGCGACGACGCTGGATGCCGGGACCCCTGCGGCGCGCAGTCGGCGGTCGGCCTCGAGCCCGAGCACCGTCGTTGCCACTTTCGACTGCACATAGGCGCGCCACGGGGTGTATCCCTCCGCGAGCTCGGGATCGGCCGGTTCCCTCGCGCCCAGCGACGTCGACATGCTGCCGAGCCACACCATCCGGCCGTTCACGACGGCGAGGTTCTGCAGCAGCTCACCGGCGAGCGCGAAATGCCCCAGCACGTTCGTCGTGAACACGAGCTCGTGCCCGCCGGCGGTGCGCCGCTGGCGCGGGGGATGCACGATGCCGGCGTTCAGGAGCAGGCCGTGCAGGGGCCCGCGGGTGCGGGCGGTGGCGGCCGCGGCGCGGATCGAGCCGAAGTTGCTCGTGTCCAGCAGCAGCGTCTCGACGGTGCCCAGTCCGGCATCCCCCACCCGCCGCTCGACGGCGGCGTGCGCGGCGGCGAGCCGGTTCGGGTGCCGGCCGGTCATGATCACGTGCGCGCCCGCGCGAACGAGCTGCTCGGTGGAGAAATATCCCAGGCCACGCGTGGAACCGGTCACGAGGTACCGCCTGCCCTCGAGGTTCGGCAGGTGCTCGGTGTCCCACCGGGTTCGCGCCACAACACGAGCCTAGGCCCCACGGCCCCGGACCACTCTGCACGCACACCACCCCTGGGTAGGCTGGCGGCATGCGGACCCGCGCCGATATAGCCTGCTGGCTCACCGATATGGACGGCGTGCTCGTCCACGACAACCACCCCATCCCCGGGGCGGCGGAGCTTCTCACCCAGTGGCGCGAACGCGACATCCCATTCCTGGTGCTCACGAACAACCCGATCTTCACCCGCCGGGATCTGTCGGCGCGGCTTGCGCGCTCGGGGTTGGATGTCCCGGAGGGCCGGATCTGGACGTCGGCGCTGGCGACGGCACAGTTCCTGAAGACGCAGATGCCCGGCGGGTCGGCGTTCGTGATCGGCGAGGCCGGACTGACGACGGCGCTGCACGAGGCCGGGTTCATCATGACCGAGACCCAGCCGGACTATGTCGTGGTGGGCGAGACGCGCCAGTACTCGTTCGAGGCGATCACGCAGGCGATCCGGTTCATCGAGGCCGGCGCCCGGTTCATCATCACGAACCCGGACGTCACCGGCCCCACCCCATCCGGCATAGTGCCGGCCACCGGATCGTTCGCCGCGCTGATCACGAAGGCGACCGGCCGCGAGCCGTACGTGGTCGGCAAGCCGAACCCGATGATGTTCCGCTCCGCGATGAACCAGATCGGCGCGCACTCCGAGAACACCGGCATGATCGGCGACCGGATGGACACCGATGTCATCGCCGGCATCGAGGCGGGCCTGCACACCGTGCTCGTGCTCACCGGCATCAGCGATCGCGCCGAGGTCGAGCGGTACCCGTTCCGGCCCGACGAGATCGTCGACTCGGTCGCGGACCTCGTGGCCACATGAACGCGTTCGAGCAGGCCCTGCTCTACGCCGTCACCGCCCTGGTCCTGGCCGGCACCCTGGTGATCTTCGTCATCCAGTACCTCCGCCACCGCGACTGACCCCGTGAGGTGGCGCGAATGGCGGGAATTCCGGTGGCGATAGCGACCATTCGCGCCACCTCACGCGGCCGGGGTCAGGGGCGCAGGATGAGCGCGGCGGCGCCCACCAGAGGGCCCTCCCCGTGCAGGCCGGTGCGCACCACCCGCGCCGAACCCGCGTACGGAAGGACGGCGGCGGACCGCAGCGCCTGCGCGACGAGGTCGATGTAGTCGTCCGCGACCCGGGAGAACCCGCCGCCGACGGCGATCACCTCGAGGTCCAGGAGCACGGCCACATCGGCGAGCGCACGACCCACCGCCCCGGCCGACCGCTCGATCGCCGCCCGGGCGACGCGGACCCCGGATGCCGCGGCCCGCGCGAGCTCCTCTCCGGTGCGGCCGTCCCAGCCCTGCTCCCGCGCCCACACGACGCTGGCGGGTCCGGACGCGACCTCCTCCAGTGTGAGGTCGCCCTCGGCGTGCATCTGCCCGAGGTGCCCGGCGTTCCCGGTGCTGCCGGAGAGCAGGGTGCCGTCGACGATGAACCCGCCGCCGATTCCTGTCGACACGACGAACGCGAGCGATGCGCGAGATCCGCGGGTGGCCCCCACCCACGATTCGGCCAGGGCGAGGCATCCACCGTCGTGCCCCAGGGAGACCGGGATGTCGCGCCATCCCGCGGCCGCGGCCGCGTCGGCGACAGCGTCCTTCAGCGGCATCCCGTGCAGGCTCGGCATGTTGACGGGGGCTATCGTCCCTGCGGCGTGGTCGATCGGGCCCGCACTGCCGATGCCGACGCCCCGCACGCCGTGCACGCCCTCCGCGCCGTGCGCCACCGCGGCGACGACCCGCACCAGCGCATCGCACAGCGCCTCCCGGGTCGCATCGGATCCGGTCGGCTGCCGGTGCCGGGTGCCGGGCACCACGGCGCCGGACGCGTCGACGAGGGCGGCCTCGACCTTCGTTCCGCCCAGGTCGACGGCGAGTGCGAGCTCGGTCATGACGGCTACGACTTCACCGATCCGCTCATCAGCCCGCCGATGAAGTACTTGCCGAGGATGATGTACACCAGCAGCGTGGGCAGCGAGGCTATCAGCGCGCCGGCCATGGATGCGCCGTAGTTCGACAGTTGCGCGCCCTGCGACAGGTTCACCAGCGACAGCGACACCGGCCCCTGGTTCGCATCGGACAGGAACAGCGCGAACAGGTAGTCGTTCCAGGCCGACGTGAACTGCCAGATGATCGTGACCACGAACCCCGGCAGCGACAGCGGCAGGATGATCCGCCAGTACGAGCCGAGCATGCCGGCGCCGTCGACGCGGGAGGCCTCCATCAGCTCGGTCGGCACGCCCTCGTAGTAGTTGCGGAAGATCAGGGTGCAGATCGGCAGACCGTAGATGATGTGCACGATCAGCAGGGTGAGGATGTTGCTGGGCATCCCCAGCGCCGTCTTCATCTGCACGAGCGGCACCATGATCGCCTGATACGGGATGAACATGCCGAACAGGATCATCGTGAACACGATGTTCGCGTACGGGAACTTCCAACGCGACAGCACGAAGCCGTTCATCGAGCCGAGCGTCGCGGAGATGATCGCCGCGGGGATCGCCAGCAGGAACGTGCGGCCCAGGGGCACCGCGAGGGTGTCCCAGGCCATCGCCCAGTTGTCGAGGCCGGTCGTCCCGTCCGGCCCCGCTTGCCACGGCCAGCGGGACGGCCACGCCCACGAGGTCGTCGCGCTGACATCGGACGGCGGCTTCAGACTCGTCACGATGAGCACGTACACGGGCATCAGCACGATGACCACGAACAGCACGAGGATGACGTACTTAGCGGTGCGACTGACGCGGCGCCGCGTCCGGTGGCTGGTGGGGGCGCCGGTGCTCACATCGACGCGGCGCTCGATGCCGGTGGTGACGGTCATCGCCCGCCCTTCCTCTCCGCGCGGGCCGTCGAGATCAGATACGGCACGATGAAGATGCACACCAGCAGCAGCAGGACCGTCGCTATCGCGGACGCCTTGCCGTACTCACCGCCGGTGAGCGCCACCCACATGTAGGTGGCGGGGACCTCGGTGATGTACACCGGGCCGGTGATCGCCATGATCAGGTCGAACACCTTCAGAGACATGTGCGCGACGATCACGAGCGCGGACAGTGCCACCGGGCTCAGCTGCGGGAAGATCACGTGCCGGTACAGCTTCCACTCGCTCGCGCCGTCCACGCGGGCGGCCTCCCGCAGCTCCTCCGGGATGCCGCGGAATCCCGACAGAAACAGCGCCATCACGTATCCGGCGAGCTGCCAGATCGCGGGCATCGCCATCGCGGCCATGCCCCACAGCGGGGCATTGTACCAGTCGTTCTGCAGGCCGCCCAGTCCGACGGACTGCAGGAGCCGGTTCAGTCCCGAGGCCCGGTCGTCCTTCGCGGAGCTCAGCAGCCAGCGCCAGACGACACCGGACGCGACGAAGGACACCGCCATCGGGAAGAGGTAGATGGAGCGGAATCCACCCTCGGCGGTGACGCCCTTGTCCAACATCCACGCCCACAGGAAGCCGAACAGCATGGTGCCGACCATGAAGAACACGGTGAAGATGCCGAGGTTGGCCAGCGAGTGCAGGAAGCGCTGCTCGGTGAGCAGGTCGGTGAAGTTCTGCAGCCCGACGAATTGGGATGCCGACAGTGCCGAGTCCTTCGTCATGGCGGTGCCGACGTTCACGCCGATCAGGACGTACACGAAGATGCCCAGCAGCACGATGGTCGGGGAGATGAGCAGCAACGGCGGTCCCCAGTTGCGAATGCCCTTGCGCATCGATGTCCTCCTTGACGTGAGGATCCGCACGGGATGACGCAGGATCCGCGTCATCCCGTGCGGATGATGTTATTACTTGCCGAGGCCCTTTGTCTGAGCCTGGACGAGCGCGCTCTGCAGGGCGCCAGCGTCCTTCGTCGAGACGTACTGGCCGATCGCGGACGTGATGTCGTTGAGCCAGGAGACCTTCACCGCGGCGCCGTGGGCCAGCGAGCTGACCACGGTGTCCTTGGCGAACGAGGCCATCGCGCCCTGCTGGTAGGCCGGGTAGTCCGACGCGTTGGCGTCGGTGCGCGCGGGGATCGAGCCCTTGGCGAGGTTGAACGCCTTCTGCCCGTCAGCCGAGCTGATCGTGCGCAGCCAGTCCTTCGCGGCGTTGGCGTGCGGCGCCCCGACGGGCAGGGTGAACGAGTCGGCGAGGAAGTCGAACGTGCCGTCGGTGCCCGGCGTCGGCCACGTCGTGTACTCCTTGCCGTACGTCTTGGCCTTCGCGTCGAACTCGGCCAGCGCCCAGTCGCCCATCACGTTGTACGCGGCCGTGCCGTCGATGACCATGTCGGTCGCGACCGGCCAGTCCTGACCAGTGCCGTCGGTGTTGGCGTAGGCGAGCAGCTTGCCGTAGTTGGCGATCGCCTTCGTGACCTCGGCCGAGTCGAACTTCGTGTCACCCTTCCACAGACCCTGGTAGCCGTCCGCGCCGAGGGTGGACAGGAGCACGTTCTCGAACAGCTGCACCTGGGTCCAGTCGGTGGCCACCGACAGCGGCGTAGCGACGCCCGAGTCCTTCAGCTTCTTCATGTCGGACAGCCACGCGTCCAGGTTCGCCGGCGCCTTCGTGGGGTCGATGCCGGCCTTCTTGAGCAGGTTGTTGTTCACCCAGACGACGTTCGCGCGGTGGATGTTGCTGGGGACCGAGTAGATCTTGCCGTCGACGGTGAGGCGGTCCAGCAGCGTGGACGGGAACACGTCGGTCAGCTTGTTCTCCTTGTAGAAAGAGCTGAGGTCCTCGAGCTTGTTCGCCTCGATGTAGTCGGTGAGCTCAGCACCGGCGTGCGCCTGGAACGAGTCCGGCGGGTTGTTCGCCTTCAGGCGCGAGGCCAGGGCGTTCTTCGCGTTCGAGCCCGCGCCGCCGGCGACGGCCGCGTTGACGAACGTCACATCGGGGTACTGCTGGTCGAAAACCTTGACGAGCGCGTCCAGGCCGGTCTTCTCCGAGCCGGATGCCCACCAGGTGAACACCTCGACCTGGTTCGGGTCGCCGCCCTTGTCGCCCCCGGCCGAGCCGCCGGCGCAACCGGCGAGCGCGAGCCCGGCGACTGCCAGACCGGCGACCGCTGCGAGTGCTTTGCGCATGTGATCCTCCATTGGATGATGGAGCCCGCTCTTAGCAGGCCCTCGGTGTCATCGATGAATGACAGCCAATATGAAAACGTTGCCAAGCGCAAGATGTGCCGGTCGCGGCATACCGACCTGTGACCGAATCGTGACCGCGAGCGGGGTGGGTGCGAGGCCTGCGACACGCGCAGCCGAGTCGTGTCGCACAAATGGCGACATTCCGGTCTCGTAGGTCGCATCTTCTGTGACACCATCCGGACCGCGTCGCACAATCCGCGGCATCCGGCCTCCCGAGGCCGCACGTTCTGCGACACGCACAAGACCGCGTCACACAACTGGAGACATCCCGGCTCTGCATGCCGCGCCTTCTGCGACGCGCGCTGGAGCGTGTCTCAGAACTGGCGACATCCCGGTCTCGTAGGCCGCCACTTCTGCGCCACGGAGAGGTGGACGTCGGGACCGTGGCAGCAACGCTCGGTGGCGGCGACTCCTGGAGCGACCGCATCTTCTGCGACGCGGCCCGGAGCGTGTCGCACTTCTCGCGACGTCGGTCCTGGACGTGGCGCACGTTGTGTGACACGCGCCGGAGCGTGTCACACAGGCGGCGGCATCCCGGCTCCTGGGCCGCATGTTCTGCGACACGCACAAGACCGCGTCACACAATCGGCGGCATCCCGGCTCCGTAAGCCGCATCTTCTGTGACACGCACCATCCGCGAACGTGACCTGGGTACCACGCGCGGGCGGATGTCAGGAGACCGGCACCGCCGCGACGGGCGGCGACATCTCGCCCGACCCGCGCTCCGCGAGCCGGGTCCCGAGGATGATGCGCTGCGTCGGGCCCGTGCGGCCCGCGATCCGGCTGAACAGCAGGTCGGCGGCGGCGCGTCCGATGGCCTCCGGATCCTGCACGATCGTTGTCGTCGGCGGCGTCATCAGCACCGCGAGGTCGAAGTCGTCGAAGCCGACAAGGGCCAGGTGAGTCCCCAGAAGCCGCTGCGCCCCGAGGACCGCCTTCGTCGTCCGCCCGTTCGTCGAGAAGATCGCCGTGGGCGGATCCGGCAGTCGCGACAGCTCCAGCAGCGCTTCCGTGCAGACATCCACTTCGTCGTCGACCGAGACCACGAGCGCGCGGTCGGCGGGCAGTCCCACCTCCGCGAGGCCCCGGTAGTACCCGGCTTCGCGCCGGGCGGATGTGTACCGGCCGGAGATGTGCGCGAAGCACGCGATGCGGCGGTGCCCGGCGCGGTGGAGATGACGCACGGCGCCGGCGGCTCCGCCCTCGTTGTCGACCACGACGAGGTCGACATCCATGCCCGTCGGCGGTTGGTCGACGAACACTATCGGGGTGCCCGCGCGCCGCTCCTCTTCCAGGAACGTGAGGTCGGCATCCTCGGGCGCGACGAGGATGAGGCCGTCCAGCCGCCGCTGCAGCAGTCGCCGGATGATGCGCTCCGCCTCCTCCGGATCGTCGGTCACGGATGCCACGAGCACGAGCTGATCGCGAGCTCGCGCCCGCTCCTCCACACCACCGACAAGCGCCGAGAAGAACGGGTCCGAGATGTTCGTCACGACCATGCCAATCGTCGCCGACGTCCCGGTGCGCAGGGTGTGCGCGAAGTCGTTGCGGCTGAAGTTCAGCTCCCTCACCGCGCGCTCGACGGCGCGCACTTTGGCGGGGGCCACACCGGGCTTTCCGGACACGACGCGCGACACCGTGGACAGGCCGACGCCCGCGCGGGCGGCGACGTCCTTCATCGTCGCGCGGCGCGATGCGGGCTCGTTCGTCGGTGCGTCATCCATGGCGGTCCGATCCTGGCTTTTTGGCAACGTTACCGGATCTGGATCGTGCCGCGGGTCTATTGCGGACCCAAGCCGAGATCGTCGAGGTCGATCGCTGCCAGCCACTGCAGCCCGGCAGCCTCCACGGCGGCCTGCGCACCTGTGCGACGGTCGACGATCACCGCCACGGCGACCGGCTCGGCGCCCTCCCGGCGCAACGCCTCGACGGCCTTCAGCGCGGACTGGCCGGTGGTCGAGGTGTCCTCCACGACGACGACGCGTTTGCCCGCGACATCCGCCCCCTCGACCTGACGACCGCGGCCGTGGTCCTTGGGCTCCTTGCGCACGACGAATGCGTCCAGCGGCTGGTCGGTGCGCGCCGACTCGTGCATCACGGCGTTCGCAATCGGGTCGGCGCCGAGGGTCAGCCCACCGACGGCGACGATGCCGTCGATATCCCCGATCAGGTCGAGGATGATCCGGCCGATCGCGGGGGCCGCGCGGTGGTCGAGCGTGAGCTTGCGCATATCGACGTAGTACGTCGCCTTCTTGCCGCTGGACAGCGTGAAATCGCCGTGGAAGACGGCCTCCGCGGTGATCAGCCGAATGAGGGCCTGCCGGTCGGCTTCGAGCGCGGGCGTGGATGCGGCGGTCATGGCGTCGAGTCTACGGGGGCGGCATCCGGCGCCCGAGCGCGGCAGGCGGCGCTGAGAACCGCGTCGATCTCGACGCCGCAGGCCGCGAATCTCGGATCCGGGCCGGCTCGGGCGAGGAGATGGGACGAGGCGAGGACCGGATGCCCCGAAAACATCCTCGCCCGGGCGAATCTCCTCGGCTCGACCGAGGGGCGGGCGGGGGCGGGTCCCGAGCAGCAGGACCCCGAGCAGTCAGGATCCGGATGAGCTCCGAACGGACAGGCTGCACCGCGGGGCCTTCTCCGCCGCGAAGATCTCGCGATTCTTTCCGACCGGATCGCCGTAAAGCGGCCGGATACCTCCCCGCCGCGCCCCTATAGTCGGTCGCACCGACGTCCCGCGGGCCCCGCGGCAAGACACGAGAACACGGAGCTCATTGATGCGCATCGGCATAGTCGCTGAACCGACCGGCGAGAATCGCGTCGCCGCCACCCCGGCCACCGTCGCGAGGATCCGCAAGCTGGGCTACGACGTCGTCGTCGAATCCGGCGCCGGTGCGGCATCCTCCTTCCCCGACGCCGGGTACGCCGAGGCGGGGGCCCAGGTGGTGGACGGGCCGGATGCCTGGGCCAGCGACATAGTGCTGAAGGTGACCGCACCCGTCGACGACGAGATTGCGCGCCTGCGCCCAGGCTCGACGCTCGTGGCCGTGCTGAGCCCGGCGCTGCGCCCCGAGCTCCTGGCCACGCTGGCGGCCCGCGGCGTCACGGCGCTCGCGCTGGACGCTGTGCCACGGATCTCGCGGGCGCAGTCGATGGACGTGCTCAGCTCGATGGCGAACATCGCCGGGTACCGCGCGGTCGTGGAGGCCGCACACGAGTTCGGCCGCTTCTTCACGGGCCAGGTGACCGCCGCCGGCAAGGTGCCGCCCGCGCAGGTCCTCGTCGCCGGCGCCGGCGTCGCCGGGCTCGCCGCGATCGGCGCCGCGTCGAGCCTGGGCGCGGTCGTGCGCGCGACCGACCCCCGCCCCGAGGTGGCGGACCAGGTGCGCTCGATCGGCGGCGAGTATCTGCCCGTGGATGTCGCGGTCGAGCAGTCCACGGACGGCTACGCGAAGGCCACGAGCGAGGCCTACGATGCCCGCGCGGCCGAGATCTACTCGGAGCAGGCGCGCGAGGTCGACATCATCATCACCACCGCGCAGATCCCCGGCCGGCAGGCGCCACGCCTGATCACCGCCGCGGATGTGGCGAGCATGAAGCCCGGCAGCGTCATCGTCGACATGGCGGCCTCCGGCGGCGGCAACGTCGCCGGATCCGTCGCCGGCGAGCGCACCGTGACGGCAAACGGCGTGATCATCCTCGGGTACTCCGACCTCGCGGGACGCCTTCCCGCGCAGGCGTCGCAGCTGTACGGCACGAACCTCGTCAACCTGCTGACCCTGCTCACTCCCGGCAAGGACGGGCAGCTGACGATCGACGACGACGACATCGTCCAGCGCGCTGTCACCGTCACCCGGGACGGCGCGGTGACCTGGCCTCCCCCGCCGGTGCAGGTCTCGGCCGCCCCGCCGCAGGCGCCGGCTCCGGCATCCGCGCCACCGGCCCCGAAGCCCAAGCGCACCCTGTCCCGCCGCGGACGGCTCGGGCTCATCATCGTCGGCTTGGCGGCGCTGTTCGCCGTCTGCGCGGTCTCACCGCCGCCGCTCCCGCAGCACTTCCTCGTGCTGACCCTCGCAATAGTGGTCGGCTTCTACGTCATCGGCAACGTCGCACACGCGCTGCACACACCGCTGATGAGCGTGACGAACGCCATCAGCGGCATCATCGTGGTCGGCGCGATGGGGCAGCTGGTCGTCCCCAACCTGACGGTGCAGATCCTCGCCGCGATCGCCGTGCTCGTCGCCAGCATCAACGTGTTCGGCGGCTTCTCCGTGACCCGGAGGATGCTGTCGATGTTCGTGAAAGAACCGGCCGTCGAGGGCAAGGGGCTGTCCCGATGACCGCGGTCGGCATCGCCGGCGCCGTCGCCGGCGGGGCGTACATCGTCGCCGCGCTCCTGTTCATCCTCAGCCTCGCCGGCCTCAGCCGCCACGAGCGCGCCCGCGGCGGCGTCGTCTACGGCATGGCCGGCATGGCCATCGCCCTGATCACGACGCTGTGGCTCATGCTTGAGAACGCATGGGGCACGGCATCCGCGCCCCTCGGCCTCACGTTGCTTATCGTCGCCGTCGTGATCGGCGCGGCGATCGGACTGTGGCGGGCACGCACCATCAAGATGACCGGGATGCCGGAGCTGATCGCCCTGTTCCACAGCTTCGTCGGACTCGCCGCGGTCCTCGTTGGCTGGAACGGCGCGCTGCACGCCGAAGGCATCCCCGCGAACCTGCAGGGTGTGCACCACGCCGAGGTGTTCATCGGCGTGTTCATCGGCGCGGTGACGTTCACCGGCTCCATTGTCGCGTACCTGAAGCTGTCGGCGAAGATGTCGTCGCGTCCGCTGATGCTGCCCGGCAAGAACCTGCTCAACGTCGGGGCCCTCGTCGTGTTCGTGGCGCTGACGGTCTGGTACGTGATCACCCCGCAGCTGTGGCTGCTCGTCGTGGTCACCGCGCTCGCCCTCGCGCTCGGCTGGCATCTGGTCGCCTCGATCGGCGGCGGCGACATGCCGGTCGTGATCTCGATGCTGAACAGCTACTCGGGCTGGGCGGCGGCGGCCGCCGGCTTCCTGCTGAACAACGATCTCCTGATCGTCACCGGAGCCCTCGTCGGCTCCTCCGGTGCGTACCTGTCGTACATCATGTGCAAGGCCATGAACCGCTCTTTCATCTCCGTGATCGCCGGCGGGTTCGGCATCGAGGCGCCGGCGAAGAAGGGCGAGGAGGAGCACGGCCAGCACCGGGAGACGGATGCCGCGGCCGTGGCCGAGCTGCTCGAATCGGCGTCCAGCGTCGTGATCACCCCCGGCTACGGCATGGCCGTCGCGCAGGCCCAGTACCCCGTCGCCGACCTCGCCCGACGCCTGCGCGAACGCGGCATCCGGGTGCGGTTCGGCATCCACCCGGTCGCCGGGCGCCTGCCCGGGCACATGAACGTGCTGCTGGCCGAGGCCAAGGTGCCGTACGACATCGTCCTGGAGATGGACGAGATCAACGATGACCTCGCCGACACCGACGTGGTGCTCGTGATCGGCGCGAACGACACCGTGAACCCGGCGGCCGCCGAGGACCCCGGCAGTCCGATCGCCGGGATGCCGGTGCTGCGCGCGTGGGAGGCGCGCAACGTCGTCGTCTTCAAGCGGTCGATGGCATCGGGTTACGCGGGCGTCGCGAACCCCCTGTTCTATCGCGACAACACGCAGATGCTGTTCGGCGACGCGAAGGAGCGGGTGCAAGACATCCTCGCCGCTCTGTGAGCTGCGCGGGATGCCGGTGGGATGAGCTTCCCGCCGGCATCCCGCTCCGCGAGACATCCCCCAACTCCGCGAAGCATCCCCCAACTCCGCGAGACATCCCCCAACTTCGCGAAGCATCCCTCAACTTCGCGAGGCATCCCTCGGGAAGGCGAAGCGGAGCGGGGTAGCGTGGGCGGCAGTACTGCGATGAAGGAGGACGGGATGTTCGAGTACGACCCGTATGCGGAGCTGGCACGGTTGAAGGACTTCCCCCTCATGACGCTGACCAGCGCGGATGTCGAGGACGGGCAGCCGCTGCCGAAACAGTGCTGGGGATCCGGCGCGGGCGGAGCCGACCGATCGCCGCAGCTGCGCTGGACCGGTGCGCCCGCAGGCACCCGCAGCTTCGCCGTGTCGTGCTTCGACCCCGACGCGCCCACCGGGTCCGGATTCTGGCACTGGGCGGTGTACGACATCGACCCCGCGACCACCGAGCTCGCGGCGGATGCCGGAAACGGCGCCGCCGGTTCCCTTCCCCCCGGCGCCGTCACGCTCCCCAACGAGGCGCGCAGTGAGCGGTACATCGGCGCCGCACCACCGGCCACCACCGGCGTGCACCGGTACTTCTTCGTCGTCGACGCCCTGGACGTGTCGCACCTGGACATCGCGCCGGGGTCCACGCCGGCCGTTCTCGGGTTCAACCGGCACTTCCACAGCCTCGCCCGCGGCATCCTCGTCGCCACCGCGTCGGTCGACTGAGAGCGCCCGCGAGGCCGCCCGGCGGCGAGAACGGTGTCCGCGGCGGCCAATAGGCTGGATGCCATGCGCCTGGCCACCTGGAACGTGAACTCGATCCGCACCCGCGTCGCCCGCACCGTGGAGTTCGCCGTCCGCGAGCACATCGACGTGCTCGCGATGCAGGAGATCAAGTGCCGTCCCGACCAGTTCCCGTACGGGCCGTTCGAGGACGCCGGGTACGAGGTACACGCGCACGGCCTGGACCAGTGGAACGGCGTCGCGATAGTGAGCCGGATGCCGGTGACCGACGTGCAACTCGCCTTCCCCGGCATGCCGGGCTTCGCGAAGGGCGTCGAGGGCCCCGACCAGCCGCAGGAGGCCCGCGCGATGAGCGCCCTCATCGACGGCGTCCGCGTGTGGAGCCTGTACGTGCCCAACGGACGCGCGCTCGGCGACCCGCACTACGCCTACAAGCTCGACTGGCTGGCCGCCCTGCGCACCCACGTCGAGGACGAGCTGACCCGCCGCCCCGGCCTGCCGATGGCCCTCGTGGGCGATTTCAACATCGCGCCGACCGCCGCCGACAACGGCGACCCCGCCGTGGTGGAGGGATTCTCTACGCACGTCTCCGGGCCTGAGCGCGATGCGTTCCGCGCCCTCGAGGAGGCGGGGCTGTCCGACGTCGTGCGTCCGCTGGTGCCCACCGGGTTCACGTACTGGGACTACAAGCGGCTGCGCTTCCCCCGCAACGAGGGCATGCGCATCGACTTCATCCTCGGATCGTCCGCGCTCGCGGATGCCGTCACCGGGGCATCCATCCACCGCAACGAGCGCAAGGGCGAGATCCCCAGCGATCACGTTCCGGTGGTCGTCGACCTCGACCTCGCCGGCGAGGACGACGAGGACGTCCCGATGATCTTCGGCTGACGCGCGTCAGGCGGTCATATCGCCGGTGGTCGGCTCACCGGCGGGCGCGTAGCGCAGCTGCACGGTGCCGGACTCGGACGGGGCGGATGCGCCGACGAGCCGGAGCTTGGCGGGCGCCGTCCCCTCGGGGAACACCTTCTTCCCCTCGCCGAGCACGACGGGATACACCCACAGCACGAGCTCGTCGTACAGCTGGCGGTCCAGCAGCGTGTGCGCGAAGTCGATGCTGCCGATCACGTGCACGCTGCGGTGCCGCGCGCGCAACGCGTCGACCTCGGCCGCGATGTCCGGGCCGAGCAGGCTGCTGCCCTGCCAGTCCAGGCGCGGCGTTCCGCGGCTGGCGACGTACTTCGGCACCGCGTCGAACAGGCGCCCGATCGGCCCCTCCGGCCCTTCGGTGTGATGCGGCCAGTACGCCGCGAAGATGTCGTACGTGCGGCGGCCGAGCAGCAGCGCGTCCAGTTCTGCCATCCCCGCCTCCACTTGGCGACCGACGGTCACATCGACCAGCGGGGCCTGCCAGCCGCCGAAACGGAATCCGCCGGTGACGTCCTCCTCGGGCCCGCCCGGGGCCTGTGCGACGCCGTCGAGCGTGGTGAACAGGTCGATGACGATACGACCGGTCATGCGATCCTCCTCTCGTCGTCCGGTGCCCGGCGAGCCGCGCGCCCGGGGGACAGGGTGACGAAGGTGCGCGTGGTCATGTCGGCTGCTTGCCCCCGGTGCGCTCCGCACGCAGACTCGCAAAGAACGCCTGCATCGTCAAGGCCTTCTTGCGACACGGCGAAGGGCCGGAGGCGCGCCTCCGACCCTTCGCGTTCATCGCTCACGCGGCGGCGGCGGAATCCTTCGCGTCGCCGTCCGCGTAGCGGGCGATCAGCGCGGTGAACGCGTCCAGGTAGGAGCGCAGGAAGTCCGCGGTGCCGTCGTTGGCCACCGAGCCGTCCTCGCCGAACAGATCCGGCGTGGACTGGATGTAGCCCTCGGGCTGGCCCAGCGTCGGTGCGTTGTAGTGGCTGAGGATCGCCTTCAGGTGCTGCTGCGCGGCGGCGGTCGAGATCGGGCCGCCGGAGGTGCCGATCACCGCGGTGGGCTTGCCGTCGAACGAGCCCTGCCCCCAGGGACGCGCCGCCCAGTCCAGCGCGTTCTTGAGCACGCCCGGGATCGACCGGCTGTACTCGGGGGTCACGATGATGACGCCGTCCACGTCGGCGATGGCCTGCTTGTAGGCACGCGCGGCCTGCGGGTAGTCCGCGTCGTGATCGGGCGAGTAGAAGGGCAGGTCCGCGATCGGGATCTCCACCAAGCGCACGCCCTGCGGTGCGAGCCGGGCCAGGGCGGTCGCGAGCCGCCGGTTCAGGGAGGTGCTGGAGATGCTGCCGACGATGTAGCCGATCGTGTACTGGGTCACGGTGGAGGATTCCTGTTCTTGAACGTGTCGTTGCGGTCATTGCGGCGCGCGGAGGCGGCCCCGAGGGGCTCAACGCGCCGCGGTCCGAAATCTATTCCAGCGCATGGACCTGTGCGCCGGCTCCACGCCACGGGGAACGCAGCCCGGGAAGGAGGCATCCGCGGAACATCCCCCGTAACGTGGTGGGCACCGAAGAAGAAGGAGGACCGATGCTCGAGCTGCGCGGCATCACGAAGAGCTACGGCGGACGCAGGGTGCTCGACGAGGTCGGGTTCGACGTCGCTCCGGGCCGGCTCACCGGGTTCGTCGGCGGCAACGGCGCCGGGAAGACCACGACGATGCGGATAGCGCTCGGCGTGCTCGAGGCGGACGCCGGCACGGTGTCGCTGGATGACGCCCCGATCACGGTCGGCGACCGGCGCCGCTTCGGCTACATGCCCGAGGAGCGCGGCCTGTACCCGAAGATGAAGGTGGCCGAGCAGATTGCGTATCTGGCCCGCCTGCACGGGTATTCGAAGGCGGATGCCACGGCGAGCGGGGTGCGCCTCCTGGAACGGCTCGGGCTCGGCGAGCGCCTGCACGACAAGGTGGAGACGCTGTCGCTGGGCAATCAGCAGCGCGCGCAGATCGCCGCCGCGCTCGTGCACGAGCCCGAGGTGCTGATCCTCGACGAGCCGTTCTCGGGGCTGGATCCGCTCGCCGTCGACGTGGTCGCCGGGGTCCTCGCCGAACGCGCCGCCCAGGGCGTGTCGGTGCTGTTCTCCTCGCATCAGCTGGACGTCGTCGAGCGGCTGTGCGACGACCTCGTCATCATCGCCTCCGGCACCATCCGCGCCGCCGGCAGCGCCGCCGACCTGCGCGCGCAGCACTCCGGCAACCGCTACGAGCTGCAGACGGCGGGTGACACCGCCTGGCTGCGCAGCGAGCCGGGCGTCCGTGTCATCGACGCCGCCGGCGGGTCGGCCGTGTTCGACGTGGACGGCGACCAGACTGCGCAGCGGGTACTGCGCACGGCCGTGGATGTCGCCGGTGTGCACAGCTTCACGCCGCGGCGTCCCTCCCTCGCCCAGATCTTCAAGGAGGTCATCCAGTGAGCACGACAGGAACCCCCGCCCCGGCGCTCGTCCAGAGCGTCTGGCTCGTCGCCCAGCGCGAAGTCGCCTCCAAGCTGCGCAGCAAGGCGTTCGTGATCTCGACCCTGATCCTGCTCGCGCTCGCCCTCGGCGGTGTCATCTGGGGCGGCCTGTCCGCCGCGCACCCGTCGAAGACCCCGGTGGCCGTGACGAGCGAGACGGCTTCCGTGGTGTCTGGGATGGCGGATCTCGCCGTCACCGAGGCGGCCTCGCCGGAAGCGGCGATAGCACTCGTGAAGGCGGAGAAGGCGGATGCCGCGATAGTGCCGGATCCCGCCAGTCCCACGCATGTGAAGGTCGTCGCGCGGGACGCGGTGCCGCAGATGCTGGTGGCGCAGCTGAGCGTGTCGCCCGCGGTGGAACTGCTGGACACCAGCACCCAGGACGCCCTGCTGCGCTACTTCGTGGCGATCGGCTTCGGCGTTGTGTTCCTGATGTCCGCGTCGATGTTCGGCTCCACGATCGCCCAGTCGGTCGTGGAGGAGAAGCAGACCCGCGTCGTGGAGATCCTGATCTCCGCGATCCCGGTGCGGGCCTTGATGGCGGGAAAGGTGATCGGCAACACGATCCTGGCGATGGCGCAGATCGTGGCCCTCGTGGCGATAGCGAGCATCGGGCTCAGTGTCAGCGGACAGAGCGCGGTGCTGTCGGGCCTCGGTGGGCCGATGGCGTGGTTCGCCGTGTTCTTCCTGTTCGGGTTCATCCTGCTGGCCGCGCTGTTCGCCGGCGCGGCCGCGATGGTGTCGCGACAGGAGGACATCGGCTCGACGACGATGCCGCTGACGATGCTGATCCTGGCCCCGTACATCCTCGTCATCCTGTTCAACGACAACCCGGTCGTGCTCGCGGTGATGTCGTACGTGCCGTTCTCGGCGCCGGTCGGGATGCCGCTGCGCCTGTACCTGGGCTCCGCACAGTGGTGGGAGCCGCTGGTCTCGCTCGCGATCCTCGTGGCCACGTGCGTGGCGGCGGTGCTGGTGGGGTCGAAGATCTACCGCAACTCGCTGCTGCGGATGGGGGCGCGTGTGAAGCTCGGCGAGGCGCTGAAGGCGTAGCTCAGCGGGGCTTGTGCCGGGCCCGCGCGAGCGCGTCGGCCGCGCGCACGAGCGCCAGGTGCGAGAACGCCTGCGGGGTGTTGCCGGCCTGGCGCCGGTTCTTCACGTCGTATTCCTCCGACAGCATCCCGACGTCGTTGGCGAGCGCGCAGAGCCGGTCCATGAGCGCCCGCGCCTCCTTCAGACGCCGGGTCGCCGCATACTGCTCCACGAGCCAGAACGAGCAGGCGAGGAACGGGTACTCGGAGCCGGGCAGCCCGTCCACGCCGGTCGCGGTCCGGTAGCGGCGCAGCATCCCGTCCTCCATCAGGTCCTGCTCGATCTTCTCGACGGTCGCGAGCATGCGTTCGTCGTCGGGCGGGCAGAAGCCCACCTGCGGCAGCAGCAGGAGCGATGCGTCGACCTCCGTGGTGCCGTAGTACTGCGTGAAGTGGCCGTCGGTGACGCCACTGCGGTCGATCTCGTCCTTCACCCGATTGCGCAGATCGCGCCACGTGTCGGAGGGTCCCTTCAGCCCGTGCTCGTCGACCGCGCGCACGGCGCGGTCGAATGTCGCCCACACCATGACGCGCGAGTGCGTGAACATGTGCGGGTCGCCGCGGATCTCCCACATCCCGTTGTCCGGACGGTCCAGCTGATGGGCGGCGTAGGAGACGAGCTTCTTCGCCAGCGGCCACGAGAACGCCGTGTCCGCCAGGCCGCCCTCGCGCGCCGCCGACAGGGTCACCAGCACCTCGCCGACGACGTCGGCCTGATACTGCAGCGCCGCGGTGTTGCCGATCCGCACCGGCGACGACTTTGCGTAGCCGGGGAGGCTGTGCATTTGGCGCTCGAGCAGGTCGCGCTCCCCGGCGAGCCCGTACATGATCTGCAGGTCGGCGGGGTCCCCGGCGACGGCGCGCACGAGCCACTCCCGCCAGTGCTCAGCGAGCGCCGTGAACCCGTGGTCGAGGAGGGCCTCCAGCGTCAGCGCGGCATCCCGCAGCCAGACGAACCGGTAGTCCCAGTTGCGGACACCGCCGAAGTCCTCGGGCAGGGATGTCGTGGCCGCCGCCGCGATGCCCCCGGTGACACGGTTGGTCAGCGCGCGCAGGATCAGCAACGAACGGACGACCTGCGCCCGGTGCGACCCCTTGTGCTCGATCCGGTCCGCCCACGTCTGCCACCAGTCGCGGGTGTCGACGACGGCCTGTTCGACGTCGATCGGCTCCGGGACGTCGCGGTGCGACGGGAACCACGTCAGCGTGAGGTCGACGCTCTGTCCTTCGGCCACCGCGAGCCGACCGACGTGCGCGTGATCGGCCGCGTGCAGTCGGCCCCCGCGGACGACGAGAGCGTCGGGCCCCGCCATCGCCACCAGCTCCGGCCGCTCCGTGGTCCCGGTCTGCCGCACCCACGGGATGGCGCGGGCGTAGTCGAAGCGCATCCGCAGCGTGTGCTCGAACTCGACGAGCCCCTTCACGCCGACGATGCGCCGCACGACATCGATCCGGTTGAGGTTCAGGTGCTCCTCGGGATCGATCGGCATGAAGTCGTGCACCTCGGCGACCCCGCTGGCGGATTCCCAGCGGGTGACGAGCAGGAACGTGTCGTCGTCGTACCACCGGGTCGCGGTGGCCGTCTCATCGACCGGCCGCACGCTCCAGCATCCCTGGTCGTGATCGCCCAGGAGCGCGCCGAACACGGATGCCGAGTCCAGCCGCGGCAGACAGAGCCAGTCGATGCTGCCCTCGAGCGAGACCAGTGCGGCCGTGCGGCAATTGCTCAGAAGCGCGTATTGCTCGATGGGGACGGACATCGCCTTCGAGTCTTGCACCGCAAGCCCATTGCGCGCCAGTGGGCCATGGTTATCGTGAAAACCATGGCGAAGACCACAACACTGCTCATCTTCGGGGCTTCCGGCGACCTGACCTCGCGCCTGCTCCTGCCTGCCCTCGGCCAGCTGCTGAAGCGCGACCCGGATCGGCAGGTGACCCTGCGCGGGGCGGGGACGGACCCCTGGAGCGCCCGACGATGGGGGGATGCCGTCCGCGCGTCATTCGCCTCGGCGGACGCCGCGGACATGGTCGACCGGCTGGGCGAGACCACGTACACGCAGGCTGACATCACGGACGTCGCGGAGCTGAAGAAGCTGCTGGCCGACATCCACGGTCCCCTGGTGATGTACTTCGCGGTGCCCCCCGCCGTCACGATGGCCGCGTGCACCGCCCTGCAGGACGTGCCGCTGCCGCAGGACACGGTGTTCGCGCTGGAGAAGCCGTTCGGCGGCAATGAGGACAGCGCGAAGACGCTGAACGCGACACTGCGAGCGCTCGTGCCCGAGAACAAGATCTTCCGCGTCGACCACTTCCTCGGCCGCCCGACCCTGCTGAACATTCTCGGCGTGCGCTTCGCGAACCGGCTCGTCGAGCCGATCTGGTCGGCCGATCACGTCCAGTCGGTGCTCGTCCGGTACGACGAGTCGCTGGCGCTGGAGGGCCGCGCCCGCTACTACGACAAGGCGGGGGCGCTCGTGGACATGATCCAGAGCCACCTGCTGCAGGTGCTCGCGGTGCTCGCGATGGAGGAGCCGGTGGATCTCGATGAGGTCGATCTGCGCGACGCGAAGAGCGCCGCCCTGCGCGCCACACACATCTGGGAAGACAACCCCGTGCGCGCGTCCCGCCGCGCCCGGTACACGGCCGGCACCATCGACGGCCGCCCGCTGCCGTCGTACGTGGATGAGGAGGGCGTGGACCCGTCCCTGGACACCGAGACGCTCGCGGAGATCGTGTGCGAGGTGCGCACGTCCCGCTGGACCGGGGTGCCGTTCACGCTGCGCAGCGGGAAGGCGCTCGGCGAGAAGAAGGCGCAGATCGTCGTGACGCTGCGCCCCGTGCGGCACATCCCGGAGGGCCTGTCCGGAAAACCCGCCGACGGAGGGGTGCTGCGGATCGGCCTGAGCCCGGACCGCATCGAGCTCGAACTGAACGTCAACGGCGGCGACGACCCGTTTGCGCTGCGACGCGAGGTACTGTCCACCAAGCTCGGCAGCAGCACGCTGCTGGCCTACACCGAGGTGCTGTCGCAGGTGCTCGACGGCGACGTCGCCCTGTCGGTGCGGGCGGATGCCGCGGAGGAATGCTGGCGGATCATCGAACCGGTCCTTGATGCGTGGAAACGCGGCGACGTGCCCTTGGAGGAGTACGCCGCCGGCTCCGACGGCCCCGCGGAGTGGGCGACATCCACCGTGTGATCAGTCGATGAGCTCCGCCTCGATCACGTCGCCGTCGGACGGGGAGGCCGGGCCGTCGCTGGTGAGCACCAGCTGCGACCCGTCGGCTGCGACATCCACCCGGACCACATCGCCGTCGCGGACGTGCCCGCCGAGGATCGCCATGGCCAGCCGGTCCTGGATCTCGCTCTGGATGAGCCGCCGCAGCGGCCGCGCGCCGAACACCGGGTCGTACCCGCGGGAGGACAGCCACGCCCGGGCATCCGGGGTGACCGCAAGCGTGAGCCGGCGCTCCTGCAGCCGGCGCTGCAGCTGGTCGACGGCCAGTTCGACGATCTGCGCAAGGTCGTCCTCGCTCAGCGACTGGAACATCACGATGTCGTCGAGCCGGTTGATGAACTCCGGCTTGAACGCCTGACGCACCAACGCCATCACCTGCTCGCGCTTGTCCTCGGTCGACAGGGTGGGGTCGATCAGGATCGGCGAGCCCAGGTTCGACGTGAGGATCAGGATGACGTTCTTGAAGTCGACCGTCCGGCCCTGCCCGTCGGTGAGCCGCCCGTCGTCGAGCACCTGCAGCAGCACGTCGAACACCTCGGGGTGTGCCTTCTCCACCTCGTCGAACAGCACGACGCTGTACGGGCGGCGGCGCACGGCCTCGGTCAGCTGGCCGCCCTGCTCGTATCCGATGTAGCCGGGAGGGGCGCCCACGAGCCGCGACACGGAGTGCTTCTCGCCGTACTCCGACATGTCGATGCGCACCATGGCGTGCTCGTCGTCGAACAGGAACTCGGCCAGTGCCTTCGCGAGCTCGGTCTTGCCGACGCCGGTGGGGCCGAGGAACAGGAACGATCCGGTCGGCCGGTTCGGGTCGCTGATGCCCGCCCGGGAGCGGCGCACGGCGTCGGAGACAGCGGTGACAGCCTCCTTCTGCCCGATCAGGCGCTTGCCCAGCTCGGCCTCCAGGTGCAGCAGCTTCTCGGTCTCACCCAGCAGCAGGCGGCCGACCGGGATGCCGGTCCAGGACGCTATCACCGCGGCGATGTCGTCCTCGGTGACCTGCTCGTTGACCATGCGCGGCTCGGTGGTCTCGGATTCATCGCGCTCGGCGTCGGCGAGCTGGAGCTGGAGCGTCTTGATCGTCTCGTACTCCAGGCGCGACGCGGTCGCGTAGTCGGCCTCCCGCAGGGCCCGGTCTCGGTCGGTGACGGCCTGATCGAGCTGCTTCTTCAGTTCGCCGACCCGGGTCAGCCCGGCGCGCTCGCGCGCCCATCGCGCCTCGAGCCCGTCCAGCTCGGTCTCCGCGTCGGCCATCTGCTCGCGCAGCTTCGCGAGGCGCTCCTTGGACGCGTCGTCCTTCTCCTTCTTGAGGGCCAGCTCCTCCAGGCGCATCCGGTCGACCTGGCGCTTGAGCTGGTCGATCTCCAGCGGGCTGGAGTCGATCTCCATCTTCAGCCGGCTCATCGCCTCGTCGATCAGGTCGATCGCCTTGTCCGGCAGCTGCCGGCTCGGGATGTACCGGTTCGACATCGACGCGGCCGCGACGAGGGCGCTGTCGCTGATCGTGACGCCGTGGTGGGCCTCGTACCGGCCCTTCAGCCCGCGCAGGATCGCCACCGTGTCCTCCACGCTGGGCTCGCCGACGTACACCTGCTGGAAGCGGCGCTCCAGCGCGGCATCCTTCTCGATGAACTCGCGGTACTCGTCGAGCGTCGTCGCCCCGATAAGGCGCAGCTCGCCGCGGGCGAGCATCGGCTTGAGCATGTTGGATGCCGCGACCGACCCCTCGCCGCCGCCGGCGCCCATCAGCACGTGCAGCTCGTCGATGAACGTGATGACGCGGCCTTCGGACTCGGTGATCTCCTTGAGTACGCTCTTCAGGCGCTCCTCGAACTGCCCGCGATACATGGCACCGGCCACCAGCGCGGAGATGTCGAGGGCTATCAGTTCCTTGTCTTTAAGCGACTCGGCGACGTCGCCCGCGACGATGCGCTGGGCGAGACCCTCCACGACGGCGGTCTTGCCGACGCCCGGCTCGCCGATCAGGACCGGGTTGTTCTTGGTGCGCCGGGTCAGCACCTGGCTGACGCGGCGGATCTCGTTGTCGCGCCCGATGACCGGGTCGAGCTTGCCCTGCCGGGCGCGGTCGGTGAGGTTGATGCCGAACTGCTCCAGAGGGCTCTGCTGCTCCTCCTGCCCGGGCTGCGGCTGCGCGTTCATGTGTCTCCTTGGCATCCATGGAACTCATCCGTCAAAGTTGAGTCGTTCTGGCTCAAGTTTACGCGCTCGGGGCGGCGTCGGCAATACCATCGGGTGCGGGCGTCCGCGCCGCGTGGTACGAGCGGCCCGGGCCGTGCGCTCAGCGCAGGACGCGCTCGTAGACCGCCAGCATGGCCGCCGTGCGCGAGGACTGCCGGAACCGCTCGGCGACCGACGGGCTCGGCACCGGCGCGGTGCCGGCGGCGATGTCGGCGGCGGCGGTGGTGAGGGCGGCCGCGAGCGCCGCAGTCGACGCGTCCGACACCTCCCAGAAGCCGGACTCGAGCTCGGCGGCGATGTCGGGGTCGCTGATGATCGACGGCGTGCCCAGCGACGCTCCCTCGAACACCGTCATCCCCTGCGTTTCGAAGCCGATCGAGGTCTGCACGACGGCGTCGGCCTCTTCGATGCGCCGCAGCGTCTCGACGTACGTCATCCGGCCGCCGAACACGACGGATGCCTCGGGCGCCCGCCGTTCGATGTACCGCTCTGCGGCCCGGCGTCCGCCGCCGCCGCCGAGCACCTGCACGTCGGCGCGCAGTCCCGCGTCACACAGCGCCTCCAGGAACGGAAGCAGTCGCTTCTCCGGACTCATCCGGCCGAGCCAGATGAAGCGCGGCGGTCCGGGTCGGCGGGGCGACTGCAGCGCGAGGGCATCGTCGAGGATCTCGTCGTCGATGCCGTTCCAGATGACGTCCACGTGCGGATGCGACGCGGGGACGGCGCCGTGCTCCTCGAGCCGGCGCGCGAAGTGCGCCGACGGCGCGGTGACGGCGTCCGCGCGGTGCGCAAGGTTGCGCAGGTACGCCCAGCCGTCACGTCCGCGGGGGCGGGCGCCCAGCATCGCTCGCTGCCACGTTCCGAGCAGCCGCAGCGCTAGCGACGGGAACGGCATCGTCGCCGCGATGCCGACGCCCACGCGATTGTGCATGGTGTGCACGAGCGGCGCTCCGTGCCGGGCGGCGAACCGGTGTCCGGTCAGCGCACCCCAGAAGTCGGCCTGCACGTGCACCAGATCCACGGGCGGGCGTCCACGCAGCGCGTCGTCGACGAAACGGTCCGTGCGGCGCCCGGGCAGGGTCAGCGAGTACTCCCGGTCGGGCGTGATGGCGATCGACGGCGTATCGATGTATGCCGGATCAGGCATACGCTGGGCGAGCGCGGCCGCACGCGGGCCGTGCATGCGCGGGGCTATCACCGAGACGGTGTGCCCGGCCCGCTCCAGGTACCGCTTCTGCAGGCGCATCGAGACCTGGGCGCCGCCGAGCGACGACAGGTGCTGATCGGAGAAGAAGGCGATGTGCACGGACGACCTCGTCAGTCGGGCAGGGGCGCGCCGCGGTAGAGGGCCTCGAACGTGTCGAGGGTGCGGGTGATGTCGTGGATGGCGACGCCGTCCAGCGAGGCCTGCTGCATCCGCAGGCGCTCCTGCGGGTCGGCGGTGAGCACGCGGGTGAGGCGGTCCGCGAGGGCCTCGACATCCCCCGGCGGGAAAAGGTAGCCGTTCATCCCGTCGTGTACGAGGTGCGGGAGCGCGACGGCGTCCGCGGCGACGATCGGCAGCCCGGACGCCATCGCCTCCATCGTGGCGATCGACTGCAGCTCGGCGATCGAGGCTATCGCGAAGACGCCGGCCCGGGAATACAGGTCACGGAGCTGCTCGTCCCCGGTGTGGCCATGGAACGTGACACGCGCGTCCAGCCCCAGTTCGTGGGCGAGCTGCTCGAGGCTGCGGCGCTGGTCGCCGCTGCCGACGACATCGAAGTGAACGTCGAGCGCCGGGTCGAGCCGTGCGATGGCCTGCAGCACGACGTCGATGTGCTTCTCTGTGGTGAGCCGGCCGACGAAAAGGATCCGGTTCGCGTCCCGGGGCGTGAGATCCGGGCGGTAGTGGGACCTGTCGATCCCGCAGGAGACGGGGATCACGCCGGAGATGTCGATCGTGCGCTCGAGGAAGTCCGCGGCCTTCCGGGTCGGCGTCGTGACCGCCCGTGCCATCGTCAGGGTCCGTTCCGCGTCGTCCCAGGCGAGCTTGACGAACAGCTTGTCCAGAAGCGGGGGAAGCGTCGTGAAGTCGAGGATGTTCTCGGCCATCACGTGATTCGTCGCGACGATCGGGATGCCGCGCTTGCGGGCCTCGCGGGCCAGACCCCGCCCGATCACTATGTGCGACTGGATATGCACGACATCCGGCTTGACCTCGTCGAGGACCTTGCGGGCGTAGTGCTTGCTCATCCACGGCAGCACGAACGTGAGCCAGTCGTGCGGGTACCAGCGCCATGCGGGCAGGCGGTGCACGGTCATCCGCTGCCCCTCGATGTCCTCGACGAAAGTGCCGTGGTTGCGGTGGCCGACGCTGGGCGCCGACACGTGCACGCGGTGGCCGCGGGCCACGAGCCCGGCGGCGAGGCGCTCGGCGAAACGGGCGGCCCCGTTGACGTGCGGGAGGAACGTGTCCGCCCCGATCAGGACGGTCAGCGGCACCTTCGTCTCGGAGTCCGGCGGCGTGGACGCGGCCGGACGCGGCGAGTCCGCTGGTGGGGCGGGAGTCACGGTGAGACGAGTGCCTTCCTCTGCGGCGGCGCCGGGGGCGACGCGTGTCCACTGTACCCGAGCACCTCGGCCGCGCCGGGGACCGGAACGCGCGGCGCGCACACAGCCGAGCCGCCTAGCGTGGTGTCATGTCCCGACTCCAGGCCGACGCCCGCGCCGACCGCTGGGTCCCGGTGACCGGCTCGCTCGGGCTGAAGGGGCGACGGCACCGCAAGGCGGCGATCCGCATGCTGCTCACGCAGACCGGCGGACTGCTCGGCGCGCAGCAGCCCTCCGGGGGCGGGATGATCGCGTGGATGCTGAGCCAGGCCGCCCCGTTCCTGATGCGCAAGGCCGACGGGCGGGTTCTGGTCTGGGTCTGGCGCGAGGACCCCGCGCTGCTGGTCGCCATGGCGCAGCTGCAGGAGGCGACGCCGCAACTGCGCACCGCGCGCGCCATGATGCCGATGGAGTACGACGACACCGAGCAGTTCCGCAACCCGCACCTGGGCGTGGGCGAGCGGCTGCTGATCCCGCTGCCGCGGCAGCCGAAGACTCCCCCGTTCGCGACGTACACGTGGGATGTCGGCACGCACTTCGTGACGCTCACGGCGGTGTGCTCGGACCGGTCCCGGTTCGGAACCATCACGGCCGCGCTCGACGACCTGGCACGGTCGCTGCGGGTCGTCGACGATCTCACCCTCGACGAGACGACGGTGCTGCGGCTCGACCCGAGTTAGCCGGCGGAGCCGCGCGATACCGCCGGGTCGGCGGGGTGCAGGTCGGCGGGGCGCTGGTCGGCGGGGTGCAGTTCGGCGACGGGGCACGAACGTGCGACCTCGACGCCGAACAGGGCCGACACCGCCTGCGCGAACTCGTCCGCGCGCCCCTCCGCGGCCAGGGCCCGCCCGCGCACGGACGGCCCGTGCAGCAGTACGCCGGCCAGGTGCCGGAGCGCTGCCTCGGTCTGCGGGCTGACGTCGCCGCGGCCGCGCGCCCAGGCGATCTCACCGTCGAGCACGTCGAACACGTGCCGGCGGAGCGCGACGAGCGCCGGGGTCACGGCATCCTCTGCCGTCGCCCGACGGTAGTCGGCGACCGCGTCGTCGACGAGCGCGCGGGCCTCGTCGGTGGCGCCGAGCTCGGGCAGCGGGGCGTGCGCGCGCAGCGTCTCCAGGTCGAGCAGCTCCACGCCGGGGACGGATGCCGCGGCCGGGTCGACGTTGCGGGGCAGGCCGAGGTCGATGATGAGTCGGCGCGGCAGGGCGCCCTCGCGCACGGCGGCCGCGGCCACGGTCGCCTCGTCGAGGATCACGGTGGGGGCGACGCTGCACGCGACGACGAGGTCGCTGTCGGCGACGGCCTGCGCGAGGGATTCGGTCGCCGTGATGCCGTGGCTCGCAGCGAACGCGGCGGCCCGGCCGCTGCGCGAATGGACCTGCACGCGGGTGACGCCGCGGTCACGGAGGGCCGCAAGGCTCGCGCCGGCGTAGCGGCCGGTGCCCACCAGGAGCACGCGGGTGGCGGCCCAGTCGGTGATCCGGGTCTCGGCCATGTCCAGCGCGAGGCGGACGACGGAGCGCCCGGCACTCGACAGGCCGGTGCGGTTCTTCACTCCGCGCGACGTGCGCGAGGCCAGCTGGAACACGCGCTCCAGTTCGCGGGTCGCCGTGCCGCGCTCGCGGGCGCCCTCGAGCGCACGCCGCACCTGTCCGGCGATCTCGCCTTCGCCCACGACGACGGACTCCAGGCCGCTGGCCACGGCGAACGCGTGCTCGGCGACCGCATGGCCGCGCACCAGCATCCCGGCATCCCGGACCTCCGCGGCGCTCATCCCGGTCGCGGATGCGACGGTGCCCACGAGCGCGTCTTCGGCGGCGGGCGCGTCGGCGGGCACATCGAGGTACACCTCGAACCGGTTGCAGGTGGACAGCACGACGCTGCCGCCGGCGCGGTCGGCCAGTCGCTCGATCACGTCGCCGGCACCGCGCTCGAGCCGCTCGAGGATGTCGAAGGCGGTCGTGCGATGGCTGGAGGAGTAACAGAGCAACACGGACGGTAAGGATACGCGCCCCCCCTGAGTGCGATGATCAGTGCCCGGAGAGAGCTCTCACGCCGGTCTGCGAGAATCGCCGGGTGACCGAAGCACCCGCCGATCCCCGCTCCCTTCCCGCCGACCACCCGCTCGCGACCGGGACGACGGCATCCGCCCCCCTCGTGCAGGCGTACCGCGGCGTCCCCCCGGCCATCACGCCGGTGTGGTTCATGCGGCAGGCGGGGCGGTCGCTGCCGGAGTATCGGGAGTTGCGCACAGGGCTCGGCATGCTCGAGGTGTGCCTGGACCCGGCGCTCGCGAGCGAGATCACGCTGCAGCCGGTCCGGCGCCACGGCGTGGACGCGGCGATCTTCTTCAGCGACATAGTGATCCCGCTGCGGCTGTCGGGGATCGGCGTCGAGATCCAGGCGGGCACCGGCCCGGTGTTCGACCGGGCGGTGCGCACGGCCGCGGATGTCGACGCGCTCGTGGCCGCGGGTGTGCCCCACGCCGAGGACAGCGGGTTCGATCCGATCCGCGAGGGTGTGCGCCGGACGGTCGCCGAGCTCGGGGCGACGCCGCTGATCGGTTTCGCGGGCGCGCCGTTCACGCTGGCCGCGTACCTCGTCGAGGGGCGGCCGTCGCGCGATCATCTCGCCGCGCGACGCCTCATGCATGCCGATCCGGAAGCCTGGGCGCGGCTGATGGCGTGGTGCGCGGACGTCACCGGCGCGTTCCTGCGCGCGCAGCTGCTCGCCGGTGCCAGCGCAGGGCAGCTGTTCGACTCCTGGGCGGGCTCGCTGTCCCGCGCCGACTACATCCGGCACGTCGCTCCCGCGTCCGCGCGGGCGCTGTCGTGGGCGCGCGGGCTCACCGCGCCCGACGGGTCGCGGGTGCCGCTCGTGCACTTCGGACTCGGGACGGGCGCGTTCCTGCCGGAGATGCGGGATGCCGGTGCCGACGTCATCGGCGTCGACTACCGGATCCCGCTGGACGAGGCATCCCGCCGCCTGCACGACGCGGTGCCGCTGCAGGGCAACATCGATCCCGCGCTGCTGGGCGCGCCGTGGCCGGTGCTCGCGGAGCACGCGCGCGACGTGCTGCGCCGCGGGCGGTCGGCGCCCGCGCATGTCGTGAACCTCGGGCACGGCGTGCCGCCGGACACCGACCCCGACGTGCTGACGCGCCTGGTGGGACTCGTGCACGAGGCCGGAGCGGAATGACCGCAGAGTCCTCCTCGCGCGGCGGCGGCGACCCCGCGCTCAGCGGAGGGCCTTCGCGCGCGACGAGGGCATCCGGCGGCGAAATGCCCTCCCCTGGGCGGGATGTCCTCCGCTCGGCGACCCCCGTCGTGGGCCGCAGTGGAGAGCCCTCGCCTGGCGGGTCATCCTCGCGCGGCGGCGGCGACCCCGCGCTCAGCGGAGGGCCTTCACGCGAGACGAGGGCATCCGGCGGCGAAATACCCTCCCCTGGACGGGATGCCCTCCGCTCGGCGACCCCGGTCGTCGTGATCGGCGGCGGCATCGCCGGCCTCGTCGCGGCGCGCACGTGCCTCCTGCGCGGTAGGACGGTCACGGTACTCGAGGCGGGCGCGACGTTCGGGGGGAGCGTCGCGCGGCACAATGTCGCGGGACTGGTGCTGGATGCCGGCGCGGAAAGCTTCGCGACTCGTGGCGGTGCAGTCGCGGGCCTGATCGATGAACTGGGTCTGGCAGACAGCGTCGAATGGCCGAATGCCGCGGGCGCATGGCTGCACCTGGCCGACCGCACGGTGCCGATGCCGCGCGGCGGGCTGCTCGGCATCCCCGTCGACCCCACGGCACCCGACGTGGTCGCGGCGATCGGCGAGGACGCCGCGCGGCGCGCCCGGCGTGACCTCACCGAGCCGCTATCCGCGGGCTTCGCGCCCGCGACGCTCGGCGCGCTTGTGCGAGAGCGCATGGGGCAGGCGGTGCTCGACCGCCTGGTGTCGCCGGTCGCGACCGGCGTGTACTCGACGGCCGCGGACGATCTCGCCGTCGACGCCATAGCGCCGGGGCTGCGCTCCGCATTGGAGCGGACGGGTTCGCTGGCGCGTGCCGTCGCCGAGCTGCGCGCGGTCGCGCGGCCGGGATCGGCAGCGGGTGGGCTGCGCGGCGGCATGGCGGCGCTCGTCGAGGCGCTCGTGGCGGACATCATCGCGCGCGGCGGCCGGCTCGTGACCCGGTCGCAGGTCCCGGCGCTGACGCGCGCAGCGGGCGGTGGCTGGGACGTGCTCGTCAGCGCCGGGAACGAGATCGGCGCCGCGAGGCCGCGTGGCAGGAACGCCGATCTGGCCGATGCACCAGCCGGACCGCATGATGGCGTGCTGCACGCGGATGCCGTGATCATCGCCACCGCACAGCCCGACGCCGTGCGTCTGCTGAGCGGGGCAGTCGCATCGGATGCCGGCTTGCTGCCGGCGCCGGACGCGTGGCCCGCGCCGACCCGTGTCGACCTCGCGACACTCGTGCTTGATGCGCCGGACCTGGATGCCGCACCCCGCGGCACGGGCCTGCTCGTCGCCGAGGACGCCCACGCCCGCGTCGCGGCGAAGGCGCTCACGCACGCGACCGCCAAATGGGCGTGGCTCGCCGAAGCAGCCGGCCCCGCCCGGCACGTCGTCCGGCTGTCGTACGGGCAGACCGGTCACGTCAACCCCGCGCAGGGCCTCAACGACGACGCGCTACGCGCTCTCGCGCTGCGGGATGCCGCGACCCTCCTCGGTGTTCCGCTGGACTCCGCGCAGGTCACCGGGTTCGCTCGCGCCGTGTGGACGAACGCCGTCTCGCTCGCCGCCCGCGGGCAGGCTGCGCGCGTCGACGCCGTGCGCACCGCCGTCGCCGCGACACCGGACCTGGAGGCGACCGGTGCCTGGATCGCCGGCACAGGCCTCGCCTCCGTCGTGCCGGACGCCCAGGCCGCGGCATCCCGTCTCGTCTGACCCGTCCGCGCGCGTTCAGTCGTCACGAACTGCGACTTCGTCGCCGTCCACGTCGCATTTCGTGACGACTGAACGAGGGGGACATCCCGCCAGATCCCGCCCATGAACTTCGGCCGTCACAAATCGCGACATCCCGGCCCTCAGGCCGCACTTCGTGACGACCGAACGAGAGACGAACGCCAGACCCCCAGCAAAGCTGAAGGTTTACTGGGAACTCACACACAACGCGACGAAGATGGAGGCCGTGCCAGATAGCGTGACCCCCTCCACCGAATCCCCCTCCTCCACCGAAACCTCCGCCGACGCCGCCCCCGCCGTCTACACGCTCTGGGCCGTGTTCAGCCGGCCCGCCGACCCGGTCCCGGCCGACGCGCTCGCCTCCGCTGCCGCCGACCTCGACGCGGCGCTCGCACAGCTGGCCGCCACCGGCGTCACCGCACGCGGGATCTACGACGTGTCCGGCTTCAAGGCCGACACGGATCTGATGTTCTGGCTACACGGCGACACCCCCGAAGCCCTGCAGGCCGCGCTGCGCGTGCTGCGCCGCGTGCCCGCGGTCGCCGCGCTCACGCCGCACACGAACTTCGTCGCCGTGCATCGCGAGGCCGAGTTCAACCGCCAGCACATCCCCGCGTTCGTCCGCGGCGTGCAGGCCAAGGACTGGCTCGCCGTCTACCCGTTCGTGCGCAGCAAGGACTGGTACCTGCTGCCGGGCGACCAGCGCAGCCGCATGCTCGCCGAGCATGGCCGCGCCGGCGCCGCGTACCGCGGGGTGCTCAGCAACACCGTCGCGGCGTTCTCGCTCGGAGACTACGAGTGGGTCGTCCCCGTGGAGAGCGACGAGCTCACCGAACTCGTCGACATGATGCGGGCGCTTCGCTACGTCGACGCGCGGCTGCACGTGATCGAGGAGATCCCGTTCTTCACGGGCCGGCGCATTCCACCGGCGGATGTCGCCGAGGTCCTGTCATGAGCGCGGGCGCCTTCGACGCCGTCCTCCTGGCGAGCTTCGGCGGACCGGAGGGCCAGGACGACGTCATCCCGTTCCTGCGCAACGTCACCCGCGGCCGGGGTGTGCCCGACGACCGGCTCGAGGAGGTGGCCGTCCACTACCGTCACTTCGGCGGGGCGAGCCCGATCAACGCGCAGAACCGCGCCCTGAAGGCGGCCCTCGAGGCGGAGCTGGCCGCGCGCGGCTTCGACCTGCCCGTGCACTGGGGCAACCGCAACTGGAACCCGTACTTCGCCGACACGCTGCGCACCGCGCACGCGGCCGGTCACGACCGGCTGCTCGCGGTCGTGACGAGCGCCTACACGTCATACTCCGGCGTCGGGCAGTACCGGGAGAACTTCGAGCAGGCGCTCGCCGACACCGGCCTTGCGGGCACGGTCACCATCGACCGGCTCCGCGAGTTCTTCGACCACCCCGGCTTCGTCACGCCGTTCGTCGAGGGTCTGCGAGCCACGCTCGCCGAGCCCGAGGCCCGGGATGCCGCGACCCACGTCCTCTTCGTGACGCATTCGATCCCCACGGCGGCGGCCGCGGCATCCGGCCCCGAGCACGGTCCGGGCGGCGCGTACGTCGCGCAGCACATCGCCGTGGCCGAGGTCATCGCCGCGCAGGCGGCGCCCGGCGTGCCGCACTCGCTCGCGTACCAGTCGCGCAGCGGCGACCCCCGCACGCCGTGGCTCGAGCCGGACGTGAACGACGAGATCCGGCGGCTGGCCGCGGCCGGCGTGCAGCGCGTCGTCGTGGTGCCGATCGGATTCGTCAGCGACCACATGGAAGTGCTGTGGGACCTCGACACCGAGGCGGCCCAGACCGCCGCGGACGCCGGCATCGGCTTCGCCCGCGTGGCCACGCCCGGCGTGCACCCGGCGTTCGTCGCGGGCCTCGTCGACCTGATCGCCGAGCGCGTACAGGACACGCCCGACGCCGAGCGCCCGCACCTGACCGCGCTCGGCCCGTGGCCCGACCACGCGACCGTCGGTGCGGCCCCCGCGGTGGTGCGATGACACTGCGGATCGGAACGCGCGGCAGCGCCCTGGCCGTCGCGCAGACCCAGCTGGTGGCGGACGCCCTGGCCGCGGCTCTCGGGGGCACGGATGTCGAGATCGTCCGCGTCACGACGCACGGCGACACATCCCGCGCGTCGCTGTCGAGCCTCGGCGGCACCGGCGTGTTCGCCACCGCGCTGCGCGACGCGCTGCGCGAAGGCCGCTGCGACGTCGTCGTGCACTCGTTCAAGGACCTGCCCACCGCGGCATCCCCCGGGCTCATCGTCGGCGCGGTCCCGCCGCGCGAGGATCCCCGCGATGTCGTGGTCACCCGCGACGGCACTCCCCTGGCGGACCTGCCGGCCGGCGCGCGCATCGGCACCGGCTCCCCGCGCCGCATCGCGCAGGTGCGCGCGGCACGGCCGGATCTGGACCTCGTCGACATCCGCGGCAACGTGGACTCGCGGCTGGCGCGGCTGCACGCCGACGGGGACGAGCGGCTGGATGCCGTCATCCTGTCCGCCGCGGGACTGAACCGGCTGGGACGCACCGACGTGCCCACCGAGCCGATGCCGCTGGAGACCTGGCCGTCGGCGCCTGCGCAGGGCGCCCTCGCCGTCGAGGTGCGGGATAACGCCGCCGGCACGCCGCTGGCCGCGGCGCTGGCGCGCATCGCCGACCCGCGCAGCGCCGCGACGGCGGCCGCCGAGCGCGGTGTGCTGGCCGGGCTGCAGGCTGGATGCTCCGCTCCCGTGGGCGCGACGGCGACGGTTCAGGACGGCGCCCTGCACCTGACCGCCGCCGTGTACAGCCTGGACGGGACCCGCCGGATCTCGGCATCCCACACCATCCCGCACCTCGAGGACGAGGCCCTCCCCGAGGCGGCGGCCGAGGCCGCGCGCATCGTGACCGCACAGCTGCTGGGCGACGGCGCCGCCGATCTCGCGCCGGTCGGCGCCCGGGGGGACGCATGAACCCCGTGATCCGGCCGCGCCGCCTGCGCGCGACGCCGGCGATGCGACGCCTCGTCGCGGAGACCCGTATCCACCCGGCGCAGCTGATCCTGCCGCTGTTCGTGCGCGAGGACATCGCCGAGCCGGCGCCGATCGGCTCGATGCCGGGCGTCGTGCAGCACACCCTCGACTCGGTGAAGCAGGCGGTGCAGGATGCCGCGGCCGCCGGCATCGGCGGGGTGATGCTGTTCGGCATCCCGGCGGGTCGCGACGCGATCGGCTCCGGCGCGACGGACCCCGCCGGCATCCTGAACCGGGCGACCCGCGTCGTCGCGGCCGAAGCCGGCGACGCGCTCGTGGTGCAGACGGATCTGTGTCTGGACGAGTTCACCGACCACGGGCATTGCGGCGTGCTGGACGCGCACGGCACCGTCGACAACGACGCGACGCTCGAGCGGTACCGCGGCATGGCGCTCGCGCAGGCCGAGGCGGGGTCGCAGCTGCTGGGCCTGTCCGGGATGATGGACGGCCAGGTCGCCGCGGTGCGCGAGGCGCTGGATGCCGCGGGCCGCACGGACACCGCGATCCTCGCTTACGCGGCCAAGTACGCGTCCGCGTTCTACGGGCCGTTCCGTGAGGCCGTCGACTCGCAGCTCACGGGCGACCGGCGCACGTATCAGCAGGATCCGGCGAACCGCATCGAGGGGCTGCGCGAAGCCGCGCTCGACGAGGCGGAGGGTGCCGACGTGCTGATGGTCAAGCCGGCGATGAGCTATCTGGATGTGCTGGCGGATGTCGCCGCGGTGGCGCAGGTACCGGTGTGGGCGTACCAGGTGTCGGGCGAGTACGCGATGATCGAGGCCGCCGCCGCCAACGGCTGGATCGACCGGGGACGCGCGATCCGGGAAAGCGTGACCGGGATCCTGCGCGCGGGCGCCGGCGCGGTCCTGACGTACTGGGCGCTGGAGCTGGCGTCGGATCCGGACTCGGCGGCATGATCCGGTCGCACAACGTGCGGGTGCGGGATGCCGCATCCCACACGTTCTGGGACGCGCAGATGGGCGTGGCACACAACATGTCGGGGGCAGCATCCCGCGCCTTCTGTGACACGCAGATGGCTGTGTCCCACAAGGTGCGGGTGCGGGACGCCGCATCCCGCACCTTCTGGGACGCGCAGGTGGGTGTGTCCAACAACGTGCGGGTGCGGGGCGCCGCATCCCGCACCTTCTGGGACGCGCAATCGGGCAGGTCACACAAGATGTCGGATCGCGGGCAGCGAAGCCGCTATTTCTGCGACACACCGCGGCGGGGGCCGCACGAAGGAACAGCATGAGCAACGAGTCATCCTTCGACCAGGCGCGTGCGGTGATCCCCGGCGGGGTGAACTCGCCGGTGCGCGCGTTCCGTTCGGTGGGCGGTGCGCCGCGATTCATGGTGTCCGGCCGCGGGCCGTACATCACCGACGTCGAGGGTCGCGAGTACGTCGACCTGGTGTGCTCGTGGGGGCCGCTGCTGCTCGGCCATGCACATCCTGCGGTGCTGGATGCCGTGCACGAGGCCGTGTCGCGCGGCCTGTCGTTCGGTGCGTCGACGCCGGCCGAGACGGAGCTTGCCGAGGCCGTGATAGCGCGCCTCGCGCCGGTGACGAGGCCGCTCCCTGAGCGAGCCGCGGCGCCGACGGCGCCCGACGATGTGCCGGATCCCGCGCGGTCCCCGAGCGCAGCGCCGGTCGTCGAGCAGCTGCGCCTGGTCTCCACCGGCACCGAGGCGACGATGACGGCCATCCGGCTCGCGCGCGGCGTGACCGGGCGGCCGCTGGTCGTGAAGTTCTCCGGGCACTACCACGGACACTCCGACGGGCTCCTCGCCGACGCCGGAAGCGGCCTGGCGACGCTCGCACTCCCGGCCTCGGCGGGGGTGCCGGCCGAGATCGCCGGGCAAACCCTGGTGCTGCCGTACAACGACCGGGAAGCCGTCCGGGCGGCGTTCGCCGAGTTCGGCCCGCGGATCGCCGCGATCATCGTCGAGGCGGCCGCTGCGAATATGGGTGTCGTCGCGCCGTCGCCGGGCTTCAACGCGTTCCTGGCCGACACCGCCCACGCGGCCGGCGCGCTCCTGATCGTGGACGAGGTGCTCACCGGCTTCCGCGTATCACCTGCGGGATGGCTCGGACTCGAGCCGGTCGCCGCCGACATCGTCACGTTCGGCAAGGTGATCGGGGGCGGGATGCCGCTGGCCGGCCTGGGCGCACGGCGGGAGATCATGGAGCACCTGGCGCCGATCGGCCCGGTCTACCAGGCCGGGACTCTGTCCGGGAACCCGGTCGCGGTGGCAGCAGGTCTGGCGACGCTGCGCGCCGCCGACGCTGCAGTGTACGCGCGGGTCGACGAGGTGGCCGGCGTGATCTCGTCGGCGGTGTCCGAGGCTTTGGATGCCGCGGGCGTCGAGCACGCCGTTTCCCGCGCAGGGAACCTGTTCAGCATCCAGTTCCAGTCGACGCTCGCGACCGACTATGCCGGCGCGCAGCGGCAGGACGCGTTCCGGTACGGGCCGTTCTTCCACGCGATGCTCGACGCCGGCGTCTCGCTGCCGCCGAGCGCGTACGAGGCGTGGTTCGTCAGCGCCGCGCACGACGACGCGGCGGTGTCCCGCGTGCTCGAGGCGCTGCCGGCTGCAGCCCGCGCAGCCGCGTCAGCTCAGCCCTGACCCGGGCCTCGGCCCCCGGCCGCGTCAGCTCAGCCCTGGCCCGGCCCTCGGCCCTGCGTGACGCGCTCGTCAGCGCACACCCGACCCTCGGCCGAGCCGAGGAGAATGGCCGACGCGAGGATGGATGCCGCGGCGTGGACCCTCTCTTGGGCCAATCCCCTCGGCTGAGCCGAGGATGCGTCCCACGGCGTCGCGCGGCGGAGCGTGACATCCATCGACATCCGCAGCGACACGCCCCCTGCCCCTCTGCCCGGCCGAGGACTCTCCGCCGGTACCTCCCTCGGCCCAGCCGAGGAGAATGACCGAAGCGAGGATGGATGCCGCAGCTTCGGCCCTCTCCCGGGCCAATCCCCTCGGCTGAGCCGAGGAGGCGCCGCACAACAGCCCGAACCCGAGCCGAGGATGCGCCACACAGCAGCCCGAACCCGTCCGAGGAAGCGCCGACGGCGCCTACCGCGCGGGCACGCGGGCCCGCAGCCCCGCCACCAGCAGCTCCACGCCGAACGCGAACTCCTGCGCACCATCGTCGGTGACGCCGTCCGCCACGACGCCGAGGCTGTCGAACTGCATCCGCTGCTGCTCGTGGGAGACGTGGCCGAGCACGAAGTGCAGCAGCGCCGTCGCTGCGCGCCGCGTCGTCTCCGCGTCGAATCCGCCACGCGCGACGGCGTCGGCGAGTCGCCGGGGCGCGGCATCCGCCCCCAACCCCATGCTGAGCGTGCTCGTGACGACCTCCGCGCCGTCGCGGTACGCCAGCAGCGCGTCACGCAGCGCGGCGGCGGCCGCGCGCACGTCGACGGTCCAGTCGCCGGATGCCGCACCCGGCGGCCGCGCGGCGACGATGCGATCTGACACCGCGGCCAGCAGCGCCTGCTTGTTCGGGAAGTGGTGGTACAGCGCGCTCGGCTGCACGTCGAGCGCCGCCGCAAGGCGCCGCATCGTCAGGTCGGGCAGCCCGACGCCGTCCAGGAGAATCAGCGCCGTGCGCACGACATCCTGCCGCGAGTGCCGCCGCGCGTTTTCGATGTCCGCCACGATCCCACTATAGTGAACGCTGTTCAGGTGAACATCGTTCAGGTAAGGACTCCGTATGACCGACGCGCCCGCCGTCTCCGCCCGCCGACTCGACACGACGGATGTCGCCCGCGTCGCCGTCTTCGCCGGGATCATCGCGGTCCTCGGCCTGCCGGGCGGGTTCACGATCTTCGGCGCCGTACCGATCACCGCGCAGACGCTGGGCGTCATGCTGGCCGGGGCGATCCTCGGCCCGTGGCTCGGCGCGCTGTCGATGACGGTCTTCCTCACCCTGGTCGCCATCGGCCTGCCGCTGCTGTCCGGCGGCCGCGGCGGCATCGGTGTGTTCGTCGGCCCCTCCGTCGGCTATCTCATCGGGTTCGTCGTGGGGGCACTGGTCATCGGCCTCATCGTGCACGCGGGCAGCCGCCGGCCGACGCTGTGGCGCACGATCGCCGGCATCGTCGTCGGCGGCATCCTCGTCGTGTACGCGTTCGGCATCCCGCTGCAGGCGCTCATCACGCGGCTGCCGCTGCCGGAGACGCTTCTCACGAGCCTCGCGTTCGTCCCCGGCGACCTCGTCAAGGCGGCGCTCGCCACCGCGATCACGATGACGCTCCTGCGCGCCTACCCGCGCGCGTTCCGCCGCACCTGGACCGTCGCCGCGCGATGATCTCGCTCCGGGATGTCTCGGTCCGTCTCGGCGAGGTCGAGGCGCTGCGGGATGTCTCGCTCGAACTGGGCGCGCGGACTATCGCGGTGATCGGCGACAACGGATCCGGCAAGTCCACGTTCGCACGCCTGCTGGCAGGCCTCGTGCCCGCGACATCCGGAACCCTGCGCGTGCTCGGTCTCGATCCGACGCGGGATGCCGACGAGCTGCGGCGCCGCGTCGCCGTCGTGTTCAGCAACCCCGATGCGCAGATAGTGATGCCCACCGTCGCCGAGGATGTCGCCTTCTCGCTGCGCCCGCAGCGCCGGCCCCGCAAGCGGACGGGCGACACGGATGCCGCGGCACGCGTGGCCGCAGCACTCGCACACTTCGGACTGGCGCCGCTGGCCGACCGCCCCTCGCACGACCTGTCCGGCGGGCAGAAGCAGCTGCTCGCCCTCGCCGGCGCATTCGTGCGCCGGCCGGACCTCGTGATCGCGGACGAGCCCACGGCATACCTCGACGCACGCAATGCGCGCCGGATCGCCGATCACCTGTTCGCGGGCTCGCATCGTCTGGTCCTCGCCACGCACGACCTCACCCTGGCCCGACGATGCGACGCGGCGGTCCTGTTTTCGGACGGCAGCGTGCGCGCGACCGGCGACGCCGACTCCGTGACCGCGCAGTACGAGGCCGATATCCGATGCTGATGCTGTTCCGGCCGGGTACCGGCATCCTGTACCGCCTGCCCGCGGGGCCGAAGCTCGCCGGCATCGCGCTGCTCGTGCTGGCGGTGTCCCTGGCGCCGCCGGAGCTCTGGGTGACGGGCGCCATCGGCGGGCTGGTCGTGGTCGCGTACGCCGTCGCGGGGTTCGCCGACGGGATGCTGGGAATGGGCGTCCTCGCCCGGCAGGCCTGGGGGCTTCGCTGGGTGATTGCGCTGATGCTGGTCGCGCAGCTGGTGTTCCTTGGCCCGGTGCCCGCCGTCGTCAACACCGGCCGAGTGACGGCGGCGATCCTGCTCGCGGCGCTGCTGGCCCTCACGACGCGGGTTACCGATCTGCTGGATGCGCTCGAGCGCGGACTCGCGCCACTGCACGCTATCCGGCTCGATCCGGGCCGGATAGCGCTGATGCTGACGGTGGCGCTGACGACGCTCCCGGTGATGGCACGGATAGCGCACCAGGTGCGCGAGGCGCAGCGCGCGCGCGGCGCCCGTCCCGGCATCCGGCGCTTCGCGGTGCCGTACCTCGTGATGACGCTCAAGCATGCGGACGAGCTGGGCGACGCCCTCGCCGCCCGCGGCGTCCGCTGACTCGCGGCCCCGCAGACCCCCGCCGCTAACCCGCGTAGCGCGCTGGCGCGACGCCCGGTCGGGCGAGAGCCGGGATGCCGCGCGGTCACTCCGTCGGCGGATGCGGCCGCCACACGACGATGTCGGTGGAGCGGCGCACGCGGCGGCCGTGCCGCAGGGTGACGACGGCTCCGGTGGAGCCGGCGGCGAACACGCGCGCGCCCGGCCGGTTCTCCATCTCGGTGCGCACGCGCTGCTCAAGCAGCTGGACGCGCACGTGCAGCTCCCGCACATGGTCCTCGAGTTCGAGGATGCGCACTATCGCGGGCAGGCTCATGCCGTCCGCTGACATCCGCGCGACCTCGCGCAGCTGGTGGATGTGCCGCAGCGAGTACCGGCGCGATCCGCCCTGGGTTCGCGCCGGGACGACGAGCCCGATCCGGTCGTACTGGCGCAGCGTCTGGGGATGCATGCCGGACAGCTCGGCGGCCGCGGCGATAGCGAAGATCGGCGCGTCCTCGTCGGGCTGCTGCTGCTCACCCATTGCTCACCACTCCCTGTGCGGCCCAGAACCCGATCCTGCGACGAGCATGTCAGGCGCCGGCCTTCGCCATCAGCTCGGCGCGCGGGTTCTCCTTCGGCTCCAGCGAGGCGAAGTGCTCCAGCGCTTCGCGGGCCGCATCATCCAGGTGCGAGGGGACCGCGACCTGCACCTCGGCCAGCAGATCCCCGGTGCCCTTCTTGCTCTGCACGCCACGTCCTTTCACGCGCAGCACTCGGCCGGACGGGGTCCCCGCCGCCACGCGCAGCCGCACCGGGTCGCCGCCGAGCGTCGGCACCTCGATCGTCGCGCCGAGCGTCGCCTCGGTGAACGTCACCGGCACCGTGACACGGAGGTGCAGGCCGTCCCGCACGAACACCGGGTGCGGGCGGACCGTCACGGTCACGACGATGTCGCCGCTCTCCCCGCCGTCCGGCGAGGGGCGACCGCGGCCGCGCAGGCGGATCTTCTGCCCGTCGGCCACGCCGGCGGGGATCTTCACCTTGAACGGCCGACCGTCCTCACCGGCCAGGGTGATCGTCTCTCCCCGTACTGCCGTGACGAAGTCCAGGGTGGTGTGGGCCGTGACATCCGCCCCCCGCTGCGGACCGCCGTAGCCGCGGTATCCGCCGGTGGAATCGCCGAACCGGCCCGAGCCGAAGCCGCCGCCCTGCTGGCCGAACATCGAGAAGATGTCGTCGAAGTCGCCCGCGTTCTGGAAGCGGGCGCCGCCGCCGCGGCCCTGGCCGAACATGCTGAACACGTCCTCGAAGCCGCCCGCGCCCTGCCCGCCGGCGGTGAACCGCGCACCCGACCCCATGGCCCGGATCTGGTCGTACTCGGCGCGCTGCTCCTTGTCGGAGAGCACCGAGTACGCCTCGCTGATCTCCTTGAACTTCGACTCCGCGGCGGTGTCGCCGGGATTCGAGTCGGGATGGTACTTGCGCGCGAGCTTGCGGTAGGTCTTCTTGAGGTCCGCGTCGCCGACGTCCTTGGACACCCCGAGCGTCTTGTAGAAGTCCTTGTCGAACCAGTCCTGACTGGCCATGGATGCTCCTACTCTGCCGGTACGGCCACGACGACCTTCGCGGGGCGAAGCTCCACGTCACCCAAACGGTAGCCGGTCTCGACGACCTCGAGGATCGTGGCCTCGGTGACGCCGGGCGTGGGCTGTTGGAAGACGGCCTCGTGGTGCTGCGGGTCGAACGGCTCGCCGGCCGCGCCGTACGCGACGACGCCGAGACGCTCCACGATGCCGCGGATCTTGTCCGCGATGACCGCGAAAGCGCTGCCCTCCTCGAGGTCACCGTGCTTGTCGGCCCGGTCGAGGTCGTCGATCACGGGCAGGATGCCCTTGGCGACCTCGCCCTTGGCGCGGTCGATCTCGATCTGGCGCTGGTCCTCGGTGCGCCGCCGGTAGTTGGCGTACTCGGCCTGCAGGCGCTTGAGGTCGTTCAGCAGCGTCGACTCGAGGTCGGCGAGCTTCGCGTCCTCCGCCGCCGCGTCCGGGTTCTGCGCCGTGCCGAGGATGTCGTCCACGGTCAGCTCGTCGTCGCCGGCCTCGGCGCCCTCGGCACCGGTCGGGTTCTGCTGGTCCTGAGTCCCGTCCTGCGCGTCGGGGCCGGAAGCCGAAGCCTCCGACCCCTCGTCGCCCGGACGGACCTCGTCGTCATCGAAGTCCTTCTCGGTCATGTCCCTACTTCTTCTCGTCCTCGTCGTCGACGACCTCGGCATCCACCACGTCCTCATCGGAGTCCGACGTGCCGCCGTCACCCGGCTCGGATGCGTTCGCCCCGCCCTGTGCGCCCTCGGCCTGCGCGGCCTGGTAGATGGCCTCGCCGAGCTTCTGCTGGCTGGAGTTGAGCGTGTCGTACGCGGTCTTCACCGCGTCATCGTCCTCGCCCGCCAGCGCGGTCTTCAGCGCGTCGACGTCCGCCTGCACGCTGTCCTTGACATCCGCGGGCAGCTTGTCCTCGTTGTCCTTGATCAGCTTGTCGATCGAGTACGCGAGCGTCTCGGCCTGGTTGCGGGTGTCCGCGGCCTCGCGGCGCTTCTTGTCCTCGGCCGCGTGCTCCTCGGCCTCACGCACCATCCGCTCGATGTCCTCCTTCGGCAGGCTGGACCCGCCGGTGATGGTCATCGACTGCTCCTTGCCGGTGCCCTTGTCCTTGGCGGACACGTGCACGATGCCGTTCGCGTCGATGTCGAAGGTGACCTCGACCTGCGGGATGCCGCGCGGGGCCGGCGCGATGCCGGTCAGTTCGAACGTGCCCAGCGGCTTGTTGTCGCGGGTGAACTCGCGCTCGCCCTGGAAGACCTGGATCGCCACGGACGGCTGGTTGTCGTCGGCCGTGGTGAACGTCTCGCTGCGCTTGGTGGGGATGGCGGTGTTGCGATCGATGAGCTTGGTCATGATCCCGCCCTTCGTCTCGATGCCGAGGCTCAGGGGGGTGACGTCGATCAGCAGCACGTCCTTGCGCTCGCCCTTGAGGACGCCGGCCTGCAGGGCGGCGCCGACGGCGACGACCTCGTCCGGGTTCACGCCCTTGTTGGGCTCCTTGCCGGTCTCCTTCTTCACGAGCTCCGACACGGACGGCATGCGGGTGGATCCGCCCACGAGCACGACGTGGTCGATGTCCTCGACCTTGATGCCGGCTTCGCGGATGACGTCGGCGAACGGCTTCTTCGTGCGATCCAGCAGGTCCTTGGTGAGGTCCTCGAACTTCGCACGGGTCAGCGTCTCCTGCAGGTTCGCGGGGCCCTGCTCGGTCAGCGAGAGGTACGGCAGCGAGATGCTGGTCGAGGTCGAGCTCGACAGCTCCTTCTTCGCCTGCTCGGCGGCCTCCTTCAGACGCTGCAGCGCGATCTTGTCGCCCGAGACATCCACACCGGTGGTGTCCTTGAACTGCTTGATCAGCCACTCGACCACGCGCTGGTCCCAGTCGTCGCCGCCGAGCCGGTTGTCACCGGCGGTGGAGCGCACCTGGATCGTCGAGAAGTCGTCGTCCTTGCCCACCTCGAGCAGGGACACGTCGAACGTGCCGCCACCGAGGTCGAACACCAGGATGAGTTCGTCCTCCTTGCCCTTGTCCAGGCCATACGCGAGCGCCGCGGCGGTCGGCTCGTTGATGATGCGCAGCACGTTCAGGCCGGCGATCTCACCGGCCTCCTTCGTGGCCTGGCGCTCGGCGTCGTTGAAGTACGCGGGCACCGTGATGACGGCATCCGTCACCGTGTCGCCGAGGTACTGCTCGGCGTCGCGCTTGAGCTTCTGCAGGATGCGCGCCGAGATCTCCTGCGGGGTGTACGTCTTGCCGTCGATCGACTGGGTCTTCCAGTCGGTGCCCATGTGGCGCTTGACGGAGGTGATGGTGCGGTCGACGTTCGTGACGGCCTGGCGCTTGGCGGTCTCGCCGACCAGCACCTCGCCGTCCTTCGTGAACGCCACGACGGAGGGGGTGGTGCGGAAGCCCTCGGCGTTGGCGATGACCTTCGGCTCGCCGCCCTCGAGGACGGAGACGACCGAGTTCGTGGTACCGAGGTCGATACCCACTGCACGTGCCATATGTGTGTTCTCTTCCTTTTCCGGGGGTCGAGGCGGATGTCTCGGCCCGGGTGTCCGACAAGTTCAAGGGGCGACTCGGATGAGGTTGAGCCGCGATGACTCAAGTGTAGAACGCGGATGCGACGCTGTCAATAAAGTTGATAGGTACTGGCTCAAGTTTGGCCTGGGGATGTCGGGCGGCGCGCGGCTCCGCGGTTCGCTGAATCGTGGCATCCGCGCCCCTTCTCCCCTACGGTGAGATCGTGACCGGCAACGACGCCCCTGACCCGCGCTTCTCGACCGCCGCGATGAGCACGAATCCCGACGAGACGGCGGTACCGCGCCGCCAGGTGTACTCGTGGGCACTGTGGGACTGGGCCACGCAGCCGTTCAACTCCGTCATCCTGACGTTCGTGTTCGTCTCGCTGTATCTGGTGTCCGACCAGTTCCTGCCGGCGGATGTCGCGGTGCTGGATGCCGCGGACCCGGTCAAGCAGCGCGCGCTGGCCGACCTCACCAGCGGATACGGCTTCGTCACGTTCTGGGCGGGCATCGCGATTCTGCTGCTGGCGCCGGCGCTCGGGCAGAACGCCGACCGCGCCGGGCGAAAGAAGCGCTGGCTGCTGCTGACCACCGCGCTGCTCGCGCTCGCGCAATTCACCCTGTTCTTCGTGCACGCCGACCCCGCCTACTTCTGGTTCGGCGCGATCACCGTCGCCGTCGGCTCGGTGTTCTCCGAGATCGCCGGGGTCAACTACAACGCGCTGCTGGTGGGGGTCTCCACTCCCCGCACGATCGGCCGGGTGAGCGGCCTCGGCTGGGGCATGGGATACATCGGCGGCATCGTGGCGCTGGCCATCGTCGTCGCCCTCAACTTCGCGAACTGGTTCGGCCTGGACACGTCGGACGGCCTCGCATACCGGCTGATTGCGGTCGGCAGCGCCGTGTGGACGGTGGCCTTCTCGATCCCGCTGTTCCTGAACGTGCCTGAGACGCCACCGGCCCTCGGGCTGCGGCGGGTCGGCTTCTTCGCGAGCTATGTCGAGCTCGTACGGGATGTCGTCGGTCTGTTCCGCACCCATCGGCCCACCTTCTGGTTCCTGCTCGCCAGCGCCGTGTACCGCGACGGGCTGGCGGGGGTCTTCGCCTTCGGCGGCGTGCTCGCCGCGGTCGTCTACGGATTCTCGACCAATGAAGTGATCCTGTTCGGAATAGCCGCGAACGTCGTGGCCGGCATCGCGACGATCGTCGCCGGCCGGCTCGACGACCGCTACGGGCCGCGGGCGGTGATCGTGACGTCGCTGGCGGTGCTCATCGTCATGGCCGGGGCGGTGTTCTTCCTGCACGACGCGGGCAAGCTGCCGTTCTGGATCGGCGGGCTGATCCTGTCAGCGTGCGTGGGCCCGGCGCAGGCGGCGACGCGGTCGCTGCTGGCCCGGGTCACACCAGATGGGATGCAGGGCGAGATCTTCGGCCTCTACGCGACGACAGGCCGCGTCGTGAGCTTCCTCGCGCCGGGCCTGTGGGCGCTGTTCATCGCCTGGTTCGGCGCGACGTACTGGGGGATCCTCGGCATCCTGGTCGTCCTCCTGGTCGGCCTCATCCTGCTGATCCTGGTCCGGCTCCCCAAGCACGTCCGCGTCGCCTGACCTGCCCCCGTCGTCGCGTCGCGCTCCCACCGCGAGGCATCCCCCAACTCCGCGAGACATCCCCCAACTCCGCGAGACATCCCTCAACTCCGCGAGACATCCCCCACGCGTTTCGGGGCTTCCTCGCGCGTTTCGAGGCTCCCTCGCGCGTTTCGGGGCTCCCTCGCGCATTTCGGGGCTGCCTTGCGGAGTTTCGGGGCTGCCTCGCGAGTTTCGGGGCTGCCTCGCGAGTTTCGGGGCTGCCTCGCGGGACGGCTTGGGGATCAGGTGCGGGTGCCGAGGAATATCGCGCGGATGCGCTCGACGGGCAGCTTCGGGACGCGATCCGCGTCCGTCAGCCCGTTCGTCTCCTGCAGGGTGTCCGTCAACTGCGTGTAGCAGAACCCGGCGAGCACGTCGCTGCCCTGCACGGCCGCGACCAGCGCGCTCAGCCGCTGTTCGAACTCGGCGGCCGACGAGACGGCGCTGTACCCCCACGCGCCGTCCACGGCATCGACGTCGAACGAGATGCCGCCGAACTCGGTGAGCATGATCGGCGCGCCCTCCACCGAGCCGCCGAGCACGAGCCGCCGTCCGGCCGGGCCGTACCCGTCGATCAGCGCGCGGACACCCTCCGCGCTGCCATAGCGCTCGGCGATCACGTCGGGATCGCTCTCGTAATCGTGGATGGCGAGGATGTCGGTGTCGACCTGCTCCCATCCGTCGTTTGACACCACCGGCCGGGTCGGATCGAGCGCCTTGGTGAGCGCGACGAGGGAACGGGCGAATTGCTGCATCCGCGGATCGTGCGCAATGTGCTGGACACCCCAGCTCTCGTTCAACGGCACCCACGTGACGATCGACGGGTGCGACGCGTCCCGGCGCACGATCTCCAGCCACTCGCGCACGGTCCGCTCGACCGCGTTCGCGTCGAACGCGAAGCTTGCCGGCGCCTCGGCCCACACCAGCAGGCCGAGCCGATCAGCCCAGTACAGGAAGCGCGGATCTTCGAACTTCTGGTGCATGCGGGCCGCGTTGAACCCGAGCGACTTCACGAGCTCGACCTCGGCGCGCAGCGCGCCAGCGGACGGGGCGGCGAGATGCGACGTCTGCCAGTACCCCTGGCTGAGCACTGACCGAACGAAGTACGGGCGGTCGTTCAGCAGGAACCGGCCGCGCGCGACCTCGACGGTGCGCAGTCCGACATACGAAGCCACGGCGTCCTCGCCGACCACGACACGCGCATTCAGCAGAACGGGATTCTCGGGGGACCACAGCAGCGGCCCGCTCGCCTGCCCGTTGCGCAGCGTCGGCACCTGCAGGACCAGCTCCGCGCGTTGCCCGGCGACCGAGGCCTGCGCCGTCGCGACGACACTGGCGTCATGCTCGAGTTCCACGCGCACCGTCGTGCCGGGCGCCGCCGGGCCGGTCAGCTCGACCCGCAAGGACACCTGTGCGTCATGCGGACGCGCCACCCAGTGCAGGCGCTCCACCGCCAGCGCGGGGCGGGCCTCGAGCCACACCGGCTGCCAGATGCCGCTCGTGCGGTGGTACCAGATGACGTGAGGATGCTCCTCCCAGTCCTGCTTGCCCCGCGGCTGTGAGACGTCATGCGGATCGTCCTCGGTGCGCACCACCAGGAGATGGTCCGCTCCGCCCTGGATGGCGTCGGTGATGTCCAGCCAGAACGGCGTGTGGCCGCCTTCGTGGTCGCCGATGAACTGGCCGTCCACCCAGACCCGGCACCGGTAGTCCACGGCGCCGAAGTGCAGGATCAGCCGACGTCCGCGCCGGAAGCCCGCCGCGTCCAGCTCCGCGGCGCCGAACGAGCGCGCGTACCAGGCGACCCGGTGGTGCGCGGTATCGCCGACACCGGACAGTTCGGACTCCGGCGGAAACGGCACGATGATCGTCCCGTCGAAGACGCCGTCCCGGTACCATCCCGACGCCATGCCGGCATCGTCGTCGTCGAAACGGAACATCCACGGCCCGCCGAGGTCTGCCCAGTGCGTCCGGACCAGCTGGGGGCGCGGATAGTCGCCGTCCTGCTCGGCAGCATTCGGCAGGCGGGGCTGGTCAGGCGTCATGCCTCCAGCATGCCGCAAAGTTCCAGCGCTGTAAATCCGACCTACGGCGTACTCTCCCGGACCACCACCGTGTACGGGACAATCTCATGACGCCCGGCGCCACCGTATCCGTCGACTCTCTCGACCAGGAGCTCGAGCGCCCGCCGCGCCAGTGCCTCCAGATCCGGCGCCACAGTGGTAAGGCTCGGAAATGTCACCGCGCTGAAGCTGATGTCATCCCATCCGGTGACGGCGACCTCGTCCGGGACGGCGACGCCCCGCTCGTGCAGGGCACGCAGCGCGCCGATCGCGGCGAGGTCGTCGCGGCACACGAGAGCGTCGAAGCGCACCCCGGCATCGATCGCCGCGCCGACGGCGTCGACCGAGCCGCCCGCCGAGATCTCCGCCGAGGAGAACAGCAGCGCCGGGTCGGGGGTGATCCGCGCCGCCTCCAGCGCCTCCTGATACCCGAGGATGCGCTGACGGGATGTCTCGGACAGCCGCGGTCGCTCGTGACCGACGAAGCCGATGCGGCGCCTGCCTGCGCGGATCAGGAGGTCGGTCACGTCGCGCGCGGCCGCGACGTTGTCGATCATGACGCGGTCGACGGTCAGCGGCGCGGCGGTCTCACCGATCAGCACGAGCGGCAGGTCCGTGCGGTGACGCGCTATCTCGGTGGAGCGCATGACACTCGGCTGGAAGATCACGCCGTCGACCAGGCCCGCCTCAGACCCCGCCATCAGAGCCCGTTCGCCCTCGAGGGTGGCATCCGTCTCCTCCAGCAGCACGCGGTAGCCGAACTCCTCGGCGACACGGGAGACGACGCGGGCGAGCTCGGCGAAGTACGGGATGGCGACGTTGGCGAACGCGAGGGCGAGCAAGCCGGTCTTCCCGGTGGCCAAACGCCGTCCCATCGCGTTGGGCCGATACCCGAGCTCGTCGATCGCGCGCTGGACCCGCTCACGCGTCTTGGCCGAGACGTGCGGGTAGTTGCGCACGACGTTCGACACCGTCTTCATCGAGACACCGGCCACATCGGCGACATCCTGCAGCCGAACTCCCGCCATTTCACCTCCCGGTGCGATCCGCGTTGGGCTCGACACTAGTACGGGGGACGGTCGCGTAAATCGCTTGACAGCAAAATTCTAGCGCTGTAAATTCACGGACAACCCCGTGTCCGACGTTGGCGCCATCGCGTCGATCCACCTCGAAGGAGAGCAATCACATGAAGAAGGCAGTGAGTCGGGGACTGGCCCTCGGGCTCGCCCTCGCCGTCGGCATCGGCCTCGCCGGCTGTGCAGGGTCCGGAGCGAAGGGCGGTGGCGACGCCGTCTCGGGCGGAGGCTCCTACGACGGGCCGAAGGTCGACATCACCTTCTGGAACGGCTGGACCGGCGGTGCCGCTCCCGTCCTGGTCCCGAAGATGATCGACAAGTTCAACTCCGAGCACAAGAACATCGTCGTCAAGGACGTGCCGCAGGAGTGGGGTGACATCGCCGCGAAGATGCCCCTGGCGATCAAGGCCGGCAAGGGGCCGGATGTCGCCGTCCTGCACGGCGACGATCTGGCGACCTACGCCGCCCAGAACCTGCTGCTGAAGTCCGACGCCATCGTGAAGAACCTCGGCTACACCGCCGACGACTTCCCGCCCGGCGTCTTCGACAAGGGCAACTACAAGGGTGCCCAGTATGCCGTGCCCTGGAGCGTGACGCCGCTCGGTCTGTACGTCAACAAGGACGTGATGACCAAGGGCGGGGTCTCCGACATCCCCACCGACGAGGCGTCGTATATGGCGGCACTTGCCAAGCTCAAGTCCGCCGGCGTGCAAGGCGATTGGGTCGACGGATACGTGTTCACCGGCACGTTCGAATTCGAGAGCCTCGTGTGGCAGTTCGGCGGCGACCTCTACAACAAGGACGTCACCGAGGCGACATTCAATTCGGATGCCGGAGTGAAGGCGCTCACCTGGATGACGGATCTCGTGAAGCAGGGATACAGCCCCGCGAACGTCGCCCAGGACGGGAACATCAAGGCGCTGCTGGCCGGCAAGACCGCGTTCAACTGGAACGGCGTGTGGCAGACGACCAATGACGCGTTCAAGGGCCTGAACTGGGCGGCCGCGCCGGTGCCGCAGATCGGCACGCAGAAGGCGGTCTGGTCCAGCTCGACGCACTGGGTGTTCCCCGCCAACAAGGGACAGGACACGAACAAGACGCAGGCGGCCGCCGTGTTCGTCAAATGGATGAACGACAACTCGGCTGACTGGGCCTCGACCGGTGAGTTGCCGGCCGCGAACACGGTGCGCAACGATCCTGGGCTCGTCCAGAAGTACCCCAGCCTGCAGGCGTTCATCGGGGAGTTGGACTACGCGCACTATGAGACCGTGTCGCCGGGCATCAACGAGGCAAACGCGCTGATCACGACGGCCCTCAGCGAGGCGCTGACGGGTAAGAAGTCTCCGCAGCAGGCTCTCGACGACGCGAAGGCGAAGGCCGACCAGATCCTGAAGCAGAACCAATCGAAGTATGGCGACTGACACCGTCGTATCCGCCGTCGTCGTCCCCGCGCCCGCTCAGGCGCGGGGACGACGCGGCCGCCGCGTGCTGCCGACCCGGCGTCGGACGGTCACGGCCTATCTCTTCCTCGCGCCGTTCCTGGTGCTGTTCCTGACCTTCGTGGTCGCCCCGGCGGTCTTCGGCCTCTGGATCAGCGTGACCGACTGGAGCCCGTTCCGCGACATCCAGCACTTCATCGGGCTGCAGAACTACATCGATCTGTTCACGCCCGGCTCCGCGACGTCGGCCGACTTCTGGCACTCGATGGCCGCGACCGGCATCTTCACCGTGGCCAGCGTGCCCTTCCTGGTGGTGATTCCGCTTCTTGTCGCCGTGCTGCTGAACAACCGCATCCATGCGGCCACCGCGTTCCGCACGATCTTCTTCGCACCGTATGTCCTGGGCGTCGCCGTGGTCGGCCTCATCTGGGGATACATCCTCGACACCCAATCCGGCATCCTCAACCACGTCCTCTCCGTAGTCGGGCTTCCCGGTGACATCCCGTGGCTCGTGGATGTGCCGTGGGTGTGGGTATCGCTCGTCGGTGTGACGGTGTGGTGGACGATGGGGCTGAACACCGTCATCTTCCTGGCCGGGCTGAAGGGCATCAACGGTGATCTCTATGAGGCGGCGGCCCTGGACGGGGCCGGCGCCGTCCGGTCCTTCTCCAGCGTGACGCTGCCGGGGCTGCGCCCGGTCATGCTGTTCATCACGACGACGACGGTGCTGGCGTCGGCCAACATGTTCGGCCAGTCCTATCTGCTCACCGCCGGCGGCCCGGGCAACGCCACCCGCACCGCGATCATGTACATCGCCGACCAGGGGCTGTCGCAGAACAACATGGCCCCGGCCTCCGCCATGAGCTACATCCTGTTCGCGTTCCTCGCCATTATCAGCATCATCAACTTCCGCGTACAGCGGGAGCGCGCAGAGAAGCTCGACGCATGAGCACTGTCACGAGCATCCCGCGGCGCCGCCCCACCGGGCGGCGGATCACCGCGACCAGCACGCTGTACGCCGTGCTGATAGTGCTCGGCCTGATCATCGTGCTGCCGCTGGTGTGGACGCTCATCACGTCGTTCAAGACGGATGCCGACGCCGTGCGCAACCCGTACTCGTTCCCGAACCCGGTCTCACTCGACGCCTACCACACCCTCGCGAGCGGCCAGCAGCCGATCCTGCTGTGGTTGTGGAACAGCTTCGCGGCGGCGTCCGTGCAGACCGTGCTGATCCTGGTCACTGCGTCGATGGGCGCCTACGCGCTCGCCCGCCTGGACTTCGCCGGCAAGAAGGTCATCTTCGGCGTCATCATCTCGACACTGCTGGTGCCGCCGGTGGTCTTCCTCATCCCGAACTACCTGATCGTGCAGAACCTCGGCTGGCTGGACACCATCCTCGCGATCACCGTGCCGGGGGCGGCCGGCGCGTTCGGCATCTTCTTCCTGCGGCAGTTCTTCGTGGGACTGCCGATCGAGATCGAGGAGGCGGCCCGGATCGACGGGGCCGGGGACTTCCGCATCTTCGTGCAGGTCGTGCTGCCACTGGCGCGCCCCGCTCTGGCGACGCTGGCCGTGCTGTCGTTCCTGAACAATTGGAACGACTTCCTGTGGCCGGTGTACGTCCTGCTCTCCCCCGAGAACATGACGCTGCAGCCCGGGCTCGCGATGCTGCAGGGCGCGTACCGCACGCATTTCGGGATCGTGATGGCCGGCGCCGTGATCGCGTCGGTGCCAGTCCTCGTGCTGTTCGGGATCGCGCAGCGGCAGATCGTCGACTCCGTGGCCGGCGCCGCGGTGAAAGGGTGAGGATGCTGCGCGCCATCGCCGGCGCGTCGGCGGCAGCGGTGCTCGCAGCCGCGGCCGCCGGGCTCGGCGGGTGCGCGGCACAGCAGCCGGGCAGCTCGCCCTCGGCGACGGATGCCGCGGCCCGCGCATTCGCGATCGACGCGGACTTCCCGGATCCCGATGTGGTGGCGGCTGGCCACGGCTACCTCGCTTTCGCGACGAACTCGTTCGGCGTGAACGTCCAGGTGGCGTCGTCCCGGGACCTGCACACCTGGACGGTCGAGCGGCGGGATGCCCTCCCGAAGCTTCCGGCGTGGGCCTCGCCGGGTCGCACGTGGGCGCCAGACGTCTCCACGATCGACGGTCGCGCAGTGATGTACTTCGCGGCCGAGCACACCGACTCTGGTCGGCAGTGCATCGGGGTGGCCACGGCGTCGACCCTCGACGGGACGTTCGCCGCGGCATCCGGCGATCCCCTCGTCTGCCCGCTCGAAGCGGGCGGAGCCATCGATCCGAGCACGTTCGTCGACAGAGACGGCACGCGGTACCTGCTGTACAAGACCGACGGCAACTGCTGCGGGATGGACACCTGGATCGAGATCGCCCCGCTGAGCCGTGACGGGCTCGCCCTGGCCGGTGGGCCGCATCGGCTGATCAGGCAGACCGAAGCGTGGGAGGGGAACCTCGTCGAGGCGCCCACCCTCCTGCTGCGGGGCGGCACGTACACGCTGCTGTACTCGGCGAACGACTACGCCAGTGCGTCCTATGCGGTCGGGGCGGCGACATCCGCCTCCCTGCTCGGCCCGTACACCAAGCAGAAGACACCGGTCGTCTCGACCGCGCAGAGCGGTAGGCGGTGGGACGGCCCGGGAGGCCAGGATGTCGTCGTGACGCCGCACGGCGACGTCCTCGTGTTCCACTCGTGGGATGAGAACCACATCTACCGCGGCATGAACGTGGCTCCGCTGCGGTTCACGCCCGACGGCGCGCACGTCGTCGTGCCGTAATACGCGGGTGGTCAGCGGCCGGGCGCACCGGCGTCGCTGGTACCGACGTCGGTGAGGTGGAAGTTCAGGAACGACCGGGATGCCGTCGGGCCGCGCTGCCCCTGGTAGCGGTTGCCGTAGCGCCCGGCGCCGTAGGGCGTTTCCGCGGCGGAGGAGAGCTGGAAGAAGCAGAGCTGGCCGATCTTCATACCCGGCCACAGCTTGATCGGCAGTGTGGCGACGTTGGAGAGCTCGAGCGTGACGTGGCCCGAGAAGCCGGGGTCGATGAAGCCGGCGGTGGAGTGGGTGAGCAGCCCGAGCCGGCCCAGCGACGACTTGCCTTCCAGGCGCGCGGCGATGTCGTCGGGGAGCGTCACCTGTTCGAACGTGGACCCGAGGGCGAACTCGCCGGGGTGCAGCACGAACGGCTCGTCGGGGGCCACCTCGATCAGGTGGGTGAGGTCGGGCTGGTCCTCGGCGGGGTCGATGAACGGGTACTTGTGGTTGTCGAACAGCCGGAAGTAGCGGTCCAGGCGCACATCGACGCTCGAGGGCTGCACCATCGCGGCATCCCACGGGTCCAGCGCGATGCGCGCGTCGGTGATCTGTCGGCGGATGTCGCGGTCCGAGAGCAGCACGAGGCCAGCCTACCGGCGCTTCCCGCCGCGGCTTCCCACTGCGCCGACCGTCAGACGGTCGACAGCGTGAACTGCATCACGGCGACGGCGAGGCCCGCGAGCACGAGCACGCCGCTGAGCACGAGCGCGATGACCGTCGCGCGGCGCCCTTCGCCTGTGTACTCCACACGACGTCCTGCGATCACGCCGAGCACGAGGGCGAGGATGCTCCCACCCAATGCCACCAGCGGCAGCATCCAGGGCGGCAGTGTCATACCCGTCAGCGTGATGCCCGCGACCGCGAGGCACGCGATGATCGCAACGACGGCGGCGACCAGCGCCACAGCCGAGAGCACGTTACGTTCGCGCAGCGGCTCGCCGATCGCAGCCGGCGTGCTCAGCGCGTACAGTGGCGGCGGTTCTGCCGCGCCCTTGACGCGGTCGGTCCACTGCTCGCCGTCCCACCAGCGCAACTTCGTCGGGTCGCTGTCGCGGTACCATCCCGCCGGCATGCTCGCCGGCGCATGTTGAAGAGCCATGTCGTCCCCCAGTCCGATCACGTCGCCGCCCGCGCCTACTCCCCAGAGCGTGCGCCCCGCTGACGCGGGACCTGGACGACTGCTCACATTGTGATGCCTGCCGCGCCCCAGTGCAAGCGACACGCCCGGGCTGCAACGTATGTTGCAGCCCGGAAAAACTCCCGATGGAGGAGCATTGCGCGTCACGCGCGGCACGGGGGGGCTCCCGGCGGATCCTGTTATGCTGGCCGGGCACGTTTCGGCGTGTGCGGGGCTGTAGTTCAATGGCAGAACTTCTGCTTCCCAAGCAGACAGCGCGGGTTCGATTCCCGTCAGCCCCTCCGGCCAGGGGTTTCCTGGACTGAATCGCCCTCCTGATCATCGGATCGGGAGGGCGATTCTCCGTCTACTCGCCGTTTTCGCTGGCGAACACGTCCAGCCGCCGTGCGGCCATGTCGGGACGCTCCAGCGGCCGTTCGACGTAGTGCCGTGAGGTAACGGCCGGATCCGCATGACCGAGCTGCAGCTGCGCGTCCTCGACGCCGAGGACCGTCGCGACCGCCTTCCGGCAGGACTTCGCCGTCATCCATTCCACGCTCGTACCCTTCATCGCCTTCGCCCATTCGGTACGCACGTTCTCCGGCCACCGGAGCGTGCCGACCGCCGGCGGGAACCATCGAGCAGGAAGCCCGAGCCGAAGCGGAGCGGCGGCACGCGGCGGGTGAACTCTATGACTTGCTGAAGTCGCGGCTGACGACGTTCGTGGAGGGCGCGGTCTGGCAGGCGACCCGCGAGCCGACCAAGGCGGAGGTGGGGGCGATGCGGCAGGCGCTCAACGACGCTGACGTGGACTACTCGGCGCGTGAACAGCGGGCCGATGCTGGCGGCGGAGACATGGAGCCGGGGGACTGGTTTACGTTCCTCGCCCGCGCCGCTCTCACCGCCGCCCGCCAGGTGAATACCGGGGAGGGGCGATGATCAGTGCGGTTCCGGAGGCCGCGAGGCGATGTGCGTCGGCTTCAGATTCCGCGCCCGCTGGACGCTTTCGGCCCGCGCCTGCGTCTCCGCGGTCGGCTCGTAACCGTGCCAGTGCTCGCTCAACGCGTCTGCCCAGCGTGCCGCGCGAGTCGGGTCTTCAGGTCTCTCGACGCCCGGGGGCGTGCCTGTCACATTTCTCGTCATTCTCGGACTGTACGCGCGGCACATGTACGCGCTCACAGGGTACCCCGGGGCCGGGAACGGTAGGGATCAGCCCTTGCGGCTGCGATTCCGGAGAAACCCGAAAATCAAGGTCCCAAGGAACAGAACAATGCCGATGATCGCCAGCCAAACTAGGCCCTTGATGGCAAAACCAACGACTGAGGCATTCCCAAGCAGACAGCGCGGGTTCGATTCCCGTCAGCCCCCCAACCCATCGACCCGCGGAATCCTGCGCTTGCTGCCCGTCGCAGCACTGGGCGGCTGCACCGTCCGGCGGCTGCCGATCCACCAGGACGCCACCCCGCGCGCGTCGCGTCGGCGCCGAGCTGCGCGGGGTGGTGTTGCTGGTGCCAGCACGATCGGTCGGGAATCGAGGCGGGGGAACCTCACCGATCCAGGTCAGGCTACTGCCGGAGGATGCCGCGCCCAAGAGCGTCGCCGGCGCCGCGTAAGCTCCTCGCTAACGTGACGCGTCCACGTCCATGAGCGCAGGACCCCTCACCCGTCCGCGGCGCCCCCGACATACATCGTCCGGTGCAGGACCTGCACATGCTCGCGCATGTGCGCGACGGCGGCGACCGCATCACGGCCGCGGATGGCATCCACGATCCGGGCGTGGTCCTCGTTGGCGCGGTGCAGCCGGTCGATCGGGTACGGGATGAAATACGTGTACAGCTCGGCCAGCACCTCGCGGTACGGCGGGATCGCCCATGCGAGGCCGCTCGCCTGGGCAACCGCCAGGTGGAACCGCTCGTCTGCGCGGTGATAGGCGCTCCAGTCCTGCGCGGACGCCGCCGCCGCGACGCACGCCGCCATCTCCGCGATCTCCTCATCGGTCGCCGCGACCGCTGCGTGGTGCACGAGCGTGCACTCGAACAGCGTGCGCACATCGATCAGGCGGTGCACCTCCGCGGCATCCTCCCGGAACACCTCCGCGGCGCGGTCCGGCACGCTGTCGCGGCGCCCGGTCGTGAACGTGCCGCCCCTCCGCCCGCGCCGCCGCTCGACGAGCCCGTCCTCGGCCATCGCCTCCAGCGCGCGGCGCACCGTCATCTCGCTGACATCCAGCGCCGACGCTATCTCGGCATCGCGCGGCAGCCGCTCCCCCGGAGCGATGAGGTCCAGCTCGACGGCTAGCGCGATGCGCGCACGGACGGTGTCCGACGCGGACAGTCGCGTGATCCCCGTCAATCCCGGGTCATCCAGAGCGCCGCCCGCCGCATCGCCTGCGCTCGACATGACACCACCCTATCCACGGACTGGACATAATCGTTCATTGTGATCTATTTTAAGTCTCAGCCGCATCCGTGACCGCGGACGCACGACAAGGAGGTCATCGTGTCCCGCACACTCAGCATCGCCGCCGTCCAGGCCGCCGCCCTCCCGATCGGCACGCCCCTGGACGACTTCGCCGCCGACGTCCGGCGGCACGCGGATGCCGGGGCCGACCTGGTCGTCTACCCGGAACTGCACTTGTTCGGCTCCGGACCCTGGCCCGCCGCTGAGGACGCGCAGCGCCGGCGCGCGGCATCCGTCCCGCTGGACGGCGCGTTCGTCGAGCGTCTGGGCGACATAGCCCGGGATGCCGGGGTCTGGCTTGTCCCCGGCAGCATCTGCGAGCACGGCGAGCACGGCGAGCTCTTCAACACGGCTCTCACGATCGCGCCCGACGGCGCACTGGCCGCGTCGTACCGCAAGATCTTCCCCTGGCGGCCGTTCGAGCCGTACGACCCCGGCGACCGGTTCGTGACGTGCGACCTGCCCGCCGGGACGATCGGGCTCTCGATCTGCTACGACTCCTGGTTCCCCGAGGTGACCCGCCACCTCGCCTGGATGGGCGCCGAGGTCGTCGTCAACATCGTGCGGACCACGACCCCCGACCGCGCCCAGGAGCTCGTGCTCGCCCGCGCGAACTCGATCGTCAACCAGACCTTCACCGTGAGCGTGAACTGCGCCGGACCCGACGGTGAAGGCCAGAGCATCGTCGTGGACCCCGAGGGCGCCGTCCTCGCGGCCGCCGGCGTCGACCCGGACGTCCTGTACGTGACCCTCGACCTCGGCAGTGTCGACCGCGTCCGCGAGAGCGGCACCGCCGGCACCAACCGCATGTGGTCGCAGTTCCTGCCCACGGACGCCTCGCTCGCACTCCCCCTGTACGAGGGACGCATCGACCCGCACCGCTGGGAGCCCCAGCACTCCACCCGACAGATCCGATAGCAGCACCACCCGACAGGAGACGACGATGTCCACCCAAGCCCACCTCACCCGATCACTCGGGCTCACCTCGCTGGTCCTGTTCGGACTGGCCTACATGACCCCGCTCATCGTCCTGGGCATCTTCGGCGTCGTCGCCGAGACCACCGGCGGCGCGAGCGCATCCGCGTACCTGGTCGCGCTCGTCGCGATGCTGTTCACGGCATCCAGCTACGGCCGGATGGCCACCGCCTACCCGGTCGCCGGTTCCGCCTACACGTATGTGCGGCGCACCATCGACTCGCGTGTCGGCTTCCTCGTGGGCTGGGCGGTGCTGCTGGACTACATGTTCCTGCCGATGGTCATCTGGCTCATCGGCGGCGCGTACCTGCAGGCCGAGTACCCCGCCGTCCCGGGCTGGGTGTGGATCGTCGGCTTCGTACTGATCACGACGATCCTCAACATCCTCGGCATCAAGGTGGCCGACCGCACGAACTACATCATGATGGCGTTCCAGATCCTCGTCATCGTCGTGTTCGTGGCCCTCTCGATCGGCTCCGTCGTCAGCCACCAGGGCCTGGGCGGCCTGATCGACGGCGGCCCGTTCGCCAACCCTGCCTCGAACTTCACGATGGTGTCGGCCGGCGCCGCTATCGCCGCGTACTCGTTCCTCGGCTTCGACGCCGTCACCACCTTCACGGAGGAGACGAAGAACCCCACCCGCACGGTTCCTCGCGCGATCATGCTGATCGCCCTGATCGGCGGCGGCATCTTCATCCTCGTGTCGTACACGACCCAGCTCGTCCACCCCGGCGGGCAGTTCCAGGATGCCTCGTCCGCCGCGTTCGAGATAGCGATGACGATCGGCGGCAACGTGTTCGGCGCCGTCTTCCTCGCCGGCCTCGTGATCGCGCAGTTCGCCTCGGGTCTGGCAGCGCAGGCGTCGGCCGCACGTCTGCTGTACGCGATGGGACGCGACGGGGCCCTGCCCCGCCGCATCTTCGGCGCGGTCAGCCGTCGGTTCCGCTCGCCGATGGTCAACATCGTCGTGATCGGGGTGATCGGCCTCGCGGCGGTCTTCCTGGATGTCGCGACCTCCACGTCGTTCATCAACTTCGGCGCGTTCACGGCCTTCACAATGGTCAATGTCTCCGTCATCGTGTACTACGTGAAGGAACGCCGGAACGGGCGACGCCTGAACGGCCTCGTCTATGTCGTCATCCCCGCCATCGGAGCCATCATCACCGGGTATCTGCTGACCGAGCTCGACTCCAACGCCGTCGTCCTGGGCCTGAGCTGGCTCGCGGTGGGGATCGTCGTGCTCGCCGTCGTCACCCGCGGGTTCCGCAAGCTCCCGCCCGAGCTGACGTACGAGAAGGACGAGGAGCCGACCCTGGCCGCCACGCCCACCCCGGTCGCGGCGGCGGAGTGACCGTGCGCCTCGCGCTCGCCCAGATCGACTCCGGCACGGACACCGCGCACAACCTCGCGCTGATCCGCACCGGGTTCGACGATGCGGCCGCGCGAGGCGCCGACCTCCTCCTGTTCCCCGAGTACGCGATGTACGAGAAGAAGGTCGTGGACGGCAGCTTCGCCGCCGTCGCCGAACCCGTCGACGGCCCGTTCGCATCCGCCCTGCGCGCGCTGGCCCGCGAGCACGGCATCGCCGTGATCGCCGGGATGGTCGAGGCCCATCCGGACGGCGCGCAGCCCTACAACACGCTCATCGGCATCGACGCGGACGGGACGCTCGTCGGCGCGTACCGGAAGATCCACCTCTACGACGCGTATGGTTTCCGGGAGTCGCAGTGGATCTCCCGCCCGGAGCCCCCGCGGCATGTCGTGATGCCGATCGCGGGCATGCACGTCGGCGTGATGGCGTGCAACGACCTGCGACATCCCACGGTCGCATCTGAGCTCTCGGCGGCCGGGGCCGACATTCTCGCCGTCTGCGCTTCCTGGGTCCCCGGTCCACAGAAGGTGGACCAGTGGCGGGTCCTCGCCGCTGCGCGCGCTATCGAGAACGTCATCGTCGTGGCGGGAGTGTGCCAGGCGCCGCCCGTCTCGATCGGGACGAGCCTCGTGATCGACCCGATGGGAACTGTCCTCGGCGAGCTCGGGCCGAGGCCCGACATCCTCTGCGTCGACGTCGACCCGGACGCCACCACACTCGCGCGCGAGCGCGCTGCGGACTAACTCCTTCACCCTCGGGGCGGCAACCGGCCGGTCTGCGTGGCCCAAATATCACCCCTATGGGTGATACCCGTCTCGCTACAGTGACAACATGGAGCAAATCCGGGTTGCCATCGTCAACGACTATGAAGTCGTCGTCGAGGGTGTCGCCGCGATGCTGCGCAGTTACACCAACCTGGTGAACGTCGTCGAACTGGATGTGCGGCACGGAGTCGGCCAGAACGTCGACGTCGCCCTGTACGACACATTCGCCGCGCTTCCCGGCGATCGCGAGGGCGTGCGCCGTCTCGTCGACGACGCCCGCGTCAATCGCGTCGCGGTCTATAGCTGGAATCTCGACCGCGAACTCGTGGAGGCCTCCCTTGACAACGGCGCGGACGCGTACCTGTCCAAAGAGCTGCCCGCAGCGAAGCTTGTGGAAGCGCTGATCGCGGTGCACACCGGACGGCAGCCGGATGATGCGCGCCCGCGCCGTTTCGTCGTACCGGTCGGCAACGACTGGCCCGGCCGCGAGGAGGGGCTGACGCTGCGCGAAAGCGAAGTGCTCGCCCTGATCACCCAGGGACGGTCCAACGACGAGATCGCCGAACGCCTGCACCTGTCGGTCAACTCGGTCAAGACACACATCCGCACCTGCTACCGCCGAATCGGCGTGACGAACCGCGCGAACGCGGTGTTGTGGGGAATCGACCACGGGTTCCGACTGTCGTCGGGCGCGCGTGAGAATGGGACCGGCTCCTGATGGGATACCTCAGCTACGACAATCGGGTCAAGATCGAGATCGAGGACCGCACCCTCGCGCATCTTCAGGTGGTGATAGCGGACAAGCTGCGCCGCGGCGAGCCGTTCACGTTCACCTGGCGTGACGAGCCCGGCACCGGTGAGGGCCGCACCTCGGTGTGGATCAACCAGAGCTCGGCGCTGGTGTTCAAGTTCCACGGCAGCCGGCAGCCGAGCATCAATCGGGACTGGCTCGAGGTCCTGGCCACCACCGCGAGCTCGATCGGCGGCCTGCGGGTGGTCCCGGAACCGGCGGCGCTCACCGCCGAACCGGTCAGCTCGCCCGCGCTCTAGCACGCGGTCGGCAATCCGGGCAATCCCCATGCGTCAGGGGATGCTGTGTGGTTACCGTTCCCGCATGAGTATCACGACGAAGCAGAAGTCCGGGTCCAAGCAGAAGACGGGATCCAAGGCGAAGACCGGCGCGAAGCACAAGGGCGACGTCGGCGGCGCGCGCGAGGCGACGGGCGACGGAGCACGGCTGACCGTCGAGGAGAACGCCGAGTCGGGCTTCGCGGCCTCGGAGCAGCTGGGTCAGCACCTGCAGGCCGTGCTCGTGGACCTCATCGAGCTGTCCCTGCAGGGCAAGCAGGCGCACTGGAACGTTGTCGGCCGCAACTTCCGCGACACGCATCTGCAGCTGGACGAGATCATCGCGGCTGCACGCGTCTTCGCGGACACCGTAGCGGAGCGGATGCGGGCCCTCCACGCGTCGCCCGACGGCCGCACGGACGTTGTCGCGCAGGCGACGAGCCTGCCACCGCTTCCGCCCGGGGAGATCGCCACGAAGGACGTCATCGATCAGATGACGCAGCGGCTGGATGCCGTGGCGGGGACGTGCCGGCGGGTGCACGACGAGGTCGACGAGGAGGATCCGACATCGGCCGACATCCTGCACACGATCCTGGAGCGCATCGAACAGCTGTCCTGGATGGTCAGTGCCGAGAACCGGGAACCGCGGACCTGACGTCCACGGTGTGACGGGGGAGCACCTGCCATGGGCGAGTTCATCTACGGGGGATCCCTGCGCGTCACAATCGACGATCGGGCGCTCGCGCACCTGCAGCTGGTCATCAGCAACAAGCTGCGCCGCGGGGAGTCGTTCCACTTCAGCTGGCGAGAGGATGCCAGTGTCGGCGGCCGCACCAGCGTGTGGGTCACGGCGCGGTCGTCCCTCATCTACAAGTACGACACCAGCCGGGCACCCCTGCTGAACGCCGCCTGGCTCGACGCGCTCTCGTATACGGCGAACTCGGAGACCGGACTTCACCTGGTGCCCGAGCCGGCCGAGCACGTGGGAGACGACATCCCCCGCGCCCTGAACTGAGCTGCCGTCACTCCTCGAGTGGAGCGGTCGGCACGACCACCTCGACGGGCGCTATATCCATGTGCTCAGCGACCAGCATGATCCCGCCGGACGTGTTCGCCGAGTTCGCGAGGTCGTGGATCCACTCGCGGCTCAATTCCGGAGGCTCGGGCTCGTCGAAGACAAATCGCAGCGGAATCGAGGGGTGCAGCCAGATAGTCGAGCGGCCGCGCGGCTCGTCCTCGGGGTGACGCCACGACAGCGTGAAGCTCTCCCCGCGACGGAGCTTGGTCGCTATCACGATCTTCAGATGCGCGAGAGCACGATCCTCGATGTGGATCGCCGTCCCCGGGCCGCCGTAATACATGGTTCCCATACCGCCCACTCTCCCCCATCGGACCCCAGCCCACCAGCGGTGAGACGACCTCATCCGCGGGCGCAGGTCATTCCTCGTTTTTCGCGGCCTCCGCGTCGGCCGAGTAGTCCGGCCGTGCGGGCTGGTCCGGCTGCAACTCGCCTTCCCCGCCTTCGCGTCCGCCGAACGGGCGCCCGTGATCGGCGTACTCGTCCCGCATATAGACGAATGTCCACTCCCCCAGGGTGAACCGGGCGCCGGTGCGCAGCACCTCGCCGTCCTGGCCGGTCGCGGTTTCCATCGGCTGCAGCCGCGCGTTCGTCTCGCCCTCCTGGTGCGGGATGAACACGTATTCGTCATTCTCGTCGTGGAAGATCTCGCCCGCGACCGCCGCGACGCCCTCGAGCCGGATGTCGGCCTCCGGCCCCGAGCCGATGCGCGTCACACTCTCCCGCAGCGGCACCTCCCGGTGCCCTCCGTCGCCCGTGATCATCAGGCGCGGGTAGCCCGCACCCCACCCGGCGTGCGTGGTCAGATCCTCGGCTTTCGTCATGATCACACCTCCGTCCGCAAGCATCCCCGACACGACGCACTGGGGGAAGGGGCTTGACGCAAAACTGTGGTTCTGGCACGTGTCAACCCGGGTGCCGGCACCGTCGTCTCCGGGTACCGTCGCGGCATCGCTTCGACCGAGAGGCCACGCCATGGACAAGGATGCCGACCCCGACCGACTCTCCGATGCCGGTGACACAGCACCCGAGGGTGTTCCCACCGACGCCGAAGCGCGCGAGCACGGCGCGGAGTACGCCCCGGACGACACGGCGCCCGATATCGTGGTGCGAGGGGCAAAGAAAGACCACGCGGATGCCGAGAAGAGGCGCCGTCGGGAAACCTGACCGTGACGCCCTCGAGGAGCCACCGAATGGGCCGTTTCATCTACGAGGGCACCGTCAAGATCGAGATCGAGGATCGCGCGCTCGCGCACGTCCAGTTCATCATCGCGGACAAGCTGCGTCGCGACGAGGCGTTCCCGTTCACATGGCAGGACGACGCCTCGCTCGGGCAGGGCCGCACGGCCGTCTGGCTGAACTCGCGCTCCAACCTGGTGTTCAAGTATTACGGCAGCCGGCTGCCCGAACTGAACCGGCAATGGCTGGAGGCCCTCGCCAAAGAGGCGAACTCGCTGACCGGGCTCCGCCTGGTGCCCGAGCCGGAGACGAACGAGACGTTCGCCTCCGGCGCCGAATCAGACTGAGGCGTCACCTCGAGATCTCTGCGACCGTCTCCCCCGTGGCTTCCGGCGCGAGTGCGAGGGCCACATCGGCCTGGCCGATGATCCCGACCAGATCGTGGTCCTCGATGACCGGCACCCGTCGGATCTGGTGCTCGCTCATCACCGTGAGGACGTCGCGGATGTCGTCATCCGCGTGGACGGTGATGGGCTTGCCTTCTCCGAGGGACCCGGCCGTCGCGGTGCGCGGGTCACCGCCCGCGGCGAGGCACTTCACGACGATGTCTCGGTCGGTGACCATGCCCTTGAGCAGCTTGTCCTCGCCGCAGATGGGCAGGGCCCCGACATCCAGTTCCTTCATCAGCCGGGCCGCGTCGGCGAGCGTGTCGTTCTCGCCGACGCACCGCGGTGCCGACGTCATGATGTCACGTGCCAATGTCATGATGTCCCTTTCCTGTTCGGTGTCGCCGACAAGTCTGAGTAGGGCGCCCGCGCCCGCCGAGGGCCTTGACAGCGTTATCAGGTCGACTCCTCGGCGGTGGCGGCGTGGGGCGCGCCCACGGGCTTGGACTGGCTCGACCCCTGCTGGCGCAGATAGATCGACAGCGTGACCATCGCCCCGACGGCGAGGAACTCGGACTGCCAGTTCTGCAGCGTGCGGTTCCAGAAATCGGGGGCGACGATGTACTCGAGCCAGGTCAGGGCCGCCTGCCCGTGCTGCGCGTTCTGCTCGTTCAGCGCCGCCATCCCACCCAGCGACTGCGCGAACCACGACAGCAGGAAGACCGCGCCCATCACGATCAGCAACGAGTTCGCATACGCCCACTCCCGCACGCCGCCCGCGGCCGACCAGCGCGGCGAGCCCGCACGGGCGAACCGCCCCATCCGCTGCTCCTTCCGGGTGCCGGGACCGGCGTGTCCGGGCTTCTTCGACTCCGGCGATCCACGCTGGATGAGCCAGACGGTCCCGAAGATGAAAAGGAAGAACTGCAGGAATTCCGATTGCCAGTTCTCGGCGACATCCACCAGGAACGACGAGGATGTCACGAAGTGGCCGTAGGACACGGCGTCCTGCCCGTGCTCGACCAGGTGCTCGTTTTCGTCGAACCAGCCGGCGACGGACTGCCCGATCAGGGACAGCAGGAAGATGGCGAGGAAGCTCAGGCTGAGGCCGTTGTCGCCGAGGAAGCGTCGCATCGTCACCGCCCTGCAAGTGGCAACGTGATCATGACCGCCAGACCGCCGAAGATCAGGACCATCCATGCCCAGAACAGGATGAATCGTGCACGGTCGTGCATCGATGGATGTTCGGCGTGCGCGGCCCGCGAGTCGCTGCGGCCGGTATCGGTGTCGTCGGTCATGACGGCACTCGACCATGTCGCGGCGGGAAGCGCACACCCCTTGACAGCGGCCGTCGTCTCTACGTCCGGCGGCATCCGGCGTCAACCCCGTGGCCCGCGGGCAGCTCAGGACGGATGCTGTGCCGTATCGAGAAAGGATCGATCCCATGAGCGATGCCCCATTGTCGGATGACGACCTCATGCGCCGACCGCACGAGAACGAGGAGATCCCCGCCGAGGACATCGCCGCGAGCGCTGACGCGGTGCAGCCCGAGACGCAGGGCGTGGACCCGCTGGATGCCGAACTCGGCGCGCGCGGACAGGGCGACCTGCTCGCGGAGGACGAGCCGGTTCGTGACGCCGGCGGCCCCGACGACCTCCGCGTGATGGACGAGCCGTGAACGGAGGACACATGGACAACATCGTCGATCCGTCCGGCCCCGGCGATCCGCCGGTGCCCACCGAGCCGTCGGGTCCGCCCGCGCCGCCGGTACCCACGGAGCCCACCGTGCCCCCGGGGACCACGCCGGAGCCGGCCCCGCCCCACCCGACGGAACCGCTGGCTCCGAATCCGGAGGAGCCGGTGGTGCCGCATCCCGTCGAGCCGACGCCACTGCCGTCGGGTCCGCCGCCGATGTAGCGTCCGTCGCGTCAGAGGGGTTTTCCGCCGGTCACCGGCAGGACCGCGCCGGACACGTAGGACGCCTCGTCCGACGCGAGATAGACGTAGGCGCCGGCGAGTTCGGCCGGCTGCCCCGCCCGGCCGAGGGGCGTGTCCTGCCCGAACGAGGCAAGCCTCTTCTCGTCCCAGCCCGTCGCCGGGATCAGCGGTGTCCAGATCGGGCCGGGAGCGACGGCGTTCACGCGCACCCCGTGCGGCCCGAGCTCCTCGGCGAGCGCCTTCACGAACGCCACCTGCGCGGCCTTCGTCATCGCGTAGTCGATGAGCGTTGGGGACGGCTGGAACGCCTGAATCGAGGCGGTGACGATGATCGCGGCGCCGGCCTGAAGGTGCCCAGCTGCGGCGCGGGCCGTGTACATGAGCCCGTACAGATTGGTGTGCAGCACGCGGTCGAACTCGTCGGTGGGCAGCGACGCGAAGCTGTCGCGGTCCTTCTGGTATGCCGCGTTCAAGACCAGGATGTCGAGGCCGCCCAGCTCGCTGCGCGTGCGGTCGACGATGCGCGATGCGAACGCCTCGTCGCGGACGTCACCGGGGAGGCTCAGCCCATCGCGCCCGGCGTCGTGAATGTAGCGGACGGTCTCGTTCGCATCCTCCTGTTCCTCGGGCAGGTGCGCGATGGCGACGTCGGCGCCCTCCCGTGCGTAGGCGATCGCCACCGCACGTCCGATACCGGAGTCGCCGCCCGTGATGAGGGCCTTGCGCCCCCGCAGTCGTCCGTGACCCTGGTAACTGTGCTCGCCGTGGTCGGGCTCAGGTCGGACCTCGCCCAGATGCCCGGGCTGATCCTGCTGCTGCGGTGGGAAGCCCGCATTGTGGTGCTTGTCACGCGGGTCGTCGGCGCTGTTCGCAGCGGTCATCGTTTCCCCCTCCGGAATGACGCCCGTCGGCCGAGCCCTCCTCCGCCAAGAAACGCGTCGGCGAGCACCCGGTCGGCGTGCAAGAGCCACGCTACGGACGCGATGCAGTCCCCGTGCAGGCCCTTGACAATCAAGCACGCTCACCCCGACGCAGGTCGTCCGTGAGCACCGCCCCGCTACAGCTCGGCGATGCCCCCGTCGTCGAACCGCCGGGATCGGAGCGGCCGACGGCGGGCGGGGAAGCGGTCGGCCGCGTCCGGTCGCAGCCGGACCCCGAGTCCGGGGGTGCGCGGGACCTCCAGGAATCCGGCCACAGGCGGTGTCGCCCCCTCGACGATCTCGGACGCGGGTGGGCTCGCGAAGTAGTCCGCGCCCGTCTGATGCTCGGGGTACTCCTGGATCGAGAATGCCGCGCTCGACGCCGCAACGTGCAGTGATGCCGCCGTGATGACCGGACCCATCGGATTGTGCGGAACGAGCCCCGCGTGATTGGCCTCGGCCAGCACGGCCACCTTGTGCAGCCCCGTGATCCCCCCGAGCAGACCGGGATCCGGTCGCAGGTACTCGGCACCACGGCGCCGAAGCAGCATCTGGAAATCCCAGATGCTCGTGAAACGTTCGCCGGTCGCCATCGGGACCGTGGTGCGTGCGGCGAGATCGGCCATCTCGTCGATGTTGTCGTGGGTGAGCGGATCCTCCACGAACATCGGGCGCAGGTCCTGGATGCCGTGGAGGAACTGGAGGGCCTCCGCGAACGTCATCCTCCGGTGCACCTCGACGCAGAGGTCGACGGACTCGCCCGCCGCTGTGCGGAACGCGCGGACCGCGTCGATCGCCTCGGCCACGCGTCTGGTCGGGCTCGCCGACGTAGGGGTGACGACGTCGCCGTCGGAGAACGGGCTGAGGTGACCGACGGCCGTATACCCTCGGGCGACGGCGTCCTCGATGCCGGAGACGAGTTCGTCCCGCGCGGAGCCCCACACGTGCGCATAGACCCGCGCGCGATCGCGGATCGCACCGCCGAGGAGAGCATGGATGGGCACCCCGAGCTGCTGACCGGCGATATCCCACAGGGCGATGTCGATCGCCCCGATCGCGGCGCCGAGGACCGCCCCCCGGAAGTGCGCGGCACGGTGCAGGAACTGCCAGTGCCGCTCGATCAGGCGGGGGTCCTCCCCCTCGAGCGCCTCCGCGATCGACCGGATCGCCTCTGCCGTCTCGGGGTGGTGCGCCCAGGCGCTCGCCTCTCCGAGACCGACGATGCCATCGTCCGTGCGCACTTGGACGAAGAGATACCGGTCGACGGCGACCGGCCGGATGGACTCGATCCTCACGCTGCCCCCGCTTCGAGCCCGTCCCGACGGAACCTCGCCAGTCGTTCCTCGTCGAACACGAACCCCAGCCCGGGACGATCGGGCGGACTCACGGTGCCGTCGTCATTGAGCTCGAGCCGTTCCACGAACATCTCCTCACGGAGGGCGTTCACCCCGTGGTAGTACTCGACGAACGTCCCGTGCGGCACGGCGGCAGCGAGGTGCACATGCAGCTCCTGGTCGCCGTGCGGCGCGACGGGGATGCCTTCCTCTGCGGCCATCTGCGCTGCGACCGCCCATCCGGTGATCCCGTCCACGCACTGCGCGTCCGCGTTGAGGACGTCCATCGCGCGGGAACGGATCGCGTACCCCATCTCGTGCAGCGAGTGCTCGCTCTCACCGGATGCGATCGGGATGCCGGCCGCGGCCCGCAGCGCGGCTTGGCCCTCGACGTCGCGGGAGTCGATCGGCTCCTCGAACCACGCCACGTCGAACTCCCGCAGCCCGTCGGCCATGAGCCGCGCGGTGGCACGGTCATAGCCGCCGTTCGCGTCGACGAGGAGGGCCACGTCCGGCCCGACCGCCGAGCGCACGGCGGCCACCCGTTCGAGGTCCCGCTTCGGGTCCGCGAGACCGATCTTCATCTTGAAGGCTCTCGCGCCGAGAGACAACGCACCGAGCGCTTCCTCGGCGAGGGAAGACAGGTCCTTGCCTTCGGCGTAGTAGCCGCCGGCGACGTAGGCGGGCACGCGGTCGCGGTGCGCGCCGAGCATCCGATGGATCGACAGCCCGCTCACCTGGCCGGCGAGGTCCCACAGCGCGATGTCGATCGCACTGCGGGACTTCGCCGACAGCCCGCCACGGCCGTACACCTTGTCATCGGCAAGCACCGCCAGGGCGGCGGTGCGGTCGAGGGCGTCTCGGCCGACGATGCGCTGTCCCATGTCCCGGGCGATCGCCATGGCCAGTCCCGTGCCGTTGGTCCATCCGGTGCCGACGAGACCCCCGTCGGTGTGGATGCGCACGACGACCTTGTTGCTGGCGCCGTAGGTGAACGTGCTGTTCGCGATGGGGCGCGCGAATGGCGCCTGATACCAGGTCGCGGCGATCTTCGCGATCTTCATGTCGGGTCCTCCTGGACGGTAGGCGGGTGCACGGCGGAGTGCGTGTCGGGCCGCACCGCGAGAGCGGCGAACACGACCGCGAACCCGACGACGGTCAGAGCCACGAGGGCTCCGGAATACCCCCACGCCCCGATGGCGACGCCCACGAGGAGGGGGCCGAGGAACATCCCGACGTCCGTGGCGACACGTTGGTTGCGGATGGCGATCAAGCGCCGCGAACCGCTCCCGGCCGCGAGGATGATCGTGCTGGCGGCCACAATGGTGCTGCTCGCCCCCATCGTCGAGAGGACCATCGCCACGAAACCCGCCCACACCGTGGGGAACACCAGCACGAGCCCGCTGGCCACCGCGAGGAGGACTCCGCCGGCGGCGAGGACGCGTGCGGCCCCCAGCACGTCGACGAGTCGGCCGACGACGGCGAAGGACAGGAAGCCGAGTGCTCCGACGCTCAGCGCGACGCCGATCATCGTCTCAGACATCCCGAGGACATCGTTGCTCCAGAGCGGGAAGAACGTCGTCCGGAAGCCGCTGCGGTCTGCGTTGGCGACCGCGACGATGACCAGAGCGGCCGCGGCCGCCGGCATCCCCACGCGGAGCCGACGGGACGTCCCGACGCGGGGGCCGGTGACGGGTTCCGCCGCGACGGCTCCGGCGCCCGCACCGAGTCGGTGCGCGACGAGCCCGCACGGGATGCCGAACAGTGCGAGCGCGGCGGTGACCCAGAACGGCGCGTGCAGGCCGGCGAACTGGCCGAGGACCCCGCCGATGATGGGGCCGATGGCCGTCCCGAGCATGAATACCGACTGCTGGTTGCCGACTCGGCGTCCGAGAGCGGCATCGTCGTCGAGGACGAAGGGTCGGATGGATGCGGCGAGCATCGCCATCGCCGAGCCGATTCCCTGCAGCGCACGCGCGGCGATCAGCTGGATGGCGTCGGGAGCCAGTGCACACCACGCCGCCGCAGCCGCGGTCAGCAGGCATCCCCCGACCAGCCAGCCGAGGTGCAGCATGTGCCGCATCTGGGTCAGTCCGAACAGGGATCCGAGCCCGAAGATCAGTCGCCCGACGGCGAAGGCCGCCACGGCGGCGCCGATGCTGGCGACGGTCAGCCCGAGGTCACCGGCCAGCAGCGGCAGCACCGGGGAGGCGAGGCCGAATCCCAGCAGCACGAAGAAGCCCACGGCGTGGCTGGCGCCGTTGGCGAGGCGCTGGGCGGGGTTGGGCGGCATGACGACCGTTACGCGTCGACGCGGTAGCGCTTGACGAACGACTCGTCGATGGTCAGCCCCACGCCGGGTCCGTACGGCGCGGTGATCGCGCCGCCGACGACCGGGGGCGCGTCGACCATCTGGTACCACACCGGATCCCGTTCCGGTTCATAGATCTCGACGTAACCGCGGTGCCGGATGCCGGCGAGCAGGTGCATTCCGAGTTGGGGTTCGGAGTGGTGGGCGACGCGGACCCCGCTGAGCTCGGCGATGCCGGCGACCTTCCGCCATCCGGTGACGCCCCCACCCCAGGAGGCGTCGAAATTCACGACGTCGACGGCACCGTCCATGATGAGCTTGGCCGCGCGCTGCGGGGAGGTCTCGCTCTGCCCGGCGCCGATCTCCACTTTGCCGTTGGCCCGCATGAGGCGCATCCCGTCGACGTCTGAGTGCCAGTGCACGGGCTCCTCGAGCCATTCGATGCGGTAATCGGCCGCAGCATCGGCGAAGCGACGCGCGGTGCGCAGGTCCCAGCCGCCGTTCGCGTCGCAGACGATCTGCAGGTCGTCGCCTCCGAGTTCGCGCGTGAGTCGGAGCTTCTCGATGTCCAGGTCGACGTCGGGGTTTCCGACCTTGAGCTTGACGGCGGCGACCCCGGAGGTCTTGACGAATGCGATCGCGTCTTCGACGTCTTCCTGGGCAGTGCCCTCGCCGTAGTACCCGCCGATGTACATCGCGGGGATCGGGTTGGGGTCGCTTCCGAGCAGTCGGCACAACGGCTGTTCCGTGGTGACGCCGAGCGCGTGCCAGAGGGCGGTGTCGACCGTCGCGATCGCATGGGTGAGGTTCCGCTGTCGCCAGGGTGATTGCACGGGGCCCGCGATGTCGAAAAGCTGCGCCCAGTTCTGCTCCACGCTGTGCAGCGACTTCCCGACCATCAGCTGCCCGATCTCGGTCGCGAGCCTCGCGACGAGGGGCGCGTCCTCATGGCCGTTTCCCGAGTGGCAGACCGCAACGGTGCCGTCGTCGAGGGTGACGCGCGCGATGAGCACCCGACGGGAGACGACCGCATAGCTGCTGCCGCGGAACGGCTTCTCGAACGGCACGACGACCGCCTCGACGCTGATGCCCGCTACCTTCATTGCTTGCCTTTCACATAGTCTCGGATCTCGGCTACGACGCGATCGACGATCGTGCCGCCGGCCGCGAGGATCAGGTCCACGGTCTCCTTGTCGGGAAGGGTCTCCGGGATGACGGCGGGCGCGATCGCCGGGTCCGCCGCGAGGATCTGCGGAAGGTCCCGCCCGGGACGCCACGCGTCCGATGCGTTGCGGATCAACTCATGTGCGGTCGCACGGCCGTGCGTCTGCGCGACGTGGTACAGCAGCATCTCCGACCAGACGGTCCGCCCGTCCCGGTCGAGGTCTCGGCTCATCGCGTCGACGTCCACACCGAGGTGCTCCACGACATGGGTCAGCTGCGGGATCTGGTCGAGGGTCCTGGTGGTGATACTGGGAAGGTACTCGTCCTCGACGCCGAATTGCGATTTGTCGCGCTCGTGAAGACCGCGCCACGTGCTCAGCGCGGCTGTGAATTCCGCTTCGACCATCGTCACGGACGCCATCAGGGTCGCCGTGATCGTCGGATTGCGCTTGTGGGGCATCGCGCTGGAGCCCACCTGCAGGCTGTCGAACGGCTCGGCGAGCTCGGCGATCTCGCTGCGCTGCAGATTCATGATCTCCGCGGCGATCCGTCCCAACGCCCCGGCGATCATGGCGCAATGGAACGCCCAGCGCACGAAGCGGTCGCGCGAGGTGTGCCAGGTGACCAGGGGGGCCGTCAGCCCCAGCGCGGCGCAGACCTCGTCCCGGACGACCGCGCCCTGGGCGCCGAACACCGCGTGCTGGCCCGTCGTGCCACCCAGCTGGCCGGTGAGCACGACGCTGCGCACACCGTCGAACGCCCGCATCTCGCGGAGCACCTCATCCGCCCAGCCAGCGACCTTCCCGCCGAACGTGATCGGGGTGGCGAATTGCCCGGCGGTGCGACCGGGCATGAGCGTCCGGCGGTGCCGATCCGCAAGCTCCGCCAGGGCGGTGAGGAGACGCACCAGCGCGGCATCCACGAGTGCGTCCGCGTCGCGGATGGCGAGCGTCTTCCCCACATCCATGACGTCCTGCGACGTGGACCCCCAATGCACGAACTCACCGTGGGGCCCGGCCGCCCGTGACAGCGCGCGCACGAACGGCACGACCGCGTGCCGCGTCCGCTGGGCCCCCTGCGCGATCTCGGCGAGGTCGAGATCCTCGATGCTGACGGCAGCGATGGCATCGGCTGCGGCGCGCGGGATGATGCCGTGGTCGGCCTCGACGCGTGCCAGCGCGATCTCGAAGCGCAGCCAGCGTTGGATCGTGGCACGCGGCGAGAACAGCTCCGCGATCTGCCCCGGCGCACCCATCATCGCTCTGGTGCCGCGATCGCGAGCGCATCCAGCGCCACGACCGCCCCCGTACCGGGGGCGACCCGCAACGGGTTGATCTCGATGCTCGCCAGCCGCTCCGTCTGCAGTGCCGCGTCGAGCGCGTGCAGCGCATCGGTGAGGACACCGGGGAGCCGCCCGCGCTCGGCGGACGGACCGCCCGCGGCCACGCCGAGGCCGGCGAGCGCGTCGCCGATCTCGTCGGGGGCGAACGGGGGCAGGAGCACGCTGTAGGCGCCGAGCGCTTCGGCGTTCGTCCCGCCGAGGCCCACAAGGCCGACGGATCCGAACTCCGGATCCCGCTTCACGGAGATCAACAGGTCGGTGCCCACCTCGGGCAGCTGCTCGGCGATCAGGAGCCTCGCAGCATCGGCCGCGATCCCCAGATCGGCCATCCTGACGAGGAGCGCGTCAGCCGCAGACTCGACCGCGGCCGAATCGTCGAGCCCGAGCTCCACCAGTCCCAGGGCGCTCTTGTGGGCGACTCCGTCCGGAACGCCCTTGACGACCACCGGGTAGCCGATGCGCTCGGCGGCGGCGACCGCCTCGGCGCTGTTGGACGCGATGGCCGATGCGGGGAACGGTATGCCCGCTGCACCGGCGATCCGGGCGGATTCGACCTCGCTCCTCACGTCGGGGTCGACGTCTGCCGACTCCGACGTGTCGGCGACCTCTGCCGGGGCGGGCTGAAGGTGGGCGACGATCGCCGCAGCCTCGTCGACGGAGGCAACCACGGGGATGCCCGCGGCGAGCCAGGCGCCGACAAGGTCGGGATCCGTCCTGTCGATCATCACCGCGATACCCACCGTGCGCGTGCGCCGGTGTCCGCCGACGAGGTCGATGAAGCCTCGCGAGTACAGTTCCGCGAACTCCGGCGTCGGCGGCGGCAGGTACGCGAACACCGTGCAGGTCCCGTCAGCGGTGGAGTGGAGAGCCGCGAAATTCTCCAGCGCATTCGCGGATCCCCCCGCACCCACGTCCACCGGGTTGGTGGGCTGGACGAACCGGAGCGTGGGTGCCAGCGCCCGCTTGGTGCCCTCGTCGAGGGCGACCAGACCGACCCCGCGCTGTTCGAGGGCATCGGCCGCAATCGCGGCGCCGGCGCCGGAGGTGCTGATCACCAGCGCGCCGGCACGCAGCGGGGCGGGACGCGATTCGAGCAGGGCCGCCGTGATCGCGAGCTCGCTGAGCGAGGAGCACCGTGTCACACCGACGGCGCTGAAGAGGGCGTCGTATGTGGCGCTGTCTCCTGCCATCCGGGCCGAATGCGACTGCGATGCCTTCCGGCCGGCGGCGGTGTTCCCGAATTTGAGGGCGAGGACCCGCTTCCCGTTGCGTACGGCGAGTGCGCAGGCGGCGCGGAACCGCGCGGCGTCGCCGATGCGGTCCAGGACGAGGGCGATGACGGTGGTCTCCGGGTCCACGGCGAGGATCTCGAGCAGATCGACGAGGCGGACGTCGAGCTCGTTTCCGGTCGAGAAGAAGCCGCGCAGACCGGCTCCGCTGCTCGTGCACAGGTCGGCGACGGCGCCGATGAGCGCGCCGCTCTGGGAGATGATCGCGACTCCGCCGGGGCGGTAACGTCGACCGTGGGCCCGGTTGAATCCCAGCGCGACCCCGGACTGCACGGAGTACAGGCCGTTGCAATTCGGGCCGATCAAGCGCGTACCGCCCCCGGAGATCGCGGTGAGCAGCTCGGCCTCGAGCTGTGCGCCCGCCGCATCCAGCTCCGAGAACCCGCTGGCGCCGACGACGACCGCGCCGACGTCCCGCCGCGCGAGACCACGGACGACCTCGGGGGTGCGCTGGGCCGAGACCGACGCGAACGCAAGGTCCACGGCTTCGGGCAGGGCGTCCACGTCCGGTACGACGTGGACACCGGGTATGGCGGTGTCGGCGGACGGATTGACGAGATAGACGTCACCCTCGAATCCCGCACGACGCAGATAGGGCAATGCGAGCCCGGACAGGCGGGTGGCATCGCGGCTGACGCCGACCAGGGCGACCGAGGCCGGGTTCAGCACGGCGTCGGCGAGCCGCGCCGCACTCATGACGAGGTCCGTTCGGCGATGGCCCCGATCACGGTGGGCAGCTCACCGACATGTTCGACGGCCACCGTCACGACGTCACCGGGTCGGAGGTAGACGGGGGGATCCTTGACGAATCCGACACCGCTCGGCGTTCCGGTCGCAATGACGTCCCCCGGCCGCAGAGTGGTCCCCTGCGAGGCGAAGGCGACGAGCGTCGGAATGTCGAAGATCAGGTCCGACGTGGACCCCTGCTGGACCATGACGCCATTGAGTGTCGTGCTCACGGCGAGGTCTCCCACCGCGGGGATCTCGTCCAGCGTGACGACGGCGGGACCCATCGGGCAGAACCCGTCGAAAGACTTCGCCCGCGTCCACTGCCGTTCGGCCAGTTGTGCCTTCCGGTCGCTGAGATCGTTCAGCGCCGTGATCCCGAACACATGTTCCAGCGCCGATTCGATCGGAATGTCACGGCCTGCGCGACCGATCACGACGGCCACCTCGCACTCGTAGTCGACCTCGGCCTCGGCATAGGGGATCGCCACGGTGGCGCCGGGCCCGACCACCGAGTCGCTCCACTTCGCGAACAGGATCGGCTGGCGGGGGATCCGTGCGCCCTGCTCCTCGGCATGGGAGCGATAATTCAGTCCCACGCCGATGACGCGACCGGGCGAGACGACGGGCGAGAGCAGCCGCACCGACCGAAGCGGTACGGCCGGTGAGCCCGGAGCGTCCTTCAGCGCCGCGTGCAGCGCGGCGACGACGCCGTCGAGCCCGGCGACGTCGGCGACATCGCGTGCGGATGCGACCGCATCGCGCAGGTGCGACGGTAGGGCCTCGGCCAGTGCGCGCAGCGGTGTCACCCGGTCGCCCTGCACCACTCCCGGCGCCACGGCTCCCGACTGCTCGAAGGTCACGAATCTCATCGGCCACTCCAGTTCGGTTCTCGTCGTTCGAAGAAGGCTCGGGCGCCTTCCTCGCGATCCTCGGAGAGATACGGGTTCGGCCCGAGGGTGCCGATCCGCAACGCCACCGAGAGGGGGATGCCCCACGATTTCGTCATCGATTCCTTCATCCGCCGCAGCGAGAGAGGGGCGTTCGCCGCGATCGACTCCGCCAGCTCGGCGGCCACCACCTCGAGCTGGTCCCGTGTCACCACGCGGTTGACCAGTCCCCAGCGCAACGCCTCCTCCGCCGGGATCCTGCGTCCGGTGAAGGTCCACTCGGCCGCCAGTGCGCGGGGAGCGATCTGACTCAGCACGATCGTGCCGAAGTTGGCGGCGACGCCGCGGCGGGCCTCGGGCAGCTGCAGATAGGCGTCGTCGACGAGGATCCGGATGTCGCACGCGAGGACGAGCTCCGTCCCCGCCGCCACGGCCGGCCCGTTGACGATCGCCATCGTCGGCTTCGGAGACTCGAGGAGGACTTCGAACAGATTGCGGTACATCCCCTTCATCAGGGTCCGGCTGAACTCCGGTGCACGGGCGCCTGCGCTGCCCTCCTTCATGTCACGGCCGGACGAGAACACCGCACCGGCGCCGGTGAGCTGCACCAGGGCGACGGCGGGGTCCTCCGCTGCGAGCTCGATCCCCCGGATGATCCCGAGCATCACGTCGTACGAGATGGCGTTGGCGCGTTCGGGCCGGTCGATCCGAAGACGGGCGATCCCGTTCTCGACGCGGTACCGGACGACGTCGTGATCCTCCCCCACGGGCATCGCGCTCAGGCCTGCGCCGTCGCCGGAAGGATCAGGATCGCGTCGGGATCGAACACGACCGTGATCGGGCTGCCCACTCCGGCGTCGAAGCTGGCCGGCGCCTCGATCCGGAAGCGGATCCCGCGCACCTCGACCGACACGTCGCACCTGTTGCCGAGGAACTCGACCGACAGCACGGTTCCGGGAAGGGCGTTCAGGCTGCTCGTGTCCGTCGTCAGGCGGATGTGCTCCGGACGGGTCACCGCGACGACGGAACCGTCGGGCACCTCGCGATCGCTCACGGCCAGCTCGATCCCCTGTGCGCCCTCCCGGAAGACGCGGCGGCTGCCGGTCGTCTCTAGCGTGCCTTCGAGGACATTCGTGGTCCCGACGAAATCGGCCGCGAACCGCGTGCGGGGACGGTTGTACAGCTCGCGCGGCGTCGCCTGCTGGTCGATCAAGCCGTTGTTCATCAGGATGATCTTGTCCGACATGGCCATCGCCTCGCTCTGGTCGTGCGTGACGTAGATCGCCGTGCGTCCGATCTGGCGCTGCAGCGTGAGCAGCTCCGCCCGCATCCGCTCCCGCAGACCCGCATCGAGGTTCGACAGCGGCTCGTCGAAGAGGATGATGGCGGGGTCGGTGACCGTTGCCCGCGCGACGGCGACCCGCTGCTGCTGACCACCGCTGAGTTCCGTTCCGTATCGGTCGGCGAATTTCTCCAGGCCCACCAGCTCCAGCGCCGCGAGGGCACGCCGGCGGATCTCGGAGCGTTCCAGCTTCTTGCCGTGCAGCCCGTAGGCGACGTTCTGCTCGACCGTCAAGTGGGGCCAGACCGCGTACGACTGGAACACCATATTGATGCCCCGGCGGTCCGGCGACAGCTGACGGGCGACGCTGGCGACCTCCGCGCCGTTGATCTTGATCACCCCGCCCGATGGCGACTCCAGGCCGGCGATGCAGCGCAGCGTCGTGGTCTTGCCGCAGCCGGACGGGCCGAGGAGCGTCACGAATTCGCCCTGCTCGACGGTGAAGCTGATGCCCTTCACCGCCTCGACGGCGCCATAGCTGATGCGGAGGTCCTTCACTTCCAATGCGGGGACGGGGCGTGCGCCGGCCTCCGCCGAGGCTGCTGCCGAGAATGTCGATGTCATGGTATTCCCTGGGTTGTTCTAAAGAGAGGCGCTGGTGAGCTTGACCCGGAAGGCGTACCGGGCGACCAGGACGCCGAGGATGAGGCCGACCGTCTGGAGGATGCCGACGACGGCGGCTTGGCGGATCTGCCCGTTCTGCATGTAGTCCCACGTCACGACGGACAAGACGTTCGAACGCGCCGAATACAGCATGATCGCCTCGTTGATCTCACGCACGGAGAAGATGAAGATCAGGATCCACGCCGACAGCAGCGACGGTCGGATCAGCGGAGTCGTGATCCTCCACAGCGTGCGGGGCAGCGAGGCGCCGTTCACGATCGAGGCTTCCTCGAGCGACTTGTCGATCTGGATGAGACCGTTCGCGGCGAGCCGTGACGCATGCGTCAAGTACGCCGCGACGTGCGCGACCAGCAGAATCCACAGCGTGCCGTAGATCGGCGTCCGGATGTAGAGCCAGATCATGCCGGTTGCCAGCACGAGACCGGGGATCGCAAGCGGGATGGTCGCGAGATAGTCGATGACTCCCCGGATCGGGCTGCCCGAGCGCACGGTGATGAACGCGACCAGGACCCCCAGCACCACACACGCCGTCGGCGACCCGACGCCGAGCAGGAGCGTGTTCCAGGACGCCTCCACCACCTTGGGTGCGGTGAGAACGGCCGTGAAGTTGTCCAGCGACAGATCCAGTTTCGTGAAATCCGTCTGCGCGTACGGCGTCAGCGACACGATCGTCAAGGCGATGTAGGGCAGCACGATCGCCACGATGAAGTTGATCACGAGGACGGCCGTCACCACCCACCGCCAGCGACCGAGCTTGATGATCCGCGGGCGGAATCCGCGTCCGCTGACGGTGACGAACCGCGCCGCGTTGGCGACCGCCCGGCGGTAGAAGAACACGCCGATGATCGTGACGAGGAACAGCATCGTGCCGATCGACGCGGCGACGGCGTAATCCGACGGGAACACCTCGGTCGCGCGGTAGATCCGCACCGCGAGCGGAACGAACCCGTCCCGACCGCCGAGCACCCCCGGAACCGAGAACACGCCGGTGGAGAGCACCGCGATGAAGAAGAACGCCGCCGCCATGGCCGGCCGCACCAGTGGCAGCGTGACCCGGAAGGCTGTGCGGAGATGACCGTTCCCGTTGATGTACGAGGCGTCTTCCAGGGACGGATCCATGTTCCGCAGCGCCGCGCCCACGAGCAGGTACCCGTACGGGACGTAGTACATGGTCATCACGAAGATCATCCCGGGGACGTTCATGACGTCGATCAGCGTGAAGTCCGCACCGAACAGGTGCCGCAGATTCACATTGAGCATGCCGGATTTCGGAGCGCCGAGGGTCATCCAGGCGATCGCACCGATGAACGGCGACAGGAACAGCGGCGCGATGACGGTGAGCTCGAAGAACTTGCGCAGCCGCACGTCGGTGCGGGACATGATCCACGCAAACAGTGAGCCGATCGCCGTCGACAGGAGCGCGACGGCCAGCGCCAGACCGACCGTGCCCAGCAGCGTCGAGATGTACGGCCAGCCGAGGTAGACCTCGACGAGCGCCCGCAGCGAGAACGAGGTCCCCTTCGGGCTTCCCAGGTTGCCGTCCTGGACAGCCCCGTAGAACATCGCTACAACGGGGACGGCGATGAGGATCATCAGCACCGCGAGAACGGGCCAGACGAGGTATGGGTACGTCCGTGCGCGTCGCGCCCCCGGCATCCGGGACGCCCTTTCGGGCGTTCCGGATGCCGGCGTGTGCTCCGCGTCCACCAGTGTTGTGACGTCGGTCACGTGAGCAGCCTCCTAATCTTCGGACAGATGAGCGGTCGCGGGATCACCCCGAGTAGCCGAACACCTTGTCCCATTGAGCGAGGAAGTCCTTGCCGCCGTCGAGGAACTCCTTGTCGACCCCCCAGTCATCCCAGACCTTCCGGGGCGCCTCGTACCAGGACTCCTTGAGGAACGTGCGCGCGTCCTCCGCACCCTGATAGGTGGGCTCTCCCTGGCCGAGCAGAGCGAACGCACTGTTGGCCTTCGCTGAGGTCGCCCATTCCATGAACAGGCGTGCGGCGGCCGGGTGCGGTGCGCCTGCCGAGATCCCCATCATCCAGGTCACGCCGGTCGTGCGATCGGGATACTGGAACTCGAGGGGTGCGCCCTGCGCCCACTGGCCGGCAGCGACGGAGGAGGGGATCGCCAGGGCGAGCGCCTCCTCACCCTGGACCAGACTCTGCACCTGAGGGTTGGAGCTGTCCACGACGCGCGGCTTGTTGGCCGCCACGGCCTCCAGCCAGTCCCACCCGTACTGCTCGGCGAGCACGTCGAAGAAGGCGAGGATCTGCAGCGCGTTGTGCGGATTGCCGATCGAGATCCGGTTCTTGAACCGCGGATCGGAGAGCCCCTTCACGCCCGCCGACTGGATGAACGCGACCTCTTCCTTCGTCATCTGGTCGGTGTTGTAGGTGAGCGTCTGATACAGCGAGTAGAGCGGCATGAACGCCCCCTCGCGCTTGGAGACGTCCGGGTACTTGGCGAACTCGGCGGGGGTGTAGTCCATCCACAGCTTGTTCTCGCTGGCCTCGAGCATGTTCGGCAGGTCGCTGAGGATCACGAGATCCGCGATGTGCTGCCCGGCGTTCTCCTCCTGAGTCCACCGCGAGTAGAGCGGGTTGCTGGAATCGCGCAGCTGGACGACGTTGATTCCGTATTCCTCGGTGAACCCCTTGACCCACTCACGAGTGGGTTCCTCCGTGGTGCCGTGGTACAGCGTGAGAGTGCCTTCGGCCTTGGCCGCGGCGATGAGCTCTTCGCTGATCCCATTCCCTGTCGGCAGACTGTCACCGTCACTCGTGGGAGCGGTCGTTCCGGTACAGGCCGCGAGCACCATTGCCGCGGCCGTCAGACCGGCGAAGCCGAGCAGTCGGCGTCGATTCATTGCGAGTCCTTTCTCTGCTGTTTCCACGAACCCCTTGCACTGTGCGGTGATCCACGCCCGGGATGTCACCGCCGGACACCTTCGTCGTGACAGGGGCTTCGCCGGGGTTCGTATGCATGCGGGAAGTGGAGCGACTGCGGGTGCGGCCGCCGCATGCATGAGCGCAATGCTGGCGCCGGGCGGGACAATCGGTCAACAAAGTTCCACTGGTTGCGACATAGTCCGTGGCTCTTATTCCGTATACTGAGACATCCACGACGAGGGAGTCAGCACGCGGTGGAATCGGTCCGCAACGCACTTACGGCACTGACGCTGATGGGCGAGAGGGGCGCGATGCGTCTCACCGACATCGCAGACGAACTCGGTGTCGCGCGGTCCACCGCGCACCGTCTGATGGTCACCATGCGGGAAGCCGGCTTCGTCATCCAGCCACTGGGCAGCCGGCTGTACACGCTGGGGCCGACGTTTGCGGGGCTCACCTCGGCGGTCGTGGCACACGACGACCTCATCGCCGCCGCGAGACCGGCCCTGGCGGCCCTGCGCCGCGCCACAGAAGAGACGGTGCATCTTGTCACGCGTCTGGGGGCGGATGTGTACTTCCTCGACGGTATCGAGGGCGCCCGAACGGTCCGGGTGGGATTGAAAAGCGGAGCCCGCCTGCCGGTGATCGCCAGTGCCGCGGGCCTTGCCATGCTTGCTCAGATGACCCCGGAACGCATCGACCGCGTCGTCTTCCTGTCACGGCGCGTGCGCAGCTTCGACGAGGGCTGGCTCTCAGATCAGATCGCGCTCGCGCGGAAGGCCGGCTACGCGGTCAGCTTCGGTCTCGCCTATGCGGACGTGCACGAGGTGGCCGTCGCCTTCCGATACGACCCCGGCAATCACATGGCAGCCCTCACCGTTGCCGCACCGGCGAACCGTATCGACCACCAGCGCGCCCGTGAACTGGGGCTCATCCTCCGCCAGTCGGCCAGCTCGCTGTCGACACAGCTGTCGCGGCTTGCACGCTGATTGGATACATCGAGATCACAGCGCGCTTCCAGCGGTGAACCGCTATCCTTAAGCGAAGCTGTCGCATCGAGGCGCATCGAGTCCCCAGCTCGAAGAGCACCCCATTCCCCAGATGGCGTCGCGCCACACTCTGCGCAGCTTCCGGTGGGTGTCGTGAGGCGTCGTTCCCAAATTCGAGCACTCGCGGCACCCACCCACGTTCCATCGGCGCTGTGCGAAAGGTGGAGGTCAGGCACCCACCGGCGAAACTCCCCAGTCGCCTCACCGGTGTGGGTGGTGCCTTTGTCGTTGCGTCCCCAGCGCCTCAACGATGATCACTGTAGCGGGGGGTGTCCCCCAAATGGGGGACATGAGCCATTCTTCAGCAGATCTTGAGGTTTCTTCCGTTCCCGGCTGCTCAGCCGCCCCTCAGCGCCCCATGACGGCGACATCCTGGGCGGCGAGGGCATCGTCGGCCGCGACCCGCGCGACCGCGCGCTCCACGGCATCCACGTCCCGCACCGCGCCCTTGTCAGCGGACTGCGCCATCACGGCGTACGCCCGCAGCGCCGCCGACACGTGACGCACGCGCGTGCGGGGACGATAGCCGCCGCCGGCCAGGAGCGCCCGGCGGCGCGCGTCGAGCACATCCGCGGGAACGTCGAGGGTCAGCGACCGGGTCGGGATGTCGATCGAGATGGTGTCGCCGTCCTCGACGAGGGCTATCACGCCGCCGGAGGCCGCCTCCGGTGAGATATGCCCGATCGACAGTCCCGACGTGCCTCCGGAGAAGCGGCCGTCGGTGATCAGCGCGCACTTCTTTCCGAGCCCGCGGCCCTTCAGGAACGACGTCGGGTACAGCATCTCCTGCATCCCCGGTCCGCCCTTCGGGCCCTCGTAGCGGATGACGACCACGTCGCCTTCGGCGATCTGCTTGTTCAGGATCTTCTCGACGGCCTCATCCTGCGATTCGCACACGACCGCGGGGCCCGAGAAGGTCCAAATCGACGGGTCGACGCCGGCGGTCTTCACGACGGCCCCGTCCGGCGCGATGTTGCCGCGCAGCACCGCCAGTCCCCCGTCGACCGAGTAGGCATGCGCGACGTCGCGGATGCATCCGCCCGCGGCATCCTCATCCAGCGCGAGCCAGCGCTCCGACTGCGAGAACGCCGTCGACGACCGCACCCCGCCGGGGGCGGCGAACCAGACATCCCGGGCCTGGTCCGAGACCGACCCGCCGCGGATGTCCCACGCGTCCAGCCACGCGCCCAATGACGGCGCGTGGATGCTGTGCACGTCCTCGTCGAGCAGGCCGCCGCGGCGCAGCTCACCGAGGATCGCGGGGACCCCGCCGGCCCGGTGCACGTCCTCCATGTAGTACGTGCGGTTCTCGGCGATGTTGGGGGCGACCTTCGCCAGGCACGGGACGCGACGCGACACCGCGTCGATGTCGTCGAGGCCGAACTCCACGCCGGCCTCGTGTGCGGCGGCGAGCAGGTGCAGGATCGTGTTCGTCGAGCCGCCCATCGCGATGTCCAGCGCCATGGCGTTGCCGAACGCGGCGGGCGTGGCGATACTCAGCGGCAGCACCGACGCGTCGTCATCGTCGTAGTAGCGGTGCGCGATGTCGACGACGACCTCGCCGGCGCGCTCGTACAGCGCGCGGCGGGCCGTGTGCGTGGCCAGCACCGAGCCATTGCCCGGCAGCGCCAGGCCGATCGCCTCGGTGAGGCAGTTCATCGAGTTCGCGGTGAACATGCCCGAACATGACCCGCACGTCGGGCACGCCGACTCCTCGATGCGGAGCATGTCGGCATCCGACACCCCCTCGTTCACCGCCTCGCTGATGGCGTCCACGAGATCCAGGGTGCGCACCGTGCCGTCCTGCAGCACCGCCCGGCCCGACTCCATCGGCCCGCCGGAGACGAACACGGTGGGAATGTTCAGCCGGAGCGCGGCCAGCAGCATCCCCGGCGTGATCTTGTCGCAGTTCGAGATGCACACGAGCGCGTCCGCCTGGTGCGCGTTCGTCATGTACTCGACGGAGTCGGCGATCAGGTCGCGGCTGGGCAGCGAGTACAGCATCCCGGAGTGGCCCATCGCGATGCCGTCGTCGACGGCGATCGTGTTGAACTCGCGGGCAATGCCGCCGGCGCGGTGGATCGCCTCGCACACGATGCGGCCGACCGGCTGCAGGTGGGTGTGGCCGGGCACGAACTCGGTGAAGCTGTTCGCGACGGCGATGATCGGCTTGCCGAAGTCGGCGGCGTCGACGCCGGACGCGCGCATCAGCGCGCGGGCGCCGGCCATATTGCGGCCATGGGTGACGGTGCGGGATCGCAGGGAGGGCATGGTCCGATTCTGGGTGGTAGTGGGATGCCGCGACAGACGGCGCTGGTGCTAGTACTGACAGCACTACCCTGGGAGAGTGTTCGATCCCCACCGCCACGAGCTCGGCAGCTTCCTCCGCTCGCGCCGCGAGCGCGTGGACCGCGCCGCCGCCGGGCTGCCGCCGCGCGCCCGCGGCGAGGGGCTGCGCCGCGAGGAGGTCGCCGTCTCGTCGGGGGTGAGCATCACGTGGTACACGTGGCTCGAGCAGGGCCGCGACATCCACCCCTCCCGGCAGGTGCTGTCCGCTGTTGCCGACGCGCTGCGGCTGACCGACGCGGAGCGCCGGTACGTCCTCTCGCTCGCCGGCTACGCCCCGCCGGGGCCCGCGCACGTGGAGCCGGCACCCGCGCATGTGCAGCGGCTGCTGGACGCGCTGCCCCATCCGGCGTACGCCCTCGCGCCGGACTGGGGGATGGCGGGATGGAACGCCGCGTACGAGCGGATGTACCCGCACATCGCCGCGGCGGCCCCCGCGGAGCGCAACCTGCTGTGGCTCGTGTTCACCGACCCGTCGGTGCGGGACCTGCTGGACGACTGGGATGTCACGTCCCGCCGGTTCCTCGCGGAGTTCCGCGCCGAGGCGGGGCGCCTCGCGGACCCGTCCACGGCGCAGCTGGTGCAGGCACTGAGCGAGGCGAGTCCGGAGTTCCGCGCCGGGTGGGAGTCGTTCGACGTCGGCGGGTTCGTGTCCCGCGAGCGCGTGTTCCACCTGCCCGACGGGTCGAGCGTGACCCTGGAGCACCAGCAGCTGCGCTTCGCCGACCGCCCCGATCTGCAGGTCGTGCTGTACACCCCGCTCTGACGCCGGGACGCGGCATCCCGCCCGTCGCCCCTTGGCCGAGCCGGGACCGCGAGAGTGCATCTGACGGACGAGGGCGTGGGTATTTCCCACCCTCTCGTCCGTCAGATGCACTCTCGCCGTCAGCAGCGGCGGCGGCGTTCGCATCGTCGCATTCGGTCATGTGACGTCGCACGGCGTCATATGACACGCGCCGTCGGCCCGGTGATGCCACTGTGTCAAGTGCCCGGCGCTGATCTGCGCCGCGGCGCACCCCCACCCGGCGCTGTGAAGGAGCCACTCATGTCCCGCATCATCCGACGCACACTGCTCGCGAGCACCGTCGCGGCGGCCGCCGCCATGGCGCTGGCCGGGTGCAGTCTGGCCGACGCGAACGCGACCGGCGGCGGGAACCCGGCGGACGGCACGGTGTACTTCGGCGTGTCCGCCGCCCAGACCGGCCAGTATGCGCAGTACGGCGAGCAGTTCAAGCAGGCGTTCGACCTCGCCGTCGAGCAGGTCAACGCCGCCGGCGGCATCGACGGCCACCCGGTGGCCCTGAAGTACGAGGACTCGCAGTCCGACCCCAAGCAGTCGGTGACCGTCGCGCAGAAGTTCGTGAACGACCCCGAGGTCATCCTCGTGTTCGGCGACTACTCGTCGGCCGCGTCCATTCCCGCCTCCCCCATCTACACCGCCGGCAAGCTCCTGCAGTACGGCTTCAACAACTCGAATCCCGACTTCACCGACAAGGGCACCCAGTACCAGTGGTCGAGCTCGACCACCACGAGCGACACCTACACGTGGACCGCCGACTACATCAAGAAGCAGGGGGTCGACTCCGTCGGCGTCAGCTACCTGAACACCTCGGACTGGGGCATTCCCGCCTACCAGGCGTTCAAGGCCGAAGCCGCCAAGGTCGACCTGAAGATCACCGCCGCCGAGGCGGTCGACCCCACCTCCGATGACTACCGGCCGTCGCTGACCAAGGCCGTCGCGGGCCACCCCGAAGCGTTCGTGCACATCGGCTACGGGCCCGACGCGGCCAAGCTCGTCACGCAGCTGCGCGCTATCGGCTTCGACGGCACCTTCTACGGCGGCCAGGACGAGCAGTCGTTCGACGGCACCCCGGACGCCGCAGGCTCGATCATCGGCGCGCAGTTCGTCCAGACGAACCCCGACCCGGCCGTGCAGGCGTTCGTGAAGGCGTTCACCCAGAAGTACCCGGACGACGCGGATGTCACGAACTTCGAGGCCGGCGCCTACGACGCCCTGAAGATCGCGGTCGCCGCGGCGAAGGCAGGCGGCACGACGCGAGAAGGCATCCTCAAGGGCTTCGGCGAGATCAAGGACGTCCCGAGCGTCGTCTACGGCTCGGTCACGTTCGACCCCACGACCCGGCGCATCCTCAACCCGCAGTTCACCCCGACGATCCTGAAGGACGGGAAGTGGGTGGCGTACAACGGCTGAGCCGTCGTCGCCGACCTGTGCATCATGTTCGACACCCTGATCGCTGGCCTGCTCCGAGGCAACGTCTACGCCCTCGGAGCGGTCGGCATCTCCCTCGTGTTCGGCGTCATGAACGTCGTCAACTTCGCCCAGTTCTCGTTCTTCGGCCTGGGCGCCATGCTGTCGTGGTTCTTCGTCGCGAAGCTCGCCCTGCCGTTCTGGGCGGCGTTGCCGCTCGTGCTGATCCTGTGCGCCGGTCTGGGGCTCGTCATCAACGTGTCGGTGGTGCGGCCCCTGGCGAAGTACCTGCCGCTGGCGGCGATGCTCTCCACGTACGCCGTCTCGCAGATCCTCGACAACTTCTCGCAGCTCGCGTTCACGGCCCAGTTCCGCCCCTTCCCCGAAGTGCTGCCCACGTCGAACCTGCAGATCGGGAACATGCGCGTGGGCACCTCGGACATCGTGATGCTGGCAGTGACAGCCGCCGTCATGATCGCGATGTCCCTGTTCCTGAAATACGGCAGAACCGGGCGCGCTATCCGCGCCACCGCACAGGACCAGGAAGCGGCACTGCAGATGGGCATCCCGGTGGGGCCGGTGCAGAACCTGTCGTTCGTGATCGCGTCGGCCCTCGGGGGCCTCGCGGGCATCTTCTTCTCGCTCTACGTCGGGGTGGTCAACCCGATATCCGGCCTGAACATCGGCCTGACCTCGTTCGTGGCCGCCACCCTGGGCGGGCTCGGGTCGCTGGTCGGCGCCGTCATCGGCGGATTCGTGCTCGGCATCTTCGAGGCGTTCGGCATCTACGCGTTCGGCGACGCGGCCCGCCTGATCATCGTGTTCGTGATCCTCATCGTCGTCCTGATCGTGCGGCCGGGCGGCCTGCTCGGCAAGGTGCCGCTGATCTCGACCGAGCCGCTGACCGGGACGTTCCTCGGGAAGGGCCGGCCGCTGCGGATCCCGCGCTGGATGTGGATCGCCGGGCTCGTCGTGGGCGGCGCGGTCATCCCGCTGCTGGCCGACAATTACATCCTCACGACCGGCACGCAAGTGCTCATCTACGCGATCATCGCGGCCGGGTTCACCGTCACCGCGGGGCAGGCGGGCGTGCTCGCCCTCGGCCAGGCGGGCCCCATCGCGATCGGCGCGTACGCATCCGCGCTGCTGAGCGTGCACGCGCACGTCCCGTTCTGGGTCGCGCTGCCCCTGGCCGGCGTGGTCGCCGCGGTCATCGCCTCCGTGCTCGCCTCCCCGATCTGGGGCGTGAAGGGGCACTACATCTCCATCGCCACCCTGGGCCTGGGCATCGCGATCGTCGCGGTGATCCAGCTGCTCATCCCGAATGCCGTCTACGACATCCCGGTCCCGCAGATCGCCGGCATCCCGCTGAACACGCCCCTCGCGTACTACCTCATCGACTTCGTCGTGCTGCTGCTCACGCTCCTGGTGATGGGGCGCCTGCGGCGATCGCACCTCGGGCGGGTCATTTCCTCGGTCGGGTCGGACGAGGTCGCCGCCCTCGCCTCGGGCGTGCGCGTGCGCGACTACAAGGCGCTCTCGTTCGCGGTCTCGGCGTTCTTCGCCGGCATCGGCGGGTCGCTGCTGGCGCACCAATACACGTACATCGACACGACGATCTTCACGATGCTGACCTCGCTGCTCGTGGTAACGATCGTGATCCTGGGCGGGGTCGGCCTGCCGTACGGCGCGGTGGTCGGCTCGGTCATCCTGATCGGGGCGATGGAGCTGCTGCGGTTCGCGCCCGAGTGGCGGATCATCGTGTACGGGCTGGTGCTGATTCTCGTCGTGCGGTTCCGTCCGGGCGGGATCCTGGTGAGGAACTCATGAGCGACGCACTGCTGCAGGTGGCCGGCCTCGAACGCCGCTTCGCGGGGCTTCGAGCCGTCGACGAGATCTCGTTCCACGTGTCCGCCGGTGAAGTGGTGTCCATCATCGGCCCGAACGGGTCGGGCAAGACCACGACGCTGAACCTCGTCACCGGCACGCTGCGCCCCGACGGCGGCACCATCACCCTCGACGGCGCACGCATCGACCGTGCGCACAGCGTCGAGATCGCCGAGCACGGCATCGCGCGCACGTTCCAGAACGGCCGCGTGTTCGCGACGCTGTCGGTCGCCGACAACATCGAGGTCGGCATCCACTCGACGCTGCGCGCGCACCGGCCGTTCCGTCGGCTCTCGCGCCTTTTCCTGTTGCGCTGGATCCCGCTGCTGGCCGAGCTGTTCGTCGCCATCGTCGGCACTCCCGCCGCCCGGCGTGAGCGCGCCGAGATCGACGCCGTCGTCGAGACCGAGATCGACCGCTTCGCATCACGCCTCGGGTCCCGGCGCGATGACCCCGCCTACTCACTCAGTTACGCCAACCGGCGCCGCACCGAGATCGCCCGCGCCCTCGCCCCCGCACCGAAGCTGCTCGTGCTCGACGAGCCGACGGCCGGGATGAACCAGTCGGAGACGGCAGAGGTACTCGCGCAGCTGCTCGAGCTGAAGGCACAGGGGCAGGCGATGCTGCTGGTCGAGCACAAGCTCGACCTCGTGATGACGGTGTCGGACCGGGTCATCGTGATGGACGGCGGCCGCATCATCGCCGAAGGCACCCCGCAGACCGTCCGCCACGACCCGGCGGTGATCGAGGCGTATCTGGGACGGCGACGCAGTCTCGACCAGGAGAAGGCACGATGAGCGCACTGCTGTCTGTGGATGCCGTCGACGTGTACTACGGTCCGTTCCACGCACTGCGCGGGGTGACGATCCAGGTCGGCGAGGGCGAGATCGTCTCGCTGCTGGGCGGCAACGCGTCGGGCAAGTCGACGACGATGAAGACGATCCTCGGGCTGAACCGGGTGAAGGCGGGCACCATCACGTTCGCCGGCTCGGACCTCACCCACCGTCCGACGGCCGCGCGCATCCGCGCCGGGATCGCCAGCGTGCCCGAGGCCCGCCGGGTGTTCCCGCAGATGACCGTCGACGAGAACCTCTACGCCGGCGCGCACACGCGCCGGGACCGCGCCGGAATCGCCGAGGACGTCGAGCGCATGCGCGACCACTTCCCACGGCTTGCCGAACGGCGCCGGCAGGAGGCCGGGACGCTGTCGGGCGGCGAGCAGCAGATGCTCGCGTTCGCCCGCGCGCTGATGAGCCGGCCGCGCCTCATCTGCATGGACGAGCCCACGATGGGCCTGTCGCCGAAGCTCGTCGACAAGGTGCTCGACGAGATCGCCCGGATAGGCGCCGAACTGGGGGTCGCGGTGCTCCTGGTCGAGCAGCAGGCCGAGCTCGCCCTGTCGATCGCGAGCCGAGGGTACGTCCTCGCGACCGGTGAGATCGTCGTCGAAGGCTCTGCGCCAGAGCTCCTCGACGACCCGAGGATCCAAGAGGCGTACCTGGGAAAGAGCGGCTGAACGATGACGACACAACGACGATTGGGATTCTTCACCAGGGTCCTCGACGAGGCCCCTGCCGGTGAGCGCTACCGGCTCGCGCTCGAGCAGATCACGGCGGCCGAAGCGGCCGGGTTCGACACCGCCTGGGTCGCTCAGCACCATTTCCACGAGGACGAAGGCGGCCTGCCATCGCCGTTCGTGCTGCTGGCGTACGCCGCGGCGCAGACCTCGCGCATAGTGCTCGGCACGAGCATCGTCACGCTTCCGTTGGAGGCCCCGCTGCGGGTGGCGGAGGATGCCGCGGTCCTGTCCGCGCTCTCCGGCGGCCGCTTCGAGCTCGGTGTCGGCAGCGGCGGCACACCCAGTTCCTTCCCACCGTTCGGGCACGACCCCAAGCACCGCCCGGAGATCTTCGCCGGGCATCTCGATCAGCTCGTCACGGCGCTGCGCGGCGACATCCTCACCGACGACGGCGGGGCGCTCTACCCGGCCGCGGGGGGACTGCTCGACACGATCTGGCAGGCGACGTTCTCGGCCGGGGGAGCGGCGCGCATCGGCGCGGCCGGATTCGGGCTGATGCTGTCCAAGACGCAGCCGCACACGGCCGGCACCGGCTTCTCGGCGCTCGCGGACACGCAGCGCACGGTCGTCGACGCCTACCGCGAGAACCTGCCGGCGGGCGTGCCCGCCCGCGTGTTCGCGTCGCGTAACCTCGTCGTCGTCGACGACGAGGCCACCGCCGAGCGGCTGCGCGCTCGCGGCATCCAGCGGTCCCTGCCGGCCGCGCGGGCCCTGGGGATCGAGATCCCGGCCGGTGCCGGCCCGCGCGAGCTGAGCGCCCTGCTCGACCTGCATGTCGGCACCCCCGAGCAGGTGGTCGCCGAGCTCGCCGAGGACCACGTCCTGCGCGCGGCGACCGACGTCGTGTTCCAGACCCATCCGGTCGATCCCCCGCACGAACTTCTGCTGCGCTCGCTGGAGCTGATCGCCGCAGAGGTCGCACCCGCCCTCGGCTGGAGCCGGGCCGACGTCCTGGAGGCCAGTCGTGTCTGACCTGATCGACGCCCTCGTGGACATCCCGGCCGGCAGTCCGCTCGACGCGCTGCGCGCGCGGCGGCCCGTGGCCCGCAGCGACGCGCAGGCCACGTACGACGCGCTGATCACCGCGCCCACCGACCTGGACAGGGCCAGCGCGGTCGAGCGCGCCGCGATCGGGTACTGGGTCGCCGCCCTCAGCTATGCGACCGCGCTGACCGCCCACTATCGTGACGTGCTGGCCGGCCTCGATCCGGCCATCGTGACGGCCCTCGATGCAGCGCTGCCGACGGCGACCACGACGGGCCCGCACGGGGCGTACCCTGCCGGTCCGCTCAGCGTCGAGGACGAGGACGGTCTGCAGTTCACCGCCTCCCTTGCGCTCCGCGCCGCTGTCGGAGAGCGGCTGGCCGCGGCGCTCGAGCATGCGCACCTGCTCACGTATCGGCCGCGGGACGCGAGCCCGGACGCGCTGCAGGCGCTGCTGGACGCCGGCTGGACGCCCGACGGCGTGGTCACCGTCTCGCAGCTGGTCGCGTTCACCCACTTCCAGCACCGCGTGATCGCGGGGCTGACGGTCCTCAAGGAGGCGATCTGACATGTCCGCCATGGTGATCCGGTACCCGGATCTCGTGCCCCCGAACGCCTTCACGCAGGACGAGCTCGGCTGGGTGCCCTGGCTCGATCCGAAGCCGCTGGACGAGCTCACCGACGAGGACTACGCGGCGCTCGTGGAGCGCAGCCGCGCGGCCAGCCCCTACTTCCGGCTGCTCGTCCGGGACCCCGTGGTGCTCGGCGCCCGCACCCGCGCCGACAACGACATCTTCTACAACACCGATGCGGGCCTGGCCCGGGCCGAGCGGGAGCTGTCGGCCGCCGCGACCTCACGGACGAACGGGTGCCTGTACTGCGCGTCCGTGCATTCCCGGTTCGCATCGATCCAGGCGCCGGCTCGACACGGCGATGTGCAGCGACTGCTCGATGACGGGATCGACGGCGAGCAGGATGACCGGTGGACGGCGATCATCGAGGCGGCTGCCGCGCTGACGGCGACCCCGGCGCACTTCGGCCGCGCGCACGTCGACGCGCTGCGCGCCGTCGGCCTGGACGACCAGGCGATCGTCGACGTCATCCAGAGCGCGGCGTTCTTCAACTGGGCGAACCGGCTGATGCTCTCGCTCGGCGAACCGACCGGCTGAGGGGCCCGGATCTCGCCGTCCGTCACGAGGTCGGCTCAGGCGCCGATGACCGACCCTGCCCACAGCCCGAGCCAGGCGGCGAGAAGGGCGAGCAGCAGCATCCCGAATCCGTTCATCAGCGCCGCGCGCCACCGGCCGGCCCGCGCGAGCCGGACGGTCTCGAAACTCGCGGTGGAGAACGTCGTGTAGCCCCCGAGCAGCCCCGTGCCCAGGACGAGCGCCCACGGGCCGAGGGCCGCCGCGATCCCGGTGACGACGCCGAGCAGGAACGACCCGGTCACGTTGATCACGGTGGTGCCGACGGGATACGGCAGGCGCGTCCACGACCGGACCGCGCCGTCCAGCATCATCCGGCAGGCGGCGCCGATCCCGCCGGCGAGCGCGACGGCGACCGCGAGCAGCACCGGCATCATGCGCGGACCCCGCGCCGGGCGCCCAGGGCGATGCCCGCGACGGATGCCGCGGCCCCGACCACTACGGTCGCGACGGCGTAGACGATGCCGACCCAGGGCCGGTCGGCGGCGAGCAATCCGTCGGCGCCGACCGCGAACGTCGAGTACGTGGTGAACCCGCCGAGGATCCCGGTGCCGGCGAACAGCCGCAGCATCCGCCGCCGTCCGGTGTCCGCGCCACCGCGGGCGAGGGATGTCAGCAGCCAGCCCAGCAGGAACGCCCCGACCACGTTGATGATCAGGATCGGCACCGGCATCCCGCCCCATTCCGGGACGAGCAGCGACACCAGGTAGCGCGCGAGCGTGCCGATCGCGCCGCCCGCCGTGACGAGGCCGATCGCCGACCAGCGCAGATGCACCGGCCGCACAGGCGGCGACATCACGCCGTCACTCCCACGGCAGCGGCTCGTCCGCGGTGATCGGGCGCAGCGGCACCACGAGCAGCGGACGGTGCTGCCGGTGCGCGAGGTGGCTGGCCACGGAGCCCTGGAAGAACTCGCGCAGCGTCTCGCGGACGCTGGCGTCACGGGTGCCGACGACGATGTACCGGGCGTCGACGGCCTCGGCGAGGCGCGCCAGCGCGCGACCGGGGTCGCCGGCAAGCTCGCGCCCGGTCCAGGTGAGGCCGGAGCCCGCGAGCACCTCGTCGATGTGCGCGGCCAGCGCGGCGTCGAACGCGCCGACCCGTTCGTCGGGCAGATCCGGGTCGATCGAGCGCGAGAGCACCGAGCCGTCGAGGTGCTCGCCGACGGTGTACCGCTCCAGGTCGACGTGCGCGCAGACGAGGTCGAGGCGCAGCTCGCGAGCGAGACGTGCGGCCTCGCGCAGCACGGCGTCCGGGAGACCCGCCTGAACGCCGACGAGGATGACTCCGCGCGGGGCGTCGTTCGCGTCCATGTCGTCCTCTCCTTCCGCCATTGTCCCAACGATCCTGCCCGCGAGGGTACAACTGGTCGCCGAGGGTGCGGGAACCACCCCTACCTTCGTCCACCAGCTGTACCCTCGCGGTTCGCCCGTCGAGACGGCGGCCCGGGATGTCAGGTGCGGGCGGGGCCGACGGCGGCCACGACGCCGCGCGCGGTGCGTTCGAGGAACGAGACGATCTCGTCGACGGGGCGGTCGGCGTCCACGGCGAGCTCGACGAGCACCTCCTCCGCGAAGCCCACCCATGAGCGCAGGGCCACGCGCAGCAGGTCGCCGTCGGGCGCGCCCAGCTCGAGGAAGACATCCAGGAGGCGTCGGGCATTCTCGTCGCGCGACTCGTCGATCACGGTCCGGACCGCGGCATCCCCGCTGGCCACTCCGCGCACGAGCGAGTAGAACGTGCCGCGGTGCTCGCGCACGAACGTCACGATCCGGGTGAGCGTGTCGCGGAACCGCTCCTGAGGCGGCAGCTCCGGACGCGGCTCGCTCGCGCGCAGCAGGCTGTCGCGGGCGGTCAGCACGACGGCCCGGTGCAGGCCCTGCCGCGTCCCGAAATAGTGGAACACGAGCGCCCGCGAGACACCGGCTCGTGCCGAGACCTCGTCGATAGTGAGCTCGTCGAGGGTGTGGTCGGTGAGGAAGTTCACGCCGAGCGCGACGAGCTGGGCGCGCCGTTCGTCCGGGGTCAGCCGCCGGCGGCGGTCGTCAGACATGAAAGAAGCCTAATCGTCCTTCTTATTGACGGAGAGTCAATAAGACGTAGGCTCAGTCCCGGACGCGACGACGCCGCCGCGCCCTCGAAAAGGGAGGCCCGATGACGTTCCGCCGCTTCACCCGCTCGCACGCGGGGCGCCTCACCCTGACCGCGATCCCGGTCGCCGCCGCCGTGACGCTGCTCACCGCGGGCGTCGCACAGGGTGCGGTCCCCGTGTCGTTCGCGGTCTCCGGAAGCCAGTTCCAGATCAGCGCGTCACAGCTGGACGGCACCGGATTCTCGCAGTACGCGGGCGTCGCGAAGGACACCGCCGGCGTCGAGCACGCCGTCGCGATAGCGAACATCGCCTCGGCCACCCTCCACGACCTGTGCCAGTCCGTCGTGGCCGAGACCCCGCTCGGCAAGGTCGGAGTCCTCATCACGGCCGGGGGCGGTGATGCGCCGGCCACGGCATCCGACCTCCAGATCGGGATGACGGGCCTGAAGGGCGACTCGTCGTTCACGAACATCCGCATCGGCGTCGACGCGTCGACCGTGCACACGGGAGCGAAGGGCTCGGCGGGCGACTTCGCGCAGGACGCCGATTCCGTGAAGATCACGAATCTGCAGCAGACGGCGTGGAGCACGCAGGCGTCGGTGTTCACGCTCACCGGCATGACGCTGAAGCTCACGGACGGATCGAAGGGATGCTTCTGACCCGGATGCCGCAGCGGCGCCGCACCACACCCGCGGCGCGGTCCACTGCTGCGCCCACCGGGTTGACGGCCGCGTGGACCCGGTTCGCGGCCTGGCGGCGCCGGCGGCCGTTCGTCGGCGGGCTGCTGGTGGCGCTGGCGGGCGTGGAGATCTTCTTCTCCGGCCAGCTCGACCTCGGACATCTCCATGTGCAACTCGGCATCGAGGGCTTCCAGGCGACGGTGATCCCGATCGCGCTGGTGCTGCTGGGGGCGCTCGCCGTCGCGATGCCCGCGCACCACGTGTTCTACGGCGTGCTTGCACTCGCCGTCGCGGTGTACTCGCTGATCGGGGTGAACCTCGGCGGGTTCCTGCTCGGGATGATCCTCGGCTGCGTCGGCGGCGTCCTCGTCGTCGCGTGGATGCTGCGGACCGCGCCGGACGCGCGCGACGACGCCGACCCTGACCGCGCCGACCTTGCCCGCGCCGATGTTGCGGACGCCGGTCTCGCGGACGCCGGTCTCGCGGACGCCGGTCTCGCGGACGCCGGTCTCGCGGACGCCGGTCTCGCGGAGGCCGGTCTTGCGGACGCCGACGCCGCGGACGGCGCCGCATGAGGGGTCCCACGCGGACCGACCGGCGACGACGAGTGGGCCTGCTCGCGACCGCGGCGATTGCGGTGGCCGCGCTCGTGGCGGGTGCGACGGTGGCGACGGCGGCTCCCGCATCCGCTCAGTTCTGCCTGCCGATTCTGCTGCCCTGCCCGCTCACGCCGGCCATCCCCACGCCGTCCCCATCGCCGAGCCTGCCCGGAGTGCCGGGGTTTCCGGCGCTACCGGGCGGGCCGAGTCTGCCGGGGCTGCCCGGCGGCGGGAGTCCGCTGCCATCGCCCTCGCCGAGCGGATCGACATCGCCGCCGGGGGTCGTCACGGACGATGACAGCATGGTGTTCACCCAGCCGCCGGCGCAGCTCGGCGCGCGGTCGCTGTCGTTCACCGGCCTGCAGGGCGTCGCGCCGGTCCGGGTGCGGCTCGCGAACGGCACACGCGTCACGGTGCTGCGGCTGAGCGCCGAGAGCATCACGATCCAGGGGTTCGCGCTCACGGTGCGCCGCGGGACCGGTCCGACCCTCGCGACAACCGCCGACACGATGACGCTGCGCGGCCACGTGCGCGTCTACGTCAACTCGCTCACGGGAACCACCGCCGACGGGACCGCGTACACGCTCGGGGCGGAGACGCCGCCGCCGAAGGACGGCATCGCCCCCGGCATCCTGCGCGTGACCCTCGGCCTTGTCGGCACGAGCGCCGACGCCATCGCCTACACGAACACCGACCAGCGCCTCTCCGAGTGACCGTCCCCCTCCGGCGAGAGTGCATCTGACGGACGAGGGAGCGGGAAACAACCACACTCTCGTCCGTCAGATGCACTCTCGCGGTCAGCAGCAGGGGCGGGGTGGCTCGGGGACGAGGTCAGGCGAGGGGCTCGGCGAAGGGCTCCTCGGGCCCGCCGGAGGGGGGCTGCGTCTGGATCGGTCCGGTCAGCGGCGGGTTCAGGATCGCGAGCGGCCCGGTGGGATCGGCCAGGATCACTCCCGGCACCGTGAGCGCACCGGTCGCGGTCGTCGGCGGGCCGGAGCCGCGGCCGGATGTCTCGGCCTCGGCGACCCCGGTCCGGACCGCTCCGATCCCGGCGGCGATCACGAGCGCTATGCCGGCCAGCTCGAGCAGCGTCAGCTCCTGGCCCAGCAGCACCAGACCGGCCAGGGCCGCGGTGGCCGGCGACATGCTCATCAGGATCGCGAACGCGGATGCCGGGATCCGGCGCAGTGCGATCAGCTCCAGCGCGTACGGGATGGTGCTGGACAGCAGGGCGACCGCCGCACCGAGCCCCAGCACCTCGGGCCGCAGCAGGCTCGCGCCGGCGGCGGCGATCCCGAACGGCAGTGACAGCACGGCGCCCACCGTCATCGCGAGCGCGAGGCCGTCGAGCTTCGGGAACCGCCTGCCCACCCGCGCGGCCGACAGGATGTAGAACGCCCAGCTCGCGGCGGCGCCGAGGGCGAACAGCACACCCACCGGGTCCAGGCGATCCCATCCGCCTCCGCCCAGGCACACCACGCCGGCGAGCGCTATCAGCGCCCACAGCCAGGCCGACGCGCGGCGGCTCGCGACGATCGACAGCACGAGCGGCCCCAGCACCTCGATCGTGACCGTGACGCCGAGCGGCAGTCGGTCCAGCGCGAGGTAGAACAGCCCGTTCATGGTCGCCAGGACCGTGCCGTAGCCGAGCACGGACAGCCAGTCCGAGCGCCCGTGCCCGCGGACTCGCGGCCGCGTGAGGACCAGCAGCACGAGCGCGGAGAAAACCAGGCGCAGCATCACCATGCCGAGCGGCCCGACCTGCGGGAACACGAGCACCGCGATGGCGGCGCCGATGTCCATGCAGATCTCGCCGGCGATGACGAGGCTCGTCGCCCAGATCGCGCCGGAGCGCGCCGACCGCGTCACTTCTTCTTCGCAGCGGCGCAGATAGCGTTCTTGGCGATCGAGTCGTGGAACTGCTCCGCCGTCCACGGCAGGCCGACCGCGGGCGCGTCGGCACCCTCGGCGGCCGGGGCCTTCGACGCAATAGCGGCCAGCTCGCGGCTGAGGTCCACGATGGCGCCGCGCCCCATCGACGAGTTGTTTAGCACGACGGCCACCGTCAGCCCGCTCTTCGGGTCGGAGAATGCGGCCGTCAGATATCCCGCCGTCGCCCCGTACTGGCCGATCAGCGGTCCCATCGTGACGGCGCCGCCGGCGGTGGTGAACCAGGCGGGCGCGCCATCCGTGACCGGCAGCGCGTCGGCGAAGCGCTTCTTGTCCTTGACGAGCTGCCCGGTGGCGAGGGCGCGCACGTACGTCCCAAGGTCGTGGATGTCGGACACGACCCCCGAATCGGTGGCGCCGTAGCTGGCGGACTGCTCGGTGATCTCGGTGGGCTTGTCGCACGCGTAGGCGCCGCTCTTGGTGCGCTCGCCGAGGTAGTAGCCGCGCAGCGGCTCGGATCCGGCGACCCCGGGCGCCGCGGCGGCGGGCCCGGGCAGCGCGGTGTGCCCGAGTCCGAGCGGCGCGACCACGTACTCGCGCAGCAGCTCCGACGGGCTCTTCCCGGTGGCGCGCTCGAGAGCGAGCCCCAGCAGCAGGTAGCCGGCATCGGAATCCCGATACGCCACCCCGGGGCGCACCTCCCCACCGACCTGGCCCACGCCATACGCGACGAGCTCGCGCGGATCCCACTGCCGGGTGGGATTGCCGAGCAGCTGCGCGTCCAGCAGCGCGCGATACGAGCCGATCCCGCTCGTGCTGTCGCAGAGGTCGCCGAGCGTGACCTCGCTGTACTTCGGCATCCCGCCCACGTACCTGGTGACGCTGTCGCCGAGGTCGACGGTCCCCTTGGCGTCCAGCTGGTAGAGGATGTCGCACATCATCGGCCGGGTGATGGCCCCGGCGCGGAACGTCATGTCGGCGTCCACCGAGGTGCCGAGGCCCGCCACCCATGCCCCGCTCCACGGCGCCCACACGCCGACGATGGCGCCGGAGGCGCCCGACGCGGTCATCGCATCGATGACGGCGCTGTGCAGTTGGTCGCGCGTGGCCTTGGGCAGATCCTGCTGCGTGGACGACGCGCTGCTGCCGGGAACCGGGTCCGCCGAGCACCCCGCCGCGACGAGGGTCAGCGCGAACACAGCGGCCGCCGCGGCGGCGGCGCGTCGCAATCCGCTCCGGACCGGCATCCTCACCCCCGATGATCGTGCGCAAGACATTCAAACACACCAGCCTGCGCGGTTCCGGCGCCGACTGCGGCCGCCCGGATGAGGATGCGCTCACCGACCGGTCAGGATGCCGCGGCGCGCACCCCCGCCATGAACCGCTGCACGTCGGGGTCCACCTGGATGTCGCGGGGGCGCAGCGGGCGCGACAGGTACAGGCCCTCCAGCGACGTGAGCCGCGACAGCGCCACGTAGGTCTGGCCCGGCGCGAATGCCCCCGATCCCAGGTCGATGACGGCACGGTCGTACGTCTTGCCCTGCGACTTGTGGATCGTGACGGCCCACGCCAGCCGCAGCGGGAACTGCGTGAACTCCGCCACGATGTCGCGGCTGAGCGCCTTCGTGGCCGGGTCGTACGCGTAGCGGAACTTCTCCCACACCGCCGGCTCGACGTCGTGCTCGGCCCCGTCCACGTCGACGCGCACCGTGCCGCCGGCGATCCGGGTGACGGTGCCGATAGTGCCGTTGACCCAGCGCGGGGGCTCGCCGAACGACTGCGTGTCGTTGCGCAGGAACATCACCTGGGCGCCCACCTTGAGTTGCAGGTCGACGTCGGCGGGGTACGCGTCGCCGCGGCCGAAGTCGCCGTTGATCTCGGCGACGGCGCTCTGCGCGCGGCCCGGCAGCGCGTTCAGGTGCCGCTGGTTGATCGCCGACACGCGGTCGTTGCGGGTGGCCAGCGTGATGATCGGCGGCTCCCCGTCGACGGGCTCGGGCGGACGGCGGGCACCGGTGTCGTTGAGCACCTGGGCGATGTCGGCGGTGACGCGCCCGTGCCGCACCGCGTTCAGCATGGCCTTGAACACGGGGTCGGACTGGCGGTGGATGTCGCGCAGCTCCCGGATGTGCAGCCCCGCGCCATACGTGCCGACATCCAGCAGCCCGTCCGCATCGGCGCCGGAGCCCGCCCACACGTGCGCGTCGAAGAACCAGAACGACCGGTAGTGGTCGTCGATATAGCGGCGCTCGTCGCCGCGCGGCGGCACCGGCGCCAGCTGGTACGGGTCGCCGAACATGACCACCTGCACGCCGCCGAACGGCTCCGCGCGGCGCCCGCGGGCCATCCGCAGGGCCCGGTCGACCGCATCCATCAGGTCGGCGTTCACCATCGAGATCTCGTCGATCACGAGCGTGTCGATCGCGTTCAGCAGTTTGCGCGTGGCATCCGACTGCGGCTCGTCCTTCGCGCCGATCAGCCCGATCGGCAGCTTGAACAGCGAGTGGATGGTCTGCCCCTCGACGTTCAGCGCCGCCACGCCCGTGGGCGCGCACACCGCGATCTGCTTGTCGGTGTTCCAGGCGAGGTGGTTCAGCAGCGTGGACTTGCCGGTGCCGGCCCGGCCGGTCACGAACACGTGGTCCCGGGAGTCCTCGATGAGCCGGAACAGCTCGTCCTGTTCGGCGGACAGGGTCGGGATGCTCACCCGTCCATGGTAGGCGGCGGCCGTGCGACGCGGGATGTCGTCCACAGGCCCCTCTCGGACGTCGTTTCCTAGACTGATCAGGTGGAGCACGCAGCGACGGATGCGACGGCGCACGCGCCGCAGGCGCCGCATGCCGCCGGCATGACGGACGTCGCGGCCGCGCCGGCCCGACCGCTGCCCACGCCGGGGACCGCTCCCGCGACGGCGGCGCAACCGCCGAACGACGGCATCCCGGCCCGGCGCTCGCGCCTCGGCCGCGACCTCACCGTGATCGTGGTGACGGTCGCGATCCTGCTGGCGGGCCTGGCCGTCGGAGGCGTGTTCGTTTACCGGGCGCTGTACAGTCCGTCCGCGTTCGTGCAGCAGTACCTGTCGCTGCTGGCCGCCGGGCACGCCGCGGACGCGCTGCACGTGCCCGGGGTGGCCGTGGACCGCACGGAGCTTCAGGCCGCGGGGCTGCCGAAGGGCGCGTCCGAGGCGCTGCTGCGCCAGGCGGCGCTGGCCCAGCTGACCGACATCCGGATCGACTCCGAGCGCACCCTCGACGGGGTGGTCTCGGTGACCGCCTCGTACCGCGCGGGCGGCTACCCGGGGTCGACGACGTTCGCCGTGGAGCAGGCCGGCACCATCGGATTCGTCCCGACCTGGCGGTTCGCCCGCAGCCCGCTCGCCGTGGTGGATCTCACCGTGCACGGATCGATGACGTTCGACGTGAACGGCTTCCGCATCGACAAGCGGCAGGTCGGCGGCGCGGAGGTCGACCCGGCCGCTGCTGTGCCGCTCCTGGTGTTCTCGCCCGGGCTGTACTCCGTGAAGGTGGACACCCCGATCTCGTTCTCCCCCGGCATCGCGGTGCTCTCCGACGCGCCGCTGAAGAGCGTTCCGGTCGAGGTGCGGACGCAGGCCACGAGCACGTTCGTGCAGGTCGTGCAGGACCGGGTGGAGGACTTCCTCAACAGCTGCGCCACCCAGCAGGTGCTGCAGCCGACCGGATGCCCGTTCGGCTTCGTCGTGCAGAACCGCATCGACGGGCTGCCGAAGTGGTCGATCCGTGCGATGCCGAAGATCGCGGTGAAGCCGGCCGGCGAGGGGTGGGCGATCCCGCCAACGGACGGGCTCGCACACATCGTCGTCGGCATCCGCTCGATCTACGACGGATCCCTCCGCCACGTCGACGAGGATGTCCCGTTCGCTATGGTCGGCACCATCGAGATCTCTCCGAGCGGCACCGCGTCGATCCGGGTCAGCGCACCCGACACCGACTGATCGCGTCGCGCGTCCGGCGCACGGAGGCCAGGCGCATCGCGGGTCAGATCCGGGCGCCGCGGTCCGCGTCGCGCGCGTCGCGGTCGGCAAGGGCGGCGAGCTTCGCGTTGTACGCGACGAGCTCCGCGTCGCCGGTGCGGTCGGCGTGGCGATCCCGGCGCCGCTCGGCGCGCGCGTCGCTCTGGCTCCACTGCACGCCCACGACGATCGACAGGATCAGGGTCGGCAGCTCGCCGATCGACCAGGCCGCGCCGCCGCCGACGTACTGGTCCATCATCGGCGTCGCGCCCCAGGTGCGGCCCATGGCGCCGAACCAGTCGGCGAGCATGAGACCGGACTGCATCATGATCGTGATGCCGAAGAATGCGTGCGTGGCCATCACGAGGATGAGGATCACCAGGCGCATTGAGTGCGGCAGCCGGTACGGCACCGGGTCGATGCCGACCAGGGACTGCACGAACAGGTATCCGGCGATGAGGAAGTGGACGATCATCCACTCGTGGCCGAGGTGGTCGGTCATCGCCCAGCGGAACAGGTCGGTGAAGTAGAACACCCACAGCGAGACGCCGAAGATCACGGCCGCCACGACCGGGTTGGTGATCACCCGCGCGTACGGTGTGTGCACGGCCCACATGATCCACTCCCGCGCCCCGCGGGTGTCGTCGTGCCGCTTCGCTATCGCCCGCAGCGCGAGCGTGACCGGAGCCCCGGGCACGAGCAGCACCGGGATCGCCATGTTCAGCAGCATGTGGCCGACCATGTGCACGCTGAACATGTAGTCCTGGTAGGCGTTGATGGGCCCGCAGGTGACCCAGAACAGCAGCAGCATCCCGGCGGTCCAGGACACGGTGCGCAGGATCGGCCACCGGTCGCCGCGGCGACGCAGCCGCCGCACGCCGGCGAGGTAGAAGAAGAGGCCGAACGCGCAGACCACCAGCCACAGCAGGTCGATATCCCACTCGGTGAACCACCGCACTATCGTCAGCTCGGGCGGCAGCGGCGACTGGGTGAGGATCTCGGCCGGCGTCTGCGACAGCGGCACTTGGGAGCCGGTCGGCGGGGGCGTGCGGGCCAGGGCGACCGCGGCGCCGCTGGCGACGCCCATGATCACCAGTTCGGCGACGACGAACGACCAGAAGCGCCGCGCCCCACCATCCTTCGTCATCCCGGCGATGAGGCGCGTGCGGTACAGCGCGCCGAACATGCCGAGCACTATCAGTGCGGCGGCCTTGACGACCACCAGCGTGCCGTAGCCGGAGGCGAGGGCATCCCACCCGCCCAGGCCCACCATCGCGCGGGCGATGCCCGAGACGCCGACGACGACGAACGCGACGAGGGCGATCGAGGAATACCGCGAGAGCACGTCGGCGATGCCGGCGCGGTCCATCGCGGGACGGATCAGCACTATCAGCACGAGCCCGCCCAGCCATACGGCGGCGCCGATCATGTGCAGGATCATCGCGGTGACCGCGACGTCGTGCGAGGCGAGCTCCCCGGAGTGGCCCTGCGTGCCCATCGGGATGAGCGAGGCGAGCGCGAGCATCCCGAGCACCAGCGTCGCCGTCCAGCCCCGTACCGCGAACGCCGCCACGGTGATGACGGCGCCGGCGAGCGTCGTGATCAGCCAGGTGCGGCCGGACTCGGTCGTCGTCAGCCAGCTGCCCAACTGCGACCCGAACGTGTTGTCCAGGCCCACCGTCGGATTGAACGTGAGCACGAACGTGAGGAACCCGGTGATCCCCGCCGCGACCGTGAACACGGCGGCGGAGATGGATGCCGTGACCAGTGCCAGGTCGAACGGCTTCTCCCCCGCACGCAGGGCGAAAAGGGCGACCACGAGGCTGCCGCACATGCCCGCGGCGGAGAGGTTCACGACCAGCGTGACCAGGGGCAGCCCCCACCGGACGGCGGGACCGGGATCGCCGAGCTGCAGCGGCGCCGCTCCTCCGCCGTACGCGAGCGCCCAGACCGCCGTGACCAGCGCGGCCACGACCAGGAGCGCGGGACCGACGGCCCGGAGCGAGCGGGAGGGGACCGCACGCTCCGACGCGCCGCGCGGCGCGGCAGCGCCCCGGGGCGCGGGAGTGGGGATCACCCTTCAAGCCTAAGCGGGTTCGACCCTGCGGGGCGAGGCTGCGCAGTGTCGAGAGGGGGATGCCGCTGGTGCGGCATCCCCCTCTCGACGAGGTGGTCCTCGGCGTTACTTGACGGCGGCCTTGAGCTTGGAGCCCGCGGTCACCTTGACGCGCTTGCCGGCCGGGATCTTGATCTCGGCGCCGGTCTGCGGGTTGCGGCCGGTGCGGGCGGCCGTGGCGACCTGCTCGAACGCGATCCAGCCGGGGATCGAGACCTTGCTGCCCTTGGCGACGGCCGCGGAGACGGTAGAGAAGAGGGAGTCGAGGACGCCCGAGACGACGGCCTGGCTCTGGCCGGTCGCGCTGGCGATGCTCGCAACGAGTTCGGTCTTGGTGATGGACTTGTCAGCCATGTGGGTGTGTCCTCCAGACGGCGGACCGCCGTCGTTCTGTGCGGACCGAAGGACGGTGTGCCCCCCGGCTGGTCGGATCGACCGCGACGAATGTACCAAGAATCCGCGGAATCACGCGGATTTCCCGGCGTCCGGCGCGATCTTCACCGGCGTGTCGCGGCCTATTCTGTGACGGATGTGACGGGAGTGGCATCCGGGTCCACCAGCGCCTTGCTCTGAGCCCTCGCGGCCGGACGAACGAGGCGGCAGGCTGCCGCCGTGCGCAGACACGGATGGCCGGAGCCCCCGAGGGACTCCGGCCATCCGGATGAGTGGTGCTTACCAGCTCGACTTGGTCACGCCGGGCAGCTCGCCACGGTGCGCCATGTCGCGGAAGCGCACGCGCGAGATGCCGAACTTCGACAGGTGGCCGCGCGGGCGGCCGTCGATGACATCGCGGTTGCGCAGGCGCACCGGCGACGCGTCGCGCGGGAGCTTCTGCAGGCCGACGCGGGCGGCCTCGCGCTCCTCGTCGCTCGCGTTCGGGTCGATGAGCTGCTTCTTCAGCTGAGCGCGCTTCTCGGCGTAGCGGGCCACGACCTCTGCGCGCTGGTTGTTGCGCGCGATCTTGCTCTTCTTCGCCATGCGATCAGCGCTCCTCTCGGAAGTCGACGTGCTTGCGCACGATGGGGTCGTACTTCTTCAGCACGATGCGGTCGGGGTTGTTGCGGCGGTTCTTCTTGGTCACGTAGGTGTACCCCGTGCCCGCGGTCGAACGCAGCTTGATGATCGGACGGACGTCCTGAGCCTTCTTGGCCATCAGAGCTTCACACCCTTCGCGATCAGGTCCTTCACGACCGACTCGATGCCGCGCGCGTCGATCACCTTGATGCCCTTGGCGGACACGTTCAGGGTGACCTTACGACCCAGCGACGGGACGAAGTAGGTCTTCTTCTGCACGTTCGGGTCGAAGCGGCGCTTCGTCCGACGGTGCGAGTGCGAGATGTTGTGACCGAAGCCGGGAACCGCGCCGGTCACCTGGCACACTGCAGCCATGGTGATGTCTCCCTCTGTACCGTGACGCCGGACGGCGCCACCCAAGATCCCTTGTCTGCACTCCAGCACGAACCCGACCGTTTCCGGTCGACGATCGAGGATGGGGCGCGAACTGCACGCTGGAGTGCGCGCAGACAAGGAGTCAGTTTAGCACGGCGGGGCGTGCCGGCTGGACGGAGGGGCGGGCGGGAACCCCGCCTCGGCCGTCCCACTGGCCGACGCGAGGCATCCCGCGCAATCGATCAGCGCTTGCGCGCCTTGACCGTGGACTCCTGCGCGCGCTCCTTCTTCTGCGCGCGCTTCTCCTTGAGACTGGCCTGCGGGGCCTTCTTGGCGTTGCTCTTATCAGCCATGGTGATACTCGCTTCCCCTTTCACAGCTGGCGGTAGTCCGGCCGACCTTAGTCCAGTTCGCTGGGGATGTCACGTCCGTGCGGCAAGCGCCGCCTCGGCGGCTCCGCGACCCCAGCGGAACGGCGACACGGAGCGGTCGCCGGGGACCCAGTAGCGCCACGGAAACGCGTCGGTTCCGGCCAGACCGGCGATGCCGACGCGGGGACCGGATGCCACCGTCTCCAGCGGGATCGAGGGCAGCTGCAGGGACGCGACGGCGCCGCCGAACGGCGTCGGGTCGACGACATCGATGCCGTCGTGCAGCGCATGGCGCAGGCCCATGGCATCCCCGAGCCGGCCCGGACCGCGGGCCAGTTCGCGGTCGGTGCGCGCGGCGGGGCGGCGTCGGCGGGCGATGTCGAGGCCGTCGACGATCTCGCCGGCGCGCAGCAGGATTCCGCCGGCCTCACCCTGCGGCCCGCAGACGACGTTGGCGCAGGAGTGGATCCCGTGGCTCAGGTAGACGTAGAGGTGGCCGGGATCGCCCCACATCGTGGCGTTGCGTTTCGTGTAGCCCATGCGGGCGTGCGAGCCCGGGTCCGGAACCGGTCCGGTGCCCTTGCCGTGGTAGGCCTCGACCTCGGTGATCCGCAGGGCGACGGTCTCGCCGTCGACGGTCACCGTGAGCACTCCGCCGAGCAGGCGCGGCGCGACGTCGACAGGCAGCGCCAAGAGTTCAGTGCGGGTGGCCGGGCGCAGGGATGTGGTCGCCGGGGCGTCGGATGTCGTGTCTGTCATGTCGTGCGGGCGGCGCGTGCGGGCCGGCGCCTGGCTCCACGATACGCCGCGGGTGGCGGGGTGCGCGGGGCAAGGCGGGGACTTTCCGTCCCGGGATGCCGCATCCCGGCCCCGACGCGACAGCACGGGACCGCCATTCCGGCAGGGCACCGGCGTCTCGCGGTGGGTCGGCGCCTAGAATCGCGCCATGCCGCTCGTCTATCTGTGCGTGCGCCCCGAGGCGGAGGCGGCCCGCGCCGAATCCGCGTCGTTCCGCGCGGGGGCGCAGCTCGACCAGGAGCAGCTGGAGATGCTCGATCTCACCCGCGAACCGCTGCCCGCGGACGCGTTCGAGCGCTGGTCGGGGTTCCTCGTGGGCGGCAGTCCGTTCAACGTGTCCGATCGGGACCAGGACAAGTCCGGCATCCAGCAGCGGGTCGAGGCCGATCTCGAGCGCGTCGCCGGGGCAGCCGTCGACGCCCGGGTGAGCGCGCTGTTCACGTGCTACGGGATCGGTGTGGTGACCCGGATGCTGGGAGGAACCGTGAGCCGCGCGTATCCCGAGCCGACGGGGCCCACCGAGGTGCGGCTCACGGATGCGGCCGCGGGCGACCCGATCCTCGGCGCGCTGCCAACACGGTTCACAGCCCTGTCGGCGCACAAGGAGGGCTCGGGCGAGGCGCCGCCGTCGGCCGTGCTCCTGGCCACGAACGAGGCGTGCCCGGTGCAGGCGTACCGCGTCGGCCAGCGCCTGTACGCGACGCAGTTCCACCCGGAGTCGACGCCGCTGCCGTTCACCGAGCGGATGGCGTTCTACCGCGACGGCGGGTATTTCGCCGCCGCGGAGTATGCCGAGATCGCACAGCGAGTGCTGGCGGCATCCGTCACCGAGCCGGGGCGGATGCTGCGTGCGTTCGCCCGTCTCGGCGCCTGACGCCGTCGGGACGCGGATCGAACGCGCCGCGGGCACCAGGCTGACGCGGGCGCGATCACTGGCCGAGTGGGGGCGGAACCTGGCACCAAGAGATGCCGAATCCACTGAAGGCGTGCACCTGGCGGCCCTCGGCCAGCGCGATCACGTGGGTGACCACCCGGGTCGGCATGGGCAGCAGGTACCGGTCGTACGGGTTCGAAACGGTGTCTGGAGCGACGGACACCGCGGCGTACTGGCCGCTCGGCGACACGCACGTCTGCAGGATGGCGGTCGTCGGCGGGATGTCGAAGACCGGTACCGCCGCGCCGTCCGCCGCCACGCGGTACACCGTGGTCCCCTCCGGCACGCCCTCGCCCGCGCCGCTGCCGCCGGCGACGTCGAGCACGGTGTAGGGGCGCACCGAGCCTCCTGCCCTGCCCGGGGCGGGGACCACCACGCCCATCCGGCCCGGCACGGGCCGAGCACCGGCCCGAGCGGTCACGAGAGGCTGCTGCGACCCGTCGGTGAGGTCGACGGCCACCATGCCGTCGGCGCGCTCCACGACCGCCACCGACGAGCCCCGGCCGATGCCGTCGATGGCGACGCCGGTGCCGAGATCCGCCGCACCCTCGCCCGATGCGCTGCTCAGCAGCATCCGTCCCTCGTAGGTGAGGACCAGGATGCTGTCGCTGTCGGGCACGAAGTGCCAGTCGGCGACCCGCTGCTCTTTGCCGGTGACGGCCACCGCCGTGGGCTCGGCGCGTGCGGCCGAGTCCTTCAGCGACGCGGTGTAGAGCCGGCTCTCGCGGGCACCGGGCTGGCCGAGGTTCGCGTCCGAGTAGGTGTAGCCGATGAGCTCGCCGCGGTCGGCGCTCTGCAGCGACGCGACCGTGCCGTCGCCCGGAAGCGGCAGGTCGCGGCGGTGCCGCCCCTCGAGGTCTGTGACCACGAGCGCGGCCTTTCCGCGGTCGTCGAGTGTCGAGACGACGAGGTGCCCGCTGGTCGCGCGGAAGTCCTCGATGTGCGCGTGCTGGAACACCGGCTCGGGATCGGCGCCGTGCAGATCGGTGTGCAGGATCCGGTCCTCACCGTCGCCCCGCTGCAGCAGGAACACCCGCAGCTTCGGGGTGCGGAACCGCTCGGTCACTGTCGCGGCGGGGCCGCCGCCGAGCCCGGTGACGCCGGTGAAGCGGACCGTGTACTCGGTGTCGTCGTGCAGCGGCAGGGTGAACCGGACGCCCATCACGCGACCGGCGGTGTCCACCGTGAACTCGGCGTCGGGGGTGACCGTCACCTGCGCGGACCGGATCGCGTGCAGCGACTGGTTCATCGTGACGATGAGCCGGGCGCCGGACGCGGTGGCGGCGGCATCCGGATCCATCTGCACGGTGGTGACGCGCGGCCCCTGCACACCGCTGGCAGCCGCGCCGGCCAGGCCCAGCACCGCGAGCACGCCGACGACGCCCGCGAACGTGGCGGCGAACAGCCGCCCGCGTCGGCGCCGGGACGCGCCGCGACGGGTGCCGGCGTCAGTACTCATACGGATCCTTGGGCTGGGGGATCGGCTTCACGCTCGTCGCCGCGATCTGCAGCGCCCCGGATGCCGTGGACTTCACAGTGCCGATCACCTCGACCCAGGTCCCCGTCGCCAGCCGCCCGTCGGCGACCGCGATCGGGACGCTCGCCGGCTGCGCGTCGATGACGCAGTGCGTGATCACCAGGCGGGTGAGGTCGAACGCGCCGCTCTCGCCGGGGGTGACGAAGCCGGTGAGCGTCACGGCGTCACCGTCGAACGCGTCGGGGTTCGTGGCCGTGGCGAACACGCTCGCCCAGTCGCCGACGCCGAACGCGGCGGTATCGCCGTGAGTGGCGAGATTCAGGATGTCGGCGCCCGCGAACAGCGGCGCCGCCCCGACGTCCCGGGTCTGCGCGATCTCGGCCGACAGGGCCGCCGGCGGCAGCAGGAGCACCGACAGCGAGACCGCGGATGCCAGGACCCCGCCGGTCGCGGTGATCACGGCGCCCGCGCGGGGCGCGGCGTGTGGACTCGACGGGATCGTCCGGTCTCGGCGCACCGCGCCTGCCGGGGCGTGGTCGTGCGCGCCGCCGTGATCGTGGCCGTGATCCTCCTCGGCGCCGAGCGGCAGGAGGAAGCTCGCCCCCGCGCCCACCAGCAGCAAGACGGCCATCGGGATCGCGAACCAGTTCGACGAGGGGTTGATGTACAGGGCGAGACGCCCGGTCAGCGCGAGCCCGAGAGTGACGACGGCCAGGCACGACGCGAGCCCGACTCCGAGCCAGCGGTTCCAGGCCCCCGCGCTACGCGACAAGGTTCACCCCCACCGCGATCGCGAACGCCGCCAGCACCACGGTGACCACCATGCCGGCGAGGACCCGCGCCGTGAACGTGGTCCGCAGCAGCGCGAGCATCTTGACGTCGACGAGCGGGCCGACCAGCAAGAACGCGACGATCGACCCGGGCGTGAACGTCGAGGCGAACGACAGCGCGAAGAACGAGTCGACGTTCGAGCAGATCGACACGATCATGGCGAGCATCACCATCGCCACGATCGAGAACACGGGGTTCGAGCCGATGGCCAGCAGTGCATCGCGCGGGACGAGCACCTGCACCGCGCCCGCGACGGCCGAGCCGATGATCAGCGCCGGCATCACGGCCCGCAGCTCGACGACGAACTGGGCGAGGCTGCGCCGCCACCGGTCGCCGGGCTCGTGCGTGACGAGCTCGCACGTGTCGCGGAACCGCTCGGTGAGCAGGCCGTCCGGGTCGGGGTGGCGGCTGTAGATCCAGCCGATGAGGTTCGCGATCAGGTATCCGCCCACGAGCCGCGCGACAAGGATCCCGTCGCCGAATCCGAACGCCTGATGGGTCGTGATGATGACGATCGGGTTGACGATGGGCGCCGCGATGAGGAACGTCAGCGTCTCGGGCACCGTGAACCCGCGCATCAGCAGGCCGCGTGCGAACGGCACGTTGCCGCACTCGCACACCGGGATGACCATGCCCAGCAGCGACAGCACCGCCCGGCGCGCCCATGCGCGCCGCGGCATCCATCGCTCGATCGCCCCGGGCGGGATCCACACCTGCACCACGATCGACAGCACGACCCCGAGTGCGATGAACGGCAGGGACTCGATGAGCACGCTCAGCGCGAGGGTGAGGGCGTCCTGAGCGCGGTTCGGGACGCCCGGCATCAGGCCCGGGACGAGAGCGTCGATCGCGAACAGCGCGGCGATCGCCGCAGCGCCGAGGCCGAGCGCGACAGCGCGCCGCGGGCTTCGGGCGGTCGCGAGCCGCAGGCGGGCACCGGATGCCCGGTCCTGTGTCCGCGTCACGTCAGCTCGCGCCTCGGCGGTCACGCTCGGTCGTCTGGCGACGGGCCGTGCAGTCGGGGCAGAGACCGAAGACGTCCACGACATGCTCGGCCTGAGTGAACCCGTGGCTCGCGGCGGTGGCGCGTGCCCACACCTCCACGTCGGGCGCGGCGATCTCGACGGTCAGTCCGCACGAGCGGCAGATCAGGTGGTGGTGGTGGCCGGGGCTCGTGCACGCCCGGTACAGGCTCTCGCCCTCCGGGCTCTGCAGGGAGTCGGCGTCGCCCAGCGATGCCATGTCGGCGAGCGCGCGGTAGACGGTGGCCAGTCCGATGCCCGTGTTCTCGTCGCGCAGGGTCGCATGCAGGGACTGCGCGCTGACGAAGCCGGCCGCATCGGTCAGGGCTTCGCGCACGCGCTCCCGCTGCCAGGTGTTCCGCTGCGCCATGCCTCGAGTCTAGGTCGGGCCACCGTAACGAGACCTGGGAGGGGCGCGCACCTGTCGCGGCTGCCGGGCGCGGACCTGTCGCGGCTGCCGGGCGCGGATCGCTGCCGGGCGGCATCCCCGTCCCATGATGTCGCTTCCCCGCGATGACGCGACACCATGGGACCGCAATCCCCAGGGGGTGGCAACCCCCCGTCCCGCACTGTCGCCTCGGCGCGCCGAAGTGACACAACGGGACGGCAAATCGACGCGAGCGGCGCGGCATCCCTCACCGCACGGGCGCGGGCTTGACCCGGACGTCGCCCATCCACGTGGCCACGAGCACGGCGGTCAGCGCGCCGGCGGCCATGATCCCGCCCAGCACGACGATCTGGAACCGACCGGCCTCCAGCGGCGAGATGCCGCCGAAGATAGCGCCCACGAACGCACCGGGCAGCACCACGAGCCCCGTCGTGCGGGTCTGGTCGATCGTCGGAACCAGCGCATCGCGCACCGCACGGCGGGCCAGCTGGATCGTCGACTGCCGCGGGGTCGCCCCCAGGGCGAGCCACCCCTCCACCTCGTCCCAGTGGTCGACGACCGAGGTGGTGAGCATCCGCCCGGTCAGGGTCGCGATCGTCATCGCGTTGCCGATGATGATCGCGCCGATCGCCAGCGCATAGCGCGGGGTGAGCTCGAGCGCCCCGGTGCCGAACACGATGACCCCGGACAGCAGGATGCCGCTGGCGATCGCCGTGCTCATCATGAGCGCCGACCGCCGCGACCAGCCCACCCGCCCGGTCGCCACCGACGCCGCGATGGCGAACATCACGCACAGCGCGAGGGCGATCCACCCCGGTTCCGAGATGATCCCGGTGAGGATGACGCTGATCACCGCGAGCTGGACCGCTCCGCGCACTATCGCCAGCAGTGGCGACCACACCCCCGGCACCCGGAACGCGAAGAGCACCCCGGTGGTGACCGCGGCCAGCACCGCGACGCCGATGAGCGTCGGGGCGATGTCGGGCGGGATGTTCACACCGCGAGCCTAAAACCGCGGCCGCACATCGGCGACGCCGTTCGGAACGCGGATACCGGTCACGGCTGCGGCGGGATCGCGGATGCCGTCTTTGGAAGGACCGCGCCCGCCGGCGCACGCAGGCCGGCCGACACCACCAGACCCAGCATCACCGCCGCGAACCCGAGCGATACCCAGCCTGCGCCCAGGCCGACCCCGCCCTCGCCGACGGGCTTGCCCAGCCAATCCGCGAGCGACGCGCCGAGCGGACGGGTCAGCACATACGCGAACCAGAACGCGAACACGCCATTCCAGTGCAGCAGGCGGTATCCGAACGCCGGGATGAGGATCAGCAATGCGAACAGCGCCATCGACGGGGCGTAGCCGAGCCCGAGTCCGACGGCGGTCAGGTCGCCCACGGCGGTGCCCATCGCAAACGTTCCCACGACGGCCGCCCAATAGAACAGCTCGCGGCGGGTCGTGGTGATCTCGTGCACGTCAAGGGTGCGCTCGATCGCCCGCCAACCGGCGAAGACCAGCGCCAGCAGCACGGCATACGCGATGGCGGACACGGCATAGGGCGCCCCGAGCACGACGTGCACCACATCGGCCGCCATCGTCCCGAACACCCCCACCATCGCGACCGTCAGCCAGTAGATCCCGGCGACGTACCGGCGCCGGGTCAGCTGCAGGACGAGGGCACCGACGAACAGCGCGAATCCGAGCAGCACCGCCACGACCGGTGGCATCACATGGATCGAGAAGTCCGAGAGCGCCTCGCCCAGCGCGGTGGACACGCCCTTCGTGACCCAGAACACCACCGAGGGGACGGCTACTCGGATCACCGGTCGGGCCACAGGAATCCGCGCGCTCACGACGACGAGACTGGACGCCGCGGACTAAGAAATCGCCCAGCGATCGGCATCGGCCCGATGACGCGCGCGCGAGGTCGGACGTATCTTTCTGACAGGAGCCGCGCACGTGCTCGGGGAGGACGACCGTGATGGGATCCACGCGATGACCGGTGACCGGCCGCGGATGCTGCTCGCCGAGGACGACCCGCAGCTCGGCCCGCTCATGGCGCAGGTGCTCGAGGAGGTCTACGACGTCGCCCTCATCCCCGATGGCGCAGACGCGCTCGCGGCCGCCATGGAGCGGATGTTCGACGTCGCCGTGATCGATCGGCGTCTCCCCGGGCTGGACGGTCTGCAGATCGTCCAGCACCTGCGCCGTGCCGGCGTACGCACCCCCGCGCTGATCCTGACGGCGCTGGACACCGTACAGGACAAGGTGAGCGGGCTGGATGCCGGAGCAAACGACTATCTGGTCAAGCCATTCGACTTCGACGAGCTGTTCGCCCGGCTGCGGGCCATCCGCCGGGCGGACGACGACGAAGGACCGTTCGTGCGCATCGGCACCTGGGAGTTCTACCCCGAGTCGCGGGCGATCTACTCGCCCTATGACGGCCGCGCGATCCTCACCGATCGCGAAAGCGACCTGCTGCGACTGCTCGCACTGCACCCGCGCCGGACGTTCAGTCGGGGAGAGATCCTCGCCGCCGTCTTCGACGCGACGGACACTCCCGGCACGGTCGACACGTACGTGCACTATGTACGGCGCAAGACAGACCGCGACATCATCACGACCGTGCGCGGTCGGGGCTACCGGCTGGGAATGCTGTGACGACGACGCGCCCACGGGGACATGCCCGCCTGGACGCGGACGCCCGGCTGGTTCGGCGGACCGCATGGCGGGTGGGTGCGTGGATGACCGTCGCCGCGACCGTGCTGGTGGTCGCCGTGCTGGTGGCCGCGTCCTCGATAGTGCTCGGCCAGATCCCGCTGTCCCACCTGCTGGATCGGCGACACCACGAGGAGTTCATCGATGTCGGAGGCCTTGACGCCCTGACCGGGATCGTCGTGATCGGGCTGATCGCGATAGTTCTCGCGTGTGCCCTGAGCCTCGTCGCCACGCGGCGCGTTGTCGCCCCGCTCGTGGATGCGCTGGCACGGCAGCGCCGCTTCGTCGCCGATGCCTCGCACGAGCTGCGCACCCCGCTGGCGGTGCTCGATGCGCGGCTGCAGGTGCTCGAGCGGTCGCTGGCCCCACAGGACGCTCATCGCCGGATCGTTGGTGAGCTGCGCGCGGACTCGCGCGCGCTGATCGCGGTCGTGGCCGATCTGCTCGACGCGGTCGACGTCGCCTCGCCCGGCCGGCAGCCTCCCGTCGAACTCGCGCCGATCATCGAGGTGGTGGTGTCGTCGATGCGGATGCTCGGACAGGACCGGGGCGTGCGCGTCACCGCGGGCGCGGTCGCGCCGGACGTGCGGGTTCCGGTGCCCGAGACCAGCCTGCAGCGCGCCCTGGTCGCCGTGATCGACAACGCCGTGAAGAACTCCACCGCCGGTCAGGCGGTGGAGGTCACCGTGGTCGCCGAACGCTCGCGGGTGCGGATCGCCGTCCGCGATCACGGACCCGGCATCCGCGGCATCCCGCCCGAGCGGGTCTTCGACCGGTTCGCGCATGCCGGCGGACCCATCCCCGGCAGCCCCGGTGCCGGGAGCCGCCCCGGGTTCGGGATCGGGCTGTCCCTCGTGCAGGACACCGCCGGCCGGGCCGGCGGCTGGGTGGAGGTGACCGACACCTCGCCGGCCGGGACCACCATCACCATCGCCCTGCCCCGGGCGAGGCGCGGATGAGCTCACGGCGTGTACAGCGCAATGACGCTGCGGTGGTCGAGGATCTGCTGGCGCTCACGGAAGCCGAGGCGGTGCAGTGCGGCGACGCCCCACGTGTCGACGGCGTCGCCGATCCGGTACTCGACCAGCCATACTCGGCGCACGCCGTCGAACCGACCGTCGCGGGCCGCGACATCCACCGGCATCGTGGCGTCGTACCACGTGTCCTGGTTCGGGTACGGCACGGCCAGGGTGACATCGTTGACGACGGCGAACGGGGCGGGATCCGTGTCCATCGCCAGCCGGGGGCGCCGGGACGGGCGGGTGCCGTCGTCGAAGACGATTGCGTCGCCGGGGCGAGCCCGGCTCCCGATAACCTCCGCGATCTGGTCCCAGTCCGACTGATTCTTCGCGAACGGGGTCCGCTGGGACGCCCACACCGGAGCCGCGGCGGCGACCACGGCCGTGACCGCGACCGTGGCGATCACGGGACCGGCGCCGCGGCGGAGCGGAAGCTGCGCGAGCCGGCGGATGCCTGAGGCCATCAGCACGGCGGCGGCGGGCGCGGCGTACGTGCCATAGCGCGCGGTGTACCCGGCCATGATCGGGGCCGCCGCGATGAGGATGCCCATCGGGATGATCAGCCAGCACAGCGCCAGGATCTCCAGTGCGGCGATCGGGCCCACAGGGGAGTGCCGCACGACGACGTCCCGGGTGAGGCCGGCAGCAGCGACGCCGATGAGCGACCAGGCGATCACCGCGAACACCGGAGTGGAGAACCACATCTGGACGAGCACCGGGGCGGGTCCCGCGGGATCCCCCTTCCGGAGATAGCCGATCTGCGCAATCTGCGTGACAGCCACCGCGACCAGCGGGAGGGCGAGGACGGATGCCGCGGCCGACGCCAGAATCCAGCGGCGCACCTGCGACCGCAGGACCGGGATCACCGCGACTGCCGCCCCCACCGCGAGGGTCAGCAGGGCAAGATACAGGAACACGTAGATGGCGACGGTCAGCACCACGGTGTAGGCGATCCACCGGCCGCGGGACGGACCGCGCAGCACCATCTCGACGACAAGCGCACACAGGATCGCGGCAAGTGCCGCGGCGAACGCGTACGACCGGGCCTCTTCCCCCGCGTAGGTCAGCCGCGGCAGGATCGCCGCCAGCGATCCCGCCAGCACGCCGAAGCCCAGCGTGGCGGCCCGGCCGCACATCCAGGTGATCGCCGCGGCGCAGACCCCGATGGCGAGCGCCGACGGGAATCGGACCGAGAACGGACTCGACCCGAACAGTCCCACCCAGGCGTGCAGGGCCAGGTAGTACGCGGCGTGCACGATATCGATGTGCAGGATCATCGTGAGCAGGCTCGGCACCGGCCGGCTGGCCGACAGGACGCTGGCCGCCTCATCGCCCCACAGCGACGGGATCCACGACCCGGCCATCGCGAGCAGCGCGGCGCCGGCGGCCACCCCCGCCGCGGCCAGGGCCAGCCGCCGCCGAGGGGATGCGACGGCGCCGGCGGCCACGCGCGGGACACGGTCGAAGATGACCATGGCGCGAGCGTGCGCCGCGTCCTCTCAGGAACGTCTCAGATGCGGCAGTGCAAACGCCGCCGCCACCGTCACACCGCGCGCGTCACCCGGTCGCGGCGCGCGCCGACGGCGCGACAGACGAGGTAGATCGCGAACGAGATCGTCGTGATGTAGGGGCTCACCGGCAGCTCCCCCATCACGGCGAGCAGGATGCCGCCGACGGCCGCGACGAACCCGAACGCCGCCGCGAGCGCCGGCACCGCCACGGGCCCGGCGGCCACCCGCATCGCGCTCGCGGCGGGCGTGACCACGAGCGCCATCACCAGCAGCGCCCCGATGATGTGCACCGCGACGGCCACGATCAGGCCCAGCAGCAGCATGAACCCCAGCGACACCCAGCGCACCGGCACACCGCGCGCGGCGGCCGCCTGCGGGTCGAGCGAGTCGAACCGCAGCGGGCGCCACATCAGCAGCAGCCCCACCAGCACGACGCCACCGATGAGGATCAGCCACCCCAGTTGCGCATTCTGCACCGTGACGATCTGGCCGGTCAGCAGGCTGAACCTGTTCGCGCTGCGGCCGGGGTACAGGGACAGGAACAGGATGCCCAGGCCCAGCCCGAACGGCATCAGCACGCCGATGATCGAGTTGCGCTCGCGCGCGCGGGCGCCCAGCCACCCGATCAGGGCCGCGGCGATGATCGACCCGATGATCGAGCCGGTGACGGCATCCATCCCCACCAGCAGCGCGGCCGCCGCTCCCGCGAACGACAGCTCGCTGATGCCGTGCACGGCGAACGCCATGTCGCGCTGCATCACGAACACGCCGATGAGCCCGCCGACCAGGCCCAGCACGGCGCCCGCCCACACCGAGTTGGACACGAGCGCGAGGATGTCGCCGTAGTCGGCGGCGCCGCCGAACATCGCGTTCCAGACATCCCCCCAGCTCATTCGTGCTCGCCTTCGTGGTGGTGGTGGGATTCCTCGGCATCCGGGGCGCCCACGACGACGAGCCGGTTACCGGCGCGCATCACGAACACGGCGGCGCCGTACAGGTCGGTGAGGACGTCGCTGCGCAGCACGTCGCGCGGGGTGCCCAGCGTGAACCGCCCGCCGGCGAGGTAGAGGATGCGGTCGACCTTGCCGAGCACCGGGTTGATGTCGTGCGTGACCAGCAGCACCGCGGCCTGCCGCTCGCGGCGGTGCCGGTCGATCATCCGCACGACGGCTTCCTGGTTGGCCAGGTCGAGGCTCGTCAGCGGCTCGTCGCACAGCAGCAGCTTCGGATCGTCGGCGAGCGCCTGCGCGACCCGCAGCCGCTGCTGCTCACCGCCGGAGAGCATGCCGACGGGGCGGTCGGCGAAGTCGGCCGCCCCCGCCGCCGCCAACAGCCCGTCGACGCGGGCCCGGTCGCCGCGGCGCGGGATCGGCAGGCCGAAGCGATGCCCGTCCACGCCCAGCTGCACGAGGTCGCGGGCGCGCATCGCGGTGTCCCGGGGGAGCGGGCGCTGCTGCGGGATGTAGCCGATGCGGCGGCTGCCGGCACGGTGCACGTCCTCGCCGAGCGCGACGATGCGGCCGTCGCTGAGCCGGTCCAGGCCCAGGATCGCGCGCAGCAGCGTGGTCTTTCCCGAGCCGGACGGGCCGAGCACCGCGATCAGCTCGCCGGGCCGCACCGTGAGGTCGAGGCCGGACCAGAGCACACGGGATCCGCGCCGCAGCGCGGCGTGCTCGACGACGAGGGGAGCGCCGGTCTGCTCGGAATCCACCAGTCCACCTTAGTGATAACGGTTCTCAATGCCTACGCGTCACGCGCGGACGGCGCCACTCAGCCCAGCGCGCGGGCGAGCTGGGCGACGTTCTCGTCCATCCACGCCAGGTATGTCTTGCCCTCCGGCAGCAGCTCGGAGAAGCGCAGCACCGGGATGCCGGCATCCACCGCCTGCTGCGCGACGCGGTCCGTCTCCGGCCCGCCCGCCTGCGCGTTCACTATCACGAGCGCCACGTGCTTCGCCGAGATCGTCTTCAGCGCCTGCAGCAGCACGGAGGGAGCGACATCCTGGCCCTCCTCGACGGCCTCGCTGAAGGCGGGCGGCGTCCTGTCCTCGAGTCCGGCGGCGTCGGTGAGGTACAGCGGCAGCGGCTCGGTGACGAACACGCCGGTGCCCTCGTGGGCGGCCTTCAACCGCGCGAGGCTCGCCTCGATACTGTCGACGCCGGCGGCGAACGTCGTCGCGTTGGCGGTGAAGGCCGCCTGTCCGTCCGGGTCGATCTCTCCGAGGTCGGCGGCGATGCGCTGCGCGAGCGTGGCCATCACTGCGGGGTCGTAGAAGACGTGCTCGTTGAACCCGGCGGGATGGTCGTGGTCGGCGTGGGCGTTGCCGTCGGCCGGGTACTCGGGCGACAGCGTCGCGGCGGTGATGACTGTTGCCGTCGTGTGCGACGCGTGGACAAGTCCGTCCATGAACGGGTCGAAGCCGCCGCCGTTGGCGATCACGAGATCGGCCCGGGCGACGCGCAGCTGGTCGCGGACGCTGGCCTCGTACTCGTGCGGGTCCTGCGCGGCGGACTCGATGAGCGAGCTGACCTCGACCCGGTCGCCGCCGACCGCCGCCGCGATGGCACCGTACACGTTCGTCGACGCGACGACCCGGATCCGCCCGTCCGCGGCATCCCCCGACGTCCCGGAGCATCCCGCGAGCGCGAGCAGGGATGCCGCGACCAGCCCCACGACGATCCCCCGCGCTCTCATCACCCCACCCTACCGCCTAATGAGAACCGTTCTCACCACGCCGGCTCCCCTTCCCGGCGAGAGTGCATCTGACGGACGAGGATGCGGTAAAAAGCCACCCTCTCGTCCGTCAGATGCACTCTCGCGGTCCGAAGGGCCGGCGGCTCGAAGGGTCGGCGGCTCGACGGGCGAGACGGCCGAGCCGCGCCGGCGGGCCGTCAGTCGAGGAGGAGCGCGGGCTCTTCGAGGATCGAGGCGACGTCGGCGATGAACCGGCTCATCCCGTCGCCGTCGACGACGCGGTGGTCGAACGATCCCGCCACGGTGGTCACGTACCGCGGGCGCACCTCGCCGTCGACGACCCACGGCTTCTGCCGGATCGTGCCCATCGCGACGATGCCGGCCTCGCCGGGGTTGATGATCGGGGTGCCGGCGTCCATCCCGAACACACCGATGTTCGTGATGGTGATCGTCCCGCCCTGCTGATCGGCGGGCGTCGCCTTGCCGTCGCGCGCGGTCAGGGTGAGCTTCTCGAGCGCGCGGGCCAGCTCGCGCATAGACATGTTCTGAGCGTCCTTGATGTTGGGCACGAGCAGCCCGCGGGGGGTGGCCGCGGCGATCCCGAGGTTGACGTAGTGGCGCACGCGGATCTCCGCCCCGGCCTCTCCGTCGACCCACGCGGCGTTGACCATCGGCGTGCGGCGCACGGCCCAGATCACGGCGCGCGCCATGATCAGCAGCGGCGACACCTTGATGTCGGCGAAGTCCGGCGACGCCTTGAGCCGCTTGACGAGCTCCATCGTGCGGGTGGCGTCGACATCCGTCCACACCGACACGTGCGGGGCGCTGTACGCCGAGCCCACCATCGCGGTGGCCGTCGCTTTGCGCACGCCCTTGACGGGGATCGTCTCGACCCGGTGCGCGTCGTCGGCGGAGTCGGATGCGGCGGCGCCGGGCGCGGCGTCCACCGGGATGCGCTCCTCGCGCACGGTCGGCCACTCCGGCGTGGCGATGTTGCGGAAGACGCTGGCCTGCGACGCGTGCCGCAGCACGTCGTCACGGGTGACCTCGCCGGCGGTCCCGCTGGGCGTGACGTCGGCGAGGTCGACGCCGAGGTCGCGGGCGAGCTTGCGGATCGGGGGCTTCGCGACGACGCCGATGGATGCCGCAACCGGCCGCTCCGCGGGTTTGCGGCGCCGCGACGCGACGGGTCCGCCGGTGCCGTAGCCCACCAGGACGGAGCCCTCGGACGCCGGCTCGGACTCGGGTTCGCCGTGCTCGCTCTGCCCGACCGTGACATCCGGTCCGGATGCCGCGCCCGTCGCGATCGTGATGATCGGCGTCCCGACATCCACCGTCGTCCCCTCGCTCACGAGGATCTCGCCGACCGTGCCGGCGAACGGCGAGGGCAGTTCGACGAGCGACTTGGCGGTCTCGATCTCTACGAGCACGTCGTTGACGGCGACGTCGTCGCCGGGCGCGACGCGCCATGTGACGATCTCGGCCTCGGTGAGTCCTTCGCCGACATCCGGCAGCAGGAAGGTCTGGGGGCTCATGTCGTTCCCTTCATCACCCCGCGCTATCACGGCGAGAGTGCATCTGACGGACGAGAGGGTGGTAATTTCCCGCACCCTCGTCCGCCAGATGCTCTCTCGCGGTCGGACGAGCGGTCGGGCGAGCGGTCGGACGGGCGGTGGGGCGGGCGGTGGGGGGTGGGGGTGGTCATCGTGCGGGGTCAGTAGGCGAGGACGCGGTCGACGGCCTCGAGGATGCGGTCCGGATCGGGCAGGTACACGCCCTCCAGCTTGGCGGGTGGGAACGGCGTGTCGAAGCCCGACACCCGCAGCACGGGCGCCTCCAGCGCGTAGAACGCCTCCGTCATCACGGTGGCGGCGACCTCACTGCCCACCGAGACGAAGCCCGGCGCCTCCTGCGCGTACACCATCCGGCCGGTGCGGCGGATCGAGTCCAGCAGCGGCCCGTAGTCGACCGGCGACAGCGAGCGCAGGTCGACGACTTCGCACGACGTGCCCTCGCCCTCGGCGAGCGCGGCGGCCTGCAGCAGCGTCGTCACCATCGCGCCGTGGCCGACGAGGGTGACATCCGTGCCGCGGCGCACGATGCGCGACGCGTGCAGCGGCAGCGCCGGCGCGGCGGTGTCGACCTCGCCCTTCTGCCAGTACTTCGCCTTCGGCTCGAGGAAGATCACCGGGTCGTCACTGGCGATGGCCTCCTGGATCATCCAGTACGCGTCGTGCGGCGTCGACGGCGAGACGACCCGCAGCCCGGGCGTGTGCGCGAAGTACGTCTCCGGGCTCTCCTGGTGGTGCTCGACGGCGCCGATGTGCCCGCCGTACGGGATCCGGATGACGACCGGCATCCGCACCGCACCGCCGTGCCGGTTCGTGAGCTTGGCCAGCTGCGTCGTGATCTGGTCGAACGCGGGGAACACGAAGCCGTCGAACTGGATCTCCACGACGGGACGGAATCCCGCCATCGCCAGCCCGATCGCGGTGCCGACGATCCCGGACTCGGCCAGCGGCGTGTCCAGCACCCGACGCTCGCCGAACGCGGCCTGGAGCCCCTCGGTGACCCGGAACACGCCGCCGAGCCGCCCGATGTCCTCGCCCATCAGCAGCACGCGGTCGCTGTCGGTCATCGCACGGCGCAGGCCCTCGTTCAGCGCCTTCGCGAACGGCATCGTCACGGCCCCCGGCGCCTGGTCGGTGGGCTCGCCGACGGACGTGGCGGTGGATGTCCCGCTCATCGGGTGCCCTCCTGGAAGGATGCCTCGTAGTCGGCGAGCCATTGCTGCTGCCGCTCGACCAGCGGGTGCGGCTCGGAGTAGACGTGGTCGAACATCGTGGAGGTGGGCACCGCGCCGAGGGCCGTGGTGCGCTCGCGGATGGATGCCGCGCCCGCCGCGGCCTCGGCATCCACCTCGTCGAAGAAGGCGTCGGACGCGCCGCGCCCGCGCAGGTACGCGCGCATCCGGGCGATCGGGTCGCGCTGCGCCCAGGATGCCTCTTCGTCGCCGGTGCGGTACTTCGTCGGATCGTCGCTCGTGGTGTGGGCGCCCATCCGGTACGTGACCGCCTCGATCGCGCGGGGGCCGGCGCCGCTGCGCGCCTCGTCCAGTGCCCGCCGGGTCACCGCGTAGCTGGCGAGCACGTCGTTGCCGTCCACGCGGATGGACGGGATGCCGTACCCGGCACCGCGGTGCACGAGCGGCACCCGCGCCTGCGTCGCGACGGGCACCGAGATCGCCCACTGGTTGTTCTGCAGGAAGAACACCTGCGGCACCTGGTAGCTGGCTGCGAACACCATCGCCTCGTGCACGTCGCCCTGGCTGGACGCGCCGTCGCCGTAGTAGACGATGACGGCCTCGTCGCTGTCGACATCCCCCGTCCCGGTGCGCCCGTCGAAGACGAGGCCCATCCCGAAGCCGGTGGCGTGCAGGGTCTGCGATCCGAGCACGAGCGTGTAGAGGTGCGTGTTGCCGCGGGCGGGGTCGTACGGATCCCACCCGCCGTGCGTCATGCCGCGCATCAGCCGGATGATGTCCAGCGGATCCACGCCGCGGATCGTGCACACGACGTGCTCGCGATACGACGGGAAGACGTGGTCCTGGGCGCGCGCGGCGCGGGCGGAGCCGACCTGCGCCGCCTCCTGCCCGCGGCTGGGCGGCCAGAGGGCGAGCTGCCCCTGCCGCTGCAGGTTCGTGGCCTGGGTGTCGAACGCCCGCACCACGACCATGTCGCGGTAGAACTGCTCGAGATCGGCGTCGGCGAGCCGGCCGACGAGGTCGAGATACGGTTCGGCGGCGGCCGTGGGCGCGAACGTCCCGTCCGCGGTCAGGATCCGGACCAGTCCGGGCTCGGCCGGGCCGGTCGGATCGGCGTCCGTGGAGTCGGCAGCCGTGGCGTCGTCGGTGGAGAGCACCGTTCTACGCTAACCGGCCTCCCGCGCGACCCTCTGCAAGACCGCCCACAACGGTCTGCGCTATTCGTAGTACGCGGTCTACAGACTCCTCTTCGCCGACAGAGATCCGGATGCCGTCCCCGGCGAACGGTCGCACGATGCAGCCGCCCTCCTCGAAGCGCGCCGCGACATCCATCGTCTGCGCTCCGGTGCGCAGCCACACGAAGTTCCCCTGCGCGACCGGGATGTCCCACCCCTGCGCGCGCAGGGCCGCGGCGAGCCGGTCCCGGCGCTCGCCGATGGTGCGCACGCGGGCGAGGAGTTCGGCCTCGGCATCCAAGCTCGCCAGCGCCGCCTCCTCGGACTGCGCGGTGACCGACAGCGGCACAGCGGTGGCCCGGGCGGCGTCCAGGATCCGCCGGTGCCCGATCGCGTAGCCGACGCGCAGCCCGGCCAGGCCGTACGCCTTGGAGAACGTGCGCAGCACGACGACGTTCGGGTGGTCGTCGCGGCCGAGCTTGACCAGGCCGTCGACGGCACCCGGGTCGGTGACGAACTCGGCGTACGCCTCGTCGAGCACAACGAGCAGGTCGCGCGGGATCTTCGCGAGGAACGTGTCGAACTCGGCCTGCGTGACGATCGGGCCGGTCGGGTTGTTCGGGCTGCACACGATGACGGCGCGGGTGCGCTCGGTGACGGCCGCCGCCATGGCGTCCAGGTCGTGGCGCGCGTCGGCGGTCAGCGGCACCTCGACGGGGGTCGCGCCGGCGATCAGGACAAGCCCCGGGTAGGCCTCGAACGAGCGCCAGGCATAGACGACCTCGTCGCCGGGCCCCGCGGCCGCCAGCATCAGCTGCGAGAGGATCGAGACGCTGCCGGCGCCGATGTGCACCTCGTCCGGCTGCACGCCGAACCGCTCGCCGAGCCGCTGCCGCAGGCGGGCGGCCGTGGCATCCGGATACCTGTTGACCCCGACGGTGCGGCGCAGCGATTCGACCACCGCGGGCAGCGGTTCGTACGGGTTCTCGTTGCTGGAGAGCTTGAACGCATCGGCGCCGGCCTGCTTGCCCTGCCGGTACGGGGGCAGCGCGGCTATCTCGGGGCGGATGCGGACGGGAACGTCTTCGGTCACCCCCCGAGTCTACGAGGGCACCCGCCCCTGCCCGCCGCTCCGCGCACAGCCGTAGCCGCGGCAACGTGCGCCGTGCCAGACTGACCGGATGCGATTCCTCATCCGCGTCGTGATCAATGCCTTCGCGATCTGGGTCGTGACGCTGATCCCGGCCCTCACCGTGACCGTCATCCCGTTCGCCCCCCGCGAGACGCTGCAGCTGATCCTCACGCTGCTGGCCGTCGCCGCGATCTTCGCGATCGTGAACACCATCATCGGCACGATCATCCGGATCGTCGCCTTCCCCCTGTACATCATCACGCTCGGGCTCATCTCGCTCGTCGTGAACGGTCTGCTGCTGTGGATCACCGCGTGGCTCACGCACTGGTGGGACTGGGGGCTGCGGATCGAGTCGTTCTGGTGGGGCGTGGTCGCGGCGCTGATCATCACGCTGATCAACTGGTTCCTGGGCATCATCCTGCGCCCCAAGCGGCGGCGCTGAAATGTATTCAGTGGAATAAAAAGTAGTCCGCGGACGCTGTCGTCGGCATGGACGACGTGTTCGACGGACGGATGCTGCGGGTCGTCGTGATCGGCGCAGGACAGGCCGGACTGTCGGCGGCCTACTACCTTTCCGCCCGCGGCCTCGTCCCGTGGGAGGACTTCGTCGTCCTCGACGCGAACGACGGGCCGGGCGGCGCCTGGCGCCACCGTTGGGATTCGCTGACCTTCGGGGGAGCGCACGGCATCCACCCGCTGCCGGCCGCGCCGCTGGACGACCCCGACCCGGCGGAGCCCGCGAACCGGATCGTCCCCCGCTACTACGGCGCCTACGAGCATCGGTTCGCGCTGCCGGTGCTGCGCCCGGTTCGGGTGACCGCGGTCACACACGACGTCGACGGGTTCGCGGTGGTGACCGATCGGGGACGGGTGGCCGCGGCATCCGTGATCAGCGCGACCGGGACGTGGGACAGCCCGTACATCCCGCACTACCCGGGCATCGACCGGTTCCTCGGGCGCCGGCTGCACACCCGCGACTTCCGGTCGGCGCAGGAGTTCCGCGGCGAACGGGTGCTGGTGGTGGGCGGGGGCACCTCGGCGCTCCAGTTCATCCAGCAGCTGGCCGCACACGGCGCCGATCCGGTGTGGACGACCCGGCGTACACCCCAGTGGACCGCGCGGAGGTTCGACGCGCAGTGGGGGCTGGATGTCGAGCGCTCGGTGTCGGCGCGCACGCGACAGGGGCTGCCACCGCTGTCGGTGTCGGCGGCGACCGGCATCCCGCTGCACGACCTGTACGCCCCCGACATCGCGTCGGGACTGCTCGTGAGCCGCGGCCCGCTCGTGCACTTCACCGCGCACGGCGCCGTGCTCGACGGGCCGGGACCGGACGGGACCGGCTACCCGAGCCAGGGTCCGGCGGACCGGCTCGCCGGGCAGCCGGCCACCCTGCCCGGTCGCCCCGGCGCCCGGCGCATCCGGGTCGCCGAGGAAACCCGGGACGGCGACGCGCCGGGCACCGGGACGGGCGGAGACGCGCTCTGGGAGACCCCGATCGACACGGTGCTGTGGGCGACCGGGTTCCGTCCGCACGTGCCGCACCTGCGCGGCCTCGGTGTCCGCGAGCGCACCGGCGGCATCCTGATGGGGGATGACGGCGTCACCGTTCCGCGGATGCCGGGGCTCTTCCTCGCGGGATACGGCGCCTCCGCCTCGACCCTGGGCGCGACCCGCGCCGGCCGCCGCGCCGCGATGGCCGCGCTGCGGTTCGCCCGGCAGCCGGCTGGGGATGCCGCGGCCTGACGAGTCGGCCCCGGCCTGAGGAGTCGCCGGTCCGCTGCCGCGCCGGGCTACCCCTGCACGTGCGGCGGGCGGTTCTGCCGCGGGCGCAGCCGCACACCGGGCAGCGCCGGGGCCGGCAGTCGGGTGAGCCCGTGGGGGTCGTGGCCCACATACCCGTCGACGCGGCCGAACCGCTCGCCCTCGTCCTGCCACTCCCGGCGGTAGCGGGCGATCTCGTCCGAGTCGCGGCCGACGAAGTTCCACCACATCACGATGTCCTCGCCGAACGGCGCGCCCCCGATCAGCACGATTCGCGCCGGAGTGGTGCCCTCGTTGCGGATCCGCAGCCGGTCGCTGCCGATCCCGGTGTACCCGATCGCCGCGCGCGGCACCGGCACCCCTTCCAGCGTGACATCCCCGGCATCCACGAGCACGCCGTGCTCATACCCCGGGTCGACGGCGAGCTCGAAGGTCGCGGCCGCGTCGAGGCGGATCTCGGCGGCGACCAGCGGCGAGTGCACGTCGACCGGGGATACCGCGCCCAGCAGGTCGCCCAGGAACACGAGCGCCGAGCCGCCGTCGAACGCGACCGGCGCCGGCTCGTAGTGCTGGAAGCGGCGCGGCAGGGCGTCGCGGACGGCGTCCGGCAGGGCCAGCCACAGCTGGACGCCGTGCAGCATCGTCGTCTCGGCGGTGGACACCTCGCTGTGGCAGATGCCGTGCCCAGCCGTCATCAGGTTCAGCTGGCCGGGGAGCACCCGGCCGGTGTTCCCGCCCGAGTCAATGTGGTCGATGGCGCCCTCGAACAGCCAGCTCACGGTCTGCAAGCCGGTGTGCGGGTGGGGGGCGACATCCATCCCACCCGTCGCCGACACATCGTCGGGGCCGTAGTGGTCGGCGAAGCACCACGCGCCGATCATGGAGCGCTGGCGCTGCGGCAGGGTGCGCCGCACGGTCATCGCGCGCGGGCCGCCGAGCGGCACCTCGCGGGCCTCGATGATCTCGACGGGCGCGCCCTCAGCGCGTTCCGATCGTGGCCCGGGCAGCCCGCCATCGCGGCACACGACCTCCTGCGGGTCGACCTCCGTGTTGCTCATGCCTCCATCCTCGTGCGGGATGCCGCATCCCGCCACCGCGGCGGCCCGGCGTCCCTCGCCCGCCGCGTGCCCAGCGTCGGAGATCGGGCCCGACACGCCGGGCGCCACGCAGCCGTGGCGGCGTGGCGCCGACGGAATCCGACACCCGGCGCGCGGGCGAACTACGCCTCCAGGTGCAGCACTATCGCACCCGGCATCCGGCGCACCACCGGCCGGAACGCCCGCCTCGCGAGCGTCGCGGCCTCGCCCCCGCCGACGATGCGCGGCGCGGTCATCTGCCGGTCGCGGCCCTTCCACGTCAGGCTCGCGCCTCCGGCGGCGACGACGTTGCGGGCCCAGTTCGTGGTCACTCCCCATGGCAGTCCGATGAGCACGACATCCCTGTCGACGGTCGGAATGACGGCGATCGGTGTCGCGTACGCGGTGGCGCTGCGGCGCCCGCGATGGTGGATGACCGCCCACAGCGGAAACCAGCGCCGCCCGGCCAGGATTCGGGCGACGGGGTCGAATGCGCGCTGCGCCGCAGCGCGGCGGCCGCTCTCACTCATGGCTCCAGCATGCACCGGCGCGGACGGCTTCGGCAGCCCCGCGCCGCCCCTCGGTCGGCACCGCCTACGGTGGAAGGGATGAGCAAGCGCACCCTCACCGTCGTGATCGTCGCCGGCGTCGTAGTGGCCGGAGCGGTCGCCGCCCTGGCCGGCCCGGCGTTCTACCGCGACGTCATCGTGGGTCACGCGGCGCCAGTGCCGACGCTCACGGTCGCCGCGACATCCGGTCCCGCCGTCGACCCGGCCGCCGTGCAGGGCGCGTGGCGGGTCGCCGACGGGTCATACGCCGGATATCGCATCCACGAGGTGCTCAATGGCGCCGAGGCGACGGTCGTCGGCCGCACCGACACGGTGAACGGGATGCTGACGGTCGACGGCGATACGCTGACGGCGGCATCGTTCACCGTCGACGTCGCTTCAATCACGACCGATCAGGGCAGCCGCGACTCGTACTTCCGCAGCACGACGATGCAGACGTTCCGGTACCCGACGGCGACGTTCACGCTGACCGAGCCGGTGGCGGCGGCACCCGCGCCACGCCTGGGCGCGAAGCACACGGTGGCGGCGACCGGCGACCTCACGCTCGCCGGCACCACCCGCAGCGTGACGGTGACGCTGGATGCCGTGTTCGACGGCGAGCGCGCGCAGGTGGCGGGCAGCATCCCGATCACGCTCGCGGATTACGGCATCCACGCCCCGAGCCTCGGCTTCGTCCGCGTGGACGACGCCGGCGCCATCGAGTTCTCGCTCACGCTCGTGCGGTGAGGGATGCCGCCACCGCATGCAGCGGTGTGCGAGGTCTCGTGCTCGGCGGACGCCTGACATCCACACAGGGCGCGGCCGCGCGGGCCCTCGCCCATTTAGCATCCGCGCCACCATTCAGCATCCGCGCCACAAACCGGCATCCGCGCCACAGTTTCGCGCGGGCTTGGCGTTCGCGCGGCACGATTCGGCATCCGCGCCTGTAAATCCGTGACGCGCACGCGGAAAACTGCAGCGCGAGCGAAAGAGCCGAAACGCGACATCCATTAGCCCAGCTGATGGAGAGGCAAAGCAACTTTCAGTCGACTTATGCGCCAGGCGTTGCCAGGCTCGGAGGCACACGCAACGACGCGGGAGGCATCAGCATGGGTCAGGTCACGGTCGCCGAAGCAGTGGGGCTCACGCTCGCCCGCCTCGGGGTGAGCCGCGTGTTCGGAGTCGTCGGCAGCGGCAACTTCCACATGACGAACGCCCTGCTCAGCGGCGGGATGCCGTTCGTGGCCGCCCGGCACGAGATGGGCGCGACCTGCATGGCCGACGCCTACTCCCGCACCACCGGCGAGGTCGCGGTGGTGAGCCTGCACCAGGGCTGCGGCCTGACCAACGCGATGACCGGCATCACCGAGGCCGCCAAGGCGCGCACCCCGATCATCGTCCTCACCGGCGACACCCCCGGGTTCGCGAAGACCTCGAACTTCTACATCGACCAGGACGATGCTGTCGCCGCGCTCGGCGCCGCCGCTATGCGCGTGCACCGCCCCGAGACCGCCGTCGCCGACACGTACAGGGCCTACGTGCACGCGGTGAAGGACCGCCGCACCGTCGTGCTCTCGGTGCCCATCGACCTGCAGACCGCGCTCGTGGACTGGGACGAGGATGCCGTGCCCGCCGTGCCCGCCGTTACCGGCGCCGGCGCCGGCGGCGCCTCGATCGAGCAACTCGCGGACCTCCTGGCGCGCGCCGAGCGGCCGGTCCTCGTCGCCGGGCGCGGCGGATGGCACGCCAAGGCGCAGATCCGGCGGATCGCGGCATCCGTCGGCGCCCTGCTCACGACCTCCGCCGCCGCGCGCGGCCTTTTCCACGACGACCCGTGGCACATCGACGTGATGGGCGGGTTCGCCACCGACGGCGGCGCCGAGCTGATCGCCGGCGCCGACCTGCTGGTCGCGTTCGGCGCGAGCCTCAACCGCTGGACGAGCCGCAACGGCACGCTCCTGAAGGACAAGACGATCGTCCAGATCGACGACACCGCCGACGCCCTCGGCAGTCACACCCGCATCGACCTGGGCATCCTCGGCGACACCGCCGCGGTGGCCGAGGCCGTCGCCGACCGGCTCGACGCCGCCGGCGTCCAGCAGCGCGGATACCGCACCGACGAGGTCGAGACGAAGCTCATCGACACGCTGCTGTGGCGGGAGCAGCCGTTCGAAGACCGCGGCGACGACACGCACATCGACCCGCGCACGTTCACGAACGCCGTGGACGCGATGGTGCCGCTGCGCCGCATCGTCGTGCCCGACGGCGGCAACTTCAACGGGTACCCCGGCGCGTACCTGCAGGTCCCCGACGTGCACGGCTACAGCGTCCCGCTCGCATTCCAGTCGATCGGGCTCGGCCTTGCCAGCGCCATCGGCGCGGGCCTCGCGCACCCCGACCGCATCCCGGTCGCCGGGATCGGCGACGGCGGTTTCATGATGAGCCACGTCGAACTGGACACCGCCGTGCGGCTCCAGTTGGGCCTGCTCGTGCTGGTCTACAACGACAACGCGTACGGCGCCGAGGTGCAGCACTTCAAGCACGTCACCGACCAGCTCGAGATCGTCTCGTTCCCGGAGACGGACATCGCCGCCCTTGCCCGCGGCTACGGCTGCGAGGCGATCACGGTGCGGTCCGAGGCCGACATCGCGCCGCTGCAGGACTGGCTGGACGGCCCCCGCACCCGCCCCTTCGTCATCGACGCCAAGACCGCGGCCTTCCCGTCGTGGCTGCTCGGCCACTCGATGGACGAGAACTGACCCCCCACCCCAAGAACCACCCCACCCCCGAGAACCGACCCCACCCCCGGAGTACCGAACCCTCCACCCCCCGAAGGAGACAACGATGTCCTCAGTCCGTACCCGCCTGATCCTCGCCGCGGCGGGGCTCGCGGCATCCGCCCTCGTCGTCACGGCGTGCTCATCCGCCCCGAGCACCCCGACCGAGCACAAGGACGGCAAGCCCGTCGCGATCACGGTCGCGTCGCTTCCCACCGCGAACCTCGCATCGGTGCAGCTCGGCCAGCAGCAGGGCTTCTTCAAGGACGAGGGGCTGGATGTCACGATCCAGAACGTGCAGTCCGGCAGCGAGATGATCACCGGCGTGCTGGGCGGCTCGTTCGACTTCATCGCCGCCGGCTACGTGCCGGTGTTCACCGCGCAGTCCCAGGGCCTGCCACTGAAGTTCCTCGCCGGCAACGACACCGGCGCGAACACGGCCGACAAGGACTGGCAGATCGTCGTGGCCGGCAAGAACAGCCCTGTGCACACGCCCGCGGACCTCGCCACCGCGACGATTGCCGTGAACGCGCTCAAGGGCGTCGCCGAGGTGCAGGTGCGCGCGTCGCTGGAGAAGCAGGGCATCGACCAGTCGAAGATCAAGCTCACCGAGATCCCGTTCCCGGAGATGCCGGTCGCACTCGAGCAGGGACGGGTGGATGCCGCGCTCGTGCCCGAGCCGTTCGTGACGGCGGTGCTGAACGCCGGCGGCCGTGTCGTGGACACCCCGTATGTCGTGATGGGCGAGAACTTCCCCAACGGCGCCTGGGAGACCTCGCAGCAGGTGATCGACCGCGATCCTGCCACGGTGGCCGCGTTCACCCGCGCGATCATCAAGTCCGTGGAGTACGCGCGTGACAACCCGGACGCGGTGCGCAAGATCATCCCGACGTACACGTCCGTGAAGGCGGAGATGGCGAACGCCATCCGGCTTCCCGTGTTCAACCCCGAGCTGAACCAGGACCTGATGCAGCAGCTCGTCGGCTACACGAAGAAGTACGGCACGCTGGAGAAGGACCTGAAGGTCGCCGACCTGATCTACAAGCCCTGACCTCGAGGACATCGTGACGGTGATCACCCGCCCCGCGGCCGGCGGGCCGGTCCCCCTGCTGCGACGCGCAGGTAGAGGGATCGGCTCGCTCGGCGGCGTCGTCGTCGTGCTGGCGCTGGCCGAGCTGCTGACCCGGCTCGAGATCCTGCCCAGCCGCTTCCTGCCCCCGCCGTCGGTCGTGTTCACGACGCTGATCGGCGAGCTCGGCAGCCCGGTGGCATGGTGGGCGATCCTGGACACGCTGCGCGGCTGGGCGATCGGCCTGGGACTGGCGATCCTGATCGCGGTGCCGTTCGGTCTGCTGCTGGGCTCCAGCGAGCTCGCCTACCGCGCGACCCGGCCGATCGTGGAGTTCCTGCGGCCGGTGCCGTCGGTCGCGCTGATCCCGCTGGTGTTCCTGCTGTTCGGGCGCAACCTCGGCGACGGCAAGATCTTCCTGGCCACGTTCGCGGCGATCTGGCCGCTGCTGATCCAGACGATCTACGGGGTGCGCAACGTCCTGCCCACGCAGCTGGACACGGCCCGCTCGTTCCAGATCCGCCGCCGCGACATCGCACTGCGGGTCGTGCTGCCCAGCGCCGTGCCCTACCTGGCCACCGGCATCCGGATCGCCTCCACGGTCGCGCTGATCCTCGTGCTCACCGGCGAGATAGTGATCAACGCCGGCGGCATCGGCGAGCAGATCAACCTCGCCCGGGAAGGCAGCGCGGTGGACGTGATGTACGCGTTCGTCGTCCTGTCCGGCATCCTCGGCCTGCTGCTGAACGCGCTGTTCGCGTGGCTCGAGAAGCGCGTCCTGAGATGGCATCCCTCGCACCGGAAGGCGCAGTCATGAACCGCGCGAAGCGCAACGGCCTGTACATCGCCGCCGAAGTGCTGCTGCCGGTGCTCGTCGTGCTGGGCGTGCTGGTGTTCACGAACACCGGTGGCGGCTTCTACTTCCCGCCGCTGCAGGACGTGCTGATCGCGTTCCAGAAGAACTGGCTGTTCGCGCGGATCCCGCTGGATCTCGTGCCGTCGCTCGTGCGGCTGCTCAGCGGATACCTGATCGCGGCCGGACTGGGCGTGGCGCTGGGTGTGCTCCTGGGGCGGGTGGCGTGGCTGCGCCGGCAGGCGTCGCCGATCATCGAGTTCCTGCGCGCGATCCCGCCGCCCGCGCTGCTGCCGTTCACGATCGTGGCGATCGGCGTGGACTCGTCCGCGAAGGTGGCGCTGATCGCGTTCGTGTGCATCTGGCCGATCCTGCTGAACACGATGGACGGCGTCTCGGGCATCGAGCCGACGATGTCGGAGACGGCGCGGGTGTACCACATCCCGACATCCGACGACCTGCTGCACGTGCAGCTGCGCGCGGCATCGCCGCAGATCTTCGCGGGCATGCGCACGGCGCTGCCCTTGGCGATCATCCTGATGGTCATCAGCGAGATGGTGGCCTCGACCGACGGCCTCGGCTACTTCGTGCTGCAGGCGCAGCGCACGTTCGCGCTGGCCGACATGTGGTCGGGCATCCTGCTGCTGGGGCTGCTCGGCTACCTGCTGAATCTCGTGTTCACACTGATCGAGCGCCGCGTGCTGGCCTGGCACCGCGGGGCCCGCGCTGCGGCGCGGTGAAAGGAACGTCATGCTGACACTGACCGGCGTGAGCAAGCGCTACGGCGACGCCGCCGACGGCACGCTCGCCGTCAAGGACCTGTCGTTCACGATCGGCGGGGGCGAGATCGTCACTATCGTCGGCCCGTCCGGCTGCGGCAAGACCACGGTGCTCAAGCTGATGGCGGGGCTGCTGGCGCCGACATCCGGCACGGTCGAGGTCGACGGGCGGGCCGTGTCCGGTCCCCCCGAGCAGATAGCGCTGGTGTTCCAGGACTACGCGAACTCGCTGTACCCGTGGATGTCGGTGTCCGACAACGTCGCGTTCCCGCTGCGGCGGATCAAGCTGGCCCGCGCCGAGAAGCGTGAGCGGGTCGCGCACGCGCTGGCATCGGTGGGCCTGAGCGGGTTCACCGACCGGTATCCGTGGCAGCTGTCCGGCGGGATGCAGCAGCGGGTGGCGATCGCCCGGGGCCTGGCGTATCAGCCGAAGATCCTCCTGATGGACGAGCCGTTCGGGGCGCTGGATGCCCAGACCCGCGCGGATCTGGAGGATCTGGTGATGACCGTGCGCGACGAGTTCGACGTCACGATCGTGTTCGTCACGCACGACATCGACGAGTCGATCTACCTCGCCGACCGGGTGCTCGTGATGGGGCCGCGGCCCACGTTCATCGATGAGGACGTCGAGGTGGCGCTGCCTAAGCCGCGCGACCAGCTGCTGACCAAGCAGCTGCCGGAGTTCGGCGAGATGCGCGCGCACATCTACAAGAACATCAAGGCGTCGAGCCAGCTGATGGCACGGACGGGTGCGGTTCCCACGTCGTGATCGTGAAGGACCGTCAATATGGGGTCATGGACCTCAATCTGCTGCGCACGTTCATGGCCGTGTACGAGGCGCGCAGCCTGACCGGAGCGGCATCGGCGCTGCACGTGACACAGTCGGCGGTGAGCCAGGCGATGGCCAGGCTCCGGCGGGATGTCGCGGACGAGCTGTTCTACCGGTCCGGCCGCGAGATGCTGCCGACCCCGTACGCGCTGGAGCTGTTCCCGGTGATCCGCGACGCGCTCGGACGCATCGAGAACGCGGTGTCGGCGCAGGCGTTCGATCCGCTGACCTCGACGCGGCGGTTCCGGATCGCGCTGTCGGAGCTCGGCGAGATGCACTGGCTGGCCGGGATCGTGGAGCGGGTGCGCGCGGCAGGACCCGGGCTGAGCGTGGACGTCATCCAGCTCGACCCCGTCGGGATGGCCGACACACTCGCGCGCGGGGTGGTGGATGTCGCGATCAACTCGGCGATAGTGCCCGGCGGGTTCCAGACCTGGACGCTCAAGCGCGAGCGGTACGTCGTCGTGATGGCGGAGTCGAACCCTCTGGCATCCCGCGAGCTCGACCTCGACACCTACCGGGCGGCCGCGCACGCCGTGGTGACCGGCGAGTCGGGGCACTCCAACATCGAGCGGGCGGTGGAGGGGCTGGGCGGCTCCCGCGAGCCGGTGGCCGTGATGAACCACTTCGCGGCGCTGCCGCCGATGCTGTGCGCCACGAACCTGATCGCGACGATGCCGTACAGCCTCGCGGTGTGGTGGGCGCGCGAGTGGCCGCTCGTGCTGCGCGACCTGCCGTTCCCGTTCGACCCAGTGGAGGTGCGGCTGTACATGCGCTCCGCGCACCAGGAGGCGAGCTCGCTGCTGTGGTTCCGGGATCTCGTGCTGGCGGCGACCGAGGCCGAGTCCGGCTTCCCGCCGGAGCGGGCGCATCGGGCGTAAGGGCCGCCGGCGTTCTCGCTCGCGCTACACGAATCCGCATTCGCGCCAGACAATCGATGACGCGAACGCTGAAAAGTGCAGCGCGAGCGACATCCCCCGCGCGGATCAGCGTCCCGGTCAAGACCGCGCCGCGACCGTCACCGCCCGTTCGGTGTGACGACCGCGCGTCCGGCGATCTGCCCGTCCTGCAGCTTCTGATACGCCTCGAGCGCGTCATCCATCGCGAAGTATTCGACGTCCGGCGCGATCTGGCCGGCCCGGTAGAGCGCGGCGACCTCGTGCAGCTCCTCGATCGTGCCCCAGTAGGTACTCGTGAAGTCGACCTCGTACGGCACCTTGTAGAAGCTCCACTCGAACACGCCGCCGGCGATCCCGACAATCGTGACCCGGCCCTGGCGGGCGACGGATGCCGCGGCCAGCGCGATCGTGGGAGCGACGCCGACGAAGTCGAAGACGGCGGTGACCCCGTCGCCGCCGGTCAGCTCGCGGATCCGCTCGGCCTGCCCGTCGCCGCCGGGCACGGTCACTGCGCCGAACTCCTCGGCGCGGGCCATCGCCTCGGGCTTCATGTCGGTGGCGATCACCGTGGCGCCGGTGATCGCGCGCAGGATCTGCACGGCGACCAGGCCGAGGCCCCCCAGGCCGATCACGAGCGCCGACTTGCCGCCGCCCGCCAGCTTCGGCAGCGACAGCTTGATCGCGTGATACGGCGTGAGCCCGGCGTCGGCCAGCGGTGCGGCCGCGTACGGGTCGGCGTCGCCGAGCGGCACGAGGTTGCGCGCCGGCACGGTCATGTACTCGGCCATCCCGCCGTCGCGGCCGAGACCGGTGGCCAGGTACGGCATATCGGCGACGTTTTGGCAGTACGTGTCCTGGCCCCGGGAGCACGCCGGGCAGTGCCCGCACCCGATCGGGCCGTACACGAGGAACGCGTCGCCGACCTCCAGTCCGGTGACGCCCTCACCGATCTGTTCGATCCACCCGGAGTTCTCGTGGCCGAGCACGTAGCTCGGGTTCAGCTGCCGCATCCCCATGCTCTCGTCATAGTCATGGAACACCGCGATGTCCGAGTGACACGCGCCGGCACCGGCGATCTTCAGCAGCACCTCCCCCGGTCCGGGTGCGGGTCTCTCGACGTCCTTCAGGGTGGGCGGTGTCTTCCACTGCTCGAAAACCACTGCACGCATGATGCCCTCCTGTCGCGGGATGACCTCACCGGCGTCCGTCCACGACGGGCGCAGGCCGGTCGATGCCGCAACGCTACCCAGTCGGCGCGCCGAGGGATAGGGGGCCGCGTGACGACGTGCGCGCCGTCAGCGCCGGTCGTCGTCTGCGGCGCCCAGCAGCATCCCCAGGCCGATCGCCAGCATCCACGAGTCCTTGCTGATCGCGGTTCCGGCCTGGCTCGGCCAGACGCTTCCGGGCTTGCGCAACATCGGGGTGCGCAGGTACATCCCAACCAGGCCCGACGAGAACGCCGTGAGCGCGGCACCGGCGATCGCGGTGGGGATGAACGGCACGAGCAGCAGCGAGCCGACCGCGATCTCCGCGATCGCGAGCGAGCGCACGAACCGCTCGGGCGCGATGCGCTTGAGCGCCGGGAACGCGCCGGCCGCGGCGCCGTGCAGGCCCGCGGCCTGCTCGGGTCCCGCCTTCAGTTTCGTGATTCCCGAGTGCAGGATGTAGGCGCCGGTGGCGAGCCGGGTCGGGATGTCGCGCAGCCGTATCCGGGAGCCTGTGCCCATGGTGACCTCCCCTTTCCTCAGGTGCGGGGTCTCCTGTGCACGATACGCCTGGATCAGGATGCCGCGGCCCGGCCGGGTCACCGGGCCGCGGCATCCTCCGCTCAGCCGATCGGCGCGTAGCCGGTGCCGGTGAACCGTTCGAGGATCACCGACGAGATCGCGGGCTCGCCGGCGATCGTGGTGTCCACCTCGGCCCCGGCGAGCATCAGCGGGGTCTGATAGCCCTTGATCTGCAGGAGCTGGGTCATGAACTCCGCACGCGTCGGCTCGGTCATCTGCTGGAACGTCTTGTCGAGGATCGCCGCGGCCATGTAGCCCCACATGCAGTGCGGGAACTCGGGGATCTCGGGCTGCTTCGTGTGCGCGGCGATGTCGGCGAGGAACCGCTTCACATCGGCGTCGCCGGCGTACGCGGGGTCGTCGGGTGTCTTGTGGTAGCCGATCGTGTACACGTTGGGGAAGGCATCCGCGCCCGCGGGCTTCAGGATCGGGGCGACGCCGGACGTGTTCGACGGCAGGAACCAGTCCGGCAGCCAGCCGAGGGTCTGTGCCTTCCTCATCGCCGACACGGTCAGGTGCGGCTGCGAGACGGCGTTGAAGATGACGTCGGCGCCGGTGGCGGCGAGCGTCGTGATCTGCGCGTCGAGCGAGGTGTCGGGCACCTCGTAGGTGAGCTCCTTCGTGATCGTCACGTTCGGAGCATCCTTCACCGCCTCCTTGAAGCCGGTGAGGTAGTCCTTGCCGTAGTCGTCGTTCTGCGACAGCACGGCGACCTTGTGGGTGCCGGAGGCGACGAGCATCTCGCCGAACGCGCGGCCCTCCTCGACGTACGTGGGGAACGCGTCCAGCTGCATCGGCGACTTGGTGCGGTCGCTGAACAGCGGGTCGCCGGTGCCGGTGAGCACCTGCGGCACGCCGTCGGCGATCGCCGCGTCGCGGAACGCGCGGTTCGTGGGCGTGCCGAGTCCGATCGCGATAGCGAACGCGCTGCCCTTGAACTGGTCGTAGTTGGCCTTGGCCTTCTGCGGGTCGTACTGGTCGTCGAGCGCGACGACCTTGACCTTGCGGGTCTTGCCGTCGCCGAACGCGACGCCGCCGTCGGCGTTCTTGCCGCCGAAGTAGGCGATGGCACCGTCGGCGGTGCACGTGCCGGGGCCGGCGACCGGGCCGCTGAGCGGGGAGCTGATGCCGATCGTGACGGTGTCGTCCGTGATGCCGGGCGAGGCGGCGCCGCCGCGTCCGCCGGTGTCGGTGCGGGCGCAGCCGGCCAGGACGAGGGCGGCGGCCGAGGCCACGGCGACGGCGCCGATCAGCGCCCGTGCGCGTCGTTTCGTGTTCATTGGTGATTCCTCTCGGGTGATGCGGGGTCGGGATGCCGCGATCCGGCGCACGCGCCGGTGCGGTGTCTTAGGCAGTGGCGCCTTGCCGGGCGCTGTCGACGTCGCGGCCGGGCGGCGGGGCGGCATCCTGCAGGGCGATGCCCAGGGCGAGCAGGCGGGCGTCGGTGTCGGGGGCGCCGATCAGGCTCACCCCGACAGGGAGGCCCGAACGCGCGCCGACACCGGCGGGCATGGCCGCGACCGGGAAGCCGGTGACGTTCCAGGTGGCGGTGAACACGGTGAGCGGGTCGGTGCCGCCGGCGGGCTTGCCGGCGTCGTAGCCGGTGCCGCGCAGCGGTGCGGGAATCGCGCTGGTCGGCTCGAGGAGGGCATCGATCCGGTGCTCGCGGAACCAGGCGTCCCACCGCGCGGTCACCGCGCGACGCCGGCCCTGCGCGCGCAGGTACGCGTCGACCGGTAGCGGCGCGGCATCCGGGTCGACGAAAGCGCGCACCGACGCCCGGTACCGGTCGAGGCGATCCCGGTGCTGCGCGTGGTACGTGCGGGCTTCGGCGATGAGGATCGTGTCGTAGTCGGCGGCGGGCAGATCGTCGGGAGCGGGCAGCTCGACGAGCTCGGCGCCGAGGTCACGCGCCAGGTCACGCATGCGCTCGTATCCGGCACGCACGTCGTCGTCGACCTCGGCACGGTCGGCACGGGACGTGATCGCGATGCGGGCGCCGGCGAGCGTGACCCGCTCGGGCTGTGCGATGGCCGGTCCCCCGAACACGCCCCACGGGTCGCGCGTGGCCGGCGCCGCCGACAGGGCGGTGACGAGCACGGCGCAGTCGGCGAGCGTGGGTGCGATCGGGCCGACGTGGTCGAGGGTGGGCGAGAGCGGGATGACGCCGTCCATCGGGACGCGATGGTAGCTGGGCTTGAACGCCGAGACGCCGCACAGGGCCGCGGGGATGCGCACCGAGCCCGCCGTGTCCGTGCCGATCGCGGCGGGGACCATGCCCGCGGCGACGGCCGCGCCCGCGCCCCCGGAGGAGCCGCCCGCACTGTGGGCGAGGTTCCACGGGTTGCCGACCTGGTCGGTGGTGCCGCCGGCGGCGAACTCGTGCGTGTGGGTGTGCCCGGCGTACACGGCGCCGGCCGCGGCCAGCGCCGCCCAGGGGGCGCTGTCGTGCGGGGCGGGTTCGCTGTCGAGCACGCGGCTGGAGGCGGTCAGCGGCTGGCCGGCGACGGCGAAGAGGTCCTTCACGCCGATCGGGATGCCGCACAGCGGCGACGCGTCGCCCGCGGCGATCCGACGGTCGGCGGCCGCGGCCTGCCGCAGCGTGGCGTCCGGGTCGAGGTGCGCCCACGCGTTGACGGCGTCGGGGGCGCCGTCGTACGAGGGGGCGCCGCCGTTGCGGTCGGCGATGCGGTCGAGCATCGCCTGGGCGAGGTCGGCCGCGGTCAGCTCACCGGTGCGCAGTCTGGTGCTCAGGACGTGAAGTCCCGCGTCGAGCGGGTGGGTGTCGGGATGCGCCATGCGCACACCGTACGAAAACGGCGAGCGCGTCGACGGCGAAATGAGAGGAATGCGGCCGGTTCCTCGCAGTTGCGCGGCTGGGGTCGTGCGTCAGCGGGTGAGGACGGCGTGCGCGAGGTGTTGGGCGTCGATACGGGGGGCGCAGAACCCGTTGATCACGGTCATGATCTTCGGGATGCGGCGGCCCTTGTCGCGGATGCCGCCGACGAGGTCCATGATGTCCATCGGCTCGGCCCACGGCACGACGTGGCCGGCGGCGGACGCGGTGGCCCACAGCGCCTGGAAGCGCTGCGTGAACTCCTGCCGGACCGGAAGGATCGCGGCCGGCGTCTGGCCGACATCCACGCCGGCGGCGGCGATGAACTCGGCGTCGTCGGTGACCATGAGCGAGAAGCGGTCGAGCGTGGTGACGATGTCGGCGAGGGCGCGCTCGGGCTTGCCGGACCCGGCGGCCCACGACGCGGCGCGGCGCCAGCGGTCGACCGAGACCTCGTCGATGAGCGCCTGCTTGCTGCCAAAATGCCGGTAGACGCTGGCGGGGCTCACCCCGGCGCGGCCGGCGATGTCGTCCACGCTGATCTTCGCGGTGCCGGTGTCGCTCATCAGCTGCCACACCGAGCGGAGGACGGTGGCGCGGGTGCGCCGCGCATCGTCACGGAGCATATCTGTCACCTCATGCGTTCGGGTCGGTACCGCGCGGACGGGCGCGGCAGGGCGGCGCAAGATTATCCCCGATTGTACCGGGAAAATCGGAGCAGGCCGCGGGCCGGCCATCACCGTCGCGCTGCACGATTCGACATCCGCGCCAGTCTTTCCGTGGCGCGGACACGGAAAAGTGCAGCGCGAGTCCATCGACCCCCGCCGTCGGGCGTGCCGAACCAACGCTGCACCCCATCAGCGTCAGTCGCGCCAGCGGCTGCCTGCACACCGATCACGAGCCCGCGGTGGCCGTCGCGCTACACGGTTCCGCGTCCGCGCTACTCATCCACTGGCGCGAATGCAGAAACGTGTAGCGCGACAGCAGGGCGGCACGCCGCGTCCGTCTTTCCGTGGCGCGGATGCCAAGTCGTGCCGCGCGAGCCACTGCACGTGGCTGCGCCACACCCACCGAACGACCCTCAGAACGGGACGCCGCAGCGCAGCACCACGTTCGCGAACGGGGTCGCCTCCCCAGTGCGCACGATGAGCGTGGCCGTGGACGAGAGTTGTTTGAGCTCTTCGTGCGGCACGAACGCGGCATCCGAGAACCGCGCGAGCACGACGTCCTCGACGGCGGAGCCGCGGGACTCGGATGCCGCGGTGCAGCCCTCGAACGCGCACTCGGCGATCAGCGCATCGAGCACGTCGACGAATCGCGGCACGCCGAACACGACGGCGAGGTCGACGACCGGCACGCCGGCCGGGCGAGGGAGTCCGCAATCGGCGACGACGACCGTGTCGGTGTGGCCCAGCCTGCACACCGCCGCGGCCAGCTCGGCATTGAGGATGCCGTGCTTCCTCATTGCGCGGCCTCGCCAGACTCCGGCAAAGCGTCGCCCGCCCACGGATACGACGGCTGTGTCCCGGCGCCGCGCACCGCGAACGCGCCGACCCGCACGGCGAAAGCCGCCGCCGTGCGCAGGTCGTCGCCCGCGGCCAGTCGCGCCGCGAGCGCCCCCACGAAGGCATCGCCAGCGCCCGATGTGTCGACCGCCGCGACGCGCGGTGACGAGATGGATGTCACGCCCGCGGCATCCACACACACCGCCCCGTGCTCGCCCCGAGTGAGCACGACCGAGCGGATCCCGTGCCGGCGCAGCCGCCCGGCAGCCTCTCCGTCGTCGGGATCGCCCCCGTCATCGCCCCACGCCGTCAGCAGCAGCCGCGCCTCGTGCACGTTGACCACGAGCGGGTCGGCGGTACGCAGCACGGCGTCGGGCATCTCGACCACGGGCGCGAGGTTCAGCAGCACCCGGCCGGTCGCCAGCTCGGCTGCGCGCGCGGATCCGGTGGCGGGGATCTCGCCCTGCAGCACCACGACGGCCGCCGCGGCGATCGCCTGCTCGTGCGCGGCGACGAAAGCCGCATCGACGCGCGCGTTCGCGCCGGGAATCACGATGATCGTGTTCTCACCGCCGGCGTCCACGGTGATCCGGGCGATGCCGGTGGGCGCGTCGGCGCGGGACACGCCCGCGAGGTCGACGCCGGCGTCGGCGAGCAGGCTCAGCGCGACGGCGGCACGGTCGTCGTCGCCGAGGGCGCCCACCATGTGCACGTCCGCGCCCAGCCGCGCGGCGGCGACGGCCTGGTTCGCGCCCTTCCCGCCGGGCGCGAGCGCCGACGAGGTCGCCAACAGCGTCTCCCCGGGCTCGGGATGCCGCGGCACGACGACGATCTCGTCGACGTTGATCGAGCCGACGACGGTGACGCCAGCCGAGCGCGAGCCGCCGCCACCGCCCCCGGCCGTACCGGCGGGGGCATCCCCCGCCGGTACGGCACTGTCCGCGTGAGCGGATGTCACTTCAGGAACTCGTCGACGTTCTTCGCCGTGACCGAGACCACCTTGACCGGGACGGTCGCCTCGACGCTCTTGCCCGTCAGCGCGTTCACGGCCTGGTCGACGGCGAGCTTGCCGAGCTCACCGGGCTGCTGGGCGATCGTGCCCACCATGGTGCCGGCCTTGATGGCCTTCAGCCCGTCGTCGGTGCCGTCGAACGCGACCACCTTGACGTCCTTGCCGGCGCGGTCGCCGAGGGCCTGGATCGCGCCGAGCGCCATCTCGTCGTTCTCGGCGAAGATGCCGACGATGTCGGGGTGCGCCTGCAGCAGGTTCGTCGTGACGTTCAGCGCGGTGGCGCGGTCGAAGTTGGCGGTCTGCTTGCCGACCACCGAGATCCCGGCGAACGCCTTCAGGCCCTCGGTGAAGCCCTGGCCGCGGTCGCGGCTGGCCGAAGTGCCCACGACGCCCTGCAGCACGAGGATCTTGCCCTTCTGCCCGATCGCCTCGGCCAGCAGCTGCGCGGCCTGCGTGCCCCCGGCGACGTTGTCGCTGGCGATGAACGAGGCGAGCTTCGCGTTGTTGACGGTGCGGTCGACGGCGACGACGGGGATGTCGGCCTTGTTCAGCGCGGTGACGGCGGGGCCGGCGGCATCCGAGTCCACGGCGTTGATGATGACGGCCTTCGAGCCGTTCGTGGCGGCGGTCTGCAGCTGGTTGGCCTGGGTCGCGGAGTCGTTCTGCGCGTCGAGGATGTCCAGCTGCACGCCGAGCTTCTGCGCCTCGGCCTTCGCGCCGTCGCGCACCTCGACGAAGAACGGGTTGTTCAGCGTCGACAGAGACAGCGTGATCTTCTGCGTGGGAGCGGCGGCGCTGTCAGTGGACGGGCCGCGGTTGCAGGCGGACAGACCGACCACCAGCAGCGCGGTGGACAGGCTGGCCAGGGTGATCTTGGTCACGGACTTCATGGGAACTCTCTTCTCGGATTTGTTGGGTGATACAGGGTGCGCGGCGCTCAGCATGCGCGAGTCGTACGCGGCGGTCAGCTGCTGCGGGTCTTGCGGCGGATGACGTCGAATCCGACGGCGAGGGCGATCACGATGCCGATCACGACCTGCTGCCAGAACGAGCTGACATTCAGCAGGTTCAGGCCGTTGCGGATGACGACGAGCACGAGCGCGCCGATGAACGTGCCGGAGATCTTGCCGTAGCCGCCCATCAGCGACGCTCCGCCGATCACGACGGCGGCGATGGCATCCAGTTCGTAGCCGACGGCGGCCTGCGGCTGGGCGGAATCCAGCCGGCCGGCCAGCAGCAGCCCCGCCACCGCGGCGAACAGGCCGGACAGGGCGAACACGATCACCCGGACGCGGCGCACGTTGATGCCGGACAGCTCGGCGGCTTCGGCGTTGCCGCCCACCGCGTACATGCTGCGGCCGATCACGGTGCGGTTCAGGATGAACGAGGCGACCAGCGCCGCCAGGATCAGCACGAGAATCGGCACCGGCACCGGGCCGATGCTGCCGCCGAGGAACGAGACGATCGGCGGGGTCTTGATCGGGATGCCGTCGGAGATGACCAGCGTCAGCCCGCGCGCGACGCTCAACATGGCCAGCGTCGCGATGAACGAGGGCAGCTTGCCGTACGCGTTCGCCATGCCGTTCACGGCGCCGACGACGAGCCCGGTGGCAAGGCCCGCGATCAGGGCGAGCCAGCCCGGCAAGTGCGCGTCGGCGAACATCCACGCCGACGCCATCGCGCCCAGGGCCGCGACCGAGCCGACGGACAGGTCGATGCCGGCCGCGACGATCGCGAACGTCGAGCCGAACGCGAGGATCGCGACGGTGGAGGCCTGGATGCCGATGTTCAGGATGTTCTGCCCGGTCAAGAACGCGGGGGTGGCGATGAACAGCAGCAGGCTGAGCACGACCAGGCCCACGAGGGCGCCGTTCTCGGCGAGGAACTTCTTCGTGCTGAACCGGCCGGTGGAGCGCTTGGTCGCCGTTGCGGTTGTCATTGCATCGTCCTTCGCTCGTCCCCGCCGCGCGCGGCGAGATCCATGATCGTGTCCTCCGTCGCCTCGCCGGCGGAGAACTGCCCGCGGATGCGACCGCCGCGCATCACGAGGATGCGATCGCTCATCCCGAGGACTTCGGGCAGCTCGCTGGACACCATGAGCACCGCGCCGCCGGCGTCGGTGATGGCGTTCATCAGCTCGTAGATCTCGACCTTCGCGCCGACATCCACCCCGCGGGTAGGCTCGTCCAGCAGCAGCACGCGCGAGCCGGCCATGATCCAACGGCCGAACACGACCTTCTGCTGGTTGCCGCCGGACAGGGATGCCACGTCCTGGCCGATGTCGTGCATGCGCACGCGCAGCTTCTCGGCGACCGCGGCGGCGCGGCGGCGCTGCCCGGCGAAGTCGACGAGTCCGGCGCGGGCAGTGGAGGCGAGCGTGGCGAAGCCGAGGTTGTCGTTGACGGAGGCCTGCAGCACGAGCCCCTGGCGCTTGCGGTCCTCCGGCACGTGGCCGATGCCGGACCGGATCGCGGTCCGGATGCGTCGGGGCTTCAGAGTCCGGCCGTCGACGGTCACGGCGCCGGCGTCGTACGCGTCGATCCCGGCGATCGCGCGCAGCAGCTCGGTGCGTCCGGCGCCGACCAGGCCCGCGATGCCGACGATCTCGCCGGCGTGCACGGTGAGGTCGACGTCCGTGAACCGGCCTGCGGCGGACAGGCCCTCGACCTGCAGCAGCGGGGCGGCGGCGGTGAGGTCGGGGCGACGACGTGGGAACTGGTCGCCGATGTCACGGCCGACCATGAGGTGCACGAGCTCGGGTTCGGGGGTCGACCCGGGCACCTCGGCGACCCGCTCGCCGTCCCGGAGGACGACGACGCTGTCGCCGATCTGCGCGATCTCCTCGAGGTGGTGGCTGATGAACAGCATGGCCACGCCGTGCGCGCGCAGGTCGCCGATGACGCGGAACAGCTGCGCGGTCTCGTGCTTGGTCAGCGCCGCGGTCGGCTCGTCGAGGATGAGGACGCGCGCGTCGACGCTGAGCGCCTTGGCGATCTCGACGAGCTGCTGCTGGGCGATGCCGAGATCGGAGACGGGGGTGGCCGGGTCGACGGTGAGCCCGATCTTGTCGAGCGCGGCCTGGGCGCGGCGACGCAGCTCGCGCCGGTCGACCATGCCGAGCCGCTCGGGGGTGCGGCCGAGCAGGACGTTCTCGGCGACGCTGAGCGAGGGGACCAGGTTCAGCTCCTGGTGGATCGTCGCGATCCCGAGCGCCTCGGCGGCGCGGGCGTGCGGGATGCGCACGGGCACGCCGTCCAGCAGGATCTGCCCGCTGTCGGGTTCGTGCACCCCGGCGATCATCTTGATGATGGTGGACTTGCCGGCGCCGTTCTCGCCCAGCAGCACCTGCACCTTCCCGGCGTGCAGGTCGAAGGAGACATCCCGCACCACGGTCACCGGGCCGAACGACTTGCTCACCGACCGGACCGAGACCACCGGCGTCGGGAGCTCGGCCATCAGTGCGCCTTCCCGGTGGGGGCCTCGGCGAGCGGGCCGCGGGCGATGAACGTGCTGGGCAGGACGTGCGAGTCGGGGGTGCGGCCCTCGATCACATCGCACAGCGCCTGCACGGCGCGGCGGCCCATCTCGGGCGCCGAGTGCGCGATGACGCTCAGCGGCGGGTCGAGCAGCGCGAACCAGTCGATGTCGTCGAACGCGACCAGGTCGATGTCGTGGCCGGGGCGCATCCCGCGCTCGTGCAGGCGCGAGACCGCGCCGGCCGTCATCGGGCTGTCGGCGGTGATGATCGCGGTGGGCGCCTCGGCGGTGCCGAGGAGGATGTCGATGCCCCGCGCGCCGCTGGCGGGCTGGAAGTCGCCGATGACGATGTGGTCCTCGCGCAGCGGTAACGCGTTCTCGGCCATCAGGCGGCGGAACAGCTCGAGCCGCTCGCGGCCGGTCGAGGTGGCCTGCGGACCGGCGATGAACCCGATCCGGCGGTGCCCGTGCGCGCGCAGGTGTGCGATGGCCTCGCCAAGGCCCTGGGCGCTGTCGGTGGTGATCGCGGGGACCGCGCCGCCGACGCCGGGGAGGACCCGGTCGACGAAGACGACGGGGATGCGCCGGCTCAGCAGCCGGGTGATGGCGCCGCTGCCGTCGCCGATGGGGGCGATGATGACGCCGTCGACGCGCTGGCGCATGAGCGCCTCGAGGAACGCGTCCTGCTGCGACACGCTCTCGTCGGCGTTGCCGAGTACGTTCACGTAGCCGCGGGCCAGGGCCTCCTGCTCGACGCCGTGCACGAGCTCGGCGAAGAACATGTTGCGGACGTCGGGGATGAGCACTCCCATGGTGCCGGTGCGCGCGGAGCGCAGCGACCGGGCCTGCGCGTTCGGCTGGAAGTCCAGCTCGCGGGCGGCCGCGGTGACGCGGGCGCGGGACTGCTCGGAGGTCGCGGGATGCCCGGACAGCACGCGGGATGCCGTGGCCTTGGAGACCCCCGCGCGCGCGGCGACCTCTTCGATCGTGACCGCATGGCGGCGCTCGGACGGCGTCGTCGGCATCTTCACCTCTTCGTGCGGGCGGGAGTCCTGCAATGGAATCGATTCCATGGAACCGTTTCCATCACGGTAGCCGCCACGGGATGCGAGTGTCAAGCCCCGCAGAGTGGGCGACATCCCACACCGGACACCTACGGGACGTGGAATCGCGTCCACTCCGCCGCCGCGTCAGCGCGCGAGCGGCGACATCCCGCGCCCCTCGCGGCGCGCCGAACCCACCCGTCATTGCCGAACCCACCGGATATAGCGGGTGGGCTCGGCAGCACGGGGTGGGTTCGGGCACAGAGCAGGGCGCAGTGCGCCCCCCTTCGGGCCGGGTCAGGCGTAGCGGAGCACGGCCTCGCGAATCTCCTCCACGTGCAGATAGATCTCGTCAAGTGTGTCGATCGGATGCCGCGTCTCTGTCTTCTCGGCGTCCATCAGCCCGAGGTACTTCTGCCGGCCGTTGAAGTGAAGGCGGGCGATCGGCTTCCGGTTGTTGTCGTCGAGGAGCACCGCGAAGTAGCTCTTCGCATCCCGCTGGGTGATCCGATGCGGCTTGACCTCACGACACGCGATCGCCTTGACGATCTGGTACCCCTCGAGTTCATCGAGCGTGGTCTCGATCTCCGTGTCACGATTCAGGTCTTTCGCCACGACCGGGTGGCTCGTGACATCCTGCCCGTCACCATCCCCGGGAATACTGATGCCGGCCCCCAGAGCGGTCTTGAGCCGGGCGTTTACGCTCTCGGTAAGGAACTGGCGGGTCGCCTTCGTCACCAGTGCCGTGAACTGCTCGCGGACACGAGCAGTGTACGAACCGTCGTATACGCGTTGCGTGAAGAACTTGATCCACTCGTCGGTCGGTTCCCGGAACTGGGAAGCGATCTCACGCTTGAGCGCTCCGACATACTTCAGTTCCTCTGCGGCGCTGATGATGGAGTCGAGGTCGAAGCTTCCCTTGCTCAGCTTCTGCACTTCGGGGATCAGCGTCTCGTCGATGTCGAGCAGATCCAGGACGAGGAACGGCTTGGCGTCCATGAGGTTCGGCGCATCGAGGTCGGTGAAGAACTGCCAGACGACTCCGTTGGTCAGCGCCGCTATGCGCGCATTCGTCGTTGCGAAATAGCGGAACAGCTGTGAAGCGTGCTCGATCCGGGGTACGCCGGTCGACGCCTTGCACTCGATCAGGATCTGCACTTCGCCATCCCGCATGATGGCGTAGTCGACCTTCTCGCCCTTCTTGACGCCGACGTCGGCGGTGAACTCCGGAACGACCTCGAGCGGGTCGAAGACGTCGTACCCGAGAATCGTGGAGATGAACGGCATGACAAAGGCATTCTTCGTCGCCTCTTCCGTGCCGATCGCGGATGCCTGATTGGCCACCTTCGTCGCGAGCGCAGCGACACGATCCTGAAATTCCATGTTTCCCCCGGGACGACTCGACGTCAGGAGGATACCGTCGTGCACGTCCGCAGGGGTGGAACGCCACGACGTTTGCGGCCTGCTGACGCTACCCGCGATCATGTGGTCCATTACCTCTGAAGACGCGGCTTGCGAGTATAGGTACTACGCGCGTCACCCTTGCGTGCCCTCGATCGGTCGCGCCCGCCTGTGTCCGCCTCGAAAAAGGTCGCACGTCATGTCGATTCCGCTTCCGCCCGTTCGACGCGATAGTGAGAGGGGATGATGGATCCCCACCGACCAGGGAGTATCGAGATGAAGCACATGCTGATCATGCGGGCCACGGCCGAGGCGGTCGAGGCGTCCAAGCAGATCGACTTCAACGAAATGCTGAACGCGATGGGCGCGTACAACGAGTCCATGATCAAGGCCGGCGTGATGGTGGCCGGGGAGGGCCTGGCCGACGAGCCGGGGTTCGTGGTCGACTTCGGCAGCCAGCCGCCGGTCGTCAGCGACGGCCCCTACGGCGAGGTGCACGAGATGTTCAACGGGTTCTGGATCATCCAGACCGCGACGGCCGACGAGGCGCTCGAGTGGGCGAAGCGCTGCCCGCTGGGCCCGGGCGCGAAGCTCGAGGTCCGCCGCGTGCACGAGGACGCCGACTTCGACGCGTTCGCCGACAACGAGTACGTGCAGAAGGAGAAGGAGTGGCGCGCCCAGCTCGGCACCGAGTGAGCCCGCCATGAGCGACGACACCCGGCGCAGGCTCGAGGCCGTCTGGCGCATCGAAGGGCCGCGGATCACGGCATCCGTGGCCAAGATGACCGGCGACCTCGGCCTCGCCGAGGATGTCACGCAGGAGGCGGTGCTCGAGGCACTGGCGGCGTGGCCGGGCAGCGGCATCCCGGACAATCCGGGAGCGTGGCTGACCGCGGTCGCGAAGCGCCGCGCGATCGACGCGTGGCGGCGGCGGGAGCGGCTGGACGAGCGGTACGCGGCGATCGCGCGGACACTGGATGAGGCGTCCGACGACGCGTGGCAGCCGATCGACGACGACGTGCTGCGGCTGGTGTTCACCGCGTGCCACCCGACGCTGTCGCGCGAGTCGCAGGTGGCGCTGACGCTGCGGGTGGTCGCGGGGCTGTCGACGGAGGAGATAGCCCGGATGCTGCTGACGAGCGTCCCGACGGTGCAGGCGCGGATCACCCGGGCGAAGAAGGCGCTGGCCGCCGCGCGGGTGCCGTTCGAGACGCCCGATCCGAGCGAGTGGAGGGCACGCCTGGGCGCGGTGCTCGGGGTCGTGTACCTCGTGTTCACGGAGGGGTACGCGGCCACCGCGGGCGATCGGTGGGTGCGGCCGGATCTGGCCGACGAGGCGATCCGGCTGGGACGGGTCGTGGTGGGGCTGCTGCCGCGCGAGCCGGAGCCGCTGGGGCTGCTGGCGCTCATGGAGTTCCAGCGCTCGCGGTTCGCCGCCCGGGTCGACGGCTCCGGGATGCCGGTGCTGCTGGCGGATCAGGATCGGTCGCGGTGGGACCGCGGCCAGATCCGGCGGGCGGTCGGGCTGCTGGCGAGGGCGGATGCCGCGGCTGCGGCGCGGGGCACGGGTCGTGGCCCGTACGCGCTGCAGGCGGCGATCGCGCAGTGCCATGCGGTGGCGGCGAGCGTCGCCGAGACCGACTGGGCGCGGATCGTCACGCTGTACGAAGTGCTCGGACGGGTGGCGCCGAACCCGGTGGTCGAGTTGAACCGAGCGGTGGCGGTGTCGATGGCGCAGGGGCCGGCCGAGGCGCTGCCGATCGTGGATGCACTCGAAGAGTCGGGTGCGCTGCGCGGGTCGCACCTGGTGCCGAGCGTGCGCGGCGAGCTGCTCGCACAGCTCGGCCGGGTCGACGAGGCGCGGGCCGAGCTGCTCACGGCGGCGGCGCTATGCGCGAATGCGGCGCAGCAGCGAGTGCTCAGAGGTAAGGCCGCCGCGCTCCGAGCACCCGACGGTTGATCGCGCGACGCGAGGTGAAACCGCCGGGACCGCTACGGGCCCGCAGCACGGCGAATCCCGCCCGGATTTTGCGAGAGCAGCTCCCATATCATGAGACCATGAAGCTTCTCCTGCCCGACACGGTCTCCCTCTCCTTACAACTGCCGGCCGGGTGGGATGCGGTCGTCGTCGACAGCGCAGAGGAGATCCCCCGACAGCACTGGGATGCCGACGCCCTGGCCACGTGGGGTCCGTCGGCCCGGCATCTTGATTCGGCGGCGGAGAATCTGCGCGCTCTGCAGCTCGTGCAGTCCTTGTCCTCGGGCGTCGAGGCGATTCTCCGCCGGGGCTTTCGGCCCGAGACGGTGATCGCGAACGGGGCGGGCCTGCACAACCGGACCGTGGCCGAGCACACGCTGGCCCTCCTCCTCGCACTTGTCCGGCGACTGCCGACCGCACTGGAGCATCAGCAGCGCCACGATTGGTCGCGCGAGCTCGGCGGCATCCAGAAGCTGCACCCGGGCGACCGGGTCACAACGCTGCTGGACGCCCGCATCCTGATCTGGGGATTCGGCAGCATCGCCCAGACCCTCGCACCCATCCTCACCGCGCTCGGCGCGACCGTGACCGGGGTGGCCCGGCACCCCGGTGAACGCGCCGGATTCGGCGTCGTCGAAGCCGGCCGTCTGCAAGACGAGCTGCCGGCCACGGACGTGCTGATCAGCGTTCTTCCCGCGACCGAAAGCACCCGCGGCGTGGTCGGCGCCGACGTCTTCGACGCCCTCCCCACGCGGGCACTCTTCGTCAGTGTCGGCCGCGGAGACGTCGTCGACCAGAGTGCGCTGATCTCAGCCCTGCGCACGGGCGCCATCAGCGGCGCGGCGCTGGATGTCACGACTCCCGAGCCGCTGCCGACGACCGACCCGCTGTGGGATGCGCCCAATCTGATCATCACGCCGCATGCCGCCGGCGGTCGGCCGGTCGGCGCTGAACGCCTCATCGAACGAAACCTTCGCGCCTTGGGCGGTGACGGCACGATCCAGAACCGAATCGACCGATCAGCATCCTGACCCGTTGACATGCGGCGCGGACCGGCGGAAACTCTTTCTTGTGACGTGACAGTCACTCTCTCATTGTGAGAAGGAGTCATCGATGAAGATCAGACATAAGACCGGACTCACACTGCTCGCGCTGACCCTCGCCGTCGTTCCGCTGACGCTCACCGCGTGCACGGCAGACGGCGGCAGCGGTGCCGCAGCGGGTCCAAGCGCCTCGAACACCCTCCAGCAGGTCTTGAAACGCGGCACTCTGCGCGTGGCCGTGCTTCCGGACTTTCCGCCCAGCAGCGTGAAGCAGCCAGACGGCAAGATCGTGGGATACGAGCCGGACATCGCCGCAGCGTTGGCGAAGTCTCTCGGCGTCAAACCTCAGCTCGTCCCGGTCGATGGCACGGCACGGCTCTCCGCCATGCAGTCCAAGCGGGCAGACGTCAACATCTCGTCGTACACGGCGACCAACGAGCGTGCCCAGAAGGTCGCGTTCACGATCCCCTACAAGGCGCAGGGCGCGGGCGTGCTGTTCCGCAAGAACAACCCGATCACGAGCCTGAAGGATCTGGACGGCAAGACCGTCGCTGTGGCCAGAGGCAGCACAAACGACACGATCATCACGAACAGCTTCCCCAAGGCCAAGCCCGTCCGTTTCGACAACATCGCCGACGCACTCCAGGCCCTGAAGTCGGGCAAGACGGATGTGGCGATGGAAGAGTCGACGACCGTCAAGGACATCACCGCGAAGAACCCCGACCTGGCGACGCTGAACATCCCGCCGATCGATCCGGACCTCATCTCCATGGGCGTCCTGCCCGATCAGCAGATCTGGCTGAACTATCTGAACAACTTCATCCGCAACCTCATCGCCTCCGGTCAGGACGCCCAGCTCTATCAGAAGTGGTTCCACGAGGATCTGCCGGCGATCATCACCAACCAGCCGTAACCCGTCACGATGAACTTCGCGATCGCCGCCACCTACCTGCCGCAGATGTTGAGCGCGCTCGGAATGAGCGTCCTCATCGCGGTGGTCGGCTTCATCGCGGGATCCATCCTGGGTGTACCGCTCGCGGTCGCGAAGTCGGGAAGGAATCCGGTCGCCAACTGGGCCAGCAGGATCTACATCGAGATCTTTCGGAACACGCCCCTGCTGGTCCAGTTGTACCTGTTCTTCTTCGGGCTGGGGCAGCTCGGCATCAACCTGGATCCGTTCACCTCGGCGCTTCTCGGGCTGACGCTGAACAACGCCGCCTACACGGCGGAGATCTTCCGCGCCGGGCTGGAATCGGTCCCGGTCGGCCTGCACGAGGCGGCGGCGGTGCTGGGCCTGTCGAGGTGGCAGACGCTCGTGCATGTGTCACTCAAGCCGGCTCTGCGCAACGTGTTGCCGGCGCTGACCAACCAGTTCATCGTCCTGTTCCTGTTCTCCTCGGTCGCGTCGGTGATATCGCTCAACGAGCTGACGAACGAAGTGAACCAGCTGGTGTCGCAGACCCAGCTGACGATCGAGCTGTTCGCCTTCGCGGCCGCTATGTATTACGTGGTCTCGGCCATCCTGGCGGGGGCATCGCGGCTGGCCGAGCGAACGCTGTTCCGTTGGTGACCGGGGAGGTGTGAGGACACATGACTGACCTGGTCAGTGTCATACCCGCTCTGCTTACCGGGCTGGTGCTGACGGTGATCCTGGTGGTGGCATCGGCGATCATCGGCAGCATCGTCGGGTTGCTGCTGGGTGTCGCCGCGACCTCGCCCCTGGCCGTGGCCCGCTGGATCAGCAACATCTACACGAACGTCATCCGCGGCATCCCCCCGTTGATCATCCTGTTCTTCATGTACTTCGCCCTGCCGCTGGTACTGCCGGCCTTGACTCTCTCGGCCATCACGACGGGGATCATCGGCCTGTCGATCTACGCGGCGGCCTACGTCGGCGAGATCTTCCGTGGCAGCATCCTCGCGATTCCGCAGGGCCAGTCCGAGGCGGCGGACATCCTGGCGATGAGCTATCCCACCAAGATGCGCCACGTGATCCTGCCGCAGGCCCTGAAGATCGCGATGCCGTCAGCAATCGGATTCCTCATCTCTCTGGTGAAGGCGTCGTCGCTTGCCTCGGTGATCGGCGTCACCGAGCTCACCTCGGAGGGCCACATCGTGAGCACGATCAACAACGAACCGCTGACGGTCTTCCTGATCGTGGCTGCGCTCTACTTTGTGATCTCGTACCCGCTTGCGCTGCTCGGCCGCCGCTTGGAAAGGAGGCTCGCATGAAGAACGAGCCGATCGTGTCCCGACCCGGGGGCGACAGCACGTTCGCGATATCGGTTCGCGAGCTGCGCAAGGCCTTCAACTCCGTGGAGGTGCTGAAGGGGATCGACTTCGCCGTCCGCCGCAACGAGGTCGTCTGCGTGATCGGCCCGTCGGGCTCGGGCAAGAGCACGCTCCTGCGCTGCCTCAATGGCTTGGAGACGTTCGATTCCGGGTCCGTAACGGTGCTCGGCCATCACATCGGAGTGTCCCGCACTGACTTGCGTGCGGCGCGGGAGCAGATGGGCATGGTGTTCCAGTCTTTCAACGTGTTCCCCCATCTGCGGGTGATCAACAACATCATGCTGGCGCCACGCAAGGTCAAGAAGATCGGCACTGCCCAGGCGAAGGCGGAGGCCGAGCGGCTGCTGGCGAGGGTCAAACTCGAAGGGCGCGGGGACGCGTTCCCGCGGCAGTTGTCGGGCGGTCAGCAACAGCGGGTGGCGATCGCACGAGCGCTGGCAATGGATCCTGAGCTCATGCTCTTCGACGAGCCGACATCCGCGCTCGACCCGGAGACCATCGGTGAAGTGCTCGGCGTGATGCGTGATCTGGCACTCGCGGGCATGACCATGGTGATCGTCACGCATGAGATGGGGTTTGCGCGAGAGGTGTCCGATCGCGTCGTCTTCATGGATGACGGAGTCATCGTCGAGCAGGGCACCCCGGCGCAGGTGCTGGAGCATCCGCAGCACAAACGTACGCAGGCGTTCTTGGATAAGGTTCTCTGAGGCTATGAAGCTATGACTGAACTGGGTGCTCAGCCGCTGGGCGGCCACCGCAACATGCTAGACAAGGCGCTTGATCTGCTGCATGCGGTGTCGGTGGATGCCGCGGGCAGACAGGCAGCTGAGCTCGCAGAAGAGTGCGGTGTGCCGTTGAGCACCGCCTACCGACTGCTCACGTCGCTGACACAACGCGGGTACACCGTGCTGGACAAGCGCACCCGTCGGTACACGCTGGGGCTCGAGACGTTCGTGCTGGGCCAGACCGTGGCCCAGGCGCGTGGGCTCACGGGCGTCGCGCGACCGATTCTCGAGGAGCTGGCGGCGGAGACCGGCGAGGCGACGCTGATGGCGGTGCTCAGCGGGAGCCATCAGCTCTATGTGCACTATGTCCGCGGTCCTCACTCCGTCAGCGTCACCGGCAGCCCCGGTACGCTCGGCCCGCTGCATTGCACCGCCCAGGGCAAGGTGCTCGTCGCGATGAGCTCCGAGAAGACCCAACGCCACCTCGTCGACACCCTCGATCTGACCGCGTTCACGGCGAAGAGCATCACGGACCGGGCAGAGTTCCGTCGCGAACTGACGAAAGTCGCCCAGCAGGGCTGGGCCATCGCCGACGAAGAGCATGAAGTGGGCATCCGGGCGATCGCGGCGCCCGTGATGCGTGACCCGGTTCCCCTTGCCCGCGCGGCGATCTCGATTGCCGCGCCGGCATTCCGCGCGACGGTCGACACTCTGCACCGATGGCTGCCGGCGCTACAAGACGCCGCGCAGCGGATCTCGCTCGTGATGCCCATGGAGTGAGGGGCACAGCGGCTCGTCCGCGGTCAATCAGTTGATGATCTCGCCCCGCACGTCTTCTCGAATCGCCGCCAGCCGATCGCTCCACATCTGCAGCGCCTCGGGCGTCAGCCGCGTCCAGTCGGTGACTTCGCCCACCACGCGGAGCGGGTCGCAGCTGCGATAGGAGCGCGTGGGATTGCCGGGGAACTTCTTGTCCGTCACGTTCGGGTCGTCCTCGAACGGCCCGGTCGGCTCGACGATGTAGACGCGAGGCGCAGCATCGCCCGGCGCGAGCTCCGCGGCGAGGCCCGCACCATCGGGCAGCGCGGTGAAGTAGATGTGGTTCATCACCACGTCCGGGCGATAGTTCGACCGGAATCCGGCGGAGAGGACGTCGCCCTCCTCAAGGTCGGCTTTCGTGCCGTGGTAGAACGGGCCCTTGTCTGACGGTTGGTGCACGGCCACAGCGTATTCGGCCGAGAGACCGAGTGCACTTCATGATGCGGACAGCGGCGGGGCACCTTTGGCGACGAGTAGCGTCGGGAGCACCACGTGGCCGAAGGAGTCGTCATGACCGACCGCCAAGTGAAGATGATCGTCCTCTCGACCGAGGATCTCGACGAATCGATCCGGTTCTACACCGAGACACTCGGCTTCCCGCTGAAGTTCCGCGACGGCAATCACTTCGCGGCACTCGACGGCGGAACGATCACGCTCGCACTGGCAACCGCTCTCGACCACCCGATCCCGGGTCAGGTGGTCGTCGGCATCAAGACCGATGACGTGGATGCCGATGCCAAGGCGCTCGACGACAACGGCGGCGGGATCGCCAAGGGCCCGTACAACGATGCGCACGAACGCCGTGCGGTCGGGTACGACAGCCAGGGCAACGGGCTCACGTTCTACTCGCCGCTGGCTCGCGGCTGAGACGCGCCGGTCATAAGGGAGAAGTCGGCAGCGACCTCGCTCGACGCAAACTGTACAGCGCGGTCATTATGCGCACGCTACGGGTGACTGACAAGCGCGATCGCCGCGTCGCCGCTGATCTGCTCGGGTATGACGCGGGACGCTGAGCGGACGCGCATTCGAAACCGCATTCCCGGTCTACTCGTGGCGGGCCTGCTGCCGCGGGAGCGGAGCCGCTGGGGCTGCTCGTACTCATGGAGTTCCAGCGCTCGCGGTTCGCGGCGCGTGTCGACGGATCGGGGATGCCGGTGCTGCTGGCCGATCAGGATCGGTCGCGGTGGGACCGCGGGCAGATCCAGCGTGCGATCGGGCTGCTGCAGCGGGCGGATGCCGCAGCTGCGGCGCGGGGCACGGGTCGTGGCCCGTACGCGCTGCAGGCGGCGATCGCCCAGTGCCACGCCGTGGCGGCGAGCGTCGCTCAGACGGACTGGGCGCGGATCGTCACGCTGTACGAAGTGCTCGGACGGGTGGCGCCGAACCCGGTCGTGGACCTGAACCGGGCGGTGGCGGTGTCGATGACGCAGGGCCCGGGCGAGGCGCTGGCGATCGTGGACGAGCTCGAAGAGTCGGGTGCGCTGCGCGGCTCGCACCTGGTGCCGAGCGTGCGCGGCGAGCTGCTCGCGCAGCTGAGGCGGGTCGACGAGGCGCGGGCCGAACTTCTCACGGCGGCGGCGCTGTGCACGATGCGGCGCAGCAGCGGGTGCTGCGGGGCAAGCGGCCGCGTTGCGGGGTGAGGCGTGAGACCGGTGCGCAAATTGTCTCCTAATGTAGAGCTGGACCAGCCGGCTAAGGCTCGTGGCCGTCCCGCTGGTATCGCCGAGTGCGCCGTCTCTCACATCCCACGGAAGCCGCCGCGCTACTACGACTACAAGTACCACCCTGGGTCTCAGCCACGGACAGTCACTTCTGCTCATTCACCGGAAGCGACGAGGCATCAGAGTTTCGCCGCCCCAGATCCGAGTCGCCATCGCTGCGGGTTACCACCGGAGTTCGAACGGCGGGCTACGGACTGCGGCGGTCGGAATCGATTAACTGCAGGAGAAGACTTATCTCTCGGTTGGGATGAATCTTGAAGAGTGTTATGACTTCGTAAACCTGTCTCGCGACGCCTATTCGTAGCGCGACAAGATTTGTCGCGAACGAAATTGAATCCTGCTGGAAGTGCGCTCCGTGCGGCCCAGCTGCGCTGACGAACTCACGACAGAAGCGCTGGATGTCGCGAAGGGCCGTCTTCAAAGGACCCACAGTCGACGCTCCCATCAGGACACCCATCGTCGAACGGATCGCAATGGCCGATTCCACACAGAATGCCGGATCTTCACGAGCATGATCTTCGGTCAATAGTCGCCGATCACCCAAGTACTCCAGCAGTCGTTCGGCGTTACCCCAATTTTCATTTACATGGGCGTCCAATTCCGAATCGGATTGGGTCATCCTTCACGCTCCAATCGTCGCTGAATCGCTGCGTCGAGTTCTGACCTGGTCTGGATTTTGAACGCCACCGAGTCTCGAGGATATTGGTCGAGCAAGGAACTATCCAGGTATGGTGACTTCGCACCCGTCGCGACACGAAGAAGCGGAATATCCCTATCGTCATCTTGATTGGTAATCAGGGCGTTGATGTACCCTGCCAAGTGGGCAGTGTCCGTCATACTCCACTGCTCGTAGATATCCGAAAGAAGACTCAATTCGAATGTGAGGCGGCGTTCACGGGAAATTGCGATCTTGGCGGCTGCTGATTCCGATCGCGCGTGCCTCACCTGAACCAGCGCAACCCACAACGCCGCGAGAGTAGCAATGCCGAGAATAAGGTTGAGCGACATCTCGGTAAACCAGCGAGTCAACTCGTCCATGCGCTCCTTTGACTGACTCGGCTTCCGCTTCGTGATCGGGACTATCCTCGCACCGATTCTATGGGCGCATGAGCTTCTCCCTGATCAGCCGGGCGATCTCACTGGTAGAGGCGACAGCCAGAGCCGTGGCTAGCGGCAGCAGTGTCGCCGAATAGCCGAGCGCCCCGCGAAGATGCCAACGGGCCTCGATGCGCCTCACTCGGCGCCGAGGGCAAACTTCGTGTATCCGCCTTCGTCCTATGCCACAGCGAAGGACGGGCGGGGAACCGAGACTCCGAAGACGTTACCCCAGCTCTGGAGCCTCCAGGAGGTTGGGCTCGCCAGATCTCTAACGTACTCTGTCAGTGTGACGAACTCGTGGGCGACGAGCGAACGGGCACGCCGAACCATGATTGCGAACCGTTCAAGGGACACTGCCCCCGAGCTGGCAGTCCGGTCTCTGCTACACGCGCGCGGCCTGCGTTACCGCACCAATTTCCGGCCTGACCGGACCCTCCGGCGAACAGCAGACGTGGTCTTCACACGTCGACGCGTGGCAGTCTTCATCGACGGATGCTTCTGGCATGGCTGTCCCACTCACCTCGCGATGCCCCGCTCCCACGTCGAGTACTGGGGACCGAAGATTCAGCGAAATCGCGACCGAGATCAAGAGACAAATGAGTTACTGCGAGCTGCCGGATGGACCGTGCTCCGGTTCTGGGAGCATGAGGATCCGGCAGAAGTGGCGGACTCAATCGCAGCGGTACTTGACTTCGGCGACCGGGCTTCGCAAACCGATAGCCAGGTCAGGACTAGGTGAGCTGTCAGGCAAGTACGGTCTCATGGGCGTGCTGCGATTCCAGCAAAGCGGCGAGATGCAATCCTATGGCCTCGCCGAGGTTTACCGGGACCGCGTTGCCAATCTGACGACCCTGAATCGTCTTTGGCCCGCAGAGCATCCAATCGTCAGGGAATGACTGAAGACGAGCCGCCTCGCGGACAGTCAACTGGCGAGGAAGGGTCGGATGAATCGGAGGATGAAACCCCGCGAGGTGGTTCCCGCTCGGCCCGTAACCTCCGCCCGCGCGAATCGTCAGTGACGGGCGGTTAGGATCGAGGCGCGCACGACGATAGTTAGGATCCGTCTCTCCGGGACCAAGGTGACGCCAGCGGTCAACGACGTGCGCTGCATGCCTATTTGCAACGTGGCTGAAGTCTGGGTCGTCTGGGAGCCCCGCCAAGTCACCGATCGCATCCCAGACAGTCGGCCAAGCACCAGCAGTGGTCGGCTGCGGCAACGAAGCAACACCATCCAACACGCCGATAACGATTAGGCGACGGCGCGCCTGAGGCACGCCATAGTCAGCAGCGTTCAAGACGCCGTAGGCAAACGTATAGCCTTGTTTCTCCAGTTCCTGCATGATCCCACTTAGGTGATCTCCGTTACGACGATGAGTCAACGCACTCACGTTCTCAAGGACGAGGGCCCGGGGTCTAACCTCACTGACAACTCGCATGTACTCCCGCCACAAGAAATTGCGCGGATCTGCGGGGTCCCCCTTGCCCGCGGTACTGAAGCCCTGACACGGCGGCCCCCCAATAACGACATCGGTACCCTCGAACGGTCTCGCATCGAAGTTGCGGATGTCGTCGCAGACGACGTGCCACTTGGGGCGGTTGAGGCTGAGAGTCTGGCACGCGACGGGGTCGTTGTCCACACAGACGACAGGCTCCCAGCCCGCGCGTTCAAACCCGAGGTCGAGGCCGCCACCACCGCTGAAGAGAGAGACGTACCGCATGCATCGAGCCTAGAGCCACCCTACGACGCTGTCGATCATTGCAACGCCGCATAGATCGCGGACTCATACGCACCCATCGGTGGGAGGTTGGTCACTCCTATGAAGGCCTGGGCGATCTGGACCACACTGGTGGTTAGGCGCCCGGTCTGGACGAGCGGCGCTGGCTGACCAGCTTGCCCGTTCACCCAATCCGGATCATACGAGAGGAACGTGACTGCACCGGGTCCAAGCGGATATGGCGGCAGCTGCTGCCCGTTACCTATAAGACGATTCATTATGCGTTCGTATATGGGCTTAGGCGTCACGAAGAACAGTCCCCCCAAACACTTGCGCTCGCGCTGCAGAACGTTTCCCTTATAAATTACCTGTGGCAGTATCCGCTTATTGACATTCTCCCAGTTAAATGCCGCTCCACTCTCGATGACTTGTCGACCCTCCCGTAGTGCATCGATTGAGTCCCTATAGTTTCCTGTGGTATCAATCGTCTGTACCTCGATCGCAACAAAGCGATCGAGACCCGCCGGCGTGACAAGGGCGAGAATCCAGTCGACGAAATATGAGCCAACACCATTGCGCTGCGGAAGGTGCAATTCACCACCCCACCGTTTCCCGAATACGCCTACAACAGGGGCCCCCCTCCTGGTTGCCTCCCGCTGCGCGCTCGGGCCCGCAACTAACTCCCACCCAGGGCCAAAGGCGATTTCCGCAATATCGCGGAGGATCCGGTAACCGTCTCCATACAGGCGATTGGGGCAACAGACCACAGCATCGCGCGTCGATTGCTTCAATGAGCAGACTCCGGACACGAGCCCGTCGCGGAAGATCTTCTCACATCGATCGTTGATGAATGGGCAGTATTCCAACCTTGCCGCGGCCTCAGCGTCTGGGCTTCGATCCCCCGACCTGTACCCGAACCAGTCGATCACCGTGACAGCCACAGCTCTCATCGTGGCACCCAACCGTTCAATGAGGGGTTGCCACGCCCAAGTCTTCGAGGACGCGCCGAAGCCTCGGGGCGCCAACCGACACAACTTCCGTGAATCAACGCTCGGGTGGCGCGGCCAGGGTGCACATCGAAAACGTGGTCCATCACCACCACAGTTGACTTTCGGTCAGTGGCAAAGTGCGGTCTCGTCGCGAAGCACTCGAACGACGTCGGAAAAGCTTCGCCATCTCGATCGTGGGTTTGCCGCCTTGACATCCAGCCACAAACGCAGGCAGACGCGCGCTTGCTCGGTGACCCAATCCTGCGTCCGCCATGATCGCCGCCGGGCGAATACTAGAGGACTACGTTCCCTCGGGCAATCCGTCGCCGATTTCCGGCTCGGAGACCATGCCGCCATCAAGACAGCGGCATCCCTGACGCCGGCACCATGTCGTACGTAACCCAGTCCGTGGCCGCAGCGACCCCGTCGTAAAGGCGCCGCGCGGTGGCGTTGTCCTCCGCAGTGATCCACCGCACCACCTGCGCGTCGCGGTCCGCGGCCAGCCGCGCCGCCTCCCGCAGCAGCGCCCCGCCCACGCCGCTCCCCCGGGCAGGCAGCGCCGTGAACAGGTCGTCCAGATACAGGCCGACCCGACCCATCGACGGCCGGGCGAACCACCGGAGATTCGCGAGACCGACCAGGTGATCGCCGTCGACGGCGACCAACCCCTCCAGGTCCCACCGCCCGTCGATGATCCACGACCACGTCGTCGAGACGGCCGAGGCATCCGGCGCCAACCGGTAGAACGCGCGGTACCCGGCGTAGAGCGCGGCCCACTGGTCCGCGTCCGACGCCTCGACATGCCGAACGACGATATCCATCCCCTACCTCCCGCTGATGGTGTCGGCGATTGTGGCGACGACGCTCGTCTTGCCGTCGTCCGCCGCGTACTCGCGCCGATCGGCGTAGCGGTACGCCGCATAGAGCGCGGTCGCGCCGAACCAGCGCAGCGGCTCGACCTCCCAGTTGCGGGCCGTCCGGCCCACCCATGGAAGCCGCGCCAGCGGCGTGTCCTCGCCGAGGATCAGGTCGCGCAGCGTGCGGGCCGCGAGGTTCGTGCCGCTCAGGCCGTGCCCGGTGTACCCGCCGGCGGATGCCATCCCGGACTCCGGGTCGTAATTCACCGCGGCGCACCAGTCCCGCGGCACGCCCAGCACGCCGCTCCACGTCTGCTCGAGCTCGATGCCTTCCAGCGCCGGGAACAGCTCGGCCAGCCGCGCCCGGATCAGGTCGACGGCGAACTCCGCGGTCCGGCCGTTGCGGTCGAACCCGGAATGGAAGTTGTACGGGACTCCGCGCCCGCCGATGGCGACGCGGTCGTCGGCGGTGATCTGCATGTAGCTGAAGCTGTGCGCCATGTCGCCGACCAGCTCGCCCCCACGCCAGCCCACGGCATCCCGCTGCTCGGGCGTCAGCGGTGTGGTGACCACCATGCTGCTGTTCATCGGCAGGAGCTTGCGGGCAAGGCCGGGAAGGCTGAGCGTGTACCCCTCCAGCGCCCGCACCACGATGCGCGCGGTCACGGTGCCGCGATCGGTGGTCACCCGGTACGGCTCGATCGCGGTGGCCCGGGTCTGCTCGTAGATGGTCACGCCCAGGCGCTCGACGGCCGCCGCGAGCCCGAACGTATACTTCGCGGGGTGCACGCGCGCGCAGTGCGGCGTGGCGTATCCGCCCAGCGCCCCCTCGACCGCCACCCGCGAGCCGACCTCGTCGGCCGAAAGCTCGGAGGCATCCTCATCGCCCCAGCCCTGCTGCCGCATCGCGCGCAGGTGTGCGCGGGCGCGCGACAGCTGCGGCTTCGAGGTGGCGACGTGAATGAGCCCGTTCTCGGCGACGCTCTCACCGAACCCCTCCTGGCGAGCGACCTCGACGGACTCGCGCACCGCGCCGAACATCTCGGTCTGCAGCGCCCGCGCGGCGTCGGCGCCACGGCTTGCGGCGTAACGCCGGAACTGGCCGGCCGGCTCTGCGCTCATCCACCCGCCGTTGCGGCCGGACGCCCCGAACCCGGCGAACTCGCGCTCGATGACCACGATCTTCCAGCCCGGGCGCGCCTTCTTGAGGTAGTAGGCGGTCCACAGTCCGGTGAGCCCGCCGCCCACGATCGCGACGTCCGCGTCCACGGCACCGGGGAGGGGATCCCGCGGCGCGGGCCGCCCCGCATCCTGCACCCAGAAGGAGATGCCGCCGTTGACGAGCGGGCCGGTTGCCGTCGCTGGCATCGATGAGCTCCTTCGCATGTCGGTGAGGGGTGCCGTCGATACGGCCTCGTGCCGGCCGGTGGGCATCCGTTTTCCCCGGTTCCAGTGTTGTCGGAAGGGAGCGGCGGCCGAATGCGATGATCGTCTGGTTGGTCCCCCGCACTCGTACTACGGTTTGAAGAATGAGCGCCCCCCGCCAGGTCCTGAAGATCGCCGACATCGTCTCCACGAAGAGCCTCGATGTGAGCGTGCTCGCCGGGTCCGCGGGGCTGGATCGCGACGTGCTGTGGGCGCACAGTTGCGAGCTCGCCGACCCGGAGCAGTGGCTCGGCCCGCATGAGCTGCTGATGACGGTCGGACTGTGCGTGCCCGCCGACCACGATGAGCAGGTCGCGTTCCTGCGTCGCCTGGATGACGCGGGCCTTGCCGGCATCATGATCAGCAACCACGACACGATGCCGCGTCTGTCGGATGCGATGCTCCACGAGGCCGCGCGCAGGGGTTTCCCGATCCTGCTGGCGGCCATGCGGACGCCGTACGCGGTGGTGGCACGCCATGTGGCGGCGGCCAACACGTCCTCTCAGCTGCTGCAGGTGCTGCAGCTGAGCAAGCTGTATCACCTCGCCGCGGATGCCTCCGGCGACGCCCCCACGCTCGTGAACAGCCTCACGAAACTTCTGGGCATCGGCATCCGCGTCGAAGACGAAGCCACGGGACTGACCGTGGTGGGCGCCGACAACCCGGCCCACGTCGACGCCGAGCAGGTCACGCACCGCTACCCGCTCCGAGGCTCGCAGCACGCCACCCTCGTCCTCACCGAGTACAAGGGCGAAGAACTCGACAGCCTCCTGCTGGTCCACCTGGTCAAGACCCTCGAAGTCACCGTCGATCAGATCCTCACCGCCGCCGACCGCCGGGCCGAACTCGGCGCCCGGATGCTGGCCTCTCTCCTCAGTGGCGCGAAGCCGGCGGGTCTGAAGGAGCTGCTGGCGCCGTACACGACGTCCCAGAGATTCCAGGTCGCCGCGTTCGCGACGGAGCACGGCGAGCGCGTCTCGCGGGCCATGGCGTTGTGGCGGCTGCCGGTGCTGGTCGGCCCGGGGAGGGCGAACCATCTGGCGCTGATCCCGGTCGAAGCGGTGCCCGCGGTCCGCAAGCTCGCGGAGTCCACCAGCCTCCAGGTCGGCGTCTCCTCGGCGTTCAGCAGCTACAGCGACGTGTCGGCGGCGGCGGATGAGGCGACGCGGGTGCTCAACGCGTCGTGGCAGACCGATCGCCGGTGGAACGAGTTCGTCGGCACCACCCTGTCCGTGCTGACCCGCTCGAACAAGGAGTCGGAGGAGATCATCGCCGGGGTGCTCGGACCGCTCGCCGCCGCGACGCCGTCCGCGCAGAAGCTGCGTGAGACGCTGTTCGCCTACCTGCGTCACGACCGTCGCTGGCAGGAGACCGCGGACGAACTCGGCATCCACCGGCAGACCCTCGCGTACCGGTTGAACCGGATCGAGGAGGAGACGGACATGAGCGTCACCCGCTCGTCCAACCTCTCAGCGTTCTGGATCGCGTATCAGGCCTGGGAGACGGTTCACTCGTTCAGCAGCTCGCGCAACGCGTCCACGGCGCGATAGCCCGACGCGACCGCGCCAGACATCGACTGTTCCAGGCCGGTGTGCTCGCCGGCGATGACCACGCGACCGCACGGACGGGTGAACGCGTCGGCGTCGGCGGGCTCCCAGTCCAGCGACGGCGCGCTGTAGGACCCCTGCGTCCACGGATCGTCGGCCCACGTGGACAGCAGCGGCTCCCCCGCGATCTCGAGCTCCGGCCGCAGCGCCTTCAGCGCGGCCACCCATCCGTCCGCCCCGTCGGTCACGCCGAGGGCGTCCAGTGCGTCCGGTCCGCCGGCGAAGCAGGACAGCGCCGGGATCCGGGTCTCGCCGTCCTCGGACAGCGAGTGCCACGACCACCAGGTGTGGTCGCCGCTCTGCACGGCGTTGTCGCCGTCGACGCGCCCCAGCGGCACGCCGAGCTTCGCGGCCACTCCCATGAATCGGTGGTCGAGCGCCCGCTGCTGCTCGGCGGTGAGTGCGAACCCGAGCTCCAGCGTGCGCAGAACGGGGAACGGCACAGACAGCACCGCGATGTCGGCATCCACTCGCCCGCCGTCCGCGAGCACCGCCTGGACCCCCGTCGCGGACTGGTCCAGGCCCGTGATCGGATGCTCGAGGCGCACGCGGTCGCCGAGCCGCCGTGCGACCTCCAGGGTCAGCGACTGGTTGCCGTCCACGAGGCGTCCGCCGTCCTCGATGTAGCGGTCGACCGATCGTGTGGGCCGTCCGAACGTCGCCGCCGCACTGACCCGGGTCGGGTCGGCCGCCACGGACGTGACGGTGCGCCGGTAGACCGGGTCCTGCGCGTAGTCCGGTCCGAGGGCCTGTGCGAAAACGTCGGTGAGGGATGCCGCGGTCGCGCCGTCCGCGACCATGGCCGCGTGGGTCTGCGCGACGCGCTCCGAGGTCGCCTTCAGCTCCGCGAACGTGATCGTCCGCCCGTGCAACGTGCGTCGCCCGTACCGCACGTTGTGGGTGAGGATCGGGACCTCCAGCTCGGCCGCGAGTCGCCGCATCGCGAACTCGACCGGGAAGATGTACTCCCCGCCGCGCTCGACAACCTGGCCGTTGTCGAGCCGCTGCGACCAGGTGCGCCCGCCGACCCGGTCGCGGGCCTCGAGCACCGTCACCGCGTGCCCGCCCTTGTGCAGCTCCCACGCCGCCGTGAGACCCGACAGCCCCGCGCCGATCACGATGACCTTCACGCACACCACCCCTTCACAGTCGTAGGTCGGCCGGCACCTCAGGGCGCGGCCGGACGTCAGTTCGCCGAGAGCAGCCGACCGTCATCGGCGCGCCACGACACAGCGATCCGGTCGCCGATCCGGGTGTCCACGGCGCGTTCGGCCGGGACGTGGGCGACGGCCTCGCCGATCGGCGTGTGCACCGCGTACTTGACGGCGGAGCCCACGAAGACGATGTCGGTGATCTGCCCCTCAATCCGGTTGGTCGCGGCATCCACGACGGCATCGTCGGAGGGAAGCGACACGGCCAGCTTCTCGGGGCGGACGAGGATCGCCGCGGGCCCCTCGGCGCACGTGCCGTTCGTGCGGTACTGCCGGTCGCCCGCGTAGAAGCCGCCGCCCCGGTAGACGCCCTCGAACACGCTGGACTCGCCGATGAACTTGCCGACGAACAGCGACTGCGGCTCGTTGTAGAGCTGCCGGGCGGTGCCGATCTGCTCGATCCGCCCCTCGTTGAACACCGCGATCCGGTCGGAGAGCACGAGCGCCTCCTCCTGGTCGTGCGTGACGTAGATGAAGGTGCTGCCGAGCTCGCGGTGGATGCGCCGCAGCTCCATCTGCAGCCATTCGCGCAGCTTCTTGTCCAGCGCACCCAGGGGTTCGTCCATCAGCAGGATCGGCGGGCGGTACACGACGGCCCGGGCCAGCGCCACACGCTGCTGCTGCCCGCCGGAGAGCTGCCGCGGATACCGGCCGGCATACTGCTCGAGCCGGACCATCCGCAGGGCGTCATCGACCGCTTTGAGCCGCTGGTCCTTGGGCACCTTGCGCTGCTTGAGCGGGTAGGCGACGTTGTCGCGCACGGTCATGTGCGGGAACAGCGCGTAGTGCTGGAAGACGACGCCGAGGTTACGCTCGTGCGCGGGCAGCTTCTCCAGCGGAGCGCCATTGAGCGTCATACTGCCCGCAGTCGGACTGATGAACCCGGCGATGAGGTTCAACGTCGTCGTCTTCCCGGACCCCGACGGGCCGAGGAACGTGAGGAACTCCCCCCGGTTGATCTGCAGGTCGATGCTGTCCAGGGCGACGGCGTCACCGTACTTCTTCGACATCCCGTCGATGCCGAGGATCGTGTCATCACTCATTTGGTCGCGGTTTCCTCTCTCGACGACATCAGGTCCGGGCGGCGCCTCATGCCGCCGGCCCTCGGTTGCGGGACGACCGGGTCAGCGGCACCACGACGAACTGGTAGAGGCAGAACGCGACGAGGATGGCACCGAGCACGAGCGCCGAGGCCGCCGCGATCGTCGGGTCTGTCGTGCGCGTGACGCTGGTGTACATCATGATCGGCAGCGTCGTCAGCGACGGGCTCACCATGAACTGCGCGATGATGACCTCGTCGAAGCTGGTGACGAACGCGAAGACGGCGCCCGCCAGGAGGCCGGGCGCTATCAGCGGGACGGTCACGGTGAAGAACGTCTTCAGCCGGTTCGCGCCGAGACTGGCGGCGGCGAGTTCTAGCGTGCGATCGTACCCCGACAGCGAGGCGTTGACGGCGATCACCACGAGCGGTAGCGCCAGGGTCACGTGCACCATCACGAACCCGAAGATGGTGCCCACGAGATCGGCGTTCAGGAAGAACGTGTAGATGCCGGCCCCGGCGATGATCGGCGGCACGATCATCGGGGTGAGCATGAGCGTCTGCGCGCTGCGCGCGAGGCGGCTCGTGGAGCGGTTGATGGCGAGCGCGGCGATCGTGCCCAGGACTGTCGCGATGACCGCGACGAGGATGCCGATGACCGCGGAGTTGCCGAGGGCATCCGTCCACTGCGAGTTCGTGAAGAAGGACTCGTACCAGCGCGTCGACCAGCTGCGCGGCGGGAACTGGAAGCTCGCATCGCCGGAGAACGAGATCGGGAACACGATCAGCATGGGTGCGATCAGCCAGATCGCAATCAGGACGGTGAGGATCGACAGGAGGACCTTCGTGAGCGGCCGTACCTCGTTGTTCACGCTTTGCTCCCTCCCACCATGTCCTGGACCGAACCGCCGGTCTTCTTCCCGACGTAGCCGGCCACCCCGAGGATGAACAGCGTGACGACCAGCAGGACGAAGCCGATCACCGAACCGTGGCCCCATTGCGCCAGACCCTGGACCTGCCCCTGGATGAGCGTGGACAGGAACGCATCGCGCGAACTGCCGAGCATCGCCGGCGTGATGTAGAACCCGAGCGCCATCACGAAGCACAGCAGGGCACCGGATGCCACGCCCGGCAGCGACAGCGGCAGATACACCGAGATGAACGCCTTCGACGGCCGCGCCCCGAGGCTGCGCGCCGCGGTCAGCAGGCGCGTGTCGATCCGCGACATCGTCGCGTACATCGGCAGGACCACGAACGGCAGCAGCACCTGCGCCATCCCGATGAGGACCGCGGTGGGGGTCCGGATCACCCCGAGCGGGGCGATGCCGAAGATCTTCATGAAGTCCCCGATGGGACCGGCGTCCTGCAGCAGAATCACCCATGCGAACGTACGGACCACGGTGCTCGTCCAGAACGGGATGAGCACTATCAGCATCAGGAGGCTGCGCGTTCTCGGCGTGACGATGGTCAGGAAGTACGAGAACGGGAACGCAAGGATCACGCAGATGACCGTGACCCAGAAGCTGATGTTGAGGGTGCGGCCGAGCACGTCCAGGTTGACCTGCTGGCCGAAGAACCACTGGAAGTTCTGCAGTCCGGGCTGCGGCTCGGTGAACGATGCGACCAGAACCGTCAGCATCGGATAGAAGTAGAAGACCGCCAGCACGACGAACGCGGGCAGCAGGACCAGGAGCAGTCCGCGTGAACCCGTCCGCCAGTTGCGTCGGCTCGTCCGGGCGTCGCCGGTGCGGATCACTCTGGTGGACAGCGCGGAGAACTGCGTGGTGTCGGGTGCGTTCGCCATAGGGGATCGGCTTCCTCTCGCGTCGGGCTCAGATGTTCTCGGGGAGGCGATGCCTCCCCGAGAACACGGCTCAGCCGCCTGCGACGATCGAGCTCCAGCGGTCCTGCAGCGGCGCGACGTCGTCGGCGTTCTTCCAGAAGTCCAACGCCACCGGGACAGAGGTCGCGGCCCGTTCCGGAGTGGTCGTGATGTACTTCTTCGTCACGTCGTCGATCTTCGGCTGCGCGTTCTTGTTGACCGGTGAGTAGCCCGACAGCTCCGTCCACTTCGCCTGCTGCTCCGCGCCCAGCGCGTAGTTGATCGCGTAGTAGGCGATCTCGGCATTGGGGGTGCCCTTGATGATCGCGAACCGGTCGACGATCGAGATCCAGTCGTTCCAGACCGGGGTCAGCTGCTTGCCGTTCTTCTCCGCGGCCAGCGCACGGCCGTTCCAGACGGCTCCGATCTTCGCCTCGCCGGACTCGAGCATCTGCTGCGCCTGGGCGCCGGTCGAGTAGAACGCGATGCTGTCCTTGATCTTCTCGATCTGGTCGAGGCCCCTGGTGGCCCAGTCGGCGGTGAACGGCGTCTTCCCGTCCCATCCGGCCGCGATGGCGGCAGCCTGGACGGTGGCGCTGTCGATCACCCCGTCGCCGCTGTACATCGCCCGGGTGCCGGGGAACTTCTGCACGTTGAAGAAGTCCGCCCACGACTGCGGGCCGTTGCCGCCGAAGGCATCGCTGGAGTACACCGCCATCATCGCGTACGCGATGGACGGGACGCCGCACTCGGTGCCGCCGAGCAGGCCGTCGGCGACGTTCGACGTGTCGATCTTCGACATGTCGAGTTTCTCGAACAAGGTCCCGCAGTTGCGGGCGACGGTGTCCGCCACGCCCGAGATGAAGTCCCACTGGAAGTTCTTGGACTGGACCTGCGCCTTGATCTTCGCGAGGGTCTGCGGCGAGTCCTGGTTGATCTTCACGCCAGACGCGTCCGCGAACGGCGTGAAGAAGGCCTTCATCTGCGCATCCTGCGTCGTACCGCCGTCGGCGGCGTACGTGATGGTGTGGCCCTTCAGGATCCCGTTCGCCACCTGACCGGCCACCGGGTTCGAGACCGCCGGAACAGGTTCCGCCGAGCTGGCGCCGCACCCTGCCAGGGCCAGCGTGCCAACGGCGAGCACAGTCACCATCGCCCAGGTCCTTCGCTTCATTGAAAACTCCCTCGTCTTCTGTCGTGCTTCGGCTTCCGGGTGACGCCGTCCCTCAGGGACCGGCTCCGGCCGCCTCGTCGTCGCTGACAGCTCGTTCGATACGCGACGAGAGTATGACCGGGTCTCGCGCCCGACTACTGTGCGACGGTATGAAACCATGGCGACTACTGGGCCTCTTGTACTAACGAGCGAGCACCAGCGTCAGCCCCACCACCACCGGGTTGTGGTCGGATGCCGCGAACGGGTCGCTCGCGTCGAACAGCTGCCGCGCGTTGTCGTCGTACCGGCTGTACGCGTACGCGACCGACTCCTGCGCGTTGATCTGCCACACGTGCGCGCCGGTGACCATCGCGCGGGCGGCCGGGTTCGCCAGCACGTGGTCGAGCGACCCCGACATCCCGTCGAACGAATACGTCGCCTCGGCCGGCCCGAACACGCTGCCCAGGTCGGTGTACCCGGCCGCGTACAGCTCCTGCATCGGATCCTCGTGCGTGTACGCGTTGACGTCGCCGAGCAGGAAGATCCGGTCCGTGCCGATCGCCGCCGCCGTCGCCTCGGCGAACGCCGCGGCATCCCGTGCCTCGTGCACCCGGGTGCAGGTGAACGCGCCCTGATCGTATGCGGGGTCGGTGTTCTCGGCGTCGCCGCCGTTGACGCAGCCGTCGAACATGCCGTCGGCATCCGCCCCCTTCGACTTGAAGTGGTTGGCCACCACCAGGAACGCGTCCTCCGCAGACGCCCCGACCTTCGCGAACGCCTGCGCGAGCGGCTCGCGCGCGATCGAGAACGACTGCCCGGGGCCGGACTTGTCGCTGAGCACGTGCGAGACACCCACTGGCATCACCTCGGCCGGCTGGTAGATGAACGCGGTGCGGATGACGTCCTGCTGCGCGATCGGCGGCAGGTCGGCGGCGTCCGGCGACGGCACGTACCCCCAGACGTCCGACCCGGCCGCGGCGTTCAGCGCGTGCACGAGTCCGGCGAGCGCGGCATCCCGGTTCTGGCCGAACTTCACCGAGTTCTCGACCTCCTCCAGCGACACGATGCCGGCATCGAGCCGGTTGATGCCGGTGACGATCTTCGCCTGCTGCCGCGCGAAGCTCGCCGCCGTCGCCGCTCCCCGCGGGCCGGGGCTGCCGTCGGCCGTGGCGCACCGGTTGTCCGTGACGTGGTCGCCGTCGCGGTCGTCGTACCAGGTGCACGTGCCGAGGCCCTGCGCCACGTACTCCTCGCCGGTCAGCGCGAAGTAGTTCTCCACGTTGAACGCGGCCAGGCGCACGTCACCGCCGACGGCGGCGGGATGCTGGTTGTCGGCACGGGTGTCGGCGAACGTGGCGACATCCGTGCCCGCATCGGTGATCTGGTGCGTGGGTTGGAAGTTCCACGCGTCGAACCGGTACTCGAGGACCACCGGGGCCGTGAACGTGACGGCAGCGCCCACCCGCGGGTGATTCTCGGCGGTCAGCCACGGCAGCGGGTCGCCGGTGTGCGAGCCGAACACGGCGTAGTTCCACGTCGAGCCGTCGTCGAGCGTGATAGCCCGGCGCGCGTTGTCGGCCACCGCGGCCTTCGCCGCATCGCTGCCGGCAGTGCCCGCGTCGGTCGGCTGCACCAGCGGGGCGGTGCCGGCGGCCAGCACGAGCGATCCGTAGACATTCGTGTCGTCGTTGTCGGTCACCGTGAACGGGCCCTGCGGGGCGAGCAGCTCGCCCTCGTGCGCCTCCTTCTCGGCCGGGGTGTCCAGCGCGGTCCATCCCAGCGCGCCGGCGGTCACGGCCGGCAGGGGCTCGTCGAGCTTCGTCACGGTGGGAAAGGCGAGCTCGGTGGTGCCCTGGTGCTCCTGCACCTCGGCGGTGACGCTCACGCTCTCGCCGATCGTGACGGCCGCCGCGGACTGCGAGCCGAACACGAAGATCCCGTCGGATGCCCCGGGCGTGGCGTCGGGTGCGCCGCCCGAGCCGCCGGTCTGCAGGTAGAAGCCGTTGAACCCGCCGGTCGGGTAGGCCGCGGTGACGACGCCGGTGGTGGTCACGGTCCGCCCGACGTACGGCGAGGTGTCGGTGTCGGTGCCCTGGATCTGCGCGATCGCGACCGCGGATGCCGCGTCCGACGCATCGATCGTGGAGCCGGGGTTGCCGCCGCCCCCGTAGACGTGGTCGATCACGACATCCGTGCCCCGGGCATTCGCGACCGCGGAAGCCGCGACGACGGCGATGGCAGCGACGGTGATCGCACAGACGGCGGCGGCGACTCTGTTCATCCCGGGCACCTCCTCATGGGTGCTGTCGAGTGGGCCAGCCGCCCCGCCGATCGCGGCGCAGCATCAGGCTGCCTACGATGGCACCCCCCTCCGACACGGAGCACCCGCGTTCGGGGTGCCTGCCAGCGGGATACGGAGTGTTCGCCGGGGATGCCGGCCCGGCGCCGGCGGCGGTTCGGGATGCCGTCCCCGACCGTGTCGCAGAAGATGGGGCCTGATCCCGCGCGAACCCGCATCTTGTGCGACATCCACCCCACCGTGTCGCACAAGATGCGGCATCAGGCCGCCCAAACCCGCATCTTCTGCGACGCGAAGTTCAGGGGGTGGGGGCGGCAGCTCACAGTGGCTCGGGATGCCGTCCCCGACGGTGTCACAGAACGTGCGGCCTGATCCCCCGCGAACCCGCGTGTTGTGCGACATCCACCCCACCGTGTCACACAACACGCGGCATCAGACCGCCCGAACCCGCAGGTTGTGCGACACGACGTTCAGGTGGTGCGGGGCGCCAGCCCACAGGGGCTCGGGATGCCGCCGCCGACCGTGTCGCAGAACATGCGGCCTGATCGCCGCCGAACCCGCGTGTTGTGCGACATCCACCCCACCGTGTCGCACAACACGCGGCGTCAGCGCCTCCGAACCCGCCTCTTCTGCGACACGATCGCGCACTGGCAGCCGCTGCGCTCGCCCGGACCAGCCCGCTACCGCGCCCCGGCGCCGCGCCTCTTGTTGATGACGTCGAACGCGACGGCGGCCAGCAGCACGAGGCCCTTGATGAATTCCTGCCACTCCGTGCCCACGCCGAGGATCGTCATGCCGTTGTTGAGCACGCCGATGATCAGGCCGCCGACGATGGCGCCGCCGATAGTGCCCACGCCGCCGCTGACGGCGGCCCCACCGATGAACACGGCGGCGATGGCATCCAGCTCGAAGCCGTTGCCGGCGCTGGGGCCGGCGAGATTCAGCTGCGCCGTGAAGACGAGGCCGGCCAGGGCCGACAGCACCCCGATGTTCACGAACAGCAGGAAGCCCACCCGGTCGACATTCACGCCGCTGAGCTTCGCCGCCCTCTTGTTGCCGCCGATTGCGTACACGTGCCGGCCGAACACGGAGTTCGCCATCACCGCGGAGTATGCGACGACCAGCACTCCGAGGATCACGAGCACCACCGGTGTGCCGCGGTAGCTGGCCAGCAGCCACGCGATGCCGAGGATCAGCACCGCCATGAACGCTGTCTTCAGCGCGAACCAGCCGATCGGCTCGAGCGTCAGCCCGTTCTTCGCGCGGGCGCGCCGCGAGCGCAGATTCATGCCGATCAGGGCGACCACCGCGCCGACGCCGAGGATCATCGTCAGCGGCTCGAGGTACGACGTCCCGCCGCCGAGATCCGGCAGGAACCCGGACCCGATCGCGCGGAATCCGTCGTCGAACGGGGAGATCTGCGTGTTGTGCAGCAGGATCTGCGCGAGCCCGCGGAACAGCAGCATCCCGCCGAGCGTGACGATGAACGACTCGATGTGGAAGTACGCGATCCAGAACCCCTGCCACGCCCCGATCACGGCGCCCGCCAGCAGGCACAGCAGCACCGTCATCCACCACGGCAGCCCCATCTTGTTGTTGAGGACGCCGGCGAGCGCGCCGATCACGGCCACCACCGACCCCACCGACAGGTCGATGTGCCCGGCGATGATGACCATCACCATCCCGATCGCGAGGATCAGGATGTAACTGTTCTGCACGATCAGGTTCGACACGTTGCGCGGGCTCAGCGTGATGCCGTTCGTGACGACCTGGAAGAACAGCACGATGACGATCAGCGCGATGAACAGGCCCACCTGGCGCAGCTGCCCGCCCATGTACGACACGGTGCTGCCGATCAGGCCCCCGGTGCGCGGGGGCGTCAGCTGCGTCGTGCTCATAGGTGGTCCTCTTCTCGGATCTTGGTCATGCTCTGCATGAGTCGTTCGGGGGATGCCGCGTCCCGCGGCACCTCGGCGGTGATCACGCCCTCGGACAGCGTGTAGATGCGGTCGCACAGCCCGATCAGCTCGGGCAGCTCCGACGAGATCACGATGATGCCGCGGCCCTCATCGGCGAGCCGGTCGATGATCGTGTAGATCTCGTACTTCGCGCCCACGTCGATGCCGCGGGTGGGTTCGTCCAGGATCAGCACGTCGGGGTCGGCGAACATCCACTTGGACAGCACGACCTTCTGCTGGTTGCCGCCGGACAGTTTGCCGGTGAGCGTGGCCACGGAGGGGGCCTTGATGTTCATGCTGCGCCGGTAGTCCTCGGCGATCACGTGCTCGCGGTTGCGGTCCACCCAGCCCTGGCGGCTGAGCTTCAGGAGGCTCGCGGCGGAGATGTTGCGGGCGATGTCGTCGATGAGGTTCAGTCCGTACGTCTTCCGGTCCTCGGTGGCATACGCCAGGCCCGCCCGGATCGCGGCGGGCACGGAGCGGGTGCTCACCGGCACGCCGCGCTTGTACACGGTGCCGGAGATGTCCACGCCCCAGCTGTGCCCGAACACGCTCATCGCCAGCTCGGTGCGCCCGGCGCCCATCAGCCCGGCGATGCCGACGATCTCGCCGGCGCGCACCGAGAGCGACGCGTGGTCGACCACGACGCGGGTGCGGTCGGACGGGTGGTGCACGGTCCAGTCCTCGATGCGCAGCAGTTCGTCGCCGATCGTCGGGGTGTGCTCGGGGAACCGGTGGGTGAGGTCGCGCCCCACCATCCCCTTGATGATCCGGTCCTCGTTGACGTCGTCGCTTCGGGCATCCAGCGTCTCGATCGTGTGCCCGTCGCGGACGATCGTGACGGTGTCGGCGACCTTCTTTATCTCGTTGAGCTTGTGCGAGATGAGGATGCTGGTGACGCCCTGCGCCTTCAGCTCGAGGATCAGGTCCAGCAGCCGCGCGGAGTCGTCGTCGTTCAGCGCCGCAGTGGGCTCGTCGAGGATCAGCAGCTTCACGTCCTTCGACAGCGCCTTGGCGATCTCCACCAGCTGCTGCTTGCCGACGCCGAGCTCGCTGACCTTCGTGGCGGGGTTGTCGCGCAGGCCGACCCGTTCCAGGTACGTGCGCGCGAGCGTCTCGGTGCGGCCCCAGTCGATCCACCCGGCGGTGGCCTGCTCGTTGCCGATGAAGATGTTCTCGGCGATGCTCAGGTACGGGCTGAGGGCCAGCTCCTGGTGGATGATGACGATCCCGGCCTTCTCGGAATCGTTGATGCTCGCGAACCGGCACACCTGCCCGTCGTAGACGATGTCGCCGTCGTACGTGCCGTGCGGGTACACCCCCGAGAGCACGTTCATCAGCGTGGACTTGCCGGCGCCGTTCTCGCCGCAGATCGCGTGCACTTCGCCGCGCTGCACGGTGAGGGTCACCTCGGACAGCGCCTTGACGCCGGGGAACTCCTTCGTGATGGCGCGCATCTGAAGGATCGCATCCTGGGACATGTCTCCTCCTGGGACGGTGCGGGATGCCGCGGCCGGCCGGCTCGCGGCATCCCGCATCGTGGCTCGCTACTTCAGGTCGGACGGCGTGTAGTAGCCGCTGTCGATGAGCTCCTTCTGGTAGTTCGCCTTCGTGACGACCACCGGGGGCAGCAGGAACGTCGGCACAACCTTCTTGCCGTTGTTGTAGCTCTTCGTGTCGTTCACCTCGGGCGTGTCGCCCTTCAGAACCGCCTCGGTCATCGCGACGGCCTGGGTCGCGAGCTTGCGGGTGTCCTTGAAGATCGTCGAGTACTGCGATCCCGCGATGATCTGCTTGACGCTGGCGACCTCGGCGTCCTGGCCGGTGATCACGGGCCAGTCGGCGGCGCCCACCTTGTAGCCGCCGCTCTCCAGGGCCGCGATGATGCCGTCGGACAGGCCGTCGTAGGGAGAGAGGATGCCGTCGAGCTTCGTGCTGCCGGTGGAGTAGCTCTTCGCGAGCAGGTCGTCCATGCGCTTCTTCGCCGTGGCCGGGTCCCAGCCCTGGATCGCTATCTGGTTGAACGCGGTCTGGCCACTGGTGACCACCAGGGTGCCGTCGTCGATGAGGGGCTTCAGGACGCTCATGGCGCCGTTGTAGAAGAACGTCGCGTTGTTGTCGTCGGGGCTGCCGGCGAACAGCTCGACGTGCCACGGTCCGGTCTTGCCGGTCTTCGTGCCGCTGTCGTCGAGGTAGCCGAGGCCGGTCAGCAGGGAGTTCGCCTGCAGCACGCCGACCTTGAAGTTGTCGAACGTGGCGTAGTAGTCGACGTTGGCATCGCCGGTCAGCAGGCGGTCGTACGAGATGACCTTGACACCGGCGGCCTTCGCGTCGTCGAGCTGCTGCCCGAGCGCACCGCCGTCGATCGAGGCGATCACGAGGACTTTCGCGCCCTTCGTGATCATCGACTCGATCTGCTTGGCCTGGGTCGGGATGTCGTTGTTCGCGTACTCGAGGTCGGTCTTGTAGCCGGCCTTCTGCAGGAACTTCTCGACGTTGTTGCCGTCCTGGATCCAGCGCTGGTCGACCTTCGTGGGCATTGCGATGCCCACGAGCGCTCCGGCTTTCGAGCCGGCGGCATCCCCGGCTCCGTCACTGCCGGCGCCGCCGCGGCCGGTGGAGCAGGCGGCAAGGGTCACCACCAGTGCAGCGCCCATCGCGAGGGCGGCGATCTTCTTCGTGTGGAACATCTCTGTTCAGCCTCCTTGCAGCCCGCGCACGCGGCGGGCGGGAATGTATGGTGCTCTGCGTCATGTTACCGGTAACAATTCGGAGGGATTCGTTACCGGTAACAATGTGCTCCGACAGCAAACCACGTCGACCACGGTCGGATCAAGCCCCGGGAGCCGATTTCGCAGTCGAGGCGCGCACGATGAGCTCGGGGACGAGCGGCTCGGCGACGTGCTCGGCGGCGGAGCGGCCGCCGGCGAGGGCCTCGACGATGGATGCCACGGCACGGCGGCCGATCTCGGTGAAGTCCTGGCGCAGCGTGGTCAGCGGCGGGCTGAAATGGCGGCTCTCCGGGGTGTCGTCGAATCCCACGATGCTCAGCCGCCCCGGAACCGGGATGCCGGCCTCGGCCGCCGCGTGCAGCAGCCCCAGGGCGATCTGATCGTTGGCGCAGACCACGGCCGTGGCGTCGGCATCCCGCAGCAGCTGCTGCCCGGCGCGGTATCCGGCATCCGCACTCCAGTCGCTGGGCACTATCGCCGCCGGCTCCAGGCCCGCGGTCTGCAGCGACGCAATGAAGCCGCGGCGCCGGGATTCGGCCTCGGACCATTCGGCGGGGCCGGCGATGTGCGCGATGCGGGTGTGGCCGAGCTGCAGCAGGTGGTCCACGGCGGCCTGCACGCCCAGCGTCTGGCCGACGAAACCGTCGCCCTCGTGGGTGCCGTGCATCGTCATCACGGGAACGCGCGGGGCGGCCTCCGCGACGGCGTCGTGCGTGTGGGCGCTCGGGCCGATCACGATGACGCCGGCGGCGTCCTGGTCCAGCAGGTGTTCGAGCGCGCTCTGCACCGAGGCGAGGTCGGCGGCGTCCACGGCGGCGATCATGACGGAGTAGCCGAGATCGCGGCCGGCCAGCTCGATCGCGCTGATCGTGCGTGACGGCCCGTACAGCAGGCCACCGGTGGCGTCCAGCACGCCGAGCGTGCGGGTGCGGCCGTGGGCGAGGGCGCGCGCGGTGGAGCTCGGCCGGAAGCGCAGTTCGTCGATGGCGTTCTCGACGCGGGCGCGCGCCTGCTCGCTCACGTTCGGCGAGTCGTTCAGGACGCGTGAGACGGTCATGTGCGACACCCCGGCCAGGCGCGCGACATCCCGGATGCTCGGGAGGGGATTCGCATCGCGGGCTGAGGGCATGCCCCGATTATCCTCGACGCGGGTGCGGGGGCCGGGACCTGCGGGGTCGGGGCAGGGGCGCCTCCCCAGCCCGGGGTGCAGAGCGAGTTGTCCACGGATCTGCGGCCGGGCGCTCGCCGCGCCCTTCCCGCGGCCTATCGTCCCGGAATAGGGCCGGTGCGCTCGGCACCGGTCCGAGGACTCGAGGAGGACGCCGTGTCACGCGACAGGATCATCGCCGAGGCGGAAGGAGTCGTGCAGGACCTCGCCGCCGCGATCACCGCTCCCCGCGACCGCGAGTGTCTGCCGTGCTACCTCGACCGTGTTCTGCACGAGGTCAGCTGCGACGGCACCCACGCCCTCACCCGCCACTACCGGGACAGCACGGCGCCCGCAGCGACGGCCCTGCTGCAGCGCCTGAGCCGCGCGGGCGGGCACTGCGATTGCGAGGTGCTCTTCAACGTGTACTGGGCCACGAGTGACCACGTGCGTTCCTGCGAGGGCGTCCGGCTCGGGTCCACCCAGCCGTGCGACCTCTGGTTCCGGCGTCGGCGGAGGATGTGGTGACGGCGCCCGACACCGGGCGTCATCCCGTTACTGCAGTCGGCTCGCCCCACGCAGGCGATGGCCGACAGCGATCGCCTCCCCCGAGACCCCGGAGCTGCGGGGCGAGACGAGGAACGCGATGAGATCGGCGACCTCGGTCGGCGAGCACTGGCCGCCGGCACCGGCCGGGACCTCACGACGCGGCTCGGTGGAGACGGTGCCGGGGTTGACGGTGTTGACGGTGACGCCGGAGCCGGCGACCTGATCAGCGAGGTTCTTCGCCGCGATGACGAGCGCGGCATTGCGGACGGAGCCGGTGATGTTCCCGGTCATGAACGCGTTCTGGCCGCTGACTCCGACGATCCTGCCGTAGCCGGCATCCACCATCGGGGGCAGGACCGCGTTCGCGACGCGCAGGAACGCGAGCGCCTTCCCCTCGAACGCCTCCAGCACCTGGGCGGGGTCCGAGTTCCGTGCGGGATCCAGTGTCTGCGCCGCCGGCGCCGCCGTGACGACGACGGCATCCAGGCGCCCGTGGTCGGCGAGCACGCGGGCCACGCCGTCGCGCACGGAAGCGTCGTCGCGCGCGTCCAGCACGAGGCCGTCCGTCGTGTGACGGGATGCCGCGATCACCGTCGCGCCTTCGCCGCGCAGCCGCGCGACCACGGCCGATCCGATCAGTCCGTTCCCGCCGACGACGAGGACGACGCGTTCGCTCAGTTCGAGATCCATGGCCCGACGATAGCCCGTTCGCCGGCGCCCGGAGCCGGGATGCGTACGATCGAAGCACCGCCCACCACCGGAAGGTCGCCGCCGTGCCCGCACCCGCCCTCGCCCATGCCGACGATCTCGCCGACTTCGTGGCGGCGTCGCCGTCCAGCTTCCATGCGGCCGCGGAGGTGGCCCGGCGGCTCGAGGAGTCGGGCTTCACCCGCCTGGACGAGACCGCCGGCTGGCCCGCACAGCCCGGGGGACGGTTCCTCGTCGTCCGAGACGGCGCGGTCATCGCCTGGATCGTCCCCGCCGCGGCCACGCCGGGCACCGGCATCCACGTCTTCGGCGCGCACAGCGACTCGCCGGCGTTCAAACTGAAGCCGCAGCCGACCACCGGCGGCGGCGGGTGGCTGCAGGCGGGCGTCGAGATCTATGGCGGCCCACTGCTGAACTCGTGGCTGGATCGCGAGCTGACGCTCGCCGGACGACTCGTGCTCGACGACGGCACGCAAGTCCTGGCATCCACCGGGCCGCTGCTGCGGCTGCCCCAGCTCGCGATCCACCTGGACCGGTCGGCGAACGACGGCCTGACGCTGAACAAGCAGGGGCACACGCAGCCGGTGTGGGGCCTCGGGCAGGTCGCATCCGCCGACATCCTCGGCGAACTGGCCGCCGCGGCGGGTGTGGATGCCGCCCGCATCCGCGGCTACGACGTCGTCACCGCCGACACCCAGCGCGGGCGCGTGTTCGGCAAGGACGACGCGTTCTTCGCGAGCGGCCGCCTCGACGACCTCGCGTCGGTGCACGCCGGCGTGACGGCGCTCACGCGCATCGCCGACCCCGGCGAGCGCATCGCGATGCTCGCCGTGTTCGACCACGAGGAGGTCGGGTCGGCGACACGCTCCGGCGCCGCGGGACCGTTCCTCGCCGAGGTGCTCGAGCGGATCTGGCTCGGGCTGGGCGCCGACCGTGAGCAGCAGTTCCGTGCCCTGGCGGCATCCTGGTGCGTCTCCAGCGACGTCGGCCACTCCGTCCATCCGAATTACACCGACAAGCACGACCCGGTGGTGCAGCCGCTGCTGGGATCCGGGCCGATCCTGAAGATCAACGCCAACCAGCGCTACGCGACCGACGGCGCGGGCGCCGCCGCGTGGCACGGCTGGTGCGAGGCCGCGGGCGTCGTGAGCCAGGAGTTCGTGTCCAACAACACGGTGCCGTGCGGGTCGACGATCGGGCCGATCACCGCGACGCGGCTGGGGATCCGCACCGTGGATGTCGGCATCCCGATCCTGTCGATGCACTCGGCGCGCGAGCTCGCGGGCGTGAGCGACCTGGCCGACCTCACCCGGGTCGCCGAGGCGTTCTTCACCGCCTGACGCGCCACCCCCGCGCTGGGCACCCGCCCGTCCTGCCGCCGCGGGTACAGCGGTTTCAGGCGCTGGCACTCCCCTCGGACGCCACCCGTGCGTAGCATGGCGGGACGGGATGTCGGGAGGAATCATGGTCGAGGTACGAGTCGCGGGGGTGGCCCTCGACACGTCGGGTCAGCACGTGATCCTGCTCCAGCCGGTGGACCCCACTCCCGAGCAGGGCAAGCTGCTGCCCATCTGGATCGGCCCGATGGAGGCCACCGCCATCATGGTCGCAATCGAGGGCGCCTCCACGCCCCGACCGCTGACCCACGATCTGCTGCGCACGGTGCTAGACACGGTCGGCGCCACCGTCGAGAGGGTCGAGATCACGCGCATCGACGACGGCACGTTCTATGCCGAAATCACGATGCATGCCGCCAGTGGCATCCATCGCATCGACGCGCGCCCCTCGGATGCGGTGGCCATCGCATCACGGACCGGGTCCCCGATCTTCGTGGCCGACGACGTGCTCGCCGAGGCGGGGGTGGAGGATGTGATCGGCGAGGCAGAGGCGGAAGCCGATGTCGAGGAGTTCTCCAAATTCATCGAGGACGTCGACCCCGACGATTTCCGCGAGTGAGCCCTGGGGACTCGCGGACGATGTACCGCACCGGGAACGGAGCGACTCTGCGCACCGGGTGCTCGGTTCGCACCGGCGGCAGGCGCCGCACTTTCACGCACTCTCACGAAAAGGACGACCAATGACCCTTTTCTCCCCGGTCGACGACGACGTCGCCGCTGAAAACCTCCGCAGCACGCTCGGTGAGCGCATCGTCCTTGCCGGCGACGGCGGATACGACACCGCGCGCACACCGTGGAACACCGCTGTCGACCAGCGGCCGTTCGCCGTCGCGCTTCCCGAGACCGACGACGACGTCGTCGCGGTCGTGCGGGCGGCCGCGGCATCCGGCCTGCGGATAGCGCCGCAGTCCACCGGCCACGGGGCCGGCGCCCTGGCCGGCACCGACCTGTCCCGCACGGTCATCGTGTCGTTGCGCGCGATGCGCGGCGCGGTGGTCGACCCGGTCGCGCGCACCGCGCGGGTGCGCGGCGGCAGCGTGTGGCACGACGTCGTGGACGCCACCGCCCTGCATGGTCTGACCGCGCTGCACGGCAGCGCCGGCGACGTCGGCGTCGTCGGGTACACGCTCAGCGGCGGCGTCTCGTTATACGGCCGCCGGCACGGACTGGCCGTGAACAGCGTCCGGTCGGTGCGGCTCGTCACGGCCGCCGGCGAGCTGGTCACCGCGAGCGCCGCCGAGAATCCCGAGCTGTTCTGGGCGTTGCGCGGTGGATCCGGCGCGTTCGGCGTCGTGGTGTCGCTCGAAATCGACCTGCTGCCGTATGCAGACGTGTTCGCGGGGATGATGCTGTGGGACGGCGCACGCTCCGCCGAGGTCGGGCGCGCGTGGGCGGAGTGGACGCGCCGCGCGCCCGCGTCGGCGACGACGTCGCTGCGGGTGATGCATTTCCCGCCGCTGCCGGAGCTGCCGCCGTTCGTGTCGGGCCGCTCCGTCGTCGTCGTGGACGGCGCGATCCTCGAGACGGACGCCGGCGCCGAGACGCTGCTCGCGCCGCTGCGGGAGCTCGAGCCCGAGATTGACACGTTCGCGCGGATGCCCACGTCGCGGGTGGTCGAGGTCCACATGGATCCGCCCGAGCCGTCGCCCGCCGTGTCAGACCACGCGATGCTGCGGAGCCTGGATGCCGCGGCCGTCGACGCATTTGTGGCGGCGGCGTTCGAGGCCCGGCCGATGATCAGCGAGATCCGCCACATGGGCGAGGGCTTCGCGCGCGCGTCGGACGGTCCGGGTGCCGTCAGCTCGGTGGACGGTGAGTACCTGCTGACGGCGATCTCGATGGTTCCGGTTCCCGAGGCCCTGCCCGGAATGGATGCCGCCGTCCGCGCCGTGGTCGCCGCGATGGCGGAGTGGCACGGCTCTGGGATAGCGCTCACGTTCGTGGACCGCGAGCGCGACAGCGCACCGGGATTCGGTGCATCGGCCGCGCGACTGGCGGAGCTCAAGCGCCTGCTCGATCCGGACGACACCTTCGCCGCCGCGCATCGCGTGGGCTGAGGGGTGCGGCCGGCGGCTGCGTCTAGGTCACACAAGATGCGGCATCCGGTGCCCGGAGGCCATACCTTCTGCGACCGGCCTGGAATCGTGTCGCACAAGGTGCGGGATGCAGGGGCCTGCACCCGCGTGTTCTGCGACCGGCCTGGAATCGTGTCGCACAAGGTGCGGGATGCCGTCGCCAACAGTCGCATCTTCTGCGACACCCATTCCGGTCCTGCCGGGTGAGGCATCCCACGCTCGAACCCCACCTTCTGCGACCCGCCGCACTCGGTGTCGCAGAAGATGCGGCATCCCGGGTCAGGAAGTCGCAGTTTCTGCGACCGGTCGCCCGTGTCACACAAAGTGCGGGATGCCGGGGCTCGCACCCGCATGTTCTGCGACATCCTCTGCCCAGCCCGACATCCACTGCCCAGCCCGACATCCACTGCCGGGAACGACCGGCCACCGATCGTGTCGCACAAAGCGCGACTTCCGAAGCCGAGGACCCGCATCTTGTGCGACCGGCCGCGCAACGAGTCGCACAAGATGGGGCATCCGACCTCCGCAACCCGCACCTTCTGCGACACACACAAGACAGCACACCGCCTCACCCCAAGACAGCACACCGCCTCACAGCCCGCCGCCGCCCTTCGCGGCCTGCCGCGGGACGCGGCGCGCGTCGTACTCGACCGCGGTGACCGAGGTGGCGCCGCGCAGCTCGGCGAGCGCGCTGCGCATCGGGCCCGTCCGCGGGTCGGGCGCGGCATCCAGCATCTTCGCGGTCGCGACGTACGCGGCGAGGCGATGCGGCGCGAACGAGAGGTCCTGGATGCCGGGAGCCGGGTCGCCGGCGCGCTCGACGACGAGGCTCCCGGCCGCGCCGACCCGCTCGTCCGACCCACCCGCCGCAAGCGACTGCACGAGATCGTCGGTGTGGCGCAGCTGTACGCTCAGCGTGCCCGGACCGACATCCGCCTCGGTCGGCGACCCGGCCGTCACCAGCAACCGCGTGTGGTACCCGCCTTGCACTGCGAGCCAGTCGGCGATGAGTCCGCCCTGCGAATGGCCGAACAGGTACAGCTCCGCCCCCAGCGGCACCCCGACGTCATCGAGCGCCTGCACGACGGCGGCGTAGGCGGCGGCGTCCTCCCCCAGGTACATTCGCGTGTCCGACGACAGATCCCACGGGTCATCCCCCGCCTCCGGCGGGAAATCGCGGGTGCCGGCAAGGTAGACCGCGTACTTCGCCGTGCCATCCGGCATCGTGTACGTCTCCACGCGCACCCGCGTCGCGTCCGGGATGCGGCTCAGCGCGCCGGCGAGATCACGCGGCGACGCGGTCACCGTCACCCCACCCTCCTGCCGGACCTCCACGACCGCCGCGTCGCCGGACAGCCGCCGACCCGGCGGGATGGTGCCGGTGCCCAGGCGCCGGATCAGCGCCTGCAGGCTCTGCGCCGCGACCGGCAGCGACAGCAGCGCCGCATCGATGGCGCCGGCCAGCTGCGGATACGCGATCCCCGCGACGCCGCCGGCGAGACCGACGCCGCCGTTCGCCGCCGAGACGAGCCCGGCCCCGATCTCCATGTCGCGGCCGCGGATGGCCAGATCCGCCCGGCGCGCGGCATCGGGATGCCGCTGCGCGGCGAGATCTGCCGCCTGCGCCGCCGCGGCCCGGGCGTCGACGCCCACCGCCATCGCCCGCCGCGCCCGCAGTTCGACGATCTCGTACGTGTCGGCCAGCTCTCGCAGGTCGCGGGCGATCCCGGCGAGGTCGTCGGCGTGGGATTCCGCGGCGAACGCGGCGTTCTGCAGCCGATACGGCACCGACCCGCCATACGCGGCCGCCGGACCCAGCGCCGACACCGCCCGCGCCTGCGCGCCGAGGTCCTCCGCCACTTCCCGCACCCGCGCGCCGAGCACCGCGTACCGGTCGGCCGCGGCGCGCAGCGACCCGGTGTCCACCGCCACGACACCGCCCTCCCGGATGTCGATGTCGTCGCTCATCCCGCGCCGATCAGCGCCGCCTGCGCGCGCATCGCGCGCACGTCGTCTTCCGTGGCAGCGACCTGCGCCGCCAGCTGTGCGAGGCGCTGTTCGGTCGCCGCCGCCGCCCGGCGGTATCCGGAAACGGCCGCCGCCTGCCACCGCGTGTCCGCCTCGGCGGCCGCCACCTCGGCCTCGGCCGCACGCACGCGGCGCTGGATGTCGGCGAGCGCGCCGAGCACGGCATCCAGCACATCGACGGTGGTCATGCCCTCCACGATGCCGACCCGGCAGCATCCGATGCCGGTCCGGACGCAGATCGGTGGAGGGGATCAACGCGCGTCATCCCTGTGCAGGAGCCGATGAACACCCCAGAATAGAGCCATGACCGATGCGCCGCCGCCCTTCCGCGTCGTGTTCGTCTGCACCGGCAACATCTGCCGCTCGCCGATGGCGGCCGCGGTGTTCCGCTGGTTCGCGGAATCGGTGGGCCTGGGCGACCGGGTCGTGTCCACGAGCGCCGGCACCGGCGACTGGCACGTCGGCGAGCGCGCCGACCGTCGCACCCTCGAAGCACTGGAGCGGCACGGGTTCGACGCCACGATGCACCGCTCCCGCCAGTTCGGCTACCACGACTTCGACGAGAACGACCTCGTCGTCGCGCTGGACACCGGTCACGAGCGCGTGCTGCACGAGTGGGCGCGCGGCGAGGACGACGAGGCGAAGATAGCGCTGCTGCTCTCGTTCGACCCCAGCTCGAACGGCGCGCGGGACGTCCCGGACCCGTACTATGCGGAGCCGGCGATGTTCGACGAGGTGCTCGGTATGATACAGAGCGCGTGCCGGGCGCTCTTCCGGCAGCTCGAACCCGCGATCCGCGCCGTCTGACCGGCGGCCCTCCGCCGAAACGGGAGCCCTGTTGTCCACTCTTGCCCCGCAGCCGATCAGCCCTCTCGACGGACGGTACCGGGATGCCGTCGCCGGCCTGTCCGAGTATCTGTCCGAGGCGGGACTGAACCGCGCCCGCGTCGAGGTCGAGGTGGAGTGGCTGATCGCGCTCACCGACCAGGGACTGTTCGGCACCCAACCGCTGTCCGACGACGACGCCGATCGGCTGCGCGCGCTGTACCGCGACTTCGGTCAGGCCGAGATCGACTGGCTCGCCGCGAAAGAGGCGGTCACCCAGCACGACGTGAAGGCCGTGGAGTACCTCGTGCGCGACCGGCTCGCGACGCTGGGCCTGGATCGCCTGGCCGAGCTCACGCACTTCGCGTGCACGAGCGAGGACGTCAACTCGGCGTCGTATGCGCTGACCGTGCAGCGTGCGGTGACCCGCGTGTGGCTGCCGAAGCTGCGCACCGTGATCGAGCGGCTCGACGCGCTGGCCCGCGAGCATGCGGATGCCGCGATGCTCTCGCGCACGCATGGCCAGCCGGCCACGCCCACGACGATGGGCAAGGAACTCGCCGTGTTCGCGCACCGGCTGCGCCGGATCGCCGGCCAACTGGACGGTGCGGAGTTCCTGGCGAAGTTCTCCGGCGCCACCGGCACCTGGTCGGCCCACCTCGCCGCCGCCCCCGACGTCGACTGGCCGGCGCTGTCGCGCCGGTTCATCGAGGGGCTCGGCATCGGGTTCAACCCGCTGACCACGCAGATCGAATCCCACGACTGGCAGGTCGAGCTGTACGACCGCGTGCGGCACGCCGGCGGCATCCTGCACAACCTCGCGACGGATGTCTGGACCTATATCTCGCTCGGCTACTTCGCGCAGATTCCGGTGGCGGGGGCGACCGGGTCATCGACGATGCCGCACAAGATCAACCCGATCCGGTTCGAGAACGCGGAGGCGAACCTGGAGATCTCGGGGGGCCTGTTCGCCACGCTTGCCGCGACGCTCGTGACGTCCCGCCTGCAGCGCGACCTCACGGACTCGACCACGCAGCGCAACATCGGTGTCGCGTTCGGCCACTCGCTGCTGGCACTGGACAACCTGCTACGAGGGCTGGACGCCATCTCGCTGTCGCGCGACGTGCTGCTGGCCGACCTCGACGCGAACTGGGAGGTGCTCGCCGAGGCCATCCAGACGGTGGTGCGCGCCGAGATCGCCGCGGGCAACTCGTCCATCTCGGACCCGTACGCCCTGCTGAAGGACCTCACCCGCGGGCACCGGGTCGGCGTGGCCGAGCTCGCCGCGTTCGTGCAGGGTCTGGATGTCTCGGATGCCGCGAAGCGGCGTCTGCTCGCGCTGACGCCGGCCACGTACACGGGGCTCGCGGAGCGGCTCGTTCCGTAGGATCAGCGCGCTCGGGCGCTGCGCTCGGCTCCTCGGGTCAGTGCCCGGCGCCTGGGCTCAGTGCCCGGCGCCGCGGTCGTCGTCGGCGGACCGGGTGGCCGCGGCATCCCGCGCCGCCTTCTCCTTCGCGACGGCCTCGTCGCGCGCGACGAGCACCGGGCGGTCGATCGTGTGGGTGACCTGATCGGGCTGGACCACGAGCAGCAGCAGCGCAATCACGAGGATCGTGACGATGAACGTGACGCCCGCCACGATCAGCCCCACGATGAGCGCGTGCTGCGATTCGCCGGGGAACCGCGACTGGAAGAATCCCATCGACACGAGCGTCACGACGCCCGCGAACAGGGCCGCGATCACGGCGAGGCCCAGCAGCTGGGCGGGCTTCATCAGGTCACGGCGTCGGGTGGGGCGCTGTCCGCTCATGCGGCACCTCCGGAATGCTCATCGGATGCGGCGGCGTCGGCCGCGCGCACGGGATCCTCGCTCTCGCGGGGTGAGAAGCCCGCGATGCCGAGGTAGACGGCGACGACCGCGGCGTACCCGCCGAACACGCCGACGGCGATCGTCATGCCGGTCAGTGTGAAGGCCTGGTGCGCCTCGGCCACCGTGTAGTGCAGCGCGTAGCCGCCGGGGACGGCGAGCGCGAAGCCCGCCGGGATCATCAGGGCCGCGCCCAGCAGGACACCGAGGGCGCCGATCACGATGGCATCCCGTGCCTGCGACCGGGCCGGCGTGGTCTGGGCGGCGCGGCGGGCGAGAAGGCCCGAGACGCCTTCGGCGAGACCGGATGCCACGGCCCAGCAGATCACGACCGCGTAGAAAAGGGCGTCGCTGCGCAGCGGGCCGACCCCGGCCACCATGCCGGCGATCACGTCGATGGCGCCCAGCAGGAGCACGGTGCCGCGGGCACCGGACGGGAACACGAGCCACGCCGACAGGAACAGGACGAGGGCGGAGAGGATAGCGAACCCGCTGAACACCGACAGCCCGAGCGCGGACGAGTGGTCCGGGGAGAACGTGATCATCGCCGCCGCGAGCGCCGCGGCGATGGCGCGCGCCATCTGCAGGTGGCGCGCCTCGAATGAGCGCACGGGAGTTGCAGACGGCACGGTGGTTCCTCGACAGAAGGGCCCGCGGATCGCGAGCCGACCTCTCCAGTCTAGGTCGTGCGCTCCGATGCCGGCCGCGGCATCCCCGGGCCCGGCACCCCTTGTCTGGCACCCCTTCTGTGAGAGTGCATCTGACGGACGAGGGAGCGGTAAAAAGCCACCCTCTCGTCCGTCAGATGCACTCTCGCGGTCACGAGCGGGAGCGGGACGCGCGAGGCAGGACCCCCGCGGTCAGGACAGGGCCTGGTCCAGGTCGGCGATCAGGTCGTCGACGGACTCCAGGCCGATCGAGATCCGCACGACGTCGGCGCCGGGCCGCGCCTCGGGCGCCACCGGGCGGTGCGTGAGCGCGGCGGGCAGCTGGATCAGCGAGTCGACGCCGCCCAGGGACACGGCGTGCGTGAACAGCCGCACCTTCGAGGTGAGTGCGTCCGCGGCGGCGTATCCGCCATGCAGCGAGACCGCCAGCATCGCCCCGGTGCCGCGCATCTGCCGCGCCACTATCCCGCGCGGGTCGCCGTCCAGGCCCGGGTAGTGCACCTTCCGGACGGCGGGATGTCCCTGCAGCCACACCGCGATCCGCGCCGCCGACTCCTGCTGCGCGCGCATGCGCAGCGGCAGCGTCTGCAGGCCCCGGTGCAGCAGGTACGCGGCCAGCGGATGCAGCAGCGCGCCCGTGATAGCGCGGACGCCGCGCAGCTTCACGGCGGTCGCCTCGTCGCACGCTATGACGCCGGCGATGACATCCCCGTGCCCGCCGATGTACTTCGTCGCGCTGTGCAGCGACATTGCGGCACCGAGCGCGAGCGGGTTCTGCAGCACCGGCGTCGCGAACGTGTTGTCGACCACGACCGGGACGTCCCCGGCCTGCGAGGCCACGTTCGCGATGTCGACGAGGTCGAGGGTGGGGTTCGCCGGCGACTCGATCACGACGAGCGCGGTGTCGTCGCGGATGCTGGCGCCCACCTCGTCCTCGGTGCAGTACGTGGTCTGCGTGCCGAGCAGGTTCGACTCCAGCAGGTGGTCGGTGCCGCCGTACAGCGGGCGCACCGCCACGACGTGGCGTTTGCCGGTGGTCCCCGTGTGCGCGATGATCATCGCCGTGGTCGCCGCCATGCCGGATGCGAAAGCCACCGCGGCCTCGGCGCCCTCGAGCGCCGCCAGCGCCGACTCGAAGCGGGCCACGGTCGGGTTCCACAGCCGCGCGTACACCATCCCGCCGTCCGCGAGCGGGCGGCCGCCGGTGGCCATCGACTCGTAGGAGTCGCCGCCGCGGCCGATGTCCGGCAGCGGGTTCGTCGTGGAGAGGTCGATCGGCAGGGCGTGCACGCCCATCGCGTCGAGGTCTTCGCGGCCGCTGTGCACGGCGACGGTGTCGAAGTGGAGATCAGTCAGTCCCATGCGCCAACGCTATCCCCGTCCCGCGCGATGCCCGCACCGGACCGGGCGGCGGTGCGGGCCGCGCGGCATCCCCGGGCGCCGCGCGGCGTTCCCGGCCGTCGGTCGCGGCATCCCCGGCCGTCGCTTCCGCCCCTCCGCGGCGACCTCGACCGGCCTACGATCGGACCATGCGCGTCTTCCTGGCCGGTGCTTCCGGCGTGATCGGCAGCCGGCTCATCCCGCTCCTGCTCATCGACGGGCACACCGTCGCGGGGCTGACCCGCACCGAGGCGAAGGCGGCGTGGCTGGCCGAACTCGGCGCCGAGCCCGTCGTGTGCGACGTGTACGACACCGACGCGCTCACCGATGCGGTCGTGCGCTTCGAGCCGGGCGTCGTGATCCACGAGCTCACCGACCTGCCGGACGATCCCGCGAAGATCGCCGCATTCCGCGAGCGTCACACCCGCATCCGGATCGAGGGCACGCACAACCTGATCGCGGCCGCGCGCGCGGCATCCACCCCGCGGCTGCTCGCGCAGAGCGTCGCCTGGCCGATGCCGGACGGGCCGGGACAGGCCGCGGTCGCCGAGCTGGAGCGCTCGGTGCTCGCGTACGGCGGCGTCGTGCTGCGCTACGGGCAGTTCTACGGGCCCGGCACGTTCCATCCGACCACGCCGCCGGGGAAGCCGCAGGTGCACATCCAGCGAGCCGCGGAGGAGACCGCCGCCGCCCTGCACGAACCGAGCGGGATACTCGTGATCACCGACGACGGGACGACGCGGCTGGATGCCGCCCCCGGCGCCGCGAAGGAGGACTGACATGTACGGAGCCGTCATCCACGCACCCGGTGACGTGCGCTACGAACAACGCGACGACCCGCGGATCGAGCAGCCCACGGACGCCGTGATCCGGATGGCCGCAACATGCGTGTGCGGGTCGGACCTGTGGCCGTACCGCGGCGACGACGCCATCCGGCGGCCGCGGCCGATGGGTCACGAGTACGTCGGCTGGGTCGAAGAGGTCGGCGCCGACGTGCGCACCGTGAAGCCCGGCGACTTCGTGATCGGATCGTTCATGGCATCCGATGGCACGTGCGAGATCTGCCGCGCCGGCTACCCATCGCGGTGCGTGGATGTCGTGCCGATGGGAGCGCTCGGCGCACAGGCCGAGCGGCTGCGGGTCCCGCTGGCCGACGGCACGCTGGTCGCGACGCCGGGTGAGCCGGATGCCGACCTCATCCCGTCGCTGCTGGCGGCATCCGATGTCCTGGGCACCGGCTGGTTCGGCGCGGAAGCGGCCGAGGCGGGGCCCGGCAAGACCGTGGTCGTCGTCGGCGACGGCGCCGTGGGCCTGCTCGGCGTGATGGCGGCAGCCGCCCGCGGCGCCGAGCGGATCATCGCGATGAGCCGGCACGCCGACCGGCAGGAGCTGGCCCGCCGGTTCGGCGCCACCGACATCGTGACCGAGCGCGGCGACGACGGCGTCGCACGGATAAAGGAGCTCACCGGTGGCCTCGGCGCGCACTCGACGATCGAGGCCGTCGGCACGCAGGAGTCGATGCTGCAGGCGATCCGCTCCACCCGCGCCGGCGGCCACGTCGGGTTCGTGGGCGTCGCGCACGGCGTGACGCTGCCGGGGGACCTGCTGTTCTACAGCGAAGTGCACCTTTTCGGCGGCCCGGCACCGGTGCGCCGCTTCCTGCCGGATCTCATCGACCGGATCTGGCACCGCGAGATCGAGCCGGGCCTGGTCTTCGACCTCACGCTGCCGCTGTCCGAGGTGGCCGAAGGCTACCGCGCGATGGACGAGCGGCGCGCGATCAAGACGCTGCTGCAGCCGCAGCGGCTCACGCGGGCGCGTCAGCGCACGCGGCGGCCGTGCGCGAGGTCGATCAGGTGCGGGAGCACCTCGCCCTGACGCAGCCCCGAGTGCTCGTGCTCGTTCGTGATCCACGGGATGACGCCGGGCAGCAGCGCGGCGGTCTGCAGCGAGAACTCGATCGGCACGTACAGATCGTTCACGTAGACGGCGGCGGCGCCGCGGGCGTCGGATGCCGCGAGCCGGTCCGCGTCGTACAGCTGCGGCCACTCGATCTCGGCGACGGCGAGCGCGACATCCTTCCACGGCTTCAGCCCCGGCACGGTGTCCAGCCACTCGCTGCGCGCGTGCTCGCCCGTCAGCAGCGTGACATCCTCTCGGAAGTCGTCGGGCTCGACCCGTTCGGCCGACCAGCGCGTGGCGTGCCCGTCGGCGTAGCTGGACTCGTGGAACACGAAGTACAGCGGGTTGCGGGCCGAGAACGGCAGTGCGGCGGACAGGTCGTACCGGAACGCGTTGGTGTGCGGCTCCTCCTCGAGCAGGTGGTGCAGCGTCTGCCACCCGTCGTTCGTGCCCAGCAGCATCCCGAGCGAGCGCAGCCGGGAGACGGAGACGACCTCGCCGTCGGGCAGCTCGATGCGGCCGTCGGCGGCGAGGTCCGCAAGTCGGCGCACGGTGTCGCGGTGGTGCGGGAACCGGCGGTAGTAGCGCTCCGATCCCTCGCGCTGCTTGTCGTACGTGAGCGCGTACACCTCGTCGGGGTGCCGCCCGATGGCGGAGAGCCCGCCGGTGACGTAGATCTCGCGCAGGGACGCGGCATCCGTCGACAGATACGCGAGGGACGTGAAGCCGCCGAATGACTGCCCGAGCACGCTCCAGGTCGCCGCCCCCAGGTGCTCGCGCAGGGCCTCGCAGTCGCGCACGATGCTGTCGGCGCGCAGGTGCGTGATGTGCTCGGCGAGCTCGTCGGCGCCGCGCGCGAGGTCGGCGTCGCCGACCGGGGTGGAGCGCCCGGTGCCGCGCTGGTCGATGAGCACCACCCGGTAGTGCTTCAGCGCGGCATCCAGCCACGACGGCGCGGTCGGCCAGTGGAACGGCCGCGGCGATTCGTGGCCGGGCCCGCCCTGCAGGAACACGAGGTACGGCAGATCCTCGCCGCCCTCGCGCGACACGACCGCCGCGTACACCTCGATCGTGCGGGTGTCGGCCGCGTCGCCCCACACCAGCGGGACGGTGATGGTGTGGTCTTCGACGGTGAGGTCCAGGATGCGGCGAGTCGTGACGGCCATGCGCCCGAGTCTACGGGCGCCCCGCCCGGCCCCACCGGCCCCCGCCCCGCCCCGCCCGACGCGACCCCGCACGGCCGCGCACGGACGCCGAGAGTGCATCTGGCGGACGAGGGAGCGGTCATTTACCGCATCTTCGTCCGTCAGATGCACTCTCGCGGTTCGTCACTGCTCGGCGCCGGCGACCATGCCCTTGATGAACGAGCGCTGCAGCACGAGGTAGGCCACCAGGACCGGGATGACGGTCAGCAGCGCCGCGGCGGCCGCGGCGTTGGGGTTGCTGCCCTGGCTCGCGAAGAACGTGCCGATCGCGGGCGCGGTGGTGCGCACCGCGGGATCGCGCAGCACGAACACACTCAGCGCGTACTCGTTCCAGACCGTGACGCTGGTGAGGATGATGACCGTGGCCGTGACGGGCTTCAGCATCGGGAACACGACCCGGAACAGCACCTGCAGCGTTCCGGCGCCGTCGACGGTGGCGGCCTCCTCGACCGACAGCGGGAGACTGCGCATGAAATGCGTGTAGAGGAAGATGCTCAGCGGCAGCTGCGACGCCACCATCAGCGCCACCGCGCCCCCGTACGTGTTGATCCAGTCCAGCTGCGCCATCAGCGTGTACACCGGCACCAGAATGCTCAGCGGCGGGATCATGATCAGCGCGACGATGCCGCCGAGCACCAGCCGGTTCCCGAGCGTCGGCCGGCGCGCGAGCGGATAGGCGGCCAGGGCGCCCAGCAGACAGATGAGGACCGTGGATGCCACGGTGACGATGGCGCTGTTGCCGATCGCGCGCAGGATCCCGCCGTCCACTATCGCGGTCTGGAAGTTCTGCCAGTAGATCCCGCGGGTGGGCATCAGCCACTGCGAGGACAGGTCGGTGCGGGGCTTCAGCGCGGTCGTGAGCGTCACGTAGAACGGGATCAGCTGCACCGCGCACGCGAGGAGGAGCCCGGCGACGAGGCTCGCGGTCCCGAGCCGGCCTCTCATGCCTGCTCCAGCCGACGCCGGTTCAGGGCCGTGTTCAGCGCGAGCGTGAACACCGCGATCACGAGGAACAGCGCGACCCCGAGCGCCGACGCATACCCGGCGTTCTGGTTGTCGAAGTAGAACTTCGAGATCAGCGTCGACATCGAATCCGTCGCATAGCCGGGACCGCCGCCGGTCATCACCCGGATCACGTCGAACAGCTTCAGCCCGCCGATGAGGTTCAGCACCACACTGGTCGCGAACGCAGGCTGCAGCAGCGGCACCGTGATGCCGGTGAACCGGCGCCAGGCTCCGGCCCCGTCGATGCGGGCGGCCTCGTGGTACATCACCGGGATCGACTGCAGCCCCGCCAGGTAGATGACCATCGAGATGCCGACGAACTGCAGCGAGTTCACCAGCACGATGATCGTGACCGCCGAGCCGGCGTCGCTGAGCCACGCGACCCGCTGCCCGCCGAGGGCCGTGACGATGTCGTTCAGCCCGCCGTACGAGTAGGAGAACAGCAGGTAGTACATAGTGCCCATCACGACCGGTGAGACGAGCACCGGCAGGTACACGATCGCGCGGGCGACGTTGCGGCCGCGCAGCGCCCGGTCCAGCGCGAGGGCGAGGGCGAGCCCGACCACCTGCTGCAGGATCGTCGACCCGAACCCATACGCGAAAGTGTTCAGCAGCGCGTGGCCCACCAGCGGGTCCGAGAACAGGTGCAGATAATTCGCGATCCCGACGAACGCGCGCTGCGGGCTGTACCCGTCCCACTTCGTGAATGAGATAAGGATGCCGCTGATCAGCGGGTACACCGTGAACACCGCGAACACCGCGACGGCCGGCAGATACAGCAGGTTCACCCGCCGTCGCACGTGCAGAGCACGGTGCGTTCGCTGCCGACCGCCGACCAGGGGAGGAGCGACCCCCGTCATCGCTCCTCCCCCCGGTGGCGGGACGCCCCCCAACGGCCCCGCCACCTCTCACCGTCCCCGGTGGTCACTGGCCGTACAGCGACGAGAACTGCTGCGCCACCTGGTCGGTCGCCGCCTGCGGCGTTGACTGACCGGTGATCACCGCCCCCGTCGTGGTGACCATGCTGTCCCACATGCCGTTCGGCAGGTACACACGGTCGAAGTACGGCTTCAGGTCGTACGTGTTCGGCTTCACGAGAGTGTCGTAGCTGTGCTGCAGCACGCCGAGGTCTGTCGTGGCGTCGGTGAGGCCCGGGATGGCGCCGAGCGCCTTCGCGAGCTTCGAGATGTTCGCGGGCTTCGCGAGGCAGTCGAGGTACTGCAGCGCCTGCGCCTTGTGCGGGCTCTTGTTCCAGACGCCGTACGCGGTGCCCTCCCCGCCGACGAAGTACGGGTCGCCCACGAACGACGGAATCGGAATGAAGCCCAGCGCCGCGTCCGGGTTCTGCTGCAGCGCCGTGTTCGCGAGCGTGTTCTGCACGAACACGAAGCCGACGTGGCCCGAGCCCAGCGCCCGGCCTATCTCGTCCATCGTGATCGAGGAGAAGTCCGGGTTGACATCCCCCGCCGCGGCCCACTGCTTGATGACCGACAGCATCCGCGTGTACCCGGCGGAGACGAACGTCCCCTTCGTGAACTGGGTGAGGTCGCTGTCGCTGAAGGCGCCGGATGCCATGAAGTCGGCGATGTTGCCCGCCATCCACGAGTCCTTCGAGGACGAGGCGATGGGGGTGACCCCCGCGCTCTTGAGCGTCCCCAGCGCGGCGGTGAAGGCATCCCACGTCGTCAGCGTAGACGGATCGACCCCGGCGGCGCGCAGCGTGTCGGCGTTGTAGAGGATCCCGGCGAGGTCCGTGTTCAGCGGGAGCGCGAAGAACCGGCCGTCCTTGTCATCCATGGCCGGCTTCAGCGCGGGGTTCACGTTGGCGGCCCACGAGCGGTCGTTCAGGGGCTGCAGGAACGGGCTGTAGCGCAGCAGCGACCAGCCGTGCGTCGACCAGATGTCGGGCAGATCGCCGGCCGCCATCCGGGTCTTCATGTCGGCCTCGTACGTGTTCGTCATCGGGACGAGTTCGATCGTCGCGCCGTGGGGCGTGCACGTGCCGGTGATGTCCGTGAGCACCTGAAGGGTGGGGTCGGCAGCGCCGAGGCCGGTCTGCATCTCGAGCGTCGCGGAGCCTCCGGTGCCGCCCTCGCCGGCCGCACATCCGGTGAGCATGAGGCTCGCCGCCAGGGCGAGGATCGCGGGCGCCTTCGTGCGTGCGGGCATCGTCGCACTCCCTCGTGACTGTGGAACCGGATGGTGTCCGGAAAATCTACCCGCGTAACATTGCCTTGACAAGTTTTAGTCGAGTAATCCCGGTGAAAATCAGCGTCCCTCGTGTTTCCGGCGCTTGACGCGCGTAACCCTGCGCGTGAAGCTAGGGTGACCATGGCGATCATCCGGGTCGGAGAGGAGAGCGCATGCCGTTCACGATCGGGGTCGTCGGCGCGGGGCAGTTCGCCGATTCGTTCGCCCCGCTGTTCCGCCGGCATCCTCTCATCGGCGAGGTGTGGGTCACCGATCTGCGCCCCGAACGGGCCGCCCGCCTGGTGTCACTGTACGGCCTGGCCGGCACCATCGCGTCGTTCGAGGACATGATCGCCGACCCGCGGATCGACGCCGTCGCGCTGTTCACGCAGCGGTGGACGCACGGCGAGCTGGCGGTGCGGGCGCTGCGCGCCGACAAGCACGTGTACTCGACCGTGCCGATGGGCATCCGCGTCGAGGAGATCGGCGCGATCATCGACGCGGTGACCGCCAGTGGCCGGATCTACATGATGGGCGAGACGAGCTTCTACAACCCCGCCACGGTGCTCGCGCGGCAGCGCAACGCCGACGGCCAGTTCGGGACCCTGTTCTACGCCGAGGGCGACTACGTGCACGACATGGACCTCGGCTTCTACGACGCGTACCGGTTCAGCGGCGGCGACCAGTGGAAGCGCACCGCCAGCTACCCGCCGCTGCTGTACCCGACGCACTCGATCGGGGGCGTGCTGGGCGCGTGGGACACACACGTGACCAAGGCGGTGGGCGTCGGCATCCACGACGGCCGCGGCGACGGGGTGTTCGACCGCGCGGTGAGCATGTTCGACAACGACGTGTCGAATGCGACAGCGCTGTTCGAGGTGGCGGGCGGCGGATCGTTCCGCACGAACGAGTTCCGCCGGGTGGGGTATCCCTCGCACATCCGCGAGTCCCGGTTCCGGTTCTTCGGCACGGAGGCCTCGTTCGAGCAGGTCGCGACGGCGGCGTTCTGGTACACCCGCGACGGCGTGCAGGACGTCTCGGCGATGGTGGAGACCACGGCCACCCTCGGCGTCGGCGACCCGCAGCTCGCGCACATCTCCCCCGACCTGCGGCCCGCGTTCGTGTCCGGGTACGCGCCCGTGCACGACCGGGCACGGATCCCGGCGGCGCTGGCGACGCTGCCGAACGGGCATGAGGGCAGTCACCACTTCCTCGTGGACGACTTCGCGACCGCCGTGATCAGCGGCATCCAGCCGCCGGTGAACGCGTGGCGAGCGGCGCGGTTCACGGTGCCAGGTATCATCGCCCACAAGTCCGTTCGTCGCGATGGCGAGCGACTGGACGTACCCGACTTCGGCAGCGCGCCGGAGTCGTGACGCACGGCATCTTGGGGGACTGAATGGACAGTCGGCGCAGGACGGTCACGCGCGCGGATGTCGCGCGCCTGGCGGGTCTCAGCACTGCCGTCGTGAGCTATGTCCTGTCCGGGTCCGACCGGCCGGTCTCCGAGGCATCCCGGGCCCGGGTCCTGGCCGCCGTGGATGCGCTGGGCTACCGTCCGAACGCCGCCGCGCAGGCTCTGAGCCGCGGACGCTCCACGATGATCGGGTTCATCGTCCCCGACCAGCGCAACCCGTTCTTCGCCGAGATGATGTCCGCGGTGGACGGCGCCGCGCACGCGCACGATCTGATGGTGCTCACGCTCAATGCGCACGAGCGCCGCTCCGTCGACGGCGACGAGATCGCCGGGCTCACCTCCCAGCAGCTCGAGGGCATCATCAGCGCCGACGCGCTCACGCCCCAGGAGCTGACGATCATCGAGCGCAACCGCATCCCGCTCGTGTACGTCAACCAGTTCACCGCCCGCCCCGGCCACCCCACGTTCAGCACCGACTACATCGCCGGGTCGCGGCTGGCGGTGGAGCACCTGCTCTCGCTCGGGCACCGCCGCATCGCCTTCGTCGGCAACGAATCGCCCCTGGACACGCGCGAATCGGGATGGCGGCGAGCGCTCGCCGATGCCGGAGTGCCCGCCGGGCCCGTGTTCCACAGCGAGTACAGCCTGCGCGGCGGCTACGAAGCGGGGTTGCAGGTGGCCGATCGCCGGGACGAGCTGACGGCCGTGTTCGCGGCATCCGACCAGGTGGCGACCGGACTGCTGACCGCCCTGCACGAGCGCGGCGTCGACATCCCCGGCGAGGTCTCCGTGGTAGGGTTCGACGGCACGCCGGAGGCCGCGTACACGTGGCCGGCGCTGACGAGCGTCTCGCAGCCCGTGCACGAGATGGCGAACGACGCCGTCGCGCTGCTGGTCTCCGGCGAGCTCTCGCCGATGTTCCGCAACTACCCGGCCGAGCTCGTGGTGCGCGCATCGACGGGGCCGGTCCCCGCCGGTCGCTAGGGTGGCGTCATGAGCGGATACGACGTCATCCAGGTCGGGGCACCGTCGAGCTGGACGGATCCGGGCGGCGCGCCCACCGCGAAGCGCTTCGTCGACAAGGAGATCCCCACCCAGTTCATCGGCACGTCCGTGAACGCCGCCGAGCCGGGCGCGCAGTCCGCGTTCTGGCACGCGCACGAGCGGCTCGAGGAGCTTTACGTGTTTCTGGCCGGGCGCGGGCAGATGGCCCTCGACGAGGACGTCATCGACGTGCAGGCCGGCACTGTCGTGCGGGTGGGTCAGGGCGTGATGCGGGCCTGGCACGCGCTGCCGGACAGCCCCGAGCCGCTGCGGTGGCTGTGCGTGCGCTCCGGTGGCGACACGCTCGCGGACATCGGCCGCGACAGCCGGTTCGACAAGGAGCGGCCCCGGCCCTGGTAGACCCGGTCCAGAAACCCCGTCGTAGAATGGCGCCGCGGCGATCGCCGCGGGGAGGCCGAATTGCCGATCACGGGGGCGGTGCTGGATGTCGCGGCGCGGCATCCCACGATGCCGGCGATCGTCGGCACCGACGGCGCCCTGACCTACGCGGACCTCGTCGAGGATTCGCGGCGCATGTTCGCGGTGGTGGACGCCGCGCACCGCGCGCAGACGGCGCCGCCGATCCCCGCGCGCGAGACCGGCGGCATCCCGATCACCGCCGTGAGCGCGACCTCGGCGTTCCATGCGGCGCGGATCGTCGCGGGCCTGGCCGGCTACCGCGCGGTGTCGGCCACTATCGACCCGCGCTGGCCGCTGGCCCACCGCGTCGGCGTGGCCATGACGACCGGCATCGGGCTCGTGATCAGCGACAGCGGGGACCTCGGCGCGGCGCTCGCGGAGCGCGGCTGGACCGGGACGGTGCTGAGCCTGGACGAGTTCCGGCGCCGCGAGGCATCCACGGTCCAGGCGCCGGCGCCGGCGCCGTCGGTACGCGCCGGTGACGAGCCGTTCCTCATGCTGTTCTCGTCGGGGACCACGAGCGACCCGAAGGCGTTCCTGAAGACCCGGGCGCAGTATCGCGCCAATGTCGCGGTGTCGGCCACCCACCTCGAGCCGCTGCCCGGCGTCGCGACGCTCGCGCCGGGCCCGGTGTCGTACAGCCTGACCTTGTACGCGGTGATCGAGTGCCTGGCGACCGGCGGCTCCGTGCACCTCGCCGACGCGTTCGACCCGATCGCGGCGGGGCGCCGCATCCGCGACGAGGGCATCACGCGGGTGGTCGCGGTGCCGGCCGTGGTCCGTGCGCTGACGGACGCGGCGCGGAGGGACCCCGCGCGCTTCGCGGGGCTCGAGCTCGTCGTCACGGGCGGCGCGAACCTCCCGGAGGCGATCCGCACCGGGCTCGCGCAGGTGCTCCCAGGGGTGCGCCTGATCAGCTATTACGGGGCCGCGGAGATCGGGTTCATCGGCGACAGCCGGGGCGGCGACGGCACCCTCCTCACCGTCTACGACGGTATCGGCGCGCAGATCCGTGACGACGACGGCATCCCGGTGCCGGACGGCATCCCGGGCACCGTCTGGATCCGCGCCGAGGCCTGCTCCGACGGCTACCTGCGGGGAACGACGGATGCCGCGCTCCGGGACGCCGACGGGTGGGCGACCGTCCACGACCAGGGCCGGATCGTCGACGGCCGGCTGCAGCTGATCGGCCGCGCCGGCGACATCGCCGTCACCGGCGGGCACAAGGTCGCGCTGCCCGAGGTGGAGCGCGCGTTCGACGGGATGCCGGGACTGGCCGCCGTCTGCGCGGTCGCCCTCCCCGATCCGGGCGCGGGAAGCGTCGTCGCGCTCGTCATCGAGGGCGAGGCGCCGACCAAGGCGGAGCTGCAGGGGTGGGCTCGCGCGCGCCTGGCGCCGCAGTTCGTGCCGCACCGCTGGTACCGGGTCGAGAGCCTGCCGCGCACCGTGGGCGGCAAGATCCGGCGCGGCCAGACCGCGCAGCTGGTGGCGCAGGGACAGGCGGTGCGGCTGTGAGCGGCCGGCCCTCGGCCCGGCCGAGGGGATCGGACGAGGCGAGGAGAGAATCCCGCGCAAGCATCCTCGCCTCGGCCATTCCCCTCGGCTCGGCCGAGGAGAGGCGGCGCGCATGACCCGCGTCGTGATCACCGGGACGGGCGCCATCACGCCCAGCGGGCTGGATGCGGCGCGATTGTGGGATGCCGTGGCCTCCGGCCGCAGCGCGATCACGAGGCTCGACGCCCCGGCGTTCGCCGGCCTCGCGGTGCGGATCGGCGGACAGGTCTCGGGATTCGAGACCACTGTCGAGCCGAGCCTGGCCCGGCGGCTGACTCCGATGCAGCTGTGGGCCATCGCCGCCGCCGACCAGGCGCTGGCCGAGGCCGGCGCCACGCCGCTGCCGTGGGGTCCGGAGCGGGTGGCGGTGATAGCGGCGACCGGATCCGGACCGGTGGATGCCATGCAGCAGGCCACCCGCGCCCTGGACGCGCGCGGTCCCCGCGCGGTCCCGCTCACCCTGTCGATGCACGGGGCGCCGGATGCCGCGGCCGCCGTGCTGAGCCAGCGGCACGGGATCCTGGGGGGCGCGCAGGGGGTCTCGGCGACGTGCGCGAGCGGTGCCGTCGGCCTCGGCGAGGGGCTGCGGCGGATCCGGCACGGATACGCGGACGCCGTCCTGGTGGTCGGCATGGAGGACTGCCTGAACGCCGTGAACCTGTCCTCGAACGCGAATATGCGCGCATTGGCATCCGGGTACGAGGACGACCCCGCCCGTGCCTCCCGCCCGTTCGACGCCGCCCGGTCCGGTTTCGTGATGGCGCAGGGCGCCGCCGCCGTCGTGCTCGAGTCGGAGACGTCCGCGCATCGACGCGGCGCTCCGGCGCTCGCCGAACTCGCCGGCTTCGGGGCGTCCAGCGATGCGTATCACCCCACCGCGCCGGACCCGTCCGGCGCGGGCGGCGCCCGGGCGATCCGCGCGGCGCTGGCCGACGCCGGCATCGGCACGGTCGACCACATCAACGCGCATGGCACCGGCACCGTGGCGGGGGACGCGGCGGAGCTCGCGGCGTTCGCCGCGGCCTTCGGCGCGGCGGCCCGCGGCATCCCGATCAGCGCGACGAAATCCAGCACCGGCCACCTGCTCGGCGCATCCGGCGTGGTCGAGGCGATCATCGCCGTCGCGACGCTGCGCCATGGCATCCTCCCCTCCACCATCAACCTCGACGACCCCGCATTCCCGGAATGGAATATCGTCACCGAGCCCCGTGAGCAGCACGTGCGCACCGTGCTCTCGACGTCGTTCGGATTCGGCGGGCACAACGGCGCCGTCATCCTCAGAACAGGAGAACCCGATGACCGACCGTGAAGCGCGGCACGCGCAGCTGGCCGAGACGTACCTTCCCGACGAGCTGCTGGAGCGGTTCCGGGAGCGCGCCGCGCGCTACGACCGCGAGAACGCGTTCTTCGACGAGGACTTCGTCGAGCTGCGCGACCGCGGCTATCTGCGCCTGTTCGTCCCTGAGGAGCTCGGCGGGCCCGGGCTGAACCTGGCTGAGGTGTCACGACTGCAGCAGCGGCTGGCGACGGCGGCTCCGGCGACGGCGCTCGCGGTCAACATGCACCTGATGTGCGGCGGTGTCGTGAAGGCGATGTTCGATCGCGGCGACCGGTCACTGGCGTACGTGTTCGAGGAGACGATGGCGGGCGAGGTCTTCGCGTTCGGGATCAGCGAGCCGGCGAACGACTGGGTGCTGCAGGGCTCGAACACGGTCGCGGTGCCGCAGGGCGACGGTGGGTATCTGCTGTCGGGCGTGAAGATCTTCACGTCGCTGTCGCCGGTGTGGACGCGCCTCATCGTCCACGGCCTGGACTCGACGGGCGAACCGGACCTCGTGTACGGATTCGTGGACCGGGATGCTGCGGGCATCACGGTCTCGGACGACTGGGACGTGATCGGCATGCGTGCCTCGCACAGCCGCGCCACGATCCTGAAGGACGTACGGATGCCGCCCGGGCGCGTGGCCCGGCACGTGCCGCCGGGGCGGGTCCCCGACCTGCTGACGTTCGCGATCACGAGCAACTTCCAGCTGCTGATCGGCTCGGTGTACGCGGGCGTCGCGCGGCGCGCGCTCGACCTCGCGGCGGCGGGGCTCAAACGGCGAACGTCCGCGAAGTCCGGCACGACGTACGCCGAGGTGCCCGAGTCGCGGGCGCGCCTCGCGGACGCGTACCTGGACTACCTGCCGGTGCCCGCGCAGCTGGAGACGTACTGCCGCGACTTCGACGACGTCGTCGACCACGGCGCCGGCTGGCCGCTGCGTCTGGTGTCCGCCCGCATCAACGCCTCGGCCGCGGCGCGCCGGGCGGCCGAGACCGCGCTGATCTGCTCGGGCGGGTCGGGATTTGGCAACGGTGACGAGGTGAGCCGACTGTTCCGGGACGCCACGGCCGGGCTTTTCCATCCGCCGAGCGTCGACGCGGCGCGGCCGATGTACGCCGCCGCACTGCTCGACGACTGAGCGTCTCAGTCGTCGGCGGTGGAGGGCAACCCCGCGAGGTAGTGCATCGTGCCGTTCACCCGTTCGGCGGCGCGTGCGTCGGTGTCCTTCAGCGCCCACCACGCCTGCGCGCCGAGCATGCTGGCCTCCTCGGGCCGCCCGGCCTCGCCGAGCTTGCGCAGCGCCTTCGTGAACAGCGTGACCAGGTCGCGGTCGTCGGATCCCACCATGGATGCCTCTTCCTCTCACGATCGACGCTACCGTCCGGGGACGGTGCCGGGCCGCCGGCCCCGGCACCACAGCACGCCGCGGTATCGTCGTGGGAACGGGGGAGAGCAGGATGGCGGAGCACACGCCGCTGGTGGTCGTGATGGGGGTCTCCGGATCCGGCAAGTCGACGATCGGCAAGCACCTCGCCGACCGCCTCGGCGTCCGGTTCGTCGACGGCGACGACCTGCATCCCGCGGCCAACATCCGCAAGATGGCGGCAGGTCACCCGCTCACGGACGCGGACCGGTGGCCGTGGCTCGCGCGCATCGGCCGGGCGCTCACCGAGGCGGAGGACACGGGCCTGGTGATAGCGTGCTCGGCCCTCAAGCGCGCATACCGTGACGCCATCCTCGCCGAGGAGCCTCGGGCGGTGTTCCTGCACCTGGTCGCACGGCGCGATGTGATCGCCGACCGGCTCTCGCACCGCGGCGGCCACTTCATGCCGACATCCCTGCTGGACTCCCAGCTGGCGACGCTTGAGCCGCTGGCGCCCGACGAGCCGGGTCGCGAGATCGACGTCGGCCGGGATGTCGCGGCGGTCGTCGACGACGCGATGGCGGCGCTACCCGCACTCGCGGCTCGGCGTTAGTCGCGGATCACTCGACGTCTCGCAGTTGCACGCCCACGGCGTTCAGGAGACCGCGCGGGTCGTCGGCCCAGAACCGGAGCACCGTGACGGTGTGCGCGCCGCCCTTCGGCGCGAGCCCCGGCAGCCGCAGCGTGGTCGGCCGCTCGAAGCGGATCTCGAGGTTCGTGTGGCTGCCGACCTTCACCGCGCACACGCGGTCGTCGCCGTCGTCGAAGACGCGGCCCGGCTTGCCCTCGATCGTCGTCGGCCGCAGCTCGATCGACGCGAAGTCGTCCCACGCGACGGGCAGGTCGAGCTCGAGGCCCTCGCGGACCCGGATGCCGTCGGGGCCGACGGTGTGCGGGCGGGTGAAGTACGCGCACAACAGTCCCAGCATCCACGTCACTCCCCAGATGCCGAGGGCGAGGAACCCGATCCGCACCGGCGTCCACCGGTGGACGATGAGGTCGACGATGGGGATCTCGAGCGCGGACAGCCCGATGAACACGAGCAGGATCGTCAGCACCGGCCGGTGATACCCGAAGCCGCGGGCGCCGGGGGCGATGCTCGGACGGCGCACGGCCATCCGCCAGAGGCTCTCGTAGACGCGGAGCTCGATGCGGACGGCGCGCACCGACAGCGAGGCGATGCGCTGGCGGCGGGTCGCCTCGGGTGCGGGATGCCGCGTGTCGGTCATGTTTGCGTGCCTTCGGCCCGGCGCTCCACGGCGCTGTAGTCCACGGTCTCGCTCCCAACGAGGCCCCGGAGGCGTTCGAGCACGGCGAGGACGCCCCGCTCGAATCCCGGGCGATCGGCGGCATCCACCGCCGACAGCAGCGTGGAGGTGAGCTGCTCGTGGTCGGACTGCATGCCGGCCATGAGCGTCGCGGCCGCCTCGGTGAGCGTCACCAGGTGCGCTCTGCGGTCGTCCGGATGGGGACCACGCACCACATAGCCGGCGGCGGCGAGCGCGTCGATCAGGGCGGAGACGCTCCGGGGGGTCGTCCCGAGCGCCTGCGCGAGGGCCTGTTGCGTGACCGGCCCGGCGTGCTGCAGCACCCACAACGCATGGACACGCGTCTCGGTGAGCGCCGTGCCCGCGAACCCATTCTGCATATCGCGCTGGAAGAGAGCACTGATCTCCAGCAGCCGGTCGAGGACGGTGGGTTCCATCTTCGTTACATTAGCGCATGATTACATCATGTAACCAATTCTCGGGTGCCCGGTTCCGCGCGGTCGTCGAGGACCCGCTGCAGGAACACGAGGTCCAGCCAGCGGCCGAACTTCGCGCCGACCTCGGGCAGCCGGCCCACTTCGCGGAAGCCGAGCCGTTCGTGCATGGCTATCGACCCGGTGTTCTCGGCGGCGATGCCGGCGACCATCGTGTGCTTCCCGGCGGCGCGGGCCCGCGCGACCAGGTCCTCCATCAGCAGCCGCCCGATGCCGCGGCCGCGCCGGTCGGAGCGCACGTAGACGGAGTGCTCGACGGTGAACCGGTATCCCTCCCACGCGCGCCAGTCGCCGTAGGTGGCATATCCGAGCACGTCGTCGTCCGCGACGGCCACCAGCACCGGGAAGCCGCGCGCCTGCCGCGCGGCGATCCAGGAGGCGCGGTCGGCGACGTCGACGAGGGTCGTGTGCCACGTCGCTGTCGTGTGCGCGACGGCGTCGTTGTAGATCTCGGCGATGCCCGCGGCATCCCGCCCTGTCGCATCGCGGATCTGCATCCCGCCCCTTTCGCCGGAGCGAGTCTACGACCGCGTGCTCAGGCGGACTGCCGGCGCACTATCTCCGCGATCCAAATCGGCGCGAAGGGGGACGTGCAGTTCGGCGGGGTCGGGTAGTCCTTGAGGACCTCGAGCCGCTCGCCGATCTCGATGGCGCGGGCCCGCAGCGGCGGATGCGAGATGCCGATCTGGGCGAGCGTATGGTTCATCTCCCACTGCAGCCGGCCCGGGGCCTGCCGCATCTGCGCCTCGATCACCTCGAGCAGCGCGTCGAGATCCAGCTCGTCCGGCGCCTTCGCGACTCGGTCGGCGGTCAGCATCCATCCCGCTCCGGCGACGTCCGGATCGGCATCGGCCGACCACGCGACGCGCAGCGGCTCGGCGTGCGGGCTCTTTTTCACGACGTAGTTCACGAGCCAGTCCACGACCTTGGGGACGCGCGCCTCGCGCAGCATCGCGTCGAGCTCGTCCTGGCTGAACTGCTTCGGCCGGCAGATCAGGAGCGCGACCAGGCGCGCCGCGGTGTCACCGGTCGCCCACAGCCGCACTGCCAGCTCATGCTGGGTCTTCAGCCCCTTCGCGACCGCGCGCAGCTTTCCGAGGTTGACGCCGTGATCGTCCCCGTGCCGCTCGTTCACGGCCCGGATCTTCGGGTCCTCGAGCGCGGCGAGCTCGGCCAGCACGCCGTCCACCGTGGCGGTCATCGCACCCTCCTCGTCCGTGCGTCGACTCTAATACGGGCGTGGGGTAAGTTCCTGGTCGTGGGTGCGACAGAGGTTGGTGCGGGCGATGCGCGCACGGCGCTCGCGCGGATCGGCGGGCCGGTCGTGGACTGGGGCCGCCTGCCCGAGCAGTTGACGACCCTGGCATCCGGGCGCCGCTCGGCGGTGCTGATGCTGTTCGGCGCCGCCGACGGGTCGGTCGGCGACCATGCCGTCGCGCCGAGCGACACGGCGGTGCTCCTGCTGCGGCGCGCGTCGGGCCTGCGCCACCACCCCGGCCAGATCGGGTTTCCCGGCGGCGGGCTGGAGCCGGTGGATGTCGACCCCAGCGCGGCCGCGGTGCGCGAGGCCGTCGAGGAGACCGGCGTGGACCCGCGCGGCATCGAGCTGTTCGCCCCGCTGCCCGAGCTTCCCCTGGCCGTGAGCAACCATCTCGTCACTCCCGTTCCCGCGTGGTGGCGGCATCCCTCACCGGTCCACGCGGTGGACGCCGCCGAGACCGAAGAGGTCTTCTTCACGTCGGTGGGTGCGCTGCTGGACCCGGCGAATCGCCGCAGTGTGGAGCGGGTGCGCGGCATGCGGATACCGCGGATGCCGGCGTTCGAGGTGGATGGGCGGCTCGTCTGGGGGTTCACCGCGGCGCTCCTGTCGGGCCTGTTCGACACGCTCGGCTGGGCCGTGCCGTGGGACGAAGACCGGGTCGTCGAACCCGGGGTGTGACCTCTTGCCACCCCCGATCGTGAGGCGTACGTTGAGCGGATTCACTGATCGAAGGAGCGGGAACAATGCCGAATGGTGACGTCACACATCTGGAGATCCCGGTGCGCGATTTCGGGGCGGCGAAGGACTTCTACGGCACGGTCTTCGGGTGGAACATCGCCGACGCACCGGGCTTCGACGACTACCCGATGTGGCAGGGGCCCAACGGGTCCAGCGGGGGCGCGCTGGTGAAGCGCTCGGACGACTTCACCCAACCGCGCAGCACGGTAGAGGTGGACTCGATCGACGATGTGCTCGCGAAGGTCGAGGCATCCGGCGGTCGCGTGCACACGCCGAAGAGCCCGATCACGGACACCAGCTGGTGGGCCGTGTTCGAGGACCCCGACGGCAATGTCATCGGCCTGTTCGAAGGCACGATGGGCTGACGCCTACTGGTGCGTCGTGCGCTCGATCGACATCACGAGGATGACGCGGTCGGCCTTGTTAGCCGGCGGCGTCGTGCTCGGATCGCCGTACCAATTCTGCAGGCGCACGTAGAACGCGCCCTCGGGGTCCGGGACGATCTCGACGAGCCGGCCGGCGATCTCGAGGTAGTGAACCGGGTTGTCGGGGTCGACGATCGACAGTGCCATCGACGGATTGCGCTTCAGGTTGCGGTACTTCTGGCGCTTCGTCGTGTGCGTGAACCGGACGTGCTCACCGTCGAACTCGAACCACATCGGCGTGACCTGTGCCGTGTCGTCGGGGCGGATCGTGCCGAGATGCCCGAACAGCGGCCGTTCGAGCAGGTCGCGGCGGCTGTCGGGGATGAGTGTGTCGATGTCGGTCATGCCTCCAGCATCCCAAACGCAGGTGGGGGGTGGCGCCGGGCTGTCGACGGTCGGCGGGATGTCGCTCCTCCTGATGCCGAGAACGCGGCGCCCCTGGGGGGCACCGCGTTCTCGTTGAGGGGTTGCGTGATCAGGCGCGGACCGCGAAGCCGCCGGTCCAGGCGACCTGCTCGCGGACGGCGAGCACCATCTGCAGGAACCCAAGGGCTTCCAGTTCCCGCGCCCGCTTCAGGGATCCCGCGTCGGCGATCGTCACGCCGCCGGCCGAGACGACCTCGGTGAGCCGGGCCTTGGCGGCCTCGTCGTCGCCGGCGATCACGACGGTGGTGGGCACGCCGCCCACCTCGCCGGACAGCAGCGTCGCCGCGAAGTTCGTGTTGAACGCCTTCACGACCCGCGCGCCGGGCAGTGCGGCCTGCAGCTCGGCGGCCGCGGAGCTGTCGGCGGGCACGGTCAGCGCGTCGAACGTGGCGAAGTCGACGGGGTTCGTGACATCCACCACGACCTTGCCGTCCAGCTGCTCGGCGTATGTCGCGATGACGTCGGCCAGCGCCGGGTGCGGGAGCGCGAGCACCACGATCTCGCCGGTGAGCGCGTCACCGAACGATCCGGCGGTGCCGCCGACCTGCGCCGCCAGCTGCTGCGCCTTCGTGATGTCGCGCGCGACGACCTGCACAGATGCGCCGCCCTTCGCCGCGATGCCGGCGATCGCGGAGCCCATGTTGCCGATGCCGATGATCGAGATGCGTGTCATTGGTCGTCCTCCAGACGAGTTATAAGTTGTAGTGACAACTAAATGGTCAACAGTGTTGTCGCGGCAAGTATTCCCGCCCGCCGTAGACTCGGGATGCCATGGCCTACCAGGTTCCCCGGATGAGCGAGCTCGAATCCCGAGCGTGGCTTTCGCTGGTGTGGACAGCGGAGCTGTTGCCGGCCGCGCTGGATGCGCAGTTGCAGGCGGAGTCGGGCATGACCCACTTCGAGTTCATCGTGCTCGGGACGCTGCGGCAGGCGAAGGGCTCGATGCTGCGCACGAAGGATCTGGCCGCCGCCGTCAACGCGACGATGCCACGTCTGTCGCGGGTGGTGGGCAAACTGGCCGCCCGCGGACTCGTCGAGCGCCTCGGCGGCGCGGGCGACGCGCGGGTCATCAACGTGCACTTGACCACGGCAGGGCGCCGGGCGCTCGTGCACGCCCTTCCCGATCACCTCGCGCTCGTCAAGAAGATCGTGATCGACCGGCTCGACGACGCCCAGCTGACGGCACTTGCAGACGTCCTCGAACCCCTCGTGCAGCGGTTGGACCCGCAGAATCGCGTGGGGTTCGCCGCTGCGCAGCACGCCTCCACTCCGGCAGGCGAGTGACCGGGCGTCAGGGACCGGCGAGCGCCGATCGCACGGCCGGCAGCACTTCGGTGGCCAGCAGTTCGATCGAGCGGAGAGTGTCGGCCTGAGGCAGCCCACCCAGCCCCACCTGGGCGAGGAAGCGGGAATGGCCGAGCATTTCGTGCTCCCACAGGATCTTGTCGACCATCTCCGCGGGACTTCCCGCGAACAGCGCGCCGCCCGGGCCCGCCCATGTCTCGAGCACATCGCGGTCCAGACGGCCGCCACGGGGCATGTTCTGCGCGAAGTAGGCCGCGTAATGCGGGAAGAACGCGTCCCGGGCGGCTTGCGAGGTCGCGGCGACGTGGAAGTGGGATGTCACCCCCACCGACGGGACCTCTCTGCCCGCGGCGACGGCGGCCTCGCGATGCATCTCGGCCAGTGCACGGAAACGCGGGGGCGCCCCGAGGATCGCGAGATACATCGGCAGACCCAGAGCGCCCGCCCGCACCGCCGACGCCGGCGTCCCGCCGACGGCGATCCACACCGGCAGACGCTCCTGCAGCGGGCGCGGCCATACGCCGGCGTCCACCAGGGGCGGTCGGGTCGAGCCGGACCATGTGACGGGGTTGCCGTCGCGCACCGCGAGCAGCAGGCCGAGGCGGTCCTCGAAGTACTCGTCGTAACGTCCCAGATCCTGCCCGAACAGCGGGAACGACTCGACATAGGCGCCACGGCCGGCGGTGATCTCCGCGCGACCGCCACTGAGCAGGTCGAGCGTGGCGAACTCCTCGAAAAGCCGCACGGGATCCGCACTGGAGAGCACCGAAACGGTGCTGGTGAGCCGGATGCGCTGCGTCTCGCGGGCGACGGCGGCGAGCACCGTCTGCGGCGACGACACCGCGAAGTCGGGACGATGGTGCTCGCCCACCCCGAACACGTCCAGTCCCGCCGCGTCCGCGACGCGGGCCCATTCCAGGATCTGCTCGAGACGCGTGCGCGGATCCGTCGGAGTGCCGAGGCCGGGCCGGGACAGCTCGCCGAACGTGAAGATCCCGATCTCGAACGGCGGGGCGACTGCCGGGGTCATGGCGTCGTGGCCGGGATGTGGGCAGCGAGGAAAGCGTGGACGTCGGCGAGCACGCGCGCGTCGATGCCGTGTCCGAGATCGGCATAACGGCGGACGGTCGGCGTCGTGTGCACGGGCAGCCAGGCATCGGTGCGTGTCACCGCGGACGCCGCGATCACCCGGTCATCGAGGCCGCGGCCGTCGAAGGCGGCGGGGCGGGTGCGTCGCAGTCGTTCGTCGCCGGGCTGCTCGCCTGCCTGCACGAACCCGCCGAGGATCACCGGGGCGAGCACGCGCTCCGGCGCGGTGCGCAGCAGCTGCGATGCCATGAGCCCACCCTGCGAGAAGCCGATCGGCACGATGCGCGCGGTGGCCGGCAGCGTGGCATCCACCCACGACCAGATAGCGTCGGCGGCCGCGGCCACGTCGGCGGGATCGGGATTGCCGGGCTCGCCGATGCGGAACCATGCATGACCGGCCGGGCCGACGACGATCGGCGCCCGCAGCGACGCCCACGGCATCCCGTCCGGCAGCACCGATGTCAGCGCGACGAGGTCCTGCTCGTTCGAGCCGTACCCGTGCAGGAAGACGGCGGTGGCGGCATCCGTCCCCCGATCCGGCGATGCGAGAGCGTGCAGCGTCATCGGTCGAGCAGTTCGTCGGCGTCGGCCCCGGGGAGCGCGACGGTGACCTGAGTGCCCCACGGGTCGGCGACGACGATCGCGCGTCCGTCATCGGCGAACGGCAGCGCATGGTGGGCGAGACGGGCCGCGAGCGCGTCGAGGTCGTCGCGGCCGGGCACGGTGATGGCGACATCGCCAAGCCCCAGGCCGGCGGCGCGCGGACCGGCTCCTGCGCTGTTCCAGGTGTTCATCGCGATGTGGTGGTGGTAGCCGCCGGCCGAGGCGAACAGGGCGCCCGGGTAGGTGCCGACCGTCGTCTCGAAACCGAGGGCGTCGACGTAGAACGCCCGCGCCGTGGGGATGTCGCCCACCTGGAGGTGAACGTGCCCGACCCGGCCCGACGTCTGCGCGACGGTGGCGACGGTGTTCTCGTCGAGGTGCCGTTGCAGGTAGGCGTTGGGATCGAGGTACAGGGTCGCCATCTGCAGCTCGCCGTCGCGGTACTGCCACTGCGAACGCTCGCGGTCGACGTACAGCTCGACACCGTTGCCCTCGGGGTCGGTGAAGTAGAACGCCTCGCTGACCAGATGGTCGCTCGACCCGGTGAACCGGCTGCGGGGGTCCTGCGCGGCGCGCAGCACGGTGGCGGCCAGGGCGGGGGCATCGTCGAACAGGAACGCCGTGTGGAACAGTCCGGCCTGACGCGGATCGACGGCGGGAAGCCCGGGCGTGGCCACGAGGCGGACCATGGGGGTCTGGCCGCGGCCCAGCACTCGGTGCACCTCGGTTCCGCGCGTGCGCTCCTCGATCGGCTCGAGCGCGAGCGCATTCGCGTAGTAGGACGACATCAGTTCGAGGTCTCCCACCCGCAGGGTGACGGCATCCATTCCGGTGTGCGTGTTGAGGACGCCATCGGGAGTGGGCGTGGCTTCGATCGTGGTCATGAGATCTCCGGGAGTGCGGTCGGTTTGTTGTATCTACAACATCACGCCGGTGCGGTTCATTCCCGGGGCTGACGCCGCCCCCCGGGTGCCGTCGAATGCGGGAGTTCGCTCACCGGTCGGAGTGGGAGTGATCAGCCTCCGCGTCGCGGATGCCGGCGGACACGGCCTTGCGGACGACCCAGTACAGGGCGTACAGGCCGACGGCGGCGACGGTCGTCGCGAACACGGCGGCGGTGATGGCATCCATGGCGCATACTCTCGCACACCGGCGGCGGCCGCGAGCGGTTGCGACGGTGGCGATGTGGCAGCGCGACGTGCGAGCCGTCAGGCGGCCGCGCAGTGGAAGCGCGCCCGCCCGCCGAGGCGTGGGGTCCGGGCGGGGTCCACCGTCGGGGGTGGGATGAACCAGACTCTGGCCGTCGTGCCGCGGCCCTCGATGCGGATCTCCCACCCGTTGTCGTGGATGCGATGATGGCACGATTCGCAGAGCAGGACGCCCTCGTCGATGTTCGTTCTGCCGTGGTCTCTGCGCCACCAGTTCAGATGATGGGCTTTCGTCATCCCGGGTGGCAGGTTGCACATCGCGCACCCGCCGTCGCGTTCGACGAGGGCGAAGCGCTGCGGCGGGGTGAACAGCCGCCTGGCCCTGCCCCAGTCCATGATCTCGGACTTGCCGTCCAGCACGACCGGGATGATCCCGGCGGTTGCGGCCACGTGGCGGGCGGCGGCGGGGGAGATCGGCTGGGTGATCCCGTCGATCTCGGCGAGCCCGACGCCGTCGGTGAGGGTCTCGAGTCTCATCCGCACCACGACGGTGGCCCCGCCCAGGGGCAGATCGGTGTGATCGCAGCTCAGCGCGTGTTCGGCGAGCTGGATCAGCGCGGCGGCCTGCCGCTGTTGCACCGTCGCGCGGATCGCATCATCGTCTCCGGCGGTGACATCGTCGCGGCTCTCTCGGAACGCGGCCGTCACCAGGCCCTCGATCGCCGCCTTCACGGGCGCACCGGTGACGATCTCCAGTTTCCCGTCCACATGCAGGAACCCGTCGCGTTCGTACAGGCGGAGATACTGCTCCCCGCGGCGATCGCGTTCTGCGGGTTCCACGCCGTCCTGATCCAGCCATGCCTCGGCATGAGTGATGAGCCTTCGCAGTTGATCCAGAGTGAGCCCCGGCGCGCGCTCGACGAGGGTCTGCTCTGCCCGATCGCGGTCCTCTGCACTCGAGCGGACGGCGACCCGCTCCAGCATCCCGATGATGAGACCCGCCGCCGCTTCGCCCAGGGCGCCGCGACGCATCCCGTCCGCGACATGGGGATGCTTGGCCGGCAGCGGCGCACCGGTCAGCGCCTGCCGCGGCGCTATAGCCTTGCCGACGGCCACGAGTCGCTTGGCCTGGCCAGCGCCGATCCCCGTCGTGGCGGCGATCAACGCGGACGGGTCGCGGTAGCCCTGCTGCTTCGCGAGCGAGTCCGCTCCGAGTTCGGGGCGGGATGCCCTATCGATCCCTGCCGCGACCTGGGCGCGGACCGTATCGAGACGCCGCCCCAGCGCGGCGAGCGCTGCGGTGACGGTGACCAGATGCGCCGTGTCGAGCTGCTCGGCGGGCACCGCCGCGCGCTCGGCATCGATCAACCAGGCGTGCCGCAGAGCGACCATCGCCTCGTCGAGTCCCGTCAGCGCGTCTTCCATGCTTCTATAGTACGCAGTTTCGAAGGTGGATCAAGCAAATGTTCGAATCTTGTCGAATCTGTGGAAGCGCGCTTCAGTGTCAGCGCTGGGGAGGAGCCGGATTACTCGTATATAGATCCGAAACAGTGGTTCGGTACCCCTACGCGAAGTCCCCCGCCGGCGCCATGTCCGCGAACCGGGAGAAGTGGCCCTGGAACGCTATCTCGATCGTCGCGGTGGGACCGTTGCGGTGTTTGGCGACGATGAGGTCGGCCTCGCCGGGGCGGCTGTCGGCGTCGTACACCGACTCGCGGTGCAGCAGGATCACCATGTCGGCATCCTGCTCGATCGACCCGGACTCGCGCAGATCGCTGACCTGCGGACGCTTGTCCTGCCGCTGCTCGGGACCACGGTTCAGCTGCGACAGCGCGATGACTGGGACCTGGAGCTCCTTCGCGAGCAGCTTCAGCGCGCGAGAGAACTCGCTGACCTCCTGCTGACGCGACTCGACCCGCTTACCCGACGACATCAGCTGCAGATAGTCGATCACCACCATCTTCAGGCCGACCCGCTGCTTGAGTCGCCGACACTTCGCCCGGATCTCGACGAGCGTCATGTTCGGGCTGTCGTCGATGTACAGCGGCGCGTCGTTGATGCGGCCACGAGTCGCGGCGACGGTCGTCCAGTCGCGCGAATCGAGCGTGCCCTTGCGCATGTTCTGCAGCGGGATCGCCCCCTCGGCGGCAAGCAGGCGCATAGCAATCTCGCTGCGCCCCATCTCGAGCGAGAAGAAGATCGCCGGCAGGTTGTGCTTGATCGCGGCCGCGCGCGCGAAGTCCAGCGCGAGCGTCGACTTGCCCATCGCGGGCCGCGCGGCGACGACGATCATCTGGCCGGGGTGCAGACCGTTCGTCAGGTCGTCGAGCTCGCGGAACCCGGTCGGGATGCCGGTCATCTGGCCGTCACGACCGCGTGCCGCCTCGATCTCGTCGACCGCAGCATCCACCGCCACCGTCAGCGGCACGTAGTCCTCGGATGCCTCGGTCCCGGTCACCCCGTAGATCTCGGCCTGCGCCGTGTTGACGAGGTCGAGGGCCTCGCCCTGGCCGGAGTACCCCATCTGCACGATGCGCGTGCCGGCCTCCACCAGGCGGCGCAGCAGTGCCCGCTCCGACACTATCGACGCGTAGTACCCGGCATTCGCCGCCGTCGGCACTATCGAGGTCAGCGTGTGCAGGTAGTCTGCACCGCCCGCGCGCTGCAGATCGCCGGTCTTGATCAGCTCGTCGGTGACCGTGATGACGTCCGTCGGCTCGCCGTGCGAGTACAGGTTGAGGATCGCCTCGAAGATCAGCTCATGCTTGGGGACGTAGAAGTCCGCTCCGCGCAGGCTCTCGATGACGTCGGCGACAGCATCCTTCGACAGCAGCATGCCGCCCAGCGCGCTCTGCTCGGCCAGCACGTCATGGGGAAGGGTCCGCTCGGTCTGGCGAGGCCCGCCCAACCGCTCGTCGGAAATGTCCGCGATCGACACGACGCTTTGTCCCCCTTCAGTTTTTCGGCCACGCACATGACACGCCCTGCACCGGTGCAATGGATGCCACAGCCGGCCGTGCTCACAGGAGAGCACGCGGCTCCGACATCCCTCTCGACAGTGAGATGCACCGGCTTCGGGATGGGCCAGACACCCACGGTAGAGATGACGTATCCGGGCTGCAACAGAGCCTGTGGATAACTATGTGGACAGCGTGCGAAAAACGCCGAGACACCTGTGCAGACTGCCTGTGGACAACACTTGTGTAATTCTCGATATCGCGATTTTTTTTGCAGTTTCACCTGGGGTTTGCCGTTCCACCGCCTGTGGATAGAAATGTGCTTTAAGCACGGGTTGAAGGTTGCCGGTTCCCACAGAGTTATGCACAATCACCGCGCTCGCGCGCGCTCGGGGGCCTGCGCGAGCGCGAATACCACAGCCACGGATCTTGGGTTGCCGCAATCGGCGGACACCGTCAATTCCCGCCGAGCCGGCGCCCCTGTGAAGAGACCCTGGACACGACGCCGCCAGCCGGGTATGGTCGGCAGTCCAGGCACCCTCAAGCACGGCGCACTGCTGCGCGCGTGGAGACGTTCGACGTCGGTGGGGAGGTGAGCGTGGACATTCCGTCGAGGATCGGCCGAGCCGTGTGGCTCGCGATCGCCGGAGTGGGCCTTGCGCTCGCCTGGGCCCTCATCGCCATCGTCTTCGGAGGGGGTGCCGCCGCCCACGCGGCCAGCGCGGACGACGACGCGCCCGGGTTCGGCCTGTCGACGCTGATCGGCGTCGTCGACGACGCCGCGCACGGGCTCACCGGCTCGGCGGGCGAGGTCACGGAAGGCGCTGCCCGCGCCGCGACGGATGCTGACATTCCCGTCACCATGACGACCCCAGTCGTTTCGCCGACCGCCCCGAAGGCCTCGACCGTCGTCGCCCACGCCCGTACCGACATCCAGCGCGCCCTTGGCGCCATCGGCTCCCGCGCGTCGACCACCCCGATCCTGCGTGCCGAGGTCGTGGACCCCGTCGCGCAGACTCCCGTGGTGAGCCGCCTCGTCGCGCCCCTCCATCTGATGACAGCCCTCACGTCGGCGGCCACGTCGGCCGTCGACGGCGTGCTCAGCGTCGCTGGCGGAGCGATCAACGACGTGGTGACGCCAATCACCGCGACCGCACCCGATGCACCGCTGCAGCTGCTCGTTCCGCTTGCCCCCGCTACCGCCGGCCCACCGGCATCCACGGGCCCATCCTGGGCGACGCTTCAGGCATGGTGGAGCGCTACGGCCTCGGCGGGCGCCCATTTCGTCACGACCGCCGCCGTCGCCACGGTGACGGCGGCGAGCGCAGCGCCGATGACCCTCTCCGCACTGTTCTCCCCGCCCGGCGTGAGCGCCGCGGTGGGTTCTTCGTCATCGGGTCCTGCGGGAGCGGGATCCGGCGCGGCCGCGCTGCTCACGGCGGGCCTTCTCTTCGCGCACCGTGCCTGGGTGCGAAGGGGACGGCCCGGCGACGACCTGTCGCCGGCTGCGCCCGTGTACGCCACGGACGTCTCCCCCGACTGATCGGGTCCCGGTCGCCCTATGGGGCGGCATGCCTTCGGCGCGCTCGCGCGCCGCACACCGATCAGTCCGAGGAGGACTCATGCACACGTACGTCAAGCGCGCCCTGCTGGGCACGCTCCTGGCCGGCGGCATCACGCTCGTCGGCGCCACGGTCGCCAATGCGGCCGAGACCTCGGGGGATGACGGGCTGCTGTCCGGCACCCAGGGGGTCGTCAGTGTCATCTCACCGGTGAGCCTCGGCGGCAACGCCGTCTCGCTCGTCGGAGACTCGTCGCAGTCAGCAAGCCCCAGCGCCTCGCCTGCGGCCGGGTCCACCACCACTCCCACCGCCGCCACGACCTCGGGTTCGGACGGCGCCGGTTCCGGCACGCAGGCCGTCGTTGGATTGAACGCACCGGTCACGGTGTCCGGCAACGCGGTATCCGTCGTGGGTGCGAGCAGTTCGCAAGGTGCCGCGCCGGCGGACACGGATGCCACGGTTGCGCCGAGAGCCGGGGACGGCCCCACGACCGACGGCACCGATTCCGTGGGCAGCGGCACACAGGTCGTCGCGCCCGTCACCGCACCGGTCACCGTCGGCGGCAACGCCGTCTCACTCGTCGGCGACAGCACCTCGAGCGCGGCACCGTCCGGCACGACGACCGGGACCGGCGACACGCCCGCCCTAGCGGGCGCGGGGCCGGCCACGAGCGGCGCCGACGGGGCACTCGGCGGCACACAGGTCGTCGCGCCCGTCACCGCACCGGTCACCGTCGGCGGCAACGCCGTCTCACTCGTCGGCGACAGCACCTCGAGCGCGGCACCGTCCGGCACGACGACCGGGACCGGCGACACGCCCGCCGCAGCGGGCGCGGGGCCGGCCACGAGCGGCGCCGACGGGGCACTCAGCGGCACACAGGTGATCGCGCCGATCGCGGCACCGGTGACAGCTACCGGTAACGCCGTTTCGCTGCTCGGCGAGAGCGTGACGCCGGGCACCATCACGACGCCCGGCACCATCACGACGCCCGGCACCGTGACCGCGCCATTTGTACCGGTGGCGACACCAGGCGTCACGATCACGGCCGGACCGGAGGGCCGGCTCGCCCGGGCCATGCTTGCCCCGTCGCAGCCACTCGCCGTCGGTGACGCCACGGTGTCGGTCCTGACCGGCGCCGTCGTCGATGACCCGAGCCCCGGCATCCCCACCGCTCCGGTCCAGCCGGCGCCGGGGGTCCGGCCCACGCCGAGCGGTGCGCCGGCACCGACCGGTGTCATGGCGCCCTCCGGCGTCCCGGCGCCCTCGGGCGTCATGGGCGCCGCGACGGCAGTCGGCGGCGAACTCGCCGCCACCGGCGGAGCGTTTCCCACCACTGCCCTGGCACTCGGGGCAGTGCTGCTGACCCTCGGCATGCTCAGCGTGCTGAGGCGCCGCGCGGCGTGATCCCTGGGGCGGCCACCCCAGCGCCGCCCCCGCGCCGCCAGGATGCCGCGGCCCGCCCCTCCCCAGAGGGCCGGTCGCGGCATCCGTCATGCCCCTGCGCCAGCCGCACTCAGCATCATCCCGGTCCTTCTGACTACAATTCCTCGTGGTGCCCTCTCGCAGGGGACCACCGCTGCCGAACGGCGGGACGGGTCCGCCCGATCCGCCGCCGGCACGGAAGGGGGAGGCGATGATCGCAGCTCCCGGGCCGCGTGAACACGCGGCGCCGCGGGCAACGGCGACCACGCCGGGGCCATCGTGGCGGGCTGGGGCCGCCGTCCAGACGACCGCGAGGTCCCTCCGCTGAGGAGCAGCACCATGCCGAACGCCACGACGATCGCCGCCACCATCCGTGCGGACGGCTCGGCGACACTCGAGGTCGACGGCCGCGTCGAAAGCATCGCGACGACCCGCCACGAGGATGCCCGCCGCGAGATCGTCCATCGCGCCGCGCTGGCCGCGGCATCCCTGGGCACCTCGGTCCCGGTGACGGTCGTCGAACCCGACGCCGCGGTGCACCTGCTGGTCGGCGCCGACGGGTCGATGACGGTGATCGAAGACGTCCCGGCCCCCGTGGACGCCGCATCCGGGGCAACCGTGCCGCCGTCCGCGCTGGACGTGGATGCCGCGCCCTCCGCACCGCATCTCGTGCCGCCCACGCTCCCGGTACCGCATCTCGCGCCGGCCACCCTGCCCGCTCCTCTTTACGTGCCGGACATGCCGCCTGTGCCGCAGGCCGTGCCGCAGGCGCATGTCGTGCCGCCGGTGCCCCCCGCACCGGTGGCGGCCCCGCGGGAGGCCACACCGGAGGCATCCGGGACCCTCCCGCCGACGGCGGACCCCGAGGCCGCCTCGGGCGTGCCGGAGGCCTTCGAGGACCTTCTGGCACCCGCAGACCCGGACTCCTCTCCAGAGGCCCTCGCCGGCCTCCTGGCCCCGGAGGACACCGAACCCGCCGGGACCGACGCGCGCCTCGCGACGCGGCGGTCGTTCCTGCAGCACGAAACGGTGGAGAAGCCGGCGACGAAGGGCTGGCGGGGGGCGCTCGTGGGGCTGGGCGTGCGGGTGTCGCCCAGCGCGCAGGAGCGCGCCGAGCGCGCCGATCTTCGCGCGGTATCGCAGCACTGGCCGGGTCCGCGCACTATCGCCGTGGTCAACGGCAAAGGCGGGGCGGGGAAGACCCCCACGACGATCAACCTCGCGGCGGTGTTCGCACGCCACGGCGGTGCCGGCGTGCTGGCGTGGGACAACAACCAGACCCGCGGCACGCTCGGATGGCGCACGGAGAAAGGCCCGCACGACTCGACGCTGCTCGAGCTGCTGCCCCAGACCGACCGGCTGCTGGGAACGAGCGCGCAGTCCGCGGATCTCGCGTCATTCGTGCACCATCAGACCGCTGACAAATACGACGTGCTGCGCTCGAAGCCCGCGGTGCTCGCCAGCGAGCAGCGGATCACCGCGGCCGACGTTTCGAGCATCCACGCCGTCGCCGCCAAGTATTACCGGCTGATAGTGATCGACTCCGGCAACGACGAGACCGACCCGCTGTGGCTGCAGATGGTCGATCACGCCGACCAGCTCGTGATCGCCACGACGACCCGCGACGACCATGCCGAGGCCGGAGCGCTCCTCCTGGAGGCCCTGGCCGAGCGCGATGCGCGGTCGGCGCAACTGGCCTCGGAGGCGGTGGCGGTGGTCACGCAGGCGGATTCGAAGGCGACGGATGCCGATATCCGGCACGTCGCGGACGGGTTCCGCGCCATAGCGCGCGAGGTCGTCACGATCCCATTCGATCCGACGCTCGTCGACGGCATCATCACGTTCGAGGCGCTGCGGCCCGCGACCCGTCGCGCATGGCTCGCCGCAGCCGCGGCCATCGCGCGCGGGCTCTGACCTTCACACGACTGCGCCAGTTCGCGGCATCCGCTGCGCCGATTCGTGGCGCGGATGCTGGGAACTGGCGCAGACGCGGTACGCGGCGCCGCGCGGATGCTGAAAACTGGCGCAGACGCGGTGCGTGCGCCCCCGCGCCCACGCGAAGGGCCGCCGACCCGGAGGTCGACGGCCCGCACGCGGATCGCTGCGCTACTTGGCGGCGACGACTTGCAGCGCGATCACGGCGGTCAGATCGTCGCGCAGACGCACCGTCGCCTCGTGCTCACCGGTCGCCTTGATCGGCGAGGTGATGTGGATCTTGCGCTTGTCGAGGTCGCCCAGACCCGCGGCCTTGACCGCGTCGGCGATGTCGCCGGTCTTGACGGCGCCGAACAGGCGTCCCTCGGCGCCGGCCTTGACGGCCAGGCGGACCTTGTGGGACTCGATGGCGTCCTTCAACGCCACGGCCTCCTCGTGGTCGTGGATGGCGCGCGCGTCGCGGGCGGCGCGGATCGACGCCACCTGCTTCTCGCCGCCGCGGCTCCACGCCACAGCGAAGCCCTGCGGGATGAGGTAGTTGCGGGCGTACCCGCTCTTGACCTCGACCACGTCACCGGCGCTCCCGAGCCCGGCGACCTCATTCGTGAGAATCAGCTTTGCCATTGCGGTGCTCCTTAGCGGCCGGCGCCGGCGTAGGGCAGGAGCGCCATCTCGCGCGCGTTCTTGATCGCGCGGGCGATGAGGCGCTGCTCCTGCACGGAGACACCGGTGATGCGACGGGCGCGGATCTTGCCGCGCTCCGAGATGAACTTGCGGAGGGTGGCGACGTCCTTGTAGTCAATGACGCCGACCCGGATCGACTTCGCGGGAGCGGCGTTCTTCGCGCCCTTCCGCGGCTTGCGGCGGTCGCCGCTCGACTTTCCAGCCATGTTGTTTCCTTAGATCTGATGAGAATGTGAGGGATGCCTCGGCGCGGCGCGCTTCGCCCACGCGCTCAGCGCGCGGGTTCGCTCAGCGCCGGCTCAGAAGGGCGTGTCGTCGCCGTAGCTGCCGGGAGTGCTCCAGGCGTCGGCGCCCGACGACGAGCCGGGGGTCGCCCACGGCTCCTCGGAGACCTGCTGACGCGACGCGCCGCCGCCGCCGGAGGACGCCGCGCGGGTGACCTGTGCGGTCGCGTAGCGCAGCGACGGGCCGATCTCGTCGACCTCCAGCTCGATGGCGGTGCGGTTGTTGCCCTCGCGGTCCTGGTAGGAGCGCTGCTTGAGCCGCCCGGTCGCGATGACGCGCATGCCCTTGGTCAGCGAGCCCGCGACGTGCTCCGCGAACTCGCGCCACACGCTCGCGCGGAGGAACAGCGCTTCGCCGTCCTTCCACTCGTTCGCCTGACGGTCAAACGTGCGCGGCGTCGATGCGATCGTGAAGTTCGCAACCGGCAGTCCGGACTGGGTGTACCGCAGCTCCGGGTCTGCCGTGAGGTTCCCTACGACGGTGATGATCGTCTCGCCGGCCATCGTCGCTACGCCTTCGCTCCGGCGCCGGCCTTGCGGGCCGCCTTGGCCTCCGAGCGCTTCTTCTCGGCGGCGACCTGGGCGATAGCCTCCTCCGCGCGCAGGACCTTGGTGCGCATGATCAGCTCGTTGAGCTTGAGCTGACGGTCCAGCTCCTGCGTGGCGGCGCTGGTGGCCGTGAAGTTCACGACGGCGTAGATGCCCTCGGACTTCTTCTGGATCTCGTACGCCAGGCGACGACGACCCCAGATGTCGATGTTCTCGATCGTCCCCGCGGCATCGGTGATGACCTTGAGGAACTTGTCGAGATGCGTCGGAACCTGGCGCTCATCGATCTCAGGGTTCAAGATGACCATGAGTTCGTACTGGTGCGTCACTAACCCACCTCCTTCGGACTAGAACGGCTCGCGGGCATTTCCCGGGAGCAGGAGGGTGTGTTGCACGTCGTCCGGCACGAGGATGCGCCAGACAACCTTGACAGTCTATCGGACTGCGCCCTCACCGTCGAACCGCAGCGAGGGCTCGTCCGCCACGGACAGCGACAGCACCGCCGTCTCGACGATGTCGTGCGCCTCCAGCTGCCGTTCGATCTCCCGCAGCCGCGCCGCCACGTCGTGCTCGCGCTCATCGCCGGCCAGGTCCACCTCGGCGACCACGAAGAGCCGGTTGGGGCCCACGTACTCAAGGTGCAGATACGTGACGCGCTCGATCTGCGACGATGCGAGCAGGGCGGCACCCGCGCGGGCCCGCACCCCGGGCGCCACCGCCGTCCCCACCAGGAAGGCCATGTTGCGCTGGATCAGCATGACCGCCACTATCCCGAGGAGCACGCCGACGAGGATCGAGCCGACGGCATCCCACACGGCCTGTCCGGTCACCTGATGCAGCCCGATGGATCCTGCGGCCAGCACCAGGCCGATCAGGGCGGCCCCGTCCTCGAAGAACACCGCGCGCAGCGTCGTGTCGCTGGTCTCGAGCACGAAGTCCCACGTCGACGACCCGCGGCGCCGGGCCAGCGCCCGCGACCGCGTGTACGCCTGGACGAACGAGGCCCCTTCCAGCAGGAACGCCACCGCGAGCACGCCGTACGCGATCAGCGGATCCCGCACCGGCTCCGCGGCGGTGAGCTGCTGCACGCCGTGCATGATCGACACGATCGCGCCCGCGGTGAAGATCCCGAACGCCGCGACCAGCGACCAGACGAACGCGTGACGTCCGAAGCCGAGCGGATGCCGCTCGTCCTTGGGCCGGGCGGCGCGGCGGTCGGCCACGAGGAGGAACACCTCGTTTCCGGCATCCGCCCACGAGTGCGCGGCCTCGGCCACCATCGACGCGGACGACGTGAGCACCGCGGCGACCGTCTTCGCGATCGCGACGAGCACGTTGGCCAGGAACGCGATGATCACCGTCACGCGGCCAGGCTACGCCGGGCGGCCGGTACCGTTGTGCGCATGGAGTGGACGGCGGATGTCGCAGCCGGAGACTGGCTGCGCGCGCGCATCGACGACCCCTGGGGAGGGACGATGCACGACACTGTCCTGCGCGGCTTCGCCGCGTACGCGCGGGTCCTGCATCCAGCATCGCGCGAGCGCCCGGTGGGGCGTGCGTGGCCGGTCGAGGGCGACGCGGCCGCGTGGGAGGCGTTCACCGCCGACCGTCCCGAGATCGACGGCGAGGCCGTCACGTGGGCGACCACGGCCGCGGCGTTCGGCACGGTGATGCACCCGCTCGCGCAGTGGCAGCGCCTCGTGCGCAGCGGCGATCCGTACGGCGACGGGATCGCGCCGCGCGACGCCGACGGCTGGCGGTACGACGCCCCGGCCGACGGCGACCTGGAGCCCGAGACGCTCGCGGTACTGGCCGGCATCCTCGCGCGGCACACGACGACCCCCGACGACGGGTGCCTCGCCCTGTGGGAGGGATGGGGCGGCATCGTCGGCGGGACCGGGTACGGCCCGTCCCGCTACGCGCTGGATGCCGGCCCCGACGCGGACCCGCGGCACGAGGCGTTCCTCGCCCACTCCGTCCGCGACGTGTTCAACGAGGTGTTCCGCCGCCCCACCTGGCAGCCGGGCATCCTCTCCGACGAGATCTCGCGCGGTCCCCGCTTCGCGCTGCCGCAGCGGGAGTACGTGCTGTTCCGCGGCGGGGTCTCCGAGCTGGCCGACCCGGCATGGGGTCGGAACGCGCCCTGGCGCGACCCGGAACGCGGACTGCACGGGTTCGACCGCTTCGTCCACTCGCCGAACCTCGTGTGGCCCGCCGACCGCGCATGGGTGATGGCCACGGACATCGACCTGAACGCCACGATCGTCGCCGGCACCGCGGAGCTGGTGGACGCCATCGCCGCCGACTCCCGACTTGAGGCGGCGCGCATCCCCGCCGGAGCGGTGATCGGCTGGACCAGCGACGAGGTGAACGCGTGACCGCGGCCTCCTTCGACCCCCGGGCGCTCACCGAGCCCGTCGACCGGCGCGCGGCGCGCGCGTTCTGGCGCGGCGTGCGCCCCCAGGGGCAGGCGCTGCTCGCGAAAATCGTCGCCGGTGTGGTCATCGCCGGTTTCGCGCTGGTGTTCGTGGGCGTCGGCAGCCAGGTGGTCGGCACGTTCCTCAGCGTCGGCGCGAGCGTCGGCGGCGGGTTCGGCACGGCGGTCGCGGTCGTCCCGATCCTGTTCGGCCTCCTCCTGGTCGCGGGGCTGGTCGCCGTGCTCCGCTCCGTCGTCGGCTCCGCCGACGCCATCCGCGCGTACCGCCTGGACCGGTTCGCACGGGCCAACGGGATGACGTACGACCCCGGCACCGGCGATCCGCCGCTGCCGGGGATGATCTTCGGCCAGGGCCACGGGCGGCGCTCGGCGAGCCTCGTGCGCGGGCAGCGGCCCCGGTTCGTCGAGATCGGCAACTACACGTACCGCACCGGGTCCGGCAAAGAGGAGACCACGCACCGCTGGGGCTACGTCGCCATCCGGCTGGACGCGCCCCTGCCGAACATCGTGCTGGACGCCGCCGGCAACAACGGCCTGTTCGGGTCGAACCTGCCCGAGCGGTTCGCGGCCGCGCAGCGGCTGAGCCTGGAGGGCGACTTCGACCGGTACTTCCGCCTGTACTGCCCCTCCGGGTACGAGCAGGACGCGCTGTACCTCTTCACCCCCGACATCATGGCCCGGTTCATCGACCACGCTGCCGCGCTGGATGCCGAGATCGTCGACGACTGGCTGTTCCTGTACGCCCAGCGCGACCTGTCCACCCTCGACCCGGCGACCTGGTCGTGGCTGTTCGGCACGATCGGGGCGATCCTCGACAAGACCGCGCAGTGGGCCCGCTGGCGCGACGACCGGATGGTGCGGGATGCCGCCGGCGTCGCCGGGCGGCCGGCCGCGGCATCCCTCCCCGAAGCGGGACCGCATCCGTTCGTCGCGACATCCGCGGCCCTGACGCCACCGCCGGCGGGCGTCGCGCCGGCGGGGCGCCGGCTGCGGCGCACCACGCCGGCGTGGACCATCGCCGGGTTCGCCGTGATAGCAGCGGTGTGGCTCGTGCTCTCGAACGTCATCCTGCGGTAGGCGTCAGGCCCCTCACTTGCCGCCGGTGGCCTTCTGATAGGCGCGCATCGCCGAGGCCTGCGCGTCCTTCAGCGCCTGCTGCGGCGTCTTCTCGCCCAGCAGAGCCGCCGTGACGGCGTTCGTGAGCTCGGCGTCGATCGTCTGCCCGGCGGGCGACGAGCCGTACGTGATCCCATAGCCGACGACGTCGTAGTACGTGGCGATCACCTGGTCGAAGTCCTTGTTCCCGGAGGGCTTCACCCACTTGTCGCGGATCTGCTTGTCGGCATCCGGCGATCCGGTGAACAGGCCGGTGTTCACGCCGCCGTCCTTCTCACGGGTCTTCGCGCGCGCCTGGCCGGCGGCCATCCATGCATCCAGCGAGGTGAGGTCGTTCATCCAGGCGCACGCCGCGGACGGGTTCTTCGCCCCCACCGGGACGACGAACGCGGTGCCCCCGGCAACCGAGAACGGCTTGCCGTCCTTGTCGAGGAACGGGACGGCGCGGATGTCGATCTTGCCGACGTACGGCGACAGCACGTTCGGATACCACTGGGCGTTCACCTGGGCGCCGACCTGGCCGGCCACATACTGATTCTTGTCGCCGAACGTATCGAACGCGTCGCTGAAGCTCTTCACCTTCGCGAACCCGCCCTGTGCGTCGTTGATCTTCTTGAGAAGATCGACGCCGGCGACGTTGCCGGGGTCGTCCAGGGTCGGCTTGCCGTCGCTGTCGGCGAGCTTGCCGCCCTGGCTGAGGATCCACAGGCCGGTCTGTCCTGTGGCGACGGGGTCGAATCCGAGGACGCTGGGGACGCCCCCGGATTCCTTGTACATCTTCGCTATCGCCGCCATCAGCACGTCGGGCTTGGAGGTGTCGATCTGATCGGGCGACACACCGGCGGCATCCAGGACCTTCATGTTCAGGATGATGGCCGGCGGCTGGTAGAACTGCGGCACCGCCCACACCTTGCCCTTGTAGGTGACGTCGTCGACCACCGACGGATACCACTGTTTCTTGGGGTCGACCTTCCGTGCATCGAAGCAGGAGTCCAGCGGCTGGATGAGTCCCTGCGCGGCGTACTGGGTCACGTACCGCCGGTCCATCTGCACGACGTCCGGGATGTTGCCGCCGGCCATCCGCGTGGTGAACTTCTGCGCGTCGAAAGACGTGGCATCCAGGTCGATCTTGACGCCCTTCAGCTGCGCGGCGGCATAGTCGAGCCGCGCCTTGCCGACGTCGTCGGCGTTGTCGAAGCCCCACGCCTTCAGCGTTCCGGACGGTGTGCCGGCGAAGTCCGAGGACGAGTCGGCGGGCGATCCGCCCCCGGTGCCGCCGCACGCCGACAATGCGAGTGCGGACCCGGTGATGACGACGGCGGCGATGAAGCGAGTGCGCATCTGGACCCTCCTGTTGTCCTGTTGTGCCCGGCCCCGGCCGGGGGCGCCCCCGCAGGAAGCGTCGTGCGGCGACAATAGGCCGGAACCGGATCGTCGGGGGATGCCCTATCTTCTCCGCAGCGGTTGTGCTACTTCTGGCGCCTACCCCTTGCTGCCCGTGGTGGCGATGCCCTGCACGAAATACCGCTGCCCGAACGCGAAGATGATGAGCATCGGCAGCGTGACCAGCAGCGCCGCAACCATGACGTACTGGTAGTCGCCGTGACCCCCGGCGGTGGGGCTGTACTTCGTCATCGCATAGGCGATGCCCAGCGGGGCCGTGAAGTCGGACGGCGATCCCGCATTCAGGTAGATCAGCGCCGCCTGGAGGTTGTTCCAGCTGGCCTGGAACTCGAACAGGAAAACGATGATGAACGACGGGATCGACAGCGGCATCGCTATCCGCCAGAACTGGGCCCACGCCCCGGCTCCGTCGAGCTTGGCCGCGTCGAAGAGGTCCGTCGGCAGGCCGAGGAAGAACTGGCGCTGCAGGAAGATGTAGAACGCCGAGCCGAACAGGTTCATCCCCCACAGCGGCACCCAGGTGCCCAGCATCCCGAGGTCCTTCCAGATCAGGTAGATGGGGATCATCGTGACCGCGCCGGGAAGCATCATCGTGGCCAGCACCATCCCGAACAGCACCTGGCGGCCGGGGAAGCGGAACCGGGCGAATCCGAACGCGACGATCGAGCTGGACACCGCGACCGCCGTGGCCGCGAGCAGGGCTATCGACACACTGTTGAACAGCCAGCTCAGCAGCGGCAGCTGGTTCCACACCTCGACGTAGTTCTGGGGCTGCAGCGTCTGCGGGATCAGCCGGTTGTCGAACACCTCGCCGCGGGGTTTCAGGCTCGCCGCTATCAGCCAGACGAACGGGTAGAGGAACAGCACAGTGACGGCGAGCGCTATCACGGTGAGGATGAACCGGCCGAGGAACGTCTGGGGACGCCAGAGCCGCCGGCGCGGATGCGGCGGAGCCAGCACGACCGCGGGAGCAGCCGCCGGGGGGATGCCGATGGTCTGCTGCGTGACGGCCATCATCGGCTCCCCTCGTAGTAGACGAATCTGTTGCCGACCTTCGTCTGGATCAGCGAGATCACGAGGATGATCACGAACAGCAGCCACGCCATCGCCGCGGCGAACCCGAAGTCGAACTGGCGGAACGCCTGCTGGAACAGATAGATCGCGTAGAACAGCGACGCGTCCGGCGCGGAGTTCGTCTGGTCGCGCCAGAACAGCACGTACGCCTGGTCGAAGACCTGGAACGCCGCGATCGAGAGCACAATGACGTTGAAGAACATCGCGCCGGAGATCATCGGCAGGGTGATCGAGAAGAACTTGCGGATCGGCCCTGCCCCGTCGATGGAGGCGACCTCGTACAGTTCGACGCCGACGTTCTTGAGGGCGGCGAGGAAGATCACCATCGTGCCGCCCACCGTCCACAGCGTCATCAGCACGATGCTGGGCTTGATCCACGCCGGGTCCACGAGCCACTGCGGGCCGCGGATGCCGAACGTCTCCAGGAAGCGGTTCACCCCGCCGGTATTGCCGTTCAACAGCAGGAAGAACACGGATGCGGTGGCCACGGCGGGGGTCATCTTCGGCAGGTAGTACACGGTGCGGAAGAACGCGGCACCGCGGCTGATCCGGTCCAGAACCAGGGCCAGCGCGAGCGCGACGATGATCTCGGCGGGGACGGCGAGCACGGCGTAGAAAAGCGTGTTCCCGAGCGACATCGCGACTTTCGGATCCTGGAACAGCTCGGCGTAGTTGTCGAGTCCGGCGGGGGTTGCCGCGCCGGTGGCGAGGCTGTAGTTCGTGAACGAGATGACCAGGCTGTACACCATCGCCCCCGCCGTGAACACGAGGAATCCGATGATCCACGGCGTGATGAACAGGTATCCGGTGAACGCCTCCCGTGTGCGCTGGTTCATGGTGCGTTTCCTTCCGTCCGGAACGTACGCGGGGCGCCGGTGTGCGTGAAGGAGGGTGACAGAAGCGCTTCTCCTGTGCTAGCGCCCGGCATCGCCCCGCCGAGCGGATAGGCTCGCCGCGGAGGAGGGCGGCGGATGCACGATCTGGACGAGGCGCGGGCGACGCGGGCGTGGGTGAGCGAGGCCGTGCGCAGGGTCGAGGCCGACGCGAACCGGTCCTCCGACACGCACCTGCTGACGGTGCCGCTGCCTGCACAGTGGGGCGTCGAGCTGTACCTGAAGGACGAGTCCACGCACCCAACCGGGAGCCTGAAGCATCGCCTCGCGCGCTCGCTGTTCCTGTACGGGCTGTGCAACGGGTGGATCGTGGAGGGCACGACGATCGTCGAGGCCTCCAGCGGGTCGACGGCGGTGTCCGAGGCGTACTTCGCCCGGATGCTGGGGCTGCCGTTCGTCGCGGTGGTGCCGCGGTCGACGTCGTCGGAGAAGATCGACCTCATCGAGTTCTACGGCGGCCGGTGCCACGTCGTCGACGACCCCGGATCGGTGTACGCGGAGGCGTCGCGGATAGCGGCGGAATCGGGGGGCCACTACCTCGACCAGTTCACGTTCGCGGAGCGGGCGACCGACTGGCGGGGGAACAACAACATCGCGGAGTCGATCTTCCAGCAACTGGCCCAGGAGCGGCATCCGATCCCGCACTGGATCGTCGTGGGTGCGGGCACCGGCGGCACCAGCGCCACGATCGGCCGGTACCTGCGCTACCAGCGGCATCCCACCCGGCTGTGCGTCGCCGATCCGGAGAACTCCGCGTTCCTGGAGGCGTGGGCGACCGGCGACCTGTCGGTGACGACGGATGCCCCGAGCCGTATCGAGGGAATCGGGCGGCCGCGCGTCGAGCCGAGCTTCCTCCCGCAGATCGTCGATCACATGGTGCGGGTGCCGGATGCCGCATCCATCGCCGCGATGCGGTTCATCGCCGCGCGCACCGGCTTCCACGCCGGGGCGTCCACGGGCACGAACCTGTGGGCGGCATTCGGCCTGATCGCCGACATGCGCCGGCGCGGGCAGACCGGCAGCGTCGTGACGCTGCTGTGCGATTCCGCCGACCGCTACCGCCACACGTACTGCAACGACGAGTGGCTGGCCGCGAGCGGGATCGACATCACCGCGCCCACCGTGGTGCTCGAGCGCTTCATCGCGACGGGCGACTTCCCGGGCTGAGCGAGCCGCTCACAGCGATCGCGTCGCACAACGTGCGGCATCCTTCGGCCCGAAGTCGCATGTCCTGCGACATCCCGCACAGCGCGTCACACAGGATGCGGGATGTCGGCCCCGCAACCCACATGTTCTGTGACGCGCGCCGGCGTGGCTCAGCCTTCGGTGTCGGCCTCCTGCGCGGCGACCCACGCGGCACGGCGCGCGGCCTGCTGCTCGGGATCGGGGACCGGGATGGATGCCAGGAGCCGGCGCGTGTAGTCGTCCTTCGCGTCGCCGAGCACCTGCGCGGTCGTCCCCTGCTCGCGGATCGTGCCGCGGCGCAGCACCACGATGCGGTCGGCCACCTCGTCGATCACGGCGAGGTCGTGGCTGATGAACAGGCACGCGAAGCCGAGCCTCTCCTGCAGCTCGCTGAACAGCTCCAGCACTCGCGCCTGGACGGAGACGTCCAGCGCGCTGGTCGGCTCGTCGGCGATCAGCAGCTTCGGCTCCAGGGCGATGGCACGCGCCAGCGACGCCCGCTGCCGCTGCCCGCCGGACAGCTCGTGCGGGTACCGGTCGCCGTACGAGGTCGGCAGGTGCACGGCATCCAGCAGGGCGTCCACCCGCCCGCGCGCAGCACGCGGGTCCGATGCCCGTCCGTGCACGACCAGTGGCTCGGCCACGCACTCCGCGATCGTCAGCAGCGGGTTGAAGCTCGTGGCCGGGTCCTGGAACACGAACCCGATGTCGGGGCGGAGCCTCTTCAGCGCCCGCATCGAGGTGCCCCGCATCTCATGGCCGAGCACCTTCAGCGATCCGCCGACGACCTGGGTCAGACCGACAATGGCCCGGCCGATCGTGGTCTTGCCGGAGCCCGACTCGCCCACCAGGCCCAGCACCTCACCCGGCGCGATCCACAGGTCCACGCCCTTGACCGCCACCACGCCGGGACGCCCGAAGCGTCCCGGGTACGCGATCTGCAGGCCCTTCGCGACGACCAGCGCATCCTCCGGCGCGGTCGTCGGAACGGCCCCGGCGGACCCCGGCTCGGCGGCCTGCCGGGCGCTCTTGCCGCGGCCGACGTGCGGCACCGCGGCCAGCAGCTTCTTCGTGTACTCCTCGCGGGGCGCGGCGAACAGTTCGCGCACCGGCGCCTGCTCCACGATGTCGCCCTGGTACATCACGACGACGCGGTCGGCGAGGTCGGCGACCACGCCCATGTTGTGGGTGATCAGCACCACGGTCGCGCCGAACTCGTCGCGCGCGGTGCGCAGCAGGTCGAGGATCTCCGCCTGCACCGTGACGTCCAGCGCCGTGGTCGGCTCGTCCGCGATGATCAGCCCCGCGTCCAGCACGAGCGCCATCGCTATCACGATGCGCTGTTTCTGCCCGCCGGAGAACTGGTGCGGGTAGTCGTTCACCCGGGTCTCGGGGTCCGGGATGCCCACGCGGCGCATGATGTCGACGGCGCGGCGCATGGCCTCACGCTTCGGGATGCGGTGGTGGGCGCGCAGGCCCTCCGCGATCTGGAACCCCACCGTGAACACCGGGTTCAGCGCGGTCGACGGCTCCTGGAACACCATCGCGGCATCCCGCCCGCGCGCGTCGCGCAACTGCGCGTGCGTGGCGTGCACGATGTCGGTCTCGCCGCCCTCGCGGCCGCGCACGATGAGCGCGCCGGACAGCGTCGCGGTCTCCGGCAGCAGGCCAAGGAGCGCGTTCGCGGTGACGGTCTTGCCCGACCCGGATTCGCCGACGATCGCCAGCACCTCGCCGGCGTGCACGTCCAGCGTGATGCCGTTCACAGCGACCACCGGATCGGCGTCGGTCGCGAACGTCACCGTCAGGTTGCGCACGGATGCGGCATCCCGCGTCATACCGTCGATGCTCATTCCTCGCCTCCCGTCACGGCCGCGGCCCGGCGCCGGCGGCGCAGCCGCGGGTCGCTGAGGTCGTTCAGGCTCTCGCCCACCAGCGTGATGCCGAGCACCACGAGCACTATTGCGACGCCCGGCGGTACCGCCGTCCACCAGATGTGGCTCGTCACGTCGGACACCGAGCGCGACAGGTCGTACCCCCACTCGCTGGCGGCGGTCGCCTCGATGCCGAAGCCGAGGAACCCGAGGCCCGCGAGGGTCAGCACGGCCTCGGACGCGTTCAGCGTCACCACGACCGGGACCGAGCGGGTGGAGTTGCGCAGCACATGCCGCAGCAGGATCCGGAACGTGGGCACGCCGATCACCCTCGCCGACTCGACGAACGGCTCCGCCTTCACGCGCACCACCTCGCTGCGCACTATCCGGAAGTACTGCGGCACGAACACCACGGTGATCGAGATAGCCGCCGCGAGGATGCCGCCCCACAGCGTCGACTGCCCCCGGCTGATCACGATGGCCATCACGATCGCCAGCAGCAGCGACGGGAACGCGTAGATGGCGTCGGCGATGACCACGAGGATGCGGTCCACCCAGCCGCCGAAGTACCCGGAGACGAGGCCGATGAAGATGCCGATGAAGATCGAGAACACTATCGCGCACAGGATCACCAGCAGCGCCGTCTGGGCGCCCCAGATGGTGCGCGAGAGCACGTCGAAGCCGCTCACGGTGGTGCCCAGCAGGTTGCGCGCGTTCGGCGGCTGCAGCGTGCCGAAGTCCACACCGGCGTCGGTCGTGCGCTGCGCGTACCCGTACGGCGCTATCCACGGGGCAAGGGCGGCGACGATGACGAACAGGCCGGTCAGCACGAGGCCGGCCACGAGCATTCCGCGCTGCCATCCGACGCTGTGACGCAGGTGCGAGACCACGGGGATGCGGTCGGCCAGCGGCCGGCGCGCGGTCGACGAGGCGGGCAGCACGCCGGTGGGCATCGGGTCGAGCACGCCCGTGGGCGTGGGCTCCGACATCGGGCGGGTCTCTCGCTCGGAAGGCTCCGGGGTCGGGTTCTCGCTCATCTCAGTACCTCACTCGCGGGTCGATGAGCACGGCGATGATGTCGACGATGAAGTTCACGACGGCGACCACGACGGCGATCATGATGACGATGCCCTGGACGGCGACGAAGTCCCGGGCCTTCAGATACTCCGCCAGCATGAATCCGAGGCCCTTCCATTCGAAGGATGTCTCGGTGAGCACGGCGCCGGCCAGCAGCGTCGCTATCTGCAGTCCGATCAGCGTCACGATGGGGATCAGCGCCGGCCGGTACGCGTGCCGGGTGACCAGCCGGTACTCGCCGACGCCCCGGGAGCGGGCGGATGTCACGTACTGGGCGCCGAGGGTGCCGATGACGTTGATGCGCACCAGCCGGAGGAACACGCCGGCGGTGAGGATGCCGAGGGCCACCCCCGGGAGCACCGCGTGCCACAGCACGTCGATCACGGCATCCGGATTCCCCAGCTGGAAAGCGTCGATCAGGTAGATGCCGGTGGGATGCTCGAGCGTCTGCAGCTGCAGCTCGACGCGGGTGGAGGCGCGGCCGGACACCGGGAGGATGTTGAACTGCACCGCGAACACGAGCTTCAGCAGGATCGCGATGAAGAAGATCGGCGTGGCGTAGCCGAGGATCGCGCCCACCCGCAGCACGGCGTCCTGCCAGCGGTCGCGCTTGTAGGCGGCGATGAGGCCGAACGGGATGCCGAGCAGGAACGCCACGATCAGGGCGTAGAAAGCGAGCTCGAGCGTGGCCGATCCGTACTGCAGCAGGATCTCGGTGACGGGCCGGTGATCGGTCAGCGTCGTGCCGAAGTCGCCGCGGAAGACGGCGAACAGATAGTCGGCGTACTGCACGATCAGCGGCCGGTCGTAGCCGGCCTCGTGCACGCGCTGTGCGAGCTGGGCGGGCGGCAGCTTGCCGCCGAGGGCTGCGGTGATCGGATCTCCGGTCAGCCGCATCAGGAAGAACACGGTGGTCACCAGGATGAACACCGTCGGGATGATCAGCAGGAGGCGGATGAGGATGAACCGCCACAGTCCGCCGCTGCGCGGCTGGACGGGTTTGGACGCGAGATCGGCGTCCTCGACGACAGTGGTCATGCGTGAACCTTACTCAGACCGTCGCGCCCGGCCGCGGCATCCCGAACCCCGAAAAAGGGTGCGGGGCGCGACCGGGCGCGATCAGTGGCCTCCTACTTGTGCAGCGGCGCGTAGCGGAACTTGAACGAGGCGTCCAGGGTCGTCCCCTGCACGTCCTTGCCCACGACCGCGACCTGAGTGCCCTGCAGGTACGGCAGGGTGGAGAGGTCCTTTGCAACAAGGTCCTGGATCTGACCGAGCTCGTCGGACCGGGCCGAGGCGTTGGTCTCGGTCTGCTCCTTGGCCAGCAGCGCCTGGACGTCGGCGTTGTCGTAGTGGTTGACGAGGAAGTTGTCCTTCGAGAAGAACGGTGTCAGATAGTTGTCGGCGTCCGAGAAGTCCGGGAACCAGCCCAGCTGGTACATCGGGTAGACGTCGGCGGTGCGGTCCTTGGTGTACTGCACCCACTCCGTCTGCGCGAGGTTGACCTTGAACAGGCCGCCGTTCTCCAGCTGCGTCTTCAGGGCCGCGTACTCGTCACCCGACGACGGGCCGTAGTGGTCGCCGTTGTACTGCAGGTTCAGCGTGACCGGGGTCTTCACACCGGCCGACTGCAGCGCCTGCTTCGCCTTGTCCATCGACGGTCCGCCGTTGCCGTCGCCGTACAGGCCCTTCAGCGCCGTGTTCGCGCCGGTCAGGCCGTCGGCCACGTACGAGTACAGCGGCGTGTAGGTGTCCTTGTAGACGTCGGATGCCAGCTTCTGCCGGTCGATGAGGTCGGCCATCGCCTGGCGGACGGCGAGCGCCTTCGCCGGGTCGGCGTTGGCGGTCTTGGCGCCGAACGGCATCGTGTTGAAATTGAACACTATGTAGCGGATCTCGCCGCCGGGGCCCTTCTCGACCTTGACCTTGTCGTTCTTGGACAGGTCGTCGATGTCGGTGGCCGACAGGCTGCGGAACGCCACGTCGATGTCGCCGTTGCCGATTGCGAGCTTCAGGTTCGACGCGTCCGCGTAGTACTTGACGGTGACGCCGCTGTTCTCCGCGGCGCCGAGCACGCCCTGGTAGTCCTTGTTCGGCACGTAGTTGATGAGCTCGTTGACCTTGTACGAGCTGATCGAGTACTGCCCGGCGAACGCCTTGCCCTTGACGATGTCGTCGTCCGGGGTGACCTTGTCGGCGGAGAAGACCTGCTCGTCGACGATCGGGCCGGCGGGGCTGGAGAGCACCTGCTGCCACGTCTGGTCGTTGGGGTTCTTCAGGTGGAAAACGACCGTGGTGTCATCGGGCGTGTCGATGCTGTCGAGGTTGCCCAGCAGCGCCGCGGGACCGTTCGGGTCGTTGATCTTGATCACGCGCTCGAACGAGAACTTCACGTCGGACGAGGTCAGCGCGTCGCCGTTGGCGAACTTCAGGCCCGGCTTCAGCTTGACGGTGTAGTCCTTGGGCGCCGTGAACTCCGCGGATGTGGCGATATCGGGGGTGACATCCGCCGTCCCGTACTTGCTGTTCACCAAGAACGGGTAGATCTGGTTCATCACCGCGAACGAGCCGTTGTCGTACGAACCGGCCGGGTCGATGGACGTGATCTTGTCGGTGGTGCCGACCAGCAGCGGCGAGTTGCCGCCGTTGTTGTTGTTGTTGCCGCCGTTGTTGGTGCCGCCCCCTCCGCCGGCGCAGCCGGCCAGGACGATGGCGGAGACGCTGAGCGCCCCGAGGGCGAGCAGTGTGCGCCCGCGCGTGGATGCCTTCATTGACATGTCGTTACCTCTGGTGGGAAGGAAGGAAGGACCGCGCGGGGTGGCACGGCCCGATGCTTCCATCCTCGATGCACGTGACGGCATCGAGCAATCACCACGCCGAATCCGTGACCAGACCGCAACACCGGCCGCGGCGCGCGGGCACGACGAGTCCCGCCCCCGCCGAGACGGCTGCGGGGGCGGGTTCGCGGGTCAGAGCACCTTGGACAGGAACGCCCGCGTGCGCTCGTGCTGCGGGTTCGCGAGCACATCGTGCGGGTCGCCGGCCTCGACCACGACGCCGCCGTCCATGAACACGAGCGAGTCGCCGACTTCGCGGGCGAAGCCCATCTCGTGTGTGACGACGACCATCGTCATGCCCGATCGCGCGAGCTCGCGCATGACGTCGAGCACCTCGCCCACGAGCTCCGGGTCCAGGGCGCTGGTGGGCTCGTCGAACAGCATCAGCTTCGGGTCCATCGCAAGCGCCCGGGCGATAGCGACCCGCTGCTGCTGCCCGCCGGACAGCTGCGCGGGATAGTGGCCGATCTGCGCCTTCAGCCCCACGCGGGTGAGCAGGTCACGGCCGCGGGCCTCGGCCCCGCGCTTCGTGGCGCCCTTGACCCGCATCGGCGCCTCCATCACGTTCTCCAGCGCGGTCATGTGCGGGAACAGGTTGAAGTGCTGGAACACCATGCCGATGTCGCGGCGCTGCCGGGCGGCATCCACGGGCTTCATCTCGAACAGCCGGTCGCCGCGCTGCCGGTAGCCGATCAGCTCGCCGTCCACGAACAGCCGGCCGGCGTCGATCCGCTCGAGGTGGTTGATGCAGCGCAGGAACGTGGACTTGCCCGAGCCCGACGGCCCTATCACGCACATCACCTGGCCATGCTCGACGCGCAACGAGATCGACTTGAGCACCTCGTTGCTGCCGAAGCTCTTCGACACGGCGACGGCCTCGACCATGGGCGGCGCCGTCTGGGTCGACGCGCTCATCCTTTCCCTCCGATCTCGATGCCGACGACGTCGGCGATGACGGGGCGGGAGCGGTCGGAGCCGCGGGAGAACCGCTTCTCGACGAAGTACTGGCCGACCATGAGCACCGATGTGAAGAACAGGTACCAGACGGATGCCACGATCAGCAACGGGATCGGGGCGAAGATCGTCGCCGAGATGTCCCGGGTGCGGCCGAACAGGTCCAGTGTGTAGGGGATGGCGACCACCAGCGAGGTCGTCTTCAGCATCGAGATGACCTCGTTGCCGGTCGGCGGGATGATCACGCGCATCGCCTGCGGGATCACGACGCGGCGCATCGTCTGCCCCCACGACATCCCGAGCGCCGTGCACGCCTCCTCCTGCCCGGGGTCGACCGACAGCAGACCCGCTCGCACGATCTCGGCCATGTACGCCGACTCGTTCAGGGCGAGGCCGACGACCGCAATCAGGAACAGCGGCGGCGTCCATGAGATCGGGATCTCGGCCCACGTGTGCACGAACGGGATGCCGATGATGAACGTCTTGTAGATCAGGGTGACCAGGCCCCAGAACACGAGCTGGACATACACAGGCGTCCCGCGGAACACCCACAGGAACGCCCACGCTATCCACTTCAGCACCGGGTTCGGCGAGAGCCGCATCACCGCGAGGACCAGGCCCAGGACGATGCCGAACAGCATCGCGAGGACGGTCAGCGCGAGCGTGATGAACGCCGCCTCGGTGACCCGGGTGTCGAACAGGTACTTGCCGACGATGTCCCACTGGAAGGCCTGCCGCTGCGCGGCATCCAGGATGAACAGCAGCACCAGGATGATCAGGATCACGGCGACCGTGTTCCGCCACGGATGCCGCAGCCGCACCGCCTTGATCGCCTCGGCCCGCTCGACCGGGATCGCCGAGGTGTCGGCCGGAGCCGAGGGGGCGGACCGAGCCGCCCCCTCGGACTCATGGTTGTCGGTCATGACGCCTACTGCTTCGCTGCGGCGTTCACGTCGGCGGCGGTCACCGCGCCGTCCTCGACGCCCCACTTCTGCAGGATCTTCAGGTACGTGCCGTCGTCGATCAGCGCCTGCAGCGCGTTCTTGATGACATCCGTGAGCTCGCCGCCCTTCGCGGTCGCGAAGCCGTACGGCGCCACGTCGAACGTCTCACCGGCGGCCTGGATCTTGTCGGACTGCTGGTGCACGGCGTACTCGGTGATCGGCGAGTCGGCGCTCATCGCGTCGACCTGGCCGAGCACGAGCGCGTTCGTGGCCTGGTCCTGGCCGTCGTACTTGAACACCTGGATCGCGGGCTTGCCGGCGTCGGTGCACGCCTTCGACTTGGCGGGGATCTCGTCGGTGTCCTCGTACGTGCCGGCCTCGACGGCGACCTTCAGGCCGCACGCGTTGCTCGGGTCGACGGTCTTGCCCTTCGCGGAGGCCCAGAGGATGCCGGCGTTGTAGTAGTTGACGAAGTCGACCTGCTTCTCACGCTCGGTCGTGTCGGTGAACGAGGAGACGCCGAGGTCGTACTTGCCGCCGACGATCGACGGGATGATGTTGTCGAACTTCGCCGTCGTGTACTGCGTCTTCACGCCGAGCTTGGCCGCCAGCGCGTCCGCCAGGTCGATGTCCCAGCCGATCGGGTTGCCGGCGGCGTCCTTGTACTCGTTCGGGGCATACGTGGGGTCGGTGCCGATCTTCAGCACGCCCGCGGACGCGACCGCCGCCGGCAGCGTCTTGGCCAGCGCGTCGTCCTTCGTCACCCCGTACGGGTTGGCGCCCGCACTCGCGCTGCCGGAGGGACCACCGCCACCCGGGTTCTCGGCGGCTTGGTTGTTCACGCAACCGGTCAGCAGCATTGCCGCTGCCACCAGGGTCACGGGCAGAGCGAGCATCCTACGCATTTCGTACCTTCCTCAACGTTGAGGGACGATGGCGCCGCGGGCAGGGCGCCGGTCCCAGAATTCTATGTACACCCTGCCAGGAGAAGATGACGATCTCGTCACGCCGTGTCTGCCATCCCAGACTCACGCTCCCCCGCGAGGCATCCCCGAAATCCGCGAGGCATCCCCGAAGTTCACGAAGCATCCCCGAAGTTCACGAGGCATCCCTCTTCCGCGCGGCTGTGACGGATGTCACGGGCACATCGTGACGACCGTGTGAGGGCGCAAGGTCTGCGGCATCCGAGGATTCCGGGTATGGAATCGACATCACTGACACAGGAGCGGGCGCCGCGGTCCACGCCCCGTACCACTCCCGCCGCCATAGCGGCATCCGGACTGACCAAACGGTTCGGACGCGTGCGCGCGGTCGACGGCGCGGACCTGCGCGTGGAACCCGGTGAGGTCGTGGCGTTCCTTGGCCCGAACGGGGCCGGTAAGAGCACGACGATCGACGTGATCCTGGGCCTGACGCGACCCGACTCCGGCGAGATCTCGGTGTTCGGCACGACCCCGCGGAGCGCCATTGCGCGCGGCTACGTCTCCGCGGTGCTGCAGACCGGCGGGCTGCTCAAGGACCTCACCGTCCGCGAGACGGTCCAGCTCACCGCGAGCCTTTTCACCGACTCCCGGCCGGTGGACGAAGTGCTGCGCCGCGCCGGCATCCTCGAGATCGCGGACCGCATGGTCGGGAAGTGCTCGGGGGGCCAGCAGCAGCGGCTGCGGTTCGCGATGGCGCTGCTGTCGGACCCGGGCCTGCTGATCCTGGACGAGCCGACGACGGGGATGGATGTCGAGGGGCGGCGGTCGTTCTGGCAGGCGATCCGTGCAGACGCCGACCGCGGACGCACCGTCCTTTTCGCCACCCACTATCTGGAGGAGGCGGATGCATACGCCGACCGCATCATCCTGATGAGCCACGGTCGGATCGTGGCCGACGGGTCCACCGCGGACATCAAGGGACTCGTGGCCGGACGCATCCTGCGTGCGACCCTGCCCGACGCCGACCCCGCCGCCCTGGCCGGGTTCCCCGGTGTGAAGGATGTCGAGGTGCAGGGCGAGCGGATCGTGGTCGGCACGGCCGATTCGGACGGACTGGCCCGGTACCTGCTCACCGAGACCGACGCGCGCGACGTGGAGATCTCGTCGCAGAACCTCGAGAGCGTCTTCCTCGCTCTCACCACGGAAGGAGATGCCCGATGACCGTCGTCACGCCCGCTGTGAAGGGGCCCGAGCGCCGGGAGCCGCCCCTCGGCGGCTTCAATCTGCGCTTCCTCGCAATCGAGCTCAAGCGCCGCTTCCGCAACTACCGCACCCTCGTGTTGACCGTGGTCTTCCCGATCGCCATGTACCTCATGGTCGGGTATCCACAGCGGAACACCCCGCTGGTCGACCACGAACCGATCGCGTTCGGCGGGCTGTCGGTCGCGGCGTATCTGATGGTGTCGATGGCGGTATACGGCGCGATGATGTCGGCAACGGCATCCGGTGCCGCCGTCGCGGTGGAACGCTCGCTCGGGTGGAGCCGCCAGCTGCGGCTGACCCCCGCTGCGGCCGGTCGCCGCGGTGGCGACGAAGGTAATCGCCGGGATGCTGTTCGGCCTGCTCGCCATCGTCGCGACGTACCTGGCCGGAGCCTTCACGGGCGTGCACATGAGTGCGTCGCAGTGGATGGTGTCGGCACTCGTCGCGTGGCTGCTGGGCGCGGCGGTGTTCACGGCGCTCGGCCTGATGATGGGATACCTGGTGCCCGGGGAGAACGCGATGCAACTGACGAGCCTGGTCATCGTGTTCCTCGCATTCATCGGCGGCCTTTTCTACCCGGTGAGCATGATGCCGCAGGTGCTGCAGGATGTCGCGGCCTGGACGCCGGTGTACGGCATCGGCGAGCTGAGTCGCGCGCCGCTGACAGGAGCGGGGTTCGATCTGGCCGCGCTGCTGAACGTGCTCCTGTGGCTCGCGCTGTTCGTGGCCGGCACCGCGCTGCTGTTCCGCCGCGACACAAAGCGCGTCTGACCCCTCGCCACGAGGCAGCCCCCAAATCCGCGAGGCATCCCTCTAATTCGCGAGGCAGCCCGCAAATCCGCGAGGGAGCCCTCAAATGCGCGAGGCAGCCCGCGCGCTCAGGGATGCCTCGCGAATTTCAGGGCTGCCTCGCGAACTTCAAGGCTGCCTCGCGAGACAAGACGCGATGGCGGGACGAGATGACGAGAAGCGGGCGAAACTAGGGTGGGCGTGATGGACGAGGATGTGCGGGATGCCGCGGCGCGGCGCTTCGGCCCGCCGTGGCCGATGCTGCCGCGAGCGATGGGCGCAGCTCCGTTCGCGGCGCTCCCGGACGTGCTGATCTCGCGCGGCACGGTCAGCTGGTACGTCGGCGGCGGGCTCTCGCTGCTCTGGCTGATCAGCACCGGCCAGCAGGTGCTGGACGCGTCCCGCTCACCCGGTTCCGCGGCCCTCGGCCTCGCACTGATCGCGGTGTTCGCGCTTGCGTTCCTGGCCGCCGTCCCGCTCGGCTGGGCGCTGCCGGCCCTTTGGCGCATCGTCCCGGTGCTGACGTTGCTCACCCTGTCGTTCACCCTGTACCCGTGGCTGAGCTGGGGCGTGCGCAGCGTCTGGACCTACGTCGGCGTCGCCCTGGGGATGATGGTGCTCGGCTGGCGGACGACGATCCTGGGAATCGGCGTTCTCGCGATCGGCGCCCTCTGGTTCGGCACGATGCTGGACGGCCTCACCGAGGACGACCTGTGGCTCCCCGCGATCGTGTTCTCGATCTCGCTGATGATGGCGGCATTCGCGAACGCGTTCGCCACGCTCAACCAGCTGCGGCGGACGCAGGACCGGCTCGAGGCGATGGCCGCCGAGCGTGAACGCGGGCGGATGGCGCGCGACATCCACGACATCCTCGGCCACTCGCTCACTGTGATCACCGTCAAATCCGAGCTTGCGGCCCGACTGATCGATGCCGATCCGGTCCGCGCGAAGACGGAGGTGGGCGAGATCGAGCAGCTGGCCCGCGGCGCCCTCGCCGACGTGCGCGCCACGGTCGCCGGGTCTCGCGGCGTGACGCTCAGCGGGGAGCTGGTGGCCGCGCTCGGAGCTCTGGGTGCCGCGGGCATCGACGCGGAGCTCCCCCGGGCGACGGATGCCGTGCCCCCGGCACGTCGCGAGCTCGCGGCGTGGGTCGTGCGCGAAGGGGTGACGAACGTCGTGCGCCACTCGGGTGCGCGCCGCTGCGTCGTGCGGCTGGGCGAATACGTCGTCGAGGTTGCGGACGACGGCGTCGGGCCCGCGGCATCCAAGGTCTCCTCGACGGGCCTCGGCGGCCTCCGCGAGCGGGTCGAGGCGGTCGGCGGCCGGATGTCGATCGGTCGCAGCGACCTGGGCGGCTTCAGCCTGACGGTGACGTTGTGATCCGGCTGCTCATCGCCGACGACCAGGCCCTGGTGCGCGGTGCGCTGTCGGCCCTGCTGGCCCTCGAGCGCGACATCGAGGTGGTCGCGGAGGTGGCTCGCGGCGACGATGTCGCCCCGCGGGCGCTCCAGACGCAGGCCGACGTCGCCCTGCTCGACATCGAGATGCCCGGCATGGACGGGCTCGCCGCGGCCGCCGAGCTGCGTGAGCAGGTGCCGGGATGCCGCGCCCTCATCGTCACGACGTTCGGCCGTCCGGGATACCTGAAGCGGGCGATGCGCGCCGGCGCGTCCGGGTTCATCGTCAAGGACACCCCCGCGTCGCAGCTCGCGGATGCCGTGCGCCGCGTGGCCCAGGGGTTGCGGGTGGTCGACCCGGACCTTGCAGCGGAGTCGCTCGCGCAGGGCGACTCGCCGCTGACCGAGCGGGAGACCGACGTGCTCGAGGTCGCCCGCGCGGGCGGTTCGATCGCCGACATCGCGCGCATCCTGCACCTGTCCGAGGGGACCGTGCGCAACCACCTGTCCAGCGCTATCGGTAAGACCGGCGGGCGCAATCGCGCCGATGCGGCGCGGATCGCCGAGGAGAGCGGCTGGCTGTAGCCGGCTGAATGGAGGGCATGCCGGGGCTCCGCCCATCGCGCGCGCTGCAGACATCCGCATCCGCGGCGGGGATGCCTCGCGAAGTTCGGGGCTGCCTCGCGAACTTCAGGGATGCCTCGCGAAGTTCAGGGCTGCCTCGCGAAGTTCAGGGCTGCCTCGCGAAGTTCAGGGCTGCCTCGCGAAGTTCAGGGCTGCCTCGCGAAGTACGGGGATGCCTCGCGAAGGGGCGGCCGGCTGCGACCGCTTACCGCCCGGGCGCGGCGGCGGGGCGCGCAGCCCACCACGCGCGCAAGCGCTGCTCCGCGACCTCCGGCCCGAGGACGCCCTCGTCCAGACGCAGGTCGAGCAGGAACCGGTACGCCGCGCCGACCTCGCGCCCGGGCGGGATGCCGAGGATCTCCTGGATGCTGTTCCCGTCGAGCTCCGGCCGGATGGCGTCGAGCTCCTCCTGCGCCGCCAGCTCCGCGATGCGCCGCTCGATGTCGTCGTACCCGGACGCCAGCATCCGCGCCTTGCGTTTGTTGCGCGTGGTCACATCGGCCCGGGTCAGGATGTGCAGCCGCTCGAGCTCGCCGCCCGCATCACGCACATACCGCCGCACCGCGGCATCCGTCCAGGCCCCCTCCGCGTAGCCGAAGAAGCGCAGGTGCAACTCGATCAGCTTCGTCACGACGTCGATCGTGGCCGAGTCGAACCGCAGGTCGCGCAGCCGCTTGCGGGCCAGGCGCGCGCCGCGGATGTCGTGGTGGTGGAATGTGACCGCACCGCCGGGCTCGAGCTTGCGGGTGGACGGCTTGCCGATGTCATGCAACAGGGCTGCCAGGCGCAGCGGCACATCCGGGGCCGCGCCGGGATGCCGCGCATGCTCGAGGTCGATGGCCTGCCGCAGCACTGTCAGCGAGTGCTCGTACACGTCCTTGTGGTGGTGGTGCTCGTCGATCTCCAGCCGCAGCGCCGGCACCTCCGGCAGGAACTGCCCCATCAAGCCGGTATCCACGAGCAGACGGATGCCGCGCCCCGGATCGTCGGTGGCCAGCAGCCGCAGCAGCTCGCCCTGGATCCGCTCGGCGGACACTATCTGGATCGTCTCGCGCAGCTGCTCGATCGCGTCGACGGTCTCCGGGTCGACGTCGAAGCCGAGCTGCGAGGCGAACCGGGCAGCCCGCAGCATCCGGAGCGGATCGTCGCCGAAGCTCACCCGCGCGTCGATCGGCGTGCGCAGCCGGCCACGGACGAGGTCCTCGACGCCGCCGGTGGGGTCGATCAGGCGCTTGTCCGGCAGTTGCAGCGCCATGGCGTTCACGGTGAAGTCGCGGCGGACGAGGTCGCCGCCGATGTCGTCGCCGAACGCGACGACCGGCTTGCGCGTCGTGCCGTCGTAGCTGTCGGCGCGATACGTCGTGATCTCGACCTGCTCGCCGTGCACGCGCGCCCCGATCGTGCCGAACTCGCGGCCGATGTCCCAATGGGCGGTCGCTATCGGCGTCACTATCCGCAGGATCTGCTCCGGCAGCGCGTCGGTCGTGAAGTCGAGATCGTGCGTGTCCCGGCCCAAGAGGGCGTCGCGCACGGGGCCGCCGACGATGGCCAGCTCGCGGCCGGCGGCGGCGAACGCCTCCGCGAGAGCCGCTACCGCGGGTGCTGCGGCCAGCGCATCCAGGCGCACCACACCCTCGGCCATATTGAGCATGGGTTCCAGCCTAATCCGGGCCGATCCCGTGGACCGCACCGCCGCGGGGTCGGCGCCACGCGGCCCGTCCCGGCGCGCACTCGGCGGGCGGCGAGCCCGCACCCGTAGAATCACAGCTGTTCGCGCGGCATCCGTGCCGCACGCCGATCCACCATGTCCGTGACCACACCTGCCCCCGTCACGCGCGCGCCGCGGCATCCCGTCGGCCCGCGCGCCCGTGTCGACCGGCGATCCCCGATCCGCCGCATCGTCGCACTACTGATCGCCGCGGCCACCGTGATGCTCGCGGCCGCTGTCTCCGGGCCTGCGCGCGCAGCGGATCCGACGCCCACGCCGTCGCCCGAGCCGACCCTGTCCGGCACCGTGGAGGCATATCTGTCCCCGCAGGACGGCGGTGTTCTCCGCCCTGCGCGCGGCCTGTCCGCCTGGGCGACGCTGCGCAACGGCACCGCGTACTCGATCGCCGCGTCCCAGACTGTGCTGCGGATCGGGACCCGCCCGATCGCCGACCGGCCCGCGCTGGCCCGATGGCTCGACGCGTCGACGGCCGGGGCCGGGATGACGCAGGTCGGCAGCGCCGCAATCGACGCGGTCGAACCCGGCGACACCGGCCGCACGCTGATCTCCGTCCCCGCCGACGACCCGACGATCAAGGACCTCCGCCCCGGCGTGTACCCCCTCGCAGCCACGATCACGCGTGCGGGCACCGCGCGCACGGTGACCAGCGTCGTGGTGGTGCCCCGCCCCGACAGTGCGACCCGAACCCCCGTCGGCCTCGTTGTTCCGATCACCGCCGGGCCCCTCACAGCGGGCCTGCTGACCGCTGACCAGCTCACCGCGCTCACCGCGCTGGACGGCGACCTCACCGCCCAGCTCAACGCCGTCGCGGGCACGTCGGCGATCCTCGCCATCGACCCGGCCATTCCTGCGGCGATCCGGGCTCTGGGGACCGCGGCCCCCGCGTCTGCGACGCAGTGGCTGGAACGGCTGTACATGCTGCCGAACGAGCGCTTCGCCCTTCAGTTCGGCGACGCGGATGTCGCGGTGCAGACACGGCACGGGCACAAGACGCTGCTGCAGCCGACATCCCTCCAGGCGTATATGTCCCCGGCGGACTTCGCCGCCGGTCCCATCGCGACGCCGGAGGAAGTTCCCGCCACCCCGGACGGAAAGACCCCGTCGCCCACTCCGCCGCGGACGGCAGGGCCGAACACGCCGGAGTTCCCGACGCTCGAGGCCCTGCAGTACCTCGGTGAGAACACCCGGGATGCCGTCACCTGGCCGTTCTCGGGCTCCGCGGACGCGAAGGATGTCGCCGCGCTGGGCACCATGTCGACGGACGACACCGCCGCCCTCACGCTCGTCCCGTCCGCGTCGACGGCCGCCGGCGCCCAGGCCACCGTCCCGGCCCGCGGCACGTCGGGCAAGGCGCAGGTCCTCGTCTATGACTCCGCGATCTCGGACGAGCTGCGCACGGCCGCCGCGCAGGATGATCCCTCCGTGCGCGGGGCTGCGCTGGCGGCCGTGACCGCCGGCCTCGACCTCGCCGCGCGCACCTCCACCCAACCGCTACTGGTCGCCGTCGACCGTGCGGCCGTGCGACCGGGTCTGTCGGCCGCTGTCGAAACCGTGACACGCGTGCCGGGGACGACGGCAGCGACACTGACGGCGCTTGTCGCAGCATCCCCCCATCCCGTGACGATCGCGGCCGCGCCCTCCGACGCCCCCTGGGCCGCGGCCCTGAAGGACCTCGAGGCCGGCGAGCGCACCCTCAGCTCGTTCGCCTCGATCCTGGAGGACTCGACGCTGCTGACGGGACCGGAGCGCGCCACGATCCTCCAGCTGATCGGCGGCGGGTGGATCCGCGACACGGCCGGCTGGCGCTCAGCGCTGACCGCCCACCGTGAGGCGACGGCGACGACTCTCGGGGCCGTCTCGATAGCCCCCACCAGTGACAGGAACCTCGCCGGCACCGTGGCGACGCTTGGCTTCGGCATCCGCAACGACCTGCCGTGGCCGGTGAACCTGATCCTCGTCACCCAGCCGGACGATCTTCGACTGGAGGTGCAGACTCTGACGACGGTGGTCGCGCACGCATCAAGCACGACGGCGGCACGGGTGCCGGTGCGCGCGCGCATCGGCAACGGCGAAGTCTCGCTGGACCTGCAGCTGCGCAGCCCCACCGGTGTGCGGATCGGGCCGCCGCAGTCCGTCGGCGTCAACGTGCACGCGGAATGGGAGGCGATCGGGCTCACCGTCCTCGGCGTCGCCATCGGCGGGTTCCTCGCCCTCGGCCTCGTGCGGATGGTGCTGGCGCGGCGCCGCCGGAGAGCGGATGCCGCGGACGCGGATGTCGCCACAGACGCGGACGCGGATGCCGCCACCGACGCGAGGGTAATCGAGCTACAGGAGGGCGAATCCGGCGCGGATGCCCTCCGCTCGGCGGAGTCCCCTCCACTCGGCGACGACCCGCGCCGCGGTCCGGACGGGATGTCGACGTGAGCAGCATCGGTCGCGCCAGTGTCCTCATCGGCGCCGGGACCGTGATCTCGCGCCTGAGCGGCTTCCTCCGGCAGATTGTGCTGGTCGCAGCGGTCGGCGGCTCGGTGTCCGCCGCGGGCAACGCGTTCGCCCTGGCCAACCAGCTGCCGAACAACATCTACGCGATCATCTCGACGGGGCTGCTGGCCGCCGTCGTCGTGCCGCAGATAGTGCAGGCCGCCTCGCATCCGGACGGTGGCAGCGCGTTCATCTCGAAGCTCTTCACCCTGGGCGCGGTGGGACTGCTCGCCGCGACCGCGATAGCGATGATCTGCGCGCCGTGGCTCGTCCAGCTGTACGGACGCGAGTTCCCGCCCGCCCAGCAGGCGCTCGCCACCGCTTTCGCCTACTGGTGCCTGCCGCAGATCCTGTTCTACGGGCTGTACGCCCTGGTCGGCGAATCATTGAACGCGCGACGCGTGTACGGCCCGTTCACGTGGGCCCCGATCGTCAACAACATCGTGTCGATCGCCGGGTTCGTCCTGTTCATCGTGCTGTTCGGGCCGCTCGGCAACACTGTCGCATGGGATGCCGGGAAGATTGCGCTGATGGGCGGGACGGCCACCGCGGGGATCGTCGTGCAGGCTGTGCTGCTGGCGGTGTTCTGGCCGCGCACGGGGCTGCGCGTGCGCCTCGACTTCCACTGGCGCGGGGTGGGTCTGAACCGGATCGGACGCCTCGCCGGCTGGACGTTCCTCATGGTGCTGCTGGGCCAGATCGCGGGTGCGGTGCAGTCCCTGGTCCTGTCCGCGGCCGCCGAGGACCACCCCGGCATCCTCGTCACGCAGAACGCGTGGCTGCTGTACATGATCCCGTACTCGCTGATCGTGCTGTCGATCGGCACCCCCTACTTCACGCGGCTCAGCGAGCACGCGGCCGCCGGGCGCCACGAGGAGGTGCGCGCCGACATCGGCCGCAGCATCCGGACCCTCGGCGTGTTCATCGTGATCTCGACGTTCGCCCTGGCCGCGGCGGCGGTCCCCGCGTCACGCCTTTTCACGAAGAACGCGGCGGAGGCGGTGGCGGCCGGTGTGGTGCTGCTGTGCTTCCTGGTGGGACTGATCCCGAACGCCGTGCAGTTCACGATCCAGCGCACGTTCTACATGTACAACGACACGCGCACGCCGTTCTTCTTCACCATCGTGCAGTCCGCGATGGTGATCGGCGCGACGATCGCCGCGGGCCTGTCGCTGCCGGTGGAGCTGCTGGCGGCCGCGCTTGCGGCGGCGCAGTCGGTCGCCGCGATCGTCCAGGTTGTCCTGGCGACGTGGCTGCTGCACCGCAAGATCGGTGATTTGCGGGTGCGCTCATGGCTGGGCGCCCTGGCCCGGTTCATCCTCGCCGCGATCCCCGCCGGGCTCGCCGGGTGGGGCGTCTTCCTGTTCGCCGGAGGTGCCGGCGGCTGGATGGCTGCCAGCCAGGTCCTCGCCGCGGTCGGGGCCGTCGTGATCGGCCTCGTGTGCCTCATCGTCTACGTCGGCCTTCTCGCGCTGCTGCGCGCCCCCGAGCTCGGCCCCGCCCTCGGCATCCTGCGCCGGCTGACCCGTCGCTGACCGCCGTTCGGTGAATGGAATGCCCGCGGGGGCCGGAATGCCGCGCGGTTACGATGTGTTGAGGCATCCAGACGGCGACGCCGTCTGCAGACAGGGAGATACAGTGCGCCAGCTCATCATCATCGGATCGGGCCCCGCGGGCTTCACCGCGGCGATCTACGCGGCGCGGGCGAACCTCAGCCCGCTCGTGGTCGCCAGCAGCGTCGAGGTGGGCGGCGAACTGATGAACACCACCGAGGTGGAGAACTTCCCCGGCTTCCCCGATGGCATCCAGGGCCCCGACCTGATGGCGAAGCTGCAGGCCCAGGCCGAGAAGTTCGGCGCCGAGATCCTCTACGACGACGCCGTCGAGCTCGACCTCGACGGCCCGGTCAAGCGTGTGACGCTCGGCAGCGGCCGGGTCGAGGAGGCCGACGCCCTGATCTTCGCCACCGGCTCGGCCTACCGCCGCATCGGCATCGCCGGCGAGGACCGGCTCTCCGGGCACGGCGTGTCCTGGTGCGCCACGTGCGACGGCTTCTTCTTCCGTGAGCAGGAGATCGCCGTCGTCGGCGGCGGCGACTCCGCGATGGAAGAGGCCACGTTCCTGACCCGCTTCGCCTCGAAGGTGTACGTCGTGCACCGCCGCGACGAGCTGCGCGCGTCGAAGATCATGCAGGAGCGCGCCTTCGCGAACGAGAAGATCGAGTTCGTGTGGAACAGCGCGGTCGTCGACATCCTCGGCGGGGATGCCGTGACCGGCGTGCTGCTGGAGTCCACGGTCGACGGATCCCGCCGCGAGCTGCCGGTCACCGGTGTATTCGTCGCGATCGGCAACGACCCGCGCACGCACCTCGTGCACGACAAGCTGGATCTGACCCACGAGGGCACGGTGTGGGTGGACGGGCGCTCGTCGCGCACGTCGGTGCCGGGCGTGTTCGCCGCGGGCGACGTGATCGACCCGACGTACCGGCAGGCCGTCACCGCCGCCGGCTCCGGCACCGTCGCGGCACTGGATGCCGAGCACTTCCTTGCCGCTCTCGGCGAAGCCGGAGAGCCGGAGCCGCATGCAGACGAGATCAGCGGTCGTGCCGAGACCGCCGCGTCGGCGGTGTGACGGAACAATCCGGCATCCGTCGACGTTTCACCCCTTGAACGACTTCCACCGAAGGAGAAACATGACCGCCAAGGCGACCACATCCGCCACATGGGAGCAGGACGTCCTGCAGGCAGAGGGCCCGGTCCTCGTCGACTTCTGGGCCGCATGGTGCGGTCCCTGTCGCATGGTGTCCCCCGTCCTCGACGAGATCGCGGCGGAGAACGCCGGGAAGATCACGATCCTCAAGCTCAACGTGGACGAGAACCCGGATCTGGCGATGAAGTACCAGATCACGTCGATCCCCGCCATGAAGGTCTTCCAGGGCGGTGAGGTGAAGACGTCGATCATCGGCGCGAAGCCGAAGTTCGCGCTCGAGCAGGATCTGGCGTCCTACCTCAACTGACACTCTTCGCGAGAGCGCCCGTGACCGCCCGGTCGCGGGCGCTTTCGTGTTGCCGACCGGCGGCGTGACGTCAGGAAACGTCGGCCTGGGGGACGGCATCCCAGCGCCGATACGCCTTCGCGTCGCCGAGCAGGTGCCACACCGTCGGGGTGAGCGCGGGGTACTCGAGCGCTATCTGCCTCAGCACGCGGTAGTGGCGGGAGGAGTTCGGCCGCACTCCACCGTTCGCGGCGATGTTCTCGGCGCGCAGGGTGAGCACAACCAGCTCGTCGACGGACGGGAGGTCCTCCATGAAGTCCCATGGGTCCTCGCCGCCGAGCAGCCGCTCGTGGATGACCACCGCGAGCTCGTCCGCGGCCTCGGCACGCAGCAACTCGAGGCTCGCGCGACGCGGAATGCTGACATCCCGCGTCTGGTCGCCGGTCGGATCGGTCATCGTTCCAGGGTACGCGAGCCCCGCGCGAGGGTAGTCAACACGCGCCGGTCAGGCGCCGTAGACGGACTCCCCCAGCTCGCCGAGGATGCGATTCAGGTCCTGCACGGTTGCGAAATCTATGTTGATCTGGCCTTTTCGTGCGCCCAGTGTCACCTTGACCTTCGTGTTCAGGCGATCGCCGAGGCGCTCGGCAACGTCGTCGAGATATGCCTTGCGGGCGCCGGCCTTCGGCGCCGGACCGCGGGCGGGAACGGTGTCCCTCGCCTTCGCGGCAGCCTCGGCGGCGCGCACCGACAGATCCTCGTTCACTATCTTGTCCGCCAGCCGCTGCATCGCCTCGACGTCGTCCAGGGACAGGATGGCACGGGCGTGCCCCGCACTGAGGACGCCGGCCGCCACGCGGTGCTGCACCGGGACCGGGAGCTTGAGCAGCCGGATCGTGTTGCTGATCTGCGGGCGCGACCGGCCGATGCGGGTGGCGAGCTGCTCCTGCGTGATCCCGAAGTCCTCGAGGAGCTGCTGGTAGGCGGATGCCTCTTCCAGCGGGTTCAGTTCGGAGCGGTGCAGGTTCTCCAGGAGGGCGTCGCGCAGCAGGTGCTCGTCGGCGGTGTCGCGCAGGATCGCGGGAATCGATTCGAGGCCGGCCTCGCGCGCGGCGCGGGTGCGGCGCTCGCCCATGATGAGCTCGTACTCGCCGGCGGCGTTCTCGCGCACGACGACCGGCTGCAGCACGCCGAACTCGCGGACGCTGTGCACGAGCTCGGCGAGGTCGTCCTCGTCGAAGACCGTACGCGGCTGACGGGGATTGGGGACGATCTGCCGCGGATCCACGCGGATAAGACGGGCGCCCGGCACCGCGACCAGTTCGGTCGCGCCATCGCCTGCGTCCTCCACCGTGATGGTGGCGACGCCGCCCCGCGCGTCGGCCGCCGCATCCTTCGCCTTCGCAACGGTGCGCGCGGCTCCGGGGAAGAAGACGTCGACGGGCCGCTCTTGGGACCCTTCCGTCGTGGGGATGAGCGCTCCGATGCCTCGCCCGAGTCCTGTCCGCTTGGCCGCCATCAGGCGCCTCCTTCGTTCGCTGCCTCATCGGCGTGCGTGTCGTTATACCGCTGAATGATCTCGAGCGCTGCCTCGCGATACGCGATGGCCCCGGCGGACTGGCCATCGTAGGCGATCACGGTCTGCCCGAAGCTCGGCGCCTCGGAGACCCGCACCGAGCGCGGGATGACGGTGTCGAGCACCTCGTCCGAGAAGTGCGAGCGCACCTCCTCGGCCACCTGCTGTGCGAGCCGGGTGCGGCCGTCGTACATCGTGAGCAGGATCGTCGAGACGTGCAGCCGCGGATTGAGGTGCTTCTGGATCATGCGGACGTTGCCGAGCAGCTGGCTGAGGCCCTCCAGCGCGTAATACTCGCACTGGATCGGGATGAGCACCTCCTGCGCGGCGGTGAAGGCATTGATCGTGAGAAGACCGAGGGACGGCGGGCAGTCGATGATGACGAAGTCGGGCTTCTGCGGCGCGGATGCCAGGTAGTCGTCCAGCGCACCGCGGAGGCGATGCTCGCGCGCGACCTGCGACACGAGCTCGATCTCCGCACCGGCGAGGTGGATGGTGCTGGGCGCGCACGTGAGGAGCTCGGATTCCGGGCTCGTCTGGATGATGTCCGCGAAAGAGAACTCGTCGATGAGGACGTCGTAGATGCTCGGGATGTCTGCGCTGTGCGGAACACCGAGTGCCGTCGAGGCGTTGCCCTGGGGGTCGAGGTCGACGACGAGGACCCGCGCTCCGACCGACGCGAGGGCTGCCGCGAGGTTGACCGCTGTCGTCGTCTTTCCGACGCCGCCCTTCTGGTTGGACACCGTGATGATCCGGGTGGTGCCGGGCAGGTCGACGGTCGCCGCCTCGAGGGTCTTGCGCCGCGCCGAGAGATCGGCGAGCTCACGGGCGATCGGACTGTCGGCGAGAGGGTCGAATGCCGTGATATCCGAGTCCTCGGCTTGTTTCACGTGAAACACTCTCCCTGTCTTCGCGGTCGACCTCCCAAGTCTAAGCGGCGCCTCCCCGTTCCCCCGACGCCCACGCGCGCCCGCCGGGAATGTTCTGTTTCACGTGAAACGGCGCCGGGCGGGGCCCGCCGGGGAGGGCGATCCGGATGTTTCACGTGAAACGGACGCTGAGTTCCCGCGGCACGGCAGCGAACGAATTTCAACGCGGAGCGCCGTTTCGCGGCCGGGCGAGTGGTCGAGATGTTTCACGTGAACGGGGTCGCAGCCATGTGCGCGCTGGATGCTAAGAATCCGACATCCAACGCCGCGCCATCCACGGGAACCACCCAGAGAAAATCGCCGTCCCGTCGTGCCCGTTCGCATCCTCACTGCGTCACGAAGGGACGGCAATTCGCTCTGAATTCTCAGACCTCGGTGTCCGGCAGTTCACCCGACCCGCGGCTCCGGCTCGCGCGAGGTCCGGGATGCAGCCATATACCGGGCGGAGCGCGAGAGAACCCACTGTCCCGTCGTGCCGGTTCGCGGTCGTGATGCGGCACGAAGGGACGGCAAGATCACACCAGGCCCATTCTACCGTTTCACGTGAAACGGGGGAGGGACGTGTCAGGCGCGGACGCGGGCGCGGACGACGCGGGACGGCTCGGGGACGACACCCTCGCCCACGACGTCCACGGCGACACCAGAAAGCTTGAACTTCCGGATCTGCTTCTGCGCGGCGTCGATCTCGGCCTGCGCGCTCGCCCCCTTGAGCAAGATCAGCTCGCCGCCATCCCGTACCAGCGGCGCGGTGACGGGGATGAGCGTGCGCAGTGCACTCACGGCCCGCGCGGTGACGGCATCCAGCACCCCGCCGCCCCAGTCCTCGGCGCGCGCCCGCACTATCTCGACGTTCGCCAGTTCGAGATCCGCCTTCTGCTCCTGCAGCCACGCGACGCGGCGCTCCATCGGCTCGATCAGCACCCACTCGACATCCGGCCGGGCAATCGCGAGGACCAAACCCGGCAGTCCTGCACCAGACCCGACATCGCCGACGCGGCCAGAGAACAGCGGAGCTATCACCGCACTGTTCAGCACGTGCCGCGTCCACAGCCGGGGACGTTCAAGGGGCCCGATCAGGCCGCGTTCCTCGCCATGCGCCGCGAGGCTCGCGGTGAATCGGCGGGCGAGGTCGATTCGTGCACCGAAAACGGTGGGGGCCGCGGCGGGTTCCGCCTCGACCGGCGGAGTGTCAGACATAGCGTTTCACGTGAAACGGTCTCAGCCGCGGCGGATCACGGTGTGACGGTCGGAGCCCTCGCCGTACGACTCCGAGATGAGCCCGCGCTCGGCCACGATGTCGTGCACAAGCTTGCGCTCATAGCTCGTCATCGATGGAAGCGACGCCTGCGAGGCACCCTCGTCGAGGCGCGCTATCGCGCGATCCACGAGCTTCGCGAGCTCCTGCTGGCGAACATCGCGGGATCCGCCGATGTCGAGGATCAGCCGGGAGAAGCGACCGGTGGTGTTCTGCACGGCCAGACGCGTCAGCTCCTGCACGGCCTGCACGGTCTCCGGATCAGCGAGAGCGCCCAGCGCGGCGGCGTCGTCGGCCTCCACGGACACGTATGCCCGCCCGTTGCGGACATCGAGCGTCAGGTCGCCGTCGACATCCACGATGTCGAGAAGGCCCTCGATGTAGTCCGCCGCGATGTCGCCCTCCTGCTCGAGCTGCTCGACGGTCACGGAACGGTCCTCGGACTCGGCCGGTGTCGGGGTCTGTGTCGTGGACATGCTCATTCTCCGGTCAGGTCAGGCTTGGGATGCGGGGGATTCGTCGGACGACCCGGATGGGTTCGTCTTGCCCGACTGCTTCTTCGCGCGCTGCTTGCTCATCGGCTGCTGCCGCTTGGGCGCCGCCGCGCGCGCCTTCTCGGCCTCTTCGAAAAGCCGCTGCTGCTCGGCGATGTACTTCTCCATCGGCACTATCCGGCCGCTGGAGTCCAGCGCCTTGCCGCGCTTGGCCAGCCGCTCCTCGCGCTCCTTGGCCGCCTGCGAGCCGGGGGTCGGCATGTTCCGGATCACCATGAACTGCTGCACCGCCGTCCAGATGTTGCTCGTGAACCAGTAGATGACCACGCCGAGTGGGAAGAACACACCGGAGAACACGAACGCGAACGGCAGGACGTACACCATCATCCGCTGCATCTTGTACGCCTGGCCCTGCTTGGCCTCCGGCGACAGGTTCTTCGAGACGATCTGCAGCTGCGTGAAGAACTGCGACACGATCATCAGCACCACCAGGGTGACCATGATCGTGACGGTGACCTCCCAGCCCGCCGGCTTGACCTCCAGCGTGCCCTGCAGGGACTCGTGCAGCGACGCGACGCCGAACAGCTTCGCGTTGTAGAACTCCTGCGTGAGCTGGGTGGTCAGCCAGAAGATGCCGCCGTGTCCCGCCTCGGCGTTGCCCTTGATGGTCTGCAGCACGCTGTACAGCGAGAAGAACACCGGCATCTGGACGAGGATCGGCAGACAGCCGGACACCGGCGAGGTGCCGTTCTTCTTGTAGAGCCCCATCGTCTCGCGGCTCATCGCCTCACGGGACAGCTGGTCGCGCTTGCCCTTGTACTTCTCCTGGATTTTCTTGAGCTCGGGCGCTATCTCCATCATCTTGCGCTGGCTCTTGATCTGCTTCACGAACAGCGGCACGAGCGCCGCGCGCACCACGATGACGAGACCGATGATAGAGAAAACCCAGGTCAGGCCGGAAGTCGTGTCCATTCCGAGCGTCGTGAACACCCAGTGGAACGCCACCAGGATCAGCTCGACGAGCCACTTCAGCGGCCAGAGGATGAAGCCGATCGGGTCGAACCCGCCGGCCGCCGGTGGCGCCGTGGGCGCGGGTGTGCTCGTGACAGCGAGAAACAGCAGATCCTGCACGGATCAGTCCTTTCTGGGGGGCACGACGAATCCGTGCGGAGTCAGGTCGAAGCGGAAGTGGCGGTGCAGCGGGACATCGTCGATCCCGCCGGCCGCCCACGGGTGACACCGCGCGATACGGGCGGCGGCCAGAGCCGAGCCCTTGACGGCGCCGTGCTGCTGGACCGCGCCCACCGCATACGCGGAACACGACGGGTAGTACTTGCAGACATCCCCGTACGTGTGGGAAATGGTCGCGCGATATCCATGTAGCAGCGCCAGCAGCACGTCGCGCGGAAGGAGGGGGATGAGGCGCCACAGACCGGTTCCCGACAGATGTCCGCTGCCGACGTATGCGGTGGGCAGCGTGGTCGCGCTCATCCCGCCCTCCGCGCCAGACAGCGGGCGACCTCATCGCGCAGCTGGCCGAACTCGGCATCGGCCGCACCCGGCAACGCGCGGATCACGACATCCACGCCGGACCGGACGTGCGGGAGGCCCTCCGCACACAGCGCCTTCAGTCGGCGACGCACCGTATTGCGGGTGACGGCGGTGCCCACCTGCTTGCTCACGATGAAGCCGAACCGCGGCGCGCGCTGCTGACCGGATGTCACGACGTACGTCACGGTGTGCGGACCGGCGCACCTGACACCCCGACGGACGACGGTCTTGTAATCCGCGCCGCGGGTCAGACGATTCGGCCTCGCGAGCACCGGGACCGGGTCAGGCCGACAGCTCGCTGCGGCCCTTGGCCCGGCGAGCCGAGAGGATGCCGCGGCCCGCGCGGGTGCGCATGCGAGCACGGAAGCCGTGCTTCTTGGCGCGGCGGCGGTTGTTGGGCTGGAAGGTGCGCTTGCTCATGGAATCACTCCGGGAGGTTCACCGGGTCAGATGCCCGGAGACGACGAATGGGGACTACGCCGGCGGGGCATAAGTCAACCGACTAAGGCTACGTCGCGGCGGGGGATAACTCAAACCGACCGCCCCTCCGGGTGACATTATCCACAGCCGGAGCCGGATCTGCCGATGGGACACGCGACGCGGATCTACAGTGGAGTTTGCTCTCCGGGCACGCGCTGACTAGCGTTGCTCGCGCACGTTATCCACAGGCTGTGCGTGCTCCGCCGCCTGCGTCGAGAGACACCATCGCATGAGACCACCCGGGGGGGCCATGGCACAGCAGGAAGATCCTGACGTTCCCGTCTGGGGTACGGTCCTGCACCTGCTGGAGGCCGACGATCGGATCACCCCGCAGATGTGGGGCTTCCTGCACCTCGCCGTACCGCAGGGCGTGATGGGCGGCATCCTCTACATCGACGTTCCCAACGACCTCACCGCCGCACAGATCAACAAGCGGATGCGCGCCCCCATCATGGAGGCCCTCGAGCACGCCGGAGACGACGTGGCCTCCTTCCGCGTGGTCGTGAACCCCGAGATCACGGATGCCCACCTGACCGCCGCCATCCCGGTGCAGACTGCGCCGGTCGCAGCGGCGCCGGTCCCGGCGGCGCCCGAACGACACGAGCCGACGCAGACAGCCACGCGCAACGACACCCGGCTGAACCCGAAGTACTCGTTCGACAGCTTCGTCATCGGCCAGTCCAACCGGTTCGCCCACGCGGCGGCGGTCGCCGTTGCCGAGGCGCCGGCGAAGGCGTACAACCCGCTGTTCGTCTACGGCGACTCGGGCCTCGGCAAGACGCACCTGCTGCATGCGATCGGCGACTACGCGCAGAGCATGTACGCCGGGATCCGCGTGCGATACGTCTCGAGTGAAGAGTTCACGAACGACTTCATCAACTCGATCGCCAACAACCGCGGCTCCGCGTTCCAGGCGCGCTACCGGGATGTCGACATCCTGCTGATCGACGACATCCAGTTCCTGCAGGGACGTGCCGAGACGCAGGAGGCGTTCTTCCACACGTTCAACACGCTGCACGACCACGACAAGCAGGTCGTGATCACGAGCGACGTCCCACCCAAGCACCTCACCGGCTTCGAGGACCGGATGCGCAGCCGGTTCGAATGGGGCCTCATCACCGACGTGCAGGCTCCGGACCTCGAGACCCGCATCGCCATCCTGCGCAAGAAGGCGCAGAGTGAACGGCTGCAGATCCCGGACGAGGTCCTGGAATACATAGCGACCGTCGTCTCCTCGAACATCCGCGAGCTCGAGGGCGCCCTGATCCGGGTGTCCGCCTTCGCGAGTCTCAACCGCTCGACGCTGGACATGTCACTGGCGCAGACCGTGCTGCGCGACATCGTCGACCAGGATGACGCCAACATCATCTCACCGACGGACATCATCACGGTGACGGCGTCGTACTTCAAGCTCTCCGTGGACGACCTCTACGGGTCGAGCCGCTCACAGGCGGTCGCCCAGGCGCGGCAGATAGCCATGTACCTGTGCCGCGAGCGCACGAGCCTGTCCCTTCCCAAGATCGGGCAGCTGTTCGGCGGTCGCGATCACACCACGGTCATGTACGCGTACAAGAAGATCAGCGACCTCATGAAGGAGCGCCGCTCGATCTACAACCACGTCACGGACATCACCGGACAGCTCGGCCGCACCGGGCGCTGACCGCCCGACAGCGCCAGACCACCCCTTCGGGTGAGATCGTCGCATTTCCGGTATTGACAACCGTGCTCGGCGTGGCCAAAATACGCGTTTCCCACATGTGGATAACTTGTGGAGAACACGTTGCCGGCTGTCATTCCCTGTGGGTGATCGAGGCCCTCCTGTGGAGAACAGGAATGTACGCCCATCGTCCGCACACCCCGAGTTTTCGCGTTTCCGCAGGACGTCCACATCTCACAGCGGTGTAGTTCCCTACGGCCGCTACGGATCCACGGAGTTATCCACAGTTCCCACAGCTGTTAACACCATGACGAAGACTTAACGATGAAGGCCCGATCCGATCACCATCCCTGCGCCGAGGGCCGGGATGGCTCCAACACACGAGAGCATCGGCATTGCTGACGAGCCTGGCACTAGCATGAGAAAGCCCACGCCCATCTCAAGGGAGCGCAAGTGAAGTTCCACGTAGGTCGCGATGTCTTCAGCGAAGCCGTCTCGTTCGTCGTCAAGCTCCTCCCGCAGCGCAATCCGCAGCCGATCCTGGCGGGTGTGCTGATCGAGGCCGGAGAGAACGGACTCTCCCTGTCGGCGTTCGACTACGAGGCATCCGCCCGTACCACGATCGAGGCCAGCGTCGACGAGCCGGGGACGATCCTCGTACACGGCCGACTGCTCTCCGAGATCGCCAGCCGGCTGCCCAACGCGCCGATCCAGATGGAGCTCGACGACGACGGCATAGCACTCACCTGCGGTTCGGCCCGGTTCATGCTCGCCTCGATGCCGGTGCAGGAATACCCGGCCATCCCCGAGGTCAGCGGCGACTCGGGCCTCGTGCCGGCCGAGGATTTCGCCACCGCCATCGCGCAGGTCGCGTTCGCGGCATCCCGCGACGACGTCACTCCGGTGCTGACCGGCGTGCAGCTCGAGGTCAGCGGCACTCAACTGAGCCTGGTCGCCACCGACCGGTACCGTGTCGCGCTGCGCGACATCCCGTGGGACGGCGGCTCGGCAGCCGCCGACGAGGGGATGTCGGCACTGGTCCCCGCGCGGACCCTCACCGAGGTCGGCAAGACGTTCTCGCACGGCGGCGAGATCTCGATCTCGTTCTCCGGGTCCGGCGACCGCGAAATCATCGCTTTCACCTCGGGCAACAAGACCGTGACATCGCTGCTGATCAAAGGCAACTTCCCGCCCGTGCGACGGCTGTTCCCCGAGCAGACCGAGCACCACGCCGTCGTCAACACCGCCGACCTGGCCGAGGCCGTCCGCCGCGTGTCCCTCGTGCTCGACCGGTCGGCGCCGCTGCGGTTCACGTTCACGCCGGACAGCGTGTCGATGGACGCGTCGGGCACCGAGCAGGCGCGCGCGAACGAGTCCGTGGACGCCACCCTCATCGGTGAGGACGTCACCCTCGGGCTCAACCCGCAGTACCTGCTGGAGGCGCTCGGCGCGGTGCGCAGCGAATTCGCCCGCATCACCTTCACGTCAAGCGAGAACCAGAACAAGCTGAGCCCCGTGCTGGTCACTCCGCAGACGTCCGTGGAGAAGGGCGGGGAGGACACGTTCCGCTACCTGCTCCAGCCGAACCTCCTGCTGCGCTGATCCCGCCCGATCTCCGGCCGAGGGGACGTCGGTAGGCTTGATCCGGTGATCGTCGAGCAGCTCAGCCTGGTGGATTTCCGCAACTATGCGGCCGCCGACGTGACGCTGGATGCCGGCCCCAATCTCTTCGTCGGACGCAACGGCCAGGGCAAGACGAACCTCGCCGAGGCGATCGGGTACTTCGCCACCCTCGGATCGCACCGCGTCTCGACCGATGCGCCAATGGTGCGGTACGGCGCCGACGCGGCGATAGTGCGGGCGCGACTCGCGCACGGCCGGCGGCAGGTCCTCCTCGAGGTGCAGATCAACAGGCAGGGCTCGAACAAGGCGCGCGTGAACGGCTCGCCGGTCAAGCCCACCGAGCTGCCGCGCTACGCCCACGTGGTGCTGTTCGCGCCCGAAGACCTGCAGATCGTCCGCGGCGATCCGTCCTCCCGGCGCCGTTTCGTCGACCAGCTGCTCATCCAGCGCACGCCGCGGCTCGCCGGGGTCCTCGCCGACTACGACCGCGTGCTGCGCCAGCGCAACGCGCTCCTGAAGTCGGCGCGGGCGCGCGGCATCCGCGGTGACCAGCTCTCCACCCTGGACGTCTGGGACGACAAGCTCGTCACGCTCGGATCCCAGGTCATCCGGGCGAGGATGGCGCTGACCGCCGAGCTCGCCGAGCCGATGGCGCGCTCGTATGCCGTTATCGCCGGCGCCGACCACGCGCCGCAGCTGGACTGGGCGCTCTCGGTGCGCGGTGCCGACCCTGAGGACGGCGACGACGGCGAAGGGTCCGCCTCCGGCGGGGACATTGACGATCTCTTCCGCGCGGCACTGACGGTCAAGCGCCCGGCGGAGCTCGACCGCGGGCTCACCCTGGTCGGCCCGCACCGCGACGACCTCGTCCTGCGCGTGCGCGGTCTGCCCGTGCGCGGCTATGCGTCGCACGGCGAGTCCTGGTCGGTCGCGCTCGGGCTGCGCCTGGCATCGGCCGACCTGCTGCGGCTCGAGTCCCAGCTCGGGGATCCCGTTCTCATCCTCGACGACGTGTTCGCCGAGCTCGACGCCGACCGCCGCGAGCGCCTGGCCCGTCTCGTCGGCGACTTCGAGCAGGTGATTGTGACGGCCGCGGTCGAGCCCGACGTCCCGGACACGCTGCGCGCGCACGTCGTCCGCGTCGAGGCCGGCTCGATCGTCGGCGTCGACCCCGCACCCGCGCCGGAGGCCGCCGATGTCGGATGAGCCGGATGCCGTCCCCGAGACGATAGCGACCTACCTGCGGTTGCGCGGCCTGGAACCCTCGCCGCGCGCCAAGCGCCGCCGTCGGCGCCGGGATGCGGCCGACGACGAGAACCAGCCGTTCACGTCCGGCCGCGACCCGCGCGGGGTCGCCGATGTGCTGCAGGCGTTCACCCACGAGTCCGGCTGGGACTCGTCACTGGCCCGCGCGGACCTCGTGCGGCAGTGGGCGGATGTCGCCGGAATGGAGACCGCCGGACACACCCGCCCGGTCGCGCTGTCGGACGGCCTGCTGACGGTCCAGTGCGACTCCACGGCATGGGCCAAGCAGCTCCAGCTGATGCGTGCGCACATCCTCACCGAGATAGTGCGGCGGTACCCGGATGCCGGCGTCGCCGGCATCCGATTCATCGGGCCGGACGTCCCCTCGTGGAAATGGGGTCCCAGAGCCGTTCCAGGGCGCGGCCCGCGCGATACCTACGGCTGACCCACGTCCGGAATCGGTTCGACGGGTTTTCCCCCGTCAGAGGGCCGTCCATGCCCCGTTCCGAGGGCCTCCTTGATAGGATGGGTCGATAAGCACGGCACTACATCGGAGCGCGGAAAACAGATGACGTCAGATACACCGGAGAACGAGTCCGCGCAGGCGAGCGAACAGTCCGTTTCCAAGCCCGCACCCGTGAATACCGACTACGGTGCAGACGCCATCCAGGTGCTCGAGGGGCTCGAGGCTGTCCGCAAGCGCCCCGGAATGTACATCGGCTCGACCGGTGAGCGGGGACTGCACCACCTCGTCCAGGAGATCGTCGACAACTCCGTCGACGAGGCCCTCGCCGGCTACTGCGACACCATCCAGGTGACGATCCTCGCCGATGGCGGTATCCGGTGCGTGGACAACGGGCGCGGCATCCCGGTCGACCCGCACGCGTCCGACCCGACCAAGTCCACGGTCGAGGTCGTGCTCACCGTGCTGCACGCCGGCGGCAAGTTCGGCGGCAGCGGATACGCGGTCTCCGGCGGCCTGCACGGTGTCGGCTCCTCCGTCGTGAACGCGCTGTCGACCCGGTTCGACGTCGAAGTCAGGCGTAAGGGCCACGTCTGGCGCCAGACGTTCACCGACGGCGGCACCCCGCAGGCTCCGCTCGCGCGTGGCGAGGCCAGCTCTGAGACCGGCACCACCATCACGTTCTGGCCGGACCGCACGATCTTTGAGACCGTCGACTTCGACTACGACACGCTGCGCCTGCGGTTCCAGCAGATGGCGTTCCTGAACAAGGGCCTGAGCATCTCGCTGCGCGACGAGCGCGACAAGGCGATCCTCGTCGAGGACGTCGACGGCCAGGAGGTCGTCTCGCAGCGCCACGACACGTTCCTGTACGAGCGGGGACTCGTGGACTACGTCGAGTACCTGAACCGGGTGCGCAAGTCCGAGCGCGTGCACGATGAGATCATCGACTTCGAGTCCGAGGACACCGATCGCAAGATCTCACTCGAGGTCGCGATGCAGTGGACGTCGAGCTACACCGAGAACGTCTTCACGTACGCCAACACGATCAACACGCACGAGGGCGGCACGCACGAAGAGGGCTTCCGCGCCGCACTCACGACGCTCGTGAACCGGTACGCCCGCGCAAACAACCTCCTCAAGGAGAAGGACGACAACCTCTCCGGCGACGACGTGCGCGAGGGCCTGACCGCCGTCATCTCGGTGAAGCTGTCCGAACCGCAGTTCGAGGGCCAGACGAAGACGAAGCTCGGCAACACCGAGGCGAAGGCGTTCGTGCAGAAGGTCGTCGGCGACCGGCTCGGCGACTGGTTCGACCGCAACCCCACCGCCGCCAAGAACGTGATCCGCAAGGCGATCGACGCCGCGACGGCTCGGATGGCGGCACGCAAGGCGCGCGAGACCGCCCGGCGCAAGAGCGTGTTCGAGTCCGCATCCATGCCTGACAAGCTCAAGGACTGCACGAGCAAGGACCCCTCGATCAGCGAGATCTTCCTCGTGGAGGGCGACTCCGCCGGCGGCTCCGCCGTGCAGGGCCGTGACCCGCACACGCAGGCGATCCTCGCCCTGCGCGGCAAGATCCTCAACGTCGAGCGGGCGCGGCTGGACAAGGCGCTGTCCAACAATGAGATCCAGGCGATGATCCAGGCGTTCGGGACGGGCATCGGCGAGGACTTCGAGATAGCGAGGGCGCGCTACCACAAGATAGTGCTGATGGCGGATGCGGATGTCGACGGCCAGCACATCACGACGCTGCTGCTCACGCTTCTGTTCCGCTACATGCGCGGGCTCATCGAGGCGGGCTTCGTGTACCTGGCGATGCCGCCGCTGTACCGGCTGAAGTGGTCGAACTCGCCGCACGAGTACGTGTACTCCGACCCCGAGCGGGACGCGCTGCTGGCCGACGGCCTGGCCAGCGGCAAGCGGATTCCGAAGGACAACGGCATCCAGCGCTACAAGGGTCTCGGCGAGATGAACCCGAAGGAGCTGTGGGAGACCACGATGAACCCGGAGACGCGGACGCTGCGCCAGGTCACCATCGACGATGCGGCGGCGGCCGACGAGATCTTCTCGGTGCTGATGGGCGAGGACGTCGAGTCCCGCCGCACGTTCATCCAGCGCAACGCCAAGGACGTGCGCTTCCTCGACATTTGACGCCGCGCCGCCCGCTGAGCGAGCGCGCAGCGCGAGAGCAAGCGCAATACAGAGAGAACAACACACATGGCTGACGACGAACGCCCCACCGAAGCTCCCGAGCACAACCACGGCAAGATCGACCAGGTCGACCTCCAGGTGGAGATGCAGCGCAGCTACCTCGACTACGCGATGAGCGTGATCGTCGGGCGCGCGCTGCCCGACGTCCGCGACGGCTTGAAGCCCGTGCACCGCCGCGTGATCTACGCGATGTACGACGGCGGATACCGGCCCGACAAGTCGTTCTCCAAGTGCGCGCGCGTCGTGGGCGAGGTCATGGGCCAGTACCACCCGCACGGCGACTCGGCGATCTACGACACCCTCGTCCGCCTCGTGCAGCCGTGGTCGCTGCGGTATCCGCTGGCCCTCGGCCAGGGCAACTTCGGATCCCCCGGCAACCAGGGCGCCGCAGCCCCCCGGTACACCGAGACGAAGATGGCTCCGCTCGCGCTGGAGATGGTGCGCGACATCGAAGAGGAGACCGTCGACTTCCAGGACAACTACGACGGGCAGACGCAGGAGCCGGTCGTCCTGCCCGCGCGCTTCCCGAACCTGCTGGTCAACGGCTCGGTCGGGATCGCGGTGGGCATGGCCACCAACATCCCGCCGCACAACCTGCGCGAAGTGGCCGACGGCGCGCTGTGGGCGCTGGAGCACCCGGAGGCCACTCGTGAGGAGCTCCTCGAAGCGCTGATGCGCCGCATCCCGGGCCCGGACTTCCCCACCCGGGCGCAGATCCTCGGCACCCGCGGCATCCAGGACGCCTATCGCACCGGGCGCGGGTCGATCACCATGCGCGCGGTCGTCAACGTCGAGGAGATCCAGGGCCGCACGTGCCTGGTGGTCACCGAGCTGCCGTATCAGGTCAACCCCGACAATGTGGCGGTCAAGATCCGTGACCTCGCCCGCGACGGGCGGATCTCCGGGATCGCCGACATCCGCGACGAGTCCAGCGACCGGACGGGCCAGCGGCTCGTAGTCGTACTGCGGCGCGACGCCGTGGCCAAGGTCGTGCTGAACAACCTGTACAAGCACACCCAGCTGCAGGAGAACTTCGGCGCCAACATGCTGGCGATCGTCGACGGCGTGCCGCGCACACTGGCGCTGGACGGTTTCGTCACGCACTGGGTGACGCACCAGATCGAGGTGATCGTCCGGCGCACCCGCTACCGGCTGCGCAAGGCAGAGGAGCGGATGCACATCCTGCGCGGCTACCTCAAGGCGCTGGATGCCCTCGACGACGTCATAGCGCTGATCCGCCGGTCGCCCACGGTCGACGACGCCCGCGAGGGTCTGAAGACGCTGCTGGAGATCGACAACGATCAGGCCGACGCAATCCTGGCGATGCAGCTGCGGCGCCTGGCCGCGCTCGAGCGCCAGAAGATCGTCGACGAGGCCGCCGAGCTGGAGGTCCAGATCGCGGACTTCAACGCGATCCTGGCCAGCCCCGAGCGCCAGCGCGCGATAGTACGCGACGAGCTGACCGAGATCGTGGCGAAGTTCGGCGATGAGCGGCGCACGCACATCCTGCCCGGATTCGACGGCGACATGTCGATCGAGGACCTCATCCCCGAAGAGGAGATGGTGGTCACCGTCACCCGCGAGGGGTACATCAAGCGCACGCGCAGCGACAACTACCGGTCGCAGCACCGTGGCGGCAAGGGCGTGAAGGGCGCGCAGCTGCGCGCCGACGACGTGGTCGAGCACTTCTTCGTCACCACGACGCACCACTGGCTGCTGTTCTTCACGACGAAGGGCCGGGTGTACCGGGCGAAGGCGTACGAGGTGCCGGAGGCGGGCCGGGATGCCAAGGGCCAGCACGTCGCGAACCTGCTCGCACTGCAGCCCGAAGAGGAGATAGCGCAGATCCTCGACATCCGCACCTACGACGACGCGTCCTACCTCGTGCTCGCCACGCGCGGTGGGCTCATGAAGAAGACGCGACTGAGCGAGTACGACACGAACCGCCAGGGCGGCGTCATCGCGATCAAGCTCCGCGAGGGAGACGAGGTGGTCAGCGCCCTGCTCATCGACGAGGGCGAGGACATCCTGCTGATCAGCCGGAAGGGGATGTCGCTGCGCTTCGCGGCCACCGACGAGGCGCTGCGTCCGATGGGCCGGTCGACCGAGGGCGTGAAGGGGATGTCGTTCCGGGGCGAGGACAGCCTGCTGTCGGCCTCGGTGGTCAGCGACGACGGATACGTGTTCGTCGTGACCGACGGCGGGTACGCGAAGCGCACCGCGGTGGCCGAGTACCGGGTCCAGGGACGCGGCGGACTGGGCATCAAGGTGGCCAAACTGAACGACGATCGGGGCCATCTCGCGGGGGGCCTGATCGCCTCCGAGGACGACGAGGTCTTGGTGGTTCTTGCCAGCGGCAAGGTGGTACGCTCTGCCGTGGCCGAGGTGCCCGCCAAGGGTCGCGACACCATGGGTGTCGTGTTCGCCCGTCCCGATGACGACGACCGGATCATCGCGATCGCCCGCAACTCCGAACGCGGACTGGGTGACGCAGAGGATGTCGAGGTCGCCGCCGGCGAGGCGGACGCGGCATCCGAGCCCTCCCCCCAGATCCCTGAAGAGAGTACTGACGCATGAGCACTGTTGCCGACAGGCTGGCCAAGAAGTCGAGCCACAAGACCAGCGCCAAGCAGGTGCGCCTGAGGCTGGTCTACGTCGACTTCTGGTCGGCCGTGAAGCTCTCCTTCCTGGCCGCCGTCGCGCTGGCCGTCGTCACCATCGTGGCCTTCTTCCTCGTCTACATGGTGGTCTCGGCCACCGGACTGATCGCGAAGGCCGACGACCTATTCCAGAGCATCTCCGGAGGCAGCGGCGCACTGTCCTCGATCATCGGCCTGCCGCAGGTGATGGCGATGGCGGCGATCATCGCGATCCTGAACCTGATCGTGGTCACCGTGCTCGGCGCCGTCGTCGCCGGGCTCTACAACCTGGCCGTCAAGGTGACCGGCGGACTCCTGATCGGCTTCACCTCGAACTGACCCGCCCCTCGCGCGGCGGCGCGTACGTCGTCCCGCCGTCAGATCGGCGAGAGTGCATCTGACGGACGAGAGAGCGGTAGTTTGCCGCATCCTCGTCCGCCAGATGCACTCTCGCGGGTGGAGTGGGGTCAGGCGATACCGGTGGTGCCCAGCAGCATCCCGATCAGGAACGTCGCGGCGAGAGCGAGTGCGCCGCCGACCACGAGGCGGGCTATCGCGCGCGGCTTCGACGCTCCGCCGAGCTGCGCGGAGACGCTGCCGGTACCTGCGAGGGCCACCAGGACGGCGACGAACGTCACCGGGATGCGGACCGGAGGCGGGGCGAGCATGATCGCGAGCATCGGCAGGATCGCGCCGACCGTGAACGACACCGCGGACGAGAACGCCGCGTGCCAGGGGTTGACGAGGTCGTCCTGGTCGATGTGCAGCTCGACCTCGAGGTGGGCGGCCAGCGCGTCGTGGGCCGTCAGCTCCTCGGCCACCTTGCGAGCGGTCTCCGGAGTGAGCCCGCGGTCCTGATACAGGGAGGTGAGCTCGTCGAGCTCCTCGTCGGGCATCTCGGCGAGCTCGCGCCGCTCCTTCTCGATCAGGGCGCGCTCGGTATCGCGCTGACTGCTCACCGAGACGTACTCCCCGAGCGCCATCGACACCGCCCCGCCGACGAGCGCGGCCATGCCGGCGGTGAAGATGGCGCCGAGGTCGGCGGTCGCGGCGGCCACGCCGACGACGACGGCGGCGACCGAGACGATGCCGTCGTTCGCGCCCAGGACACCGGCGCGCAGCCAGTTCAAGCGAACGCCGAGCCGCTCGAGGTGCGGCTCCTCGGCGTGTGCGGAAGGCGATGGAATCACGCCTTCAGTGAAGCAACTGCGGCGCCTCAGGGCAAGCAAGCGAAGCCTCACCGATTCGGAAAATCAGGCCGTTTCGGGTAATCTCTTGTAGGTTGACGCACGCGTCACGGGGGTATAGCTCAGGCGGTTAGAGCGCTTCACTGATAATGAAGAGGTCCCAGGTTCAAGTCCTGGTACCCCCACCGACTCTTGCATGGGGCCTTAGCTCAGTTGGTAGAGCACCTGCTTTGCAAGCAGGGGGTCACCGGTTCGAACCCGGTAGGCTCCACCCCCCTTGCACTGCTGCAGCGCCGCGCTCACAGCGTCTGGCCGGCCAGGAAGTGCCAGCCCAGCCACCACCAGACGACGATCACCGCGATCCGGGTGGCGTCCTCGGACATCAGCCGGTCGAACATCGCGGTGACAGACGCCTCGGCGTGCCGCCGGCCGATGACCCAGCCGGCGACGGCGAGGGCGGCGGCGCAGGTGAGGAACGCCCCGGCGCTGATGACGATCATCGCTTCCCCCCTCTGCGCAGCAGCCACACGCCACCGGTGACCCACAGTGCGATGAACACGACCCGCCCGGGGACACCGTCCACGACCGGGTTGAGCAGGTCGCTCAGCGAAAACCACGCCGCGTCGGGTTCGACCAGCCCCAGGATGAACTGGATCAGCTCCCACACGCATCCGGCGACCACGATCACCGCCCACGTCAGAGCCAGACGCAGGATGCCGCGGCTCAGCGCCGTCGGAGCATCGGGCCGCGCGATCGTCGCCGTCGACCACGCGAGCACGACCCCCAGCACGCCCAGCGCGGCGACGGCCACCTGCATAGCGAGGCCGTGACGCGGCAGGAAGCACAGCCCCGCGGCCCCCACCCCGGCCGCACCCGCCAGCCACGGCAGTGCGATGTGCCGGACGACGGGGCGACGCAGCAGGCCGATCGCGACGAGGACGGCGCCCGCAGCCGCGACGACGAACGCGCCCGCGTCGAACCACTGCATCCGGACGACCTGCACGACGCCGATCGCCACGAGCACGAAGATCCAGCACACGACCGGCGCGGACAGGCGTCGCACCGGTGCCGCCGCGTCGCGCGCACGCTCGCCCGTGCGACGACGATCCTCGCGGCGATCCATGACGACCCCCTGCCCTGCACTCTAGTCACGCCCGTCGACACGCGGACAGGGGCTGTCCGCACACCGTCCTAGGGTGGGGGCATGGACCTGCGTGTCGCGGCGTACGCGGTCATCATCGACGGTGATGACCGCCTCCTGCTGTCCCACTGGGTCGAAGGACGTCGCCCCGCCTGGACGATGCCCGGCGGCGGACTCGAGGACGGCGAGGACCCGGTGGATGCTGCGCGGCGCGAGGTGCGCGAAGAGACCGGGTATCGGGTCGAGATCGGCGACCTTCTCGGCATCCACTCACGCGTCATCCCGCCCGGCCGTCGGGTCACCGGCGCCGCCGTCCCGCTGCACACCCTGCGGATCGTCTACCGTGCACGCATCATCGGCGGCCGGCTCCGCAACGAGGTCGACGGCTCGACCGACCGGGCCGAGTGGTTCGGCCTGAGCAGTGTGCGCCGGCTGCAGCGGGTCAGGCTCGTCGACATCGCCCTGCGGATGGCGGGCGCTTCATACTGACCCCGCGCGTCACTCCGGCAGGGGCTGGGAGATGTCCGCCACCGTCGCGTCGTACGCGGCGATCAGGTCATCCGCGTCCACGAAGAGGCTGTAGCCGTGCGCTCCCGCCCCCATCGCGACGCGACGACCTGCGATCCTCCCATCGGCATACACCGGCCAGGCGTGGGAACTGCCGATGGGCACTATGGTGCCGCGCTCATAGCCGGTCGCCTCGAACGCCACCGCCGGGTCGGGCAGTCGGAGCCGGTTCACGCCGACGACGGCACGGAGCTTCGGCCACGAGATGGCGCGATCCCCCGGGATCAGCGCGAACAGGAACGTATCATCGCTGCGCTTGACGACCAGCGACTTCAGGATGTCGGGCGGAGTGAGCCCCAGCAGCGCCGCCGCTTCGGGCAGGCTCCGGGCGGCCGGGCGCTCGCGCAGTTCGATCTTCAGACCGCGCGCCGATGCCGCGGCCCGCACGCGGGCCGTCTCGGGCGCGTTCACGCCTCGGGCGTGCGCATCGGGTCGTCCGCGACCCACAGTTCGTCGTCCGCGCGCAGCGTCTGCCACGCCGCGTAGAGCACACCGGCGGCCGCGGCGACGCCGAAGAGGATCGCTATCACGCCGCCGGCGCCCATCCCCTTCTTCGCCCGGCCCCGGCTGAGGACCTGAACATCCGACAGTCCCCGTCCGGTCGCGATCTTCGAGCGCGTGTCGTTCGCGGCATCCCACACCGACATCGCGGAGCCGACCACGGCACCCGCCGCGGGCACGACCCGTTCGCTGAGGACGTGCTGCGCGGTCTTCATGCCCTTCGCGACGTACGGGGCGGCATACTTCTCGTACCCGGCCTGCACCGTCGGGGCTATGTGCTCGCGGTTGTAGTTGCCCAGCTGCCGACCGGCCTCGCGGGCGACCGTGGCGGCCTCACCCACGAGCACCTGCTGCGACGACCACAGCCGGTTCGCCTGCTCCTGGAGCTTACGGAGTTCCTTCTTGCGCTTTCGGCTGAGGCTCACGGGATGCCCTCCCTATCGATGGGTCGTGTGCCTCTTCATCTTGCCAGACGCGTTCCGAGACGGAAGGGATGTACAGAACATCGGGAGATTCCTCTGAAAGAATGGGCGCATGCCCCATGCCACCGCTGTCGCCACGCTGCACACCAACCACGGCGACATCGTCGTCAACCTGTTCGGCGACCACGCGCCGCGCACCGTCGCGAACTTCACCGGCCTCGCCGACGGCAGCGGCGAGTGGACCGACCCGAAGACCGGCCAGCCCGGATCCGGTCCGCTCTACAAGGACGTCGTCTTCCACCGCATCATCCCCGGCTTCATGATCCAGGGCGGCGACCCGCTCGGCCAGGGCATCGGCGGCCCCGGCTACACGTTCAACGACGAGATCCACCCGGAGCTCACGTTCGGCTCGCCGTACATCCTCGCGATGGCCAACGCCGGCCTGCGCCGCAACGCCATCACCGGTGCCGCGGAAGGCACGAACGGCTCGCAGTTCTTCATCACGACCGACCCGACGCCGTGGCTGCAGGGCAAGCACACGATCTTCGGCGAGGTGGCGGATGACGCGTCCCGCGCCGTCGTCGACGCGATCAGCGCCGTGCCCACCGGTGCGCAGGACCGCCCGGTCGAGCCCGTCGTCATCTCGTCGATCGACATCGTCGCGGCCTGAGCGGCCGCCGTGCTGATCGCATGACCACGGCCGACTTCGCCCGCAATCGCGACAACTTCTGCTACCGGCATCCCGACCGGCAGAGCTTCGTGCTGTGCCAGCGGTGCCTGCGCACGATCTGCCCGGAGTGCCAGATCCAGGCGCCCGTCGGTGTGATCTGCCCCGAGTGCCTGCGCGATCAGCAGAAGGGCGCGTCGACCGCGCAGCGCAAGGCCGAACGGCGCTGGGGCCGCCGGACCACCACGATCGCCGCTCCCCTGGACCGGCGTCCCCTCATCACGTACGGGATCATCGCGGTCACGGTGCTGGTGTATCTGGCGCAGTTGGTGCCGGGCTCCCCCGTGCAGCAGCTGCTCGCCTACAACAGCGGATTCGTCATCCCGCAGCTGGGCAGCTTCCAGCCCTGGCGGCTGCTCACGGTGCTGCTCGTGCACTCCTCCTGGCTGCACATCGGCCTGAACATGCTCGCGCTGTGGATGATCGGCCGGATCCTGGAGCCGCTCGTGGGCCGCGTCCGGTTCCTCGTGATGTATCTGATCTCCGGGCTCGCCGGTTCGGTCGCCGTCGCCCTGCTCGCCCCGCTCACCTGGGTGGTCGGGGCCTCCGGCGCCATCTTCGGCCTGTTCGGCGCGCTGCTCGTGATCGGCCGGCACATCGGGGCGAATGTGGCGAGCATCGCCATCATCATCGCCATAAACTTCGCGTTCCCGTTCGTCGTCGGCATCCTGTCCGGATCCCTTGCGGCCGTGCAGATCTCCTGGCAGGCGCATCTGGGCGGGCTCATCGCCGGCGCCGCAGTCGGGTTCATCTATGCGCGCACCCGGACGGTGCGTCAGCGCGGCTGGCAGATCGGACTGCTCATCGGCCTCACCGTACTGCTGCTGGCGCTCCTGGCGATCCCCGCGACGCTGTACGTCTGAACGGCCGTCTCGAAAGTTATCCACAGGTTCATCCCCAGCTGGGGATGAATCACACCGGTGTAATTCGCGTCAGCGCCAGCGCGTGGTCATCAAGAACCCGACGAACGCGATCCCGAAGCCGATGGCCAGGTTCCAGGCACCGATGCCGGGGACCGGGAACAGCGAACCGCTCAGGTAGAACACGAGCACCCAGATGAGGCCGGCGATCATCAGTCCGACCATGATCGGCTTGAACCAGACGGGGTTGGGCGCCGCCGTGCGATCGGTGCGCTCGACGAGATCGTCCTCATCCTTGCCAGATCGTGCCATACCTCCAGTCTATCGGCCACCGTGGCGCAGACCGAACTCCCGGCGGGCGACACGTGTCGCCCCGATAGACTTCAGCGGTGGCCGATCTGTCCGGAAGCGCGCCGACGCGGAGGTCGCGCCGCGAAGGCGCACACGCCCGGGGACGCCGCACGACTTCCGTTTTCGGAGTGCTCGGTGAGGTGCTGATCACAGCCGGCGTGATCACCCTGCTGTTCGTGGCGTGGCAGCTGTGGATCGGCGACTGGATCGGCGCGGCCCAGAAGAACGCCGCCGGGCAGAGCATCACCGCGCAGTGGGAGGACGACTTCGTGCAGTCCCGCACGGCGTCCCCCGCGCCCGCCCCCACCGACGAGCCCGCGCCCGCGGCAGCCGCGAAACCGGTGATAGCGCCGCAGCCGAAGGATGCCCAGGTGTTCGGGGTCATGCGCATCCCGCGCTTCGGCGCGGACTACCAGGTGCCGATGGCGGGCGGCGTCTCGCGCGCACGGACGCTGGATCCGATCGGCATCGGCCACTACCCCGGCACGCCCATGCCCGGTGCCGTCGGCAATGTCGCCGTGGCCGCCCACCGCACGACGTTCGGCAAGCCGTTCCACCGGATCGCCGACCTGCAGGCGGGCGACGCCATCGTCATCGAGACGAAGGCGGGCTGGTACACGTACCGGTTCCGCAACCTCGAGTACGTCACGCCGCACGCCGTCGACGTGCTGCAGCCGGTGCCGCAGACCAGCATCCGGGCGAACGGGAAGTACCTCACGATGACCAGCTGCAGCCCGATGTACTTCAAGAGCGAGCGCATCGTCGCCTACAGCGTGTTCGAGTCCTTCACGCCGCGGGCCGACGGAGCGCCGGCGTCGCTCGCGGAGGTGAGCTGATGTACGCGGCCCTCTGGCGCATCCTTCCCGGACCCTGGTGGGTGCGCGTACTGATCCTGCTCGCTGCCGCGGCCGTCGTGCTGTACGCGCTGTTCTTCTACGTCTTCCCGTGGGTGAGCCTCCTGATCGATCCGCAGGATGTCACGGTGCGATGACCGAGATCCTGGTGATCGACAACCACGACAGCTTCGTGCACATCCTCGTCGACTATCTCGTCGAGCTCGGGGCGCACGTGCACCTCGTGGAGGCGGACGAGATCGACCGCGGCGCCGCGGCCGACGCCATCGCCGGCTACCACGGCGTCCTGATCTCCCCGGGACCGGGAACCCCGGAGCAGGCGGGGGCGTCCATCCCCGTGGTGCGCGCCGCGCACGAGTCCGGGATGCCGCTGCTCGGTGTGTGCCTGGGGCACCAGGCCATCGCCGTCGCGTTCGGGGGCGCGGTCGGCGAAGCCCCCGAGCTCATGCACGGCATGGTCTCGCCGGTCGAGCACGACGGATCGCTGCTGTTCGCCGGCCTCCCCACGCCGTTCGCCGCCGGCCGCTACCACTCGCTGGCCGTGACCCGGATGCCCGCCGAGCTCGTCACCACGGCGCAGACGCCCTCGGGGGTGGTGATGGGCCTCGCCCATCGCTCCGCGCCGATCTGGGGCGTGCAGTTCCACCCGGAGAGCGTGCTCACCGAGGGCGGGCACCGCATGCTTGCCGCGTGGCTGGCCCGCACCGGGATGCCGGACGCGCCGGCGCGGGCGATCGGGATGTCGGTCCGGCGCTAACCGTCAGCCTTCCGGGCTGGGACTGGGTGCCGCCGAGCACGACACGAGCGTCACGGCGGAGTGGATCGGCACCTCGCCGGGACCGGCGGATTGCGACAGCACCGTGTTCGGGTGCTCGCCCTCCCCGCACGGGCCGTTGTCCTGCACCGTCACCTGCAGCTTGAGCGCCTTCAGCGCCGCCTGCGCCTGGTCCAGCGCATAGTTCCGGGTCAGGTCGATGACGGTCACCGTGCCGGTGGCCACCACGAGGTCGACCACCGACGCGCGCGGCACGGAGTCCCCCTCCTTCGGACTGGACTCGAGCACCGTGTCGGCGGCGGCATCCGGATCTTCTTGGGGGCGCACCTGTCCGAGGGTCAGCCCCGCGTCCTCGATGGCCTTCTCGGCCTGCGCGCGGGAGAGGCCGACGAGCGTCGGCACGGCCGTGGCCTCGGGACCCTTCGACACGTGCACCGTGACCTCGGATTCCCGCGCGACCGAGACGCCCGATGCCGGGTCGGTCCGCACGACGTGGCCCTCGGGCACCGTGTCGCTGGCTTCGTCGACGCGATGCGAGTTCAGGTCCTCCGCCGCGAGCTTGCCGTTCGCGGCCTCCCATGTCAGCCCGACGACATCCGGCACTATCCGCGACCCCGTGGGGACGACACTGCCCGGCCGCATCGTCAGCACCCAGATCAGCACGGAGATCAGGAGCACCGCGAGCACGGCGACGCCCGCCCAGATCCACGCGGCGGGCGGCCCCGCCTGCGTCCGCTTCATCGTGGTATCGGTGCTCAGCTGGCGCAGTGACCGGGCGGTCTGGGCCGCCTGCCGCGGATCCGGCCCGTACAGTGCATGGGCGAGCGTGTCGACCTCGCGCTGCGACGGCGCCGCGCCGGTGACGGCAGCATCCAGCGACTCCCGGAAGGCCCCGGCATCCGGGTACCGCTGGAAGGGGTCCTTCGCGAGAGCGCGCAGGACGACGGCATCCATCGCCCGCGGCACCGTCTCGGCCAGCTCGGACGGCGGGGTCGGCGCCTCGCTCACATGCTGGTACGCGACGGCCACCGGGGTGTCGCCGCGGAACGGCTGGCGCCCGGTGAGCAGTTCGTACAGGACCACGCCCGTGGAGTACAGGTCGGTGCGCGCGTCGACGACGTCGCCCTTGGCCTGCTCCGGGGAGAAGTACGCGGCGGTACCGAGGATCGTCGTGGTCTCGGCCACTGTCGACGAGGAGTCGGAGACCGCCCGCGCGATGCCGAAGTCCATCACCTTGACCTGGCCGGACGGGGTGATCATGACGTTGCCGGGCTTGATGTCGCGGTGCACGACGCCGGCGCGGTGCGAGTACTCGAGTGCCTCGAGGATGCCGTCGACGTAGCGGACCGTGTCATCCAGCGGCACGGGGCCGGCGGCGATGATGTCCTTCAGCAGCCGTCCGCGGACCAGCTCCATCACGATGAACGGCACGTGCCGGGCACGGCCGGTCTCGTCGGTCTCGGTGTCCTCGCCGGCGTCGTAGACGCGCACGATGGCGGTGCTCGACATCCGCGACGCCGCCTGCGCCTCCAGGCGGAACCGGGTGCGGAAAGTGCTGTCGGCCGCGAGCTCGCTGTTGAGGATCTTGATGGCTACGGGGCGGCCCAGGGTGAGGTCGTAACCGCGGAACACGGCCGCCATTCCGCCGTGCCCGATGGGCTCGTCGACGCGGTAGCGTCCGGACAGCACGCGCGGCTCGGGTGACACTTCTCTCCCTGCGATGGACCAGCTGACAGCCTAACCGACCGGCGCCGGCCGGCCTGGGTCAGGGCTGGGTGGTGGCGGTCGGCTCCGGCCCGCCGCCGTCGCTGGGCGGGGTGGACGGCTGCTGCTCCGGCGCGGCCGCGATGTCGAAGGACTGCGTCGTCGACGGCGGCGATGTGCGAGTACCCGTGTTGCTGCGACAGGTCGCGGTGTAGCCGATCTGGAGCTGGTCGCCCTCCGAGCCGGTCACCGTCAGCTGCAGATCGCCGGGGTTCGGTCCGGTCGTGATCGTCGAGCTGTTGCCGGAGTCGCTGCCGTTGATGAACCGTCCCTTCGTGGCCGTCACCGTGTACGAATCCAGGTTTCCGGTACCGCTCGGGCACGTGTACGCAGGCAGCTGCACGCGCACGGGTCCGCCGGCCACGGGGGCGCCGCCGTCACCGGTGCCGGTCACCGACGCGGGCCCGGGCTGCTTCGTGAGCTCGGTGGGCTCCGTCGAGCAGGTGAGCGTGATCGTGTCGCCCGGCGTCGCGTTGCCGTCGTTGGACACCGCCTGCACCTGGTTCGCCTCGTCCTTCGACGCGGCGGGCGACCCGGGCTTCGTCTTCGACTCGAGCCGGTTCTGCGTCAGCACGTCCTGCGCGTCCGCGCACGGCATCCCGACCAGGCCCAGGGCGCCCACGTTCACGGGCGCGTCCGTCGGCGTGGCGGCCGTGGACGGCGGGGTCGACGGCGGAGTCGACGACCGGGACGCGTCCGGCGTGGTATTGCCGAAGATGGCCCACAGCGTGCCGCCGAGCACTATCAGCAGCAGCACTATCAGCGCGATCAGCGGCCACGTCCACGGGCTGCGCTTGCGCTTGCCCGACTCGCCGTGTTCGACGGCGGCCATGGCCCCGGCGCCGCCGGCGACCGCGGCCGACGGCATCAGCATCGTGGCCGCCTTGGTGTCGTCGGCGGCGGTGAGCAGGCGGGTCGTGGCATCCACCCCGGGGGCGATCGCGGGGACCGCCGCTATCGCGGCCGCCATGTCGCCGCGGCGCAGCGCCGTCGCGGCGCGCGCGACGATGGCGGTGGAGGCGGGCCGGTCCTCGGGCTTCTTCGCGATCATCGACATCACGAGGTTCTGCACCGGCTGGCCGATGGTGCCCGGCAGCGGCGGCGGCTGCTCGTTGATCTGCGCCATCGCTATCGCCACCTGCGACTCGCCCGTGAACGGGCGCTTCCCTGCCAGGCACTCGTACGCGACGATGCCGAGCGAGTAGATGTCGGTGGCGGGGGACGCCGGGTGCCCGGACGCCTGCTCGGGCGACAGGTACTGCACCGTGCCCATCACCTGCCCCGTCGCCGTCAGCGGCACCTGGTCCGCGATCCGGGCGATCCCGAAGTCGGTGATCTTGACGCGGCCGTCCGGCGTGATCAGGAGGTTGCCGGGCTTGATGTCGCGGTGCACGAGGCCGGCCGCGTGCGCGGCCTGCAGCGCGGCGGCCGTCTGCGCGACGATGTCGAGCGTCTTGTCGGTCGACAGCGTGGTGTCGCGCTCGAGGATCGTGGACAGCGCCTCGCCGGGCACGAGCTCCATCACCAGGAACGCGGAGCCGTTCTCCTCGCCGTAGTCGAAGACGCTCGCGATGCCCTCGTGGTTGACCAGGGCCGCGTGCCGCGCCTCGGCGCGGAAGCGCTCGAGGAAGCCCGGGTCGCCCATGTATTCGTCTTTGAGGATCTTGATCGCGACGGTGCGGCCGATGACGTGGTCGGTGGCCTCCCAGACCTCGCCCATCCCGCCGATCGCGATCCGCGAGTCGAGCTCGTAGCGGCCGCCGAAGGTCACGCCCTGCGTCGGTCTCATTTACCCAACACCGCCTCCATGACCTTCCTCGCGATGGGCGCCGCTATTGTGTTGCCGCTGCCGGACTGTCCGACGCCCCCGCCATTCTCTATGACGACCGCCACTGCTACCTGGGGGTCTTCTGCGGGCGCGAACCCGGTGAACCACAGTGAGAACGGGGCGTGGTCGCCGTTCTGCGCTGTTCCGGTCTTGCCGCCCACGTCGACCCCGTCAATTCTTGCATTCGTCGCGACGCCCCTGCTGACATTGGCGACCATCATCTGGATGAGCTCCCGGTTCAGATCTTCATCGAGCACGCGGCCGTACTCCTCGCTGTCGAACCGCTGCTGCACCGACAGATCGGGTGCCACGACCTGGTCGACCATGCGGGGCTTCATCAGGACGCCGCCGTTCGCTATCCCCGCCGAGACCATCGCCATCTGCAGCGGCGTCGCAGTGACCTTGCCCTGGCCGAACCCGGTCAAGGCCGTCTGCGCGTCATCCAGCACCCGCGGGTAGGACGAGGGGGTGGATGCCAGGGGCAGCTCGAACGTGGAGTTGAACCCGTACTTCTCGGCCTCTTCCCGGATCGCCTGTGCGCCGACCTTGACCGCCAGCTGCGCCATCGGGATGTTGCAGCTGAGCCGCAGCGCGTCGGCGATCGACACCTCCTTGCCGGGACCGCATGTGCCGCCGGTGTCGTTGCTGATCGGCGTGGACGTGCCGGGGAGCGTGTACCGGGCGGGGTTGGGCAGAGTGGAGGCGGGGGTGAAGCGGCCCGACGCCAGTGCCGCCGAGACCACCACGAGCTTGAACGTGGATCCCGGAGGGTTGAGATTCCCGGCGATGGCGCGGTTGTACAGCGGGTTGGTGGGGGTGTTCAGCAGCTTGTCATAGTCGGCGTTGACGGCGTTCGGGTCGTGGGAGGCGAGCTTGTTCGTGTCGAAGCTGGGGGTCGTCACCATCGCCAGGATCCGGCCGGTCTTCGGCTCGATCGCGATGACGGCGCCCTGGAGCTTGCCCAGGGCGTCGTACGCGGCCTTCTGCACCTTCGCGTCCAGCGACAGCACGACGTTCGAGCCGCGCGCGGGCTGGCCGGTGACGAGCCGCTCGATACGGGACAGGAACTGCGAGCTGCCGGTGCCGGACAGCTGCTGGTTGAGCGCCTGCTCGATGCCGGTCGAGGATTGCAGCACCGGGTTGATGTACCCGGTCACCGGCGCCCACATCTGCGGGTCGACGTACTGGCGCTGCCAGCTGTACAGGTCTTTCGACGGCACCGAGCTGGCTATCGCCGACCCGCTCGCGATGATCGACCCGCGCTGCACGTCGAACGAGTCGTACAGGGCGCGCTTGTTCGCGGGGTTCTGGGCCAGGGTGTCGGCCTGCACAACCTGGATGACGCTGGTCGAGCAGAACAGTGCCAGGAACATCGCCAGCAGGATGAGCGACAGGCGCCGCAATTCCTTCGTCATCGCGTCGCCCCTCTCGTCTTCGCGGGCATGGTCGGTGGTGTCGCCATCAGCCGATCACCACCCGAGGACGGGAGCGCACGGCGTCCGAGATCCGCAGCAGGATCGCCACGATCAGCCAGTTCGCCACGAGCGAGGATCCGCCGGCCGCCAGGAACGGGGTGGTCAGGCCGGTCAGGGGGATGAGCCGAGTGACGCCGCCGACCATGATGAACACCTGCAGCGCGATGGTGAAGGAGACGCCGACGGCCAGGAGCTTGCCGAAGTCATCCTGTCCGTTCAGGCCCACGCGCAGACCGCGGCTGGTGAACACCATGTACAGGACGAGGATCGCGAAAAGGCCGATCAGGCCGATCTCCTCCCCCAGGCTCGGGAAGATGTAGTCGCTCTGCGACAGCGGCGTCAGGTACGGGCGACCCTGGCCGAGGCCGGTGCCGATCAGGCCGCCCTGCGCCATCCCGAAGATGCCGTTGACCAGCTGGAAGCTGCTGCCGTCCATCAGGGCCGGGTTGAACGCATCGAGCCAGTTCGTGAAGCGGCCCTGGACATACGGCAAGACCCGGGATGCCAGGAACGCGCCGCCCACGGCGAGCACGACACCCATCAGCACCCAGCTCGTCTTGCCGGTGGCGATGTACAGCATCGCCACGAACATGCCGAAGATGAGAAGGCCGGTGCCAAGGTCGCGCTGCATCACGATGATGCCGAGCGAGACCAGCCAGACCACCAGCAGCGGGCCGAGCTCGCGGGCGCGCGGCCACGTGAACCCGAGGAACCGGGTGCCGACCGAGGTCAGCGCGTCGCGCGTGCGCACGAGGTAGCCGGCGAAGAAGATGGCCAGGCAGATCTTGGCGAGCTCGCCGGGCTGGAACGAGAAGAAGCCCAGCGAGACCCACACGTCGGCGTTCGCGTCCGTGCCCAGTCCCGGCACAATCGGCAGGAGCAGCAGGAGGATGCCGACGAACCCGAAGATGTACGTGTAGCGGAAGAGCACCCGGTAGTTGCGCAGCAGGACCACCAGCAGCATCGCGCCCACGAGCGCAATACCGGCCCACGCCAGCTGCCGGATGGAGAACGCCGCCCAGCCGTGCAGGTGCTTGGCCACGTCGATGCGGTAGATCTCGGCCAGGCCGAGGCCGGTCAGCACCGTCCCGATCGGGACCACGAACGGGTCGGCGTCTCGGGCCACGATCCGCAGTGTGATGTGCAGCGCGAGCGCGAGCGCCGTGAGCACGCCGAGGTAGTAGAGGAACTTCGGGTCGATCTCGCCCGCCGCCCCCAGCTGCACGAGCATCACGGCGGCGCCGTTGATGGCGAACGCGAAGATGAGGAGGGCCAGCTCCCGGTTGCGCTGTGTCTGCGGCACGCGGATCTTGCGCAGCGCCCGCAGCACGGCGGTGTCGGCGTCGCCGGGCGGCGGGGCGGGGGGCCCCGGGCGGACGGCGGCGGTGCCGCCGGGGGGTGTGCGCATCATCCACCTCCCACGTTCTGACGCAGCTGGTCGACGATGTGCTCGGCGTCGGCGAGCGAGTCCGCAGAGATGGTGCCGCGCACGACCTGGCGTTCGAACTCGGGCAGCACGCCGAGCGGCAGACCGGTGTCCTCGTACGGGGTGGACAGCGAGATCGGGCCGATGTTCTGCTGGACGCCGCGGAAGATCACGACGCTGTCCTCGTCTGCGCCGACGAAGAAGCGCGTCTGCGTCCACTGGTAGGCGCCGAACAGGGCGGCCGCGATCAGCGCGAGCACGAGGATCAGGCCGGCGATCCACCCCAGGCGCCGGCGCCGGGCGCGTCGGCGGTCCTCCTCGATCAGCTCTTCGAGGAACTCCTCGGCGGCGGGTTCGAAGTGGGTGGGCTCGTTGGCCGCCTGCCGGCTCAGATGCAGCCACGACACGCGGCCAGGGCGGGCGGCGGGCACCTCGATCCCCTTCGGCGTCGCGGCGGCGCCGACGATCGTGGGGGTGCCGGAGACGACGGGATGCTGCCCGCCGACATCCACAATCACTATCGTCACGTTGTCGGGGGCGCCCCCGTCCAGCGCCTGCTTGAGCAGCATGTCGGCGGTGCGGCCCGGCGCCAGGCCCAGCGCGAGCAGCTTCGCCGTGTGCGCGTCGTCCACGACGCCGGACAAGCCGTCCGAGCACAGCAGCCACCGGTCGCCGGGCTGGGTCGGCATGATGAACGTATCGACCTCGGGGTCGGCGTCCATGTCGCCGAGCACCCGCATCAGCACGGACCGGCGCGGGTGGAAGCGCGCCTCCTCCGGCGTGATGCGGCCGGAGTCCACGAGGCGCTGCACGAACGTGTGGTCGGTCGTGATCTGGGTGAAAGCGTCGTCGCGGTACAGGTAGATGCGCGAGTCGCCGATGTGCGCGATGACTGCGTATTCGTCGACCATGATGATCGCGCACACGGTGGTGCCCATGCCGGCCAGCTCCGGCTGGAGCTTCACGGTGTCGATGAGGTCGCCGGCCGCGGCGGTGATCGCCCGCTGCAGTGTGCGCTCGGCATCCGCCGGCGTCTCGTAGGCGTGGTCGAGCCCTTCCAGGCGCGCTATGGCGATGCTGGATGCGACATCCCCGCCGGCGTGCCCGCCCATCCCGTCGGCGACGATGAAGAGGTTCGAGCCCGAGTAACCGGAGTCCTGGTTGTTCGACCGCACCTTGCCGGTGTGTGACAGCGCGGCACTCGAGCCCTGGAAGACCATCGCGGCGGACGCCTACTTCCTCAACTCGAACGTCGTCGCGCCCACGCGGATGGGTGCGCCGACGGTCACCGGCACGGGAGCGCTGACGCGCTGGTCGTCGTGCCAGGTGCCGTTCGTCGAGTCGAGGTCCTGGATCATCCACGTGTCGCCCCACAAGACCAGGCGGGCGTGGTGGCTGGAGGTGTAGTCGTCGCGGATGACGAGCCCGGATTCGCTGGACCGGCCGATCGTCAGCGGCTCGGTGCCCAAGGGCAGCTCGAGTCCTGCCTTCGGCCCGGTGGTGATCACTATCCGCGAGACCGTCTGCGTGGTGGCGGCGCCGGCGGGGGCCTTGACCGAATGCACCGGCATGGTCGCGTCGGAGGGGCCGGCGACCGGGGCGGGGGATGCCGCGGCCGGGGCGGGCTCGGGCATCCGGCGCACCTTCACCCCGAACAGGTCGGCGCGCAGCGAGTAGACGACGGCGAACACGAAGAACCACATCAGGACCAGGAACCCGATGCGCAGGAGCAGGAGCGTGAGCTCGCTCACAGCGATCCGCCTCCCCGGTCGAACAGCCGGGTCGCGGCATCCGCGGCCGACGTCTTCGGGGCGGGGGGCGCCGCCTGCGGCACCACTCGGAAGACGATCTCGGTGCGTCCGATGGAGACCGTCGAGTCCGGCGGGAGCGGGGCCTGGTCGATGCGCTGGCCGTCCAGCTTCGTGCCGTTCGTGGAGCCGAGGTCGCGCACCATCGCGCGCTCGCCGTCCCAGAGGATCTCGACGTGCTTGCGACTCGTGCCGGAGTCGGCGACCGTGATGTCGGCGTCGCCGCCGCGGCCGATGACGGTGCGGCCCTTTGCCAGTGGATGCCGGGTGCCGGCGATGTCGACGACGCCGCGCCACGATACCGTGCCCTCCGCGGTGGTCGAGTCCACGCGCAGAGTGCCGGTGGACAGGCCGTCGTCGCGTCGCAGCGTGACGGCGACGGGGCCGGCGAAGGAGTAGTGCTGGGATGCCGCGTGCGTGCGCACAATCTCGGTGAGCTCGCCCACCAGCGCCGGCCCGATCGCCGCCATCTTCTCGTCGTCGGCGGGTGCGAGGTGCACCGTGAGGGTGTTCGGCACCAGGATGCGGTCCCGGGAGACCACCGCAGCCTTCTTATCGAGTTCGCTGCGCAGGGCGGCGGCGATCTCGACGGGCTGGATGCCGCTGCGGAAGGTGCGCGCGAAGGCGCCGTTCACGGCGCGTTCGAGCCCCTTCTCGAAGCTGTCAAGTAGTCCCACACAACTCCTCAGGCAGGCTGATTGTGGCTACATGCTAGTTGCCCCGGCTGAGGACGCGGTGGATTCGGCGTCCGCGGCCCTGGGTCTCGGGCCGGTGGTCGCAGAAACGGCGGCATCCGGGCGGCGGATGTCACACCTTCCGGACACGGTGGGGGGCGAGTCTCACACCGTGCGGGATGCGTTCCGGCGACCCCGCATCATGTGGGACAGGACCCGGAGTGCGGTGCGAACCGTGCTATCCTCGACAAGTTGAGTTCGGGGCGACCCGTCTCGCGCGAGTGGCGGAATAGGCAGACGCGCTGGCTTCAGGTGCCAGTGCCCGAAAGGGCGTGGGGGTTCAACTCCCCCCTCGCGCACGATGTGAAAATGGGTCCCGACGGGGCCCTTTTCATTTTCTTCGGGCACCGCCAGCGCCTGGATGGCGGCGCACACCGCGCGCGGGGCGGTCTGCTGGACGACGTGGTGGCGGCGCGGGATCTCCACGAGTGCTCCCTGGCGTGCGCTGTTGCGGAGCAGGCGACACCAGGGCCGCCCCGCGATCGGGTCGTGCGAGCCGCGGATCACGAGCAGCGGCATCACGAGCAGCGGCACGCGCTCCTCCAGTCGGTACGACACCATATGGCGCGCCTGGGTGAGATACCACGACGGTCCGCACCGGACGTAGTCGGCGAAGACGAGGCCGTTGGCCGTCCAGGACTCGAGCAGGGTCTCCACCGCGAGTGCGCGGAACTGGGCGGGAAGCGTGCGGTGCGCGGCATCCGTCACCGGGTTCTGCGACGTCGACGTCGTGCGGCGGCGCGGGAACCCCACCGTGGCCCGGAACATCGATCAACCACGCGGGGTCCCGCCGTTCCAGGGCGTGGTGCAGCCGGGACAGGTATCGGTGCGACGCCCGATCCTGTGCACGAGCACGACCGGAGGCCGGGTTCCGCCGGGCCACGGCTCGTCGACCACGCGGAAAGAGTGGCCCCCGACATCCGTCCGCCGCCAGGTACGATTCATCGGCCCGGGTCTCGCCGAGGACATCGCCGACGCCTGCACCGACGGAGCGTTCGCTGGGCCGGAGTCCGATGCGGGTCAGTACTTGTCCGACATCAGGAGGCGGGCGACCGCGACCGCGACGGCCTCTTCGCGCGTGGAGACCTCAAGCTTTCGATAGATGCTCTTGACGTGTGTCTTCACCGTGTTATGCGACACCCCGAGTCCGCCCGCAACCATCGTCAGAGACTTGTCGGACGCGAGCTCCTTCAGCACCACGCGTTCGCGGTCGGTCAGTGGTGCGCTGGCCAATGACTCGTGCAGCACCGATTCGACTGCATCGATCTCGTAGGGCGTTTCGCTGCGGAGGATGTCGTGTACGGGGTGCACATCCGCCGGCGGGAGGAGCGCGAGGGGCATCCGAAGCCCGCGATCGTGGAGAAGGGCACCGAGATTCTGAGCCTCGTGACGCGCGGCACGGATGCTTCCGATGCGCAGCATGGCAGCCGTCCGGATCGCCGTGGCCTCGGCCTTCACTCGCGACGTTGCGGTGGAGCCGTCGCCCCGGCCGAGAATCTGCAGCGCGTCCCGTGGACGGTTTTCGGCCAGGGCGACACGTGCGCGGTCGACGCGGGTGGCATGGCGGTCTTCGGGCGTGTGCCCATCGAGAAACGACTTCGAGGCTTCCATGCGACCCTGGGCGAGAGCCAGCAGAGACCGTACGCGACGCAGCGGCCGGATCGCATCGTCGCGGACTCCCTCGCCGCCGTGCAGTTGCACGAGCGATTCCAGCCTCGACTCCCCCATGGCCGCTTGCCCCTGGCACAAAGACACCAGGGCCTCGACCGCAGCCATTGCCGGCCAATGCTCGCTGGTCGCACGTTGTTGCTCGAACGCGGCAATGTGGTGGACGGCACCGGCGGTATCGGACTCTTCGAGGGCGAGCAGGGACTCCGCTAACCGGTAGAACATCCCGTGGGTGCCGTTCAGGCGGGTGCGGTCCCAGCGTCCGGAGCGGATCAGGTCCACGCAGTGGCGCGCTTCGGGGAGGTCACCATTGAGGGCGTGTATCCCACTGAGCATGGAGAGGTTGTCGATGGCGTTCTCATGTCGGACGCCGAGAATCGCGGTGCCGTAGGTCAAGCAGTCAATGGCGCGACGCGGCTTCCCGCCGTAGTACAGCGACGTGCCGAGTTGCGCGGATATGAGCGGCACCTGAGCGGCGTTGGACTCCTTCTCGATGTCAAACGATCGCAGCAGCAACTGGAGCGCCTGTTCGGCGAGGGCGGCCGCGCGGTCGTGCACCTGCAGGACGCGCAGCGCACTGCTCTCGAAGACGAGGCGGATGAGCCGCTCGAACCCGGTCGACGCTGCCGACTGCGACTTGGCAGCCATCAGCGCGACGCGCAGGGTCTGGAGTCCGTGCGCCCGACGCGTCTGGGAAGCGGTGTACGACATGCCGAGAAGGATCATGACGAGAGGTTCGTCGCGCAACCGTGACAGGGGAACCGGGTCGAGGATCTTTCGTACTGTCGGCGCATGATCGAGGAGTCTGTGCCATGACGACGTGACCACTTCTCGGGCTAGGCCCAGGTCGTCGCCATCGACGGCCAGGCGCAGTGCCTCGACGGGATCGCCGTTGCGAAGCAGCCAGGCGGACCCTGCCTTGCGCATGCGGTGCACATCCTGCGGATACCGGTTCATGAGTTCGCGACGCAGAAGCACGAGCGCGAAAGGTGTGAATCGGAAACGCGGCCCGTGCGGATCCTCCGTCCACGACCCGAACCCGTAGATTTCGGCACCCTTGAGCGCATCGGCCGCGTGCGGATCCCCGCTGAGTTCGCACGCGAGTTCAGCATCGACGGCACTCATGAAGCTGATCTTGACGAGGGTATTCAAGACGCCTCTGTCATGGCCGAAGCGGACAAGGCGGAACCGCACGTAGTCTTCGACGGCCGCGGCCGCCACGGCCGCGATGGACTCTTCGTCCTGGGGCAGCCCACGCTTGGCAAGCGCATGGATCGCCGCGGGAAACCCGTTCGTCGCTGCGAGGACCTCCTGCGCGGTGCGTGGATTGGTGCGCAGGAGGCGGCGGACCTCGGCCCGATCGAACAACAGCTGCGTGGGACCGATGATCTTGCGGTCCAGCAGAAGGGCGACTCCGTCGCCGTCGAGGACCGTCCGCTGATTCGTCGCGACGATGACATGCAATGTGGGTTCGGTCGCGACGACCGCGCAGAGGTCGAGGAGCGCCCCTGGCTTCAGCACGGCGGCATCATCGACGACGACCGTTGTAGGCCTGCTCGAATCCGCGAGGCAGGCACTCACCTCGGACCAGCTCGCGGGTTCCACACCGTTGCCGTCGTGATCCCGGCGGCAGTGGTTGAGGATCGCTCCCGCCAGTGCGCGACTATCGGAGCGGTTCGGGTCCGCGGTGATCCAGACGACCCGATCGTCCGTGTGCAGCGCCCACTCGCGGAGGACGACCGTCTTTCCCATTCCGCACGCTGCCCGCACGACCGTGAGCGGCACGCGCTCGTCGAGCAGCGCGAGCACCCGGCGACGTGAAATGACCCCGGCGGGCACCCGCGGCAGCGACATGTCAGCCGGCTCGATCCCCATGAACGATGAACTCCCCAAACCCATCCCGGCGCCCATCCCCGCATCAGGCACCTTCTCGGGAACGTACCATGCACCATCGCGCGCGCGCGGGACCCTCCACTGGCGGCGGGTCTCGCCACTCGAACGGGTGAGGCGCGGGGTGACGTGTCGATGAGGAATGTCTCAGAAGCCGGCTCGAATAGGTAGGGTGGGCGCGCCCAGAGGACCCGCATCCTGGGCGGTCAAGGTGCCCCACAACCTGGCTCGTTCCGCTCCCTACCCGAGAGAGTGTCGCCCACCATGGCATTGCCTTTCACCGCCACGCACACATCGTCCGGCACGCGACGTCGTCGTCTTGCGCAGCTCGCGTCGGGCGGCGCGGTGTGCGCTGTCGTCCTCGCCGCTCAGCCGATCGCCGCGTTCGCCGCGCCGCCGACCGTCTCCACTCCGGACGCTCCGGTCGCGTATGTGGAGCAGGCGGCTCCGGTTCGGGTCGGCGAGCACGTGACGTTCACCGGCGGTACCCAGTACGGCGGCGGATACATTGATTTCGGCGTCGCCGGCGGCACCGCCCACGAGACCCTCTCGCTGGTCACTGCGACGGAGCCTGATACGGAGGCTGGCGCGGTGACGATCGTGGGTGACACCGTCTATCTCGGCGACGGGTCGGCCGCCGACATCATCGGCAGTGTCGACAGCACGCGCTCAGGGGGCAATGGTGCCCTGCGGATCAACTTCGTCAGCCCGTTCACGAACCCCAGCTTCGAAGAAGGAGCGACGATCACGGGTTGGACGATGCTTCAGGGCCGGATCGACCTCGGCGTCACCAATATCGCCGGATACATCGCCCAGGACCAGAGCACGTACGCCGGCCTCGCCGGAAACGGGCAGTACGCGGCACCGGCGGACGACGACACACCACCGCAGAGCGGCGCCACGTACACGATCAAGCTGAACAAGACGACCGCGAGCGACGGCGCTGCGAGCCTCGAGCTGACCTCGGCGATGACCACGGCCGAGGGTTGTGATGTCGTGCACGGGCCCGCCGTGTACAGCGATCCGTTCGACGCCTCGCACAACGACAAGATCTACTTCGATTGGCGGGCGTTCCAGTCCGGCGACAACTTCCATGTCTACGGGTACATCCTGAACACCGCCACCGGTACGCAGACGCCGGTGCTGGACGCCACCGGCGGCAACGAGGTCAACGCCTTCGTAACAAAGGAGACGACGATCCCTGCGAACGGGTCATATCGCTTCGTGTTCGTGGGCGGCACACAGGACTTCACCTGTGGCAAGAAGGCCGGAGCCACGCTGCTCATCGATAACGTGAGGGTCTACGGCACGAAGGTGAACGATGCTGTCGTCGCGCACATCGCGGGCAAGCTGCAGTACGCGAATGCGTCGGATGACCCGGCCACGTCCCGCACCATCACGGTGACCGTGGCGGACTCCGACGGCGCGGTGTCTGCGGCCAGCAGCATCCCCGTCTCGATCACGCCGGTTGACGACGCCCCCGTCCTCGCGTCCGTCGCCCCGATCACCCTCACGAACACCGAGGGTGCACAGACGTACGTCACGACGACCGGCACGCTCGATGCGAGCGACCCCGACAGCCCGATCACCACCAGCATCGTCGGAGGCACTGCGGCGACGACCACGATCGGCGGGATCACATACACCCGGGAAAAGAGGGGTACGTACGGCACCCTGTATCTCGACACGGTGACCGGGCGTTACGCGTTCGTGCCGAAGGACGATGCGGTCGATGCACGGCAAACCGCCGATCACGAGACGTTCGAGTTCGAGGTCTCTGCACCCGATCTCTCACCCGCGGACGGCCCTGCGAAGACGGCGCGCCGGACGCTGACGGTGACGCTCGAGGTGCCTGCGACGGTACCCGGGCAGACCGCGAACGCCGTCGCACAGGCGGGAACGCTCAGCGCCGAACTGTCGTGGACCGCGCCGTCCTGGACGGCGGGCGCGGCGATCACCGGCTATGCGATCGAGAGGTCGACGGACAACGGCGTGAGCTGGACGGCTGTCACCGCTGACACTGGAACCGCCGACACCACCCGCGCGATCGCCGGGCTCGACGCCGGCGACGCCGTGATCTTTCGTGTCGCTGCCATCACGGGGAACGGTCAAGGCGCGTGGAGCGCTGCCACCACGCCGGTGACGCCGTACACCGTGCCGGCTGCCCCTGCCACGGTGGCGGTCGCGGCCGGTGACCGCCGAGCAACGCTGACGTGGTCGGCACCGGCCTCGGATGGTGGCTCGCCGCTGACCGGTTACGTCCTCGAGCAGTCGGGGGACGGCGGGAAGACCTGGACAGCAACGGCGGACGTCGACCCCACCCATACGGACTACGTCGCCACCGGTCTGACCAACGGCGCAACCGTGCACTTCCGGGTCTCCGCCCGTAACGCGGCGGGCACGGGTCCCGCTGCCACGCCGCAGACGATCACACCGCGCACGGTTGCGGATGCCCCCGCGCCGCTGACGGTGACCCCGGGTGACGGCAGGGTGGAACTGAACTGGCCGACGCCCGCCGATGACGGCGGTGCGCCCGTGACCGGCTACCGAATCGAGATCTCGACTGACGGTGGAATGTCCTGGTCGACCGTCGTCGCTGACACCGGGTCGACCGACACCCGACATGTCGCGACAGGACTCGTCAACGGCACGCCTGTGACGTTCCGCGTCGGTGCGCTCAACGCCGCCGGCGTGAGCGCTGCGGCCGCCGCCACCGCCACACCGCGCGGCCCCGCCACCGCCGTCACCGTCACGAGCGTGAAGGTCGCGAACCGTACGCTGGTGGCCGAGTTCGGTGCACCGGCGGACGACGGCGGTTCGCCGATCAGCGGCTATCAGTATTCGCTCGACGAAGGAGCGACCTGGATCGACACGAAGACGACCACGAGTCCGCTCGTGATTGAGGGCCTCGTGAACGGCACGCCGTACCGGCTCCAGTTGCGTGCCGTCACCGACGCCGGCCCGGGGGAGCCCAGCAGCACCTCCCGTGCCACGCCGGTGCTGGCTCCGGTCACCGGCCCCGAAGGGGACCGACCGAGCGTGTCGCCCGGTCGCTCGGCGTCGACGCTGAGCGGCTTCTCCGAACCGGTGACGACGACGTCCACGCTCCGGGGCGACTGGATCGTCAGCGGTGGCGGCTTCACATTGCGGTTCCAGAGTCGCGACGCGAACGGCACGACGCTGGCGCTGTCGAACGGAGCGCTCGTCGCCCCGGTGGGTGGGTCGCTGCGCATCCAGGGCAGTGGGTACGCGCCCCACAGCGCACTCGATCTGTGGCTGTTGGGCCCGGGCGTCCTGCTCGGACAGACGACGGCATCGGCGGATGGGACGTTCGAACTGACGCTCACGCTGCCCGACGGCATCCCGCTCGGAGTCGACAGCGTGCAGGTGAACGGCCTCGACCCCGACGGGCACGTGCGCAGCACAGTCGCCGGAATCACGGTGACAGCGGCGGTCGGCCCTGCGTCAGGCCTGGCCGAGTCGGGCGGAACGCTGGTCGCGGCCGGCGCCGGGTCCCTCGCGGCGCTCCTGCTGCTGACCGCCGGAGCATGGGTGCTCGCCGTCTCGCGCCGGCGCACGCGAGTCCTCTCGTCGGGCGACTGATCGCCGAAGGGCGCACCGCGAGCAGGGTGCACGCGATCAGGCAGCCGGCTCGGGGTGGGTTCCGGCGAGCATGCCGCCGGGATGCCGCACACCGGACGTCGTCGAGAGCTCGTGTCGCACGAGCCACGCGCTGGGGTAGCCACCGTCGGGAAGCCTCTCCAGGCGATGGAGGTCGTGCCACGGCAGATCGGCACGGATGCCCTCGCGGAGCAGGTCGTCCTTCGTCGCCGGATACTCCATCTCGGCGAGGAAACGGGTCAAGGTGGCAGTGGCGTGCATGGTCATCCTTCCGACGAGGGGGACGGTGCGGGCGGCCGGCCGCCGTTCGGGACAGCCGGCCGCCGCGCGATCAACGCCCGCTCACGCGTTGATGGCGTGGGCGGTCTGGGCGGTTCCCACGGCGATCTTCCGGGGCTTGGCCCGTTCGCTGACCGGGATGATCACGGAGAGCACCCCGTTGTCGTACGAGGCGCTGATCCGGTCGGGGTCGACGCCGTCGCCCAGCGTGAACTGCCGGAGGAACGACTGGCCGCCCCGCTCGCGAGCGAGCCACTTCACCCCCTCGCGCGTGTCCGCTGTCCGCTGAGCCCGGATGGACAGCTGGCCACCGTCGACGTCCACGTCGATCGACCCCGGGTCGATGCCGGGCAGGTCGGCGTGGAGCACATACTGGTCGCCCTCGCGGAAAAGGTCCACCGGCATCAGCCGAGGGCCGCGAACGGAGTCCAGCACGGACGCAGCGAAGCGGTCGAAATCAGTGAAAACATCGGAGGTCATCGTCATGTCCTTTCCTTTCGTCCTCGAGTGAACAACCGGCAGGGATTCACCGCGCGCGCGGCCGGCGGGCCGGAGGCGAGCGCACCCGCGCACGCGGCACACCGCGGTTGCCTGTGAACCGGCGACGGGGCCGATCGCGCACGAGCAGATCTGCCACGAAGGCCGGCGGCGGGGTGGGGCACGCGGCGGTGCGCTGGGGGAACGACCGGCGGATGATGGCGAAGAACACCTCATCGACGATGTCCTGGTCAAGACTCTGCAGGTCGTCGGGGCCCGTCGCGCCGCGCACCGCTATCTCGGCTTCGGCGATCATCATCTGAATCACCTCCTTCGGCATTCCCACGCGTCTGTGGAGAGCCGGTCACCTGCGGCGGAGATAATCTGTGTTGGTTGCTGTAGATTTGTTGTACCTGATTCGCCACCCGCGATGCAACATCTCTAAGGGAACTTGCAGGATGACAATGCGCGACTCGTCGACCCCGCTCTACGGCATCGCCGTCGTGGCGGGGCTGGTCGACCTTCCGGAGGCGACGCTGCGCCTGCTCGAGACGAAGGGACTGCTCAGTCCGTTCCGTACCGACGGCGGGACGCGCCGCTACAGCGAGGACGATCTCACCCGGCTCCGTCGCATCGCAGACCTCCGCGAGGACGGCGTCAACGTCGAGGGCATCCGGCGGATCCTGGACCTCCAGGATGAGAATCAGGAGCTGCGCGACGCCGGGCGTGAATGAGCAGCCGCATTGGCCGTGACGCCGCTCAGCGGCGGACGGGGTCGCCGTCCCCGAGCAGGCCGAGCTCGTCACGACGAGGGCTCCCCTGCCAGTCGCCGGCCACGAGGCACGCCAACGCACCGGCGTTGACGGCCGTCGTCAAGCACGTCTCCACGGATTCACCGCGCAGCCGCTCGGCGAGGAACCCCCCGACGAACGCGTCGCCGGCGCCCACCGTGTCCACCGGCGTCACCGGGACCGCGGCTCGCCGGTACTCGATGCCGCCCACGACCGCGACGGCGCCGTGCGCCCCGAGCTTGATGACGGCGTCGCGCGCACCGGCTCCGATCAGCCCGTGCGCGAGGCCCAGAGGACCGGATTCCGCTCCCACCGCGATCGCCGCCTCGTCATCGCCGGCGAACACGATGTCCGCGAACGGCAGCAGGTGCGCGTACTCCGCCGCCGCCTGCTCGCGCGACCAGAGTTTGCTGCGGTAGTTCAGATCCAGGGACACCGGCACCCCGGCGTCGGCGGCCGCGCCCACGGCATCCCGGATCGTCTGCCGCATCGTGTCCGACAGCGCGGGCGAGATGCCCGTCACGTGCAGCAGCGCTGCCCCGCGCACCAGGTCGAGGTCGACGTCGTCCGTGCGCAGCCGGGACCCCGCGTTCCCGCGGCGGTAGTAGTGGACCCGGGTGCTCGCGGGGGTGCGATGCTCTTTGACCATCAGGGATGTCGGGGCCTGCGCATCCCGGACGGCATACACACGCACGCCCTCCGCCCGCAGTTCCCGGACGACGAGGTCGCCGAATGGGTCGTCGCCGACCTTGCCGATCCAGGCGACATCGGTGCCGAGCCGCGCCAGTGCGATAGCGACGTTGCTCTCGGCGCCGCCGATAGTGAGGTCCAGAGACCGTGCGTGCTGCAGCGGACCGCTGGCGGTGGCGCCGAGCATCGCCAGCGTCTCGCCGATCGTGACGACGAGCCCGCCGCTCACCGCGCCGCCTCCGCGAGGGCGACGGCCGTCCGCGCGCGGCCGGCCAGCGCCGGCAGCGAACCGCCGCTGAGCGCATCCCCGACGAGCGGGCCGCCCAGGCTCACGGCGAGCGCGCCCGCACCCAGCCAGTCGCCGACGTCGTCGAGGCCCACGCCGCCGGAGGGCACGAACTCGATGTCCGGGAACGGGCCGCGCAGATGGGACCCGAATCTCGCGCCCACGGTCTGCGCCGGGAACACTTTGACCGCTGTCGCGCCCGCCTCCCACGCCGTGAACAGCTCCGTCGGGGTCAGACCGCCGACGAGCACGGCGACCCGCGCCGCCGCGGCGGCCTCGATCACGTCGGTGCGGACGACGGGCGTGACAAGGTACGCGGCGCCGGCGCCAATGGCCCGACGGGCCTGATCCCCCGTCGTGACCGTGCCTACGCCGATCTCGGCGGCATCCCCCACGCGCGCGCACAGTGCCGGCAGGTGCTCAATGGTGCCGGGCGTGGTCAGCGTCAGCTCGATCGACCGGATGCCGTTCTCGACGAGGACGTCCACGACGGCGTCGTATCGGTCGGCTGCGCTCGCCCGCAGCACCGCTATCACGGGAACCCGGCGCAGCGCCGCCGACGGTGCCGTGCGCGTCGGATGTTCGGTCACGTCATTCCTCTTCCTCCCGCGGCATCCGCGGGCCGGCCGTTACACGGGGGTCTCGTCCGTGTCCCCGCCTTCCCAGATCGAGCTCATCTCGAGGAAGGTCCGCTGCATGATGCGCAGCATCGCGGACTGGGCGTGCTCCGCGTTGCCGCGCTGGATGGCGCTGGCCACGTCGACGTGGGACTGCAGCGCCTCCACGTGCGGATGCGTGGGCATCAGGCCGTATTGGGTGCGGCCGGTGAGCACCTCCTGCACGAGCGTGTGCAGCTTTGCGAACATCTCGTTGCCGGAGGTCGTGAGCACCAGACGGTGGAATTCGATGTCGACTTCGAGGAACCGTTCGCGGTCGCCCTCCTGTCCCGCGGCCCAGAGCTTGCCCGCGAGGCCCATCAGCTCGCTGGCGCCCGCCAGCGGCGCGCGGATGGCGGCAAGCCGCGCCGCCTCCGGCTCGATCGCGCTGCGCAGCTCCGTGAGCGATCGCAGCTGCGCGATCCGGCCCGGGGATGCCAGGCGCCAGCGGATCAGCTGCGGGTCGTAGAGGTTCCACTCGGACTGGGGAAGCACCTGCACCCCCACACGGCGCCGCGACGACACCATGCCCATGGCCGCCAGCACCCGCAGCGCCTCCCGGACGACGGACCGGGAGACGTCGTAGCGCTGCTCCAGCTCGTCGATGCGGACCACGGACCCGGCCGGCAGTCCGCCGTTGCACAGCGCGAGGCCCAGCTCGTCCAGGACGCGGGCGTGCAGACCGCTCCGATGGAGCGGGACATCGTCCTCGTCCGACATCGCCTCATTGACATCGCTGACCATGAATAGATCATACCGATGTCATCACGAGGTTGTAAAAGGATGATCTTTCTTGGTAAGTTGCCGGAATTGAGGTGATGTAGCCGTGCGCGACTGAGCCTCGGCGCGCGAGACACCGCGCATCACACCCATCAACACAGAGGAATTCGTAATGAAGCGATCTGTACTCCGGGCCACTGCCCTGGCGACCGCGGCCCTCGTCCTGGGCGGCGGCCTGGCCGGCTGCAGCACCGGCGCCGGCAACGGCGGCGACTCGGACACGCTCCGCGTCACGCTGGTCAACCACGTGTGGACCGACATCATCAAGGCCAAGATCCCCGAGTTCGAGAAGCAGACCGGGATCAAGGTCGAGGTTGCGCAGTTCGGGGAGGACCAGCTCTCCGACCAGTACAACGTCAAGCTGAACGCGGGAACCGACGACATCGACGTCATGATGTACCGGCCGCTGCAGGAGGGGAAGCTCTTCGCGAAGAACGGCTACCTCGCGAACCTGACCGATCGCGTCAGCAAGGACAAGGCCTGGAACTGGAGTGACTTCCAGGACGGCCCGGTCAACTCGACCACCTACAAGGACAAGGTCGTCGGCGTCCCGATCATCACCGAGCAGGAGGTCCTGTACTACCGCAAGGACCTGCTGAAGGCGGCGGGCCTCGAGGTCCCCAAGACGATGGATGACCTCCTCGCCGCGGCGGAGAAGATCAAGAAGGACAACCCCGGCACCGCCGGCTTCGTCGCGCGCACCGGCAAGTCCGCCGCCGTCACGCAGTTCTCGAGCTTCCTGTACAGCTACGGCGGCGACTTCACCGACGCCGAGGGCAACGCGAGCATCAACACCCCCGAGGCCAAGGCCGCGTACGCCACCTACGGCAAGCTGATCCACGACTTCGGCCCCGCCAACGTCAGCACCGACATGAGCTGGTCCGAGGCGATGGCGATCTTCACGCAGGGCGGCGCCGCGTTCTACACCGAGGCCGACAGCCTCTACAAGAACGCCACCGACCCGGCCAAGTCGAAGGTCTCCGACACCGTGGGCTTCGCCCCGATGCCGGCCGGCCCCGCCGGCTCGAAGGCCTACAACGTGCCGTCGTGGGCGCTCGGCGTGAACGAGTCGTCGACGCACCAGGACAACGCCTGGAAGTTCATCCAGTGGGCCACCAGCCAGGACATGATGCTGCAGATCCAGAAGGCCGGCGTCCCCGGATCCCGCACCTCGGTGTGGGCCGACCCGGACGGCATCTCGACCTACCCGGCGGACCTCGCCCAGGCGATCGCCATCAGCACGAAGGACGGCGTCGGCCACGACCGACCGCTGGTGATCAAGGTGCCCGAGGCGCGCGAGATCGTCGGCGACCCGATCGTCGTCGCTATCACGGGCGGCGACTCCGCCGCGGCAGCGGATGCCGGGAACAAGGCGTTCCAGGCCCTGCTCGACGACGAGAACAAGTAACGACCCCGTGTGACGGTCGGAGGCCGGGTCCTGCGACTCGGCCTTCGACCGCCGCGGGCCCATCCCCCACGAGGAGGTGAACGATGTCTGCAACGACCGCCGTCCGCACATCGCCGCAGAAGGCGTTCTCCGACTGGGCGAACAACCACCGCAAGTGGCTGTTCGCCTCACCCGCGATGATCATCGTCGGCCTGCTGATCGCCATCCCGCTGGTCTGGACGATCTACCTGAGCCTCACGAACGCCGAGGGCTCCGTCCGGGCCGAGCACGACTTCATCGGCCTGAGCAATTACGCCGAGGTGTTCACCGACGTCGACCGCTTCTGGCCGGCGGTGCTGCGGACGTTCATCTTCACCGGTGGCGCGCTCGTCGTCGAACTCGTCCTGGGCATGGCGATAGCGCTGCTGCTGTGGCGGCCGTTCCGCGGAGAGCGCTGGGTGCGCGTCGCCATCCTGCTGCCCCTGGTGGCGACACCGGTCGCGGTCGGCATGATGTGGAAGCTCATCTTCGACCCCAACATCGGCTTCGCGAACCAGCTGCTGGGCTACTTCGGCATCCCCGCCCAGCCCTGGCTGTCCGGTCAGGCCACGGCCCTGCCGACCGTGATGTTCATGGACATCTGGCAGTGGACCCCCATGGTCGTGCTGATCCTGCTCGCCGGGCTCACCGCGCTCTCGGACGAACCGGACGAGGCCGCGCGCATCGACGGTGCCAACGCGTGGCAGCGCTTCTGGTACGTGACGCTGCCGCTGCTGCGCACCACCGTCGTCGTCGCCGTGCTGCTGCGCAGCATTGACGCCCTGAAGACGTTCGACATCCTGTACGCCACCAAGGGCAAGGGCGGCGGCGCGTTCCACGAGGTCGAGACGCTGAACGTGTACGCGTACGGGCTCAGCTTCGACTACAACGACTACGGCGTGGCATCCGCCGTGCTCATCATCTTCTTCCTGCTGATCATCGCGATCATGTGGCTCATCACTCTCCGCCGAAAGGAGAAGGTGGCGAAATGACGACGGCACCGTCCCCGACGCTCCGCGCCCGGCCCGCGACCCGGCGGCGCCGGCGACCGATCCGGTCGCGCGCGTACACCTGGTTCCGGGCGATAGCCCTGATCGTCATCGTGCTCGCGTTCGTCCTGCCGCTGGCATGGATGCTGCTGTCCTCGTTCAAGACGAACGTCGACATCTACGACGCGAGCAAGACCCTCGTGTTCACACCCACGTTCGACAACTTCGCGAACGTGCTGGGCCGCAACAACTACTTCCAGTTCATCTTCAACAGCGCGTGGATCGCGTTCGCGTCGACGGCGCTGTCGCTGCTCGTCGGCGTGCCCGCCGCGTACGCCATGAGCAGGTTCTCGATGGGCCGGTCGGCCGGCGTCGTGCTGCTGGCGCGCATCATCCCCGGCGTCAGCCTCCTGGTGCCGTGGTACTTCATCTTCGCGAACCTGCGCCTGGTGGGCGGCTACAGCGTCCTGATCCTGTCGCACATGTTCGTGGCGCTGCCGCTGATCGTCTACATCATGATGTCGTTCTTCGACTCGCTGCCCGAGGAGCTCGAGGAGTCCGCGCAGGTGGACGGACTGACCCCGATCGGCGCGTTCCTGAGGATCACGCTGCCGCTGTCGGTCCCGGGGATAGCGACCTCGGCGATCCTGTCGATCATCTTCTCGTGGAACAACTTCATGTTCGCGCTCGTGCTCTCCGGCGCCAACACGAAGACGCTTCCCGTCGCGATCTTCAACTTCGTGTCGTACGCGAGCATCGACTGGGGCGGGCTGATGGCGGCCGCCGTCGTGGTGACGGTCCCCATCATGGTGATCGCCCTGTTCACCCAGAAGTACATCGTCTCCGGGCTCACCGCCGGGGCCACGAAGGGCTGAGTCCGCATGCTGATCGATCGTGTCGAGACGTTCCTCGTCGCGCCCCGCTGGCTGTTCGTGCGCATCGAGACCGACACCGGCGTCGTGGGCTGGGGCGAAGCGTCGCTGGAGGGTCACTGCGCCGCCGTCCGCGCGGCCGTCGAGCAGTTCGCCGAGTACCTGCTGCACCGCGACCCGCTCACGATCGAGGACCACTGGCAGGTCCTCAGCAAATCCGGTTTCTATCGCGGCGGCCCCGTGCTTGCCAGCGCCGTCGCCGGGATCGACCAGGCGCTGTGGGACATCGCCGGACGCCACCTCGGCGTGCCCGTGCACCAGCTGCTGGGCGGCGCGGTGCGCGACCGGATCCGCGCATACGGCTGGGTCGGCGGCGACGATCCCGCCGAGATCGCCGATGCCATCCAGGCGCAGCTGGACGTCGGGCTCACGGCCGTGAAGATGAACGCGAGCGGCCGGATGGGCCGCAACGGCTCGGTCGCGGAACTGGATGCCGTGGTCCGGCGCGTCGCCGCGGCCCGCGACGTGCTCGGTCCGACACGCGACATCGCGGTGGACTTCCACGGCAGGTTCACCCTCGCCACCGCCCGGCGGATAGCGCCGCTGCTGGAGCCGCTGCACCCGTTCTTCCTGGAGGAGCCGGTCGTCCCGGAGAACTCGCACGTGATAGGGGGCCTGGTCGCCGCGACGACGATCCCGATCGCGACCGGGGAGCGCCTGTACAGCCGCCAGGAGTTCCTGCCGGTGCTGCAGGCAGGCATCGCCGTCGCCCAGCCCGACCTGTCGCACGCGGGCGGCATCAGCGAGGTCCGGCGGATAGCGTCGCTGGCCGAGACGTACGACGTGCAGCTGGCGCCGCACTGCCCCCTGGGCCCGATAGCACTCGCCGCCTGCCTGCAGGTGGGGTTCGCGACGCCGAACTACCTCATCCAGGAGCAGAGCATCGGCATCCACTACAACAGGGGTGCCGAGGTCCTGGACTACGTGCTCGACAAGGAGCCGCTGCGGTTCGTCGACGGCGCCATCGAGCGGCTGACCGGGCCCGGCCTGGGCATCGAGGTCGACGACGCCGCCGTGCGCGCCGCCGACCGCAGAGGGCACGAGTGGCGCACGCCGATCTGGCGTCACGCCGACGGCTCGCTGGCGGAATGGTGACGGCCGTGGGCGACATCCTGACCGGGCTTCGCGAGACGCGGCTCGTCGCGATCATCCGCGGCAGCGACCCGGATGCCGCGATCGCCGCCGGTTGCGTGCTGGCGCAGGAGGGCGTGCGCTTCATCGAGGTGTCGCTGACCACGCCCGATCCGCTGCGCGTCATCCGGGTGCTCGCGGCCGAAGGCTCGGCGCGCATCGGCGCCGGCACGGTGCTGCGTGAGGACGACGTGACAGCGTCCGTGGACGCCGGGGCGTCGTTCCTGCTCACCCCGGCGCTGGCCGAGAGCGTCCCGTTCGCGGCGGCGCAGGGCGTTCCGGTCATCGCGGGGGCTTTCACCGCGTCCGAGGCCCTCGCCGCCATGCGTCAGGGGGCGACCGCGGTCAAGCTCTTCCCCGCCTCGCAGGGCGGCCCCGCGTACCTGAAGGCGCTGCGCGATCCGTTCCCGCAGATCCCGTTCCTGCCCGTCGGCGGGGTCGACGCGGACGCCGCCGAGCAGTACCTGGCTGTGGGCGCGTTCGCGGTCGGCGTGGGCGGCCCGCTCGTCGGGGATGCTGCCTCCGGCGGCGACCTCGGCGCGTTGCGCGCTCGCGCGCGGGCCTTCGTCGGACGCCTCGCCCTCAGCCCCTCCCCCTCCCGTTAGGAGTCTCCATGATCATCGACAAGGCAGAGGTCGTCGTCACGAGCCCCGACCGCAACTTCGTCACGCTCAAGCTCACGACCGACGACGGGCTGACCGGGCTCGGGGACGCGACGCTGAACGGCCGGGAGCTGGCCGTGGTCGCGTACCTGACCGAGCACGTGGTGCCGCTGCTCCTGGGCCGGGACGCGCACCGGATCGAGGACACGTGGCAGTTCCTGTACCGGTCGGCGTACTGGCGGCGGGGCCCGGTGACGATGGCGGCGATCGCCGCGGTGGACATGGCCCTGTGGGACATCAAGGGCAAGGCGGCCGGGATGCCGGTGTACCAGCTGCTGGGCGGCGCGAGCCGCACCGGGCTGCTGGCGTACGGGCACGCGTCCGGCAAGAGCACCGAGGAGCTGTTCGACTCGATCCGCAGCTATCAGGAGCAGGGGTATCGGGCGATTCGCGTGCAGACCGGCGTGCCGGGCCTGAAGTCCATCTACGGGATAGCGTCGAACGCGACGTACGAGGCGAACGAGGGCGTCCGCTACGACTACGAGCCCGCGCAGCGCGGCGCCCGGCCGAGCGAGGAGGACTGGGACACGCGCTCGTACCTGCGGCACGTGCCGACGGTGTTCGAGGCGGTGCGGAACGAGTTCGGCCCGGAACTGCCGTTGCTGCACGACGGGCATCACCGGATGACGCCGATCCAGGCCGCGCAGCTGGGCAAGTCACTGGAGCCGTACGACCTGTTCTGGCTGGAGGACTGCACACCGGCGGAGAACCAGGAGGCGCTGCGCCTGGTGCGGCAGCATACGACCACGCCGCTGGCGATCGGCGAGATCTTCAACACAGTGTGGGACTACCAGCAGATCATCCGCGAACAGCTGATCGACTACGTGCGCTCGGCGGTCACGCACACCGGTGGGATCACGCACCTGAAGAAGGTGCTCGACTACGCGTCGCAGTACCAGATCAAGTCCGGCATGCACGGGCCCACCGACATCTCCCCGGTGGGCATGGCCGCCGCGATGCACCTGGGGCTGGCGATCCACAACTTCGGGATCCAGGAGTACATGAAGCACGGTGCGAAGACGGATGCCGTGTTCGAGCAGTCGTTCACGTGGCAGGACGGGATGCTGCACCCCGGCGACAAGCCCGGGCTGGGCGTCGAACTGAACACGGACGAGGCCGGCCGGTATCCGTACGTGCAGGCGTACCTTCCCTACAACCGTCTCGCCGACGGCACCGTCCACGACTGGTGAACGAGCGGGGCAGCGCGCCGGCGCCGCTGGTCGTCGTGCTCGGGGTCTCCGGCTCGGGGAAGACCACGATCGGCGCGGTCATCGCCGGGCGGCTCGGCGTGCCGTTCGCGGACGCCGACTCCCTGCACTCGGCGGCGAACATCGCGAAGATGGCCGCCGGCATCCCGCTGGACGACGACGATCGCGGGCCCTGGCTGCGCAGTGTCGGGAGCGAGCTCGCCCGCGCCGCTGTCGCCGGGACCGGGCTGGTGATGGCGTGCTCGGCGCTCAAACACTCCTACCGTGAGGCGATCCGGGCAGAGGCCTCCGGCGTCCTGTTCGTCCACCTCCACGGCACGCGGGACGTGCTCGCGCGGCGACTGAAGGCGCGCAGCGGTCACTTCATGCCCCTGAGCCTGCTCGATTCGCAGCTGGCGACGCTCGAGCCGCTGTACGCGGCCGAGCCCGGCGTCGTCGTCGACATCGAAGGTCCGCCCGAGCGCGTCGCGGCCGACGCCGTGGCGCAGCTGACGAGCCGGCTGTCGACGGCGGACCCCTACTCCAGCACGGGCAGGAGCGCGTAGACGACCTCCTCTACGTCGCGGCCGAGCCCCGGCGCGTATGCGTCGCCGCGGGAGAGCTCGGTGAAGCCGTTCTTCCCGAGGACCGCGATGGCTGCCGTGTTGTGCGCCGCCACGCGGGCGAACAGCGGCCGCGTCGGCTCGCGGGACAGCAGCAGACGCAGCGCCTCGGTCCCGACGCCTCGACCCCAGGCGTTCCGGGCGATCCAGCACGTCACCTCGCGGTCGCCGTCGACCGTGAACGCCCCGGCGATCCCGGCGAAGCCGCCGCGTTCGGTGACCACGTGCAGCGAGACCTCGGGCGCCCGGCGGCGTGCGGCGATCCATTCGTCGAAGGAGTCCCGGTTTGTCGTGTCCGCTCTCGTGAACGCGGCCATCGCGACGGCTCCGGGGTCGCGGAGCATCTCGAACACGGCATCGAGGTCGTCGTCCTGCAGGTCACGCAGCTCGATGTGGCCCATGCGGCCACGCTACCTGCGACCGGTGCGCGGCGGGAGGGGTCACCCCAGGCCGTGCTGCCGGCGCAGCACGCGCTCAGCACCGTCGCCGTCGCGCGAGCCCACCGCGTCGCGGAACACGCGGTACACGTCGGTGCGCTCGGCGGCGTCCGCGATGTGCGGCGACCAGCCGTGCAGGTTCCGGCGCAGCGTGTACTCGCATTCGGCGAGGATCTCCTGCATCGCCCGGTTGCCGGCCACCTGCGTGACGTTCATGAAGAACTGCGCGCTCGCCTTCAGGATCTGGACGTGATCGTCGGCCTGCGAGGCGCCGATCATTTCGTCGATGCCGGCCAGCAGCATCCCGAGCTCCGCGTCGGCGCAGCGGCTGACCGCCATCCGGATGGCGTTGCCCATGAGGTACACGACGAACTCGTGCGTGGCGCGCAGCACCGCCTCGTCCGGGATCGACACGCGGGTCCAGCGGTTCGCGCAGATCTCGACGAGGCCCCCGCGCTGCAGACGCTGCAGCGCCTCCCGCACCGGGGTCCGGGACACGCCGAGGCACTCCGCGAGCTCTGTGTCGCGCAATCGTTCCCCCGGCGCGAGGCGGCCGTCCAGGATCGCCTCGCCGAGAACGGTGTACACCTCGTCTCCGAGGACCGTGCCACGCGGGTCGAGCGGCACGAAAGCACCATCGCTTGTCATGGGTGGCCCAAGTCTAGGGGGCGATGTGCGCGCGGTGGCGTCATGCAACATTTATGTCACCATCCGGCGCAGCCCTCTTGCGCGGGGCCGGTCTTCGTTACGGTTGAGGAAATCCGGCGCACCGTGTGCTGGAACGCAGAAGAACGGCAACACATGAGCACGCAGGGCACCGTCAAGTGGTTCAACTCGGAGAAGGGCTTCGGCTTCATCGCTCCCGATGACGGCGGCGCGGACGTTTTCGCGCACTACACGGCAATCGAGGCGAGCGGATACCGCTCGCTCGAGGAGAACCAGCGGGTCGAGTTCGACGTCGCGCAGGGCCCGAAGGGCCTGCAGGCGGAGAACATCCGGCCGCTGTGACATCCTGACGGCGTCCTCGCGCCCGGTTCCAGCGACGGTGCCGGGCGCGGGGCGCCGTTGATCGCGCGCAGACGCGGATCAGCCGCCGGCCGTCATCCGGTCGTAGGCAGCGAGCGCCTGCGCGTCTTCGGCGTGCCGCAGCGCGCGCCGGGCGGCATCCAGCGCCTGCACCGGGTCGTCCAGCGAGCGTGCGCTCGCGAGATCGTCGCGCGCAGATGCCAGGCGGACGCGCGCCTGCGCACCGGCTCCGGCGATGGATGCCTCGGCCCGGCCGACGGCGTTCATCGCGGCGGCGATGGTGCCCGGCAGTGCCGTCCGCGCGCCCCGCAGGCGCTGCTGCGCGGTGCGCGCATCGCCGAGAGCCAGGTCGAGCCGATCGCGGAGCCGTGCAATCGCGTCGACGGTCGCGGTCGGCCGCCGGGCGGCATCCCGCTCCAGGTCCGTGAGCGTGCGCTGCGCGTCGTCGACAGCGGCGCCCAGACGGACCGCGGCATCCGGCTCGAGCTGTCCGCGCAACTCCAGCGCCTGCCGGATCGCCGCGTGGGCCGCGCCGAGTTCGTCGGGAACGGCGGCGGCGGCCTGCATGACCAGGCGATGCACCTCCTCGAGTCGTGCGGCCTCGGACTGCGCGGCACGGATGCGGCGCTCGGCGAGGGTGAGGTCGGCCAGGGCGCTGCGTGACGGATCCTGGGCGCTGTCCGCCGCGCGGGCGAGCAGGGCGACGGCCTCGTCGGCGTGCGCCGCGGCCGCCGTCGCCGCGGTCGCGGCATCCTGCCACTCGGACTCGTCGAACCGGGCCGACAGCTCGCGCAGCAGGGCGCCGGGCTCGCCCATCTGCTCGCGCAGCTGGCTCAATCGCCCCCGCGCGGCCTCGATCTGCGCCGCAGCCGACGTGTTCGCATGCATCCACTGTGCGTGCTCGGCACCCGCGCGGACGATGTCGCCGAGAGCCGCGGCGACGTGCGTCGAGATGAGCCGGGCACGGCGCTGCACGTCGCGGGGAGCCAGGCCCTGCTCGGCGGCGATCTCGCGGAACTGCGCGAACTCCTCGTCGCGGACGTGCTGCGCGGTCATCAGCGCGCGGCGAAGGGATGCCGGCGCCCCGCCGCCGTACAGCGCACCGGACAGTCCCACCTCGAGGTCGAGCTCGCCGATCTCGTCGTCGAGGTGGACCAGGGCGGAGCCGGCGGCGGTGCGCGCCTGCGCCGCGGACGCCCGGGCGCGCGGGGAGCGCCGCGCCGCGCGGACCGCCCAGCCGATGGCGAGCAGCGCGACGGCGGTGACGCCGAAGACGACGAGAGCGGGAACCAACCAGCGCAGCACGGCGGCGATGCCCGCGGCATCCATGTCAGCCGTCCCGCCCGTCGAGGAGCAGCAGCGACCGCAGCCCGTCGACGGTGTCGACCGCGGCCTGCGCAGACGCGGACTCGTCCTTCCGACCGAACCCCCAGCGGACGAAGACCACGGGGACGTCGTGCTCGGCGCCACCCTCGACATCATGATGCCGGTCGCCGATCAGCACGGGCCGGCTCGTGTCCACACCGGCGGCCGCGAGCCGGCGCAGCGCCTCGGCGACGATATCGGCCTTGCGGCTGAGGGTCTTCTCGTCGGGCGTGGCCCCGGTCATCGCGGTCAGATGGGCGGCGAGGTCGAAGTGCTCCATGAGGGCCACGACCTGGACCTCGGGCTTCGAGCTGGCCGTCGCCTGCGGAATGCCGGCGGCATCCAGATCCGCTATCAGCTCGGCGATTCCGGGGAACGTGCGCGCTCCGGTCGCGTAGCCGTCATGCTGTGCGAGCTGCCGGTAGTACGTGACGGCGACCTGCGCCTGGGCGGGCGTCATCCCGAGGTTCGCCTGGAACGAGTCGTGCATCGGCGGGCCGATCCAGAGCGACAGCTCGTCGCGTCGCGGTGCCCGGTGCCCGAAGTGCTCGAGCGCCGTGGTGAGGCGGCGGAGGATCCCCTCCGACGCGTCCACGACGGTGCCGTCGACGTCCCACAGAATGCAGGTGAACGGCGAGTGCAGGGCCATGCATCCAGCCTAAGCGGCGGCGCGGTCGCGTCCGTCGTCGGGGGATGCCTCGCGGAGTTCGGGGATGCCTCGCGGAGTTCGGGGATGCCTCGCGGAGGGGGAGGGCTAGAAGAGGCGGGGGGCGCCGGAGGCGACGCCCTTCATCTCGTCGTAGTCCAGCGTGACGCAGCGGATGCCGCGGTCCGCGGCGAGGACCCGCGCCTGCGGCTTTATCTCCTGGGCCGCGAAGACGCCCGCCACTGGCGCGAGGTGCGGGTCGCGGCCGAGCAGCTCGAGGTATCGTGTGAGCTGCTCCACCCCGTCGATGTCGCCGCGGCGCTTGACCTCGACGGCGACAGTGCCGCCGGCCGGGTCGCGCAGGAGCAGGTCGACCGGTCCTATCGCGGTGGGGAACTCGCGCCGCACCAGCTGCAGATCCGGGCCGATCACCGCCACCTGCTCGGCCAGCAGGCGCTGCAGGTCCGCCTCCACGCCGTCCTTCACGAGGCCCGGATCCCGTCCGAGCTCGTGCTGCGAGTCGTGGAGGAGCTCGTAGATCTGCACGACGAGCTCGTCGCCGCTCTTGCGGTGCGTCACGCGCCACTGCTCGATCACGCCGGCCGAGGCGGCATCCTCATCGGGCTCCTCGACCACGAGCGCACACGGCGGGCTCATCCAGTTCAGCGGCTTGTACGACCCGCCGTCGGAGTGGACCAGCAGGCTGCCATCGCCCTTGTGCACGAGCAGCCGCGTCGCTTCGGGAAGATGCGCGTTGAGGCGACCGTGATAGTCCACACTGCAGCGGGCGATGACGAGACGCACTTCTCGAGCCTACCCGCGCCGCGGCCGCGCCCACGCCGTGGTCAGCTCGGCGGACGACGTCACAACCCCGAAGCTGCGCGCGACCACACCGACCGACGCGTCCTGCGCTTGCGCGCTGTACGTCGCCGCGCCGTCCTCGACGAGGGCGACGAGGTACTCCGCGGACAGCCCGTCGCGCAGGCTGGACTCCACGCACACCTCGGTGGCGACGCCCGTGAACAGCAGCGAGCGCACCCCGAGCGTACGCAGCGTGAGGTCCAGGCTCGTGCCCACGAACGCGGAATAGCGGTGCTTCGTGAGGACGATCTCGTCGGACAGCGGCGCCACGCCGTAGAACTCGGCGCCCCACGACCCGGTGCGGCAGATGACGCCCTCCGGCGCATCCCCCGGGTCCGCCGCGTACCGGCTCAGCCATGCGGGCGAGTCGTCGCGGGGATCGTGCGTCGTGCGCACGAAGACGACGGGGACGGATGCCGCGCGCGCGGCGTCGATCAGCCCGACCAGCCGCGGCACCATCGCCTCGACCGCCGTGACGTCGCTGCCCAGCCGGGCGACGGCGCCCTCGGGGTGGCAGAAGTCGTTCTGCACATCGATCACGACGAGGGCCGCGTGGCTAGGATCGAAGCGGAAGGGCAGTTCCGACATGGGGCTTCTCTCCTCCTGCCACCGCGCCGACGCGGAGTCCGGCTCACCTTACCGGATGCGCCGGGCCGGTCGGCCTCCGCACGAGTGAGGTGACGATGACCGCCGATCCGGCCCGTGGCCGCCTCGAGTCCGTCGACACCGCGCTGCGCCTGCTCCTCCTGCTCCGCCGCCAGCCCGAACTGCGGGTCACCGCCGCCGCCGGGCAGCTCGGCGTCGCGCCATCCACCGCCCACCGGCTGCTGACCACGCTGGAGGCACGGCGCTTCGTCACCCAGGACCGGGTCACCCGGGCGTATCGGGCCGGCCCTGCCCTGATCGAGCTCGGCCTGCACAGCACCGGATCGTTCGACCTCCGCGCCGCTGCCGAGCCGCACATCAAGGCGCTCGCCGCACGGATGAGCGAGACCGTGAACCTCCTCGTCCTCGAGGGGACGTCGGTGCGCTTCATCGCCGGGTATGAAAGCGATCAGCGCGTGCGTACCCGCGTACTCACCGGCACGCTGCTGCCGGCCTACGCGGTCTCCGGCGGCAAGGTCCTGCTGGCCGAGATCCCCCGGGAGACGCTGCGGGCCATGTACCCCCAGCGCCTGCGCAAGCTCACCCCGCGCACGAAGACGTTCACCCAGCTCCTGGACGAGCTGTCGCTCGTGATGATGCGCGGCTACGCCGTGAACCACGGCGAGAGCGAGCTGGGCCTGAGCGCCGTGGCGGTGCCGCTGCGCGACCACGTCGGCAGGACCATCGCGGCAGCCGCGATGTCGGCCCCGACCTCGCGGCTGAAGGACATGGACCTGCGTGAGGTCGTCATCCAGCTGCGCGAATGCGCGCGGCGGATCCGCGCGGATCTCGCCCACTGAGCCGCCTCGCACACCCCGCGGATTCCGCACGGCGGAATCGGCGGGTGCTGGTCATTGCACCCCCTGCGCCGGTCGCGCTTTGGTGTCAGCACGTCGGGCCGCACGGTTGCCGCCCGGAAAGGAACCCGAGCGATGAAGATCGATGCCTTCTGCCATCTGCTTCCGCGTGCCTACGCCGACCGCCTGTTCGCGATCGACGACAGCCCGGTGGCGCGCAACATCCAGAAGCGAGTCGGCGGCGTGCCCGCCCTCGTCGACATGGATGTGCGGTTCGGGTTCATGGACGAGTTCGGGTCCGACTATCGGCAGATCATCAACACGGCCGCCCCGCCACTGGAGGACCTCGGCCCGGTGCAGCGCACGACCGAACTGGCGCGCATCGCCAACGACGGCATGGCCGAGCTCGTCGCCGACCACCCGGACCGGTTCGCCGGCTTCTGCGCGGCCGTCTCGCTCGACGACATCGAGGCCGCTATTGCCGAGGCCGAGCGCGCCTTCGACGAGCTGGGCGCCGTCGGCGTGCAGATCTACACGCACCACCACGGCGGCCCGATGGACCAGGAGCGGTTCTTCCCGTTCTACGAGGCGGTCGCCGCGCGCGGGAACAAGATGATCCAGGTGCACCCGTGTCGCGACTCCAGCTGGGCCGACTACAAGACCGAGGAGCGGTCGAAGTTCGAGATGTGGTGGACGCTCGGCTGGGAGTACGACCTGGCCGCGTTCATGTCGCGCCTGGTCTTCGCCGGCATCTTCGAGCGGCTGCCCGACATCAAGATCCTGATGCACCACGGCGGCGCGATGATCCCGCACTTCGCCGGCCGCGTCGGCCCGGGATGGGACCAGCTGGGCGCCCGCACGCCGGAGAACCAGCGCGAGGACATCACGGGATACCCGCTGACCAAGCGCCCGATCGAGTACTTCAAGAACTTCTACGTCGACACGGCCTACTTCGGCGCCGGGGATGCCATGCGCACGGCGATCAAGTTCTTCGGCGTGGACCGCACGCTCTTCGGATCGGACACGCCGTTCGATCCCGAGAAGGGACCGGGGTACACCCGGTCGACGATCGCGAACCTCGAGGACATGGACATCCTCACGGACGCCGACCGCGACGCGATCTACCACGGCAACGTGACCCAGCTGCTCGGGCTGTAGCACGCTGCCAACACGCACCACCCACACAGAATCGAGGCAGAGACAATGAAGTTCCTCCGCAGACGGCGACTGGGCGCGCTCGCGCTCGCCGCCACCGCCGCCCTCATGCTCGCCGCATGCTCCACCGGCTCGCCGGGAACCGCGCCCTCCGGGGATTCCGGGAACACCGGCCCCGAGAAGGCCAACCTGAAGATCGCGATCAACCCCTCGTCGCAGTTCGCGCCGATGTTCTACGGCAAGGACTCCGGGATCTTCAAGAAGCACGGGCTGACGCTGGAGATCGTGCCGCAGACCGACATCGCGGCGATCATCTCGGGCATCGCGAGCGGTCAGTACGACTTCGGCTTCGCCACCGTCGTGCACGTGCTCACGGCCAACGCCAACGGCATCCCGATCCGCACGGTCTCCACGATCGAGGGGCAGATCAAGCCCGACGACGAGGGCACCGTGTCGATAGCGTCCGCGAAGTCGGGGATCACCGACTACAAGCAGATGGAGGGCAAGCGGCTGGCCACGGTCGGCCTGTCGTCGATGAACACGCTGACGGCATGGGCGCTGGCGGACAAGGCCGGCATCAACCCGAAGTCGATGAAGCTCGTGCAGCTGCCGTTCGGCCAGATGGCCGCAGCGCTGGCCAACGGCGATGTCGACGCGGCCGTGATGCAGTGGCCGTTCGCCGGCGACGCGCTGAACGCCGGCGGCAAGGTGCTCGCCTACAACAACGGGGTCATGTTCGGGAACACCGCGACGACGTTCTTCAACACGTCGCAGTCTTTCATCGACAAGAACCCGAACACCGTGAAGGCGTTCTCCGAGGCGATGATCGAATCGATCGACGCGGCCAACGCCGACCCGGATGCCGCCCGCAAGGCGCTCATCCCCGGCATGGGCCTGAGCGAGCAGCAGGCCAAGGCCGCCCGCTGGAACATCGGCGGCGTGCCGTACGTGAACCTCGACTCGTTCAAGACCGCACAGCAATTCCTCGTGAAGTTCTCGGACGACAAGGCGGCCGCCGCGGCGACCGAGGCGCTCGATGTGAGCACCCTGGTCTACCCGGGCGCGCTGAAGAAGTAAACCCGTTCCAGTGAAAAGAGAAGGAGCACGATGAGCGCGAAGAGGATGTGGACCGCATGGGTCCTGCCGCCGGCAGCGGTGCTCATCGTGCTCCTTCTCTGGCAGGGGGTGACCTCGGCCGGGATCGTCAGCCGCGTCCAGTTCCCGACAATGGTGGACGCGATGTCGGCCTTGGGCCACGAGATCGTCTCGGGCCGCGTGTGGAGCGCCGTGGGCGCGACGCTGGCGGGCTGGGCGATCGGGATGGTCATCACCGTGGCCCTCGGGATCGCGGTGGGCACCGCCCTCGCTGTCAACCGGTTCGCACTGCGCAGCGCGGCCCCGGTGATCGAGATCTTCAAGGCCATCCCCGCCATCGCCATCCTGCCGCTGGTGATCCTGGTGGCCGGCTCCACGCTGCCGATGAAGGTGTTCCTCATCTGCTTCGCCGCGTTCTGGCCGTTCGTGATCCAGGTGATCTACGGCGTGCAGTCGATGGACCAGGTCGTGCTGGACACCTCCCGCGCCCTCGGCGTCCGCGGCATCCGGCGGTTCCTCTCGGTGAGCATCCCCAGCGCGTCCCCGTACCTGGTCACCGGGATGCGGATAGCGTCCGCCCAGGCGCTGATCCTCGCCGTCGTCGCCGAGATCGTCGGCGGCGCCGAGGGCATCGGACGCAACATCCTGCTCGCCGAGAACTCCGGCACCGACGCGTACCCGACCATGTACGCGTACATCCTCGTGTCGGGCGTGCTCGGCATCGCCCTGACCGGAGCCTTCTTCCTGATGGAGCGCAGACTCATGCACTGGCACGAATCGCAGCGGAACATCCGCGCGTCGAACCGGGCGACCGGCGCATGAGCCGCCTGACGACCAGCGTCGTGCGCGTGCGCTCGCCCCGCGCCGTCCCGCTGCAGGGGATCGGCCGGGTGCTCACCCCGCTGTGGCTGCCGGTGCTGCTGGTGGTGGCCTGGTGGGTGTTCTCGGCCGGCAGCACATCCCCGTTCTTCCCTCCGCTGCAGGACATCCTCGGCGAGACCTGGACCCAGTGGGTCGTGTTCGGGGGGTGGACCAACGCCGTGAGCAGCGTGCAGAACCTGCTCATCGGATACGTCGCCGGGGTGCTCATCGGCCTGACCGGCGGATCGCTGCTGTGGCGGCTGCGGCTGCTGCGCACCGCGATGAACCCCATCATCTACTTCCTGTACGTGCTGCCGGCCCCGGCGCTGCTGCCGGCGATGATCGCGATCTTCGGGATCGGCGACATGCGGCAGATTGCGCTGATAGCGCTGGGATCGATCTGGCCGACCCTGCTGAACACGCTGGACGGGATGCGCGGCATCGACGACGTGAAGTTCGACACGGCACGCGCACTGCGCCTGGGCGGATGGCGGCGGTACTTCTCGCTGGTCCTGCCGGGCGCGGCGCCCCAGATCGCCGCCGGCATGCGCGCGAGCCTGACCGTCGGCATCATCCTGATGGTGGTCAGTGAGATGGTGGCCGCGCAGTCCGGGATCGGCTACTTCATCCTGCAGGCGCAGGCCTCGTTCGCGATCAAGAAGATGTGGACCGGCATCCTCGTCCTGGCCGTGCTGGGCACGGCGCTCAACTATCTGTTCATGTTCGCCGAGCGCGTCATCCTCCGGTGGTACTACCGGTCGCGCGCGCTGAGCGGCTCGTAGGAGGCTCGAATGACCACCACGCAGACGACCCAGACCGTGCTCGCCGTCGACGGCTTGCGGAAGATCTACAACGAGGGCACCGAGCAGGCCAACCTCGCCATCGACGACGTCTCGTTCGAGGTGACCAAGGGCGAGTTCGTCTGCATCGTCGGGCCCAGCGGCGCCGGCAAGACGACGCTGCTGCGCTGCATCTCGGGCCTTGCGCCGGCCAGCTCCGGGCAGGTGTCATTCGAGGGCCGGTCGCTGACGAGCGTGCCCGACGAGCTCGGCCTGGTGTTCCAGGACTACAGCCGCTCGCTGTACCCGTGGTTCACGAACGCGAGGAACATCGCGCTGCCGCTGGCCGCGCGCGGCATCCCGAAGGCCGAGCGCGCCCGACGCATCCAGGACGCACTGGACAGCGTCGCGCTCTCCCACGTCGGGAAGATGTACCCCTGGGAGCTGTCCGGCGGGATGCAGCAGCGGGTCGCCATCGCGCGCTCGCTGTCCTACCGCCCCGAGCTGCTCCTGATGGACGAGCCGTTCGCGTCCGTCGACGCCCAGACCCGGTTCGATCTGGAGGATCTCATCCTGCGCGTGCGCCGCGAGCGCGGCATCACCGTCGTGCTGGTCACGCACGACATTGACGAAGCCATTTACCTCAGCGACCGCATCGTCGTGCTCTCCAAGAGCCCGAGCGTCGTCAAGGAGATCGTCCCGGTGAGCCTCGGCGACCACCGGTCCCAGGTGGAGACCCGCGCCAGCGAGGAGTTCCTCGCGCTGCGCGGACACCTGCTCTCGCTCGTGATGCCGCACGAGGCGTAGCAGCCGACGACTCAGGAATCGGAGGAGAGAACGTGACACACGCGATCGACACCACGGCGCCGGTGCGCCTGGGACAGTTCATCGACGGCCGCGAGCAGGCGCCCGCCGCCGTCATCGAGGTGCGCAACCCGAGCCGCGTCGCCCACCTCGTCGGAACCGTCGCGGCGGGGACCTCCGCGGATGTCGATGCCGCCGTCCGCGCCGCCGCTGCGGCGGCGCCCGCGTGGGCCGCCACGAGCGCGGAGGACCGGATCGCCCTGTTCGCGCGCATCGCCGACGAGATCGACGCCGTCGCCGACGAGCTCGCGACGCTGGTCGCCCAGGAGAACGGCAGCGTCCGCGAGATCATCCGGCGCGAGATCATCGGGGCGGCGGGCGCGTTCCGCGGCGTCGGCGACCACCTCGCAGACAAGCTCGCGCCCGTGCGCCACGACTCTGGACCCGACGGCGCCTCGGTCGTCGTCTCCCGCCGCCCGTACGGCGTCGTCGCCTGCATCGTCCCGTGGAACGCCCCGCTCATCCTCACCGCGAACAAGATAGCCCCCGCCCTGGCGGCCGGGAACACGGTCGTGCTCAAGCCGTCCCCGTTCGCCCCGCTGGGCGTCACGCTGATCGGCCGGATCGCGGCATCCATCCTCCCCGCGGGCGTCGTGAACGTCGTCAACGGCGAGGGCGAGGTCGGCGCCGCACTGATCGGCCATCCCGCCGTGCGCAAGATCTCGTTCACCGGCGGTGGTCAGACCGCCCGGCACGTCATGCGGCAGGCGGCGGATCGCCTCACCGGCGTGCATTTCGAGCTGGGTGGCAACGACCCCGCCATCGTCCTCGACGACGCCGACCTCGCCGTGACCGCCGACCGGATCGCCGACTCCGCGTTCCGTCGGGCCGGGCAGGTGTGCTTCGCCGTCAAGCGCGTCTACGTCCCCCGCGCCCAACTTGCGGAGTTCGGCCGCCTCCTCGCGGAGCGCGTGGACCGGATCACGGTCGGCGACGCGCTGGACCCGCGCGCGACAATGGGCCCGCTGAACAACGCCGGCCAACTCGAGAAGGTGCGCGGCCTGCGCGAGAGGGCCGTCGCCGCCGGCCGCGACGTGCGCGAGCTCGGCACGGTCCTCGACGCCGGCGCGTGGGACGAGGGACACTTCCTGCGCCCCACCGTCGTGCTGGACGCCGCACACGACGACGAACTCGTCCGCGAGGAGCAGTTCGGTCCGATCCTCCCGGTGGTGGCCTACGACACCGAGGAGGAGGCGATAGCGATGGCCAACGACACCGAGTACGGCCTGTGCTCCTCGGTGTGGTCGCGGTCGCTCGAGCGCGCCGCCCGGGTCGCTGACCGGATCGAGTCCGGCATGACGATCGTCAACAGCCACCTGTTCAGCCCGGTGGGAACGCGTGAGATCCCGTTCGGCGGCTGGAAACAGTCCGGCATCGGCTGGGAGGGCTCGCCGTACGGCATCGAGGAGTACCTGCAGTTCCACAGCGTGGACGTCCAGGCGCTGCCGCAGGCGCGGGCGCAGGGATGACGCTCTCCGGCGGGAGCCTGCTCATCCGGTCGCTGCGCGAGGCGGGCGTCACGCACCTCTTCGCTAACTTCGGCAGCGATCACCCCGCGATCATCGAGGCGCTCGCCGACGACCGCGAGCGTGGCATCGCCGATCCCGCCGTCGTGCTGTGCCCGCACGAGTACACGGCTCTCAGCGCCGCCCACGGCTATGCCGCGGTGACCGGCAGGCCGCAGGCCGTCTTCGTGCACACCGACGTGGGCACCGCGAACCTCGGCGGCGCCGTGCACAACGCGGCCCGCTCGCGCGTCCCCGTGTTCATCTTCGCGGGCCTCACCCCCTACACGCTCGAGGGCGAGCTGCCGGGCACCCGCAACACGCACGTGAACCACCTGCAGGACGCCCCCGACCAGCACGCGCTGGTCCGCCAGTACGTGAAGTGGAACTACGACATCCGCACCGCCCGCAACGTGCCGCAGGTCGTCCGGCGCGCGGTGCAGCTGGCCGCCAGCGCCCCCGCCGGCCCGGTGTACGTGACCGGCGCGCGCGAGGTCCTCGCCGAACAGGCCCCGGATCCGCAAGCCCGCACCACCGGCTGGGCCCCGATCGCCCCGCTGCCCGCGCCGGCCGACGTCGTCGACGCCCTGGTGCGCGACCTGCGCGAGGCGCAGCATCCCGTGATCATCACCGGCTACCTCGGACGCCGGCACGGCGCCGTGCAGCGGCTGGTCACCCTCGCCGAACGGCTCGTGATCCCGGTGGTCGAAGTGACCCCCGAGGTGCTGAACTTCCCGCACGACCACCGGCTGCACCAGGGCGATGACCCGCTGCCGTTGCTCGAGGAGGCCGACGTCATCGTCGCGCTCGACACCGACGCCCCGTGGATGCCGACGGCCGGCCGCCCGCGCGAGGACGCGACGATCTACGTGATCAACGACGACCCGCTGCAGGAGCGGATCCCGCTGTGGTACCTCCCCGCCGACCACGTCATCCGCGCCGACGCGGGCGTCGTGCTCGCGCAGGCGCTCGACCTGCTCGGGGACGCCGCGCCGGATCCGCGCCGCGCAGAGCGCGCCGACCGGCTCCGCGAGCGCTCGCAGCGGCTGCGTCGCGGCTGGGCCGCCGACGCGGAAGCCGAGCTCGCGCGCCGCGAGCTGACGCCCGGCAGCGTCGCGCACGTGCTGGCCGGGCTCATCGACGACGACACCGTCGTCCTGAACGAGGCCATCTCCGAGGCGCCCGCCGTGTGGCGGCATCTGCCGCGAAGCCTGCCCGGCACGCTGTACGGGAACCGCGGCACGTCGCTGGGCTGGTCCGGCGGCGGCGCCCTCGGCGTCAAGCTCGCGGTAGGCGACCGCACCGTCGTGAGCGTCGTCGGCGACGGCACGTACTTCTTCGGCATCCCGTCCTCGGCGTTCTGGGTCGCCGATCGCTACCACCTCCCGGTGCTCACGGTGATCCTCGACAACGGCGGCTGGAACGCCACCAAGCGCAACCTGCGGCGCCAACACCCGGACATGACGGCGGATCGCACCGACCGCTACTGGGTGAACCTGCAGCAGAGCGCCGATCTGCCCGGGATCGCCGCCGCCGCCGGCAACGCGTGGGGCGTCACGGTGACCGTGGCCGGCGAGCTCGAGGGAGCCCTGCGCGAGGGCCTCGCCCACGTCCGCGCCGGCCGGCCCGCCGTCGTGTGCGTGCGTCTGGAGCCGATCAGCCGCCAGGTGGAGGATCCGATCTAGGGTGGCGGCGGTCGGATTGCGCGAGCAGCGCGGACCTGCACTGCTCGCGCTGCTGGTCGCGACGTTCCTGATCGGGATGTCGGCGTGGGTCATCTCGACCGCGGTGCCGTCGATAGTGGCGGACATCGGCGGGTTCGCGTCGTTCCCGTGGCTGTTCTCGGCGTACCTGCTGACGATGACGGTCACGGTGCCGGTGTTCTCCAAGCTCGCCGACACCATCGGCCGCAAGCGGCTGCTGCTGTTCGGACTGGCCGTGTTCATCCTGGGATCCGTGCTCTGCGGCCTCGCGTGGAGCATGCCGTCGCTCATAGTGTTCCGCGTCGTGCAGGCGCTCGGCGGCGGATCGATCCAGCCGCTGGCGCTGACCGTGATCGGCGACCTGTACGAGCGCACCGAGCGCGCGCGGGTGCAGGGATACCTCGCGGTCACGCTGGCGACGGCATCCGTGATCGGTCCCGCCGTCGGGGGAATCTTCGCCATGTTCGACCTGTGGCGGCTCGTCTTCCTCATCAACCTCCCGCTGGGCCTCGTGGCGGCCTGGCTCATCCACCGCAATCTCCGCGAGAAGATCAGCCGGCGCGCACACCGCATCGACGTGCCCGGCGCGGTGCTGGTGACCGGTGGGCTCACGCTCCTGATCCTCGGCCTGCTCGAGGGCGGGGATGCCTGGGAGTGGATGTCGCCGACGAGCGTCGGGGTGTTCGGCGGCGGGGTAGTGCTGATGTGCCTGTTCCTCGTGCGCGAGACGCGCGCCGCGGAGCCGGTGATCCCCCTGGGGCTGTTTCGGCAGCGACTGGTCGTGATGCTGGCGATCCTCGGCGTCATGATGGGCGGCATCATGGTGGGCCTGACCGCATTCGCGCCGACGTACCTGCAGGTCGCGGCCGGCGTCTCCCCGGTGTGGGCCGGTGTCGCGGTGGCGACCATGGCGATCGGCACACCGGCCTCGTCCGCGCTCGCGGCGACCCTGTATCTTCGGTGGGGCGTGCGGAGGACGACGGTCCTCGGCGCGGCGATAGCGCTCGCCGGCGCCGTCGGGCTGGCGGCGCTCGCCCCGTTCCCTTCGGTGTGGACCGTCGCCGTGTGCGCGGCGCTGGTCGGGGTGGGGTTCGGATTCACCACGATCCCAGGCCTGGTCGCCGTGCAGGAGAGCGTGCCATGGGAGCAGCGCGGCGTGGTCACCGGCCTCGTCACCTTCTTCCGCACACTGGGCCAGGCGGTCGGCGTGGCCGTCCTGGGAGCGGTCGCGAAGTCGATCCTCGAAAGCGGCGGCGCGGGCCGGCAGGATCCGGCCGCAGTCCTGCAGGCCACGATTGCGGTGTTCGCCGTCGTCGCCGTGTTCGCCGTCATCCACCTGCTGGGTGCGTGCGGGATGTCTCGGGACCGCACACCTGCCGTCGAAGCGCTTTCGCGCGCCGCCGCCTGACGCCGGCCGGCCGCGTCGTTCCTCGGCAGGGGTCTCTGCCAGGATCGAGACGTGGGTTCGGGAACCGCGGATGCGGCGGAGCGGCGCGTGGGATGGACGATCGCCGCGCTCAGTCTCGGCACGGCACTGAATCCGCTGAACTCCTCCATGGTGGCCGTCGCGCTGGTCGCCCTCCAGCAGGACTTCCAGATCGGCGTCGTCGAGGTCACCTGGGTGATCACTGTCTTCTACATAGCGTCGATCGTCGGAAACCCGCTGATGGGTCGCGTGATCGACGCGTTCGGAGCCCGCCGCACGTTCCTCGCCGGGATGGTGGTGGTGGGCGTGGCCGGGGCGGTCGCGCCGCTGGGCGGATACGGCCTCGTCCTCGTGGCGCGCGGGGCGATGGCGATCGGCAGCTCGGTGGCGTTTCCCGCCGCCATCGCGCTGTTGGCGCCGCTCGCCGAGATGGGCCGGACGACCCCGCCGCGACTGCTCGCGCGCATCCAGATCACGAACACCACGGCGGCCTCCCTCGGCCCCGTCGTGGGCGGCCTGCTGATAGCGCTGGGCGGGTGGCCGGCGATCTTCTTCGTGAACGTTCCCCTCACGCTTGCGGCCCTCATCAGCGTCGCCGTGCTCGCCCCGAAGGACGTCGTGCGCACGACCGTCACACCCGCGGCCGTGCTGCGGGTGCTGGACCCCGCCGGGGTGCTCGCGTTCGGCATCGGGACGGTGGCGCTGCTGCTGGTGGTCCTCGGCGCCGGAGGCGAGGGGACGTGGGTGCTCATCGGCATCGGCGTGGTCGCGCTCGCGGGGTTCGTGGTCCGCGAGCTCCGGGCCCGAGTCCCGTTCATCGATGTGCGGCTGATCGCGGCGAACCCCGCCCTGGTGTGGACGTACGCCGCATTCACCGCATTCTGCGTGCTGTACTACCTCGCGCTGTTCGGACTGCCGCAGCTGCTGGAAGAGCACGGCGGGTACTCGACGGCCGTCGTCGGCCTGCTCATCCTCCCGCTGTCGGCGATGATGATCATCCTCGCCCCGTGGGTGGCGCGCACAATCGAGCGGCGCGGGCTGGCGCCGGTACTGGTGGCGACCGCCGTCCTGCTGCTGGTGTCGGCCGCCGCGCTCGGCGTGGGTGCGGTGAGCACCGCGCCGGTGCCGATCCTGCTGCTGACGGCCGTGATGGGCGTGCCGTACTGCATGGGGTCGCTCGTGATGACGGAGGCGGCGCGGCGGGTGGCCCCGCCGGACGGGGTGGGCGTGGCGTCCGGGCTGCTGCAGTCCATGCGCTACCTGGGTGCCATCGCGGCGACAGTGGTGCTGGGGCGGACGCTGTCCGGCGGCGTCGATGCCGCAGCCTGGGTCGTGGTCACGCTCGTCGCGGGCGGAGCGGCCGTCGTGCACCTCGTCGTCGCGCTCCTGGCGGCATCCGCCCTGCGCCGACAGGCCTGACGGCGTCCGCAGCTCAGTCCGCGGAAGGCTCGGCGGTCTGGCCGGCGCCGACCCGGGCCCCGGCGATCGGCCGGGCGGCTCCGGAGGCGAAGCCCGACAGCACTATCAGCGCGACGATGACGTACAGCGTGTTCAGCAGCCCGATGTGGTCGCTGACGAAGCCGAGCGCGGGCGGTCCCGCGAGGAACGCGACGTAGCCGATCGTCGCGGCGGCGCTGACCCGCGCTGCGGCCTTCGCGGGGTCGTCGGCGGCCGCCGACATCCCGAGCGGGAAGCCCAGCGACGCGCCCATCCCCCACAGGGCGGCGCCCACGAACACGAGCGGCAGGTTCGGGGCGAGGATGAACAGCAGCAATCCGGCCGCGGCGAGCACCGCGAGCACCCGCAGGGTCGCGACCCGGCCGATGCGGTCCACGAGCGGGCCGCCGAGGACGCGCACGACGGTCATGCACACCGAGAACGTCGCGAGGGCCGCCGCACCCATTGCCTCGTTCGCGGCGTGGCCGTCCACGACGCCGAGGGCGAGCCAGTCGTTCGCGCCCCCTTCGGCGAACGCCATGCCGAGCATGATGAGGCCGAGCGCGTACGTGCGCGGCTCGCGCCATGCCGACAGCGCCACGTGCAGGCGTTCGCGCCAGCCGACCCGCTGTGCGGCGGCATCCGGGGCGTCCATCGCGGCCTCGCGCCGGGGCACGTTCGCGATGGCGACCACCGCCACGACGACGATGATGAGGGCGACGATCGGCAGGTGCGTGCCCGGGGCCATGCCAAGGGCTATCGCGCCCGCGCCCAGGCCCGCGCCGATCACCGTGCCGAAGCTGAAGAACGCGTGGAACAGCGGCAGGAGCGTCTTGCCCACATGCTTCTCGATCGCGGCGCCCTCGACGTTCATCATGACGTCCAGGCACCCATTCCCGAACCCCCACAGCACGAGCCCCGCGGTCACGACCGGCCACGAGTGCAGGATGTCGGTGCCGACGCCGATCACGGCGACGCCGGTCGCGAACGTGGCCATCATCGTCAGCATCGCGCGTCGCGCCCCCCAGCGGGCGAGGAAGATCGAGCTCATCGACAGTCCGAGGATGGATGCCACGCCGCCGACCAGGAGCATCAAGCCGACATCCGTGCGGCTTATCTGCAGCGCGTCGCGGATCGCGGGCACGCGCGAGGACCACGTCGCGATGCTGAGGCCACTGGCGGTGAAGATCGCGAAGATCGCGGTGCGCCAGCGCACGAGCTGCGCGTGAGTGAGGGCGAGGTCCACCCGCTCAGTGTATCGAATCGATTCGAAATCGAGCGCCTGACCGGTAGCATCGAGGCGATGACCTCTCGCAGAGCCACGCTCGCCGACGTCGCCCGCGCCGCCGGCGTGGCGTCGTCGACGGCGTCCGTCGTGTTCAGCGGCAAGACGCCGGTGTCCGATGCCGCCCGGGCCCGCGTGCTCGCCGCGGCGGCGGAGCTCGGCTACACCGGGCCGGACCCGCGGGCCGCGTCACTGCGCCGCGGGCGCAGTGGCATCGTCGGGGTCGTGTTCCAGGGGCCGCTGGGCACGGTGTTCCTGGACCCGGTCACCCGGCTGATGATGGACGGCATCGCGGACGGTGTGGCATCGCTCGGCGCCGCCTTGCTGCTCCTGCGCGACGACGAAGACCGCGAGCCCACGCTCGTGTCGGCGCCGCTGGATGCCGCGGTGCTCGTCGGCTGCAATCCGCGGATGCGCGACAGCCTGGCGATCCTGCACGGGCGCGGCATCCCGGTCGTGGTGATCGAGGGCGACGCGGGGGAGGGCGTGCCGCAGATAGGGCTCGACAACCGTGAGGCGCAGGGCCAGATAGCCCGGCATGTGCGCTCGCTCGGACACGAGCGCGTCGCCGCCGTGACGCTGCCGCGCGACGCGACCGGTGAACGCGGGTGGCTCCACTCCGACGACGCGATCACGGTGGATGTCACGCAGGACCGCCTGAACGGCTTCCGCGACGTCTATCCCCAGGCCCCGGCGTTCGCGGCCGGGGGCAGCTCGATCGACGAGGGGCTCATTGCGGGACGGGTGCTGCTCGGCGACCCGGCCGCTCGGCCGACCGCCGTCGTCGCGCAGAGCGACCTTCTCGCTGCCGGCGTGATCCGCGCGGCGGAGGAGGCCGGGCTGCGGGTGCCGCAGGATGTCACGGTCACCGGGTTCGACGGCATCAGCGTCGATGGCCTCGCCCCGTACGAGCTGACCACGATGGTCCAGCCCGCCGCCGACAAGGGCCGGGCCGCCGGGCAGGCGGTGGCCGCCATGCTCGAGGACCGCGCGGCAGCCTCCTTCCGGTTCACGTGCACGTTCCGCCCGGGCAACACCTCCGCGCCGGCCTGACGCCCGACGAATTCCGTCCGGGAGGAGGGGCCCGCGGAAACTAGAATGGGACGCTGACCCCCAACCGCGAGGAGGCCGAGCCCGTGCTGATCCTCCTCGCCGCGTTCGCGCTGTCGCCGCTGCTCCTGCCGTGGCTGGTGCGCATTGCGGGGCCACGCGCGTTCTACGCGGCGGCGGCGCTGCCGGCGATTGCGCTCGTGCACGCGGCGCTCCAGGCGCCGGCGGTGCTCGCCGGGAGCATTCCAACTGAGGCATACGAATGGATGCCGAGCCTGGGCATCCGGCTCACGATGCGGATGGACGCGCTGGGCTGGCTCATGGCGCTGATCGTCACCGGTGTCGGCGCGGTGGTGCTCCTGTACTGCCGGTGGTACTTCGCCGGCGCGTCCCTCGACGGCATCCCGCAATTCGCCGCCGTGCTGCTCGGCTTCGCGGGAGCCATGTACGGCCTCGTCCTGATCGACGACATGGTGGTGCTCGTGATGCTGTGGGAGATCACCAGCGTCCTCAGCTACCTGCTGATCGGGTTCTACCACCGCCGCGGGGCGAGCCGCCGTTCGGCCCTGCAGGCGCTGCTTGTCACGACCGTCGGCGGCCTCGTCATGCTCGTCGGCGTCGTGCTGCTCGTGGTCGCCGACGGCACCACGAGTCTGTCCGGCATCATCGCGGACCGCCCCACCGGCCCGATCGTGGATGCCGCGATAGTGCTGATCCTGATGGGGGCGCTGAGCAAGTCCGCGATCTTCCCCTTCCACTTCTGGCTGCCCGGCGCGATGGCCGCGCCCACCCCGGTGAGCGCCTACCTGCACGCGGCCGCCATGGTGAAGGCGGGCATCTACCTGATCGCGCGGCTCGCCCCGGCGTTCGCGACTTCGGGCCCCTGGCGGCCGATCCTGATCGCGCTCGGGATCTTCACGATGCTGCTCGGCGGCATCCAGGCGCTGCGCGAGACCGACCTCAAGCGCATCCTCGCGTTCGGCACCGTCAGCCAACTCGGATTCCTGACGGCCGTGCTCGGCTATGGCGTGCGCAATGTCGCACTCGCGAGCCTCGCTCTGTTGATCAGCCACGCCCTGTTCAAGTCGAGCCTGTTCCTCGTCGTCGGCGTCATCGACCGCCAGCTGTCCACCCGCGACATCCGCGAACTCAGCGGCGTCGGCCGGCAGACGCCGGTCCTCGCGACGTTCGCGATCCTGGCAGTGTGCTCGATGGTCGGCGTCATCCCCACGATCGGGTTCGCCGCGAAAGAAGGGGTGCTCGACGCGCTCCTGCACGAGGCCGCGGGCGGTGCCGGATGGGGGATCGTCGCGCTGATCGGCGTCGTGCTGGGCTCCGTGCTCACGGCCGCCTACGGCGCCCGCTTCGTGTGGGGCGCCTTCTGGCGCAAGCGCGCCGACCCGGGCGGCCAGGATCGGTATATTCCGGATACGGCATGGCCGCGCCCGCCCGCCGGCTTCCTGGCCGGACCGGTCGTGCTGGCGGGCCTCACCGTGGTCGCGGGAGTGGTGATCAACGGGATCGACCCGTTCGCCGCGCGCTACGCCGACACCCTCCCGGACGCCACCGGCGGCATCGCGCCGGCGGCGCACGCGCACCTCGCGCTCTGGCACGGCGTCGGCATCCCGCTGTGGATCTCGCTGGGCACCCTCGCCGTGGGGGCGCTCGTGTTCGCCGGCGGGCTCGCCGTCCGCTGGGACGCCCGCGCCCGGGTGCTGCCGTTCACAGCCGCGGAGGCGTACAACCGGGCGCTGCGGGGCATCGCCCGGCTGTCGGTCATGGTCACCCGCGTGACGCAGCGCGGCTCGCTGCCGATCTACGTCGGCACCATCTTCGTCGTCTTCGTCGTCGCCGAGGGCACCGTACTCGTCGCGAGCCCGGCGTGGCGCGCTCAGCTGGACGCCTGGCAGTCGCCGGCGCAGCTGTTCGCGGCGCCGCTCATGATCGGCGCCGCGCTGGTCGCCGTCCGCGCGCGCAAGCGGTACACGGGGATAGTGCTGGTCTCGGCGACCGGGCTCGGCATGGTCGTGCTGTTCGCGACCAGCGGCGCCCCCGACCTCGCTCTCACGCAGGTGCTCGTGGAGACCGTGACGATGGTGGCGTTCGCGCTCGTGCTGCGGCGGCTCACGTCGCGGATGGGCGCGCACAACCGCTCTGTGTGGCGCGTCGGCCGGGCCGTGCTGGGCGCCGCCGTCGGCGTGACGATGGCCGCGATCGCCGTCGTCGCGACGGGGGCACGCGAGGCGGTCGCGGTCTCGGCGAACTTCCCCGAGCTCGCATACGAGCTCGGGCACGGCAGGAACGTGGTGAACGTCGCGCTTGTCGATCTGCGCGGCTGGGACACGATGGGCGAGCTGTCCGTCCTGATCCTCGCCGCGACGGGCGTGGCATCCCTCGTCTTCGTGACGCACCGCGCCGACCTGCTCTCGTCGCTGTCGGCGCTGCCCGCGGACGTCGGGCGCAGCCGCCGCCTGCTCATCGAGACCGACGACGGACTGCGCCGGCAGACCGAGCATTCGCGCGGGCGCCGTGCCTGGCTCGTCGGCGGCCGGCGGGTGCGGGCGGGGGAGCGCTCGATCATGCTCGAGGTGATAGTGCGCGTCCTGTTCCACACGATCATCGTCGCCTCGCTGTACCTGCTGTTCGCCGGGCACAACCTTCCCGGCGGCGGGTTCGCCGGGGGACTGGTGGCGGGCATGGCGCTGGTCATGCGGTACATCGCGGGCGGACGCTACGAGCTCGGCGCCGCCGCCCCCGCGGATGCCGGGCGGCTACTGGGCGCCGGAATGGCGCTGGCCGTCGCGTGCGCGGTGATCCCGGTGTTCCTCGGTGCGGCGCCGCTGACCAGCGCGGTGCTGACCGCCGACATCCCGGTGCTCGGGCACCTCGAGTTCGTGACGTCGACGATCTTCGACGTGGGTGTGTACCTCGTGGTGATCGGTCTCGTCCTGGACGTGCTGCGCAGCCTCGGCGCCGAAGTGGACCGGCAGCTGCACGAGGAGCGGGCGCAGGGGGCACGCGCATGACGGTCAGCGGGGTGCTCATCGCCGTGATGGCGGTGCTGTTCGCCTGCGGCGTCTACGCGATGCTCGAGCGCAGCCTCACCCGCGTGCTGATCGGCTTCCTGCTGCTGGGCAATGCCACGAACCTGCTGCTGCTGATCGCGATGGGCGCACCGGGCCTGGCGCCGTTCTTCGGCGAGGTCGACAAGAGCGACATGAGCGACCCGCTGCCGCAGGCGTTGACGCTCACCGCCATCGTCATCACGTTCGCGGTCTCCGCGTTCCTGCTCGCCCTCATCTACCGCTCCTGGCAGCTGGGGCAGGCCGACACCGTCACGGACGACGAAGAGGATGTCGCGCTGCGCGGCGTCGACCACGATGCCGAGGAGGACGCCCTGGACGACGAGGTCGAGCTCGAGGACGCCGACGATGCGATCACCACCGACTTCCTCGACACCACGACGTCGCCGATCACGGTGCTCCGCCATCGCGACCACCCCGCGATCGACGACGACGCGCCGGTGGATCGAGGGGACGGCCGATGAACGCGCTGATCCCGCTCGTGGTGACGCTGCCGCTGCTGGGCGCGGCGGTGACGCTCGTGGCCGGCCGTCGCCGCCGGGTGCAGGTCGCGGCATCCGTCGTCACCCTGTCGGCGGTGCTCGTGATCGCCGCGATCCTGCTCGTCGCGGTGGACGGCGCGGACATGCCGCTGGCGGTATCGGTGGGCGGCTGGCCGATCCCGTCCGGCATCGTCCTGTACGTGGACCGTCTCTCGGCGCTGCTGGTCGGGGTGTCGGCGGTCGTGCTGCTGGCGGTGCTGCTGTTCTCGGTCGGACAGGGCGCCGCGGACGGGGACGACGACACGCCGGTGTCGATCTTCCACCCCACGTATCTCGTGCTGTCGGCGGGGATCTTCAACGCGTTCATCGCCGGCGATCTGTTCAACCTGTACGTCGGATTCGAGATCCTGCTCGTGGCGTCGTACGTGCTGATCACCCTGGGCGGCACTGAGTCGCGCATCCGCACCGGCGTCGTCTACATCGTCGTCTCGCTCGTATCGTCGATCCTGTTCCTTGCGGCGATAGCGATGATCTATGCCGCGCTCGGCACCGTCAACATGGCCCAGATCGCCGAGCGCATCGGACAGCTGCCGCCGTCCACGCAGCTGGTCCTGCACCTCATGCTGCTGATCGCGTTCGCGATCAAGGCCGCCGTGTTCCCGCTGTCGTTCTGGCTGCCGGACTCGTACCCCACGGCGCCCGCCCCGGTCACCGCGGTGTTCGCGGGCCTGCTCACGAAGGTCGGCGTGTACGCGATGATCCGCACCGAGACGCAGCTGTTCCCCACCAGCGACGTGAACACCCTGCTGCTGATCGTGGGACTGGCGACGATGGTGATCGGCATCCTCGGCGCGCTCGCACAGGCCGAGCTGAAGCGGATCCTGTCGTTCACGCTGGTCAGCCACATCGGCTACATGGTCTTCGGGATCGCAATAGCGACCCCGGCCGGCCTCGGCGCGGTGGCCTACTACATCGTCCACCACATCGTCGTGCAGACGACCCTGTTCCTCGCGGTGGGCCTGATCGAGCGGCGCGCGGGCTCGACGTCGATCCTCAAGGTGAAGGGGCTGATGCGGGCGGCCCCGCTGATCGCGGTCCTGTTCTTCATCCCGGCCATCAACCTCGGCGGGCTGCCCCCGTTCTCGGGCTTCATCGGCAAGTACGCGCTGTTCGAGGCGGCGGCCCGGGTGGGCACACCGCTGATGATCGTATTGATCGCCGGCGGCATCCTCACCTCCCTGCTGACCCTGTACGCGCTGATGCGGGCGTGGAACCTGTCGTTCTGGCGAGAGGACGACGAGCCCGACGAGGCCGAGCTGGAGACCCTGGACCGGGTCGCGTACCTCAAGGGGGCGCCGGCGGCCGGTGAGCAGAGCGAACGCCGCGTCATCCCGCGCATCATGACCGCCGCGACCGCCGGCATGGTGGCCGCGACGATAGCGCTCACGGTGTTCGCGGGCCCTCTCTACGACCTGTGCGCACGCATCGGCACCGGCATCTCGCAGCCCGTGCACCTGCAACAGCTGCACGAGGAGGCGGGGCAATGACCGCGCTGAAGACGCTGTGGCGCCAGCTGCCGTTCTTCGTGTGGCTGATAGCGCTGTGGATGCTGCTGTGGGGCCAGTTCACGGTGCTGGCGTTCGTGACCGGCGTCGTGGTCGCCCTCGTCGTCACGCGGGTCTTCCGGCTGCCGCCCGCCGAGCTGTCGGGGCGGATCAACCTGTGGTGGGGGCTGGTCTACGTCGTCGAGTTCCTCGCCGCCGTGACTGTCAGCTCGCTCACGGTCGCGTGGCAGGCCATCGACTGGCGCCGCCAGCCGGGGGCGGCGATCATCGCCGTCGCGCTGCGGACCGACGACGACCTGATCATGACGCACGTCGGCGTCACGGCCTCCCTCATCCCCGGGTCCCTCGTCGTGCACACCGATCGCGACCGCCGCATCATCTACCTGCATTTCATCGGGGTTCGGTCCATGGAAGATGTCGAGAGGCACCGGCGGAGCGTGCTGCACTGGGAGCAGCGCATCGTGCGCGCCGTCGGTTCCCGCGCGCAGGTGCAGCAGGTGGAGCGGGCGGACGGGGGTGCGCGATGAGCTGGCTGGTATGGGTGATCTACGCGGTGTTCGCGGTGGCTGCGCTGGTGACGCTGTGGCGCATCGTCCGCGGGCCCTCGATCCTCGACCGCGCCGTCGCCGCGGACGTGCTGCTGACCGAGGTGCTGTGCGTCGTCGGTGCCGACATGGTGATCCGCCACCACACGCAGAGCCTGCCGGTGCTGCTGATCATCGCCGCCGTGGGCGTGTTCTCCTCGGTCACGATCGCCCGGTTCGTCGCGCGGAAGGAGCAGGGATGAGTGCCGTGCTGGATGCCGTCGCCCTGATTCTGCTGCTCGTGGGCGCGTTGCTGTGCCTGACGGCGGCGATCGGGGTCGCCCGGTTCACGGACGTGCCGACGCGGCTGCACGCCGCCACCAAGCCGCAGGTGCTCGGGCTCATGCTGATCTGCTTGGCGATAGCGCTGGCGCTGCGCTCGTGGCCGGTGACGGCGTTCCTCGTGCCGGTGGTCGTCATCCAGCTCGCCACCGCGCCGCTGGCCGCGCACATGGTGGGCCGGCAGGCCTACCGCAACGGACGCGTCGACCGGGCATCGCTCGTGGTCGACGAGCTCCGCGACGCCGACTCTCGCGACCCCTGAGCCCCCGCAGCATCCCCCGCCGCTACCCGCGAAAGTGCATCTGACGGACGAAGGAGCGGGAAAATGCCGCACCCTCGTCCGTCAGATGCACTCTCGGCGTCAGGGCGTGCGGGAAGTCGCCGGTCAGTACCAGCCGGTGGACTGGGAGTGGCTCCAGGCGCCGCAGGGGGTGCCGTAGCGGCTCTTGATGTAGCCGAGGCCCCACGCGACCTGCACGCGCGCGCTGTTCTGCCAGCCGGCGCCCATCTTCGAGCCGGGCAGCGCCTGCGGGATGCCGTACGCGCCGCTCGGGTTCGCGGCGTGCACGCGCCATCCCGATTCGCGGTTCCACAGCGAGTTCAGGCACGAGAACTGGTCGGCGCCCCAGCCGTACTTGCTGGCCATCAGGCTCCTCGCGTACGTGCGGGCCGCCGCCGGCGAGTTGTCGCCGGTTGCGGCCGGTGCGGATGAGCCCGTGGATGCCGGCGATGCGGCGCGGGCCTGCGCGTGCTGCTTCGCCTTGGCGGCGGCTGCGGCCTTGCGGGCGCGCTCGAGGGCGGCCTTGCGGGCCCGTTCGGCGGCGGCCTTCTTCACCGCGGCCTTGCGCGCCTGCTCCTTGTCGTAATGCACGACCTGCGCCGCAACGGATGTCGTCGCCTCGCGCAGTCGGACGGTCACCGTCCGTGCGGTCTCGACCGAGAGCTCGTTGGACTGGGCGGCGAGGGCGAGCTGGAGGTCGATGCTCGCCGTGCTCACCTTGCCGTGGGCGAGCCGTGCCGTGCCCTGGGCGACGCTCGCGAAGTACGCGGCATCCTGGTCGATGGGGCGCAGCATGTGCACGCTGGCGGCAGGCTCGGAGCCGGATCGCTCGTGCCCCGCGGCCGCGGCCGGGACGGCGAAGACGCCGAGCGCGAGGGCGGCGCTGATCGCCGCGACGAGGGACTTCTGGGAGAGGGTGAGGGTGCGAAGGCGCACGGGGCTCCGATGGTCGTGCTGTCCCGTCTGCCTGCGGCCGCATTCAGCGTGTGCGACCGGACGGGCTGGTCGTCCCGGCACGGCTGCAACCCCGCGAAACGGGGTATTCGTGCATGCTGAAGCCGCTCGACCACGCGGATCGAACCGAGACATCCGCGGATCCGGCTCGGGCGCCTTCGGGCGGACCGGTACACCGTATGAGGGGTTTCTGGACGGGACATCCGAGGTTCCTGGCCGTTTGGTGATAACGGTCCGGTAACGAGGCGGGGTTTCGTGCGGCGGATTCCGCACACTCGGACCATGAGGCGGGGAGCCGGGATGCTCGCGGTCGGCGCGATTGTGGCGGCGATGCTGGCGGCGTGCTCGGGCTTTCCGTTCACGCAGTCCGTCGGATGCGCCAGCTGGGTGGCCTACGACACTCCCGCTGACGCGACGGCGGATGCCACGGCCGTCGTGGTCGGTCACGTCACGACCCGCACCGGCAGCGGGAAGGTGCTCGGCACCGACGCGCACGCGTGGACGGTCGACGTCGAGCGCTGGGTGAAGGGATCGGGGGAGGCCAGCATCCGCGTGCTGTCGACCCCGGTCGGCTGCGGCGGCCAAGACCCGTACCCGGACGGGGACCCGTTCCAGGATGCCGTCGGAAACAGGTCCTCGGTGCTGTTCCTTTTCCGCGGAGAGGGCGCGTGGCGGGGGATGACCCCGCTTCAGGCGGTGATCCCTGCGACGCCGTCCGGCGGCATCCCGGATGCATGGCCGCCCGGCACGGCGGGGAGCCCGGCCGCGGGAGGCTGAGCCCATCCCCGAGTCGCCGTCCCGTCGTGTCGCGCCGGCGCCGGGATGCGACCACGAGGGACGGCGATTCCCGCCGAAGCCGCTGAGGGACGGGAAGGGGTCAGCACGAGCCGGTGCGTCGCCTCGGCCTGCACGGCCATCGCGGAGAACGGCCACGGCAGCGGCCGCACATGCTGCCACGCCGCGACCTGGTCGTCGTAGTTCGGGTGGAACGCGTGTCCGCTCTGGCCGGTCAGGTTGTTCCATGTCGACGCGTCCAGGTCCGACAGGTCGACGACCATGCGCATCGACGGCACGGTCTCGACGTCGAAGCCCTTGCCGATCAGCCATCCCGTGGCATCCACGACGCTCGACCCACCGCCAACCGGCCCGGGCCCGCGGTTGAAGAGCCACTCGATCGGCGCGATGCCCGAGGAGCCGAACGTGCCGCTTGTCAGGGTCAGCGTGTGCAGTCGCCCCCACGACCAGCTCTCCGGCCGCGCGCCCTGCAGCGCGGCGAGCCGGTGGTACGCGTCGGTGGCGGCCGTGGTGAGCATCTCGTGCATGCCGCTCACGCCGATCAGCTCGTTCGTCCACCACGGCGATTCCGGGGTGCGCAGCAGGGTGTCCACGACGAGGAACAGGCGATCCTGGCCGGTCACCGGCACCGGCGCGTCGCGGCGCGTGAACAGGTCCTGGACGAGCTCGTCCCAGACCACGTTCGCGTAGGCGGCGGCGGCCGAGTCCGCGTCGTTGCGGCCGTCCCACCGGTCGAACAGCTGCAGCGCGCCGCGCACGCGGGCATCGTCGACGGCGACACCGTTGTACGCCGCGATGAGCTTCTTGCCCATCCAGAACCCGGTGTCGCCCTGGATGCGGTGCATGTCCTCCACTGTGAGCTTGCGGGATGCCGAGGTCCGCTCGATCAGGTCGACGATGCGCGCCGCACGCCAGCCGTAGTCCCAGTCCTCGGTGAGCGGGTACGGGTAGTCCGCGCCCACGATCGCGTTGTTCGCGGTGACGATGTACCCCGACGCGGGGTTGTATGACACCGGCAGCCGGTCGAACGGGATGAAGCCCTTCCAGCCGTAGGCGGAGTCCCAGCCAGGCTGCGGCATCCGCCCGTCGCCCTTGCCGCGGATCGGAAGCTTCCCCGGTGCCTGATACCCGATGTTGCCGTCCACATCGGCGTAGACGAGGTTCTGCGCGGGCACGTCGAATTGCGCCGCCGCGGCGCGGAACCCGGCGAAGTCCGAGGCGGCGTCAAGAGTGAAGATGGCCTCGGCGGTGGTTCCCGGGGTCAGCGCCGTCCACTTCAGCGCCACCGCGGTCTCGCCCTGGGGCGCCCCGGCCGGCGGCCCGACCGTCCCCCCGGCGGTCGTGCGGGGATCCGCGGCGATCGCCGCGTAGTCGCCCGAGCCGGACACGAGCGGGCCGTTGTCCGTCGCACGGATCTCGAGGTCGATATCCCTCCCACCGGCAACCGTGATCGTCTCGTGCCGTATCTGCAGCGGCACGAGCTTCCCGTCGCGCCAGTACCGGTCGCCCTGGACCTTCTCGAGGTACAGGTCCGTGACATCGGTCGCGAGGTTCGTGAATCCCCACGCGATCTTCCGGTTGTGCCCGATGATCACGCCGGGGACCCCCGAGAAGCCGAAGCCCGCGACGTCGAACGGGCACTCCTCGGACACGGTGCGGCAGGTCAGGCCCACCTGGTGCCAGATGCTCGGCATCGCCGCGCCCAGGTGCGGGTCGTTCGCCAGCAGCGGCTTGCCGGACGCGGTCAGATCCCCGGACACGACCCACGAGTTCGAGCCGATCCCCTCGCCGACATCGCCGAGCAGGGCGCTCGCCGCCTCGATCACGCCGTCGACGCTCGACCACTGGATCGCCGCGGGCCGCACGGCGGACTCCTGCGCCGGTGGAGGGTCGGTCGTCAGCGTCGGCACTATCACGGGGTTGCGCTCGAACGGGTAGGCGGGGAACAGCTCGTCGATCTGCGCGCCGGTGTAGTGGGATGCCAGCAGGGCCCGGTCGATCTCCGCACCGAGGTTCGCCCGGAGGTCCCAGGCCATCGCCTTCAGCCACGCCAGCGAGTCGGCGATCGTCCACTTCTGAATGCGATAGTCCGGATTCTGCAGCCCGAGGATCGCGTACTCCAGCGACGCGGCGGCGCCGTCGTGGCCCTTCAGATACGCGTTCACGCCGTCCGCGTACGCCTGGTAGTACGCCTTCGCGGAGGCGGAGAGCAGGTCGACCTCCTTCTCGGCCACCGCCCGCCAGCCGAGCGTCCGCAGGAACCTGTCGGTGCCCAGCTGCGAGGCGCCGAATAGCTCCGACAGCCGCCCGCTCGTCACATGCCGGCGGAAGTCCATCTCCCAGAACCGGTCCTGCGCATGCACGTAGCCCTGCGCGAAGAAAAGGTCGTGCGTGTCGTCCGCTGTGATCGTCGGGATGCCGCGGTCATCCCGCAGGACAGTGACGGCCGCGTGCAGGCCCGGCGTTGTCACGGTCCCGTCCAGCTGCGGAAACGAGCGCTGGATCGTGAACACGACGAGCCCGGCGGCGATCAGCGCGATAGTGACGAGCCCCGCGACGACGCCGTACGCCGTCATCGCGATCCGGCGGCCGCGCGATGCACGCGCCGGGATCCGTGATGCTGACGGCGTGTGCCGGTGCGGGCGTCGCGGCATTGCTCGGTCTTTCGTGGACGTGCCGGCAGGGCGCGCGGCGTCCCCGCATCGTATCCTCTGGCCTGTGCGAACCCGAACCGGTCCCCGGGGGTCTGTGGATGGATGCACGTCCCTGAAATGAGACCCTTCTCATTTGGGGGTGGGAACTGCTACGTTGGCGGCAGGGTTACGTGGGATCCGCGGGGGCGGATGCCACGGGTCCTCCGGCACGGTGGGAGGGTCGAGGGTGCCTGCCTGGCCCCTCCCACCGTCGCTCCGGTCGGATGCTCGCTCGTGCAGCGTGCCGTTGCCGCGTCTCAGTCGGTGCCGGCGTCGAACGCCGCGCCCTCGACGGCCTCGTCCACGGCCGCCGCCTCCTGCGTCGTGAGACGGCCCTCGGTGATCTCGGCCGCCGCGCCCTGCTCGAGCCGGCCCACGAGATCGCCGGTCGCCCCGCCGATCAGTCCCTTCGCGGCGTACTGCTCGAGGCGCGCGCGGGAGTCGGCGATGTCGAGGTTGCGCATCGTGAGCTGGCCGATCCGGTCGGTCGGGCCGAACGCGGCATCCCCGACCCGCTCCATCGACAGTTTCTCAGGGGCGTACGACATCCCGGTCGCGACGGTGTCCAGGATCGTGTAGTCCTCGCCCCGGCGCAGGCGCAGCGTGACCGTGCCCGTGATCGAGGACCCGACCCACTTCTGGATCGATTCGCGCAGCATGAGCGCCTGCGGCTCGAGCCAGCGCCCCTCGTACATCAGCCGGCCCAGGCGCCGGCCCTGCTCGTGGTAGGTCGCGAGGGTGTCCTCGTTGAGGATGCTGTTGACCAGCCGCTCGTACGCGATGAACAGCAGCGCCATGCCCGGGGCCTCGTAGATGCCGCGGGACTTCGCCTCGATGATCCGGTTCTCGATCTGGTCGCTCATGCCCAGGCCGTGCCGGCCGCCGATCCGGTTGGCCTCCAGGACCAGGGCGACCGGGTCGTCGAACCCGGCGCCGTTCAGCGCGATCGGACGGCCCTCGGCGAACGTGACCGTGACATCCTCGGTCGTGATCTCGACGGCGGGGTCCCAGAACCGCACGCCCATGATCGGCTCGACGGTCTCCAGCGAGACGTCCAGGTGCTCGAGCGTCTTCGCCTCGTGCGTGGCGCCCCAGATGTTCGCGTCCGTGGAATATGCCTTCTCGGCCGAGTCGCGGTACGGGAAGCCGTGCTCGACGAGCCAGGCCGACATCTCGGCGCGGCCGCCGAGCTCGCCGACGAAGTCCGGGTCGAGCCACGGCTTGTAGATGCGCAGCGCGGGATTGGCCAGCAGCCCATAGCGGTAGAACCGCTCGATGTCGTTGCCCTTGTAGGTGGAGCCGTCGCCCCAGATGTCCACGCCGTCGTCCTTCATCGCCCGCACCAGCAGCGTCCCGGTCACGGCGCGCCCGATCGGCGTCGTGTTGAAGTACGTGCGGCCGGCGGAGCGGATGTGGAACGCCCCGCACGCGAGCGCCCCGAATCCCTCCTCCACGAGCGCGCGCTTGCAGTCGACCAGGCGCGACACCTCGGCGCCGTACTGCGCGGCGCGCCCCGGGATCGCGTCGATGTCGGTTTCGTCGGGCTGGCCGAGGTCGCCGGTGTACGTGCAGGGGACCGCGCCCCTGTCGCGCATCCATGCGACGGCGACGGAGGTGTCGAGGCCCCCCGAGAAGGCGATGCCGACGCGCTCGCCGACGGGCAGGGACTGGAGGACCTTGGACATGCCTAAAGCTTACAAAGAGAGGGATGCCGCTTCCGCCCGATGACCGGGCCGCGGCATCCCGCGCCCGGGCCGAGGACAACCCGCCGGCCCGCCCTCGGCCGGGCCGAGGAGATTGGCCGAGGCGAGGGTGTTCTTGTGGCATCCGGCCCTCGCTCCGGCCGATCCCCTCGCCTGGGCCGAGGATGCGGCGTGCCGGGCCCTCGCGCGGCCTCCCGGGCGGGGTGCAGGCGCGCTCGATAGGATGGGGCGTAACCCGTTCCGCACACAACCCGGGGGTCCTCTCGTGCCAGGAATCGTCATCGTCGGAGTCCAATGGGGGGACGAGGGCAAGGGCAAGGCCACCGACCTGCTCGGCGACCGCACCGACTGGGTCGTGAAATTCAACGGCGGCAACAACGCGGGCCACACGGTCGTGGTCGGCGACGAGAAGTACGCGCTGCACCTGCTGCCCAGCGGCATCCTCACCCCCGGCGTCACGCCGGTGATCGGCAACGGCGTCGTCGTCGACCTCGAGGTGCTGTTCAGCGAGCTGGAGGCGCTGTCGGCGCGGGGGGTGGATGTCTCGCGGCTGCGCGTGAGCGCAAACGCGCACATCATCACGCAGTACCACCGCACGCTCGACAAGGTCACCGAGCGATTCCTCGGCAAGCGGCAGATCGGCACGACCGGGCGGGGGATCGGGCCCACGTATGCCGACAAGATCAACCGGGTCGGCATCCGCGTGCAGGACCTGTTCGACGAGAACATCCTGCGGCAGAAGATCGAGGGCGCGCTCGACCAGAAGAACCACCTGCTGGTGAAGGTCTTCAACCGCCGCGCGATTGCGTGCGAGGAGGTCCTCGAGGACCTGCTGTCGTACACCGAGCGGCTGCGCCCGATGGTCGCCGACACCGGCCTGCTGCTGAACGACGCGCTGGACGCCGGCGACGTCGTCGTGTTCGAGGGCGGCCAGGCCACGATGCTCGACATCGACCACGGCACCTACCCGTTCGTCACGTCGTCGTCGGCGACAGCCGGCGGCGCGGCCACCGGCTCGGGCGTGGGTCCGAACCGGCTGGACCGGATCGTCGGCATCGTCAAGGCGTACACGACGCGGGTGGGATCGGGGCCGTTCCCCACCGAGCTGTTCGACGAGTCCGGCGACTGGCTGCGCTCGCGCGGCTTCGAATTCGGCACGACCACCGGCCGGCCGCGCCGGGTCGGCTGGTACGACGCGCCAATCACGCGGTACGCGACGCGGATCAACGGCGTCACCGACCTCGTGCTGACCAAGCTCGACATCCTCACCGGGCTCGAGCAGATCCCGGTGTGCGTCGCGTACGACATCGACGGGCAGCGGTTCGATGAGGTGCCGGTCAACCAGACGGACTTCCACCACGCCACCCCGATCTACGAGAACCTCCCCGGCTGGAGCGAGGACATCTCGACCGCGCGCACGTTCGAGGACCTGCCGCAGACCGCGCAGGAGTACGTGCTCGCGCTCGAGGCGATCAGCGGCACGCGTATCTCCGTGATCGGCGTCGGCGCTGCGCGCGACGCCGTCATCGTGCGCCACGACCTCGTCTGACGCGGCGCATGCTGTTTCTCACCGGCGGGTACACGGCCGACATGGACGGTGCCGCGACGGGCATCGGGATGCTCGTGGCCGGCGCCGCGGACGCCGTGCTCGCCGGCGGCCCGCTCGGCTTCGCGGGGGATGTCGTCGCCACCGCCGGATCGCCGTCGTGGCTCGCCGCGCATCCGACGCTGGATGTCGTATACGCGGCGCTCGAAGGCACCGGCGCAGTGCAGGCGTTCGCCCGCACCGGCGAGAGCTCGTATGCGCGGTTGGGCGAGCCGGTCGCGGCGGGCGCGCTGGTGTGCCACGTCGCTGTGGCGCCGGACGGGGCATCCCTTGTCGCCGCGTGCTGGGGCGACGGCCGCGTCGTGCGGATGGCGCTGGATGCCACGGGTCGGCCCGCCGCGCCGTCGCTCGCGCCGGCCGCGGTCGACCCGTACGCGGAGCCCGACCCCCTCGCCGGCGCGGACCCGGCGCTGCTCGCGGGCGCCGTCGATCTCTCCGCCCTCTCTCGCGAGGATGAGCCGACCGGGGAGCAGGCCGGGGACGAGCCGGCGGAGGATCCGGATGCCAGGGTCTCGCGGGCGCACGCCGCGGCGTTCCTGCCGGGCGGGCTGGTCGCCACGACGGACATGGGACTGGACCTCGTGCGGTTCTGGCGCGCCGGGCGCGGCGCGCTGCGGCCGGTAGGTGAGGTCGTCCTGCCGCGCGGAAGCGGACCGCGCCACCTGCTGTGGCATCCCAGCGGTCACCTGTTCCTGGTCACCGAGCTCTCGTGCGAGCTGTTCGCCTTGGCGCCGGATGCCGCGGGCAGCTGGCGGATCGTCGCCGGCACCCGGCTCAGCCCGGCGCTCCTGGACGGCGACACGGCGGCCGAGCTGACGGCATCCCGCGACGGCGAGGTTCTGTACGCCGGCGTGCGCGGGTCGAACACCATCGCCGTCCTGCGCGTGCGCGGCGCCGGCGCGCAGCTGCAGCCGCTCGCGCTCGCCGAGGCGGGCGTGGACTGGCCGCGCCACCACGTCGTGGTGCGGGACACGCTGCTGGCCGCGGGCCAGCGCTCCGACGACGTGGTCTCGCACACACTCGACCAGCGCACCGGGGTGCCCGGCCGGGTGCGGCACCGCACCGCGGTGCCCTCGCCGACCTGCCTGCTGCCGATCCGCTGACCCGACGAAGCCGCGCCGGCACCCACAGCCGACATGATTGCCGCCCGGATCCGTCGTCTCGGCCCATCGATGCGGCATGGCGGGACGGGTAACGCCTACACCTTCGCGTCCTGCCGCGGGATCACGACCTGCGCGATGATCAGCAGGATCGACGCCGTGACCGGGATCGCCACGAGAGCCCCGAGCAGGCCGAGCAGGGTGCCGCCGACCAGTGCGCCGATCACCACCAGGGCGCCCGGCACCGACACCGCCTTCTTCATGACGCGCGGCGTCAGAACGTATGCCTCGATCTGCATGTAGGCGAGGTAGATGATCGCGAACACGAGCGCGCCGACGGGACTCGCGAACAGCGCGATGAGCGACCCGGTGATCCAGAACAGCACCGACCCCACCAGCGGGATCAGCGTGACAGCGAACGCCACCACCGCCATCAGCAGCGGGAACGGCAGCCCGAGCGCGAGGTACAGCACGAACGCGACAATCGAGTTGACCAGCGCCAGCACGACCATCCCTCCGAGGTATCCGCCGATCGACGTGGTGATCTGCTCGGTGATCGACGCGACCCGGGTGCGGTTGCGTGCCGGAGCGAGCCGCGTGAGCGTCTGCGTGGTCGTCGGCAGCGACGCGAGGAAGTACAGGCTCAGCACCAGGATGATGATCAATCCCGAGATCGTCGTGCCGATCGTCAGCCCCACCTGCACGACGCCGCCGCCGATCGCGGCGAGGTTCGCCGGATCCGTGAGGAACTTCTGGATCTGCTGCACGACGGTGCCGACCTGGTCGCCGAAGTGGCTCTGCAGCCACGCGTAGGTGTCCGAGCCCTGGAAGTTCGCGATGATCGTCGGAATGTCGCGGACGAACGAGCCGACCTGCGCCACGACCGTCGGGATGATGAGCCAGGACACCCCGACGAGCACCACCGCGAAGCCGGTGTAGACGATGACGATGCTCCACGCGCGCGACAGGTTGTGGCGGACGAGCCGGCGCACGAGCGGATCCAGGCCGAGCGCGAAGAACATCGCGAGCACGATGTAGATGATCACGGTCGACAACCGCGACACCGCCAGCCCCATCAGGATCGCCACGAGCGCGCCGAGGGTCAGCGAGAATCCGACGCCGAACGGGTGATTCAGGCTCGCCCAGAACGTCCGGGAGGGTGGGGCCTCCCCGGAGGCGGCGGCGACCTCGTCCGATGCGGGGCCGCCCGCGGCGGCGATGGCGGGCGCGGTTGTCGGCACGGCGTCGGGACCGCTTCCGGCGGCCGGGGCGTCATCGGTCATGCCCACACTCTAGGGACCGTGCCCTGCAATGCGCCGACATCCGCGCGGGTGGCGGCATCCCGCACGATAGGGTCGGTAGGCACGGTGACGGATGCCGGGAGGGGATGTCATGACCGACGCCGAAGACCCCATCGCCGCCCTCACGCGGCTGCGGGGCAGCATCGACCGAATCGACGCCGCCCTGATCTATCTGCTCGCCGAGCGCTTCAAGTGCACGATGCAGGTGGGGCGGCTGAAGGCCGTGAACCGGATGCCGCCGTCCGATCCCGCTCGCGAGGAGCAGCAGATAACCCGGCTGCGCACCCTTGCCGTGGACGCGGATCTGGATCCCGAGTTCGCGCAGAAGTGGTTCGGCTTCGTCGTCGCCGAGGTCATCCGTCACCACGAGGCCGCCGCCGACCAGCACTGACGCCCCCGGCTCTCGGCTTGCTTCTTTCTAACGACTGCAGGTAGCTTCGATAGAAGGGCCCGGCGCAAGCGCGGCGCCCTGGCGACCAGTCCGCGGTCGCGTCGCCACCTTCGGGAAGTGCGACGCGGGCGTATGGTCGGCGGTCTGGGCGACGGACCCGATGTGCGTCGCCGACGTGTTCTGCCCGTGGCGTCCGACGCCGCATGCAGGGAGTGCGCGGAAGACCGTCACCCGGGCGTAACCGATGCAGCCTGCCCGCGGCTGCCGAGGCCAAGCAACGTGACCATCGCACCAGCAGTCGAGGCCAAGAGCCTGTTCAAAGTCTTCGGACGAAACCCGACGGACGTCGTGCGCCGGCTGAAGGACGGCCAGACCCGCGCGGACGTGGCCGATTCCGGCACCGCCGCCGTGATCGACGCCAGCTTCACCGTTGCATCCGGCGAGATCTTCGTGATCATGGGACTGTCCGGCTCGGGCAAATCGACGATCATCCGCATGCTCAACGGCCTGCTGGCGCCCACGGCCGGCGAGGTCCTGGTCAACGGTGCGAACGTCACCACGGCGAACCCGGCCGAGCTGCGCCGCATCCGCCGCACCTCCATGTCGATGGTGTTCCAGCACTTCGCGCTGCTGCCGCACCGCACCGTGCTCGACAACGCCGCGTACGGCTTGGAGATCCAGGGGGTCGGCCGGCGCGAGCGCCGCGAGCGCGCCCGCGAGATCCTCAGCAAGGTGGGTCTGGGCGATCGGGTGGATGCCATGCCCGCTGAGCTCTCCGGAGGTATGAAGCAGCGCGTGGGACTCGCCCGCGGGCTGGCCGCAGGCACCGACATCCTGCTTATGGACGAGGCGTTCTCGGCACTGGACCCGCTCATCCGCCGCGAGCTGCAGGAGCAGCTCGTCGAGTTGCAGCAGGAGATGGGCCGCACGATCGTCTTCATCACGCACGACCTCAACGAGGCGATGTTCCTCGGCGACCGAATCGCCGTGATGCGCGACGGACGCATCGTGCAGAACGGGACACCGGAGGAGATCCTCACCGACCCCGCCAACGACTACGTCGCCCAATTCGTCCAGGATGTCGACCGCGCCCGTGTGCTCACCGTCGGCGCCGTCATGGAGCGCCCCCTGGCGGTACCGGTGTCAGCCGGCATCCGCGGCGCGTTGCGCGTGATGCGCGAGGAGCAGGTCAGCGAGGTGTTCGTCCTCGGGAACCGACGGCTGCTGGGCGTGGTCACCGACCGCGCCGTGATCCGCGCCGTCAAGTCTGGCACCACCGACCTGCGCACGATCGCCGATCGCACGGTGCGTCGCCTGCACGCGGACGACCTGCTGGCGGATGTCGTCGAGCACGCCGTGGGCAGCCCGGTCGCGCTCCCGGTGGTCGGCGAGAACGAGCGCCTGGTCGGCGTCGTGCCCCGGATCACCCTGCTGGCGGCCCTCGGCAACGTGCCTGCCACGACCCAGCCCATCTCCATCGTGCCCGCCACCGCGCTGCAGCTGGCCCAGGAGCTCACGGAGCTCGTTCCGAACGCGCTGGCCGTGGCGGAAGGGGGCGAGCGTTGATGGACATGCCGCGCATTCCACTCGGCGACTGGGTCGAGACGCTCATCGACGGCGTCATCACGGCACTCGGGGGATTCTTCGACGTCCTCGCCACGATCTTCGGCGGGCTCTACGACGGTGTCGAGTGGATCTTCATCACCCCGCCGTTCTGGGCCGTGATCCTCGTGGTGGCCGCAATCGCGTGGTTCGCCAAGGGGTACCGGCTGGCCATCGGGTCGGTCATCGGGCTGCTGCTGATCGGCGCGGTCAACCAGTGGGAGAACGCGATGCAGACCATCGCGCTGACCCTGGTCGCCGTGATCATCGCGGTGGTCATCGCGATCCCGGTGGGGATCTGGGCGGCACGCTCGCAGACGGTCTCGACGATCGTGCGCCCGGTGCTCGACTTCCTGCAGACCATGCCCGCGTTCGTCTATCTCATTCCGGCGATCTTCCTGTTCGGCGTGGGCGTGGTGCCCGGCATCGTCGCGACGATCCTTTTCGCGGCCGCTCCCGGCGTGCGCCTGACCGAGCTCGGCATCCGCGGCGTCGAGGCGGAGGTCGTCGAAGCGGGCCATGCCTTCGGGGCCACCCCGGGCCGCATCCTCCGCCAGATCCAGCTGCCCTTGGCGATGCCCTCGATCATGGCGGGCGTCAACCAGGTGATCATGCTCGCCCTGTCGATGGCGGTGATCGCCAGCATGGTCGGCGGCCCGGGCCTGGGCAAGGACATCATCCAGGCACTGAGCCGCACCGACATCGCGCTGGGCTTCGAGGCGGGGCTCGCCGTCGTGATCATCGCGATGATCCTCGACCGCATCACGAGCGGGTTCGGCACCACAGGACGCCGGCGCGGCGCGCGCCCGCAGGCCTCGGACACCGCCCCGGATGTCGCGGCGTCCCAGATCCGCGAGCCCGCCGCGGCCTGAGCCCGCAGATCTCGGCGCAGCGCGCGCCGATCCGTCCGCGTGCACACGCGGACATCCCCAACGCCCGTGCCACACCACACGGGAGGAAAGGAATCACATGAGAAAGCGCACACTGCTGGGCGCACTGGCCATCGCCGGTGCCGCCTCGATCGCCCTGACCGGCTGTGCCGGTTCGGTCGGAGCCGACACCGGCTCGGACGGCGGCGAGAAGAAGATCACCGTCGGCGTCTTCAACGGCTGGCCCGAGGGCGAGGCCGCCTCCTATCTGTGGCAGCAGGTTCTGGAGAACGAGGGCTACACCGTCGACCTCGAGTACGCGGACGCGGGCCCCGTGTTCGCGGGCCTGGCCAAGGGGGATTTCGACGTCGCCTTCGACGGCTGGCTGCCCACAACGCACAAGAGCTACTTCGACAAGTACGGCGACGACCTCGTCGACGTCGGCTCGTGGAACGACGACGCCAAACTCACCCTCGCGGTGAACGCGGACGCCCCCATCGACACGATCGACGAGCTCCCCGCGCACGCCGACGACTTCGACAACCGCATTGTCGGCATCGAGCCGGGTGCGGGCCTGACCGAGGCCATGCAGAAGAAGGCGATTCCCGAGTATGGGCTCGACAAGATGGACTTCATCACGTCGTCCACGCCGGCCATGCTCGCCGAATTGAAGAAGGCGCTGGATGCCGGCGAGAACATCGCCGTCACGCTGTGGCGCCCGCACTGGGCGTACGACGCGTACGACATCAAGGATCTGGCGGACCCGAAGGGCGCCCTCGGCGCTGCGGAGTCGATCCACACGGTGACCCGCACCGGCTTCGCGGACGACTTCGCGGACGTGAACGCGTGGTTCACCGCGTTCACGATGGACTCCGATCTGCTGTTCTCGCTCGAGAACGCGATGTTCCGCGAGGAGCACAAGCAGAGCGAGTTCCCCGAGATCGTGAAGAAGTGGATGAGCGAGAACCAGGACTACGTCGACGCTCTGACGTCGTAGGCCGTTTCCGCCGGCGAACCCACCCTCCAGTTGCCGAACCCACGCGTCGTTGACGCCGGTGCGGGAACGGAGGGTGGGTTCGCCGCGGGGCTGTGGCTACCCGCGATCGTCGCCGGCCGGCAGCTCGAGCGCGACCTTCTGCTCGAGCACCTCGATGGCGCCGTCCGAGAGCGAGAGGAGGCCGTCGAGCTCCTCGCGGACGCGCTTGTATGCGAGCTGGCGCTCCGCGGGGGTGGCGGCCTCGTCGACGGCGACGGTCAGCAGCTGCTTCGCCGTGTCCAGGCGCTTGCGCTCGGCCTGCGTGAACGTCGAGTCCTTCAGGCGGCGGGCGTCGCGCTCTGCGACGTCGAACGCGACCTCGTAGTCCGTCACCGCGTTGCGGTACTCGTCCAGCTGCTCCCTGCCGATCCGCACTTTCGCCGAGGCCGGACGGAGCCGGTCGGCCACCTTCTTCGCGCGCAGGAACGCCGCCGTCAGCGGCTGACGGCCGTCGCTCATGGCCGGGAACGCTATCAGCTTCGCGACATCCAGCTCGTACTCGAGCCAGCGTGCGGTGACGGCATCCTGCGCATCGAACAGCGCGTGCAGCTGCTCTGCGGCCGGTCGCTCCACCGGCGCCGCGGACACGAACGGCCGGTGCCGTGCAGCGCGGGCCTCCGCGTGCGCGGACGCTATCTCGGCCTTGGCGCGCAGCACCTCCAGGCGTCGCTGATGCCGATCGCGGGCGTTGCGTTGCCACGCCTTGCCGGCACCGCCGAAAACCCCCATCAGGGGGAAGATCAGCCACCAGTAATCGCCGGCGAACTGCCAGAACTCCTGCACACGGACAAGGGTAACCGCCCCGCCTGGAACACACCCGCCGGCAGACACGCCCCCCTTTACGGGCGTATCGAAAAACGCGATGGCGTGATCGATCGTGGCCCGTTGTGAGCCCGCAAACCCGCCGCGTACCGTGAGCAGCACCGGGGCAGGCGGATGCCGCCTCCCGGCGGCGGGGCCGCGCAGACGGTCCGGTCACGACGCGATGAAGGGTGTGATCATGGGTAAATTCGTCATCCAGCCGCACGGGCGGCTCCAGGAGTGGGTCGCCGAGGAGCACGGCTACTTCACCGACGAGGGGCTGGACTACGAGTTCGCCCAGGAATGGTTCGCCGGGGCGTCCCGCACCACGTCGGCGATCCAGTCCACCGACTCCGCCCCGGAGGAGTTCAAGAGCGGCGCGCTCGAGGACATGTCCAAGGGCCGTGCATGCGACGTGTCCGGCGCCTGCCACTGGGCGGTCAACGACGCGGCCAGCCACCAGACCAGCGGCAAGCTGTGGGCGGCCGCCTACTCCGTCTCGCCGGCCGGCATCTTCGTCGCCCCGGACTCCGACCTGCGCACGCCGGAGGACCTCGCGAACGTCCCGGTCGCGGTCGGCTACCACTCCGGCAGCCACTATTCGGCGATCCAGGGCCTCGCGAGCGTGCTCGAGCGCGACCAGGTCACCACGACGTTCGCCGGGTTCCCGTACGACCGGGTGCGCCTGATGCTGCGCGGCGAGGTGCAGGCGGCGAACGTGTTCGGCCCGCAGTACTACCTGCTCGAGCAGCTCGGATACCGCAAGCTCCTGGACACCACGTTCATGATGGGGTTCTTCGTCTCGAACGAGGCGGACCACGCCGACACCGAGGCGTACTTCCGTGCGCTCGAGCGCGCGCAGCGCGACATCGACCTCGAGCAGGAGCGATACAAGAAGTACTGGCTGCGGGAGATGCCGGAGGACCTCGCGGCGATCGCCGACGTGCGTCGCTTCGGGCCCGGCGAGCGGATAGTGTTCCAGCAGTACACGCGCGAGATGTACGACGCCACGCAGCGCTGGATGAAGGACTGGGGCCTGCTCGACCTCGATCTGACCGAAAGCAGGTACGCAGACTCCGTTCTCGTGTGATCCTGGCGGGGTGACCCGGAGCCGCGGATTCGACGGCTCTCCGATCCCGAGGGGAGTGCGGGGCCCGTGAATCTCGAGCTGTTCCGCCTGACGGTGTTCGCGGCAGTGGTGGATCGCGGCGGCTACTCCGCGGCGGCCCGACACCTGCATCTGAGCCAGTCCACGGTGTCGCATCACGTCGCCGAGCTGCAGAAGACCGTCGCGATGGAGCTGCTGCGGTACGAGGACGGGCGGATCCGGCTCACCCCCGCCGGACGCGAGGTGTACCGCTCCGCACGCACCCTGCTGAACGAGCAGGAGTCGCTGCGCAATGCGCTCGACGACCTGCGTCGCGGCAGGGGCGTGCGGCTGCGGGTCGGCGCGAGCCTCGCGTTCGAGCAGCCATACTTCATGCAGCAGGTGGTGGGTCCGGTCCAGTCCGCGCACCCGGACACCATGCTGTCGATTCAGTTCGGGCACAGCGGAGTCACCGCGCAGGCGGTGCTCGACCACAGCCTCGACCTCGCCTATGTGCTCAACTGGCACCTGCCTCCGGGCGTCGAGTTCGAGGTGCTGGGCACCGCGGAGTTCGTGTTCTTCGCCCCGCGCGACCACCCGCTGGCAGCGCAGGACGAGGTCTCCCCCGAGCAGATCGCCGCGGCCGGGCTCATCACGGCACCGGCGACGGCCGTGGAGACCACGTTCTACCGGGATGTCATGCGCCGCAGCGGGCTGGAGGACTACGAGTCGGTCCTGGAGATCAGCGGCCTGCAGACCAGGATGCTGGCGGCCGAGGCGGGTCTCGGGATCGTCGGCACGTTCGTGCCGGCCTATGCGACGCTCAGCGGCCGGCTCGTGCCGCTGACGCTGGACCGGCCGGCGGGACGCGCCGAGATAGGGCTCGTGCAGCGCACCCGTGACGAGTCCTCGCAGGCGCAGGAGGGGCTCGCCGCCCACTTGCGAGCTCTCGCGCATTCCTGACGCGCCGGACGATGGAGGACACATGGCCGCGAGGCTGGACGGGGCGACATCCCGCTATCTTCTGCAGCACGCCGACGACCCGGTCGACTGGCACCCGTGGGGCCCGGACGCGTTCGCCGAGGCAGCCCGCCGCGACATCCCGGTCTTCCTGTCGATCGGGTACAGCACCTGTCACTGGTGCCACGTCATGGCCGCCGAGTCGTTCCGGGATGCCGACACCGCGGCCGAGCTGAACCGGGCGTTCGTCTGCGTCAAGGTCGACCGCGAGGAGCGCCCCGACATCGACGCCGCCTACCAGGAGGCCGCTCGGCGGCTGGGCGCCGGCGGCTGGCCGATGTCGATCTTCCTCACCCCGGACGGCGAGCCGTTCTACGCCGGATCGTACTGGCCGCAGCAGGCGGCCGGCGGGCGGCCGTCGTTCCGCAGCGTCCTGGACGGCGTGACGCGCGCATGGACGACGCGCCGCGGCGCCGTGCGCGCCTCCGTGCAGGCGATCGCCGCCGAGCTCGCGCTCGCGGACGCCGCACGCGGCACCGGGGCCGAGGACGCCGAGGCCGAGGCGGACCGCGCGCTCGCGGCCGCGCTGCGCCTGCGCGACCGCGAGCACGGCGGGTTCGGCACCGCTCCGAAGTTCCCGCACCCGATGGCGATCGAGTGGCTCCTGCATCGCCACGCCCGCACGGGCGACCCGGAGGCGCTGGATGCCGCGGTGGGTGCGCTGACGGCGATGGCCCGAGGCGCCATCCACGACCTCGTGGACGGCGGATTCGCCCGCTACTGCACGGATGCGGCATGGCGGACGCCGCACTTCGAGAAGATGCTCGGCGACAACGCGCTGCTGCTGCCCGCATACGCGGCGGCCGCGGTGCTCGCGGACCGCGACGACCTGGCGGCCGTCGCGCGGAGCACAGCCTCGTTCCTGCTGACGGGGTTCCGCACCGCCGAGGATGTCTTCCGCTCCGCGTTCGACGCGGACAGCGGCGGCGTCGAGGGCGGCTCCTCCGTGTGGACCCGCGCAGAGCTCGTGGACACGCTCGCCGGGGCGGGGCTCGACGGCGAGCACTGGGCGGTCCAGCTCGGCGCGGACGCGGCGGGCGAGGAGGCGCGCCCGTTGCAGCTGACCGCCACCGACGACCGGGTGACGCCGCTGCCGGATGCGCTCCGCGCGGCCCTCGTCGCCCGGCAATCCCGTCGCCCGCGGCCCCGGACGGACGACACGGTACTCACCGACGGGAACGCCCTCGCGGTCCGCGGACTCGTGAAGGGAGGGCTGCTGCTCGACGAGCCGGAGTGGATCGTCGCCGGCGCCGCGGCCGCGGAGCGCCTGCACGGCCGCGTCCGCGACGACGGACGGATCGCGCACACCGCCGTCGGCGACGGCGGGTTCCTCCTGGACCACGCGGCGACGGCGCTGGCCGAGCTGGAGCTGTTCGGTGCGACGGGGGACACGGTCTGGTTCCACCGGGCGCTGTCACTGGCGGCGGCGGCCGACCGGTGGTTCCGCGACGAGCGCGGCGGCTGGTTCGACACGGCGACGCACGAGCTGTTCTCCCGGCCGAAGACGCGCACCGACGACGGGATGCCGGCCGGGACGTCCGTGATGATCGAGGTGTGCCTGCTCCTGGCCGGCCTGACCGGGGACCTCGCCTGGCGGCAGCGCGCGATCGACGCCATCCCGGGCAGCCGCGCGGGTGCGCAGCCCACCCGGCACGGCTGGCTGCTGCGTCAGCTGGAATGGTTGAGCGCGCCGCAGCGTGAGGTCGCTGTCGTCGGGCGCCCGGGGCCGGCGCGGGACGCGCTGGGCCGGATCGCCCAGGGCAGGCCCAGGCCGGGCGCCGTGACGGTGGTCGCGCACGCGGCAGCCGACGACATCCCGCTCCTGGCCGGCAGGACCGAGGTCGACGGCGTCGCGGCCGTGTACGTGTGCGAGGCGCTCGCGTGCCGCCGGCCGGTGACATCCGTCGCCGACCTGGGCGCCCTGCTGTCCTGACGCCGCGGGACGCGGGAACTCAGCCGAACAGCAGCGCGAGGACGGTGGCGCCGCCGGCGACGAGGATGAGGGCGACGATGACCACCCAGGCGACCACCTTGATCCGGCGCTGCCGCCGGTCACCGAGCAGGCTGAGGTCCTCGTCGTCTGCCATGGGCTCCAGTCTAAGGCTCCGTCGGTTCGTGAGATGACGCGAATGGTCGGTATCGCGGGCGTCATTCCCGCCATTCGCGTCACCTCACGCGGCGGGAGGCTCCGTGACGGTGGGGCCGAACGCGGCGGGGAGGGTGGCGGTGGATGTCGCGCGGAGGTCGGTGGCGGGGATCGTGAAAAGGCCCTGCACCTCGAGCGCGGCATCCGCGCCGGAGCGGTCGGTGACGCCGATACGCAGCACCGGGTAGCTGCGCCCCTCGCACAGGCCGCGGAACTTGACGTCCTCTTCGCGGGGGACCGTGACGATCACGCGGCCGGTGGACTCGGCGAACAGGGCGGCCGCGGCATCCACGCCGTCGCGGTCGATGATCTCGTCCAGCCATACGCGCGCGCCCAGGCCGAACCGCAGCACGCCGTCCACGAGCGCCTGCGCGAGCCCGCCCTCGGACAGGTCGTGCGCGCTGGAGATGAGGTTCTGGTCGTTCGCGGCGTGCAGCAGCCCGGCCAGGCGCTTCTCGCCGGCCAGATCCACGGCCGGGGGACGCCCGCCCAGGTGACCGTGCACGGTTGCCGCCCACGCCGAGCCGGACAGCTCGGTGGCGGTCACGCCCAGCAGGTACAGGTTCTCGCCCTCGTCCTGCCAGCCCGACGGGATGCGGTGCGCGACGTCGTCGATGATGCCCAGCACGCCGACCACCGGCGTCGGGTGGATCGGGGTGTCGCCGGTCTGGTTGTAGAAGCTGACGTTGCCGCCGGTGACCGGGATGCCGAGCTCGAGGCATCCGTCGGCGAGGCCGTCCACGGCCTGGCTGAACTGCCACATCACCTCGGGGTTCTCCGGGCTGCCGAAGTTCAGGCAGTCCGTGACCGCTGCCGGCACCGCGCCGGTCACGGCGACGTTGCGGTACGCCTCGGCCAGCGCGAGCTTCGCGCCCTGGTAGGGGTCGAGCTGGCAGTAGCGGCCGTTCGCGTCGGTGGCTATCGCGAAGCCGAGGCCGGAGTTCTCGTCGACGCGGATCATGCCGGCGTCATCGGGGAATGCGAGCGCGGTGTTGCCGCCGACGTAGTAGTCGTACTGGTTCGTGACCCACGAGGTGTCGGCAAGGTTCGGGCTGCCCACGAGCTGCAGGAGCTGCCCGCGCAGCGCCTCGCCGTCGGTCGCGCGAGGCAAGGCGGATGCCGGATCCTGCTGCAGTGCGTCGATCCATGCCGGGTAGGAGACGGGCCGTTCGTAGACGGGGCCGTCCACGGCGACCGTCGACGGGTCGACATCCACTATCTGCTCGCCGTGCCAAAAGATCTGCAGCCGGCCGTCGCCGGTGACCTCGCCGAGCACGCTGGTCTCGACATCCCACTTTCCGGTGACGGCCAGGAACGCGTCGAGCTTGTCCGGCGCGACGATCGCCATCATCCGTTCCTGGCTCTCGCTCATGAGGATCTCCTCGGGCGTGAGCGTGGGGTCGCGCAGCAGCACGTTCTCGAGGTCGACGCGCATGCCGGACCCGCCGTTCGCGGCGAGCTCACTGGTCGCGCACGAGATGCCGGCGGCGCCCAGGTCCTGGATCGCCTCGACGAGGTCTCCGCGGTACAGCTCGAGGCAGCACTCGATGAGCACCTTCTCGGCGAACGGGTCGCCCACCTGCACGGCGGGGCGCTTGGTGGGGCCGCCCGCGGCGAACGTGTCGGAGGCGAGGATGGATGCTCCGCCGATGCCGTCGCCGCCGGTGCGGGCGCCGAACAGGACGACCTTGTTGCCGACGCCGGACGCGTTCGCGAGCTTGAGGTCCTCGTGGCGCAGCACGCCCACCGCGAGGGCGTTCACGAGCGGGTTGCCCTGGTACACCGGGTCGAAGACGGTCTCGCCGCCGATGTTAGGCAGGCCCAGGCAGTTGCCGTAGAACGAGATGCCGGACACGACGCCGTGCACGACCCGGGCGGTGTCGGGGTGGTCGATGGCGCCGAAGCGGAGCTGGTCCATCACCGCGACGGGGCGGGCGCCCATCGAGATGATGTCACGGACGATGCCGCCGACGCCGGTGGCGGCGCCCTGGAACGGCTCGATGTAGCTGGGGTGGTTGTGCGACTCCACCTTGAACGTCACGGCCCAGCCCTCGCCGATGTCGACGACGCCGGCGTTCTGGCCCATGCCGACCATGAGCCGCGTCGTCATCTCCGGCGTGACCTTCTGCCCGAAGGACCGCAGGTAGATCTTGCTCGACTTGTACGAGCAGTGCTCGCTCCACATCACGGAGTACATGGCCAGCTCGCCGCTCGTCGGCCGTCGACCGAGCAGGTCCTTGATCGCCGCGTACTCGTCGTCCTTCAGTCCGAGCGCCGCGTACGGCTGCTCACGCTCGGGGGTCGCCTTCGCGTTGTCGACGGTGTCGGCGATGGAGGCGTGGGTGGGGGTGGTCATGCGGCGGGGCTCCAGCTTCGTACGGCGCGTGATCGCACGGACGCCTCGAGTCTAGTTTGCGTGCCCGCCGCCGGCGGCCGGTCCCACGCGCTCACGCGAGCAGCAGGGCTTCCTCCAGCGCCACCCACGCGAGCATCGCGCATTTCACCCGCGCGGTGTACTTCGATACCCCGGACAGCGCGGCGGCGTCGCCGAAGCGCTCCTCGTCCAGAGGAATGGTGCCGCGTGAGCGCAGCGACGCGCGGAATCCGTCGATGAGGGCGGATGCTGTCGCCCGCGGCATCCCGTCGCCGCCGACGAGGGACGCGAGCATGGATGCCGAGGCCTGGGAGATCGAGCAGCCGGCGCCCTCCCAGGTGACGTCGCGCACGGTGTCGCCGTCCAGCCGCAGGCGCAGCGTGATCTCGTCGCCGCACACCGGGTTGCGCTGATGCACGTCGGCGGTGCGCCCCTCCGCGTCGGCGAGTCCGTATCCGTGCGGGTGCTTCGCATGGTCGAGGATCAGGTCCTGGTACAGCGCGTCGAGTCCGCTCATCGGCCCACCCCGAAGTATGCCCGGACGCCGGACAGGACGTCGAGGAACGCGTCGATCTCGTCCTCGGTCGTGAACACCGAGGCGCTCGCCCGCACCGAGGCGGTCATCCCGAACCGGCGGTGCAGCGGCTGCGCGCAGTGGTGGCCGACGCGCACCGCGATGCCCTGCGCGTCCAGCACCTGGCCGACGTCGTGCGCGTGCACGCCGTCGACGTCGAAGGCGCACAGCGCCACCCGGTCGGCATCCGCGTCACCGAGGAGGCGTACGCCGTCGATCGCGCGCAGCCCGTCGCGCAGGCGCCGCTCGAGGAGGCGCTCACGCTCGTGCACGGCGGTCATACCCAGCCCCTCCAGGTAGCGCACCGCGGCCGCGAGCCCGATCGCCTGGGACACGGGCTGCGTGCCCGCCTCGAACTTGTGCGGTGCCGGCAGGAACTCCGCGTGGTCGAGTATGACGGTCGTGACCATGGACCCGCCGGTGAGCACCGGCGGCAGCGCGTCGAGCACCTCGGTGCGGCCGTACAGCACGCCGATGCCGTACGGACCGAGGACTTTGTGCCCGGAGAACGCGGCGAGGTCGACGCCCAGCGCCGGCAGGTCCAGCGGAACGTGCGGCGCGGACTGGCACGCGTCGAGGACTGTGAGTGCTCCGGCATCCCGCGCCAAGGCCACGAGCTCCGCGACCGGGTTGACGATGCCGAGCACGTTGGACACGTGCGAGAACGCGACCACGCGCGTGCGCTCGCCGATCAGCGCGGCGGCGGCGGTGAGGTCGAGCGTCCCGTCGTCGTGCACGGGGATGTGCCGCAGCACGGCGCCGGTGCGCGCGGCCAGCTGCTGCCACGGGATCAGGTTCGCGTGGTGCTCGGCCTCGGTCACGACGATCTCGTCGCCGGGGTGCAGGGCGTAGCGGGATGTCGCTGCCGGACCGACGCTCGCGTTGCCGATCGCGTACGCGGCGAGGTTCAGCGCGGCCGTGGCTCCCGCCGTCCACACGATGCTCTCGGGCTCGGCGCCCACGAAAGCGGCCACCGCGGCGCGGGCATCCTCGAACGATTCCGTCGCCTCGGCGGCCAGTGTGTGTGCGCCGCGGTGCACGGCCGCGTTCGCGTGCTCGAGGAACGCACGCTCGGCGTCCAGGACCACGCGCGGCTTCTGGCTGGTCGCTGCGGAGTCCAGGTACACCAGAGGCGCGTCGCCGATCCGCTCGTCCAGGATCGGGAAGTCCGCCCGGACCGCGCGCACGTCGAACACGCCGGTGCCGGCGAGGGATGTCATGGAATCCAGGCTACGTCCGCCGGAGCACCCCGCGGCCGGCTTGTCGGTATCACGGTGGGATGATACTGAATCACGCCGCACGTCCTGCTCCTGCACCCGCGCCAGCCTGTCATACATCTTCACGGCCGTGCAGGTTGCGTCTCTGGCTCTCAAGTGACGCATACCAATTGAGCATCGTCGACAAAGCGGTTCTACCGGGGCAAAACCCTCATTGCCATCGGTCGGAGGGACTCAGTGGAGTGTCGACGGTTCGATCGATCGTCTCCAGATCGTCCAGTAGTCGACACCGAAGCCGCTAGTGCGAGCGGCAACAGCACTGCCTGGGTGCTGACGCCCGACGATGACGTGCACTTGGGGCACAACCCAGCCGCCGGGGCCAGTCACGAGATGGCGTTCGTGGAGGTCTCGGAGATCGGACCGCGACATCCATCGTGCGCCTACATCCTCGAGCGACGTAAGCCTCGCCATCTCCGCACGGGTTACGGTCCGGTCGCTTACCTCGCGCCCACCGAGCAAATGAATCTTCGCGTCGGACCTTTCAATTACTGCTTGTAGGAATGAACGCAATGGTTCGATGTCGCGATACATGTATCGGTCTGACCAAATGACCCGGTCTGCTCCCGAGATGAGCTCGACGAAGCGATCCACACTTGCCGAGGCCTGCTCGGGCCATGCGGGATTCGACTCTGGCGAAGCCAGGAGGGCCGATTCGAGTCGCTCAAGGAACCTCGTCTTTCCCCCAGGGTGGAGTAATCCATGCACTGCACACCGAGCTGTGTACGAATCGTGGATCGGGTCGAGGGTGCCTCGCTCAATTTGGGTTTGTGCAGCCCCTCGCACGTCGGTGATATAGGTCGCATCAAATTCAAATTGGTCGATCAGCACCTGGGGCGTTAGGCGGCCGTCGCTTGAGACGCGATCGGCAATCACCGCAGCATCTCCAAACCATGACTTGCCGGATTCGGACTTCGGGACTGTCTTATCCAGAGTCGGGGGCAGGATCGGCGTAACGCGTGACATCAGCGGGCTACCCGCGCCTTCGCGGTGGACCGCGGTGCTGCAGCGAGCGGTGAAGATCGCACCAATGTCGCGGGCGTGGACGCCGTCCACCAGTTGATTAGTGAGCCATGCCTGAAGTCGTGCGCCTTGGCTCCGAGCGAGTGCACGGTCGTACCCGTCGAATAGCAACTGAGCCGAACCGTGTGCTTCGAGAGCCCGACTGAGCGCATCCTGGATCTGCGCCCGTTGACTTGACTGCTGGATTTCGGTGAAGTCAGCTCCTTTCACAACGATAGCCGTTGGCCCAAGCGCATCGGCCAGCCGGCCAATCAGATGAGTCTTGCCGACTCTGGGCGCAAGCCGGAGAAGGAGCCGGTGGCCCTCCAGGAGCCGTATTGCGACATCATCTACCCAGCGCTGGAGGGCTCCTGTCGCACCGCTATCGCTCAAGCGCATCGATCGCCGCCTTGACGCGAGCTGAGCGGTCCGTGAAACACAGCCCGTAGGCGACGGCATGGAGGAGCGCGTCTGGTTCGTCGGCAAGAAGGCTCCGGGCCAGCTCATTCTCGTCATCTCGCGACGAGAAGTAGAGGCGCAGAAGCGCAGCCTCGTTTGAGAACCACTCCGTAAATGAAGTGACGACATCGGCCGCTTGATCTTGCGGTCCGTCGTACTCACGAGAGGCGATCGCCTGTTCGATTCCTTCTCTTGAAATATGGAAAGGGAGTTCCTGAGGCGTACGTGAACGCGTCGCGAAGGAGCAAGCCTTCCGCGTGAGCAGGGGGTGGCCACCGTATTGATCGAATAGCAGGTCTATGACCTCGTGATCCCGGACTCTAACTCCCATGCGTCGGCCAAGGGAGCGGACCATTTCAGCCATCTCTTCACGTGACATCGGAGCCAGCCAGATGAGCTTCACGAGCTTGTAGAGCAGGTTATCCTTGCCCTCTACAATCGGGCGTTCGAAGAGTGCGGGGTCGACACCCGCGCATAAGAGCGCGAGTCTTTCTTGTTCCTGCAACAGGCTCCGGAGCTGAACGAGCGAGGAAAATAGGGCGCGTGATTCGCCTGGCTCCAAGTTTGATCGGGGCGGGAAGGCTTGATCGACCTCGTCCACTACAAGGACAGCTGGGCGTTCAACGCGCTGAAGAAGCACACGGATGTCCTGGATCCAGCTCGCAGAGGAGTCGGGCAGTTCGACGCGGCGTTTGCCTTGGCGAGTCAACGTGCGGGTACGGGGTTTGAAATCTCCGTTTCCGGGCAGGGCATGTACCGCGTCCCAGAGCCCCTCAAGGATGGACGATCGGAACTGCTCGCCTGTGACGATTTCGCTAACGTCCACGCGGACTGTCACGTTCCGTTCATCGTCATCACGAAGTGAGGTCAATGAGTTGAGAAGCGAAGTCTTGCCCGTCTTTCGCAGACCGAAGACGCCGACCGAAATGGCCCGGCGCAGATCCGCGGCGATCACGTCAATCTCCGCAGATCGCCCGTAGAAGCCGCTAGGGTCCCGCACTGGAGTCGCGACGTCAAAGTGATCGACAGTGGCCACAGACTCACCGATCAGGGCATGAAGCGGCCGGGCGCCATCAAGTCGAATCTCGTCGAGATCGATGGGCACAATCGCCATTTCGCCGCGCCTCCGAGCCGTCGTGTGCCTGACGTTCTTGTCACGGCTCACGAGGATCGCGACGTCAGGCTCCACTCTCATATCCCGCCGCACCCGTCCCTGAATCACAGAGAGTGCGCGTGGCTCAACATGTTCGTACTCCGTGTAGAGCACCTGGATCTCCCGGTGAAGTCCGAACACTTCGGCTTGATGCGCGGGGAGCGTGATATTTATCCACCACCGACCGGGGGTTGAGTCTTGTTCGAATCGCCATGTGCCTGCCTGGCTGCGCTTGAGGAAGTCAAGAAAGTCGGCTGCCCCCTGGGAAGATCGGCGGAATCGTTCCTCGTAGTCCGCAAGAATTCTCTGATTCGCGGTCATTCGCCCAGGCAGGTCGTTCACCTTCCTGAGCGTAGTGTCCTGGCTACTCCGTGGTCTGGAGGTCGTTCCCCTCGTTTCGTCACAGGCAATCTCAACGGAAGCGGTGGTGTGTCGGCTATCGGCGGGTTGTGTCATTGCTACTCGATTTTGCCGCCGTGGTCCTTGACGTCGGCCGCCGCGCCGCGTAATGTACAACCAAATGGTTGCACAAAGAGAGCTCAGCGACGATGACGTGGACCGGATCTTCCGGGCCCTGGCCGACGCGACGCGGCGTGACATCCTGCGCCGCACGATCGCCGCGGAGCAGTCGGTGTCGACCCTCGCGGCCGACTACGACATGTCGTTCGCGGCGGTGCAGAAGCACGTCGCCGTGCTCGAAGCCGCCCGCCTGATCGTCAAGCGGGCCGAGGGAAGGGAGCGTCGCGTGCGCACCGATCCCGAGATGATCGCCCGGGCGCAGCAGCTGCTCGAGCGCTACCAGGACCTCTGGCGGCACCGCATCGACAGCATCGACGCCCTGCTGGCCGAAGACGCTGAGACACCGCGGCCCGAATCCTGACCGGGGCCGCACCGAACAAGGAGAGATCATGCCCGTCACGCACATCACCAGTGATCCCGAGAAGCTGACGATGGACATCGTCGCCGACTTCGCCGCCCCGCCCGAGCGGGTGTGGCAGGTGTTCACCGATCCCCGTCAGCTCGAACGGTTCTGGGGCCCTCCCGGATGGCCGGCGACGTTCACCCGGTTCGACTTCGCCCCCGGCGGGCTCGCGCAGTACCGGATGACCGGGCCGCGCGGCGAGACATCCCGCGGCCGGTGGGAGTTCCTCGCCATTGACGAGCCGCGCTCGTTCGAGGTCCTCGACGGGTTCGCGGACGAGGACGGCGACCTCGCCGACGACATCCCGCCGATGCGGATGGTGTTCGCGTTCGAGCCGACCGCCACGGGCACCCGCCTGAACGGCGTGACGCACTTCTCCTCGGCGGCGGCGCTCGAGCAGGCCGTCGGGATGGGCATGGTCGAGGGCACCCGGATGGCCATGGGCCAGCTGGATGCCGTGCTGCAGGACCTGCGCGACTATGCCGCCGGCAAGGGCACCCGTCTGGAGGTGCTCGACGACCAGCACGTACGCATCACCCGTCTGATCGAGGGACCGCGCGAGCTCGTCTGGCGCGCGCACCACGAGCCCGAGCTGCTCTCGCAGTGGCTGCTCGGCCCCGACGGGTGGCGGATGACCGTGTGCGAGGTCGACACGACCGTCGGCGGCACCTACCGCTATGCGTGGGAGCCTGTCGGCGGCACCGAGGGGCAGCCGTTCGGGTTCGACGGGGAGACGCTGCTGTCCGACGCGCCCCGCCGCGCCGTGACGACCGAGCACATGACCGGCACGGACTACCCGTCGACCATTAATGATCTGCAACTGTACGAGGAGGATGGCGCGACGCTGCTCACGCTGCTCATCGAGTACCCGGACGCCGCGACCCGCGACATGGTCCTGGCCACCGGGATGGTCGACGGCATGGAGACCAGCTACCAGCGACTGGAGCGCGAACTGCTCCCGGCCTGAGGCGGCCGCCCCGGCAGCCGCCCGACCTGAGGTTGCTCACACGACGTGCACGGCGGGGCGGCGCTTCGGATCGGGCTCGGCGTGGCGCAGCACTTCGCGCGTGACCGGGGCGACCTCGCCGGTCCCCGTGAAGAGGAAACGGAACATGTTCGACAGCGGATTTCCTTCGGTCCACTCGAAATACACCGTGGGCACCACGCCCGTGCGATCGCGGACGGCCAGGAGGATCGCCGCGATCGTGTTCGGTACGTTGCCGCTGCGAACCTGAAGGACGCGATATCCGTACTTGCGCACACCCACCACAGTGAGGTCCTCTTCGAAGTCCGACGAGTCGGATGGGTGCACCTCGAGGAAGATCGTGTGGGTGCCTCGGGAGATGTGGCTGAACCGCCTCTCGTCGCGATTCTTGGCGGAGTACTCGGCCCCGTCGCCGGCGTGCGGCTCGTGGGCGATGATGTTGACCTCGCCGCGGGCGGAATCCTGGGCCAGGAACTCGTCCGCCGGGTCGTCGAAGGTGAGCGAGGTGGCGCGCAGTTGGAAGGATCTGCCGATCCGTGAGACGACCGAGACGACGAGGATGCCGAGGATGAACAACGCCGCGATGCGGATGCCGTCGGGCCGCTCGATGACGTTGAGCACCGTCGTGTACATGAACACGGCGGTGATCGTGCTGAACCCGACGAGCCGCCAGCGTTCATGTCTCCGGTATGCGGAGACGGCGACGGCGACGGCGGCGGAGGTGATCAAGACGAGGACCCCGGTGGCATAAGCGCCACCCTGCGCGTCGACGCTCGCCTCGAACACGAGAGTGACGACAAACGCGATGACGGTGAAGACGATCACCAGCGGCCGGACCGATCGTGCCCACTGCGGCGCCATGCCGTAGCGGGGAAGATATCGCGGGACGAGGTTGAGCAGCCCGGCCATGGCCGAGGCGCCGGCGAACCAGAGGATGCCGATCGTGCTGACGTCGTACAGCGTGCCGAATGCGCTGCCGAGGTACTCGTGCGCGAGGTAGGCCAGGGCCCTCCCGTTCGCCGTGCCGCCGGGCTGGAACTCCTGCTGGGGGATCAGCATCGTCGTCGACAGGCTCGACGTGATGAGGAATCCGCTCATGATCAGCGCGGCCGTGGTGAGCAGGCGCCGGGCGCCGAGGATGCGCGTACGGGGGAAGGCGGGATCGTCCGCATCCGATCCGCGAATCTGGGGCATCACGGCGACGCCCGTCTCGAAACCGGAAAGACCGAGGGCGAGCTTCGGGAACACGAGAAGGGCTATTCCCGCTACCAGCAGAGGGTTGTCATGCTGGGCGGTCAACGCCGACCACCAATCGTGGACGACGACGGGATGCGTGACCACCTCGATCAGCGACGTGGCGACGACGATGAGGCTGAGCGTCAGGTACAGCCCCACCAGGATGACTGCGACCCTGATCGCCTCGCGAAAGCCCTTGAGGAAGACGGCACCGAGTGCGGCGATGAGAAACAGCGTGATGCCGACCTGATTTCCCTTGAACCAGGCGGGCGCGAACGGGTTCTCGATCGCGTGCGCGGATGCATCGGCCGCTGAGAGGGTGATGGTGATCATGAAGTCGGTGGCAGCGAAGCCCAGCAGCACGAGCACGAACACCTTTCCGGCCCACCAGGGGAGGAGCCGCTCCAGCATCGCGATCGAGCCCGATCCGCGGAAGCTCTCGTGCGCGACCCGGCGGTACACGGGCAGGGCGCCGAACAGCGTCAACACGACGAGCACTATGGTCGCGAACGGGGACACGAGTCCTGCGGCCAGGGCCGCGATCGCGGGCTGATAGCCCAGAGTCGAGAAGTAGTCGAGTCCGGTCAGGCACATCACCCGCCACCACGAGTGGGTCTCCTCGACGGTGCGGGCGTGCGGCCCCTGATGACCGCCCGCGTCATCGACAAGACCGGTCAGCAGCCAATCGCGAAGCGCTCGCCGTCGTCCAACATCCGTGGCCATATCCCCTCCGAACGCCGTCGAGGCTCCTGCAGACCGCAGGACCCACGCCGGTCGGTGAGTCAGAGCTGTCGCTCGGTCTCCCGCGGTTCCAAGGCCTGGCGCTCACGGGGCATGAACGGACGGCCCGCGCGGTCCTGCCCGGGGACGGGCCGCGACCGGCGCCCGTAGATGAGCTCGGACGAGTCCAGCAGCCACGGCACGAGCGTGATCGTCACCCCGTGCACGAGCATGAGCTGCTGCGCCATCCGCCGCGCACGCCGGTTGTGCAGGATGCGCTCCCACCAGTGTCCGACGATGTACTGCGGCAGGTAGACAGTGATCACACTCGAGCCGTGCTCGGCCCGGTACTGCCGGATGAACTCGATCACGGGACCGGCATAGCTGCGGAACGGCGACTCGATGGCCACCAGCGGCACCGGCATCCCGTGCGCCTGCCACTCCCGCTGCAGGGCCGCGGACTCCTCCTTCGTCACCGCGACGTGCAACGCGAGGGTCTTGGAGTGCTTCGCGGCCAGCGCGTAGTCGACGGCCTTCACGACCGGCTTCTGCAGCCGGTTCACGAGGATCAGCGCCACGTCCCCGGCCGACCCGAAATGCACGGTGTCGTCCATGCGGATCTCGTGCTCGACATCCCGGTAATAGCGGTACACGCCCATCATCAGGGTCGACAGGATCGGGATGGCGAGGAACACGAGCCACGCGCCGTGCGTGAACTTCGTGATCGTCACTACCACGAGCACCGAGACCGTCATCGTCGCGCCGACGCTGTTGATCAGGAGCCCCTTGCGATAGCTGAGCGCCTGCCGCCGCGCGGACTGCTGCCCGCGGGCGGCCGCCGGCAGGGTGCGGATGCGGCCGAGCCCACGGATCCAGTGCCGGATCATGCCGATCTGGCCCAGCGAGAACGACACGAACACGCCGATGATGTACAGCTGGATCAGGTTCGTCAGGTTCGCCTGGTAGACCACCAGCACCCCGACCGCGGCGATGCCCAGCAGGATCATGCCGTTGGAGTACACGAGGCGGTCACCGCGGGTGTTCAGCGCCTTCGGGGCGTAGCCGTCGCGGGCCAGGACCGCGCCCAGCAGCGGGAACCCGTTGAACGCCGTGTTCGCGGCGAGCAGGAGGACGCACGCGGTGGCCGCCTGGATGATGAAGAACGGCACGGATCCCATGCCGAACGTGGCGGCGGCCAGCTGCGCCATCAGGCTCGGCTGAGGCGTGGTCTTGCACGCGAATCCGGCCAGGTCGCACGCGTTCTCCGCGTACTGCACACCCGAGATGAGGGCGAGCGCGACAAGCCCCGCGAACATCGTCGCGGCGATGCCGCCCATCAGCGCGAGCGTCGTGCGCGCGTTGTGGATCTTCGGCCGCCGGAACGCCTGGACGCCGTTGGAGACGGCCTCGACGCCGGTCAGCGCCGAGCAGCCGCTGGAGAAAGCGCGCAGCACCAGCAGGATCACCGCCGCCTGCGAGATGCTCTGCGTGTGCAGCGCGTACTGCGCACTGGAGGCGACCGGCGCGACGCCGAGAACCGTGCGGACAAGACCCACCACGACCATCACGCCCACGGATCCGACGAACGCGTAGGTGGGGATAGCGAACGCGCGGGATGCCTCGCGCACGCCCCGCAGGTTCATCAGCACGATCCCCAGGACGCATGCCACCGACAGCTCGACCCGCCAGGAGTTCAGGCCCGGCAGCGCCGAGATGATGTTGTCGACGCCGGATGCCGTGGACACCGCGACGGTGAGGACGTAGTCCACGAGCAGGGCGGACGCCACGACGACGCCCGGCACCTCGCCGAGGTTCGTGCGCGCCACCTCATAGTCGCCGCCGCCGGACGGGTACGCCCGGATGAGCTGGCGGTACGACAGCACGACCACCACCAGCAGCAGCACGACGGCCGCCGCCACCCACGGCGCGAACGCGAGGAACGCGAGCCCGCCGGTGAGCAGGATCATCAGCATCTCCTGCGGCGCGTACGCGACCGAGCTCAGCGCGTCGGACGCGAAGATCGGCAGCGCCATCCGCTTCGGGAGCAGATGCTCGTCGGCGTTCTCGGACGCCAGCGGGTCGCCGATCAGGATGCGCTTCACCGCCGGTGCCTCCGGCGTGGTGTCGCGATTCTCGCTTGTCACGGCGGGCGACACTACGCCTAAAGGGCACCCGTTGCAACGCGACGCGGCCGAGGCGCTGTGCGCCGGCGGTGCGGCGCCTCTGCGGGCCTCAGCGCGCGGGAGGGCCGGAGGTGCCGCGGATCACGAGCTCGAACGGGAGCGCTCCCGGTTCCGGGCTGCGATGCTCCTCGAGGGCGGCGAGGATCGCCGTGGCCGCGCGCCGTCCCTGCCGTGCCGGGAACTGGTCGACGGTGGTGAGCTGGAAGAACCCGCCCAGCTCGTGGCCGTCCACGCCCACCACCGACAGATCCGCGGGGATGCGGCGGCCCAGCTCCCGGGCGGCCAGCAGCGCGCCGATCGCCATCTCGTCGGAGGCGGCGAAGATCGCCGTGGGCTCCTCGCCCTCCCCGCCGAGCAGCCGTGTGGCGGCGCGGAACCCGCCCTCGATCGTGAAGTCCGCCGGCTCGAACAGGGCACGGTGTACGTCCAGACCCGCCGCCGTCAGCGCCTGCTCGAATCCCTGCCGGCGCCGCGTGGGGATATGGAAGTCCCGGTCGAACTCCGAGCCTGCGCCGATGTGCGCGATCCGGGTGTGTCCGAGCGCGAGCAGATGCTCGGTGGCCAGGCGCGCGACGGCGACGTCGTCGAGGGTGAGGGCGCTCAGTCGCGGGTCCGGGCCGCCGAGCGCGATGACCGGCAGACCCAGCGCGGTGAGCCGGTCGATCTCGTCGTCGGCGAGCTCGATCGAGACGGCTATCACGCCGTCGACGCGGCGGCGGCGCAGGAACGTGTCGAACACGCTGCGACGCAGCCCCGCGTCCTCGGCGAGGCTGTACAGAGTGGTGTCGTAGCCGTGCCGCACGAGCTCGGCCGCGGTCCCCGACAGGACGGTGCTGAAGAACCAGCGCTGTACGTACGGCACCAGCACGCCGATGTTCCGGGCGCGGCCCGACGCGAGACTGGATGCCACCGCCGAGACGACGTACCCGAGGGACGCGGCAGCCTCCTCCACGCGTGCCTTCGCATCGGCGGACACGTGGCCGCGGCCGCTGAGCGCGCGCGACACCGTCGCCGTGGAGACCCCGGCGCGGCGCGCCACATCGTCGATGCCCACCATGTCCGGTCTCCCGTGTCAGTCGGTCGCGACCCACACCGTGGTGTCGACGGGGATGCCGCCCTCGTGGAGCGGCCCGCTGGCGAGGATCACGCGCCCGGCGGGTACGGGGACCGGCGCGTCGCCGAGGTTCGCGGCGACCGTGACATTCCCGTTTCGGAATGCTACGACATCCGGACCGTACCCGTCGACCCACGCCAGCGCCCCGGTGCCGAGGCCGCGGTCGCGGCGCTCGGCGAGCAGCCGGTGGTACAGGTTCAGCGTGGACGCCGGATCGGCGGATTCGACGTCGCGCGCGAGGCGCGCCCACTCGATCGGCTGCGGCAGCCACGAGGCGCCGGTGATGTTGAACCCGTACGCGGGGGCATTGGCGACCCAGGGCAGCGGCACACGGCAGCCGTCCCGCCCGTACCGCTCCCCGTTCGTGCGGAACCACGTCGGGTCCTGCCGCGCCGCGTCCGGGATGTCGATGGCCTCGGGCAGTCCGAGCTCCTCGCCCTGGTACAGGTACGCCGAACCGGGCAGGGCCAGCATGAGTGTCGTGGCGGCGCGGGCGCGCCGCAGGCCGAGCACCGGGTCGGGCCGGCCCGGGGAATTCGGTCCGATGCCCTCGCCCTGAGGGCTGTCGGCGGTAAGCGCCAGCCGGGAGGCGTGCCGGATCACGTCGTGGTTCGACAGCACCCACGTGCTCGGGGCGCCCACTGCGCCGTACTCGTGCAGCGACTCGTCGATCACGTCGTGCAGGGCGGCCGCATCCCAGGGGCTCATCAGGTACCCGAAGTTGAACGCCTGATTCATCTCACCGGGACGCACCCACAGCGCAGTCTCGGCGATCGACGGCATCCACGCCTCCGCACACAGGGCCCGGTCCCCGTCGTACGCGGCCAGCACGTCATGCCACTCGCGGTATATGTCGTGGACCTCGGGCTGACCCCAATACGGGACGGCGCCGGTGTCGCCGCCCGTCGATCCGTCCTTCGCCGACGGAAGATAGTCCGGCAGGCCGTCCTTCTTCATCAACCCATGCGCGACATCCACGCGGAACCCGTCGACCCCGCGGTCGAGCCAGAACCGCAGGATGCGGCGGAACTCGGCGCGGACCTCGGCGTTCGTCCAGTCGAAGTCCGGCTGTGACGCGTCGAACAGGTGCAGGTACCACTGGCCGGGCGTCCCATCGGGCTCGGTGACGCGGGTCCACGCGGGCCCGCCGAACACCGACTGCCAGTTGTTCGGGGGCAGCTCCCCGTGCGCGCCGCGCCCGCCGCGGAAGAGGTACCGGGCCCGCTCGGCGCCGCCCGGCGCCGCGGCCAGCGCCTCGCGGAACCACGCGTGCCGGTCAGACGAGTGGTTCGGGACGAGGTCCACGATCAGCCGGATGCCGCGGGCGTGCGCGGCCGCGAGCATCTCGTCGAAGTCCGCGAGCGTGCCGAACAGCGGGTCGACGTCGCAGTAGTCGGCGACGTCGTAGCCGGCATCCTTCTGGGGGCTCGTCATGAACGGGCTCAGCCATACCGCGTCCACGCCGAGCCGGGCGAGGTCGTCCAGGTGTGCGGTGATGCCGGGGAGGTCGCCGATGCCGTCACCGTTGCCGTCCGCGAACGACCGCGGATAGATCTGGTAGATCACGGCGGACCGCCACCACTCCGAGCCGCGGGCGGTGGGCTGCGAAAGGGCTTGGTCGGGCACGGTCGTCGTCATGCGACCAGCGTAGTGGAAGCGCTTACAGCCGGTGGGCGCCGGCGCCGTGCACGGTGGCGGGTCCCGTGCCCCGTAGGGTGGATGCGTGCAGGATGAACAGCTCGAGCGCGCCCAGCGGCTCATCCGCAGCATCCCGGACCATCCCGAACCGGGCGTGCTGTTCCGCGACATCACCCCGCTGCTGGTGGATGCCGCCGCCTTGCGCTGCACCGTGGATGCGATGATCGCGCCGTTCGCCGGCACGTTCGACGTCGTCGCGGGCATCGAGGCGCGCGGGTTCCTGCTCGCCGGCGCCGTCGCCATCGCGGCCGGTGTGGGGCTCGTGCCGATTCGCAAGGCCGGCAAGCTGCCGCGGCCGGCGGCATCCGTCGACTACAGCCTCGAATACGGGACCGCGACGATCGAGGCGCACGACGACATCGAGCCGGGCACCCGCCTGCTGCTCGTGGACGACGTGCTGGCCACCGGCGGGACGCTGCGCGCCGCGCACGCCCTGGTCGCCGAGCTCGGCGGGACCGTCGTCGGCACGTCCGTGCTGATGGAGCTGGAGGCCCTCGGCGGCCGCGCCATCGTGGGCGACGTGCATGCGGTGTTCCGCGTGTAGGCGGCATCCCGCACACTGAGAGCATGCGTCTGCGCACCGCCGCCGTGCTGGTCACGGCCCTCGTCGCGCTGACGGCGTGTGCCCCGCTCCCGACCGCCACCCCCGGAACGTCCCCGCCGGTGTCCACGACGACCCCCACCCCCACGCCGACGCCTACGCCGGTCGACCCGATCGCCCGGCTGACCCTGCCGCAGCGGGTCGGCCAGCTGTTCATGGTGGGCACCGGCACCGGCTCCGCCGCCGCTGGCACGCTCGCCGCCGTCGCCGACCGGCACGTCGGCGGCGTGTTCCTGCACAGCGGCACCCGCACCAGCCTGACCCGGACGGCATCCCTGGTCGGCCAGTTCACCCGGCTCGTCTCGCCGACGACGACCGGCGGCATCCCGCTGTGGGTGGCCACCGATCAGGAGGGCGGCGACGTGCAGGTGCTCTCCGGTCCCGGCTACACCGGCATCCCCTCCGCCCTGCGCCAGGGCGCGCTGACCTCCGCGACGCTGCAGACGGACGCCGTCGGCTGGGGCGGCCAGCTGGCCCAGACCGGGGTCGACGTGAACCTCGCGCCGGTCGCCGACATCGTGACGAGCCCCGCCCTCGCGCGCCGGAACGCGCCGATCGGCCTGCTCAACCGCCAGTACGGATACGACGAGCGCACCGTCGCGCGCGCGGCCGGGGCGTTCGCGGACGGGATGCGACAGGCGGGCGTCCTGCCCGCGTTCAAGCACTTCCCGGGCCTCGGCCGCACCGATTCCAACACCGACTTCGAGCCCGCCGTGGACACCGCTATCACCGCCGACGCGCCGGACGTCGACGTGTACCGGTCGCTGCTGGCCGGCGGCCCCGCGCTGGTGATGGTCTCCACCGCGGTGTACGAGCGGATCGATCCCTCCGCACCGGCGGTGTTCTCGCCACGCATTGTGGGTGACCTGCTGCGCGAAAAGGTCGGCTTCGACGGCGTCGTGATCACGGACGACCTGTCCGCCGCCGCCGCCGTGGGCCGCTGGACGCCTGCGCAGCGCGCGACGATGGCGATCGACGCCGGCTGCGACATCCTGCTGCTGTCCTCCGGTCCCGAGCTGCTGCCCCAGATGTACGAGGCTGTGCTCGCCAAGGCCGTCGCCGATCCCGTGTTCGCCGGGAAAGTGGATGCCGCGGCGCGCCGCGTCGTCATCGCGAAAGCCGCCGGCGTCGGCGGCTGAAGTGTGCGCCGCGCTCAGCCGGCGACGACGTTCAGCGGCGGCTCGCCGCGCAGCATCCGCTCCGCCTGGGTCCGCACGAGCTTCGCTATCCGCGGGCGCATGGCCGACGAGGCGCCGCCGACGTGGGGCGTGATGAGCACGCCCGGCAGCGACCACAGCGGGTGGTCCGCCGGCAGCGGCTCGGGGTCCACGACGTCCAGCGCCGCACGGATGCGCCCGCGGCGGGCATGCTCGACGAGCGCGTCCGTGTCGATGAGCGAACCGCGGCCGACGTTGACGATGAGGGCGCCGTCGGGCAGCAGCGCCAGCGCCGCGTCGTCGAGCAGGTGCCGGGTCTGGTCGCCGCCGGGGAGCGTCGCGATGACGATGTCGGCGCCCGGCAGCAGTGCGTGCAGCTCGTCGGAGCCGTGGATGCGGCGGCCGTCCTCGTCGCGGGCCCGGTGCGCGAGCACGGTGAGGTCGACTTCGAACGGCGCGAGCCGTGCGGCGACCGCGACGCCCACACCGCCGTACCCGAGCAGCAGCACACGGCGGTCGGCGAGGCTGGGGGCGAACACGGTCTCCCAGTGATGCGCGTCCTGGGCGCGGGCGAGGTCCGGGATGCGCCGCTGCGCGGCGAGCGTGAGCGCCACGGCGAGCTCGGCCGTGGACGCTTCGTGCACGCTCGCAGCGTTCGCGAACACGTGGCCGGGGGGCAGTACCGGCAGGACGTGCTCGTACCCGATCGACTGGCCCTGCACGAGGCGCGTGCGCACGCCGTCGAGGTGCGCGAACACGCGGGCGGCGGACCCGCCCATGTACGGGGGCACGACGATGTCGATCTCGGTGCGCGGGGCCGCGGCATCCATCCCCCACACGAGCACCTCGACGCCGTCCGGCACGTCGGTCAGGTCATCGGCGAGCTGCGGGGTGGGGACGGAGACGACGAGGCGGGTCATGCCCTCCACGCTACCGCCGCCGCCCCGCAGCATCCCGTCCGCCTCCCACCGGTGAAAGAGCATCTGACGGACGAGGATGCGGCAATCTACCGCTGTCTCGTCCGTCAGATGCACTCTCGCGGTCTGTGAGGGGCGGGAGGAGGGGCGGGAGGCGGGGCGGGATGCTGGGTCAGGCGGCGACGGCGGCGATGGCGGAGGCGAAGAAGGCCAGCCCGTCGGTGCCGGAGCGCATTGCGGCGGCGGTGTCCGGCCCGAAGCCCGGCTCGGTCGCGTGCTCGGGGTGCGGCATCAGGCCCACGACGTTTCCGCGCGCGTTCGTCAGTCCCGCGATGTCGTTCAGCGACCCGTTCGGGTTCACGCCGACATAGCGGAACGCGACGAGCCCCTCGCCCTCGATGCGCGACAGCGTCTCCGCGTCGGCGATGTACCCGCCCTCACCGTTCTTCAGCGGGATGACGATCTCCTGGCCCGCCGTGAAGGCGCTCGTCCAGGACGTTGCCGCGTTCTCCACGCGCAGCCGCTGGTCGCGGCGGATGAACTGCTGGTTCGCGTTGCGGATGAGGCCGCCGGGCAGCAGGTGCGCCTCGACGAGCATCTGGAATCCGTTGCAGATGCCGAGCACCGGCATCCCGGCCTCCGCGGCGTCCCTCACCTCCGACATGATCGGCGAGAGTGCGGCGATGGCGCCCGAGCGCAAGTAGTCGCCGTAGCTGAACCCGCCCGGCAGGACCAGGCCGTCCACACCCTCGAGGTCGTGCGCGCCGTGCCACAGGGCGACCGGCTCCGCCCCGGCGATGCGGATGGCGCGTTGCGCGTCGCGGTCGTCCAGCGAACCGGGGAACGTGATGACCCCGATCCGGATCGTCATTCCACGACCTCGATGCCGACGACGTCCTCGATGACGGCGTTGGAGAGGATCTCCTCGGCGATGGTGCGGGCCTGCGTGAGCGTGGCGTCGTCGATCTCGCCGTCCACGGTGAGCTCGAACCGCTTGCCGATGCGCACCGCGCTGAACGTGCTGTCCCCCCGTCGTGCGAGGGCGCCGGCGACGGCCTTCCCCTGCGGGTCGAGCAGCTCGGCCTTGGGCATGACGTCGACGACGATGGTGGGCATTCGAAGCTCCGGATGGGGTGACGGGGTGCGCATCCAGTCTACGGTGCCCGGTCGCGGGCCCCGAAGCCTCGCGCCGCCGGGCCCGTGGGTCGACAATGGGGCCACGGCATCGTCGCCCCGGCACCGGATGCCGCCGCCGTGCGCAGGAAGGAGGCTCCGTATGAGCGCGAACGACCGCCCCTTCCCGGAGGGGTTCCTGCTCGGCGCCGCCACGGCCGCGTTCCAGATCGAGGGCGCCGCGCACGAGGACGGACGCCGGGACTGCATCTGGGATGCTTTCTCGCGGGAGCCCGGGGCAATCCTCGGCGGCGACACCGCCGAGCACGCCTGCGACCACTACCACCGGTACCGCGACGACGTCGCGCTCATGAAGCGCCTCGGCCTGCAGGCGTACCGGTTCTCGGTGTCGTGGGCGCGCGTGCGCCCGGACGGCGGGAGCGTCAACCCCGCCGGCCTCGACTTCTACCGGCGCCTCGTCGACGAACTGCGGGGCGCCGGCATCCTTCCGTGGCTCACGCTGTACCACTGGGACCTGCCGCAGGCGCTGCAGGAGCGCGGCGGATGGACCGTCCGCGACACGGCCGACCTCTTCACCGACTACGCCCTCGACGTGCACGACGCGCTCGGCGACAGCGTCGACGTGTGGACCACGCTCAACGAGCCGTGGTGCTCATCGTTCCTCGGCTACACCGCCGGCGTGCACGCCCCGGGGCACCGGAATGTGGCCGAGGGGATGCTGGCCGCCCACCACCTGCTGCTCGGGCACGGGCAGGCCGTCCGCGCGCTGCGCGAACGCGACGCGTCCCTTGACCTCGGCATCACGCTGAACCTCACCGTGGCCGACCCGGCCGACCCCGCCCAGCCCGCCGATCGGGATGCCGCGCGCCGCATCGACGGACAGTTCAACCGCTGGTTCCTGGACCCGGTGTTCCGCGGCGCGTACCCCGCCGACATCGTCGAGGACATCCGCGCCGTCGATGCCGCCGCCGTCGCCCGGTTCGAGCGGGCCGTGCAGCCCGGCGACCTGGACGTCATCGCCACCCCGATCGACACGCTCGGCGTGAATTACTACCGCGGCGACAACGTCGGAGGCACCGCCCCGGCCGTCGTGCCCGCCGCCGTCGAGGCGCCGACGGCCCGGCCCACGGCATTCCCGTTCCCCTCCCACGAGCGGATCCACTGGCACGACCGGGGCCTGCCGCGCACCGCGATGCAGTGGGAGATCCAGCCCGAGGGCCTGACCCGCGTGCTCGTGCGCGTCGCCGACGAGTACGCCCGTCCCGCCGGCACCGTGCTCGCCGTCACGGAGAACGGGGCCGCGTTCGACGACGTCCTCGTCGACGGCGCCGTGCACGACGCGCAACGCGCGGACTACCTGCGCGCGCACCTGGCCGCGGTGCTGGACGCGGTGGATGCCGGCGCCGACGTGCGCGGCTACTTCGCGTGGTCGCTGCTGGACAACTTCGAGTGGGCGTGGGGGTACGGCCAGCGCTTCGGCATCGTCCATGTCGACTACCCGACGCAGCAGCGCACCCCGAAGGACAGCGCGCTCGCGTACGCGCGGATCATCGCGGATCGGCACCTCTCCGCCGCGGCGGACGGCCGGTAGCATCCCGGGTGTGGGGGAAGCGAGCAGGCAGACCGCGCGCGGCGCCGTCACCATCGAGGAGGTCGCGGCCGTCGCCGGCGTCTCCCGCTCCACCGTGTCCCGTGTCGTGAACGGCTCCACCGCGGTCAGCGCCGCCGCCCTGGCGGCCGTGCAGCGGGCGGTCGCCGAGCTGGATTACGTGCCCAACCGGGCGGCACGGTCGCTCGCCAGCCGGCAGACCCTGGCGATCGGCCTGGTCGTGCCGGAGGACACCGAGCGCTTCTTCGGCGACCCGTTCTTCGCGGCAATAGTGTCGGGCATCAACGAGCGCCTCCTGCGCAGCGACTACGTGCTGAACCTTTTCATCGCCAGCGACGACCCCGGCCGCAAGATGACCAACTACATGCGCGGCGGCAACGTCGACGGCGCGATCATCGTGTCGCACCACACCAGCGACACGTTCGTCGACCGGATCGCCGCGACGATGCCCGTCGTGTACGGCGGCCGGCCCCTCCGCCACCGGGAGGGCGAGCACTACGTGGACGTCGACAACGTCGGCGGGGGGCGGGATGCCACGGCCTACCTGATCGCGCGCGGGCACCGTCGCATTGCGACCATCACGGGTCCGTCGACGATGCCCGCCGGCGTGGACCGGCTGCAGGGCTACCGCGCGGCGCTGGCGGCCGCCGGCCTCGACGAGGGACCGATCGCCGAGGGCGGCTTCACGTCGGAGGGGGGCGCGGCGGCCATGCGCAGCATCCTCGCCGCCGGCCCGACCCCGGATGCGGTCTTCGCCGGCAGCGACCTGATGGCGCGCGGGGCGCTCGAGGTCCTGACCGGTCGCGGGCTGCGCGTACCCGACGACGTGGCCGTCATCGGGTTCGACGACTCGCCGGTCGCGACATCCGTCACCCCGCCGCTGACGACGATGCGCCAGCCGTCCTTCGAGCAGGGCCAGACAATGGCCGGCGTCCTGCTCGACGTCCTCGGCGGCCGCACCCCGCCGCGCGCGACAGTGCTTCCCACCCAGCTGGTGGTCCGCGCCTCGGCGTGACGCGCCGATCTCGACGGGATTCTCAACCGGCGGCGCGCCGAACGAGCTCGGCGATGCGCTCCTCGTCTTTCGTCGTGAGGGACTGGATCGCGTACGCCGTCGGCCACATCTGGCCGTCGTCCAGCTGCGCGTTCGTCTCGAACCCGAGCGTCGCGTACCGGTCCTTGAACTTCGCCGCCGGCTTGAAGAACAGCACGACCTTGCCTCCGCGGGTGTAGGCGGGGAAGCCGTACCAGGTCTTCGACGCCAGCTGCGGAGCCACGGATGTCACTATCTCGTCGAGCTTCGCGGCGATGGCGCGGTCCGCGTCCTCCATCGCCGCGATCGCGTCGAGGAGGTCCCGCCGTTCCATCTCCTCCCGTTCGGCGGCGCTCTTGCCCCGGCGCTCCTGCGCCTTCAGCTCGGCGGCGCGCTGGCGCATCGCCGCGCGCTCCTGGGCGGTGAATCCGGATTTAGTGTTTCGTTCGGCGCTCATGCCGCCAACGATACGGATGCCGCCGCCGCGGCGCTTCTCGAATCCTGCTCGTCCGTCAGAGAGCCGCGCTCCGGCTGTTCTCGGGGTCGCCGCCGAGCGGGCCGACCGCCGGGATCGGGCCGCCGTCATCGGCGCCGGTCTGCCGGGCGCGGGCTATCGCGTTGCCGCCGTGGTAGATCACGAGGGCCGCGGCGGCGCCGAGCACGATGCCGGTCAGCTGGAACTCGCCCCAGCCCATCGTGAAGTTCGCTATGGCTATCACGAGGGCCACCGCACCGGTGTACTGGTTGACCGGGCGGGAGAAGTCCACGCGGTTGTCGACCCAGATCTTGATGCCGATGATGCCGATCAGGCCGTACAGCGCCGTGGTGGCACCGCCCAGCACGCCGGCGGGGATCGTGTTGAACAGCGTGCCGACCTTCGGCGACAGCGCCAGCAGGATGGCGACGAACCCGGCCACCCAGTACGCCGCCGTCGAGTAGACGCGCGTCGCGGCCATGACGCCGATGTTCTCGCCGTACGTCGTGGTGCCCGACCCGCCGAACACACCCGCGATCGTGGTCGAGACGCCGTCGGCGATGAGCGCCCGGCCGGTCTGCTTGTTCACGGACTTGTCGGTCATCGTGGCCACCGCGCGGACATGCCCGACGTTCTCCGCGATCAGCACCAGCACGACCGGCAGGAACATCGCGATGGCGCCCCACGTGCCCGGGGCGGTGATGTCGGCGAAACGGAACTCGGGCAGCCCGACCCACGCCGCGTCGCCGACCGCCTTCCAGTCGATCTGGCCCTGGATGCCCGCGACGACGTACCCGACGACCACGCCGAGGAAGATCGAGATCCGCCCGAGGAACCCGCGGAACAGCACGCTGAACAGGATGACGGCGGCCAGCGTGATGGCGGCCGTCAGCGGCTGCTTCTGGACGTTGCCCCACGCGGCCGGCGCCAGGTTGAAGCCGATCAGCGCCACGATGGCGCCTGCCACCACCGGCGGCATGAACCGGTCGACCCACTTCACGCCGGCGAACTGGACCACGACGCCGACGATCGCCAGCAGGATGCCGACGGCGACGATGCCCGCCAGCGCGGTGCCCATCCCCTGGGATGCCGTGGCGGCGGTGACCGGCGCGATGAACGCGAACGACGAGCCGAGGTAGCTGGGCAGCTTGTTGCGCGTGATCAGCAGGAACAGGATGGTGCCCAGGCCCGAGAACAGCAGCGTCGTGGAGACCGGGAAGCCGGTGAGGATCGGCACCAGGAACGTGGCGCCGAACATGGCGACCACATGCTGCGCGCCGATGGCGACGGTGGCGGGCCAGTTCAGGCGCTCCCCGGGATGGACCACCTTCCCCGGTTCGACGGTGCGGCCGTTTCCGTGCAGGGTCCACAGTGGCATGCGTGTGCTCCAGGGTCGTCGGCGGCCGGGGTGCCACCGGAACGACTTTACCTGGGAGGCGGCTGGGAACGTGGGATGCCGCGATCTCGACATCCCGGAGCCAGGGGGTCCGCCGCGGGTCTAACGTCGAAGGTGTTCCAGGAAGGGAGCCCCCATGAGTGAGCAGGAAATCCTCGATGTCCGCGAGCTGGTACCCGCACAGCGTCACCACGTGATCTTCGAGCGGTACGCCGCCCTGGAACCGGGCGGGTCATACGTCCTCGTCAACGACCACGACCCGAAGCCGCTGTACTACCAGTTCGCCGCGGAGCACGCGGGCCGCTTCTCCTGGGAGTACCTCGAGGAGGGCCCCACGGTGTGGCGCGTGGAGATCGGGCGCACCGCCGCCGAGTGACGGTCAGCGCGTCGCGGTCAGGCGCGTGATCAGCTCGCGGTAGCGGGTTGCCGTGCGCTGCACGACCTCGTCCGGCAGCACCGGTGGCTCGCCCTGCATCGGCACCCAGTGCGCGGTCAGCCAGTCCCGCACTATCTGCTTGTCGAAGCTCGCCATGCGCTCGGCGGGTGTCGCCCCGGTCCGCCACGCCTGGGCGTCCCAGTACCGTGACGAATCGGCGGTGAGCACCTCGTCGGCCAGCGTCACGGTGCCGGCCGCGTCCACGCCGAACTCGAACTTCGTGTCGGCGAGGATGAGCCCGTGCTCCAGCGCCGTGTCCGCGGCGCGCTCGTAGATCTGCAGCGAGAGCTGCCGCACCCGCTCCGCGCGGGCGGCGCCGACGAGCTCCACCACCCGGTCGAACGTGACGTTCTCGTCGTGCTCGCCGAGGGGCGCCTTGTGCGCGGGGGTGAAGATCGGCGCCGGCAGCCGGTCGCCGTTGTGCAGGCCGTCGGGAAGATGGATGCCGCAGACTGTCTGGCTCGCCTGGTACTCGCCCCAGCCCGACCCGGTGAGATAGCCGCGGACGACGCACTCGATCGGCAGCATGTCCAGCGCGTGCACGACCATCGCGCGTCCGCGCACCGCCTCCGGCACGTCCGCGTCGGCGATCACGTGGTGCGGGATCGGCGCACCGCCGTCGCCGCCCGCGAGTCGGTTGAACCACCACAGGCTCAGCGTCGTGAGCAGCTCGCCCTTGCCGGGGATCGGCGGGGTGAGCAGGTGGTCGAACGAGCTGACGCGGTCGCTGGCGACCACCAGCATCCGGTCCGGCGCCGTGTCGGCGGGAAGGCCCGCGGGCACGTACAGATCGCGCACCTTTCCGGAGTACGTGTGGGTCCAGCCGGGGAGGGAGGGGGGAGTGGTCACGTGCCTATCCTGGCACCGGCCCGCCGCGGGCGCCCCGGGAGTGTATAGTCCATTCGGACTAGTCGATTCGGAGCACTCATGGCGGACGTCGCACTCACACCGCTCGGGGTGATGGTGCTCGCGCTGCTGCGCGAGGGTGACATGCATCCGTACGAGATGATGCGGCTGCTGCGGCATCGCCGCGAGGACCGTATGGTCAGGCTCACGAACGGCACTTTCTACCACACCGTCGCACGCCTTCAGCGCGACGGGCTGATCGCCGAAGTGGGTGTCGACCGCGACGGCAACCGGCCCGAGCGCACGACGTACACCCTCACCGACGACGGCCCGGCGGCCCTGGAGGAGTGGGTGCGGGGCCACCTCGGACGCACCGACGGCCTGCAGAACTTCCGCGTCGCGCTGGGCGAGGCGCACAATCTGTCCCGTGCGGAGGCGGTGGTCCTGCTCACCTCCCGTCGTGACGGCCTCGCGGCGGAGTATGCGGCGATGAGTGCCGGACTGCAGGATGCCCGCGGCCGCGGCGTCCTCGAGCAGTACCTTGTCGAGCTCGACCGGTACACGGTGATCCTGCGCGCGGACCTCGACTGGACCGACGCGCTGCTGGCCAGAATCGCCGGTGACGACTTTCCCTGGGGCGGCGATGACCTCGCGCCCGTGAACCCCGTGGCCGTCGTGGCCGCGCGAGAGGCAGTGCAGCAATGACCGAGACGACTCCGGCCGCGCACGGCGCGGCATCCACCGCCCAGCAGCCGCGCAGCCCGTGGCCTGCGCTGTGGGCACTGGTGATCGGGTTCTTCATGATCCTGGTGGACACCACGATCGTGTCGGTGGCCAACCCCGCCATCAAGGCGGCGCTGGATCCGGACACGAACAACCTCGACAATGTCGTGTGGGTCACCAGCGCCTACCTGCTCGGGTACGCGGTGCCGCTGCTGATCACGGGCCGGCTGGGCGACCGGTTCGGGCCGAAGAACGTGTACCTCGTCGGGCTCGCCGTGTTCACTCTCTCGTCGCTGGGCTGCGGCCTGTCCACGTCGCTGCCGATGCTCATTGCGTTCCGGGCGGTGCAGGGGGTGGGCGCCTCGATGCTGACCCCGCAGACGATGGCCGTGATCACGCGGACGTTCCCACCGAACCAGCGCGGCGCGGCCATGGGGCTGTGGGGAGCCACGTCGGGGGTCGCGATGCTCGTCGGGCCGCTGGCCGGCGGCCTGCTCGTGGACGGGTTCGGCTGGGAGTGGATCTTCTTCATCAACCTGCCGGTCGGGGTGATCGGCTTCGTGATGGCGTGGATCCTCGTCCCGAAGCTGCCCACGCACCGGCACCGCTTCGACATCCCGGGCGTGTTCCTGTCGGCGGCGGCCCTGTTCTTCATCGTGTTCGGCCTGCAGGAGGGCGAGAAGTACGACTGGGGTGAGATCTGGGGCCCGATCACGGTGTGGCAGCTGATCGTCGTGGGCGTGCTGCTGTTGGGCGTGTTCATCTGGCAGCAGGCGCGGACCCGCACCGAGGCGCTCGTGCCGCTCGCCCTGTTCCGCGATCGCAACTTCTCCGTGTCCAACCTCGGCATCGCGATCGTCGGGTTCACCGTGACGAGCATGACGCTGCCGATGATGTTCTTCATCCAGCTGGGCCGCGGGCTGACACCGACGCAGGCCGCGCTGCTGCTGATCCCGATGGCGGTGCTGGCGGGGGTGCTGTCGCCGTTCGCGGGCCGGCTGCTGGACCGCACCGACTCCCGGCTGCTGCTTGTGCCGGGCCTGGTGCTGTTCGCGGGCGCCCTTTTCTGGTACTCGGCCCTCAGCAACATGGACACCCCGATCTGGATGTTCCTGCTGCCCTCGGCCGTCATGGGCATCGGCAGCGCCGGCCTGTGGGGTCCGCTGGCGACCACGGCGACCCGCAGCCTGCAGCCGCGGCAGGCGGGTGCCGGGTCGGGCATCTACAACACGACCCGCACGATGGGGTCGGTGCTGGGGTCGTCCGCGATCGCCGCGTTCATGCAGGCCCGCCTGGAGGCGAATCTGCCGGGAGCCGCCGCACACGCCGGCCAGATGGGGTCCGGGGCACTCCCCGCGGTCGTCGCAGGCCCGTTCTCGGATGCCATGGCGCAGTCGCTGCTGCTGCCGGCGATAGTGATGGCCGTCGGGGTGATCGTCGTGCTGTTCATGAAGGATCCGCGCGCGACCTCGGCCGCGCAGTGGCAGCACGCGAACGCCGAGCCCTCGGCGGGCTGACCCGGGCGACGGCTCAGTCGGGGTCGATCGGGTCGATCGGCGCGTGGTGGTCCCACGCCTCGACGCCGCCGCGCCAGTATCCGGCCACGCTGTACTGCTCGCGCGGCAGCATCAGCGTGTGCCGCAGGTGCCGTCGCAGCGGGACGAGGGCGGATGCCTCACCCGCCGCGAACACGTACGTCGAGGCATCCACTCCGACCGTCATCAACGCTGCGACGAGGTCCCCGCCCGCGGCGTGCAGCGTGAACCCGCGGTCCGCTGCCGGGGCCAGGTATGCGCGCGCGGCATCCGCATCGAACGCCGTGACGATGACCTCGACCGCGGTGGACGCAGGCACCTCGGCGAGCCAGCGCGCGGCCGCCGGAAGCGACGTCCCGTCCACGACGAGCACGACCCGGGACGCGTTCTGCGTCGCCGCCTTCGAGCCGCGCGGTCCCACCAGGACCAGCCGGTCGCCGATCGTCGCCCGTGCCGCCCACTGCGCGGCAGGGCCCGCGTTCTCGTGCCGGAGGATGTCGAGGTCGATCAGCCGCCGTCCCGCCTCGTCGCGCACATTCAGCGGGGTGAAGTCCCGCCCGAACGTGGCACGGTCGGGGCGGACGACGCCATCCTCACCGGGGCCGGTCGCGACCGGCGCGACGAGCTCGCCGGTGGCGGGATCGGGGAAGAACGTGCGGGTGTGGTCACCGGGGCCGGTGCTGTCGAAGTCGGCGAAGTCGGGGCCGGTGAGCGTCACTCGGATGTACTCGGGGACGGGGCGGCTCACCGCGACGACCGTCGCCTCGCGTGCCGTGAACCGGTGGCGGTGACGTTCGCGGTGGAACACGGTGGTCGCGTCGGACGCGGTGGTGGCGGCATCCGTCATGGAATCCTCCTCGGGAAGGGGAACGGGGGCGTCTCCAGCCAATCACGGTTCCCGGAGGGCGGGAGCGGCGTCCGCTACCGGCGGACCGTGCGCACCGGACTGGTGTACGCGGCGAGCGTGCCCGCCTCGATCAGCGCGTCGAGTTCCGCGGTCACCTCGGCGGTGTAGGCGCCGGCATCCAGTGTGCTGGCCGGGACGTCGCCGTCCAGGTACGCGAGCATCCCGTCCCGCAGCGCCTCATCCGACTGGTCGACGACGTGAATGGTGTCGCCGGGCAGCGCGTCGCGCACCGACCCGAACGCCGTCGACACTATCGGCAGGCCGCACAGCGCCGCCTCCAGCAGAACCATCGGCTGCCCCTCGTACGTGCTGGACAGCACGAAGCAGTCGGATGCCGCCAGGATCGCGAACGGGTTGCGGCGCGGACCAGTGAGGAACGCGGCATCCTGCAGCCCGGCATCCCGCACCTGCCGGCGCAGGTCGTCCTCCAGCGGCCCGCCGCCGACGATGGCGAGGCGCGTGCGCGGGTGGGCGGCGTGCACGTGGGCGAACGCGCGGATCAGCCGCGCGTGGTTCTTCTCCGTGGACAGCCGGCCCACGGACACGAACCACACGGTGTCGCGGCCGGAGTCGCTCAGCTGCGTCATCCACTCCGGGGTGTCCTCGTCCTCCTCGAGCAGGTCCTCGAGCGGTTCGCGCATGCCGGACAGCACGCGCTGCACGTCGGGCAGGTTGCGCACTGTCGTGAAGCGCTCGGGTGCGGCGTAGTCGGCGAGCGCGTCGCGGTTGAGCTCGGTGAGGCTCGGCGACACCGAGACCAGGTTGTCGAACCCGCTGTACAGCGAGAACACGAGACTGAGGTTGCGGCGCAGCGGCTGCTTGCCCCCGACGGTGCGCTCCCGGTCGGACGCCATCTCGTTGTGCAGCCAGATGGCGCGGGGCGCGTACGGCGAGTGCAGCAGCAGGTTCGTCCAGATGGGGCTGTACCCGCTGAAGTCGGCGACCCAGTCGAACGCCGCCGAGCCGAACACCCGCGCCCACTCGCCGTCCCACAGCTGCGCATGCCAGCGCTCGTCGCGCGCGGTGGGCTGCGCTCCGCGGCGGTCGCGGACGTGCCGGCGCACCTGCAGCGCCTTCGACCCGTTCATGCCGCCGATGCGGAACACCTGCCGCACCGCCGGGTGGATGAGCTGCTGGTTCGCGAGCGGGTTCTCCGCGCGGAACAGCGGCATCAGCGCCGTGACGTCGTACGTGGAGTGGTCGATCGCGTTCAGCAGGTTCAGCACCGAGGTCGTGATCCCGTTCGAGCGCATCCCGCCGAGGAAGAACAGCAGCCGGGTGCGGCCGTCCGAGCGCGCCGGACGCACCCGCCGGTCGGCGGTGACGCCGCGGAACACGACATCCACCACCCGGCGCGTGACCGCGCCATCCTCGTACGGGGTGAAGCGCTGCGCCCACTCGGCGTACCGCTCGTGCGGCGCGCCGCCGCCGAGCAGCGCGGCCACGTGGTTGCCGGCCTGCGACGCGTCGGCGGTGACCGGACCCGGCAGTTCGTCCAGCGGAAGGTATGTGCCACGTTCGGCGGCGTAGTCGTCGGCATCCGGCGTGAAAAACACGATGGGCCGGCCGGTGGCCAGGTAGTCGAAGAAGATCGAGGAGTAGTCGGTCACGAGCGCCGCGGACGCGCCGAGCATGACGTTCGTCGGGATCGTGTTGGGCACGAGGATGCCGCGCAGCGACGCCCGCGCGGAGGCCAGCGCGTGCACGACCTGGTGCGTCTTCAGGAGCACGACGGTGTCGTCGTCCAGCCGTGACTGGATCGCGCGCACCTGCGCGGCGAGCGCGTCGAGGCCGTCGTCGGGGTCGCTGAACGACGCACCCCGCCACGTCGGGGCGTACAGCACGATGCGGCGGCTGCCGACGGCGACGCCGGCGCGCTTCAGCGCCGCACGAACGTCGGCCTCCGCGGCGGGGGTGAGCCGCTGCCGGTCGACGCGCGGGTAGCCCTCCTCGATGATCAGGCCGCGGTAGACGTTGCGCAGGCGGTACGCGTCCTCGTACATCGTCTCGGCCATGAACGGGTTCGCCGCCAGCACGTAGTCCGCGGCCAGGAGGTTGCGCAGGGTGTTCGCCGACTCGATGGCGCCGCCGGGCATGTCGAAGCCCATGAGCTTGAGCGGCGTCCCGTGCCACGTGTTCAGGTACACCTGGCCGGTGCGCTTGCCGAATGCGGGCGGGAACGTGGCGTTGTTGACGAGGTACCCCGCCACCGACAGGGCCCGCCAGTACGCGAAGCTGCCGCGGCGCACCCATTTCACGCGCGGGTGCGCGCGGAACTCCTCCTCGAACCGGGCTATCGCCGCGTCGTCGTCGAGGGACCAGACGTGCCACAGGTGGTCGAAATCGGGCCGGTCCAGCAGGTGCCGGAAGATCGCCTCGGGATTGCACAGCATCCCGTTGCCGGCGAACGACTCGTACAGGACGACGTCGTGCTGGATCGGCCGCGAGCGGGTGAACGCTATCCGCTCGGCCTGTACGGCCCGCTTCGCGCGCGACACGTAACGGTTCACACGGCTCGGCAGGGGCAGTCTCACGCAACGAGCGTAGACCGGGGGTGCTGTGAGCCGCCTTGGGGTGTTACCGGGTCGTTACCGTTGGGCGTAGCGTGACGGCATGCGCGCAGGAATCCACTTCTGGAACTACACGATGCCGGGTCAGCCGGCCGCCATCCCCGCCGTGCTCGCGGACACCGCGCACCTCGCCGAGGAGGGCGGTTTCGATCAGTTCACGGTGATGGATCACTGGTTTCAGATGGATCGGGCCGGGGATGCCGCCGAGCCGATGCTCGAGGCGTTCACGACGCTGGGTTTCGCGGCCGCGAAGACTCGGCGGATGCGATTGGCGCCGCTCGTGGTCGGCGTCACCTACCGGCATCCCGGTCTGCTCGCGAAGACCGTGACAACCCTCGACGTGCTCAGCGGCGGCCGTGCCGCGCTCGGTATCGGCGCGGCCTGGTACGAGCGCGAGCACCACGGGCTGGGGGTGCCGTATCCGGCGATCTCGGAGCGGTTCGAGCGGCTTGAGGAGGCGATCCGAATCGCGTTGCAGATGTGGGGCGAGGATGTCGGCCGGTTCGACGGAAAGCATTACGCGCTCGCCGAGACGCTGAACAGTCCCGCGCCGGTCAGCGCCCCGCATCCGCCGCTGATGATCGGCGGGCGAGGCGAGCGCAAGACGCTGCGCATCGCCGCGGAGTACGGGCAGATCGTCAACCTGATGACGGCCGATCCCGACGACGCCGCGCATCTGCTGGACGTGCTGCGCCGCCACTGCGACGCCGCCGGCACCGACTACGACGCCATCGAGAAGCAGGTCATGGGCAGCCGGCTGGACCCGGCCTCCGCGCAGTTCTGGCCGATGATGGAGCGGTTCGCCGCGCTCGGCGTCGACCTGGTCGTGTTCGGCGTGCGATCCGGCCGGCAGGTGGAATCGGTCGAGACGCTCGCCGCCGACGTCGTGCCGCGGCTGACCGAGCTGTGAGGCCCGTGTCAGAGGTGGTGCGCTATCACGTGGTCGGCGATCGCCATCGAGCTGGTCGCCGCCGGTGACGGGGCGTTGCGCAGCAGGATGACGGGGCCGACGCGGTCGACGGCGAAGTCGTCGAGCAGCGACCCGTCGCGGCCCCACGCCTGCGCGCGCACACCGGCGGCCGTCTTCCGGGTCAGATCCGACATCCGCAGTTCGGGGATGAAGCGGCGCGCCTTGCGGTACCAGCGGCGCTTGATCAGCGACGCGCTGATCTCGTCGACGCCCATCCGCCAGTGCTGCTTCGCGAGCGGCCAGGCGCCGGGCCAGCGCAGCGACTCCCACGTGTCCTTCGCCGACCACCGCCGCCAGCTGTAGCCCTCGCGCGCCAGCGCCGGCACGGCGTTCGGGCCGACATGGACGGTGTCGTAGACGCCGCGCGTGAAGTGCACGCCGAGGAACGGGAACCGTGGGTCGGGGACCGGGTAGATCATGCCGCGCACGAGGTGCGTGCGCTGCGGCGCCAGTTCCCAGTACTCGCCGCGGAACGGGAGGATCCTGGGGGATGCCTCGCCGCCGACCAGGCCGGCCACGACATCCGAGTGCAGGCCGGCGCAGACGATCACCCGGTCGAACACGTCGTCCCAGGCGGGGGTGTGCACGCGCACCCGCCCGTTCTCGTGCGACATCCCGGTCACGTCGTGGCCGAGCAGGATCCGCCCGCCGGCGGCGCGGACGTCCTGCGCCATCGCCTCGGTGATCGTGGAGTAGTCGGTCACGGCGGTGTGCGGCGAGTGCACGGCGGCGACGCCTGCGGCGTGCGGCTCGATCTCATGCAGCCGTGCGGGGTCGTCGATGCGCGCGAGGTCCGGCACGCCGTTGATGCGCGAGCGGCGTTCGATCTCGTTCAGGGCGGGGATCTCGGAGTCGTCGACGGCGACCACGAGCTTGCCGACCTCGCGGAACGGCAGCCCCTTCTCGGCGCAGAACTCGCGGATGCGCACGCGCCCGGCTGCGCACAGCGTGGCCTTCAGCGAGTCCGGCGCGTAGTAGAGGCCGGCGTGCACGACGCCGGAGTTGTGCCCGGTCTGGTGCTGCGCGAGCCGCGCCTCCTTCTCGAGGAGCGTGACGTCGTCGCCGCGGGCCGCCAGCGCGCGCGCCAGCGCCACCCCGACGATGCCCCCGCCGACGATGCCGATCCGCTGCCCCATCGCGTTTCCCCTCCGCCCCCACAGCTGGCACCCCCTACTGTGGCACGCGCGAGGACGCAGAGTGGGCAGGATTCAGCATGCATGAGCGAGTTCGCAGGGAATCCCGTCCACTCCGCCGCGGGCGCTTCGAAGGAGTGGGCGCTGTTCCGCGCTGCGCGGCGCGAAACCGTGGAATCCCGTCCACTCGTCGGATGAAGCGCGCTCAGTGCTCGACGACGCGGGCGGCGATGTCGGTGCGGTACTGGCCGCCCTCCAGCCCGATCGCCGCTATCGCCTGGTACGCGCGCCGCGTCGACTCGGCGAATGTCGTGCCCAGCGCGACCACGTTCAGCACGCGTCCGCCGGTGCTCACGAGCCCCTCGTCGGCGTGCGCCGTGGCCGCATGCGCGAGGTGGACACCGTCCACGGCGGCGGCGGCATCCAGCCCGGTCAGCACGCGTCCGGTCACCGGGGCTCCCGGATACCCGCGGCTGGCGAGCACGACGGCGACGGCGGTCGCCTCGGCGAACTCCGGCCGCGGCAGGTCCTCCAGGTGTCCCGACGCCGCCGCCAGCAGCAGCTCGCTCAGGGGGTCCACGAGCCGCGGAAGCACCACCTGCGTCTCGGGGTCGCCGAACCGCGCGTTGAACTCGATGACCTTCACGCCCTGCGCGGTCAGCACGAGTCCCGCGTACAGCAGCCCGATGAACGGCGTGCCCTCGGCATCCAGCTGCCGGATCACCGGCTCGGCGATGGTGCGGGTGACGAGATCGGCGAACTCGGCCTCACCGCCGAACCGCTCCAGCAGCCACGGCAGCGGGGAGTACGCGCCCATCCCGCCCGTGTTCGGGCCCTCGTCGCCGTCGCGCAGCCGCTTGTAGTCCTGCGCAGGGCTCAGCGGCAGCACGTGGTCGCCGTCGGACAGGAAGAACAGCGAGACCTCGGGCCCGTCCAGGTACTCCTCGACGAGCACGGGGGCCCCGCCCAGGTACTGCTCCGCGTGCGCTATCGCCTCGTCGCGCTCGCTCGTCACTATCACTCCCTTGCCCCCTGCGAGCCCGTCGGCCTTCACGACGTACGGCGCGCCGAGCTCGTCGAGCGCGGCGGCAAGCTCGGCCGGGGTGTGCGCGCGCAGCGCCCGTCCGGTCGGCACGCCCGCCGCCTCCATGACCCGCTTCGCGAACGCCTTGGAGCCCTCCAGCTGGGCCGCCGCCCGGCCCGGCCCGAAGACCGGGATGCCGCGCTCACGCAGTTCGTCGGCGACGCCGGCCACGAGGGGCGCCTCCGGGCCGATCACGACCAGATCGATGTTCGCGTCGTTGGCGTACGCGGTGACAGCGGCCGGGTCGGCGGGGTCGAGCGGCACCACCGTGGCATCCTCGGCGATGCCGGCGTTGCCGGGCGCGGCGAAGATCTCGTGCGTGGTCGGCTCGCGGCGCAGAGCGAGGATGATGGCGTGCTCGCGGGCACCCGAGCCGAGGACCAGGATTCTCACACGGCCAGCCTAACCGGGGGCCGCTCGCACCGCCGGGCCGACGCCTCACCGCGCGGCGCGGTTGTGATCCATCGCGACGCCGACCCAGAACGCGAGCTCGTCGTCCGCATCGATCGCGTCCGCGGCCACGTGCAGCCACCCCGGCCCCATCGCGCGGCCGCCGCCCATCCGCGCCTGCTCCGCGCCGGGCCGCGCGGTCAGCTCGTCATGTCGCGCGTCGTCGACCCGCACCAACAGCGCGCCATCCTTCTCCGCACCGACGACGACCTTTCCGTCGACCATGATCGCCCGGCCGCCGAACATCGCCACCTCGCGCACCGGCACATCTGCGCCGAGGATCGCCCGCACCCGGGCTGCCAGCTGCTCCTGCACCTGCGACATGATCGGTCTCCCTCCGTGCACTTCCGAGGATGATCCCTGCGCGCGCGGAACACCAGCCCCGCCGGGCGCCTGCACGGTAGCGTGGGCGCATGGCCCGCAAGATCTCTACGGAGGACGGCAGAGCGGCGCTCGCCGGCGTCAGCGGTGGGGACCCCGCGCGCACGGATCTGGCCACGGCCGTCCGGTACCTGCTGCAGCTGCTCGCCGAGAAGGCACCGGGCCATACCGTCGAGGTGCGCGTGCCGCCATTCGGGGCCGTGCAGGTCATCGAGGGGCTGCGGCACACGCGCGGTACCCCGCCGAACGTGGTGGAGACCGACCCGATGACGTGGATCTCGCTGGCCCTCGGACAGCAGCAGTGGCAGGATGCCGAGGCGTCCGGCCGCATCCTCGCCTCCGGGGTCCGCGCCGACATCTCGGACCTGCTGCCGCTGCGCCCGTGACGGCCTCGCACCGCCCTGTCCGGTGCGACAATAAAGACATGGCCGACCAGCCGAACGACCACCGCCCGTCCGTGCCGAACCCCGCCGATCCCTCCGCGGAGCTGATCGAGGAGCGCGTCGAGACCGCGACAGTGCGCCGGGCGCCGAAGATGCTCGTGTTCCTCGTGCTGGGCGCGGCCCTTGGGATCCTGGTCGCGCTGATCCTCACGTTCGCGTTCGGCGTGGCCGACGATTCCGGCCTCGAGCCGAGCGCGGTGAGCGCGGTCAGCTACTCGAAGGGCCAGGTGTTCGGCTTCCTCCTGCTGGTGTGCGGCACGGCCGGCGTCGCGCTGGGCGGGATCGTCGCCCTCGTCCTGGAGTGGACGGTGGGTCGGCGCACGCGCCGCGTCCGCGTCGACCGCGAGAGCGTCACGACCGTCGAGTGAACCGGGGCCCGCGCCTCACGCCAGTTCGGCGATGATCGGATGGATCGCGGCGTCGAACGCCGCGACATCCTGCCGCAGCCCGTCGGTGACGGCGACGGTGAGCGCGCCGATCCACCACACTCCGCGCTGCGTGAGCGGCAGCACCTGCACGTTCAGCTCGAACGAGTGCGCGCGGCGTCCCACCTGGCGCTCATGCTCGGCGATGGCGCTCGCATACGCCCGGTACGACGTGCCGGGCTTCGCCACGGCATCCCTCGTGTACCGCGCGTGCATCGTCTGCGACAGCGCGAGGGCCTCGGCGGCGTGCGGCGCTATCGCGTGGCGCAGCTCGTCGAACCCCTCGATCGGCAGGGCGACGAACGTCTCGAATCCGTCCACGAGGTCCAGCGGCACGACCGACGGGTGCGCCTGCGGCTCGACCGTCATCTCCCAGTACGCGGTCCACTGCCGCTCGAGGATGTCCTGCGCCGCATCGGCGCGCGCAGTGACGCGGGGCGGGATGCCGCGCAGGTGCGGCAGCTCCCCGGGGGAGCGGATCCCGGCCAGCTGACGCAGGCACAGGGCGAGCAGGACGGGACGACTCGCGTCCTCGCGGATCGTCCATTCCGGACTCCCGGCTCCGCCCATGCCGCCCATTGTAGGCGGGCCTGCTCGCGCAGGCTTCTCCCATGCGCCGACCGCGCGGGCGCTGAAACCCGGTATTCGCCGAGGGAGCGCCCCGGTAGGCTTGTCGGGTGGCCGCACGTTCCCCTGCGAACCCTTATGCACAAGCCGGAGTCGACACCGCCGCGGGCGATCTCGCGGTCGAGTTGATGAAGTCGGCCGTCCGCCGCACCCAGGGCCCGGAGGTCCTCGGCGGTGTCGGCGGATTCGCGGGCCTTTTCGACGCCACGGCACTGCGCGGCTACACCCGGCCGCTGCTGGCCTCCTCGACCGACGGCGTCGGCACGAAAGTCGCCATCGCGCAGGCGATGGACAAGCACGACACGATCGGGCAGGACCTCGTCGGCATGGTCGTCGACGACATCGTCGTGGTGGGTGCCAGGCCCTTGTTCATGACCGACTACATCGCCTGCGGCAAGGTCGTCCCGCAGCGCATCGCCGACATCGTCGCCGGGATCGCCCGCGGCTGCGAGCAGACCGGCACCGCGCTCGTCGGCGGCGAGACCGCCGAGCACCCCGGCCTTCTCGGACCGCACGACTACGACGTGGCGGGCGCGGCCACGGGCGTCGTCGAGGCCGACCGCGTCCTCGGGGCGGACCGCGTGCGACCCGGCGACGCGGTGCTGGCGCTGCAATCCAGCGGCCTGCACGCGAACGGATATTCGCTTGTGCGCCACATCGTCACCGGCGCCGGCATCGGCTACGCCGATCACAGCGCGGAGTTCGGCACCACGTGGGGCGAGGCGCTCCTGGAGCCCACCCGCCTGTACGCGACGGCGCTGCTGGATGTCGTCGACCGGCTGAACGGCGGCATCCACGCCCTCAGCCACGTCACCGGCGGCGGCATCGCCGCGAACCTCGCACGCGTGCTGCCCCCCGGCAGCTGGGTCGAACTGGACCGCTCCACGTGGTCGCCCGCGCCGGTGTTCCGGGTCCTCGCCGATCTCGGCGGCATCCCGCTCGCGGACACCGAAGGCACCTGGAACCTCGGGGTCGGGTTCCTCGCAGTCGTGGATGCCGCCGTGGCGCACGACGCGGCGTCCGTCCTCACCGCCGCCGGCATCGAGACGTGGCAGGTCGGTGTCGTCGCCGACGGCCCCCGCCCCGCCGGTGACTGGGAGCAGGGCGCGAAGGGCGTCAACGGCGGCGCCGTGCGCCTGGTCGGCACCCACCGGGACACCCCCTCGTCCGAACACGGAGCGAAGTAACACCACATGTGCGGCATCGTCGGAATGGTCGGGCGCGGCCCGGTCAACCAGGACATCTACGACTCGCTGCTCCTGCTGCAGCACCGGGGGCAGGACTCGACCGGTATCGCCACCGCCGAGCCGAGCGGCGTGTTCCACCTGCACAAGGCGCAGGGGATGGTGCGCGAGGCGTTCCGCACCCGCGACATGCGCACGCTGCTGGGCACCATCGGCCTCGGGCACTGCCGATACGCGACGAAGGGCACCGCGTCCAGCGAGGAGGAGGCCCAGCCGTTCTATGTGAACGCGCCGTACGGCATCGTCCTCGTGCACAACGGCAACCTCACGAACACGCGCGAGCTCACCGACGAGCTGTTCCACAAGGACCGCCGGCACCTGAACACGTCCAGCGACACCGAGCTGCTGGTGAACGTGCTCGCGAACGAGCTGCAGGCGCAGGTCTCCGGGCTCCAGCTCGGCCCGGACGAGCTGTTCCAGGCGGTCACCCGCGTGCACGCGCGCGTGGAGGGCTCGTACGCGGCGATAGCGCTGATCGCGGGATACGGCCTGCTCGCGTTCCGCGACCCGTTCGGCATCCGCCCGCTCATCCTCGGCGTGCGCGAGGCACGGGAGGGCGGCTACGAGTGGCTGGTGTCCAGCGAGTCGCTCGTGATGGAGAACGCCGGCTTCGAGATAGTGCGGGATGTCGAGCCCGGCGAGGCCGTGTTCGTCGACCTCGACGGCCAGCTGCACACCCGGCAGTGCGCGGCCGCCCCGCAGCTGTTCCCGTGCTCTTTCGAGTACGTGTACCTGGCACGTCCGGACTCCGTGATGAACGGCATCTCCGTGTACGAGTCGCGGCTGCGGATGGGGGAGCGCCTGGCCGACACCATCGCGCGGCACGTGCCGCGGGACAAGATCGACGTCGTCATGCCGATCCCCGACTCGGCGCGCCCCGCCGCGATGGAGGTCGCGCGCAAGCTCGGCATCGAGTACCGCGAGGGCTTCTACAAGAACCGGTACATCGGCCGCACGTTCATCATGCCGGGGCAGGCGGTGCGCAAGAAGAGCGTGCGGCAGAAGCTGAACGCCATGTCCAGCGAGTTCAAGGGCAAGAACGTGCTGCTCATCGACGACTCGATAGTGCGCGGCACCACGAGCAAGCAGATCATCCAGATGGCCCGGGATGCCGGCGCCGCGTGCGTCACTTTCGCGTCCGCCGCGCCCCCGGTCCGGTATCCGCACGTGTACGGGATCAACATGCCGTCCCGGCACGAGCTCGTCGCCCACGGACGCACGATCCCCGAGATCGCCGAGGAGCTGGGCGCCGACTACATGGTGTTCCAGGAGATCGAGGACCTCAAGGCCGCGATCCTCGACGGCAGCGACATCGACGACCTTGACATGAGTTGCTTCGACGGACGGTACGTCACGGGCACCGTCACCGACGAGTACCTGGCGTGGGTCGAGGGGACGCAGACCAGCTGAGGTGGACTAGGCCTTCAGATGCTGGTACGAGTCGACGGTCCCGTCGTCCCCGGCCTCGTCCTCGTCACCGTACTTGTCGGCCCACTTGTCGACGTACTGGTCTTCGGCGTTCGGGTCCTGGTGGCCGAGTTCGCGCTCCAGCGCCGCGTAGTTGACGCTGTACGTGTCGTACTTGAGTTCACGGGCGATCTTTGTGTGCTTCGCCTTCTGACGGCCACGCCCCATGCGAGACCCCCTTATGGTTCAAGTCGCGGGCAGGTGCTCGCCCGACGCGTTCACGAAATCCGGTGTCAAGCCGGTAAGAGTAGCATCCAGGATAACATGCGGGTCGGTGTCCGGCCTTGCCGGCCGACGCGCACGGCCGGTGCAGCAGGGAAGGTGAATGCCATATGTCCGATGCGGCATCCGACGTCCCCGCCGCGGGTCTGAGCGGCGCCGTGATCGTCGGCGTGGTCCCGGGGGAGCCGCCCCGCGTCGCCCAGGAGGCCGCCCGGTTCGCGAAGGCGTTCGGCGTCCCCGTCATCGTCGCGAACGTGGATGTCACCCGGTTCGTCGCCTACGAGGACCCGGACGGATCGGTGCAGACCGCGATCGACCTGGCCGCCCTGGGCCGCGAGGAGGAGGTCGCCCAGGTGACGGCCGAGACCACGGCGGCCCTCGAGGGCTGCGGCGTGGCCTGGACGCTGCGCCAGCTCGTCGGGGACCCGGCGCTTGCGCTGAAGGGACTCGCCGAGCAGGTGAACGCGCGCCTCATCGTCGTCGGCACCCGCAAGCGCGGGTTCGGCGAATCGGTCCGCGAGTTCTTCACCGGGTCCGTGGCGGCGCGCCTCGCGCACCGGCAGACGCTTCCGGTCCTGGTCGTGCCGATCGGCGAGCTCGTGGCGGACGACCAGGACTTCCCCTCCTGAGGCGCTCAGCCGCCCAGTCCACGAGTGGCCGCCCGGGCGGCGTCGTCGAGCGCGCGAGTGAGCTCGTCGACGACGGATGCCGTCAGCTCGCCGCCGCGCGCGACGTGCGTGCGCAGGCCGGTGCGCACCTGCGCGCGGAACGCGTTGACCGCGGCGTCCGCCCGCTGCAGCTGCTGGCGACTGCGCACGCGCGCATCCTCACCCGGACCGCTCGGTGCCGGACGGGATGCCGCCCGGCCCTCCTGCTGCGCGGCGGCCGCGAGGTCGGCGCGCAGGCTCTTCATCGCGTCACGGACGCTCGAGCGGACATCGTCGGCGATCAGCCGGATCGAGTCGGCCAGTCCCGCCTCGATGCCCTCCAGGTCGCCCGCGCGGGCGGCGACCTCGGCGCGCCCGGCGTCGGTGATCGCGTAGACGGTCTTGCGGCCGTCGACGGTCTTGGTGACCAGCCCTTCCTCCTCGAGCTTGGCCAGGCGCGGGTACACGGTGCCCGCGCTCGGCGTGTAGGTGCCGCCGGTGCGGTCCGCGAGCGCCTGCATGAGGTCATAGCCGTGACGCGGCTCCTCGTCGAGGAGGCTCAGCAGGTACAGGCGCAGATCGCCGTGTGAGAAGACGGGAGGCATCAGCGCTGCTCCTCACCGGTGCGCGCGTCGCCGGTCGGTGCCGCGCCGTCGTGCCGCATCACGATGAGATCCCCCGACACGGAGTTGGTGCGGATGTCGGCGAAGCTGCCGGACAGCTCGCCGGTGGACCCCGTGTAGCTCGTGGTCAGGCCGCTGCCCGAGCGCACCACTCCGTCCACGACGATGCGCCCGCTCACCGACCGCACAGCGTACTTCACGGGCAGCTGGTGGTCGAGCCGGATGGTGCCGCTGCCGCTGACCGAGTTCAGCGAGATCTGGTGGACCTCGCCGGTGGAGTCGACGAGCGTCGCCCCGGACACGGTGTCGATGACCGTCTTGCGGATGCTGCCGGTGGCGGCGATGTCGCCGGAGACGCTGTTCGCGGACAGGGTGCCCTCGAGGTCCCGGATCTGGACGTCGCCGGAGACCGCGTTCACCGTGAGGTCGCCGGTCAGGCCGTCCACGATGATGTCCCCCGAGACGGTGTTCAGCCGCGCGTCGTGCCGGATGCCGGACACCAGCGCGCTCGCGCTGACCACGCCGAGCGTGAGCGCCACGTCCCGGGGCACCGCGACGCTGATCTCGGCCTTCGGACCGCCGCCGCCGAAGTTGCGGAACACGTCGAGGAAGTTGTCCCACCGCAGCTGCGGGTGGTCGATCTCCACGACGTCGTCGGTGACCTCGATGCGCAGGTCCTTGCCGGTGACGGAGTGCACCTCGATGCGGGCGCCCGGCTCGTCGTGGGCGATGACGTCGATCTGGCCGCCGACCAGGCCGATCTTCAGCCGACGCACGTCCTCGATGTCGATCACGCGCTCCTGGCCGGGCTGGATGAGCCATTTCTCAAGGGTCATGGGGTGCTCCTCTGTCGATGCCCTTTCGCGATATATCGCGTTGCGACACTCTAACACGATATATCGCGAGTGTGTGTTGACATTGACGCAACGTCAACCGTTAGCGTGTCCGACGAGGAGGCACCGATGGACTGGTCGATCCAGGAGGTCGCGAAGCTCGCCGGCACCACGAGTCGCACGCTGCGTCATTACGACGAGGTCGGGCTCCTGGCGCCCACGCGAATAGCGTCCAACGGCTACCGGCACTACGACGAGACAGCGCTGGTGCAGCTGCAGCGCATCCTGCTGCTGCGGCGGCTGGGGCTCGGGCTGCCGCAGATAGCGGACGTCCTGGCCCATCAGGCCAGCGAGACCGGCGCCCTGGCGACGCACCTGGCCCTGCTGCGGCAGGAGCAGGAGCGCCTCGGCCGGCAGATCGCCGCGGTCTCCTCCACGATCGACGCACTGAAGAAGGGGGGAAGGCCCATGGCCGAGAAGATGTTCGACGGGTTCGACCACGCGCAGTACAAGGACGAGGTCACCGAGCGCTGGGGCGCCGACGCGTATGCGCGCGGCGACGCGTGGTGGCGGGGGATGAGCGAGGACGAGCGCGCCGCGTGGCAGGAGCAGACGGCACAGCTCGCGCACCAGTGGCGGGATGCCGCGACCCGCGGCATCCCGACCGACAGCGCAGAGGCGCAGGCCCTTGCCGCGCAGCACGTGCAGTGGCTCGCCGGGATCCCGGGGACCCCCGGCGCGGTGAAGCCGTACGTGATCGGGCTCGGTGACATGTACGTCGCCGATCCGCGGTTCGCCGCGAACTACGGCGGCGAGGCCGGGGCGGCGTTCGTCCGGGACGCGCTGCGCGTCTACGCCGACGCCCACCTGTGACATCCCGCCCCGGCCGCGGGGCCTAGGCTGACGATATGCCGGACCCGGTCGCCTTCCTGCGCTCCTGCGCCCCCGGCACGCGCGTCACGGTCCGCCGCCGCCTCGAGGGCGGGTGGGCTGACGCCCTGGGCTATCTGCGCGAGGTCACCGACGTCGCCTGCGTCGTGGACACGCGCCGCGGACCGGTCGCGGTGCCGCTGGACGCCGTGACCCACGCTGTCCGGGTCCCGGAGCCCCCGCCGCGGCGCGCGCGCCGCACCGCCGACTGAGCCGGCGCGGGTCAGGACCGCGGATCGCCGACGTAGCGGGGCCGGCCGGCGAGGATGCCGCAGAAGAACATGCCGACCAGGCACACCGCGACGAACGACAGCGCGACCGTCCACGAGCCGGTGGCGTCGTGCAGGGCGCCCACCAGGATCGGCCCCAGCGCCGCGACAAGGTAGCCGACCGACTGCGCCATGCCGGACAGCGCTGCCGCCTGATGATGGTTGTGCGTGCGCAGGCCGAACAGCGACAGCGCCATGGTGATCGATGCGCCGCCGGAGGACCCCAGCAGCACCACCCAGACGAGGGCCAGCTCGGGCACGACCATCTGACCCATGAGGCCCACCACGGCGATCACGGCCAGGGACGCGCCCAGCACGCTCTGACTGCGCAGCCGGTGCAGCAGCCACGCGCCGGTGAGGCTCCCCGCGATCCCCGCGGCCTGGAACACGAACTGGTGCGCGCCCGCGGTCGCCAGGTCGACGCCGGCGTCGTGCTCGATCGTGGGCCACCACGTGATCACGGTGTAGTAGATCGTCGACTGCAGGCCGAGGAACAGCGTGACCGACCACGCCAGCGGCGACGTCCACATCGACCCCACACGGGCAGGGGTCAGCGGGGCGCCGCTGTCCGCGGCGGCCGCGGCGCGCCGTGCCGCGCTGTCGTGCCGGCGCCGGATCTGCGGCAGGAACACCGCGAACCCGATCAGCGCGAGCCCGGCCCAGACGCCCAGCGACAGGCGCCACCCCGCATCGGACAGTCCCGCGATCGGGACCGCGAGTCCCGCCGCGAGGGCGGCCACCGTGCCCTGCGCCGCCGAGTAGATCCCGGTCATCGGGCCCACCCGGTCGGGATACTCGCGTTTGACGAGGGCGGGGATGAGGACGTTCAGCATCGCTATCGCGCCGCCGAGCACCGCGGTGCCCACCCAGATGGCACCGGGGATCGGCACCGAGCGCAGGGCGGTCGCGGCGGCGAGCACCAGCAGCGAGCCGCCGAGCGCCCATTCCAGCCCGACGCGGCGGGCTATCGTCGGCGCCATCGGGGAGACGGCGGCGAACGCTATCACCGGCACGCCCACGAGGAACGACGCCGCCGCGCCGCCGATGCCGAGGTCGGCGCGGATGTCGCCGAGCACCGGACCCACCGCCGTGATACTCGCCCGCAGGTTCATCGCCACCAGCAGCACGCCGGCGAGGATCAGCCCTGCGCGCACGGCGCCGTCGTGCCGCGTGGACACGGGCGCCGGAAGGGAGGACACGTCCTCAGGCTATGCCCGGGCGCGGCTCCCCGGCGAATCGGTTCGACCCGGCCCCACACACGCCACGCGCCGGCCCGCGAGGGGCCGGCGCGTGGAGGTGGGGACGCTCAGACGCGGTTGCGTCCGCTGAGGACACGGAACAGGAACGCGATAAGGGCGATCACCCCGACGATGATCGCAACCCACAGCAACCAGTTCAGCGCCTGCACGAGGCCTCCGGTGATCGCCAGGATGATGGCGATGATGATGATGATGACCAGGGCGATGTTCATGGACGATCTCCTCCTTCTGCCGCTGCGGTCGGCCGCGTCAGCATGCCCCACAGTGGCAAGGCGGGGCCACGGCGGGCAAGGGGTTGACGCACTCTCGGAGGGGTGATAGCGCACTCCGGGGGGAAGTCAAGCCCCTCCGTCCTGGCCGGATCCCGGCCGTATCGTCGTGCCCGGCGGGCCGGTTGTGGCGCCCGCGCGAGGGGAGCGGTGATGTCTGCGGGACCGGGATGCCACGACTGACGCGCTCACATCCGGACCGGGATCCCGGCTACCGCCGCATCCGATCGGGGCGGGGCTTCCGTTTCGTGGACGAGCGCGGAGGCACGCTCACCGCCGATGAGCGTCAGCGGATCGACGACCTGGTGATCCCGCCGGCGTGGACCGACGTGTGGATCAGCGCGGACCCCGCCGGGCACATCCAGGCCGTCGGCGAGGACGACGCCGGCCGGCGGCAGTACATCTACCACCCGGCGTGGTCGCAGCGCCGCGACCGCGGCAAGTTCGCCCGCGCGGTGGCGCTCGCGCAGGCCCTGCCCGGCATCCGCGCCCAGGTCACGCGTGCCCTGCGCGCGCCGCAGGACCCCCGCGCGCAGGTGCTCGCGGCGGCGATCCGGATGCTGGACGACGGCGCCCTGCGCATCGGCTCCGAGGAGTACTTCACCGCGCACGGAAGCCGCGGGCTGGCAACGCTGCAGTGCCGGGACGCCAGCGTCGACGGGGATCGGATCCGCCTGGTCTTCCCGGCCAAGAGCGGCAGGCGCCTGACGCTCGAATTCGACGATCCCGACCTCGCGGTCGTGCTCGCCGAACTCGCGCGCGGACGGCCGCGGGCGCCCCTGCTCGCCTACCGGCGCGGGCGCCGCCGGGCGGCGATCCGGTCGCGGGACGTCAACGCGCACCTGGCGCACCTGAGCGGCGCCCGGTTCACCGCGAAGGACTTCCGCACCCTGCGCGGCACCATCGCGGCGGCCGAGGCGCTCGCCGCGGTCGGACCGGCGCGCGACGAGCGCGACGCCCGGCACGCGGAGCAGGTGGCCGCCCAGGCGGCCGCCGACGTCCTGGGCAACACCGTTGCCGTCGCACGGCGCAGTTACATCGACCCCCGCGTGTTCGCGCGCTACCGCCGCGGCCAGGTGCTCGATCCGGAGGGCTCGCGGGAGGCCGCGCTCGTGCGGCTTCTGGGCTGAAGGCACAACGGCGCATGGAATACTGAGCCCGGGCGCGGCGGTGTGCCGCCTCCGACGCCGTGTCACGTCATCCGCAGCTGTGAAGGTTCCCCGTGTCGAAGCTCGCCGTCCTCAGTCTGCGCAACCGTGCGCTCATCGCGCTGGTCACGATCGTCGCGGCCGTCTTCGGCTCGCTGGCCCTGGTCAATCTCAAGCAGGAGCTCATCCCGTCGATCGAGTTCCCGCAGCTCGTCGTGATCTCCAGCTACCCCGGGGCCTCCCCGCAGGTCGTCGAGGGCGACGTGTCCACGCCGATCGAGCAGGCGATCCAGGGGGTACCGGGCCTCGAGCAGACCAGCGCCACCAGCACCACGAACTCGTCGATCGTCCAGGCGCAGTTCACGTACGGCACGAACCTGGCCACCGCCGAGCAGAAGATCGACCTGGCCATCAGCCGCATCAAGAGCACGCTGCCGTCGGGCGTCGACCCGAACGTGATCTCGGCGTCGATCGACGACTTCCCCGTCATCCAGCTCGCTGTCACCGGCTACGCGGATCAAGAGCAGACGCAGGCACGGCTGCAGTCGACGATAGTGCCGGATCTGCAGGACCTGCCGGGGGTGAACGCCGCCCAGATCGTCGGCGGCCGCGGCCAGCGGGTCACCATAACCCCGGACGCCGCGGCCCTGGCGCGCGCAGGCTTCACGACCCAGGCGCTCACCGACGCGCTGTCGCAGAACGGCATCCTGTTCCCCGGTGGACAGATCACCGAGGGCCGTCAGACGCTGACCGTGCAGACCGGCTCGAAGCTCGACGCCGTGACGAAGATCGACGACCTGCCGCTCGTGCCCACGGGCCGAGCGCAGGCCGGCGCGGCGGCCACGACGGTCGGGGATGTCGCGGACGTCACCCTCGAGCAGGATCCGGTCACCACCATCTCCCGGGTGGACGGGAAGTCGGCGCTCACCCTGGCCGTCACGAAGCTCCCGTCCGCGAACACGGTGGACGTGTCCAAGGCGGTGCGCGACGCGCTGCCGAGCCTGGAGTCCAAGCTGGACGGCGCCACTTTCACGGTGGTGTTCGATCAGGCTCCGTACATCCAGCAGTCGATCGACGCCCTCGCGCAGGAGGGCCTGCTCGGCCTGCTGTTCGCCGTCATCGTCATCCTCATCTTCCTGCTCTCGGTGCGCTCGACCCTGGTCACCGCCATCTCGATCCCCACGAGCGTGCTGATCACGTTCATCGGCATCCAGGCGTTCGGCTACTCGCTGAACATCCTCACCCTGGGCGCGCTGACGATAGCGATAGGGCGCGTGGTCGACGACTCCATCGTCGTGATCGAGAACATCAAGCGGCATTACGTCGACGGCGCCGACAAGCTCACGGCGATCACCCGCGCCGTGCGCGAAGTGGCCATGGCGGTGTCGGCGTCGACGATCACGACCGTCGCGGTGTTCCTGCCGATAGCGTTCGTGGGCGACATGACCGGCGAGCTGTTCCGGCCGTTCGCGCTCACCGTCACGATAGCGATGGCCGCGTCGCTGCTGGTGGCGCTGACGATTGTCCCGGTGCTCGCGTACTGGTTCCTGAAGCCCGGGAAGGCGATCCTGGATGCCGCCGGCGTCGCCGTCGATCCGGAGTCGCCCGCCGCGCCCCCGTCCCGCCTGCAGCGGTCGTATCTGCCGATCCTGCACTGGACCCTCAAGCACTCGTGGGTCACCGTGCTGCTGGCGGTGCTGGTGATGGGCGGCACCATCGCGATAGCGCCGCACATGAAGACGAACTTCCTCGGCGACTCCGGCCAGAACACCTTCACGGTCTCGCAGGATCTCGGCCCGGCCGCGTCCCTGGCCAGTGAGGACGCCGCCGCGAAGAAGGTCGAGGCCGCCCTCCGCGGCGTCCGCGGCATCCGGACCGTGCAGGTGTCGATAGGGTCCAGCGGCTCGGCCCTGCGCGACGCTTTCTCCGGCGGCGGCAACGGCGTGACCTACTCGATCACGACAGACCCCGACGCCGACCAGGAGAAGGTGCGCACCGATGTGCAGACCGCCGTCGCGGACCTTGACGACGTCGGCACGCTGACGGTCGCCTCCAGCGGCGGCGGCTTCGGATCCAGTGACGTCGAGATCGACGTGACCGCCCCCGATGGCGCGACGCTGCAGACCGCGACCGACGCGGTCGTCGCCGCCGCCCAGGGCAAGGCCGGCATCGGGCAGGTGACGACGAACCTGGCGGCGTCGCTGCCGTACATCGCCGTGACCGTGGACCGGGCGAAGGCCGCCGAGCTCGGCCTCAGCGAGGTCGCCGTCGGCGGCATCGTCTCGCACACGATGCGCCCCCAGTCGATCGGCACCGTCGAGATCGACGGCACCGGCGTGACCGTGTACCTCGCGGCATCCGAGGTCCCCGGCTCGATCGACGCGCTCAAGGCGCTGACGATCCCCACCGCCGCGGGCCCGGTGCGGCTGGACAGCGTCGCTGCCGTGACGCAGGCGAACGGGCCGACCTCGATCTCCACCCAGCGCGGCGTGCGCACGGCGACGGTGACGGTGACGCCGTCCACCGACAACCTCACCGCGGCCTCCGCGACGATCGGCGACGCGTTGGCCGGCGCTGATCTGCCGGAATCGGCGACCGCCTCGATCGGGGGCGTGCTCTCCCAGCAGGGCACCGCGTTCTCGCAGCTCGGGCTCGCGATGCTCGCGGCGATCCTCATCGTCTACATCGTGATGGTGGCGACGTTCCGTTCGCTGCGGCAGCCGCTGCTGCTGCTGGTGTCGGTGCCGTTCGCGGCGACCGGTGCCATCCTGCTCCAGCTGGCGACCGGGGTGCCGCTCGGGGTCGCCTCGCTGATCGGCGTGCTGATGCTGATCGGCATCGTCGTGACGAACGCGATAGTGCTCGTGGACCTCGTCAACCAGTACCGCGAGAAGGGGCTGTCCGCGCACGACGCCGTCATGGCGGGCGGTTCTCGGCGGCTGCGCCCGATCCTGATGACGGCGCTGGCGACGATCTTCGCGCTCACGCCGATGGCGCTGGGCATCAGCGGCCACGGCGGCTTCATTTCGCAGCCGCTGGCGATCGTGGTGATCGGCGGCCTCGTATCCTCGACCGTGCTGACGCTGCTGGTGCTGCCGACGCTGTACAACCTCGTCGAAGGGGCCAAGGAGCGTCGCGCCGCCCGCCGTGCGGCGCGGTCGGCGGGCCGGGACGACGAGACCGGGGCGCCCCGGGAGGCCGCCGAGCGGGATGTCGCTGCCGTCGCCGTCGACGAGGACGCCGTCACCGCGAACGACGCCGGCGCGGTCGTGATCGTCGACCGGGCCACGGTGACGGACCGGCCCGCGGTGCAGGTGCGCACCGTGGAGCGACCGCGCGGCAAGAGCGCGCCGAACGCGGAGCCGTTCCTGTCCGGGCTGCCCCAGGCGGCGCCGGTGCAGCAGTCCCGCGCCGACGAGGGCCGCTCGCGGCGGCGGTCCCGACGCGATTGAGCGGCGGCGCGGTGGCGCGCGAGCCACAGCGTGCGGTGCAGCTGTGCGGAGTACACGCTCATCCAGCCGAAGATGAGCACGAAGCCGATCAGCTCGAGCGCGGCCAGCGAGATCACGCCGAACAGGAACACGACGATCGTCGTCCCGAGCACACTGCCGACGGCCGCGGTGGCGCGCAGGATCCCGGCGGTGTGGTGACGGCGGCGGATCGTCACCACGATCAGCATCCCGAGGAACGACAGCATGATGCCGGACGCGGCGCGGTCGTGCCAGAACCCGTTGACGTTCACCGGGATGGCGCCGACCGCCGCCAGGTGCATGCCCGCCGAGGCGACGAGACCCCCGAACCACTTCGACCGCTTGATCCCGCGCAGCTGCTGCAGCGCGTCGAGGTCGCGGCCGACCCGGCCCGCCAGCAGCACGATGAGAAGGCCCGCCGTGAGCATCGTCGCGTTGAACGCGCGACCGGAGAAGTCGTCGAACGTACCGAGCTCACTGAACGCGACGCGCCACCAGGTGTGGTCGGGGGTGGTCACTATCGAGAGGAGCGTGCCGACCGAGAGGAACGCGATGGCGAGCCCGGACAGGGTGGGTCCGGTGAACGCCGCCCGCAGGTCGAGCAACGGCATGCGGGAGACCGCGGACACGGATGCCGGCGGGGGAAGTGCTATCTGGGCCATCGGGTCCCCAGTGTTCGGGGCGTCCCACAGGAACCGGGCCCCCCGGCTCCCCAGCCTTCCCGGATACGTGCGTGACGCCGGATGTGGAATCCCGGCCCCAGGGTGACGGCAAGCCGTCGAGACGATAGTATTCCGCTTTTGCAGGGAAACGGGAGTATCTGTTGATTCCCCTGCGGGCATGCTATGGCGGCCGGGCGAGTTCCCAGCGGCCACCGGGTAGGCTTGCTCGGTCGGCTCAGGACACCGCCGCGACGCGCGGCGAAGGGTTTGTGAGTCCCAGGGGCCGATGGTGAGCGTCGATCGACGCACATGACCATCACATGAATGGCCCCGGCCGACGCTGCTCCGGGATGCCCGAGCTGCGCCTCGGGCGCTGTTCTCGTGCGAGAGAGCCCAGAAGGACACCCGTGAGCCCCAAGAGCAAGAAGCCCGCCGGCGGACGCCCCGCCCGCAACTTCGACCCGCGGTACGCCGCCAAGACCAAGCGCCGGCCCGGCGACTCCTCGGCCGGCAAGCCCGGCAGCCGCAGCCCGCACCACCGCGGGTACCGGCCGGACGAGACGGAGGCGCCCGCACGCAAATCCCGGTGGAGCGCGCAGGAGCGCGCCGGCCGCGACGAGGCACGCGCCATCCGCTCCTCCGATCGCCGGCCCGGCGCCGCGCGCCCGGCGGGCCGCGATGGCGAGGATCGCGGGCGGCGCCGCTTCGACGAGCGGCCGGTGCGCGAGGATCACGGCCACCGCACCGATCAGCGTCGTCCGCGCGACGAGCGAGCACCCCGGACGGATCGCCCCGCGCGCCTGGACCGTGCACCGCGCACGGATCGTGCAGCGCGTCCGGATCGTCCGGCGCGCCCGGCGCAGCGGTCGTCGTTCCGCGACGACGCGCGCAGCGAGCGATCTTTCCGTCACGACCGGCGCGACGAGCGTCGGCCGTACCGTGACGAGCGTCACGACCGCCGCGACGTGCGCCACTCGTCCGAGCCGCATCAGCGCGCCCATGACGCTGCGCACGCCGAGCACGTCGACGTCGTGCACGAACGGCTGCAGGCGCAGGCCGTGCAGGCGGACGCGGGGGCGACCGCGTCGTTCGAGGATCTCGGCATCGGGCAGAACATCGTGCGCGTGCTCGCGGAGCTGGGGGCGGAGCATCCCTTCCCCATCCAGGCGGCCACCATCGCGCCGATCCTCGCCGGCCGCGACGTGCTCGCTCGCGGGCGCACCGGCTCGGGCAAGACCATTGCGTTCGGCGCGCCCCTGGTGGAGTCCGTCCTGCGGGCGCAGGCCGGCCGCAAGCGCGAGTTCGGTCGGGCGCCGAAGGCGCTGATCCTGGCGCCCACCCGTGAGCTGGCGCTGCAGATCGACCGCACCGTGCAGCCGATCGCCCGCAGCGTGGGCCTTTTCACGACGCAGATCTACGGCGGTGTGCCACAGGCTCGGCAGGTCGGCGCGCTGAAGAAGGGCGTCGACATCATCATCGGCACGCCCGGCCGCATCGAGGATCTCGTCGAGCAGCGCAAGCTGGACCTGTCCGAGGTCGCCATCGCGGTGCTCGACGAGGCCGACCACATGTCCGAGCTGGGGTTCCTCGAGCCCATCCAGCGAATCCTGCGGCTCGTGGCCGCGGGCGCGCAGAAGCTGATGTTCTCCGCGACCCTCGACCGTGAGGTCGCCGCGCTGGTCGACGAGTTCCTCGTCGAGCCGGAGGTGTACGAGGTCGCCGGCGAGGACCAGGACTCCGGCACCATTGCGCACCGGGTGCTCGTGATCGACCATCGGGACAAGGCGGAGATCCTCACCTCGCTCGTCGACCGCGCCGGCAAGACCCTCGTCTTCTCGCGCACCCGCGCCTACGCGGAGATGCTCGCCGAGCAATTCGACGAAGCCGGCATCCGCGCGGTCGCACTGCACGGCGACCTGAACCAGGCCAAACGCCAGCGCAACCTGCAGCGCCTGACCGACGGCAAGGCCGACGTGCTGGTGGCGACGGATGTCGCCGCCCGCGGCATCCACATCGACGACATCGGGCTCGTCATCCAGGCCGATGCCCCCAGCGAGTACAAGACGTATCTGCACCGTGCGGGCCGCACCGGCCGCGCCGGCCGGGAGGGCACGGTCGTGACGCTGATCCCGCGCGCCCGACGCCGCCGCATGGTCGAGCTGCTGGAGCGGGCCGAGATCGACGCGCCGTTCGACGAGGTGCGTCCCGGTGACGACCTCATCGAGGAGCTCGCCGGCCGCCAGGTCGACCCCACCGCCTGACGCCGCGGAACTTGCCGTCCCCGGCTGTCGCATCCCGCGCGCGAAGCGGCAGCAAAGGGACGGGAAGTCGCTGGAGTTGCCGCGCGCGCCCGACCCGCCCCTCAGAAGAGGCGATCGGCCGCCGCGCGGCCGCGCGACGTCGTCACGACGGCGGCCCGCGCGGCAAGGCCCGGAACCGGCGTGCCGCGCGGGCTGTCGTCCTCGTCGTGGCCGTCCAGGCCGTGCACGCGCAGCAGCGGTCGCACCCGTCTGCTCAGCCACGTGCGGTAGCCCTGCGGCGCGTACGCCGCCGCACCCGGATACAGCCCGCGGTACGACGACACGAGCTCGGGATGCTCGCGGTCAAGCCACTGCAGGAACCACGCCTTCGCCCCGGGGCGCAGATGCAGCGCGCCGAACACGACGCGTGCCGCGCCCGCGGCCTTGATCCGCGCGAGCGCGTCGTCGAGCGCCGGGATCGAGTCGGTGAGGTGCGGCAGGATCGGCATCAGGAACACCGTCACCCGGAATCCCGCCTCCGCCGCGGCCTGCACCGTCTGCAGTCGCGCCTGCGCCTTCGGCGTCCCCGGCTCGATGGTGTGCTGCAGCGCGTCGTCGAACACCGCGATCGACATCGCCAGCGACACCCGTACGCGGGAAGCGGCATCCACCAGCTGCGGCAGATCCCGCCGCAGCAGCGACCCCTTCGTGAGGATCGAGAACGGCGTGCCCGACTCGGTCAGGGCGTCGATGATGCCGGGCATCAGCGCGTACCGGCCCTCGGCGCGCTGGTACGGGTCGGTGTTCGTACCCAGCGCCACCGGCTCGTGCGCCCACGACGGCTGGGCCAGCTCGCGCCGCAGCACGTCGACGACGTTCACCTTCACCACAATCTGCGAGTCGAAGTCGTGGCCGGCGTCGAGATCGAGATACTCGTGCGTGCCCCGCGCGAAGCAGTAGACGCACGCATGGCTGCATCCCCGGTACGGGTTCACCGTCCAGTCGAACGGCATCGCCGACGACGCGGGCACCCGGTTCAGGGCGCTCTTGGCGGCCACCTCGTGGAACGTCATCCCGGCGAACTCCGGCGTCGTCACGGAGCGCACCAGGCCGTCCAGGCGCTCGAGTCCGGGCAGGGCGGCGGGATCCGCGACACCCAACTCCTGCCCACGCCACCGCATAGAATAAGTCGAACAGAAATACTAAGCATTGTCAAGATGAGACGGATGAGAATCGAAACCGTGAAAATACCCCTTCGTCATTCCGGCCGATCGGGGGCAGAATAGGCCGGGTGACGGTTCCCGACCCGCACGGTTCCCGCGCGCCATCGAGTCGCCGGGCGCTGCGTGACGCACACCAGCGCGCGGCCGCCCGTCGTGCCGCGGGCGCGGATGAGTCCGTCTCCACCCAGCCGATCGCCATCGTCGGCGAGGCCGCGCGGGCCGGCGACGCGGAGCCGTCCCACCCGCCGATCTTCAAGCCGCCGCCCCCGCCGCTGCGCCCCGGCATGGCTCGCGCCCCGCTCCCGTCGCGCGCGCCGCTGGTCGCCCAGGGCGGGGATGTCGCGGCGCGCCACGCTCGCCGCCGGCATCTCGCCCGCGGGCAGCGACGCTTCGGTGCGCGCATCACGCTGGCCGCGGCATCCGTCGTCGCCCTCGCGGCCGGAACCACCGGCATAGCCATCGCCCTCACTCCGCCCGGCGCCGCTCCGCACGCCGTCGTCACCACCGACGTCATCACGGGGTCGCAGACCGACGCGACTGGAGAAGCGACGGATGCCGCGACGCACTCGCCCACCGCGACGTCGGCCACGCTGGCCGCCGGCGACGTCGACCGCCAGCGGGTGGCCCCGGCATCCCTGCCGCTGTGCGCCTCGCCGAGCTTCACCGCCGCCCTCGCGCGACACGACGACGTCGCGGCGATCGAGGCCGCCGGCGGCGGAGCACGGTTCCGCGACGCCGTCGCGAGCGGGCAGGCCCCCTGCGTGCAGCTGTCGGACCCGACCCGGCTGTGGGTCGTCGTGGACAAGCGCCGCCCCTACCAGCCGATCGACTACGCGCCCGCGCCGCTGAAGCCGGCCGCCGGCGTCCACAGCGTCGAGGGCGACCTGCTGCGCCACGACGCCGCCGACGCGCTCACCCGCATGGTGGGCGCCGCCGCGAAGGCCGGCGTCGGCGAGATTGGGCTGCAGAGCGGCTACCGGTCGTTCGCGACCCAGCAGCGCTCGTACGCGTATCAGGTGGATCTCCGCGGCACGGCCAAGGCCGACCTCGTCAGCGCCCGCCCCGGATACAGCGAGCACCAGTCCGGACTCACCGGCGACCTGGTGGCGTGCACGGCCGGTCGCTGCGGCAGTCTCGACGAGCTTGCCCGTTCCGCCCAGGGCCGGTGGCTCGCCGCGCACGCGTGGGAGTACGGCTGGGTCGTCCGCTACGAGCCCGGCCGCACCGGCGAGACCGGCTACCTGTCCGAGCCGTGGCATCTGCGCTACCTCGGGACCGAGCTGTCCACGGCGTATCGCGCCGGCGGCTTCCACACGCTCGAGGAGTTCTTCGGCCTGCCCGCCGCGCCCGACTATCACCGCTGAACCGCGCGCCGGTTGTGCACTCCCGCGGCGCCGGGCGACGACATCCGTCGTTTCCTTGTCGCTGGTACTGAATACCATCGACCGTGACACTGAATGCCGCGTAGGATCGGGGCACCGGCGGCGCGCTGCGCCCGCCTGACGAAAGACCCGGTGAGAAGAGAGGTTCCGCCTGCCATGGAACGGGAGATCTACGACGAGGACCACGAGGCGTTCCGCGACGTCGTCAAGGAGTTCATCAAGCGCTACGCCACGAACGAGAAGCGCGAGAAGTGGGATGCCGACGGTGAGATCGACCGCGAGACGATGCTCGCGGCGGGCGAGGCCGGCATCCTGGGCCTGTCGGTCCCGGAGGAGTTCGGCGGTGCCGGGATGCTGCAGGACTACCGGTTCCGGGCCGTGGTGCTCGAGGAGACGATCAAGGCGGGCAACGGGTCGCTCGCGGGAGCCCTCGGCATCCAGGACGATCTCGCCATCCCGTACCTCGTGCACATGGGCACGCAGGCGCAGAAGGAGAAGTGGCTGCCGCGGATGGCCACCGGCGAGGTGCTCGGCGCGCTCGCGATGACCGAGCCCGGCGCCGGGTCGGACCTGCGCGGCATCAAGACGACCGCGAAGAAGGTCGACGGCGGATACATCGTCAACGGCGCGAAGACGTTCATCTCCAGCGGCAAGACCGCCGACGTCGTCGTCACGTTCGTGAAAACCGGCTCCGGCAACCGTCCCGACGCGTTCAGCCTCGTGCTGATCGAGAACGGCATGGCGGGCTTCGAGCACGGCAAGAAGCTCAGCAAGGTCGGCTTCCACGGGTGGGACACCGCCGAACTGAGCTTCACGGATGTGTTCGTGCCCGACGAGAACCTCATCGGCGGCGTCGAGGGCAAGGGCTTCGTCCAGCTCATGATGAACCTGCCCCTGGAGCGCCTGTCGATCGGGGTCGCGGCGGCGGCGGCGGCCGAGGCGGGCTTCCTGTGGTCGCTGGAGTACACCACCAGCCGCGAGGCGTTCGGGCAGGCGGTCGCCGACTTCCAGAACACGCGCTTCGCGCTGGCCGACATGGCCACGACCGTCGACGTGCTGTGGGCGTACATCGACCGGGCGATGATGCTGTACAAGGACAGCAGGCTGACGCCCGAAGAGGCCGCGAAGGTCAAGTTCTGGGCCACCGAGCGCGAGTGGGAGGTGCTCGATGCCGGGGTGCAGCTGCACGGCGGCTACGGCTACATGCTGGAGTACCCGATCGCCCGCGCCTGGACCGACGCCCGCGTGCACCGCATCTACGGCGGCACGAACGAGGTGATGCGCGAGATCGTCGCCCGCGAGGTGACCGGCCGCAAGTAGCCGGGGCGCGGCATCCCGTATCTCCCGTACCCGGTGCAGGAGATCGTGGGCGGCGCGCCGGTGACGGATGCCGCTGCCCGGCGTGTCGCGGAGGATCTCCTGCACTGTGCACCGCGCGGGCGCGCCGGGTCACAGCCCCCAGGGGAAGAAAACCCAGAACAGCACGGCCGAGGCCGCCGACAGCAGGATGACGAACACGGTGTCGCGGGTGCGGAACGGCACGGGATGGCGCTCGGTGCGGTCGGGGTAGGCGCCGAACGCGCGCGCGTCCATCGCCAGGGCCACCCGCTCGGCGTGCCGGATGGCGCCCGCCAGCAGCGGCACGACGGAGCCGACGCTGCGGCCGACAGCAGCGATCGGCCCGCGGAGGTGGCCGGCGGCGCGCACGCGGTGCGCCTGGCGGATGATCTCCAGTTCTCGCCGGAACCGCGGCACGAACCGGAACGCGGCGATGGCCGTGTACCCGATCCGGTACGGCACGCGCAGCTGCTGCACGAGCGAGCGGGCGAGGTCCGGGCCGGTCGTCGTGATTCCGGCGATCAGCGCCAGCGCGATGATGGCGGCCAGCCGCAGGCCGGTCGCGATCCCGGTCCACAGCGCGCCGCGCGACAGCGTCCAGTCGCCCAGGCGCAGCAGCGGCACGGTGTCGGCGACGTGGGCGGGGTCGGTCCACAGCGCGAACCCGAGACCCATCGCGGCCGCCAGGACCGGGATCAGCACGAGCATCGACGCGAGCCGCGCCGTCATCCGAGCCCCGACGAGCACTATCGCGTACGCCAGCACGAGGAACGCGACGGGTGTCGCGACGTCGCGGACGAACACGAGCACCACCATCGCCGGGGCAGGCCCCAGCAGCTTGGCAAGCGGGTTCAGCCGGTGCAGGAAGCGCACCGGCGAGGCGCCGGGCGCGTCCGCGTACGGGTCCAGCGGGAGGGATGCCGTGCTCATGCCGGTGCTCCCGCCGCAGACGGCGGGCCGGCGGGCAGCTCCGCCAGTCGCGCGATGCCCTCGAGCTCCGGATGCCGGGTGAGGCCCCGCAGCGCGTCGCACAGCGGCGGCACGCGGAGCCCGGCCGCGGCCACGAGATCTCCGTCGGCGAAGACATCCGCCGTCGGGGCGTCGGCGACCACCCGACCCTCCGCGAGCACTATCGTGCGCATCGCGTACTCGGTCACGAGCTGCATGTCGTGCGTGACCACGAGGACGGTCGTGCCGTCGGCGTTGAGCGCGGCGAGCAGTTCGAGCAGCTCGTCCGCGCGCGCCCGGTCCTGGCCGAACGTCGGCTCGTCCAGGGCGAGCACCGGTGCGCCCGCGATGAGCGCGGTCCCCACCGACAGCCGCCGCTTCTGCCCGCCGGACAGGAGGAACGGGTGCACGTCGGCGCGGGCGGCGAGCCCGAACCGGTCGAGGATGTCGGCAACGCGGGCATCGGCATCCGGCGCGTGCGCGAGCCCGTACGCGAGCTCGTCGCGGACGGTGTGCGCGACGAACTGATGCTCCGGGTTCTGGAACACGAAGCCGATCCGCGAGGCGATCTCGGCGGGCCGCAGCCGCGTGATGTCGTCGCCGCCGATGCGCACCGTGCCGCGCGGCGGCCTGCCGATCCCGGCGATAGCGTGCAGCAGGCTCGTCTTGCCCGCGCCGTTCGCGCCGACGATGGCGACGAACTCGCCCGCCCGCACGTCGAGACTGACGTCGTGCAGCACTTCGGCGCGGCCGCGGCGCAGGGTGAGGCCGCGCACGGCGATGAGGGGGGCGCCGCCCAGACGAGGGGATGCCGCCGAGACGAGGGCCGCCGCGGGCGCGACGTCCTCCGCTCGGCCGAATCCCCTCCGCTCGGCTGCCGCGGGCGCGGGCGCCGCGGGCGCGGGCGCCGCCTCCAGCGCGGCGCGGAGCTCGGCCGGGGTCAGCGGCAGTGGATCCAGCGGATAGCCGGCGCGGCGCAGTTTCAGGGCGGCCAGCGTCGAGGTCGGCAGCCACACGCCGAGCTCCTGCAGCTCGGCCGCCCGGGTGCGGAGGATGTCGCCGGCTGGGCCGTCCGCGATCGTGCGGCCGGCGGCATCCAGCACCACCACCCGGTCCACGAACCCGACCGCCTGGTCGAGGTTGTGCTCGACGAGCACGACGGCGCGGTCGCCGGACGCGACGATGTCGGCGAGCGCGGCGTAGACCTCCTCGACGCCCTGCGGGTCGAGGTTCGCGGTCGGCTCGTCGAGGACGAGCACCGGCGAGCCCAGGGCGAGGGCCGCGGCGATGGCGAGCCGCTGGCGGCCGCCGCCGGACAGTGCGTCGGGATTCTCCGCGCGCCGGTCCCACAATCCGACGCGGCGCAGCGCCGTCTCGGTGCGGCCGAGCACCTCCGCGACCGGCAGCCGCAGGTTCTCCGGCCCGAACGCGACCTCGTCCAGCACCGTGCCGGTGACCAGCTGCGCGTCCGGGTCCTGGAACACCATGCCCACGCGCGTGGACAGCTGCGCGACCGGGGTTGATGCCGCATCCAGCCCCATCACACTGACGGATCCCTGCACCTCGGCCGGCACCGCCTGCGGGATGAGCCCGTTGAGAGCGAGCGCGAGCGTCGACTTCCCGGAACCGCTCGGACCCAGCAGCAGCACGACCTCGCCGCGGCGCACCTGGAAGGAGGCGCCGGCGGGGGTGAACAGCTCCTCGCCGTCGTGGCGGACGGCGAGGTCGTGCACGCGCAGCAGCGGCGTGTCCACCATCAGCGCGGGATCGCGCGGCGCCCGACGCCGGCCTGACGCAGCGCCGCGCCGACGGCGAGGCCGATCCCGGTCCAGGCCACCGGGCCCAGCACCGCGCAGACGAGATACGCGATCTGCGCCCACAGCGGCAGGGCGGTGAGGTTCACGACGAGCCCGACGACCACGGCGACCAGCACACCGATGACCACGGCGGAGATGAAGAAGCGCCACGCCCGCCAGACGCGATACCGGGTGACGGCGGCGACGAGCTCCTGGATGCCGCCGAACAGCAGCGCGGTGCCGAGGAATCGGCCCGCCCACTGCGGCGCCATCGCGCTGGCCACGAGCGCGGCCAGCACATGCGCGAGCAGCGCGACCCACGGCATCCGCAGCGTCTCCTGCGCGATGATGCCGGGGATGACGTGCGCGCCGAGCACGAACCCGTAGACGATCGGAGCCAGGATGATCACGCCCGGCGTGATCCATCCCGCAACGGCGCCGAGGATCCCGCTGGCGACGCCGATGGCCGCGCACACCAGCAGCACGCGAGTCGACAGGGCGGCGGGAGCGGGCATCGAGTCAGTCTAACGGCGGGTGCGGCTGCCCTCAGGGGGCGGGCCAGGCGACGCGCAGACCGTCCACGTCGTGCTCGTGCAGGTACTTCTGCACGACCGGGCACGTCGGCACAATCGTCTCGCCGCGCGCGGCGATGTCATCCAGCGCGCCGGCGACGAGAACGGATGCCAGGCCCCGGCCGCGGAACGAGGGGATCACGACGGTGTGCGGCATGTGCAGGCGGCCCTGCGCATCGGGCCGGATCTCGGTGTAGCCGGCGAGCTCGCCGTCGACGGACAGCGTGTAGCGGTCGTTGTCGTCGTCGCGGGTGACGGTGGGTCCGGTCATCGGGGCTCCTGTTCTTCCTGCCTCTTCTTCCTGCGACCAACGTACGGGGCGCGCGCCGTGTTCCGCGAGACGACGTCCGGCCCCGCGCGGTGGGCCGGACCGGGTGGGGCAGACTCGAGGGGTGGACCCCTCTCTTCTCGAACGCCTCGCGGGTGCCGACGCCGACGGCGTGTACGACGGGTTCGTGCGGTGGGCGGCCGAACGGGGACTGACGCTGTATCCCGCGCAGGATGAGGCCGTGATCGAGCTCGTCTCGGGGGCGAACGTGATCCTGTCCACCCCGACCGGCACCGGCAAGTCGCTCGTGGCCGTCGCCGCGCACGCGGCGGCCGTGGCATCCGGGAGGCGCACGTTCTATACCGCGCCGATCAAGGCGCTCGTCAGCGAGAAGTTCTTCGCGCTCGTCGAGATCTTCGGGGCGCCCAGCGTCGGCATGGTCACCGGGGACTCGTCGGTGAACGCGGATGCGCCCATCGTGTGCTGCACGGCCGAGATCCTCGCGAACATGGCGCTGCGCCAGGGCGCGGACGCCCCGGTGGACCAGGTCGTGATGGACGAGTTCCACTTCTACGGCGACCCCGACCGGGGCTGGGCGTGGCAGGTGCCGCTGCTGCTGCTGCCGCGGGCCCAGTTCCTGCTGATGTCGGCCACGCTCGGCGACGTGTCCGCGATCGCCGCGGACCTGTCCCGCCGCACCGGGCGGCCGACCGCGCAGGTCACCGGGGTCGAGCGGCCGGTGCCGCTGCACTTCTCATACGAGATCCGGCCGGTGCACGAGGTGCTCGAGCTGCTGCTGGCCGACCGCGAGGTGCCCGTGTACATCGTGCACTTCTCGCAGGCGGCCGCCGTGGAGCGGGCGCAGGCGCTGTCGAGCATGAAGATCGCGTCGCGGAAGCAGCGTGATGCCATCGCGGAGGCGCTCGGCGAGTTCCGCTTCTCGACCGGGTTCGGCAAGACGCTGTCGCGGCTCGTCCGCGCCGGCATCGGCATCCATCACGCCGGGATGCTGCCGCGGTACCGCCGGCTCGTGGAGACGCTCGCGCAGCGTGGCCTGCTGCGCGTCATCTGCGGCACCGACACGCTCGGCGTCGGCATCAACGTCCCGATCCGCACGGTCGTGGTCACCGAGCTCGCGAAGTTCGACGGCACCCGGATGCGGCAGCTGTCGGCCCGTGAGTTCCACCAGGTCGCGGGGCGGGCCGGACGCGCCGGGTATGACCCGTACGGGAACGTCGTGGTGATGGCGCCGGAGTGGGAGATCGAGAACGCGGCGGCGCTCGCGAAGGCCGCCGACAACCCCGCCAAGCGCAAGAAGATCGTGCGCAAGAAGGCGCCGACCGGGACCGTGAACTGGGGGAAGGGCTCGTTCGAGCGGCTCGTGGATGCCACGCCCGAAGCGCTCGTCCCGCAGCTGCCGCTGACCGCGGCGATGCTGATCAACGTGATAGCCCGCGGCGGCGATGTGTTCGGCCACGTGCGCTCGCTCGTGTTCGACAACCATCAGACGCGTGCGCAGCAGCTCGCGCTCGCGCGACGCGCGCTGGCGATCTTCCGCACGCTGCGCGACGCCGGAATCGTCGAGGTCGGCCCGTCCGGCGGTTCCGCCGAGGCGAGGGCTTTCCACCCGGAGGAGGGCGAAACCGGAGGGGATGCCCTCCCCTCGACGGAATCCCCTCGTCTCGCGGGAGCGGAGGGCGTCGCTCGCGCGGGCGACCGCGCCGCCATCCGGCTCACCGTCGACCTGCAGCCGAACTTCGCGCTGAACCAGCCGCTGTCCCCGTTCGCGCTGGCCGCGATAGCGCTGCTGGATCCGGATGACGCACCCGGCGCCGCCGGCACCGGACACTACGCACTCGACGTGGTGAGCGTGATCGAGGCGACGCTGGACGATCCGCGGGCGATCCTGTCGCAGCAGGAGTTCGCGGCCCGCGGCGAGGCCATGGCCGCGATGAAGGCCGAGGGCCTGGACTACGACCAGCGCATGGACGCGCTGGAGGACGTGACGTATCCGAAGCCCCTCGACGAGCTCCTGCGGCAGTCGTACGAGGTGTTCGCGTCGAGCCAGCCGTGGGTGCGCGACTTCGCGCTCGCACCGAAATCCGTCGTGCGCGACATGTTCGAGCGGGCCATGTCGTTCGCCGAATTCGTGTCGTTCTATCGGCTCGCCCGCAGCGAGGGCCTCGTGCTGCGGTACCTGTCCGACGCGTACCGCGCTATCCGGCAGACAGTGCCGCTGGAGGCCCGGACCAGCGAGCTGCTGGACGTGATCGAGTGGCTCGGCGAGCTCGTGCGGCAGGTGGACTCGAGCCTTGTCGACGAGTGGGAGCAGCTCGTGCATCCGACCGCCGCGTCCGACGAGCCGATCGTGCCGCCGGCGCCGCCGTCGGTGGTCGCGAACCATCGCGCGTTCACGGTGCTGGTGCGCAATGAGCTGTTCCGGCGCGTGCAGCTGGCGGCGCTGCAGCGCGACGACGACCTCGTCGAGCTGGATCCGGATGCCGGGTGGCCGGACGCGCTAGACGCGTACTTCGCCGAGCACGACGCTGTCGGCGTCGACGGCCGCGCGCGCTCGCCGCGGCTGTGCGCCATCGAGGAGGAGCCCACCGTGTGGCGAGTGGAGCAGACGATCGACGACCCAGCCGGGAACCACGACTGGCGCATCCGCGCCGTTGTCGACCTCGACGAGTCGGCGGAGGTGGGGGCGGCGGTCGTCCGGGTCACCGAGGTGGTCCGGCTGTGACCGCCGCGGCGTCGCACGACGGGGGCGCGGGAGGGGACCGGTGTCCGCGCCCGCGGCTAACGTGGAGGGGGTGAGCATCCCCGCCGGCGACCCCTACGCAGACATCGTCTGGGACGATGCGGCCGTACCGCCCGACGACGAGACTCCGCCCGAGGACGACGGGTGGATGCCGCCGCCCGACATCCACGTCCCTGAGCGAGCGCGAGCGGCCGCCGCATCCGCCACCGCGGCATCCACGGCCGGTCCGCGCCGCGACTTCGCCGGCACCGACCCGCTCGCGGTACTGCACGAGGTGTACGGGTACGACGCGTTCCGCGGCGACCAGGCGGCGATCATCGCACAGGTCGTGGCCGGCGGGGACGCGGTCGTGCTGATGCCGACCGGCGGCGGCAAGTCCGTCACGTATCAGGTGCCGGCGCTCGTGCGGCCCGGAACGGGCCTGGTCGTGAGCCCGCTGATCGCGCTGATGCACGACCAGGTGGAGGCGCTGCTCGCCAACGGCGTGCACGCGGCGTACCTCAATTCGACCCAGACGCCTCCCGAACGCGCGGCCGTCGAGCAGGCGTACCTGGACGGCGAGCTCGATCTGCTCTACGTCGCGCCCGAGCGGCTCAACCTGTCGCAGACCACGGCGCTGCTGCAGCGCGGCACCCTCAGCGTCATCGCGGTCGACGAGGCGCACTGCGTGTCGCAGTGGGGCCATGACTTCCGTCCCGACTATCTCGCGCTGGGCGACCTCGCCGAGCGGTTCCCCGGTGTCCCGCGGATGGCGCTGACGGCGACGGCGACCCGTGCGACGCACCGCGAGCTGACCCAGCGGCTGCGGCTGCCGGACGCCGCGCACTTCGTGGCGAGCTTCGACCGGCCCAACATCCAGTACCGGATCGAGCCCAAGGTCGACCCACGGCGGCAGCTCCTGCAGTTCATCCACACGATGCCCGCCGGAGCGGCCGGGATCATCTACGCGCTCAGCCGCAAGAGCGTCGAGCAGACGGCGGAGTACCTGCGCGGCCAGGGCATCGATGCGCTCGAGTACCACGCCGGGCTGGATGCCGCGACGCGCGCACGGCACCAGTCCCGGTTCCTGCGTGAGGACGGCGTGGTCATGGTCGCGACGATCGCGTTCGGCATGGGCATCGACAAGCCCGACGTGCGCTTCGTCGCGCACATCGACCTGCCGAAATCCGTCGAGGGCTACTACCAGGAGACCGGTCGCGCCGGCCGCGACGGCGAGCCGGCGGTGGCGTGGATGGCGTACGGCCTCGGCGATGTCGTGCAGCAGCGCCGGTTCATCGATTCCTCGCCCGGCGACCGGACCTACAAGATGCGGCTGGGGCAGCATCTGGATGCGATGCTGGCGCTGTGCGAGACGGTGGGATGCCGCCGCCAGAACCTCCTCGAGTACTTCGGCGAGACATCCGGCCCGTGCGGGAACTGCGACACGTGCCTGCAGGCGCCACAGACGTGGGACGGCCTCGTGCCGGCGCAGAAGCTGCTGTCCACCATCGTGCGGCTGCAGCGCGAGCGCGGGCAGGCGTACGGCGCGGGGCACCTCATCGACATCCTGCGCGGCGCGTCCACGGAGCGGATCGTCCGGTTCGGCCACGAGCGGCTGGCGACGTACGGCCTGGGCGCCGATCTCTCGGATCAGGACTGGCGCAGCGTGGTACGGCAGCTGCTGGCGCGCGGGCTCCTGGTCGCGAAGGGCGAATACGGGACGCTCGCGCTGAGCGAGGCCTCGGCCGGTGTGCTGCGCGGCGAGACCGACGTGCCGCTGCGCCGCGACGTGCTGGGCCGCGGGGGGTCGTCGTCGCGCGTGCGCAAGGCGGCGGCATCCGACGCCGTGGATCCGGCCGATCGCGACCTGTTCGAGGCGCTGCGCAGCTGGCGCGGCGAGCAGGCCAGGGAACAGGGCGTGCCCGCCTACATAGTGTTCGGGGATGCGACGCTGCGCGCGCTCGCGGAGCACCGCCCCGGATCGCTCGAGGAGCTGGACGGCATCACCGGTATCGGCGCGAAGAAGCGCGAGGCGTACGGCGAAGCCGTGATCGGCGTGATCGCCGCGCACTCCTGACACGGCGCGCGCGGGGCCTCCCGCCGGACGCACCCACTCCCTAGGCTGAGGCCCAGGCCGACGACGGCCGCCACCGGACGAGGGGGTTCGACGATGGGCCTGAGCAACATCGAGATCGCGCAAGCCGCGCAGCTTGACCCGATCGGACAGATAGCGGCGAGGCTGGGCATTCCCGAGGATGCCGTGGTCCCTTACGGCACGACGAAGGCGAAGATAGCTCTGCCGTACCTGCACGAGATCGCCGACCGGCCTCAGGGACGGCTGATCCTGATGACAGGCACCTCGCCGACACCGGCCGGCGAAGGCAAGAGCACGACGGTCGTCGGCCTCGGCGACGCGCTGACCCGCCTCGGCGAGAAGGCGATGATCTGCCTGCGCGAACCGGCACAGGGGCCTGTGTTCGGCATGAAGGGCGGCGCGTGCGGCGGCGGGTACGCCCAGGTCGTGCCGATGGAGGACATCAACCTGCACTTCACCGGCGACTTCGCCGCTATCGCCGCCGCCGCGAACCTGCTCGCCGCCCTGATCGACAACCACATCCACCACGGCAACGCGCTGGGCATCGACGTCCGCCGCATTACATGGCGGCGTGCGCTCGACGTCAACGACCGCGCTCTGCGCGACATCGTGGTCGGGCTGGGCGGCACGGGCAACGGGTACCCGCGCCAGACCGGCTTCGACATCGTCGTGGCCAGCGAGGTGATGGCGATCTTCTGCCTGGCCACCGGCATCGACGACCTCAAGCGCCGCCTCGGCGAGATCGTCGTCGCGCAGACGCGGGACCGCGCGCCGGTCCGCGCCCGCGACCTGAACGCGCATGGCGCGATGGCCGCGCTGCTGCGCGACGCGCTGGCCCCCAACCTCGTGCAGACCATCGAGCACACGCCCGCGTTCGTCCACGGCGGGCCGTTCGCGAACATCGCGCACGGCTGCAACTCGTACCTGGCCACGAGCTCGGCGCTCCGGCTCGCCGACTACGTGATCACCGAGGCCGGGTTCGGCGCGGACCTCGGCGGCGAGAAGTTCGTCGACATCCTGTGCCGCTCCACCGGGCTGCGCCCGTCGCTCGCGGTCGTGGTGGCAACGGTGCGGTCGCTGAAATACCAGGGCGGGGTGGATGTCGCGGATCTGCCGCGCGAGGACGTCGCGGCGGTGGAGCGCGGCCTCGTGAACCTGGAACGGCATCTGCACATCGTCCGCGACGTCCTCGGCCTTCCCGCGGTCGTCGCCGTCAACCACCGCGCGGAGGACGGCGATGCCGAGATCGCGGCGCTGATCGCGGCGTGTGAGCGGCTCGGCGTGAGCGTGTCGGTGGCGACCCACTTCGCCGACGGCGGCGCCGGCGCCGAGGATCTGGCCCGGAAGGTGATAGCGGTATGCGCGCAGCATCCGGATCCCGGCGAGCCCACCTACACGTACCCGTCCGACGCGAGCCTGTGGGACAAGATGACGGCGATCGCCACGCGCATCTACGGGGCGGCGGGCGTGACCGCCGACGCCGCGGTGCGCGCGCAGATCCAGCGCCTGCAGGACGACGGCTACGGCGACCTGCCGGTGTGCGTGGCGAAGACGCAGTACTCGTTCTCCACGGACCCCTCCGCGCTCGGCGCGCCCGACGGTCACACCGTCAACGTGCGCGAGGTGCGGCTGGCCGCCGGTGCGCGCTTCGTGGTGATGATCTGCGGCAGCATGATGACGATGCCGGGGCTGCCGGCGCGGCCGGCGGCGGCATCCATCGATGTCGACGACGACGGGCGGATCACCGGACTCTTCTGAGAGTGGGATGCCGCACCCGCAGCACCCACACGTTGTACGTGAGCTCGCCGCCGCGCCACGGCTCGGTGCCGGACCCGACGTGCGTGAAACCCGCACCCCGGCACAGCGCGTTCGAGGCGGGGTTGTCGACGCCCGGATACGCGACCAGCAGGTCACGGTCGCCGCGCGCGACGACCCGCTCGATCAGCATCCGCAGCGCCTCGCGGGCGACGCCGCGGCCCTGGAACTCCGGCAGCGTGTTCCACCCCGTCTCGTACGCCGGCGTCCCCTCGTGGTCGACCTGCCAGAAGCCGATGCCGCCGGCGGGCTCGCCGTCCACCTCGACGCGGAACATCTCGGCTTCCCCTGCCGCTCGCAGCCGCAGGTATCGCTGATTGCGCTCCACCAGCTGCTGGGCGGTCTCCGGTCCGCCGAGATACCGGGTCATCGCGGGTGTGTTGGCGCGCTCGAGCAGCGGCAGGTCCGTCTCGGCCCAAGCCTCGAGTGTCACGCGCATTGTCCGATTCTCGCCCGAGCCGCCGACATCGGTGTGGACTGCGCACAATGACGGTGGGCCGCCCCCGCGCCCGATATTGTCGAACATGCCCAATCGGTTTCCCTCGCCGTTGGAGGAGTCCTACGGTCGAGGAGATTCCCCGGAAAGGTGAGCCATGGTCGACGTCGTCCGCACGAAGAAGCCCTCCACGCACAGACACACCCCCGCCGGCGGCGCGCCCACGGCGCCGCGCACCGTCGAGGAGGCCCGACGCACCGACGCGGCCGAGCCGCGCATCGACGTCGCCGCGGTGACCGACCTGCTCCTGGGCACCTGGGCGGATGCGCGCCGCGCCGCGCGCGAGATGATCAAGGACGAGGCGTTCTGGCAGATCCCCGGCCAGCCGATGGCGGAGCACCGCGCGCGCGTGTACGGGCAGCTGCGGCGGTTCGTGGAGTCCGGTGCCTCCGGGCGGGCGTTCCCGAAGGAGTACGGGGGGCACAACGACAACGGCGCGAACCTGGCCTCGTTCGAAGAGCTCGTGCTCGCCGATCCCAGCATGCAGATCAAGGCCGGGGTGCAGTGGGGACTGTTCGGCTCGGCCATCCAGCAGCTGGGGACGAAGCCGCACCACGACAAGTGGCTGGACGCGGTGCGGACGCTGGAACTGCCCGGCGCTTTCGCGATGACGGAGATCGGGCACGGGTCGGATGTCGCGGCGATCGGCACGACCGCCACGTACGACCCCGCGACCTCCGAGTTCGTCATCCACACCCCGTTCCGCGCGGCCACGAAGGAGTTCCTCGGCAACGCCGCACTGCACGGGCGCGCCGCCACGGTGTTCGCGCAGCTGATCACCGGCGGGGTGACCTACGGTGTGCACTGCTTCTTCGTGCCGATCCGCGACGAAAACGGACGCGACCTGCCGGGCGTCACCACGGAGGACGACGGCGTCAAGGGGGGCCTGAACGGCATCGACAACGGGCGGATAGCGTTCGCGAACGTCCGCATCCCGCGCGAGAACCTCCTCAACCGCTACGGCGACGTCGCCGCCGACGGCACGTACTCCAGCGACATCCCGAGCCCCGGCCGCCGCTTCTTCACGATGCTCGGCGCCCTCGTCCAGGGACGCGTGTCACTCGACGGGGCCGCCACGACCGGGGCCGCGCTCGCCGAGTACATCGCCGTGACATACGCGAACCAGCGCCGCCAGTTCGACTCCGGGACCGGCACCGACGAGGTCGTGCTCCTCGACTACGGCAAGCACCAGCGGCGGCTGCTGCCGCGGCTCGCGCAGACGTACGCGCAGTTCTTCTCGCACGACCAGCTGCTGCGCCGATTCGACGGCGTCTTCAGCGGCGCGAAGGACACCCCCGATGAGCGCGAGGACCTGGAGACGCTCGCCGCCGCGCTCAAGCCGCTGGCCACCTGGAACGCGCTGGACACCATCCAGGAATGCCGCGAGGCGTGCGGTGGCGCCGGCTTCATGGCCGAGAACCGCCTCGTCGGTCTGCACCACGACCTCGACGTGTACGCCACGTTCGAGGGCGATAACAACGTGCTGCTGCAGCTGGTCGGCAAGCGCCTGCTGAGCGATTTCGCCGCCCGGTTCACGCGCAAGGATGCCGCGGCCCTGGCCCGGTACGCGGTGGGCCAGACCGCCGGCAGGATCTTCCACGGTGCGGGGCTGCGCCAGCTCGGCCAGGCCGTCGCGGACTTCGGCTCCACCGCCCGATCGGTCGAGCTGGGGCTGCGCGCCGAGCAGCAGCATGAACTGCTGGCCGGACGTGTCGAGCAGATGGTGACGGATCTGGGGATCGCCCTGCGCCCGGCGTCGACGCTGTCGCCGGCCGAGGCCGCCGCCCTTTTCAACGAGCACCAGAGCGAGCTCATCGAGGCCGCCCGCGCGCACGGCGAGCTGCTGCAGTGGGAGGCGTTCGCCGAGGCCGTCGCCGGGATCGAGGATGCCGACACCCGGCAGGTCCTCACCTGGCAACGCGACCTGTTCGGGCTGTGGCTGATCGAGAAGCATCTCGCGTGGTATCTCATCGGCGGGCGGCTCTCCGCCCAGCGGGCGGCATCCGTCACCCGGTACATCGACCGGCTCTGCGCGCGGCTGCGCCCGCACGCTCAGGATCTCGTCGACGCTTTCGGCTTCGCCCCGGAGCACGTCCGCGCGCCGATAGCATCGGGCGCCGAGCAGCAGCGGCAGGACGAGGCGCGCGCCCACTACGCCGCGCTGGAAGCCGCGGGCGCCGCGCCGATCAGCGAGAAGGCGCTTCGCAAGCGGCAGAAGGAGCCGGTGCGGGATGCCGCGCCGCGCGGCCGGATAGTCTGACCGGGTGACGCGCAGCGCTGATGTCGTGACCGGTGCGGACCGCCGCGCCCGCTGCCGGTGGGCGGCCGGCGACGCCGAGTACGCCCGCTACCACGACGAGGAGTGGGGCACGCCGCTGCACGGCGACCGCGCGCTGTACGAGAAGCTCGCCCTCGAGGGGTTCCAGGCCGGGCTGTCGTGGATCACCATCCTGCGCAAGCGCCCCCGGTTCCGCGAGGTGTTCGCGGGGTTCGACCCGGCCGTCGTCGCCGCATTCGGGCACGACGATGTGGAGCGCCTGATGACGGATGCCGGGATCATCCGCAATCGCGCGAAGATCGAGGCCACGATCGGCAACGCACGCCTCGTGACAGAGATGGACGACGGCGAACTGGACGCCCTGATGTGGTCGTTCGCGCCGCCGCCGGGCAGGCCTCGTCCGTCCGGCTTCGCCGACATCCCCGCGGTCACTCCCGAATCCACGGCGATGAGCGCCGCGCTGCGCCGTCGCGGTTTCCGCTTCGTCGGCCCGACGACCCTCTACGCGCTCATGCAGTCATCGGGAATGGTCGACGACCACGTGGAAGGGTGCTGGCGCGCGCACTAGCGCCCGCGCGCGGGCCACGGAAGGATCTGCATGCTGTTCGCCACCCGACGGGCCGCGCGATGCGCGGGCCAGCTCGTGGCGCTCCTCGCGGTGACGGCGATGCTCGGCGGCACGCTCGCGGTCAGTGCGGTCCTGGCCGAACGGTTCGTCGACGACGGGACCGCCCGGCTCGTCGCCCACGCCGACCCCGCCGATCGCAGCATCGTCGTGGACGCCCCCGCGGATTCCCACGCGCGGCGAGCGGTCGACACGGCGGTGGCCCGCTCCTTCCGTGGCACCGCCGTCACCGTCGTGCGCACGCTGCAGGCCACGGCCACCGCGGACACCGTGATCGGCTCGGTCCTGCTCCTGACCGACGACGGCATCGCCGATCACGCCGTACTGCTCGCCGGCGCCTGGCCGAGCGATGACGCCGAGATCGCCGTCGCCGCGCCCGCCGCCGCGCGGTCGGGTATCGCCGTCGGCGATGCCCTGACCGTCGGCGGCACGCGGGTGGTCGTCACCGGCGTATGGCAGGCGACGGATGCCGCGGCCACAGCTTGGGCGGGGGTCCCCGCCGTCGCCTCCGGACGACAGGGTGGCGCGGTGGGCCCGTTCGTCGCCGAGGAGTCGCTCGTCACCCGGACCGGCGCCCGCGCTCGGTGGACGGTCAGCGCCGCCGACCGGGTGACCGCCGCCGATATCTCCGGGTACCGCGCCGGCATCGTCCGATTGCAGGCGGCGCTCGACGACATCGAGGGACTCGGCGGCCGGATCACCGGCGGGTGGGATGCCACCCTCACGCGCGCCGCGTCGGCCGCCGCCGTCGCGCGAGGCATGCTGGGCGTGCCGCTGGCACTGGTGGTCGCCGTCGGTCTGCTGGCCCTCGGCGTGCTGGGCCATGCGGGGGGACGCCGGCGCGCCGGCGACATCCTCGTCCTGCGAGCGCGCGGTGTCTCCCGCACCGCCGTCGTCACCGAGACGGCGGGGATCGCCGGCGCCGTCGTGTTGGCCGCCGCGGTGTCCGCCTCGGGCGCTGCGCTCGCCGTCGGAGCGGATCTGGGCGCGGCGCTCGGCATCCCCGGGATCGTAGCCGTCGTGGCGGCCGTGCTCGTCACCACCGTCATGGCGGCCGGATCGCTGGCCACGCCCCGGCCCCGCGGCGATGTCGGCCGCCGCGCTCTCGCCGGTATCGCGGGTGCTCTCGCCCTGACCGTCGTGCTCGCCGTCGTCGCCGTGGCGCAGCTGCTCACCTCCGGACTCCTGCGCGACGCGCAGGCGGATGCCGCCGCCGCGGCGGCCCCCGCGCTGACGCTCATCGCCGCGGCGCTGGCCTCCGCGCTGCTGGCGGGGCCCTGTGCCATGATCACCGAGAGGGCGGTCAGCCGCGGCCGCTCCCTCTCCCCGACGCTGGCACTGCGCCGCGTCGCACGGCAGTCGGCCGTCGTCGTCGCGGGTGTGCTCAGTCTGAGCCTGGCCGCCGGCGGTCTCGCGTTCGCACTGTCGGCGACCGCGCGCACCGCGGCGATCGTCGAGGCGGATGTCCGCCACGCCGTCGGCGCCGACGTGCGCGCCGTGTACGATCGCTCGCCGATCGTCGACGCAGGGCATCCCGCCGTCTCGGCGGCGGCGGTGCCCGGCATCCACGCCGCTGCGGCTTTCGTCTCGCCGGCGACGGCGGGGGACGTACCCGCGACGCTGGTCGGGCTCGCGGCGCCTCGGCTGGGCGCCGGGGCGGACGTGTCCGCCAGCGAGCTCGGCCCGGCGCTACCGCTCGCACTGGACGGGGCCGTGGACCTGACGGTGGCCGCTGCGATGGCTCAAGCCGGCGGCTGGCCGGGCGGGATGCTCACGGTATCGGCGTGGCTCGTCGACCGGGACGGTGCCGCTCGCACGCAGGAGGTCGGCGTCGCCCGGGTCGACGGGAAGCCGCACCGCCTGCGCGCCGACGTGCCGGCGGGGCTCTCGCTCGCCGCCGTCGAGGTGTCCGCGGCGTCCGCACCGGGAACCGTCGGCGTGCAGGTCGCCGTCCGCGGCATCTCCACGCCGCTCTCGCTGACGGTCGACCCTCCGTCCGGCCGTGCACGCGGGCTGACCGTCACGGGCCTTACCGAAGAGGCGCCGGTCGTCGTCACGCGCTCCCTCGCCGAGCGGCTCGCGCTCACGCCGGGCGCGTCGGTCTCGGTGGGCTTGGGCACCCTCGCCCAGCCGCTCGCCGGACGCGTGGTCGCCGTGCGCGACTGGCTCCCCGGCATCGGCACGGTTCCCGGCGTAGCCGTGGACCTCGACGTCCTCGTGGCCCGGGCGCTTCAGGCCGGCGGATCGGTCCCCGCCGCGGGCGAGCTGTGGGCCGACACGACGGACATCCCCGTAGCGGCGGCAGTGCTGCGCGCCGTCGCCGAGCAGCCGGTGCGCGTGCTCACCGCCGACGCGGTCGGGACCGCCGCCGTCATCGGACCGGTGTTGGGGCTGGCGGCCGCAGGCGCCGGCGTCGTCGCCGTGCTGGCGCTGGTGGCGTTCGCGGCCGTCACCGTGGGCGTGGTCGGCGCCCGCCGCGATGAGGCTGTGCCGCTGCGAGCGTTCGGCTTCACCGCCGCGCGGATGCGCGTCACCGCGGTCCTCGAGCTGGGCGGTGCCGGTGCGTTCGCCGTGGTCTGCGGCGTCGCCGCGGGACTCGCGGTCGCGGTGTGGCTGGGGCCGGCGCTGACGGCCGCCGCAGCGGTCGGAGGCGTGTCGTGAGCGCGCGACGGGCCGGTGGCATCCGCGTCGTCCTGCGTGCCGCGGCCACGGCGCCGGTCGCGTCGACGGTCGTGGCCGTGCTCGTCGCCCTCGTGTCGTTTGCAGGGGCAGCGCTCCCCGCTGTTCTCGACGACGCTCGCACGGCCACCGTGCACCGAGCGCTCAGCGGACTGCGGGCCGACGTGCTCGACCCCACCGCGAAGGTGCGGGGACTGCCGACCGCGGGGGGCGGCTCCGCCGACGCCGGGCTCGGCCACCTCGCCGACACGTGGGGAGGCACCGTGTCGCAGCTGCGGCGCGTCCACGACCGGCTGCCGCAGCCGCTGCACGGTGTGCTCGGCGACCCGCAGGTGTACATCACCCTCGACGGGACCGCCGCCAGCCCGGAGGACGGATCCCCGCGACCCGCCAACAGGATCGAGATCACCCTCGACCCGCTGTACGCGTCGCGCATCCACATCGTCGACGGCGCCCTCCCGCGGCCGGTCGGCGACGGCGCGCGGGTCGTGCAGATAGCGCTGTCACGGGAGGCGGCCGATGTGCTGGCCTGGCCGGTCGGGGAGCGCCGGACAGTGCGCTATCCGTCCGACCCGATGACCGTCGTGCTGTCCGGGATCTACGAGGCGCGGGATGCCGCGGATGCGGCCTGGCGGCATCAGCGCACCGGGCTGTACCCCGACATCGAGCAGACCGGTCTGGGCAACCCCATCCACTTGGCGATGGCGTACGCCGCGCCGCAGCTGCTGCCGGGGCTGGGCCCGTGGGTGAGCGACGCCGGGACGACGACGTGGATGCCGCTTCGCACCGATCGCATCGACGGGCCCGAGGCGGCGGCGCTGGCCGCGCAGCTGCGCGGGTTCGCCGCCACGCCGCTGTCGTTCGATGTCCGCGCCGCGAGCTGGTTCACGCAGGCCCTCAGCTTCCGCAGCTCGGCGCCGCAGCTGCTCGAGGCGGGAGCCGCACGCGGCGATGCGATGGGTGCGCTCGTCGCGCTCGTCGCGATCGGCCCGCTGACCGTCGCCATCGCGGCGATCGCCATGACGGGACGGATGCTGACCTTCCGTCGGCGCGGCATCGTGCGCCTGGCCCGAGCTCGTGGCGCGTCGGTCGGCCGCCTGAGGGCACTGCTGTCGGGCGAGGGCCTGATCCTCGGGATGATCGGTGCGGGCGCCGGAGCGTTCGCGGCGGCCGTCACGACCGGGTGGGCCGGCCCGGTCTCTCTCGCGGTGCCCGCCCTCGCGGCGGTCGCCCCCGCCCTGGCGGCGATGTTCGCCGGTGTGTCGGCGGCCGCGCGCATCGCCCGGATCGACCTCGGTGTCGGCGACGGCCCCGTCCGCCGCCGACGTCTGTTCATCGAGGGTGGGATCGCTCTGGGGGCCGGTGCGATCCTCGTCGCCGCCGTCGCCCGGTCCGACCCCCGGGCGGACGCCGCACCCGTGCTGCTGGCCGCCCCCGTCGCGGTCTTCGCGGTCGGATGCATCCTGGTCCTCCGTCTGGTCCCGCCCGCGATCCGGGGGGTGGGACGGCTCATGCTGCGCGACCGCGGCGTGATGGCCGTGCTGGGCCCCGCCCACGCCGCGCGCGGCCGCACCCTCCCGGTCATCCCGGTCCTCGCATCGCTCGTGTGCCTGGCCACCGCTCTGTTCGCTGGCGTCGCATCGGCGACCGTGGCCGCCGGCATCCAGTCCACCGCTCAGAGCCGGACCGGCGCCGACCTGCGCGTGACCGCTTCGCAGGTGGGAGCGGAGGCGATCGCCGCCGTCCGCGCCATCCCGGGCGTGCGCACCGTCGCCCCGGTCTACGCCGACGTACAGGTTCCTGCGCGCGGCACCGCGCAGTGGATGACGGTGACCGTCCTTGCGGTCGACCCGGCTGAGTTCGCGGCCGTGCAGCACGGCATACCGGGTGCGCTCCGGCTGCCCGGCGGCGTCCGCGGCACCGACGGCGAGGACGTGCCGGCCGTGGCGTCGGAGGCCGTGGCCCGGTCGGTCGGCGACGGTAGCCTCGAGATCCACGGCACCGGCGTGCACGTGCTCGGCACGGCGGCTTCGCTCGCGTTCGCGTCCACCTCCCGCTGGATCGTCGTCGACCGGGTGAATGCCCCGCGGCTCATCGGTCCCACGGCGACCGTGCACACCCTGCTGGTGGCGCTGGAGTCCGACGCGGATGCCGTCGCGGTGGCATCCGCCGCGACCGCAGCCGTCGGCGCCGGTGCTGCCGCGGTCGTCCCGGCGCAGGTGGCCGCCGACATCGCCGACGATCCGGCCCTGCAGACGGTGCGGCTGTCGCTGTGGGCGGCTCTGGCCGCGGTCGTGGTACTGCTGGTCCTGTCGGCATCCATGACGCTGCTGCGGGGGGCGCCCGAGCGCGGGCGTGTCCTCGGGCTGCTCGCCGCTCTGGGCTATCCGCGCCGCCGCGGACTGCCGCTCGCCGCCTGGGAGGTGGGGCCCGCGCTGCTGCTGGCCCTGCCGGTGGGCATGGTCGCCGGCTGGGCGCTGTCGCCGCTGCTGCTGTCCGGGGTAGACCTGACCCGGTTCGTGGGCGGCAGCGCGCAGCCGGCGATCCTGGTGCCGGCGTGGATGCCGTGGGCCGTCGGCGGCGGCTTCCTGCTCGTCGCCGTCGCCGCGGTCGCTGCAGCCGCCGCGGTGGCGGCGCGGGTGACGGCGGCGATGGCGTTGCGACGTATCGACGAGGAGGGCGAGACGTGATCCGGAGGAGGACACCGTGGCTGACGCGCCGGAAATAGCATGTGAGGCGCTGGTGCGCATCTATACCGCGCAGGGGGTGGAGGTGCAGGCCCTGCAGGGACTCGATCTGAGCGTGCAGCGGGGCGAGATGGTGGCGCTGGTCGGCGCGTCCGGATCCGGCAAGTCGACTCTGCTGAACATCCTGTCCGGGTCGGACACGCCCAGCGCCGGCCGCGCACGCGTGGCCGGGCACGACGTCGTGGCGATGCGCGGCCGCGAGCGGCTCGAATACCGGCGCCGGTGCGTCGGCTTCGTGTGGCAGCAGTCCGGCCGGAACCTCCTGCCGTACCTGACCGCCCGCGAGAACATCGGCATGGTGTTCGCGGTGGCCGGGGTGATCGAGCGTCGCCGCCGCGCGGCGCGGGCCCGCGACCTGCTGGACCTGCTCGGCGTCGCGGAGGTCGCGGACCGGCGCCCCGCGCAGCTGTCCGGTGGGCAGAAGCAGCGGGTCGCGATCGCGGTCGCTCTCGCCAACGCGCCCCGGGTGCTGTTGGCCGATGAGCCCACCGGTGAGCTCGACGAGGTCACCGGCGCGGAAGTGCTGGCCGCGATGGAGGCGGTGAACCGGGAGCACGCCGTGACGACGCTCGTCGTCACCCACGATCCCGCGGTCGCCGAGCACGTCGATCGAACGGTGCGCATCCGCGACGGACGCACCGCCACCGAGACGCTGCGCACGACGCGGACCGACGAGGCGGGCCGCCAGGTCCGCACCGCCGCCGAATATGCGGTGCTGGACCGTGCGGGACGGATGCAGCTGCCGACCGAGTACGTCGACGCGCTCGAGCTGCGCGATCGGGTGCGGCTGTCGCTGCGCGCCGACCGGATCGAGGTGCGGCCCGGATCGGCTGCATCCGAGGAGGACGCGTCATGACCGTGCTCGAGGCCGTCGGACTGGTCCGCACCTATCGGACGCCCGCGGGAGAGGTGGCCGCCGTCCGCGGAGTCGACCTCGCCGTCGCCGCCGGCGAGCTCGTCGCGGTCCGCGGCCGGTCGGGGGCCGGCAAGACCACGCTGCTCACGATGCTCGGCGGACTGGACGCCCCCACCGCCGGCACCGTGCACATCGACGGGACGGACCTGTACGGCCGCGACGGGCAGGCATCGCTCGGCGTGCGCGTGGCGTCGGTCTTCCAGGGGTTCGGGCTGGTGCCGATCCTGTCCGCGGCAGAGAACGTGGAGGTGCCGCTGCGGATCCGGCGCGTGCCGGCGTCGGAGCGGGAGCGACGTGTCGCGGCGGCTCTGGACGCCGTGGGTCTGGCCGATCATATCCGCCAGCGACCGGCCGAGCTCTCCGGTGGACAGCAGCAGCGGGTGGCGATCGCCCGCGCCCTGGTGGCCGCGCCGGCGGTGCTGCTGGCGGACGAGCCGACCGGACAGCTGGACTCCGAGACCGGCGCGCAGATCATGGAGCTGATCGCCCGGCTCGTCCATGATCAGGGCACGGCGGCGGTGGTGGCGACGCACGACCCCGCAATGCTGGCACGCGCCGACCGCGTCCTCGAACTCCACGACGGTCGCCTCGCGCAGACGGCACCGGAGAATTAGCGCCCGGTGTCGAAAAGGTGCCGCCCCTCATGGCTGAGCACCTTCACGACCACGCCGCGGCGATGCAGCGCCGCCACTGTGCGGGTCTCCTCGTCGATGTCGCGTCCGAGCGCGTGGATGCTGGCGACCACGAGCACATCTCCGCGGCGCAGCGTCCCGAACAGGCGGACAAGCCGCTCCTCCCACGACTCCAGCGTCTCCGGTGCGGGATGCCGGAACCCCTCGATCGGGACGCCGAACCGGGTCAGGTCCTCGCGCTGCTGGATGATCGACGGCATGTCCTCCCGCGCGACGACGAGCCCGACCAGACGTGAGCCGGCCGGCCGCGCCTGCCACCAGTCGCGGTCGCGCTGCAGCTCGACGAAGCACTCCGGGCAGGCGGAGGCCGCGTGCGGCAGCGGGAGCGAACCGGTCTCGTTCATCCCTCTATTGTGGCCCGTCCGCTCCCTCGCCGACGGATCCGGCGCTATATGCCGAAAGCGGCATTCCTCCGCAGGGGCGTGTGCACGCTAACGTATCCCCATGACGTTCAATGAGAATGCGAACGTCGGGGAGAGCAAGGCTCGCCGCCGCGGACCACGGATCGCCGCGGCCGGCGGCGGGGTCGCCGGGCTCGGCGTTCTGGCCGTGCTGCTGTTCAACCTGCTGACCGGCGGGGACCTCTCCTCGCTGCTGGGCGGCGGAACCGCGCAGCCGTCCGACGGCAGCGCCGTCGAGGGCTGTCAGACCGGCGCCGACGCGAACCGCGACGACACGTGCCGGCTGTCGGCGACCTCGGTGGTCCTCGACGACTTCTGGTCGAGTGTCGTCAGCGGCTACCAGGGCCCCGGGCTCACGATCGTCGGCGGGTCTGCGGCCACGCCGTGCGGAACCGCGTCCAACGCCACCGGCCCGTTCTACTGCCCGACCGACGAGACGGTGTACATCGACCCCTCGTTCTTCGACATCCTGCAGCAGCAGTACGGCGGCAGCGGCGGCCCGCTCGCCCAGATGTACGTGCTCGCACACGAGTACGGGCACCACATCCAGAACATCACCGGCATCATGCAGCAGCATCCCGCGAACGGCACCGGGCCGACCAGCAACGGGGTGCGCACCGAGCTGCAGGCGGACTGCTTCGCCGGTGCCTGGGTCGCGGATGCCGCCGAGCAGACCGACGCGCAGGGCGTGCACTACCTGAAGGAGCCGACACCGGATCAGATCCGGCAGGCGCTCAGCGCCGCGGCGGCCGTCGGCGACGACCACATCCAGCGGCAGGCGGGCGCCGCGGTCTCCCCCGAGACCTGGACGCACGGCTCAAGCGCACAGCGCGAGCGCTGGTTCACGACCGGGTACCAGGGCGGCGTCGAGGCCTGCGACACGTTCGCGGCCCGGGCGGGCGAGCTGTGAGCGGACCCGCCCTCCTGGAGGACATCCTCTACCCGCCCCTCGACCCGTATGACAGCGGGATGCTGCTGGTCGGCGACGGCAACCGTGTGTACTGGGAGCAGTCGGGCAACCCCGACGGAAAGCCGGTCGTGTTTCTGCACGGCGGGCCCGGCAGCGGCAGCGCCGATTGGCACCGCCGGTTCTTCGACCCGGCGGTCTACCGGATAGTGCTGCTGGACCAGCGCGGCTGCGGCCGGTCGACCCCGCACGCATCAGTGCCGGACGCCGACCTCCGCCACAACACCACGTGGCATCTGGTGGCCGACCTCGAACTGCTGCGCAAGAACCTCGGGATCGACGCGTGGCAGGTCTTCGGCGGGTCGTGGGGCAGCACCCTGGCGCTCGCGTACGCGCAGGCGTATCCCGCCGCGGTGACCCAGCTCGTGCTGCGCGGCGTGTTCACGCTGCGCCGCCACGAACTGGAATGGTTCTACGAGGGCGGCGCGGCGGCTCTGTTCCCCGACCTGTGGGAGGACTTCGTCGCGCCGATCCCGGTGCTGGAACGGACCCGCATGATCGAGGCCTACCACCGCCGGCTCAGCGACCCGGACCCCGCCGTGCACCTCCCGGCCGCCGTGGCCTGGAGCCGCTGGGAGGCTTCCACGCTGACCCTGCTGCCGGACCCCGACCGGGTGGCCGAGGCGACCGAGCCGGAGCACGCCGTCGCGTTCGCACGCATCGAGAACCACTTCTTCCTGCACGGCGGGTGGCTCCGGGAGGGTCAGCTGATCCAGGACATCGCCGCGCTGCGCGACATCCCGGCCGTGATAGTGCAGGGCCGATACGACGTGTGCACCCCCGCGATGACCGCGTGGGACCTGCACCGCGCGTGGCCGGAGGCCGAGTTCGTCATGGTGCCCGACGCCGGTCACTCCGTCAGCGAGCCGGGCATCGCCCGTGCGCTGCGGGCGGCCACGGACCGGTTCGCGGCGCTGTGAGCTGAGCCGGCCGTCCCTCAGCGCTGCGCGATGAGGTCCGCCGCCACCTCGCCGATCAGGATCGCGGGCGCGTTCGTGTGCCCGCGGATGATCCCCGGCATCACCGACGCGTCGGCCACCCGCAGGCCGGTCACGCCGCGCACGCGCAGCGAAGGATCGACGACGGATGCCGCATCCCGGCCCATTCGCGCCGTGCCCACCGGGTGGTACAGCGTGTGCGAATAGCGGCGCAGCGACAGCTCCGCCCGCTCGTCCGCCGTCATCCGCTCGCCGCCCTCCGGCTGCACCCAGCCGCCGGTGGTCAGAGCCCGCAGCGCCGTCGTGTCGAGGAGGCGCTCACATACGGCGAGCCCCGCGCGCAGGGTGTCCGCGTCGACCGGGTCGCTGAGATAGGCGGGATCGATGACGGGCTTGTCGGCGGGATCGGCCGATGCGATCCGCACCGTACCGCGGCTGCGCGGCTGCAGCAGGATCGCGCCGACCGTGAGCCCTTCGCCCGGCAGCGGCACGAGCCCCTCGCCGACGTACGGCGCCGGCGCGAAGATGATCTCGATGTCGGGCAGTCCGTCCGGCGCGCCGACGCGGTCGGCGACGTCGGTGCGCACGAAGCCGTACGCCTCCGCGACGTTGGACGTCAGCATCCCGCGTCGCGCCGCCAGGTACCGCACCAGCTGCGAGCGGGCCTGTGCGGTGTACAGCGTGCCGCCGCGTGCGGCCGGGGCGAGCCCGGCGACGAGGTGATCCTGCAGGTTCGCGCCGACCTCCGGGGCGTCCCTAACGAGCGGGATGCCGTGCTCGGCCAGGTGCGCGGCGGGGCCGATTCCGCTGTGCAGCAGCAGCTGCGGCGTGTTCACGGTGCCGCCGCACAGGATCACCTCGCGCCGCGCGACGGCCTGCCGGGTGATGCCGTCGATCTCCACGTACACACCGGTCGCGCGCGGCGGCGCGGTCCCGGCATCCGCGAACGTCACGCGCCGCACCAGGGCGCGGGTGAGTACCCGCAGGTTGCGCCGGCCGCGCGCCGGCCGTAGGTACGCGTCGGCGGTGGAGGCGCGGGCCCCGCGGCGGTGCGTCACCATCGCCTGCGAGAAGCCCTGTCCGGCCGGCAGGTTCGGCGCCGTGACCGGATACCCGGCCTCGCGCGCGGCCTGAAGGAACGCGGCCGTGTGCGGTCGCGGGTCCCGCTGATGCTCGACGGACTGCGCGCCGTCGACGCCCTGGCTGGCATCCGCGGCATCCTGCGTCTTCTCCACGCGCCGGAAGTACGGGATGAGCGCATCCCACGACCAGCGCTCGTCGGCGGCCTCAGCCCACGCGTCGTAGTCCGCCGCGAAGCCCCGCACCCACATCATGGCGTTCAGCGACGACGATCCGCCGAGCGTCTTGCCGCGCGGCCAGTACACGGTGCGATTCTCCAGCGCCGCCTGCGGCACGGTGTCGTAGTTCCAGTCGTACGGCCCGCGGAAGAGCCGGGAGAACGCCGCCGGAACGTGCAGCTCGAGTGCGCGGTCGGGGCCGCCGGCCTCCAGCAGCAGCACCTGAACGGAGGGGTCCTCGCTGAGCCGCGCCGCGAGCGCCGCCCCCGCGGAGCCGGCGCCGACGACGATGTAGTCGGCGTCGAGGTTCATGCGCGCATCGCCGTGGCCAGGGTCGCGGCGAGGGCGGCCACCCGGTGGTGCATGTGCCAGCGCGTGAGTCCTTCGGCGACGGCCGTGCCAGTGCGCGCGTCGACGAACCACGGTGGCTTCGGCAGCACCGAGAACCTGTTGCGTGCGCCCAGCGACCGCGGGAACGGCCGGAACGGCCCGCGCATGACGGACCGTTCAACGTGGTCCAGGAGCAGCGTGTTGTGCACCACGCCGATGCCGCTGGACGCATCCGCGAGCGTGCCGCCCGGGTACGCGCCCCACGTCAGGATCGGCGTCGCGAACACGACACCCGTCCACGCGTTGACGGCTATTCCGCCGTACCGCAGGTCGGCGATCGCGCGTTCCACACCGTCGCCGAGCGCCCGCTCGGTATCCGGGTCGATCAGCACGTTCGCGCCGAGCGTGCCGGCGAGTCGGTCGTTCGCGTGCGCGACAGCGGCATCCAGGAACTCCTGACCGGTGCCGCCCAACTCCACGACGCCGAGCACCGGCGCGAAGTACTCCGTCTGCTCCAGGGCCGCGGCATCCCCGCCCGGCGCCGTCTCGACGAGCGCCCGAGTGCCGCCCGCCGACCAGGTCGCCCCCGGATGGGCCTGCGCCGCCGCGGCGAGCCGGCTGTCACTGTGCGGGTACCAGACCGGGCGCTGCGGGGCCGCCGCGTACGCCGCGCGCAGCGCCCGCAAGAACGCGTCCCGCTGCGGCCAGTCGCGGCTGAGGATCACGACCTGCCCGGCGATGCAGTTATGACCGCTGTTGTTCAGCCGCATCGTCGATATGTGCGCGGCGTGGTACCGCAGGTCCGCGCGGGTCCACACGCCGGGCACCACGATGATCGGCGACACCCCGCCCAGTTCCGCGGTGATCGGCACCGTGAGCTTCGGATCCCCGGCGGCGCGTCGCCGCGCGGCCTCGGCGCCCGTGCCCCACACAATGGCGTCGAACGTCGTGACCGATCCGGTGATGTGCACATGCGTGATGGCGGGGTGCGCGGCGAGATACGCGCCGACGTCGCCGGCGCCCCGGACGATCCGCAGGAAGCCCGGTTCGACGAGCGGCGCCAGCGCGCGCTCGAGCACGGGGATCAGCGGATCCTGGGTTGGGTTCACCTTGAGCACGCTCACGCGGTTGTGCGCGAGCAGCTCGTAGAACACGTCGAGCACCGGGATCGACGTGACGTTGCCGGCGCCGAGTACGAGCCCCGCCGCCGCCTCGTCGGCGGGATGCCGCTGGCCGAGACCCGCGTCGGCGCGCGCCTGCGGGGCCGTCGTCCCCGGCGCGAACCAGACCTCGCCGGTGTAGCCGGACAGCAGCAGCCGGTCCATGGCCGCCGCCGGGAACACGTGCGCCCGCAGCCGCCCGCCGGGTGCGGCATCCATCCGCAGACCCTCCAGCGGACTTGCACCCTTGGCGAGGGCGCGCAGGCTCCGCAGGTAGCCGTCGACGGCGGCCAGCACGGCGTACGGGCCGGACAGCCACTCCTCGCCGAGCAGCGGATGCGTCTCGTCCATGCCCTTGGACCGCGCCGCGGTCAGCGCCCACTCCTCGGCGCACGCGACGACGGCCGCCCGGATCCGCTCGAACAGCCGTGCGCGCTGGTCGAGCGTGAGGTGGGACCACGTGCGTGAGCCGGTGCCGACGGCGTCGATGGCGGCGTCGAGATCGGCGCGGACGGCGGCGGGGAGGCGCGGGGGGCGTGTCCGCGCCGTCTTCTTCGCGGGTGACGAGGTGCTGTTCGCGGCTGTCGACACGACGCTCTCCTTCGGGCCGCTGTTCTCGGCGTCAGTCTACGTGTGGCACCGGGTCCCACGGCGCGTGCGACCGGATTCCTCAGCCGACGTCGATATCCGATCGCCGCAGCCGGTAGCGGCGCAGCGACACGAGGCTCAGCGCTATCAGCGCCGCCGGCAGCGCGCTGAACGCGACCACGATGCCGGTGACCGCGGCATCCGGCTGCACGACGGTCACGGCGGCGGTGGACGAGACGTACCCGGTCACCGCGAGCGTGAGCGACAGCACGGCCGCGCCCAGCGCAAAGCCGACGGTCTCACCGGCGGTCCACACGCCGCTGAACGCGCCGGCGCGGCCCGGCCCGTGCGTCCGCTCGTCGTGCGAGATCACGTCGGGCAGCATCGCCATCGGCAGCGACTGCATCCCCGCGTACGCGACGCCGGCGACGGCGACCGGGATGTATGCCCACGCTCCGGGCGCCCACTGCAGGCCGAGCAGGGCCAGCGCGGCCACGCCGAACAGGATGCCGGCCGCGGCAAAAGCCCGCTCCTTGCCGGTGCGCGCGGAGACCGCTCCCCACAGCGGCGCGGCGAGGAACGCCGGGGCTATCAGCGCGACGAACAGCAGCGTCACGGCGGCCTGCGAGTGCAGCACCCACGTCGCCACGTACTGCGCTCCCGCCAGCATGAGCCCGGTCGCCAGCGCCTGCAGCAGATACGTGAGCAGCAGCGCCCGGAACGGGGCGCTGCGGCGCAGCGTCGCTATCGCCGCCGCGTAGTGCGCACGGATCCCGCCGGGCAGCGCCGGGCTCGCGGCACGGGATGGTGCCGCGGCGCGCGCTGCGCGCCCGGCGACCGTCGTGGCCACCAGCATCCCGACCGTCAGCACGACCCCGGAGACCACTCCCATCAGCAGGTACCCGGTGGCGGGATCGCCGGTGCTGTCGCGCAGGATCGGCCCGCCCGCGCCGAACAGCAGGATCGCGAGCGTCAGCACGACCACGCGCCAGGTGAGGAGCCGGGTCCTTTCGTCGTAGCCCGGCGTGAGCTCGGCGGGCAGCGCTATGTACGGCACCTGGAACAGGCTGAAGGATGTCGCGGTCAGCAGGAACGCGAGCAGCACCCAGCCGGCACCCACCACCGGGCCGAAAGAGGCGGGCGCGGAGAACGTCAGCGCGAAGAACAGCCAGATGGTGCCCGCGCCGACGAGCATGAGGCGCCGGCGCGAGCCGCGGCGGGCGAGCTCGCGGTCGCTGAGGGCGCCGACCACCGGGTCGATCACGACATCCCAGATCTTCGCCGCGGTGATCACGATGCCGGCGACGAGAGCGGCGACGCCGAGCGAATCCGTCAGGTAGTACGTGAGCACCAGGCCGGGCAGGGTCGCGAACCCACCCGTGCCGATCGAGCCGATCGCATAGCGGGTGACGACGCCGGCGGGAAGCCGCACGGCGGGTGCGGCGGTCCGGGGTGCCCGTGTGTCGGGTGCCGGTGTCCCGGGTGCCGGTGTCCCGGGTGCGGCGGCGGTCTCGGGTGCCGCGTCGGGAGCGTCGTTGCTCATCGCGCCAGTGTATTGCCCGGCCCTCCTCGGCTGGGCCGAGGGGAATGGCCGAGGAGAGGACATTCTCCGGTATTTCGGTCCTCGCTTGGGCCGAACTCCTCGGCTCGGCCGAGGGGCCCGGCTCAGCCGACCGCGCGCAGCGCGGCGGCGACCTTCGCGGTGCCGTCCGCCACTTCGGCGAACGACGTCGACAGCGGTGAGAGGCCTATCCGCAGCCCGCCGGGGTCGCGGTAGTCGGGGATGACGTCCTGCTCCCACAGTGCCGCGGTGACCTCGCGCATCCGCGGATGCGCGAGCGTGACGTGGCCGCCGCGGAATGCAGGGTCACGCGGCGACGCGACGGTGACGCCGAGGGGCGCGAGCCACGCGTCGGCGAGACGGATCGCGAACTCCGTGAGCGCCACCGACTTCTCCCGGATCGGCCCGATCCCGACATCCTCGACGCGGGCCACCATGTCGCGCAGCGCGACCATCGCGGTGATCGGCGGTGTCCCGGACAGGAACCGGCGCATGCCGACCGCCGGTGTGTACTCCGGGCCCATCGCGAACACGTCGGCTGCGCCCATCCATCCGTGGATGGGCTGGCTCAGCGTCTCCTGGTGTCGCGTCGCAACGTATGCGAACGCCGGTGAGCCGGGTCCGCCGTTCAGGTACTTGTACGTGCACCCGACGGCGAGGTCGAATTCCCACCGATCGGCCTGGACCTCGACCGCGCCGACCGAGTGGCACAGGTCCCACACGATGAGCGCTCCCGCCGCGTGCGCGATCGCAGTGAGGGCCGCCGCATCCGCCATATACCCGGAACGGTATGCAACGTGGCTCAGCAGCACCAGCGCCGTCTGCGGGCCCACCGCGGCGCTCAGCGCGTCGGCGGTGACGCCGGCGTCGAGGTCCACGTCGATCCATCGCACATCGCCGCCGCGCTCGGCGGCGATGCCCTCCACGAGGTACCGGTCGGTGGGGAAGTTGTCGCGATCGACGACGATCTCCACGCGGGCGGGGTCGGCTGCCTGGGCCGCATCGAACGCGGCGCGCACGAGCTTGTACAGCAGCACCGTCGTGGAGTCGCCGACGACGGTCTGGCCCGGGGCCGCGCCCAGCGCAGCCGCGCCGATCCGGTCTCCGAGCGCGAACGGCAGCGCCATCCACTGCTCGTCCCATCCGCGGATCAGGCGTCCACCCCACTCCTCACGCACGAAAACAGCGAGGCCCTCCACGCTCTCGCGCAGCGGGCGGCCCAGCGAGTTGCCGTCGAAGTAGACGAGCGGCGCCTCGCTGCCGACGAACGCGTCGCGATGGGCGCGCAGCGGGTCGGCGGCGTCGAGGGCGGATGCCTCGGCGTGAGCATCCGGGAAGCTCAGGCCGGTCTCAGGGTTCACGGGTGACAAGCTCCTCGGTGGGGACGACCCGCGCACCGGCCAGCCAGTGCGGGATGTCGCGGGCCGCCTCCGGCGGCGGGCCCGGCACGAACGTGGACACGGCCTCGTCGCGGCGCTGCCGAGGCCATGGGTCGGTGAGGGTCTGGATCAGCGCCGGTCCGCGCAGGCCCGCGCGGTGCAGGCAGCGCAGCTCGGCGAGGTCGAGGCCGCTCGGCCGGTCGCCGTTGCCGAGGTCGGTTCCGTACAGCACGGTGCCGCCGGCGGCCGCGAACGCGGCGACGTTCGTGATCGCCACGCTCGGATCCTCGTGCACGGCGAGTGTGGAGATCCACCGCTGGCCGGCCTCGACGGCGCGGGCGAGGAGCGCGGCATCCACGGTCTGGGTGAACGGAGCGTGCGCGAGCGCGTCCACGCCCGCGTCCACGGCGCGCTGCGTCATCCCCTCGCCCTCCACGTGCGCTATCACCGGGATGCTGCGCGCGTGCGCGGACGCGACGACGACGTCCAGGGTCGCCGCGTCGAACACGGGGCCGTCGTCGCTGTTGAGCGCGACCTTTATCACTGCCGCGCCGGCATCCGCCATTTCGTCGACGGCCGTGCGCGCCCCGCCGGGCACGCCGGGCGCATCTGATGCGGAGGTCACGATGTGCACGATCTGCGCGGGTGCCCACGCGCGGAACGACGGATATCCGCCGGGCACGGTGAGGAACGCACCGGCATATGCCACGTGCGGCATACCGTCTTTCGGGCGCCGTGCGAAGTAGCCTGGGTCGCCGCCGAGATCGAGCGCCGCCGCTATCCCGTGCAGCGGCAGGGCGTGCTCGTCGACCAGGTGCAGGTGGATGTGGTGGTCCGTGAACGGCGCGAGCGCTATGCCCTCGTCGTTCGAGAGCGCTCGCCGGCAGAACCGGGCGGTGGGGCCGAGCAGCTGCTGCAGCGCCTCGACGTCGGGATGCGTCACCCTCAGGCTCCGATCTCGGTGCGGACGGCGTACAGCTCGGGGAAGAACGTGAGGTCGAGCGCCCGCTTCAGGAAGGAAACGCCGCTGGACCCGCCGGTGCCGCGCTTGTAGCCGATGATCCGCTCGACCGTCTTCAAGTGGCGGAATCGCCACAGCTGGAAGTTGTCCTCCAGGTCGACGAGCTCCTCGCACGTCTCATACGCGCCCCAGTGCGCGGCGGTGTCGGCGTAGATCCCGGCGAAGACCGGCACCAGCTCCGGCGTGAACTCCCAGGCCTTCGTGACATCGCGCTCGAGCACACCGGCGGGGATCGCGTAGCCCTTGCGGGCCAGCAGTCGGAGGAACTCGTCGTACAGGCTGGGCGCCTCCAGCGCAGTGCGCACGAGAGCGAGGCTGTCGGGATCCGCGGCGAAGACCCGCAGCATCCCGGCGTGCTTGTTGCCGAGCATGAATTCGACGGCCCGGTACTGGGCGGATTGGAACCCGCTGGCGTTGCCGAGGATGCCGCGGAACTCCGCGTATTCGGCGGGGGTGAGCGTGGCCAGCACCGACCACTGGTCGGTGATCGTCTTCTGGATGTGCTTGACCCGCGCGACGCACTTCAGCGCCTGTGCGAGCTCGTCGTCCCGGAGGTGGGCGCACGCCGCCGCGAGCTCGTGGAGGATCAGCTTCAGCCACAGCTCCGTGGTCTGGTGCTGCACGATGAACAGCAGCTCGTCGTGATGCTCGGGGGAGCTCAGGGGATGCTGCGCCGACAGCAGGGTGTGCAGCTCGAGATATCCGCCATAGCTCATGCGATCTTCGAAGTCGGTGACCACCGTGTCTTCGATCGTCCGGGTGTTCCGCTCGACTCCGTCGTCCACGTGTCCACTCTAGAGCGCGGTCTGCGGCGTGATCGCCGACTCGATCCCGGCGCGACGGCGCGGACGGCGCCGCCCTCACGTGTCGCACAAGATGCGGCATCCGGGGCACCGAAGCCGCAGGTGCTGCGACATCCCCAGCACCGCGTCGCACACGGTGCGGGATGTCGGTGACGCAACCCGCAGGTTGTGTGACACGTCGCGCGCGGCGCGCGCCGGCGCGACTCAGATGAGGGCGAGCTCGCGGAGCTTCGCGTCCACGTCGGCGTTCGAGGGCTCGACCTGGTGGCTCGCGTCCGGGTAGACCACCACGGGGATGTTCGTGCGGCCCGAGATCTCCTTGGCGACATCCGCGGCCGCAGGGTCGGCGACGAGGTCGATGTAGTCGTAGTCGATGCCCAACTCGTCGAGCTGGGTCTTGGTGCGGCGGCAATCGCGGCACCAGTCGGCGCCGAACATCGTGATGCGGGTCGTAGAGGTCGTCATGCCTCCATTCTCGCGGAGCCCGGCTGGGTGGGCGCCGAGCGCGCCGCCGCGCCCCGAACCCGGGTCAGGGGCGCCCAAGGCCGCGGTACGTCCAGCCGGCCGCGCGCCAGCGCGCCGGGTCGTAGCTGTTGCGCCCGTCGACGACATTGCGCGCAGCCACGAGCGGGGCGACAGCGTCCGGGTCGAGGTAACGGTACTGGTCCCACTCGGTGACGAGCACCATGACGTCGGCGCCCGCCACCGCCTCCTCGAACGAGGCACGGTAGTCCAGCTGCGGGTGCAGCGCGCGGGCGTTCGCTATCGCCTCCGGATCGGTGGCCCGGACACGCGCGCCGAGCCCCGTCAGCCGCACGGCCACGTCCAGGGCGGGCGAGTCCCGCACGTCGTCCGAGTGCGGCTTGAACGCCAGCCCGAGCACAGCGACGGTCTTGCCGTACGGCTCGTGGTCCAGCAGGTCGACGACGTGGTCGACGACCTTCGCGCGACGTCGCAGGTTGATGGCATCCACTTCCTTGAGGAACGCCACCGACTCGCCGCGTCCGAGCTCCTCCGCCCGCGCCATGAACCCCCGGATGTCCTTGGGCAGACATCCGCCGCCGAAGCCGACTCCGGCGCCGAGGAACCGCCGCCCGATGCGGCCGTCGAAGCCGATCGCGTCGGCCAGCTGGGTGACGTCGGCGCCGGTCGTCTCCGCTATCTCCGCCATCGCGTTGATGAACGAGATCTTCGTCGCGAGGAACGCGTTCGCCGATACCTTGACCAGCTCCGCCGTCGCATAGTCGGTGAGCACGAGCGGGGTGTCGTCGGCGAGTGCGGCGGCGTACACCTCGCGCAGCGCGGTCTCGGCGGTGGATGCCGCCTCCGGCCGCGGCGGGAGGCCGAACACCAGGCGATCCGGCGTGAGCGAGTCCTTCACGGCGAAGCCCTCGCGCAGGAACTCCGGGTTCCAGGCCAGCACCGCGCCGGATCCGCCGTCGGCGACCTTCGCGGCGAGCCGCGCGGCCGTGCCCACCGGCACCGTGGATTTGCCCACCACGACATCCCCCGCCGACAGCTGCGGCAGCAGCTGGTCGAACGCCGCATCCACGTACCGCAGGTCGGCCGCGTTCGAGCCCTTCAGCTGCGGCGTGCCCACCGTGATGAAGTGCACGCGGGCGCCCCGCACCGCCGAGATGTCGTCCGTGAAGGTCAGCCGCCCGGTGGCGCCGGCCTCCACCAGCAGTTCCGGAAGGCCGGGTTCGAAGAACGGCGCCTCCCCGCGTCGGAGCGCCGCCAGCTTGACCGGATCGACATCCACCCCCACCACGTCGTGGCCCAGTGTCGCGAGCGCGGCCGCATGGACCGCCCCCAGGTAGCCGCATCCGATCACGGAGATTCGCATGGTCAGCACATTACGGGACACGCGTCGCCGCCCGCAGACGGGGCGGTCCCTCCGGATCCGCTATGCAGTTGTCCGCAGACCGGGAGATGTCCAGGCGCGCATGGGACGATGGAGCCACCGCGCCCGCCGCAGAACCGGAAGACCCATGCAGCTGTCGATCATCGTCCCGACGTACAACGAGGCGCCCAATGTGGCCGAGCTCGTGCGTCGCATCGCCGTGGCGACGCGCGGCGTGGACGCCGAGATCCTGTTCGTGGACGACAGCACGGATGCCACGCCCGACGTCGTGCGCGAGGTCGCCACCGCCGCGCCCCTGCCGGTGCGGCTCATCCATCGGGATGTCGCCACCGCGGGCCTGGGCGGCGCGGTCGTGGCGGGGATGCAGGCGGCGGCATTCGATCTCTGCCTCGTGATGGACGGCGACCTGCAGCATCCCCCGGAGGACATCCCCGCGCTCCTGGCCCGGCACGCGGCCGGGGATGTCGACATCGTCGTGGCATCCCGCTACATCGGTGACGGCTCGGCGCAGGGACTGGCCGACCGCACCCGCGTGTTCGTCTCGAAGCTGTCGACGCTGCTGACCCGCGCCATGTTCCCGATCCGGCTGCGCGGCGTGTCCGACCCGATGACCGGCTTCTTCCTCGTCGACCGGCGCAGCGTTGACCTGGACGGCCTGCGGCCGCGGGGGTTCAAGATCCTCCTGGAGATGCTCGCGCGCCGCAGCCTGCGGGTGGCGGAGATCCCGTTCCGGTTCGCGGACCGGTTCGCCGGGGAGTCGAAGGCCTCGGTGCGCCAGGGCGTGAACTTCCTCGTCCAGCTGACCGGCCTGCGGTTCGGCAAGATGTCGCTGTTCGCGGTCATCGGCGGGCTCGGCGCCCTGACGAACCTCGCCATCATGTGGGCCCTGACCGAGCTGGGGATGCATTACATCCCGGCCGCCATCATCGGCTCCGAGGTCACGATCATCGGAAACTTCCTGCTGCAGGAGCGGTTCGTCTTCCAAGACATGCGGGCGGATGCCGCGGGCACGTGGACCCGCTTCGCGAAGTCGTTCGCGTTCAACAACGTCGAGGCCATCGTGCGGATCCCCGTGATAGCGCTCCTGGTGAACACGTGGCATCTGTCCAGCGTGATAGCAGCGGCCATCACGCTGATCGTGGCGTTCGTCGTGCGGTTCATGTTCCACTCGCTCGTGGTCTACGCCCCGCGGCGGGCCGGCGCACCGTCGGCCGCCCGCGAACTCGTCGACGAGATCGACGCGCAGCTCATGTCCCCGGGCGAGCTGTGACAGCCCGTCGTCACGGCATGAGCGTCAGCGTCTCCCCGTCCTGGCGGTAGCGTTCACCGCTGTCCGGGCACACCCATTCGTCGCCGCGCCGCTCGAGCGGCCGACCCACCCGGCCGACCCAGCCGATCCGGCGGGCGGGGACACCCACCACGAGTGCGTGGGCCGGGACGTCCTTCGTCACGACGGCGCCGGCGGCCACCAGCGCCCACGCCCCGATCCTCACGGGGGCTATGCACACCGCGCGCGCGCCGATCGACGCGCCGTCCTCGATGACCACGCCGACCGGATGCCAGTCGTCGGCCGACTTGAGCGACCCGTCCGGGTTCGCCGCACGCGGGAACTCGTCGTTGGTCAGCACCGCCGCCGGCCCGATGAACACGCCGTCGCCGAGCCGCGCCGGCTCGTACACCAGGGCGTAGTTCTGCAGCTTGCAGGCATCCCCGATCACGACATCCGGCCCGACGTACGCCCCGCGGCCGATGTTGCAGTCGGCGCCCACGCGCGCCCCTTCGCGGATCTGGGCGAGGTGCCAGACCCGCGTGTTCTCGCCGATCTCGGCGTGCTCGTCGATGTCGGATGTGGCCTGGACGGTGGCGGATGGGGCGATGCTCACGGCGGACCTCCAGGGATGGGTGCCCCTCAGCATAGGGACCGTGCGGGAACTTCGAAATGGGTACTGCCGCACATCGGCGTCCGTGGCTATACTGCACAGCGGGGAGACACTCATCCTCGTCGTCCGCTGGGGCAATCAGGGCGTCGGTGTGGGTGTCTTGAAGAATTGGGGAGATCTGTGGGGATCCCCCCGGCTGGGGACTGGGGACATGCTGAAAACTGGGGAACGGCGTCTCGGCACGCAACGGCGCGGTTGGCGCGCCATCACCGTGGGGGCGGTTCTCGCCGTCGTCGCGAGTGCGCTCATCGTCGTCGACGTGCCGACCGCGGTCATGGCCGACGGCGGCAGTTCGTGCGGGGCGACCATCAACCCGATCGCCTGCGAGAACTCGAAGCCGGGCACCGATCCCAGCATCTGGGACATCGACGGTGCCGGCGACGCCGACATCCAGGGCTTCGCCACCGACATCAGCGTGAACGCGGGCAGCCGCATCGACTTCAAGATCGACACGAGCGCGACGTCGTACAAGATCGACATCTACCGCACCGGGTGGTACCAGGGACTGGGTGCCCGGTACATCACATCGGTCCCCGTCACGGCACCCCTGCCGCAGCGCCAGCCGCAGTGCATCTCGGACACCACCACCGAACTCTACGACTGCGGCAACTGGGGCGTGTCGGCGTCCTGGACCGTGCCGTCCACCGCGGTGTCGGGCGTCTACATCGCCAAGCTCACCCGCAACGACAACGGCGATGACAGCCACATCATCTTCATCGTCCGCAATGACGGGAATCACTCGGACATCGTCTTCCAGACCTCCGATCCCACGTGGCAGGCGTACAACACGTACGGCGGGTCGGACTTCTATCAGGGCGCCGCGAACGGCCGCGCCTACAAGATCAGCTACAACCGTCCGTTCGCCACGCGCGGCAACACGAATGGGCGCGACTTCTACTTCAGCAGCGAGTTCGCCATGGTGCGCTTCCTCGAGCGCAACGGCTACGACGTGAGCTACATGGCCGGCGTCGACAGCGACCGGTACGGAGCGCAGCTGCTCAATCACAAGGTCTTCCTGTCCGTCGGCCATGACGAATACTGGTCGGCGGCGCAGCGCACGAACGTGACGGCCGCACGGGATGCCGGTGTGAACCTGCAGTTCCTCTCCGGCAACGAGATCTACTGGCACACCCGCTACGAGGCATCCTCGGCCAGCGGCACCAGCACGCCCTACCGCACCCTGGTGTCGTACAAGGAGACGTGGGGCAACTCCGCCAACCCGAACGGCGGCAAGATCGACACCTCCACGCCGGAGTGGACCGGCACGTGGCGCGATCCCCGATTCGCGACGGCCGCCAACGGCGGCACGATGCCCGAGAACGGGCTCACCGGCACCATGTACATGAGCAACGACACGGACCTTCCGGTCACCGTCAGCAGTGCGGAAGGCAAGACGCGACTGTGGCGCAACACGTCGCTGACCTCCCTCGCCGCCGGCACGTCGCAGGCGCTCGCCGCGCACACCGTCGGCTACGAGTCCGATGAGGATGTCGACAACGGATTCCGGCCGGCGGGCCTCGTCCGGCTCTCCACGACCGTGGGGTCCACACCGCAGTATCTGACCGACTACGGCAGCGTGGTGGTTCCCGGCACGACGCAGCATCACGTCACGCTGTACCGGGCGGCCAGCGGCGCTCTCGTGTTCGGCGCGGGCACCATCCAGTGGGCGTGGGGCCTCGACCAGACCCACGACGGCAACGGCGCACCCGCCGATGTGCGGATGCAGCAGGCCCAGGTCAACATGTTCGCGGACATGGGCGCCCAGCCGACCACCCTCATGAGCGGCCTCGTCGCCACGGCCAAGAGCAGCGACACGACAGCACCGACCACCCAGATCACCAGCCCCGCCGCCGGAGCGTCGATAGCGAACGGCACCTCCGTGACGGTCACCGGGACGGCATCCGATGGCGGCGGAGTCGTCGCCGGTGTCGAAGTGTCCACGGACGGCGGAACCACCTGGCACCCCGCCACGGGCACGACGGCGTGGAGCTACACGTACATCCAGCAGGGCACCGGCACCGCGTCGATCATCGCGCGCGCGATCGACGACAGCGCGAACTACGCGGCGGCCGGAACGTCGCGGACCGTCGCCGTGACCGGGAGCGCCTCGGTGTTCGGCGCCACCGTGCCCACGACGCCGACGGTCAGCGACACGTCGTCCGTCGAACTGGGACTGCGGTTCGTGCCGGATACGGACGGCTTCATCACCGGCGTGCGCTTCTACAAGGGGACGCGCAACACCGGCACCCACGTCGGCTCGCTGTGGAGCAGCACGGGGGCGCGTCTGGGCACCGTGACGTTCACCGGTGAGACGGCGACCGGCTGGCAGACGGCGAAGTTCGCCGCGCCGATCGCGGTGGACGCCGGAGCGAAGTACACGGTGTCCTACACCGCGCCCAACGGCGGCTATGCCGCCGATCCCCTCTACTGGCCGTACAAAGCGCGCCCGAGTACGCCGGTCACGGTGCCCAGCGGCGTCGGTGCGGCGAACCCCGGCGTGTACGGCGACCCCGGGACATTCCCCACCGACACGTACCAGGACGGCAACTACTACGTCGACGTCCTGTTCGACAAGACCGACAACTCGCCGCTGAAGATCGTCTCCGCGACCCCGACCCCGGGCTCCTCGAGCAACCTCGTCAGCAGCCCCGTCGTCGCCACGCTCAACCGCGCCCCGGTCGCCTCGTCGGTGTCCGTGACGGTGAAGACAGCATCGGGCACAGCCGTGGCGGGAACGACGACGGTCGACACCACGGCGAAGACGATCCGCTTCACTCCGACGGCGGCGCTGGACTCGAGCGTGACGTACACGGTCACGATATCCGCGGTCGACTCGGCCGGTGTGGGCTTCGCCGCGGGCGGTGGCGTGTGGTCGTTCTCCACGGCGGCGCAGACGCTTCCGGACGGAACGTGCCCCTGCTCGCTGTACCCCGATACGTCGACCCCGGTGATAGCCTCCGCGGCGGACACCGCCTCGGTGACCCTCGGCGTGCGCTTCTCGAGCACGCTGGCGGGGACCATCACGGCGCTGCGCTTCTACAAGGGCTCGGCGAACACCGGAACGCATGTGGGCACGCTGTGGAGCAGCTCCGGCACGGCGCTGGCATCCGTGACGTTCACCGGTGAGAGCACCCAGGGATGGCAGACGGGTGTGCTGTCCGCACCGGTGTCGATCACCGCGGGCACGCAGTACATAGCGTCCTACACCGCTCCGGTCGGGGCGTACTCGGTGAACGCCGGGGCGTACAACTCCAGCTACACGCGCGGGCCCCTGCAGGTGCCGGCGAACGGCGCGGTGTACACGTACGCCGGTGGCTTCCCGAACAGCACGTCCACGACGGACTACGGCGTCGATGTGGTGTTCCAGGGCGCGCCCACCGGGCCGGTCGTCGTCTCGGCGACGCCCGCGAGCGGAAGCGTCGGGGTGAGCACGGCGAGCCCGATCACCGTCACGTTCAACAGCGCCGTCTCGGCCGCGACGTTCGGTGTGAGTTCCTCCGGAACGCAGATCGCCGGGAGCACCGCGTACAGCACCGATGGGAAGACGGTCACCTTCACGCCGTCCGCCGCGCTTCCCGGCGGCGCCCTGATCGCCGTGTCCGTCACCGGGGTGACCGGCGCCAACGGCGTGGCGGGTGGTCCGGTGTCCTGGTCGTTCCAGACCGCCGCGGCCGGAAGCGGGTCCGGCCCGATCACGTTCTTCGGGCAGCAGACCATCACGCCGACGACCGCCACCAGCGACACCACCGCCGTCATCCTCGGGATGTCGTTCACGACGTCGACCTCCGGGGAGGTGTCCGCGATCCGCTTCCTGAAGGCACCCGAGAACACCGGAACGCATATCGGCTGGCTGTGGGGCGCGGGCAGCACGCCACTGGCGACGGTGACGTTCCAGGACGAGACCTCCAGCGGGTGGCAGCGTGCCGTCCTCGACACGCCGGTGACGATCGACCCGGGGCAGACGTACACGGTGTCGTACCTCGCTCCGAACGGGAACTACTCGTACCAGAGCGCCGGCCTCGCGTCGGCCGTGACCAGCGGCCCGTTGTCGACGGTCGTCGGTGCGAACGGCCTGTACTCGTACGGGACCAGCGGACGACCGACATCCTCGTGGAACTCGACGAACTACTTCGTCGACGTGGAGTTCACGGCCGGTCCGGCGACGGCTCCCGTGGCGACGCTGTTCGGCACGACCGCACCGGACATCGCGTCGACGTCGGACACGGCCGCGATCGAGGTCGGCACGACGTTCACGGTCGCCCAATCGGGCAGCGTGACGGCCCTGCGGTACTACCGTGGCGCCGGAGCCGCCGGCGCCACGACGGGATCGCTGTGGTCGAGCGGCGGCTCGCGGTTGGCGCAGGTGACGTTCTCGAGCTCGTCGACCGGGTGGGTGCGCGCCACGCTGTCCACTCCCGTGGCCGTCTCGCCGGGACAGACCTACACCGTGTCGTACTTCGCGCCTGGAGGCGGGTACGCGATGACGCGGAACTTCTTCACGTCGCCGGTGGTGAACGGCGACATCACCGGAACGAACGGCGTCTTCGTCTACGGTGCCAGTGGCGGATTCCCGACCCAGTCGTACCAGTCGTCGGCCTACTTCGCCGACGTCGAGATAGCGTTCGGCGCAGCACCGGATCCGAGCCCGTCGCCCAGCCCGAGCCCGACGCCGACGCCCACTCCGACGCCGACGCCGACGCCGACTCCGACGCCGACGCCGACGCCGGCCCTGACAGCGACGACTCCGGCATCCGGGGCGACCGGCGTGGACCCGGCGAAGGCGGTGACCGCGACGCTGACGAACGCCACGTCCGCGGCGATCACCGTGAAGACCGGCACGACGACGGTGGCGGGAACGTCCAGCTTCAACGCCACGACGGGAGTCGCGACGTTCACGCCCACGGCGGCGCTGGGCTGGACGACCACGTACACTGCGACCGTCACGGCCAACGGGGCGGCGGTCACCGGCGGAACATGGTCGTTCACGACGATGGCCAAGCAGGACCAGGTCAGCCTGTTCCCGACCGGCACGCCGACGGCCCCCAACACGTCCTCGACCCTCGCGATCCAGGTCGCGACCCGCTTCAAGGCCACCGCGCCCGGCGTGGTCACGGCCATCAGGTTCTACAAGGGCAGCTCGAACACCGGCACCCACACCGGGTACCTCTGGCGAGCAGGCGGGACGAAGCTCGCGACCGTGACGTTCACGGGTGAGACCGCGTCCGGGTGGCAGACCGCCGTCCTGTCCACCCCCGTGCGGCTCACGGTCGGCACCGAGTACCGGGTCGGCATGTACAGCACGTCGAAGTTCTACGCGCTGACCACCAACGGGCTGACCGCAGCCGTGACGAACGGACCTATCACCACGCTCGCCACCGGTGGTGCGTCCAGCAACAGTACGTCCTATCCGAGTACGACGTCCCGGAACAACTACTGGGTCGATATCATCTTCGATCCCGACAACTGACGACTCGTCGGCTGTCGGACATCGGATCACGTGGGGAGCGTGTCCGTGAACGAGAAAACAATCAGCGTGTCGCCGCGCCTGCGCGTGGGCGTGGTCGGCGCCGGCTACTGGGGGCCGAACCTGGCCCGCAACTTCGCCGCGAGCCCGGACTGGGACCTCGCCGTGATCTGCGACCTGGACGCCGACCGCGCCCAGCGGGTCGCCGACCGCGTCGGCGGTGTGCCGATCTCGCAGAGCCTCGACGAGGTGCTCGCCGACCCTGCGATCGACGCCGTCGCGATAGCGACGCCCGCGCGCACCCACCATCCGATCGTGATGGCGGCCCTTGCCGCCGGCAAGCACGTCACGGTGGAGAAGCCGTTCGCCGACGAGCAGCGGCGCGGCGCCGAGATGGTGGACACCGCGCGGGCGAACGGGCTCGTGCTGATGGCCGACCACACGTACTGCTACACCCCGGCCGTGCTGAAGATCCGCGAACTCATCGCGGCCGGGGACCTCGGCGACATCCTGTTCGTGGACAGCGTCCGCATCAACCTCGGCCTCATCCAGCCGGATGTCGACGTGTTCTGGGACCTCGCGCCCCACGACCTGTCGATCATCGACTTCGTGCTGCCCGGCGGCATCGACGCGACGAGCGTAGCCGCGCACGGCGCGGACCCCCTCGGCACCGGCAAGTCGTGCATCGGCTACCTGACGATGCCGCTGTCCGGCGGCGCCATAGCCCACATCCACGTGAACTGGCTCAGCCCGACGAAGATCCGGCAGATGGTGATCGGCGGCACGAAGCGGACCCTGGTCTGGGACGATCTGAACCCGCAGCAGCGGGTCAGCGTCTACGACCGCGGCGTCGACCTGGCCGGCCAGTCACAGGCCACGGCCAGCGACGTGCACGCCGCGCGGATCTCGTACCGGCTCGGCGACACATGGGCTCCCGCCCTCGCCGAGACCGAGGCGCTCTCGAACATGACGGCGGAGTTCGCCTCCGCGATCCGGGAGAAGCGGCAGGCGCGCACCGACGGCGCCTCCGGCCTGCGGGTGCTGTCGATTCTCGAGGCCGCGAAGGGCAGCCTCGGCGCCGGCGGTGCCCCCTACCCGGTGGAGATCCTGGAGCGAGTGGAGCAGTCATGACCCGCATCGAAGGCGCGAACATCCTCGTCACCGGCGGCGCCGGCACTATCGGGTCCACGCTGGTCGACCAGCTCCTGGATGCCGGGGCCGCACACGTCGACGTGCTGGACAACCTCGTGCGCGGACGCGTGGCGAACCTCGACGACGCCATCGCCACGGGGCGGGCGACGCTCATCGACGGCGACATCCGGGACCGTCGTGTGGTGGACGAGGTCACCGCCGGCAAGGACATCGTGTTCCACCAGGCCGCGATCCGGATCACGCAGTGCGCGGAGGAGCCGCGGCTGGCCCTCGAGGTCCTCGTCGACGGCACTTTCAACATCGTCGAGGCGGCAGCGAAACACAACGTCGGCAAGCTCGTGGCGGCCTCCAGCGCCTCGGTGTACGGGATGGCGGAGGAGTTCCCCACCACGGAGCGTCATCACCACGAGAACAACGACACGCTGTACGGCGCGGCCAAGACGTTCAACGAGGGCCTGGTCCGCAGCTTCCGGGCGATGAAGGGCATCGACTACGTGCTGCTGCGCTACTTCAACGTGTACGGCCCGCGGATGGACGTGCACGGGCTGTACACGGAGGTGCTGGTGCGCTGGATGGAGCGGATCGTCGACGGGAAGCCGCCGCTGATCTTCGGCGACGGGCAGCAGACGATGGACTTCGTGTGCGTGCCGGACATAGCCCGCGCCAACGTCCTGGCGGCGCGCAGCGGCATGGTCGAGGGCACGTACAACATCGCCAGCGGCACCGAGACCAGCCTCCTCGCGCTCGCCCAGGCCCTGCTGCGAGTGATGGACTCCGACCTCGGCGTCGAGTTCGGCCCGGCGCGCGTCGTCAACAACGTCGCACGCCGCCTCGCCGACATCCGCGCCGCGGAGCGCGACCTAGGATGGCGGCCCACGATCGACCTGGACGAGGGGCTGCGGCAGCTCGTGGACTGGTGGCGTCCGCTGCGCGACGAGATAGCGACGGGCCGGGCGGTGGCCGCGTCATGAGCGAGCGCATCAACGTGATGGTCCCGTGGCTGGGGCAGGAGGAGGCGGATGCCGTCGCCGAGGCGATCGCCAGCGGCTGGGTGGCGCAGGGCCCCCGGGTCGCGCGGTTCGAGCAGGAGTTCGCGAGCGCCATGCAGTCGCCGTTCGCGGTGGCCACGACCAGCTGCACGACCGCACTGCATCTCGCCCTGATCGTCGCCGGGATCGGGCCCGGCGCCGACGTCGTGGTGCCGTCGTTCTCGTTCATCGCGACCACGAACGCCGTCCGGTACGTCGGCGCCACCCCGGTGTTCGCCGACGTCGACCCGCTCACCGGGAACGTCACAGGCGAGACCGTGCGCGCCGCGCTGACCCCGGCGACCCGCGCGGTGATCGGGGTCGACCAGGGCGGCGTGCCGCTCGACCTCGACGACGTGCGCGCCGTGACCGATCCGCTCGGGATCGTCGTGATCGAGGATGCCGCGTGCGGCGCCGGCTCGACATACAAGGGACGCCCGGTCGGCGCGGGAGCCGAGATAGCCGCGTGGTCGTTCCACCCGCGCAAGCTCCTCACCACCGGCGAGGGCGGCATGATCACGACCAACCACGAGCGGTGGGCCACCCGTGCCCGACACCTCCGCGAGCACGCGATGAGCGTATCGGCCGCGGATCGGCACCGGTCCGTTCTGCCGCCGGCGGAGGAGTACACCGAGGTCGGGTTCAACTTCCGGATGACGGATCTGCAGGCGGCCGTGGGCCTCGTCCAGCTCGGGCGCCTGCCTCAGATCGTCGCGCGGCGGCGGGAGCTGGCATCCCGGTACCGGCAGGAGCTCGACCAGGTCGCGGGCCTGCGCGCGGTGGCCGACCCGGCGTACGGCACCGGGAATGTCCAGTCGTTCTGGGTCGAGGTCGGCGACGAGTACCCGCTGGATCGGGAAGGGCTCCTGGAGGCGCTCGCACATGCGGACATCTCCGCCCGCCGTGGCATCATGGCCACGCACCGCCAGCCGCCGTACCGGGACCTCACCCCGGAGCGCGGCCTGCCGGTCACCGAGCGGCTCACCGACCGGACCCTGATCCTTCCGCTGTACCACACGCTGACCGACGCCGATCAGGACCGGGTCATCGCCGTGCTCCGCGAACCGGACGGCGACAGACCATGAGCGAGGGCCTGCTGCTCGTGGGGGCGAGCGGGTTGGCCCGTGAAGTCCTCGCCGCCGGCATCACAGGGGTGACCGGCATCCTCGACGACGATGTGCAGCTGCACGACACCGAGGTGTCCGGCGTACCCGTGCTCGGACCGCTCGCGCTCGCGCCGCAGCGATCCGAGAAGCTGCTCGTGTGCGTCGGGCCGAGCGCGACCCGACGCAGCATCGTCCGCCGGTTCGCGAAGTTCGGCGTCGCCGATGACCGGTACGCGACGTTCGTGGCGCGCTCGGCGCGGATCGGCGCCAGCAGCGACGTCGGCATCGGCGGCATCCTGCTTGACTCGGTGGTGGTCACCGCGGATGCCCGCATCGGACGGCACGTCGTGGTGATGCCGAACTGCACCATCACGCACGACGACGTGCTCGAGGACTTCTGCACGCTCGCCGCCGGCGTCGCCCTCGGCGGCGCCGTGCGCGTGGGCGAGGCCGCGTACCTCGGGATGAACGCCGCGGTGCGGCAGGGACTGACGATCGGGCCCGAGTCCGCGGTCGGCATGGGCGCGGTCGTGATCCGCGATGTGCCCGGACACCAGACGTGGGCCGGCGTGCCCGCACGAGAACTGAGAGGCGACGCATGACCGTGCCGTTCCTGGATCTGGCCGCGCAGCAGGCCGAGATCGCCGACGACGTGCTTCCCGTGTGGCAGCGGCTGCTCACCACGGCCGCCTTCATCGGCGGCGGCGAGGTCGACGCGTTCGAACGCGAGTACGCCGACTACATCGGCGTCGCCCACGTCGTCGGCGTCTCCAACGGCACCGACGCGCTCGAGCTCGCGTACCGGGCGGCCGGGGTGGGGCCCGGCGACGAGGTCGTCATGCCCGCCAACACTTTCATCGCGACGGCCGAGGCGGCGTCGCGGATCGGCGCGGTCCCGGTGTTCGTGGACGTGGACGACGAGTTCCTGCTGATGGACCCGGATGCCGTCGCCGCGGCGATCACGCCGCGCACGCGCGCCATCGTCCCGGTGCACCTGTTCGGGCAGACAGCGCCCGTCGACAGGATCGCGCCGATCGCCGATGCGCACGGCATCCCCGTCATCGAGGACGCCGCGCAGGCGCAGGGCGCGGTCTCGTCCGCCGGCCGCGCGGGCGCGCTCGGCCGGATCGCGGCGACGAGCTTCTATCCCGGCAAGAACCTCGGGGCAGCCGGCGACGCCGGCGCCGTGCTGACGGACGACCCGGGCGCGGCCGCGCTCGTGCGGAGCCTGGGCGCACACGGCAGCTCCACGAAGTACGTGCACGACCACATCGGCGTGAACGCCCGTCTGGACGCGGTCCAGGCTGCGGTGCTGCGGGCCAAGCTGCGGCGGCTGGATGTCTGGAACGCGGCCCGCCGGGCGGCGGCGGCGCGCTACGCGGGCCTGCTCGCGGACGTCGACGGCATCCGGCTGCCCTCAGTGCGCCCCGGCAACGAGGACGTGTGGCACCTGTACGTGGTCCGCGTCGCCGATCGCGACCGGGTGGCGGCAGGGCTCGGCGCCGCGGGCATCGGCGTCGGCATCCATTACCCCACTATCGTGCCGCTGACCGAGGCGTACGCGGACCACGGGCACCGCCGCGGGCAGTTCCCGGTGGCGGAGGCCGCCGCCGACACCATCCTGTCGCTGCCGATGTCCCCGCACCTGACCGAGGGCCAGCAGGAGGACGTCACCCGTGCGCTGCGGAGCGTGGTGACCGGGTGAGCGCACCGCTGCCGGAGGACTCCGTGCCACGCAAGGCGACCCGGGCTCTGGGATGGAGCTTCGGGAACACCGTGGTGTCGCGCCTGGGCACGCTCGTCATCGGCGTCGCCCTGGCCCGAGTGCTCGGCCCGGACGAATTCGGGATCTTCGCCATTGCGATGGTGACGCTGCTGGCCATCCTGAGCTTCAACGAGCTCGGGGTGAGCCTGGCCGTCATCCGCTGGCGTGACGATCCGCGGACGATCGCGCCCACGATCAACACGATCGCCGTCATCAGCAGCGCGATCCTGACGGCCGCCACCTGGCTGCTCGCCCCGTCGATCACCACGATCCTCGGCGATGTCCGGGCGACCGGCGTCATCCAGGTCCTCGGCCTCTCGATCTTCGTGAACGGGCTGGTCGCGACGCCCGCCGCCGTGCTCCAGCGCGAGTTCATGCAGAAGGAGCGGACGATCGCCGACCAGGTGAACACATGGCTCGGCGCGGGACTGTCGCTTCTTTTCGCGCTGCTCGGCTGGGGCGCCATGAGCCTGGCCGCGGGCCGCCTGATAGCGAGCATCGTCTTCGCCCTGCTCATCTGGCACTGGTCGCCGGTGCCCTACCGCTTCGGGTGGGACCGGACCACCGCGGGCCGGCTGCTGCGGTTCGGCCTGCCGCTGGCGGCATCCAGCATCGTCGTGTTCGCGTCCGGCTACGTCGACCAGGTCATCGTCGCGTCGAGCCTGGACGCACGGGCGCTCGGCTTCTACGTGCTCGCCTTCAACCTCGCCAGCTGGCCGGTGTCGATCTTCTCGCAGCCGCTGCGAGCAGTCGCCCCGGCGACCTTCTCGGCACTGAAGGACGACCCCGCGCGGATGACCCGCAACTTCGTGCGCATCCTCGGCATCCTCTCTGCCGTCGCCATCCCGGCGTGCCTTGCCATCAGCGGCGCTGCAGGCCCCGTGGTGCGGTTCGTGTACGGAGCGCAGTGGGCGCCGGCGACGGACGTCCTGTTGTGGCTCGCGGCGTTCGCCACCCTCCGCATCTGGTTCGAGCTCGCGTACGACTACCTCGTGGTCCACGGCCGGTCGGGACTGGTGCTGGTGATCCAGAGCGCCACGTTCGTCGTCGCACTGCCGGTCATGCTGCTGGTCGTGCGGCCGCTGGGGGAGGCCGGCGTCGCCGCCGCGCAGCTGGTGGTGGGCCTCGCTGTCGGCGTCCCGCTCTACCTGCTCAGCCTGCGCAGCGTCGACGTGCGCGTGGGCGCCGTCGCCCGGGGTGTGGTCCTGCCCACGCTCGCCGGCCTGGTCGTCTGGGTGGCGGCCGCGGCCCTCGCGCGGATGGTGGAGCCCGCCTTCTTCGCCGCGGCGGCCTCCGCCCTGGTGTCGGTCGCCGTCATCGCCGCTCTCGCGCTGACCCAGCGCGCGAACCTCCGGCTGCTGCGCACGGCGCTGGCGAATCGGGGGACCTCGTGAAGATCGTCGTCTACCCGCACGACCTGGACATCGGCGGCAGTCAGCTGAACGCCATCGAGCTCGCCGCCGCCGTACAGGCCCTCGGCCATGAATGCATAGTGTTCGGCCGGCCCGGCAGCCTCTGCGCACGCATCGACGAGCTCGGACTGGAGTTCGTCGCCGCTCCGGAGCCGGGTCGGCGCCCCTCGCCACGGGTGGTGCGTGCGCTGCGCCGGCTTGTGGTCGAACGCGGCATCGACGTGGTCCACGGATACGAGTGGCCCCCCGCGCTCGAGGCGGCGCTCGCCGTCGACCCGCTTCCGGACGTCGCCGTCGTCACAACGGTGATGTCGATGGCGATAGCCCCCTTCATCCCGAAGTGGATGCCGCTGCTTGTCGGCACGCAGCAGATCCTCGCCGCCGAGCACATCCGCGGCCGCGCGGCCGCGCAGCTGATGGAGCCGCCCGTGGACCTCGCCGCGAACCATCCGCTGCCGGCCGCGGAGATCGACGCCTTCAAGCGGCAGAGGGGGCTGGACGACCGGCCGGTCGTGGCCGTGGTCAGCCGGCTCGTACCGGACCTGAAGGCCGAGGGCATCTTCTCCGCTATCGAGCTGGCCGGAGACCTCGTCGACCGGGCGCCGTTCCAGCTCCTCATCGTCGGCGAGGGCCGCTCCCGCGCCGACATGGAAGCCGCCGCGGCGGCGGCGCACGCCCACTCCGGCCGGAAGAGCATCGTGTTCACCGGTGAGCTCGCCGACCCTCGAGCGGCCTACGCGACAGCCGACATCATGATCGGGATGGGCGGTTCCGCACTGCGATCCCTCGCCTTCGGCAAGCCGCTGATCGTGCAGGGCGAGCACGGATTCTTCCGCGCCCTCTCGCCCGCGACGGTCGACACATTCCGGTGGCAGGGATGGTATGGCGTGGGCGCCGCCGCGCAGGACGGGGTGGCGACCCTGCGGGCCGAGCTCCTGCCGCTGCTGGATGACCCTGCGCTGCGCCGCGAGCGAGGAGAGTTCGGCCGTCGGGTGGTCGAGGACTTCTCGCTGACGACGGCCGCCCGTCATCTCGTGACCGTCTACCGGGATGCCGTCGCCTCGGCGCCGGGGCAGAAGCGGCGCCTCGGCGCGGCGGCGGCATCCGGCCTGCGCATCGGCGCGTACTACGCTCGCCGGCGCATCCAGAAGCTGCGCGGAAACCGGCGCGCCGACGACTTCAACGCCGCCCCCGTGGCGGCAGCCGCCCCGCCCCCGTCCCGCCCGCAGGGCGACGCGCGGTCCGACGGGCCCATCCTCTACTTCGCCGGCGTGCGCTGGGACACCCTCGCCGGCACCGACCGGCACCTTGTCAGCGCACTGGCCGCACGTCGCCCCGTGATCTGGGTCGACACAGCCACGTCACTGCTCAGCCTCCGCCGGCACCGCGGCCCCCGCTCCAGCGAGCCGCAGGACAACGTCACCCGGCTCCGGGTCTTCACACTGCCGGGTCCCCAGCGGCCGATCCTGCGGGCGATCGGCGATCGCCGTCGCGCGCGCGCGGCCCGCCGCCACCTGCGCGGAAACGGCCTCGCCCCCTCGGCGGTGATCGCCTCGACCACCGCGCCGATCCTGCCGCTGGTGGCGAATCTGCCAGGACGCAAGGTGTTCTATGAGACTGACGACTCGGTCGCCGCTGGAGCACTGTGGGGTGTCAGCTCCGCCTACCTGCACGCCGCACGGGAGAAGAATCTGGCGGCCGCGGACCTCGTGGTGGCCGTGACGCCGCAGCTCGCCCGGCATCTGCAGCGACGGTCCGAACCCGCGCAGTGGCTGCCCAACGGCGCCGAGCTGCAGCGGTTCCGCGACATCCCGCGCACGCCCGCGGACGAGGTCGGACTCACCGGACCCGTCGCCGGCGTCATCGGACAGTTCAACGCGCGGATCGACCTGAATCTGCTGGGGGCCGTCCAGGAAGCGGGGATCAGTCTCCTGCTGGTCGGACCGCGCTGGTTCGAGACGGCGGCCGACAATGCGGCCTTCGACGAGCTGATCGCCCGTCCGGGCGTTCGATGGATCGACGCCGTCCCCCGCGAGGAGCTTCCGCGGTACCTCGGCGCCCTGGACGTCGGGCTCACGCCGTATCGGGACTCGATGTTCAATCGGCGCAGCTATCCGCTGAAGACGATCGAGTATCTGGCGGCGGGGATCCCGGCCGTCGCCACCGATATCGCGGTCGTCGACGGGCTCGACGACCGGTACGTGCGGGTGGCCGACCGCGCAGGGTTCGTGACCGCGGTGCGGGAAGCACTGTCCGGCGACGTCGACCGCGCCGCCATCGCCGCATCCGTCGCGGGACACGACTGGAACGATCGCGCCGATCGGCTGCTGCGGCTGATCGACGGCGACGACACGGAGGGGAGCCGTTGATGCCGCACAGCTCAGGCCCGCACGTCCTGATCATCGTGCAGAACCTGCCCGTTCCGCTGGACCGGCGGGTGTGGCTCGAGTGCCAGGCGCTCGTCGCCCGCGGGTACCACGTCAGCGTGATCTGCCCGAAGGGCCCGGGTGATCCGCCGCGCCAGCACATCGACGGCGTCGACATCTACAAGTACCCGCCGGCGGCGGAGGCGGAAGGATTCCTCGGGTTCGCGTGGGAGTTCGCGTACAGCTGGGTGCGCACCGCCTTGCTGTCGCTCGCGGCCTGGCGTCGCCGCCGGTTCCACGTCATCCAGGCGTGCAACCCGCCCGACACGTATTGGCTGCTCGCGCTCCTGTGGCGCATCCGCCGCGTGAGGTTCGTCTTCGACCACCACGACCTCAATCCGGAGCTGTACATCTCCCGGTTCGGCGACCCCACCACATTCGCCCAGAAGCTGCAGTTCCGGGGGCTGCGCTGGCTGGAGCGGCGCACCTTCCGCACCGCCGACCGCGTCACGTCCACGAACGAGTCGTACAAGGCCATCGCCGTCCGGCGCGGCGGGCTGTCGCCCGAGCACGTCACGGTGGTGCGCAGCGGGCCCGACACCCGGCAGATGCGCCCCGTCTACCCGGAGCGGCCCCGCCCGGCCGACGGGATCGAACTGGCCTACCTCGGCATCATGGGCCCGCAGGACGGCGTGGATCAGGTGCTGCTGGTCATGGACGAGCTCGTGCACCGGCGGGGGCGCGCGAATGTCACGGCGACCCTTCTCGGATTCGGCGACTGCCTCGACGAGCTGAAGACGCAGTGCACCGCGCTGGGCCTCGACGCTAGCGTCACGTTCACCGGACGCGTCGACCGCGTGGCCATCGCCGAGTACCTCAGCCGCGCCGACATCGGACTGTGCCCCGATCTGAAGACGCCCCTGAACGACCTGTCCACGATGAACAAGACGATGGAGTACATGGCGTACGGGCTGCCGGCGGTGTCGTTCGACCTCGCCGAGACGCGGGTGTCGGGCGGCGACTGCCTTCTCTACGTCCCGTCGGGTGACATCGCGGCGTTCGCCGACGCCGTCGAGCGCCTCATCGACGATCCCCGCCTGCGGGTCGAACTCGGCGAGCGGGGACGGCGCCGCGTCGCGGACGCGCTCGACTGGCGACCCCAGGCCGACGCGTACGTCGGTGTGTTCGACGATCTCACAGGTTTTTCCAGGCCCGGACCCGCGGTACCGGACGACGGCGCCGCGGCCGGATCGGATCGTCAGGGTCGCCGGTACGTCGACCTCGACGATCCCGGTGAGGCCGGCCGCTACCTGCTCGAACGGCGTGCCCCGTGACCGAGGGGGGCGGAGCGCGCGCCGACGGCCTCGTCGTCGTCGAACGGCACCTGCGCACGGTCGACAGCGCCCGCTGGAACGCGTTCGCGGAACGGAACCGTTCCTCGGTGCGCCTGACCACGGGACATCTGCGCGGGTGGGCGGTCAAGCACGTCGGCCGCCGCCGGCTGCGGCTGTTCGAGGTGCACGCCGGCGGCGGCGCGTCCGGCGACGTCGTCGCGCAGTGCGCCGTGGGCACCGCAGGAACCGACCATGTCTTCCTCGATCGGCTCGTGCTCGCACCGTCTGCGGGCCCCTGGCCACCGGTGATGGCGGCGGTGCTCACCGCCGTCGGCCCGGGCACCTTCTCGTACGGCTGGGAACTGTCGATGGAGCCGCCCCGCGAAGACGACATCGCCGCGATCCCCGGCGTCACGGTGACTCGGGTGCGGCCCATGGTCGTCGAGGCGGTCGACTTCGCCGCATGGCCCACGTGGGAAGAGTACTGGCGGGCCATCAGCACCAATGTGCGCAGAAACGTCAAGAAGGCGCAGAACGAGATCGACGGCCTGCAGCTCGACGTGCGATCGGGCCTGGGGAGCCTGCGCCATGTGCCCACGATCATCCGGCTGCGCTCCACGATGTACCGCCGGAAGGGCCTGCGATTCCGGCGCACCGCCGCCGCGGTGTCGGCGGTCGCGGGCATCGTCTCCGCACGTCGGTATGCACTCACTGCCGTCGCCACATCGTCGGCCGGGCCGATGGCCGCGTTCCACGGTCTCGAGTTCGCGGGCAGCACGTACTATGCCGACGGCGGCTCGCAGGCCGGCAACACCGGCGCCGCCTGGTACCTCATCACGCGGATGGCGCAGCGGGCGTACGACGCCCACCCGCACGGGCGGTTCGTCATGGGGTACGTGGAGCCCGCCATCCACGACGAAGCCGTCGGCGGCGGACTCCTGCGCTCCCGCCGGTCGATGCGCGTCACGTCGTACCCCACCAGCACCGTCACGTTCATCCGGTGGGGCGCATCGTGATGCCGCCGCTGTCCGGGTTCCTGGCGGTGCCGGCGGGCGTGCCGGCACGGGCGAGGATCCCGGAGCGTGCCACCCGGACCCGCCACGGCGACATCGAGCTCGTCCGGTGGGGGCTGGAGCCGGTGGCCGCGGGCCCGGTGCTTGCGCTCTCGCGGCTGCGCTGGGATGCCGCCGGTCCGGTCGCCGACGGCGACCTGGCTGCGGGCGCTGCCGCCCCCGGGGCGCTGGCCGCACGGATGCTTCCGCCGTTCGCGATCCTCACCGGCGACGGCGATGGGGTCACCGTGGCCGCCGATGCCGCGGGATTCCGGCAGCTGTATCACGGCGACGCCGCTCCGGTGATATCGACGTCCGCGCTCCTGGCCGGGTGGACGACGCAGGCGGGGCTCGACCGGCGGGCCGTGGCGGTGCAGTCCCAGCTGGGCTGGCAGCTCGGGCAGCGCACGATGTTCGACGGGATCTCCAAGCTCACCCCCGGCGCCACCGCCCGCCTGGATGCCGCCGGCGTCGCGGTCGCCGCGCCGGACGATGTCCCGCCGCGTGCGCTGTCGGCCGATGAGGGCGTCGGCCTGGCCGCGGCCGCCCTCACGGCGACGATGGAGCGGCTGCTCGACGAGCACCCCGACGTGATCCTGCAGCTGTCCGGCGGGTGGGACTCCCGGATCCTGCTCAGCGCCGTTCCCCCGTCCCGCCGCCGCGGCCTGCGGGCCATGACGCTGGGAACCCCCGACGACGGCGACGTCCGCATCGCACGGGTGCTCGCGGAGCGGTGCGGGCTCGATCATGAGGTGCGTCCGTCGGTCGACGCCTCCCGGCTCAGTCCCGAACAGGCATGGCGACGAGTGCGCCGGGCTGCTCTCCAGGTGGACGCCCACACCGACGCTCTCGCCCTCGCGGCCCTGGCGCTCGCCGAGGAGCAGTTCGACCAGGGCGCCCGGATCTCCGGCGTCGGCGGCGAGGTCGGACGCGGCTTCTACTACTCGTCCCGCGTCCGCGACCGCCCCTATGACCGCGACGATGCGCGACGTCTCGCGATGTGGCGGATGTTCCCCAACCATGCCGTCGAGCCGGGGATGCTCGTGGCGGACTTCGCACGATGGGCGCAGGATGTCGCGGTGGACGAGGTCTACGCCGCGCTGCGGCGCGGCGGCGACGAATGGTTCCGCGCCACGGACCGGCTGTACCTGCGCAATCGCGTGCAACGGTGGGCGGGCACGAACGACACGGCCGTCGGCGACGACCGCCTCGTCGTGAACCCGATGCTCTCCGCGGCGTTCCTTGCCGCGGTGGAAGGGGTTCCGCCCGCCGAGAAGGCCCACGCCCGATTCTTCGGGCGGCTGCAGATGCGACTGGACGCCGACCTCGGCACCGTCCCCTTGGAGGGCCGGCCGGCACCCGTGGTGCATGTGGCGCCGTCCGCCCTCGGCGCCGCCCGCCGGGCCCGGACCGTCGCCGGCAAGGGCGCGCGCAAGGTCATCCAGCGGGTACGCGGTGGGAACAGGCCCGCCGAGGGCACGGACGTGCTCTCCGAGCTCGTTGTGCGCCACTGGCGCTCACACGATGCGCTCGTCGCGGCATCCCTCCGGGAGGTCGTCGACCCGGTGTGGATGGACCGTGTGCTCTCCGGCGCGCTCGCACCGCGACCCAGCTCGGTGGCGCTGGCAACAGCCCTGATCGTGGTCGCAGACCACGCGGTGCTGGACTGATCACCGCACCGGCTCTGGCACCGGTTCGTCGGCGACGCGCACGGGAGCCGGCACAGGCCGCGCAGCCGACCGGCGCACCTCAGGGGACGGGCCGTTCGGGGAACGAGCACCGCGACGAACTTCCAAGGCAATGACCGCGGTGAGGGTGACGAACAGCCCGATGGCGGCGGTCATGCCGGCCGCCCGGGGGCGGCTGCCCTCGATCCGGGTGATGCGCGCCGGGTCGGGGGAGGAGATGGTGGTGATGTCGTTGATCGGCGCCACGTGCTGCTCGCGCTGAAGCTGGTTGAGAACCGTGTGGATCCGCGTGATCGCGGCATCCATCTTCGCGGCGGCCTCCTCGCGCGTCGCGCCGACGGTGTCCACGAGCAGCACCTGCTCATCGAAGGCCGGCACCCACTGCGTTCCCGTGTTCAGCAGCTGGATCCACGTGTCGCCGACATCCGGCACGCCGACAGCGTCCACCTCCGGGCTTCCGTACAACAGAGGCCGCGTCGCGCCGTTGATGCGCTTGGCGACGATGCCCGCCGTGATGATGACCGACTCCGCCTGGGTGACGAGCTCGTTGGGGTTGTCGAGGCTGGACGGGGCCATGAACACGACCTGCGTGCGGGCATCGTAGACCGGTGCCGGCTTCGCGGCCAGGGAGGCGAGCGGGAGCGTCACGAGCAGACCGATCAGCAGGACGGGCCACCGTCTGCGCAGTGCGTGAAGCAGGTCCGCGAGCGTCATCGTCTCCTCACCGACTTCTCAGCGCCGTACTGTACCGTTGTCGGCGTCACAGAACGATAGCGTGTGCGTCCGCAGGCTCGCTGTGAGGGCCTGCTGCATCCAGTGCCGGATGTCGCGCGGATAGTGGTCTTCGAGCTTGGGGGAAGCTGTGGGGATTCGCGAGATCTCGGGCGCGCTCGGGCGTCGCTGGTATGTGCTGATCGTCGGCGTCATCCTCACGCTCGGAGGTGCCTGGTTCGTATACACCGCGAGCCCACCCGACTACACCGCCCGAGGACTCGTGCTGCTGCTCCCGCCGGCCGCGACCGGGGAGGCCGTCGGCGCGAACCCGTTCCTCCAGCTCGGCGGACTCGATCTGACCGCCCGGGTGCTCGTCGCAACCTACTCGAGCACGGCCTTCGCCGACGAGCTCAAATCCGTCTCCCCGGATGCCGAAGCGCAGCTGAGCGTCGATGACACGACGCGCGGTGGCGTCGTCGCTATCGATGTGAAAGACCACGGCGAGAAGCGGGCCCTGGACACTCTCGCCTACGTGACCGACACTGTCTCACAGCGGCTCGCGAACCTGCAGAAGGACGTCGGCGTGAAGCCCGCCGACACCGTCCGGTCCATGGAGCTCGCCATGGACACGGAGGCCGAGCCGGACTACCAGACGCTGATCCGCCTGCTGGTGCTCGAGATCGGCGGCGGCCTGGCCGCCGCCATCATCATCGCGCTCGCCGTCGACTCCGTGGTCGAGCGGCGGCGTCACCGCAGCGCCGCCGTTTCTCCCCGTGATCGCGGCCGTCACCGGGGGGACGCCGCGACTGCCGAGGGCCCGATCGAGCTGTCGGAGGAGGAGAGCGGGTTCCCGGTCGACGACACCGCGGATGTCGAGGACGGCGACAGCGCTCAAGAGCGTTCCATGGTGTCCGCGCACCAGGGAGGTGCGACCGCCGCCCGTCATGACTCGTCGTCATGAGCGCCGCCGTCACCCAGGACGCCGCTGAAACGCGGAGACGGCCGCCCCCGCGCAGCGTCCCCCCGGACGCCGTGACATGGCTGACGTTCTACCTGTTCGCGCTCCTCGCGGTCCCGACGCGATTCGTGATAGGTCCGCTCGGAAGCGCCGGCGCGCCGTCGATGCTGATCGGACTGCTGAGCCTGTGCGTCTGGTTCCTCCTCGTGGTCACGCGGCGCCGGCCGGCCAGGCAGCTGCGGTTCTATCCCCTGCGCTGGGCGGCCGGCGCGCTCGTCGTCGTCTGCTGCGTCTCGTATGCGATAGCAATGGCCCGCCCGATCAACCTCGACGAGATGAGCCCGGCCGATGTCTCCGTCCTCTCGCTGCTGTCGTGGACCGGGACGCTGCTGCTGGCGACCGACTTCGTGCGCAGCCGGCGCCGGATCGATGATCTCGTGTGGCGGATCGCCGTAGCGGGCGGGCTGCTTGCTGTGCTGGGCCTGGCCCAGTTCGTGACGGCGATGCCGTTCACTGACCTCATCCACATCCCCGGGCTCACCGAGCTCTCCGGCGGCGGACTCCCCTCCCGCAACGGGCTGGTGCGCCCGAACGGCACGGCGACGCACCCCATCGAGTACGGGGCCATCCTCGCGATGATCCTGCCGCTCGCCCTGCACACCGCCCTGTACCAGACGGCGCGATCGGCGTTCGTGCGGTGGGGCTGTGTCGTCGCCCTGACCGCCGTGATCGGCATTTCGGGGTCGCGCTCGGCGTATCTGTGCGCTGTCGCCGGCGTCCTGGTCTGCCTTCTGGCGTGGACGCCGGTGCTGCGGCGGTGGGTCGTCTCCGTCGCCGTGATCGGCGTCACGCTGGTCGCGCTCGTCTGGCCGCGGATGACGAAGATCATCATCGGCCTGTTCAACGACCCCGCCGACGATCCCAGCATCACCTCGCGGACCGACAGCTTCGACTTCGCGTGGGCGTTCACCGCCGAGCATCCGCTGTTCGGGCGTGGCTTCGGCACGTTCCTTCCCAAGTACCGGATCTTCGACAACCAGTATCTCGTCCAGCTGGTCAGCGTCGGTTTCATCGGCGTCGCCGCCCTGCTGGCCGTCGCGGTCGTCGCCATGCTGGAGATGCGTCGCGTGGCTCGCAATGCCGACCGCGTCACCGATATCCGCAGCCGCGACCTCGCCGCGTCGCTGTCCGGAGCCGTGCTGGCCGGATTCGTGAGCATGGCGTTCTTCGACACCTTCGCATTCCCGATGACGATGGGCACGCTGTTCCTCGTGCTCGGGATCATCGGCGCCGTCGCGCGCCGGGATCGCGACGACGCTCTATAGCTCTGAGATCACACGCGGACACCGGCAAGCCACGCGGGGCCGCGGCGCTGCCGCCACCGCCGCGGCGAGAGGAGGTCGATCAGGGCGGCACGGCTGGTGCGCCGGCCGAGCGCTGCGCGACTTCCCTCGCGGATGACCAGTGCGAGCCAGAAGAGGATCGCGGGCACGGCGGCGTGCCGGCGGGCATACAGGCGCGCGCGATTGATCGTGAGCAGGGACCACAGCGCCGGAGACACCGCGGAATCGCCTTTCAGATGCTGGGCGGTCGCCTGCGGCACATACAGCACCCGCAGTCCGGCGTCGCCCGCACGCAGGTGGTAATCCGTCTCCTCGGAGTACAGGAAATACGACTCGTCCCACCTGCCGCATCGGCGCACGCACTCGGCGCTGATCAGCTGCGTGGATCCCTCCGCCCAGTCGGTGGCGCGCGGCTTCGCATACAGCGACGTGTCGGTGACGACCTCCCCGAGGGCGAGTGAGCGACCGGCGCGTCGTGCCCCGATGAGCGCGTCGGCCCACACCCGGGACAGTGTGGGTTCGCGTCGCATCGACCAGATGAGGGTGCCGTCCCCGTCCACGAGGCGTGGGACGGCGATTCCGGTGCGATCGTCCAGCTGCGCGTACAGCTCGGCGATGCATCCCTCGCCGAGCCGGACATCAGCGTTGAGGATGAGGTAGGCGTCCTGCTCGCCCGCGGCGTCGATGGCGGCGTTGACGCCGCCCGCGTACCCGAGGTTCGCCCCGGTCTCCACGACGACGGCCGACGGCGCCCACCGGGCCAGCTCGGCGAGCGTGTCGTCGGTCGAGGCGTTGTCGGCGACGACGAGGGCCCACCGGGTGCCTGCGGCACCGGCAGGCAGCGAGTCGATGAGGCCCCGGATGAGCGGCGCGCTGTTGAAGGTGACCACGCACACGGCGATGCGCGGCTGGCTCATCGCGCACCCCGTGTGCTCTCATCGCGAACCCACCTGCCGTCCGCGGCGGCCGGTCGGCGGGAACGGATCTCGGCGATCAGCGTGATCACGACGTACGGGACCGCTGCCGGAGCGAGCCGGGGATACGGGATCACGACATCCCGCAGCCATGCCCAGCGATCACTGGGGCGGACCTTGTCCACCCGGGTGCGCAGGTCGGTGTTTCCGCGCCGGACGCGCACCAGACGGCCGATGAGATCCCGGGTCGTGAACGGGGCCTGGACGCTGACGACGACGTCGGGCACCTCCTGCTTCTCCTCGTCACGGAACTGCGAATCGAGGAAGAGGTCGTCGGCGATGATCTCCGGGAACGCCCCGAAACGTGCGCGACCGCTCTGGGACAGGACGATGAGCCCGCGTCCGAACAGGCCCGTGCGGAACACGGGAAGTCGTTCGTTGATCGCGAAGTACGCGCGCACCGGCCACGGCCGCCCGCGGGTGTCGATTCTGCGGCGGGGAATGTAGGCGGCGACCGCGTCCGGGGATGCCGCCTTCTGCATCAGGGCGTCCAGACCTCCCGGCGGCACGACGATGTCGGCGTCGAGATAGGCGCGGGGGAACGACGAGACGGCGCCGTCGCCCGCATTGAGGGCCGCCGCCTTTCCCGGCTCGGGGCGATCGATCACCGTCACGCCGGGACGCGCCGCCGCGGTGGCCGTGCGATCGGTGCAGCCGTTCGCGCTGACGACGATCTCCAGGTCGCCCGGAGTCCGCCCGACCATGAGGGCGTCGAGGCACGCCTCGATCACCGATTCCTCGTTGTGCGCGGCGATGATGACACTCGGCAACGCCCGACCTCCCCGGAAGGGCGCTCCCCGCGCGCCCTGGGAGCAGACTAGCGGCTCGTGCCGGACACGACGAGACCCGGGGCGGGTCAGGCCACGAGGAAACTCGTGCCGTCATCCGCCCCGGGCCGCGGGGAGGGGGAGGATCAGGGCTTGATCGTCGTCCCGTTGTCGTAGACGTTGTTGGTCCACTCGTTGCCGGGCAGGTTCGGCACGAAGGAGACGATCGGTCCCCAGATGCCGCAGACACCGGTCTTGCCGCGCTGCCAGACGTTGTTCGTGAACTTGACGTTGTTGACGCCGTTCGAGTACGGCTTGCCCGTGCTCGACCCGCCGTAGGCGCAGTACCCGGCGTTACTGGCCAGGAACAGGTTGCCGTCGATGGTGTTCTTCTCGACGACGGCGAAGTCACCGTAGCCGGTCAGAGCCGCCGAGCAGCCGCCGGCCGGGGCGGACTCCGGGGCGTCGCACGCGATGGTGTTGCCGCGGATCACGGAGTTCGCACCCATCCGGATCGCGGACTGGTGGGCGGTGCCTGTCGGGTCCTTGCCCTGCGCGTGGAGGTACGACGCCTGCACCGTGCAGTTCGAGGCGCAGTTGACGCTGCGACGGCCGCCGGTGACCTCCACCCGGTTCAGGGTGAAGTTCGCCTCGCCCACGCCGGTGTCCTCTGTGGCGGACAGGCGGATGTCACTGTCGGTCACCGTGAAGGAGCCCTTGCTGCTGTAGATGGCGCCGTTGATCACGGAGTTCTTGATCGTGACGTTCTTGCCGGTGATGCGCAGGTAGCAGTCGATCGTCTTCTTGTCGATCACGACGTTCGATTCGCTGATCGTGCACGGCCCGGTGTACTTCGTCAGGGTCGTTCCGCTGGGAACACCGGTGGTGCTGGAGTCGGGGAAGTGGCGTCCCAGCACCGACATGCCACCGGACGGCGGCGTGGGCGTCGGCGTGCTCGTCTGCGTCGGGGTCGGCGTCGGCGTGCTCGTCTGCGTCGGGGTCGGCGTGGGCGTCGCCGTCTGCGTCGGAGTCGGCGTGGGCGTCGCCGTCTGCGTCGGAGTGGGCGTGCTCGTCGGGGTCGGCGTGACGACCGGCTTCTGCCCGTCCGAGCCGCTCGGTGCGAACACTATGTCGGCGAAGTAGTTCGAGCCCTTGTACGACTTGCTGGGCACGACGGACCCGTCACCGTAGCGGTAGACGCCGGCGCTCGCCGGCAGCGCGAACCCGTTCTGGGACGACGCCTTCGACAGCGCGCGCTCGGTGACCGGGTACCCGCCCTTCGGGGCGTTGTACGAGACGACATAGGTCTGTCCCGCCGCGAGGTCCACCGGCTTGGCCAGCGCGATGGTGCGCCAGCCGACATCGGTGGTCGGCGTGAACGAGACCCTCGCCAGCACCGTGCCGCGGCCGGACCAGAGGGTCGCACGCTGCACGCCGTGGGCGCGGGGGCCCTGGTAGTACTGCAGCGCGGTGACGGATCCCGGCTTCTGGGGGCTGAACCGGACACCGAGCTCGACGGCACTGCGGTCGGAGTCGGCGGCGACCTGCGGCTGCAGGCTGTCGGCGAAGATGCCGTTCGTCGAGGTCGCGTTGGTCGCGATGGCGGGCGCCACGATGAACCCTGCCGCCGCCACGGAGGCAGCGGCGATGAGTGTGGTGCTGAGTTTGATACGGCGTTTGCGGATGAGCTTCTTTATGCGTGTTTCTTTGCGTGTCATATATATCTGTGGGGGATGGGGTACATCTGTGAGGGGATGGGGCGACCCGGTTTCCCAGGTCTCTGGAAGTATTGCCCAGTTGTCTGCGCCGACCTTGACGTATGAGAGGAACCTCATCGCCTCCTCCCGTGGCTGTAATGTTCCCAGGAGAGCGCACAGCGCTCAAGGAGAAACTCCGTCCGGCGCGCCCGAGGAGCAGGATGCGACGTCCCAGCACCACGCAGAGATGGAGCCTCATCGGGCTCACTGTCTACCTCGTCGCCGTGCTCGCTTTACTCCTGCTGCCGGTCTCCTATGGCGCACTCATCACCGCCGTCTGGCGGTTGTTCACCGGGGATGCGGGTGCGCGCTTCGGTGCCGGCTGGATCGAGTTCGCCGCGAACATCATCCTGTTCGTGCCGATGGGGTTCCTGCTCACCCTGCTGTTCCGCCACCCCTGGTACGGGACATTCCTCGCCGTCGTGCTGTCGGCGGTCGCGGAGCTCGCTCAGATCCTGATCCCGAACCGGCAGGCGACGCTGCGCGATGTCATCTCGAACAGCATCGGCGCCGCCGTGGGCGCCCTCCTGGCCTGGCTCTTCGTGCTGCGGCGACGACGCCGGGATGACCGCCTCGGCCGATGATTACGGGCCGGCCTCCACCACCGCCGGTGACCACGCGTGCGGGATGAACAGCCTCGGCGCGCTCGCCCCGTCGGCCTTCAACTCCCAGACATCCGAGTCGCCCGGGGTGTGGTTCGGGAGGCCGTACAGCAGCGTGTCGTCGTCGAGCCACGCTATCTGGTCGTCGACGCTGCGCGACTCGACATCCAGCACCGTGACCTTCCCTGATGCCAGGTCGTACACCGCGGGCGTCCAGTGCACGGTGGGTCCGGCGCCGCCGGTCACGCGTTTGAACGCTATCCGGGTGCCGTCCGGCGAGAGCGACGGGCACTCCACCGTCTTCAGGACCGACCGCATCGTGCGGGTGTCCATGTCGCCCTTCACGAGGTAGGTGACCCCGGCCGTCGTCATCCCGACCGTCGCGTAGAACGTGTGGTCATCGACGAACGTGATGCCCCAGTAGTTGCGGTCGAACGGCGCGCTGGGCGTGCCGTCGATGAACAGTTTCCAATCTTCGAGGTTGCCGAAATTCGACCCGTCGGACGTCTTCCGGATCGCGGTCTCGGTCGAGAATCCGATCGTCGCGTACGCGTGCCCGGTGACGAACGCCGTCGTCGCCACGAGCGACCCGTCCGGCGAGAACCGGGTGCGGCTGGGCACGCCCGGCAGCGGCCACTGCAGCTGCTCGACGCCCGCGTCGTCGTAGAGCCGGGCGTTGTACGTGGGCGTGAGGCCGCGCTCCGAACGCAGGCACGACAGCAGCGTCGCGGTGGCTGCGACCCGGTCGCACGGGATGTCGGTGAGGGCGCGCGGCCCGCTCGGGTCGTCCCGCGGGACGCTCGCGACCAGGCCGTAGCCCTGACCGGCGGCCGTGTTGCGGAACAGGATCCGGTCGCCCTGGGCCCAGCCGGTGGACGTCGTCGTCTGCACCGCGGAGGGCACGTCCTGGCGCCCCCGGTACTGCCCCCACGCGTACAGGCCGGCCCCGGCGGTGCCGCCCAGCGCGAGGACGGACACCGCCGCGATGAGGACCCATTTCACCCGGGGAGTCACGTCGCCGTCTCCCGCCCGCGCGCGGACAGGTACGGGCGCAGCAGCAGCGCTATCAACGGGATCGCCACGACCAGCAGACCCGAGACGATGAACATCGACGCCTCACGGCCGATGGCGTACCAGAGGATGCCGAACCCCGCCGCCGACACGAACCGCGACAGCGCCACCACCGTCTGGGCGGCCGCAATCCCGGTCCCGTGCGTCTCGGGTGTCGTCAACTGCGCCGCCAGAGCCGCCAGGACGCCGTCGGTCGCCGCGTAGAAGGCCCCGAGGAACGCGAGGCACAGCAGCGTGGCGGCGACGTCGGCGATCGGCAGGGCCGCCACCACGTACGCCGCCAGCAATCCGGCGTGCCCGAATACGAAGACGCGGGCGCGGCCGACGCGATCCGCCAGGCGCCCCAGCGGGATCGCGAGCGCGAGGAACGCCACGTTCGTGCCGACGTACAGCAGCGGGAACCACTGCGCAGCGAAGTCGCTGCGCGCCTGCAGCACGAGGTACACGAAGCCGTCGCCGATCGTCAGCAGCCCGAGGATCCCCGCCGCCGCCAGCACCCGGCGCATCCCACCAGCGGTCACGACGCTCCAGTCGAACTTCGCCCGCGGCGCCTTCGCCCGCGGCGCCTTCGCCTGCGTGCCGCCGGCGCGCACGGATGCCGCCGGCGGCCTCGTGCGCACGTTCGGCACGAAAAGGCCGAGGATCGTCACGCCGATCACCGCGAACGCCAGCGACGCCACGAAGATGGTGCCGTAGCCGTTGGGGATCAGCAGCAGGATGAAGAACGCGATCAGCGGGCCGACCGCCGCGCCGATGTTGTCGAGCGTGCGATGCACGCCGAACGATACCCCCAGGTTGTCGGCGCGCGACGAGGCCGTGATCACGGCGTCCCGCGGCGCGGTGCGGATCCCCTTCCCGATCCGGTCGGCCGAGAACACAGCGATCAGCGCACCGAAGCCGGAGGTGAACAGCAGTCCCACGCGGGCCACGGCGGCCACCGCGTAGCCGACGAACGCCACCCACTTCGGCTGGCCCAGCCGGTCGGACGTGTAGCCGCCGGCGATCCGCACCAGCGCGCTCACGCCCTGGTACAGCCCGTCCAGGAACCCGTACGCGACTGTCGACATCCCGAGGTACGCGGTCACGTACAGCGGCAGCACCGCCGTGATCGACTCCGACGAGATGTCGGTGACCATCGACACTATGCCGAACGCCACCACCGTCGAGGACACGGCCCGCACCCCGCGGTGCGGGCGCGCGCCGACATCGAGGTCCGGGGGCTTCGGCTTGTTCGTGAAGGAGATGTACAACGGGCCTCACTTCGTCCGGAACACGCCGTAGAGCGTGTACCGGTTGCCCGTCCCCGACGCCCCGAACGCCAGCGTGACGGACTCGTGCGCGCCGGCGTAGACGAGGGTGCCGTCGCTGGTCAGGCCGCGCCGCAGGCCCAACGATGCCCACAGCGTCTCGTAGTGCCTCGTGATGGTGTCGCGCGACCCGCTGTACACCGCCACCAGGGTCACCTGCATTGTCGTGCCCTGCGTCGCGACCGAGCTGGACACCACCGGCGACGTGGCGGCCGGCCCCATCACGCGGCTCGGGAATCCCGTCACGAGCCCGCCGGTGCGCGCCGCGGATGTCGGCAGCGGCCCGGGCACCAGTGGCGGCGCCGGAGTCACCTTCGGCAGCCGGGCGTTCGGCGTGGCCGTCGGCGGCAGCACCTCCGACCCGGTGGTGGGCGTCGCCTGTGGCAGCGGCCCCCGGGTGGGAGGGCCGGGAGCGGTGGATGCCGCGCCCGGCGTCTGCGGCCCCGTTGCGGACCCGCCCGGCTGGCTCCCGCTCGGCGGCGTCGCCGCGACGGTGGCGGCTGCATCCGGCGCACTCCCCGCGCCGACAAGCGCCGACGCCACGATGGCCCCGGCGATCACCAGGACGGTGACCACGCCGATCACGATCTTCATCGCCGGCGTGAGCGTCGACGTCCTCTTCTGCTCAGTCATCGAGATCCGCTCCCCGTCGGCTCCCAGGCGTTCCCCATGCGGCGACGCCTCCCCGTGCCCTCGCCGCGTGCACACTGTATCGCTGTCACCCAGGGATCCGCGGCCACGATGTCAGCACAGGCCCCAGGGGTACATCCATGCCGATGAGGGGAGAGTGACCGCGGATCCGGTCTGGAATCGGTCGGCGGTGCCGACCGCCGTATCAATAGGCACCTTTCGGATCGACCATCACGCGGGCGGTTCGCCACATGATCATGAGGTCGGTCATCACTGACCAGTTCTCCACGTACCGCAGGTCCAGCCGCACGCTCTCGTCCCAGGAGAGGTCGCTGCGTCCGCTGACCTGCCACAGGCCGGTGATCCCGGGCTTGATGTACAGACGCCGGAAGACGGTCCCGCCGTACGCGGTCACTTCGCTCGGCAGCGGCGGACGCGGGCCGACCACGCTCATCTCGCCGACCAGCACGTTCCAGAACTGCGGCAGCTCGTCCAGTGAGAATTTGCGCAGCACCGCGCCGATCCTGGTGACCCGGGGGTCGCTCTTCAGCTTGAACAGGGGACCGGCGGCTTCGTTGGCATCCTGCAGCGCCGCCAGCTGTGCTTCGGCATCCACCTGCATCGTGCGGAACTTGAGGATCTTGAACTCGGTGCCGTCGCGGCCCACGCGGGTCTGCCGGAAGAACACCGGCCCGCGGTCGGCGAGCTTGATCAGCAGCGCTATCGGCAGGCCGATCAGTGTGATCGGGATGAGCGCGAGCACCGCGACGACGATGTCCATCGTGCGCTTGAGCAGGTGTCGACCGCCCTCGAACTCGGGGATGGCGACGTGGATCAGCGGCATTCCGTCCACCGGGCGCAGCGAGATCCGCGGCCCCGCGACGTCGGCGAGCCGGCTGGACAGGATGAGCTCGGCCGCCGCGCCCTCGAGCTCCCAGCTCAGGCGTTTGACGAAGTCCGGCTCCCCGTCCAACTGGCTCGCCACAACGACGGAGTCGGCCTCCAGTTCGCGCGCACGGGCCGCCACCGTTCCCGTCGTCCCCACAACGGGAACGATGCGGCCGTCGACCACGACGGGCTCGCGTGCGCCGTCTGCGGTCGCGGCGCCGACGATGGTGAACCCGTGATTGCTGTCCTGCAACAGCTGCCTGATCACGAACTCGACGTCGGTGCGCGTGCCGGTGACCAGCGTGCGCGAGGTGTAGTGGTCGCGTGCGCGCTGGCGGATGAGCCAGCGCCGCCACGTCCACCGCCCGATCAGGACGGCGAACAGTCCCAGCGGCAGGGCCGCGACCAACTGGAGCCGCACCCCCGGCCACTGGAAGATCACGTAGGTCATCGCGACGATGCCGAACGCCAGTCCGGTCGCGTGCGCGACCCGCTTGTACTCGGTGGCGCCGGACCCGAAGATGTTCGCCGACCGTGTGCCGAACAGCGCCAGCAGCACGATCCAGACGAACGCGGTCAGCATCGGCATGCGCACGATGGCCCAGAGGTCGCCGGCCGCGGGCGCGGCGGCAATCGCGCCCGCGGCGGCGAGGGATGTCGCGGCCAGCACGGTCACGACGTCGGAGACACGCAGGTAGCGCCGGTAGCGGCGCTCCCACAGGCGCCGCCGCTCCAGCGACGGCTGAAGCCGCGGCGCGGCCGCAGCCTCCCAGTTGCGGTCGAAGTCGATCGGTCGCGGAAGAACACGACCGATGCCGACCGTCGGCTGTGCAACAGCCGTCATCGAACCCACGCGCAGATGCGCCCGCGCAAAAGCGCGTCCCCAGTAGACATTCTCTCCCCAGCAGTAATGTCCGGCGACGTCGCCGTCGCCTGTTTCCCCAGTAGTCGCACCGGCGTCCCACCGCCGGTGCAGAGGCGTCCCACCGCCTCGATGGCAGTCACTCTACAGGCACACCGTCGGAAGCGGAAGTGTTTGCGACATACCCGATCCGAGACTTCTTGGCGGACTGTGCGTGTGCCGCCGCATCCGGTGCGCGCGGGCATGCGACGATGCCTCGATGAGAGCCCTGGACGTCGTCGCAGCGGTGATCGTCGACGGCGACCGCGTGCTCGTGTGCCGGCGCGGCCCCGGCACGGACGCCGGGAAATGGGAATTCCCGGGCGGCAAGGTCGAGTCGGGGGAGACGGCCGCGCAGGCGCTGCGCCGCGAGATCCGCGAGGAGCTCGGCGTCGACGTCCGCGTCGGCGAGGTGCTCCGGTCGGATGTCACGAAGGTGGCCGGTCGCGGCATCCGGCTCACCTGTCTGCGCGCGACCCTGACCGGCCCGCGGCCGGATGCCAGTACGGACCACGACCGGCTCGCGTGGGTGCGACCCGCGGAGCTCCCCGCTCTGGACTGGGCGGCGCCCGACCTGCCGATGGTGGCGCAGCTCGCCGCGGGCGAGCTGTAGCCCGCGGCGTCCTGGTCGCGGAAACAGGCAACGGGGCGAGAACAGGCGGAAATCTGCAGAATCAGCCTGTTCTCGCCCCATCGCCTGTTCTGGCCACGCCGTTTCGCGTCACGCCGCGTCGATTCGATAGGCTCCGATCGTGGCCCTCGCACTTGTGTTCGCTGCACTCATCGCCGTCCTCGCCGCCTTTCAGCTGGCGCTCGCCCTCGGCGCCCCATGGGGCCGGTTCGCCTGGGGCGGACAGCACCCGGGCGTCCTCCCGCGCCGGTACCGCATCGGCTCCGTGGTCTCCCTGCTCATCTATGCGGTCATGGCGCTGATAGCGCTCGATCGCAGCGGGGTGGTGGATGTCGTCCCGGCGGCGGTGTCCGCTGTGGCGATGTGGGTCGTGTTCGGCATGCTCGCGCTCGGCATCGTGATGAACGCGGCATCCCGTTCCCGGCCGGAGCGGTTCACGATGACTCCCGCAGCCCTCGTGCTCGCCGCGCTCGCGCTCGTCGTCGCGCTGGTGGGGCCGGTGCGCGCTTTCACCGGAATGGTCCTCGACACCGGCGACGGCCCCGTGTTCTGCACGATAGTGATGGACTCCTACCCGCCGCAGTGCGGCGACCCCCGGCCGGTCGCGGGATGGGACTGGGATGCCGTGGACCACAACCACTCGGGTGCGACGCGGTGGGGCGACTACCGGTTCTCCGGCGTCCTCGAGGGCGGCGTCGTCACTCTCGTCGGCGAGGTTGCCGCAACCTGAGCCGGTCTACCGGTTCGCGTCGACGAAGCGGGCGAGCAGGGGGCCGAGCACGTCCCAGCGCGAGCCGACGGCGTACACCGGCGTGAGGTGGTTCTGCCCGTCCAGCCGGTGCATCGGGGGATACGTGCCGTGCCGCGCGTGCCACGCCGCGACGAACAGCGCAGCCTGATCCTGGAACTCCCGGTCGTCGAACTCGCTCACCGTCAGCAGCAGCGGCAGCTCGGTCTGCAGCAGGCCCGGCAGCGTCGAGCAGGCGTCCCATGCGGCGGCGTCCCCGCCCCAGTACACGTGCGGCGTCTCGGCAGGCGCCGCGCGGGGGACGTCGTACAGGCAGGACACCAGGATCGCGCCGGCCAGGGCGCGGCCGTGCGGCCCGAACCCGCCGTGACCGACGACGTAGTCGGCGGCGTGCATGGCCCCGGCGGACTGGCCCGCGAGGAAGATCCGCGCGGGGTCCCCACCGTGGGCGGCGATCTCGTCCACCGTCCAGGTGATGGCGGCCGCGACATCCTCGGCCCCCGACGGATACGTGGACTCCGGTGCCAGCCGGTAGTTGATCACGACGGCCACCCAGCCCTGCTGCACGGCCCACGACCCCAGGTTCGCGAAATACGGCGTGTCGTCGGAGTCCTTCGCCCCGCGCACGAACCCGCCCCCGTGCACGTACACGAGCACCGGCCGCCCGCTGCCGCCGGCGGGGCGGTAGACGTCCAGCACATTCCGCGCGTGCGGGCCGTAGTGCACATCCATCACGACGTCGACGCCGTCGTAGATCGCCGGGTCGATGTCCGGCGCCGTGAGCGCGATCGTGCCCGCCACCATCTCGGGCACTATCGCGGTGCCGAGCGCCTGCAGCGCCCGGCGGCGCTGGGCAAGGGTGTCTGCCATCCGGTCCTCCGTCATCCACGTGTCCGCACCGACGATACGCGGACGGCCGGGCCGGTGCGGGATGTGCGGCAGACTGAGGGCGAGTAGCAAAGGAGCCGGCGCAGTGGTGGATCTCGAATTCGGTGTGTTCGATTGGGTGGATGTCGCGCGCGGCCGCAGCATCGCCGAGACCTATGACGACAGGATCGCGCTCGCACGCCGCGCCGATCACGGCGACTTCGAGCGATACCACATCGCCGAGCACCACGGCACGACACTCGGGCTGGCCGCCTCCCCCGGCCTCTTCGCGGCGGCCCTGGCGCGCGAGACGGAGCGCATCAGGCTGGCGCCGATGACGTTCGTGGTGCCGCTGTACGAGCCCCTGCGGCTGGCCGAGGAGATCGCGATGATCGACCAGCTCTCGCACGGCCGGCTCGAGCTCGGCATCGGGAAAGGCTCGTCGCCGGTCGAGGCGGGCATGTTCGGCCATTCGCCGGAGCAGATGCAGGAGCGGTACGACGCGTTCCTGCCGCGGATCCTGGCGGCGCTGCAGACCGGCGAATACCGCGACGACGGGCAGGTGCATCCGCTGACGATCCGGCCCGTGCAGCGGGAGTTCACGACGTGGTACCCGACATCCAATCCCGAATCGATCCAGCGCGCGGCGGTGAACGGGCAGAACACCATCTTCGGTTTCGCGTTCAAGTCGCCGCCGCTGCAGATCATCCGCGAGCGCCGCGACATCTATTTCGAGGCGCGCGCGGGCATGGCCTCGACGGGCAAGCACCCGCGGTTCGGCGTGCTGCGTCACGTCTTCGTCGCGCCGACCGAGGCCGAGGCGTGGGAGCAGGCCGAGGCGGCGTTCGTCGATCACTACGACAACTTCACGTGGCTGTGGCGGCAGCACGGCGTCGACCAGCCGCCGCTGCCCGACCTGCGCCGGCTCGTCGCCGACCACCTCTTCTTTGTGGGGTCGGTGGATGCCGTGATCGAGCAGGTCGCCCACGTGGTCGAGGCGACCGGCGTGAATTACGTCGCCTGCGCATTCAGCTGGGGATCGCTGCCGGTGGCCGACGCGCTGGCCTCGATCGACCTTTTCGACACGCAGGTGATCCCCGCGGTGCGGGCGCGGCTCGCAGGCTGAGCGGATGTCCGACGCGTCACTGGCCGAGATCGCCGCCGAGCTGTACACCGGTCCGGCGGAGGACTTCGTCGCGGCGCGGAACGCCCTCGCCGCCGAGGTCGCCGATCCCGCGCTGGCGGAGCAGATCCGCGCCCTGCGCAAGCCGTCGATCGCCGCGTGGATCGTGAACGTCTTCGCCCGCGAGCGGGCCGCAGACCTGGGCCAGGCGCTGCAGTTGGCCCAGGAGCTGCGGGAGGCTCAGGGGGAACTCGACGCCCCGGCTCTCGCGCAGCTCGGGCGCCAGCGCCGCGCGCTGACCAACCGGCTCGCCGACGACGCCGTGACGCTGGCCCACGCGCGCGGCGGACGCGCCACGCCGTCCACGGTGGAGGCCGTGCGGCAGACGATCGCCGCCGCCTTCTTCGATCCGGATGCGGCACTCGCCGTCGCGTCGGGCCGACTGATCCGCGAACTCGCGCCGTCAAGCGCGTTCCCGCTGGATGTGGACGCCGCGGTGGGCGGTGGGCATCTGACGGCGTCGCCGGCCGTGGCGCCGCCGGTCGACGAGGTGAACGCCCGACGGGAGCGCCGCAAGGCCGAGCGTGCCGTGCGCGACGCCGAACAGGAGCTCGTGCGCGCGCAGCGCACGCGCTCCGACGCCGACCGCGACGCCTCCGATGCCGCCCGGCGCATCGAGCGGCTGACCGGGCGGGCGGGTGAACTGGAGGCCGAGCTCGCGCGCACGCGCGGGCTGCTCAAGGCCGCGCGGGCCGACATCCCGGGCATCGAGGAGCGCACGGCGGCCGCCGGGGCCGCGGTCGCCGCCGCCGAGGAGGCTCTCGCCGCTGCACGCAGGCTGCTCGAGGCAGAGGGCTGACGCGACCTGACGCGAGGGGGCACGATCCGGAACGGGGGGGCGGGGCGCGGGGGAGGTCCCACCGGCCCCGCCCCTCCTATCAGGAGCCGGAGACGGGTTCGTATCCCGATCCGTTGTGCTTCAGGATCACGACACCGCTCATCGCCGGCAGATCGTCCTTCGTCGTGTCGATGTCGCCCCCGGGGAGAAGGAACGGCGCGGAGAAGTCCGATATGCTCCGCAGCGCCTCCATGAAGCTCGCCCGGGTGGGGTGCTCCATCGTCCGGAATGCCTCCTCCAGGACTGCGGCGCCGATCCAGCTCCACAGGCACTGGGGGAACGCCGGGATGCCGTCCTGCTTCGTGTACTTGTGCAGGGCGTCCAGGAACGCCTTTCCGTCCGGACTCTGCTGGACCGCCGGCGACGCGATCGATTGAGAGGACGCCGTCGTGTAGATGGCCGGGAAGTTGCCGATGGCTGCCGACGGCGTCAGCAACGCCGGGCTCGAGGAGGTCGAGGGCAGGAACAGGCTCGGCTTCCAGCCGACGGCCGCAGCCTGCTTCAGGGAGCCGATCACCAGTGGCGCGAGCGAGGACATGGCGTTGAGGAACACGTCCGCCTTCGTGGACGCAAGATCGGTGATCTGCGCGTTGATGTCGGTGGCGGTGGCCTCGAACCCGGCCTCCTTCACGATCTCGACGTTGGATGCGCCGGCGATCCCCTCCTTGAAGCCCTCGAGGTATCCCTTCCCGAAGTCATCGTTCTGGAACAGGACGGCCACGGAATGCCGCGTGCCGGAAGCGGCGAGCATCTCACCGAATGCCTTGCCTTCCTGCTGATACACGGGGATCAGCCCGAGTTGCCAGGGGCTCTGCGTGCGGTCGCTGAACAGCGGGTCCCCGGTCTGCACCAGAACCTGGGGGAACTCCTCCGCGGTCGCTGCCTCGCGCCAGGCCCGGTTCGTCGGCGTTCCGAGGCTGAGCGCCGCGCCGAAGACGCCGTCCGCGTTCATCTGCTGGAAGTTCCCGGCCGCCCGTTGCGGGTCGTAGCCGTCGTCGTAGGCCTTGATCTGGACGGTGCGGGTCTTCCCGTCGCCGAACTTAATGCCGCCGGCGGCGTTCTTCGCCCCGAAGTATGCGACTGCCCCGTCGACCGCGCAGGTTCCCACGCCCGCGGCGTTTCCCGACAGCGGCGAGGTGATGCCCAGGGTGAGGCTCGTGTCGGTGATGCCCGGTGACGCCTCCGTCCGGTTCTTCTCATCGGCCGGAGCCCCGCGGGAACACCCCGCGAGGACCACAGCGAATGCCGCGGTGGCGGCCAGAACCGCGATGCTGCGACGGGAACGACGATTGATCTGCATGGGACACGCCTCCTGCTCTGGGCAACCGAGCGTCAGCGTGAAGCAGCGCGCACGCTCGCCTTGCCGGGTTCCGAGTGTCGGGCCTGCTCCCTCGTTGGAGCCGACTGTGTCGACCACTCCGGCACCATCATGGGCGGGTCCGCATTCTGCGGTCAATCGAAACAAATCGATGTAGAAGCACGGTTGAACCGTGCTATAGGTGGTTGCATGTCGCACGCCTCGGAACCCGACGGCGAGTTCATCCCCGGAGAACTCACCTTCCGTCAGCTCACTCACTTCATCGCCGCCGCCGAGGAGGGCACGATCAGCGGCGCCGCGAGACGACTGCGGTTCTCCCCCTCGGCGATCTCGGCATCCATCACCGAGCTCGAACGGGCGTTGGGCACGGAACTGTGCATCCGGCGCAGGGCGCAGGGAGTGACGCTCACCTCAACCGGTCGCCTCGTCCTCGTCCGTGCGAAGAGACTCGTGGACGATGTCGCGGAGCTCAACTTCGCCGTCCGTGGGAACGGGAACGACCTGGTGGGCCCCCTCATCGTCGGCTGCTTCGTCACCCTCTCTCCGAGCCTGCTGCCCCGGCTCCTCGAGGAATTCCAGGACCGTCACCCTCGTGTCACGCTCGACTTCGTGGTCGGAGCCCAGGACGAGCTCCAAGAAGCCCTCGAGAACGGCACGATCGATGTGGCCCTGATGTATGACATGGGAGACACCGACAGGCTGGACAGCTTCCCGCTCTACGAGGCCCGAGGCTATGCGCTGTTCGGCGCTCATCATCCCCTCGCGCAGGCGGACTCGGTGACGCTGGAGGAACTCGCGGACGTGCCCCTGGTCCTGTTCGACCAGACACCGAGCACCCGGTACGCCATGACCATGTTCGAAGCACGCGGCCTGACCCCCAACATCCGGCACCGCACGCACGCGTTCGAACTGACGCGCTCCATCGTGGCCCGGTCCGATACCGCGTACGCCGTCCTCGTCCAGCGCCCGGAGAACAAGACCAGTTACGAAGGCCTGCCGATCGTCGAGAAGGACATCGTCCCGCCACCGCCGCCCGTGTCGGTCGTGTTCGCCTGGTGCAAGGACGTGGAACTCTCGCCACGCGCGAAGGCCCTCGCGGAACTCGTCCGGGAACAGTTCCCGCGGCCTGCTCGCTAATTACAACTGGGCCGTGCATATTCCTCGAAATGTTCACTTTGACCGAGGATTGGCCGCGTGCGCATCATGGCTGGGACAACCAATCCAGACGAATCCGTCGGCACTGTCGCCACGGAGAGGGAGCCATGATGGACACCCAGACACTCAGCACCGGGCACCGCGCCGCGCCGTCGCCCTCACTCACCGCCGAGGACCTTCTCGCTCGAGCGGAAGAGCTGGTCCCGCTGCTGCGGGAGCGGGCGGCCGAGGTCGACGCGGAGCGTCGGATCTCGGACGACACCTTCCGGCGTCTCGGCGACGCCGGGTTCTTCCACATCCTCAAGCCCAAGAAGTACGGCGGGCTCGAGCTCAGCGAGCATGAGCACGCCCGGGTCGCGATGACACTCGCACGCGGGTGCGCATCCACCGCATGGGTGTTCTCGATCCTCAGCTCCGACAACATGGCCATCGTCGCCTACCCGGAGGAGGTGCAGGACGAGATCTGGGGCCAGAACACCTATGCCACGCTCGCCGGCAACACGAACCTGAACCCCAAGGCCACCGTGAGGCAGGTACCCGGCGGCTACCGTCTGACGGGCAGCTGGGGCTTTTGCAGCGGCTCCGACTTCTCGGAATGGCTCATCTTCAACGCGCCGGTCGGCGAGGCCGGCGAAGGGCACATGTTCCTCGTGCCCCACGACGAGGCGGAGACGGTGGACGACTGGTTCCCCACCGGAATGCGGGGAACCGGCAGCCGCACGATGTCCGTCACCGATGTGTTCGTTCCTGAACACCGGGTCCAGGCCACCAAGGACACCGTGCGCAAGCTCAAGGAGCGGCGGTCGCTGCACCCCACGTTCAGCACCATGTACGCGACGTGGCCCTCGAACGGCCGGTTCCCCTTCGCCTCGTGCGCGGTGGGCGCCGCGTGGGGCGCCGCCGAGCACTTCGCGGCCTCCGTCGGAAGCAGCACACGGGTTGCGAACGCGCTGGGCGGCGCCGTCCGCCTCGCCGACCAGGACTACGTCGCAACGGAATTCGCACAAGCCCAAGGCGACATCGAGATGGCGCGCCTGCTCATCGAGAAGCGCAGCTTCGAGGCATCCGAACGGGCCCGGCAGCGCGTGGAGTCCACCGAGCAGAACGTAGCCAGGGAGCTGCGCGACAACGCGCTGGTCGCCCGGACCGCGCTGCGCGCCGTGCAGCAGATCTTCTCGCTCGTGGGCGCGCGCGCCGGCCGCGCGGAGCACCCCGTCTCGCTCGCCAAGCGCGACATCGAGATGGTGTCCCACCATGTCACGCTCAATTGGCGTCAGAACGCCATGCGGCACCTGGCATCGGTGTCCTCATGATCTCCGCGGACGACTTCAAGCAGGCATTCCGGCTGCATCCCAGCGGGGTCGCGCTGATCACCGCGGATCCCGGTGACCCGGTCGCGTTCACCGCCTCCTCGGTATCGGCGGTCAGCGCGGATCCTCCCCTCCTGATGTTCTCGGTGTCAGCGCTCAGCTCCAGCGCGCTGAGCCTGCGGCTGGCGGACACCGTCGTCGTCCACCTCCTGGCGGCTGACAACCTCGATCTTGCGATCCTCGGTGCGCACAGGGGAGCGGACCGCTTCGCGGACACCACGCGCTGGCGGCGGCTGCCCACCGGGGAACCTGTGTTCAACGACGTGCACACGTGGCTGCGAGCACGGATTCTGCACCGCATCGACGCGGGAGGGTCCACCGTGTTCGTCGGCACGGCGATCGAGTCGGCGTCGGGCAGTGGAGAACCGGACGATGGGCTCGTCTACCGCAACCGCACCTGGCACCGGCTCGCGCCGGACTCCGTCGTCCGGGTTCCCGAGCTCGCCGGATCCCAGAGCGCGTGACCTCCGATCAAGCGCGCCCCCCGACCCTGCGTCGGCGGGGCGCGTTTGGCTGCGCGGGACGACAGGGTCCGCAGCCGCGGCGTAAACAGGCGATGGAGCCGAAACAGGCGGTTTCAGCCGAGAATCGGCCTGTTCTCGCCGCATTGCCTGCCCTCGCGACCGGCGGTGCCGGCCGGAATGAAGAAACCCCCGCGTGTAGAAGCCACGCGAGGGTCTCCGTGGCTCCGACGGGCGTCGATCCCGTGACCTCACGATTTTCAGGCGAACTGCCGGTGTGGGCCCGCTATGGCGGAACACACTCCCGAGGACAAAGCGGCTCGGGCCGCGATTCTCGAACGCGGGTGCTCGAGCCCCGTCAAGACGGCGACCGGTGTGTGGGTGCGCTGTGGCTCGCGGATCAAGTCCAAGTGCAAGTCGTGCGGGGAGCTCTACCGGGGTGATTGGGCGGCGATTGCGCGTTCGGGCGTGTTCGATGGTCCGGTTGAGCGGTTCCGGTTCTACCTGCTGACGCTGACCGCGCCGTCATTCGGGCGGGTGCATCGGGTGCCGCGTGAGGGCGGCGGACGGCCGGATCGTTGCGGGTGCGGTGCGACACACACGGCCAGGGATGCCGCGCTGCGGGGAGTGCCGCTGGACCCCGCCACTTATGACTACGCGGGACAGGTGGCCTGGAACCGGGACGCGGGCGTGTTGTGGGATCGGACACGGCGGCGGCTGCGGGACCGGTGGGACTCGTTGGAGTACTTCATCGTGCGGGAGTGGCAGGACCGCGGTGTGCTGCACGTTCACGCGCTGGTGCGGGTCGCACGGCTGGAGGCGCCGAGTGCGGACGCGCTGCGGGTGGCGGCGCAGTCGGCGACGGCGGTGTCACGGATCAACGGCACGGTTGTGGAGTGGGGCGCGCAGGCGAAGTGTGACGCGTTCCGGGCGGACGGCGACGGTGCCAAGACGATCTGGTACTTGTCCAAGGCGCTGAACTACGTGCTCAAGGACGTGGCCACGGGCGCGGGCGAGGTCCCCTTGGCGGTGTGGCGGCATCAGGTGGCGCTCGGTGATGCGGCACGGCGGATGCGGTGCGGGCGTGACTGCGTGCCGCAGAGCTGCTCGAGCCTGGTGCATCAACGGTACGGGTCCCGGTCGCAGGTGGTGTCCGCATCGCGGCGCACGAAGCACCGCACGGGTTGGTCGTTCACGGGGTTGACGCGGACGGTGCAGCGGCGACTGCGGCGCGTTTGGTGGGAGTCGCGGGCGCGGGACGAGGCGGGCGCCGGTGCGCCGGCGGTCGTGCCGGCGCCGCTTGAGGATCTTGCGGCGCGGTCGCGTCGTGAGTTGGTTGCGCGCGGCTGGGCCGCGCCATGACGCGGGAGGCGTGCTGATGGAGTTCTACATTCGCGACGGGGAAGACGCGGAGTTGCTGCCGGATTGGGATATCTACGCGTGCGACGCGTTCGGGCGTCCCACACACCTGATCGGCGGGGTGATCGGGATCGCGAGGACGCACGAGGACGCGCTAGCGGTGTTCGTGTCGATGAACCCGGAGTACCGGGGGGAGTACGTGCACGTGCGCCGGTCGACAATCGTGCCGCCGTGGCCGACAGTCGGGGGTGTGTGAGCGGGGCCGGGGCGGGGCGCAGCGTAGTGCCGCGTGCGGCACGCGCGCGCCCGCACCGCCCCGCCCCGCACCACGCCTGAAGGAAAGGAACCACGATGCCGAGGGCAACCGGAGCGCGGAGCGCGCAGGGCGGCAGCAAGACTACTGCTTAGACAGAGCCTCGACGAAGGGCTCGCTCCACTCTTTGGCGGCTGCGGAGCCGTAATGATCTCGCACCCAGACGTCCGTCGCTGCTTCCCAGACTTTTGATGGACGCATCGTTCCGCCAATCTTTCGGGCGATCTCTCCGGCCCATGCATGGTGGTTGGGGATGTGCAGGGCGGCATCCTTGGCGTCCAGAAGGGCGCCCGCCTGCACACCCAGCCGTTCGGCAACTATCTCCCACTCACGGTCTGTAAGGCTCTCGTAGACGACACGTTCAGGTCGTTCCAAACCCGGAAGGAGGTGATAGTCCGTTCCGGCTGCCTGCTCGCCGTCCACAACGCAGATGGTGGCGCGCGGGAGCTTTCTTTCCGTAGCGACTTTCCCTAGCGTCATTACCGTGCTGGCTGGGCCTACAGGGGTGATGCGGACGCGATCGAGTACCTCGGGCGCTCCGGCGGCCAGTATGCGCTCAATGAAGTACTCTGCCTCCTCGTCTTCACAGTAAATGTCGAGTTCGTCGTGTCGCTCGTCGTCCATTAGGTTCAGCGCGAAGTCCGCACTTACGCCATACAGGACGTGTCGCATGGCCTCGCGGTCGACGGAGATGAACACCCGCCCGACGTCCGGGAGTTGCTCCAAGATGAAAGGTGAGTGGGTGGACATGATGATCTGCAACTTCTTATCGTGCGCGAGTCGCAGTAGCTCAGTCATCAATCCCCGTTGCGCCTGCGGGTGTAGCGAAGCCTCGACTTCGTCGATGATTACGAGGGAATGGTTCGGGGCGTCGCTTAGAAGGGCGATGAGGTCTAGGGCGGAGTCTTCCCCCGCGCCCTGGTGGAAGTTCGAGTAGCTAACTCCTCCTTGACTTAGCACACCGATCTGCTTCGCCTCGCTGCGGTCGATATGTGCGGTGTCGTAAGTGCGACCAAGCGTCCGGCTAAGTTGGCCCACCTGGACGGCAGTGAGAGTATCCGTGGTACCGCGACTGATGACTTCCTGAGCGGTTCGTCCATAGCCGATCTGGGTATTCGCGGGCTGAATGCGCGAGACATCAAGGAAGTAGGACGGGCGCTCCCTGCGTTCCTGTCCGCCACGCCACCTTTCAGTCGGCTTTCGCACTGTGATCGTCTCTGCGCGGTCCCCGAGCTGGAGCGTGTAGGTAAGGACGACGCGGCGTACTTTCTCCCAGGGGGTGTTTGGGAAGAAGTCGTCAGGAGAATATGTGGATGCCCGGCCACCCGTCGGTGCGCGATACGCCGCGGCAGCGGCCTTGAGAATGGTGCTCTTCCCAGCTCCATTGACACCGGCGATGGCGACTACCGGATAGCGGAAGTCGACGGTTTCGCCTCGCCAGCCACGGAGACCCTGGATGTTTATGGCCTGCAGAAACTGAGGCCAACCGTTGGGTTGATGGCGGGCGGCGTTCCATGCGCTGGTGAGCTTGGATGCGGTAGGAGCTGGCATGTGGTCTTTCTTGATCCTGTGTAGAAGATTTCGGGAGACGATCTCTCCCGCAGGCGGCGGGCAACCGACAGTGTCAGAAGCGTGCCGTAGGGTGTAGTCCCGTAGGTCGCGACTAGGGGGTCTCTCGATGGCTGACTTTCGATCTGAGCGTATGCCCTCGCCCGAAGGGGAGGGCCGCGCCAAGTCTGCGCTCGAGTCGGCTTACGAGACGTACTACAAGGTCAACAAGGCGGCGAACAAGCGTCTGTTCGGGGCGTTCCCAGAGCTACGTCAGATGTTGCGCGGCTACGTGGGTGCTCGCGTGCTCGACCTGATCGGCTTCTGGCTGATGTGGCACCTGTGCGGAGGGTTCGAGAACACACAGAAGGCCCTCGGGATCTCCAAATCGCAGATGTATCGACGGATTGCCCAGTTCCGTGAGGCATTCGGGGAGCATCCGGACGTGTACGAGTTTGAAGGGATCGACCTCGACCCTGCGAAGTTCGCGGCAGGGTTTGCGGCGCGTCATCCTCCGCGCAAAGAAGATTAGTCGCATATATTGCGTCTAGGAGGATAAGCAGCTAGTCTCACAATATGCGACTAGCTGATTCCTCGACTGCACCACCTACGGTCGGTGCTCTCTGGGCTCGCTATCGGCCTGTCGTGTTCTCGAAGATCGCGCCTGGCACTCAACGGGCGTACACGTACGCATGGCGGCGTCGGGTTGAGCCGTGGTTCGCGGATCGGACGATTTCCGCGATCACCACTCTGGATGTCGAGGAAGCATTCGCGAACTGGACTGGAGCGGAATCCACCCGGGCGGACGCGCTCGGCGTGCTGTCAGCGCTGTGCCGCGTCGCAGTGAAGGGCGGCTATATCGCGTCAAATCCGTGCATCGGCGTTGACCGGCGTCGGCAGCAAGCGTCCGATGTGGCGGCTCGGGCCCTCACTCGCGATGAGTTCCGCCGTCTGCTCGAGGTGCTTCCTGCTTCGGGACCATACCGGCGCTTCGTACTGGCGATGGCGTACACGGGCTGTCGTCTGGGGGAAGTCGCGGGACTCCGGCTCTCGGACGTGAACTGGGAAGAGCGCACCCTGAGCGTCGTTCGTACTGTGTCGCCCGGCCTCACTGGACAAGTCGTCGTAGGGCCTACCAAAGGTCGCAGGACGCGCACAGTTCCCGTCGTGGATCAGTTCGTCCCAATCCTGCGCGAAGCGGAAGCGGATAAGGGCATCCACGACTATCTCTTCACGGGGCCGCGCGGCGGCTTCATCAGCTCGAAGAATCTGAGCCGTGCGCTCGACTGGCATCGGAAGCGCGACGTGGTCAAGTCGTTTGCCCCCGGTGAGCGTGCATTGCACTGGCATGACCTGCGCCATACGGCGGCGGTGTTCTTCTTCGATGCGGGGCTCCCGGCGCCAGACGTTCAGGCGCTACTGGGGCACTCGTCGCTCATGGTGACGCAGCTCTACGCCGACACGCGGCGACTCGCTGCGCGAAGAAGCGTTGAGCCGTTGTCGGCGTTCTTCGACGCCCAATCAAGAGGTCAACTCGAAGGGGGTGAAGCGCCCGCGATGACCGGCACGACTTCGCCTTCGTAGAGGACTGATGGAGCCCACGATCCCTGTGTTTGCAAGGGAAATGAAGAAACCCCCGCGTGTAGAAGCCACGCGAGGGTCTCAGTGGCTCCGACGGGCGTCGATCCCGTGACCTCACGATTTTCAGTCGTGCGCTCTACCAACTGAGCTACAGAGCCGCGCGGCATCCGATGGACCTCTGCCGCGTCCTACACGAAGGGCCCTCCGGAAAGGGCCCGTCGCTTGGAGCGACCCTGACGGGACTTGAACCCGCGACCTCCGCCGTGACAGGGCGGCACGCTAACCAACTGCGCTACAGGGCCAGAACTGTGAAATTGTATCGGAAAGTGTGACCCCAACGGGATTCGAACCCGTGCTACCGCCGTGAAAGGGCGGCGTCCTAGGCCGCTAAACGATGGGGCCGGGTGCAGGCTGCCCTTGCGGGCACACGCTTGCCGACGCTCAAGCATAAGAGATTCTCCGGGGATTCGCGAATCCACCCGGAGCCCGTTCGGGCGACCCGCGAGCGGGGTGCTGGATGACACGGGCCTGCCGGCGGACGATAGAGAAAGGCACGCGGAATCGCCGAAAATCGTTGCATCTGTGACTGATGTTGTTAGTGTGGAGCGAGTTGTGTCTAGATCATGAGGAGGCACGGTGATCGACGAGCGAACCGTCGAGGCCGAGGAGTGCGACTGCGCACCCTCCGCGCGTGAGAAGCGCGCTCTCTGGCCGAACGCCGTCAGCCGTCGCGGCGCTATCGCCCTCGGCATCCTCGGCGTCGCCGCCGCGGGTGTCGCGGTGGCCCCCACGATGCCCGCCGCATACGCCGCCGACTACCCTTCGTGGGGCGACGTGCAGCGCGCGAAGTCGAACGAAACCGCCAAGAAGGGCGAGATCCGCAAGATCGAAGGGCTCATCCAGGGCCTGAAGAACGCCGCGGCCAGCGCCCAGCAGCTCGCCGAGCAGCGCGGCAGCGACTACTTCGCGGCGCAGGAGAAGTACCTCGACGCCGCGCGCCGCGCCGACGACCTGCAGGCGCAGGCCGACGATCAGGCCGCGGTGGCCAAGGATGCCGCGAACAAGGCCGGTCGCGTCGCCGCCCAGCTCTACCGCAACGGCGGGGACAACACCTCGCTGCAGCTGTTCCTCGCCGGATCGGCCGCCGGCGCCGACGACCTGCTCGCACGCCTGGGCACGATGGACAAGCTCCTCGAGTCCAACCGCGCCGTGTACGCCGAGGCGGTCGCCGCGCGCGACTCCGCGCAGAGCCTGAGCGACAACGCCAAGAAGAAGCGCGAGGAGCGCGACAAGCTGCAGAAGATCGCCGAGCAGAAGATGGTCGCCGCGCAGCAGGCCGCCGACGCCGCCCAGGCCGCTCTCGACAACCAGAACGCGCACCTCGACCAGCTCGAGGGCCAGCTCGCCGCGCTTCGCGATACCACCGCGAAGACCGTCGCCGGTTACAAGGCCGGCGTAGAGGCGCGGCGCAAGGCCGAAGAGGAGCGCAAGCGCCGCGAGCAGGAGGCCGCACGCAAGGCCGCCGAGGCCGCGAGGAAGGCCGCCGAGGAGGCGGCCAAGAACGGCGGGTCACCGTCCGGCGGCGGCGGGAGCCCCGTCGGCTCCGGCTGGTGCCGCCCCAACGGCGGCTGGCACAGCTCGGGATACGGGCCGCGCACCGTGCAGTGCGGCAACAGCTACTGCTCCAGCGGATTCCACGAGGGCGTCGACCTCGCCGACGGCTGCGGCACCAACATCTACGCGGCGCACTCGGGCACCGTGGTCTACGCCGGATACAACGGCGGCTACGGCAACTACGTCCGCATCGACCACGGCGGTGGCATCGGCACCGGCTACGGCCACATCCGCGACGGCGGCATCCACGTCCGCTACGGCCAGCAGGTCACGGTGGGGCAGGTGATAGCGAGCGAGGGCAACACCGGAAACTCGTTCGGCTGCCACCTGCACTTCGAGGTCTACGTGAACGGCCGCACCGTCAACCCGGTGCCGTTCATGGCCGCCCGCGGCATCTCGGTGTAGTCGCGCGTCAGTGCGTGAAGCGCTCGGCGGCCTCGGCGACCAGTCGCTCGGCCTCGGCCGCGCCCGCCCACTCGTCCACCTTGACCCACTTGCCCTCTTCGAGGTCCTTGTAGTGCTCGAAGAAGTGCGCTATCTCGTTCTTCGTGTGCTCCGGGATGTCGCCCACGTCCTGGATATGCGCCCAGCGCGGGTCCTTCGCCACCACCGCGACGACCTTGTCGTCGCCGCCGGCCTCGTCGCTCATCTTCAGCACCGCCACCGGTCGCACGGTCACGTGCACGCCGGGGAACAGGGTCGCGTCCAGCAGCAGCAGCACGTCCAGCGGGTCGCCGTCCTCGCCGAGCGTCTTGTCGAAGAAGCCGTAGTCCGCGGGGTAGCCGAACACCGTGTAGAGGATGCGATCGAGGTGGACGTTCCCGGTCTCGTGGTCGACTTCGTACTTCACCCGGCTGCCGCGCGGGATCTCGATGACGGCGTCGTACGCGCCCATGCTTGTGCTCCTTCGATGGCGGGAATTCCGTGACAAGCCTAGTGGCGGGTCGTAGCGTGTGATCGTGGAGCACCGCCCCGGACTCGACCCTGCCGTCGCGCAGACCCGCCTCGCGGTGCGCGAGGCGCTCGCCGACATCCGCCCCGGCGCCGTCGTCGTGGCTCTGTCCGGCGGCGCCGACTCGCTGGCCCTCGCCGCCGCCACGGCGTTCGAAGCTCCCAAGCGCGGGATGACGCTGATCACCGCCACCATCGACCATGGCCTGCAGGCCGGATCCGCCGAGGTCGCCGAGGCCGCCGCCCGCCAGGCCGAGGAGCTGGGCATGGACGCGCGCATCGAGCGCGTCGACGTCTCCGGGCCCGGCGGCCCGGAGGCCGCCGCCCGCGACGCCCGCTACCGCGCCCTCGCCCGCATCGCCGCGGACGCGGACGCCGCGGCCGTGCTCGTCGGCCACACCCGCGACGACCAGGCCGAGACGGTGCTGCTGGGTCTCGCCCGCGGATCGGGCGCGGCCAGCCTGCAGGGCATGGCGCGGGCATCCGAGCTCGGCGGCATCCCGCTGCTGCGCCCGTTCCTCGACGTGCCGCGCTCCGCGACGCGGGCCGCCTGCGCGGCGCAGGGACTCGAGCCCTGGCACGATCCGCAGAACGACGACCCCGCGTACGCCCGGGTCCGCGTGCGGACCACGGTGCTGCCGGTCCTCGAGGCGGAGCTCGGCCCCGGCGTCGCGCTGGCCCTCGCCCGCACCGCGGAGCAGCTGCGGGAGGATGCCGCGGCCTTCGCCGCGATGATTGAGGAGACGATCGAGGACATCGTCGAGCACGCCGAGGCCGGCATCGCCGTCTCGGTCGCCGCGCTCGCCGCGAACCCCGCGGCGCTGCGCCACCGGATCATCCGGCACGTGGTGGCCAGCGAGTTCGGGCAGAGCCTGACCCGCACGCAGACCGTCGAGGTGGGGCGCCTGGTCACCGACTGGGCCGGGCAGGGCCCCATCGACCTGCCCGGGTGCAGTGCGCGCCGCGTCGACGGCCGGATCGTCTTCGCCGCGGGGCCGGGCGTGCGGCCCACGTAGACTCGAGGCATGCGCGCGGCGGACATCTCCGATCAGATCACCGAAGTCCTCGTCACCGAGGAGCAGATCCGAGCCAAGCTCGACGAGATCGCCGCCCGGGTCGCGGCGGACTACGCGGGCCGCGACCTGCTGCTGGTGGGCGTGCTCAAGGGTGCCGTCATGGTGATGGCGGACTTCGCCCGCGCGCTGCCGGATGTCGTGCCGATGGACTGGATGGCCGTCTCGTCCTACGGCAGCGGCACCAAGTCCAGCGGCGTCGTGCAGATCCGCAAGGACCTGGACACCGACATCCACGACAAGCATGTCCTGATCGTCGAGGACATCATCGACTCCGGCCTGACCCTGAGCTGGCTGCTGGAGAACTTCGCCTCCCGCGGCGCGGCATCCGTCGAGGTGTTCGCGCTGCTGCGCAAGCCCGAGGCCGCGAAGGTCCGCGTGGACTGCAAGTACGTCGGCTTCGACATCCCGAACGAGTTCGTCATCGGGTACGGCCTGGACTACGCCGAGCAGTACCGCAACGTGCGGGATGTCGCGATCCTCGCCCCGCACGTCTACAGCTGAGCCCTCCCGAACTCCGACGGCGGCATCCGATCACCGGATGCCGCCGTCGTCGTGCTTGACGTGGACCGCCGAGGCGAGTACATCTATACGCAGAGATCTTATTTATAGATGGGTCTCGTCATCGACCAAGGAGGAGACATGGCAACAGCCACCGGATCGGGAACGTCACAGCTGACGTTCGGGCAGCGGCTGCGCACAGACCCCGCATTCACGGCGTTCTGGATTCTGCGGGCAGGGTTCATCATCCTGCCCCTGCTCATGGGCATCGACAAGTTCACGAACCTGATGGTCGACTGGCCGAGCTACCTCGCCCCGTGGATCGCGAACATCTCGCCCCTGGGCGCGCAGGGCACCATGTACCTCGTCGGCGTGATCGAGATCATCGCCGCTATCGGCATCGCCGTGCGTCCGCGCTGGTCGGCGTACGTCGTGGCGGCCTGGCTGCTCGGCATCATCGTCAACCTGGTGACGGCCGGCAACGGCGGCTGGGACATCGCGCTGCGCGATGTCGGGCTGCTCGTCGCCGCGCTGGCCCTGGCCGCGCTGTCGGCCCGGTACGACCGCCCGCGCGAGGACTGAACGACCCGGGATGCCGTCCGGCCTGCGGTCCGGGCGGCATCCGCATATCCAGTACGCCGTGGGCGAATGCACAGACGCCCCACAATGCGCGCGCGATACCCTGAAACCACAGTCCGCGCGCGTGCGGACCGCGACGAAAGGGCCCGGGGGCCAGCCCCACCATGGACTTCAAGAAGATCTCCCGCAACCCGTTGATGTACGTGCTGCTCATCGGGGTCCTGCTGATCGTGGGCTTCTCGCTCATCTCCAGCCTCGGCGGGGCCAAGCAGATCACGACGCAGCAGGGGCTCGACCTGCTCAAGGGCGGCACCGTCATCAAGGTGCTGAACACCGACGGCGACCAGCGCGTGGACATGTCGCTGTCGACGCCGTACGAGGACGCCAGCGACGTGCAGTTCTACTACGTGTCCGCGCGCGCCGACCAGGTGGTCGAGGCGATCACGGCCGCCGCGCCCAAGAGCGGCTACAACGACGCGGTGCCGCAGCCGAGCTGGTTCGACGGCTTCCTCTCGCTGCTGCTGCCGATGCTGCTGCTGGGTGTGCTGTTCTGGTTCCTGCTGTCCTCCGCGCAGGGCGGCGGCAGCAAGGTCATGCAGTTCGGCAAGTCGCGCGCGAAACTCGTGACGAAGGAGATGCCGCAGGTCACGTTCGGCGACGTCGCCGGGGCGGACGAGGCGATCGAGGAGCTCGAGGAGATCAAGGACTTCCTCAAGGACCCGGCCAAGTTCCAGGCCGTGGGCGCCCGGATCCCGAAGGGCGTGCTGCTGTACGGCCCTCCCGGCACCGGCAAGACACTGCTCGCGCGCGCCGTCGCCGGCGAGGCCGGCGTCCCGTTCTACTCGATCTCCGGCTCCGACTTCGTCGAGATGTTCGTCGGCGTCGGCGCCAGCCGCGTGCGCGACCTGTTCAACCAGGCCAAGGAGAACGCGCCGGCCATCATCTTCATCGACGAGATCGACGCCGTCGGCCGGCACCGCGGCGCGGGCCTGGGCGGCGGGCACGACGAGCGCGAGCAGACGCTGAACCAGATGCTCGTCGAGATGGACGGCTTCGACCCCAAGGCGAACGTCATCGTCATCGCGGCCACGAACCGTCCCGACATCCTCGACCCGGCGCTGCTGCGCCCGGGCCGCTTCGACCGGCAGATCGGCGTGGACGCGCCGGATTTGCAGGGGCGGCTGAAGATCCTGCAGGTGCACGGCCGCGGCAAGCCGCTGGCCGACAGCGTGGACCTGGAGGTCGTGGCGCGGAAGACCCCCGGCTTCACGGGCGCCGACCTCGCCAACGTGCTGAACGAGGCCGCGCTGCTCACGGCCCGCTCGAACGCGCAGCTGATCGACAACCGGGCCCTGGACGAGGCCATCGACCGCGTGATCGCCGGCCCGCAGCGCCGCACCCGCGTGATGAAGGACAAGGAGAAGCTCATCACCGCGTACCACGAGGGCGGTCACGCCCTCACCGCGGCGGCGATGAACCACTCCGACCCGGTCACCAAGATCACCATCCTGCCGCGCGGCAAGGCCCTCGGCTACACGATGGTGATGCCGCTGGATGACAAGTACTCCATCACCCGCAACGAGCTGCAGGACCAGTTGGCGTGGGCGATGGGCGGACGCGTCGCCGAGGAGATAGTGTTCCACGACCCGACCACCGGCGCCTCCAACGACATCGAGAAGGCCACCAGCATCGCCCGCAAGATGGTCACCGAGTACGGTATGACCGTCGCGGTCGGCCCGGTCAAGCTCGGCCAGTCCTCCGGGGAGATGTTCCTCGGCCGCGACATGGGCCACGGCCGCGACTTCTCCGAGACGATGGCCGAGCGGGTCGACGAGCAGGTGCGGGCCCTCCTCGAGCAGGCGCACAACGAGGCGTACGAGGTGCTCAACGCGAACCGCGAGATCCTCGACCGGCTCGCCCTGTCGCTGCTGGAGAAGGAGACGCTCGACCACCTGGAGATCGCCGACATCTTCCAGGACGTCACGAAGCTGCCGGAGCGGCCGCAGTGGCTCTCCAGCGAGGACCGGCCGGTGTCGGCACTGCCGCCCGTCGACGTCCCGCGCCAGCCCGCCGGCATCGCCGCCTCGGTGGAGGCGGAGCCCGCGGCCAAGGCGCCGCGTCGCCGGCCCAGCGGGCAGGCCCGCCCCGCGACCGCGTAGAGTCGGCGCATGGCCGTCGACCGTGAGCGCGTGGGCGCGCTGGTGCGGGAGCTCCTCGTCGCGATCGGCGAGGACCCCGACCGGCCCGGCCTTCGCCAGACACCCCAGCGCGTCGCCGACGCCTTCGCCGAGTTCTACGCCGGCGTCGGCGAGGACGCCACCGCCCCCCTCGCGCACACCATCGCGGTGTCGTCCGGCCCTGCGCCGCACACGATGCCCTCCGGCGCGGTGATGCTGCGTGACATCCGGTTCCGCTCGATGTGCGAGCACCACCTGCTGCCGTTCGCCGGCCGCGCGCACATCGCGTACCTGCCCGGCGCGCAGGTGGTGGGCCTGGGAGCGCTGCCGAAGGTCGTCGGCATCCTCGCCGCCCGGCCCCAGGTCCAGGAGCGCCTCGGCGAGCAGATCGCCGACGCCATCGACCAGGCGCTGGACTGCCGGGGCGTGCTCGTGGTGCTGGATGCCGTGCACGAATGCGTCACGATGCGCGGCGGCACGCAGACCGTCGCCTCGACCGTGACGATCGCCGCCCGCGGGGCGCTCGCCGAGCCCGCGGCGCGCGCCGAACTGGTGGGCCTCCTGGGAAGGGAGAGTGGATGACCCTCATCATGGGCGCCGTGAACGTGACGCCGGACTCGTTCAGCGACGGCGGGCGCTACCTGCAGGCGGAGGCCGCCATCGCGCACGGCCTCGAACTCGTCGCCGACGGCGCCGACATCCTCGACATCGGCGGGGAGTCCACCCGTCCCGGCGCCGTGCGCATCGACCCGGCGCTCGAGCGGGAGCGCGTGCTGCCGGTGATCCGGGAGCTGGCCGCGGCGGGCGCCGTGGTCAGCGTGGACACCATGCACGCGGAGACCGCGCGGGCCGCCGTCGAGGCCGGTGCCCGCATCATCAACGACGTCGCCGGCGGACTGGCCGACCAGGACATGCTGCGCGTCGCGGCGGAGTGCCACGTGGATCTGGTGATCAGCCACTGGCGCGGCCACTCCGACGACATGTACGCGCACGCGCAGTACACGGACGTCGCCCGGGATGTCGTGGGCGAGCTCGTGGACAGGATGGAGGCCGCCGCGGCCGCCGGCATCCCCCCCGCCCGGATCATCCTGGACCCGGGGATCGGCTTCGCCAAGCACGGCAGCCAGAACTGGGACATGCTGCGCGGGCTGCCGGCCCTCGTCGGGGTGGGCCCGCGGGTGCTGGTCGGCACGAGCCGCAAGCGGTTCCTCGCGGAGCTGCTCGAGGCCGACGGAGCCGGCGAGGCCACCGAGCGCCGGCGCGACCTCGCCACGGCGGTGGCCAGCGTCCTGGCCGCGCAGGCGGGCGTGTGGGCCGTGCGCGTGCACGACGTCGCCGCGACCCGTGATGCGCTGCGGGTCGCCGCGGCATGGAGGGGCTGATGGACGAGCTGGACGAGATCACCCTGCACGGCCTGCGCTCCTTCGGCTACCACGGCGTCTTCCCGCACGAGCGGCGCGAGGGCCAGATCTTCGTGGTCGACCTCACACTGTGGGTGGACATCCGGCCGGCCGCGGCATCCGACGACGTCACCGACACCGTGCACTACGGCGACGTCGCCGAAGCGGTCGCGGCGATAGTCACCGGCGAGCCGGTGGACCTCATCGAGACGCTCGCCACGCGCATCGCCGACACGGTGCTGCCGTTCGCGGGGGTCCAGGGCGTCGACGTCACGGTGCACAAGCCAGACGCCCCGATCACCGTCCCGTTCGACGACGTCACGGTGACGATCCGCCGCCGCCGGGAGGGCGTATGAGCCGTCGGCTCGCCCAGGGGTTCCGCCCCGACCGGCCGGGCGTGCCCGTCGTGGTGGCGATCGGCGCGAACCTCGGGGACCGCGCCGCGACGATCGACGCCGCCGTCGAAGACCTGCGCGCCCTGCCGCTGACCGACGAGGTCCGGGTCGCCCCGCCGATCTCATCCGTCGCCGTCAAGCTGGATGGGCCGGATGCCGCCGCCCCCGCCTACCTGAACACCGTCGCGCTGCTGCGCACCCGGCTCGCGCCCTGGCGGCTCCTGGACGCGCTGCACGCCGTGGAGGCGCGGCACGGGCGCGTGCGCGCCGAGCGGTGGGGCGACCGCACGCTCGACCTCGACATCGTCGCGTACGGCGCGGTGCGCAGCGACGCCCCGGATCTGACCCTTCCGCATCCGCGAGCGGCCGAGCGCACGTTCGTCCTCGAGCCGTGGCTCGCGCTGGACGCGGACGCGCAGCTGCCCGGATCCGGCCGGGTGCAGGAGCTGCTGGCCCGGCTGCAGGCGGACGCATGAAGCGCACGCACCCCGTCTCCCTGGTGATCGCCGCCGTCCTCGGCGCCGGCGCCGGCTATCTGCTGGACCAGCTGCTCACGGCGGCCGGCCGATCGACGTTCACCCCGATGGTGTCGCTGCCGGTCCTGCTGCTGCTGCTGGGAGTCGTCATCGTGGCCCTCGCGGTCCCCATCCGTCGCGCCACGCTCGGCACCGCGGGCGGCCCGGTCAACCCGTTCCGCGCCGTGCGGATAGCGATCCTCGCGAAGGCGTCGAGCCTGCTCGGCGCGCTGTTCGGCGGCCTCGGGCTCGGCCTTATCCTGTTCCTCGCGACGCGGCCCGCCGACCCGTCGCTAGGCTCGATGGGCGCGCAGATTGCGACGGTCGTGTGCGCGGCGGCCCTGGTCGCGGCAGGCCTGATCGCCGAGCACCTGTGCACGATCCGGAAGGACGACGATGACGAACACCCCGGAGACGGACCCGACGACGGGCCCCACCTCGGCGGCTCCCACGCCGAACGCTGACAACGCCGCCCCCGTCCTCGACGAGCGCACTTTCACCGGCATCCCGCAGCCGCGCAGCGACCGGCGGCTGCCCCTGGGCGACGGCACCTGGCACCAGCTGGCGCGGTCGTACGTATGGGTTCGGCTCATTTCGGTCACCGCGCTGTTGGTCATCGTCCTCGCCGCGGCCGTCGTGCTCTCGCTCGTCTCGCAGGCGCCGTGGCCGTGGGTCCCCGGCGGCGTGGCCGCCGTGGTCCTGGCCTGGACCGCCCTGATCACGCCGCGGCAGGCGCGCTCGTTCGGATACCAGCTGCGCGCCGACGACCTCGTCTTCCGCCGCGGCATCCTGTGGCAGCGCATGGTCGCGGTGCCCTACGGCCGGATGCAGCTGGTGGACATCACGCACGGACCCCTCGACCGCGCATTCGGGATCGCGCAGCTCCGGCTGGTCACGGCCGCGGCATCCACCGGCGTCGTGATCCCGGGGCTCACCCAGGATGCCGCCGAGCGCCTGCGCGACACCCTCATCGCCGTCGCCGAGACCCGCCGGACCGGCCTATGACCACCCCCGTCCCGCCGGCCCCGGCCGCCCCGCTGCCGGCCGCGCGGTCCCCGCTCAGCGACGGCGAGTGGCACCGCATGCACCCGCTGACCCCGCTGTTCCGCGGCGGTCTGGTCCTCGTGATCGTCACCGGCATCGTGATCTCGAACCTGCGCGAGCGGATCGTCGACTTCTTCCTGCGCGAGGTCGTGCCCGCCGACGTGGATGTCGAGGGATCCGGCGATCCCATCGACTTCCTGATCTCGCACAACCTCGTGCTGTGGGCGCTGGTGGCGGTGCTCGTGGTCGCGCTCGTGCTGATCGGGATCTTCCACCTCGCATGGCGGTTCCACACGTTCCGGATCACGGGCGACGACGTCGAAGTGCGTCAGGGCGTGCTGTTCCGCAGCCACCGCCGCGCCCCCCTGGACCGCGTGCAGGGCGTCAACCTGACCCGCCCGATGCTGGCGCGGCTGTGCGGGATGGCCAAGCTCGAGGTGGTGGGGGCGGGCTCGGACTCCAACGTGAAACTCGAGTACCTCTCCACCTCCAACGCGGAGGCCGTGCGCGCCGACATCCTCCGGCTCGCGTCGGGGCGGCGGCTGGCGCAGGCGCGGGTGCAGGATGCCGCTGCCCCCGGATCCCGGGTGGCGGCCGCGACATCCGTCGTCACCGACGCCGTCACCGGACTCGTGCTCGGCGCGGAGGCGCCGGTCGCCGAGACGGCCTCGGTGGTGGCGATCCCGGTGGTCCGGCTCGTGCTGTCGCGCGTGCTGCGCGGCGGCACCGTCGTGCTGCTGGCCCTCGTGGTCGCGGCGATCTGGGCCTCGATCGCCGAAACGCCGTGGATCCTGTTCACGGTGGTGCCGATGTTCCTGGGCTTCGGCGCCGTCCTGGTGCGGTCGGTCGTGAAGGCGCTGCGCTACGCGATTGCGCCGACGCCGGACGGCGTGCGCATCACATACGGCCTCTTCACCACGGTGACCGAGATCCTGCCGCCCGGTCGCATTCACGCCGTCGAGGTGCATCAGCCGCTGATGTGGCGTCCGGCCGGCTGGTGGTCCGTGCGGGTGAACCGGATGAGCGGCAAGAGCGCGTCGTCCGGGGAGCAGGACCAGTTCGCCGAGGTGCTGCCGGTCGGCGACCGGTCGGATGTCGAGCGCGTCCTGCGACTGCTGCTGCCGGGCATGCCCGAGCAGCAATGGCCCCTCGTGTTCGAGGACGGCATCCTCGGCCCGCGTGCCGGCGATCCGTACACGAACACGCCGCACCGCGCCCGGTGGCTGCGGCCGCTGTCATGGCGCCGCAACGGGTTCCAGCTGTCCGGCCCCGCACTGTTCCTGCGCCGCGGCGCCGTCTGGCGCAGCCTCGCGATCATCCCGCTGGCGCGGCTGCAGAGCGTCGGGGTGACGCAGGGTCCGCTGGACCGGGCGCTGGGGGTCGCCGCCGTGCACGCCCACACCATCGCCGGGCGGGTATCCGGGCGGCTGCACGCAGTGGACCGGGATGCCGCGCTCGCCGTCTTCGCGCAGACCGAGGCCGCCGCCATCGTGGCCGGGACGTTCGACCGCAGCCACCGCTGGGCGGGGGAGGGAAGCGGAACGTGACGCGCGACGGACGACTCGGGGTCGGGATCATCGGCGCCGGGCGGGTGGGGCCCGTGATCGGCGCGGCCCTGGCCGGCGCCGGGCACGCGGTGGTCGGCGTCACGCACGGCTCCGACGACGACCGTGTCGAGTCCGTGCTGCCGGGGGTGCCGTTCCTGGCCACCCCTGAGATCCTCCGCCGTGCCGAGCTCGTCGTGCTGGCGGTACCGCACGACGAGCTGCCGGGGCTCGTGGCGGGGCTCGCGGAGCTGAAGGCCTGGCAGATAGGCCAGCTCGTGGTGCACACCGATCCCGGGTTCGGGCTGGACGTGCTGGCGCCCGCTCTCGCGTGCGGCGCGATCCCGCTGGCCATCCACCCGGCGATAACGTTCACCGGCACCTCGATGGACCTGAGACAGCTCACCGACGCGTTCGCCGGCGTCACCGCGCCGCCGGCTGTGCTTCCGATCGCTCAGGCGCTGGCCGTCGAGCTCGGCTGCGAACCGGTGGTGGTGGCCGACGCCGACCGCCCCGCGTACGCCGAGGCGATCGCCACCGCGACCCAGTTCTCCCGCTCGATAGTGCGGCAGGCCGCCGACCTGCTCGCATCCGCCGGCATCGAGAACCCGCGCGCGTTCCTGTCCACGATCGTGCACTCCAGCGTCGACGAGGCCCTCGCCGAGCCCGGGGACCCGGCCGACCCCGCCGACCTGGCACCCTGACCTCCGACATCCCGGATCCGCCCCAAACCGGGGTGAGTCGAGGCGCGGATCAGCCCTCGGCCGACCCGTCGGAGTTCAGTAGCAGCGGTGCCATGCGCGGCGGGGCGGTGAAGTCGAACAGCCCGTCCAGTGTTCCGGCGCGCACGTCGAAGCTGCCGCCGCCGATCCGGCCGGTGCACCAGTTGTCCTCGATGAAGCGCAGGATCGAGGTCTGCTCGGTCGGCGCGTGGTCGATGGCCCCGGGCCGCGCGTACGGGGAGATCACGAGCAGCGGCAGCCGCTGGCCGGGGCCGCAGCGGCCCACCTGGCCGTCGATCACCGGGGCCGTCGCATCGGCGCAGATGGCCGCGTCGAGGGACGACCGCGACGCGTTGAGGATCGTGGGAGGGACATGGTCGTACCAGCCGTCGGAGTCGTCGTAGGCGATGACGGCCGCTGTCGTCGCCCACAGCGGCGACGTCTGCAGCCGGTTCAGCGTCTCCACCAGGAAACGCTGTTCGTCCAGCGGATCCGAGGATCCGGCATGTCCGTCCTGGGCGGCCGGCGCCTTCAGGAACGACACCGCCGGCAGGTTCCCTCCGCGCAGCGCAACGTCGAAGTCGGTCAGGTCGTACTGGTGATGCGCGCGATCGTCGTGCCCGATCATCGCGGCCGACGTCGGAGCCAGGTGGTGCGGGTTCGCGGTCGACGGGTAGTACTGGAACGGCTCGTGGTGCGGCACGTAGTCGGTGATGCGGCCGCCACCCATGTTTCTGCGGCTCGCGTCGCACCGTGCCGGCGCGCCGGTGGCCGCGTTCCACGGGGCCGTCGGCCGGAAGCCGCCAGAGAACCAGCCCCAGGTCACGTGCGCGGCCGACAGCAGGTCCCCGATCGTGTGAGCGGATGCCGGGAACCGGCCCAGGGGAGCGGATGTGCGGCTGCAGTCGTCGAACGCCGGGTCGACGTCGGCGATCAGCGTCCCCCGGCCGGTGTCGTCGGGGGCCGCCGCGCGTGCGGGATCGCGCACGACCGCGCCGGTGTGCGGGTCGGTGAGGGTGGCCCCCCAGGTCTGACCCGAGATGAGGTCGACGGCCCCGGGGGTGGAGGGTCCGAACACCGTGTCCCACGAGTTGTCGCTCATCGCGAACCGCTGAGCGTAGTTCCACAGCGCGGTGACGGTGTTCCCGTCGTAGTAGTCCATGGCCAGCCCTGGTTCACCGAAAGCGCCCATGCACGAGTCCCGTGAGGTGTGCTCGACGAAGCGGTCCAACCGGCCGGCGTTCATCGCAGCCTGCTCGTCGGTGTACCCGTGGTCCTGGTCGCATGTCAGCGCCTGCCCAGAGGACAGGCGATGCGGGCGGGACGCGTTCGGGTTGTGCGTCAGCATCCCGGACGTGATCAGGGTGTCGGCCCGTGGGGTGTCGGATGCTGCGTGGAACGTGGTGCCGTCGGTGTTCGCCGCAACCGGATACGTGCCGAAGTAGTGATCGAACGACACGTTCTCGCCGAAGATCACGACGAGGTGCTGGATCGGCGTGGCCGGTGTCCCGTCCGCGGTGGGGGAGACGCGGATGCCGTCGAGCGGCGTCGACGACGGTGAAGCGTCGGGCGCTGGGACCGGTGTGCAGGCGGCGAGGCCGATGGTGAGCACGCCGAGGGCGGTCGCCGTCCGCATGCGGTGCCATCGCCGGCTCATGCATTGCCTCCGCTACCAGTGTCGCGCCGCCGGCTCTCTCCGGGCACCCCGCGCCGCGCCGATAGACTGGACCGCGTCTTTCCCGAGGAGCCCTGCCGCATGACCGACACCCCCGTATCCGCGCCCGCCGACGCCTCCGATGAGGATGTCATCGAGCAGAAGGCTGTGCGCATGGCCAAGCGGGAGCGGCTCATCGCCGAGCGCGCGGATGCCGCCGGCGGCGCGTATCCGGTCACCGTGCCGATCACCGACACGATCCCCTCCCTGCGGACGCGGTTCCCGGACCTCGAGCCCGGCGCCGAGACCGGCGTCATCGCCGCGGTCGCCGGCCGCGTCGTGTTCAGCCGCAACACCGGCAAGCTGTGCTTCGCGTCGCTGCAGTCCGGCGACGGCAGCCGCATCCAGGCCATGGTCTCGCTCGCTGGGGTCGGCGAGGACTCGCTGCAGCGCTGGAAGGAGCTCGTCGACCTCGGCGACCACGTGTATGTGCGGGGCGAGGTGATCTCTAGCCGGCGCGGCGAGCTGTCGATCATGGTCGCCCACTGGGCCATGGCGTCCAAGGCGCTGCTGCCGCTGCCGAATCTGTACACCGAGCTCAGCGAGGAGGGTCGCGTCCGCAGCCGCTTCCTCGATCTCATTGTCCGCGATCAGGCGCGGCACACCGTCCGCGCCCGCGCGCAGGTGAACGCGAGCCTGCGTCGCACGTTCGCCGAGCATGAGTTCATCGAGGTCGAGACCCCGATGCTGCAGATCCAGCACGGCGGCGCCTCCGCCCGCCCGTTCGTCACGCATTCGAACGCTTTCGACGCCGAGCTGTACCTGCGCATCGCCCCCGAGCTGTACCTGAAGCGCGCGGCGGTCGGCGGCATCGACCGGGTCTACGAGATAAACCGCAACTTCCGCAACGAGGGCGCCGACTCCACGCACAGCCCCGAGTTCGCGATGCTGGAGGCCTACCAGGCCTACAGCGACTACAACGGGATCGCCGACCTCACCCAGGAGCTCATCCAGAACGCGGCGATCGCGGTCGCCGGCTCCACGACCGTGACCTGGGCCGACGGCACCGTGTACGACCTCGGTGGACAGTGGGACCGCATCTCGATGTACGCGTCGCTGTCCGCGGCATCCGGCGTCACGATCACCCCGCAGACATCCGTCGACGACCTGCGCGCGCTGGCCGCCCGGGAAGGCGTCGCCGAGCCGCCGCACCCCACCCACGGCAAGTGGGTGGAGGAGCTGTGGGAGCACTTCGTGAAGGGGTCGCTGACCCGGCCCACGTTCGTGATGGACTTTCCCGTCGATACCAGCCCGCTGGTGCGCGAGCACCGCTCGACCCCCGGCGTCGTCGAGAAGTGGGACCTCTACGTGCGCGGGTTCGAGCTGGCCACCGGGTACTCCGAGCTCATCGACCCCGTGATCCAGCGGGAGCGGTTCGTCGCGCAGGCGACGCTGGCCGCCGCCGGCGACCTCGAGGCGATGCGCATCGACGAGGACTTCCTGCGGGCGATGGAGCACGGGATGCCGCCGATGGGCGGCATGGGCATGGGCATCGATCGCCTGCTGATGGCGATCACGGGGCTCGGGATCCGCGAGACGATCCTGTTCCCGCTGGTCAAGTAGCCCACAGCCGACGCCGATTGGCCGCCGGTACCATGGGGGCATGGACAACTTCTGGGTCGCCGCGTTCTGGTCGATCATCCCGACCATCGTGGTGCTGGGGCTGTTCCTGTTCATCCTTCGCGCGGTCGTCCACATGGACCGCAACGAGCGCCGCGTCTACGCGAAGATCGAGGCCGAGGAGCGCGCCCGGCGCGGTCTGCCGCCGGCGCTCACGCCCGACGCGACCGGCTCCGGTCAGGCGTCCTCCGCCGCCGGCCGCTGAGGCCCGACCCGCCCGCTCGCTCGGGTTCGCCGGGCTGCGGACGCCCCCACTACGCTGGAGCGAGGTTTCGGGGGAAGGGGACCGCCGGATGTCGCTCATCCTGACGTGGTGGCCGATCGCCATCCTGGTCGTCGACATCGCGATCCGGATCGCGGCGATCATCGTCGTGCCCCGCAACCGGCGCCCCACCGCGGCCATGGCGTGGCTGCTGGCGATCTACTTCATCCCCTTCATCGGCGTGTTCCTCTTCCTGCTGATCGGCACGCCGCGTCTGCCGCGCAAGCGCCGCCGCAAGCAGGACGCCATCAACGACTACATCCACGAGACCAGCTCGCACCTGGACTTCGGGTCGCTGCGCCCGCACGCCCCGGACTGGTTCACCACGATGGTGAGGATGAACCGCAAGCTCGGCTCGATGCCGCTGGCCGGCGACAACGAGGCGCACCTCATCTCGGAGTATGCCGAGAGCCTTGCCGCTATGGCGGCCGCGATCCGCGGCGCGAAGAAGTACGTGCACGTCGAGTTCTACATCCTTCTGACGGATGCCACGACCGAGGACTTCTTCCAGGCGCTGGAAGAGGTCGCCCGGCGCGGCGTGGTGGTGCGCGTGCTGCTGGACCACTGGGCCAACCGCGGCAAGCCGTACTACCGGCGCACGCTGAAGCGGCTCACGGCGATGGGGGCGCGCTGGCGGCTGATGCTGCCGGTGCAGCCGCTGCGCGGGAAGTATCAGCGGCCCGACCTGCGCAACCACCGCAAGCTGCTGGTCGTGGACGGCGAGACGGCGTTCATGGGATCGCAGAACGTCATCGACTCGACGTACAACCTGCGCAGGAACATCCGCCGCGGCCTGCACTGGGTCGACCTCATGGTGCGCGTCCAGGGCCCGGTCGTGGCCTCCATCGGCGCCGTGTTCCTGTCCGACTGGTACAGCGAGACCGGCGAGACGCTCGAGGACGAGATCAAGCTGTTCGAGATCCCGCCGCCGTCCCGGGGCGACCTGGACTGTCAGATAGTGCCCAGCGGCCCCGGGTTCCGGTTCGACAACAACCTGAGGCTGTTCCTCGCCCTGCTCTATTACGCGCAGCGCAGGATCATCATCGTCAGCCCGTACTTCGTGCCCGACGAGGCGCTGCTGCTCGCGGTGACCACCGCGTGTCACCGCGGCCTGCAGGTCGAGCTCTTCGTGTCCGAAGAGGGCGACCAGGCCGTGGTCTACCACGCGCAGCGCAGCTACTATGAGGCGCTGCTGCGGGCCGGGGTGAAGATCTGGATGTACCGGAAGCCGTTCATCCTCCACTCCAAGTCGATGACGATCGACGACGAGGTCGCCATCATCGGATCCAGCAACATGGACATGCGCTCGTTCGGTCTGAACCTGGAGATATCGATGCTCGTGCGCGGCGAGGAGTTCGTCGCCGAGATGCGCCTGATCGAGGAGAAGTACCGGCGGCTCAGCCGCGAGCTGACGCTCGAGGAATGGCGTCAGCAGCCGCTGCGCTCCACCGTGCTCGACAACCTCGCCCGGCTCACGTCGGCTCTGCAGTAGCCGCCCGCCTGCGGGCCATCCCGGTCGTCACGATCGGTCCCATGCCGCCCTCCGCCGGCGGCGTCGTGGACACCGGCGCGCGGGTCGCGTCGCCGAACGCGGAGGTGAGGATGTCGCGCACGGCGTCGAACGTCCGCGCCCACACCAGCAGGTCGGCCAGGCGCATCGGTTCGTCGCCGTGCTGCAGCCGCGAGACGCGGTCGAGCGTCATCTCCGGCGAGGTCACCGCGAGCGTGGGCAGCAGGGTCGCGAGATTCGTGCGCCGCATGAGCACTTCCTCGCGGATGGCGTTGGCGACCCAGTGCTGCAGGTTGGCGGCGATGAAGCGGGCATCGGCCGGGTCGATGCCGGCGGCGGCCCGCATCGGCTTGCCCCAGCGGCCGAACATGTCGGGGCGGTCCACCAGGTCGCGGGGAGCCATGTCGTCGGCGGCCGCCGCCGCGTCGCCTCGCGTCGGGTTGAAGACGAAGCCGGTCACACGTCGATGCTACGGCGGAATGGGAGGATGGAGGCGTGAGCCCGAACGACCACGTCCCGCTGGATGAGCTCGCCGACCAGGCCGGCCGCGTGCGCGTGGCCGTGATCGGCGGGGGCATCGCGGGCCTGGTGGCAGCCCTGGAGTGCACGAAGGTCGGGCTCCAAGTCACGGTCTTCGAGACATCCGGGCGTCTCGGCGGCACGGTGTCCACCGTGGAGCTGGACGGCATCCGCGTCGACACCGGCGCCGACTGCTTCGCGAGCCGCGGCAGGCTGGCCCGGCTCGTCGACGAGCTCGGGCTCGCCGGCGCCCTGATCGCCCCGGCCACCGAGACCCGGTGGGTCGTCGGCACCGGCGGTGGGGAGGATGCCGCGCCGCTGCCGGAGGACACTCTCCTCGGCATTCCCGAGAACATGTTCGGCCACGAGGCCCAGGCGATCCTCGGCACCGGTGGCACGTGGCGCGCCTACCTCGACCGGCTGCGGCCGCCGCTGACGATCGGACACGAGCGGCGGCTGTCCGTGCTCGTGCGCACCCGGATGGGGCAGAAGGTCCTGGACCGGCTGGTCGCCCCGCTCGCCGTCGGCGTGTACGGCGCCGAGCCCGACGACATCGACGTCGACGCGGCCGCGCCGGGGCTGAACGCCGCGCTCACCCGCACCGGATCGCTGTCCGGGGCGGTCGCGACACTGCGCGCACAGCGCGGGGGATCCGCGATCCGGTCGGTGGAGGGCGGGATGTCGCGCCTGGTGGACGCACTCGAGGCGCAGCTGCGCGCCGCGGGCGCCGAGATCCGCGTCGCGACATCCGTGTCCGCCCTCGAGCCGCCAGGCGACCGGTGGACAGTGCGCGCCGTGGACGAGGACCTCGAGGCGGACGCCGTGATCGTCGCCACGCCCGAGGCATCCGCCCGCGCCCTGCTGAACCCCGTCGTGCCGACGCTCGACACCGCGCCGTCCGGCGGCATCCCGATCGAGACCGTGACACTCGTCGTGGACGCGCCGGGCCTGGACGCGCATCCGCGCGGGGCCGAGGCGCTCGCGCTGCCGGGATCCCGCGCCGCCGCCGCGGCGCTGCATCTGACGGCGAAGTGGGGCATCGGCGACGGCCGGCACGTGGTCCGGATAGCGTTCGGCGGGCCCGATACCGCGCCCGCCACCGCGGACCTCGACGACGCCGCGGCGACCGAGATGGCCGCGACCGAGGCGGCCTCCCTGTTCGGCGTCGCCATCGAGCGGGTCCGTGCCGCGCATCGGGCGCGGTTCACGCTTGCGCCGTCCCACGCGGTGACCGGACGCCGCCGGCTGGCCACGCAGGGGCGCAACGCCATCGAAGCCGTTCCACGCCTGGCCGCGACCGGGGCCTGGCTGTCGGGAAGCGGGCTCGCTCAGGTCGCGGACGACGCGGCGGCGACCGCCGACCGCCTGCGTCGGCGGGCGCTCTTTAGCGACTGATCGGCCGCATCGCAAGTGGATGCCGGAAATGGCATACAGGGTTACCCTGGGGAAGACCGACTAGGTGAGGAGATCCGATGAGGGGAAAAATCGGACTGGCGATCGGGCTCGCCGCCGGCTACGTCCTGGGCACGCGCGCAGGACGGGAGCGTTACGAGCAGATCAAGGAGCAGGCCGAGAGGATCTGGAACCAGCCGGCGGTGCAGAAGCAGGTCGACAAGGTCAAGGACGCCGGCCGGATGGCCGCGATGGCCCTGCCCACCGCGCTCTGGGACGGTGCCGTGAAGATCACCCGCGCGGCAAGCTCCCGCGGCCAGGATTCCCGCGCCCAGGACCCGGTCCGCGACCGCGACGGGAGCTGAGATGGCCGCACCACGCGGGTCCCAGGGCCGTGCATGGGCGTTCCGCGATCGTGCCGACGACGGCTTCCTGACGCTCGTCGGCGAACTGCCCGAGCTCATCCGCAACCTCATCGTGGCGGAGATCGGCGCCGCGAAGGCATGGGTGGGAAAGACGGCGAAGGATGCCGGGATCGGCGCGGGCTGGATGGCCGTCGGGCTGATCTTCCTGTTCTGGTCGGTGCCGGCCCTGCTCACGTTCATCATCGCCGGACTGTCGTCCTGGTGGCCGGTCTGGCTGTCGGCGCTGGTCGTGTTCGGAATCGTGCTCGTGATCGCCGCCTTCTTCGCGCTGCTGGGCATCCTGCGCTTCCGCAGGCTCACGCGGCGCGAGAACCCCGCGGCGGCCGCCGCCCGGGACGTGAAGATCGTGAAGGATGTCGCCGATGAGTTCTGACACCGATGTCCCCGTCCCGCGCACCGCGGTGCCGGTGGGGATCGACGACCCCGTCGAAAAGGCGCGCGCCGAACTGAAGGCTGCCCTGGCCGCCATCGAGGTGAAGGCGAACATCCCCAAGCGTATGGCCGGCGCCACCGAGCGGGGCATCGCCCGCGCGCAGTCGTTCGCGCGGCGCAACCCCGGGATGGCGGTGCTGGCCGTGGTCGGTGCGGCGGCGGCCATCGGCGGCGCCGTGTGGGGTGTGGTGCGGCTCTACACCCGCTGAGGCCGCCCGCAAACCGGGCGCGGACGCAGCATCCAGCCGCGCGGGGTATGCTCAGAGGTCAGGCAGTGGCAATGGTGCGAGTGCTGCCGACGGCGCGAACCCGAAACGCGCGTTGCGCGCGCCGGGTGGAAGACGCCTGTCGGCTGCTCGAACGTGGGGCGGCCGACGTGGACACCGACACCGAACCCCGAACACCACATGATGACAATCGCCACATCGCATCCCGATGACGCCAGCGCCAAGCCCTTGGCAGGGTGGCGCGTGCTCGTTCCCCGGGGCGGTCCATGGGGCGACTCGGTGGCGGCGACGCTGCGGACACAGGGCGCCGTCCCGGTCGTGGCCCCTCTCATCAACTTCGCGCCCACCGAGGACCTGACCGCCCTCGAGAAGGCGCTCGCCGACCTCGCCGCCGGCACGTTCGACTGGTTGACGCTCACGAGCGCGACCACGGTGGACGTGCTGTTCGCGTACCGCGCCATCATCCCTGCGACCACGAGGGTGGCGGCCGTCGGCGAGACCACCGCCGCGGCGCTGCAGGCCGTCGGCTACCGGGTCGACCTGGTGCCCGAGAAGGACAACTCCGCCGCCGGCATGGCCGACGAGATGGTCGCCCTCGAGGGCGAGCCGCGGCGCATCCTCACGCTGCGCAGCGAGATCGCCAAGCCCGTCCTCACCAAGCGGCTCATCGCGGCCGGTCACGACGTGCGCTCGGTCGTCGCGTACCGCACCGTCGGCGTGCCGGTCACCGAGCGGATCGCCCGCGACGTCGCGAACGGCCGGATCAACGCGATCCTCGTCACCAGCGGATCCGTCGCCCAACAGGTGCGCGAGCAGTTCAGCGACATCCCCGAGACCACCGTGATCGCCGCCATCGGCCCGCGCACCGCGAAGGACGCCCGCAAGGTCGGCCTGAATGTGGACGTCGTCGCGCCCAAGCAGACCGTCGACGCCCTCATCGACGCGGTGTCCGGGTTCCCGCTGCCGCACGCGGCCGACGAATTCCACTTCTGAGCCCTCGCGCCCGGGCGTGACCCTCGGCCGCGCCGAGGAGAATGGCCGAGCAGAGGATGCCGCGGCCCGATTCCGCCCTCGCTCCGGCCGATCCCCTCGGCCGAGCCGAGGACCGTGATGCGAACGGATAATCTCGAACCATGACATCCGTCGTCGTGCTGGCCGGAGGCGTCGGCGGCGCGAAGTTCACGCTCGGCGTCCGCGCGGCGCTGTCCCGGCGGGGTGCGCCAGAGGCGACCGTCGTCGTCAACACCGGCGACGACCTGTGGCTGGCCGGGGTGCGGCTGCAGCCGGACGTCGACTCGATCCTGTACGCCCTGGCCGGTCAGAACGACACCGTCCGCGGCTGGGGACGCGCGGGTGACACCGAGCGCGTGAACGCGGAGCTGCAGGCGTGGGGTGCGGGATGGCCGTGGTTCACGCTCGGCGACCTCGACCTCGGCACGCACCTGGCCCGCACCGGGTGGCTGCGCGACGGACTGACCGTGACGCAGGTGGTGCAGCGGCTCTCGCAGCGCTGGCCGCTCGGGGTCCGGCTGCTGCCGATGACCGATGCCGAGGTCGACACCCGGGTCGTGCTGGCACAGGGGCGGATGCACTTCCAGGAGTGGTGGACCCGCCACCGCGCCGCGCTGCCGCCGCTCGCGTTCGAAAACCCGGGGATCGAGGCGGCGACGCCGGCCCCGGGGGTGCTCGAGGCCATCGCCGGCGCCGACGTCGTGCTGCTGGCCCCGTCCAATCCGGTCGTGTCGATCGGGCCGATCCTCGCCGTGCCCGGCATCCGCGCGGCGCTGCGGGAGACCCCTGCGCGCGTGGTCGGGGTGGCCGGGATCATCGGCGGCCACGTGGTGCGCGGGATGGCCGACGTGTGCCTGGCCGCGATCGGGGTCGACACCCGCGCGGACGCCGTCGCCGCGCACTACGGCGCGCGCACCGCCGGCGGGCTGCTGGACGCCTGGGTCCTGGCGGAGGAGGACGCCGCCCTCGCCCCCGCGGTCGAGGCCCGCGGCATCCGCGCGGTGGTCGCGCCGCTGTGGATGACGGACGTCAACGCCTCGGCCGCTATCGTCGAGACGGCCCTGAGCGCCTAGGCTCGGCGCCCCGCGCCGCACCACAGGGCGGCGGTACGCGGGCCGAGACCCAGGCGGGCGGCGGCGGCGAGCTGGGCGGACGTGTCCACGTCGCGGCGCAGCGCCTCCGGCGCCTCCAACACGGTGCAGCCGAGCGCGATGTGCCGCGCCAGCGACCCGTCGCCGAACGCGGCGGCCCACGACACTCCCGCGCGGGCGGTCACGAGCGTCGATCCGGTGCCCTCGGCATCCGGCACCACCGCCCGGTCGACGGATGCCGCCTCCCGCAGCGCGGCGGCGAGGTCGGCGCCGCGCAGCGCGGGCAGGTCCCCCAGGAGAGCGGCGCGGTGCCCGTCGGGAACGGCGGCGATCCCGGCGGCGATGGCCGCGTTCAGCCCGTGCGGGCCGTCCTCGGGGACCACCGTCGCGCCGAGCTCCTGCGCCGCCCCGGCGACGGTCGCGTCAGCGGTCACCACCACGACAGGGCACACCGCGCACGCCGCCGCGATCGTGTCCAGCGCTATCGCCGCCGCAAGCCGTTCCCGGTCCACGCCGCCAAGGCGCGACTTGCCATGGGCCGTGTGCTTGACCGGGACGACGACGGTCCACTCCGTGCAGAACTCATCCAATCCGGCGATGATCGTCCTCCGCGGAGCTGAAATGGGGGTCCGGTACCCGGATGAGGTGAGTTCTGGCCACGCTGCGGCCCGCGTCGCGGCTCACTGCCCGTATGCCGCGCGCAGCCGGGGCAGGATCTCGGCGCCGTAGCGGCGCAGGAACCCCTCCTGGTCGGCGCCCGGGTCGTGGAACACGAGGTGCCGGAAGCCGAGCTCGATGTACTGCCCGATCCGGGCGACGTGCTCGTCGGGGTCGGTCGAGACGATGAACCGCGCCGCGGCGCGCTCGATCGGCAGGTCGGCGGCCCGCCGCTGCATCTCGATCGGGTCGTGCACGTCGCGTTTCTCCTCGGCCGACAGCGCCAGCGGCGCCCAGAACCGGGTGTTCTCCATCGCGGTGGCCCGGTCGGGGTGGTACGAGACCTTCACCTCCATCAGCGTGTCGATGTCCGCGGCATCCCGGCCGCCCTTCGCGAGCCCCTCCTGGAACGCCGGCAGCAGTGTGTCCGTGTACAGGGCGGGGTCCTTGCCGCTCGTGGTGATGTACCCGTCGGCGATCCGGCCGGCCAGCCGGGTGGCGGCCGGCCCGGACGCGCCGATGTAGATGGGCACCGGGTGCTGGGGCCGGTCGTACACCGTGGCATCCTGCACATGCCAGAACCTGCCGTCGAACGTGACCCGCTCGTCCTCCCACAGCGCGCGGATGAGGGCTATCGCCTCCTTCAGCCGCTGGAAGCGCTCCGGCGGGTCGGGCCACTCCAGGCCCAGCGTCACCTCGTTCAGCGCCTCGCCGGTGCCGACGCCGAGGATCACCCGGCCCGGGTACAGCACCCCGAGCGTCGCGAACGCCTGCGCTATCACCGCCGGGTGGTAACGGAACGTCGGGGTGAGCACCGACGTGCCGATCAGCACCTGCGACGTGCGCGCCCCGAGCGCCCCCAGCCACGGCAGCGCCGCCGGCGCGTGGCCGCCGGAGTGCATCCACGGCTGGAAGTGGTCCGACAGGAACACGGAGTCGAACCCGACCTGCTCGGCCAGCACCCCGAAGCGCAGCAGCTCGGTCGGGCCGAACTGCTCGCTCGACGCCTTATACCCGAATCGAAGCCTCACCGGGCCCCCCTCTCCACGGTCACGGGCAGGAACTCGGACCCGTCGGCCTGCGCGAGCCGGCGGCGGAACGCGTCGACCGTGCCCGGCCACAGCAGCGTGAGCCGGCCGGACCGCTCGTCGACGTACCAATTGCGGCATCCGCCCGCGATCCAGGGGGTGGATGCCGCCGCCGCGTCGATCTGCGCGGTGTACGCCGCCTCCGCCTCCGGTGCCACCCGCAGCACGCCGGACCGGGTCGCCAGCGTGCGGGCGGCGTAGTCGGCCTGCGCCTCCATCATCAGCACGGAGGAGTTGTGGCCGAGCGACGCGTTCGGGCCGTCCAGGACGAACAGGTTCGGGAACCCCGCGACCACCGTCGACGCGAACGACGTCATCCCCGCGGACCAGTGCGCGGCGAGCGTCTGCGTCTCGCCGTGCACGAGCTCGGCGTACGGCTGCCGCGTGGACTGGAACCCGGTCGCGAGCACCAGCACGTCGGTCTCGTGCCGGGCGCCGCTCGCGGCCACCAGCGTGCGCCCCTCGACGGCGGTGAGGGGCGATGCCTCCAGGCGCACCGCGCCCGAGGCCAGGGCGGGATAGAACTCATCCGAGAGCAGCACCCGCTTGCAGCCGAACGCGTAGTCGGGGGTGAGCGCCGCGCGCAGCGCCGGGTCGGGGACCTGCGCGGCGAGATGGTCCAGGGCGACGCGGCGGGCGGCGGCCGCGGCATCCGGGTCCCCGGAACGGGACGCGTACCGCGCCTCGCCCTCGAGGTACAGCTCCTCCCGCAGCCGGTCCAGGTCGCCGGGGTGCGCGGCGAACGCGGCGCGCTCAGCGGGGGAGTACGCACGGTCGCCGCGGGGGACTATCCACGCGGGCGTGCGCTGGAACAGCGTCACGCGGCTGCGGGCGGCCAGGCGCGGCACCAGCTGCACGGCGGATGCGCCGGTGCCGACGACGGCTACCCGGGCGCCGCCGAGGTCCGCGTCGTGGTTCCAGCGGGCGGTGTGGAACATCGGGCCGGGGAACGACTCGAGCCCCGGGATGCCGGGGATGCGCGGCTCGGTGAGCCGGCCGCACGCCAGGATCAGCGCGGCGGCCTCGATCTCGTCCGGTCGCGCGCCGCCGGTGCGGACCCGCCAGCGATCGGCATCCCACCGCGCCTCGAGCATCGGGGTGCGCAGCCACGGCCGGATGTCCTCCGCGGCCGCCACCCGCTCGAGGTACGCGCGGATCTCGTCGCCGCGCGCGTACACGCCCGACCAGCCGGGGTGCGGATGCCGCGCGAAGCCGTACAGGTGGCTGGGCACGTCGCAGGCGACGCCGGGGTAGGTGTTGTCGCGCCAGGTCCCGCCGATCGACGCCGCCCGCTCGAGCACGACGACGTCGTCGATGCCCTGCTTCTGCAGCGCCATCGCCGCCCCGAGCCCCGCGAACCCGGCGCCGACCACGACGACCCCGGCACGGGTCATTGCCGCACCGCCGTGCGGTAGTCGGTGGTGCGCTGGCGGAACGGACGGAAAAGGTGCGCGGCCAGCCGCGCGGCCTCGGCCACCGGCAGCTGGAGGCCCTGCTCCACGCCGGCGTGCGGGCGCACGCGGCCGTCCAGCAGTGTGCCGCCCAGGTCGTCGCCGCCGGACTGCAGCAGCGTCCGCGCGGCATCCGTCCCCACCCGCGTCCACGGGATCTGCAGGTGCGGGATGCTGCCGCCCAGCATCAGCCGCGCCACCGCGACCATGGCCCGGTGTTCGTCGATCGGCGCCCGGCCGGGCACGAGCGGCACGTCGCCGCCGGGCAGCGGGATCGGCACGAACTCGGTGAATCCGCCGGTGTCGTCCTGGATGGCCCGCAGCCGCCGCAGGTGCGCGACGCGCTCCGCCGCGGTCTCGACGTGACCGTAGAAAAGGACGCTCGTCGACCGGAGGCCGGCGCGGTGCGCGGCGGTGATCCCGGCGAGCCAGCGGTCGATCGCGAGGTCGCCGGGCGCGACGAGCGCCCGCACCCGCTCGCTGAGGACCTTCACGCCGGTGCCGGGGACCGTGTCCACGCCGGCGCCCCGTAGGGCGGTGAGGGCGGCGTCCAGGCTCAGCCCGGAGCGGTCGGCGAAGTCCCACACGTCCTGCGGCCGGTACGCGTGCAGGTGCAGGCGCGGGGCGGCGGCGCGGGCCGCGCGGATGACGTCGAGGTAGGCCGCCGGGTCCGCGGCATCCGGCACCCGGCCCTGAATGCACAGCTCCGTGGCGCCCAGCTCCCACGCGTCGGCCGCGATGGCGGCGACGTCGTCGAGCGTGAAAGTGGCCGGGTCGTCCTCGCGCCCGGCCCGCAGGCCCGTCGTCGTCAGGTTGCGGTTCACGACGATGCTCACGGCCTCGCCGACCGTGTAGCGGCGCACGTCGTCGGCGGCCTGGGTCACCGCGTCGAGGTCGGCGCCGGTCGCGCGCAGCAGGCGCACCCAGTCGCCGTCGTCCAGCGTCAGCGGGTCGGCCGCCGCCGCCTCCGTGAGCCGGGTCATCGCACCGTCGTGTTCAGGACTCCGTCGATCGGCGGTACGCAGCCCCCGACGCGGCTCCGGGAGCCGATCGTGACCCGGGTCGGATGAGTTCTGCACGTCGCCGGCGCGCGCCAGCCCCGTCTCCTGGTCGGCGAGGGCCGCAACCGCGTCGTGCAGTCCCGCATCGATCCAGGTCGCCGCGTCCTGCACGTACTCGGGGTGCGCGGTGAGCCGCTCGCGGAGCGCGAAGCCGCACCCCGCGGTGCGCGCGGCGAGGTCGTCGATCTGCGGCCACGGCCGCTCCGGGTTCACATGGTCGGCGGTCAGCGGCGAGACCCCGCCCCAGTCGTCGATGCCCGCACGCACGAGCAGCGCGAGTTCGGTCACGTCGGAGAGGTTCGGCGGCACCTGGATCCGCATGTGCGCCCCCATCACCAGGCGCGCCACGGCGACGGTGGCGACGTATTCGCGGAGGTCGGCGTCCGGTGCGCCGCGCATGGCCGTCCCCGGCTTCGCACGGAAGTTCTGAACGATGACCTCCTGCACGTGCCCGTGCCGTTCGTGCGCGCCGCGCAGGGCCACGAGCGACTCGGCCCGGTCGCGGATCGTCTCGCCGATGCCGACGAGGATGCCGGTGGTGAACGGGATGCGGGCGGCGCCGGCATCCTCGATCACCCGCAGCCGCACGGCGGGATCCTTGTCCGGGGAGCCGTAGTGCACCTGGCCGGGCTCCTCGTACAGGCGGCGCGACGTGGTCTCCAGCATCATCCCCATCGACGGGGCGGTGGGGCGCAGCGCGCGCAGCTCGTCCGCCGACATGACGCCCGGGTTCAGGTGGGCGAGCATCCCGGTGGAGGCCGTGATCAGGCGGGCCATCGCACCGACGTAGTCGAGGGTGGAGGCGTATCCGTGCTCGTCGAGCCAGGCGCGCGCGACCGGCCAGCGGTCCTCGGGCCGGTCGCCGAGCGTGAGCAGCGCCTCCTTGCATCCCATCGCCTGCGCGCGGCGGACGACGGCCAGCACCTGCTCGGCGGACATGTAGACGGGCTTGTGCAGCGCCGCGAGCTGTCCCGGCGTGTCGACGAACACGCAGTAATGGCAGCGGTCCCGGCACAGCGTCGTGAGCGGCACGAACGCCTTGCGCGAGTACGTGATGACACCGGGCCGGCCGGCGGCGGCCAGCCCGGCGTCGCGCAGCGACGCCGCGACCTGCAGGAGCTGGTCGAAGTCGGCTCCCTCGGCGTGCAGCAGAGCCTCGGCCTCGTCGACGTCGATCCGGATGCCGCGGGCGGCCGCGTCCAGCGCCGTGGCGGGCGTCGGAGCGGGGGAGGTCGCGGTGTCGATCGGCATCACGGTCCCAGTCTCGCACCGGCTCACCCTGCGGGCGCCGCACCCGGGGGCGCCAAGAGCGGCGGGTGATGGCAGACTGAGGGAATGGTGACGCTGCTGCTCGACTCGACGCAGCTCGAGGTCGTGCTCTCCCTCGCCGAACGCGCCCTCGCATTCCGAAAGCAGAATGTGGCGATCGAGCGGTCGCAGATCGTCAAGGTGCAGCTCACCGACGACGCGTGGACATGGCTGCGGGGCGTTCCCGACCCGGGCACGTATCTGCCCTCCGCGCTGGCGATGGGCACGTGGAAGTCGATCGGCGGGAAGGATTTCGCCGTCATCCGTCGGCGGCGTCCCAGTGTCGTGATCGACCTGGAGGCCAACGACGAGTTCCAGCGCGTGATCCTCACGACCCGGCACGGCCTGGCGCTTGTGAAGGCACTGCGCATGGACACCGGCGACAAGCCCGCGGACGTCGCCGAGATCGCCGCGAAGCCGGCGCGCAAGCCGCGCGCTGTGGGGCCCCGGCCCGCCACCGCCTGACGCGGCGTCAGCTCACGTCGCGGCGCCAGCTCGTGACATGGCCGAGGATCATCAGCACCACCGCGTAGCCGAGCAGCACGAGGCCGCCGACCCACCACTCGAGCGGGTGCGCACCGGTCGAGGGCCCCATCGCCGCATAGATGCTGGTGCCCACGAGCGCATCGCTGGAGGCCCCCGGCAGGTACTGCGTGACAGTGTCCATGCCCCGCACGAAGGATGCCGCGACCCGCGCGATGGGCTCGATGAACTGCGTGAACGCGAGGACGGCGACCACGGCGGCGACCTGGTTCCGCACCAGGGCGCCCACGCCGATGCCGATCAGGACCCACAGCGCGAAGGCTATGACGATGCGGCCGAACATCGCCCAGGTGTCGGACGAGGTCAGCTCGGTCTGGATTCCGAAGCCGGTGAGGAACCCGGCGGCCGGGCCCACCGACGAGATCAGCGCGACGACGGCATACAGCACGCCGACGCCGATGCCCACGAGCACCTTCGCCCACAGCACCAGGCCGCGTCGGGGCGTGGCCAGGAACGTGGGCGTGAGCGTCTGGTGCCGGAACTCGCTCGTCACCATCAGCGTCCCGATCAGCAGCGGGAAGACGTAACCGATCGACGCCGCGATGCTGTACAGGATCACGGCGATGCCCTCGGTGGGCAGCTGCGCGCTCTGGCCGGATCCGGGCAGAGCGCCGGTGGAGGATGCCGCGAAGACGAATCCGAGGCCGGCGGCGGTCATGCCGATGTAGACCACGAGGACGACCGCGAGGATCCACCACATCGCCGTGGTGAAGAGCTTGGTCGATTCTGAGCGGGTGGCTGCGGCAAGGCTCATCGCACGTCACCTCCGTCTCGGGTGTCGGTATCGGATGCCGCCGGGACGGCATCCTCGTCCGGCGGGGCCGGATTCTCGTGGTCGTACGAGCTGAAGAACTCGTCTGCCGCCACGTCGGAGTCCGTCTTCGTCGCGTGCGGATCGTCGTCGTCGGGGAGATGGTCGGGCTCGCCGGCCACGACATCCTCCTCCACGGGCGCCGCCACAGCGTCGTCCTCGTCGGCGCCCTGGGGCTCGTCCTCGTCCTCGGGTGCCGCCTCATCGGCATCGCCCGCCGGCATAGCGAAGACCCGTTCGTCCTCGTCCTGCAGCGAGTCCGCCTCCTCGACGGGGACGATGTCGATCACCCCGGTCGCAGCGACCGCGAACGCCGCACCCGACGTCCCGCCTCCGGTGGTCTGCTCCTCGGCGGTCGGCTCCTCGGTGGTCGGCTCCTCGGTGGGCTCCGCCTCCGCAGCCTCCGCCCCCTCGGGCTCCGGAGCCTGCTCCTGGGCACCTTCGGCGGACGCGTGCACGCGCAGTCCGTTCACGAGGTCGAAGAAGATGTCCTCGAGCGCCGGGCCGCGCCGCTGCAGCAGCGACAGCGGGACGCCCGCCCGCACGGCCGCCTCGCCCACGAGAACGGGATCCGTTCCCCGGATCGTCAGCCCGCTGCGCAGGATCTCGAAGCCGATGCCGGCGGCAGCCAACGCGGCGGCGAGCCCCGTGCGATCGGGCGAATCGGCGACCGTCGCGAACTCCGACGGGTCGGAGAGCTCGTCCATTCCGCCGTGGAACACGAGCCGGCCCTGCGCGATGATGAGCAGGCTGTCCACCGTCTGCTGCACTTCGGCGAGCAGGTGCGACGACACCAGCACCGTGCGCCCCTGCCGGGCCAGTTCCCGCAGCAGGCCGCGCATCCAGGTGATGCCTTCCGGATCCAGGCCGTTCGCCGGCTCGTCGAGGATCAGCACGCCCGGGTCGCCCAGCAGCGCCGCCGCCAGGCCCAGGCGCTGACGCATCCCCAGCGAGTATCCGCCGATCTTGCGCCCGGCGACGTCGGCCAGGCCCACGGTCCCGAGCGCGTCGTCCACCCGCGAGGAGGCCAGGCCCGCCGCCCGTGCGTACACCCTCAAGTGGTCGGCGGCCGAGCGTCCGGGGTGGAAGCTGGATGCCTCGAGCACGGCGCCCACGGTCTGCATCGGCCGATCCAGCTTCGCGTACGGCACGCCGCCGATCGTCACGCGGCCCGCGGTGGGACGGACAAGACCCAGCAGCATTCGCAGCGTCGTGGTCTTGCCGGCGCCGTTGGGTCCGAGGAAGCCGGTGACCATGCCGGGCTCCACACGGGCGGTGAGATCATCGACGGCGAGAACCGAACCGAACCGCTTGGAGAGCCCTGCGAACTCCAGCACCTGGCCTTCGGGCATGCCGAACCTCTCGTCGTCGCGGGCAGTACGTCTTCATCTTGGCGGATAAACCCGCGTTCGGTGCGCTGAATCGACGGGGATGTGCGCGAGTCGTCGCCCGGCACCGTCCGAACGCACCCGGTACCCTTGCCCTCGTGACAGAGCCGCGCGCTTCCCTGGAGCCCACCGTCCTCTCCCACCGCGGGGGCGGCCTGGGCCGGATCACCCTGAACCGGCCCCGCGCGATCAACGCCCTCGACCTCGACATGATCGAGCAGATGGCCCGAATCCTGGACGAGTGGGAGCACGACCCGGATGTCGGCCTCGTCGTCCTGGACGGCGCGGGCGACCGCGGGCTGTGCGCGGGCGGCGACGTCCGCAGCCTCTACGACCAGATCACGGCCGGGAACGCGCCGGACACCGCCGCGTTCTTCCGCGCGGAATACGCGCTGAACGCCCGCATCGCCGAATACCCGAAGACGATCCTCGCCCTCGCCGACGGCATCACGATGGGCGGCGGCATCGGCCTGGCCGGGCACGCCGCGATCCGCATCGTGACGGAGCGGTCGAAGCTCGCGATGCCGGAGACGCGGATCGGGTTCACCCCCGACGTCGGCGGCACCTGGTTGCTGGGCCGCGCCCCGGGGCGCATCGGCGAGTACCTCGGCGTCACCGGCGCCGTGATGGATGCCGCGGACGCCGTCTACGCCGGCTTCGCCGACCATGTCGTTCCCAGCGCCCGCCTGGACGCGCTGCGCGAGGCGCTCGCCACGCGCGCCGACCCGCCCTCGCCGACCGGCATCGTGCTGCTGTTCGACGAGACCCCCGGCCCGTCGCGCCTCGCCGCGGCCCGGCCGTGGATCGATGACGCCTTCGCCGCCGACACCGTGCCCGAGGTCATCGAGCGCCTGCGTGCACGCCCCGAACCGGAGGCGGCCGCGGCCCTGGACCTCATGGCCGACCTGTCCCCGACCGGCATGGCCGTCACACTGGAGGCCGTGCGTCGGGCGCGCGACCTGCCCGACCTGCGCGCCGACCTCGCACAGGAGTATCGGCTGGTGATGTGGTTCGGGCAGACCCAGCCGGACCTCGTCGAAGGCATCCGCGCACAGCTCGTCGACAAGGACCGCACTCCCGCCTGGACGCCGGCGACCTCCGCCCAGGTCTCGCGCGACACCGTGGCATCCGCGTTCACCCACGCGCCCGCCGTTCCGCTCTGGGACTGACCGGCAGCCCCGCCCTCTGTTGCGCGCGCCGACCGAGGGCTAGGCTACTCGGCGCAACACCTGCGCGGCGCCCGACCGGGCGCTTCGCGCAGTACTGGGACACCGACACATGCGCATCGCGCACGGTCGCTCTCCGACGCCCACGGACACCGCCTACGTCGCACGACCCGCCGGTGACGTATCGGGAACATGGGAGAGAATCTGATGAAGACGTCAGAACATCGGCGGTGGTCGCTGCGGGCAGTTTCCGCCATCGCCGCAGGGGTGACGATCGCTGGGGCAGGATTCGCCGTCACCGGCGCCACGGCGGCGCTCGCAGACACCGCGCCGGCCTGCCAGCCGGCCGGCGCCTCGGGCTTCACCGCCGCGGTCGTCGCGACCAGGGGACAGTCCATCGCGCACCGGACGGTGGACGCTACCGGGTGCGACGTGGGCATCTACGTGGACGCGCCGTGGGTGACGATCGACCGCGTCACCGTGACCGGGGCGAACGCCGCCGGCATCCTCGTCGAGAACACGGCGCACATCACCGTGACCCGGTCGACGGTCACCGGCAACGGGTTCCACGCCCCCGCGGCGCCGGAGCCTCCCGGAACGCCGCCGACGACGGGCCAGCTGGACCAGGCGTTCGCGATCAGCCTGTTCGGGGTCTCGCACGCCACCGTCAGCCGCAACACCGTGTACAACAACGGGCGCGGCGGCATCGGCGTGATGGACAACGGGCCGTTCGATCCCGGCCGCGTCGTCGGACTGCCCACCTACGCGCACAACATCCCGGTCAACGATGTCACGGTCACGCGCAACGCGCTGTGGTCCAACTTCGCCGGGTGCGCGATAGTGGTCTCCGCGTTCAACACCGGCAACACCGTCAGCCATGTCGCGATCACCCGCAACACGATCCGGCAGGGCGCACAGCCGTTCGGCCCGACCGGGCCCGACGTCGGCGGTATCGTCGCCCAGTCGAACGGGGTGGCAAGCACCGTCAGCGACATCCTGATAAGCCGCAACCGGGTCACCGACTCCGGGGAAGGCGGGGTCATCGTGCACGCCGCGGCGGCCGGGTCGATGACCAAGCACGTGACCGTCACCCGCAATGTGCTGGCCGGCAACGGCTGGCTGTCCGCGCCGCAGACGATGGGCGTGGTCGTCGACTCGCGGGTGATCCCCGCCGACCTCGGCCAGGCCAACGTGGACACGGTCGTCACGCGCAACGTCATCAGCGACGAGTTCTTCGGAATCTGGACGCAGGGACCGGACGCCCCGGCGATCTCGCGCAACAGCATCACCGTCACCCCCGGCGGCGCGGCCGTGCACATGCAGTGACGGCCGTGCCGGCCTGAGTGCCACGGCGGACCGGGTACCCTGTACCCGGTCCGCCGTTGGCGCAGAGGGAGGTACGGTGTTCGACAGCCCGCTGTCCGCGTCGGCGTACGACGTGCTGGGCGTCGATCCCGCAATTGACGCGGAGGCGCTGCGCAAGGCGTACCGGCGGCGGCTGCGCCAGACGCATCCCGACACCGGCGGCGACGCCGCGCACTTCATCCAGGTGCAGCGCGCGTGGGCCCTGGTGGGCACCCCCGAGGCGCGCTCAGCGTACGACGGCGGCCACGGGTTCGCGCAGGTTCCGGCGCCGCCCGGTGACGGATGGCGCGCGCCGGCCCGCCGGACCGACACCCGTCCCCGCGCCCGCTCGCACGGACATCCCGGCGGACGCCGACGGGAGCAGTACCTCGCCCTGATCCGGGAGTGGGCCGGCCGCGGTGTCGAGGTGCCGGATCCGTACGCCCCCGCGCTGGTGCGGTCGGCGCCCGTGGAGATCCGGCGGCTGCTGGCCGATGCGCTCGCCGAGGAGGCCACCGCGCGCATTGTCGCCGACCTCGGGATGGGGTACACCGTCTGGCACGACGTCGCCACGGGAACCGGCCCGAACGACAAGATCGATCACATAGTGCTCGCGCCCAGCGGCCTGTACGCGCTGCTGTCCGAGGACGCCGGCGGCCCGGTGCGCGTGCGCCGCGGGGAGCTGGTGGGGGATGCCGTCGCCGGCACCCCGATAGCGGACCTCATCGCCGGTGTGCGGACCATCTCGCGCGCGGCGCGGGTGCGCTTCGGCGGGGCCGTCGTCGTGCTGCCGGACGACGACGTCATCCAGCCCGTCGAAGAGCTGGGGAAGGTCCACGGCGTGCGGACGGTGCTGTGCGCACGCGGCTCGCTGGCGAACGTGCTGCGCCGGGGCATCAGCGGTGCCCGGGAGATCGGCGGCAACGAGATCTTCGACGTGCGGACCCGGCTGAACCAGGCCGTGCGCTTCGCCTGACCCGGGTCAGTCCCAGCCCAGCAGCTCGAGCGGGTGCGTGACGCGCCACCACAGTCCGGGTCCCGCGACATCCCTGGAAAGCACCGCATCCACCGTCGCCGACCCCGCCGGGCCGGTCGCGGTCACCGTGCCCACCGGCGCCGCCTTCGTCCATGTCTGTGTCGGCCGCAGCGTCACTGTCGCCGAGGCGCGGGACCCGTTCCACAGGACCAGGCGGGCGTCGGATGCCGCGACCACCGGCACTGTCTCGCCCCACACCGTGTTCGCGGAGCCCACGACGGTGTCCGCGGTGACCGCCGCCGTCGGCTGCAGCTGCTTCTCAACCTGCGCGAAGAGGTCGCGGGCGCTCGCCCACCGCGTCTTCGAGTCGGGCTGATTCAGCGTGACGGCGTCAACCTGCACGGTCACCCCGCCGATCGTGAGGTTCTTGACGGCGAGGACGTTGAACCCGTCCAGCACCCCGGTCTTCATGCCGACGGTGCCGGGGTCCGCCAGCAGCGTGTTCGTGTTCTTCACGGTGCCGGCGCCCGGCAGCGTCACCGAGGCGGTGCCGACGATCCCGGCGATCGTGGGGTTGTCCATCGCGAGCTGCGCCAGGGTCATCAGGGCGCGCGGGGTGGCGGTGTTGCCTGCGTCGAACCCCGTTGGGTCGACGATGGTGACGCCCTCGATGCCGCGCTCATCCAGCCACGTGCGCGCGGCATCCGCGAAGCTCGCGTTCGAGTGCCACCAGTTGCCCGCCAGCCGCGCCGCATAGTTGCTGGCCGATCCGATCAGCATGCCCTCCAGCAGCTGATACTGGGTGAGCGTGCCTCCCACCGGCACGTTCAGCGCCGACTCGTTGCGGCGCAGATATGTCCAGTAATCGATGCCGTCGCGGTAGGAGAAGCGGAACGCGGGGCCCTGGTCGTCCGCCGTGACCGGGCTGCGGTCGAGCACGAGCAGCGCGGTGACGATCTTCGTGATGCTCGCCATCGAGCTCTGCTCGGTCGTGGAGGCCACCGGATCGCCGAACCCGGCGACGGCGACGCCTGCGGCGCCCGCCGCGGGCCAGGTCAGGGATGCCGTCGGGGCGGCGTGCGCGGTCACGGTGGCGGCGCTGACGGTCGGCGGGACGGCGGTCAGCGGCCACAGCGCCATGGTCCCGGTGTACGCGACCGCCAGGAGCACCACCAGCAGGAGCGGGATGAGCGCACCGGGACGCAGCCCGCGGCGGCGCCGGCGGTCGCCCAGCAGCGGGACGGTCGTGGGCACGAGCGTCGTGGTGGCGTCCGGCGACACCCCCGCCGTCGCCGTCGATGACGTGCGGGCGTGAACGGCAGTCAGGGGGGATCCGTCCCACCAGACCAGGGCCTGCGCGGGGGTCGCCGTCGAGGTCGCGCCGGACGCGGCGTCCGGCTCGGTCACGTCGGCTGAGGTCACGAGGCCACGGTACCCGACCGCCGACTATACTGACCGGCACAACCACGGGAGTCCGGTGTGCCGGGCTGAGAGGAAGCGACCGCGCTTCGACCGTCGAACCTGATCTGGGTCATGCCAGCGCAGGAAGGGAGCAGGAATGCACACAACCACGTCCGCATCCGCCGTCGTCTCGCCGCGCACGTCGCGGTACCGCTGGCGGGTCGTCGACATCGTCGTGGCCAGCGTGATCGGCGTGGCCGCCGGAGTGATCTTCTGGCTCTGGGGTCAGGCCTGGACGCCGCTGTCGACTGCCCTGATGTTCCTGCCGGGCCTGGACGGCCTGCTCGCCGGCGGCTGGCTGTTCGCCGGCGTGCTCGGGGGACTCGTCATCCGCAAGCCCGGCGCCGCGCTGTACACCGAGATCGTCGCCGCGGTGGTCTCGATGGCCGTGGGCACGCAGTGGGGACCTGAGACGTTCATCTGGGGCGTCGTGGAGGGCGTCGGCGCCGAACTCGGCTTCGCGCTGCTGCTGTACGGCAACTGGCGCCTGCTGGGAGCGCTCGTGTCCGGCGCTCTCGCCGGACTGTCCACGGCGATCCTCGACACGAACTTCTCGTCGATCGCCGCGCAGGCCCTCGGATACCGCTCCATCTACTTCGTGGCGGCGATCGTCTCCGGCATCCTGCTGGCGGGCCTGGTCTCCTGGCTCATCGTGCGGGCGCTCGCCGCGACCGGGGCGCTGGACCGGTTCGGCGCCGGACGCCAGGCCCGTTCGCGTGACGCGGACGACCCCGACGCCGCGTAGCCGATGACCCTGCGCCCCGCCGCCGTCACCGCCTCCGGGTGGGGATGGCGGCACGCCGGACGCCGCCGCTGGGCGGTCTCCGGCCTTGACCTCGACATCCCCGCGGGGCAGCGCGTGCTGCTGCTGGGCGCCAGCGGCGCCGGCAAGTCCACACTGCTGCGCGGCATGGCCGGCGTGCTCGGCGACGAGGAGGACGGCGAGCAGACTGGACGGCTGCTCGTGGACGGCCGGATCCCCGCCCAGGCCCGGGGGCGCGCCGGACTCGTGCTGCAGGACCCGGACTCGCAGGTCGTGCTCGCCCGCGTGGGCGACGACGTGGCGTTCGCATGCGAGAACCTCGGCGTGCCGCGCGCGGACATCTGGCGGCGGGTGGATGCGGCACTGGACGCGGTGGGCCTGCGGCTTGGCCGCGACCACCCCACCACCCAGCTGTCCGGCGGGCAGAAGCAGCGGCTCGCGCTGGCGGGCGTGCTCGCGATGGCGCCCGGGCTCCTGCTGCTGGACGAGCCGACCGCGAACCTGGACCCCGCCGGCGCCGTCGAGGTCCGCGACGCCGTGCTCGCCGCCGCGCGCGGCGCGACCCTCGTCGTCGTCGAGCACCGGGTGGGCCTGTGGGCGGAGCACATGGACCGGGTCGTCGTGCTCGGCGACCAGCGGCTCATCGCCGACGGCGCGCCCGCCGACGTGTTCGCCCGCTACGAGCGCGAGCTGACCGCCGCCGGCGTCTGGGTGCCCCACGCCGCCCCATGGCGCTCGCCGCGGGCACGGCGCGCCGACGGCGCCGCGCCGCTGCTGCACGCGCAGGACCTCGCCGTGGGGCGGCGCGGGTTCGGTCGCGGGATGCTGCGGGTCGCGGCATCCCACCTCGCCGTCGCGGTGCAGGCGGGGCGCGCGCTCGCCGTGACCGGCCCGAACGGCGCCGGCAAGTCCACGCTGGCGATGACACTGGCGGGGCTCATCGAGCCCGCCGCCGGCACGCTCGAGGCGACGCCGCCCCTCGCGGGCGGCCTCGGCCCGCACCCGGCGCGCTGGCGGTCGCGGGAGCTGCTGACGCGGATCGGGATGGTGTTCCAGGAACCGGAGCACCAGCTGCTGACCGCGCGCGTGCGCGACGAGCTCGCCGTCGGCCCGCGGGCGCTGCGTCTGGACGACGCCGCCGTCGCCGCGCGCGTGGACCCGCTCCTGGACCGACTGCGGCTGCGGCGGCTCGCCGCCGTGAACCCGTTCACGCTGTCCGGCGGCGAAAAGCGCCGGCTCACTGTCGCGGCGGCGCTCGCCACGCGCCCACGGATGCTCGTGCTCGACGAGCCGACGTACGGCCAGGACGCCCGCACGTGGCGCGAGCTCGCGGACCTCATCGACGAGGTGCGGGATGCCGGGACTGCGCTCGTGCTCGTCACGCACGACCGCGACCTCGTCGACGCTCTCGCCGACGACGAGCTGCGCATCGGCGGAGTCTCCGTGCCGGGGGCGTCGCGATGAGCATGCTGGCCGTCGACAGGGCCGCGCGGGTCTCGTCGTTCAACGCCGTCGCGAAGCTGGCCGCGACCCTTGTCACGACCGTGACGCTGCTGCTGTCGATCGATGCCGTCTCGGCGGGGGTGACGCTCGTGTGCGTGCTCGCACTGATGCCGTTCACGGGCCTGTCCGCGCGCGTGCTGTGGCTGCGCTCCTGGCCGCTCCTGACGGCTGCGGTGCTGGGCGCGGCGGCGACGATCCTGTACGGCCGGCCCGCCGGCGACACATACCTGCAGTGGGGGCTCGTGCACGTCACCGACGGGTCGTTCCAGCTCGCGCTCGCGATCCTGCTGCGGGTCCTCGCGATAGCGCTGCCGGCGGTCGTGCTGCTGTCGACCACGGACCCGACCGACCTCGCCGACGGGCTCTCGCAGCGCGTGCGCCTGCCGGCGCGGTTCGTGCTGGGAGCGCTGGCGGGGCTCCGGCTGGTGGGGCTTCTCGTCGAGGACTGGCGCGAGCTCTCGCTCGCCCGCCGGGCGCGCGGAGTCGCCGACACCGGGCGGCTGCGCCGGTTCCTCGGTCAGTCGTTCGCGCTGTTCGTCCTGGCGATCCGCCGCGGCACGAAGCTCGCCACCGCCATGGAAGCGCGCGGCTTCGGGGCGCCGGGCGCGCGCACCTGGGCGCGCCCGTCGGTGCTGCGGCCCCGCGACACGGTGCTCGTGCTGATCGCCGTGGCCATCGCCGCGGCCTCCGCCGCGATCGCCCTCGCCGCCGGCACGTGGACTTTCGTCTGGGCGCTGTGAGCGCAGGCCTGCCTCGCTATTGTGAGAGCAGTCTCACTTAGCCTGGGGAGAGGAGAGCGGCGTCGCAGCTGCGCGCCGGCATCGGATGAAGAAGACGTTCCTGCGACGCCCGTCCACCTGGCTGGGCTTCGGCCTGTCCGCCGTGCTCATCGTGGTCGCCGCGGTGTCCACCGGTCTCGGCGGCGCCCTGATGATGGCGGGCGTGATCGGACTGGTCACGGGCGCCTACACGCTCGTCACCAGCCGCGGCTCGTGGCTTGCGCTGGCCGGCCGCAAGACGGGGGCGGGCCTCGCTATCGGGGCACTCGTCGCCGTCGTCGTCGGCAGCAGCGTCTACGGCGCCACCGGCATGCCCGCCGCGACGACGACGCCGCCCGCGGAGCAGGCGGCCGTCGACCGGACGCCTGCACCGACGCTCGCGTCTCCCACCGCGACCGCCACCCCGACGACATCCCCCACCCCGACGGCGGCCGCCGCGGACACGGCGCTGGCGCTGCTGGCCACCCTGCCCGTCAAGGGACGCGCGCCGAAGACAGGCTATGACCGCACCGGCGTGTTCGGCCCCGCATGGAAGGACGTCGACCGCAACGGCTGCGACACCCGCAACGACATCCTGCGCCGCGACCTCACGAACGTCACGATCAAGGCCGGGACGCACGGGTGCCTCGTCCTGGCGGGCAGTCTCGCTGACCCGTACACCGGGAAGAAGATCTCGTTCGTTCGCGGGCAGACGACCTCGTCGGCCGTGCAGATCGATCACGTCGTGGCGCTGATGGACGCCTGGCAGAGCGGTGCCCAACAGATCGGGCAGGCCCGGCGCGAGGCCCTCGCGAACGACCCGCTGAACCTGCTCGCAGTCGACGGCCCGTCGAACGAGCAGAAGGGGGCGGGCAACGCCGCCACGTGGCTGCCCCCGGTCAAGGGATACCGCTGCGCGTACCTCGCACGGCAGATCACGGTGAAAGCCGCATACACACTGTGGGTGACGCAGCCCGAGCACGACGCCATGGCGCAGATCCTGAGCACGTGCCCCGACCAGAAGGTCGCGACGGCGGGCTCGATCACCCTGATGCCGGATGCCGTCGGCACCGCACCGGCGCCCGCGCCGAAGCCGGTCGCCCCGTCCCAGCCCGCACCGAGCAAGCCCGCGGCGCCCCTGGTCGTGCACCCGGGAGCCTACTGCGCACCGGTCGGAGCGCACGGGGTCACCTCGAAGGGCACCCCGATGGCGTGCACCCTGAAGTCGGGCGAGGCTCGCGCGCGCTGGCGCGCGAGCTGACCGGATCGGCGGCCCCTGACACGGGAATCGACCTACGTCAACCCTCTCGTCAAGGACGGCGCGGACCGCTGAGATGGGGCGCACGGGAAGACCGTCTCTCCCTGAAAGCGAAGGAGACCACCATGGGAATCGACGACCGGATCAAGAACACCGCGGAAGACGTCAAGGGCAAGGGCAAGGAAGCCGTCGGCAAGGCGACCGACGACGAAGGCCTCGAGACGGAAGGCAAGTTCGACCAGGCCAAGGCCGGCATGAAGAACGCCGCCGAGGACATGAAGGACGACGTCAAGGACGCGTTCGACTGATATCCGCGCAAGCGACGGGACGGCGCCTGGCCGTCCCGTTGCTGCGTGCGGGCGCTGTCAGGCGCGCAGCGCCTCCCGCAGCAGACCGGTGTGGTTGTGCTCGGTGTCGCTGGTCGCGTACAGCAGGGTCACGACGTCTTTCCCCTCCAGCTGCCTGCGCAGCGCCGCCACCGCATCCGCGTTCGCCTTCAGCTCCGCGCGGTACGCGGTCGCGAAGTCCTCGAACGGCATGCCGTCGTGGTGGTAGGCCGTGCGCAGTTCGGCGCTGGGCGCGACATCCTTGTCCCACAGATCGACCTCCGCCCGCTGTTTGGACAGCCCGCGCGGCCACAGCCGGTCGACCAGGACCCGGAATCCGTCGGCTGCGGCGGGCTCCTCGTAGACGCGCTTGCTCAGGATCTGCATCTGTCCAGTCAACACCCGTGACGGCTACCCTGGGGGATCAGCCCTCGGGTCGGTGTGACACTCGGTCCCGCGTATGCTGGCACGGAATGTCGAACCTGTCGTTCGAAGGAGAACACATGGAGATCACCGGGGCATCCGCCCTCGTCACCGGCGGTGCCAGCGGCCTGGGCCTGGCCACCGCACGCCGGCTCGCGCGCGGCGGGGCGAACGTCACTATCGTCGACCTGCCGACCTCGGCCGGCGCCGAGATCGCCGCCGAGCTGGGCGGTACTTTCGCGGCCGCCGATGTCACCGACCCGGAACAGGTCGCCGCCGCCGTCGCGGCCGCCGCCGCGCCGCTGCGGGTCGTCGTCAACTGCGCCGGGATAGCGCCGCCCGCCAAGGTCCTGGACCGCGACGGGACGCCGTCGCCGCTGGCCGCCTTCACGAAGGTCATCCAGGTCAACCTGATCGGCACCTACAACGTGCTCTCGCAGGCCGCGGCATCCATGGCCCGCACCGACCCGACCGACTCCGGGGACCGCGGCGTCATCGTGAACACCGCGTCGGTCGCCGCGTTCGACGGGCAGATCGGCCAGCCCGCGTACGCCGCGAGCAAGGGCGGCATCCACGCGCTGACCCTCCCGGTCGCGCGGGAACTGGCGCGGTACGGAATCCGGGTGTGCACGATAGCCCCCGGGATCATGGAGACCCCGATGCTCGCCGGGCTCCCGCAGGCGGCGCAGGACTCGCTCGGTCAGCAGGTGCCGTATCCGCAGCGGCTGGGACGCCCCGACGAGTACGCCGCGCTCGTCCAGCACCTCATCGAGAACGGCTACCTCAACGGTGAGACGATCCGCCTGGACGGCGCCATCCGAATGGCGCCCAAGTGAGCGACCCGGTCCTGCTGCGCGTGCAGGACGGGCTCGCGCGCATCACGCTGAACCGTCCCGAGCGGCTGAACGCCTTCAACGCGGACGCTGCGCACGCGTGGGCTGAGCTGACCCGCGAGGCCACGCACCGCGACGACGTGGGGGCGATCATGCTGGATGCCGCCGGCCGCGCCTTCTGTGCCGGCGGCGACGTGCAGGACATGGCCGAGAAGATGGGCTCCGGCTCCGAGATCACGGCGTTCGCCGAGGTCATCAACGCCGGCATCCGCGCGCTCACCGAGTCGCGCATCCCCGTCGTCGCCGCCGCGCACGGCACGACCGCCGGCGGCGGGCTCGGGATCCTGATGGCCAGCGACTACGCGATCATCGCCACCGACTCGCAGATCGGCAGCCGGTACGCGAACATCGGGCTGACCCCCGACCTGTCGGTGACCGCACAGCTGGCGCGCGCCGTGGGGGAGCGGCGGGCGCTGCAGCTCGTGCTGCAGGACCGGATGCTGTCGGCCACCGAGGCGCTGGAATGGGGCCTGGTCGCCGAGATCACCGCGCCGGACGCGGTCGGGCTGCGGGCCGAAGAAGTGGCCCGGTCGTGGCTGACCGGCGCGCACCGCGCGTACGGCGAGGCCAAGCGGCTGATCCGCTCGCAGCGCGGCCGCTCGTTCGCCGAGCAGCTGAGCGAGGAGGCCCGCTCCATCGGCGCCGCGTTCGACACCCCCGAGGCGCAGGCGCGCATCCGCGCCTTCACGTCGCGATCGCGCTCGGCGCGGCATCCCGAGCCGGATCCGGAGGCATGACATGACGACCCTGGCCGGAAAGACGATCCTGCTCTCCGGCGGCAGCCGGGGCATCGGGCTGGCGATAGCGCTGCGCGCCGCCCGCGATGGCGCGAACATCGCGCTGCTGGCGAAGACCGACACGCCGCACCCCAAGCTCGAAGGCACCGTGCACACCGCGGCCGCGCAGATCCGCGCCGCCGGCGGCCGGGCGCTGCCCATCGTCGGCGACGTCCGCAACGACAGCGACATCGCCCAGGCCGTGCTGACCACGCGCGGCGAGTTCGGCGGCATCGACATCGTCGTCAACAACGCGAGCGTGATCGACCTGTCCGGCTCGCTGGAGCTGGCTGCGAAGAAGTACGACCTCATGCAGGACGTCAACGTGCGCGGCACCTACATGCTCTCTCGCGCCGCGATTCCGGTGCTGCGGGATGCCGAGAATCCGCACATCCTGTCCCTGTCACCGCCGTTGAACCTGTCGCCGCGCTGGCTCGGCGCGCACACCGGGTACACGCTCGCGAAATACGGGATGACGATGGCGACCCTCGGCATCGCCGCCGAGTTCGCCGAGGCCGGGATCGCCGCGAACACGCTGTGGCCGCGCACTACGATCGCCACCGCGGCCGTGCAGTTCGCGCTCGGTGGCGAGCGGATGATGCGGGCCAGCCGCACGCCGGAGATCTACGCCGACGCCGCGTACCAGGTCCTCACCCAGCCGTCCCGGTCGTACACCGGGCAGAGCCTCATCGTCGAGGACGTGCTCGCGGCGGCCGGCGTCACCGACTTCTCCGGCTATGCCGCCGTGCCCGGCACCCCCGACACTGCCCTGTTCCCGGACATCTTCCTCGACTGAGCCGCGGCATCCCGGTTCATCTCGCAGGAGCATCTGCCGGCCGACGGCGTGTCGCCCGGCGTGTCGCCGGCGCCGTCGCGGAAAGTCCTGCGACCTGAACCGGCCCGGACAAGGCTCAGGCCCGCAGGCCCACCCGGTCCGGGATCGCGAACGGCAGATCGGGCAGCCACTGCGCCGGGTCCGGCCACGGCCGCGACGGCGGCAGCACCGTGAGCAGGTGGCGCAGGCTCTCGTCGCCCGCCGCGCCGCGCGCGGCGACCGGCAGCACCCGCCGCGGCGCATGCCGGCCCAGGGCGCCGCACCACCAGTGCCGCCAGACATCCGGAGCCTGCTCCGGCGCGAGCACGACGTAGTAGTCCGGCATCAGCGCCTCACCGCTCGCGAACCGGGCCAGGGCATCCTCCACCTCGGCCTGCAGCGCGCCCATCGTCGCGCGCTCCTCGAACAGCTCGATCCACGCCTGCGCCACATGCGCGAGCGGGTCGGCGTCGTGCACCACCCACGGCGTCACCGTCGCCGCGATGCGCCGCCCGGCCAGGCCGGGCTCGCCGCCGCGCACCGACAGCGTCTCGACACCGGCAATGCCCTCGAGGCTCGCGAGCGCCTCGTCCGCGGCATCCCCCACTATCGCGACCATGGTCCCGGCGGGTGCGTGATACCCCATGACCGATGGTAAGCAGATTCGGCGCGCATCGGGGGCAGGCGCGGCCCTGCACAGCATCCGTGCACCCGGCACCCCTACCCTGGAGACATGACGTCCCAGACTCCGCGCGCGCAGGTGCGGCCGAAGACCGAGGGCTGGACGCAGAAGAAGGATGCCGAAGGCCGACCGCTCCTGCAGTTCGCCAGCCCCCGCCGCGGCAAGCCGCCCGTGCACCTCGCCGACCTCACGCCCGCGCAGCGCGTGGAGAAGGTGGTCGAGCTCGGGATGCCGCGGTTCCGTGCCGCGCAGCTGGAGAAGCACTACTTCACGCACTTCACGCACGATCCCGCCCGGATGACGGACCTGCCCGCCGAGGGACGCGACGAGCTCGTCCACGGACTGCTGCCGCCGCTGCTGACCGAGGTGCGGCGCCTTTCCACGGACCGCGGCGACACCATCAAGTTCCTGTGGAAGCTGCACGACGGCGCCCTCGTCGAGTCGGTGCTGATGCGCTACCCGGGCCGGATCACGCTGTGCGTGTCGAGCCAGGCCGGCTGCGGCATGAACTGCCCGTTCTGCGCGACCGGCCAGGCGGGCCTGACCCGCAACATGTCGGCGGCCGAGATCGTCGCCCAGGTCGTCCGCGCGAACCGCGTGATCGCCGACGGCGAGCTCGGCGATCCCCGCAGCGTCGGGCACGACGGCGAGCGCGTCTCGAACATCGTGTTCATGGGCATGGGCGAGCCGCTGGCCAATTACGCCCGCGTCCTGCACGCTGTCCGGGTGATGACCGACCCCGCGCACGGCCTGGGTATGAGCGCCCGCGGCATCACCATCTCGACGGTGGGCCTGGTCCCGGCGATCCGCAAGCTCGCCGACGAGGGCATCCCGGTCACGTTCGCCCTGTCGCTGCACGCGCCCGATGACGAGCTGCGCGACGAGATGATCCCGGTGAACTCCCGGTGGAAGGTCGATGAGGCGCTGGATGCCGCGCGCGAGTACTTCGAGAAGACCGGCCGCCGCGTCTCGATCGAGTACGCCCTCATCAAGGACATGAACGACCACGCGTGGCGCGCCGACCTGCTCGGCGAAAAGCTCAACGCCCGCGGCCGCGGCTGGGTGCACGTGAACCCGATCCCGCTGAACCCCACCCCGGGATCGGTGTGGACCGCATCCACCGTCGCGGCGCAGGACGAGTTCGTGCGGCGGCTGGAGGCCCACGGCATCCCCACCACGATCCGCGACACACGCGGCAAGGACATCGACGGCGCGTGCGGCCAGCTGGTGGCCACCGAATCCGACGTCCAGGCGGCCGCGGCCACTCCCGTCGAGGCCTGAGCGCTTGCGGGTCCCTAGTAGCGTGGGGGCATGGTCGAATATCGCTACCTCGGTAACAGCGGGCTCAAGGTCTCGGAGATCACCTACGGCAACTGGGTGACGCACGCGTCGCAGGTGGACGACTCCGCCGCGATCGCGACGGTGCACGCGGCACTGGATGCCGGGATCACGACGTTCGACACCGCCGACACGTACGCGAACACGGCCGCCGAGGTCGTGCTGGGCAAGGCGCTGTCCGGGCAGCGCCGCGAGTCGCTGGAGATCTTCACGAAGGTGTACTGGCCGATCGGCCCGAAGGGCCCGAACGACGTCGGACTGTCCCGCAAGCACATCCTCGAGGGGATCAACGGATCCCTGCAGCGCCTGGGCGTCGACTACGTCGACCTGTACCAGGCGCACCGGTACGACTACGAGACGCCGCTGGAGGAGACGATGCAGGCGTTCGCCGACGTCGTCCGCCAGGGCAAGGCCCTCTACATCGGGGTCAGCGAGTGGACCGCCGAGCAGCTGCGGGCGGGCGCCGCGCTCGCGAAGGAGCTGCGCGTGCCGCTGATCTCGAACCAGCCGCAGTACTCGATGCTGTGGCGGGTCATCGAGGAGAAGGTGGTCCCCACCAGCGCCGAGCTCGGCCTGTCGCAGGTGGTGTTCTCCCCGATGGCGCAGGGCGTGCTGTCCGGCAAGTACCTTCCCGGCCAGCCGGTGCCCGCCGGCTCGCGTGCGACGGATGAGAAGAGCGGCGCGCGCTTCATCCAGCGCTACCTCGGCGACGACGTGCTCACGGCCGTGCAGCGCCTGAAGCCGATCGCCGACGAGGTGGGTCTGAAGATGCCGCAGCTGGCTATCGCGTGGGTGCTGCAGAACCCGAACGTGGCGGCGGCGCTGGTCGGCGCATCCCGCCCCGAGCAGATAGCGTCGAACGTCGCCGCGTCGGGCGTGAAGCTCGAGCCCGCCGTGATGGCGGCGATCGACGCCGCGCTCGGCGACACCGTGGTGCGCGACTCCGCCAAGACGGACGAGGTCTCGCCCAAGTCCCGGCCGTGATCACCAGCGCCGGGCTCCTGCTGCACCGCCGCGGCGACGACGGGCTCGAGGTGCTCATCGCGCACATGGGCGGCCCGTTCTGGGCTCGCAAGGACGACGGCGCGTGGTCGATCCCGAAGGGCGAGTTCGACCCCGCGGCGGAGGAGGCGCAGGATGCCGCTGTCCGCGAGTTCCGCGAGGAGCTCGGTGTCGATCCGCCCGCCGGACCGTACGCGCACCTGGGCACGTGGGCGTACGCGTCCGGCAAGCGGGTGACGGTGTTCGCGGCCGACGGCGCCGGGTTCACGGCATCCGCCTTCACGTTCGGCACGTTCGAGCTGGAATGGCCACCGCGCTCGGGCCGGACCGTCGCCTTCCCCGAGGTGGACCGCGCCGAATGGACGGGACTGGATGCCGCCCGCGTCCGGCTCGTGAAGGGGCAGCGGCCCGCGCTGGACGCCCTCGCCGCCGTCGCCTGAGGAGTGGACCGATGTTGGTGGATCGTGGCACTCTAGTACGTCCGCGCATTCGCGCGATCCCCACTTTGGAGTCCCGTGCTCGCCAGAATCCTCTTCCGCTACCTCCGCACGTACCGGTGGCCGCTGCTGGGCGTCATCGTCTTCCAGTTCGCCTCCGCGATGGCGCAGCTGTACCTGCCGCGCCTGAACGCCGACATCATCGACCTCGGCGTGGCCAAGGGCGACACCGCTTTCATCTGGTCGCATGGCGCGTTCATGCTGATGATCTCGCTCGGCCAGATAGTGGCATCCGTGATCGCCACGTACTTCGCCGCCCGCGCGGCCATGGCCGCCGGCCGCGACATCCGGCGCGACGTGTACGACCGGGTCAGCGCGTTCTCCGAGCGCGAGATCTCCGCGTTCGGGCCCGGGTCGCTGATCACCCGCAACACGAACGATGTGCAGCAGGTGCAGATGCTGGCGATGATGGGCGCGACGATGCTCGTCACCGCCCCGCTGCTGGCGATCGGCGGCATCATCATGGCGCTGCAGCAGGATGTCGGGCTGAGCTGGCTGATCGCGGTGTCGGTGCCGCTGCTGCTGGTGATCGCGGCGCTCGTGATAAGCCGCATGGTGCCGCTGTTCCGCCGCTACCAGGTGCGCCTGGATGCCGTGAACCGGATCATGCGCGAGCAGCTCACCGGTGTCCGGGTCGTCCGGGCCTTCGTCCGCGAGCGCATCGAGGAGGAGCGGTTCCGCGGCGCCAACACCGACATCATGGTCGTCGGGCGCCGGGTCGGGTCGCTGTTCGTCCTGCTCTTCCCGGTCGCGATGCTCGTGCTCAACGTCACCGTGGTGGGCGTGATCTGGTTCGGCGGCATCGCCGTGAACGACGGGAACGTCCAGATCGGGACGCTGTTCGCGTTCATGCAGTACGTCGGCCAGATCCTGATGGGCGTGCTGATGGCCACGTTCATGACGATCATGATCCCCCGCGCGGCGGTCTCCGCCGAGCGGATCGGCGAGGTCCTGGACGCCGACACCTCCCTCGCCCGCCCCGCCGACGGGATCCGCGAGTTCGGCCGGCCCGGCGCGGTCGAGTTCGACCACGTCACGTTCGCCTACCCGGGCGCCGACGCCCCGGTGTTGCACGACGTCACGTTCCGCGCCGAGCCGGGAGAGACCGTCGCCATCGTGGGGTCCACCGGATCCGGGAAGACCACGCTGGTCTCCCTCATCCCGCGGCTTTTCGACGTGACGTCCGGCGCCGTGCGCGTGGCCGGCGTGGACGTGCGCGAGGCCGACCTCGACGCGATGTGGCAGGGCATCGGGCTCGTTCCGCAGCGCCCGTTCCTCTTCACCGGGACGATCGCCTCGAACCTGCGGTTCGGCCGCGAAGAGGCCACCGACGCCGAGCTGTGGGACGCGCTGGAGATCGCGCAGGCGCGCGACTTCGTCGCGGAGAAGGAGGGCGGCCTGTCCGCGCGGATAGCGCAGGGCGGCACGAACGTGTCCGGCGGGCAGCGGCAGCGGCTCGCCATAGCCCGCGCGATAGTGCACGGAGCCGACCTGCTCGTGTTCGACGACTCGTTCTCCGCCCTGGACCTGTCCACCGACGCGCGGCTGCGGCAGGCGCTGTGGAAGCGGATGCCGCACGTCACGAAGATCGTGGTGGCCCAGCGGGTGTCCACCATCACCGACGCCGACCGCATCGTCGTGCTCGACGACGGCCGGGTCGTGGGCCTGGGCACCCACGAGGAGCTCCTTCAGACGTGCCCGACCTACCGGGAGATCGTCGACTCGCAGCTGGGAGTGCAGGCATGAGCGCGCCGGACGTGCAGACCGAAGAGGAGCGGCTCGAGCTCGAGCTCGCCGAGCAGGCGCGGCTGAGCGCCGACGACTGGAGCGGCGGCGTCGCACCGGGCAAGGCCGCGAACTTCGGCAAGAGCTTCGCCCGCATGATCGGGCTGTTGCGGCCCCACTGGGTCGGGTTCTCGCTGGTGTCGCTGGCCGGCGCCGTGGGCGTCGTGCTCGCGGTCGTGGCGCCCAAGGTGCTCGGCGAGGCCACGAACATCATCTTCGAGGGCGTGGTGTCGCTGGCCCTGGCGGCCGCCGGCATCCCGACCGGGACCTCCCAGGCGCAGGTCGTGCAGCTGCTGCAGCGGAACGGGCAGACCGACGTCGCCGCCATGGTCTCCGCGATGGGTGAGTTCCATGTCGGCGTCGGCGTCGACTTCGACCGGCTGCGCGGGGTCATCGTCGCGGTGCTCGCCATCTACGTCGTGTCGGCGCTGCTGAGCTGGGTGCAGGGGTACGTCATCAACGTCATCATGGTCCGCACCATGTGGCGGCTGCGCGAAGACGTCGAGGCGAAGCTGAACCGCCTGCCGCTGTCGTACTTCGACAAGGTGCAGCGCGGCGAGCTCATCTCCCGCGTCACGAACGACATCGACAACATCACCCAGACGATGCAGCAGTCGCTGTCCGGCGCGCTCACGTCCGTGCTCACCGTCGTCGGCGTCCTCGTCATGATGTTCTCGATCTCGTGGCAGCTGGCCCTGATCGCACTGGTCTCGCTGCCGCTGATGGCCGTGATCTTCGGTGTCATCGGCCCGAAGTCGCAGAAGGCGTTCAGCCTGCAGTGGCGCAAGGTCGGCCGGCTCAACGCCCGCGTCGAGGAGTCGTTCTCGGGGCACGCGCTCGTGCAGGTGTTCGGGCGCGAGCAGGACTCGCGGGCGAAGTTCGCGGAGGAGAACGAGGAGCTCTACCAGGCGTCGTTCAAGGCGCAGTTCCTGTCCGGCATCATCATGCCCGGCATGATGTTCATCGGCAGCGTGACCTACGTCGGAATCGCGGTCCTCGGCGGGCTGATGGTCGCGTCGGGCAATCTGCGCCTGGGTGACGTGCAGGCGTTCATCCAGTACTCCCAGCAGTTCACGCAGCCGCTGAGCGAGCTCGGCGGCATGGCCGCGGTCGTGCAGTCCGGCACCGCGTCCGCCGAGCGGGTGTTCGATCTGCTCGACGCCGACGAGCAGGACCCGGATGCCGAGGATGCGCCGGCGCTGGAGCCCGGCCGGGGCGTCATAGCGTTCGAGCACGTCGCGTTCTCGTACGATCCCGACCAGCCGCTGATCCGCGACCTCTCCTTCCGGGTCGAACCCGGGCAGACGGTCGCCATCGTGGGGCCGACCGGCGCCGGCAAGACGACGCTCGTGAACCTGCTGATGCGGTTCTACGAGCTGGACGCCGGCCGGATCCTCCTGGACGGGCAGGACGTGTCCGAGCTCACCCGCGACGACGTGCGCGCCCGCACCGGGATGGTGCTGCAGGACCCATGGCTGTTCGCCGGCACCATCCGCGAGAACATCCGGTACGGGCGCCAGTCCGCCACCGACGAGGAGATCCTGGGTGCCGCCACGGCGACCCGGGTGGACCGCTTCGTGCACTCGCTGCCGGACGGGTACGACACGGTCCTGGACGAGGACGCGTCGAACGTGTCGGCCGGTGAGAAGCAGCTGATCACGATAGCGCGCGCGTTCGTGGCGCAGCCGTCCGTGCTGATCCTCGACGAGGCGACGAGCTCGGTCGACACGCGCACCGAGCTGCTGCTGCAGCACGCCATGGCGGTGCTGCGGCAGGGACGCACGTCGTTCGTGATAGCGCACCGGCTCTCCACGATCCGCGACGCCGACCTCATCCTGGTGATGGAGCACGGCGACATCGTCGAGCAGGGCACCCACGATCAGCTGATCGGGGCGCAGGGCGCGTACTGGCGGCTGTACCAGTCGCAGTTCGAGCAGGCGGCGACCGACCTCGACGCGGATCAGGAGCTCGTGGGCGCAGCCGACGGGGAGACGGAGCCGGCCTGACGCTCCGTCTGCCACTCCTGGATCAGCTGCGGCATCCGCGCCGCCATGAACCGGAAGAACGACGCCATCTCCTCGGCGCGGGCGCGGGCCGGCCCGTGCTCGAGCTCGGCCGCTATGTTCAGCATCTCGTCGGCCGAGCGCTCGTACACGGGCCGGTTCTGCGTGACGGACCGGTACAGGCCCTGCGTCACGAGGAAGAACCGTTCGCGCCGCTCGCCGGGCAGCGTCCGCCGGTTGATGAAGTGCAGCTGCGCCAGGTACCGCACGGCCCCGGAGATCGCTGCGGCGCTCACGCCGAGCCGATCGCCGAGGTCGGCGGCGGTGTACCCCTGTTCCGGCGCGGCGACCAGGGCCATCATGACGCGCGCGGGCATGCGCGGCATCCCCGCCGCCGTCATGATCGCGGCGGCCCGCTCGGCGGCCTCGATAGCACGGTGCTCGGTCATCGCATCGAATCTATCCGGACGCGGCGAGCTGGCGTCGCCGCATCAGGGCGAGGGATGCCGCCGCCCCGGCGGCGATCGCGAGGATCAGCCACCACACGCCCCGCGCGTCCACGTCGCTGCCCGAGACCACCGGCGTGAGCCCGAACGGCGACAGGTTCGTGGTCCACTCGGGCAGGCCGAACAGCGGACCGAACATGCCGAGCATCGTGGCAACGAGCAGCAGCGCCCAGGCGATCGCGATCGTCGCGCGCGGCGCGAGCACGAAGACCAGGGCCGTGATCACCGTGAACACGGAGGCCGCCACAAGCTGTCCCGCCCCGTCCACGAGCACCGTCCGGTACAGGTCGGCGCTGCCCCCGTTCGCGGCCACTCCCAGCCATCCCGCCGCGACCGCCGCCACCGCGATGATCAGCACCGCGGATGTCGCGACGATGAGGTGGTCCGCGAGCCACCGCACCCGTCCGACCGGCGCCGCCAGCACCGGCTCCGCCGTCCCGTGCGCCTCCTCCTGCCGCGCCCGCACCACGGTCTGCACGGCGCAGCATCCTGCGACGATGCCGAGCATCGTGAAGAACACCGTGATGACCGCCTCGTCCAGCGAGCCGGATTGCGCGAGCTTCGTGATGATCGCGACCACGGCGGGGTTCTGACCGGCCACCTGGTCCACGACGCTCCCCAGCGTCGTGGCCAGGATGCCGGTCAGGGCCCCCCCGATCGCCCAGCCCACTATCGCCCCGGATGTCAGGCGCCAGACCAGGGCGTGGGACGAGGCCAGCGCCGGCCGCGCGTGCACGCGGCCGGGCCGGCCGGCGAAGAAGCTCGCACCCATGTCGCGCACCGACTGCAGCACTGTCGCGGCGGCGGCCAGGAGCAGTCCGACGGCCACGGCCACCAGCACCGGCCACCACAGGTTCTCGTCGAACGGCCGCGCCTGCTCGGCCCACCCGAACGGCGAGGCCCACGCCGGCCATGCGCTCGCCGTGTGCGTGAGGTCGTCGGACGGGGTGCCGCCGGCGTTGCCGATGCCGCGCAGCAGGAATGTGGCAACGAGCACCCAGACGGTGAGGGAGTTGGCCGCGCGCGACGTGCGCACCAGCTGCGCTGCGACCAGCCCGATGCCCAGGAACGCTATGCCCACCGCCGTCGCGGCCGCGCCGGTCAGCCACGAGCCGGCCGGGTCGAACCCCGTGGAGACCAGCGCCGCAGCGCTCAGCACGCCGAGCAGGACGTTGGCGAGCACACCGTGGACCATCGTCGCGACGGTCGGCAGCGTCCGGCCCGCCGGCGTCGCGGCCAGCAGCTCGGCGCGCCCGGCCTCCTCGTCCGCGCGGGTGTGCCGCACGGCGAGGAACGTCGACATCAGCGCCGCGAGGATCGCCAGCCACGGCAGGATCTCGAACGCGAGGAACCCGCCCTCGCTGGCCCCGGACGGCAGGCCGCGGAACATCAGGATCACGGGGTTCGCGAGCGCGGCGGCGAGGATGTTCTGCCGATCGGCGAGCGTCCCATACGACTGGGTCACGCCGGCGTATCCGCCGTACGCGAGCAGCGCGGTGCCGAGCACCCACAGGAGCACCTGCAGCCAGTCGCGACGTGCACGCTGGCGCAGCAGAGCCGTGAACAGCATCATCGCCCCTGCCCTGCTTCGGCGGCCTCGAGCTCGGCGAGGTCGTCGCCGTAATGACGCAGGAACAGCTCCTCGAGCGACGGCGGCGCGACGCGCAGGCCCTGCACCCCGAGCTCCGCGAGCGCCGGCAGGGTCTGCGCGACCCGGTCGCTGTCGACGGTGAAGCGCGCGCGGCCGTCCTGCACCGTCGCGTCATGCGCGCCGGGCAGCGCGGCGAGCCGGTCGGCCGCCACCCCGTCGGCGGCGAACGAGATCTCCGTGCGCGTCAGGTGTCGCAGCTCGGGCAGGGTGCCGGACTCGACGATCCTGCCGGCGCGGATGATCGACACGCGATCGCACAGCTGCTCGACCTCGGAGAGGATGTGGCTGGACAGCAGCACGGTGGCACCGGCATCCCGCACCCTGGCCACCTCGCGGTGGAAGATGACCGACATCAGCGGGTCCAGGCCGCTCGTCGGCTCGTCGAAGATGTACAGTTCGGCGGGCACCGCGAACGCGGCGATCAGCGCCGCCTTCTGCCGGTTGCCCTTCGAGTAGCTGCGACCCTTCTTGCGCGGATCGAACTGGAACGCCTCCATCAGCCGCTCGCGCTCCTGCCGGTACGCGCGATCCGCGCGTCCGGCCCCGCGCAGCCGCGCGATGAGATCCGTGGCTTCCCCGCCGGACAGGTTCGGCCAGACGCTGACATCCCCCGGCACGTATGCGGTGCGGCGGTGGACGGCGACGGCATCGGTCCAGGGGTCCAGCCCGAACACGGATGCCTCGCCCGCGGTCTTGCGCGCCAGTCCCAGCAGAATGCGGATAGCGGTGGTCTTCCCCGCGCCGTTCGGGCCGAGGAAACCGTGGACCTGACCGGACTCGACGGTGAGGTCGAGGCCGTCCAGGGCGTGGACGCGACCGTAGTGCTTGAGCAGGTCGCGAGTGTCGATCACGGTGGTCATGAGGCGCGAGTGTACGCCGATTTCACAAAGTTGTGAATGTTTGGAACGAATGCCGTGCCCGGACGGGTCGCCGATTGTGACGTCACCGTTCGTCACACCGGTGCGCGGGCGCTCGTGGACTCAATAGCATCGGGCTCACCTCGTGCCCTCTATGAATGGACCCAGATGAGCACCCAGACCGCGTCACGAGACGCCAAGTCGGAGCGCGGCCCCGTCGGCCGCCTCCTGACCAATTTCGGATTCCAGATTCTTCTCGCCCTCGTCCTGGGCATCGTCCTGGGATGGTGGGCGCTGGCCCTCGGCCCGGACAGCGCGGGAAACCCCAACGGCCTGGCCGCCACGGTGGGCGTCATCGGATCGGCGTACGTCACGCTGCTGAAGGCGGCTGTCGTCCCGTTGATCTTCGCGGCGATCGTGGCGAGCATCTCGAACCTGCGCCGCGTGCGCAATGCCGCGAGGCTGGCAGGTCAGACCCTGCTGTGGTTCGCGATCACGGCGTTCATCGCGGTATCGATCGGGATCGTGCTGGGTCTGGTCATCCAGCCGGGCGCGCGCGCAGGAGACGGACTCGAGCCGGGCGCGCCGCACACCGTCGGCACCTGGTGGAACTTCCTGATCGGTCTGATCCCGCAGAACTTCCTCGGCATCCAGGTGTCCAGCTCGCTCGACGGAGACAGCGTGGCATCCGCCGTCGGCTTCAACATCCTGCAGGTCATCGTCGTCTCGGCGGTCATCGGCATCGCGGCGCTGAAGGCCGGACGCAAGGCCGAGCCCTTCCTCGCATTCGTGGACTCGTTCCTGAAGGTCATCCAGCGCGTGCTGTGGTGGATCATCCGGATCGCGCCGCTGGGCACGCTGGGCCTGATCGCGAATGCGGTGATCAAGTACGGCACCGACAAGCTGGCCTCCCTGATCTGGTTCGCCGTCGCCGTGTACATCGGGCTCGCGCTCGTCCTGTTCGTGGTGTACCCGATCCTCGTCAAAGTCCATGGGCTGTCCATCAAGCAGTACTACTCGGGCGTCTGGCCCGCCGTGCAGCTGGGCTTCGTGAGCCGCTCGTCGATCGGGACGCTGCCGGTCACCGAGCGCGTGGTCGAGCGCAACCTCGGCGTGCCCAGCGCGTACGCGTCGTTCGCGGTGCCGTTCGGCGCGACCACGAAGATGGACGGCTGCGCCGCGATCTATCCGGCGCTGGCCGCGATCTTCGTGGCGCAGTTCTTCGGCATCGCGCTCTCGCCGATCCAGTACCTGCTGATCATCGTCGTGGCCGTGTTCGGCTCGGCTGCCACCGCGGGCACCACGGGCGCCACCGTGATGCTGACGCTGACGCTGTCGACCCTCGGTCTGCCGCTGGAGGGCGTGGGCCTGCTGCTGGCGATCGACCCGATCCTCGACATGGGCCGCACCGCCACGAACGTGGCCGGCCAGGCGCTCGTGCCGACCCTGGTCGCCAAGCGCGAGGGCATCCTCGATCTCGGCCTGTACAACGCGCCGCGCCAGGGCCTGCCCTTCGCGGACGAGGGCGACGAGGACGCGCCACTGGAGCAGGCGGCACCTGCGCGGGCCGCGGTCTGACCCCGATCCGCGCCGGGCGCGGCATCCCGAGTCGTCGACGACGGATGCCGCGCCCTTTGCGTGCGCCGACTATGTATACGCTACCTGCGACCAACCCCGCCGATGTCGCGATGGGAACCGCTTGTGTATACACTAGCCTTCAACGTGTGAACGAGGGGGTGGCGATGCGGGCGAGCGACCGAGCGTACCGGACCCTCCTGGACGAGATCCAGTCCGGCGTGCTGGCGCCCGGCGCCGTGATCGGCGAGGTCGAGCAGGCCGCACGGCTCGGAGTGAGCCGGACGCCGCTGCGCGAAGCGCTCGGGCGCCTGGCCGCCGACGGTCTCGTCGTGCAGCAGTCGCCGCGGGTCACCGTGGTCAGCGAGATCGACGTCGCCGACATCCGCGCCCTGTTCGAGGTGCGTCGCGCGCTCGAGGAGAGCGCCGCGCGCCTGGCCGCCCAGCGCGGCGACCCCGCCGTCTTCGCCGCCCTCGCCGACGGGTTCGACCGGCTGCGCCTGGACGACATCAATCCCGCACCCACCCACGACGACCTCTTCGCGCGCTTCGACGCCCAGGTCGACGCCTCCGCCGCCAACGACTACCTCACCGCCGCGCTGCGCACCATCCGCACGCACCTCGTGCGCGTGCGGCGCCTCGCCCGGGAGAACCCGGCACGGCTGGCGGCCGCGGTGGCCGAGCACCACGCGATAGCCCGTGCAATAGCCGACCGCGACGGCGAACGCGCCGCGCATGCGACCCATCTGCATCTGCACAACGCGCTGGAGAGCATCCTCTTCTCGCTCGAGCAGGAGCACGCCACGTCCGACCAAGGAGCAGCATGACCGTCACGCATCACGTCCGCGTCCACACGAGCGAGGAGAACCTGCCGCGCGCCGAGCAGCTCGCGTACAAGATCGCCGAGGTCGCCGCCGATCCGGTCCCGGTGGATGACGACGTCGTCGACATGATCATCAACCGCGTCATCGACAACGCGGCCGTCGCCGCGGCATCCCTCACCCGCGCGCCGGTGAGCGCGGCCCGCCAGCAGGCCCTCGACCACGCCGTGTCAGTGTCCGGCGGCGGGGCGACTGTGTTCGGCTGCGCGCTCGAGCGGCACACCAGCCCGGAATGGGCGGCGTGGGCCAACGGCGTCGCGGTGCGCGAGCTCGACTACCATGACACGTTCCTCGCCGCCGACTACTCGCACCCCGGTGACAACATCCCGCCGATCCTCGCCGTCGCCCAGCACGCCGGCCGCGACGGCGCGGCCCTGGTCCGCGGCATCGCCACCGGTTATGAGATCCAGATCGACCTCACTCGCGCGATAAGCCTGCACAAGCACAAGATCGACCACGTCGCCCACCTCGGTCCGTCGGCGGCCGCCGGCATCGGCACGCTCCTCGGGCTGCCCGCCGACACCATCTACCAGGCCGTCGGCCAGGCGCTGCACACCACCACCGCGACCCGTCAGTCGCGCAAGGGCGAGATCTCCACGTGGAAGGCGCACGCCCCCGCGTTCGCCGGCAAGATGGCGGTCGAAGCCGTCGACCGGGCGATGCGCGGCGAGACCAGCCCGAGCCCCATCTATGAAGGTGAGGACGGCGTCATCGCGTGGCTGCTGGACGGACCGGATGCCGCGTACGACGTGCCGCTGCCCGCCGCCGGCGAAGCCAAGCGGGCGATCCTCGACTCATACACGAAGGAGCACTCCGCCGAGTACCAGGCGCAGGCCTGGATCGACCTCGCGCGCCGGCTGCACAACGAGCATCCCGACGCTTTCACGGCCGACAACGTCACGTCGATCGTGCTGCACTCGAGCCACCACACGCACTACGTGATCGGCTCGGGCGCGGGCGACCCGCAGAAGTACGACCCCGCGGCATCCCGGGAGACCCTGGACCACTCGATCCCGTACATCTTCACGGTCGCGCTGCAGGACGGCGCATGGGACCACGTCGGCTCCTACCTGCCCGAGCGCGCCGCACGTGAGGACACCGTCGCGCTCTGGCAGAAGGTCACCACCGCCGAGGACGAGGAGTGGACGCGCCGCTACCACTCCGAGGACCCGGCCGAGAAGGCGTTCGGAGGCCGGGTCGAGATCACGTTCGGGGACGGCGGCACGCTCACGGAGGAGATCGCCGTCGCCGACGCCCACCCGCTGGGCGCTCGGCCCTTTGCCCGCGAGGACTACATCCGCAAGTTCCGGATGCTGGCAGAGCCGGTGCTCGAGCCCGCGGAGATCGAGCGGTTCCTCGAGCTCGCGCAGCGGCTGCCCGAGCTGTCCGCCGACGAGGTGCGGCAGCTCACCATCGTCGCCAAGCACGGCGTGCTCGCGACCGCGCCGGCACCCAAGGGGCTGTTCTGATGTTGTACGCGACCACGCCGGCCGCCGACAAGCGGCGGCGGCTCCGGGAGCGGCTCGCCTCCGGTGAGCTGTTGCGCTTTCCCGGCGCGTTCAACCCGCTCAGCGCCCGACTCATCGAGCGCAAGGGGTTCGAGGGCGTCTACGTCTCCGGCGCCGTGCTCTCGGCCGACCTGGGCCTGCCCGACATCGGCCTGACGACGCTCACCGAGGTCGCCGGCCGCGGCGCGCAGATAGCGCGGATGACCGAGCTGCCCGCCATCATCGACGCCGACACCGGGTTCGGCGAGCCGATGAACGTCGCCCGCACGATCCAGACGCTCGAGGACGCGGGACTTGCCGGCACCCACATCGAGGACCAGGTCAACCCGAAGCGATGCGGGCACCTGGACGGCAAGCAGGTCGTCGACCTGGACACCGCGGTCAAACGGATCCGCGCGGCGGCCGACGCCCGCCGCGACCCGAACTTCCTGATCATGGCGCGCACCGACATCCGCGCGGTCGACGGAGTGGATGCCGCCACCGACCGCGCGAAGGCGCTGGTGGATGCCGGTGCCGACGCGATCTTCCCGGAGGCCATGCGCACGCTCGACGAGTTCGCCGCCATGCGCGCGGCCGTCGACGTGCCGATCCTGGCCAACATGACCGAGTTCGGCAAGAGCGACCTCTTCTCGGTGGACCAGCTGCGCAGCGTCGGGGTGAACATCGTGATCTGGCCGGTGTCGCTGCTGCGCATGGCGATGGGGGCGGCGAGCCGGGCCCTGGACACCCTGATCGAGGACGGGCAGCTCACCGGGCGGCTCGATGAGATGCAGCATCGCGCCGACCTCTACGATCTGGTGGACTACGAGGCGTACAACCGCTTCGACAACGGCGTGTTCAACTTCCAGGTTTCCCGATAGGAGCACCATGTCCGACGACATCAAGAAGGGGCTGGCCGGGGTCACGGTGGACTACACCGCGATCAGCAAGGTCAACCCCGACACGAACTCGCTGCTGTACCGCGGCTACCCGGTCCAGGAGCTCGCCGCGACGCAGCCGTTCGAGGCCGTCGCGTACCTGCTCTGGCACGGCGAGCTGCCCGACGCCGAGCAACTGGCCGACCTGCGCGCCACCGAACGGAAGCACCGCGCGCTGGCCGACGACGTGAAGCGGGTCATCGACCTGCTGCCGCTGGACGCGCACCCGATGGACGAGGTGCGCACCGCGGCATCCGTCATCGGCGCCGCCGGGCTTTCCGGCATCGGCAACGTCCTGGACGCCGTGGGGACCCCCGAGGAGAACCTCGACCGCAGCATCCGGCTGTACGCCGGGCTGCCGGCGATCGTCGCGTACGGGCAGCGCCGTCGACGGGGCCAGGATGCCGTGGACCCGCGCGACGACCTCGACTACGCCGCGAACTTCCTCTGGATGACGTTCGGCGAAGAGGCGGACGAGGTTGTCGTCGACGCTTTCAACCGCTCGATGATCCTGTACGCCGAGCATTCGTTCAACGCGTCCACGTTCACCGCTCGCGTCGTGGCCTCGACCCTCAGCGACCTGTACTCCGCCGTCGTCGCCGCGATCGGCGCCCTCAAGGGCCCCCTGCACGGCGGGGCGAACGAGGCCGTCCTGCACATCTTCGACGAGATAGGGTCGGCCGACAACGTCGCGCCGTGGCTGGATGATGCGCTCGCCGCCAAGCGCAAGATCATGGGGTTCGGCCACCGCGTCTACAAGCGCGGCGACTCGCGCGTGCCCACGATGAAGGCGGCGCTGGACACCCTCGTCGAGCACTACGACCGGCCCGAGGTGCTCGCGCTGTACGAGACCCTGGAGTCCGAGTTCGTCGCGCGCAAGGGCATCTACCCGAACCTGGACTACCCGTCGGGCCCGGCGTACAACCTGATCGGGTTCGACACTCTCACGTTCACCCCGCTGTTCGTGGCCGCCCGGATCACCGGGTGGACCGCGCACATCATGGAGCAGCAGGCATCCAACGCCCTGATCCGGCCGCTGTCGGCGTACAACGGCCCGGACGAGCGGCACATCGACGGCTACGCGCCGGACACCGCCGCCGTGGATGTCGCGTCCCGCCCGGAGGAGGCGGCCGGCTGAGCCGGCGGCCTCGCGTGGGGTGATGATGGGCGTATGAACACCGCAGTCATCGTCGACGTCGTGCGCACCCCGGTCGGGCGCGGCAAGCCCGGGGGCGCGCTCAGCGGCGTGCACCCCGTCGACCTGTCGGCACATGTGCTGCGCACCGTGCTGGAGCGCAACGGCCTGGAGTCCGGCCAGATCGACGACGTCATCTGGGGGTGCGTGAGCCAGGTCGGCGACCAGAGCATGAACGTCGCCCGGCAGTCCGTGCTGGCCGCCGGGTTCGACGAGACGGTGCCCGCCACCACGATCGACCGCCAATGCGGATCCAGCCAGCAGGCCGCGCACTTCGCCGCGCAGGGCGTGATCGCGGGCGCCTACGACATAGTGATCGCCGGGGGCGTCGAGTCGATGAGCCGCGTGCCGCTGGGATCCTCCGCCCATGGCGGCGCGCCCTCGGAGGGACTGCGGGAGCGCTACCCCGACGGCCTTGTGAACCAGGGGATCTCGGCCGAGCTGATCGCCGGGCACTGGGGCCTGTCCCGCACCGATCTCGACACGTACGCCGCCGCGTCGCACCGGCGGGCCGCGGATGCCTGGGCCCAGGGCCTGTTCGACAGTCAGGTGATCGGCGTTCCCGGCGTCGACCTCGCCGTCGACGAGACAGTGCGCGCCGGCACCACCGTCGCGGGCCTTTCCGGGCTGAACCCGGCGTTCCGCACCGACGAGACCGCCGCCCGCTTCCCGGGCCTCGACTGGCGGATCACCGCGGGCAACTCCTCCCCCCTGACCGACGGCGCCTCCGCCGTGCTGATCATGAGCGAGCAGAAGGCCGCCGCGCTGGGGCTGCGGCCGCGGGCCCGCTTCCACGCGTTCGCCGTCGTCGGCGACGACCCCATCATGATGCTCACCGGCCCGATCCCGGCGACCCGGCGCGTGCTCGACCGCGCCGGGATGTCGATCGACGCCATCGACGCGTACGAGGTGAACGAGGCTTTCGCCTCGGTTCCGCTGGCCTGGGCCCACGAGCTGCACGCCGATCCCGCAAGGCTCAACCCCTGGGGCGGGGCGATAGCCCTCGGCCACGCGCTCGGGTCGAGCGGCACCCGGCTGCTGGGCACGCTCGTGGGCCACCTGGAGGCCAGCGGCGCACGCTACGGCCTGCAGACGATGTGCGAGGGCGGCGGCATGGCCAACGCCACGATCATCGAGCGGCTCTGACCCCCACCGCCCTATCGGGCATCCGTGCAGATAGTCGGATGTCCATGTAAAATGAGCATGATGCCAACGCGGGCATCCCTTCGCCGTCACACGATGACGTCCAGCGGGGGTTATCGAAGGCGGTTCGACATGAGCATGACGACGACGGAAGAGCGACACGCGATCCTCGAGGCGGTCCGGGACTTCGCCGAGGCAGAGCTCGCCCCGCATGCCCAGGAGTGGGACCAGGCCAAGCACTTCCCGCGCGACGTGATCGCGCGCGCCGGCGAGGTCGGCCTCGGCGGCATCTACGTCCGCGAGGACGTCGGCGGCGCCGGGCTCGGGCGCAGCGAGGCCGTCGCCATCTTCGAGGAGCTCGCGAAGGGCGACCCCTCCATCGCCGCGTACATCAGCATCCACAACATGGTCGCGTGGATGATCGACTGCTACGGCACCGATGCGCAGCGGCGCGAATGGGTGCCGCGCCTGGTGACGATGGGCGACCTCGGCGGGTACTGCCTGACCGAGCCGGGGGCGGGTTCGGATGCCGCCGCCCTCACCACGAGCGCGATCCGCGACGGCGACGAGTACGTGCTCACCGGCGTCAAGCAGTTCATCTCCGGTGCCGGCGAGGCATCCGTGTACGTCGTGATGGCGCGCACCGGCGAGCCCGGCGCCCGCGGGATCACCGCCTTCATCGTCGAGAACGGCCTGCCGGGTCTGTCGTTCGGCGCGAACGAGAAGAAGATGGGCTGGAACGCGCAGCCCACCCGCCAGGTGATCCTCGACGAGGTGCGGGTGCCGGCATCGGCGGTGCTGGGCGGCGAGGGCCAGGGCTTCAAGATTGCGATGAAGGCCCTGAACGGCGGACGCCTGAACATCGCGGCGTGCTCGCTCGGCGGCGCGCAGTGGGCGCTGGATCAGGCCGTCCGGTACGTGCACGAGCGCTTCACGTTCGGCGAGCCGCTGGCAGAGAAGCAGTCCGTGATGTTCGCGGTGGCCGACATGGCGACCGAACTCACCGCGGCGCGCGCGCTGGTGCGGGATGCCGCCGCCGCCGTCGACGAGGATGCACCGGATGCCGCCGTGCAGTGCGCGATGGCGAAGCGGTTCGCGACCGACGCCGGCTTCGCGGTCGCGAACGAGGCGCTGCAGCTGCACGGCGGCTACGGCTACCTGCAGGACTACGGCATCGAGAAGGTCGTCCGCGACCTGCGCGTGCACCAGATCCTCGAGGGCACGAACGAGATCATGCGGGTCATCGTCGGCCGCGCGGTCCTGAACGACTGAGGGTGACACGATGGGAGCCATGACCGAGTACGCCACGATCCTGACCTCCACGCACGGCCGCGTCGGCTGGATCACCGTCAACCGCCCGGACGCCCTGAACGCCCTGAACGCGCAGGTGATGCGGGATGTCGTGGCGGCCGCGACCGCGTTCGACGCCGATCCGGGCATCGGCGCCATCGTCGTGACCGGCTCCGAGCGTGCGTTCGCGGCGGGCGCCGACATCAAGGAGATGGAGTCCAAGACCGGGCTGGACATGGTCATGGGCGACCACTTCGGCGGCTGGGCGGACTTCGCCGGCGTGCGCACCCCCGTGATCGCCGCGGTCGCCGGGTACGCGCTGGGCGGCGGTTGCGAGCTCGCGATGATGTGCGACATCATTCTCGCCGCCGACACCGCGAAATTCGGGCAGCCCGAGATCAACCTCGGCGTCATCCCGGGCATGGGCGGCACGCAGCGGCTGATCCGCGCGGTCGGCTACTACAAAGCAGCCGAGCTCGTGCTCACCGGGCGCTTCATGGACGCGGCCGAGGCCGAGCGCGCGGGCCTGGTCTCGCGGGTGGTGCCGGCCGCCGACCTGCTCGAGGAGGCCGGGAAGGTCGCCGCCGCTATCGCCGCAAAGTCGCTGCCCAGTGTCTTAGCGGCCAAGGCGGCGCTGGATGCCGCGATGGAGACAACGCTTGCCGAAGGACTCCGCTTCGAGAAGCACGTCTTCGCCGCGCTGTTCGACACGCACGACCAGAAGGAGGGCATGGCCGCGTTCCGCGAGAAGCGTGACCCCTCCTTTGAGAACCGGTGATCCGCCGCCGTTCATCTGGCAGGAATATCAGTCCGTGGCGCCCCCGCAGGCGGCGTGCCGGGCCGGGCCGTGCCCATCATCCTGCGATGTGAACCGGTGACCCGCTCTCACGGGGCCGGGATGAGCGCGGATGCCTCGGCGCGCTGCGCGCGCAGGACCGCGAATCCCGCGACCACCATGGTCACGGCGCCGGCGATCCCGGCCACCACGAACGTCGGCCGCGGGCCCAGCAGCGCGTTCGCCACGCCGCCGAGGCCGAGCGCCAGCAGCGACGCCGTGCGCGCGAGCCCGTTCAGCGCGGCGTAGACGCGGCCGCGCTGCGCCTCCGGCGTGCGCGAGGTCAGCAGCGCGCCGAACGTCGCGTTGCCGGTGCCGAACCCGGCGACCAGCAGCGTGATGAGGGCGGCGTAGACCCAGTACCCCGGCGCGAAGCCGATGCCCACCAGCACCGCCGCCGCCAGGCCGAAGCCGACCGTGGCCGCCCGGGCGCGCACGGTGTTGCCCACGATCCGGCCCGCTATCGCCGCGCCGATGAGGCCGCCCGCGCCGGCGAAGAACTCGGTGAGCCCGTACTGCCAGTCCGACGCGCCGAGCGCATCGCGGACGAGGAACACCTCGACCGGGTTCACCCCCTCAACCAGCACCACGAACACGAGGATCGACGCGAACAGCGGCACCAGGATGCGGTCGTGTGCGACGACCCGGATGCCGGCGGTCCACGAGGTGCTCGCCGCCTCGGCGTGCGCGCCGCCGTGCCGGCGCGTGCGGATCAGCAGGGCGGCGCCCGCCAGGGCCGCGTACGTCGCGGCATCCGCCCAGAACCCCCAGGCGACGCCGTCGAGCGCGACCAGCAGCCCGCCGAGGCCCGCCCCGATCGGCGAGGCGACCGCGGCGAGCCCCTGCTGCCACGAGATGGCCTGCCCGATGCGCTCCTCGCCGACGATGCGGGGGACCAGGGCTTGCCATGTCGGCTGCGCGAACGCCTGCGCGAGGGCGATGAGCACCCCGGTGACGAAGATCATGACCGGCGCGGGTGCGAAGCCGAGCGCGCACACCGCCGCCGCCTGCACGAGCGCCGTGACGGTGAGCACGACGCGCGAGTCCACCGTGTCGGCGACCCGGCCGGCGATCCCGATCGTCGCCACCGTCGGAATCACGAGCACGGCGAGGAACGCCGCGACGCCGAGCGCGCCCACCCCGCCGTCGTGCAGGAGCAGGATCGCGGCGATCGAGGTCACCGACGTCCCGGCCGTGCTCACGGCGCGCGCGGCCAGCGCGATCCGCGCATCGCGGATCGCCCACACCGAACTCTGAAGGGAACGCTTCACGGTTATGAAGGATATGTTTCAGATTTCGCCCGCGCAAGTAGACTGGGCCCGTGACCCAGGAGCCCGTCGGCGACATCGAGGTGACCGACCTCGCGCAGATGCGGGCGATGGTTCACCCTGCGCGCTGGGCGGTGCTGATGGCACTGTACGAAGGCGACCCCCTGACCGCCACCCAGGCCGCCGTCCTCACCGGCTACACACCGTCCGCGATGAGCTACCACCTCCAGCAGTTGGCGAAGCTGGGTCTCGTCGAGCGCGCCGCGACGTCGGGCGACGGCCGCGAACGGCCCTGGCGCGCCCGCGGCACGGGACTGCGGATGTCTGCGCAGCCGGACGAGTTCGTCGGGAGCGTCATGATGCGCTACCTGATGGCCGCGCTCACGAAGGTCGTCGCCGCCCCGCCCCCCGCCGATCCCGCCGAGCGACCCTGGCCCGCCGCCTACGCGCATACCCGGATGCGGCTGACGAGGGAGCGTGCCAAGGAGCTGCGCGGACGCGTCGACGAGGTCGTCGCCGAATACGACCGCGCGCAGGACGCCGACGCGCCCGAGATCGACTTCTTCTGGGTCAGCGGCGTGCGGGTCGAGCCGGACACCGCCGGAGACCACGGCGCGGCCGACATGCGCCGTACCGGGTGACGGCCTGGCACCGATTCGACATCCCCTGCGGGAAGGAGAAAGCTAGTGCCGGATCGGCGCCGGCCGGTTGTGAGGAGGATGCCGCGTGATCGAGCCCACCGATCCCGTCCAGTTCCGCGCCTGGCGTCAGCAGCGCGTGCCGGAGGCCGGACCCATCCGCGACGGCGTCCACTCGTTCCCGCTGCCGATGCCCTCCGGCACCCGGCTCACCCACAGCTTCTGCTACGCGGTCGAGGACGACCGCGGCGGGATCCATCTCATCGACACCGGAATGTCCGGCGACCAGAATGCGGACGTGCTCGCCGGCCACCTCCGCGGCATCGGCCGCAGCACCGCGGATGTCGCCACCGTGACGGTGACGCACCTGCACCCCGACCACATCGGCCTCGCCGACCACGTGCATGCCGCCAGCGGCGCCACCGTGCTGCTGCACGACCGCGACCGGCAGGGCCTTGCCACGCTCCGCGCGCGCGGGCACCGCACCGACCCGGACACTCTCGCACAGTGGGGCGTCCCCGCGGACCGTGCCGCGGCGATGCTCGCGGCCGATCACCGCGACGAGGGTCCACTGTCGTCCGTGCCGACCTCACCGGCGGGCGACGGCGATGTGCTGCCGATCCCCGGGCGGCGCCTCGAGGTCATCCACACTCCCGGCCACACCGCCGGGCACATCTGCATCCTCGACGCCGACACCGGGCTCCTTTTCACCGGGGACCACGTCCTGCCGACGATCCACGGCGGCATAGGCCTCGGCGGCCAGACCGACGCGAACCCGATCGCCGAGTACCTCGGCGGTCTCGAGCGGCTCGCGCCGTACGCCGACCTCGAGGTCGCACCCGGTCACGAGTACCGCTTCCGCGGCCTCGCGCAGCGCCTGCACACGACCGCCGAGCACCACCTGCGCCGCACCCGCGAGGTCGCAGCGGCCCTTCGCGCGGACCCGGATCTGTCGGTGTGGGATGTCGCCATGCGGCTGACCTGGAGCGCCGGCTGGGCGAACCTCGCCGGCTTCTACCTGCTGTCGGCCCTGTCGCAGACCGCCATGCATCGCTCCTTCGTGCAGTCCGGGCGGGCGGCGCGGTGGCTGCAGTCCGACCCGCTGCAGGACGCGGCACCCACCCGCTGAACGGGCCGGCGTCAGAGCGGATCGGGTGCGGGGCGCGGGTCCTCGAAGTCGCCGGCGTTGCGACGCATCCGCGCGACCAGGCCGACGAGCTCCTCGACATCGTCGCGGGCGAGTCCCGGATGCTCGAACACCTGCGCGTTCAGCGCCGCCGTGGCGCGCTGCGCGAGGGCCCGGCCGGAGTCGGTGAGCACCACCAGCGTGGCGCGGCCATCCTCGGGGTGCGGCTCGCGACGGACGTGGCCGGACGCCTCCAGCCGGTCCACGGTGTTGGTCACGCTGGTCGGGTGCACCTGCAGGCGCGCGGTGGCCGAGGCCATCGGCATCCGTCCGTCCCTCGTGAAGCTGAGCAGGGTCAGCATCTCGTACCGGGCGAACGTGAGCCGCAACGGCTTCAGCGCGGCGTCGACGCGAGCCAGCAGCAGCTGCTGCGCGCGCATGATCGAGGTCACCAGGGTCATGCCGGGAGCGGCATCCGTCCACCCGTGCGCGAGCCACTGACGCTTGGCCTCGGCGATCGGATCGACGGGCAGTCGTTTCACGCGAGCCACAACCACCTCCGATTCTCCCTGTCCACGGTAGTCGGTTCCCCACTGCCGACTGTGCCGCGCCGGACGCCCGAATAGACTCGACCCTGACGGAGGAGGGCCATGAGGATCGTCGTGCTGCTCAAGGAGGTCCCGGACACGTATGGGGACCGCAAACTCGATCTGGAGACCGGGATCGCCGACCGTGCCGCGAGTGAGCCGGTGCTGGATGAGATCGGCGGTCGTGCGTTGGAGGTCGCCCTCGCGCACGCGGACAAGAGCCCGGGCACCGAGGTGGTCGTGATGTCGATGGGACCCGCGTCCGCGCAGGCCACGATCCGCAAGGGGCTCGCGATGGGTGCGGCCGCGGCGGTGCAGATCGTCGACGAGCAGCTGCCGGGGGCTGACCTGGGCGTGACGGCGGAGGCGCTGGCCGCGGCGCTGCGGGAGACCGGCTTCGACCTGGTGATCTGCGGCAATCAGTCCACGGACGGGTCCGGTGGGGTGCTGCCGGCGATGCTCGCCGAGCTCCTGGACGTGCCGCAGGCGACGAGCTTGAACACGGTGGAGATCGGTGAGACGGAGGTGGCCGGCGAACGCGCCGTGGACGGCGGCACCGCGCGGGTGCGCGCGCAGCTGCCGGCGGTGATCTCGATCACGGAGCGGCTCCCGGATGCGCGCTTCCCGAACTTCAAGGGCATCATGGCGGCCAAGAAGAAGCCGTTCCAGACGCGGTCGCTCGCCGAGCTGGGTGTGGACCCCGGTGACCCGGCGGCGTCCCGCTCGATCATGGTCGCGGTCAGCGCGAAGCCGCCCCGGGCGGCGGGCACGAAAATCGTCGACGAGGGCGACGCGGGCGTGAAGCTCGCGGAGTTCCTGATCCAGAACCGACTGGCCTGAGGGGCGCAGATGGCTGAGTACGCTGAAGATTCGATCCTGGTCCTGCTGGATGTCACCCCGTCCGGCCAGCTCGCCAAGAGCGCCGCGGGCCTTTTGGGTGCGGCATCCGGGATCGGGACACCGGTCGCGCTGATCGTCGGCGACCAGACGCTGGCCGGGGCCGCCGCGGGCCTGGGCGCTGCCCGGGTCCTGGTCGCGGGCGGCGGCGACGCCCTGACCGTCCCCGTCGTTGACGCGTTGGCCGCGGCGGCCGAGGCGGTGGCCCCGGACGCGATCCTGATCTCGAACTCGGTCGACGGGCGGGATGTCGCGGGCCGGTACGCCGCCCGCACCCGCACGGCGCTCGCGATCGACGCGGTGGGCGTCGCCCGGGACGAGGAGGGCATCGTCGCACACCACTCCGTGTACGGGGGGACGTACGACGTGTCCTCGGCCGCCACGTTCGGCGCCCCGGTGATCACGGTGCGCCAGGGCGCGGTCGACGCGCGCGCGCAGGCGCAGCCGGTGGCCGTGCAGGCGCTGCCGGTTCCCGCGTCGGGCCGCCGGGCCGCGGTGGTCGAATCCGTGCAGGAGGCCACCGAGACCTCGTCGCGGCCGGAGCTGCGCGGCGCGGCGAAGGTCGTCTCGGGCGGCCGCGGGCTCGGCTCGGGCGACAGGTTCGCCCTCGTCGACGAGCTCGCCGACGTGCTGGGCGCCGCGGTCGGCGCGTCCCGCGCGGCGGTGGACGCCGGCTACGTGCCGCAGTCGTACCAGGTCGGGCAGACCGGGGTGTCCGTCTCGCCGCAGCTGTACGTCGCGGTGGGGATCTCCGGCGCGATCCAGCACAAGGCCGGCATGCAGACCGCGAAGACCATCGTCGCGATCAACAAGGACGCGGACGCCCCGATCTTCGAGATCGCCGACTTCGGCGTGGTCGGAGACCTGTTCACGGTCGTGCCGCAACTGATCCAGACACTGAAAGCGCGGAAACAGTAGCCGTGGCCACCAACGACCGCACGATCCGCCGCGGGCTGCCCCGCACATCCGGCGCCGAGCCCACCCCGGTCGCCGAGCCCACCCCGGCTGCCGCGCCCGCCCCGGTCGCTGCGCCCGCTCCCGCTCCCGCCGCCGTGCGCCGCGGCCTGCCGCGCCCCGGCGCCACGGCCCCGGCCACGGTGACTGCGCCGGCACCCGCCGCGCCGACACCGGCGCCGGTCGCCGCGCCGCTCGCGCCGCTGCCGTTCGTCCCCACCGTGTTCGCGGGGCCAGCCGCGCAGCGGTGGGAGGCCGACCGCGCCCGCATGATCGCCTCACGCAAGCCGATCACACCACCCGCCCCGGTCCGGTACGGCCCGTTCACGCGGGGACAATGGGCGGGGGCGGTGATCGTCGCGGGGGCGGGGCTCCTGTTCGCGGCGGGCATGGCGGTGCTGCTGACGCGGTGGTTCCTCAGCCTGTCGTTCATGCAGGACTTCCTGGCGGCCTACCCCGGCGCGTACCACCTGCCCGCGGCCGCGCCGGTCGGATTCCCGGCGTGGCTGAACTGGCAGCACTTCCTGAACATCTTCTTCATGGTGCTGATCATCCGGTCCGGGCTCACGGTGCGGAACCAGAAGCGGCCCACCGTGTTCTGGAGCCGGCGCGGCAACCCGAAGCGGAAGATCAGCCTCGCCCTGTGGTTCCACCAGGGGCTGGACATCCTGTGGCTGGTCAATGGGGTCGTCTTCGTCGTGCTGCTGTTCACCACCGGGCAGTGGATGCGGCTGGTGCCCACCAGCTGGGACGTGTTCCCGAACGCGCTGTCCGCGGGTCTGCAGTACGTGTCGCTGGACTGGCCGGTCGAGGACGGCTGGATCACCTACAACAGCCTGCAGCAGCTGGCCTACTTCGCCGTGGTGTTCCTCGCCGCGCCGCTGGCCGCCCTCACCGGCGTGCGGATGAGCGGGGTGTGGCCCAAGGACGCGAAGGCGCTGAACCGGGCGTACCCGATCGAGTGGGCGCGGGCCGTGCACTTCCCGGTGATGATCTTCTTCGTCCTGTTCATCATCGGACACGTCACGCTCGTGCTCACCACCGGCGCGCTGCACAACCTCAACAGCATGTTCGCCGCGAACGGCGGCGACGGCTGGGTCGGGTTCTGGTTCTTCGCCGGGGCGATGCTCGTCGTCGCCATCGGCTGGGTCGCCGCCCGCCCCCTCGTCCTCGCCCCCATCGCACGACTGTTCGGCACGGTCAGCGGACGCTGACCGCCGGACGCCGGCTGCGGGGGATAACCCGAAGGAGAGTGGGCGGATCTCCGGGCTGTGCCCGCGGCTGCCGCCGCCTACCGTGGAGGCATGACCACAACCACGACCGCGACGACGCCGCGGCTGTTCACGCCGTCCCGCGTCCTCGGCGCCATCGCCCAGCTCGCGCTGGTCGGCGTCCTCTGGGCGGTGACGTTCGGCCTCATCATCGGCCTGTTCGCCACCGGCATCGGCCTCCTTTTCGCCCTCGGCGTCGGCGTCCTCCTGCTGCTGGCCGTCGTCTACGCGCTGTACGGCTTCGCCTGGATCGAGACCGCACGCGTGGACGGACTCTACGGCTTCGGGATCGCGCCGCTGCGCCCTCGCACCAGCGGCCGGCCCGGCTTCACCGGCTGGCTGCGCACGGTCTGGGCGCAGTTCACCGACGGGTCGATGTGGCGCGGCATCGCCAGCGCCGCCGTCGCCACGGTGCTGGGCTGGGCGACGCTGTCCCTGATCTCGGTGGCCGCGTCCGGCGCGGCGATGGCGTTCGCGCCGTTGCTGCGGGGCGACGAGGACACCGTGCGGCTCCAGGGCACCGGATTCGACGTCCCGATAGCGTTCGCCGTGCTCGTCGGCATCCTCGCCACCCTGGCCGCGCTCGCCGGGCTCGTCGGCATCGCCGCGCTGCACGGCGTGCTGACCCGCGTCATCCTCGTGCCCTCGCGGGAGGCGCAGCTGGCCGAGCAGGCCCGCACCTCGCAGGCGCAGCGCGTGGGCGCGGTGCGCGCGGCCGACGTCGAGCGCACCCGCATCGAACGCGATCTTCACGACGGCGTCCAGCCCCGGCTCGTGTCGGTCGGGATGACGCTGGGCCTGGCCCAGCAGAAGATCGACAGCGACCCGGAGGCGGCCCGGGCGCTGATCGCCGAAGCGCACACCTCCACGAAGGCCGCCATCACCGAGTTGCGGCAGCTGGCCCGCGGCATCCACACGTCCGTCCTCGACGACCGGGGACTGGATGCGGCCCTGTCGGCCCTCGCGGCGCGCTCGCCGGTGGCCGTCGTGCTCGACGTACGCGTCACCCAGCGCTGCAGCCGCCAGGCTGAGGCCGCCGTGTACTTCGTGATCGCCGAGACGCTCACGAACGCCGCCAAGCACTCGCGGGCCGCGGAGTGCCGCGTCGTCGTGCGCCAGCGCGAGGGCGGCGTGCTGTGGGCGCGGATCGAGGACAACGGCGTGGGCGGGGCGACCATCGTCCCCGGCGGAGGCCTGGACGGCCTGTCGAATCGGGTGCTCGGCGTCGGCGGCACTTTCCGCCTGGACAGCCCCGTCGGCGGACCCACGAGCGTGGAGGTGAGCGTCCCATGCGCATTCTGATCTGCGAGGATTCCGTCCTGCTGCGGGAGGGCCTCATCCGGCTGCTCGCCGACGCCGGCCACGACGTGGTCGCCGCCCTCCCCGATGCCGACGGCATCGACGAGGCCATCGCCGCGCAGCATCCCGACCTGTGCATCCTCGACGTGCGGCTCCCGCCCACTCGGACCGACGAAGGCATCCGCGCCGCGCTCCGCATCCGCAGCCGGCAGCCGGAGCTGCCGATCCTCGTGCTGTCCCAGTACGTCGAGGAGCGCTACGCGGCGGACCTCATCGCCGGTCGCGGCGGGGCGCTCGGGTACGTCCTGAAGGACAGGGTCGCGGATGTCGCGGACTTCCTGCAGACGGTCGACCAGATCGCCGCCGGCGGCACGGTGTTCGACCCCGAGGTGGTCGCGCAGCTGCTCGGCCGCCGGGCGCAGGACGAGAGGATGCAGCGGCTCACCGACCGCGAATCCACCGTGCTCGCCCTGATCGCCGAGGGCAAGTCGAATCAGGCCATCGCACAGACGCTGTACGTGACCGAGGGCAGCGTCGAGAAGCACATCACCTCGGTGTTCCAGAAGCTCGACCTCGAGCCCGACGAATCGGGCAACCGGCGGGTGCTCGCGGCACTCGTCCACATTGCACACAGCGGCGACGCGCCGCAGACGGGAGAGATCCGATGAGCACCACCCAGCCGACCTCCGCCGCGAAGGCGATAGCCATCGTCGCCATAGTCCTCGGCGGACTCGTGGCCACCGGCAGCGCGGTCTCGGCCGCGGCATCCACCGTCGCGTCTGCGTCCGTGCACACCACCAGCCGGTCGCTGCCGGTCACCGGCGTCGACGCACTGGATGTCGACCTGTCCGCGGGCGCGCTGCGGGTGGAGTTCGCGGACGTGGACGATGCCCGGCTCACCGTGACCTCGGGCGTGCGCGCCGACCAGTGGACCATGCGCCGCGACGGCGCCGAGCTCGTTGTGCGCACGCCCGAGGGCCCGTTCCGGTGGTGGCCGGGCTGGTGGGGCGGCAACGGCAACGGCAGCGCCGTGCTGCTGCTGCCGCAGAGCCTGCAGGGGCTGGATGCCGCGCTGGACCTGTCCGCCGGCTCGCTCACCGCCAACGGCGACTTCGGACGCCTGCAGCTCAGCGCCGGCGCCGGGCAGCTCACGGTGCGCGGGTCAGCCGACCAGATCACGACCGACATGAGCGCCGGCCGGGCGAATCTGCGGCTGGCCGACGTGCGCTCCGCCGATCTGACGGTCAGCGCCGGCGACCTGGACGCCGTCTTCACGGGTGCGCAGCCGCAGCGCGTGAAGCTGTCCGCAAGCGCCGGGTCGATGCAGGTGAGCGTGCCGCGCGGGGACTACACGGTCACGGCCGACACATCGGCCGGCTCGTTCGACAACAGGATCGGCTCGACGCCGGGTGCCTCCAGCACCGTGGAGGTCGACGTGTCGGCCGGCCGGGTGATCCTGGACGCGGCCGGCTGACCGGCGCCGGTCAGCGGCCGGGGCGGTCCTGCTCCCACACGTCCTCGACGCCGGCGGCATAGCCGAGGTCGTAGGCTTCGTCCGCGCCGAGCCGGAACATGTCCCGTTCGGCCGGACGGACGATCGAGCGGGCTCCGGGCAGGTCGAGGTTCCCGACGAGGTCGCCGCGCCCGCGCACCACGGCGACCGGGAGCCCGGCCGCCTTGCCTTTGACGAGATCGGCCGCCGCCGCCACCTCGTCGGCCACGCACGGCATGGTGACCGCGAGCGGCCGGCCCTCGGCATCCGTCGTCCCGCGCAGATCCTCGAACACCCGCACCCCGCCGGCGCCGATCGCCGTGTCGGTCTGGCCCTCCCGCCAGGGGCGGCCCAGCGTGTCCGACACGATGACGCCCACCGTGGCACCGAGCAGCTCGCGCAGCCCCGCCGCGAGGGCGCGGGCGGAGGCATCCGGGTCCGTGGGCAGCAGCAGCACCGTGCCGTGCGGCGTGTTCGACGCGTCGACTCCGGCGGCGGCCGCGACGATCCCGAGACGGTTCTCGACGATCCGCACCGTGTGTCCCGACTCCGACGTCCGGGATGCCACGACCCGCACGGTCTCCGCGGTGATGGCATCCTCGCGATCGGCCCCGGGGACGGCGCGGCCCTCGGCCTTCGAGACGATCTTCGACGTGACGACGAGGATGTCGCCGTCCGTCAGCGCACCGTCTGCGGCGTCGGCGATGATCCGTACCAGGTCGGCGCCGGCGGTGATCTCGGGGATGCCCCTCAGGGGCCAGATCTGCAGCACGGGGTCAGCGGACGAAGCGGACCTCGGTGAGCTGCTCGCCGAGGAACGGCTCGGTGTGCCGTGCGCCGTCCAGGGCGAACCCGTTGCGCACGTAGAAGCGGTGCGCGCGCGGATTGTTCTCGGCAACCCACAGGTACAGCGGCTCACCCTCGGCGACGGCGGCGTCGAACAACCGCTTGCCGATGCCGGAACCGTGGTACTTCGCCAGCAGGTAGATGAAGTACAGCTCGCGCTCGCGCGGCCCGTCCTCGTCGCGCGCGGGACCGGAGCCGACGAATCCGACGATCTCGCCGTCCACGAGCGCCGCGCTCATGTGGTACTCGGGGCCCTGCGAGGCCCAGTGCGTCCAGAGTTCCGCGAGCCGCTTGGGCGAGATGCGCTCGAGCGCGGCCGCGCTGATGTGGTGGTCGTAGGTCTCGTGCCAGCACGTCGCGTGCACTCGGCCGAGGGCCTCGGCGTCCACGTCGCGAACCGGACGGACCACGATGTCAGTCTGCAGTTGGGCGTCCATGGCGAGACTCTACGCGGCCCCGTCGCCGGGACGAAATCGTCGTGTTACGCGGTGTGATCACGGCACTCGATGAACGCGGCATCCGGTAGCATCGCGGGTCGTGAACGTGATCTGGCGGACGATCCTGGTGCACCTGCAGGCACGGCTGCGCGTGCGGCGCGGCAGGACCCTGCCGCTTGACGGCATCAGCAGGCTGCGACTGACGACGCTGCCCACCGACATCGACATCCTGCGTCATATGAACAACGGCCGGTACCTGTCGCTGTTCGACCTCGGCCGGTGGGATCTGCTGGTGCGCACCCGGCTGTGGGATGCCATGCGCAGCGAAGGCTGGTACGCCGTCGTCGCGGCCGAGACCGTCGCGTTCCGCAGGTCGCTGCAGCTGTGGCAGCGGTTCGACGTCGAGTCCCGGATGCTCGGGCACGATGATCGGGCGTTCTACCTGGAGCATCGGGCTGTCGTGGACGGTGAGATCTACGCGCGGGTCGTCGTCCGTGCCCGCATCCTGCGCCGCACCGGCGGCACCGTGCCGCACGACGAGGTGTTCGCGGCCACGGGACGCCCCGGCACCATGCCGGATGTGGAGCCGTGGATGCGCGACTGGGCCAAGGCATCCCGCCTGCCGTCCACGCGCCGTCCGGCGCCCAGCGTGTGGGACTGATCTGCGGGCTCACCGGCCCGCGAAGGCCTGCTTCAGCGCCGCGCGGACAGTGCGGATGCCCGTTCGATCGGCGGTCGTGCGCCGCGCGGCCGTGAAAAGCTCGCGGTGCGAGGCCTCCGGCAGGTCCAGCAGCCGCGCGGTGGGCGCCGCGCCGGACCAGACGAGATCCGGCAGCAGCCCCACCGCATGGCCGGTGGTGATAAGCCGCACCTGCGCGGTGAGGTCGGCGACCTCGAACCGCACATCGGGCTCGAAACCCGCGGCCCGGCACTGGTCGACCGCCCAGCGTCGCGCGGCCGTGCCCCGCGGCTCCATGACCCAGGCGCGCCCTGCGAGGTCGGTCAGCCCCCCGGCGGCGTCGGTCGGCGCCACCGCGAGCCGGATCGGGTCGCGGCCGACAACGACACGGTCCAGGTCCGCGCGATGCTCACGCGACGAACCCGGATACTGCTCCGCTATCACAAGGTCGAACCGGCGCGCGGACAGCTCGAACAGCCCCTCCTCGGGTGGCACCTCCGCGACCTCGACGCGCAGCGTCGGCTCGGCGGCCGCGACGATCGACAGCGCGGGGGCGAGGATCGCCTGCGCGGCCGTCTGCATCACCGCGACCCGGACGGGCGCGGCCCCCGGCTGCAGGCGCTCCAGTTCGCCGCGCGCCTGCTCGTCGAGCTCGAGCGCCCGGCCCGCGTGCGCCGCCAGCAGCCGCCCGTGCGCGGTCATCCGCACGCCGCGTCCGTCCGGCTCGAACAGCGTCACGCCCGCCTCGCGCTCCAGCAGCGCGAGTTGCTGCGAGATCGTCGACGGGCTGTAGGCGAGCGCCTCGGCCACCGCCGCGAGAGTGCCGCGCAGCGAGAGCTCGTGCAGCATCCGCAGCCGCCGCAGATCGTACACGTTGACCTCGAATCATCGTGAAAATCGAACGGAATCCATCATAGATCATCGTTATTCATAATGAGTTGGGTGGCGCATGCTGGGAAGGTGAATCATGATGGCGTGCAGTCTGGAATGAGCCAGACGGGAGTGCAGATGTCCGCACAGACGGCCCAGGAGGCCGTCGCCCTGGCCCAGCGCTGGGTCGACGAGTCCGCCGCCGCCGACGTCGATCCCGCCGCGCAGCGGCTGGCCGGGGTCCTGCAGGACAAGAACGGCCTGCCGTTCACCATCGGGTTCGTCGACGGCGTCATGCGGCCCGAGTCGCTCGCCGCCGCGGCATCCAATCTCCGTCGCGTCGCCCCGCTCGTGCCCGGATTCCTGCCGTGGCCCTTGCGCGCGGCGGTGCGCCTGGGCGGCGCTGTCGCCCCCGTGCTGCCGTACCCGGTCGTCCCGATCGCGCGCCGCGTGCTGCGCGGCATGGTCTCGCACCTCATCGTCGACGCCCGGCCGGAGAAGCTGGGCCCGGCCATCTCGACGCTGCGCGCCAGCGGCCACCGGCTGAACCTGAACCTTCTCGGCGAGGCCGTGCTCGGCGAGGCCGAGGCGAAGCGCCGGCTCGACGGCATCCACGAGCTCATCGAACGGCCCGACGTCGACTACGTGTCGGTGAAGGTCTCCGCGATCGTCAGCCACCTGTCGATGTGGGCGTTCGAGCAGGTCGTTCACACCGTTGTCGAGCGCCTGAAGCCGCTGTATCTCACAGCCGCGCGCACCGGAACGTTCATCAATCTCGACATGGAGGAGTACCGCGACCTCGACCTGACGATCGCGGTGTTCACGCGCATCCTCGCCGACCCGCAGCTGACGGGCCTCGAGGCGGGGATAGTGCTGCAGGCCTACCTGCCCGACGCGGGACCGGCCCTGGACCGCCTCACCGCGTGGGCGACCCAGCGCGTCGACGAGGGGGGTGCACGCATCAAGGTGCGCCTGGTCAAGGGCGCGAACCTCGCGATGGAGCACGTCGATGCCACAATGCACGGCTGGCCGCAGGCGCCCTACCGCTCCAAGCTCGACACCGACGCGAACTACCTGCGGTGCCTGGACGCGGCGCTGCGCCCGGAGCGCTCCCGCGCGGTGCGGATGGGGATCGCCGGGCACAACCTGTTCGACATCGCCTACGCGTGGCTGCTCGCCGGCGAGCGCGGCGTCCGGGGCGACGTCGAGTTCGAGATGCTGCTGGGCATGGCGCAGGGGCAGGTCGAGGCCGTCTCCCGGGAGGTCGGCCCGGTGCTGCTGTACGTCCCGGTCGTCAAGCCGCGCGAGTTCGACGTCGCCATCAGCTACCTCGTGCGCCGCCTCGAGGAGAACGCGTCGACGGAGAACTTCCTCTCAGCCGCGTTCGAGCTGCACGACGACACGGCGCTGTTCGAGCGCGAGCGCGGACGATTCCTCGCCTCCGTCGAGCGCGCCGCCGACCCCGCTCTGCACGCCAGCCCGTTCCGGACACAAGATCGCACCGACGAGGTCGGCGACCAGCTGCGACCGCGGCTGCGGCGGGATACTGCGTCCGACCTCGACGAGGGTCTGACCAAGGCCGTGCTGGACATCGCCCGCTCCGCCGACGCGGACGAGGAGACCGCCGTGTTCGCGCCGCGCGAGTCCGGCACCCGCGCACTCGGCGCACCCGGGTTCCGCAACATGCCCGACTCCGACCCGGCGCTGCCGGCGAACCGGCAGTGGGCCGACGCGGTGCTCGCCCGCATCGAGGCCTCGACGGCCGGGGATACCACCCTCGCGCAGGCGCGGGTCGTGGATTCGGACGCATTGCAGGCCATCGTCGCCCGGGTGCGGGATGCCGGAGCCCGGTGGGGCGCGCGTCCCGCCGGCGACCGGTCGACCGTGCTGCAGACCGTCGCCCGCGCCCTCGAAGCGCGCCGCGGCGAGCTCATCGAGGTCGCGGCATCCGAGACCGGAAAGGTCTTCAGCGAGGGCGATGTCGAAGTGAGCGAGGCCGTCGACTTCGCGAACTACTATGCGGCGAACGCCCGCGAGCTCGATCGGGTCCCGGGCGCCGTGTTCATGCCGTCCAACGTGACCGTCGTCACTCCGCCGTGGAACTTCCCCGTCGCCATCCCCACCGGCGGCGTGGTGGCTGCCCTCGCGGCGGGCTCGGGAGTCGTCTTCAAGCCCGCGCCGCAGGCGCGCCGCTGCGCGGCCGTGATCTGCGAGGCGCTGTGGGATGCCGGCGTTCCCCGGGACGTCCTCGCGCTTGTCGACATCGACGAGGGCGGGCTCGGGGAGCAGCTGATCACGCACCCGGACGTGGACCGCGTGATCCTCACCGGCTCCTGGGAGACGGCGGCGCTGTTCCGCTCATGGCGGCCCGACCTGCCGCTGCTGGCGGAGACCAGCGGCAAGAACGCGATGATCGTGATGCCCTCCGCCGACCTCGACCTGGCGGCATCCGACCTCGTCAAGAGCGCGTTCGGGCACGCCGGCCAGAAGTGCTCGGCCGCGTCCCTGGCGATCCTCGTCGGCCCGGTGGGGCGCAGCGAGCGGTTCCGCCGGCAGCTGATCGACTCCGTCCGCTCCCTGCGGGTGGGCGTGCCGTCCGACCCGACCAGCGAGGTGGGCCCGGTCATCGAAAAGCCGCAGGGCAAGCTCGCCTGGGCGCTGATGACCCTCGATGAGGGGGAGAGCTGGCTCGTCGAGCCGGAGCCGCGCGACTTCGGCCCCGAGACCGAGGGTCGGTACTGGACGCCCGGCGTGCGCGTCGGCGTGCACCCCGGATCGCGGTTCCACCTCGAGGAGTTCTTCGGGCCGGTCATGGGCGTCATGCACGCCGCCTCGCTGGCCGAGGCGATCGAGCTGCAGAACGGCGTGGCATACGGCCTGACCGCGGGTCTGTACACGCAGAGCCCGGAAGACCTCGCGCAGTGGCTGGAGCACGTTCAGGCGGGCAACCTGTACGTGAACCGCGGGATCACCGGCGCCATCGTGCAGCGCCAGCCGTTCGGCGGCTGGAAGCGCTCGTCGGTGGGCGCCGGCACGAAGGCCGGCGGGCCAAACTACCTGATCGGGCTCGGGTCGTGGCGGGCCTCGGAGGGGGCCGCGGCATCCAAGACGCTGCACCTGCGGGGACTTGACGCGCGGATCACCGCGGTGATCGAAGCCGCACAGCCATCCCTGGACTACGCGGGGTTCGAGTGGCTGCGCCGGTCCGCGCTGTCCGACGCCGTCGCGTGGGACCGCGAGTTCGGCCAGGTGAAGGACGTGTCGGGCCTCGGCGTGGAGCGGAACCTGTTCCGCTACCGGTCGCTGCCGGTCGCCGTCCGCGCCACCGCTGACGCATCGCGGCAGGAGGTGCTGCGCATCGCCATCGCCGGCGTGCGCTCCGGCGCGGCGTTCACACTGTCGCTGACCACCGGGCTGCCGGCCGCGGTCCGGCGGGTGCTCGACGAGCAGGGTGTCCCGGTGTTCGTGGAGACCGATGCCCAGTGGATGCAGCGGATGGGCGGGACGTCCCGCCCGGGCCGCGTGCGGCTGGTGGGCCGGCCGGAAAGCGTGGCCGCGCTGCACCGTGCGCTGGCCGAGGCCGTGCACGGCGACCCGGACCTCGCCGTCTACGACAACGAGACCACGAGCGCCGGCCGCCTCGAGCTGCTGCCGTTCCTGCACGAGCAGGCGATTGCCATCACCGCGCACAGGTTCGGCAACCCGGACCCGTGGAGCGAGGCCGTCATCTGACCGTGCCTCAGCCCGCGAGGACGCGCGTCCGTGCGAGCTGCGCGTACCAGGCGGCACTGTCCTTCGGGGTGCGCTCCTGCGTGTCGAAGTCGACGCGCACGAGGCCGAAGCGCTTCTCGTAGCCGTAGGCCCACTCGAAGTTGTCCAGCAGCGACCACGCGTAGTACCCGCGCACGTCGGCGCCGTCGGCGATGGCCCGCTGCACTTGCGCGAGGTGCCGGCGCAGATAGTCGATCCGGTCCGGATCGTGCACGGCGTCGGGGTACGCGGCGCCGTTCTCGGTCACCAGCAGCGACATCCCGGGGTTTTCGCGGTGCATCCGCATGAGCAGCTCGTACAGTCCCGTGGGGTCGATGTTCCAGCCCATCTCCGTGTACGGCCCCGGCTCGCGGATGAACTGCACCGACTCGGCGCCCGGCCACGGCGACGCCGCCGAGGCGTTGTGGCCGGTGTTCTGGTTGCGGTCCCCCGTGCCGTCCCACTCGCGCACCCGGCTCGTCGAGTAGTAGTTCACGCCGATCGTGGTCAGCGGCTGGTTCACGTCGGCGAGGTCCCCGTCCTTCACGAACGACCAGTCCGTGACGGATGCCGTGTCGGCGATGAGGTCGTCGGGAAACGCGCCCGCGAACAGCGGACCCGTGAACACCCGGTTGCCCAGCGCGTCGATGCGCCGGACGGCGTCTCGGTCGCCGGCGTGGTCGGGCCGGTCCGGGCGGACCACATGCAGGTTCAGTGCGATCGAGAACTCCGCGTCCCCCCGCACGCGTCCGCGCAGCGCCTGCAGCGCCAGCCCGTGCGCGAGGTTCAGGTGGTGCGCGGCCCGCAGCGCCGTGGCGGGGTCCGTGATCCCCGGCGCGTGCACGCCGGAGGCGTGTCCGAGGAACGCCGAGCACCACGGCTCGTTCAGCGTCGTCCAGCCGTCGACGCTGTCGCCCAGCGCCTCGCCGACGATCGCGGCGTAGTCGGCGAACGCCTCGGACGTCTCGCGGACGCCCCACCCGCCGGCATCCTGCAGCGCCTGCGGCAGGTCCCAGTGGTAGAGCGTCGCCAGCGGCCGGATGCCGCGGTCGCGCAGCCCGTCCACGAGACGCGCGTAGAAGTCCAGGCCCTGCTGGTTCGCCGCTCCGCGACCGGTGGGCTGGATGCGCGGCCACGCTATCGAGAACCGGTAGGAGTCCAGGCCGAGCCGCGCCATGAGGTCCAGATCCTCGTCCAGCCGGTGGTAGTGGTCGCACGCGACGTCGCCGGTATCCCCGTGCGCCACGCGGCCGGGGGTGTGGCTGAACGTGTCCCAGATCGACGGGCCCCGCCCGTCTTCGTCGACGGCGCCTTCGATCTGGTAGGCGGCCGTCGCGGCGCCGAACAGGAAGCCGTCGGGGAACGGGATGGATGCCGCGGTGGATGTCGTCATTGCTGCCTCGTCGTCTTTCCGTCGTGGACCGAGACCGAATCGTGATCTTGAACCGAACCGGTTAAGTTAGGCTAGCGCTCAGATTCCCGCCAGGGAAGTGCGAGACGAAGGAGTCAAGAGGTGGAAGCGAAGAACAAGGCGATCGCGGCGGCTACGGCCGTGGCGGCACTCTCGATGGTGCTGGCAGGGTGCGCGGGCGGCGGCGGTACGGCCGCCGACAACGGCACTGGCAAGACCACCATCACGTACTGGGCCAGCAACCAGGGCACCAGCCTCGACAACGACAAGCAGGTGCTCACCCCGATCCTGCAGGAGTTCACGAAGCAGACCGGCATCACCGTCGACCTCGAGGTGATCGGCTGGAACGACCTGCAGACCCGGATCCAGACCGCCGTCACCAGCGGACAGGGACCGGATGTCGTCAACATCGGCAACACGTGGGGAGCCGCGTTCCAGTCCACCGGCGCTTTCACCCAGTTCGACGGCAAGAACGCGTCCGCGATCGGGGGCCTCGACCGCTTCGTGAAGACGGCGCTGGACGCCGGCGGAGCCCCCGGCAAGACCCCCACCTCCGTTCCCCTGTACGGGCTCGCGTACGGCCTGTACTACAACAAGGCGATGTTCGCGGCCGCGCAGCTGCAGCCGCCGACGACGTGGGACGAGCTCGTCACCGACGCGAAGAAGCTCACCCACGGCGACCAGTGGGGCCTGACCCTCGCCGCCGGCAGCTACACGGAGAACATCCACTTCGCGTTCCTGACCTCCGCCCAGAACGGCGGCGAGTTCTACGACGCCAGCGGCAAGCCCACGTTCGACACGCCCGAGAACGTCGCAGGCATCAAGCGCTACCTCGACCTCATGCAGCTTCACAAGGCGGCCAACCCCGCCGACGCCCAGTACGACAACGCGTCCTCCTCGGCGGCCGACCTCGCCTCCGGCAAGGCCGCCATGTTCCTCAGCCAGAACAACGCCGACTCGACGCTGAAGGCCGACGGCATGAAGCCCGGCGACTGGGGTGTGGTGCCGCTTCCCGCACCGGGCGATGCCAAGGCGCAGATCTCGACCTTCCCCGCCGGGATCAACATCTCGGTCTTCGACTACACGAAGCACCTGCCGCAGGCGCTGGAGTTCGTGAAGTACATGACGAGCCCTGACGTGCAGGCGAAGCTCGCCGTCCCGTACTCGGTGCTGCCGGTGCTCGGCAGCGCCGACGCGAAGTTCACCACCGACGCCGACGAGGCGAAGGTCTTCATGGACGCCTATCAGAACCGGTCCAAGCCGCTGCCGCAGGTGGCCAGCGAGGGCGACTTCGAGAGCACCATCGGCAAGGGGATCAGCGGGCTGTTCGCGCAGATAGCGACCGGGAAGACCGTCACCGACGCCGACATCTCCGCGATGCTGGACAACGCCCAGCAGCAGGTCGAAGCCGCCGGCTGATCGCGTCATGTCCGCAACAGCACCCGCCCGCATCTCGCCCGGACACGTCACCGATCCACCGAACGCGGCGCCACGACGGCGCCTGCGCTCACGCTGGTGGCTGCCGTACGTCCTGCTGGTCCCGGCCGTCGTGTTCGAGCTGCTCGTGCACCTCATCCCGATGGTCACGGGCATCTGGATAAGCCTCGTGAAGCTCACCCAGCAGTACCTGCGCAACTGGAGCGAAGCGCCGTTCCTGGGCCTGGGCAACTACCGGGTGTCGCTCGACGTGCACGGCGCGGTCGGGCGGGCGCTGCTGCAGTCGTTCCTCATCACGTGCGCCTTCACGGTGCTCGTGGTCGGCATCGCCTGGATCGCCGGGATGGCGGCGGCTGTCGCGCTGCAGCGGAAGTTCCCCGGGCGGGGGCTGTTCCGCACGCTGTTCCTGGTCCCGTACGCGATCCCGATCTACGCGGGCATCATCGCGTGGAAGTTCATTCTGCAGAAGGACACCGGCGCGCTGAACCATCTCCTCTTCGACAACCTCGGCCTGCCCGGCGAGAAGCCGTTCTGGCTGATCGGCGGCAACGCGTTCTGGTCGCTCGTGATCGTGGCGATCTGGCGGCTGTGGCCGTTCGCGTTCCTGATGCTGATGGCGGGCATGCAGTCGGTGCCCGAGGACCTGTACGAGGCGTCCGCGGTCGACGGGGCGAAGCCGTTCCGGCAGTGGCGCTCGATCACGGTGCCGATGCTGCGACCCGTGAACGTCGTGCTGGTGCTCGTGATGTTCCTGTGGACGTTCAACGACTTCAACACGCCGTTCGTGCTGTTCGGGAAGACCGCGCAGCCACCCGCCGGCGACCTCATCTCGTTCCACATCTACAACGCGTCGTTCCTCACGTTCAACTTCGGCTACGGCTCGGCGATGTCGGTGCTGCTGCTGCTGTTCCTGCTCGTGGTGACCGTCGCGTATCTGCTGTTCGTGAACCGGAGGTCCCAGCGTGCGTGAGACCACCGGTGCCCGGGTGTTCCGCATCGTCACCGTCGTCGTGCTGAGCCTTTTCACGCTGTTCCCGATCTGGGTGATGATCACCTCCTCGGTCAAGCCCCTCGGCGAGGTGCTCGACAGCTTCACGTGGTGGCCGCAGCACATCACCTTCCAGCCGTACATCGACATCTGGCGGACCGTGCCGCTGGCGCAGTACTTCGCGAACAGCCTGATCGTGTGCACGGCGGCCACGGCCGTCAGCCTCGTGATCGCCGTGTTCGCCGCCTACGCCGTCTCCCGGTGGCGGTTCCGGGGGCGCGGCGTGTTCACCACCACGGTGCTGTCCACGCAGATGTTCCCCGGCATCCTGTTCCTGCTGCCGCTGTTCCTCATCTTCATCAACGTGACGCAGGCCACCGGCATCCCGCTGATCGGCACCCGGCTGGGACTGGTGATCACGTACCTCACGTTCTCGCTGCCGTTCTCGATCTGGATGCTGGCCGGCTACTTCGACGCCATCCCGCGGGATCTCGACGAGGCGGCGGAGGTCGACGGGACCGGGTCGATGGGCGCGCTCTGGCACGTGCTGCTGCCGGCCGCACGTCCGGGACTGGTCGCGGTGGGCATCTACAGCTTCATGACCAGCTGGGGCGAGCTGCTGTTCGCCTCGGTGCTCACGAACGGCCCCACCCAGACGCTCGCCATCGGCCTGCAGCAGTACTCCACACAGGTGAACGTGTACTGGAACCAGATCATGGCGGCATCGCTCGTGGTCAGCGTCCCGATCGTCGTCGCGTTCCTGCTGCTGCAGCGCAGCTTCGTCGCGGGGCTGACAGCGGGAGCGGTCAAATGACGGATGCCGCGACCCTCCCGCTCTGGCTTGGCGCGAACTTCTGGTCCCGCGCCGGCGGTCCGCGCATGTGGACCGACCGCTACGACCCCGCCGTCGTCCGCGACGAGCTGGCGGTGCTGGCCGCGCATGGGCTGACGGTGACCCGGTCGTTCTTCTTCTGGCCGGACTTCCAGCCCGAGCCCGACCGGCTCGACGAGGACTGCGTCGCGCGGTTCGCCGATTTCCTCGACGCGCATGTTCAGGCCGGCATGACCACGATCCCGACGTTCATCGTCGGGCACATGTCGGGCGAGAACTGGGACCCGACCTGGCGCGACGGTCGCGACCTGTACCGCGACGTCTGGTTCGTGGCCCGGCAGGCGTGGTACGTGCGCGAGCTGACCGCGCGCTTCCACCGGCATCCCGCCGTCGCCGGGTGGCTGCTCAGCAACGAGGTCCCTATCTACGGAGGTGAGGCGCCGCACGACGCCGTCGCCGCGTGGGCGCAGATCCTCGTCGATGCCATCCGCGCCGTCGGCTCGACCCTGCCGGTGTCCACCGGGGACGGCGCGTGGGGCATCGAGACCACGGGGCACGACAGCGGATTCCGGCTGCGGGAGCTCGCACCGCTGTCGCAGTTCGTCGGACCGCATGTGTACCGGATGGAGGCCGACGTCATCCGTCAGCACCTGAAGGCCGCGTGGGTCGCGCAGCTGTGCGGCATCGCGGGCCTCCCGGTGGTGCTGGAGGAGTTCGGCGTGACGGACGCGTACGTGTCTGCGGCGAACGCGGCGGTGTATTACCGGCAGCAGCTGCACAACACTCTCGTCGCGGGCGTGCGCGGGTGGATTGCGTGGAACAACACCGATTTCGATGACCTCGTCGCCGAGCGACCGTATTCGCACCACCCGTTCGAGATGCACTTCGGCATCACGGATGCCACCGGTGCCCCCAAACCCGCCCTGAAGGAGCTGGAGCTGTTCGCCGCCGACCTGGCGGCGATGGACGCGGCCGGGCTGCGACGCGCGCCCGCCGACACCGCCCTGGTCATCCCGTCGCACCTGGCGGAGGGATACCCGTTCAGCCGGGAGTCCGAGCGCGAGCACATCGTCGCGGTCGGCGAGCAGGCGTATGCGGCCACGCGCGAGGCGCACCTGCCGGTGACGGTGGAGCGGGAGAGCGCCGACGGGGGTGTGGCGCCGGGGTACCGGCTGTACCTGCTGCCGTCGGTCAAGCAGCTGTGCGGCCCGACCTGGCGCCAGCTGGTCACGCTGACCGACGACGGCGCCGTCGTCTACGCGTCGTACTGCGCGGGGGAGGCGCCCGCGCAGCGCGGACCGTGGTGGGCGTTCACCGAGGAGCTGTTCGGCGTGACCGTCGGCACCTCGTACGGGCTCGTGGAGCCGATCGAGGACGACGTCGTGACGATCGAGATGACCGCCGGGCTGGGCGCCCTCCGGGCCGGCGATCGGCTGCGGTTCCGTGCGTCCGGGACGCCGGATGCGCGCGCGTACCTGCCGGTGGATGTCACGGCCGGCGACGTGCTCGCCGTGGACGGCCACGGCCGTCCGGCCCTCGTCGGCCGCCGCCACGGCGCCGGCTACGCCGTCCTTTGCACCTACCCGCTGGAGTACCTCGCCGCCCGGTGCGCGCGCGTGAACCCCGAGGACACGTGGCGGCTGTACGACGCGCTCGCCGCCCTCGCCGGGGCGGACCGGCCGCTCACGGTGGAGGACCCGCGCGTGTTCGCGGACACCGTCGCGCACGCCGACGGCCGGCGGTTCGCCGTGTTCGCCAGCCAGCACCCCGACGCCGCCGACGTGACGCCGGTCGTGGCATCCGGCGCCCTGCACCACCTGGACGGCACCCCCGATCCCGTCGTCGCGCTCGGCCCGTACGGCACGGCGGTGCGCGAGATCCGCTGAACGCTGATGCGCCACCGACCGGCGGCGTGGAAGAGTTGGCATCGATGAGCAGTGGAAAGAAGAGGGCCGCGGCGCACGTGACCATCCACGAGATGGCCCGCAGACTCGGGATCTCGGCCGCATCGGTGTCGTACGCGCTGAACGGCCGGCCCGGAGTGGGCGAGGCCACCCGGGAGCGCGTGCTCGCCCTCGCACGCGAACTGGACTGGCATCCCAGCTCGTCCGCACGCGCCCTCTCCCGCTCGCGCACCGACACGATAGGCATGGTGCTGCGCCGCGACCCCGAACTGCTGGGCCAGGAGCCGTACTACATGAGCCTGCTCAGCGGCGTGGAATCCGTCCTCGCCGAAGCGGGACAGTCGCTCATGCTGCGGATGGTCGGGACCGCTCCCGGCCGCGACCTGGACGTGTACCGGCAGTGGAGCGCCGAGCGCCGCGTCGACGGCGTTATAGTGCTGGACCGGCTCGTCGAGGATCCGCGACCGGCCCTGTTGCGCTCGCTCGGGATGCCGTTCGTGATGCACGGTCTGCGCCTTGACCCGGCCACCGGCACCCAGGTCGTCGAGGACCTCGTCACGGACGCCCGCGTGCTCGTCGACCATCTCGCGTCGCTCGGGCACACGGACATCGTCGACGTCACCGGCCCGCTGAACCTCGCCCATGAGGTGGAGCGGCGCGACGCCGTCGCCGCCGAGGCCGCCGTCTGCGGCATCCGGGTGCAGGTCGTGGAAGGCGACTACACACGCGCGGGCGCCGAGCGCCTCGTCGCCGACCGGCTGCCGTCCTGGCGCGAGGCGACCGCCGTGATCAGCTCCAACGACGTCATGGCACTCGGGATCCTGCGCTCGCTGACCGTGGCCGGGCGGACCGACGTGGCCCTCGTGAGCTGGGACGACTCGATGCTGTGCGACATCTCCGCCCCCTCGATCACCGCGCTCGCGCGCCACCCCGACGTGCAGGGCCAGCGCAGCGCGCGGAATCTGCTGCACGCCATCGACGCCGACCCGGAACAGGCCGAGCCGCCGATGCCGAGCCGGCTCGTCGTGCGCGAGACCAGCGTCCCCGCCAGGAGGGGATGATGCACGAGCAGCAGTCCCTCACCATCCGACGCGTGCGCCGCGTGCTCGAGGAGCGCCTGCGGCCCGCCGTGCACAGCGACCCGCACCCGCTCGGGATCGCCGCGCACACGGTGGGCGGGGAGCCGATCCCGGTGGCGGAGGGGCTGGCCGGACCGTTCACGCCGTTCGAGATCGGCAGGGAGTGGGGACGGGCGTGGGACACCACGTGGTTCCGGGTGACCGGTCGCATCCCGGCATCCTTTGCCGGCCGGCGCGTCGAGGCCGTCGTCGACCTCGGGTTCGATGCCGCGATGCCCGGGTTCCAGGCGGAGGGGCTCGTGTACCTCGCCGACGGCACCCCGGTCCGGGCGATCCACCCGCGCGCACAATGGGTGCCGATCGACGCGGCCGGCGAGGTCGAGTTCTTCGTCGAGGCCGCCGCCAATCCGGTCGTGCTCGACGCCGCCGCGCCGTTCCGGCCGACCGAGCAGGGCGAGTGGGACACCGCGGGCGACCGGCCCCTGTACCGGTTCGCCCGCGCCGACCTGTGCGTGTTCGAGGCCGAGGTGTTCGAGCTCGTGCACGACGTCGAGGTGCTGCTGCAGCTGGCCGAGCAGCTCCCGGATGCATCCACCCGGCGCGCCCGCATCCTGCGCGCACTCGACGACGCGCTGGACGCCGTCGACCTGCAGGATGTCGCGGGCACCGCCGGCGCCGCGCGAGCCGTGCTCGCCCAGCCGCTGGCGGCCCCGGCCGAGCACAGCGCGCAGCGGATCACCGCTATCGGGCACGCGCACATCGACTCGGCGTGGCTGTGGCCGCTGCGGGAGACGGTCCGCAAGGTCGCCCGCACCGCGACGTCCATGACGCGGCTGCTCGACGAGCACCCCGAATTCGTGTACGCGATGTCCAGCGCGCAGCAGTACGCGTGGCTGCGCGACGAGCGGCCCGAGGTGTTCGCGCGCGTGAAGGCGGCCGTCGCCGACGGGCGGTTCCTGCCGGTGGGCGGGATGTGGGTCGAGTGCGACGCGGTGCTGCCCGGCGGCGAGTCCCTCATCCGGCAGATAGCGTACGGTCAGCGGTTCTTCCGCGAGGAGTTCGGGATCGAGTGCCGCGGGGCCTGGCTGCCCGACAGCTTCGGCTATTCCGGCGCGCTGCCGCAGATCCTCGCCGGTGCCGGCTTCGAGTGGTTCCTCACGCAGAAGATGTCGTGGAACCAGACGAATCGCTTCCCGCACCACACGTTCTGGTGGGAGGGCATCGACGGCACCCGGGTGTTCACGCACTTCCCGCCGATGGACACGTACGAGTCCCAGCTGACCGGGGCCGAGATCGCCCGTGCCACGCGGCAGTTCGCGGAGAAGGCCGCGGCATCCTCGTCCCTCGCGCCCACCGGATACGGCGACGGCGGTGGCGGGACGACCCGCGAGGCGATTGCCCGGGCGCGCCGGCTGGCCGATCTGGAGGGGAGCGCGCGCGTCGCGTGGGAGACGCCCGACGCGTTCTTCGCGCGGGCGCGGGCCGAGCTGCCCGACGCGCCGGTGTGGCGCGGCGAGCTGTACCTCGAGCTGCACCGGGCCACGTACACGACCCAGCACGCGATGAAGCAGGGCAACCGGCGCAGTGAGGAACTGCTGCGCCAGGCGGAGCTGTGGGCGGCGACGGCGGCGCTGCGGGCGGGGCGTCCGTACCCGTATGAGGTGCTCGACGATGTCTGGCGCGAGGTGCTGCTGCTGCAGTTCCACGACATCCTGCCCGGGTCGTCCATAGCGTGGGTGCATCGCGAGGCGCGCGAGCGGTATGCGCGCATCGAGCGCACCCTGCGCGGCGTGATCGGCGACGCGCTGGCGGCCCTCGGCGTCGGGATCGGCGGCGACGCCGTGCTCGTGAATCCCGCGACGGTGCCGCAGCGCGGCGTGCCCGCCGGCGGGGTCGGCGTGGGATCGGCCCCCGTGGCGCGCCGCGCGGAGGCGTCCGGCGACGGCTTCGTCCTGTCCAGCGACCATGTGCGGGTCGTGGTCGATGCCGCCGGACGCATCGTGTCGGCCCGCGACCTGGCGACCGGACGGGAGGCGATTCCGGCGGGCCTCGCCGGCAATCTCCTCCAGCTGCACCAGGACTTCCCGAGCCAGTGGGATGCATGGGACGTGGACGCGCACTACCGCGGCCGGTACGAAGACCTCACCGGGCGTGCGCACCTGGACGGCGACGCGGTGGTCGTGGAGACAGCGTTCGGCGCGTCGTCGATCACGCAGCGGCTGACGCTGTCCGACGACGGGCGGACGCTCGAGATCGACAACACCGTCGACTGGCGCGAGACCGAGAGGTTCCTCAAGCTCGCCGTTCCGGTCGACGTGTTCACGGACGAGGTGACCGCCGAGGCGCAGTTCGGACACCACCGCCGGCCCACGCATGAGAACACGTCGTGGGACGCCGCGAAGTTCGAGCAGCATGCGCAGCGCTGGTTCCTGCTGGCCGAGCCGGGCTTCGGCGTCGCGTTCCTCTCGGACAGCACGTACGGTTTCGACGTCACCCGACGCGAGCACCAGGGCCGGATCGTCTCGCACGCGCGGTTCTCGATGCTGCGCGCGCCGCGATACCCGGATCCGCGCACCGACCAGGGCACGCAGCGGATGCGGTTCGGCCTCGTGGTGGCGGCGGATGTCCGGGATGCCGCGACTGCGGCATCCCGCTTCACGGCGCCGGCCGTCGAGGCCTTCGGCGGCGACGTCCGCCCGCTCGTCGAGGTGGCGGGGGCGGCGCTGAGCGCGGTGAAGCTCGCCGACGACCGTTCCGGGGACCTGGTCGTGCGCGTGTACGAGTCGACCGGCGGCCGGGCAGCGGCATCCCTCACCATCCCGGCCGGGGACTTGGTCCGCGCCGACCTGCTGGAGCGGCCGGGGGAGAGCGTGCCGGTCGTCGACGGGACCGTGCAGCTGACGCTGCGCCCGTTCGAGATAGCGACGCTGCGCGTGCGGGGCTGAGCCGGCGGCGCGGCGTCAGAACGGCACGGGGTCGCGCACGAGCGCGTGGGCCATCTCGTGGTCCCGGTGGGGACCCGGGTCGATCATGGCGACCGGGGTGAATCGGACGGTGCCGGGTGGCCTGGTGAGGTGGATGCGGCGGGTGGGCGCGGTCCAGCGGAGGATCCCGCCCGGCAGCTGCTCGACGGACCAGTCCGTGTCGTGCTTGAGAGTGTGATGCCTCTTGCAGAGATGCTCGAGATTGCACAGGCACGTCGGCCCGCCGTCGGCGTACGCGATCGTATGGTCGATGTCGGACTTCTGCGCGGTGCGGCGGCATCCGGGGAATCGGCACTGTTCGTCTCTGACCTGCAGGAACAGCTTCTGCCGCTTCGAGGGCCGGTACCGGTCGACGCTGATGGGAACCCCGCCGCACGGATCGGTGAACACCCGCGTCCACGTCGGGGCCATTCCCGCGAGGTGCTTCGCGGTGTCGTCGTCGATGGGCCCGAACCCGGTGACGGCCGCGCCGCCGACGGTCGTCCCCGTCAGTGCCGTTGCGGGGACGGTGACCTGCACGGTTGCGGTGATGGCGCCGAGAGCGTCCCGGCCCTGGTCGGTCGCGCCGTGCCCGTCGGCAGCGCTGGTCAGCAGCAGGTCGCAGAGCACGTCCGCCATGATCTGCGCGTGGGTGCGCTCGTCGAATACCGGCGCATCCGCGTCGCTGTCGGCCGGGGCATCGCCGCCAGCACCGGTGACAGCCTCGTCATCCGCCGTCGCGTCCGCGAGAGCGGCGGCCGCTGCGTCGGCCTTCTCCGCCGCGTTCTGCTCGAACAGCTCGGCGGCCATGTCGCGGAGGCGGTTGTACACGCCGACACCCTGCGCGGTCGGCACGTCGGCGCTGATCCGAGCCAGTCCCGGCTCCAGCGCCCGCACCGTCACTTTCCGGCGCTCGACGGCTTCGCGCACGCGTCGCTCGGTGCCCTCCGGGTCAAGGCGCACGACGAGTCCCTCCAGCGCCGGCTTCAGCTGGCTCGGAGTCATCTCCCCTGCCATGTCGAGGGCGACGGCCTCGTATTCGCGGCGGACCGCGTCGTCCCCGATAGCGACACCGGTGTCCGCTATCGCGGTCGCGTGCTCCGGAGAGATGCGTCCGCAACTGGCGTCGCACAGCGTCTCGTGGAACTGGTTCGTCAGCGTCCACGCGATGGAGACCTTCCGGGCCACCTGCCACTCGCTCAATCGCAGGGCGGCGCCGATCTCGGCGAACACCTCCCGCATACCCAGCTGCGATGTGTTCGTGAGAGCGCCGTCCGTCCGCGCGGCGCGTTCTCGTTCACGCCTGTCGACCAGATCGGTGACGCGAGCGAAGAAGAACATCTCCGCCGCGAAAGCGGATGCTGCGCGCTCCCGAGACTGGGAGAGCAGATCGACGATCTCATCGAGTTCCGAGATCGCGGGAGACGGGCCCGCACTGAGCGATGCTGACATCGGGTCCCCCTCCTGTTCGATCGTCGGTGTTCGCTGGTATCAAGGTTACCGTAAATAGATACTAATAACAATGCCTTGATTCGACTCCTGTGGAGAAAGTATCTGCGGGCGACGCCCGCACCACCACACTCAGCGCGTGCCGAGCATTCCTGCCGTCGGTCGTGGGAGAATGAACGTGGCGTGCCCGTGTCGCATCTTCCCCATCGTCGGGTTGAACTTCCGCCGGGCCCGAGGACGGCGTCCGCCTATCACGTTCAGTGAGGAGCAGAATGTCCCTTTCCGAGACCGCCGTCGCACAGCCATCGGCATCCGACCGCATCCAGCAGCACCGTCGATACCTGATGTGCAAGCCGGCGCACTTCACGGTCAGCTACGAGATCAACCCGTGGATGCACAAGGCCATCCCCACCGACACCGCGAAGGCCGTGCGGCAATGGCAGACGCTGTACGACACGTACCTGTCGCTCGGCCACGAGATCGAGCTGATCGACCCCATCCCGGGTCTGCCCGACATGGTGTACACCGCCAACGGCGGATTCGTGATCGACGGCAAGGCGCTGGGCGTCAAGTTCTCCGTGAACGAGCGCCGTGGCGAAGAGCGCCCGTTCATGGACTGGTTCGCATCGCACGGGTTCGAGGTGACCGAGCCGATCGCCGCGCAAGAGGGCGAGGGCGACATCCTCCTCGTCGGGGACACGATCCTGGCCGGGTTCGGCTTCCGCTCCTCGATCGACAGCCACCGCGAGGTCGCCGACCTGTTCGGACGCGAGGTCGTCTCCCTGAAGCTCGTGAACCCGAGCTTCTACCACCTCGACACCGCGATCAGCGTCCTGGACCCGGTCCAGGGACCCGGCGGTGTGGACAAGGCCAACATCGCGTACCTGCCGAACGCGTTCGACGACACCAGCCGCGGCATCCTCGCCGAGCGGTATCCGGATGCCATCCGTGTCGACGACGCCGACGGCGACGTGTTCGGGCTGAACTCCGCCAGCGACGGACGCAACGTCTTCATCTCGCCGCGCGCGAAGGGCTTCGACGCGCAGCTGCGCGAGCGCGGCTACAACCCCGTGCACGTCGACCTGTCCGAACTGCTGCTGGGCGGCGGCGGCATCAAGTGCTGCACGCTCGAACTGCGAGGGGGCACGCGATGACCACCGCACCGACGCTGGACACCACGGCGGTCCGCATCATCCGCGGCGAGGACGAGCACCTCGCCCACAACTACCACCCGCTGCCGGTCGTCGTCTCCCAGGGCGAGGGGGTGTGGGTCACGGATGTCGAGGGCAAGCGGTATCTCGACCTGCTGTCGGCCTACTCGGCGCTGAACTTCGGGCACCGTCATCCTGCGCTCGTCGCCGCGGTGACCGAGCAGCTCGGCAAGCTCACGCTCACGAGCCGCGCGTTCCACAATGACAAGCTCGGCGCGTTCGCCGCCGCGCTCGCCGACCTGTGCGGCAAGGACCTCGTCCTGCCGATGAACACCGGCGCGGAGGCCGTCGAGACCGGCATCAAGACCGCGCGTGCGTGGGCGTACCGGGTCAAGGGCGTGGCCCCGGATGCCGCGACGATCGTGGTCGCGAACGGCAACTTCCACGGCCGCACCACCACTATCGTCGGCTTCAGCGACGACCCGACTGCGCGCGACGGCTTCGGGCCGTTCACGCCCGGCTTCATCAGCGTGCCGTATGGGGATGCGGCAGCCATCGATGCCGCGATCGACGAGAACACCGCGGCCGTGCTGATCGAGCCGATCCAGGGCGAGGCCGGCGTCATCATCCCGCCGGAGGGGTATCTGAAGGCCGTGCGGGAGATCTGCACGCGGAACAATGTCCTGTTCATCGCCGACGAGATCCAGTCCGGACTCGGGCGCGTCGGCGCGACGTTCGCGTGCGATCGCGAGGGCGTCGTCCCCGACGTGTACCTGATGGGGAAGGCGCTGGGCGGCGGCATCCTCGCCGTCTCGGCGATAGCGGCGAACCGCGACGTCCTCGGCGTCATCCAGCCGGGCGAGCACGGGTCCACGTTCGGCGGCAATCCGCTCGCCGCGGCGGTCGGCCTCAAGGTCGTCGAGATGCTGGCCACCGGCGAGTACCAGGAGCGCGCGGTGGCGCTCGGCGAGCACCTGAAGGCAAAGCTCGATGAGCTCATCGGGCACGGCGTCACCGAGGTGCGCGCGGCAGGGCTCTGGGCGGGGGTGGACATCGACCCGGCGGTGGGGACCGGCCGGGAGGTGGCCGAGCGCCTGCTGGCGCGCGGCGTGCTCGTGAAGGACACGCACGGCCAGACCATCCGGATCGCGCCGCCGCTGACGATCCGCGCCACCGAGCTGGACTGGGCCATCGAGCAGCTCAAGCTCGTCCTCGACGACTGACGCGCTCGCAGCGGTTTGGATCTAAACTGTGAGACGCTGATCACCGCCGGGAGGAATGGCATTGGCAGAGTCCGCACACGGTGCAGATCCCTCCCTCGAGGCGGCGCCCATCCGGGAGCCCCTCGAGGGAAACCTGAAGCGCACGACGTATGCTCCGGCCCCGATCTCGTACATCAACGGCGTCTTCGTCTGGGGCGCGTCCGAGATCTATCGACAGCGGTTCGGCATCGGCATCAACGAGTGGCGGATGCTCGGCAAGCTGAGCACGTTCCCCGGCAGCACCGCCGCGGACGCGACGACGGACCTCGGCATGAACAAGTCCACGGTCTCGCTCGCCATGACGGCCCTCCTCGAGAAGGGCCTCATCGTCACGGAGAACGAAGGCCGCACCCGGCGCATGTATCTGACGCAGAAGGGCGCCGACCTGTATCAACGGATCCGCCCGATCGCGGAGGAGCGTGAGCGGATCATGCTCGCCGCACTCGACGAGGACGAGATCTCCGCGTTCCGGAGTTATCTCGCCCGTATCGCCGGCCGGGGCCCCGCGCTGCGTAGCTTCGATATGGAGCAGCTCGGCTCATCGGCGGAGGACAGCGCCGCAGAGGTCGCTGACGTCAGCGAGCCGACCCACTGACCGGCGTGGAGTCCGCCCCGTCGGGCGGCACTATCCCTGCCTCGGCCAGCCGTTCCCTGATCAGCTCGAGCACTCCTCCCACGCGATAAACGTCCGCGACGCTGGCAGGCATCTGCGGCAGGGGCAGCTCGGTCTGCTGCGACAGATTGCGCACCACCCGCGCCGGATAGTCGATCTGGATCCTGTCGCCGTCGTCGACGAAGTCCTGGATCCCGGTGATCGCATACGTGGGAAGCGCGAGTGCGATGCTGTTGCGCCGATGGATGCGGGCCACCGACTCGGCGAGCACGGCCGCCACGCCCGAGAGCTGCAGCGCCTCGACGGCCGATTGCCGCGCCGACCCGCATCCGAAGTTCTGCCCCGCGACGACGATGTCGCCCTCACGGACGCCGTCCGGGAAGTCCGGCCGCACTCCGCGCAGGCAGTTCAGCCGCAGCGTCTCGTCCCGGGTGGCGCCCTCCAGCCCGCCACCGGCCAGCTGGTTCGTGTCCACGGAGTCGCCGATCTTCCACGCGCGTCCGGTCAGTATCGTCTCGAGTGCGGTCATTGCAGGTACTCCGTGGGATCGGTGATGCATCCTTCGATCGCGGACGCCGTGACGGTTGCCGGACCTGCCAGATAGATCTGCGCGTCGGCGGTCTGCGACCCGCCGAAACGACCGCGATAGTTGCGTGTGGTCGCCGTGATGCAGACTTCCTCGTTCAGGACGATGCCCGGTGACTGGCAGATCGAGCATCCCGGTTCGAGCACCTGTGCACCCGCCTCGAGGAGGACAGCGACCAGACCCGCCTCGACGCACTGCCGGTAGACGCCCATCGATGCCGGCGAGATGTAGAACCGCACCCCCGGGGCGACCTTGCGCCCGGCCAGCATCCGTGCAGCGATCTCGATGTCCTCGAACCGGCCGTTGGCGCACGACCCCAACCGGGCCTGGTCGATGCGCACGCCGGCGGTCTCGCCGACCGGGACCACATTGTCGAAGCGGTAGGGCTTGGCGACCTGGAAGCCGATCTCGTCGCAGTCGATCTCGATGACCTCGGCGTACGCGGCGCCCGGGTCGGCTGCCACCGGTTCGAACGGAGCGTCGGTGCGCGCGCGCACATACTCGAGGGTCTTCGCGTCAGCCTCGAACACGCCGAACTTGGCGCCGACTTCGACCGCGTGGTCGGCGATCGTCAGACGCGTGGCTATATCCATCTTCTCGGCGAGCGGACCCGTGAACTCGAGAGCCCGGCCCTGCGCGAACGTCTCGCCGTATCGGCCCGCGAGGTAGAGGATGATGTCCTTGCCGAACGGGTGATTCTTCGGCTCGCCGTGCAGGACGATCTTGATCGTCTCGGGAACCGTGAAGTAGAGCTGACCGAAGCTCCAGGCGTACGCGGCCTCGTTCGTGCCGATGCCGGTGGAGACAGCATTGATGCCGCCGTATGAGATGGTGTGCGAGTCGCAGCCGACGATGAGCTCACCCGGGCGGACGAATCCGTGGTCCAGCATCATCTGGTGGCATACGCCCGGTTCGGAGTCGATGAAGTGCTCGAGGCCGAGCCGCTCTGCGTCACGGCGGGCGTACAGGTTCGTGTAGGCCTCCAGCACCGTGGGCGGCGGCTGCACGTGCTCGCTCATGAGGTAGACGCGGGCGGGGTCCCAGACCGTCGGCGGACCGTCCACGAACCCGATCTTCTTGAACGCGTTGCGGAAGAACTGGTACATCACCACGAGCAGTCCGTCGATGTCGGCGTCGATCATCTCGCCGGCGCGCACGGCCGCTCCTGCGCGGTTCTGACGGGAGAGGACCTTCTCGGCGATCGTCTGCGGGAACCGGTTCGCCATCAGCGGCTCCCTTCCGCCCCGGCGGTGACGTCCGCGAGGATGCCGTCGGGGAGCCCCGCGAGCAGTTCGCGTCGGGCTCGGTCTGCTCCGCTGCGGATGAGGCCCAGATCACTGGATGTCATGAGGAAGCGCACCCCGGCGGCGATGGCCCGAAGCTGCAGCTGCGGCGAGGGCGCTCCACCGGATCCCGCCACCAGGCCGTGCCGCCGCGTGACGTCGACGAGGGTGCGCAGCGCGTCGCCGACTTCAGGACTGGTGAATTCGCCCGGGATGCCCATGTCGGCGAGCAGGTCGCCGAGCCCCAGATAGAGTCCGTCCACACCCGGCACCGCGGCGATCTCCTCGATGCTGTCGAGGCCTTCACGGGACTCGATCATGCAGAACACCATGACGGCGTCGTTCTCGGCGCGCATCTGCACGTCGGCCGGGACGGCGCGGAAGTCGTAGTGGACGGACATCCCGGCGACCGACCGACGCCCCATCGGGCCGTACTTCGCAGCGGCGACGAGCTGTCGAGCCTGGTCTGCCGAGACGACGTCAGGTGCCACTATGCCGAGGATGCCGGCGTCCAGGTACCGCGAGATGTCCGGATCGGCGGCCGAGCGGACCCGTACGAATGGGGCGACGCCCGCGCCCAGCGCCGCCTGGGCGATCTGAGTGATCTGCTGACCGTCGAAGACGGCATGCTGCGTGTCGATGTAGAGGAAGTCGTGGCCGGTGGCCTTGGCCAACAGCGCGATCTCGCCCGAGCGCACGGCCCGCACGCCGATACCCAAGGCGATCGCGCCCGCGGCGACGCGTTCACGCACTCGATTGGCGATCGCGAACGGCGCTGTGTCGACTGCTGACATCTCGTTTCCCATCGTCCGGACTCGCAGTTGATATTGAAACCTTCAGCGAGCATAATGCAGGTTTAGAACTAAACCTAGTTTAGAGCTAAACTTTGATCGACGACGGCGTTGAAGGAGATGGCTGAGGTCATGCGAACCCGGGCGGGCAACCCACCACGGCCGAGCGGCGACGCTCGGACCTCCGCCGATCGACCTGTGTTCGCCGTACGCGATCTGCGCGTCACGTTCGGGTCCGAGGACGATTCGGCCGTCGCCGTGGCCGGAGTCGACTACGAGCTGCATCGTGGCCAGACGCTCGGGGTCGTCGGGGAGAGCGGCTCGGGCAAGTCCGTCACTGTCCTGGCGGCGCTCGGCCTGCTGCCCGGAAGCGCGAACGCGACCGTCACCGGACAGGCGCTGCTGGACGGGCAAGATCTGCTCACGATGGGGGACCAGCGTCGCCGTGCCGTGCTCGGCGCAGACATCGCGATGATCTTCCAGGACCCGATCTCGTCGCTGAACCCGGTGCAGCGCATCGGCGACCAGCTCACCGAGATGATCCGGCTGCACACCCCGGGGGTGCGCCGAGCCGCGGCGTGGGCGCGTGCGATCGAGCTGCTCGACCTCGTGGGCGTACCCCGGCCGGATGTGCGCGCGCGCCAGTTCCCGCACGAGTTCTCCGGAGGCATGTGTCAGCGGGCGATGATCGCCCTCGCCATCGCGAACCGTCCGAAGGTGCTCATCGCCGACGAGCCGACGACGGCCGTCGACGTGAGCGTGCAGGCGCAGATTCTCGAGGTGATCCGGGTCGCGGCCGCCGAAACCGGTGCCGCCACGGTGCTGATCTCCCACGACATGGGAGTGATCGCCGAGATGGCCGATCGCATCTGCGTGATGTACGGCGGGCGGGTCGTCGAATCGGGGCTCGCCGCCGACGTGTTGCGTGAGCCGCGACATCCCTACACACGCGGGCTGCTCGCATGCATCCCGCGACTGGACGGCGACCTCACTCGTCTGACTCCGATCCCGGGACAGCCGCCGACACCGCAGGAGATCGGTGCGGGATGCGCCTTCGCGCCCCGTTGTGCGGTCCGGGCGGGCCGCGGAGTGTGTGTGGAGACGGTGCCGATCCTGCAGGGCTCCACCGGGTCCGGCCGGCGGGCGGCGTGCCACTTCATCGACGAGGTCGACCGGGGTCCCGTGGATGCCTCAACGGGCGGGCGGCCACTGCTGCCGGTCGTGGCGGTGAGGACGGCCCCGGCACCCACGAACCCTTCACCGGAGCCTGCGCTGCTCGAGGTGAAGGGACTCGTGAAGGACTTCCGCATCGCCGGGCCCGGCGGCTCGAGGTCCGTGTTGAGAGCCGTCCAGGGAGTGGACCTGACGATCCACCGCGGCCAGACGCTTGGGCTGGTCGGCGAGTCGGGATGCGGGAAGTCCACGACCGCCCGCCTGCTGATGCGCTTGGAGACGCCGACCGCCGGGACGATCCGATTCGACGGGGAGGATCTGGGACGCGCCTCCGGCCGCCGGCTGCAAGAGCTGCGCAGGCAGATCGCCATGGTGTTCCAGGATCCGAAGGACTCGCTGAACCCCCGGCTGTCGGTCGGCGAGAATGCGGCGGAGCCGCTGCGGATCGCGGGGTGGACCCGCGTCGACCGTGATCGGCGCGTCCGCGAGCTGTTCGACCAGGTCGGGCTGCGGGAGGCGCACCTGCACCGCAGGCCCGGCGAGCTGTCCGGCGGGCAGCGTCAGCGCGTCGCCATCGCCCGAGCCCTCGCGCTGCGGCCGAAGCTCCTCGTGATGGACGAACCGGTCTCCGCACTCGACGTCTCCGTCCAGGCGCAGGTGCTGAACCTCCTCGACGATCTGAAGCGGGAGCTCGGGCTCGCGTACCTGTTCGTGAGCCACGATCTCAGCGTCGTCCGGCACGTCAGCGATCGGGTCGCGGTGATGTACCTCGGACGGATCGTGGAAACGGCGTCGGCGGACCGGATCTTCGCCGCGCCCCGGCATCCATACACGAAGGCGCTGCGGGCATCGGTGCCTTCGCCGGAGATCCCCGCAGACGGAGGGCGCACGCGGCGCGCCCCGCTGCAGGGCGACCCGCCGAGCCCCATCGACCCGCCCCGCGGGTGCGGCTTCCGCTCGCGCTGCCCGATCGCCACGTCCGAGTGCGCCGAGGTCGAGCCGCTCCTGCGTGCGGCCGGAGACGACGCCGCCGACCTCACGGCGTGCCATCACGCCGAGCCGATGCTCATGGAGGTGGCCCGATGAGCCGGGACGCGAACGGGCGTCGACTCGCGCGCCGCCGATTCCCGCGGCCGGGCACCGTGGATCTCTCCTCCCGTGCCGAGCGGTTCGCGGTCATGCACAACCTGCTGCGCGACAAGGCAGCCCTGGCCGGGATCATCTTTCTATCGGCTCTGCTGGTGGCGACGCTGTCGGCGACCTGGGTTCTTCCGCTGGATGCCGCGGCCCAGTCGGCAGACGTGCTTCGGGGGCCGTCGCTGCAGCACTGGCTGGGGACCGACGAATTCGGCCGGGACCTCGGCACCCGACTGATCGTGGGTGCGCGCGTGAGCCTGGAAGTGGGCTTCGGGTCGGCGGTGTTCGCGGCCGTGATCGGCGTGACCACGGGCCTGGTGGCCGGATACCTCGGCGGCTGGTGGGACGCCGTGCCGATGCGGATCATGGATGTGGCGCTCGCCCTGCCCGATGTCGTCCTGGCGCTCGTGATCGTCGCCGCGCTGGGCAACACGAACCTCAACCTGGTCATCGCGATAGGAATCGCCTTCATCCCGATCTTCGCCCGGGTCACCCGCGCCGCCGTCCTCACCGTCCGCGAGCGCGCCTACGTCCAGGCCTCGAAGGCGATGGGCGCCGGCAGCACCGACACGATGTTCCGCACGATCCTGCCGAACGTCCTCGGCCCCGTCATCGTCCAGTTCGCCATCACCGCCGCCGTCGCCATCGTGGTGTCCGCCGCACTCGGCTTCCTCGGCCTCGGCCCCGCGGCCCCCGCGCCCTCCTGGGGCGGCATGCTCCAGACGGCCAAGTCGTACCTCTATCAGAACCCGTGGTACGCGGTGTTCCCCGGCGTCGCCCTGATGCTCACCGTGCTCTGCCTGGATCGCCTGGGCAACAGTCTGCGCGTGGCCATGGGCATCCAGACCACCGAGACCGCAAAGGCGGCGCGATGACCGGGTTCCTGCTGCGTCGACTCGGCCAGTTCCTGCCGGTGCTCGCCCTGGCGGCCATCGCGGTGTGGGCCGTCGTCTACGCGCTCCCCGGCGATCCGACGACGGTGCTGGGCGGGCTTGATGCGACACCGGAGCAGATCGCCGCGATCCGCGAACGACTCGGGCTGGATCAACCGGTGCACCTCCAGTTCCTCACGTGGCTCACGCACACGCTTCAAGGGGACCTCGGAACATCGAGCACATCGGGATTCCCGGTGACGCAGATCCTCGCCGGTGCGATCCCCGCCACCGCCCAGCTCGCGGTGCTCGCCATGCTGATCACCGTCGCCGTGGCGATTCCCCTGGGCATGATCGCCGCGCTCGCCCCACGCGCCGCCGGAGGCCGGATCGTGAAGGGATGGCTCTCGCTGAGCCTTGCCACACCGCCGTTCTGGATGGGCCTGCTCCTGGTCATCGCGTTCAGCGTCGGCCTGCGCGCCCTCCCGGCGGCATCACGTTTCGTCCCCGTGTGGGAGGACCCAGCGGGTGCTCTGCGCAACATGATCCTGCCGGCGCTCGCGCTCGGCGTCTACTCCGGGGGTGTGCTCGCCCGCTTCGTCGCTGCATCGCTGTCCGAGGTGATGGAAAGCGACTACATCCGGACCGCGCGCTCGAAGGGTGCCTCCCCGACGCGTGTGGTGGTCCGGCATGCGATGCGCAACTCGCTCCTGCCCGCCCTGACGGTCGGCGGACTGCAGCTGGGGTCGTTGCTGGGCGGCGCCGTGGTCATCGAGGTGCTGTTCTCCTACTCGGGAATCGGGCGTCTGCTGTTCAACGCCGTCGCCGAGCGGGATTACGCGATCCTGCAGGCGACGATCATGTTCGTCGTCGTCGTCTTCCTCGTCATCAATCTCGTCATCGACGTCCTCTACGCGGTTCTGGATCCACGGATCCGCCTGAAATGACGTCGTCGTCCCCGCGATGTGCGGCGAAGCACCCGCGCACCACCCACCGATAGGAGAACACCATGCACACAGCGCCACCGACAATCCGCGTGCCACGCGCACGGCGGGCCCGACACCTCGCCGGCATCGCCCTGGCCGCAGCGGTCGCCGTCGTCCTCACCGCGTGCGGGACCGCCGGCCCGAGCGAACCGGCGGCAACCGGAGATCCGGTCAAGGGCGGCACGCTCACCCTCGGCGTCGGACTCCAGCTCCTTGACTTCGATCCGTTCAACGGCACCAACCAGAACTACATCGTCACGAAGGCGCTCTACTCGAATCTGATCCGGTACACGCCGGACCTGAAGCCCGAGCCCGACCTGGCAACCGAATGGAAGATCGCCGAGGATCACCGATCGGTGACGGTCACGCTGCGCGAGGCCGGCTTCGCCGACGGCACGCCCGTCACGGCCGGGGATGTCGTCGCCGGCGTGGCGCGGGCGAAGGATCCGAAGATCGCCCTCACGCAGGCCGGTGTGGCGTCGTTCATCGACTCCGCGACGGCAGTGGACGAGCGCACCGTGCGCGTCGACTTCACCGAACCCACCAACGAGGATCGCGTCCTGGACTGGATGTTCTACTTCCCCGTCGTGGAGGCGGCAAAGAACAACCCCGACGCCCTGAAGACCCGGGCGGCCGGCTCGGGTCCCTTCATGGTCAAGTCCTACACCCCGGGCACCGAACTGACCCTGGTGCCGAACCCGAACTACTACGATCCGAAGCAGCCGTATCTGGACGAGGTCGTCTACCGGTTCTTCAGCGACCAGGACGGCATGGTCTCCGCGCTGCAGTCCGGAGACCTCGACGGAACCGTCTGGCAGGAGCTGCGCTACGACGCTCAGCTGAAGGACTCGTTCCAGCTGATCGATGCGTCGCCGTCGGCGGAGACGATGCTCTTCTACGTCAATCCCACGATGGCGCCCTTCGACGACGTCGACTGCCGCCAGGCCGTGATCCGTGCCATCGACCGCGAGAAGGTGCTGCGCAGCATCCAGGGCGAGTCCGGACAGGTCGTCCCGGGGCCCTTCCCGCCCTCTTCCCCCGCGTTCGACGAAGCGCTCTTCAAGAAGGTCGGGTACGACGCCGATGCCGCAGCAAAGGGCATCGCCGCATCCTGCGCGACGACGACGGCTGTGGCGCCCTCGACCCCGTCGACGGGTGTCGCGCAGGGTCTGACGATCATCCAGGCGGATCTGGCCGCCGTCGGCTTCGACCTCAAGCTGGAGAACATGGACCAGGCCACGTTCGCCACGCTGCTGCGTGACGGAAAGGCGCAGGTCGCGATGTTCCCGACGGTGAACCCGTTCCGCAGCGTCGCGAGCCTCGCGACGAACCGCGGATTCAGCGGCGGAGAGAACAACTATTGGTGGTTCGGCAAGGGCGTTCCCGCGGACTACCGCGCGGCGCTGGACGCCGCACGCGACGCGCTCACCCCGGACGAGATCTCGTCGGCCAACGCCGGATTCAGCGCGGCGCTCATCGACAACTCGTGGATGACCGGTCTGTACACGAAGATCGGGCGGTTCGCCCTCAGCGATGCCGTCCAGGGATGGTCGTTCTCGCCCGCCAACCAGCTGGAGCTCGGCGGGGTCTACCTCACGCGCCGCTGACGCATCGGCGTAACGGTGGGTGCCCGGGTGCCACAGCCCGGGCACCCACCGGCATCTGCGCCGATGCAACTCCCCACGGAAAGGATGTGATCGCCCCTCGGCGTTCTCATGGTCACTTATCGATACCTCGGCGATTCCGGACTCAAGGTCTCCGAGATCACTTACGGCAACTGGATCACGCATGGCTCGCAGGTCGGTGACGAGGTCGCCACCCGCACCGTGCATGCGGCGCTCGATGCGGGGATCACCACGTTCGACACCTCCGACAACTATGCGAACGGTCGCGCGGAGGCGGTGCTGGGAGGCGCCTTGGCCGGCCGGCGGCGGGAATCCCTGGAGATCTTCACGAAGGTCTATTTCCCGACCGGTCGCCTCGGGCCCAACGACACCGGCCTGAGCCGGAAACACATCATGGAGTCGATCGCCGGGTCGTTGCGGCGACTGGGCACGGACTACGTGGACCTCTACCAGGCGCACCGGTTCGACTACGGGACGCCGCTGGAGGAGACGATGCAGGCGTTCGCGGACCTCGTCCGGCAGGGAAAAGTGCTCTATGTCGGGGTGTCCGAGTGGACGGCCGAGCAGCTTCGCGAGGGCCATGCGCTGGCGAAGGAGCTCGGCGTCCGGCTCATCTCCAGCCAGACCCAGTACTCGATGCTGTGGCGGGTGATCGAGGGGAGGATCATCCCGACCAGCGCGGAGATCGGCGTCTCCCAGCTCGTCTTCTCGCCGATGGCGCAGGGCGTCCTCAGCGGAAAGTATGTCCCAGGGCGACCTGTCCCGGCGGGGTCTCGCGCTGCGGAGTCCCAGGAGGGCGCGCGGTTCCTGGAGCGGTTCATGGGGGAGCGGACGCTGACGGCCGTGCAGGCGCTGCGACCCGTCGCCGAGCGCGTGGGCCTAACCATGCCGCAGCTGGCCATCGCCTGGGTGCTGCAGAATCCCGGCGTCGCCTCCGCCATCGTGGGCGCCTCACGCCCGGAACAGCTCAGCGACACGGTGAAGGCGTCGGGTGTGACGCTGGACGCCCAGACCCGTCAGGCGATCGACGACATCCTCTCCGGGGTGGTCGTGGACGATCCCGAGCTCACCGAGTCGATGTCGTTCAAGAACCGGCTGGTATAGCCGGGCTCCGCGTCCGCGCTCACGCGGAGAGAACGAACCCGGGATACCCCTGGGCGGCGACCTGCGCTATGCGCTCGCCGTACGCGCCGAAGCCGCCCAGGTACGGCATGAACACGCGCGGCTTGCCGGGGATGTTCGCGTTCGTCATGTACGAGTCCGCCACCGGGTACAGCGTCGCGTGCCCTACCTCGGCGACGTGGTCGACCCAGTCGTCCTGCGCCGCGGGGTCCGCCTCGACCACGCCGATGCCGTGCGCGTCGGCGTGGTCGAGCGCGTCCATGATCCAGTCCACGTGCTGTTCGATCGCGCGCACGACATTCACCACCAGCGACGGGCTCTGCGGGCCGACGACGACGAAGAGGTTCGGGAACCCGGCCGTCTGAAGGCCCAGGTAGGTGCGCGGCCCGTCCGCCCACGCATCCGCCAGGCGCACGCCGTCGCGACCGCGGATCCCGAGCCGGAACAGCGTCCCGGTGAAGGCGTCGAACCCGGTCGCGTACACGATCACGTCGTGCGCGCGCTCGCCGGACTGCGTCCGCACGCCGCCCGGGGTCACCGCGATGATCGGATCCCGCTTCACGTCGACCAGGTGCACGTGCGGCGCGTTGAACGTCGCGTAGTAGTCCGTGTCCAGGCACACGCGGCGCGACCCGAACGGGTACTCCCACGACGCGAGGGCGGACGCCACCTCCTGGTCCTCGACGATCGCGTGCACTTTCTCCTGCAGGAAGTCCACGAGATGGTCGTTGGCGTCGCGGTGCGTGACGATGTCGGAGAACGACACGAGCGCGCAGCCGAAGCTTCCCGCGCGCCAGCACTCCTCGAAGCGGCGGCGGCGCTCCTGGTCGCTCGCCGCGAGCGCGGGATCGGTGTGCCCCACGACGAGCGTGCCGCTGCGCGATCCGCGCTCCTGCGCCCGGTGCTGCGCGTACTGCGCCTTGTGCGCGACGACCTCGTCCGGTTCGAGCGGACGGTTCATCGCCGGCATCGTGTACGCGGGAGTGCGCTGGTAGACGGTGACTTCGGCCGCGGTCTCGGCGATCAGCGGGATGGACTGGATGCCGGAGGATCCCGTGCCGATCACGCCCACGCGCTTGCCGCGGAAGTCGGGTTCGTCGTGCGGCCAGCTGTTCGTGTAGTAGCTCTCGCCGGCGAAGTCGGCGAGCCCGTCGATCTCGGGCTCCTTCGGCGTCGACAGGCATCCGACCGCGGTGACCACCCACGTCGCCCGGACCGTGTCGCCCCGATCGGTGGACACCTCCCAGCACCGGGCCGCGTCATCCCACACCACCGACGTCACGCGGGTGTCGAACGAGATGTGCCGGTACAGGTCGAAGCGCTGTGCGACATGGCGGATGTACCGCAGGATCTCGGGCTGCCCCGCGAACCGCTCCGTCCACTCCCACTCCTGCTGCAGGTCGTCCGAGAACGAATACGAGTACTGGAGGCTGTCCACGTCGCACCGGGCGCCGGGGTAGCGGTTGTAGAACCACGTGCCGCCGACATCCGGGGCCTTCTCGAACACGCGGAACCGGCGTCCCGACGCCGCCAGCCGATAGGTCGCGTACAGCCCGCCGAATCCGGCGCCGATCACGACGACGTCGAGCGGGGACTGGGGGTCGGCGGAGCCGTCGGGTGCAGACATGCTTCTCCTTCGAAGACGCGGAACACGCGCATCGGGCGGTGCCATTGCGAGCATAGAGCGGTAATGTTGATATATCAACATTAGTTTCCACGGCGCGCACCGCGTCGCGGAAGAGCGTCGAGGAGGACGCACATGCCGTATCCGGAGCTTCGCAGCAGAGTCGCCATCGTCACCGGCGCGGCCGGTGGGATCGGATCCGCGGTCGTCAGACGCCTGGCCGCCGAGGGCATGCGGGTGCTCGCGGTCGACCGCGCCGCGGATGCCGTCGCGCGCGTCGCCCGCGAGACGGACCCGTCGGGCGAGAACGTCCACGCCTTCGCCGCCGACACTACGAACGAGACCGAGGTCGCCGCCTACGTCGCCGAGGCGCTCGCGCGCTTCGGGACGATTGACGCCTTCTTCAACAACGCCGGCATCGTGGGGACGATGACGCCGCTCGTGGACCTGTCGGAGGAGGAGTTCCGGCGCGTGATCGACGTGAACCTCGTCGGCTCGTTCCTCGGCCTCAAGCACGTGCTGCCGGTGCTGTACGCGAAGGGTCGCGGCGCCGTCGTGAACACCTCGTCGATCGCGGGCCTGGAGTCCACGCTCGGCACCGCCGCGTACGACAGCTCCAAGCACGGCGTGGCGGGCCTGACCAAGGTCGCCGCCCTCGAATCGTCGGCCCGCGGCGTCCGCGTCAACTCGATCCATCCCGGTCCGGTGGACACCGGGATGATGACGGAGATCCGCCGGCAGCGCAACCCCGCCGACCCCGACGCGGACGGGCGCCGCATGGCCGCCGCCATTCCGCTGGGCCGTCCCGCGGAGGCCGACGAGATCTCGAACCTCGTCACGTTCCTGCTGTCGGACGAGGCCGGCTACATCACCGGCGCCACCTACCGCATCGACGGCGGGATGGGGGCCGCGGCGCGCCTCGCCGTGATCCCGCGCTCCTAGCCCTGCGCGTCCGGGCCGGGGCCTGTGCCGCCGACGATCATGCCGTCGTCGAAAGCGCGCAGGCCCTGCCCGTTCGCGACCATCCGCACCAGCGCGGCCCGCAGCTGCGCCACCTCCTGCTCGGTGAACCCGTCGAGCAGGAGCTGTTCGCGTGTGCCCGCGACCGGCTTGACCGCGTCGAACAGCGCCGCACCGGCCCCGGTCAGGTACAGGCGGCGCGCCCGCCCGGCCGCCTCCTGCACGATCAGACCCTTCTCCAGCAGCGTCGCTATGCTGCGCGAGACGATGGCCTTGTTGACGCCGAGGTCGCGCCCGGCCCGGGCGGCGGTCGCGCCGGGGATGTTGCTGAGCTCGCCGAGGATGCGCCACTCGTTCACGCCGATCCCGAAGCGGGCGCGGTAGATGCGCGATCCGCCCCACAGCAGCATCCCGTTCAGCAGCGTGACCAGCGCGGGGATGTGCTCCTCCGGCGGGAAGCGGGTGGGCAGCGGCTCGCGGACCACCGCCGTCGGATCCCCCAAGGGGTGCGTGCGCGGATCAGGCGCGGGTCGGACCATGCCCGTCACGCTATCGGGGAAACCGCCGGAGGGTGGATGCCACCTGTCACACCGCGAGCGGCGGCACCCGGTATCCACCGGTCGCCGTCTCGAGCAGTTCCGCGACGGCCAGCGCCGTCAGATCCTCCAGATACGGGCCGATCACCTGCACCCCGACGGGCAGTCCGTCCGGGGTCAGGCCCACCGGAACCGTCGTCGAGGGAAGGCCGACCACCCCCGACGGCGCGTTCCACGCGTGAGCCAAGTCGCGGTGCGACACGTCGCGGTCGCCCACTCGCAGCGACAGCTCGCCGATGCCGCCGCCGTCGTCGTGCGGGAACGCCGGCACGCTCATCACCGGGCAGATGAGCACGTCGTACTCGGCGAACCAGGCCCGCCACGCAGCCCGCAGCTGCGCGACGCGCTCGCGGTTGCGCAACCACCGCAGGTGGCTGTCCGCCGCGCTTCCGACGGCGGATGCATCGCGCGAGGGCAGGATCGCCGCCGCTATCAGCTCCGCGCACACCGCGCGGCTCGCGTCGATGTCCACGGCCGGGCGCAGCGTGGTGACGCGGGGTCCCGCCGCCGCCAGCGCCGCTGCCGCCTGGTCGACGAGCAGCCGGACGTCGTCGTCGAGCACCGTGCCCGGGGTGTCGTCGAGCCACACGCCGACTCGCCACTCGCGCGGGTCGCGGTGGCGCGCGGCGGGGAGCTCCACCCGCCACGCCGGGGCATCGTGCGGGTCGGGTCCTGCCAGAGCCAGCAGGATAAGCCGCAGGTCCGCGACGCTGCGGGCCATCGGGCCCAGCACGTTCAGGTCGGTGCCGGTGGTGCCGCCGCCGATGTGGTCGATGTACCCGCGCTGCGGGACCAGGCCGACGCTCGGGCGGTGCCCGCCGATGCCGCAGAAGTGGGAGGGGATGCGGATGGAGCCGCCCAGGTCGCTGCCGATGTCGAATCCGGACAGGCCCGCGGCGACGGCCGCGGCGGCACCGCCGGACGAGCCACCGGACGTGCGCGCGGGATCCCACGGGTTGCTCGTCGTGCCGAACAGGTCGTTGCGGGTCTGGATGTTGCTCGACCACTGGGGCAGGTTCGACTTGCCGAGCAGAACAGCGCCGGCATCGCGGAGCCGGCCGATGGCGGGTGCGTCCTCGGCCGGGACGTTCTCGCGCAGCGCCACGGAACCGGCGGTCGTGCGCACGCCGGCGGTGGCAATGGCGTCCTTCACCGTGAACGGGATGCCCAGCAGAGGTGAGTGCTCTCCGCCGTCGCGACGGCGGGCGTCGGCGGTGTCCGCGGCGCGCCGGGCGCCGTCGACGTCCACGGTGACCACGGCGTTCAGTTGCGGGTTCAGGCGGTCGATCCGCTCCAGGTACACGTCCACCAGGTCCCGTGCGGTGATCTGTCCGGCGCGCAGCGCCGCCGACTGCTCCGCCACGGATGCCGTCGCCCACGACGTCGTCGCAGTGTGCTCGCTCACGGTGTGTGTCCTTCCTGTCCCGCGTCGTCAAGAGGCCGGCCGGCGAGCAGTGCGGTGATCTGCTCGCCGATGAAGGCCAGGGCCCGGGCGCTGCCGGGCAGGTTCGGCATCCCGAGGAAGCCGTGCATCTGTCCCGCGAAGCGCCGGTGCGCCACCGGCACGCCGGCGGCCCGCAGCACGGCGACGTACGCCTCGCCCTCGTCGACGAGGACGTCGTGTTCGGCGGTCAGCACTATCGCCGGGGCGAGGCCGCGGTGGTCGGCGGCGTGCAGCGGCGCCGCGTCGGGATGCCGGCGTGCGGCCTCGTCGGGGACGTACTGGTCCCAGAACCACCGCATCGCGGCGGCATCCAGCATCAGCTGGTTCTGCGGATCCCGGTAGCTCGGCCGATGGAAATCAGCGTCCACCACCGGATAGATCAGGACCTGGGCTGCCAGCTCGATCCCGGCGGCCTTCGCTCGCAGCGCGAGCGCGGCGGCAAGGTTGCCGCCGGCGCTGTCGCCGGCGACGATGAGACGCCGGCCCGGCCGCGCCTGGCGGACGGCCAGCAGCGCCCGCCATGCGTCGTCGACCGCGGCCGGATACGGATGCTCGGGGGCGAGCCGGTAGTCGACGACCACGACCTCGCAGTCGCAGCCGACGGCCAGCCGACGTGCGGTTCCTTCGAACCCGGTCAGCTCGCCGAGCACCCACCCGCCGCCGTGCAGGTAGACCAGCACGGCGGGGGCCGGCGCGCCCTGGGCCCGGCGGGGAAGCAGCCAGCGCAGCGTGATCCGGCCGCCGTCGACACGGGTGGTCGTGTCGACCACCCGTGCGACGGCAGGACCGGGCGGATCGCTGAGCTGGCGGGCGGTCATCCCCGCCCGCGCGGGCGCCGCGCCCACCTCGTGCACTCGGGGGGCGGTCAGGCTCCCCGAGCGCTCGAGGTGGTCACGCGTCGCGCGATCCAGCGGCATGTCTGTCAGCGGCCCTGTGTCAGGGCTTCTTCCAGATGTCGTTCTGGTAGTCGGGCTCGGTCTTGAGCAGCCCGTACTTCACGGCCGCCGCGGCGAGCGGCTTCAGGCCGGCCGGCGTCAGCGTCGCCTCGTACCCGTTCATGTGGATCGCCGCCAGGACCTTGGCATCCATCGGGGTGACCGCCGGCACCTTGTTGCGGACCTCGTCCAGGTGCTCGTTGGCGTACTTGTTGGACGCCTCGATGGCCTGCCGCAGGTTCTCGTACAGCGCGGGGTCCTTGTCCGCCTTGTCCGTGTTGACGAACCAGACGCCGAAGATGAACTTGTCGTTCGGCGAGAGCGCCTGGTGCGTGTTCACGAGCGTCTTGTAGCCCTGGCTCTTCGCTATCGTCCCGAACGGCTCACCGGCCAGGAACGCGTCGATGTCGCCGGACTTCAGGGCCGGCACCATGTCGCCGAAGCCGAGCTCGACGAACTTCACCTTGCTGGAGTCGCCGCCGCCGGCGTCCACGGCGTTGCGCGCGAGGGCGTCGGACAGGTTGCCGAGCGTGTTCACGGCGACCTTCTTGCCCTCCAGATCCTTCACCGACGTGACGCTGCCGTCATCGCGGATCACGAGGTCGTTCGTGCCGGTCGCCTCGTTGCCGTTGCTGGCCGCCGACACGTTCAGCAGGCTCAGCGGAAGGCCCCGCTCCATCGCCTGGAACACCGAGATCGAGTTGCTGTAGCCGAGCTGATACTGTCCGCTGACCACGGCCGGCACAATGGCCGCGCCGCCCTGCGCGTAGTTGTAGTTCAGCTTCATGTTGTGCTTGGAGAAGAACCCCTGCTCCTCGCCGACCATGAGCAGTGCCGTCTCGATGACCGGCAGCGTGCCGACCTCGATCGTGATGGTCTCGGCCGGGCCTTTCGTGTCACCGGGGGATGCCTCGCCGGCGCAGCCGGCCAGGGCCAGGGCCGCCGCCGTCGCGATGACGACGGCCGTTCCACGGGCGGTACGACTTCTCATGAGTGCCTCCGAACTTCGTTGTTGGGGAAAAGGGAAATGCGCACGCGTCCACCGTTCGAGCCGGCCGCAGCCGGTCGAGGTGACGGGTGCGCCCAGCCGACCATGTCCGTCAATGCCCCGGTCAGCGGCATTTCGACTGGTGAAAAGGGTCGCCAGGGCGTTTGTTATTCCTTTCACTGTGTGAAAAGCGATGTTGCCGCGTGGGCGACGCTCACAATCCTTGGGGACAGCGCACCTCCCGCGCGCGACGCTGTCGTCCACCCGGGCGGGGAGAGCGCGGTCTGGGTGCGGCCTCTGGGGCGTCTCCGGGCGGCAGAACACAGCATTCACCACCCTTGCAACGGAGGAAGACGTGACATCAACTCGACTGAGGCGCCCCGTGGCGCTGGCGTCCATCGCACTGGTCGCGGCGGCAACGCTCGCCGGCTGCGCCGCCGACGGCGGCACCAACCCGGACTCCACCGCGGGCCCCGGCGCGCTCACCGCCATCAAGATCGGCTCGATCCCGGTCACCGACGCCGCAGTCGTGGTGCTCGGCGACAAGCAGGGATTCTTCAAAGATGAAGGGCTCACCGTCGAGTTCGGCAACCCGGCCGCCGGCGGCTCGTCCGTCGTCGCCGCGGTGATCGCCGGCGAGTACGAGGTCGGCTACAGCGCGACGCTGTCGGTCTTCCAGGCCGTCGCCGGCGGCAACGACCTCACGATGATCGCCCCGGCGTCGGGATCGTTCGACGATCCCGCGAAGGGCACGAATGACCTGATCACCTCGCCCGACCTCGGCCTGAAGAGCGCGAAGGACCTGGAGGGCAAGCAGGTCGCGGTCAACGCGGCCGGCGGGTTCGCGGAGATGCTCGGCAAGAACGCCGTCATCCAGGCCGGCGGCGACCCGGCCAAGGTGCAGTGGGTCCAGCTCGGGTTCCCCGACCAGCTTCCCGCGCTGCAGTCCGGGCGCATCCAGGGCTTCGTGGCCGGCGAGCCGTTCGGCACCCTGGCCCGCGAGGACGGCGAGGTGACGCTGACCAACACGCTCTACGACGTGTCGCCGAAGGAATGGCTGCTGGGCACGTGGTTCGCCAGCCGCGCCGCCGCGGAGAAGAACCCGCAGCTGTTCGAGAAGATCCAGCGCGCGATCAACAACTCGCTGAAGTACTCGGTCGAGCACGAGGACCAGCTGCGCAAGATCATCCCGGACTTCGCCGGCATCGATCCGAAGATCGCCGACTCGATCCGGCTCAGCAACTACGCGACGCCGCTCACGCTGGACACGCTCCAGCCGATGGCGACCGCGGCGGTGCGCACGGGCCTGCTGGCCAAGGAGCCGGACCTGCCGTCGCTGATCTGGAAGCCGTGACATCGGCGGATTCGAGAGGAGCGGTGAGTGGTCGACGTGAGTGAGACCTCGACATCCAACGCTGCTCGTGTCACCGCGGGCGCAGGGGCACAGAGCCCCCTGCGCCCGCGGGTGAGCGCGTGGCGGCGTCGCCAGCGGATGGTGCTCGGCATCGTCGGCATCGTCGGCCTGCTGGTGGTCTGGGAGGCGACGGCGCGACTGGGCCTGGTCGACGCGCGGTACCTGCCGCCGCCCACCGAGGTGGCCGGCGAGTTCGTGCATCAGCTCGGCTCGGTGTCCTTCTGGACCGCTCTGGGGCTGACGATGCGGACATGGGTGATCGGCCTGGCCATTGTGACGGTCGCCGGCGTCGTGTTCGGGTTCGTGATCGGGCTGAGCCCGTTCCTGCGCCGCTATACGACATCCACCATCGAGTTCCTGCGGCCGATCCCGTCCGTGGCGCTGATTCCGCTCGCGGTGCTGGTGTTCGGCGTACGGGTGGAGTCGGCGCTGCTGCTGATCGTGTACGCCTGCTTCTGGCAGATGCTGATCCAGATGCTGTACGGCGTGCGTGACGTGGATCCGGTCGCCGTCGACACCGCCCGCACGTTCGGGCTCGGCTGGTTCGCCCGACTGCGGTACGTGGTGTGGCCGTCGGCGCTGCCGTATCTGATGACGGGGCTGCGGCTGTCCGCGACGATAGCGCTCGTGCTGGCCATCACGGCCGAGCTGGTGATCGGCGTCCCGGGCCTGGGCACCTCGATCACGCTCGCGCAGAACGGTGCACGGGTGACCACGGTGTACGCGCTGACGGTCGCCACCGGACTCATCGGGCTCATCATCAACATGCTCATGCGGGCGGCGGAGACCCGGATCCTGTCCTGGCACTCGTCCGTGAGAGGGGAGGCGATCGTATGAAGCGCATGGGTTCCGTGCTGCTGTCCACGCTCGCGCTGCCGGTGATCCTGATCGCCATCTGGTTCGCCGCGACCCGGCAGGAGACCAGTGTCTTCGTGCCCGAGCCGCTGAGTCTCGTCAAGACGTTCGGCGACGTCTGGGTCGGGCCGGCGTTCACGGAGCAGGTCGTGCCGTCCCTCATCCGGCTCGCGTTGGGTCTGGGTGGGGCGATAGTGGTCGGCATCGCCCTGGGCCTGGCCGTGGGCTCCAGCCGCGTGCTGCGCGATCTACTGGAGCCGGTGCTGGAGTTCTTCCGGGCGCTGCCCGCGCCGGTGCTCATCCCGGTGCTGATGCTGCTGATCGGCATCGGCGACGAGATGAAGGTCACCGTCATCATCATCGGCTGCATGTGGCCGATCCTGCTCAACACCGTCGACGGCGTGCGCGCCACGGATTCCGTACTCACCGAGACCGCCCGCAGTTATGGGTTCACGGGGATGTCGCGGTTCCGGTATCTGGTGCTGCCGGGTGCGATGCCCCGGATCATGACCGGAGTGCGGCAGGCGCTGTCGATAGCGATCATCCTCGTGGTGATCTCGGAGATGTTCGCTGCGGTGTCGGGACTGGGCTATCAGATCGTGGTGTTCCAGCGCACGTTCAAGATCCCCGAGATGTGGTCGGGCATCGTGCTGCTGGCGATCATCGGTCTGGTGCTCGCATTCCTGTTCGCGCAGGTGGAGAAAGTCGTACTGCGCTGGTATCGAGGCCAGCGAGAAGTGGAGAACCGTGGTGCCTGACACGACGAGCACCGAAGCGCCGCTGCTGTCGGTGGAACACGTCCGCAAGGTCTACACGACCGACGGCAACGCCGTGGAGGCGGTGCGGGATCTGACGTTCGAGCTGGCCCGCGGAGAGTTCGTGTGCCTGGTCGGACCATCCGGGTGCGGAAAGACGACGCTGCTCAAATGCATCGCCGGCCTTCTCACGCCGACCTCCGGCCGCGTGACACTGGACGGGAAGGCCGTCTCCGGGCCGCCGAAGAAAATGGCGGTGGTGTTCCAGGAGTACGGGCGGTCCCTGTTCCCGTGGATGCGCGTGTACGAGAACGTCGAGGTGCCGCTGAAGAACGCGGGCGTGCCGAAGGCCGAGCGCGCGCGCCTGGTCGCCGAGGCACTGGATGCCGTCGGACTCGCGCATGTGCCGCGGTCGTACCCCTGGCAGCTGTCCGGCGGAATGCAGCAGCGTGTCGCGATAGCGCGCGCCATCGCGTACCAGCCGGAGATCCTGCTGATGGACGAGCCGTTCGCCGCCGTCGATGCGCAGACGCGTGCCGACCTGGAGGACCTCGTGCGCCAGGTGTGGCGACGACTGGGCATCACCGTCCTGTTCGTCACCCACGACATCGACGAGTCGGTGTATCTCGCGCAGCGCGTGATCATGCTGTCCGCGTCGCCGACCGTGGTGCAGAAGGACCTCGCGATCGATCTGCCGGACGAGCGCGACCAACTGGAGACAAGGTCGATGCCGCGGTTCATCGAACTGCGCCACGACGTGTACGAGCAGATCCAGCGGGCCAAGCGCGGTGCCGGCGCCGCCGAGGACGCGGCCGTGGCCTGAGACGCCGACCGCCCCCGCCGCCAGACGGCGTCCCACCTTCGGGTGGGGCGCCGTCTGCGTGTTTCCGGCGGGCGGTCGATGACGTCGTTCCGGTATCGTCGGGACAACTGGTTTCCGGCCATCGAAAAAGGTGAACACGGGATGTTGGCGGCCGCGCACGATCGAATGACATCGCTGCCGTCTTTTCACTCCCCGGGTGGATCGGCGGGCCCCGCGATTGCGATGACGCAAGAAAGACCGCAAAGGAGCGAGCAATGAGGCCAGAGAATTCGACACCGTGGCAGCCACGGCGCACACGCATCGCCCGTCGGATCGCGGTGATCGCCGCGGCCGGAGCGCTCGCGCTCACCGGATGCGCCGCCGGCGGCAACACCGGCGGAGACGGTGGGAAGACCGGCTCCGCGAACGAGCCGCTGAAGGCGGTGACCATCACGACGTTCCTCCCGCTGGAGTCGCTGACGTTCACGCCCGAGATGGTCGCCTCCGCCGGAGGCTTCTTCGAGAAGCACGGCCTGGACGTCACCGTCCAGCCGGTGCAGGGCGCCCCCGCCGCGGTGCAGTCCGTGCTCGGCGGCGCCGCGCTCACCACCCGGGTGAGCAGCATCGACATCCAGCCGGCGATGGACCAGGGCCAGAAGGTCAAGGGCATCGGCACGATGTCGTACGGCACCACGCTGCGCCTGGTGTCGGTGGACAAGAAGCCGCTGCGCACCGCCGCGGACCTCAAGGGCGCCACGATCGGCATGGGCTCGACCGGCGGCACCAGCGAGCGCACGCTCGATCTGACGCTGGACAGCGCGGGCATCCCCCGCGAGTCCGTCAAGCGCGAGGTCGTCCCGGTCAGCGCCGCGACGCTGGAACTCGTCCGCCAGGGCAAGCTCGACGGCTACATCGTGAGCATGGACACCGCGGCCGCGATCAAGGAGCAGAACAAGGACGCCGTCATCGGCGGCACCGACCTGCTGAGCGCGCCCGACATGCAGGTGTGGATCGCCATGGACGACTCCATCAAGGACAAGACCAAGGCCGATGAGCTCAAGCGTGTGATGGCGGCGGTGCACGACGCCATCGCGTTCGTTCGCGACGATGCGAAGAACGGCTACAAGAACGTCCTCGACATCATGAAGAAGAAGTGGTCGTTCCCGTCCATCGAGGGTGACAAGCCGATCGCGCCGAGCGTCCTGGACGAGTACATCGCCCACGGATGGGTCAACTCGAGCGGCGAGATCCTCACGAACGCCGATGACACCTGGAAGAAGGCGTACCAGCTGTACACGTCCAGCGGTCTTGTCACGGGGAAGAACGACCCCATGACCTGGCTGACGAACGATTTCATCCCCGCCAACTGAGTCGGGTGCCGGCACCGCGCCTCGGGACCCCCGGGGCGCGGTGCCGGCAACGAACACCAGAAGGACAGTGAGCATGAACCAGATCCAAGGGGACATCGTGGATGCCTCAGCCCCGATAGCGAACAGCACCCCCACCGTTCGCGTCAAAATCGAGAATCTCTGCAAGGACTTCCGCACCAGCAAGGGCGTGACCAACGCCGTCCAGAACGTGAGCCTGGACATCCAGCGCGGCGAATTCGTCACGCTCGTAGGCCGCTCCGGCTGCGGCAAGACCACGCTGCTGCGCATGATCGGGGGCCTGCTTGCCCCCACCAGCGGCACCGTGCACGTCGACGGCAAGGAGCTGTGGCGCAACGGTCGCGTAGACAGCGCCGCCATCGCCCGGCTGGGCTTCGTGTTCCAGGACAGCAACCTGCTGCCGTGGTTCACCGTGATCGACAACATCGCGCTGCCGCTGAAGCTGCGCGGCGTGTCGAAGGCCGAGCGCCGCGAACGGGCGACGACCCTGGCGGGCCTGGTGGGCCTGGCCGGGTTCGAGCACTCCTACCCGCGTCAGCTCTCCGGCGGCATGCGCCAGCGCGTGGCGATCGCGCGGGCGCTCAGCACCGAGCCCGACCTCCTGCTCATGGACGAGCCGTTCGGGGCGCTGGACGCCCTCACCCGCGAGCGCATGAACCTCGAGCTGCAGCGCATCGTCGGCGAGACCGAGTCGACCGTCGTCTTCGTCACGCACGACATCCCGGAGGCCGTGTTCCTCGGCGACCGCATCGTGCACATGACCCCTCGCCCGGGACGGGTCCACCAGACAGTGTCGGTGGACATCCCGAAGCCGCGCGAGGTGATCGTGCAGACCGGGCAGGAATTCAACGAGATAGTGCGGGACCTGCGCACAGCGCTGGACCAGGACGGATGAGAGAAGCAGACAGATGAACCGCACAAAAGCACTTCCGTGGATCGTCGCCCCGGCGACCATCATCGTCATCCTTATCGTCTGGCAGGCCTGGGTCACGCTGATGGACGTGAACCCGTTCATCATGCCGAGCCCGATCGCACTCGGGAAGGAGTTCGGCGTACTGCTGACCGAACCGAACACCTGGGCGCAGACCCTGATCACCGTCAGCGAGGTCCTGATGGGCTTCGTGATCGGCGTGGTCTCGGGCCTGGCCGTGGGTATCGTGCTCGGCAAGGTAGCGTGGCTGGAGACCAGCATGCGACCGCTGATCATCATCGCGCAGGTCGCCCCGAAGGTCGCCTTCATCCCCCTGTTCGTGATCTGGTTCGGGTTCGGGATGACCTCGAAGGTCGTGCTGGCCGCGATCCTCGCGTTCTTCCCGGTGATGCTGAACGCGCTGCTGGGAGTGAGGTCCGTCGCCCTCGGCCAGCGCGAGCTCATGCAGAGCCTGAACGCGACGCGGATGCAGACCTTCGGTCAGCTCGAGCTGCGCAGCGTCCTGCCGTACCTCTTCGCCGGCATGGAGGTCGCCATCGTGCTCGCCACCACCGGCGCCATCGTCGGGGAGTTCCTCGGCGGCAGCTCCGGCCTCGGCGCCATGGTGGTCAGCGCGATGAGCTCGCTGAACGCGGCCAGGACGTTCGCGCTGATCCTGCTGCTGTCGTTGATCGGCCTGATCCTGTACGTCATCGTCAACGAGTCCAAGCGCCTGTTCATCCCGTGGCACGAGTCGGTGTACGCGTTGCAGGAAGCATGAGACCGGTGTTCGACGGCGGCTTCTCGGACGTCTGGCAGGGGATCGCCCGCGTCGCCCCCGACCGGGAGGCGCTGGCGACCCCGTCGGGCCACCGCTGGACGTACGGCCGGTTCGCGCGCGAAGCGCGCGGGCTCGGCGCGTACCTGACCGAGCAGGGGCTGCGACCGGGGGACCGGGTCGGCATCGTGCTGTACAACCGGCCCGAGTTCCTCGTCACGATGTTCGCGTGCCTCGCGTACGGGTTCACGCCGGTGCCGATGAACTTCCGCTACCGCAGCATCGAGCTGGCCGGGCTGCTGATGGACTCCGAGCCGCGGGCGCTCGTGTACACACGGTCGTTCCGGCCCCTCGTCGACGACGCCGTGGAGATTGCGCACAGCGCCACGGCCCTCATCGAGGTCGCCGACGAGGGCGTCGCCTCACCCGCGGCGGTCGGGTGGGACGATGCCGTCGCGGGTGATGGGACGATGCCCGAGCGCGCGCCCGCCGACGGCGAGATGTGGATCTACACCGGCGGGACGACCGGTCGCCCCAAGGCCGTGCGCTGGCGCGTCGTGGACATGTTCCGCTCGAAGCTGTTCAGCATCTACGACATGAACGGGCTCGAGCAGCCCGCGGACGTCGATGAGGCCGTCGCCGCGGCGGTGCGGTATCAGCGCACCCAGCTGGTGAATCTGCCGCTGGCGCCGTTCATGCACGGCACCGCCCTGTCGCTGGCGATCAACGCCCTCGCCGTGGGCGGGCTCGTGCTCATCACGTCGTCGCCGCGGTTCGACCCGGAGGCCGCGGTCCGACTGGCGATCCGTGAGGACGCCACGCAGATCGTCGTCGCCGGCGACGCGGTGGCGATCCCGCTCGTGGACGCCGCCGAGCGGATGAACGCGGCGCTGCCGCTGCTGACCAGCGTGGTCAGCTCCGGGATGCGCTTCAGCGCCCCCACGAAGCGGCGGCTGCACCGCCTGGGTGACCTCGTGATCCAGGACATCATCGCGTCTTCCGAGGGGGGCGGATTCGCCGTGACCGTCACCCGCAGCGCCGACGAGGTGCCCGGACGCGCACGGCTCTACCCGGACGCCGTCGTGATCGACGAGACCGGCAGGCCCGTCGCCGACGAGCCCGGCACCCGCGGCATGCTCGCCCGCGCCGGGGCCATCCCGCTCGGGTACTTCCGGGACGAGGAGAAGACCGCGGCGGCGTTCCCCACGATCGGCGGCGTGCGCTACGTGATGCCGGGCGACTGGGTCATCGTCGAGGACGACCGGCACGTCGAATTCCTCGGCCGCGGCAGCGCGGTCATCAACACCGGCGGCGAGAAGGTGTATCCCGACGAGGTGGAGGATGCGCTGCTCTCGCACCCCGCGGTCCAGGACGCGATAGTGGTGGGAGTGCCCGACGAGCGGTTCGGTGAGATCGTCGCCGCCCTCGTCGTGCTCCGCGACGGGCAGGAGGCCACCCAGGCAGACCTCGCCGGTTACGTCGGCGAGCGGATAGCGGCGTACAAGAAGCCGCGGGCCGTGGTGTTCCGCGCGAGCATCCCCCGCGGGGTCAGCGGCAAGGTCGACATGGCGCGGCTGCGCGCCGAGGTCGCCGACGAACTGCAGCAGGACGCGCACGCTTGATCGGACGGTGCGGACGCGGATTCTTCCGGTGAGCGAAAAAGACATGCGGGCCCGGTGACGCTGTCAGTAGCGTTGCCGGAACCGCGACACGGGAGTTGTGGAGGAGCGCACGATGAGCATGATGCCGGTATCCGTGGCGATCGGCCGGGCCTTGGCCGCGTTGGGGGTGGGCCACGTGTTCGGCGTGGTCGGCAGCGGGAATTTCCACCTGACGAACGCCATGATCGACGCGGGGGTGCCGTTCACGGCATCCCGTCACGAAATGGGCGCGACCGTGATGGCCGATGCCTTCACCCGCACGTCGGGCCGCGTGTCCGCCGTGTCCCTGCACCAGGGATGCGGGCTCAGCAACGCGCTGACCGGCATTGCGGAGGCCGCCAAGTGCCACACGCCGATCCTCGTGATCACCGGCGACACGGCAGCCGGCGATGAGAACTCCAACTTCCAGGTCGACCAGGACGCCGCGGTGGCCGCGATGGGCGCGACCCCGATGCGGGTGTACTCGCCGGAGACGGCGGTGGCCGACGCGGCCCGCGCGCTGGCCCGCGCGGTGACCGAGCGGGAGACCGTCGTGCTCTCGGTGCCCGTCGACATCCAGGACCACTTCGTCGAGTTCGACGAGTCGACGCTCGAGCGCCCGCAGCCGCTGCGCTCCGGCCCCGCGCCGCACGCGCTCGCCGAGCTCGTGCGCGTGCTCGACGGCGCTCGCCGGCCCGTCATCGTGGGCGGCCGCGGCGCCGTGCACGCGAAGGACGAGCTGGTGCGGCTCGCGGAGACCGTCGGCGCGCTCCTGGTCACCTCGGCGGGTGCCCGCGGGCTGTTCGCCGACCAGGACTGGGCGCTGGACATCATGGGCGGCTTCTCGACCGAGGGTGCCGCCGAGCTCATCGCCACCGCCGACGTGATCGTCGGCTTCGGGGCGTCGCTGAACAAGTGGACCGCCCGCGACGGCGCGCTGGTGCGCGCGGCGACCGTCGTGCACGTCGACGACCGCTCGGCGGCGATCGGCAAGCACCGCCCCGTGGACCTCGCCGTGATCGGGGATGCCGCCATCGTGGCCGCGCAGGCCGCCGAGGCACTCGAGAAGCGGGGCCCCGCCCGCGGATACCGCACCCCCGACGTGCGTCGCCGGGTCGCGGCGGCGCGGTACTGGCGCGACCAGCCGTTCGAGGCGCTCCGCGAGACCGGCTGCGTGGATCCGCGGTCGCTGACGAATCTTCTGGACGAGATGCTGCCGCTGGAGCGGGTCGTGATCCCCGACGGCGGGAACGTGAACTGCTACCCCGCGGCGCACCTGCGGGTGCCCGACGAGCGGGGCTTCTGCTTCCCGCTGGCGTTCCAGGCGATCGGGATGGGGCTTGCCGCCGGCATCGGCGCCGGCATCGCCCAGCCCGACCGGATGGCGGTGGTCGGCACCGGCGACGGCGCGTTCATGATGTCGCTGGCAGAGCTGGACACCGCCGTGCGCGAGCGCCTGGGCATGGTCGTCATCGTCTACAACGACTCGGCCTACGGGGCCGAGGTGAACCTGTTCCAGCCGTACACCGACGACCTGGACATCGTCCGCTTCCCGGACACCGACATCGCGCGGATAGCCCGCGGGTTCGGCGCCGAGGGCATCACGGTGCGCAGCATGGACGATGTCGCGGCGGTGCAGAGCTGGATCGACGGCCCTCGCGACCGGCCCCTGGTCATCGACGCGAAGGTCGCGACTTTCCCGTCGTGGCTGATGGCGCAGCGCTACGTGCTGACCGAGGACACGTCCAGCGAGGATCTGGTCAGCGAGATCGTATGAGCTCGCTCCCTTCGTCATACGGGGGGAGGAGGCGAAGGGTGGCGAATAGAATATGTTCATGAGCGAGGTCGCCGACGACCGCGCGGACGATTCGACGGAAGAACGCGGTCTTCCCAAGTCCATGGTGGATCGGACGCTGCTGATCCTCGGGACGTTCCAGAACCGGCAGCGCCGGCAGACGCTGTCGGAGATCAGCCGGTCCACGGGGCTGCCGATCGCGACGTGCTACCGCATCGTGCAGCGCCTCACCGAGTGGGGGGCGCTGGAGAAGGGCGAGGACGGGCGCTACTACATAGGCCTGCGCCTCTGGGAGGTCGCCGCCCTCGCGCCGCAGCCGTCGCGGCTGCAGCGCGTGGCGCGCTCGTTCATGCAGGACCTGTTCGAGGCCACCGGCCACGCCACGCATCTCGCGATCCGGGACGGGCTCGAGCTGGTCTCCGTCGAGCGGTTCCACGGTGGGCGACGTCCCGTGCCCCGGCCCATCGTCGGCGGACGCTACCCGATGCACGCCACCGCGATCGGCCACGTGCTGCTGGCGTACGCGCCGTTCAAGGTGCGCGAAGAGGTCCTCAAGGGCCCGTTCGAGCGCTTCACGAGTCGGAGCCTGACCACGCGCGCCGACATCGAGGGCGTCATCGAGCGGGTCCGCCACGTCGGCTACGCCATCTGCGACCGGCACGTCGACGAGCTGCACTGCAGCGTCGCCGCGCCGATCTACGGACAGAGCGGCGCCGTCGTGGCCGCGCTGTCGGTCGCCTTCACGGACCGGGATGTCAATCCGCTCACCCAGGTGGACCTCGTCCGGGTCACGGCACGGCGGATCTCGCTGCTGCTGAAATCCACCGGCCGCCCGCAGGACCCGTTCTCGACCCGCTGAGTTTCCGTGGAATGAAAAGCCATCGCGCGCGCGGGCCGCGCGATGGGAGGCTTTATCGTGGACGCGTCCTTCCACGAGCCGTGGGCGGCGTGACGCGCAAGGGTGAGTGCACAGATGTTCCTGACCGATGAAGAGAAGAGCATGCACGCCGGCGACGAGGGCGATGCCGTCGCCGCCGCGATGGACCTCCTGATTCGCTACGGCGAGGCGCTCGGCGCGGAACGGCTGTGCGAGACGCGCAACGTCGCGGGCACCATGACGCAGCCCTCCCCGGCGAAGGCGAAGCTGTTCGCGGAAGGCGGCTGGGCCAAGTCCTACGCCGTGATCAACCTCGACTGCGACGACGACATCGAGATCCCGCGGATGAAGGTCCCCACCTGCCAGCTGCAGCACGGCTTCGGCGAAGAGATCGCGACGCTGTCGGCCTACCCCACGAAGAACATCGAGCTGCAGGGCGACGCCGAGTCGTTCTTCAGCGAGCGCGGCGTGAACGTGCTGGCCACCTGCACGCCGTACCAGGTGGGCAACCTGCCGGTGCGCGGCGAGCACTGCGCGTGGATGGAGTCCTCCGCGGTCGTCTACTGCAACTCCGTGCTCGGTGCGCGCACGAACTGCGAGGGCGCGGCATCCACCGGCGCCGCCAGCCTCACCGGGAAGATCCCCTACTGGGGCAACCACGTCCCCGAGAACCGGTACGCGAACCGGCTGGTGCGCGCGGAGACACCCATCCAGTCCATGCAGGACTGGGGCATGCTCGGCTACTTCGTCGGCGAAGCTGTGCAGGAGGAGCGCCCGGCCGTCGTCGGGTCGCTCGGCCAGCCGATCATCGACGAGCTCAAGCACTTCGGCGCGGCGACCGCCACCTCCGGCGGCGTCGAGATCTACCACATCCCCGGCCTCACCCCGGAGGCGCCGACCCTGGAGGCCGCGTTCGGCGGTGCGCGGATTCCCGAGGCGATCACGTACGGGCCCGCCGAGCGCCGGCGGGTGTACGAGGAGCTGAACTCGCAGGGCACGTCCGACGACGTCGACTTCATCCTGCTCGGGTGCCCGCACGCGTCGCTCACGCAACTGGCCGACATCGCCCGGCTCCTGGACGGCAAGAAGCTCAACAGCGGCACCGAACTGTGGATCATGACGCCGCGCGCGTTGCGCTCGGTCGCCGACCGCAACGGGTACACCGAGGTGATCGAGAAGGCCGGCGGGCACCTGCTCACCGACTCGTGCCCGGCGATGTCGCGCACGGCCCCGGCGGGCACGCGGGTGTTCGCGACGGACTCCGCCAAACAGGCGCACTACCTGCCGGCGATCCTCGGCATCGAGGCCTGGTTCGGCACCCTCGACGAGTGCATCTCGGCCGCGGTGACCGGTCGCTGGCGCGGCGAGCTGGCGGCGGCATGAGCGCCGTGATGCACGGCCGCGGCATCGTGCCGGGCGTCGTCGAGGCCGAAGCCCTCGTGACGGACGAGGGCATCTCCGGCTGGGGCGGCATCGACTCCTCCAACGGCACCATCGTCGAGCGCCGGCATCAGCTGGTGGGGCAGTGCTTCACCGGCAAGGTGCTCGTGTTCCCGAGCGCGAAGGGCTCGTCCGGCTGGTCCGGCCACTTCCAGGCCACCCGACTGATGGGCACGGCGCCCGCCGCGATGGTGATCAGCGTGATGACCACGAAGGCCGCCCTCGGCGCCATCGTCACCCGTGTGCCGACCGTGATCGCCGCCTCGCCCGACCCCGTGCACACCATCCGCACCGGCGACATCGTGCGGGTGGACGGAGACGCCGGCACCGTCACCATCGTCGCGCGCGCCGCGCAGGCCGACCCGGCCGCCTCCTGACACGCCCGGGATCCCCGCCGTCTTTCGCACGCCGAAAATCCGGGTGTGCCGAACGGGTCCCACTGCCAGTCTGAGAGGGCACAAATGACTTTGAGACGAGGAGGTCTTTCGATGGTACGAGAATTGGTACTGGATCCCACGGGCATGTCCGAGGACTCCGCTGACGCGACGCTGTCGAGGCGTACCGCGTCCCTGCGGGGACTGACGGTGGGGCTGCTGGACAACACGAAGCCCAACACGACCGACCTGCTGCAGGCCATCGGCGACGAGCTGCAGCGCACGTACGGGGCGGCCGGCTCCCGGCTGTACACGAAGGACTACTTCGGCACTCCGGCCAAGCCCGAGCTGCGTGACAAGATCGTGGCCGAGGTGGATGTCCTGATCACCGGCGTGGGCGACTGCGGGTCGTGCAGCGCCGCGACGGTGGCCGACGGCATCCAGTTCGAGCGCGCCGGCATCCCGACCGTCGCCATCACGTCGGACTCGTTCTACGCGTCCGGCCGTGCGATGGCGCAGGTGCAGGGCTTCCCCGGCTTCGACTTCTACGCCGTCCAGCACCCGTTCGCGAGCCTGGACGCCGACGAAGTCCGCGAGCGCGCCATGACGGCGCTGCCCGACGTGCTGCGCATTCTGGGAGTGGAGGGCTGAGATGGATGCTGCGACCTTGACCCGTGACCTGTCGGTGGATGCCGACGTCGTCGCCGAGGCGATGGAGTCCTATTACGACCGCGGCTGGACCGATGGGCTTCCCGTCGTCCCCGTGACCGAGTCGTCGCTGGCGGCGTTCCTTGCCGCGACCGAGCGCGACCCGGAGGATGTGCTGTTCCACATCCCGCACCTGAACCGTTCGATGACGGTGCGCCTGGCGGCCATCAACGCCGCGATGGCCGGCTGCAAGCCGGAGTACTTCCCCGTGGTCGTCGCCGCGTGGGAGGCCATCGCGAAGGAGCCGCACCCGCACCGCGGCATCTGGCAGTCCACGACCGGGACGGCCCCGTTCCTCGTCGTGAACGGGCCGATCCGCAACCAGATCGAGCTGAACAGCCAGGGCAACATCTACGGCTCCGGCTTCCGTGCGAACGCGACGATCGGACGCGCCATCCGGCTCGGCTGCATCAACGTGTTCGGGCTGCACCCGCACGCCCTCGACCAGGCCACGCAGGGCACCCCCGCGAAGTACTCCGCGTGCATCGGCGAGAACGAGGAGCAGAGCCCGTGGCCGCCGTTCCATGTGGACAACGGCTTCGAGGCGTCCGACAACGTGGTCACCGCGTACGTGATCCGGTCGGTCATGCACATCGAGGCCCGTCACACGATGGTGCCGGAGCAGCTGATCGAGGACTTCGCCGACAGCATCCGTCGTACCGGGGGCCTGATCCACGAGTACACGAGCGCGCTGCTGGTGCTCGTGCCCGAGCACGCGGACCTGTTCGCGGACGCCGGGTGGAGCAAGGACGACGTGCGCAACGCCGTGTTCGAGCGGGTCGTGCGCACGCGGGCTGAGCTGGCCGCATCCGGCAAGGACGCTGTCTCGCACAAGACCCGCTGGCGTCTGCCCTCCGACCACCCGGACTCGATGCCCGACTCGGCCGCCGGGTCGGCCACCCCGGACACCGTGCACCTGATGAGCCACCCGACGTCCGTGCAGGTCATGGTCGCCGGCGCCAACAACGCGGGTGTGTCGTCCGTGGTCGAGGTGTTCACGCTCAACCCGCCGCGGGCCATCCCGTACTCGACCGCGAAGATCGGCGGGACAGCATGACCGGGACGGCGGACGCCGCGGCCATCGACGCGGCGCTCGCAGACTTCCGCACGATGATGCGCGCGGACGGCTACGTCCTGGGATGGGAGCCCTCCGGGCCTGACGCGATCGTCGTGAAGATCGACGCGACCGAGGGAGCGTGCGCGGACTGTCTGGTCCCGCCGCCCGTGATGCAGGCCATCATGGCGTCGGCGCTGGAGAGCACCGCGGTCACCGTGGAACGCGTCATCCTGCCCGCCGAGCACTGAAACCGATCGGAAACGGCGCCGTCCTCCTTCGGGAGGACGGCGCCGTTCTCATGCCACGTGGACGGAGACCTGCGGCCACCCGGTGGCGCCGTCCGGCGCGGGCGGCGCCTCCCGCGAGGTCTGCACCTGACCGGCCCGGCTCGTGGCACGGCATCGGATGACGTGGTCGCCGCCGGTGGCCCGCCACGGCAGGTGCCACTGCACCCATGTGTCCACCGAGATCGCCGGCGCGAGCTGCGCGTCCTGCCACGGCCCGTCGTCCACGGACACCTCGACGCGGGACACCCCGACGTGCTGCTGCCAGGCCACGCCGGCGATCACGGTGTCGCCAGCGGCGACGGTGCGGCCCGCAGAGGGCACGTCGATGCGCGACTGGAGCTTGACCGGTCCGCGCGGCGCCCAGCCCTGCGTCGTCCAGTACCCGGTGGCGCGGTCGAACCGGGTGACCTCGAGGTCGACGACCCATTTCGTCGCCGACACGTAGCCGTACAGCCCGGGGACCACCATCCGCACCGGGAACCCGTGCTCGGCCGGCAGAGGAGCGCCGTTCATCCCCACCGCGAGGATCGCATCCCGCTCGTCGGTGAGCACCGGCAGGGGAGTGGATGCCGTGAACCCGTCGGCCGAGCGCGAGAGCACCATGTCGGCATCCGGGTGGGGGCCGGCCCGCGCGAGCAGGTGCCGGATCGGATAGCCCAGCCACTTGGCGTTGCCGATGAGGTCGCCGCCCACCTCGTTGGAGACGCAGGTGAGGGTCGTGTAGCTCTCCTGGAGGGGCAGCGCGAGCAGCCGGTCCCAGGTCAGCGTCACCTCGCGGTCGACCATGCCGTGGATGCGCAGCGCCCACGTGGTGGGGTCGACCTGCGGGACCAGCAGTGCGGTGTCGATGCGGTAGAACCGGTCGTTCGGGGTGATCAGGGGCGCAAGTCCCGTGATGCGCAGATCCGCTCCCGCGGGGATCGGGGGCGCCGTGCGCGCGGGCACGGGCAGGTGCAGGGAGCGCCGCACCGCCTCGGCCGCGCGCGCCCCGCCCTGTAGGAGCGTGCCGCCCAGGGCCGCCGCGGCGCCGATCAGGACGGCCGCGCCGGTCCACGCGAAGAACCGGCGGCGGCCGGGATCGGCGACGCGGTCGTCGCTCACCGGGGTGATGCTCGTCGGGGTGGTCCGCGTCGGGGTGGTGCTCGTCGGGCCCGCGAGCGTCACGAGCGGGCCGATCGTCAACGCCGCCGCGGCACCTGCGACGGCGGAGGGAAGCAGCGCGAGGGCGCCGGCATCCGCCCGCGTGGTCGCCGCGACCATGCCGACGATCCCGAGCGCCGCGCACAGCAGGGCGCCCATGCGCCGGTATCGGCGTTCGAGGATGCCGAGCCCCGCCGCGACGGCGACGAGGACCACGAGGATCCCGGTGATCAGGGCGGCCTTGTCGGACCGGCCGAACAGGGCTATCGCCGTCTCCTTCGCCCATCCCGGCGCGAGGTCGATGAGCGCGCCGCCGATCGCCGTGACGGGTCCGGCCGCGGCGGCGAACGCGGCCACGAGCTCCCCGGCGCCGACTCCCAGCACGACCGCGGCGATCCCGGCCAGCGCCGCGCGCCATCGTATCGACCCGTTCACGGTGCGAGCCTACGTCCGCGCGGGCGCGCGCGGTGTGTGGGTTCGCTGTGCGCGCGCATCGATCCCGTGACTGCGCCAGTTCGCGGCATCCGCGCCATCGATCGGCGCAGCGGATGCCGGAAACGGGCGCCGACGCGTGATCCCGCGTGTTCCACCCTGTGAGAGATCCGCGCGCCGCGGGCGCGCCGGCGTGCTTGGCTGATGACCGACGGAGGGATGGGGATGACGCACAGGGCCATCGTGGAGTTCCGGATTCGCGCCGATCGGCACGACGAGGCGAAGCCGGTGTTCGCCGCGATGCTCGACACGTCGCGCGCGTTCGAGGGGTGCCTGCGCCTGGACTGGCTCGTCGATCGGGACGACCCGACGCTGTGGCTGCTGTACGAGGAGTGGTCCTCGTGGGACGCCGAGCAGGCGTACCGCGACTTCCGGATGTCCCCGGCCGGCGCGGTGCCGGGCCTGGCGGGCCTGCTCGACGGCCGGCCGCGCCTGGTGCGCCTGGAGCCGGTCGCGTTCTAGCGCGGGTGGAACCGCCGCGGCGGATGGGTGCGGGCCACAAGGTCGCGCAGCGCCTCGAGCGTTCCCGTCACGAGCCCGGTCGCGCGCCCCTGGACCAGGATGTTGCCGAGCGCGGTCGCCTCGATCGGACCGGCCTGCACGGGCAGCCCGGAGCGGTCGGCCGTGCGCTGGCAGAGCAGGTCATTGTGCGCCCCGCCGCCCACGATGTGGATGGTGCGCACCGCGACGCCGGAGACACGGGATGCCGTGGCCACGGCATCCGTGAAGGCCTGCGCGAGCGACTCGATGATCGACCGCGCGTACTCGGCGCGCGTGTGCGGGGCCTGGACACCGTGCTCCGCGCACCACGCGTCGATGCGCGCGGGCATGTCGCCGGGCGGCAGGAAGCGCGGGTCGTCCACACCGAAGACGGGCACCGTCGCCGCGTCGACGGCCGCGGCGGCGCGCAGCAGCGACGGCAGATCCACGCGCTCGCCGTCCCGCTCCCACACCCGCACGCTCTCGTTGAGCACCCACATCCCCATCACGTTGTGCAGCAGGCGGACCCGTCCGTCGACGCCGCCCTCGTTAGTGAAGTTCGCGGCGAGCACAGCGTCGGTGAGCACGGGCCGCTCTACCTCCACCCCGACCAGCCCCCACGTCCCGCATGATATGTAGGCGGCCTCGCCCGCGCGCATCGGCACCGCCACTACGGCGGACGCCGTGTCGTGGGACCCCACCGCCGTCACGGCCAACCGGGGACCCGCGCCCAGGGACGCCGTCACGTCGGGGCGCAGCATCCCGATCCGATCCCCGGGCGAGACGAGCTCGGGGAGGATGCCGCGGGGGAAGCCCAGTGCCCGGATGAGCTCGTCGTCCCAGGCGCCGCCGCGCAGCAGGCCGGTGGTCGACGCGTTCGTGCGCTCCGCAACGGCGCGTCCCGTGAGCCAGTAGCCGACGAGGTCCGGGATGAGCAGCGCGGTGTCCGCGAAAGCGAGCACGTCAGGGTCTTCGCCGGCGAACTGGTACAGCGTGGTGAACGGCAGGAACTGCAGGCCGTTGCGGGCGAAGAGGGCCGGGTGCGGCATCCGGGCATGGACCGCCGCGACGCCGCGCGCGGTGCGCTCGTCGCGATAGTGGAACGGGGAGCCGAGCATACGCCCGCCGCGCAACAGGGCGTAGTCCACGGCCCAGGAGTCCACGCCGATGCTCACGATGCCGGGGTGGTCGCGCAGCGCTGTGCGCAGCCCGTCCTGCGCCGCGCCGTACAGGGACAGGATGTCGGTGTGCAGCCCGTCGCCCGCCCGCACCGGAGCGTTCGGGAAGCGTGCTGTCGTCGTGGCGTCGAGGGTGTCGGTCCCGACCCGGCCCACGATCACCCGGCCGCTGGTGGCGCCCAGGTCGATAGCGGCGACCTCCCCGGGACTCATCGCAGGAATGCCGCCGCGACACCCGAATCCACGGGGATGTGCAGGCCGGTCGTGCGGCTGAGCTCCGGTCCGGTCAGCACATAGACGGCGTCCGCGACGTTCTCCGGCACCACCTCGCGCTTGAGGATCGTCCGGTTCGCGTAGAACTGACCGAGGTCCTCCTCCTTGACCCCGTACGTCGCGGCGCGCTGCGCCCCCCACCCGCCGGCGAAGATGCCCGACCCGCGCACCACCCCGTCCGGGTTGATGCCGTTCACGCGCACGCCGTGCTCGCCGAGCTCGACCGCGAGCAGCCGCACCTGGTGCGCCTGGTCGGCCTTCGTGGCGGAGTAGGCGATGTTCGCGGGACCCGCGAACACGCTGTTCTTCGACGAGATGTAGACGATGTCGCCGCCCATGCCCTGTTCGATCAGCGGCTTCGCGGCCGCCTTCGAGACCAGGAACGAGCCCTTCGCCATGACATCGTGCTGAAGATCCCAGTCCTTCTCGGTGGTCTCCAGCAGCGGCTTGGACAGCGACAATCCCGCGTTGTTGACGACCAGGTCGATGCCGCCGAACGCGAGCACGGTGGCGTCGATCGCCGCCTGCACGCCGCCGGCGTCGGCGACGTTCGCGGCGACGCCGATAGCGACATCCGTCGACCCGAGACCGGCGGCGACGTCCTGCGCCTTTGCGAGGTCCAGATCGGCGACCACGACGCAGGCGCCCTCGGCGGCCAGGCGCGTCGCGATGGCCTTGCCGATGCCGGAGGCGGCCCCGGTGACGAACGCTATGCGCCCCTGGTGGGTCTTCGGCTGCGGCATCCTGCGCAGCTTCGCCTCTTCGAGCGCCCAGTACTCGATGCGGAACTTCTCCGCCTCGGGGATCGGTGCGTACGTGGACAGCGCCTCGGCGCCGCGCATCACGTTGATGGCGTTGACATAGAACTCGCCGGCCACGCGCGCGGTCTGCTTGTTCGCGCCATAGCTGAACATGCCCACCCCCGGCACCAGCACTATCAGCGGGTCGGCGCCGCGCATCGCGGGCGAGTCGGCGTCGGCGTGTCGCTCGTAATACGCGGCGTAATCGGCGCGGTACGTCCCGTGCAGCTCGCGCAGCCGGGTGATGGATGCCTCGACGGTCGCGTCCGCGGGCAGGTCCAGCAGCATCGGCATGACCTTGGTGCGCAGGAAGTGATCGGGGCAGCTGGTGCCGAGCGCCGCCAGGGCAGGGGCCTTCGCTGCGGCGAGGAAATCCAGCACGACCGGGTCGTCGGTGAAGTGGCCGACCATCCGCTTGTCGGTGGACGCGAGGCCGCGGATCGTGGCGGCCAGCGCGGCCGCCTTCGCGCGCCGCGCCGGCGCGCGGAGGGCCTCGAACCCGGGCCGGATCGGGCCGAAGGGATCGGCGGCGCCGTGCTCGTCGATGTAGGCCTGCGCGGTGGCGATGATCCACAGCGAGTTCGCTTCGGCCTCGTCGGAACTGTCCCCCCACGCGGTGATGCCGTGCCCGCCGAGGATGCAGCCCACGGCCTGCGGGTTGCTCTCCTTGATGGCGGCGATGTCCAGGCCCAGCTGGAATCCCGGCCGGCGCCACGGCACCCACACGACCCTGTCGCCGAAGATCTCCGGCGTGAGGCGCTCGCCGTCGGCGGCCGTGGCGATGGCGATGCCGGCGTCCGGATGCAGGTGGTCGACGTGTGCGGCATCCACGAGCCCGTGCATCGCGGTGTCGATGGACGGCGCAGCCCCGCCCCTTCCGTGCAGGCAGTAGTCGAACGCGGCGACCATTTCGTCCTCGCGGTCGACGCCCGGGTACACGTTCACGAGGGCGCGCATCCGGTCCAGCCGCAGCACCGCCAGCCCTTGGGGCGTCAGCGTGCCGAGGTCGCCGCCCGACCCCTTCACCCACAGCAGTTCGACCGGCTTTCCGGTGACCGGGTCGGTCTCGGTGCCCTTGACGGACGTGTTACCGCCGGCGTAGTTCGTGTTCTTCGGATCGGCGCCCAGACGGTTGCTGCGGGCGATGAGGTCATCAACGGTGGGGTTGGTCATGGTGTTCTCCAGAGTCTCGGATGCCGCTCAGGCGCCCCATCCGGCCTGCACGCCGCCGACGCGGTCGGCCTCGATCTTCTCCTGGTATCCGGACGCCGCGTAGGCGGCCATCGGGTCGGCCGGCAGTCCGCGCGACTCGCGCCACTGCGCCAGCGCCGGGCGCACGTCGGTGTAGAACGCGTCCATCATGATCGCGTTCGCCGTGAGCACGTCGTTCTCGGTCTGCGCGCGGGTCAGCGCCGCCCGGTCGAGCAGCAGCGCCCGGGCCGTCATCTCCTGGACGTTCAGCACCGAACGGATCTGCCCGGGGATCTTCTTCTCGATGTTGTGGCACTGATCGAGCATGAACGCCACGTCGGGGCTGTTCAGTCCGCCGCCGCGGACGACCTCGACCAGGATCCGGAACAGCTGGAACGGATCGGCGGCGCCCACGATGAGGTCGTCATCGGCGTAGAAGCGCGAGTTGAAGTCGAACGACCCGAGCTTGCCGAGCCGCAGCAGCTGCATGACGATGAACTCGATGTTCGTGCCCGGGGCGTGGTGGCCGGTGTCCAGGCACACCATCGCGCGCTCGCCGAGCGCGGCGACCTGCACGTACGAGGTGCCCCAGTCCGGGACGTCGGTGTGGTAGAACGACGGCTCGAAGAACTTGTACTCCAGGACGAGGCGCTGGTTCTCACCCAGCCGCGCGTAGATCGTCGAGAGGGAGTCGTGCAGGCGCTCCTGCCGCGCCCGCATGTCGTTCTGTCCCGGGTAGTTCGACCCCTCGGCGAGCCAGATCTTCAGATCACGCGAGCCGGTGGCATCCATCACGTCGATGCACGCGAGGTGGTGGTCAATCGCCTTCCGGCGGATCGTGTCATCCTCGTGCGTGAGGGCGCCGAACTTGTAGTCCTCGTCCTGGAACGTGTTGGAGTTGACCGTCCCGAGCGCCACCCCGAGGTCCTCGGCGTGGCGGCGCAGTGCGGCGAAGTCGTCGACGACGTCCCACGGGATATGCAGGGCGACCGTGGGAGCCAGGCCCGTGTGCTTGTGGACCTGAGCGGCGTCCGCGATCTTCTCGAACGGGTCGCGCGGCGTGCCCGGCGTGCCGAAGACCCTGAACCGCGTCCCGGAGTTGCCGAACGCCCAGCTGGGCAGTTCGATCGCCTGCTGCTGGAGCGCGGCGAGGGTGTCGGGAGTAAGCGTGGTCATGATGCGGAGCCTTCTGCGGTGTCGGTGTCGGTGTCGGTGTGGGATGTCACGTGTCGGCCCGCGAGGTGGAAGACCTCGGGAAGCGATGCTGCCTCGTCGGCGCGGCCGTCCAGGCCGGCGAAGAAGCGGCCCATCTCGGCCTCCCACCGGGCAGCGACGGGGGATGCCGCAAGATATGCCCGAGCGGCCGCGTCGTCATCGGTCTCGTAGTAGCCGATCAGCCGGCCGCCGTCGCCGAGGAACAGCGAGTAGTTGCGCCGGCCCGCGGCGGCGATCTCGGCGAGCATCTCCGGCCACACCGAACGGTGCCGGACGATGTACTCCCCGACGAGCTCGGGGCGGACCTGCAGCTCGAAGCAGATGCGCGTCATCTCACTTCCTCGTGCACGGGTCGATGGCGGACGGCGATGAATCGTTTCAAACTATAAGGGCGTCGATACGCTGGCGTCAACGAGAGGAAGACATGGCGGTAAGCGTACGGGATGTCGCGGATGCGGCGGGGGTGTCGGTGGGGACCGTGTCGAATGTCTTGAACCGCCCCGAGAAGGTGGCGCCGTCGACGGTGGCCCGGGTGCAGGCGGCCATCGACCGCCTGGGCTTCGTGCGCAACGATGCCGCGCGGCAGCTGCGCGCCGGGCGCAGTCGCACGATTGGGATGGTCGTGCTCGACGCCGCCAACCCGTTCTTCGCGGACGTCGCCCGCGGGGCCGAGGAGCGGGCGGCGGCCGAGGAGCTGTCGCTGCTGCTCGGCAACAGCGACGAAGACGCGCGACGCGAAGGCCGCTACCTCGATCTTTTCCGCGAGCAGCGCGTCAACGGCGTCCTGATCACGCCCGCGGCCGCGGATGACCGCCGCCTGCGCCGGCTGCAGGATGCCGGTGTTCCGGTCGTGCTGGTAGACGCCGAGCTTCCGCACGGCCCCTACAGCTCGGTGTCCGTCGACGACGTCGAAGGCGGCTCACTGGCCGCCGCCCACCTGCTGCAGACCGGGCGCCGGCGGCTGTGCTTCATCGGGGGCCCCCTCGCCATCCCGCAGGTGGCGTACCGCCTGCAGGGGGCCCGCGCCGCGGTCTCCGGGGTCGGCGATGCCACGCTCGAGGTCATCGAGATGCCGGCGCTGACTGTGCTGCACGGCCGGGAGGCGGGCGAGCGCATCCTCGCGCGCGCGCCGGGCGAACGCCCCGATGCCATCTTCGCGGCGAACGATCTGCTGGCCGTCGGGCTGTTGCAGGCGCTGACGATCATGGGACCACTCAAGGTTCCGGACGACATTGCGCTGATCGGCTACGACGACATCGACTTCGCCGCGGCCACCGTCGTTCCCCTGACATCGATTCGTCAGCCGGCGCAGTTGATCGGCCGGACGGCGGTCGAGCTGCTGCTGCGGGCAATCCAGTCCGGCGATCCACGACACGAGGAGCACGTGCGGTTCCGGCCGGAACTGGTGAAGCGGCAGACGACCTCCGGGTGAAACGGTGAATTGAATCGTTACAATGCTGTGACGCGGATCCATGCTGGGCTCGCCGGAACCCGTCGTTAGTATGACGACGTATCGACGCTGATTCGCCGCGGATATGCCGCGCGGACCGGCCGGCCGAAGACCAGCCCATGGTGAGCGACGGTGCACGACGACAAGGAGGTTGATGTGAAAATCGTGAAGACGATCTCCGTCATGGCCGCGGCCGCAGCGGTCGTGGCCATGACGCTGACGGGGTGCACGCAGCGAAGCAGCGGTGACAATCCCGGTGCTTCCGCCAGCACCGGCAACGGCGGCGGCGAGGTTTCGGTCGCGTTCGTCCCGAAGCTGCAGGGCATTCCCTACTTCGAGGCGATGAACACCGGCGGCCAGAAGGCTGCCAAGGACCTCGGCTTCACCTGGCTGTACCAGGGGCCGACGTCGGCGGATGCCGCCGCCCAGGCCGACATCGTCCGCTCGTTCATCCAGCAGAAGGTCGGTGTCCTGTTCGTGGCGCCGAACGACCCGAACTCGATGGCGCCGGTGCTCAAGCAGGCGCAGGACGCCGGCATCCACATCGCCACCGCCGACACGGATGCGCCCGATTCCGCGCGCGAGCTGTTCGTCAATCAGGCCACCGCAGAGGGCCTCGGACAGACCCTCACGGATCAGCTCATGAAGGCCATGGGAGACAAGGGCGAGTACGCCATCGTCTCGTGCGGTGAGACCGCCGAGAACCTGAACTCGTGGATCGCCGTGCAGAAGAAGTACACGGCCGAGAAGTACCCGAACGCGAAGATCGTCGACATCGTGTATGCCGGTGAGGACCAGGCCAAGGCCACGCAGATGGCCACCGACCTGATGAACGCGCATCCCAATCTGACCGGTCTCGTCGGCGAGTGCACGTCCAGCGCGCCGGGCGTCGCGCAGGCGGTGAAGGATGCCGGCAAGATCGGCAAGGTGTTCACGGTGGGCCTGGGAACGCCTCAGGCGATGAAGCCGTACCTGGATTCCGGAGCATCCAGCGCATCCGTGCTGTGGGACGTCGAGGCCCTCGGCTACCTGACCGGGTGGGCCGGCGTGCAGCTGGCCAAGGGTGCTGAGATCCCGGCCAAGCCCGACGTGCCGGGAGCCCCGGACGCGACGTACGACGCCTCGTCGAAGGTGCTCCTGCTGGGGCCGCCCCTGGTGATCACCAAGGACAACGCCGGCAACTACAACTACTGAATCCGCAGCCTGGGCATCGCGTGTGCACGCGGTGCCCAGGCGGCATGATCAAGGCGGGTGGCGGCCGATGACTTCACAGCGCTTACAGATGCGGGACATCTCGAAACGCTACGGCGGCGTACATGCGATACGACACGCAGACCTCGAGATCGGCCCCGGGACCGTGATGGCCCTGGTCGGCGAGAACGGCGCGGGAAAGTCGACCTTGATCAAGATCCTCGCGGGTGCCGAGCACGCCGACACGGGCAGCATCGCCATCGACGGGGAAGAGGTCCGGATAGCGTCGACGGCCGATGCGATTGCACTCGGCATCCAGACCGTGTACCAGGAGCCGCACCTGTTCCAGGACCTGTCGGTCGCGGAGAACTTCTTCGTCGGGCGGGAGATCACGCGCGGCCCGGTCATCGACTGGCGCGCGCAGGCACCGCGGATGTTCAACCTGCTCGACCTCGTCGGCCTGGACCGGCGGGTGGCCGCGCTTCCGGTGCGGTATCTGTCGATCGCGCAGCAGCAGCAGGTGTCGATCGCGAAGGCCCTGCTCGAGGACGCCCGCATCCTCATCCTGGACGAGCCCAGCGCGATCCTCACCCAGAGCGAGATCGACGTCCTCTTCACGGTGGTCCGGCGGCTCGCGGGCGAGGGCGTGTCGATCATCTACATCTCCCACCGCCTCGATGAGCTGTTCCAGATAGCGGACGAGGTGACCGTCATGCGCGACGGTCAGACGGTCTCGTCCGATCCGATCGGGACGCTGAGCGTCCGCGAGATCGCCGAGCGCATGGTCGGAGGCGCGCTGACCGAGGGGGTGCGTACGACCACCACGTCCGGCGATGCGATGCTCGAGCTCGAGGGGCTCACGCTCGACGGCGCCTTCGCAGATGTCACGTTCGACGTGCGCCGCGGCGAGATCGTCGGACTGTACGGGCTCGTGGGGGCCGGCGCCGCCGACGTCGGCGACGTCGTGTACGGCATGCGGCGACCGACCTCGGGCGTCATCCGGGTCGCCGGCGACGGCCGACCTCTGCGCTCCCCGATGCGCGCGAAGTCGCGCGGCGTGCGGATGCTCCCGGCGAACCGGTCGAGCCAGGGCATTTTCTCGTTCCAGTCGATCGCCTTCAACATCACCATCGGGTCTCTCCGACTCCTGTCTCGGCTGCCCGGCTGGGTGAGCCAGCGCAGCGAGCGGGAGACCGCGAACCGGCTCATCACACGGCTCGCGGTGAAGACGCCCAGCATGCGTCAGCCGGTGAGCGCTATGTCCGGCGGCAACGCGCAGAAGGTCGTGCTGGCCCGCCAGCTGGTCGAGCGGCCGGGCCTGCTCGTGCTCGCCGAGCCCACACAGGGGGTGGATGTCGGCGCGAAGGAGGAGATCCACCAGATCATCTCGGACCTCGCCGATGCCGGCACCGCCGTGCTCGTGATCACGACCGACCTCACCGAGGTGCTGCGCATCTCGGATCGGATCATCGTGTTCCGCTCCGGGAAGGTCGCCGCGCAGCTCGCGCCGACGGCGACGCAGGCCGAGGTGCTCGCCGTGGCGGCCGGCCACCGTGACGACGAGGAGGGGGCAGCATGACATCCCGGACCGATTCCGCGCCCGCGACGGTCTCGCTGCGACGCATCCTCCCCCCCGCGGTCACCGGCCAGGAGGTGGTCCTGGTCGGCGTCATCGCCGTGCTGTGGGTGCTGCTCGGGATCTTCACGCCTTCGTTCCTCTCACCCGCCTCTGTCGGTCCGCTGCTGGTCAACGTCGCACCGGTCGCGCTCATCGGCATCGGGATGACGTTCGTGATCATCACGGGGGGCATCGATGTCTCCGTTGCCGGGATGGCGATGGTGTGCGCGGTCGTCACCGCGCGGCTGCTCGTCTCGGTGGAGATCCCGCTCATCGTCGCCCTCCTCGTCTCCGTCGTGATCGGCGGAATCCTCGGCAGCGTGAACGGCTTCCTCGTGGCGTACGCCCGCGTGCATCCGATCATCATCACGTTCGGGACGTGGAATCTGTTCCTGTACATCGGCTACCGCACGTTCAACTCGTCGACGGTCAACGGCATCCCCTCGACGTTCGACGTATTCGGCAAGGGCGCGGCGGGCACCACGCTCGGCGTGCCGAACGCATTCGCGATAGTGGTGGCCCTGGTCGCCGCCGCATGGTGGTTCCTGCGGTACACGAGGGCCGGTCGCAACCTGTTCGCGATCGGCGGGAATGCGGAGGCCGCGCGCCTGACCGGGATCGCGGTGCGGCCGCGCCTGGTCTGGGTGTACGTCATCACCGGCGTGATGGTGGGCGTCGCGGCGTGCGTCATGCTCGCGTCGGGCACATCCTCGCTGGATCAGTCCGTCGGCAACGGCAAGGAACTGGAGGTCATCGCCGCCGTCGTGATCGGCGGCACGTCGATCATGGGCGGCCGCGGGTCCGTCGTGGGGACGCTGCTGGGCGCCCTGCTGGTGCAGACGGTGTCGGTGGGCGTCATCCAGCTGGGCTGGCCGTCGCAGCTGTCGCGGCTTTTCGTCGGCGTCTTCATCATCATCGCGGTGGGCGCCGACATCCTTCGAGAACGCGCGCGCCGACGCTCGGGGAGGATGTCATGAGCACATCATTGCCGGAGCAGCGCCCGTCGGGGGCATGGCCGCGGATCCGCGCATGGATCGACGGCGGTGGCCTTCTCGATCGCCGGGCGGTGATCGTCGTCCTGCTGGCGGTGCTGATCGTCGTGATGGTGGTCCTGGACGTCGCCGGGGTGACGACAGCGCCGCTGACGACCGACTACTTCGCGGCATCCCTGATCAACATCGTCCCGCTCGCGCTGCTGGCGATCGCGGAATTGTTCGTGATCACGACCGGGGACGGCAGCATCGACCTGTCCGTCGGCTCGATGGTCTCGCTGGTCGGCATGGTGTTCGGCATCCTCTACGGCACCCAGAAGTGGGACTTCGCGGCCGCCGCTGTCGTCGCGCTTCTGGTCGGAGCGCTGCTCGGCTGGATCAACGGGTTCCTGACCGCGTACTTCCGCTATCCCGCGCTGATCACCACGCTCGCCACCTATTACGCGTACGCATCCATTGCGCTCGTGATCACGAACGCGTCGCCGATCTCGGGGCCGCGGATCCAGGAGCTGTACGGCGCCGCGCAGTCCGTCGAGCTGCCTCTGATCGGCGCGTATGTGCCGCTGGTCCCGCTCGGTGTGTTCACGTTCCTGCTGCCCGTGGCGGTGATCGCCTGGCTCGTGCTGAACCGCACCACGTACGGGCGACAGCTCTACGCGATCGGCACGAACTCGACCGCCGCGAGCTGGGCCGGCATCAACACGCGGCGCAGTCAGCTTCTCGCGTTCGTGGTCTCCGGTGTCATCAGCGCGCTGGTGGCGATCTACACGGTCGCGCAGTTCGCGTCCGCGCGGCCCGACGCCGGGACCAGCGGGCCGGGCATGGCCCTTCCCGCGATCACCATCGCCGTCCTCGGCGGCGTCGCCATCACCGGCGGCGTGGGACGCATCGGAGGGGTGCTCCTGGCGGCGCTTCTGATCGTGTGGATGAATGCGTCGATCCTCATCGTCGTTCCCGGCAACGCCGGGTCGCAGCTGCAGTTCCTCGCCCTGGCGGTCGTGCTGCTCGGCGCCTCCCTGGTGGACGTGACGAACTCCCGATCCCGCCGCGCCCGAGCACGCCAGTCGACGTCTGCCGGCGGCGCCGGCGGTGTCGCGGAGATGGCAGACAGCGCGGCTTCCCAGGCGAAGTGATCGCCGCGAGACGTACCGGCACGAGACGGAGGAATCGATATGCAGATCGGCGTTCATGGGCTCGTCTTCACGGGCGAGTTCGACGAGCAGGGCTTGCGGACGGCGTGCTCCGGCGCGCACGAGGCGGGCTTCGACCTGCTCGAGCTTCCGCTCATGGATCCGTACGCCTTCGACGGTGCGGTCGTGAAGCGGATCGCCGCGGACCACGACCTGGCGGTGTCGGCGTCGCTGGGGCTTGACGCAGAGCACGACCTGACCAGCGACGACGCGGTCGTCGCACGGCGGGGCGAGGATCTGCTCACACGCGCCATCGACGTCGTCGCCGAGGCGGGCGGGTCGGCGCTGTGCGGCGTCCTCTACTCCGCCATGCAGAAGTACCAGCAGCCGGCCACGGAGCGCGGTCGCGCGCAGTCTGCGCAGGCGCTCGGCCGGCTGGGGGCATACGGGCGGGATGCCGGCGTCGAGCTGTCGCTCGAGGTCGTGAACCGCTACGAGACGAATCTTCTGAACACCGCACGCGCGGCGCTCGCGTTCCTCGGGGACGTCCCCAGCGACAACGTGCACGTGCACCTGGACACGTACCACATGAACATCGAGGAATCGAGCATGTTCGACCCGGTGCTGGACGCCGCCGATCGGCTGCGGTATGTCCACATCGGCGAGAGCCACCGCGGCTACCTCGGCACCGGAAGCGTCGACTTCGAGCCGTTCTTCCGTGCATTAGCTCGCATCGGCTACGACGGACCGGTCGTGTTCGAGTCCTTCTCGAGCGCGGTCGTGAGCGCCTCACTGTCGAACACGCTCGGAGTGTGGCGCAACCTCTGGCAGGATTCGGCGGACCTCGCCGCTCACGCCAACCGGTTCATGCGCGACCGCATCCACGCGGTGGACACGATCCGGATGCACTGAGCGCGGGGCTAGGGCGTGTCTGACAACTAAGTCGAGGCTTGCTGAGAGGCTGTGAGTATGTCTCGGTTTCAGGTGCTCTCGGATGCTCAGTGGTCGTTGATCGAGGAGATGTTGCCGCGTCCGACGGGTCGTAAGGGCAGGCCGTTCTCGGATGCCCGGTTGATGGTCGAGGGCATCGTGTATCGGTACCGGACCGGGATTGCGTGGCGGGATCTGCCGGAGGTCTTCGGGCCTTGGCAGACCGTGTGGACGTGGCACTACCGGATGGCGGCGGACGGTACGTGGGAGAAGATCTTCGCGACGCTCACGGCCGCGGCCGACGCCGCGGGACTGGTGGACTGGTCGCTGTCAGTGGACTCCACCATCGCTCGTGCGCATCAGCACGCGACGAACACCACCCGCCTCACAGGGGGCTGGATCGAGTTACAAGAATTTGACGGAAGAGCCGCCTGATCACGGTGTCGGCCGCTCTCGCGGTGGCCTGTCGACGAAGATTCATCAGCTTGTCGACGGCAGCGGCCTCCCGCTGGCAACGTTTGATCACGCCGGGGCAGGCCGGCGACTCACCGATGTTACTGCCGCTGATGGAGCAGCTTCGCGTTGGTCGCGACACCGGGCGTCCACGGACTCGCCCGGACGCGGTGCGCGGCGACAAGGCGTACTCGTCCCGAGCGATCCGATCCTACCTGCGCTCGCGTGGGATCAAGGCCGTGATCCCCGAACCGGACGATCAGAAAGGCCACCGCAAACGGCGCGGGTCACGCGGCGGCCGGCCAGTCAGCCTCGACAAGGCCGACTACAAGAACCGCAACGTCGTCGAGCGCCAGTACTGTCACCTCAAGCAATGGCGAGGACTCGCCACCCGCTAGGACAAACACGCCATCGCCTACCGCGCAGCGGTCACCCTCAACGCCGTCATCGCCTGGACAAAGCAATTGTCAGACACGCCCTTGAGACCCACATCTATCTCACTTATTTCTTCAGAGTGATAGCAGGGTTGCAGTAGTGGGGATACTGTGTAGTCATGAGTCGGATTCCGGCGATCGTTACTGAATCTGCGTGTGCTCGAACCCGGTCTAGGAACACGCGCAGCATCGAGGGCGCCGTCGCAGGCCCCTTCTGAGGGAGATTTCGATGAAATACAAAGACGTTGTCATTGCAGGTGCGGGTCCGGTCGGCCTGACGCTGGCGATCGTGCTCGGTCAGCTCGGGGTGAAGGTGCTGTTGGCGGATAAGCGCCCGAGCCTCGGGAAGCTTCCGAAGATGGAGCGCTGCAATGCGCGGACGATGGAGAACTTCCGCCGCCTGGGGCTCGCAGATCGGATCCGAGCTGCGGGTCTCGACAACGACATGCCTATGGACGTGTTCATCTGTGTGGAGAGCATCGCGCGCACCCCTGCCCTGGTATGTCACGAGTACCCGTCGGTTAACGAACTGAAGTCGTCGTATCGCGACGTGCGTGATGGCACCACGGCGGCGGAGCCGTATCAGCTCATCTCGCAGTACACCCTCGAGCCGTTGCTGCGCGATGTGGCGGAGAGCATCCCGGGCGTCGATGTGAGATTCGAAAGTGAGATCGTCGACTTCGAGCAGGACGATGACACGGTGCTGACCACCATCCGATCCGCGGATGGAAGCGAACACGTTGTGACGTCCTCGTACCTGGTCGGATGCGACGGCGGCGGCAGCACTGTCCGGCAGAAGCTCGGATTCGAGCTCGAAGGAGAGTCTCGCCTTGAGATGCGACAGGCGCTCTTCCGTTCGAAGAACCTTCTTGATCGCATTCCCATCGGAATCGGCCGCCACTATCACATTGCCGACAGCACGAATTCGTTCATGATCGTGCAGGACGACAAGGAGCACTTCTCCTTCCATGCGACCGTCGATTCCGACGAGGAGATGGCTCCCCTTTTCGAGAAGATCGTGGGATTCCCCTTCGACTACGAGACTCTTTATGTCGGCAGATGGCAGCAGCGGCTCATGCTCGCGGATCACTATCGTTCGGGTCGCGTCTTCCTCGCGGGAGACTCAGCACATCTGGTGATACCGACCGGTGGGCTCGGCATGAACACCGGACACGCCGACGCAGTGGATCTGGGATGGAAGCTCGCCGCTGTCATCCGAGGATGGGGTGGCCAGGGTCTGTTGGACTCCTATGAGCCGGAGCGTCGTCAGATCGCTGAGCGCAACATCGCCGCGTCGCGCAAGGCCACTGTCGCCCGCAACAAGTGGCGTCGACTCTGGAGGCCGGAGATCGTCGACAGCACGCCCGAGGGCGAGCGGATCCGCCACGACCTGAAGGCTGTCGCCGAGGTGGAACACCGCTGGAGTAACGATCTCTACGGCATCGAGCTCGGCTATGTCTACAGTGACTCACCCATCACGTCCTATGATCCGGATCTTGAACGGGGCGAGGACGATCTCAGCTTCGTCTACGAGCCGTCGATCGAGCCCGGCGCGCGGCTCCCGCACGTGTGGCTCGCTGACGGCCGTCCGATCCAAGATGACCTCGGCTGGGAGTTCACGCTGATAGCCACCGGCGGCATCGACGACGCCGAAGCCGCCGGATTCGTCGATGCGTTCGCGCGACTCGGTGTTCCGTTCCGGGTCTATCGACCGGAGTCTGAGGATGCCGTGGCGGCATATGGCACCGGCCTCCTGCTGGTGCGCCCCGACCTGCACATCGTCTGGAGAGGTGCATCGGCCCCGGAGGACGCGCTCGCCGTGGCGCGTCTGGTGACGGGGCAGCGCGTGGCCGTGTGAACGTGCAGCGCGGAGGGGCCGAACGCGTCAACTGGGTAGGGAACCACCTCATCAACTTGGCGTACGCCGTCGCACTCGGAATGGTGACGGTAATGGTGCCGCTGTTCGCCGTGCATTCGGGATACGGGATCGGCGCCGTCGGGCTGCTGGTCTCGGTGTCGGCGGTGACACAGGCAGTAGTGCGGCTTGGGCTCGGCGCGTTGATGGACCGGTTCTCCACGAGGTTCCTGATCATCACGTCCTGCCTCATGCTGATGTCGTGCGGGTTGATCCTCGGGCTGGCGGATGCCTTGTGGACCTTCATAGCGGCACAGCTGATGCAGGGGATCTCCCGTGCTTACTTCTGGACCGCGACCCAGACGCACGTCATCCGTTCCAGCGACACCGCGGTGTCGGCGATCGCCACGATGAATATCATCAATGGCGTGGGCTCCATGGTCGGCCCGTTCATCGCAGGACTCATCGGAGGAGTCTCGCTGCGGCTCGTTTTCCTGATCGCGGCGATGATCGCAGCCGGCTCCATCGTGCCGGCGATGATGCTGACACGATTTCCGCCATTCCACCGAGACCGTCCCACAGGGGCGCCAGCGACGACCCTCGGGCGCCATCTCCGTCCAGGAGTCATGGCAGCGGCGATCATGAGCGCTGGAGGCGGAGCCTGGCGTGGTGCGCTCGACTCGTATATCCCCGTGATCCTGACCGCAGCCGGACTCTCCGTCTCCCTCACCGGAACCCTGATCGCAGTCGCCAACTTCGCGACCATGGTGGGCTCGGCGGCGTCGAAGTTCGCGAAGCCCCTGGGAGATCGCGCCTGCGTCGTTCTCGGAACCGCGCCGGCTGGCTTGGGCCTAGCGGCTGTTGCGCTCCTACCGGTCTCGCCGAGTGCGGTGGCCTTGTTCCTGTTTATCTCCGGAGTCGGGGCAGGACTGCTGCAGACCATCGGGCCGGCGATGGCGTCCGACTCGGTCACTGATGGGGAGCGGGGGAGGGCCATCGCCACTAACGGTGTGTTCCGATCGTTCGCGATGCTCCTGACTCCGTTGAGCATCGGCGGCCTGATGCTGCTGCTTCCCTCAGTGGGGTGGTCCACGGCGGTGCTCGGAGTCGGTATGGTGACTCCGGCCGTTCTGACGGCGAGGCGGCACCAGCCCCGGTCGGACGCGTAACGCGCTGAGGGACGACGTGGGATGCTGACCCGGCGCCCCCCCCCGCATAGCGACACTTCGTGGCCTGAGCATGGAAGTGGTCGTTCTTGCGATTTTCTGCCAGCGGACCCCCTTCCTCGCCCTGCGCGGCCGTCCGGTTGCCTGTCGTCGAATAGAGGAGCCCTACCCTGATTCTGGCGTACAGAATAACTTTCTATTGACAGAGAACGTTTGGGGAAGCATTATGGAGCGTAGCGGGTGCGCTCGTTGTTGGGGCCAGGACATCGGTGTCCTGGTCTGTGTGCATCTCATTTCAAAACTGGGCAGAGGCATGCGAATGAAGGCACCGGCGGTTCAGCGGTTCGATCTGTCGCCTTCCTACCGTGCCCGGCAAGTGATCTGGCAAGACATGGAGAGCCGGTGAATCTGGTGTCGACAGCGTCACCGGGGTGGCACCACAGTCGGGGTGACCATGAGTCGTTTCTCGTGCGGATACGAGCAGAGGAGTCGCATCCGAGTCGTGGCCTCATCCCGGTTCCGCACGCCTCCCACTATGAAAAGGACACGGAATGAAGAAGAATGTAAAGGTTCTGGCACTGGGCCTGGCACTCCCCCTGGCCGTCATCATGGCCGGCTGCGGAGCTCCTGATGCGGTGCAACCGGGCGGTGGTGGCGGGAACGCGACCGACGCGGCCAGTGTCTACGAGCAGCTCAATGCGCTTCCGGCCAAGGAACAACGGGCCAAGGCCATCGAACTCGCCAAGAAAGAGGGTGGGCTCAGCCTCTACACGGAGAGTCCCGAGGCGAACTGGCAGGAGTACACCGCCGCCTTCACCGCCGACACGGGGATCGCGGTTCGCACGTTCCGTGCGTCCACGGTGGATCTGAACCAGCGCGTGCTCCAGGAGCTCAGCGCCAAGCGCGTCGGTGCTGACGTCATCCTCGAGAACTTCGGGGGAATGATCGGCATCAGTGGCGAGGGTGCATTCACCAAGTACGAGGGCGCCGGCGTCGACCAGCTGGGCGATCACCCCTACTACGACGGCGGATGGTCGGCGATCGCTGGCTACACCGTGGTCCCCGTGTGGAACACCGATTTGATTCCTGCCGGCGAGGAGCCGAAGAGCTGGGAGGATCTCGCCGACCCGCGGTTCGACGGCAAGATCACGATCGCCGCTGATGACGGCGACCTCTTCGGCGTTGTCACCGACCTGTGGGTGAAGCAGGGCAAGAGCCAGGCGGAGATCGACGATCTGTGGAAGAAGATCGCCGATGGAGCGCACGCGGCAAAGGGGCACACAGCCATGGCCCAGATGCTGGGAGCCGGGCAGACGGCGGTGAATGCGTGGAACTACGACTTCATCGCGGAGAGCGCGATCGCCACTGGAGCGCCGGTTGCGTATCGCAGTGCGGACGGCATCGTGCACACCGAGACCGTGGCCTACCCTCTCGGTCTTGCGATGTTCACCGACGCGCAGCACCCGGCAAGTGCATGGCTCTTCTACAACTGGATGCTCGATGAAGGTCAGCCGATCCTTGAGAAGCAGCACAACCTGACGGCTGCTCAGGTGTCCGGCAAGGAGAAGAAGAAGGGCATGACCATCCACCCGTTCCCTGTCGAGATCGGCAACAACGCGAACGAGTGGAATGACAAGTTGGACGCCCTGCTGCGTGGCGTTCCCGTGCAGGAGAAGCAGTAACACGATGAAGATCGGGGCGGCCGTTCGGGCCGAATGGCCGCCCTTTCATTCGCCATCTTGCCGAGAAGGGAAACGCCGCATCATGTCTGAAACAAGAAACATATCGCTATCGATGGGAAAGCGCAGCTGGTATAAGAGCAGACTGCGTGAGTTCAGGTCGCCGCGTATGCTTCTCGTCGGCATCGTCGTGCTCATCGTCGCGTATCTTGCGGTGGTTCCGCTCATCTATCTGGTGATCGGCACGTTCACGTCATCCGCCGGATTCTCGTTCGACGGATTCGTGCGGGCATACGGCGGCAACGCCCAAGCCGGCCAGATGTTCCTGAACTCGATGATCTTCGCCCTCGGCTCCGCAGCGCTGGCGCTGGTCATCGGCACGGCGCTGGCATATGTGCAGGTGCGGACGGACGCTCCGGGAAAGGGACTTCTCTTCGCGGCCTCGATGGTGCCGCTCATCATTCCGGGCGTGCTGTACGCGATATCGTGGATCTTTCTTGCGAACCCCACGGTCGGCATTCTCAACACGCTGATCTTTCAGCCGCTCTTCGGCGCCAGCATCGACATCTACGGTCTGGGCGGGATGATCTGGGTCGAAGGCACGCATATGGCGCCGCTCGCCTTCCTGCTCATGGTCGGCGCATTTCATGCCATGGATCCGTCGCTGGAGGAATCGGCGGCCATGGGCGGAGCCAAGCCATGGGTCGTATTCCGTCGAGTGACCATGCCGCTCGTGCGCCCCGCGCTCATCGCGGCGGCCCTGCTGATGTTCGTCCGTGCGCTGTCGGCCTTCGAGATCCCGACGCTTCTGGGTGAGCCCCGAGGGCAGTACGTGTTCACGAGCCGTATCTACTACGAGCTGCAGGGAGTACCGGCGAATTACGCGGCGGCCGGCGCATACTCCGTCGGGCTTCTGGTCGTCGCCATGATCGGCCTGATGTTCAGCAACTACCTCAACAGGAACTCGCGCTCGTACCAGACCATCAGCGGCAAGGCGTTCCGGCCGCGCACGATCGCATTGGGCCGCGCGCGGCCGGTGGTGGGGATGCTGACGATCGTCTACTTCGTCCTCGCCGTCGTGCTGCCTGTGCTGGCACTCTTCTACACGTCACTCCTGAATTTCTACCAGGGCATCTCGTGGCGGGCGCTGGGCAGCCTCAGCTTCGACAACTACGTGCGGATCTTCAAGGCGCCCGGCACGTGGCATGCCCTGCAGAACACCGCGATCCTCGCTGTCGGAGCCGCGATGATCGTCATGTTCCTCACAGCGATCGCCTCGTGGGTGGTGGTGCGCACGAAGCTCCCCGGACGCCGTCTCATCGACACCGTGGCGTTCCTCCCGCTGGTGATCCCCGGGCTCGTCCTGGGCGTCTCGCTTCTGTTCGTCTACCTGCGCACGAGCCTGCCGATATACGGAACGCTGCTGATCCTGCTGATCGCGTTCTGCACCATCAACCTGCCGTACGGGATGCAGTACGCGGGCGCGGCGATGCGACAGATCTCCACTGAGCTGGAAGAGTCCGCGACCGTCTTCGGCGCGACGTGGTGGAAGACGTTCCGCAGGATCCTGCTCCCGCTCGCCAGCGGCGGCATCGTGGCCGGATGGATCTATGTGGCCATCATCTCGTTCCGTGAGCTTTCCGCTGCGATCCTGCTTTACTCGCCGGGCAACGAAGTGATCTCCGTCCTCATCTGGCAACAGTACGAGAGCGGCAGCTTCATGGGGCTGTCGGCGATCGGGATCCTGCTGATCACCGTCCTGACTCTGATCGTCGCCGTGGCGTACAAGCTCGGCGCCAATGTCGGACTCCGGAAGGGCAACCCGTGACCGAGAGACCGTTTGCCGGCATGACCGCTGAGCGTAAAGAGATTTCGACTTTGGCATCGAAGGGAGCCTGAAGGTGTTGACAATCACGAATCTGTCGAAGGCGTACGACGTCGCGCCGGAGCGTCGCCGACGTCGTTCGGAAGACGGGCCGACGAAGACTGCTCGGAAGTTCGCGGTCCAAGATGTGAGCTTCGACGTGAAGGCAGGGGAGATGTTCACGCTCCTCGGGCCGTCCGGATGCGGCAAGACGACGACCCTGCGCTCGATCGCGGGGCTGGAGACTCCGAACACGGGAACCATCCGGGTCGAGGATCGGGTGCTCTACGACAGCGACAACAGGGTAAACGTGCAGCCCTATGACCGCAAGCTGGGCATGGTCTTCCAGTCGTACGCGATCTGGCCTCACCTCACGGTGTTCAAGAACGTCTCGTTCCCGCTCGAGGTGCTGTCGCGCAAGACCCGCCCCAATTCGGCGGAGATTCGACGCCGCGCTCATCAGGCGCTGGAGATGACGGAACTGAGCGAGCTGACCGAACGCCCTGCAACGGCGCTGTCCGGTGGCCAGCAGCAGCGCCTGGCGCTGGCGAGAGGTCTCGTCATCAACCCGTCCCTGGTGCTGCTGGACGAGCCGCTGTCGAACCTGGACGCCAAGCTGCGGGAATCGATGCGGTTCGAACTGAAGCGATTGCAGCACGAACTGGGACTGACCTGCATCTACGTGACACATGACCAGGTGGAGGCCCTGACCCTGTCTGATCGCATCGCGGTGATGAACGAAGGCCGCATCGTGCAGGTCGGCACGCCGAAGGACATCTACGAGCGTCCCAATTCCCGCTTCGTCGCCGACTTCATCGGCGTGACGAACTTCCTCGAAGGAACGGTCACCGCGCAAGAGGGGCGTCTGCGCAAGATCGAGGTCGCGGTCGGCTCGCTGTGGGCCGAGGCGCCTGACGCCGCGATCGGTGATCACGCGCTCCTCTCCCTGCGGCCGGAGTCGGTGACAGTGGCGACCGAGCCGGGCTCGCAGCCGCGGCTGAACGAATGGAGGGGGTCGATCGCCCGGCGGGCGTTCCAGGGTGATGCCGTCGATCACGTGGTTCGTATCGGCGAGATGGAGATCCGCAGCCGGTCGAATCCCAGTCATTCCTATGAGGAGAACACAGAGGTATACGTGTCCATCCCACCGCAGAAGGTCGTCGTCGTGCCCACAGAGGAGAGATTGTGAATACGAATATCGCCGATATCAAGCTGGAGCTCGCCAAGGGTATCCGGATGCTGGTGGCTGCCGGCCTGCTCGACATGAACGGGCACCTCAGCTACCGGCTCCCGGGGACCGATCACGTGCTGATCAATTCGCGCAGAGCCAGCCGCGCTGCCGTGACGACAGACGACATCGTGCTCATCGACCTCGGAGGAGAGCTCATCGAGGGCCGCTCCGAGGCTCCCAGCGAGTATCACATTCACACTGCCGTCTACCGCCACCGCCCCGACGTGAACTGTGTGCTGCACCACCATCCGCACTGGCAGACCGTGCTGGGCATCGCCCGTCAGCCCATGCAGCCGGTCTTCTCCATCGGGTCCTTCGTGGGGCCTGAGCTGCCCGTCTACGAGACATCCTCGCTGATAAACACGCGAGAGATCGGCGAGGAGATGGCCGAGGCGCTCGGCCGATTCGATGTCCTCACCGTTCGTCATCACGGTGCCGTGATCGTCGGCGCCGATCCCCAGGAGGTGTTCGCCAGGGCGGTCTTCGTCGAGGAGAACTGCAAGAAGCAGTACTACGCCGCTCTGCTCGGACCGATCCAGCCGCTGACCGGCGAGAATCTCGAGCGCACCCGTGAGACGAACTGGAAGCCGATCATCGGCAAGAAGGTCTGGGACTATCACGAGCAGAAGGCGCGCATGGATGGCGACCTGGATGGCCTGCCCGCTTGACGGCATCGTCGAAGGAATTCACTGGTGAAGATTGGACGGATGCCGTGAGCGGGATAGAGGCAGAGGATTTCGAGGACCACATCTGGAAGGACGTGGTCTCGGACGACATGCTCGAGATATACGCGCCGTATCGTCGTGAGACGAGGCTCGTCGGGAAGCCGGTGTTCCTCGCGATCGATCTGTTCGCGAGCGTCTTCCCGAGTCGGCCGATTCCCGTCCTGGAGGCCATCCGGGCCGACAATCCGCGTTCCTGCGGAATACACGCCTGGGAGGCGCAGCCGGTCATCCGCAGGGTGCTCGAGCTGGCGCGCTCGGGTGGGCATCCCGTCATCTACAGCACTGATGATGTCGGCCTGCGGCAGGCCACCAACCGGAAGACGGCGGGGGATCGGATCGATCCCGCTGACTTCCGGATCGCCGAGCAGTTCGCTCCGCATGAGGAGGACACGGTCGTCGTGAAGGAGCGCGCCAGCGTCTTCTTCGGCACCGGCCTGCTCGAGAGGCTGCGCGAGCTCGGCGCGGAAACGGTGGTCATCTGCGGCGAGACGACCAGCGGCTGCGTCCGGGCGACTGCAGTGGACGCATACTCGCATGGCTTTCACGTCGTGCTCATCGAAGAGGGTGTGTTCGATCGGAGCCTGCTGAATCACAAGGTCAGCCTGTTCGACCTGCACCACAAATACGCGGATGTCATGAAGATCGCCGAATTCGAACGCAAGTTCACGGCTCATCAGGCAGCTATGGGAAGAGACTGAAGGGACTTCTCCATGACAAAACTCTCACTCAGCTTCTCATCCGTGGATTACGATCGCATTCGCTCCCTCATCAACGGCATGACACCCATCGAGGGGATCGATCTTAATTTCCTTCCGCTTCCCGTCGAGGAGACATTTCTTCGGCAGTTGAAGTATCAGGAGTTCGATGTTTCGGAGATGAGCATGTCGTCGTATGTGCTCACGCTGAATGAGCCCGACCCGCCGTTCGTCGCGTTGCCGGTTTTCCCGTCGAGATATTTCCGGCATCAGACCATGTTCGTCAACCGGAACAGCGGCATCGAGCGCCCCGAGGATCTGGTGGGGAAGACCGTCGGCGTGCCCGAGTACCAAATCACGGCCGGCGTGTGGCAGCGCGGCATGCTCCGGGATGAGTACGGAGTTAGCCCGCGAGACATGAAGTTCTTCTCCGGGGGCGTGGAGCAGGCCGGGCGGGTGGAGAAGATCCAACTCGATCTCCCGCCGGATATCGACATCCATGCGATCGACCCCGGCGAGACGCTGTCGGACATGCTCTGCGACGGGAAGCTGGATGCCCTCTTCACGGCGCATGTTCCCTCATGCTTTTACACCGACGAGAATGTCGAACGGCTTTTCCCCGATTACAAGGCGGTGGAGCAGCGATACTTTTCGAAGACGGGGATCTTCCCGATCATGCACGTCATCGTCATCAAGCGCGAGCTGTATGAGAAGCATCCGTGGATCGCTCGCTCGCTGACAAAGGGCTTTGAAGAGTCGCTTCAGCACGCCAGGGAAGATCTCATGTATCGCAGCTCGCTGAAGGTGATGCTGCCCTGGCTGTCTGACCACGTCGAGGAGACTCAGCGTGCGCTGGGCGAGGACTTCTGGACCTACGGCCTCGAGAGGAATCGCCACGTGCTCGAGACGTTTCTCGAGTACTCCTGGGACCAGGGTCTGGCGAAGAGGCAGTGGAGACCGGAGGACATCTTCGTCGAGAGCGCCAGTGCGGACGTGCTCATCTGATCCGCTCCATGCGGCGTCGGCCCGCGGATGCAGGAGGCCCTCCGTGGCGTGCGGTTCACGCGACGGAGGGCCTCCTGCATCCGATGTTTCTTACAGGAACACGGACAGGTTCTTCGCCAGCAGCACCGTCTGATCCAGCAGCAGGAATCGACGGGCGACCTTCCAGCCGTCATCCGTCTTGCGAAGCGTGTCCTTCCGGCGCCCGACGAAGAAGTCCGTCTCGTCGGCGACGCGGTTCCGGTAGACGAGAAACCGGCTCGACAGCTTCACCTCCGGCCAGGTCAGATCTTCGATGCGGATGTTCGTCACCAGATGGGACACGCGGGAGACGGGCTCCTCCGCCCAGTGCACGCCCGTGGCGAGCTGCAGGACACGGAGCTCGATGGTCGATTTCGGCTCGTCGAACCAGCAGACCTCAGATCCGGCCTTGGTCTCGGAACGCTCGTCCACTTCGGAGTACTCGACGTTCAGCCGTAGGGGGACGCTGTACTGGTAGTCGTCGGCGAGAAGATCCAACCACTCGTCGTAGCGGCGCTCATCGAGCAGATCTGCTTCTGCGAAGAGGAACTCCGAGACCTCCTGCAGCAGCTCCCATCGCGCCGGTCCCCGACTGTAGTCCTGCTCAAGCATGAAGGTCTCCGTTTCCTGCGTTCTGCGTCGCCTCGAGCTCCTCCTGCTGGCGACGGATGATCGCGTCGACCCGATCGTCGGTCTTGGCGATCTCGATCAGCTCGTCCCAGCTGAGGTTGTCGACGAATTCGGACCAGCGGCGGTAGAAGGCCCGAGCGTTGACCTCACCGGAGATCGCATGGTCGGAATGGACGGCGCCGGCCAGATCAGACAGCTGCTCGGTGCCCAGACCCTGCTGATAGTTGTAGGGATAGCGCTGCGCGATGACACCCTGCGATGCCTGGGTCGCGTAGTCCCAGTTCTCCATGTCGTCCTGCTCGGTCATGCCTGCGGGGCCGCCATAGCGCATGTAGTACTGGCGCAGCCACTCCCGCACGTTCTCCGGGGCCTTCCTGTCCGCGAGGAACCAGCGCCAGACTTCGGTCTCAGTGGGGCTGATCGGGTGGGCCACGAGGATCGTCCGTGGGAAGCCGGCCGCGAAGGACATGTTCGGGAAGAGGGTCGCGGGCCCGCGCCCGCCCAGGAGGCGCCCCTCTGCGTCGAGCCTCTCCTTGCGGGTCGCCCAGGCCTGGTCGAAGTACTCGTTCATCTCGGGCTCGGCGAACTCGGGATACGCGATCTCGTATGCCAGGTTGTCGCTGGCGCCGTGGCCATTGCGGAAGGAGGTCTTCATGCGGCCTTTGGAGTGCCCGCCCTCGTTCTGGCGCTCACCATGCCGGCGATTCCCCCGGCCACCTGGCCCGATGCCGACGGCCTCGACCGAGGCGTGAGTGGATGCCCCGTGGTAGGTGTCGCCGAGGAAGTTCTCCGAGACGAACTTCCAGTTCGATTTGATGCGCCACTTCAAGACGCCCCGGAATACCTCCGTGTCGCCCGGTGTCCCGTCGAAGGCATCGGCCAGGTTGTCGAGCCACCAGTGGAAATCGCCGACGTACTCCAAGAAGTCCTGCGCGTTCTCATCCCAGTTGGCGAAGACGAGACCCTTGTACACGTAGACGTGGGGGCAGCGGATGAGGCCCCAGCTCGACCTGTCGAGTCTGCCGCCGTAGGCGGCCTTCATATGAGGAACTCCGAAAAGATCTCCAGGGACGTTCACCAGGCTGCCGTCCATGGAATACGACCAGGCGTGGTACGGGCAGGTGAACTGCATCGTGTTGCCCTCGTCGTAGCGGCACACGCGCATCCCGCGATGGCGGCATGAGTTGAGCAGCACGTATATCTCGCCGTCCACGTCACGGGTGAGCAGCACAGGATCACTTCCCATCCAGGATGAGAAGTAGTCGCCGGGCTCCTTCACCTGGGACGCGTGCCCGACGAACAGCCAGGCCCTCGGAAACAGATTGTGCATCTCGCGGTCGAAGATCTCCTTGTCCGTGAAGACCTTGCGGCTGATCCGGCCTGTCTTCAGGTCGAGCAGATCGCGTGCGCGGCGGAGCGGAGCGACTTCTTGCGCCTCGAGAAATGGTTCCGAGGTGGATCCGAGATTTGAAGCGACCATCGTAAACTCACCTTTCATGTACGGATGGAAGATTGTGGTGCGGCGCTAGACGGGGAAGACCGGCACGGGGCCCGCCGCGAGTTTCTCGAGCTCGACGATCATCTCCGAGGTCTTGGCATCGAGGTGCAGCAGGCGCCGCGCCGCAGCCATGCCCCGGGGCCACCCGAAGGTGACGACAGCGCTGCATTCGTTGTCATCGCCCTCTGAATAGATGGCGACTTCGCGCGGCACGGCGCCGACGAGCGTGAGCAGGTCGACATGCGCGTCCGGATCCGGCTCTCCCGCTATCTGGATCTTCTTTCCGTACTGGTCGATCCAGAAGTACGGAGCGGGACGGTATCCCATCGGAGAGCTGCGGTTCAGGAGATTGTGCGCAACGACGGTGGCCTGGTCGACAGCGTGGGTCCAGTGCCCTACCCGACGTGGCTTGGCGAAGTGGACGTCGTAGAAGCGCGCCACGTCTCCGAGAGCGTACACATCCTTCGCGCCCAGCACACGGCAGCGGGCATCGGTGACGACCCCATCTTCGACGCGGATGCCGGAGCCGTTCAGCCAGGAGGTGTTCGGATCGGATCCAATGCCGGCGATGAGGATGTCTGCGCGGAGCGTCGTCTCCTCGCCGTTGTCATCGTTCGCGACACGCACATGTGCGGCCTCGCCGTCTCGAGTGATGGCGACCAGCTGCGATCCGCCGAGAACCCGAACGCCTTTGCTCTCATGCACCTCGGTGATGTGCCTGCCCACGATGGCGCCCAGGCTCCGTTCCAGCAGGGCGCCGCTGCGTGACACGACGGTCACGGGTAGGCCCTTGTCCCGAGCTGCGCACGCGGCCTCCGCGGCGACGAAGCTTCCGCCGACGACGACGACTTCACCACCGTCCGCCATGCGCTCTCGCAGCGCGTCCGAGCCCGACGCCTGTCCGAGGACATGCCCGATAGGACCGCCGTCCTCTGCGCGCAAGGTCCGCGGGGCCAGGCCTGTCGCAATGACCAGCCCGTCGTAACCGAGTGCGGATCCATCGGCAAGCGTGAGCTGGCGGGCGCCCGGATCGAGCGAGGCGGCTGCTTCGTGGATGACTGTCGCTCCTACGGATTCCCAGCCGCCGGGTATGAGGTTCAGGTCCTGACGCGACCATGCGCCGCTGAGGTACTCCTTGGTGAGTGGCGGCCGGTCATAGGCCTCGCCGTGCTCCGGTTCGACGACGGTGACCGCGCCGGCGAATCCGCCTGAGCGCAGGGCCTGCACGGTTCGCGCACCTGCGACAGAGCCCCCGACGACGACGATCCTCTCCATGTCGTTATCCATGTGAGCCGTTGCCGTCATCGCTATCGTCGACGAGGCGCAGGGCATGCACCGGGCAGCTGCGCACGGCCGCCTGCACGGTTTCGAGATCCGCACTCGACACGTCGCTGGACGTGACGGTGACCAGCCCCTCCTCGTCGAGGTCGAGATGATCGGGGGCAATGACGACGCAGTTGCCGTAGCTCTGACACAGGTTTCGATTCGCTTCGATCCGCATCTTCTCTCCGAGTCCGATCACCATCCGTCAATGGTATGACCATTCGTTGAAGACGAGCATTGCATGCCCTATCCGCGACTGTCAAGGGGCGGGTGGCAGCCGGCCCGATCCTGTCGGTTCCCTATGACGGGAGGGGCGATGTGCCCGGGAACTCAGCTGTGGAGCGTATCCTCGAGCTTCGCGGCCGCGGCGTGTAGGTGCCTCACCAGCACCGCGCGGTTGCCATGCTGGATTCGGGCGACCGGCCCGCTGATGCTGATGGCCGCCAGCGCACGGCCATCCGCGTCGCGGATGACTGCAGCCATTGACGCGATGCCGTCGTCGCCGCCGACATTGAACGCGTATCCGCGTTCACGAGTGCGGTCGAGCTCGTCACGCAGTGCCTGCTCATCGAAGGCATCGCCCTCGTTGAGCGCGATGAGCTCGGGAAGCAGGCGCTTGAACTCCTTCTCGCTGAGCTCCGCCAGCAGGGCTCGCCCGGTAGCGCTGGTGTGTGCGGGAACCACGCGTCCGGTCCTGTCGGCGACGCGCAGCGCGTTCGCGCCCTCGGCGCTGACGATGTAGCGCGCTTTGGCACCCTCGAGCCGCACGAGATGCAGGGTCTCCCCCAAGCGGTTGGCGAACTCTGCGAGCACCGGCAGCGCGAGAGTGCGAATGTCCATGCTGCGAACCACGGCGAGGCCGATGTCTAGCAGTGCGGGCCCGGCCACGTATGAGCGCGATCCTGTTTCCTGCATGACGAAATCATGGAACTGCAGCATGGCAAGCAGACGATGCGCCGTCGACACGGAGACGCCCAGCATGACGGCGGCGTCCGAGACGCGCACTCGCTGTTGCTTCTTGAAGATCCCGAGTAGGCGCAGTGCATTGTCCACCGAGGAGATCGGGTAGGCGGGGCGCTCCCCTCGCCCGCGCGTGGCGGCATCTCCGGAAGACTGATTCACGCACATATCCTAGCCGGATCACAGATGAAATCGGGCTTTCCGGGCTGCAGTCGGAGGCTGCTGCGGGGCGCTGGTACCGGTGGGACGCCGGCTCGTCGCGCCGACCCGGCTCGGCCCGACTCGCGTGACGGGTCGCCGTCTCGGCCTAGCGGGTCGGAGGGTGATGTCCTATACTAAAGTCCGGTTGATGGAAATAGTTTCTGGAAGAAGGGAACTTAATGACCGAGAGCAATGACGCTCAGGAGTCAGCGGTCAAGCCGGGCATCGAACTTCAGCCTCAGTGGGGCAGCGATGCGATCGTGGATTTCCTCCGGGCAACGGAGGTGCCTTACATCGCGTTGACGCCCGGTGCCAGTTTCCGCGGCCTGCACGACAGCCTTGTGAACTACTCTCCGGAATCGGGCCCGAGTATCGTCATGTGCCTGCACGAAGAGCACTCGGTCGCACTCGCGCATGGCTATGCGAAGGTCACCGGAGTGCCCATGGCGGTCGCTCTGCATGCCAACGTCGGATTGCAGCACGCGGTGATGGCCATCTTCAACGCCTACACGGACCGGGCTCCCGTGCTGCTCATCGGGGCCACCGGACCCCTGGATGCGGCACAGCGCCGGCCCTGGATCGATTGGATTCACACCACCGCCGATCAGGCGTCGATGATCCGCTCATTCATCAAGTGGGATGACACCCCGGTCTCGATCGAGGCCACTCTCGAGTCTTTGGCTCGGGCCTGGGACATCACCCGGACGGAACCCCAGGGGCCCACCTACGTCGCGCTCGACTCCGTCGTGCAGGAGTCACGCCTGTCCTCTCGCCCGCGGTTGCCGCGCATCACCACCGGTCGCGCCCCTGACCAGGCGGCCGCTTCTGCGGATTCGATCCGGCGCGCGGCCGATCTTCTGCGGAATGCGCGGAACGTTGTCGTCATGGTCGGCCCCGGCACCCGGTCGGACGCCGACTATCAGTACCGCATCGTGCTCGCTGAAGCCCTCGGCGCGAGGGTGATCACGGATCTGAAGGCCGGCTCGCCGTTCCCCACCCGGCACCCTGCCCACGTGGCCGGTTCGGGTCTGCGCGTCGGCCCGGCGGGTCGCAAGGCGCTCGCGGAGGCCGATGTCGTACTCGCGCTGAACTGGACGGACATCGCGGGCGCGCTGAAAGGCGCAGGGACTCGAGCCGATCTGAAGATCGTCTCCGCGACGCTCGACCCCATGATCGCCAATGGGGTGACCAGGGATCATCACATCCGTGCGGAGGTGGACGTGTGGCTTCCCACCACCCCCGATCATGCCGTGGCGCAGCTTCTGGATGCGCTGGACCTGCAGGGGCGTGAGCCGGAATGGACACCCGATGCCGACGCGGAGAGCGTGAGCCTGCCCGGCAGCGGAGAGATCACTCCGGCGCTGCTCGCAGCGGTGGTTCGGGAGCAGCTGCGCGAGGAGCGGACGACGCTCATCCGCCTCCCATTGAAGTGGGACGGCGACTACTGGCCGTTCTCGAGCCCGATGGACTTTCTCGGCTACGACGGCGGCGGCGGCATCGGCTCCGGGCCCGGCATGACCGTCGGCGCCGCGCTGGCGCTTCGCGGGACCGACAGGCTCCCCGTGTCGATCCTCGGCGATGGGGATTTCATGATGGGCGTGCAAGCGCTGTGGACGGCCGCGCATGAGAGGATCCCGTTCCTCGCCATCGTCAACAACAACCACACCTATGGAAACGACGAGGACCACCAGGAGAGAGTCGCGATCAGCCGCGATCGCGACGTCAGTCGGAAATGGATCGGCCTCAGCATCGACGACCCGGCCCCCGATCTCGCCCTCCTCGCACGAGCACAGGGGCTGGAGGGAATCGGCCCGATCACCGATATGAGGGATCTTCCTGATGCGCTGCGCAGGGGACTCGCCCTGGTCAAGAAGGGCAAGCCCGTCGTCGTCGACGTCATCGTCCACCCGAGTTCGAAGGAGAACTGATTGTGACAGCTCAGCCCAGCCCGGAGATGTCCGAGCTTCTCGCTCATGAATGGAAGCTGCTGATCGGCGGCGTGCTGAAGAACGCGCGCAGCGGCGACACGTACCAGAGCTTCAGCCCGTACACCGAGCAGGCGATCGCGACGGTGCCCAACGGCGGCAAGGAGGACGTGGACGAGGCGGTCGAGGCCGCGCAGCGCGCACGCAAGATGTGGCGCGACACCACGGCGCTCGAGCGGGCCGCCCTGGTCCGCAAGCTCGCCGACGCCATCGAGGCGCATGAGGATGAACTCGCTCAGCTCGACTCCATCGATGCGGGATCGCCCATGGCGAAGACGCGCCATGACATCAGGCTCGCCGTCGAGCAGCTGCGCATGTTCGCCGGATTCGCTCTTGAGATGAAGGGCGTCACGGTACCCGCGAGCAATGCGCTGCATCTCACGACCCGTGAGCCGGTCGGCGTTACCGCTCGGATCATGGCCTACAACCACCCCCTGCTGTTCGCGTGCAAGATCGGGGCGCCCCTGGTGGCGGGAAACCCCACTGTCCTCAAGCCCGCCGATGTCGCTCCGCTCTCCGCGCTGCGCATGGGCGAGCTCGCCGCGGGCATCTTCCCGCCCGGGGTGCTCTCCGTCGTCGTCGGAGAGGGCGTCGCCGTGCCGGATTCTCTCGTGCGCCACCCCGCAGTGCGCCGGATCGGCTTCATCGGATCCGAGCCGACGGGCCGCGCGATCCAGCGGGCGGCCGCCGAGAGCGGGGTCAAAGACGTCACGCTCGAACTCGGCGGAAAGAACGCCATGGTGGTGTTCTCCGATGCGGACCTCGACAAGGCCGCAGCGGGCGCTGTCTTCGGCATGAACTTCACCTGGTCCGGTCAGTCGTGCGGGTCGAACTCGCGGCTGCTCGTCCAGCGGGAGATCCACGATCAGCTCGTCGAACGGGTGGTGCGACTCATCGAGGCCCGCAAGGTCGGCAACCCTCTCGACGAGACCACCGAGCAGGGGACGATGATCAACAGGACGCAGTATGACAAGACGCTCAGATACATCCAGATCGCGAAGGATGAGGGTGCGACCGTCGTCACCGGCGGCGGCCGGCCTACGGGTGCCGGATTCGAGCGGGGCTACTTCGTCGCTCCGACGGTGCTCACCGGCATACAGCCCGGATTCCGCATCGAGCAGGAGGAAGTGTTCGGCCCTGTCCTCTCGGTCATCGCCTTCGACGATGAGGAGGAGGCCGTCCGGATCGCGAACGGCGTGCAGTACGGCCTGACCGCCAGCGTCTGGACCTCGAACCTGCAGCGGGCTCACCGTGTCATCCGTGAGTTCGAAGCCGGGTTCACCTGGATCAACGGCTCGTCCTCGCACTTCCCCAACCTTCCGTTCGGCGGGTGGAAGGGCTCCGGCGTGGGCAGGGAAGAGAGCATCGAAGAGCTCTTGAGTTACACGGAAGTCAAGACCGTCAACGTGATGTTCTGATCGTCCGAGGACCAGGAGGACTGTGGGCCATGGAAGTACTGGCCGGGAGTGCCGGCGACTTCGAAGACGGCAGGCGTCGAGTGCTGGAGGTCGGAGGTCGGCCGGTGGTCGTCTTCAGAGTGGGGGAGCGCTATTACGCGCTCTCGAACACGTGCCTGCACTCGGGCGGGCCGGTCGGCGAGGGGGTTCTGATCCCGAGGGTCGAAGCGGTCGTGCGCGCGGACGGCACCGTCGCCGGGGAGGTCTTCTCGGAGACCTGCATGCACATCGTCTGTCCATGGCACGGGTGGGAGTACGACATCGACACCGGCAGGGCCGCCGGCGATCCCCGTTTCGCACTTCGTCGCTACGAAACCAGAACAGAAGGAGACCACGTCTATGTCATCGCCGCACACAAGGCATGACATCGCCGCGCTCGACGTTGAGGCGCTCAGCGATGCCGCACTGCAGGAGCTCATCGGCCATGCTCTGAAGTCGTATGCGGCCCGGCGTGAAGAGGGCGTGCAGATCCACCCTTTCGCGAGTGAGCAGCTGAACGCCACCGAGATCATTATGGTCGCAACGGATCTTCTGGAGGCCGGCGAACTCGAGCTGGTCGACTTGAGCATCTGGCGCGGTCTCGGCATCAAGCCCTCGGCAGGAGGCGCGCATGCCCAGTGACTACAGCGCGACGAGCGCGGCCGATCTCGCGCGGACGATCGCGTCCGGCGAACGCGCCGGATTCAATACGACCGAGCACATGCGCAATGCCAGGCTGCAAGCCGACGAACGCGGCCTCGACGACTACTACATCGTCGACACCGACGCCCACCACTACGAGACCGAGGCCTGGGCCGACATCGTCAAGTACATCGAGGACCCCGTGCTCAGACATCGTGCGCAGGGGCAGGACCGGCATGGGCGCCCTGTCAGTCTTTATCATTCCGCGCAGAGCAATCAGCACGTGTCGGGCCGTATCGTGCGATACCCGCGACGTCGTCAGGAGGAGGTCGGAGACGATGTCCCCAGGGATGTCGCTCTCATCCGTCGCGAGATGGAGAGCATTGGAATCGACGTCCAGATCGTATTCCCGACGCCGATGCTGCAGCTCGGTCTCAACCCCGACACGAGCATGGAAGCGCAGCTCAGCTGGGCTTACAGCCGCTGGCTGACCGAGGAGATCCTTCCTCACGACACTCGCATCCGCACCATGATCTATCTGCCGCTCAACGATGTTCAGGCATGCCTGAGGATGATCGACAAGTTCGGCGATGCGCCTGGCGTGGTCGGCTTCATGGTGGCCAGCGGCCGGCACAAGCCGGTGCATGACAACTCGTTTGCTCCGATCTACCGTGAACTGGAAGAGCGCGGTCTCCCCGTCGGATTCCACGCCATCTACAACGATATGGAGCGCATCTTCGAGGGGATGAACAAGTTCATCTCCGTGCACTCGCTAGGTTTCGTGCTGTACAACATGGTCCACCTCACGAACATGATCATGAATGGCATCCCTGAGCGTTTTCCGAAGCTGAAAGTGGTGTGGATCGAGAGCGGCCTGGCCTGGCTCCCGTTCCTCGCGCAGCGGCTCGACAACGAGTACATGATGCGTACGTCCGAGGCCCCGCTGCTGAAGAAGCTCCCCAGTGACTACATCAGGGAGAACTTCTACTACACGACGCAGCCGATGGAGACGGGAGACATCAGGGCTCTGGAGCAGACGTTCCGGATGATCGGAGCCGAGACGCAGCTGATGTACTCGTCGGATTATCCGCATTGGGACTTCAACCTGCCGAGCACGATCTTCGATCTGCCGTTCCTGTCCGATCAGGCGAAGCGTCAGATCCTCGGCGAGAATGCACGACGCGTGTTCAATCTTTGAAGTCCTGCACGACCGAAGCCGTCGGGAGCGTGCTCCCGACGGCTTCGGTCGTGTGCCGGCGCGCCGTCGACGGTCAGGTCAGGGCGAGTCCCGCATGTGCCAGCCGGGCGAGATGGTGCTGCCACACGTATCCGTCGTTGAACGTGGAGCCGAGATCGGGAGTGGCGGCGAAATCCTCATCGGAGATGCGGTAGGAGATGTCCCCGTTCACGCTGGCGAGCACGTGCATCCGGGCGAGGATCTCGATGTTGATGGCGCGCACGACGGCTTCCTCGATCGTCCGACCCACCGTGATGATGCCGTGGCCTCGCAGGATCAGAGCGGGGGCGTCTCCCAACGCCGATGCGACGTCGTGTCCGAGTCTGTCCGTATTGATGAGCAGGCTGCGCGGATACACCGGGATGCTCCGGGCTGCCATTCGCATCGCCGGGATGTTGTACGCGCCCACGATCGGCGCCAGGGCGATGCCGGCCAGGTCGGCGGCGACGGCCGATGTCGCGTGGGCATGCACGACCGACTGCGCGTCGGGACGGATGCGCATGACCTCGGCGTGCAGCAGAAGCTCGTTAGGGGCTTGATAGCCTCCCGGTAACGGAACTCCGGTGATCACCTCATGGATGTCGTCTGCGACGGTGAACAGCAGCCCGCTCTCCCGTGGTCCGCGGCAGCGGATTGCGATTCCGTCATCTGTGCGGAGACTCACGTGCCCGAGGATGTCCTCTGCCAGCCCTGCGTTCGCGATGATCCGGCACGCCTGGGCGAGCTTCACTCGGGTTTCTGCGCCGAGGGTCACGCGCTCGCCTCCGCTCTGCTGCGCAGGGACTGGAGAAGCTTCGTGCTCTCGGGGTACGGCTTCTTCGCGTATTCGGAGGCGACGACTGCGGTGAAGAACTCCGCCGTCGCGAGGAGCGTCGCGCTCTCGGTCGACACCGATGCGGCGAGTGCGGAGGCGAGGTTCATGTCCTTGGCGATGGTCGTCGATGGCGCGCGTGCGGCGATTCCGCGCTTGTTGCCCTTGTAGTACTCGACCGCGCTCTTGAAGCCTCCCTCGACGCCGGTGGACTTCTCCAGGGCTTCGATGACCAGCGGGATATCGAGTCCCGCCTTCTCGGCGATGAACAGAGCTTCGCAGACGGCGAGGTGCGTGGCGTATTTGACGTGCTGATGCACGAGCTTCGTCGCGAACCCCTGGCCGATCGCGCCGGTGTAGATGATCGAGGTGGCGATGTCGTTGACGATGGCCTCGGCGTCGCGAAGCGTGCCTGGCGTCCCACCGACCATGACGGTGAGCTTCGGGGACTTCCCTGAGACAGGAGCGTCGACGTACTGCGCACCGATTCCGAGCTCCGAGATCCGTTGCGCCGCCTCATGCGCCAGGGCGGGGTCGCTCGTCGACATGTCGATGATGAGCGCGCTCGGCTGGAGGCCCCTCGTGAGGGCGTCCTCTCCATCGAAGAGAACCTCGCGGACGGCGGCGGGGTTCGGCAGTGTGAGGAAGATGACGTCGGTCTGCTCGGCGAGGTGCTTCGGACTCATGGTGGGTGCCGCCCCGAGTATCGCGGTCATGGCGATGCGATCCGAGTGGCGGTCCCAGACGCTGGCCGGGTGCTCGGCCGCGATGAGCCCCTCGCTGAGAGTCCTTCCCATTACACCGAGCCCCACGACCCCGACATGGTTTGTGTTCATGACACCCCCCTTGCGGTTCAATACATTTCATACTACAGAAACTTTTTCTCCTAGAGCCAGAACTTTATCACGTTCTTCGGCATGATTATGGTCTAACCATTACGATTATCAGCCTGAGGGGGTGCCATGTCCGGGATCGTCGGATCAGACCCATCGGGCCCGTCTTCGTCGAGGATCCGTGACCAGGTGTTCACCCAGTTGGGCAACATCACGTTCTCGACTGCGCAAGGCGTCATCGGGATCGTCGTGCCACTCCTGGCGGTGCATGCGGGCCATCCCATCGGCGTCGTAGGGATCATCGTCGCGATCTCGGCGGTCTCGCAGACCGTGGCCCGCGTCGGAATGGGCGCGTTGATGAGCCGCTTCCCGACCAAGTACTTCATCGTCGTCGCCACGATCCTGTCCGTGATCTCGTGCACGGTGCTGTGGTTCAGCGCCGCGCTGTGGGCGTTCGTCGTGCAGCAGCTGCTGCAGGGTGTGGCGCGGGCCTACTTCTGGACAGGTGCTCAGACCCACGTCGTTCGCGGCTCGGACTCCGCGGTGGCTGCGCTGTCGAGGTTCAACGTCGTGCAGGGCGTTGGCCAGCTGATCGGCCCGGTTCTCGCCGGTGTCGTCGGGGGCTGGTCGCTGCCCGGGGGGATGCTGATCGCTGCCGGCCTGTCCGGCTTCGCACTGCTGCCGGCGCTGGCGCTGGCGCGTTTCGAGCCGTTCGCGGCGAAGCCCCGCGCGAAAGACGGGGATGGGGATGGGCGGTGGACTTCATCGCCAGGCGTGCGCACCGCCGCGAGCATGACGGCTGTGGCCGGCGCGTGGCGTGGCGTGCTGAACTCCTACCTTCCCGTGATCCTCACGGCGGCAGGGCACTCGATCCCCGTGGTCGGAGTCCTCGTGACTCTGACGAACCTCGCGTCCCTGGGAGGGACCGCGGTCGCGGGACGGGTGCAGGCGAAGGGTCCCCGTGTGGCGAACATGATCGGAACCGCGAGCGCGGGACTGGGGATGGCGGTGGCAGTCCTGTTTCCCGGCCCGATCATGCTGGTGGGGGTGGCGCTGGCGGTGGCGGGAGCAGGCGCGGGGGTGCTGCAGACCATCGGCCTCGCACTCGCCGCGGACTCGGTCGGCCCCGATGACCGTGGGCGTGTGATCGCCGTGATGGGCGCGTTTCGGTCGACGTGCCTCCTGGTGTCCCCTCTGGGTACGGCGGGGCTTGTTATGCTCTTGCCCAGCGCGTCGATCGCCGCCGGAATCACGAGTCTCGTGATCTCGACTCCTGCATTTGTTTCGTTGTTCTCGCGCAAGGGGCGCCAAGGTGGAGCCGCGGAGAAGCCGATGAGTTGAGGGCGAAGATGACGGATCTGGGTCGTAAGAGAGCATCCAAGACGGTGTCGCCGGAACTCTTCGCTCCCATCGAGGCGCAGCGTTCGTCACAGGCGGTAGCCGATCGGATTCGGTTCATGATCCAAGAGGGGCAGATCGCCGTGGGTGATCGACTGCCCCCGGAGCGCGAACTGTGCGAGAGGCTCGGTGTGAGCCGGATGACCCTCAGGGAGGGATTGCGCATCGTCGAGACGAACGGCCTGATCAAGGTCAAAGTCGGCGTCGGCGGCGGAGCCACCGTGACGGTGCCGTCCGTCGAGGTGGTTCGCGGCGGAATCGGCGATCTGCTGTCGCTTTCCGCATTGAGTGCGGAAGAGATCACGGAGGCGCGAACCGTGCTCGAGCTGGGTGTGGTGCCTCTGGTCTGCAGACGGGCGACAGAGGAGGACATCGCGGATCTCCAGGCTCTCTGCGATGGGGCGTATGCCAGCCGTGAGCGGGGCGACTACGACGTGCACGCCTCACTCGACTTCCACATGCGGGTGGCGGAAGCGGCGCACAGCCCAGCGATCGTCCTGCTCCTCGCGTCGATCAGACAGCCGATTCTGCAGTCGCTGGAGAAGGCTGCGCACCATGACCTTAGTGGCGTGGAGGAGCACCGGCGTTTCATTAGTGCGGTCGCCGCACGCAACATCGACGGTGCCAGTGCGATCATGCGCGATCACTTGAACCGCACGGCAAACCGAGTGGCGCGTTCTTCGACGCATTAGTGCGAGCTGACCGCCGTCTGGGACGAAGAGAGTGCGTGCGCAGCGTGCGCCGTCATTGTTGATATGTAAGTCGTTCGGTCAAGTGGGCAGGCTGAGGCGCCGCCAGACTGGATGCGCGGGATCTAGCGGCCGACCGTGCTTTCCCGGATGACGAGTTCCGGTTGCAGCGTCACGGCGACGTGGCGATGGGTCGCGACCGCATCGGTCAACTCAGTGCGCAGGAGCTCGATTCCGACCTCGCCGATCTCCTGCCCGCGCATCGCGACCGACGTGAGCGGCATCGTGCCCGGCACGACTGCCCCTACGGGACGATCTCGTGCGAGTGGACCATCGCCGAGTCCGGTATGACGACGACCGTGCGTCTTCCGGGGGGCACCACGGGAAGGGTGATCCTGCCTGATGGGACGGCCACCGACGTGGGCCCGGGTGTGCACACCTTCACGTGCCCGGCGAGCCAATAACGGCGGGCAGTTCCGTGCCGATATGTTTGCCGGTCTACCCGAACCCGTCCACCCATCCGATCATCCGCCGCACGCTGCGCTGCGCAGAGGCCGCTTCGGGGTGGTTGAGGTGCCCGTGCGTGGCGCTGCGCTCCGCGTACAGCTCGACGCGGACACCGGCATCCCGCAGCTGCCGGGCGAACAGGTCGCCGGAGGAGCGCAGGTCGTCGATCATCGCGACCAGCAGATATGTCGGCGGGAATCCGCGCAGGTCGGTGGACACTCCGGCGAATGCGTGCGGGTCCCGGATGCCGCGCGCCCCGGCGTAGTGTTTCGCGAGCGCCCGCACGACGGCCGGGCGGAATCGCAGCCGCGCCGGCATGGTCGCGGTGAGCGCGAGCGTCTCGGCCGTGTTCGGCGGCAGGTCCGGGTGCAGCATCGGGTACGCGAGCACGACGGATGCCGGCATCCGGCCACCCTCATCGCGCAGCCGGAGGGTTGCCCCGGTGACCAGCGTGCCCCCGGCGCTGGCCCCTCCGAAATGCACGTGCGCGGCATCCACCCCGAACAGCGTTTCCGCACCCGCCGTCGCATGGACCCAGGTCGCGTGCACGTCGTCCATGGGCACGGGGAACCGCGTGCCGCGCAGCGCCTTGCGGTAGTCGACGGCAAGGACCGGGATGCCGCGCGCGGCGAACGCGAGGGCGACCCAGTTCGACTCCGGCATCTCCAGCGTGCCGCCCACGAAGGCACCGCCGTGCACCCAGACCAGGGCGTTGCGGGCCCCGGCATCCCGCTTCCGGTACAGGCGCGTCGGAACAGGGCCGTGCGGACCCACGACCCGCACATCGCTGAGCTGAACATCCGCGAGCTCCGGGAACCGCCGCTGCAACGACGCGGTGTCCACGTCGGCGCGCGGATCGACCGGCCCGCCGGTGCGGGCGAGCCGCCACGCCATCGCCCGCACGACGAGGTCGGCGAGGGTCAGCATCTTACGGGCGCGCGCCGTCGCCGCGGTGCGGATGCAGCGCCGCATCCAGGTCGCCACCGGGCAGCTTGATCGGGGTGGTCTGCGCTATCTCGTCGCTGAACTCCTCCGGCGCTATCCGCTCGACGACCCGGATGGGACGGGTCTCGTCGATCACGAGCGCGAACCGCCGCTCGGTGCTGCGATGCATCCGGCCGGAGGTCACGAGCCACACCGCGCCGATGATGCACGAGACGATCCCGGCCGTGCCGCCCACCTGGATCGCCAGGCGCGGGCCGAACGCCGTCGCCACCCACCCGACAATCGGTGCGCCGACGGGCGTGGATCCCATGATGACCGCCATGTACAGCGCCAGCACGCGTCCGCGCAGCTGCGAGTCCGTCGTTGTCTGCACGTAGCCGTTGGCGGTGGTCAGCATCGAGACCGTGGCGTATCCGACGAACACGACCATCGCGCCGTACATCCAGTACACCGGCATGAGCGACGAGACCAGCGAGGCCAGGCCGAAACCGCCGGCGGCATAGATGACGACGCGGATCCGCGCCCGTTCCCGCCGGGCCGCCATCAGCGCGCCGGCGAGGGACCCGATCGCCAGCAGCGAGCTCAGCGCACCGTACCCGTCCGCCTTCAACCCGAATTCCAGCGCCATCGTCGAGGCGAAGATCGCGAAATTCATCCCGAACGCGCCGATCAGGAACACGATCACGAACAGCACGATGAGGTCGTTGCGGCGCGCCACGTACCGGAAGCCGTCCGCGAGGCGCGTGGCATCCGTCGCCTTCACGCGCGGCTGCAGCTCGTCCGTCCGCATGATCGACAGCGCTATCAGCATCGCCACGAACGTCGCCGCGTTCACGATGAACATCCAGCCGGTGCCGACCAGGACGATCATGACGCCGCCTACCGCCGGACCGATCAGGCGTGCGGTGTTGAAGGATGCCGAGTTCAGCGCGACGGCGTTCGCCGCGTTCTCGCGGGAGACGACATCCGACACGAACGCCTGTCGCGCGGGACTGTCGAACGCGTTCGCGACGCCGAACAGTCCGGCGAACGTCCACATCATCGGCAGCGTCATGACGTGCGTCAGCAGCAGGATGCCGACGGTGATCGCGAGCAGACCCAGCGCGCTCTGCGTGCACATCAGCAGCTTGCGCCGATCGAAGTGGTCCGCGACCCATCCGGTGATGCTGACAAGCACAAGCGGCGGCCCGAACTGCAGTGCCATCGTGACGCCCATCGCGGTGGCGTCGTTGTGCGTGAGCTCGGTGAGCACGACCCAGTCCTGGGCTGTGGCCTGCATCCAGCCGCCGATGTTCGAGATCAGCGCGCCGATGAACCAGACCCGGTAGTTGAAGAGGCCGAGGGAGCGGAACATCGCCTTCATCGGGCGGCCACCTCGCTCATGATCGCGGCGGCGCGGGTCAGCGTGCGGCGCTGCGCGGGGGAGAGCCCGGCCACGACGTTCGCGAGCCACAGGTCGCGGCGGCGCACCGTCTCGGTGACCAGGTCGCGGCCGGCGTCGGTGATCTGGATGTTGACCTTGCGCCGGTCCACGTCGTCGGGCGTCCGGGTGACCCAGCCGGCCTCCTCCAGGCAGTTCACGGTGCGATTCATCGAGGGAGACGTCACCCGCTCGCGTTCCGCGAGCTCGCCCAGCGTGTGGGGGCCGTGCGCGCGCAGGGTGGCCAGGACCGCGAACTGCGCATCGCTCATCGTGTCCAGCGCGCGCTCTGCGCGCAGCCGGCGGCTCAGTCGGAACGTCGCCATGCGCAGATCGCGCGCGGCGAAGGCATCCTCATCCAGGACTTCCGTGTGATCCGCCGACTCCACCATACTAATGCTTAGTCTAGCTTATTAGTCTTGCTAAGTAAATCCCTTCGGGGTGGGGAGTTCGCTAGGCTCCCGCCATGCCCGAGTTCACCGACGCACACGGCGTCTCCATCGTCTACGACGTGCACCCCGCGCAGGGCGCGGCGCGGGCGGTGATCCAGCTGCTGCACGGTGTGGGCGAGCACGCCGGCCGCTACCGAGCCCTGATCGAGGCCCTCACGGCCGACGGTTTCACGGTCTATGCCGACGACCACCGCGGCCACGGGCGGACCGGAATGAAGCAGCACGGCGGCGACGCGAGCCGCCTCGGCCGGCTCGGCGTCGGCGGGCATCGCGCCGCCGTCGACGCCTCGTGGCTTTTCACGCAGCTGATCCGCGACGAGAACCCCGACCTGCCGCTCGTGATCCTCGGCCATTCCTGGGGCTCGTTCCTTGCCCAGATCCTCGTCAACGCGCACCCGGAGGCGTACGACGGGATCATCCTGTCCGGCTCCGCGCTGCGGGTGCCCGGCGCCCTGAACGCGGGGGACCTGAACGCGAAGTGGAAGGCGACGGATGCCACGGGCCTGGCGTGGCTCTCGTCCGACCTGCGGGTCGCGGAGGAGTTCGTCGCCGATCCGTTGACGGTGGCGACGCCGCTGCTGCGCCTGTTCGGGCCCATCGACGCGGCGCGGCTGTTCGGCCGGCCGCGCAAGGACCTGGGCCGCGACATCCCGCTGTTGCTGATCGTCGGACGGGACGATCCGGTCGGCGGGCCCCGCAGCGTGCACCGGCTCGCGGAGGCGTATCGCACGCGGTCGGGGTTCACGGATGTCACGACGCTGGTGTATCCGGACGCGCGGCACGAGCTTTTCAACGAGGTGGCACAGGCCGAGGTGCGCGCGGACGTGATCGCGTGGCTCGACGCGAGGTTCCCGGCGCGCGGCTGAGGAGACGGGACGCGCAGGTCCGTGTTGCAGAACACGCGGCGTGCGCCGGCTCCTGGTCGCGCGTTGTGTGCCGTTCCGGCCGGGATGTCGCAGAAGATGCGGTTTGCGACCGCCGCAATCCACATGTTGTGCGACATTCATCGGGACGTGTCGCAGAAGATGCGCACTAAGGAGTCGACGGGCCGCACGTTCTGCGACGCGGTGTTCGCGGCGCCTGACGCCGGCGGACAGCCGACGCCGCCGCGCGGCGTGGGTCGTCGGGATGGGCGGCATCCGTGCTGGGGATGTCACACAAGATGCGCCCTGGCCCTGCGACAACCGGCATGTTCTGCAACGTCCGCCGGCGGTGTCTCAGAAGATGCGGCCTAGCGCCGCGAGAGGCCGCATCTTCTGAGACACGGTGCCGAGGCTCAGCGACCGCCCGGGTGCGACGCGCGGCGCGAACCGCGGATGGCGCCCACGGTGGCGCCGATCGTCGGCTTGCCCGACGCGGTGCGCCCGCTTTGCGCGGCGGGGGCGTGCGACTGCGTCCGGCCGGACGTCGCGCGGCCCTTGCCGCCTCGTGCGGCGGATCCGCGGCCGGTCTCGCTCGCGCGGCCGCCGTTGCCTTCGTTCCGCCGGCTCGCGCCTGAAGCCATCGAGCGGCCCGCGTCAGACCCGTCCGCGCTGCCGCGGCGACGCTGCGCCGCCGATCCGTCGGAGCGGCCCCCGGAAGCGCCGCGCTGGGCGGCCTGCTCACCGGATCGCCCGCCGCGCGACCCCCGCGCAGCGCCGCCGGAGCGACCACCGCCCGACCGGCCACCGGCCGAAGCACCGCCACCGGAGCGACTGCCTCCGGAGCGACTGCCGCCCGCCGAAGGGCGGCCACCACCGGCAGCCCCTCCCGCAGCGACCTTCGGCTCGACCCGCGGCGCAGGCTCCCCGACCAGCGCCGACACCGTCTCGTCGTGGGCCGTCACCGACTCGAACGGCGCGGTCAGCTTCGCGTGGCGCAGCAGATCAGTGACGTCGCGGCGCTGCTCGTCGAGCGTGACCGTGACGACGACGCCCTCGGCCCCCGCGCGGGCCGTGCGGCCCGAGCGGTGCAGGTACGCCTTGGGCTCCACTGGCGGGTCGACGTGCACCACGAGCTCCACGTCGTCGACGTGCACACCGCGGGCCGCGACATCCGTCGCCACCAGCACCCGGACGCCGCCATCCGCCGGATCCGCGCCGAACGCGGCGAGGTTGCGCTCTCGCGCGTTCTGCGACAGGTTGCCGTGCAGGTCGACCGCCGGGATGCCGGCCGCGGTCAGCTGCTTCGCGAGCCGCTTGGCCTGATGCTTCGTGCGGGTGAACAGGATGCGACGGCCTCGCCCGGACGCGAGGTGACGCACGAGCGCTGTCTTGTCGTCGCCGTCCGGCACCACGAACACGCGATGGGTCATGACGCCCTGCGGCACCGACGCATCGTCCACCGAATGCGACACCGCGTCGTGCAGGAACCGGGCCACGAGCTTGTCCACACCGCGGTCCAGGGTCGCGCTGAACAGCATCCGCTGTCCGACCACCGGAGTCGCCGCCATGATCCGCGTCACACCGGGCAGGAACCCGAGGTCGGCCATGTGGTCGGCCTCGTCCAGCACCGTGATCTCGATCGCGCCGAGGTCGACGATGCCCTGCTTCTTCAGGTCCTCCAAGCGCCCAGGACACGCCACAACGATGTCGACGCCGCGACCGAGCACCTGCTCCTGCGGGCGCTGGCTCACACCACCGAACACCGTCGTCACCGTCAGGCCCACGGCCTGGGCCAGCGGGGCCACGGTCGCCGCAATCTGTGACGCCAGCTCGCGCGTCGGAGCCAAGACGAGGCCGCGCGGGCGACCCGCCCGACGTGGACGAGCGGACGCCGCGAGCCGCGCCACCAGCGGAAGCGCGAACGCGATCGTCTTGCCGCTGCCGGTCCGGCCGCGGCCGAGCACGTCGCGGCCGGACAGCGAGTCGGGCAGCGTGTCGGCCTGAATGGGGAACGCGTCGGTCTTGCCCTCGGCGGACAGGACGGCGGCGAGGGGCTCGGGAACGCCGAGCGAGAGGAAGGAAGTCACAGGATGCTTTCGGGAGGGCGCACACAGGTCGGTGCGCAGAATGCGGCGGCGCCGGACGGCGCATGTGCGGATGCACGGGATCGCCGTTCGAAGAAGGTCTGCACCGGGCCGGAACCCTGGCAGGAGCGCGCATCGACGACGCAGCGGCCGAGGCCGCGACCCCTACACTACCGGCCCTAGGCTGGGAGCATGCACGGTGAGTACAAGGTCCCCGGAGGAAAACTCGTCGTCGTCGACCTCGACGTCCGGGAAGGCCACATCGCCGACTTCCATCTCGCGGGGGACTTCTTCCTCGAACCCGACGATGCGCTCGCCGATATCGACGCCGCCGTCACCGGGCTGCCAGAGACCGCGGATGTCGCGGCCATCGCCGCCGCGGTCCGCTCCGCACTCCCCGAAGGCGCGCAGCTGCTCGGCTTCACTCCGGAATCGGTGGGCACCGCCGTGCGCCGGGCGCTCGTGACGGCTCCGGGCTGGCGGGATTTCTCCTGGGAGATCCTGCACGAGAAGCCCGTGTCGCCGCGCATGAACCTCGCTCTCGACGAAGTGCTCACCACCCGTGTCGGCGACGGCCGGCGCAATCCGTCGCTGCGGATGTGGGAGTGGAACGAATCGGCCGTCGTGATCGGCTCGTTCCAGTCGCTGCGCAACGAGGTCGACCCCGACGGGGCGCGCATGCACGGATACGACGTCGTGCGGCGGATCTCCGGCGGCGGGGCCATGATGATGGGCGCGAACTCGATCGTCACGTATTCGCTGTACGTGCCGGCATCCCTCGTCGCCGGGATGACGTTCGCCGACTCGTACGCGTTCCTCGACGACTGGGTGCTGCAGGCGCTGCGCTCCCTGGGCATCGACGCCGTGTACCAGCCGCTCAACGACATCGCCGGGCCCAGCGGCAAGATCGGCGGTGCCGCCCAGAAGCGGCTCGCCAACGGGGGCGTCCTGCACCACGCCACGCTCAGCTACGACATGGACGGCCAGGTGATGACCGAGGTGCTCCGGATCGGCCGCGAAAAGCTCAGCGACAAGGGCACCGTGTCGGCGGCCAAGCGCGTCGACCCGCTGCGCAGCCAGACCGGCCTGCCGCGCGAGGCCATCATCGAGCGCTTCCTCGACACTTTCACGAACCTGTACGGCGCGACGACGGGGCATATCACCGAAGAGGAATATCTCGAGGCGGAAGCGCTCGTGGCGTCGAAGTTCGCCACCGACGCGTGGCTGCACCGCGTGCCATGACCGCGGTCGACCCCGTGGACGCGGGCGCCGTGGCGCCACGAGGGAGCGTCGAGATCCACTACGGCGACAACCTCCGCATCGCTCGTTCCCTGCCCGACGCGTCGTTCACGCTCGTCTACCTCGACCCGCCGTTCAACACCGGCCGGGTGCGGCAGCGCTCTGTGGAGACCGCGCGGACGGCGGCATCCCGGGACCCCGTCCCCGACCCGGACGGACCTGTCGACGAGCCGCGGATCGTGCGTCGCGGGTTCCACGGGCGCGAGTACGAGCGGCTGCGCGGCGACCTGCGCGCGTACGACGACCGGTTCGACGATTACTGGGGATTCCTGGAGCCGCGGCTGCGCGAGGCGTGGCGGCTGCTGGCCGACGACGGCACGCTGTATCTGCACCTCGACTACCGCGAGGCCCACTACGCGAAAGTGCTGATGGATGCACTGTTCGGCCGCGAGCGGTTCCTCAACGAGATCGTGTGGGCGTACGACTATGGCGCGAAGTCCCGGCGCCGCTGGCCGGCCAAGCATGACACGATCCTCGTGTACGTGAAGGACCCGAAGCGGTACTGGTTCGACTCGACCGCCGTGGACCGCGAGCCGTACATGGCACCGGGACTGGTCACCCCCGAGAAGGCCGCACGCGGCAAGCTGCCGACCGATGTCTGGTGGCACACGATAGTGCCGACGACCGGGCGCGAGAAGACCGGCTACCCGACGCAGAAGCCCGCCGGCATCCTGCGCCGGATCGTGCAGGCATCGACCCGCGAAGGCGACACCGTGCTGGACCTGTTCGCCGGCAGCGGCACCACCGGCGCGGTCGCGGCATCCCTCGGCCGGCACGCCGTGCTCGTCGACGACAACGCCGAGGCGATAGCGGTGATGCGGACGCGGATGCCGGACGCGAGCGTCGTAATCGCCGCGAAGTAGGCGCGCGGCGCGAGTTTCAGCGAACCGCGAGGCAGCCCCGAAACTCGCGAGACAGCCCCGAAACTCGCGAGGCAGCCCCGAAACGCGCGAGGCAGCGGTGGCGCGTGAGGGATGCCTCGCGCACTTGAGGGATGTCTCGCGGAGTTGAGGGATGTCTCGCGAAGTTGAGGGATGCCTCGCGGAGTTGGGGGATGCCTCGCGCAAGGGGGGCCGGAAGCGGGACGTCACGCGTCGCGGCGGGCGCCTTCGGACGGCGTGACGGTGAACACGTGCGGGGCGGGATAGCCGGCGGAGACGAACGCCGCGGATGCGCCATCGCGCACCGCGTCGACACAGTCGTGCGGAGTCAGCGCTATCGCGGCGCCGCCGAACCCGCCGCCGGTCATCCGCGCGCCGATCGCGCCGGCGGCGCGCGCGGCGTCGACGGCGGTGTCCAGCTCCGGCGTCGAAATCTCGAAGTCGTCGCGCAACGAGGCGTGCGACGAGTCCAGCAACGGACCGATCTGGGCAGAGCCGTGCGCGTGCAGCATCCGCACGGCATCGAGGACCCGCTGGTTCTCGGTCACGACATGGCGCACGCGGCGGAACGTCTCGGCATCCAGCGCCTGCTCGGCGCGCGGGAGGTCCGCCACCGACAGGTCGCGGAGCGCGCGCACGCCCATCGTGTCCGCACCCCGCTCGCACGCCTCCCGTCGGTCGCGGTACCCGCCGGTGGCGTGCGCATGCGTGACGCCGGTGTCGATCACGACGACCTCCAGCCCCGCGGCCGCGAACCCCAGATCCACGACCTCGGCGTGCAGTGACCGGCAGTCCAGGAAGATCGCGGCATCCGCGCGGCCCAGCATCGACGCCATCTGGTCCATGATCCCGGTCGGGGCGCCCACGGCCTCATTCTCGGCACGGCGGCCGACACGGGCGAGGGCGACCGGGTCGAGCCCCAGCCCCCACACGTCGGTGAGGGCGGATGCCACGGCCCCCTCGATCGCGGCCGACGACGACAGCCCCGCCCCGACCGGCACGTCGGACGCGATCGCGATGTCTACGCCGACAGGCGGCGCGGTGGCCGCGTGGCGCAGCGCCCAGGCGACGCCCAGCGGGTACGCGGCCCACTCCGCGACGCGCGGGGCGCCTTCGCTCGGGAAGAGGGCCTCGAGCTCGTCGAGCGTGACCTCCACCGGTGCGTCCGCGAACGTCGACGCGACCCGGATGCGGGCGTCGTCGCGCCGGCCGACGACGGCGTGGGTGCGATGCGCGATCGCGAACGGCAGCACGAAGCCGTCGTTGTAGTCGGTGTGCTCGCCGACCAGGTTCACGCGCCCGGGCGCCGACCAGGAACCGGCCGCCGGCCGATCCGTCATGCTCGCGAACAGAGCCGCCGCGGCATCCCTCGCCGTCACAGGGACACTCCCTCGAGCGCCGCGCGCAGGCGCGCCGCGGACGTCTCGGGCGGGATGTCGCCGATCCAGGCGCCCATCGCCGCCTCCGATCCCGCGAGGTACTTCAGCTTGTCGGCCGCGCGCCGCGGGCTGGTCAGCTCCAGGTGCAGGCGGTACGCGTCGCGCGCGACGTGCACGGGCGCCTGGTGCCAGGCGGCGATGTACGGGGTGGGCGTGTCGTACAGAGCGTCGACGCCGCGCAGCAGCAACAGGTACAGGCGCGCGAGCTCGTCGCGCTCGGCATCCGTCGTCTGCGCGAAATCGGCCACGTGGCGGTGCGGCATGAGGTGCACCTCGAGCGGCCAGCGGGCGGCGAACGGAACGAACGCCGTCCACCGCAGGCCCTCGAGCACTATGCGGTGCCCCGCGCGCTCGAAGTCGAGGATGTCCTGGAACAGCGCGGGGGAGGTGCGGTCGATGCTGCCGAGCGTCCGCTGCGTGCGCGGCGTCAGGTATGGGTACGCGTAGATCTGGCCGTGCGGGTGGCCCAGGGTCACTCCGATCGCCTCGCCGCGGTTCTCGAACGGGAACACCTGCTCGACGCCCGGCAGCGCCGACAGCGCCGCGGTGCGGTCGGCCCACGCCTCGATCACGGTGCGGGCGCGCGTGACGGTCTGGGTGCCGAACGACCCGGTGGTGTCGGGGCTGAAGCACACGACTTCGCAGCGGCCGACGCTCGTGCGCTCGCGGCCGAGGCTGAGGGTCGCAAGGTCGGCGAGACCCTCGGGCGGGTCCACGGCGCCGGGTGCCTCGCCATGAGGCTTGGCCAGAGCGGGGCCGAACGACGGCGAGCGGTTCTCGAACACCGCGACGTCGTATTGCGACGGCACCTCGGACGGGTTCGTCGCCGACTGCGGCGCGAGCGGGTCGAGCTCCGCCGGTGGCAGGAACGCGCGGTGCTGTCGCGCGGCGGCCACGGAGATCCAGTCACCGGTGAGGACATCCAGCCGCATCGTCGCGGTCTCGGGGCGCGCGTCGAGTGGGCGGGTGTCGGCGGCGCGGACCGGGCCGAGTGTCGTATCCGGGTCGTCGTAGTAGATGAGCTCGCGACCGTCGGCCAGACGCGTGGCGCGCTTGACCACGCCCGCGCCGAGGGTCACCGGGGCGCCGGGAATGTCCAGGGGCATGTGCGGAACTCCTCCGTGTTGACGATCACACGGTAGCAAGCGCCTGTGTTATCGTCAACACACGTGCGATCGGCGGAGTTCTGCACGAGGCGGCGCGGACAGGAGATGGGGGGCGCGGTGGAGACGACGGGGCGGCGCGTGTCGATGGCGGATGTCGCGGCGCTGGCCGGCGTCTCCGGCCAGACCGTGTCGCGGGTCGTCAATGCCAGCCCGCGCGTCGACCCCGTCACGCGGGCACGCGTGGAGGCGGCCATGCAGCATCTCGGCTACCGGCCGCACCGCGCCGCGCGCGCCCTGCGCACCGGCCGCTCGCAGACGATCGGCCTGGTGGTGTCATCGCTCGCGACCGTCGGCAACTCGCGGATGCTGCAGGCGGTGGCCGATGCCGCGGCCGCACGCGGTTATGCACTCACCGTCGTCACGCTCGGCGGCGAAACCTCGCTCGCCACGGGCGCGCCGATCGGCGCGGCCTTCGAGCGGCTGCGCGATCAAGGCGTCGACGGCGCGATAGTGCTCAACGAGGCCACGGCGCTCCTCCGCGGCGCCGACGTTCCTGCGGATCTGCGGCTGGTCGTGGTCGACGCGCCCGACGCGGGCGGTCCCGTCGGCTTCGCGATCGTGCAGACCGCGCACGCGGCGGGCGCGCGGGCGGCCACGGCGCATCTGCTCGGGCTGGGCCACGCGACCGTGCACCATGTCGCGGGGCCGCGCGGCTCGTTCTCGGCCGACGAGCGCGACCGCGGCTGGCGCGCGGCGCTCGCCGATGCCGGAGCCGTGGCGCCCGAGCCGCTGCGCGGCGACTGGACCGCGACATCCGGCCACCGCATCGGCGGGCTGCTCGCCGCCGATCCGTCGGTGACTGCGGTGTTCGCGGCGAACGACCAGATGGCGCTCGGGCTGCTGCGGGCTCTCGCCGACGCAGGGCGCGGCGTGCCCGACGACGTCAGCGTGGTCGGCTTCGACGACGTGGAGGATGCCGCGGACTACCGTCCGCCGCTGACCACGGTGCGGCAGGACTTCACCGCGCTCGGCACCCGCGCCGTGGACGTGCTCGTGTCGGGCATCGAGGGCGCGGCCCGGCCGGCGCCCGAGACGATCCCCGCGCGGCTTGTCGTGCGGGAGAGCACGGGGCCCTCGCCCCGCTGACCCGGCGTGCCCGGCGTGCTCGCTGACTCGGCGTGCTCGGCGTGCTCGCCGACCCGGCGTGCCCGGCGTCGGAGATCTTGCCCGCCACGCCGGGGCGGTCGTCGGGATCGCGGCGTGTCTCAGACGAACGCCGACACGGGGCCCGACCGGCCGTCACTCGACGCCCGCCGGGTTCTCCCCCCGTTCCGTGGGCGACCGTCAACCGGCGGGGCCGCCACTCATGGGCCCACGCTCGGGCCACCCGTCAGGCGACGGCCCGCCGCGCCTCCCACCCGCTGCGCACCATCTCGTCGACGGTGTATCGGTTCGCCCAGTCGAGGTCGCGGGCGGCGAGTTCGCCGGTGGCGACGATGCGGTCGGGGTCGCCGGGGCGGCGCGGTGCGACCTCGGGCGTGAACGGAATGCCGGTGACGCGGGCCATCGCGTCCATGATCTCCCGCACGCTGAGCCCGTTCTGCGAGCCCAGGTTGTACGCGGGCTCGATCGGCTCCCCGCCGGACAGCCGCTGCGCGGCCACCACGTGCGCGGCGGCGATGTCGGCGACGTGCACGTAGTCGCGCAGGTTCGTGCCGTCGGGGGTTGCGTAATCGTCGCCGAAGATCCTCGGCACGCGCCCCTCGAGCAGCGCCTCGAACACGAGCGGGAACAGGTTGTGCGGGCTCGTGTCGTACACCGTCGGGTCGCCGGATCCGACGACGTTGAAGTAGCGCAGCGACGTGTGCCGCAGCGGATGCGCGGCTCCGGCCGTCGCGACCCCCTGGTCGGCGATCAGCCATTCGCCGATGAGCTTGGACTGCCCGTACGGCGAGGTGGGATGCTTCCCGGTGTCCTCGGTCACGAGGGCGACATCCGGGGTGCCGTACACGGCCGCCGACGACGAGAACACGAGGTTCGCGACATCCGCCGCCGCCATCGCCTCGAGCACGACGCGCGTGCCCTCGACGTTCTGCGCGTACGTGTGCAGCGGGCGCTGCACCGACACCCCGGCGTACTTGAACCCGGCGACGTGGATGACGCCCTGCACCGCGTGCTCGCGCAGCGTCCGCTCGAGCAGCTCGCGGTCGAGGATCGACCCGCGCACGAACGCGACGCCGTCGGGGACGAACGCCGCGTGCCCGCTGGACAGGTCGTCGACCACGACGGGCTCGATTCCGGCGGCGGCGAGGGCGCGGACGATGTGTGCGCCGATATAGCCGGCTCCACCGGTCACAAGCCAGGTCATGTCACTCCTCTGATCGCGGACGCTTTCCATTCTGCCGGGGTCGAGCCGCGCGGACGCACCGCCCTAGACTCGCGCTGTGACCACCGTGGTGCTGGCCCCCGACAGTTTCAAGGGCTCGATCACGGCCGCGGATGCGTGCGCCGCGCTGGCCGCGGGCTGGCGGGACGTCGACCCGGACGTCGTGATCGTCGCGCGGCCGATGGCCGACGGCGGCGAGGGCACGCTCGTCGCGTTCGCCGCCGCGGTGCCGGACGCCCGGCGGATGCCGCTGACCGTCGCCGGTCCGGACGGGCGCGCGCACGGCACCGCGTGGCTGCGGCTGCCGCCGACGGTGGACGCGACCGGCGGCACCGGTGTCGTCGAGCTGGCCTCCACGAGCGGCATCGAACTGCTCGGCGACGACCGGGTGCCGTGGGATGCGCACACGACCGGGTTCGGGCAGGCGATCGCCGCGGCGCTCGAGGGGGGCGTGACCCGGCTCATCCTCGGCATCGGATCCAGCGCGTCGACGGACGGCGGGGCGGGGATGCTGGCGGCGCTGGGCGCGCGGTTCCTCGACGCGACCGGCCGGACCGTCGCCCCGGGTGCGCGCGGACTCGCCGCGATCCAGACCGTGGATGTCTCCGGTCTGCGGGCTCTCCCGCCCGGCGCCGCCGTCGTGCTGTCGGACGTGCGCACCCCGCTGCTCGGCCCGACCGGGGCCGCGGCCGTGTTCGGGCCGCAGAAGGGTTTCGCGTCCGGCGACATCCCGGGCGTGGATGCCGCGCTCGCGCACTACGCGGCGGCGCTCGCCGCGGCGCTTCCCGCCGCTGATCCCGCCGCCGCGGGAGCCGGCGCCGCAGGGGGAACCGGCTTCGCGTTGCAGGCGTGGGGCGCGCGCGTGGCGGCGGGGTCGGCCGAGGTCGCGGCGTTGATCGGACTGGGCGATGCCGTGGCCGCGGCATCCCTCGTCGTCACCGGGGAAGGCTCGTACGACGGCCAGTCCGCCGCGGGCAAGGCACCCGCGCACGTCGCCGCGCTCGCTCATGCCGCCGGCGTGCCGGTCGCGCTGGTCGCGGGGCGGGTGGCGTCGGATGCCGACACCTCCGCCTTCGCCGAGGTCATCTCACTGGCCGACCTCGCCGGCAGCGCGGACGCATCCCGCGCCGACCCCGGCCGCTGGCTGCGCGCTGCGGGGCGGACGCTCGCCGCGCATCGCCCCGAACCCACCCTCCAGCGCCGAACCCATCGCCGATAGCGGGTGGGTTCGGCAACAGGGAGTGGGTTCGGCGGGGCGCGCGGCGCGCGGGGCGGGGCGCGCTCAGCCGCCCAGCGCCGCGGCGATGACCGCGCGCGCCTCCGCCTGCACGAGACGCAGGTGCTCCGCGCCCTTCAGCGACTCGGCATACAGCTTGTAGACGTCCTCGGTACCCGACGGGCGCGCGGCGAACCACGCGTGCTCGGTCTGCACCTTCAGCCCGCCGATCGGGGCACCGTTGCCGGGTGCGCGCGACAGCTTCGCGGTGATCGGCTCGCCGGCCAGGGTCGTGGCGGTGACGTCGTCGGGGGAGAGGCGGCCGAGCGCAGCCTTCTGCGCGGGCGTGGCCGGCGCGTCCACCCGCTGGTACGCGGAGGCGCCGAACTCGGCCTCCAGCTCCGCGTACCGCTGCGACGGCGTCTTCCCGGTCACCGCGAGGATCTCCGCCGCCAGGAGGCAGAGCAGGATGCCGTCCTTGTCGGTCGTCCACACCGAGCCGTCCCTGCGCAGGAATGACGCGCCGGCCGACTCCTCGCCGCCGAACGCGACCGATCCGTCCAGCAGGCCCGGCACGAACCACTTGAAGCCGACCGGCACCTCCAGCAGGTGCCGATCCAGCCGCGCCGCGACCCGGTCGATGATCATCGACGACACAAGCGTCTTGCCGACCGCAGCTCGGTCCGGCCACTCCGGCCGATGCGCGTACAGATAGTCGATCGCGACGGCGAGGTAGTGGTTGGGGTTCATCAGGCCCGCGTCCGGGGTCACGACCCCGTGCCGGTCGGCGTCCGCGTCGTTGCCGGTGAGGATGTCGAATTCGCTGCGCCGTGCGACCAGGGCCGCCATCGCCGACGGCGACGACGGGTCCATCCGGATCTTCTCGTCCCAGTCCAGCGTCATGAACCGCCACGTGGGGTCGACCTCGGGGTTCACGACGGTCAGGTCGAGCTCGTACATCTCGCCGATCAACGCCCAGTAGTCCACGGATGCCCCGCCCAGCGGGTCGGCGCCGATGCGGATGCCGGCGGAGCGGATCGCCTCCACGTCGATGATCGCCCCGAGGTCGGCGACATACGCGCGCCGGAAGTCGTACCGGTCCAGGATCCCCGAGTCGATGTCGGCGAACCGGGTGCGCCGCACCTCGTCCAGGCCGCTCGCGATCAGCGCGTTCGCGCGGTCGGCGATCCACCCGGTGGCGTCGGTGTCCGCGGGTCCGCCCGAGGGCGGGTTGTACTTGAAGCCGCCGTCGGCAGGGGGATTGTGGCTGGGGGTGACGACGATGCCGTCCGCACGCGCCGGGTCGTCGGCATCCCGCCCCCGGTTGTACGTGAGGATGGCATGGCTCAGCGCCGGGGTGGGCACCCACGAGTCGCGGGAGTCGATGCGCACGTCGACGCCGTTCGCGACCAGCACCTCGATCGCGGTGCGCTCGGCGGGCCGGGACAGGCCGTGCGTGTCGCGGCCGAGGAACAGCGGGCCGGCGATGCCCTGCGCGTTGCGGTAGTCGACGATCGCCTGGGTGGTGGCGAGGATGTGGTCCTCGTTGAAGCTGCGGGACAGGGATGACCCGCGGTGCCCGCTCGTGCCGAACACCACCCGCTGGCGGGGCTCGGCGGCATCCGGTTTGAGGTCGTAATACGCGTTGATGACCTCGTCGATGTCGATGAGGTCGGATTCGGCGGCGGGCTGTCCTGCGCGACTCATGCCCCCAGTCTGCCTGCTTGTGCGCGGGGGCGACACCGGGAGGGACGTCCGGATCACCCGCCGAGTAGGCTGAGCGCGTGACCGAGCCCGCCGCCCCGCCCGACCGCCGCACGTACAGCTATCTGGGCCCCGCGGGGACGTTCACCGAGGCGGCACTCGCGCAGGTGCCCGAGGCGCGAGGCCAGATCTGGCACCCCGTGCGCAACGTTCCGGAGGCGCTCGCCGACGTCGTCGAGGGCCGGTCGGATGCCGCGATGATCGCGATCGAGAACTCGGTCGACGGCGGCGTGACCACGACGCAGGACGCGCTCGCGACGATCCCGGGGCTGCGGATCATCGGCGAATACCTCGTCCCGGTGCGGTTCGTGCTGGTCGCCGTTCCCGGCACAAGGCTCGAGGATGTCGCGCTCGTCGCCGCCCACCCCGTCGCCTACGCCCAGTGCCTCCAGTGGCTCGGGGCGCACCTGCCTGCGCACGCGCACCTGCCCGCGTCCAGCAACGTCGCGGCGGCGATCGAGATGCTGGACGGGACCACGAACGCGGATGCTGCGATAGCGCCGCCCGGGATCCTCGACCACCACGAGCTCGAACTGCTCGCCGAGGACATCGGTGACAACCCGAACGCGGTGACCCGGTTCGTCCTGGTCGGCCGCACCGTGGCACCGCCCTCGCCCACCGGTGCTGACAAGACGTCCCTGATCGTCGAGCTGCCCGGCGACCACCCCGGCGCGCTGCTGGACATGCTCGAGCAGTTCGCGACCCGGGGCATCAACCTGTCGCTGCTGGCCTCCCGCCCGATCGGCGACGAACTGGGACGCTACCGGTTCGTGATCGACGCGGACGGGCACGTCTTCGACGAGCGGATGGCCGACGCGCTGCTCGGGCTGCGCCGCTTCAGCCCCAATGTCGTGTTCCTCGGGTCGTACCCGCGCGCCGACCGAGCGATTGTGCACTACCCGGACCGGTACGCGGACGACGTGTTCGTGGAGGCGCGCGACTGGCTGCGCGGGCTCATCTCCGGCGCCCCCGAAGACTGACCGTTCAGGCCGCCGGTGCCGGCTACCGGATCAGCTGCCGGGCGAAGAAGCGCGTGTCGATGCGGTCGACCGGCACCGTGAAGTGGCTGCCGGGGAACGCGTGCAGCGTCTTGTCCTCGGACGCGAACGCGTCGAACAGGCCGATCCCGGACGCGCGGCTGATCTCGGGGTCATCCCACGGCAGCAGGAACTCGATCGGGATCGTGATCCGCCGCGCGGCGGCGATCAGCGCGTCGTAGACGAATACCCCGCCGAAGATCGCCGCGGTGATGCGGCGATCGGCCACCACCAGCGGCATCCCGATCGCGCTGGCCAGGGTCATCCCGGAGAACCCGATGGGCGCGTCCGGCCCGATCTCCGGCAGTGCCGTGAGCGCGTCGATCGTGGCCTGCCACTCCGGCACGGCCCGTTCCGCGAGCGACGCGTTGTATGCGGTGATCGTGGCCGCCATCGAGCGGCCGGCCGCGCGGTCGGCCAGCATCTCGTCCACCCATCGCCGGTCCTGGGCGTTCCGCGGCCGGTCGCCGTGCCCCGGCGCGTCGATCGCCGCGACGATGAACCCGTCGCGAAGCACGGCGTCGCGCGCCCGGCCGACGAGCCCGGGCGAACGCTTGTGCAGGCCGCCGCCGTGACCGAGCAGCAGCAGCGGCGTCCCGGCGGGCGGTGCCGGCGGGGCCCAGAGCACGCCCGGGACGTCACCGATCGAGAAGTCATGTTCGATGACGCCGTCGGACGTCGTCTGCGTCGTGAAGAGCGAAGAGCGCATGGGGATGCCTTTCGAAGGAGCGTGTCAGCCGTCCAGGAGGCCGCGGCGGAAGCCCTCGGCCACAGCGGCGGCGCGATCGCCGACGCCGAGCTTGGTGTAGACGCTCAGCAGGTGCGTCTTCACGGTCGCCTCGCTCAGGTGCAGGGCCCTGCCGGCGGCGCCGTTCGTGGCGCCGTCCGCGACCAGGGCGAGGATCTCGAGCTCGCGTGGGGTGAGGAGGTCCTCGTCGCGTGTGCGCACCCGGTGCACGAGGCGGGACGCGACCGAGGGTGCGAGCACCGTGCCGCCTTGCGCCGCGGCGCGGACAGCGCGCAGCAGCTCGTCACGCGGCGCGTCCTTCAGGAGGTACCCGGTGGCCCCGGCGGTGATCGCGGGGAGGACGTCGGCGTCGGCGTCGAACGTCGTCAGCACGACGATTCGGCTGCGCAGGCGCAGTCGCACGAACTCGCGGACGGCGGCGACGCCGTCCATCCGCGGCATCCGCAGGTCCATCAGCACGACGTCGGGGTCGAGCACCTGGGCCAGGGCGACGGCTTCGGCCCCGTTGGCCGCCTCACCGACCACCTCGATGTCGTCGGCGGAGGCGACCATGCCGACGATGCCGTCGCGCACGACGGGGTGGTCATCGACCACGAGCAAGGTGACCGGGCTCACGCGGGGACCTCTGCGCGCACAACGGTCCCGTGCCCGGGCCGCGACTCGATGACGAGCTCGCCGGCCGCCGATGCGAGGCGGTTGCGCATCGCGGTCAGCCCGAACCCGCCGGTGCCGTCGGACGGATGCCGCAGGCTGTCGACGAAGTCGAAGCCGCGGCCGTCGTCGCGCACGTCCAGGCGGATGCGGGCGGCATCCATCCGCAGGGTGAGCGTGACCCGGTGCGCGGCCGCGTGCCGTTCGACGTTTGCCAGCGCCTCCTGCGCGGTGCGCAGCAGGGCCACCTCGGTCGCCGTGGACAGGGCCGGGGCGGTGCCGGATGTCGTCACGGTCGCGGGGATCCCGGTGCGCGCCGACCAACTCCCGGCGACGTTCGTCAGCGCGTCGGGCAACGAGGTGCCATGCAGGACGAGCGGGCGCAGATCCTGCATCGAGCGCCGCGCCTCGGCAAGACCGTCGCGGGCGAGCGCCAGTGCGGCGTCGGTGTGGCGGCGGCGCAGGTCATCGTCGGTGGCCTGCTCCGCGGCCTGCAGCTGCGTGATGATGCCGGTGAACCCCTGAGCGAGGGTGTCGTGGATCTCTCCGGCCAGGCGCGCCCGCTCGTGCTCGACGGCATCCCGTTGCACGCTGCGCTCGGCCAGGAGCAGGCCGAACGACATCCCGCACATGACCGCGATGTTGAGCAGGATCACCGCGATCCTGCCGCCGATACCGGCGACGTCGTGCCCGAACGAGGAGCTCTGCGCGAGACCGGCCACCGCCGCCGTGCCCGCCACCGCCAGCAGCTCCCACGGCCACGCCACGATCGAGTACGCGAACGAGAACGTCGCTATCGCCAGGAAGCCGAACGTGCCGTTGCGCAGCACGAGCGCGAGGTTCAGCGCTATCGCCACGGTCATGAACGCCGCCACCGCCGCGGGGCGGTCGCGCCACGCGAACGGGAGCGTCCGCATCACGAGGATGTTCAGCCCGTACGCGGTGCACAGGATGAGCGCCGGCGCCAGCCGCGCCCACGCGCCCCATTCCGCGAGGACCGCGAACGCCGTCAGCATCCCGAGCACGATATACGGGGCGACGGCGAGCGTGGTCCGCCAGCGCGGGTCGATCACGTGCCGACCCTACGCCCGGACGGCGAACAGCGCGCGGGTGCGCGGCAGATTCACGAGGATCGCCGCGGGCAGGAGCAGGACGCCGCACAGGGCCTGCTCGGCGCGGACCCAGTCCGGCAGGAAGCCGGGAATCGACACGATGACGACGATGGCGACCACGACGGCGGCGCTGACGATGCGCAGTCGCGTCCATGCGGGGCGCGACCCGCGGGCGGCGCGGACCGCGAAAAGGAGCACGACTGTCGCGCTGCCCAGCACGAGCGAGCAGCGGATCCAGATGGCGCCCTCGAAGCCCGCGCCGGCGGCCGACGCGCCGGCGAGGAAGATGAGCATCCCCGTGCTGACGGCGAGGAACCCGGAAACGAGCAGGATGACGGGGCGGAACGCGGCGCGCACGGCCTCGCGTGCGGCGGCGGAGGGGAGGGTCTGTGTCATCACTCCAGCGTCGCCGCCGTGCCCGCGTGCCGGATCCCCCGATCGGTCGGTGTTCGGCGCCGATCGGCTGGTGTTGTGTCAGCCGGCCCACGCGAGGAGATCGGCCGAGGCGAGGGCCTTTGCGGCCGGCGCGATCCTCGCGCCGGCCGATCCCCTCGGCTCGGCCGAGGCGACTCAGCCGACGAGCGCGCCGGCGAGCAGGTCGAGCGTCTGCACGCGGCCGGGCGCGGCATCCATCGGCTCACCGTCGTACGCGCCCGCGATCGGCGAGAGCATCACCTCGTCCACGCCCCACCGGACCGCGAACTCCCGCACCGTGGCGGCGACGTCGGCGCCAGTGCCGATGAACCACTTCGCGCGCATGCCGTCCATGATCGTCTGCGCCATCCCGTCCATCGGCGCCGACTGCGCCTGCTCGACGGTCTCCAGCGGCCGCAGCGGCTGGTTCGTGCGCAGCCGCGCCATGCTGCGCAGCTGCGGCAGCGCCCGCTCCGCGGCCTCGGCCGCCGTGGGGGCGGCCACCGCATTCGCGGTGAGGAACGTGCGTGGCTCGGGATGCCGGTCGCTCGGCCGGTACTGGCTCCGGTACAGGTCGAGGGCGCGCTCGAGGCCGTCGCCGGAAAAGTGGTTCGCGAACACGTACGGAAGGCCGAGGGATGCCGCGAGCTGCGCCGAGTAGTCACTCGAGCCGAGCAGCCAGATCTCTGGGGCGCCGGTGGCGGCCGGGGTCGCGCGCACATCGTACGTGCCGCCGCTGGTGAACTGAACCGTCGCGCCCTCCGCCCCCACGAGGCGGGCGATGTCGCGCACGTGCTCGGGGAACCGCTCCACGTCACTCGTGGTCCCCGACATCCGCAGCAGTTGCGTGATAACCGGGTCGCTGCCCGGCGCCCGGCCGATGCCGAGGTCGACCCGGCCCGGCGCCAGCGCCTCGAGCGCGGCGAACTGCTCGGCCACCACGAGCGGCGAGTGGTTGGGCAGCATCACACCGCCCGACCCGATCCGGATCCGGCGTGTGCGCGCGGCGGCGGCCGCGGCCAGCACCGGGGGAGTGGTCGAGGCGACCGCCGGCATGTTGTGGTGCTCGGCGAACCAGTAGCGGCGCAGGCCGAGCGCGTCGGCGTGCGCGACGAGGTCGAGGGATGCCGCGACCGCCTGCGCGCTGGTCTGACCGGTGCGCACCGGCACCAGGTCGAGGACGGACAGGGCGGGTGCGGCTGCGGTACTCATCCCTTGTCGCAACCCGGCGTGCGTGCGCGTCATTCCCGGCCTGCCGTGCGCGTCATGCCCGGCATCCCGCGGTTCGGGGCGGATGTCTGCACTCGGGGCGGATTCGTGCGGGTGAATCTGCAGGAATGCGCCCCGAACCGGGTCAGCGCGCCCGCGGCGGCATGGCCACGCGCAGTGCGCCCGGCAGCACGCGGCAGCGGATCCGGTCGGCCTCGCCGAACTCGTCGCCGTCCAGCTCGACCGGCTGCGGCCCTTCGACGGCAGCCTCGATCGACGTGCCGCGCAGGTAGCGCACCGACGTGTCGCGCCGGCGCTCCACGATGCGGCGCCCGGCGCGGGTGCGCCGCAGCACGCTGTTGTCCCACCAGACCTTGCGCCACACGCCGAGCCAGCCGTACCAGCCGGTGGGCTGGATCATCGCGACATCCAGCAGCCCGTCCGTGACCGACGCGTCCGGCACGAGCGCGATGCCGCCGGGCAGCGCGCCGCAGTTCGCGAAGAGCATGCTCTGCACCCTCGCCGAGTGCAGGCGGTGGGCCTCCAGCTCGTACACGACGCGGAACGGCCGCGCGGCGGGCAGTGACCGGGCCGCGCCGTCCACGTACGCCACCCAGCCCATTGTCTTCTTCAGCTGACTCCGGGTGTTCGCGATCATCGCGGCGTCCAGCCCGATCCCGGCCATCACGACGAATGCGTGCTCCTCGGTCGCGCCGTCGGGACGCGTCAGCAGCGCCATCCCGATGTCGATCTCGCGGATGTCGCCGGCGAACGCCGCGCCGATCGCCGCGTCCTGGTCGGTCAGCGGCAGCTCGAGGTTGCGGGCGAAGAGGTTCCCGGTGCCGCTGGGCACTATCGTCAGCGGCACGCGGCTCTCAATGAGGGCGCCGGCCACGGCGCGCACCGTACCGTCGCCGCCGGCCACGAGAACGGCGTCAGCGCCTTCGCGCAGCGCCCGTGCCGTGGCATCCTCACCCAGGTCCTCGGGCGTCGTCTGATAGAAGAGGGGATGCCGCCACCCGGCCTGCTGCGACGCCTGCTCGACGCGCTGCCGGAGCTTTCCGCCGTCGACCTTGGTCGGGTTGTAGACGAGGGCGGCGCGGCGATGCTGCGGGGACTCGTCCGTCATGGCCCCACGATACCGGCGCAGGCGGCTGGATAGACTTGTCGGATGATCGATCCCGTCCTGCTGCGCGAGAATCCCGAGCTGGTCAAGCGTTCTCAGATCAAGCGGGGCGAATCGCCGGAGTCCGTGGACGAGGCGCTGGTCGCCGACGCGCGCCGGCGCGCCGCGATCACGACATACGAGCAGCTGCGGGCGGAGCAGAACGCGCACGGCAAGACGGTGGCGGCCGCGAGCAAGGACGAGAAGCCGGCGCTGGTCGCCCAGGCCAAGGACCTCAGCGAGCGCGTCAAGCAGGCGCAGCAGGCGGTGACCGATGCGGAGGAGTACGCGAACCGCGTGCTGTCGGACATCGAGAACATCGTGCTGGAGGTGGTCCCCGCCGGCGGCGAAGCGGATTTCGTCACGCTGCGCACGCACGGGCAGATCCCGACGTTCGACTTCACGCCGCGCGATCACCTCGAGATCGGCGAGCTGCTGGACGCGATCGACATGGAGCGCGGCACGAAGGTGTCCGGCAGCCGGTTCTACTTCCTGAAGGGCGTCGGCGCGCGGCTCGAGTACGCGCTGATGTCGCTGGCGCTGCAGCGGGCGATCGATGCCGGATTCGTGCCGATGATCCCGCCGACCCTGGTACGCCCCGAGGTGATGGCCGGCACCGGGTTTCTCGGCCAGCACTCCGACGAGGTGTACCGGCTGGAGAAGCAGGACCTGTACCTGGTGGGCACCAGCGAGGTGCCGCTGGCGGGGTACCACATGGGCGAGATCCTGGATCTGTCCCGCGGCGCGAAGCGGTACGCCGGCTGGTCCACGTGCTACCGCAGCGAGGCGGGCTCGTATGGCAAGGACACCCGCGGCATCATCCGCGTGCACCAGTTCAACAAACTCGAGATGTTCGTGTACACGGAGCCGTCGGATGCCGAGGCCGAGCACCTGCGGCTGGTCGCGATGCAGGAGGCGATGCTGCAGGACCTGGGTCTGTCATACCGGGTGATCGACGTCGCCGCCGGCGACCTCGGCTCGTCCGCGGCGCGCAAGTACGACATCGAGGCGTGGGTGCCCACGCAGGACGCGTACCGCGAGCTCACGTCGACGTCGAACTGTACGACGTTCCAGGCCCGCCGCCTGGACATCCGCTACCGCCCGGACGGGACGAAGACGCAGCATGTCGCGACGCTGAACGGCACGCTCGCCACCACCCGGTGGATCGTGGCGCTCCTGGAGACGCACCAGCGCGCCGACGGCTCGGTGGTGGTGCCGGAGGTGCTGCGCCCCTACCTCGGACTGGACGTGCTGGAGCCGGTGGCGTGAGCCGCCTGCCCGAGACGGGAAGCATCGAGGTCGACGCACCCGCAGAGGCGGCACGCGTCGTCGACGAGATCGCCGCGCACGTCGCGACGCGGATGCTGATAGCGCTCGACGTGGACGGCACCGTGCTGCTGGAGGACGAGACGCTGAGCCCGGGGGTGGTGGATGCCGTCGCCCACGCGCAGGCGGCCGGGCACGAGGTGATGCTGGCCACCGGGCGCAGCTGGGAGGGCACCCGTGGGGTGCTGCGGGTTCTGGGCCTGGCTCCCGAATACGTCGTGTGCTCCAACGGCGCGGCGATCATGCGGCGGATCGACGGCGACGAGGTGCGGTACGAGCGGTTCCACACCGAGACGTTCGATCCCACCGAGGTGCTGCGGCTGATCCACGACAACGTCACCGACGCGCACTACATGGTCGAGCTGGCCGACGGGCAGCGGTTGTACACGAAGCCGATGGGCGACTGGAATCTCGCGCAGGCGCGGCGAGTGCCGTTCGCCGAGCTGAGCGCACACCCCGTCTCCCGCGTCGTGGTGGTCTCGCCGGGGCAGACAGAGCAGGACTTCGTCGACCTGGTGCACCGGATCGGGCTGAACCAGGTGTCGTACGCGATCGGCTGGACGGCGTGGCTGGACATCGCCCCCATGGGTGTGGACAAGGCGAGCGCGCTGGAGATGGTGCGCGGCTGGCTCGGCATCGACCCCGCGCAGGTGCTCGTGATCGGCGACGGCCGCAACGACCTGGGCATGTTCCGGTGGGCGCTCGACCACGGCGGGCGCGCGGTGGCGATGGCGCAGGGCCCGGACGAGGTGCGGGATGCCGCGGGCGAAACCACGCTGTCGGTCGGCGACGGCGGCGTCGCGGCGGTGCTGCGGCGGCTGTAGGGCCGGCGCCGCGCCGCGACTGCGCGTGTGGAATCGTCACCGGTAGACTCGGGCCCTGACGGTTCGCCGTCGGGAGGGTTGTCCGAGCGGCCGAAGGATCTGGTCTTGAAAACCAGTGGGCAGCAATGTCCCGTGGGTTCGAATCCCACACCCTCCGCGGTGTGACTGGTCAGCCGTCGGCGCTGTGGGCCACGGCGACGCGACCGCTGGTCGCGATGACGGCGGCTTCGGTGCGCGTTGCGACGCCGAGCTTGCGCAGGATCGCCGACACGTGCACGCTCGCGGTCTTGACGCTGATGAACAGCCGCTTCGCTATCTGGCCGTTGCTCAGTCCCTCGGCCAGCAGTTCGAGCACCTGACGCTCGCGGGCGGTGAGCTCGGCGAGCAGCGGCCCGGCCGCGGCATCCCTGTGCTCGTGCACGAGACCGGACGCTGCGCCGAACTCGGCGACGGCGCGCTGCAGCGGCACGTGCGCCAGCTCGGCGGCGATCCGGGATGCCTCGGACAGCACGTCGGCGGCATCCGTCCGCCGCCCCGCCGCGACGAGGCTCCGCGCGAGTTCGAGCCGGGTGACGACGCGGAACGTCGCCGGGATGTCGTCGCCGTCGGCGAGGATCACGGCATGCTGGAGCGCATCCGGGTCGGGCGCGAGGAGCGCGTCGAGGATCCCGTTCCACGCGGCGGGCCGCAGCGGCTCGGGCGCTGCCGTCCAGGCATCCCGCACCTGGGAGACGGCGTCGGCCACGCCCACGCCCCGCGCGTGCAGGGCGCCGATGATGGCGGCGGCCTCGAACAGAATGCGGACGCGGTGGGCGGCCTGCGGTCCGTCGTCGTCGAGCATCTCGCGCACGACGTCGAACGCCGCCGCCGGGTCGCCGGCGGACAGGGCGATCGCGATGCGGGCGTGAAGCCGGTAGTACCAGACCTGGCGCTCCGTGATCTCCGCGGCTTCCAGCGCCGCCTGCTGCTCGCGCAACAGGGCGGCGGCTTTTTCCTGATGGCCGTGCCAGGCCAGCGCGCGCACACGGGAGGTCGTGGTGTACATGCGGAACACGGGGAATGTGCGCTGCTCGAGATCTTGCGCGAGCAGCTCGTCGACGCGGTCGATCCGGCCGAGCTCGAGCAGCGGCTGGACCATGTTCTGCGTCATCAGGGACCCCGACGTGCGTTCGACGCCGAGCGCGCGCGCCTGCGCGAGCCCCTCCTCGGCGATCGTCAGCGCTTCGCGGTAGCGCCCGAGGATCGTGAGCAGGTCGGAGTAGTTCACCCGGTACCGCAGTTTCGCGGACGGGTCCGATGCGTGCTCGAGGGCGGCGGTGTAGTCGTCGAACGCGCCGTCCAGATCGCCGACGTGCGCGCGCGAGCCGCCGCGGACGTTCCGGGCCACCGACATCTCCTGCTCGGCGCCGGCGCGGACCGCGCAGTCCCACGCACGTGTGGATGCGTCGATGGCCTCGGGGAAGTGCCCGGCGACCATGTAGCGGCCGGCGAGGTTGCACAGCACGCCGGCGCTGAGGCGATCGTCGTCGACCTGTCCCTGGATGATCGTGAGGGCCTGTCGCAGGAGGTCGACGGATCCCGGCCGGGCGAGATTCGTGAGGTATACGGCCTTGTCGCGCAGCAGCCGGACGTGCAGGACGGGATCGATCCGGGTCTGGCGAGCATCGGCGAGTGCGCTGTCGACGACGGTCAGGGCGCGTTCGCTGTCGCCGGCGTTGCGCAGGATCGAGCCGATCCGCAGCATGAGCGTGAGCCGGTCGATGCCGGCCGCCTTTTCGGCGTCGTCGACCTGATCCCACAGTTCCAGGACGAGCCCGCCGAAGCGGGCCGCGCTCGAGAATGCGTAGCGGGCCTTCGCGGAGAACATGGCGGTCACCGCGGCGATGAGCGCCCGTCGCCGGTCGTGCGCATACTGCCAGTGGTGGGCGAGAGCTGCGTGCAGATCGCGGCGCGGGTCGGCATCCATCAGCGCCTGCATGTGCTCGGCGTACGCGCGGTGCAGCGACGCGCGCTCACCGGGCAGCAGCTCGCCGTGGACCGCCTCGCGCAGCAGCGCGTGCCGGAAGGCGTACCGGTCGTCGTCCACGACGAGGATGCCGGTGCGGACCGCCGCGCGGATGGCGTCGTTGAGCCGGCCCTCGTCGAGTCGGCTGACCGCCGCGAGCGTCTCGTGCTCGAGCGGGGCGTCGGATGCCGAGACGACGCGGACGACGGCCGCGGCATCCTCGTCCAGCAGCCCGTAGCGGGCCAGGAGGATGTCGCGCAGCGTGTCGGGGAGGGGGCCGTCGGCGCAGCGCGAGAGCTCCTCGACGAAGAACGGGATCCCCTCTGCACGCTCCTCGAGGCGGTGCAGGACCTCGGGGTCGTCGATCCGGGTGAGGGTGGAGATGAGGGTGCGCACGGATGCCGGGTCGAGCCGGTCGAGCGTGATCCGCTCCATGAGGTGGGCGCGCTCCGCCTCGCCGAGGAACAGGCGCACCGGGTCGCTGCGGCCGCCCTCGTCGGTGCGCCAGCCGAGCACGACGAGCAGGCGACCGCGCGTGACGACGCGTAACAGGAACGACAGCAGGGTGAGCGTGCCCTCGTCTGCCCAGTGCAGGTCCTCGATCATGAGCACAAGCGGGCGGTGCTCGGCCAGCGACTCCACGGCGGTCACGAACGCCTCGCGCAGCCGGTCGGGGCTGGTCACGGCCGCAGTGGGGGAGGCGGATGCCGCGACCTCGGGGGCCTCCGCGAGTTCGGGCATCAGCAGGAGCAGCGCCGCACGTCCGGGGCCCGCGGCCTGCCAGACGTCGGCGGCGCCGCGTTGCGCGGTGATATCGCGCAGCAGCCCGAGGATCGCGCCGTACGGGGCGGGGGTGCCGCCGAGGTCGACGCAGCGGCCGACGGCGACATCCGCCCTGTCGGCCACCGCGTCGGCGAACTCGCGGAGGAGGCGGGACTTGCCGATGCCGGCCTCGCCGGCCACGACGACCGCGGACGGCTCGCCCGCGGACGCCCGGTCGAACAGCGCCATCAGCCGGGCGCGCTCCTCGTCGCGGCCGACCATGCGGGCGGCGCTCGGCGAGGCGCTGGCGGTGAAGGGCATTCCTCCATGGTGCCAGCCCCCTCGGACACGGTCCGCGCGGATCGGCCGCCGGACGATCAGGACGCCGTCTCGCACGGCGCCTGAAGCGACCGGGACGAGGCCCGGGCAGGGAGGATGCGGTGAATCAGCCGCGCCCACCGGCCCCGGGCGGGTCGGAGGACCTGGTCCGGGTGCTCCTTGATGAAACGGTCGAGCTCGGCGAGACGGGCGCGCTCCTCGAGCTCCTGGGTGATGATCGTGTAGCCGAGTGAAGGGTGCAGAGTCATGGTGTCTCCTTGGTTGCACCATCTACGCTCCGCGCTGAGGTACCCCGCGTACATCGGGCGAATGCCCTATTTCCTGCGGTTCGTCGGTCGTCGGCGGACCGGTTATCATGGACAGACGCGTCTGGGCCCAGGCTCTGATGCGGGGAGACGTCGCATAGTCAGGCCTAGTGCACCACCCTGCTAAGGTGGAGTCCTCGTAAGGGGACCGAGGGTTCAAATCCCTCCGTCTCCGCCGTGTGATTACCGTGAGCGTATGTCGCACCGATCTGCACGTGATTGATCAGGAACTGCCCGTGCACACGCCCGGGGCACGCTCAGAACATCGGCGCATTCTCGAGGCGCTCGACCTCGTCGGCGCGCACACCGCAACCCGAGGCGTCGGAACACGCAGGGCGCCCTCCGACGAGACGACCACGGCGCCGTCCCCGCTCAGAGTCAGCGCGACCGCCTCGTCCGGCCCGCATCCACAAGGTGGTTGGCTGCCTCGATCTGCTGCGGAGCGGTCATATCAGGCCGTCCGTCGACGAGCTGCGCTTCCGGAGGCGGATGCGTGGTGCCCGATGTGCCCGCAGCGGCATCGAACCTCAAGGAGGACATGATCCGAGGCCGCCCTGCTCGAGGACCTCCGTCGGATCACCGGCCGCCGGATCCTCATCGTGACCATGCGATCTTATGTCTGGCTGCTCATTCCGAGGATCATGCCGCGCAACGTGTAGCCGGTGACCAGGTCGTCCCAGTCGAGTCGTGGTGCCGTGACGAGAGTGGGTCGCCGGCGGAGCAGGTCGGTGAGGAACGCGTCGGCCTCGGCGATGGCCAGAGCATGACCGGGACACTTGTGTGGACCGTGGCTGAAGGAAAGACCGGCGGGGTCTACTCCATGGCGCATGTCGCGACCGGGGCAGATCAGAAGCGGGTTCTCGCCGACATCGGCCTTGTCGGCGTTGGCCGGGCGAACGCACACGTCGACGAGGTCGCCGGGGCGGAGCATCCACTCGTGGTCGTCTTCGCAGATGGTCAGTTCGGATCGCACGCGGCGGTAGAGATGTCCGACGACGGGCTCGAGGCGGATGATCTCTTCGAGGATCGCGTGACGCTCCTCGCGCTCGGCGAGCAGGTACCGATTGCGGAGCGGATCGTCGTCGAGGAGGTGCCAACAGGCCATCGTGAGGAATTCGCGCGTGGTCACCATGCCCGCCGTGCCGTAGGTGACACACTCCACGAGAATGTCCGTGTTGCTGTATCCCTCAGCGATGAGGTGGCTGATCACGTTCTGTCTCGGGGACTTCCGGAGGGCCTGGATGGCGGGACGGACATCAGCGAACCAGAACCGGAGGACGGGGAGCAGGCCGTTCCAGGCCGCGAGTGCCCATTGACGCTTGCTGCGTCCCAGCTTCGGCGCGGTGATGTCGAACGGCGGTTGCCGGAAGAACGCTTCCAGTCGGCGGGACATGCCCGCCACTGAGGAGTGTTCCAGCCCGATCGCACGGCGGGTGATCTCGACGGTGTATTCCAGGGCGATCTGATCCAGCCGACAGCAGCCACGTCGCGCGGCGTCGTCCAACAGCCGCGCCGCAGTACGGCACATGTCGTCGCCGTACCGTTCCGCGACAACCCGGGGGGCGAAGAACCGGCCGACCTTGCGTCGCTGATCGTCGTGCAGCGGCCCATCCGAGATCAGGATCGGATGATGTCGGAGATACCCCTTCGGGATCGCTTCGGCGGTGAACCCTGCCTGCGTGGTGGCATCGCGCGCTGCGAGTATCTGGCGCGCAAGGTGCAGCGATCGGATCCGCCACACCGCGCCGTGGTGTTCCACCCTCGATTCGGCGTCGTCGCCTTGTCGGGTGGCACGCCGGGAACTGTTCGTCTCAGTCACGCGGCACTTCCTCTCGCTTGGCTCTAATCTAGATCAGGATGCAATCCGGATCGTCGAGGAGGATTCATGGGGCATGAACAGTACCTGCTCCTCATGGCCGCGTGCGTCGTGATCACTCTTCCCCTGGAGTTCGTGGTCGGGGCGCGGGTCTACCGGTCACCGCGACGTCTACTGATAGCGGTGCTCCCGACGTTCGTGGCCTTCACGCTATGGGATCTCGCCGGCATCGTCCGGGGACATTGGACCTACAACGATCGTTACGTCACGGGGCTGAGGCTCGGAGTCATCCCCGTGGAAGAGCTGGTGTTCTTCCTCGTGATCCCCCTGTGCGGCGTGCTGACCTTCGAGGCGGTGGGCAAGATCATTCGCTTGGCCCGCACACCGGGGCGCCTGCGATTTCGCTGGCCGGACGGCCTCGTCCGCGACCGGGCCGACGGATACGCGGAGACGGGCGGCGGTAGGGGTGCCTGAGTACAGTGCTCTCACCCTCGCCGCCCTCGCCGCCGTCGTCCTGGTCGAAGTGGTGTGGGCGCGCACAGGGATCTTCGGTTCGGCGCGGTACTGGATCACGATGGCGATCGTGTTCGGATTCCAGGTCCTCGTGGATGGATGGCTCACGAAGCTGACCGCCCCGATCGTTCAATACGACGCTGCGCAGTTCTCCGGTATCCGGTTCCCCTGGGACATCCCGGTCGAGGATTTCGGGTTCGGGTTCGCAATGGTCACGCTCACCCTCGTCGTCTGGTTGCGTGCCCGGACAACGGAACCGGCCGATGACGTCGAGACCTGATCGAGTGCGCCGCAGTCAGACGCATCGGCACCGGAGCGCCGAACCCGGTGGGCATCGTGTCGCGCGGCCCGGACGCGACCGCAGGGCCGTCCGACACCCGGGAACCCCGGGCGAGATGCAGTCGGACGTGCAACGGCACGTCGTGGTGATCGGCGGGGGGATTGCAGGGCTCTCTGCGGCCGCATCGCTCGCTGACCGCGGCATCCGGGTGACGCTGCTGGAATCGGGTGACCGGCTCGGGGGGCGGGTGTCCGCGTGGCCGACCGGAGATGGGCGCACCATGAGCCGTGGCTTCCACGCCTTCTTCCGGCAGTACTACAACCTGCGATCACTTCTACGCAGGGCCGATCCCGGACTCGTCAGCCTCATGCCGGTGGAGGACTACCCTCTGCAGCGGTCGGATGGGACTCGCGACTCGTTCGCAGGTCTTCCCCGGACACCGCCGTTCAGCGTTCTCGGATTCATGCGACGCAGTTCCGGTTTCACTGTTCGCACGCTCGCCCGCGTCAACATCCCGGCCGCTGTCGAGCTTCTGCGCGTGTCGTTCCCCGAGACGTTCTCGCGCTACGACGGCGAATCGGCGGCAGCGTTTCTGCAGCGGCTGCGCTTCCCCGCCGGCGCGCGGGATCTCGCGCTCGAGGTCTTCGCGCGGTCGTTCTTCGCGCACCCGGAGCACTTCGCCGCCGGGGAGCTGATCGCCATGTTCCACACCTACTTCCTCGGATCGGCCGAGGGGTTGCTGTTCGATGTGCCCGTCGACGACTATGACTCAACGCTCTGGGGTCCCCTCGGAAGCCACCTCCACGCGCAGGGTGTGACCACCCGCACAGGCGCTTCGGCCACGAGCATCCACCTCACCGATGGTGCCGCCATCGTGACGACAGGCGATGAGAGGATCGCCGCGGACGCGGTGGTGCTGGCTGCAGACCCCCGAGCCGCCCGCGCACTCGTCCAAGGCTTGGATGCTGCGGGTGGAGCGCAGTGGCGGGAACAGGTGTGCCGCACGCAGAATGCGCCCCCGTTCACCGTGGTGCGGCTGTGGTTGGACACACTGGTGGACGAGTCCCGCCCCGCATTCGTTGGTACGAGCGGGTACGGACCGGTCGACAACGTGACGGTGCTCGAGAGATTCGAACAGGGCGCCGCCACCTGGTCGGCAGGTCATCGCGGATCCGTCATCGAACTCCACGCTTACGCCTGCGACGCGACGGTGGGGTTGGACCCGTGCGCCGCTGCTCGGCTTGTTGCGCGGATGGAACGTGAACTGCACCGCATCTACCCGGAGACCGCATCGGCGGCCACGCTGCATCGGGAGATTCTGGTGAGGGATGACTGCCCCGTGATCACCCCCGAGGAGTGGGCCGCGCGTCCGGGCGTCGTCACGCCCTGGTCGCGACTTGTGCTGGCGGGCGACGCTGTGCGGTGCGATTATCCAGTGGCCTTGATGGAGCGGGCGGCGACGACCGGTATCCTCGCCGCCGATCGGTTGCTGGCCGGCTGGGGTCTGGCAGGGCACGACGTCTGGACGGTCCCCATGAGCGGCCTGCTGGCGAGGCCGCGAGCACGACGGGACCATGCGCCGCGTGAGGAGAATGTCACGACGTCGGCTGGTCTGCGGCGGTGTCAGCCAACGCGTTCACAAAGCGGATGACGACTTCACGCTCTTGCGGCGAGAGGGCTGCCGCGACGCGGAACCGGCGCGCCTGGCGCACACCCACCGTGTCACGAACCTGCTCGTGTGTGCTCTGCATGATTGTGACCACGACAGCCCGCCGGTCGGAGGGGTGTGGTGCGCGTTCTATGTGACCCGCGGCGGTGAGCCGATCGAGGAGCTTGGTCGTGGATGCCGATGAGATGTGCAGATGTTCGGACAGCGCCCCGGGTGTGACGGTGCGGCCCTCGTTCTTTGCCGCCACAAGGAATCGCAGTGCCTTCATGTCGGTCTCGTTCAGCTTCATGTGGTTGCGGGAATGCAGGCTCATCTGCTCTTCCGCCTCACGCCATCGCCTCATCGCCGCGAGCACGCGAACGACCTGTGTCACCTCGGCGTCATTCATCGCCAGGTAGTCGACCACATCGCCCCGGGGGTCGAGCACGCGGGGGTCGATCATCCGATGCGTGGCATCGGGCTCGGCGGGGGGTGCGTTCACGATCTGATCATATCTGCGAATGGATATTGCATGCTAGGCTACATTCCTGCCGAGCGAGACGGATTCTGGGGGAAGCCATGGGCAATGGGGTCGCCATACTTTCATCGGTGTCGCATGACCTTGAGGATGCTGCCGCGGTCGATGAACGGCTCGACGAGTTCTTCGCGAAGCGTCTTGTGCACGCTCGGCAACTGGGCGCCGCGTTCACGGCCCTCTGGGAGCAGGTTCACGAGGCGACCAGAGGCGGAAAGCGGATCCGGCCGGCGCTTGTCACGTCCACCCACCGGGCGTTCGGCGGCGCGGAGCATGAAGCCGCCGTCGAGGTTGCGGTCGCCTTCGAGTTGCTCCATACGGCTTTCCTCATGCATGACGATGTCATCGACGACGACACGATCCGACGCGGGCGCCCGAACCTGGTCGGCGCGTTCCGTGCGCAGGCGCTGCACCGCGGCGAGTCCGCGGCCTTCGCCTGGGCGCAGGCGGCAGGCATCCTCGGAGGCGACCTCCTCATCCACGCCGCGCAGGGCCTCGTGGCTGCTGCTGCGCTGCAACCCGCGCAGCGCCGACTACTACTCGAATTGATGGAGGAGTCTCTCGCCGTGACTGCCGCCGGCGAATTGGCGGATGTCGGGCTCACGACCGGTGTGCTTCCGCCGGTGCTGCCGGAGGTGCTCGCGATGAGCGACGCGAAGACGGCCCACTATTCGTTCCGGGCCCCGTTGCGAGCCGGTGCGATCATCGCCGGTGCTGCCGATTCGGTCCTCGCCGCGCTCGACGACTACGGCCGCCACGCGGGCACGGCGTTCCAACTGCGCGACGACCTCCTCGGCGTGTTCGGACGGTTCACCGACATGGGCAAGAGCACCAGTTCGGACCTGCGCCGTGCGACGATGACCCCGCTGGTGGCCTATGCGCTGCAGACATCGTTCCGCGATGCTCTGCTGGAGGCGTTAGGGCGGGATGGCGCGGTGTCGAATGAGGCTGAAGCGCGCAGACTGCTGGAGGTCTCCGGCGCGCGCGCAGCCGTCGAAGACCTCGTCGCCGAGCATGTCGCAGCAGCGCAGGCGGCACTCAGCGACCTCAGTATCCCCCGGGCTCTGCGAGAGCACCTCGGCGAGGTCGCCGAGGTGGCGGGAGGGCGGATGCGATGACCGCGAGCACCACGGAGGAGACGAGCCTCGCGCGATACAGCCGTTGCGCGCAGTCCAGTGCCGCGCGGGTCATCGGGCACTACTCGACGTCCTTCGGCGTGGCCACGCGTCTCCTCGACGCGCGGGTGCGCGTTCATATCCGCAACATCTACGGTCTGGTGCGTATCGCCGATGAGCTCGTCGATGGCGCCGCCGCCGCCGCCGGGCTGAGCGTCGATGACCAGCGGGCGATCTTGGACGCGCTGGAGGAGGACGTCGACCGCGCCGTGGCCACCGCGTACAGCACGAATCTTGTCGTTCATGCCTTCGCCGAAACCGCACGGGCCGCAGGTATCGGGTCAGAGCTGACGGGCCCGTTCTTCGCCTCGATGCGTCGCGATCTCGATCCTGCGCCGTTCACCACGCGGAACATCGAGGATTACATCTACGGCTCTGCCGAAGTCGTCGGCCTCATGTGCCTGCGGGTCTTTCTGCTGGATCAACCGGTCACAGAAGAACAGCGCGAACGCCTGGAAGCCGGCGCCCGTCGCCTGGGCGCTGCCTTCCAGAAGATCAATTTCCTTCGCGATCTGTCCGAGGACTGGCGGCAGTTGGGAAGGAACTACTTTCCGGGCATCACCCCCGAGCGGCTGACCGATGCCCAACGGGACGAACTGGTCACCCACATCGAAGTCGACCTTCTGGCAGCACACTCGATCATCGACGAGTTGCCGAGGGGCAGCCGAGCGGCCGTGCTGGCCGCACATGACCTGTTCCGGGCGCTCTGCGTTCGCGCGCGTGCGGTGCCAGCCGCGCAGCTGCTCACCACGCGCGTGCGCGTGTCCGGAGCGCGCAAGGCCATCATCGTCCTACGCGCGCAGCTGACAGGACTGCGGAGGACGCTGAAGTGAGCCGAGCCGTCGTGATCGGCGCGGGCATCGCCGGCCTCGCCTCGTCTGCGTTGCTTGCGCGCTCCGGCTATGACGTGACGCTGCTCGAAGCCCGGGACCAGGTCGGCGGCCGCGCCGGGTCGTGGGAGAAGGCGGGCTTCCGGTTCGACACGGGACCGTCGTGGTATCTCATGCCCGAGGTCTTCGATCACTTCTTCCACCTGATGGGCACCAGGACTCCGGCCCAGCTCGACCTGCAACTGCTCGACCCCGGCTACCGGGTGCTGTTTCAGGACGACGATCTCCCCGTCGATGTGCGCAGCGGCCGGCGGGCGGTGACCGACCTGTTCGAGCGAATCGAACCGGGTGCAGGCCTCAGGCTCGTGCGGTATCTGGATTCCGCCGCGGACACATATCGGCTGGCGCTGGACTCGTTCCTGTACACCACCTTCGCCGCCTATCGCCCCCTCGTGACCCGAGCCGTGCTTGCCAGAGCGACGCGGTTGCCCCGGCTTCTGCGGGAACCTCTGGACTCTTTCGTCGCGCGCTCGTTCGCAGACCGGCGACTGCGACAGATCCTCGGATACCCGGCAGTCTTCCTCGGGTCCGCGCCCCATCTCACGCCCAGTCTCTATCACCTGATGAGCCATCTCGATCTGGACCAGGGCGTGTGGTACCCGATCGGCGGGATCGCTCGCGTCATTGAGCGCATCCGCGGGCTTGCGGTCGGGGCGGGAGTGGTGATCCGTACCGGAGTGACCGCGACCGCGATCGAGACGATCACCCGGTCAGGCAAGGCACGGGTCACCGGCGTCCGGATCGAGGATGTCGCCGGCCGTGCCGAGACCGTGGCCGCTGACTGCGTCGTCTCGACCGCCGACCTGCACCACACCGAGACCGCTCTTCTGCCGAGGCGACTGCAGACCTATCCCGAGCGATGGTGGGAGAAGCGATCCCCCGGCCCGGGCGCCGTGGTGGTCTGCCTGGGTGTCACCGGCGAGCTGCCGCAACTCGCCCACCACACTCTGCTGTTCACGAAGGACTGGGAGGACAACTTCGCAGCGATCTTCCACACCCCGACCGCGATACCCCGTCCCGCGTCGATGTACGTATGTCGGCCCAGTGCGACCGATCCCACGGTGGCTCCGGACGGCTGTGAGAACCTGTTCTTGCTGGTGCCGGTACCCGCCGACGTCACCATCGGACATGGGGGCGAATCCGGTGGGGGAGACCCGGTTGTGGAACGGGTCGCCGATGACGCCGTCGAGCAGATCGCCGCGTGGGCGGACATCCCCGACCTGCGCGAGCGGATAGTCGTGCGACGCACGGCGGGTCCGGCGGACTTCGCCGACGAGCTCAACGCCTGGCGGGGCGGTGCGCTGGGGCCGGCGCACACCCTTCGCCAGAGCGCGTTCCTGCGCGGGCGAAACGCTTCCGCGAAGATCGAGGGCCTGTTCTACGCCGGGGGGAGCACGATCCCGGGCATCGGTCTGCCGATGTGCCTGATCAGCGCGGAACTCGTCATCAAGCGCCTGCGCGCAGACACCTCCACCCGACCGTTGAAGGAGCCACTGTGAACAATGCCAGCATCCACCCCGCAGACCGCGTCCGGCAGACCGTCGTGATCGTCGTTGCCGTCGTCGCGATCATCTCAGCCGCTGTCGGATCCGGGGCCTTCGGCGGCACCCCCATCCAGGAAGCGGCCGGGGGTGCACTGGCCGCAGACGCGACCCGGATCGCACCGGCCGTCCCCGCCTTCGCGATCTGGTCGATGATCTACCTGGGCTTGGCCGCATTCGCGGTCTGGCAGGCTCTACCTGCACAGACCGCCTCTCCGCGGCTACGGCGGCTCGGCTACTGGGTGGCGGCATCCCTCGCATTGAATGCCGCCTGGATTCTCAGCGTGCAGGCCGGATGGCTGCTGGTCAGCGTGGTCGTGATCGTGCTGCTGCTTGCCGTCCTCGCCTTCTCGTTCCTCGTATGCGCCGACACCCGGAGCAGCGGATGGGTCGAGACCGTGCTGGTGGACGGGGTCATCGGACTGTATCTCGGCTGGGTGTGTGTGGCCACCGCCGCGAACATCACCGCTGTTCTGGTTGCGGCGGGGTTCACCGGAGGCCCGTCCGCGGATGTCTGGGCGGTTATCGTGCTCCTGATGGCGGGCGCCGTCGGAGCAGCACTGGCCTGGCGTAGCTTCGGGCGCCTGGCGCCCGCTCTCTCGCTGTGCTGGGGGCTCGTTTGGGTGGCCGTGGCGCGGTTGACCGGCGAGCCACACTCGGTGGCAGCGGCGGTCGCTGCCCTGGTTGCCGTGGGCGCGGTGGCGGTGGTGACGATTTCCTTCCGCGTCATGGGCCGCCCGCCGGTCCCCGCATGAGCGAGGCCCTGGGCCGAGCCGGCTGGCGATCACGCCGCTGGTGAGCGACACCGGCACCGCGACCGACATCCCCGCGCGTCGCACGAATGCGGACAGGCGCTGCACATCGGCAGGCAGCCCGGCACTTGGCTCCGTCCGGCCGACGGCGACGCTCGAGATCGACACTTCCGCAGGGTCGGATGCGGCGCTACACTCCCCGCGGGGGCCACATTCGCGCACCCGAATCGCCGCGGCGCTGCGCTGGGCCGGTGTGGGATGACAACGCCCCCGGACCGAGGATCATCATGTTCGAGAACCTCATGGCGACGGCCGTCCTCCCGGCAGCGGACCTCGACCGCGCGAAGCGCTGGTGGCACGACGTTCTAGGCCGCGACCCCGTCTACAGTGGGGAGTCCGGCGACACGTTCTACGAGATCGGCGGCACCGTGGTGCTGGTGTATCAGACCAACTACGCGGGCACCGCCAAGAACACCGCACTCAACCTCGCGACCGACAACCTCGACCGCGACATGACGGAGTTGCGCACGCACGGCGTCGTCTTCCACGACTACGACCTTCCGGGGCTGAAGACCGAGGACGGGGTCGCCGACATGGATGGCATGCGCGGCGCGTGGTTCAGTGACAGTGAAGACAACATCATCGCTATCTCGCAGCCGACGCCCGAGATGATGGAGATGGCCAAGAAGATGCGCGCCGGAGCCGCGGGCTGAGCCCCACCCGGGCACGGCGGTCCCCGTCACCGGTCGCGGTTCATTCCGTCACCGGTGCAAGGCGTGCCACGACGTACGCCTGCACAGCGACTCCCGCCAGGTACGTCGTCGTTCCCGCCAGGCCCGTGAGCAGCCAGGCAACGTGCACGGGCGGAACGGTCGAGACCGCCCAGCACACCCCGGTTGCAGCCAGCAGAGTCGCGATGTTCCCGCTGGCCACGAGATAAGGGTGCGCGATGGCCCGACGTTCGACAGCGGGCCGCGCCCCGTGCCGGCGATGTGCGATACGACCCACGCCGACATAGGCGGCGCAGGCGCCCGCGAGCATGAGCACGATCGAGACCAGATCCGGCAGTCCGTGGTGCTCCACCGTGACCATGGTCGTGCACCAGATGAGGAGCGTGTACGTATGGGGCAGTGCGACAGTCTCGGTGACCTCGTGGATCAGTTGTCGGTACGGCGTCTGCGGCGGTGACGTGGTCACCGCAACACCATGCGGGAGGGGGCGGTGGATGTCTTGCTCATGACTTCATGGAATCACGAGCGGCACCGCTGGCGTTCGATCGCCGACGCGACTTCCGGTGGCGATGCGGCGGGTCTCAGATCGTTCGGCGGTACCGGACGTGGGTCGCCAGCGGCGAATGCAGCACTTCCACCGGCTCGAACGCGAAACCGTCGACGCCGTCGAAGATCCGCTCGCCGGAGCCCAGCAGCACCGGCGCGATGTCAAGCGTGAGTTCGTCGACGACCCCGGCCATCAGCGCCTGGCGCACGGTGGATGCGCCGCCGGCGATGTCCACGCCGTCCTCGCCGGCGGCATCGAGCGCCCGGGCAAAAGCGGCGTCGAAGCCATCGGTGACGAAGTGGAACGTGGTGCCGCCCTCCATCTGGATCGGCTCATGAGCGTGATGGGTGAGCACGAACACCGGCGCATGGTAGGGCGGCTCAGACCCCCACCACCCGCGCCAATCGCCCTCCCACTCTCCGCGGACCGGCCCGAACATGTTGCGGCCCATCACATACGCACCACGGGGCCGCATCAGCCATTCCGCCGCGACGCTGTCCGCCTCGGTGGCGCGCTCGTCGCCGATGTGCCATCGGTGGAGTTCGATTCCGCGCCGACCCAACGGGTTGTCCCGGCTCTGGTCGGGGCCGGCGACGAAGCCGTCGAGCGAGATCGACATGTGGCAGGTGGTGTCCGGCATTGGCGACTCCTTCGGCGATGGGGGAGAACGGGCGTCAGTGGCCGTAATCTACATGGCCGCACGCGGCGCGTGTTGGCTGCGCGTGCGGACCTGCGGCCCGCCGCCCCGAACAGCGTCAATCTCGCTGAGCACGCACTCGCTCTGGAGGCGCGCTCTCGCGGAGATGCTCGGCACCTGACTCCTGGTCGCGATCGTCGGATCCGCCGTCGGGTCTGGCATCGGTGCCGCGTTCACGAGCTCGACCGGGTTTGTGAATCGGTGATGCAGGCCGGATTCACGGCGCGGCCCGGTCACTCCCGGTACGGGGTGATGACCACCTTCATCGGGTCGTCGATGCGCTCGCGGATGACGCGGAACGCCTCGCCGATGTCCTCAAGGCCGAAGCGGTGCGATACGAGTTCCTTGCAATGCAGGGCGCCGTGCGCCGCGAGCGAGACCGCACGCTTCACGTTGTTCCCGCCTTCACCGCGTGAGGTGTGCAACGTGATGTCCTTGCGGATCGCGGCGCTCAGGTCGAACTCCACCGGGCCGGGATAGAACGCCAGGAACAGGATGCTGCCACCGCGCTTGGTGCCCTCCACGCACAGCTGCGGGATCGGCGGGGCGCCCGACGCGTCGATCGTCAGGTCCGCGCCCTCGGACCCGGTCAGTTCCTTGATGGCCTCGATCGGGTCGACCTCGCGCGAGTTGATCACGTGCTCGATGCCCACGGCTCGTGCCCGATCCAGTCGCGACTGCCGGGTGCCGACGAGGATCACGGTGTCGGCGCCGAGCGCCTTGCACACCTGCGCCGCCATGATGCCCACAGCTCCCGGGCCGTAGATCACCACACTCTCGCCGGCGATATAGCCGCCCAGGTGGTCCAGGCCGTACAGGCTCGTCCCCGCCGTCGTGATCAGCACGGCGTCCTCCGGGGTGAGCCCCGCCGGCATCCGGTACAGCGCGGACACGTGATGCACGGCGTACTCCGCGAACCCGCCGTCGGCGGTCATCCCGGTCGCCCGGTGGCCCTTCGCCGCGTTGTTGTAATTCAGGCACGCTGTGTATTTGCCGACGATGCAGTTGTCGCAGCGTCCGCACCCGCGGTGCGCCTCGATGCACACGTGGTCGCCGACCGCGAACTCGTCGACGGTCGACCCGACCGCCACCACCGTCCCGGTCCACTCGTGGCCCGGCGTGAACTGACCGTACGGCGGCGTCTGCGGGAAGTGCCCGTCGAGGATCTTCAGGTCTGTCCCGCACGCACCGCACGCCGCGACCCGCACCAGCACCTCCTCGGGACCCGGTGACGGCACGTCCCGGTCCACGACGCGCAGGTCGCCGGGACCGAACAGCACGGCCGCCCGCATCGTCGCGGGCAGCTGGGACGGCACGGGGGGAAATTCGACGATGCCTTGTGTCTGCACGGCACTACCTCGCTTCTGTGTCACGTCGGTGATGGTCGATGCCCATGAACTCCAGGAGCTGCTGAGCCGCCAGATATCCGAACTCGTCGTCGTTGATCGCCAGCGGCAACTCGCGAACCATCAATTGCGCGCCCGCTCGGCGATTGAGCTCGCGCACGAACGCGTCGTTGGTCTCGGGGTCGTGCAAGACGCCGCCTGGAGAACCCACCTGCGACCAGCCCAGCAGTGGGATCATCACCGCCACCGGCCCGCTGGCCGCGTTGAGCCGCTCGGCCATTAGGCGCGCCACCGCGGTCAGCTCGTCGGCGGACGAGCGCACATTCGTGTTGTTCGGGTTGTGGAAGTGGGTGCGGCGTTCCCGCAACACCTCCGGGATCGTTTCGGCTGCCGCGAAGCAGTGATACTCCAGCCCGCCCGGCACGACGACCTGGGGAAGACCGGCGGCGCCGGCCGCCGTCAACCGGCCCGCCCGCACCGGCGTGTAGATGTCGTCCGGGTACAGCTCGGCGAGCACTTCGTGGGTCGTCATATCGAGCACGCCGTCGAACATGCCATCGGCGATGAACCGCTCCATCGCCGATCCGGATGCGCCGGACGCGTGGAACGGCACGACATCCACGCCGGCGTCCCCGAACCGTTCGATCGCGCGGTCGACGGCGTGCTGGGTATTTCCGAACGCCGTGATAGCGATCCGCGGTCGGCGCCCGGATGCCGCGGCGCCATCTGCGCCGATGGCGGCCATCGCCGCGACGGCGGCCGCCGCCTGCCGCAGGATCGTGCCGGTCACGGCATTCGGCCCTCCGAGCAGGTCTCCCACCGAGAACGCGAAGACGATGTCGCAGTCGCCGACATAGCCGCGCACGTTGCCGGACGCAACGGTGGAGACGATGTACTTCGGCATGCCGAAGGGCAGTTCCCGCATCGCGGCGGCGGCGATCGCCGTGCCCTGATTGCCGCCGATGCCGAGGACCGCATCCAGCGCGCCCTCGCGGCGCCGGCGATTCAGGATGTCGGCGGCGCCAGCCGCCATCGTCGCCATCGCGTGGTCGCGACGCGCGTGCGTGCGCAGACCCTCGACCGTGCTCCCGGCGGCGGCGGCCACCGCGTTGGCGTCGACGTCGTCCGCTCCCGTCGTCAACCGGTCGGTGTGCAGCCCCACATCGACCACCACGACACGGCACCCGCGTGAGACGAGCTCGCCGCGGAGGAACTCCGTTTCGCCGGCCTTCGTGTCGACGGTGGCCACGACGGCCACGGTGGGGGTCATCCGTCGTTCACTTCGGCAAGCGGGTCGAGGTCGACGGCGAGCTGGAGCTCCGCCGGCCGGACGCCGGCGATCTGGGCGGCGAGGTAGGCGATCCTGGCGTTGTCCTCAAGGTATTCGGTGCGGTGGTACGCCGTGCGCAGGTCCGGGCCGATCGTGACGGTGCCGTGTTCGCGCATGAGCACGCCGTGGACCTCCGGGTTCTCGAACTCGTGGATGATCGCGTCCGCCAGTTCTATCGAGCCCGCGGGCATCAGGTCAACCCTGCCCAACTGGCGCAGGTGCCCACGCGCGGCGGCGTTGACGAGCTTGGGCACCTGGCCGGCTACGGAGAAGGCGACTGAGTACGGCGGATGCAGGTGGGCCACCCCGCCGACATCCGGGCGCTCCCGGTAGATGCCGAGGTGGAACTGCCACTCCTTGGAGGGCTTGCGCCCGGTATCCAGGACCTCACCGGCGATCGTCACGAGCACCGTGTCCTGCACCGTCATATCGCCCTGGCAGCAGCTGGTCGCCTTGATCAGCACCAGGTCGGTGCCCGGCACGCGCAGGCTGTTGTTGCCGCTGACGCCGGGGACCAGGCCCCGGTTGTACGCGCGACGCGAGATCGCGACGAGCTCTTCGCGCAGCAGCCGCAGCATGCCCGGGGCGACATCGGAAGCCATGGCGGATCCCTTCTCGGCTTCGGAGTGGGCGTTCAGGCCCGGCCCGGGTAGTCGGTGTCCGTCGTCTCGACCGGGAACTTGCGCACCTCCTGCACGTACGCAGACAGGTGCTCGGACATGCGATCCAGCATCCGCAGCCCCTTCTCGCGCGTCGACCGGAACGGGTTGCCGATTACTGCGGTGTCGCAGTACTCGTGGTGGTCCATCGGCACCCAGATGTTCTCCGAGCCGAGGAATTTCACGGTGGCGGTGCCGTCGGACTTCGTGAACTTGTCCGTCATGTACGCGGGGACGTGCGCGCGATCCTGGACGGCCCGCTCCATGTGTACGAGTTCCTCGCCGGCGGCCATCAGCGCGGAGGTCTCCAGCTCGCTGGAGTGCCACCCGGGGGTCTCCTCCGGCGGGTTCTCGAAGATGTCGTCGAGGAACGACGCGTCGCGCTCGGTGGGCGTCTTGTAGTACGAGATGTACGCGTTCGTCTCGTACCGCAGCTGCCGCAGCACCTCGTCGATCGGCTTCACGTTCGAGCCGTGGTGGCTGACGAAGATCAGGCGCTTGAAGCCGTGGAAGATCAGGCTCCGCCCGATGTCGTGCATGATGTTGCGGTACGTCTCGGCGCGCAGCGTGATGGTGCCGGCGCCCTCGAGGTGGCGGCCCATGTGGTGGGGGGAGTACCCGAAGGGCATCAGCGGCGTGTACAGGATGTCGGTCGCCTCGGCGGTGCGCTTGACGACCTCCATGGTCACGTAGCTGTCCGTCCCGAGCGGAATGTGGGCACCGTGCTTCTCCGTGCTGCCGAGGGAGATCAGCACCGTGTCCTGATCCTTCTCCTTCAGCCGTTCGGCGACTTCGGCGAACGACAACGACAGAATGTTGTGCTTCCGTGACGCGTTGTCCGCGTCCTGGTGCACGTAGTCCAGGTCACTCATTGCTAGTTCTCCTAGTTATCGGTTTCAGTAAAGGGTTACATGCGGAAGATAGCACTCGCCTCAGGGCTGCACAAGAGATCCGTCTCAGAGCACAGCGTGGGGCATCGATAGACTCGATTGACCGCATGGGTGACGTCGGTTACCGTTTCAGAAATGCGTTACAGAAAAGGTTGTAGCCATGGCGATCACGATTCGTGACGTGGCCGAGGCGGCGGGTGTCTCGGTCGCCACCGTCTCGCGGGTCGCGAACGGTTCCACGAACGACTACCCCGTGCGCCCGCAGACCCGGGAACGCGTCCTCGAGGCGATCGTCCGGCTCGGGTATCGGCCCAATGACAACGCGCGGCGCCTGCTGCAGAAGCGGAGCGGGCTGATCGGCATCCTCGTGCCGGACATCTCCAACCCGTACTATCCCGAGGTCGCACGCGGTATCGAGGATGTCGCCAGTGCGAACGGTTTCACGGTGATGTTCTGCAGCACCGACCGGCTGCCGGAGAAGGCGGCCTCGTACATCGAGGCGCTGCTCCTGAAGCGGGTCGACGGCCTGGTGGTGGTCGGCGGAGGCGATGAGATCCAGCTGTCGGAGTCGTCGGTGGCGACCTACGGCACGAAGGTCGTGTTCATCGGCCGCCCGTCGAAGGCCTTCTCGACGGTGCGCATCGACAACATCGGTGCCGCCCGCGATGCCACCGAGCACCTGCTGGGCCTCGGCCACACCCGGATCGGCTTCATCGCGGCCGGCACCAGCTCCACCACGGTGACCGAGCGCCGACGCGGCTACGTGCAGGCGATCGAGGCCGCCGGGGGGGCCGTCGACGAGGACCTCATCGTCGACGGAGACTTCAGCGAAGCTGTCGGGCACGCGGCCGCGCTGCGGCTGCTGCGGCTGCCCGACCCGCCCACGGCCATCTTCGCCGCGAACGACCGGATGGCGCTGGGGGCGATGGCGGCCGTCGCCGATCTCGGCCTGGCGGTCCCCGGTGACGTGGCCCTGGTGGGCTTCGACGACGTGCCGATGTCGGCATTCCTGCGCCCGTCGCTGACCACCGTGTCGGTGGCCGCCCAGGAACTCGGCGTGCGCGCGATGGAAGCGCTCGTCAAGGACATCAACGGCGACGGGCGCCCGGGACGCCGCCGGATCCGCGTCGCGACGCGGCTGGTCGTGCGCGACAGCTGTGGCGCATCGGCCCGGCAGGCCCGCGGCCGGGCATCCGAAGCTTCGCCGGCGGTCTGAACCGTTCGGGGGGTCCGCTGATTTCGACCCCTTGACAAAATCGGCGGCCTGGCTACTGTGGGTGAAAACGGTTACTGAAAGCCGTTACCCGATCCTTGGACGCCGCGGTCCGGTTCGGGCCGCATGCGAAGGAGAATCGCCTTGGCGCACGCAAGCCTGATCGTCGACGATCTGGAAGTCCACCTCGGCGGCGCCACGATCATGCAGCACCTCTCCCTGTCTGCCGAAGACGGAGAATTCGTCGCCATCATCGGGACGTCGGGATGCGGGAAGACCACGCTCTTGCGCACCGTCGCAGGTCTGATCCCCCACGTCGACGGGAGCATCGCGCTTCACGACAAGCCCGTCGTCGGGCCCGAGTCCCGCGTCGCCATGGTGTTCCAGCATTTCGGGCTGTTCCCCTGGAAGACGGTCGAGAAGAACGTCTCCTACGGGCTTGACGTGATCGGCCGGCCCGACCCCGACGGCCGGATCGATCGGCTCCTCGAGATGATGCACCTGACCGAAAGCCGCCGCAAATACCCGTTCCAGCTGTCCGGCGGCATGAAGCAGCGCGCGGGAATAGCGCGGGCCCTGTGCATGGAGCCCGAGCTGCTCCTGCTCGACGAGCCGCTGAGCGCTGTGGATGCGATCACCCGGGAGGTGCTCCAGGGCGAGATCCTCCACCTGTGGGACAGCCAGAGCGACATGAACGCGCTGCTGGTAACCCACGACCTCGACGAGGCGATCCTGATGGCCGACCGCATCATCGTGCTCGGCGGTCCACCGACCCAGGTGCTGCTCGAGACCACGGTCCCCATCGCGCGGCCGCGCAATCCGCGCACGATCCGCTCGAACCCCGAGTACGCCCCGTTGCGCGCGCGCCTGTGGGAAACCCTGCAGAACACGCAGGCGGCGGCGCACGGACGACCGCCGGCATCCGACGGCTCCTCCGATGACGCGATGGAGGTCCGCTCATGATGCACGCACGCGTCGGCGTCGACACGGCGACGGTCGCGGCCCTGCGCAGCGGGCGGGTCCTGAAGCGGCGCCGGCGCCCTCACAGCCCGCGGTCCCTCAGCCCCCGCCGTCGCCAGCTGATCGCCGCGGCATCCACCATCGTCCTGCTCATCATCTGGGAGATCTACGGACGCTCGGTGAACCCGGTGCTGTTCACGTATCCCACCGCGATCGCCGGCGCCTTCGTCGACATGGTCAAGGACGGAACGCTGATCGTGGCCACCGGCCACACCCTTCTGGTGATGGTGATCGGCGCGCTGATCGGCTCGATCGTCGGGATCATCCTGGGTCTGTGGGCTGGCCGCAGCGAGACGTTCGACGCGATGATCGAGATCCCGCTGAACGCCCTGTACGCGGTCCCTGCCGTCGCCCTGATCCCCGTCATCGTGATCTGGTTCGGGTACGGCGACATCGCTAAGATCGTGGTGGTCTTCTTCTTCACGATCTTCCCCGTCCTCATCAACACGATGCGCGGCGTGCAGGAAGTGGATCCCGACCTGCTCGAGGTCTCGCGGTCGTTCTGCTCGAGCGAGCGCAAGCTGTGGCGCGACCTGCTCCTGCCGTCCGCGCTGCCGTACATCGTCACCGGGCTCCGGCTTGCCATCGGCCGCGCCCTCATCGGCATCATCGTCGCCGAGTTCTTCACCGCGATCACGGGCCTCGGCAACCTGATCGTGACCAACGCCAACAACTTCCAGACGGCGCGGATGTTCGTGCCGATCGTCCTGCTGTCGGTGATCGGCGTCGTGCTCACCTCGCTGCTCGGCCTGGTGGAAGCCCGCATGGCGCCGTGGCGGCGGGCGGCGACCTGAGGACCGCGCCCTGGAGGAGCAGTTCGTCCATATCGACCCGGAAGCGCACTGCCGGACGGGTCCGGATTCAAAAGCAGGGAAGAGGAACCATGCGCATCACCACCGGAAAGGGAATGACCGCCGCGGCGCTCACACTCGGCATCGCCCTCGTCGCCACGGCCTGCTCAGGCACGGCCGCCGAGCCGGGCGGCAGCCCCGGCGAGAGCTTCGCACCCGTCACCATCCGCGTCGCGCTGCCGACGAGCGTCACGAGCTTCTCGAACTCCGACATTGCCGTCGCGCAGGACCTGGGGTACTTCAAGGAGCTCGGGCTGACCGTGCAGACGACCAATCTGAAGGCCGGCGGCGACGCCGTCAAGGGCGTCGTCAGCGGGTCCTTCGACATCGGCGGCGCGAGCATCGAACCGGTCATCAACGCGTACGTCACCGGGGCGAAGCTGAACATCATCGCCAGCTATGCGGACCGGCTCGTCGTCGACCTGGTGACTCCCAAGTCGATCTCCGACGCGGCGGGGCTGGCCGGCAAGAACCTCGGCGTGCAGGAGGTCGGCTCGTTCCGCGAAGTGATGACCCGGATGGTTCTGGAAAGCGCCGGCCTCACCCAGAGCGACGTCTCCTATGTCCCGACCAACGCGAACGCCATCGTCTCCGGACTCGTCGCCGGGCAGATCCAGTCGGGCATCCTCCAGCCCGAACAACTGATCTCGGCCGAAACCAAGGACCCGGATCTGCACTCCCTGGTCAACCTCTACAGCATCGAGCCGAAGTACTTCTACGGCACGTACTTCGCCAGCCAGAGCTGGCTGCAGGCCAACCCCGAGGCGGCCGTCCGGTTCGCCCAGGCCCTCACGAAAGCGCACCGCACAATGTACGACGACGAAGCGAAAGTGGTCCCGATCATCGCCAAGGCCACCGGGTTCAGCGAAGACATCATCACGCAGGCGTGGACCGTCTACATGAAGGACATCCAGGCGTTCGCGAAGAACGAGGGCCTGGATCAGGCCAACATCGACTACACGGTCGGCCGGATGCAGAAGCTCGGCACTCTCCGGCCGGGGGCGTCCGCGGATGTCTCCAAGCTTGTCGACCGCACCCCCATCACGCAGGCCGTGCAGAACCTCGGCAGCGTTGCGGCGCGATCGTGACCCCCCTCGGGCCACGCGCCGCCCGCACCCCACTCCAGCGCAGCACGGCATCGGCCGCGACGACATCCGACGATCCGAAAGGTATGAATCCATGAGCACCGACACCAACGCGCACGTGGTGGGTCCCATGCTCGACCGATTCGAGGAGGTGCTCACGCCGGAGGCCCTCGGGGTCTTGGCCGCCCTGCATCGGGAGTTCGATGTCCGCCGGCGTGAGCTCCTCGCGATGCGCCAGCGCCGGCTCCAGGAGATCGCGGCGGGTGACGTGTTCGGATTCCGGCCCGACACGGCCGCCATCCGGGACGACCCTGGCTGGCAAGTGGCGCCCCCGGCGCCGGGCCTGGTCGACCGGCGTGTGGAGATCACCGGCCCGACCGACCGGAAGATGACGATCAACGCGCTCAATTCGGGAGCCAAGGTGTGGCTGGCCGACCATGAGGACGCAAACACCCCGTTGTGGGAGAACGTCATTCAGGGGCAGCTGAACCTGCGCGACGCGATCGACCGCACTATCGACTTCACGAACAAGGCCGGCAAGCGCTACGAGCTGGGGCCGGATGCGGAGTTGGCCACGATCGTCGTGCGGCCACGCGGATGGCATCTGCCCGAGAAGCACATCCTCGTCGACGGCGAGCCGATGTCCGGGGCGCTCGTCGACTTCGCCCTGTACCTCGTGACGTGCGGGCGGGCGCAGATCGCCCGCGGACATGGACCGTACTTCTACCTGCCGAAGATGGAGAGCTATCTGGAGGCCCGCCTGTGGAACGACGTGTTCATCCGCGCGCAGGAGCTCGTCGGCATCCCCCGGGGGACCATCCGCGCCACGTGCCTGATCGAGACGTTCCCCGCCGCGTTCGAGATGGAGGAGATCCTCTACGAGCTGCGTGAGCACTCCGCCGGGCTGAATGCCGGCCGCTGGGACTACCAGTTCAGCATCATCAAGTACTTCCGCACGCGCGGCCGCGACTTCATGCTCCCGGACCGCAATTCGGTCACGATGACGGTGCCGTTCATGCGGGCGTACACCGAGTTGCTGGTGGCGACGTGCCACAAGCGCGGTGCGCACGCGATCGGCGGGATGGCCGCGTACATCCCGAGCCGGGATCCGGAAGCCAACGAAAAGGCGTTCGCGAAAGTGCTCGACGACAAGCGCCGGGAGGCCGCCGACGGCTTCGACGGCTCGTGGGTTGCGCACCCCGGCATGGTGGAGATCTGCCGCGAGGCGTTCACCGCCGTGCTCGGCGACCGGCCGAATCAGCTCGAGCGCACACGACCCGAGGTCGACGTGACGGCCGCACAGCTGCTGGACATCGCCTCGGCGGGTGGACAGGTCACCGAGGAGGGTCTGCGCGGCAACGTGAGCGTCGGCATCCAGTACCTGGAGTCGTGGCTGCGCGGCTCGGGCGCCGTCGGCATCAATAACCTCATGGAGGACGCCGCGACCGCCGAGATCTCCCGCAGTCAGGTGTGGCAGTGGCTGCACAACGACGTCACGCTCGCCGACGGACAGGCGGTGACCCGTGGCCTGGTCGAGCAGATCATCGAGGAGGAGCTGGACGCCATCCGCCGGCGGGAGGGTGATGGCTTCGCCGCCGGCCGCTGGGCGGACGCGCGGGACACGTTCACCGAGATGGCGCTGTCCGAGAGGTTCGCGGACTTCCTGACCCTGCCGGCCTACGCGAAGATGCCCTGACAAGGCTCCCCGGCGCCCGAGCCCCATCCCCCGCGTCCCCAGCGCAGGCTCGGCGCCGGGGCTCACGCCCACCGTGCCACACTGGAGCGCGTGACGGTCATGGGCAATGCCATCTACGCGGACGACGGGCACCGTGTGGCGACACCGGCGAGCCTGGATGCCACGTGGGAGGCGCTGGACGAGCACGGCGGCTTCGCCTGGATCGGCCTGTATCGGCCCGACGCGACCGAACTGGACGCGGTCGCCGCGGAGTTCGGCCTGCACACCCTGGCCGTCGAGGACGCGCTCAGCGGGCACCAGCGCGCCAAGCTCGAACAGTACGCGGACACCCGCTTCATCGTGCTGCGCCCCGCGCGCTACCTCGATCCCGACGAGCGTGTCGAGTTCGGCGAAGTGCATCTCTTCGTCGGGGCGAACTTCGTCGTGGTCATCCGGCACGCCGAGGCTCCCGACCTCGCGCAGGTGCGCGACCGGCTCGAGCGGGAACCGGAGCTGCTGGCCCGGGGACCGCTCGCCGTGCTCTACGGGATCGTCGACCGGATCGTGGACGACTACGCGCCCGTCATCGCCGGGCTCGAGAACGACATCGACGAGATCGAGGAGCAGCTGTTCACCGGGGACGCCGCCGTGGCCCGGCGGATCTACGACCTGTCCGGCGAGGTGATGGAGTTCCAGCGCGCCGTGAAGCCCCTCGCGCAGATGATCGAAGGCGTGCGCGCGCGGCTGCCGGAGTCCGACCCCGCGGGCCTGGAGCTGCGGCGCTCGTTCCGTGACGTCGCCGACCACGTCATCCGGATCACCGAGAAGGCCGACGAGCTGCGCCAGACGCTGCAGAACGCCCTCCAGGTGCATGCAACCCTCGTCGCCCAACGCCAGAACGAGCAGATGCAGCGACTGAGCGAGACGAGCCTGAAGCAGGCCGAGCAGGCCAAGAAGATCTCCAGCTGGGCGGCGATCCTGTTCGCCCCGTCGCTGGTCGCCGGAATCTACGGCATGAACTTCCACGCGATGCCGGAACTGTCGTTCCCGTTCGGCTATCCGCTCGCGCTGCTGGTGATGGCCGGCTTCAGCGTGACGCTGTACCTCGTCTTCAAGTCGCGGAGCTGGTTGTAGCGGCTAGGCCCGCTGCACCGCCCGCGGCAGTGCCTCCACCTCCGCGGCCGCCCGCGCCGCTCCGCCCGCAGCGGCGAGCTCGCCGGCGAGCCTGCGCGCGGCTTCCCCCTTCGTCCGGGCGTCGCGGACGGCCTCGCGGATGCGGGCGGGGGACAGTCTCGACGACGGGAGTTGCACGCCGGCGTCGCTGACCTCGACGCGCCGCGCGACCTCGTGCTGGTCGCGGCCGAACGGAACCGCGACCACCGGCACGCCTGCAGCGAGCGCCTTCTGCGTCGCTCCCATCCCGCCGTGCGTCACAACGCACACCGCCCGCGGCAGCACGGCCGCATGCGACACCCATCGTTCGACGCGGGCGTTGGCCGGGATCTCGAAGGCGGTCGGATCGCCGGCCGGCTGCGTGGCGATGACGAACACGTCCTCGTCGCGCAGGCCGTCAAGGGCCGCCTGGATCAGGGAGCCGTCGTCCTGGAACTCCGACGACGTCGTGACGAGCACTATCGGCGTGTGGATGTCGTCGAGCCATGCCGGGGCCGCCGCGGGCGGATCGAAGGAGACCGGGCCGACGAGCCGGTACGAGGCCGGCCAGTCGGTGCGGTGGTACTCGAACGGCTCCGCGGTCAGGTACAGCGTGAGCGGCGCGCGGGTGAAGATGTCCCGGACGGTGCGGGTGGGCGGGACGCCGACGCCGCCGCGCACCGTGTTCAGCGGGGGCGTCATCGAGCGTTCGACGCCGCCGATGACGATCGGGCCCAGGAGCCGGTCGCGCAGCCGGCCGGCGATCCCGCGCGCGGGTCGAAGCCCCGGCCCGAACGGCGGGATGCCTGCGCCGGGGAACGGCGCCGGGTACGGCAGGAACGTCGCCCACGGCAGCCCCGACTTCTCAGCCGCCGCCGCGGCGCCCCAGCAGTTGATGTCGACGATGAGGATGTCGGGGGCCTCTGCGGCGATCGCCGCGCGCAGGTCGGGGACCTCGATGCCCGCGCGGACCACGAAGACCGCGGTGCTGCGCTTCACTGAGCCCAGCGCCGTCTTCGCGCGGTAGTCGTCCTGCTCGATCGCCTCGATGCGCGGATCGATGGCGGCGGCCGTGAAGCGGCACGCGCGCGCGGTGTCCACGCCGGCCGCGAGAGTGCGCACGGCGACCTCGTGGCCGCGGTCGCGCAGCGCGATCAGGATCGGCAGCAGCGGGAACAGGTGGCCTCGCGAGGGCGAGGTGTATGCCAGGATCTTCATGTCAGAACTCCTTCGACGAGTCCTCGGATGGCGTCCTCGGTGAAGCGGCGCGACAGCCCCGTCTGGCGGCGCAGCAGGAACCACGTGTACACGTCGCACGCGGCGACGAGCTGGGCGTGCAGGATGTCGCGATCGTCGGCCGCCTCGAGCCAGGGCTGGAACACCCGCGAGACCCAGGCGTCGTGATACGACCGCCCGAAAGCCGTGATCTCGGCGAACACCGGAATCCGCAGCTCCTGCCGGAGAACCTGCATCACTATGTCGCCGAACTGCTCGTAGTGGTCGATCAGCACGCGCAGCGCGGCCGCGGTATTCCCGGCCGGAGCGGAATCCCGCTGCGGGACCACCTGGTCGCCCAGCCGCCCGGCGATCGCCCGGACGAGCCCTTCCTTGGACCCGAAGCGGCGCAGCACCGTCTGCACGGTCACCCCGGCATCCGCCGCCACGTCGTCGAGCATGACCTCGTCGTACGCCTGTGCTGTCAGCCGAGCCTGCGCGGCCGCGAGGATCTGGGCCCCGGTAGCGGCGACCGCGTCCGCGCGAGCCCGCATGCGGTAGCCCCGCGATTTCATGTTAATCAGATTAACGCTGAATCGCGGGGCCCGCAAGAGGAGGAAATGCCGTCAGTCCAGCCCCCCTGAGGGCCGGCTGCTGACCCACCGGAACCGTCCGAGGTGCGGGTGCAGCAGCCGGTCCAGTCCCCACGTGCCGCCGGCACCGACCACGGCCAGCAGTGCGAAGACGAGGATGTAGATGGGCGAGGCGCCGACATCCGTCGAGCCGTCGCCGTACGGTCCGCCGAACCCCTCGCCGGTCGACCAGATCAGCAGCGACACGACGGCGCCCGCCAGGCACACGGCGTTCGTGAAGGCGCCGCTGAGCAGGCCGACGGCGATGGATGTCTCGGCCAGCGCGAGCGAGATCGCCAGGCCCACCGGGAACGCGTCCGCCACGCTCATCCAGCCGTCGATCCACCCCTGGACCAGCGGCGGCTGGCCGACGGCGGCGTCGCCGAGCGTGTCCATGAGGGCGTACGCAGCGAACGACGGCAGCCACTTCAGCGCCGCATCCACGGCCCAGATCACGCCGAACGCCATCCGCACCACCGCTATCGCCCGCGCTTCGCGGGCCCGGAGGTAGTGCCCGCCCGAGGCGGCACGGCGGCCGGGAGTGATGTCGGCCCCGGCGGACGTGACGTCGCCGGCGGGTCGGGGCGCGGATTCCTGCAGCAGCTGCGTGGCCATGATCGTCGCCGCTCAGCGGAACTGCTTGGGGAACTGCCGGATGATGCCGTCGGCGAGCATGTCGGCCATGTCCTGCATGTGGTGCTCGGCGACGCCGTAGTCGGCGATCGCCTTCGTGTAGTCACCGGCCAGCGCGTCCGACGCGTATGCGACGGTCTGCGTGATGTGCGTGCGCATCATCTCCTCCATGTCGCTCTTGCGCCAGCGCGGGTTGGCGGAAGCGAGGAAGTCGCCGATCTCGGTCGCGTTCGCGTACCAGGCGTCGAGGGATGTCTTCAGCCCGGCCCTGTCTCCGGCCTTCGCCGCCGTGAGCACGGGAACGGCCTCCTCGATGTGCGTCTTCAGGAGAGCGGTGAGCCGGTCGCCGGCCGTGTCGCCGTAGAACGGACGGATAGCGTCTCCGATGTCGGCCTGATTCTGCAGCAGCCGCTGCAGTGTCGGACCCAGTGCGGGGGAGCCCTCGGCGAAAGCGACCACGGTCGCGTACGTCCATTCCATGTGCTGGGCCCACAGGTGCGCCATCGCGGTATACATGGCGACCCGCGCGTCGGCATCCGACCCCTTGTGCATCTGCGACATGTCCATGGCGCCGACGGCGATCGGTGCGGCCTCGGCGGTGACCGAGCCGGCGGGCGCGCAACCGGCCAGTCCCAGCGTGCCCAGCACCCCGACCACCGACAGCGTGGCGACGGCGATCCCGGGACGGTTGTTGTGTGCGTACATGATCCGGTACCTCTCTGTTCGGGTGGCTGAATGCCATTACCGATCAGTGCCGTGGCGGTGCCCGGTCTTACCGGATCCGGCGGGACGAGAAATGCCTGGTAAGAACTCGCCGGCCGGTGATACAAACAGGGCATGGAGAACCGCGCCGAGGATGTGCTCGACCGGGACGAACCGCTCGACGATGACGGCGGAGTCGCCCGCGCCGTCGACCCCGTGGTGGCGTTCGAGATCGACGCGGCGCCGGCGGATCCGGACGACGACTGGATCGCGGGCCTGCACGGCGACGGCCTTGTCCGGGATGACGCCATCCGCCGACTGCACGAGCTGATGATCCGTGCGTCGCGATACAAGCTCGCGCGGATGAGCGAGGCGCGCCGCCTCGGACGTGCCCGCGCCGAGGAGATCGTGCAGTCCAGCGCCGACGAGGCGGTGATGGCGATCCTGCGCAGGCTCGACAGCTTCGAAGGGCGCAGCCGCTTCACGACGTGGGCGTACAAGTTCGCGATCCTGCACACGGCGACCGCCGTGCGCCGCGAACTGTGGACGCACGCCGAGGTCGACCTGGATGCGATCCCGCACCTGGCGTCCCCGATCGGCGACCCGCTCGCCCATGCCGAGGGCCGCGCGCTGGCGCAGGCCCTGCGCCGGGGGATCGACGAATGCCTCACACCGCACCAGCGCCGGATCCTGCTGGCGATCGTCGTGGAGGGCATCCCCATCGACGTCGTCGCAGACCGGCTGAGCACGACCCGCAACACTGTGTACAAGACCCTGCACGATGCTCGCAAGCGTCTGCGGGAGCAGCTGCAGGCTCAGGGCTTCCTGCCGCCCGCGGCCGCGGAGGAGGTGAACCGATGACCATCGAAGAACCCGGGATGCACGCCGTGCTCGCCCAGACCGCCCGCAGCTTCGAGCCGTGGATGTCCTGCGACGCCTGCTTCGACCGCTCAGACATAGTGCTCGAGGATCTCCTGGATCGCGACATCCCCCTGCCCGACTCGTTCCGCGCCCACCTGGCCGGGTGCGCGGCCTGCCGCGACGAGATGGAGACCCTCGCCGAGCTCAGCGCTGTCGACCGGGGCCTCGACCCGCACGCGGTCCGGGACCGCGTGGATGCGCAGATTGTGCAGCCCTGACCAAGGATCGGAGCAGGCATGGACTCCTCGCGGGTGCCGGCATCCATTTCACTCGCATCGTGGCTGGATCGGCTGGGCCAGCCCAGCGGGGCTCCCGGGGGCGGGGCCGCGAGTGCGGTCATGCTCGGGCTTTCGGCGGCTCTGCTGCGGATGGTCGCCGGCTACTCGTCCGATGATGCCCGCATCGCGCAATGCCGCCGCCAGCTCTCCGAGCTGAGCGTGGATGCACTCGAGGGATCCGAGGCGGACGGGGTGCAGTCGGCCGAGCTCGGGGCGGCACTGGCGCTGAACGCCCGTGATCCTGCGCGTGATGAGCGGGTCGCACGCGCCGCGATAGCGGCCGCCCAGTCGTCGGCAGACCTGGGCGAGGTCGGTGTCCCGCTGCGGGACGTGCTGCGCCTGCTCGCCGACATCGGAAACCCCGCCCTTGCGGTGGACCTGGCCGTCGCCGCCCAGGCGCTCGTGGCCGGCACGGCCGCGGCATCCATCAACCTGCATTCGGACCTCCGGCTCGCCCGTGCGCATGACGTCGAGGACCGACACGGCGAGGACCTCCGCGCGCTGGATGTCGCGGCCGAACGACTCGTGGGGCTGCACCGGGACGCACAGGCGCTGGCGGACGTTCTCGCCGCGGCGTTCGCGCACGGGTGAGGATGATCGACATCCACGGGTCCGGTCAAGCCCCTGGCGGCGGCCGCGCGCCGATGCCACCATGTGTCCGAGTCCGCGGCGGACGCGGCCCGCGGAGGGAGGATGCATGAGCGGTGCCGATGCCCCCGGCGACCAGGAGAAGTCGTCGGCGCGCGAGGACGTCTCCGACGGGCGGGACGAGACGTCCGCCGAGCGCGCCGACCGGAACTGGCTCGAGATCGTGCAGGAGCTGCGGGTGACCCAGACCGGGACGCAGATCCTCGCCGGATTCCTGCTGACGGTGGCGTTCCAGTCCACGTTCGCGGACCTGCCCGTCCACCAGCACGTCACCTACCTCGTCCTGGTGCTGCTGGCGGCGGCCACCACGACTCTCGGCTTCCTGCCGGTGAGCCTGCACCGCAGCATGTTCCGCCGGCATGAGAAGGCGCGGCTGGTGACCCAGGCCGACGTGATCCTGAAGGCCGTGCTGGTCCTCGTGAGCCTGCTCACCGCCGGCGTCGTGTTCTTCCTGTTCGACGTCGCCACGACGCTGCCCATCGCGGTGGCCGTCGGAATCGTCGTCGCACTCGGAATGGTGGCCGTGCTGTTCGTGTTCCCGCTGCTGAGCAGCCGCCGCCGTCGCTGAGGCGCACGGGCCGGTCGTCAGACGCGGTCGAGGAATCCCCACATGCGCAGGCTCAGGTCCACGGCCCAGTCCGCCTGCACGATGACCGGATAGCCCAGGATGATGCTGAACGCCGGATCGCCGGGGCGGGCGAGCCCGCCGATCGGTGCGGTCGCCGCCACCGATCCGGAGAACCGACGGCCACCGATCTCGCACGGCGCCATCCGCACCTGCGACGTCTGGCCGGTGCGCCCGTGCGCATCGATGCCCGCCCCGGCTGTGCCGGTCGGCGCGAACAGCTGCGGATGCGCGGCGGCGAACGCGGTGTCGACGACGGTGATGCTCGCGCCGGTGTCCCACACCGCCGCCGCGGACGCGCCGTCCCACTCCACCGTCACGAACGGATGCCCCCGCGAGGACTGCGCGAGCGGGCGCCAGCGGTCGACCGCAGCCTGCTGATCGAGCTCGAGCACGCCGGCCGCCGCGCGCACCCCCAGCCGATGCCCGCGCAGGACGTCCAGGCCCAGGATCGCCGCCGGCCCGTCGGCGTCGCCGTCGGAGACATCCATCGTCACATCGCGCGCCTGGATCGGCCCCAGCGTGAGCGACGGCACCCGCGCCCGCCGGGCGATCCCGGCCGCCCCGAACACGCCGCGTGACCCGCTGTCGCCGGCGTCCACGGCCCACGCGTCGGTGCGGGCGCTGCGGCGCACACGGCTGCGCGACCCGCCCGTGTCCAGCAGGAACTCCTCGTCCGCGCCGTCGACGGCAGCCATGACGAACATCAGCGCCGTGGCCGGCTCGTCGTCGGGCCGGACCACCAGGGGAACGGATGCCACGGGGCCACCCTACGTCCGTGCCCCGCCGCCGATCGGGTATGTCCGCGCGGGGACCGCGGTGGGACCATGGACCATGGCGACACAGGCCGACTCCGCCGGGACCGGCGGCGCGGGAGACGCCGATGCGGCGCTCGCCCGGAGGCTCCAGATCCTCGCGACCGAGCACTGGGGGCTGCTCGCCGCACGCAGCACCGCGCAGAGCGAGGTGCTCACGCGGATCACCATCTATCTCACGCTCGTGTCGGCGGGGCTCGTCACGGTCGGGCTGCTCGGCCAGGCCAGCCACTTCGCGGCGTGGTTCGCAGTCGCCGCCCTCGGCATCCTCGCGTTCCTGTCCGTCGTGGGACTGCTGACCCTCATCCGCGTGCTGTGCGTGTCGGAGGAGGACTTCATGTACGTCGTCGCGATGAACCGGATCCGCGGCGCGTACGCCGAGATCGATCCCGCCGCCGCGACAGCGTTCCTCGCCTCGACGCACGACGACGAGCTGGGGATGCGGGTGACGTATTCGTTCCTGCGGCACCGCAGCGGATTCGAGCAGGTGCTCGGCTCGTCCTCGATGCTCAGCATCCTGGTCACGGCGTCGGTGACCGGGATGTTCTGCGGCGGCCTGTGCGCGGCGCTCGGTGCCCCGGGGGCCGTCGCCGTCGCAGTGGGGATCGTGGTGGGCGCCGTCGTCACCGCCGTCACACTGTGGTACATGTCGAACCGGTTCCTGGCGGTATGGCACCGCTACCGCCCGCTGCGCCCGAGTGCGGGGCCGCCGCCGAACTGGCTGAACCCGCCGCGGGACTGGGTGCGCGCGCGGGGCACAGACGCCTGAAGGATGCCGCGCTGCGACATCCTTCCCTTCCCATTGTATCCAGCGGGTGGGGGCTTGCGGCAAGGGCCCCCGTCGGGTGCAGAATCGTCGTTCCGCCCACCCTGCAGGAGTCTCATGCCCGCGACATCCGTCGACGTCTTCGCCCTTCCAGCCCGATTGGCAGCCAAGGCCGCCCCCGACCTCATCGACGACGACCGCCATCGGTTCTCGGCGATCTCCGCCCGGATCGCCGACGAGGTCGCCGAGCTGGACGAGCGCCTCGCCGCCAGCCTGGCCACGCCCGCAGGGCACGGCCAGTACGCGATCGAGCGGGACGTCGAAGTGCGGCGTCTGCAGTCGCGGCTGCGGATGCTGCGCCGCTTCCGGCTGGACATCTGCCTCGGGCGGATGGATCCCGCGGGCGGTGATCCCGTCTACATCGGCCGAATCGGCCTGGCCGATGCTTCCGGGGCTCGGCTGCTGGTCGACTGGCGCGCTCCCGCGGCCGCCCCGTTCTTCGCGGCGACCGCCGCCGACCCGATGGGGCTGCGCGCCCGCCGCCGCTACCGGTGGAGCGCGGGCCGGGTCAGCGACTACTGGGACGAGGTGTTCGCGCCCGACGCGGGCGCCAGCACCATCGCACTCGACGACCAGTCCGCGTTCATCGCGAGCCTCGGCGCGAGCCGGTCACCGCGCATGCGGGACGTGCTGGCCACTATCCAGTCCGATCAGGACGCCATCATCCGCGCCCCGTCGCACGGCGCGCTCGTCGTCGCCGGCGGACCCGGCACCGGCAAGACCGTCGTCGCCCTGCACCGCGCAGCGTACCTGCTGTACGCCGACGCGCGGCTTTCCGGCGGCGGCGGGGGAGTGCTGTTCATCGGGCCGCATCATCCATATCTCGCGTACGTCGCGGATGTGCTGCCGGGCCTCGGCGAGGACGGCGTGCAGGTGTGCACGCTCGCCGACCTCGTGCGAGAGGGCACGGATGCCGCGCCCGAACCGGATGCGCGGGTGGCGCGGTTGAAGGGGGACGCGCGCTGGGAGGATGCCATCGAGCGCGCGGTGCGGTTCTACGAGGAGCCGCCCACCGCGGACACGCTCGTGCACACGCCGTGGGCGGACGTGCGGCTCAGCGCCGACGACTGGGCAGACGCGTTCGATGCTGTCGAGCTGGGGACCGCGCACAACGACGCCCGCGATCAGGTCTGGGAGTCGCTCGTGGCGATCCTGCACGAGCGGCTCGGCGACGCCGACGTGCCGTTGCGGCTGCTCCGGCAGGCGCTTGGGCAGGACGAGGGTCTGGCCCGCGTGTTCGGTCGCGCGTGGCCGCTTGTGGAGGCATCCGTCGTCGTCACCGACCTGTGGACGGTGCCCGCGTTCCTGCGCCGCTGCGCACCGTGGCTGACCGGCGACGAGGTGCGGATGCTGCAGCGGGACGCCGACGCCGCGTGGACCGTCGAGGACCTGCCGCTGCTGGATGCCGCGCGCCTGCGCCTGGGCGATCCGCGCGCCGGGCGGGTGCGGCGCGAGCGGGCGGCCGAAGCGGCCGCGCAGCAGGCCTACCGGGCGGACATCGCCGACGACCTGATAGCGACGGCCGACGACGGCGAGGACCTCGTCTCGATGCTGCGCGGCGACGACCTGCGCAACGCGCTGGACGACGAGACCGGCTTCGCCCGCCTCGATCCCGACGCGCTGGCCGGTCCGTTCGCGCACGTCATCGTCGACGAGGCGCAGGAGCTCACCGACGCGCAGTGGCAGATGCTCGTGCGGCGGTGCCCGCAGCGCTCGTTCACCATCGTGGGCGACCGCGCGCAGTCCCGGCGCGGGTTCGGGCCGTCGTGGGCCGACCGCCTCTCGGGAGTCGGGATGCGGCACGTGCGCGAGATGTCGTTGACGGTGAACTACCGCACTCCGCGGGAGGTGATGGATGCCGCGGCCCCCGTGATCCGCGCGGTGCTGCCGGATGCCGACATCCCGACGTCCGTACGGGTCACCGGCATCCCGGTGCGCCGTCGCCCGGCCGTCGACCGCGACCCGGTCCTCGACGCGTGGCTCGCCGCGCATGCCGAGGGCACGGCGTGCGTGGTGGGCGATGCCCACTACACGGGGACGGACCGCGTGCTGTCACTGAGCCCCGCGCACGTGAAGGGGCTGGAGTTCGACCTCGTGCTGATCCGCGAGACGGGAACGTTCGGAGACGGTGTCACCGGCGCCGTCGACCGCTACGTCGCGATGACCCGCGCCACGCAGGAGCTCGTCGTGCTCGAGGGGTGAGCGGGGTCAGGCGTGCGCGGCGGGGTCGCGCCACGAGAAGCGCGGCTCGTAGCCGAGCAGGCGGCGCGCCTTGTCGATCGACAGCAGCGTGTCATGCACGCCCACGTCGGCCCGGCGGGGGACGCCGGGGAACACGGCATCCAGAAGCTCGTCGTTGCCGCGTGACATCACCGTGTCGGCGGCGGCCACGATGAACCGGTCGAACCCGGCGGGCGCGCGCTCGAGCGCGCGCTGTACCGCCTGCGCGCCGTCGCGCGCATCCACATAGCCCCACAGGTTCCACTTGCGGGCGCGGGGATCGTCGTCGTACGACGCGAAAGCGGCGTAGTCCTCGGGTGCCATCACGTTCGAGAAGCGCAGTGCCGTGATGGACAGCTCGGGATGCCAGCGCACGAGCTCGGTCGCCATCCGCTCCTCGAGCACCTTCACGAGCGAGTACACCGACTCCGGACGGGGCGGGTACTCCTCGTCGACGGGAACATACGGCGGCGGGACATCGAACGGCAGCCCCAGGACCGTCTCGCTGGACGCGTACACGATGCGCCGGATGCCCAGGCGGGTCGCCGCCCAGAACACGTTGAACGTGGCCGCCATGTTGTTGTGGAACGTGGCGACGTCGCTGCGGATCCCGGGCGCCGGGATCGCGGCCAGGTGCACGAGGGCGTCCACGCCGTCGTGCCGGTCGTTCACCGCGGTCAGCGCGTCCACGACCTGGCCGTAGTCGGTGAGCTCGACCTGCACGAAGCCCGGTCCGCGCGTGCCCGTGGCATCCAGTCCGATGACGTCGTGCCCGGCCGCGCGCAACTCGCGGGCGACGACGGAGCCGAGCTTTCCCGACGATCCGGTGACAGCGATCCGCATGGTTCTACCTTTCCACCCTCACTGCGTCGGGATCCACACCCGCATCGTCGACGGACCGCGATTGCCCCACTCCCGCTCTCGCTGCACGATTCGGCATCCGCTGCACGGAATCTGTGGCGCGGACGTCGAAAACCGGCGCGGTACCGTGGAGCGGTGGCGCACGGGCCGGGACTCTTCGCGCTGCGCAGGGCGCGGCGCTGCCTCGCTCGCGCTGCGCGATGCGCGGCGCTGCCTCGCTCGCGCTGCGCGATTCGACGTCCGCTGCGCGGAGTCGGTGGCGCGGATGTCGAACGGTGGCGCGCGAGCGCGCAGGGACGTGGCGCACCGGGCGGGGCGGAGATCGATAGCGCGGGTGGATACCGTCGCGAGCACGGGCAGGATGTGGTCGCGAGCACGGGCGGGATGTGGGGGCTCGCGTCGTCGACACGGGGCGCCACCCCAGCGCTCGCGCTGCACGATTCGGCATCCGCTGCAGGGAATCGGTGGCGCGGCTGTCGATTCGTGGCGCGCGAGGTACCCGCGGATGTCGAACCGTGGCGCGGATGCCGAATCGTGGCGCGGATGTCCGACGGTGGCGCGGATGTGGAACGGTGGCGCGCGAGCACGGACGGACGCGGCAGGGAGCGGACGCCGCGGTTGCACTTCGCGGGCATGCGGGGGCAGTACCCCATCGCTCCCGCTGCACGGATTCGGCATCCGCTGCAGGAAATCGGTGGCGCGGGTGTCGATTCGTGGCGCGCGAGGTATCCGCGGATGTCGAACGGTGGGGCGGACGTCGGACGGTGGCGCGGATGTGGAACGGTAGCGCGGATGTCGGACGGTGGCGCGCGAACGATCCCACGGGGCGCGCCGGCAACCGCGAAACGTTGCCGCCGCCGCGCCCCCACGAAGTGGCGCGCTGGCCAACCTGGGGTGTTACCGGTAACATAACAGACCTTGCAGATACGGAGGAACCGTGACGGATATCGATGCCGCTATCGCGGAGGTGCGCGAGGATGTCGCCCGCCTGCACGGCGAACTGGTGCGCTACGGGCTCGTCGTGTGGACCGGCGGCAACGTGTCCGGCCGCGTCCCCGGCGCCGACCTGTTCGTGATCAAGCCGTCCGGCGTCTCCTACGACGACCTCACCCCTCAGGACCTGGTCCTCTGCGACCTCGAGGGTACGGTCGTACCCAACAGCCCGGGCAGCCACCGCAGCCCCTCCAGCGATACCGCTGCGCACGCATACGTGTACCGGAATATGCCGGAAGTCGGCGGCGTCGTGCACACGCACTCGACGTACGCGGTGGCCTGGGCCGCGCGCGGCGAGCAGATCCCCTGCGTGATCACGGCGATGGCCGACGAGTTCGGCGGACCGATCCCGGTCGGGCCGTTCGCGATCATCGGCGACGACTCGATCGGCCGCGGCATCGTGCAGACGCTGCGCGAGCACCGCTCCCGCGCCGTGCTGATGCAGAACCACGGGCCGTTCACGATCGGGGCGACCGCGAAGGACGCCGTCAAGGCCGCCGTCATGCTCGAAGACGTCGCCCGCACCGTGCACATCGCCCGGCAGGGCGGCCAGCCGATCCCGATCCCGCAGGATGCCGTGGACCGGCTCTACCAGCGATACCAGCACGTCTACGGCCAGGCCGGCGACGACCGTCGGAGCAGGTCGTGACCGCCGCGGCGATCGCCGCCGGCCGCGCGATCCTCGGGATCGAACTGGGCTCCACGCGGATCAAGGCGTGCCTTGTCGGCGACGATCCCGCCGACGTGCTCGCCGTGGGCGCCCACGAATGGGAGAACGCCTACGTCGACGGGCGCTGGACATACGCACTCGAGGACGCCTGGACCGGCTTGCGCGCCGCCTACGCTGACCTCGCCGCGCAGGTGCGCAGCCGCTACGGCGTGCCGATCGAGCGCCTTCGCGCGATCGGGGTGTCCGGGATGATGCACGGCTACCTTGCCTTCGACACCGCCGGCGACCTGCTGGTTCCCTTCCGCACCTGGCGGAACACGTCGACCGGGCCCGCCGCCGCCGAACTGTCGACACTCTTCGGCCAGAACATCCCGCTGCGCTGGTCGATCGCCCACCTCCACCAGGCCGTCCTCGACGACGAACCGCACGTGCCGCACACCGCGTCCCTGACCACCCTCGCCGGCTACGTGCACTGGCGACTCACCGGCCGCCGCGTGCTCGGCGTCGGCGATGCGTCCGGCATGTTCCCCATCGACCCGGCGACCGGCGACTGGGACGACGCGCTCCTGCGCCGCTACGACGAGCTCACCGCCGGCCGGATCCCTCCGCTTCGCACCCTGCTGCCCGACGTCCGGCGCGCGGGTGCGCCGGCGGGCGAGCTCACCGCCGACGGCGCCGCGCTCCTCGACCCCGCCGGATCGCTCCGCCCCGGCGCCGTCGCGTGCCCCCCGGAGGGGGATGCCGGCACCGGCATGGTCGCCACGAACGCCGTCGCGCCGCGGACCGGCAACATCAGCGCCGGCACCAGCATCTTCGCGATGGTCGTGCTCGAGCGCCCCCTCGCGCACGCCCACCCCGAGATAGACCTCGTCACCACGCCCGCCGGCGATCCCGTCGCGATGGTGCACTGCAACAACGGCGCCAGCGAGCTCGCGGCGTGGGTGGGCATGTTCGCCCGGTTCTCCGCCGCAGCCGGCGCTCCGCTGGCCGCGGACGCCGTCTACGACGTCCTGTTCCGCGAGGCGCTCGCCGGGGACCCGGATGCCGGGGGCCTGCTCGCCTACAACCACCTCGCGGGCGAACCCATCGCCGGCACCGACACCGGGCGTCCGCTGTTCGTGCGCACCCCGGACAGTGCATTCACGCTCGCCAACGCCATGCGCGCCCAGCTGTACGGCGCGTTCGGCACGCTCGCCCTCGGCATGCGGATCCTCGTCGATGAGGGCGTCGCCCTGGAGCGGATGCATGCCCACGGCGGAATGTTCCGGACGGCCGGCGTCGCCCAGCGGCTGCTGGCGGGCGCGCTGGACGCCCCCGTCGTCGTGCGCCGCACCGCGTCGGAGGGCGGCGCGTGGGGCATCGCCGTGCTCGCGGCGTTCACGGCCGCGGCATCCGGCCTCCCGCTGTCGGACTTCCTCACCGAGCGCGTGTTCGCGGACGCCCCGACCGACGAGGTCGCGCCGTACCCGGAGGACGTCGCCGGGTTCGCCGCCTACCTGGAGCGGTACCGCTCGGGCCTGCCCATCGAACACGCCGCGATAGCGCACCTCGCGCCACGGAAGGACGCCCCATGACCCTGTCCACCTCCCTCGACGGCTACGAAGTGTGGTTCGTCACGGGAAGCCAGACGCTGTACGGCGAGGAGACCCTCCGCCAGGTCGCCGCGCAGTCGCGGGCCGTGGCATCCGGCCTCGAGGGCCTTCCGGTCACCGTGGTGTGGAAGCCGGTGCTCACCGACGCCGACGGCATCCGCCGCCTCGCCCTGGACGCGGACGCGCGTGACGACGTGATCGGCGTGATCGCCTGGATGCACACGTTCAGCCCTGCGAAGATGTGGATCGCGGGCCTGGATGCGCTGCGCACACCGCTGCTGCATCTGCACACGCAGGCGAACGTCGAGCTGCCGTGGGCCGACATCGACTTCGACTTCATGAACCTCAACCAGGCCGCGCACGGCGACCGCGAGTTCGGGTACATCCAGACCCGCCTGGGCGTGCCGCGCAAGACCGTCGTCGGGCACGTCTCGAACCCCGCCGTGCGGCAGCAGATCGAACAGTGGCAGCGTGCGGCGGCAGGCTGGGCGGCCGCGCGGTCGCTGAAGCTCGCCCGGTTCGGCGACAACATGCGTTACGTCGCCGTCACCGAGGGCGACAAGACCGAGGCCGAGCTGCGATTCGGCGTGCAGGTGAACACGTGGGGCGTGAACGAGCTCGCGGAGGCGGTGGATGCCGCGGCCCCCGCCGCCGTCGACGCCCTCATCGACGAGTATCTGGATGTCTACGACGTCGCGCCGGAACTGCGACCCGGCGGCGACCGGCATCAGTCGCTGCGCGACGGCGCCGCGATCGAGGCCGGCCTGCGGGACTTCCTCGAGGCGGGTGGGTTCGGCGCCTTCACCACCTCGTTCGAGGACCTCGGCACGCTCACGCAGCTGCCGGGCCTGGCCGTGCAGCGCCTGATGGCGGACGGGTACGGCTTCGGCGCCGAGGGGGACTGGAAGACGGCGATCCTCGTGCGCGTCGCGAACGTGATGGGTGCGGGACGGCCCGGCGGCGCCTCGCTCATGGAGGACTACACATACGACCTCGTCCCTGGGGACGAGAAGATCCTCGGCGCGCACATGCTGGAGGTGTCGCCGGCGCTGACCACCGCCACGCCGCGGCTGGAGGTCCATCCGCTCGGCATCGGCGGCAAGGCCGATCCGGTGCGTCTGGTGTTCACGGCCGACCCCGGTCCCGCGGTCGTGGTGGCCCTCAGCGACATGCGCGACAGGTTCCGGCTCGTCGCGAACGTCGTCGAGAACGTGTCCGCGCCCGACCTGCCGAAGCTCCCGGTCGGACGCGCGGTGTGGAAGCCGCAGCCGGACTTCGCCACCTCCGCCGCCTGCTGGCTGGCCGCCGGCGCCGCGCACCACACCGTGATGACGACGGCGGCCGGGATCGAGACGTGGCGCGACTTCGCCGAGATGGCCCGCACCGAGCTGCTGGTGATCGACGCGGACACCACGGTCCGGTCCTTCCACCATGAGCTGCGGTGGAACCAGGCGTACTACCGGCTCGCGCAGGGCCTGTAACCGGGGCGATGCGCGACGTGCGGACCGCGCGCAGAAGGCCACAGGGCGTAGCGTCGGCAGTATGAGCCTGCGCGACGTGCTCGGCATCGAGCATCCCATCGTCCTGGGTCCGTTCGGCGGACTGTCCTCCATCGAGCTGACCGCCGCCGTGAGCAGCGCCGGGGGACTGGGCTCGTACGGCCTGTACGGGTACGCGCCGGAGCGGATCCGTGAGACCGTCGCCGCGCTGCGCGCCGCCACCGACCGCCCGTTCGCCGTGAACCTGTGGCTGCCCACCGGCGACGAGGTCGCCCCCGACGCCGTCGACCTCACCGCAGCCGCCGCGGCGGTGCAGCCGCTGTTCGACGAGCTCGGCGTGCCGATCCCGGACGTGCCGGCACGGTTCCTGCCACCCGTGGAGGACCAGCTCGCCGCCGTGCTGGATGCTGCGCCGGCCGTGCTCAGTGTCGTGTACGGCGTGCCCTCGCCCGAGCTCGTCGAGGCCGCGCACGCCCGCGGCATCCGGATCACCGGCACCGTCACGACCGTCGCCGAGGCACGGGCGATGGATGCCGCCGGCGTCGACGCCATCGTCGCCAGCGGCGCCGAGGCGGCCGGGCATCGGGTGTCGTTCCTCGCGCCCGCCGAGCAGTCCCTGATCGGCACTTTCGCGCTCGTGCCGCAGGTGGTGGACGCCGTCGCCGTGCCGGTCATCGCCGCCGGTGGGATCGCGGACCGGCGGGGAGTGGCGGCCGCGTTTGCGCTGGGCGCGGCGGGCGTGCAGGTGGGCACCGCGTTCCTTCGCACCCGGCAGTCGGCGGCACCCGAGGCGCACCGGCAGGCCATCGCGGCGGCCGACGACACGACGACCCGGCTCACGCGCGCCATGAGCGGACGGCTCAGCCGCGGCATCCCGAACACGGCCGTGCGCACGATCGAGGCGGCCGGCGCCATCGCCGCGTTCCCGGCGCAGAACTGGCTGACCGGCCGGTTCCGCGCCGAAGCCGGACCGCGCAACCTCGGCGAATTCCTGTCGCTGTGGGCGGGGCAGTCCGCCCCGCTGGCGACGCGCACCGAGGCGGCCGACGTGTTCGCGGAGCTGCGGGCCGGGGTCCCGAGCGACCGCATGGTGTGACGCTCCGACCGGGGAGGTCCGAGAGTAGGTTAGGATAACCTCACCCCCGTTCGTCTTCGGAAGACCACCAATGCTCCACCGTGCCGCGATCCTGACTCTCGCCGCTGTCACCGTTCTCCTCACCGGCTGCTCCTCGAGCGCAGGCGTCGCCGCCGGGTCCGACACGCTCGTGATCTACAACGCGCAGCACGAACAGCTGACCCAGGAGTGGGCCGACGCGTTCACGAAGCAGACCGGCATCGCCGTATCGTTGCGCAACGGGGGCGACAGCGAACTGGCCAATCAGCTGGTCGCCGAGGGCAAGGCCTCCAAGGCGGACGTGTTCCTCACCGAGAACTCCCCGGCGATGTCGCTCGTGGACAACGCTGGCCTGTTCGCCACTGTGGACCCCGACACGCTCGCCGCCGTACCCGCCGCCTACCGGCCGGCCTCCGGGACCTGGGTGGGAATCGCCGCCCGTTCCACGGTCCTCGTGTACAACCCGAGCCTCATCGCCGAGAAGGACCTTCCGGCATCCCTCATGGATCTGGCGGATCCGGCGTGGAACGGCAAGTGGGGCGCGGCGCCCAGCGGCGCCGACTTCCAGGCCATCGTGTCGGCGATGCTGCAGTCACAGGGCGCCGACGCCACACGCCACTGGCTGGCCGGCATGAAGGCCGGTGCCCAGATCTACGCCAACAACATCGCCACCATGAAGGCCGTGAACGCGGGCGAGATTCCGGTGGGCGTGATCTATCACTACTACTGGTACCGCGACCAGGACGGCACGAAGGAGAACTCCGGCAACACCCGGCTGCACTACTTCGGCCATCAGGACCCCGGGGCGTTCGTCAGCGTGTCCGGCGGCGGTGTCCTCGCCTCGAGCACGCACCAGGCCGACGCGCAGCGCTTCCTGGCGTGGGTGACCGGGGAGCAGGGCCAGCGCATCCTCGGCCAGGGCTACAGCTTCGAGTATCCGGTGATAGCGGGTGTTCCGGCGCGCTCGCCGCTGCCGCCGCTGGACAGCCTGGACGCGCCCACCATCGACCCGTCGACCCTGAACGGGACCCAGGTGGTGGACCTGATGACGGAAGCCGGACTCCTCTGACCGCACTGCGCGAACCCGTCCGCCGACGACTTGGGCGCACCCGGGCACCCGGGGGCCTGGTCGTCGTCGTCGCGCTGCTGTGCGCGGGTGCGCTCGTGCCGGTGTGGTACGTGGTGCAGGCGGCGTTCGCGTATGGGGGCGGCGAGCTGGCGGCGCTGATCTTCCGGCCGCGCGCCGGCGAGCTCCTGGCCAACACCGTCCTGCTCGTCGTCCTGGTGGTGCCGTGCACCGTGGTGCTGGGCGTGGGCGGCGCATGGCTCGTCGAGCGGACGACCTTGCCCGGCGCCCGCGTCTTCGTGATCCTCCTGGCCGCCCCGCTGGCCGTGCCCGCCTTCGTCAGCAGCTACGCCTGGGGCGGGAGCATGCCGTTCGTGCGGGGCCTCGGGGGCGGAGTGTTCATCGCCGTGCTCGCGTACACGCCGTTCGTGTACCTTCCCGTGCTCGCGGTCCTGCGCGGGCTGGACCCGGCCTGGGAGGAGACCGCCCGCTCGCTCGGCCACGGACCGTGGCGCGCTTTCTTCCGCGTCGTGCTCCCACAGCTGCGCCTGGCCGCGTCCGGCGGAGCGCTCGTGGTCGGACTGCACCTTCTGGCCGAGTTCGGCGCGTTCGCGTTCATCCGCTTCGAGACGTTCACGACCGCCATCGTGGTGGCGTTCCAGTCCACGTTCGCCGGTCCGAACGCCGCGGCACTGGGCGTCGTGCTCACCGGGCTCACCGTCGTCCTGCTGGCGCTGGAGGGCGCCGTGCGCGGCCGCGGCCGCTACGCCCGGGTGGGCAGCGGCAGTCCGCGCGCCGCAACCCGGCTGCCGCTGGGCCGCGCCACGGTTCCGGCAGTGGCGGCTCTCGTCGTGTTCGCGGTGGCGGCGGTGGGCGTGCCGCTGGTGATGGTGCTGCGCTGGCTGCTGGCTGCGGGCGGACTGGATGTCGCCACGCTCGTTTCCGCCGCCGTCAGCACCGCGGCGCTGAGCACGGCGGGCGCGGTGACGGCCGTGGCCGTCGCCCTGCCCATCGCGTGGCTGTCGGTCCGGTTCCCCACCCGGGCGTCGCGTCTGCTGGAGGGAACCGCGTACCTCGCCGGGAGCCTGCCGGCGATCATCGTGGCGCTCGCCGTGGTGACGGTGTCCATCCGGCTGATCCCTGTGCTGTACCAGACCCCGGTCACCGTGATAGCGGCGTACGTCATCGTCTTCTTGCCGCGCGCCCTGGTGACCCTGCGGGCCGGCATCGCGCAGGTGCCGGTGGGGCTGGAGGAGGCCGCGCAGGCGCTGGGCGTGTCTCCGATGTGGGCTCGCGCGCGGGTCACGCTGCCGCTGCTGTTGCCGGCGCTGGGAGCGGCGGGGGCCCTTGTCGCGCTGGGCGCCGCGAACGAGCTCACCGCCACTCTGCTGCTGGCCCCCACCGGGACCCGCACCGTCGCCACGCAGTTCTGGGCCGAGGCATCCGCCGTCGACTATCCCGCGGCCGCGCCGTACGCCCTCGTGCTGGTGCTGCTGTCGATACCCGCGGTGATCATCATGTTCGCCGAGGCCACCCGAGGACGGAGCGTGCGATGACGCTGCAACTGGAGACTGTCACGAAGTCGTTCGGGTCCACGACGGTGCTCCGCGACGTCTCGCTGGAGATCCCGACCGGCAGCCGGCTCGCCCTAGTCGGTGCGTCCGGCAGCGGCAAGACGACCCTGCTGCGGCTGATGGCTGGGTTCGAGCAGCCCGATGCCGGCCGCATCGTCCTGGACGGGCGCACCCTCGCCGGAGACGGCCCCGCGGTGCCGGCGCACCTGCGCGGCATCGGCTACGTGCCCCAAGACGGCGCACTCTTCCCGCACCTGACCGTCGCGCGCAACATAGCGTTCGGGCTGGGCCGTGCCCGCCGGGCGCGTCGCCGGGTCGCCGAGCTGATGGAGCTGGCCTCGCTCGACCCCGCGCTGGCCGACCGGCTGCCGCACGAGTTGTCCGGTGGGCAGCAACAGCGGGTGGCGCTCGCGCGCACCCTCGCCATCGAGCCGAGCATCGTCCTGCTGGACGAGCCGTTCAGCGCCCTGGACACCGGGTTGCGCGCGCAGACGCGGCAGGCCGTGATCGACGTGCTGGAGCGCAGTGGCGTGACGGCGGTGCTCGTCACGCACGACCAGAACGAGGCGCTGCTGTTCGGCGATGTGCTGGGCATCGTCGCCGGCGGCACGGTGGCGCAAGTGGGTGCCCCGGCCGAGGTGTTCGACGTGCCGGCCGACCTGGACATCGCCCGCTTCCTCGGCGACGTCGTGGTGGTGCCCGCGCACCGTGTCGACGACGCGCAGGCGTGGACCCCGCTGGGCCTGCTTCCGGTGCGGCACTGCTTCGGCGACGGGGGAGCCGCCACCGGGATGCTGCGGCCCGACCAGATCCGTGTCACACCGGGAGCAGGGTCCGCGGTGATAGCGTCCGTCCGGCACCGCGGGGCGCACGCCGACGTGTGCGTTCAGGTGGCGGTGGGGGACGGGTCGACGCTCGAGCTCACCACGCGCGTACCTGCCCGCGATGCGCTGGACTACCGGCCGGGGACTCCGGCCGCCGTCGCGGTGTCGGGCGGAGTCGTCCTGTATGCCGCGCCAGCCGAGTCGCACGCCGTGCGGTAGGCACCCGCCGCAACACCGTCCGCTCGGTGACCCGGTACAGGCGCCACACGACGATCCCCACCAGCAGCGACAGCAGGGTGCCCACCAGCGGGACCGTCTTCTCCCAGGCGGGGAACACCTGCCAGTGCGTGAGATAGATGAACATCGACGCGCCGGCCAGGGCGGTCACGGCGGGCACCAGCATCCGGGGCAGGGTCACCGCCGGCAGCCACAGCAGCACGAGGATGCCCACTGCTATCACCGCCTCCCGCGCGGGGTTGCCGAGGAACCCGAACGTCGCGCCGACCGTCACCACCGAGAGCATCAGCCGCTGCTGCCACCGGGTCGCACGCGCGCCCGCCCATCCCAGGGCGATCAGCCACAGCGCCGCCGGCAGTGTGTAGCGCTCCACCAGACCCGCCTCCACGCCGGTCACGGCGAACCGGACCACGAGCGCGACGCCGAGCAGCGCCAGCGCGAAGCCGAACGGGTGGGCCCGCTCGAGGCGGTCCACGCGGCGCACCGCGCACAGGGCGGCCAGCCCGAGCATGCTCCACACGGCGAGCTCGAGGAACCAGAAGTCCCATTGCGCGTGCCAGCGGCCGTCGCCCGGCAGGAAGCCGTTGAGCAGGAACACCGTCGTGAGACGGTAGCTGCCGGAGATCATCGCGACGGCCCCGATCCAGACCACGGCCGGGATGGCGAACTGCGCGACGCTGCGCAGCAGTCCGGTGCTGCGCCGCCCCGGGCGGCCGGACAGCTGGAACCGCGCGAGATTGAATCCGAACGCGGCCAGCAGCAGGTGCGCGCCCCCCTGCGCGACGAAAAGGTCGGCGTGACTGCCGACGATGAGCACGATGGCGATCGCCCGCAGCGCGACACTCGTGTCAAGGCGTGCGAACCGGCGGCTCCCGACGCGACGCGCGGGCCGGGATGCTGCGGCCGGCACGTCGCCGCCTTCCGGGCGTGCCTGCGCGCCCAGCTGTCGCGGTGAGAGCTCGGGCCAGTCCCGCGGCAGCGCGCCCAGCAGATCCTCCAGCCGCACCGACACCTCCACGTAGCTCAACGAGTCGCCGCCCAGCGCCGCGAACGAGTCGTCGACGGTGGCGCCGGGCCGGCCGAGCAGCCGGGCGTAGAGGGTCCGGATCCCGTCGGCGGAGGCATCCTCGTCCGGGGCGGCGGCGCGCACTTCGTGGGCGAACCGGATCAGGGCGGCCGTGTCGGGCTTGCCGCTGGCGGTGCGCGGGAACTCGGCGACAGCGAATCCCTCGACCGCATGCGGGGGGATGTCGAGGACCGCCGCCGCCGTGGACGCCGCGTCGGTCACGAGCCGCTCGGACGGGACGAACACCAGCAGCCGCTCGTCGACGGTGACCACCCGCGCCGGGTAGCCGGCGTCCTGCAACTGCCGCTCCAGCTCGTCGAGGTCCACGCGCAGGCCGTACACCTTCGCGAAGCGATTCATCCGGCCGACCACTTCGAACAGGCCGTCGTCGCGCTGGCGGGCCAGGTCTCCGGTGCGCAGCTCGCGGACGGTGCGGCCCAGGGCGAAGTCGGCGGGCTCGTGCGCGTATCCCATCATCACGTTCGGGCCGGAATACACCAGCTCGCCGACGCCGGCGCCGGCATCCTCGACGCGCAGCGACCCGCCGGGGATCGCCTGCCCGATTGCGCCGGCGGCCGTGCCGGCGAGCCGCGGAGGCAGGTAGGCCATGCGGGCGGTGGCCTCGGTCTGCCCGTACATCACGAACAGCTCGAATCCGCGGGAGGCGCCCAGGGCCGCGTAGCGGCGGACCAGGTCGGGGGCGAGTCGACCGCCCGCCTGAGTGATGGTGCGCAGCTCCGGCAGGTCGCGGTGCTCGAACCCCGCCGCTTCGAGCAGTTCGAACGTGTACGGGACGCCCGCGAACGAGGTCGCCCGCCAGCGGATCATGTCCGCCCAGAACTCCTCGTCGGCGACGCTGCGCTCGGTGAGCAGCAGGCTGGCGCCGCGGGCGAGGTGACTGTTGACGACCGAGAGTCCGTAGCAGTACTGCAGCGGCAGCGTGGTGGCCGCCCGGTCGCGCCGCTCCAGCCCGAGATAGTCGGCGATGGCGACGGCGTTGCTGCGCAGGTTCTCGAACGAGAGCCGGACGAGCTTGGGGGAGCCGGTGGATCCGGAGGTGCTTGCGAGCATCGCGAGGTCGGGATGGAATCGGTGGCGCGGCGCCGTGTGGCGAACGGCAACCTGCCACCCGGCGTCGCGTCCGCCGGCGACGACATCGGGATCAAACCGCTCGATCAGCGCGGCGCGGTGCCGCGCGTGCGCGGGGCCGTCCGGGACGAACAGCACGGGATGTCCGCCCTCCACCGCCGCCAGGTACGTCACGATCGGCTCGATGGCATTGCCCGCCGTGATCAGCACCAGCCGGCGGGACGTGCCCAGCTGCGCGGAGCGGGCTTCGACGCGACGTGTGAGCTCGGCGTAGGTGACCGTCTCGGCATCCGTCACCAGGGCCGGATCCTGCCCGCGTCCGCGGAACAGCCGCCGTGCCGGCCGGCGCCGCGACGCGGACGGGCTGGGCGTGGACGGGATCGGCGTGGACGGGATCGGCCTTGACGGGATCGGCGTGGACGCGGCAGCGACGGAGGACATGGCGAGGTTAGCCTACCCTAAGTCAACAATGGCGCCCTCCTCGATGACGCCCCGCCGACCGGGCGTGAGCCCTACCGGCGGCGGAACAGCGGACGCCGGCGTCGGGCGGATGTCTCCGTCGCGCGGCGGGCGGCATCGGCGGCAGTCTGCTCGAGTCGGCTTCGCCGCGCGTGCCGCTGCGCCACTTCGTCCTCGACATCCCGCGTCGGGGTCACCACGGGCGGGCCGCCCAGCAGTTGCCGTCGCGCCTCGACCACGCGGCGGTTGAAGTCCTCGAGGAGCTCCCGCACGTCCTCCTCGCGCGTCACGGCATCGAGCGTCTCGTGCAGCCGGGCGCTCTCGACGCGCAGGGTCAGCGCGGGCGGGCCGAGCCCGGTAAGGCCCTCGGTCTGGATCTTCCGGCGGATCCACCAGTCCGGATCGTGGTGATCGCCGAGGCCCTCCAGGGGCTTGCCGGCGCCGGGCAGATCGTCGAACTTGCCGCGGCGGATGGCCTGCTGGATGGAGGTCTCCACGTACGCCCACCGCTCGCTCTCGGTCGTCGGGCGCGGGGAGGAGGCCGGCTCCGGCTCGTCGCCGTAGAGCTCAGGATGCCGCTGTCGGTCACGGTCCTGCCGGTACCGGTCAGCAGCTTCGCGCGGATCGTCGGCCATGAGCACCTCCGTGCCTCGAGCCTACGCGCGGACGGGGGCACGCTCCCCGCCGGAGTAGACTCGCCCGTTGACCCGACGACGAACCCCCAGGACCGCACCATGGCACGCACCCCCCTGTCCGGAACTCAGCACGCCCTCCGCGCGGGGGGCTATGAAGCCGTGATCGCGGGCGTCGGGGCGTCCCTGCGCACGCTGACCTACGCGGGCCGTGACCTCGTCGTCCCGTTCGACGCCGACGAGATGCGCCCTCGCCACCGCGGCGCCACGCTCGCGCCGTGGCCGAACCGGATCGTCGACGGCCGGTACGTCTTCGACGGCGTGGAGCAGCAGCTCGCGCTGACTGAGCCGGCGCGAGGCCACGCTCTGCACGGCCTCGCGTCCTGGATCGAGTTCATGCCGGTCGACAAGGGCGCGAGCCACGTCACGCTCGAAGCCGTGATCGAGGCGCAGAAGGGCTACCCGTGGCGGGTGGTGGTGCGCACATCGTTCTCGCTCACGTCGATCGGGCTCGTGCAGTCGGTGACCGCGGTGAACGAGTCGCAGCATCCCGCCCCCTGGGGCACCGCGGCGCACCCGTACCTGGTCGCCGGCGCCGGGCATGCCGACGACTGGACGCTGGAGCTGCCGGCCGCGCAGGTGCTGCTCGCGAGCGACCGGATGGTCCCGGCGGGACTTGAGGACGTGACGGTGGACGCCGAGCGGTTCGACTTCCGCGCACCGCGCCGGATCGGCGTGGCGCAGCTCGACCACGCGTTCACGGGTCTTGACGGCGACGGCGACGGCACGGTGACGGCGCGGCTGACGGATGCCGCCGGCTCCGGGGTGGAGATGGCGTGGGATGCCGCGTGCCCGTGGGTGCAGGTGTACACCTCCGACGGCCCGGCGGGGGATCCGGCGACCCGTGCGGCGGTCGCCGTGGAGCCGATGACGTGCGCGCCGGATGCCTTCAACGCCGCGTCCTACCCGTATGACACCGGCCTGGTGGTCCTCGCCCCCGGTGGCACGGCCACCGCGCAGTGGCGGATCGCCGCGATCGGCTGACGCATCGCGCCGCTCGAGGCGAGGGGATGCCGCCGAGAGGAGGGCGTCTGAGCGCGATTAGCCCTCCGCTGGGCGGAGTGCCCTCCGCTCGTGGGATGCCGGGCAGTGCCGCGTGGGCGCCCGCGCAGTGGCGGATCGCCGCGATCGGCTGACGCATCGCGGTCGCCGAGACGAGGGGATGCCGCCGAGAGGAGGGCGTCTGCGCGCGATTAGCCCTCCGCTGGGCGGAATGCCCTCCGGTCGTGGGATGCCGGGCAGTGCCGCGTGGGCGCCCGCGCAGTGGCGGATCGCAGCGATCGGCTGACGCATCGCGGTCGCCGAGGCGAGGGGATGCCGCCGAGAGGAGGGCGTCTGCGCGCGATTAGCCCTCCGCTGGGCGGAATGCCCTCCGGTCATGGGATGCCGGGCAGTGCCGCGTGGGCGTCGACGGTTATCGTTGGATGAGGCGATTCCGGCGGCAGCTCAGGAGCACGGGTGGCGGACACGAAGCGTGACGGCGGGCATCGGCGCGCCTGGCGCCGCGCGGGGGCGACGAGGGTCGCAGACATGGTCGCCGACGGGATCTACGTGGCCTCGGCGGCGACGCGCCTGTCGCTGAAGAACCGGATCCTCGTGGAGACGATCGCGGGCGGCGAGGACTTCGACGTGGGCCGCTTCGTGCCCGTGGCGCGTGAGACGCTGCTCGGGCTCGCGGAGGAGGCAGAGCAGGACGCGCGCCGGGTGGAGGCCGCGCGCAAGCGCGCAAGTCGCCGCCACAGCGACTCGATCGGCACGCACGACTATCGCAGCCGCGATGTGCGGAATCTCCGCAAGCGGCAGCGGCAGTCCGAGCGGGTGGCAGAGGAACTCCGCGACCGTGCCGAGGATCCCGAGGAGCTGCGGGCGCTCGTCGAGGCCGCGCGCGAGGCGGCGTGGGGGGATGTCGAGCGCAACATCGACAGCACGCTGCGCATCGAGGCCGCCCGGCCGGACCTGGAACCGGACTACGCGAAGCTGCGCGAGGCACGGATGCAGTCGCTGCGGCTCGTGGACCTGCCCAAGCTCGCCGCGCACCGCCGCCGCAACGCGCAGGGCGCGGCGGGAGAACTGCACGCGCCCGTGGCGACGGATGCCGCGGACACGTTCGCCGGCGTCGACCTGTCGGAGCTCGAGTAGGTAGCTTTCCGCGTCGCGTCGTGACGCTGAGGGCGATTCGCGGTGACGTCCTGCGTCGGATAAGATAGACCCCTGTGCACAGCAATGCGCACGAGCGCTCGTAGCTCAATGGATAGAGCATCTGACTACGGATCAGAAGGTTGGGGGTTCGAGTCCCTTCGAGCGCGCACTGTGTTGAGACAGTGAAAAGCCCCGGTCAATCTCGCAAAACGAGACGGCCGGGGTTTTGTCTTGACGGGGGTTACCGAGCGGACATCGTCACAAACGATGTTGCTCGACGCCCCGCCGGTAGCGTAGCTGTTCCTGGTGCCTTGCCCGAGCGGTGAGGGAGCGGCCTGCAAAGCCGGACAGGCGGGTTCGACTCCCGCAGGCACCTCAAGATGCCCGCTGTCGCGGCGTCCAAGGTGTACCTCCCCGCCAGCGGCTCGCTACGGCACCAGGTTCCAGCGGGTGATCACCGGCGCGGCGTGCTCGAACCCGAGCGTGCCGATGCTGCCCGTGGACAATGCGAGCCGGCGTCCTTCGATCGCCGGGAGCTCGACCCACCGGCACGCGAGCACACGCAGGAAGTGCGCGTGCGAGAACACGAGGACGTCCGCGCCGCCGTCGGTCGCGGTCCGCAGCCGTGCGACGACGGCGTCCGCGCGGCGTCCCAGCTCCTCGACCGACTCGGCGGGGACCGGATCCGGCGGGCGCGCGGTCCAGACACTCCACGGATGTCCCACCTCGGCGGAGATCTCCTGTGTCGTCCGCCCCTCGATGTCGCCGTAGGCCCATTCCGCCAGGTCGTCGAGCACCGTCGGGGCGTCGAACCCCGCGAGCGCCGCTGTGCGCAGCGCGCGCACCCGCGGGCTGGACACCACCAGGCCGAATCGATCGGGATCGAGGACCGATCCCACCCGGCGCGCCTGCTCCCGTCCGAGATCGGTCAGGTCGACGTCGGTAACCGACGTGTGCCGGTGGTCCCTGCTCCACTCGGTCTCCCCATGGCGCACGAGCACGATCGAGGGTCCGGCGGGAGAGGGGATCATCCCCCGAGCCTAGGCCGGTCGCTCGGCCAACCGTCCCGGCCGCCGGATCAGCACGTCGTCGAGGAACGTGTAGATCGTCGCCTGCAGTGCGGCCTTGTCCGCGTTGTCGATGGATGCCGCATGCCCGCCGTCGGTCTGCTCGAGGTAGTGCACCTCGGCATCCGTCTCGTCCGTGAGCCGCGCGACCATTTTGCGCGCCTGCACCGGGCCCACGCGGTCGTCGCTGGTCGCGGTGTAGAAAAGGCTCGGCGGGTACGCGCGCCGCGGGTCGACCAGGTGGTACGGCGAGAACGTGCGGATGAAGGCCCAGTCGTCGGGATCGTCGGGGTCGCCGTACTCGGCGATCCAGCTCGCCCCGGCCGAGAGTTGCGTGTAGCGGCGCATGTCCAGCAGCGGGACGCCGCAGACGACGGCGCCGAAGTCCTCCGGGTACTGCGTGAGCATGTTGCCCACCAGCAGGCCGCCGTTGCTGCCGCCGTGGCATCCGATCCGCTCCGGTGTCGTGACGCCGCGGGCGACGAGGTCGCGGGCGACGGCGGCGAAGTCCTCATACGCCCGGTGCCGGTTCTCGCGCAGAGCGGCGAGGTGCCAGGACGGCCCGAACTCGCCGCCGCCGCGGATGTTCGCGACGACGTGCACGCCGCCGCGCTCGAGCCAGGCGGGGCCGACGATCGTCGCATACTCGGGGAGCCGCGACACCTCGAACCCGCCGTATCCGCTGAGCACGACCGGCGCCGGCTCTTCGAGCGCGCGCGGCCCGACCTGGAAGTAGGGGATCCGGGTGCCGTCGGCCGAGACCGCCCAGTGCTGCGTGGTGACGAGGTCGTCGGCCTCGAAGACGGCGTGGGCGCGGTCGACGATGCGCGGCGCCGGGGTCGCGGCATCCGTGACGATGAGCGTCGGCGGGGTGAGGAATCCGCGGGCCACGAGCCACAGCTCGTCGTCCTCGTCGGCGTCGGCGGTCGCGACGTCGATGGTGAGGATGTCGTCGGCCGACATCCCCGTCTCGAGAGGAGTGGGCGCCCAGCCGTTCGCGGGATCGAGGGACAGGATGCGGCTGCGCACGTCGTCCAAACCCGTGAGCACGAGGCGGGTGCGCGTCCATGTCCAGGTCTCGAGGATCGTGGTGGGCGTCGGGGTGAACACCGGCACGAGCTGTGCGGGGCCGCCGCCGGTGAGGGCGTGCAGCGGGCCGATCAGGAGCGTGCCGCCGGGATGCGTCGTGCCCGCGACCGTCCAGTCGGTGCGCAGACGCACCGACACGAACGCGCCGTGCACGTCCACGTGGGCGTCCTGCGGCGCGTCGATGCGCACCGGCGCGGGGTCCTCGGCCGCCGGCCACGCGAAGACCTCGTCGTGGAAGAAGTCGTGCGCGAGCACCGTGACGGCCGTCGCGACGTCATCCGTGTGGTCGACGCCGACGAACACGGCGACATCCTGCTCGGTCGCCTCCGTGACGACGGATGCCGCCGCCAGCGCGGTCCCGCGGCGCCACACGCGTGCGGTGCGCGGGTATCCAGACGCGGTGGTCGACCCGCCGTCGAGCGCGGAGGCGATCAGCAGCGTCTCGGCGTCGACCCAGGCGCCGTGCGACTTGTCGGCGGCCACCGTGAACGGATCGTCGTCGACGAAGCGGACGGCGGCGAGATCGAACTCGCGCACGACGTGCGCGTCGCCGCCGTCGGGGCTCAGCTGCACAAGCGCGCGGTCCGAGCCGCGGGGGCCGTGCACCGCGCCTGCGAAAGCCCACGGCGTGCCCTCGGCCCGGCCGAGGGCATCGACGTCGAGCAGGACCTGCCAGTCGGAGCCGCCCGCGGCGAACGCCGCACGCGGCATGCGCCGCCACAGTCCCCGCGGGTTCGCGGCATCCCGCCACAGGTCGTACATCCAGTCGCCGTGACGGGACGGGACCACGAGGCGGTCCGGGTCGTCGAGGATGTCGCGCAACCGCCCTGCGAGGGCGGGCGCGTGGTAGGCGGTCTCGGTCGCGGCGGTGCGCTCGCGGGCCCAGTCCAGGGCGCGGTCGTCGCGGATGGCCTCGAGCCACAGGTAGGGGTCGTCGTCGATCGGATCGTGCACCCGCTCAGCCTACGGGCGGGGTTACGCTGACTCGCATGAGACTGGTCCAGGTGGCCCAGCACGCGGATGACCTCGACCGCGCGGCCCGTTTCTACGCGGAGCTGCTGCGGACCGAGCCCACCGGCCGATTCGATCCGCCCGGTCTGCTGTTCTTCGATCTGGACGGGGTGCGCCTGCTGCTGGATCGCAACGCGCCTTCCGCGCTCCTGTATCTGCACGTGGACAACGTGCACGCCACGCTCGAACGGCTCGACGGGCTCGCCGAGGTCGTGTCGCGGCCCGCCGTGATCTTCACGCACGAGGACGACCGGCTCGGCCCCGCCGGCCACGACGAGTGGCAGGCGTTCATCCGCGACAGCGAGGGCAACATGGTCGGGCTGGTCGCGTTCCAGCGAGGGTGAGCCGGCGCGCGAACGGTGCCCCCGGGCGCGCAGCGGCGGCGCTCGGGGTGTCGGGCCGCGAAGTGGACGCGATTCCACGGATTCCGGCCTGGAAACGCCGAATGCCGTCCACTCCGTCTGCGAGCGCCCCGCAGAGTGGACGGGATTTCGTGCCGGATGCCGCGGACGTGTGATTTTGCGACCACTCCGCCGTCGGTCCGGGCCCGCCGCCCCCGTGCGTCGCCGCCTCCCCAGACCGCCGCTGCGCGGCATTCCGGGCCCTCCACCCACAGATCGCTCGTGACCCGCACGAGCGCAGCGCCGCGTGCGCGACCGTGGACGGATGGCGCAGCGACTCATCCTCCCCGGCGAACTGGGTGACGTGTTCACTCCGGCGGAGGCGCTGCGGTTCGGCATCTCGGCGGGGCGCTTGGACCGGCATCCGCGTGTCGCCGCACCCTTCTCCGGCGTGCGCGTCCGCGTCGATCCTCCGCGGCAGGAGGAGTCGCCGTGGGACGCGTGGAAGCGCACGGCCCTGCTGCACGCGAGGGCCTATGCGCGGGTCATGCCGATCGGCGCTTTCGTCGGCGGGTTCACCGCCCTCGCGGTACTGGGTCTGCCGACGCCGCGGTGGCACCCGGACGCGATGCCCGATCCCAGGGTCGTCGAGATCTCCGTGTTCGCGCCGCGGCGGAGTGTCCGCGCGACCGGCGTGCTGCCGCGACAGATCCGTCCGGCGCTGTGTCACGTCGTCACGCGCGACGGCATCCCGGTGGCGAGCCCCGCGTCCGTCTGGGCCATGCTCGCCGATCGGCTGACGGCGCACGAACTGGTGGCCCTCGGCGACGCGATCATCCGCATTCCGCGGATCCCGCCGCTGCCGATCGAACGGGCGGGTCCGCCCAAGGGCACTCTCGCGCAGTTGAAGGCGGCGGTGGAAGCCGGCCCTCGGGCGGGCGTCGAGACGCTGCGGGAGGCCTTCGGGCTCGTCCGTCAGGGCAGTTCGTCACCGGGGGAGACCGAGCAGAGACTGGTCATGCTCGAGGCCGGCCTGCCCGAGCCCGTCCTTGATCATGACGTGTACTCGGCACGCGGCGTCCTACTCGGCTGCAGCGAGATCGCGTATCCGCGCCTGCGGATCGCGATCGAGTGCGAGGGCGACCAGCATCGGACCAGCCGAGCGCAGTGGGACCGCGACATCGACAAGTATCAGGCGTACGCCGAAGCCGGATGGTCGGTCATGCGCGCCACGGACCGGCTCATCCATCGGCAGGCCGACGAGAACGTCCGCCGAATCCGGACCCTGATGGTCAGGGCGGGGTGGCGCCCGGGGGATCCCGTCGTGTGACACCCATGCCCTGGCGCGCGGAGTGGTCGCGATCCGGCATCGCCGGGCCGATTCGTGCGGAATCCTGCCCACTGTGCGGGATGCTGGCGGGCCGGAGTGGTCGCGATTCGGCGTCCCGGGGCGGTTTCGTGGGGAATCCCGTCCACTCCGCGCCAGACGCCCGGCCACCCGCGCCGCGGACCGCCCCACCCGGCCCCCGCGCGCACCCCACCCGAGGACATACGCTGGGCGGATGAGCGCATACGTCTCGGCGTTCGAGCTGTTCTCCATCGGCGTGGGACCCTCGAGCTCGCACACGGTCGGCCCGATGCGGGCCGCGCGGGACTTCGCGGCACGGGTCGCGGCATCCGGCGTCCTGTCCCGCACGACCCGCGTCACGTGCACCCTGTTCGGATCCCTCGGGGCCACAGGGCTTGGCCACGGCACGCCCGACGCGGTGGTGGCGGGGCTGCGCGGCGACGCCCCGGAGACCGTCGACCCGGCCCGGGTCCGCGCCGCCTGGGTCGACTGGCCCGAGGGTGCGACGCTCGCGGTGAACGGCACGCATCCGGTGCCGTTCGCCAAGGACGACATCTCGTTCGCCGCACGCACGCGGCTGCCCGGGCACCCCAACGCGATGACACTGTCCGCCTTCGGCGCCGACGGCGCGGTCCTCGCCGAGGACACGTACTACTCGATCGGCGGCGGATTCATCCGGCGCGAGGGCGAGCCGGCCGCCGTATTGCGGCATCCGTTCCCCCTCGCGTTCGACAGCGCCGCCGAGCTCCTCGAGCTGTGCGACGAGGGCGGCCTGTCGATCGCCGAGGCCGCCCGCATCAATGAGCAGAGCCTGCGCTCCGAAGCCGACATCGCCGCCGGACTCGACGCTATCTGGGACGCCATGGCCGGCTGCGTCGCGGCGGGCCTGGAGGCGGACGGCGTGCTGCCCGGCATCCTCAAGGTCAAGCGCCGCGCCCGCGGCATCCGCGCCCAGCTCGAGCAGGCCGAGTCCGACCATGGTCGCGAGATCCCCGGCGAATGGCTCGGCGCTTTCGCGCTCGCCGTCAACGAGGAGAACGCCGCGGGCGGCCGCGTCGTGACCGCGCCGACGAACGGCGCCGCCGGCATCGTCCCCGCCGTCGCGATGTACTGGTGGCGGTTCCTCGCCGACTCCGGCCTCGGCGTCGGAAACGCGGTCACCCCGCACGGCGAGCTCGTCGGCAGCGCCCTGCTCGGCTTCGGGCAGGATGCCGCGCCCGGCCGCACCGCCGGTGCGGACGTTCCCGACCCGGACGACGCTGAGATCGCCGAGGCGAACCGGCGCCGCGGCATCCGCCGCTACCTGCTCACCGCCGCCGCGCTCGGCTCCCTGTTCAAGGCGAACGCCTCGATCTCCGGCGCCGAGGGCGGATGCCAGGCCGAGGTCGGGTCCGCGTGCGCCATGGCCGCCGGGGGACTGACCGCCGTGATGGGCGGTACGAACCGGCAGATCGAGAACGCCGCCGAAATAGCGATGGAGCACCACCTGGGGCTGACGTGCGACCCCGTCGCCGGGCTCGTGCAGATCCCGTGCATCGAGCGCAACGCTATCGCCGCGTCGACCGCCGTCACCGCCGCACGCCTCGCGCTGCGCGGCGACGGCTCGCACTACGTGCCGCTGGACACCGTTGTCGAGACGATGCGGCAGACCGGCATCGACATGTCCACGAAGTACAAGGAGACGAGCGAGGGCGGCCTCGCCGTCAACGTCATCGAGTGCTGACGGAGCGCCGCGGCACGGCCTAGGCTGAGGCCGTGCCCGAGGACGTCCGCCCCGTCAAGCGCCGTCGCGGACGGCCCCGCGGCGGTGGCGGCGACGCGCGCGAGCGGATCCGCGCGGCCGCGACCGCCGAGTTCGCCGAGGCCGGATACGAGACCGCGACGATCCGCGCCATCGCCGCCCGCGCGGGGGTGGATGCCGCGCTCGTGCACCATTACTTCGGCACGAAGGCCGACCTCTTCGCCGATGTGCTCGGCTTCCCGCTGCGACCCGATGTCGAGGTGCCGCTGATCCTGCGCGGCCCCCGGGATCGGGCCGGCGAGCAGATCATCCGCTTCGTGCTCACGGCGTTCGAGCGCTCCGACGTGCGCCGACGCGGCGTGCTGCTGCTGCGCACCGCCGTCGACGGCAAGCTGGCGACGCCGCTGGTGACCGGGTTCCTCACCCGCGAGCTGCTGCCCCGGATCGCCGGCGCTATCGACGCGCCGGACGCCGAGCTGCGGGCGACGCTCGTGGCCTCACAGGTGGTCGGCCTGCTCGTGGCCCGCTACGTCGTCCGGCTCCCTGCCGCCGTCGAGGCATCCGTCGACGAGCTCGTCGCCCGGGTGGGACCCACGGTGCAGCGATATCTCTTCGGCGACGTCCCCGGGGCGGATGTTGACGCCGACCCGCGGCGGCTCCATAATTCATCACATGGTGAATAACGCGGCGGTGGCGATCCGCGGACTGCACGTCCGCCGGGGGAGTACGACCGTCTTCGACGGCCTCGACCTGGACCTGTCCGCGCAGGCGGTCACCGGGCTGCTGGGACCGTCCGGCGGCGGCAAGACGACCCTGATGCGGTCGATCGTCGGCGTCCAGAAGTCGGATGCCGGAACCGTCACGGTGCTCGGCGAGGCGGCGGGCTCCCGCGCGCTGCGCCGCCGGGTCGCGTACGACACGCAGGAGGCGTCCGTCTACGACGACGTGACCGTCGCGCAGAACCTGCGGTATTTCGCGCGGGCCCTGGGCCTGGCGCGCGCCGAGGTCGACCGCGTGATCGACCAGGTGGGGTTGCGGCCGCAGGCCGGGCAGCTGATCGGGTCCCTGTCCGGCGGACAGCGCGGGCGCGTGTCGCTGGCCACCGCGATGCTCGGCAAGCCCGACCTGCTGGTGCTCGACGAGCCGACCGTCGGTCTTGACCCGGTGCTGCGCGAGAGCCTGTGGCAGGTGTTCCGGGCGCTTGCGGCCGACGGCGCGACGCTGCTGATCTCGAGCCACGTGATGGACGAGGCGCTGCGCTGCGACGAGGTCGTCCTCGTGCACGCGGGCCGGGTGCTCGCGCAGACCACGCCGCAGGGCCTGCTCACCCGGACCGGCGCGGCCGATCCCGACAGTGCGTTCCTCCAGCTCATCGAGGAGGATGAGAGCGCGCACCCCCACCGGCGTCGCGCGGAGCGGGAGGAGGGACGAGGATGAACCCGGCACTCACGCTCGCCACGGCGGGCCGCGTCCTGCGCCAGCTCGCGCACGACCCGCGCTCGATCGTGCTGATGCTCGTCGCGCCGAGCCTGCTGGTCGGCCTTTTCTCCTGGCTGTTCAGCGAGCAGGAGGGCGTCTTCGAGCGCTTCGGCGCCCCGATCCTCGCGTTGTTCCCGTTCATCGTGATGTTCGTGATCACCTCGGTCACGACGCTGCGCGAGCGCCGCTCCGGCACGCTCGAGCGGTTGCTGACGACCCCGATCGGCAAGGGCGATGTGATCGTGGGGTACGCGCTCGCGTTCGGCCTGATGGCGGTTCTGCAGGCCGTGATCACGGTCGTTTTCGCGGTCGTCGTGTGCGGCCTCACGGTCGAGGGGACGAACTGGCAGCTGGGGCTCGTCGCGATCGTCGACGCGCTCGCCGGCACCGCACTCGGGCTCCTGGCCAGCGCGTTCGCACGCACCGAGTTCCAGGCCGTGCAGTTCATGCCGCTGCTGGTGTTCCCGCAGATCATCCTCGGCGGTCTGTTCGTGCCGCGCGACCAGATGCCGGACGTGCTCCACGCGATCTCGGACTGGCTGCCGCTGAGCTACGCGGTCGACGCGATCAACGCGGTCACCGGCGGTGACGCGGAGTGGGACGTCTGGCGCCCGTTGCTGATAGTGCTCGCGTTCACGGTGGGATGCCTCATCCTTGCGTCGCTGACGCTGCGGCGCCGCACCCGCTGACCCTCAGTTCGCGCTGGCGCGGCGCAGCTTGTCGGTCAGGTGCGCGAGCTGCGCGAGTTCGTCGTCGTCCAGCGCGGCCATCTCGGCCGCGATCGACCGGGCGTGCGCGGTGGCCAGGGCGCGGAACCGTGACGCGCCCTCGGGCGTGGCCCGCACGAGCGATCCGCGCCCGTCCTGTGGGTCCGCGCACTTGCTGAGCAGGTCGCGGGCGACCATCCGATCCACGAGCCGCGACACGCTCGGCTGGCTGATCAGCATGTTGGACGTGACATCCCGCAGCCGGGCGGTCTTCCCCGCCGAGCGCATCACCGTCAGCAGCACGTCGTACTCGGCCTGGGCGAGGAACACGTCGTCGAAGTCGCCGCTGATGCGGTCGAAGATCTCGTGCTGCGCCCGGAACATACTCTCCCAAGCGGCCACGGCCAGGCGGCGGTCGGTCATCGCTCCAGCGTATCCGTCCGCATAGGCTGTCGGGGATGCGGAACCTCGTGCGTGCCCTGCTGCTCCTTGTCGTCGTGGCGACGGCATCCGTCCTTCCCGTTACCGAGGCCGTCGCGGCACCGTCCCACGCGAGCGGGGCGGGTCCGGTCGCCGGGGACATCGACGATTTCACGTTCCAGAGTTTGGACGTCGACTACACGATCGGCCGCGACGCGGACGGGTCCAGCACCCTGCGGGTGGTGGAGACGTTCACCGCCGTGTTCCCGGACGCGGACCAGAACCGCGGGATGCGCCGCACCATCCCGGACTCGTACAACGGGCAGCCCCTGGACGTGCACCTCGTCTCGGTGACGGACGCGGACGGCCGCCCACGCGCCGCCGAGGTCGATCACGACGACGGCGCCGTGACGATCACCTCGCGCGCCGACGGCTTCGTGCACGGCGCGCAGACGTACGTGTTCACCTACACGCTGCGCCATGTCACATGGGCGTTCGGGGACACCGACGCCGACGAGTTCTACTGGGACGTGAACGGGGTGGACTGGCGGCAGCCGTTCGGCACGGTCACCGCGACCCTCCACGTTCCCGTGGACCTGGCGCCCGCGCTCACCGGGTCGCAGGCGTGCTACCGGGGCCAGCAGGGTGCCACCGACAGGTGCGATGTCTCCGCGACCGCCGGGCCGGACGGGGCGCGCGTCGTGACCGCGTCCGCGCCGGGGCTGGGTCCGCACCAGACGATGACGATCGCCGTCGGATTCGCTCGCGGCACATTCGTGCCGTTCGACCCGTCCTACCTCGCGTCCCCGTGGGGGTGGGTGCAGGGCGCCGGCGGGCTCGGCGCGCTCGCGGCAGTGATCGTCGCTATCGTCACCCGGCTGCGCCGGCTCCGGGATGCCCCGGGCCGGCCGACGATCATCGCCGAGTACACACCGCCGGCGGGGATCGATGCGCTGACCGCCGCGGTGATGCGCGGTGCGACGTCGAAGGCGATCCCGGCCGAGGTGCTCGAGCAGGCGGTGGGCGGCAGCATCCGGATCCTGGAGGGGCAGCGCCGGCTGTTCGGCGCGGCCCGGATGCAGGCCGAGCTCGTCGATCCCGCCAAGGCCGTCGACGAGGACGGACGGATGCTGCTGCGCGGCCTGTTCGGCAGCGGGGCTGCGCCCGGTGCGGTGTTCACGTTCGGCGCCAGCAGCTCGCGGTTCGCGAGTGCCGGGCAGAGGATGCTGCGCTGGGCGACGCGGGAGCTGGTCGCCCGGGGCCTGCGGCGCCGGATCCCCGGCCGAGTGCGCGCGCTGCCTGTCCTGCTGGGTGCGGTGTCGTTCGCGGTGACGCTCATCGCCGGCATCCTCGCGCTGTCGGCGTTCGTCAGCCCGGCACTCCCCGTGGCGGTCATGGTGCTCGGCGCGCTCGCGTTCGTCGCCGTGCTGATCCTCGTGGCGCGGCATCCGCTGACCGCGGCCGGTGCGGAGGTGCGCGACCACCTCGAGGGGCTGAAGGTCTTCATCGAGTGGGCCGAGGCCGACCGCATCCGGATGCTGCAGTCGCCCCGCGGCGCCGAGCGGGTGCGCATCGACCCGCGCGATTCGCGTCAGCTCATCCGGCTCTACGAGCGGCTGCTGCCGTACGCGGTGGTGTTCGGGCAGGAGAAGCAGTGGGCAGACCGGCTCGCCGCGATGTACCCGCCCGGATCCGCACCCGCCTGGTACGCGGGCACGGCGGGCTTCAACGCGGCTGCGTTCGCGTCCGCGGTGGGCTCGCTGTCGTCGGCCGCGGCATCCTCGTCATCCACGTCCGGCGGCTCCGGCGGCGGCGGATCTGCCGGCGGCGGAGGCGGAGGGGGCGGGGGCGGCGGCGTCTGACCGCCTCGCGGCAGCCCCCCGGACGTCAGGCAAGAGCGAGGGCCGGTCGGAGAGGCTCCCGACCGGCCCTTTTCCCTTGCACCAAGAGTGTCCTGCAATCACATGCCGGCAGCTGCCACAGCAAAACAACTACCGTGCGATCACTATATAACGAGAAGGTAACGACCGCTAGTGCTGGCGTTATCTTTTCGTGACATTTTTCTCACGGCCGCGCGGGCCGGCACACGTGACCCTCTCAGTCCCGCACCGGGCCAGGATGGTCATATGGGAATGACCACGATCGAGAACGCGGATGCACTGGTGACGGTGGAGCCGGGGGCGCGCACCTCCCAGATGGTGCTCTCCGGCGACGGGGCACGGGTGGTGGTGTTCGCCTTCGACACCGGGACGGCGCTCACCGAGCACCGGGCCCCCGGCCCGATCCTCGTGCAGGCGCTTGCGGGGCATCTGACGTTCACCGCCGAGGGCGTCACGACGGACCTGCGGCCGGGTGGCGTCATCCACCTCGACGCCGGCATCCCGCATGCGGTGCACGCGCTGGAGCCGTCGAAGATGCTGCTCACGCTGATCCGCAAGGACTGATCCGGGCTAGCGACCGGGGGCGGGACTCACTTGCGTCCGCGTCACCCGATCGTACGGCGGGCGGCCGGAGCCGACGAACAGGGTGACGATCCACACGATCGGCAGCAGGTAGGCCACGCCGGTGAGCACCCACACCCACGCCGGGGGCTCGCCCGCCGCCGAGGTCGCGACGATCGCATAGACGGCGGCGTGGCCGACCAGCCAGGGCGCCGCGATCTTCAGCGCGTTGCGGGCGACGGCACGCGGGTATCCGATCCGCACGTGGTCCTCTTCGGCGACGCGCAGGCGCATGACGCGCTTGCCGAGCGTTGCCCCGCGGGATTCCCCCCACGCCAGCGCCAGCGTGACGGGGACGACGAGCACCGCCGCCGAGAGCAGATTCGCGGCCCAGATCGGCAGCGCCCCGAGGACACCGGTGAGATACAGCGGGATCGCGACCGCGGCCACCACACCGGCCCAGGCGATGATCACGACCCAGTCGATCAGCCAAGCCGCGATCCGCGCCCAGGGATGCCGGCCGCCGGCGGCGGAGGATGACGGTGTCGGGATCACCTCACCAGCCTGCCGCATCCGTGCGCCGCGCGCGGGGATGGTGCCGCGACGCGGGCGTTAGCTGCGGTGGGCGCGGTAGTAGTCCAGCAGCGCGCGGGTCGACGGGTCCTGCGCGGCGACGGCGTCGGCATCCCCCTCGATCGCCGGGGCTATCTGCAGCGCGAGCTGCTTGCCGAGCTCGACGCCCCACTGGTCGAACGAGTTGATGCCCCACACGGTGCCCTCGGTGAACGTGATGTGCTCGTACAGGGCTATCAGCTCGCCGAGCACCCGCGGGGTGAGGGCCGGGGCGAAGACGGAGGTGGTCGGCCGGTTGCCGGTGAACGTGCGTGCGGCCACGAGCGCGCCGGTGGTGCCCTCCGCCTCGACTTCTTCGGCCGTCTTGCCGAACGCGAGCGCCTTCGTCTGCGCGAGGAAGTTCGCCAGGAGCAGGCCGTGCACGTCCCGGTCGCCGTCCTGCAGCGGGTACGCGGGGTTCGCGAACGCGATGAAATCGGCCGGGATGAGGCGCGTGCCCTGGTGGATGAGCTGGTAGAACGCATGCTGCCCGTTCGTTCCCGGCTCGCCCCAGAACACCTCGCCGGTGTCGGTGGTGACGGGGCTGCCGTCCCACCGCACGCCCTTGCCGTTGGACTCCATCGTCAGCTGCTGCAGATACGCGGGGAATCGGTGCAGCAGCTGCGCGTACGGGAGCACCGCGTGCGTCTGGGCGCCGAGGAAGTTCGTGTACCAGACATTCATGAGGCCCATCAGCATCGGCACGTTGCGCTCCAGGGGAGCGGATGCCGTGTGCGCGTCGATAGCGTGGAACCCGGCCAGGAGCTCCTCGAACACGTCCGGGCCGAACGCCACCGCAAGGGCGAGCCCGATCGCGGAGTCGACCGAGTAGCGGCCGCCGACCCAGTCCCAGAACCCGAACGCATTGTCGGGGTCGATGCCGAAATCGGCGACCTTGTCCAGCGCCGTGGAGACCGCGACGAAGTGGTGGGCGACGGCATCCTCGCGCGCCTGGTCGGTGTCGTCGATCGCACCGGCCTTCTGGAGCCCGGCCCACAGCCAGTCCCGCGCGAGCCGCGCGTTCGTCAGCGTCTCCAGGGTCGTGAACGTCTTGGATGCCACGATGAACAGCGTCGTGGCCGGGTCGAGGTCCGCGGTGGTCTGCGCGAGGTCGGTGGGATCGATGTTCGAGATGAACCGGGCCTGGATCGCGTCGGCGTAGGGCCGCAGCGCCTCGTACACCATGACCGGGCCGAGGTCGGAGCCGCCGATGCCGATGTTGACGACGTGCGTGACCTTCGCGCCGGTGACACCGGTCCACGCGCCCGTGCGCACCCGGTCGGCGAACGCGCGCATCCGGGCCAGCACCTCGTGCACGTCGTGATCGACATCCTGTCCGTCCACGGTGAGCGCGGGCTGCCCGCCGGCGGGCCGGCGCAGCGCCGTGTGCAGCACCGCGCGGTCTTCGGTCGTGTTGATGTGCACGCCCTCGAGCATCCGGGCGAAGCGCTGCGCGACCCCGGTCTGCTCGCCCAGGCGGACGAGGGAGGCGAGGATGTCGTCGGTGACGAGGTTCTTCGACAGGTCGACGTGCAGGTCGGCGGCCTCCAGGGTGAAGCGCCGCGCCCGATCGGGGTCTGCCCCGAACCAGCCGCGCAGATCCGGCTCGACGGTGGCCTTGTGCTGCTGCAGTTCGGCCCAGGCGGGCGTGGTGGTGGGATCGATCGGAGCGCTCATGCTCCCCACGCTAGTTGGCGGGCCGGGGCGCCGTCAGGGCATGCCCTGACAAACGCCGTGCCCGGCGGGCGGGAGCGCGAGGGCTCCACCGGTTCCCTGGCGGCGCGGGGTGGGGGTGCTTTAGATTGTGGGTGGCGGCAAGGGGGCTGACGATGTACACGCGGATTGTGGTGGCACTGGATGGGTCCGAATTCGCCGAAGAGGTGATCCCCCGCGCCGCGCGCATCGCCGAGCAGATCGCTGCCGCGCTCTCGTTCGTGCGGATCGCCGAGCGCACGGGTGACATGGTCGCCGCCGAGGAGTACGTGCACGAGCTGGCGCGTCGCCACGGCGCGGAAGGCCGCGCGGTCGTTGCACGAGGCTCGGTCAGCAACGCCATCATGGGCGAGGTCGACCGCGTGCCCGGGTCGCTCGCGGCCATCACCGCACGCGGGCGCGGCGGGATCGGCACGGCGATGCTGGGCAGTGTGGCGCGCGAGTACGTGCAGGCAAGCCACGACCCGGTGCTGGTCTACCGCCCCAAGGGCAGGGTTCCGGCAGATCTCGGTCCCGTCACGACCGTGCTGCTTCCGGTGGACGGCACGCCCCGGTCGGAGTCGATGTCCGGGGAGGCGGCCGAGTGGGCGCGCGCCCTCGGGGCCACCCTGCAGGTGGTGCAGGTGCTGGATCTGCGCCACCTCGACACGTCGGGGATCGACGTCACCGAGGACTCATACGTGCGCTCTCGGGCGAAGGCCATCGCCGAGCGGTATGGCGTCGAGGTGGAGTGGGAGGTCCTGCACGGTGACCCGGTGGACGCCCTTGTGAACCACCTGAAGGGCCGCAGCGATGTCCTCGTGGTGATGGCGACCCGCTCCCAGCCGGTGCTGCGGGCCGCAGTGCTGGGCAGCGTCACATCGGGGCTGATGCACGGCGCGAACGTTGCCGCCATCGTTCAGGCGGCCACAGCCTGACCCTCAGCGCTGGGCGCGGGCCAGGTTCGCGCGCAGCTGCTCGGCGTTCTGCCGCACGACGTAGGCGGGCTGCGACCTTGTCCAGCGCCGTCGCGCCGCTGACGCCGGCCCACCCGGCTGTTGCGCACCCGGTCGGCGAACGCGCGCACCCGGTCGGCGAACGCGCGCATCCGGTCGCGCACCGCATGCACCCTTCTGATCGCATCACGCAGTCCAATGTCGATGGGACTTGACGGGAGAGAAGATAATATAGATTATTGATGAGACGGGGACAGCAACTGGGTCCTCTTCACGACCGATTACCTCAACGAGGAGGCAGTAGTGATGTACCCGCCCACACACCGCACGTCCGCCATCGTCATCGCGTCCTTGGCCGCCGTCGGCCTGGCACTACAGGGATGTGCCGCTGCCGGCCCCGGCTCAGCGACGAGTGAGAGTCCCAACGGTTCGGCGATACCCGCGATCGCCGAGAAGGTTCCCGACAAGTTCTCCCAGGTCGTCTACGTGCTCGACGCAACGTATCCGCCCCTGTCCTATCAGGACGCGTCCGGGAAGATGACCGGGGTCGAGTTCGACCTGGGCATGGAGGTCTTCGCCCGAGCCGGGATCGACGCCGATGTGCAGCCGTCCGCCTTCGATGCCATCATCCCGGGCATCCAGGCGGGCAAGTACCACCTCAGCGCGTTCAACGACACGGCCAAGCGCCAGGAGATCTTCGACTTCGTTGATCTCTTCCAATCCGGCACGTCGATCATCGTGCCCAAGGGCAACCCCCTGTCCCTGTCGATCGACGATCTGTGCGGCATCCGCGTCGCCGTGCAGCTCGGTTCGCAGCAGGAGACGACCGTGGCACCCTCATTGAACGACGCGTGCAAGGCCGACGGCGAGAAGCCTTTCGAGGTCATCACGTACGGCAGCGGCAACGAAGCGGTTCTGGCGCTGACGAGCAATCGTGCTGACGTGGTGCTCACCGAGACGATCAGCGCGGCATATGCCGTGTCCGAGAGCCCGGAGAAGCTCGCGTTGACCCAAGATGAGCCGCTCGATCCGCACCCCGTCGCGCTCGGCATGATGAAGGGCACCGGCCTCGCCCAGGCGTTGCAGGCGTCGCTTCAGAGCATGATGGATGACGGAACCTACGCCTCCATCCTCGCTCAGTGGAAGATGGACTCGCTTGCGATCGAGTCGGCGACGATCAACGCCGGGAAGTGATGGTGGCGATCATCGATCGGCGGTCCTCGTCGGGTGCCGGACCGGGGCGGTGGGATCCCGCCCCGGCCGACACGGAGGGTATGAGGGTCGTGCCCCGCCGGCATCCCGGCCGCTGGATCGGCATCGCGGTCGTGCTCGTGCTCGTCGGCATGCTCGTCGAGGGATTCATCACCAATCCTCGCTATCAGTGGGACGTCGTCGGTGAGTATCTCTTCTCCGGTGCGGTGCTCAGCGGGCTGGTTCGGACTCTGGAGCTGACGGCCATCGCGATGACGATCGCCATCGTCCTCGGCATCGTGCTGGCGCTGATGCGGCTCTCACAGAGCATCGTGCTGCGGGGCGTCGCCGGAGCGTTCGTGTGGCTGTTCCGCGGCACTCCGCTTCTCGTGCAACTGCTGTTCTGGAACTTCATATCGGCGCTGTTCCCCGTGATCTCGATCGGGATCCCGTTCATCGGACCGACGTTCTTCACCCTGGACGCGAACACGGTCATTCCGACATTCGTCGCCGCGATCCTCGGCCTCGCACTGTATGAGTCGGCGTACATGGCGGAGATCGTGCGTGCCGGCATCCTCTCCGTCGATAGGGGTCAGTTCGAGGCGGCACAGTCGTTGGGGATGAGGCGGTCCGTGCTGATGCGGAAGATCGTCCTTCCCCAGGCCATGCGCATGATCATCCCGCCGACCGGCAATGAGACGATCGGGATGCTGAAGTTCTCGTCGCTCGTCAGCGTGATAGGGCTGCCCGAGCTGCTGAACTCTGTGCAGCTCATCTACGCGCGTACGTTCGAGACCATCCCGATGCTGATTGTTGCGACGATCTGGTATCTGGTGGTCACCACGGTGCTGACCATCGGGCAGTTCTTCATCGAGCGCCATTTCGGACGCGGCTCTGGGCAGGGTCCGCGCCCGTCCGTCGTGGGTCGACTTCTGCGGACGGCCTTCACATTCCACGCCCGTCCACGTCAGGGGAGGCCGGCATGACCGCCACGATCGTCTCGGCACGCGGTGTACGAAAGAGCTACGGCGCCGTCGAGGTGCTGAAGGGAATCGATCTCGACCTGTTGGAAGGGCAGGTCATGTGTCTGCTCGGTCCTTCCGGCTCCGGCAAGAGCACCTTCCTGCGGTGCATCAACCACCTCGAGTCGGTATCGGGCGGAACGCTCACCGTCCACGGTCAGCTCGTGGGGTACCGTCATCGCCGGGGAAAGCTCTACGAGTCCTCCGAAGCCGAGATCTGCCGTGATCGCTCGGACATCGGGATGGTGTTCCAGCACTTCAACCTGTTTCCGCACATGACGGTGTTGGAGAATCTCACGGTCGGGCCTGTCACGGTGCGGGGCCGGGCGCGGAAGGCGTCGGTAGCGCGCGCTGTACAGCTCCTGGAGCGAGTAGGCCTGGGCGACAAGCTGAAGGCATATCCGAAGCAGCTCTCCGGCGGCCAGCAGCAGCGAGTGGCGATCGCCCGGGCCTTGGCGATGGAGCCGCGCCTCATGCTCTTCGACGAGCCCACCAGCGCCCTCGACCCGGAACTGGTCGGCGATGTGCTGGCCGTCATGAAGGATCTTGCCGCGGACGGGATGACGATGCTCGTGGTGACCCACGAAATGGGATTCGCCCGCGAAGTCGCCGATGTCGTGGTCTTCATGGACGGCGGTTCGGTCGTCGAGTCCGGCCCTCCGAGCCAGGTCATCGAAGCGCCGGTGCACGACCGCACCCGCGCGTTCCTGTCGGCGGTGCTCTGATGACCGGGGCCATCGTCGAAGACCGCGTGCTCTCGCCGAAGTCTGCGATGACGGTGGAGCTGCACCAAGGCCAGGTCCTCCGGATCACGGATCTCGAGGGCCAGCAGGTGGTGGACATGGCCGTGTGGAATCTGCACAACCTGCGCGAGAAGCTCTCCACATCGTATTCGCGCACGCGATACTTCCCCGAGCCCGGCCGGGCGTTTCGTCCCCGCATGACGGTCCAGCAGGGGGACTGGGTGATGTCGGGACTGTGCCGTCCGCTCATGACGATCCTCACGGAGACGGCCGACCCCATCGGCACGCATGGGGTTCACCATCGCATGTGCAATGCCTTCTTCTACGCGGCGCACGGCGCCGGGGTGCGCGATGGCTGCTTCGAGCAGCTCGCTGCAGCGGTTTCCCCCTATGGCATCCCGCCCGAAGACATCCCCGACTCGTTCGACATCTTCCAGAACTACCCGTACGACGTGGATGCGGGCGGGTTCCTCGTGAAGGAGCCGGTCACCAAGCCGGGGGACTTCATCGAGTTCCGCGCCGAAATGGATCTGCTGGTGGCGCTCAGCAACTGCCCCGACGACGTCGTCGCCGCGGCCAACGCCTTCCACTGCACCAGCTCGGGCGTACAGATCCGGCAGGACGCGGAATGGGTTCGGCATCCGGTGCTGGAGCCACGCGAGTGGCTTCTCGAGCAGCTGCGGCTGCACGGGATCGACCCCGAGTAGCCGCACGCCGTGCCGGCGCCGGCGCGGGTTCGCGGGACCATCGACGTATAGATAAATATATATAAATAAATAGATCCAGCCTCCCATAAGACCGCCATCGGCGGCCTGACACCTGTTTCAACGATGAGATGAGGAAGGTCATGAACTCGAAGCTCCTACCTGCAGCCGCCCTCCTGGCGGCTCTGACCCTGACCGCATGTACGGCGACGAACACGCCGGGCGGCGGGGAAGCCGTCAAGTTCGGCTACCTGATGCCTGAGACCGGGTCGGTCGCGGTCCTGGGAGGCTCCCTGGTGGCATCCACCCGGATGGCGGTGAAGGACATCAACGAAGCCGGCGGCATCCTCGGAAACAAGGTCGAGGTCGTCGGCGGCGACACCGCGAGCGACCCCACGGTCGCCGCGCAGGCGGTCGACCGGCTCCTCAGCCGTGGTGTCATGGCGATCATGGGCACCGGTCAGTCGGCCGTCTCGCTCTCGCTCCTCGACAAGGTCGTGTCCTCGCGCACCCTGATGTGCAGCGGCGCGGACACAGCGCTGGAGTTCACCGACTACCCCGACGAAGGCTTCCACTACCGCACCGCCACCTCGAACCTGCTGCAGTCGATCGCGCTCGCCTCGCTGATGCGCGACAACGGCGCCGAACGAGTGGCGGTCATCGGCCGCGGCGACGCGTTCGGGCAGGGCCTGGTCGACCAGTTGGAGGAGAACCTGGGCGACGCCGTCGCGGCACGCGTCATCTACGACCCGCTCACAACGAGCTTCGAAGCCGAGGTGGGGAAGATCCGCGACGCCAAGGTCGACGCGGTGGCACTGATCGGCTATGCGGAGATGGGCGAGTTCGTCCAGACCATGGTGGAGAACCGCCTCACGGTCGACAACGGCGTGCAGCTGTACGGCGTCAACCAGCTCGCCTCCAACGTGCTGTGGGAATCGGTGGACCCCGGCAACAAGGCGGTCCTGAAGGGGGTCAAGGGCGTCACGAACCCGAAGACCTTCGACGCCGGGTTCAACGACCGGATCCTGGCGGCCAACGCGGGCCTCAAGCAAGCCCTGTTCGCCGCCGAGCAGTACGACTGCGCGATCATCACCGCGCTGGCCGCCACCGCTGCCGATTCGGTCGACCCGTCGATCGTGAAGGACTTTGTCGCGGACGTCACGCGCGGAGGCGACGAGTGCAACAGCTACGCCGATTGCGTTGCAGCGTTGAAGGCCGGCAAAGACATCCGCTATGTCGGGCCCTCCGGTCCCAAGAACCTGAGCGACGCGGGCGACCCGACCGTGGCCCGATTCGCCACGTGGACGATGGACGGCGCCTCCCAGGTGCAGCTGGACGGCGAGTTCCGCTGTGAGGATGGCACGTGCACCTCGGGCAGCTGACTCCCGCCGCCACCAAGCCCGCGACGCGGACGGACTCCCGGATGAGGCCGCGCAGCCTCGCGGTCGCCGGTGGGATCGTCGTCGCGGTCTTGGTGGCGGGCATGGCCGTGGCGGGCGTCGGACCCCTGCTGCAGGGTCTCGTGGACGGACTGCGGCTGGGGCTGGTGATTGCGCTCGCCGCGATCGGGCTCTCGCTCATCTTCAGCACGACGGGCCTGGTCAACTTCGCGCATGGAAGCCTTGTGACGTTCGGCGCCGTGATGGCGCTGTACCTCAACACGATGGACGGTGGTCCGCGCCTCAATCTGTATCTGGCGGCGCTGATCGCGGTGTGTCTGGGTGGGATCGTCGCGGGCTTCGCAGAAGTCGCGATCTTCGGACCCATGCGACGCGCGAACCTACCCCATCTCTCCCTCCTGGTGGCCACGATCGGGCTGGACATGTTCGGCCGTAACGCGATCCTCTACTTCGTCGGAAGCCGGCCGCGCCCCTTCCTGGCCTACCAGGTTCAGGAGCGGATCCAGATCGGGGGATTGTCGGTCGCCCCGCGCGATCTGGTGATGATGGCGTTGGCGGTGGCGGCGCTGGTGGGGGTCGCCGTGATGCTGCAGCTGACGACACTCGGCCGGGCTGTGCGCGCCGTCGCCGACAACGGTCCGCTCGCCGAGGCCAGCGGAATCTCCACGAGATTCGTCTACATCGCCGTGTGGGTGATCGGCGGTGCGCTCGCTGCCCTAGGGGGAATCTTCCATGGCATGTCCGAGCAAGTGAGCTGGAACGGCGGATTCCTCCTGCTCTTGTTGATGTTCGCAGCCGTCATCGTGGGCGGCATCGGAAGCGCCTACGGGGCGATGGCCGGGGGCATCCTGATCGGAGTGGTGACCCAGGTCAGCACGCTGTTCCTGCCCAGCCAGCTGAAGAACGCCGTGGCGATGCTCGTCCTGATCCTGGCTCTCCTCCTGCGACCCCAGGGTCTGTTCGGCCGAAAGGTACGCGTGGGTTGACATGAGCGTCTGGGAGATCCTCGCCGATGCGCTGCGCAATGCCGTCGGTCCCGGCGCGGCTGCGTACGCGCTCGCCGCGATCGGCCTGAATGTCCACTACGGCTACACCGGGCTCATCAATTTCGGGCAGGCCGGCTACATGATGCTCGGAGCCTATGGCGTCGCCGTCACGGTGGCCTTCGGGGGCCCGATCTGGGCGGGCTTGCTGGTCGCGGTGATCCTGTCGATCGTGTTCTCGCTCATGCTGGGAATTCCCACCCTGCGCCTGCGAGGCGACTATCTCGCGATCTGCACGATCGCCGCGGCGGAGATCCTCAGACTGTTCTTCCGATCCGATATCGCGGCACCGGTCACCAAGGGTGTGAACGGCATCCAGCGCTTCGCCGACGCCTTCTACGCGCTCAATCCGATTCCGCGGGGATACTACGGCGTCGGCGTGCTGCGCTGGGACGAGTCCACGCTGTGGGTGATGGCCTGGGCGTGGGGGCTCGTGCTCATGGGCACCGTCATTGTCTTCGGTCTGATGCGCAGCCCGTGGGGACGGGTGATCATCTCCGTGCGCGAGGACGAGTACGTGGCCAGATCCGTCGGCAAGAACGTCTTCGGCCTGAAGCTGCAGAGTCTGCTGATCGGAGGACTGTTCGGCTCCGCCGCCGGCGTGGTCCTGGCGCTGAGTCAGCAGGCGGTCAGCACGGAGGCCTTCATGCCGGAGGTCACGTTCTTCGCCTATGCGGCGCTCATGCTCGGCGGGGTCGGGCGGACATGGGGCCCCGCGCTCGGAGCCGTCGTGTTCTGGCTCGTGCTCTCGGCGTTCGACAGCATCCTGCGTTCGGGCGTCGAATCGGGGGCCATATCGTCCGACATCATCGGGGACGCGGACGTCGGCGTGTTCCGGTTCGTCCTGGTGGGACTGGGCCTGCTCGCACTGGTGGCCTTCCTGCCTCGCGGAATTCTCGGAACGATCGGGAGGCGAGCATGAGCGTCACCGGAGTGCAGCCCATCGACATCGCGGTGGCCGGCTCGGGGCTGATCCGTCGGATCGGCGGGATCACCGCGGTCGACATCGAGCGACTGGAGATCCGCGGGGGCATCGTGACCGGGCTCATCGGGCCGAACGGCGCGGGCAAATCGACCCTCTTCAATCTGCTCAGCGGCTTCGACCGTGCGGACGCGGGCGTGTGGAGTGTTCACGAGACAGACGTCAGCAACAAGCGTGCACACGCCATTGCCCGCACCGGCATGATCCGGACATTCCAGGCCACCCGGCCGCTGCTGGAGATGACGGTCCTGCAGAACATGCTCGTCTCACCGGCCGGCCAGATCGGCGAGAAGATCGGCGCAGCCCTGCTTTCGTGGCTGTGGCGGAGGCAGAACCGGAGCCTGGAGACGCGAGCGCATGAGCTCCTCCGCGAGTTCAGGCTCGACCACCTTGCCGGGGAGAAGGCCGCAGTGCTCAGCGGGGGGCAACGTCGTCTGCTGGAGATCGCTCGAGCCCTGATGGCGGAGCCGAGGGTGCTCCTGCTGGACGAGCCGCTGGCCGGCGTCAATCCGGTTCTGCGCGACTTCATCATGGAGCGCCTCCGGCAGCTGCGCGACCGGGGCATGACGATCGTGATCATCGAGCACGACATGCTCTCGATCGCCCGGGTCAGCGATCACGTCATGTGCATGGATCGCGGTCGGCTCATCATGCAGGGGACCCCCGAGGAGGTGCTCCGGGACGAACGCGTGATCGATGCGTACCTGGGCCGATCCAGCGACGCCGCGCACTCGCTGTCCGGATTGCCGGGTGCGCACGACCGCGGCCACGCCCCGAAAGTGCTGGAGATCGCCGATCTGACGGCCGGGTACTCTCCAGATCTCGACATCCTGCGCGGGCTGAGCGTCGACCTGCGGGAGGGTGAGCTCGTGACGCTCATCGGCCCCAACGGAGCCGGGAAATCCACACTCTTGAAGGCGGCGTTCGGGATGCTGCCGGTGCGCAGCGGCGCCGTGACGCTGCTCGGGTCCGACATCCGCGGCCTCGCGGCGCACGAACTGGTCCGTCGTGGGATCGGCATCGTTCCGCAGTACGCGAATGTGTTCGGCCGGCTGACGGTCCACGAGAACCTGAGGATGGGCCTCTATCTCGCGCGCAGGCGCTGGGCAGAGCGGGTCGCGTTCGTCGAGGCGCTGTTTCCCGCACTTCAGGGTCGCGGGGGTCAGATGGCCGATTCGCTGTCGGGCGGTGAGCGGCAGTCCCTGGCGATGGCACGCGCGCTCATGATGGAGCCGCGCGTCCTGCTTCTGGACGAGCCGTCGGCCGGGCTGTCGCCGCACAGGCAGGAAGAGCTGTTCCAGAGCATCAAGGAGATTCAGGGGGCGGGCGTGGCGATCATGATGGTCGAGCAGAACGCCCGGCGCGCACTGGAGATCTGCGATCGGGCCTACGTCCTGGCCGAGGGCACGAACGCCCACACGGGCACGGGCAGCGAGTTGCTGGCGGATCCGCGCGTCGCCGAGCTCTATCTCGGGTCATCAGGCGAGGATTGACCGCAATCCCGACACATAAGATAATATAAATTAAGGGTTCATCGACGATGAAAGGTTCCCACCATGCCGTACTCCGCCGTCAAGGCCGCAGGGGTCTTCGACACACCCGCACCCATGTCCCAGTCCACCCTCACGCCGGTCGGTCGGATGCTCCACATCTCGGGGCAGACGCCGCAGGCGGAGGACGGGACGACCGTCGCCCCCGGTGACATCACCGCCCAGACGGAAAAGGTCCTCGGAAACATCAAGGCCCTCGTGGAGGCCGCCGGCGGCACACTCGCGGATGTCTGCCGGATCGTGGTCTACATCACGGATCGCTCCGACCTGCCCGCGGTCATGGAGGTTCGCAAGCGAGTCCTCCCCGCGCCGTATCCGGCCACAACCGCCATCGTCGCGGGCGGGCTCGGCAATCGCGAATGGCTCGTGGAGATCGAGGCCACCGCCGTCCTGGGCGGTGAGCGATGAGTCAGCTTCCTCCCGAACCCGGCAGCGCACGCAGCTGGGTGCTGCGAGCCGCCGGGCTCGTCGACGGCAATGGGGGGGTGAGGTCAGACGTCGCGGTACGCGTGGAGGGTGAGAAGATCGTCGCCGTCGGCTCCCGGCATGATCCGGCGCTCGCCGAGGATGCGGCTGTCGTCGACCTCGGCGACGGGACCCTCGTCCCCGGAATGATCGACGCCCACATGCACTTCTTCGGCGTGCCCAGCGACGTCTCGAACACGATGCGCTTCGAGTCCCTCTCCTATCGAGCGCTGCGTGCCGCGGGCGAAGCCCGGCGGATGCTCGAGGCCGGCATCACCTCGGCCCGCTGCCTGGGCTCCGCCGTCGGCCCCGACGTGCGTCGCGTGCTGCGGGAGGGGATGATCTCTGGGCCTCGTCTCGAGGTCTCGGGAGACTTCATCTGTTCCACGGCCGGCACGTGGGATCACTTCAACGTGCCGCTCGCCTGGATCGAGCAGCAGGGCATCATCGCCGACGGACCGGACGAGTGCCGCAAGATGGTCCGGACCCGGATCCGCCAGGGCGCCACCGTGATCAAGATCGGCGTGTCGAAGGGTGCGCTGGGCGATCGCTTCCGTCCCTGGGGCGAAGATCCCTACAACGAGTCACCGGGGTTCACGCTCGCGGAGATCCGAGCGGTCACCGATGAGGCGCACCTGAACGGCCTGCAGGTCAGCGCGCATTGCATCGGGGATCGCCAGGTGCAGCTCGCCCTCGACGGAGGGGTCGACATCATCGAGCACGGTTTCGGCATCACGGACGCCACCCGCGAGCGCATCGCGGAGGCCGGCAACTGGGTCGTGACCACTCTGTCGCACCCTTACCTGCATCACGCCGCCGCCGACGAGTTCGGCTATCCCGCGTGGAAGAAGGAGGCTTTCGCGCGCCACGTCGAGGCGATCAGCACCGATTTCGCGAGGGGTCTCGCCGCGGGTGTCAAATACGCGCTCGGCAGCGACAACATCGGCTGGCCAACGCATCCGCAAGGAGCCATGGCGCTCGAATTCGAACTCGCCACGCGCTGGGGGATGTCGGCGGGAGAGGCGATCACCGCCGGCACGCGCTCCGGCGCCCAGGTGATGCGCACCGACCATCTGGTCGGGACGATCGAGCCGGGCAAGCTCGCCGACATCATCGCCGTCCCGGGCGATCCGCTGGAGGACATCACGCTGCTGCGGGCTCCGAGTCTCGTGATGCAGGGCGGCGAACTCATCGTCGCGCCGCCTGGCCTCCGTACGCCGGACGGGGCCGATGCCGGACACGCGTGAAACCCGCGTGGCTGCACGGACGCGCTGCCGCCGCGCCCGCGAGGAGATGACAGGAAAGGGGGAAAGGAATGTATGACGCTCATCCGATCGTCGACGGCTTCCCGGGCAAGACGGCGACGCACGGCTCGTTCGGATGGAGCAGCGTGTGGCTGCTCCACGACGGCGACAGCGCCGTGCTGGTCGACACCGGGCCGCCGTCCTACGTGCCACTGATCGTGCACGGCCTCGCCGCGCACGGGCTTGCCCCCGCAGACGTCACCGATGTTCTCCTGACCCATTCCCACTGGGATCACGTCGGATGCGTCAGCATGTTCCCTCGCGCACGGCGATGGATCGGGCGGGCCGAGTTCTCGTGGGCGCGTCGACAGCCGATGGATGTCCCGTTCGTCTCGCAGCCGCTGCTGGCGGCACTCGGCGAGCCGGAATCCGCGCTGCGACTCATCGACGGCGACGGCGAAATCCTTCCCGGCATCCGGGCGTGCGAAGTTCCGGGCCACACTCCGGGACACGTCGCGTTCCTGGCCGAAACGACCCGGGGTCCCCTCCTTTTCGTCGGGGACGCGGCCAAGAACGTCCGAGAGCTCGGTGCCCGAGTGATCGACTCTGCGCTGGACAGGCAGGTCGCCGCCGACAGCATCACGAGGATCAACGACATCGCCTCCGGCGCCGGGGCGCGCGTGGTCCCGGGCCACGACGTCCTGTGCAGCCTGTCGGAGGACGGCTGGCGACGGGAGAGGGCCCAGACCGCCCAGATGCAGTTCCACCACCGCCGCGATGAGGAGCCGCTTGTCATCGCCATCAACGACCGGGATCCCGCTCTTGTGTCAGTTCGGAGTTCAGATGCGATCGAATCGTAGGCGCGTCACCGTCACCACCGGCTACCTCCACGCCGGAGGCGCGGCCGAGCGGCTCCTCCTGGACGCGGGATTCGACGTCCAATACTCCTCGGAGGTGCTGCGGCGAGGGACACGCACCCCCCTCCGCGAGCAGGTGCGGCGATCCGATGCCCTGATCCTCGGAACAGAACCGCTCACCGCGGCCGATCTGACGTCCGTCGAGGGACTGCAGATCGTGGCGCGCACCGGGGCCGGCTATGACAACGTCGATCTCGCCGCCGCCAGCGCGCAGGGGATCGTCGTGTGCAACACGCCCGGCGCGAACGAGCAGTCTGTGGTGGAGCTGACCCTCGGCCTGCTTCTCAGCCTGGCGCGGGATCTGCCGGCGAACATCACCGCGACGGCACGTGCGGAGTGGAACCAGGGCAGTGGCGTCGAACTCGCGGGCGCGACGCTCGGAGTCGTCGGGGTGGGCAAGATCGGCCGTTCCGTCGCACGCAGCGCCGCCGCCCTCGGGATGTCGGTCATCGGCTACGACCCGTGGGTCAGTGCGCAGGTCATGGCGGACGCAGGCGTCCGGTCCGTGACCCTCGATAACCTGCTCGCACAATCGGATTTCGTGTCGTTGCATCTGGCCCTGACGGACGACACGAGGAACCTCATCGGCCACGACGCGCTGCGGCGGATGAAGAAGTCGGCATTCCTGGTGAACACATCCCGCGGCGGAGTCGTGAACGAGCATGATCTGGTTCGGGCGCTTGATTCGGGGCAGATCGCCGGGGCCGCACTCGATGTGATCGAGTGCGAGCCGATCGCCCCCTCAGATCCGCTGCTGCGGGCACCGAACCTCCTGCTCACTGCTCACATCGCCGGAGCGACGGCGCAGGCGCGCCGGCGGATGGAGACGTGCGCCGCGCAGCAGGTCATCGACTTCTTCGCCGGAAGAGCGCCGGTGAACCGAGTGAACGGATAGGAAGCGATGACGCCGACCACGGTTCGCGCGACCACGTCGCAGGAGCCGCCGCCGCTGCGGTTCGCCGCCAACTTGAAGTGGCTCTTCACCGATCTGCCGATGCCGGAAAGGTTCGCCGCAGCCGCAGCCGCCGGTTTCCGTGCGGTGGAGTGCCCGAACCCATACGGGTACTCGGTTGCGTCCTTGGAACGGATGGTCGCGGCGGCAGGCGTGGCGATGGTGTTGATCAACACGCCCCCGGCGAGCGTGGACGGGCAGATGCGGACGGGGATAGCGTGCGACCCCCGACGCCGTGGCGAGTTCAAGGACGGCGTGGAACGCGGCCTGGAGTATGCGACAGGACTCGGAGTGCCGATGCTTCACATCGTCGCTGGTACCGTGCCCGAGGGCGTGTCCTTCGATCGCGCGTGGGCAGAGTTTCTGCTCAACATCGCGTGGGCCGCGGATGTCGCGAAGGACACCGAGATCTCGCTGCTGGTCGAGCCGCAGAACGACACGAGCTCCCCGGGCTTCCTCCTGACGACCCAGACGCAGGCGGCCACGGTGATCGACGCCATCGGGTCGGACCGGTTGGGCCTGCTGTTCGACGTCTTCCACGCGCAGATGCAGGAAGGCGGGGTCAGCGTCAAGCTGAAGGAGCTCGCACCCGTGCTGCGCCACGTCCAGATCGCGGATGCTCCCGACCGCACCGAACCGGGTACCGGCGAGCTCTCGTGGCCCCACGTCTTCGGTGTGCTGCGGGAGATCGGGTACGGCGGCTGGATCGGATGCGAGTATTCGGCCACGAAACCCCGCGGCGCGCACGCCGAGTGGCTGACGTCCATCGAAGGGGACCGGGTATGAGCCACGACAGGCCGCTGATCGCCTTGATCAGTGCCACACCGCTGGCGATCCCCCCCGCCGAGGCCGCGGTATCCGAGGCCTTCGGCGAAGTCGACATCTGGAACATCCTCGACGACCGGCTCATGGTGGACGCCGAGGCGAGCGGCGGGCTCAACCCCGCGCTCGTGTCCCGGATGGAGTCCCTCATCGATGTCGCTGTCGGACACGGCGCCGACGGCGTGCTCTTGACGTGCTCGCTGTACGGTGCGGTCGCAGCGCAGCGTCGGGGCGCTGTCCCCGTGCTTGCGCCCGATGACGCCGTCTTCGACGACGGGATCCGGTCGGGTGCGCGGCATCTCCTCCTCATCGCATCGTTCGAGGAGGCTCTCCGCGACAGCGTCCACAGGCTGCGCGAGGCGGCCGATGAGAGCGGACGATCGATCCGCGTCAGCGGTGTGACCGCCGCCGGGGCGAAGGCGAGCGCGACCGCGGGTGACCTCGCCGCTCTCGTCGACGATCTGGCGGCGGCGGTGGGTTCCTCGGCAGCGGACCCGGATGCCGTTGTGCTCGCGCAGTACTCTCTCGCCCCTGCTAGGAAGCAGCTCGAACAACGACTCGGGCGACCGGTGTTCGCCGGACCGGTCAGCGCGGCCGCGACGCTGTACCGCGACATCGTGCGACCCGAGTCGAGCCCGACTCTCGGCGTGATCGCCGACGACTACACCGGAGCCATCGATGTGGCCGATGCCCTGCGGGCCGCCGGCCTGCGTACGCTGCTGCTGCTCGGCCTCGAAGATCCCCCGACTCAACTGCCGGAGTGCGACGCGATCGTCGTCGCGCTCAAGACGCGTTCCGTGCCAGCATCTGAAGCGGTCGACTGCTCACTGATGACCGCCGCGTATCTGCTGCACCACGGGGCGGATCAGATCTATTTCAAGTACTGCTCGACGTTCGACTCCACCCCCGCGGGAAACATCGGTCCGGTTCTGGATGCGCTGTCCGACCGGCTCGAGGCAGGGGTGGTGCTGACCACTCCGAGCTCCCCCCGGCACGGCCGCACGGTGGACGCCGGACGGCTGTACGTGGATGGGGTGCTGCTGGAGGAGTCGCACATGGCCCGGCATCCCCTGAACCCCATGACGGATTCTCTGGTCCCCCGGCTGCTGGCGGCGCAGAGCCGGCTCCCCGTGCACGCGATTCCCCTCCAGACGGTGCGGGCGGGCGTCGACGCGGTCCGCGCCCAGATCGAGAGGCTTCCCCGTGACGAGCACGCGCTCGTCGTCGCCGACGCCACCACCGACGACGATCTGGCCACCCTCGCCGAGGCGCAGTCCACAAGCGCGCTGATCGCCGGTGCCGCCGGCCTCGCGTTCGCTCTCGGGATGCAGCGGACCAGCCGTTTCACCGGAGCCCAGGGCGGCGGCACCTTCGACGGGCGGGCATGCGAACATGCTGCCGTGTTCGCGGGAAGCTGCTCGGCATCCACGCTCCGCCAGGTCGCCCGCTTCCGCGAACAGGGGTTCCCCGCGTTCCAACTGGCCGCCGCGCCCGGGATGACCGCCGACAGGATGACGGGCGATGCCCTGCGCTGGTACGCGTCTCTGCCGGAGCGCAGCACACCGCTGTTCTTCTCCTCGGTGGACAGCGAAGAGCTGGAACGGGTCCACGAGCAGTTCGGTGCCGCTCGGGTCTCGGAGCTGTTCGAACAGTCGATGGCCCGCATCGCCGCGGGGCTCCGGGACCGTGGTGTGGATCGCTTCGTCGTCGCCGGGGGTGAGACCTCCGGCGCCGTCGTCCGCGGCCTCGGCATCGCCGGTGGCATCGTGGGCGAGCGCGTCGATGAGGGCGTTGCATGGCTGTATGCGACAGGTCCGCGGCCGCTCGCACTCCTGCTGAAGTCCGGCAACTTCGGTGCGCCGGATCTCTTCGTCAGAGCGACCGATCCCGGCCGCGCATGGGGCGCGCGGTGATCGACCAGCTGGATGATGCGGCACGGCGGGTCGTCGAGGCGGCTCGCTACCTCCACGACCGAGGTCTCACGCACGGGAGCACCGGGAACGTGTCGGTGCGGGTCGGTGAGCTGGTCGTGGTGACCCCCACCGGCCTCAGCTTGAGGACGCTCACCGCGGCGGATCTCGCTGTCGTCGATCTGAACGGCACTCGCCGCTCAGGCCGAACCCCGTCCAAAGAAGCCGTTCTCCACGCTGCGGTGTACCGGGCTCGGCCCAGGGCCAACGCCGTCATCCACACGCACTCGGTGTGGTCGACGGCGGTCTCGTGCCTGCGGGACATCGACGAGGACGACGCGCTGCCGTCGCTGACGGCGTACTACCGGATGCGGGTGGGAGTTCTTCCGATCGTCCCCTTCTACCCGCCGGGTGCACCGGAACTGGCGGCACACGCGGGGCGAGTCGCGGCGCGGGCGCATTGCATGCTGCTGAGGAACCACGGCCCGATCGTCGCGGGGGACGATCTGGACCACGCGCTGGACGTGCTCGAGGAGCTGGAGCACACGGCCCGACTTCGCCTGCTGCTGGACGGGCGGCCCATCGTGCCGGTCCCCGCTCAAGCGGCGCCACGACTCTCTGATCCGCACATCGACCCGCCTCAGGAGGCATGACGGCATGCAGACGATCACGGTGTACAGCGGTCTCGCGATGAGAGACATCCTGGAGAACGACCTCATTCCGTCGTTCCTCGGCAGGGGCGGGATCTCCCTCGAGCGCGTCTATGAGCCCACGGCGGTCCTGCGGGACCTCTTGCGCCGCGGCGGACGGCCGGACGTCTTCGTCGGCGTCAGCTCGGCCCTGCACGACATGGAGCGGGCGGGCGAGGTGCGCGCTGGCTCCGTGCGAAGTCTCGTCCGCTCGGACATCGGGGTTGCCGCCGCGTCGACTCTGCGCAGCCGTTCCCTGGCCTCGGTCTCGGACCTGCGAGACCTGCTCCGGGCCGCCGACTCGATCGCCTACTCGGCGAGCGGGGCGAGCGGGGCGATCTTTCAACGAGTGCTCGAGGACCTGGGACTGGAAGGAACAGTGCGGGCGAAAGCCGTGATCCTCGCGAAGGGGTTCACGGCGGAAGCGGTCCGTGATGGTCGGGCGGAGGTGGCGATCCAGCAGGTGAGCGAGCTCGCCACCGTGCCGGAAGTGGAGATCCTCGGCTCCCTGCCCGCGGAGCTCGGCGCGTACGTGGAGCTGTCCGCGGCCGTGGGGACCGGAACGGAAGAACCGGAGCTGGCGAGTGAATTCATCGGTCATCTCCGCGCGATGCGACTTGCCCCGGTTTATGCGCAGGCGCATCTCACTCTCGCCCGGTGAGCACAGTCGGGGCAGAGTCGGCATGAGGATGAATTGTCGATACAAGGAATGAAGGACGGGTCAGGCATGCGCAGGATTCTGCTCACCGGAGCGAACGGGCGGATGGCGGCGGCCATGCGTCCCCGACTTGCCGAGATGTTCGACGAGGTGGTGCTCTACTCCCGATCGGATATGACCGAACTCCGGGGGAATGAGCGTCTGGTCCGCGGCGATCTCATGGATGCGGTGCGCCTTGACGCTGCGGCCAAGGGCGCCGACGCCGTCGTGCACCTCGGCGGCAAGGCCGACGAATCGACCTTTGAGGAGATATCGCAGGCCAATATCGTGGGCACGTACAACGTCCTCGAGGCCGCACGGCGCGCGAGCGTCCGACGTTTCGTGTACGCCAGTTCGCACCATGTGACCGGCTTCCATCCGGTTGAGAGCCTTGTCTGCGAGAGCAGTGCGGTCCGTCCGGACAGCCTGTACGGCGTGAGCAAGGTGTTCGGTGAGGCACTGGGGCGCCTCTATGCCGACAAATGGGGGCTCGAGGTCGTGTGCATCCGCATCGGCGTGTGCCGTCAGCAGCCCGAGAATTCCGACCAGCTGCGAACGTGGCTGTCGGTGCGAGACAGCATCGCCCTGTTCGAAGCGGCCCTGACGGCCGACATCCCCGATCGATATCGTGTGGTGTACGGCGTCTCCGACAACTCCCGAACGTTCTGGTCCGATCGTTCGGCGCGCGAACTCGGTTTCACGCCGCAGGACAGCGCCGACGAGTTCGCCGCGGAATTCGACGGGACGGCGCCGTTCAGTTCGGCGCACCAAGGGGGAAGGTTCACGGATCCCGACTACGCCGGGGGAACCTGGTGATCGGGATCGCGATAAAATGTATATATTCAAAGTCTGGTTCCAGCGACGCAAACGGGACGCCTGATGAGTGCTGATGAAGAGTCGACGCGAGTGGCAATCGCCGACCGCGTCTATGACGCACTGTCCGCCCAGTTCATGAGCGGAGTGCGGCTGCCGGGGGAACGCCTCAAGCTTCATCTGCTGTCGCGAGAGCTCGATGTGAGCCCGACGCCGATTCGGGAGGCTCTGGCCCGGCTCGAACACACGGGTTTCATCGAGCGGCACTCTCAGCGCGGCTATGTCGTGGCACGGCTCCTCGAAGCCGATGAGATCTCGCAACTCATGGATGCGCGTCTTCTGCTGGAACCCGCAATGGCGCGCGGTGCCACGCAGCGCTCGTCCGCCGGATTCCTTTCCCAGCTCGCCGAGACTATATCCGTCATGCAGAACGCGGGTCACAGGGCAGACGGAGAGACGCTTCGGGAGTGCTGGGTCGCCGACGAGATGTTTCATGGGCTGATTGCCGACCAGGGCGGTAACCCGTTCATCGCCAAGGCCTACCGTTCGCTGGGGGGGCAGCTGCAGAGGTTCCGCATCATCGGCAAGTCCGGCGTATCCCACGCACGGGCCGCCTGCTCGGAGCACGAAGCGGTGTATTCCGCGATCGAGGCGGGCGATGCCGATGAGGCTGCCAGGGCGATCGGGCGACACCTGACGAACGCGAAGCACAGGGCGCTCGCCGACATCGAACGGGCGGAACGATCACGCTCCGTCGTATCGGCCGAAGCCCGCTGACGGAGTACTCAGCGCTGGGCGCGGGCGAGGTTCGCGCGCAGCTGCTCGGCGTTCTGCCGCACGACGTACGCGGGCTGGTCCCGCTCGACGCGCCAGCTGTCCGAGAGCGAGCCGATGTTCACCGTGTCGTACCCGAAGTCGTCGTACAGCGCCGTCACGAACGCGACGGCGTCGGGGTCGTCGCCGGATGTGGCGAGCGCGCGGCGGTCCGCGGTGCCGGCGGGGGTGCCGTCGGTGAGGATCTCGTCGGACCGGATGTGGTTGAACGCCTTCACGACGGTCGCACCGGCCAGATGCTGCTGCACGAGCTGGGATGTCGTGGTCTGCTTCGCGTCCAGCGCGGCGATGCGGCCGTCGCGCTCCCAGTAGTAGTTGCACGTGTCCAGCACGATCTTGCCCGCGAACGGCTCGACCGGGACATCGTCGAGTCCCTTCAGCGGGATCGTGACGATGGCCCACTCCGCGGCATCCGCGGCCTCGGCCGCCGTCGCCGCACGAGCCCGCCCGCCGAGAGCCTCGACCAGGTCGGCGAGCGTCTCCGGTCCGCGCGAGTTCGCGATCACGACGTCGTAGCCCCGGGCGACGAGCCCGGTGGCGAGGGTGCTGCCGATGTGTCCTGCCCCGATGATTCCCACTGTGCTCATGTCCGGGTAAACGCAGGATGCGACGGGGCATTCCCCGGTGGCCTTGCCGGGCCTCGGTCACGGGTCCTTCGTGCGCTCCCACGGGGCTATCGGTCCGGCGACGACCTCGAACAGCGGGTGCGGGTCGGGCAGTGCCACGGCATCCCACTGGATCCACACCGCGGGGCTGCGCACCGACATCCGGGTGCGCAGCCGCGACCACTCGTACTCGAGCTGCCCGCTGGTGACCCGCATCGTCGCGTGCGGCGCGCTCGGTCGGCGGATGCGGGAGCGGTCGAACCGGTAGCCCCGGTGGTCCGCGTCGTCGGCGACGCCGGACAGGTACGCCCCGACCGCCGCCAGCGGGTCGGGCTGGTCGCGAAACCGCTCCAGCTGAGGATGCCGCGAGTAGCCCCGCTCCGGGTCCATGACGACGGCCTGCGCGAGCAGGCTCTCCCGCCAGCATGCCGTCAGGCCCTGCCGGTCGAGGTAGCGGGGATGGAATGACCACAGCCTCACCTGGGGACCGCCTCGGGAGACGTCGCGCGCATGGGGTGAGGCTACCGTGGTGGGCAACCTGCGGACAGGGCGGCCGGTCCGGGGGAGGATGGTGACATGCACGCTATCCCGACTGTCACGCTGAATGACGGCACCGCTTTCCCGGAGCTGGGATTCGGCACCTACAAGCTCCGCGGCGATGAGGGCGTCGCGGCGATCACCGCCGCGATCGATGGCGGGTATCGTCTGCTGGACAGCGCCGTGAACTACGAGAACGAGGCGGAGGTCGGCGAGGCCGTGCGCCGCAGCGACGTGGACCGTGACGACATCCTCGTCGCGACGAAGGTGCCCGGGCGCGACCACGGGTTCGATGAGACGATCGCCAGCGCCCGCGGGTCGCTGGACCGGCTGGGTCTGGATCGCATCGACCTGTACCTCATCCACTGGCCGAACCCGAGCACCGGCCGGTACCTCGACACGTGGCGCGCGATGGTCCGGCTGCGCGAGGAGGGCCTCGTCCGGTCGATCGGCGTGTCGAACTTCACCGAGGCGATGCTCACCCGGGTCGTCGAGGAGACCGGTGCAGTCCCCGCGGTGAACCAGGTCGAACTGCACCCGTACTTCCCGCAGCGGGCGCTGCGTGCGTTCCATGCCGCGCACGGCATCCGCACGGAGAGCTGGAGCCCGCTGGCGCGGCGCAGCGATCTGCTCGCCGAGCAGACGGTGCGGGATGTCGCCGCCGCCCACGACGTCAGCCCCACGCAAGCCGTCCTGCGGTGGCACGTGCAGCTGTCGACGACGCCGATTCCGAAGTCCGCGCACCCGGCACGGCAGCGCGAGAACGCCGACGTGTTCGGCTTCACTCTCACCGACGACGAGGTTGCGGCGCTGTCCGGGCTCGAGCGCGGTCGGCTGTGGGACGGCGACCCGGACACGCACGAGGAGATGTGACGCCGGATCTGCCTACAGGCGGGCTCCGTCGTCGTCATCGTCGTGCAGATGCGGGGCCTTGCCGCGCCACGACGCGTAGGCGATGAACCACCCGATGGACACGATCACCGCCAGCAGCACCCCGAACCACGCGTTGCCGAGGATCATCCCGACCAGCACTCCGAGGCCGAGCAGCACGACCGTGCCGATGAGCCACGGGATGCCGCTGCGCCGGCCGGGTCCGGGGGATGTCATGACTCCAGGCTACCCAGCGGCGGCGTCATCCGGCCCGCGGCCGAGTCGGTCGAGGGCGCGGCGAAGCCGGGCGTCGAACGCGGCGGGCGACGGCGCCGTCATCAGGGGATGCAGGATCGAATACCGCTCGGCGCGGCTGAGCGCGTCGAACGCCTCCCGTCCGCCGGGCGTCGTATCGAGGGCCCGCAGCAGGTCGGCCGGCGGCTGTGCCGTCGCCGAGCCCGCGTATGCACGGTCCCACCGTCCGTCCGCCTTCGCCCGCTCCACCTCGTCGCGCCCGCGGGGCCGCAGCCGTCCTTCGGCCTCCAGCCGGGCGATGTGCCCGACGTTGCGCTCCGACCACATCGAGCGCTGGCGGCGGGGAGTGAACCGCTGCAGAAATGTGGCGGCGTCGCGGGACCGCTTCGGCCCGTCGATCCATCCGCTGCACAGCGCCTCGTCGAGTGCCTGCGCGTACGTCAGCGTCGTCGGATCGGTCGTCCCCTTCTTCGCGATCACGAGCCACACGCCGTCCGACGCGGCTTCATGAGCGTCGAGCCATGCCCGCCACGCGGACGCGCCGCCGACGATCAACTCCTCGGACGAGGGATTCCACATCTCGCGAGTGTGGCGCCGGCCTCCGACATCCGCAACCTGCCGGTCACCTGTTGCGGTGGTCCTCGGGGTGCACTCGGGGGCCGCGGCGCGGTTCCCGGGCGCCGCTGATCCGGATCAGCCGGATGACCCGCTGCCGGTGCCCCGGCCAGGCGGCCAGCAGCCGCAGCATCCCGTCGTCGTCGGTGCGCGTGCCCGTGAGCGCATACCCCACCTCGTGGGCCAGGTGGAAGTCGCCGACGCTCACCGCATCCGGGTCGCCGAAGGCGCGGATGCGGATTTCGGCGGCGGTCCAGGCGCCGATGCCGGGCATTGCGGTCAGCGGTGCGTCGCGATCCGATGCCGCTCCCACGGCGGCCACCACCGACGCGCCGCGCCGGGCGGCGGCGACGACCGTGCGGGACTGCGGTGGTTCGACCCCCGCGCGGTGCCATGCCCAGGACGGGATCGCCCGCCATCCGTCGATCGTCGGGGGCGCGAACATCGGGACGGGCGTGGGCCCGGGCGCGCGCTCGCCGAACCAGGTGACGAGACGGCGCCAGGCGCCGAACGCCTGCAGCCCAGTCACCTTCTGCTCGAGCACCGCGATCGCGAGCGCGTCGAACACGAGGTCGGTGCGGCTCAGGCGCAGCCCCGGGTGGCGGCGATGCGCGTCCGCGACGAGCGGATGCGCGGCCGCGTCGAATCCCGACGGGTCATCGCCGCCGCCGCACAGCGCCGGCACCTGGTCGAGCGCCCAGGCGCTTCCCGGGCCCCAGGCGGCGGCGCGCACGACACCGGGGGAGGTCTCGCGCAGCGCGAGGGTGGCGACCCCGAGCGGCGTGCGCGACACGCGCCAGATCACACCGCCGGCCACCGTCATCGTCGGGTCGCGGGGTCCGCGTCGATGGATCCCGACCGTGGCCATCAGCTCGAGCGGACGCCCCGGCCGATACTCCGATTCGTGCGGCCGCCCGGCATCCACCGGCGCCTCGCGCCCGCGGACGGGCCGACGCGCGACGGCCGGGTCAGGATGCATGGACCCACCCTACGCGCGGGCGTCGACAGTGCCCGCTGCTGCCCGCGGGAACCCGAACTTGCCGTCCCTGAACGTGCCGAGGCATCCCCGAACTTCTCGAGGCATCCCTGAACTTGCCGAGGCATCCCCGAACTTCTTGAGGCATCCCCGAGCTTGCCGAGGCATCCCCGAACTTCTCGAGGCATCCTTTAGCCAAAGCGACGCGAACCTCGTGGACTGGGGGCTGTCTCGCGGATTTGGGGGCTGCCTCGCGGATTTGGGGGCTGCCTCGCGAGGGTCGGGGGAAGGGCGGGTCAGAAGCGGTCGGGTGACGGCGTGCCGTGTCCGTAACGGATAGCGACGTCCGCGTGCCGGTCGAACCGGTACCCGACGCCGCGGACGGTGCGCACGACATCCTCATAGCGGCCGAGCTTCGCGCGCAGCCGGCGCACGTGCACATCGATCGTGCGTTCGCCGGGAGCGTCCTTCTCGTGCGTCTGCCACAGCGACGACACCAGCTCGGTGCGCTCGATCGTGCGGCCCTCCCGCAGCACCAGGTACTGCAGCAGCTCGAACTCTTTGAACGTGAGGGCCGCGGAGTCGCCGTCGATCACGACGCGCTTGCGCGAGATGTCCACGACGACCCCGCCGGTGGTGGGCTCGTCCTCGATCTCGGGTTCCGGCTTCGTACGGGCCACCGCGCTCGGCTCGTGCAGCGCGAGGCGGACGACATCCACGTCGCGGCCGCCCGCACCCACCGGCGCAAGGGCGACCGTGGCGTACGTCTCGGCGTCGGGGGCGATGTCGGCGAGGGTCCGGCGCAGCGCGTCGACGATAGTGCCGAGGGAGATCCCGGATGCTGCGGCCTTCCCCTCGTCGACGCCGACATAGAGGGCGAAACCGCGCGGCGTGGTGCCGGCGGGAAGGTGGCGCGGCGGGGCCGTGGGCGCCGGGGCCGGCGCCGGATGATCGGTGACCAGACGCAGGGTCGGGCGGGTGCTGCTGCTGGTGGTGGGGCGCTCGAGGAGGGCGGTGTTCGACATGGGTGACGTCCTTGGTGGAAGGACCCGGGGCAGAGAGCAGGCGGTGTCCCGGGTACGACTGTGCTGCGATAGCGGCCCGCGAAGGGCCGGGTGCGAGGCGTCCTTGCGCGGAGTGCGCCGACGTGCACGGGGGCTGATGGCACCACGGCCTCCGGGGTGGGAAGGCGGCGTGGGCGAGCCCGGCGGGGATTACCGATTCAGCGGCACATTCGACAACACATGACAACGCGAGCCGGCATCATTGTGCCGGCAGTCCCGTTCGCCTCCCAGGCGGACAGAGAACGCGCGTTGTGGGTCATGGGCTGATTATGTCGGAATGCGTCCCTGCGCGTCAAATCGCACGGATGTCGCGGCGCATGTGCGTCGGAATGTTACAGATTGCTCAGTTGCCTCGTATGCGACGGCGTTTCTGCCAGCGTGACACTCGGTCCCGCGCGGTGCGACCACGTCACGCGACGCGTCGGCGCCCGATCGCGCGTCCGCTGCGACACGCGAGGATCACCCGCCGGGAAGGGCCCCGGCCCTGTCCCGGGGGGCTAGCCTGACGGGATGAGTGAGCTCGTCTTCGCGCACCAGCCCGAGGCATCGCGGTACACGCTGCACCGCGGTGAGGATCTCGTGAGCGTGCTCGACTACCGCGACGACGGCAGCACCGTCGCCCTTACCCGGGCGTACACGGCGCCGCCGTTCCGTGGCAGCGGCTATGCCGGCGAGCTGGTCGACCGCGCCGTGGCCGACCTCGAGTCGCGCGGCGACCGCACCGTCGCTCCCGTCTGCTGGTACGTCGCCGACTGGTTCACCGCGCATCCCGAGCGCGCGGGAATCCTGCGCGGCGACACCGCGAACTCCGCGACGTCCTGACGCGCTCCCCGCGCGCGGGTGGGCGGGTCAGGACGTCATTCCGGGCAGCCCACGCACAGTCACGTCGGGCAGCCCACGCACAGTGCCACCGGCCGCGCGTGGCGGACGATGCGCGCAACCCGCGCGGGCACCGGCGCCGCCGCGACCGCCACGCGCTGAATCGCCACGCGACGGCGCTCGAGCGCGCGCGTGATCGCTTCTTCCTGAGACCGAGACAGCACCTCGGCCACGTAGACCTCGTACATCTGCTTCCTCTTCTCCTCGTGATCACGAAGCTACGCCGGGGGTCCGACACTCCCGGCGCAGGATGCCGTGCCCGGCCAGCCGCGGACGCGATGTCCGAGGGCGCCCGTAGCGTGGGTGCCATGCGGATCCTGCACACGTCGGACTGGCACATCGGGCGCACCTTCCACGGCACCCCGACGCTGTCGGCGCTGCGCGGCGTGCTCGAGGCCCTCGTCGCCACGGTGCGCAGCGAATCCGTCGACGTCGTCGTCGTCGCCGGCGACGTGTTCGACTCCGCCGCCCCCGCAGCGGACTGCTACACGGTGCTCACCGAGACGCTCGCGGGGCTGCGCGACACCGGTGCGCACGTGGTGGTCACCAGCGGCAACCACGACTCGGCGGCTCGGCTCGGCTTCCAGGCGGCGCTGCTGCGTGACGGGGTGCGCATCCTCACGGATCCCGCGGCGGTCGCAACCCCGGTCACGATCGACGACGAGCACGGGCCCGTGCACTTCTACGGCATCCCGTACCTGGAGCCCGCCCTCGTTCGCCGGCAATGGCCCGGCGTGCGGACGCAGGCGCAGGCCCTGGCGCACGCGATGGGCCTCGTCCGCGCCGACGCCACCGCCCGCGGCGGGCGCTACGTCGTCGCCGCCCACTGCTTCGCCGCCGGGGTCGAGGCGACGCCGCACCTCGAGCGCGACATCCAGCAAGGCGGACTCGACGTCGTCCCACTGGCGGTGTTCGACGGGCCCGACTACTGCGCGCTCGGCCACATCCACGGCCGCACCGTGCTCAGTGACCGGGTCCGCTACGCCGGCGCCCCGCTGCACTACAGCTTCGGGGAGCGTGACAAGCCGCGCGGAGCGTGGATCGTCGACCTGGATGCCGCCGGCGTCGCCGACGCCCGGTGGGCGACCCTGCCGGTGCCCCGCCCGCTGCGGGTGCTGACCGGCACGCTCGACGAGCTGCTGGCCGACGAGCGGTTCGCCGATGCCGAGGACGCGTGGGTCAGCGCCCGCTACACCGACACCGTCGCCCAGGTCGACCCGATGCGGCGCCTGCAGCGGCGTTTCCCCTACTGCGCCGAAGTGCGCCACGTGCCCGCGCGCACCGCGCCGGCCGACACCCGGTCGTTCGCATCGCGCGTGCAGGCCGCCCGCAGCGACACCGAGCTGGTCGATGCCTTCCTCACGCATGTCCGCAACGGCGAGGGCGCCGACCCTGCCGAGGCCGCCCTGATCCGCGACGTGCTCGACGAGCGCGTGGCCGTGGAGGTGTCGGCGTGAAGCTGCACCGGTTGGAAATCGAGGGGTTCGGCCCGTTCCTGGACCGGCAGGTCGTCGATTTCGACACGTTCGACGACGACGGCATCTTCCTCATCGCGGGACGCACCGGCGCCGGCAAGTCGAGCGTCCTGGACGGTGTCGGATTCGCCCTGTACGGCGGCGTCCCCCGCTACGACGGCGGCGCGAAGCGGCTGCGCAGCGACCACTGCGGGCCCGAGGACCGCACCGAGGTGCGTCTGGAGTTCACGGTCGCGCAGACACGGTGGCGGGTGACCCGCTCACCCGAGTACGAGCGCGTGAAGAAGAACGGCACCGGCACCACGACCGAGGACCATCGGGCGCTCGTCGAAGAGCTCGTCGACGGCGAGTGGGTCGCCCGAGCCGCCAAGCCCCGGGAGGCGGCCGAGCTGCTCGGCGAGATCCTCGGACTCAATCGCGAGCAGTTCCAGCAGGTGATCCTGCTCGCGCAGAACAGGTTCGCCCAGTTCCTGCTGGCCCGGAACGACGAACGGCAGGCGTTGCTGCGCACCCTCTTCGGGTCGCGGCGCTACCAGGACTACGAGGCTGCGCTCGAGCAGCGGCGGAAGGATGCCGAGGCCGCCGTCGCCGACCGGCTCCGCGCCGTGGAGACTGTGCTCGACGAAGCCGCGCACCTGGCCGCCGACCACGGGTTCACCGGCGAGGGCGAGAGCGGCGGCGGCGTCGCCGACCGGCTCACGCTCCTGGACCGGTGCCTCGAGCGCGGCGGATACCGTCTCGAGGTGCTCACCGCCGCCCGGACCGACGCGTTCACGGCCAGGGACGCGGCCGTGTCCGCGCACCACGCACTGCAGCGCCTGCATGAGCGGATCGCCGATCGGGATGCCGCGCGCCGTGCGCTCGCGGACCTGGAAGCGCGGTCGGAGGAGGTCGTGGCTGCACGCCGGACGCTGCGCGAGGCCCGCCGCGCCGAAGGGCTGCGGGCGCCTCTGGAAGCGGCCGATGCGGCGCTGGCCGACGTCACCCGGCACACGGCGCGGGAGGTTGAGGCCCGGTCTGCATGGACGCTGGTCGGCGGCGAGGCCACCGACGACGCCGCGCTGGGCGACATCATCGACGAGCTCACCGGCGGCCTCGCCGTGTGGCAGACGGCGCTCGCGCACGAGCAGGCGCACGCCGAGCTGCAGGCCACGCTGACGGCGTTCGAGCGCAGTGCCGCGGCGGCGCTCGCACGCATCGACGCGCTCGAAACCGAGCGCGCCGCGCTTCCGAGCCGCCGCACCGCGCTGGACGACGCCCTGCGCGCACAGACCGAGATCGCCGCCACCGCCGTCGACGTCCGCCGCGTCGTGGACGAGAGCGCCGCCCGACTGGCCGCCGCCGAGGACGCGCGCTCCCGCGCGGACGCGCTGCACGCCGCGGAAAAGCACCGACTGTCCGCGGAGGAGGAGGCGCAGGCGGCGTCCGCGACGTATACGGCACTGCTGCGCCGCCGCGTCGAGGAGCGCGCCGGCGAGCTGTCCGCCGCCCTCGTGGACGGCGCGCCGTGCGCGGTGTGCGGGGCGACCGAGCACCCGCACCCCGCCCCGCGCGCCGACACGCCCGTCACCGACGCCGAGCTGGACGCCGCGGAGGCGACGAGGGATGCCGCCCAGCGGCGCGCCCGCGATGCCGGCACCGACGTCGCCGCCGCCCGCACCGCGCACGCCGACGCCGCCGGCCGCGCGGCGGGCATGGACGTCGATGCCGCGCGCCGCGCGCACGACGACGCCGTGCAGCGCCGGGACATCGTGGACGAGGCCGTCCGTGCGCGGGACGCGCTCGAGCTCGACCGCACGCGCCTCGGCGAGGATGACGCCCGCACTGCTGGCGAACTCGCCGGCCTGCGCACCGAGCTGGCCGCCGCGCAGGAGGAGATCGCGGCGCTGACCGAGCGCGTCGCCGCGGCCGCGGCGGCCGTGACCGACGCCCGCGGAGACTTCCCCAGCGTGGCCGACCGGATCGCCGACGGCATCCACCGGCGGACCATCGCGGCGGCGCTGCGCGATGCCGTCGGCGTCCGCACCGCCGCCGAGACATCCGCGCACGCGGCCGAGACGGACCGGGACCGCCGGATCGCCGCATCCGAGTTCCCCGACGCGGCCGCGACACGGGAGGCGCTGCGCGACGCGGCTGAACGCGACCGGCTCGACGGCGTCGTCACCGAGCACGACACTGCCCTCGGCATGCAGCGCGCACGACTGATGGACCTCGAGATCGAACTGGCCGGGGCCGCCGACCCGCCGCCACCGCTCGCGGACAGCGCAGCGGCACTGGCCGATGCTCGCGAGCAGGCCGACGCGGCGGCGACGGCGGTCGCGTCCGCGGAGCAGGCCGTCGGTGCGCTGACGAACCTGATCACGCGTGCCCGGGACGCGCACGCGGCGATCGCCGAGCTGGAGCGGGAGCATCGCCTCATCGCCGGCGTCGCGCACGCGGTCGCCGGGCGCAACGACCGCAAGATGGACCTGGAGACGTTCGTGCTCGCCGGCGAGCTCGAGCAGATAGTGGATGCGGCGAACCTCCGGCTCGACGAGATGTCGTCCGGTCGCTACCGGCTGCGGCACACGGATGCGCTCGCGGCGCGCAACAGCGCCAGCGGGCTGGGGCTCGAGGTCGTCGACGCGTTCACCGGCCAGGCCCGCCCGGCGCAGTCCCTCTCCGGCGGCGAGACGTTCCTGGCGTCGCTGGCTCTTGCCCTGGGCCTTGCCGAAGTCGTCACCGCCCGCGCCGGCGGGATCCGGCTGGACACCCTGTTCGTCGATGAGGGGTTCGGGTCACTCGACCCGGAGACGCTGGAGCTGGCGATGCGCACGCTCGACGAGCTGCGCCAGGGCGGCCGCACGGTCGGCGTGATCAGCCACGTCGAGGCGATGAAGGAGCAGCTGCCCGCGCAGCTGATCGTCGAGGCCGCCGCGCACGGGCCGAGCACGGTGCGTCAGGGCGTGCTCGACCCGGCGTGAACGCTATCCGGCCAGGTGCTTCTGCGCCGAATCCAGAAGGGCCTGCACGAAGCGATCGGCCTGATCCGGCGTGATGGCGCCGCCGCTCGCATCCGTGATGCTCTTCGCCTCGGTCGCCATGCCGTCCTTGCCCGTCGCCTGGTAGGCGGCCAGAGTCAGGTTGCCGAGCATCACCAGGGTGTCATCCGAGTACACCGCGGTGAGCATCTCGTCGGTGGCACCGGGCTGGATCTCCCGCAGCAGGGCGCCGATCTTCGGTCGCACGTCGGCGACGAACGCGGCCTCGTCGGCGGCATCCGTATCGCCGGCTCCGTCGGTCGGCTCATCCGAGGGCTGTACCGAATCGCTCACGGACACCGAGGGTGCGGCGGCCCGGTCGGTGGGCGCCGCGGCCACCCCCGCGGCCAGGGCGATCCAGAATGCCGAGACGGCAATGGCGACCACCGCGATGATGCCGCCGACGATCGAGACCACGAGGCCTGCCACCCCGAACCCCTTGCCGCCCTGCTTCCGGCTGGCCAGCGCCACGATCGACAGCACGAACGCCGCCAGCAGCATCACGCCGGCGAGGATCGAGAAGACCAGACCGATGAACGGGACGAATCCGACGAGGGCGAGCACGGAGCCCGCGATCGCGAGGATCATCGCCACCAGGGCCAGCGTCTTCGGACGCCGGGCGTCCGGCTGCACGGGCTGCGGTGCGCCCCCGTACGGGTCGCCGTACGCGGGCTCGGCAGGCGCCGCCGCGGGCGCGGTGTCGGCGGGGTACGGGACGGTCGCGGGAGCGTCGGGCGCGGGCGGTGCGGGCGGCGAGGCGTTCTCGGGAGTGCTCAAGATGTGTCCTCCGGGACGTGTCTAGGTGTCCGAGAAGCCTAGCCACTTCCTGGGCGATTCATGAGGACATTCTCAGAATGAGCTGAGGGACACCGGCCGGACCAGGATCTGCCGCCGATCGCGCACCCAGCGCCTCCCGGTCTCGCGGTGCTGCGCATGCGTCGCGAAACGGTAGCGATACGCGACCACGCGCACCCAGGTGGGGGCCGCGCCGCCGAACGGGTCACCGGCGAGCAGCCGCAGCGTGGGCCGGTCGGCCTCGAGCAGCCGGATCAGCAGCGCCTGGAACCAGTCGTCCAGCGAACGGCCGAGCGGCAGGAACCACATCAGCCAGTCCAGCCGCAGGTGGTACGGCGCGACCTGCGGCGGCAGCCGGCGCAGCGGCCCCGGCTTGCCCTTGAACACGTACTCCGTCCATCCCGCGGCATCCGGGTCGGCATCCCGCGTCCCCTCGATCACGTACTCGATGCGCTGACGGGTCACCGTTCCGAACGCCCCGTACGCGTTAGCAAGCTGCCACCGGTTGAAGCTCGCGTTCATCAGCTGCCGGTGCGCGAGCAGGTTCCGTGCCGGCCACCAGCTCAGGACGGCATACAGCAAGAACACCGCCGCCGTCGCGGCGATCCAGTACGCGGGAAGCTCGGCCGGCACACCCATCGCGGCGGCGGGGATGCCGAACCCCGAGAACGCCAGCACTATCGTCGCCCAGTTGAGCCACGCGAAGTTCCCGGTGGCCACGAGCCAGAGCTGCGTCGCGATGATGACGGATGCCGCGACCGCGCCCACTATCGCGGGCACCGGCGAGTCGATCCAGAGCCCGAGGACCGGGGCGAACAGGAACCACGGCACGACCAGCTGCGAGAAGTGGTTGCCGAGCACCTCGAGCCGGTGAAACCACGCCGGCAGCAGATGCGCCTGCCGGCTGAGCGGCCCCGGCATCGGCTGCGTCTCGTGGTGGTACATCAGCGCGGTGAGGTCGCGCCACTCCCGCCCGCCGCGGATCTTGATCATCCCGGCGCCGAACTCGAGGCGGAACACCAGCCACCAGAACAGGACGATCACCACGGTCGCGGTCGGCTGGTCCCGCGATCCGAGGAACGCCGCGAGGAACCCCGCCTCCAGCAGCAGCATCTCCCAGCCGAAGCCGTAGAACGTCTGTCCGATCGACACGACCGACATGTAGCCCAGCCACAGGGCGAGGAAGCACAGCATCGGCACCCACGGCGGCCCGAGCTGCGGCACGCCGATCGCGAGGGCCGCGCCGACGAGGATGCCGGCCCCGCACAGCACGCGCAGGCGCGTGTCGGTGTAGCGCACCCGTCGGAACAGCGTCGGGCGCAGCACTCGCGACGCCCGCTTCGAGGAGCGCGCCCAGGCCAGCAGCCGTGGTGCGGGCAGCAGTCCGCGCTCGCCCAGCAGCGCGGGGAACTGGTTCAGCGTGGAGACGAACGCCACCACGTACAGGAGGGCGATGCCCCTCTGCAACACCTCCCGGGCGAAGCCGAAATCCACTGCGGCGAAGCCGTCCATGTGATCACTCGAACAGGTCGCCCAGTTCGACCGGGGTGCCCGCGTCGCGCAGCGCCTGCTGCGCCGCGAGCCAGCCCGGCATGCCGTGCACGCCGGGGCCGGGCGGGGTCGACGCGGACGCGAGGTACACGCCCCGCAGGGGGGTGCGCCACGGCGTCCGCGATAGCACCGGACGCCGCAGCGCCTGCGCGAGAGTGAACGATCCGCCCAGGATGTCCCCGCCGACATCCGCGGGATTGAAGGCCTGCCGCTGTGCGGCGGTCATGGCGCGGGATGCCACGATCCGGTCCCGGAACCCGGGCGCGAAGCGCTCCACCTGGCGGGTGACCGTCTCGGTGGGATCCAGGTCCGATCCGGACGGGACGTGGATATACGCCCACAGCGTCTGGTGCCCGATCGGTGCCCGGGAGTCGTCCAGGACGCCGGGCTGGACCACGAGCACGTACGGTCGGTCGACGATCCGGCCGGCCGCCACGGCGTTCTCCGACGCCTCGATCTCCGCACGCGCACCGCCCACATGCACCGTGGGCGCTGCTGCCACCTCGGGGTGGGTCCACGGCACCGGGCCGTCCAGCGCGAAATCGACCTTCGCGGCCGCCGGCCCGTAGCGATACCGGCGGATCGCCCGGGCGTAGCGGTCCGGCACGTCCGGCAGCGTCAGCGCGAGTCGCGGAGAGGCGTCCAGCAGCAGCAGATCGCCGGCGGCGGCATCCCCCCAGTCCAGCGTCGTCAGGTTGGCCACCCGGTGGTTGGTGTCCACCGCGCCGCCGTGCGCCTGGAGGTCCGCGATGAGGGCGCTCGCGATGGCGTCGGAACCGCCGCGCGGCAGCGCCCATCCGGTGGAGTGCGCGTGTGCGAGCAGGTAGAGCGCGGACGCCGTGGCCGCCAGCGACGGCAGGGCGGCGTTGGCGTGCGCGACGACGCCGGTGAACAGGGCGGCGCCTTCTTCGGTGCGGAACGTGCGCAGCATCCGCTGTCCGGCCACGGTGCCCAGCTGAGCCATCCGCAGCGCGAACCGGGTTGCCGTGACGGGGTGCGGGGGGATCCGCAGCAGCTGGTCGCCGATGACCTCGGCCACTGCGTCGACGTGCCGGTTCAGGGGGCGCACCACCCGCCGCCATGCCCTGCCGTCGTCGCCGAGCTCCGCCGCGGTGCGCTCCAGGTCGCGCCATGCCATCGCGGCGCGACCGCCGTCCAGCGGGTGGGCGAAAGACGCCTCCGGCACCAGCCAGTCGATGCGGTCGAGCCCGAACGCGCGGAAGAACGCCGAGCTGAGTGCGGCCGGATGCACCGCCGAGCACACGTCGTGCCGGTATCCCGGCTCGGTCAGGGGGAGCGTGCGGATTCCGCCTCCGGCGGTGTCGGACGCTTCGACCACCCGCACCGCGTACCCCGCCCGGGCGAGGGTGACGGCGGCGGCCAGGCCGTTCGGCCCGCTCCCGACGATCGTCGCACGTCGCGCCATGAGCCCATCCTCGCATCCTCGTGGGAATCACACAGCGGGTTGACGGCGTGACTGCCCACGGCTTGGCGGCGACGCGCCATGATGGAGGAATCGATCGGCACGGGAGGGCGACATGGAATCGACGAGACTGGACACCCCCACGGGCATCGAGGCCCGCCTGGGGTGGGCGCCGGGGTCCGAGCCGGGCGAGCGCATCCGCAAACTCGCGAAGCAGATGCTCGCCGAGCGCCTGGAGATCGATGCCGCGTTCGTGAACATCGACCGCGAGGTTCCGAAGCAGTTCGGCCACCACCCGCAGCTCGTTGCCGTCGTCGACGGACGCGACGTCCCCGTCGACATCCGTACCGCGAGTTACCGCACGGCGTCGGTCGTGGCGCTCTCCGATCCCGGGCTGCTGGTCGGCCTCGACATCCGCGACCACCAGGCCGACGAGGTGAGCCTGCGCGAGATCCGCGACCATTCGCACCTGTGGGGCGACAGCCTGTGGGAGCGGGCCAGCAACGAGCAGCTGGTGCTGCACTGGTCCCGCGTGCAGGCCGTGCGCCAGGCCGATCCGCGCGGGGTGAGCATCCGCCCGGAGCAAGTGCGCCTGGACCCGCCGTTCGCGAAGGCGTGGACACCGGAGCGCCGAGCCGAGTACCGGCTCGCCGACCTGTCGCGCGGCGGCTTCCTCGTCACGATGGCGTACGGCACCCCCGCCACCGACTGAGTCGACTCACTCCACGAGGTCGGGCAGCGCCGCTGTCAGCTCGGCAAGCCACACGCGGGCGTTCCCGTCCGACGGCGCACGCCAGTCGCCGCGCGGCGACAGCGACCCGGCGGGAGACACCTTCGGCCCGTTCGGGATCGCCGTGCGCTTGAACTGCGCGAACCCGAAGAACCGCTGCAGGAACACCTGCAGCCACCGCGCGATCGTCGGCAGGTCGTAACCGTACCGATCGGGCTCGGGGAACCCGGGCGGCCACGCCCCGGCATCCTTGTCCTCCCACGCATGCTGTGCGAGGAACGCGATCTTCGACGGGCGGAAACCGAAGCGCAGGATATGGAAGAGCGCGAAATCGTGCAGCGCGTACGGGCCGATCCGGTCCTCGGTGGACTGGATCCTGCCGTCCTGGCCGGCCGGTACCAGCTCCGGGCTTATCTCGGTGTCCAACACCGACTGCAGCACGCGGGCCGCCGCGGCATCCACCCACCCCTCGTCTGCGCCGGTCGCGATGACCCAGCGGATCAGGTGCTGGATCAGTGTCTTGGGGACGCCGGCGTTCACCGCGTAGTGGCTCATCTGGTCGCCGACCCCGTACGTCGACCAGCCCAGCGCTATCTCGGACAGGTCGGACGTGCCGACGACGAATCCGCCGCGCTGGTTCGCCAGCCGGAACAGGTAGTCGGTGCGCAGCCCCGCCTGCACGTTCTCGAACGTGACATCGTGCACCGGCTCGCCGGCGGCGAACGGGTGGCCCATCTTCGTGAGCAGCTCCATCGCCGCGGGCCGGATGTCGAGCGTCTCGATCGTCGCGCCGATCGCCTCGGCGAGGGCGACGGCATTGCCGCGGGTGTGGTCGCTGGTGGCAAACCCGGGCATCGTGAACGCGAGGATGTCGCTGCGCGGCCGATCCATCCGGTCCATCGCGCGGGCGATCACCAGCAGCGCATGCGTGGAGTCGAGGCCCCCGGAAACGCCGATCACGGGCTTCGGCCGGCCGATGGCATCCATCCGCCGAGTCAGGCCGGACACCTGGATGTTGAACGCCTCGTAGCAGTCCAGGGCGAGCCGGGCCGGATCGTCCGGGACGAACGGGAACCGGTCCAGCGGGCGCCGCAGGCCGATGTCGGCGGCCGGCGGGTTCAGGACCACCGGGATGCACATCGGCTCGGGGCCCCCGGCGGTGGCGCGGTTGTCATCGAACGTGCCCTGGCGCAGCCGGTCCTGGCGCAGCCGGTCGAGGTCGACGTCGGCGGTCGAGCGGCGCGGGCCGTCGGGGAACCGCTCCGTCTGCGCCAGCAGATCGCCGGCCTCGAAGATCAGGGTCTGCCCGTCCCACGACACATCGTTCGTGGACTCGCCGGGGCCGGCGGCGGCGTACGCGTACGCGGCGAGGCAGCGCAGCGACTGTGAGCGGCACAGCGTCTTGCGGTCCTCGGCGCGGGCGACCGTGATGGGGCTTCCGGAGAGATTCACGAGCACCGTGGCGCCCGCCAGCGCCGCGTGCGACGACGGCGGGACGGGAACCCATACGTCCTCGCACACTTCCGCGTGCAGCACGAGCCCGGGCACGTCCTGCACCTCGAACAGCAGGTCGGTGCCGAACGCGACGGTGTGCCCGCCGATCCGGATCGGGTCGCCCGACCACGGCCGGCCCGGCGCGAACCACCGGCGCTCGTAGAACTCGCGGTAGGTGGGCAGATGCGCCTTGGGGGCGACGCCGATGATGTCGCCGCCGTGGATGACGACAGCGCAGTTGTACAGCCGGCTGCCATGGCGCAGCGGGGCGCCGACGACGAGGATCGGGAAAAGGTCGGAGGATGCCGCGGCCAGGCGCTCGAGCTCGTGCTCCACAGCATCCAGGACCGCGTCCTGCATCACGAGGTCCTCGATCGAGTAGCCGGACAGGCACAGCTCGGGGAACACCGCCACCGCCACCGCGTCGTCGTGGCACTCGCGGGCGGTGGCCAGGATCGCGTCGACGTTGGTCTGCGGGTCGGCCAGGGCGATGGGGATCGTGCAGGCCGCGATGCGCGCGAACCCGTGCCGGTACGCGCTGTCGAAGGGCAGGCTCATGGTGCCAGTCTGGCACCCGGCGTGCGCGGTCGTGGTGCGTGGCGCTCGGCTCCGCATTGGGTGCGCGCGGCGTTCCTCGTGCTGTAGCGCGCGCTGTGCTCGTCGTTCTGCTCGCGCTGCGCTCGTCGTGCGGCAGCGTGCGCTGCGTCGTCGTTCTGCTCGCGCTGCGCTCGTCGTTGCGCACGCGCTGCACTTTTCGGCATCCGCGCCAGCGATTGCGTGGCGCGAACGCGGAACGGTGCAGCGCGAACGGCACTGGCATGCGCGTGACGGGATGTCGGATGCCCCGCGCTGCCGTCCGCGGGCGGTCCCGGCTCGGGGCTGTCGGATGCCGTCGGTATGGTCGAGGCGGAAGGGAGAGGCGTGCGGTATATCGAAGACGAGGGCCGGATCGTCTGGAGCGCGAGCGACCTGAAGGCGGCAGCCGAGTGCGAGTTCGCCTGGCTGCGGGCGATCGACGCGAAGGCCGGCCGCGTTCCGGCCGTCGCCGATCCCGAGGATGCGACACTCGAGCGCGCCGGACGCCTCGGCACCGCGCATGAGCGCCGGGTGCTGGATGCCTACCGAAACCACCTCGGCGACGGCGTCATCGAGATCGCCGAGACGCGGTCCTCCGACGCCGCCGGGTTGGCGGATGCTGTCCGCGACACGGAACGCGCGCTGCGCGATCCCGCCACCCGCGTCGTCTACCAGGCCGCGTTCGCGACCGAGGAGTTCGTCGGATTCGCCGACTTCCTGCTGCGCGACGATGACGGTCGGTGGGTCGTGCAGGACTCCAAGCTCGCCCGCCACGCGCGCGTCACCGCACTCATGCAGCTGGCGGCATACGCCGACCAGCTCGATCGGCTCGGCATTCCGCGGGCGGATCGGGTGGAGCTGCTCCTCGGCGACGGCACAATGAGCACGCACGCCGTGGACGACCTGATGCCCGTGTTCCGGCTGCGTCGCGATCGCCTCCGTGCGCTCGTCGCCGACCGCGACCTTGCGCAGGGTTCCACCCACCCCGCGATCGCCTGGGGCGACGGGCGCGGCGAACTGGGCGTGGTCGCCTGCGGGCGCTGCGCCACGTGCGATCAGGAGGTCGTCGCGTTCCGCGACCTGCTGCTGGTGGCCGGGATGCGCCCGGTCCAGCGCGAGCGATTGCGGGATGCCGGCATCCTCACGATCGACGCCCTGGCAGCAGCATCCACCCCGCCCGCGCGGATGAGCGGCGAGACGTTCGGGATGCTGCGGACACAGGCGCGCCTGCAGCTGGAGAGCCCCGCCGGCATCCCCGGACTTCACGAACCGTCGGCATCCCCTGCCGTTCCGGTGTATCAGGTCGTCTTCCCCAAGGGGCTGGGCGCACTTCCGCGCCCCGACCTGGGCGACCTGTTCTTCGACTTCGAGGGTGACCCGCTGTACACCGAGGGGCTTGCCCGCGACTGGGGTATCGACTACCTGTTCGGGTGGGTCGACATCCGCGAGGAGTATTCCGCCCTGTGGGCGCACAGTTTCGCGGAGGAGAAGGTGGCGCTGGAGCGCTTCCTCGACATCGTGCAGGCGGTGCGGCGAGAGCATCCCGACATGCACATCTACCATTACGCGCCGTACGAGCCCACGCACCTGCTCGCGATGGCCGCGCGGCACGGCGTGCGCGAGGCCGAGGTCGACGCGCTGCTGCGCGACGGCGTGTTCGTGGATCTGTACCCGATCGTGCGGCGGGCGCTGAAGGTGGGGTCTCGCTCGTACTCGATCAAGAAGCTCGAGCCTCTATACATGGGCGCCGAGGTCCGCACGAGCGACGTACAGCGCGGCGACGACTCCATCGTCAAGTATGTGGAGGCGCGGGCCCTCGCCGCCGAGGGTCGGGAAGTCGCGGCCCAGACCGTGCTCGACGATCTGGCCGACTACAACCGCTACGACTGCGTCTCCACCCGCCGGCTGCGCGACTGGCTCGTCGAGCGTGCCCGGGAGAGCGGGCTGCGGCCCTCGCGGGACATCGAGTCCGTCGAGGTCGCGTACGAGGCCAAGCCCCAGGCGGAGCAGCTGCGTGCCCTCGCCGACGCGGCCGAGGCGGCCGGGGGAACCGAGGCGGATGTCGAGGCGCTGCGCCTGGGCGCGGCGGCCATCGACTACTATCCGCGCGAGGCGAAGGCGTTCTGGGCCATGCACTTCCTGCGGCTGCGGGAGCCGCTGTCGGTGTGGGAAGACACCCGCGACGTGGTGGTGGTGGATGCCGCGGGCAGCGGCGTGGTCGAGCAGTGGGAGCCAGGTCCGCGCTCGATCCGCCGCATCGTGCGACTGCGCGGCGAGGTGGCGCCGGGCACCCGGCTGACCGAGGGATCCCGCCCGTTCGCCCTCTACGAGACGCCGGCACCGTTCTCGGTCCCGTCGATGACGCGATGGGTGCACGTGGCGCGGGAGGTCGAGGTCCTCGAGGTCCTCGACGACGGCGCGGTGGTCGCCGAGACGGCCATGGACGGCCAGACGTGGTCGGAACTGCCCGTCGCCCTGGCGCCCGCGGCGCCACCGCGCGCGGGAAACCAGCAGACAGCGATCGAGGAATGGGCGGACGCGCTGATCGCAGCGGCGCCGGCCCTTCCGGCAGACCCGGCCACCGACATCCTGCGCCGACGTCCGCCCCGCACCCGATCCGGTGCGCTGCCCGGGGGACGCGCCGAGGACCACATCGGCGCCATCACCGCTGCACTCCTCGACCTGGATCGCAGCCACCTATCCGTCCAGGGCCCGCCGGGCACCGGCAAGACCTACATCGGCTCGCACGTGATCGCGGCCCTCGTGCGCGAGCATCACTGGAAGGTCGGGGTGGTCGCGCAGTCGCACGCTGTCGTCGAGCACATGCTCGATCAGGTCGTGGATGCCGGGGTCCCCGCGGCGCAGGTCGGCAAGGCGCGCAAGGCCGGAGCGGACGGTGACGTGTCCTTCACGGTGTTCCCGAAGAACGGGCTCGCCCGGTACACGGAAGAGCACGCCGAGACCGGGTTCGTCGTGGGCGGCACGGCGTGGGACTTCAGCCATCCGGGGCGGGTGCCGCGCCGGTCGCTGGACCTGCTCGTGATCGACGAGGCCGGTCAGTTCTCGCTGGCCTCGACGATAGCGGTGGCAACGGCATCCGATCGTCTGCTGCTGCTGGGCGATCCGCAGCAGCTGCCACAGGTGAGCCAGGGCATCCATCCGGAGCCGGTGGATGCCTCCGCCCTCGGCTGGGTCATGGACGGAGCATCCGTCATTCCGCCTGAGCTCGGGCACTTCCTCGACCGGTCGTGGCGCATGCATCCCGACGTCGCCCGGGCGGTCTCGCTGCTGTCCTACGACGGGGAGCTGGCGTCGCATCCGTGTGCCGCGCTGCGCCGGCTCGACGGGGTCGCGCCCGGCGTGCATCCCGTGGCGGTCCGGCATCACGGCAACGCGACGCAGTCGCCCGAGGAGGCGGCCGAGGTGGTGCGGATCGTCCGCGATCTGCTGGGCCGCGCCTGGGTGGACGCCGACGGCGAGCAGGCGCGTCAGCCGCGGCCCTTGACGCAGGCCGACATCATCGTCGTGACGCCGTACAACGCGCAGCAGGTCATGGTCGAGCAGGCGCTCGCCGAGGCGGGGTTCGCAGATATTCCGGTCGGCACCGTGGACCGGTTCCAGGGGCAGGAGGCGGTCGTGTCGATCGTCTCGCTCGCGGCGTCCAGCGGGAAGGATGCGCCGCGCGGCCTCGAGTTCCTGCTGCTGCAGAACCGGCTGAACGTCGCCATCTCGCGGGCGAAGGTGGCCGCATTCCTCGTCTATGCCCCCGGCCTGCTCGATGACCTCCCGCGAACGCCGGACGGCGTCGCGCGCCTGAGCGCGTTCGCCCGTCTGGTCGGCGTGGAGTAACCCACGCGGCGGCGTCTGGGCTGCCATGTGTCGCACAAGGTGCGGGGTGCCGGGTCCTCACGCCGCATGTTCTGCGGCCCGCTGAAGACCGTGTCGCACAAGGTGCGGGATGCCGTGCCCTCAGATCGCATGTTCTGCGACCCGCTGAAGACCGTGTCGCATAAGGTGCGGGATGCTACGCCTTAAAGGCGCATTTTCTGGGACCGACTCGGGAGCGTGTCGCTCTTGTTGTGGGGATGTCACCGCTGAAAGCCGCAGGTTCGGAGACACACCATCGATGGCGTCGTACAGTGGCGCGACGGCGCTCTGCTGGAACGTGTCGCAGAAGATGTGGGATGTCCGGCCGCGTAGCCGCACCTTCTGCGACATCCCGCCCTACGCGTCCTACAACCTGCTGGATGTGGCCACGTCAGGCCGCATCTTCTGAGACCGGCTGGGGAGCGTGTCGCAGAACACACGCGCCGGCGCCGCTGCCGAACGTGTCAAACACGGTGCGGGATGCAGCGCCGCGAAGCCGCATGTTCGGAGACGCACCGCCAAGGCGTCGCACACGGTGCGGGGTGCCGGGCCCTCACGCCGCATGTTCTGCGACCCGCCGAAGACCGCGTCGCACAAGGTGCGGGATGTCGCCTCGCAAAGCCGCGTGTTCTGCCACACACCGCGCGGGGCGTCGCAGACCCGGCGCCCGTGGGCCGTGCCGTCACCTCCGGTGTGTGCCGCGAATCCGCCACCTAGACTCGTCGCATGGCCGAGGACCTGCCGCAGCAGTTCGAGATCGATCTGCCGCCCGAGAACATCGCCGGAAGCTACGCCGACTTCGCGAACGTCTGGCACACGCCGACGGTCTTCGTGATGGATTTCGTGACGCTCGCGCAGCCTCCACGGGAGGACACGAACGCCGACACCGGCGAGCGCGTGGCCGTGGTCCCGGCCCGCGTCGTCAGCCGCATCCGGATCCCTCCCGAGCAGGTGTTCGAGCTCGCCAAGGCGCTCACCCAGCAGCTGGAGTTCTGGGAGCAGGAGACCGGCCGCCGTTCGCCGTCCTGAGCCGCCCGAGCCTGCAGACCCGGTCAGACCGTCCCGTAGAGCCGGTCGCCGGCGTCGCCGAGCCCCGGCACGATGTAGCCGCGCTCGTTGAGCCGCTCGTCGCGCGCGCCCAGGACCAGGGTGACGTCCCGGTCGCCGACCTGCTGGTCGATCCGGGCGATGCCCTCGGGGGTGCCCAGCAGGCAGATGGCGGTGATGTCCTGCGCGCCGCGCTGGAACAGGAAGTCGATCGCCGCGCCCAGTGATCCGCCGGTGGCGAGCATCGGGTCGAGCACGAAGCACTGCCGGTCGCTGAGGTCGGTGGGCAGGCGTTCCGCATACGTGGTCGGCAGCAGCGTCTGCTCGTCGCGCACCATGCCGAGGAAGCCGACTTCGGCGGTCGGCAGCAGCTTGACCATTCCCTCCAGCATCCCGAGCCCGGCCCGCAGGATCGGCACCACGAGGGGCCGCGGCTCCTCGATGCGGACGCCGGTCGCTGCGGCCACCGGGGTCTGGATCTGGACCGGGGCGACCCGGACGCCGCGCGTGGCCTCGTACGCGAGGAGCGTGACGAGCTCCTCGGTGAGCTGGCGGAACACCGGCGACGGGGTGCGCTCGTCGCGCAGCACCGTGAGTTTGTGGGTGATCAGGGGATGGTCGGCGATGTGCACGCGCATGGTCCCAGATTACCGGGCGGGCCCGTACCCTCGAGATGTGCACGTCGACGCTGCGATGGACCGCGCCCTCGCCCTGGCCGCACAGGCGGCTCGGGGCGCCGACGTCCCCGTGGGAGCGGTGGTGCTGGATGCCGCCGGCCGGCCGGTGGGCGAGGGCCGCAATCTCCGCGAGGAGACCGGCGACCCCACCGCGCACGCCGAGATCGTCGCGCTGCGTCAGGCCGCGGCATCCCTCGGCACCTGGAACCTCGAGGGGCACACGCTCGTGGTCACGCTCGAGCCGTGCGTGATGTGCGCGGGCGCGATTCTGCAGGCGCGCATAGCGCGCGTCGTGTTCGGGGCGTGGGATGACAAGGCCGGCGCGGCCGGGTCGATGTACGACGTTCTCCGCGACCGCCGGCTGCCGTATCGCGCCGAGGTCGTCGGCGGCGTGCGCGCGGACGAGGCGTCAGCGCTGCTGCGGGCGTTCTTCGACGCTCGCCGGTAGACGCGCGTCGGTAGGCGCTGCGCTGCGCGCGCGGGGGCCACCGCGACTACAGGGCCCGCAGCCGCGGAAGCACGACCCCACCCAGCAGCTCCAGGTGGTCGAGGTCGCGCAGATCCATGAGCTGGAAGTAGACGCGCTGTGCGCCGAGGTCCCGCAACCGCACCACCTTCTCGACGATCTCGTCCGGCAGGCCGGCGATCACGTCGTCGCCGCGAACGGCGGCGGGGTTCCGGCCGATCGCGGCCGCCCGGCGCGACAGCTCGGCCTCGTCGGCGCCGACCAGCGTCGGCAGCGCGACGGAGAGCTTCAGCGTCCCCGGATCGCGGCCGGCCCGCTCGCACGCACTCCGCACGCCGGCGAACTTCTCCGCGATGACGTCCTCGGGCTGAAACCCTATGTTGAACTCGGTCGCGAACCGGGCCGCTATGGCGGGTGTGCGCCGGGGGCCGCCCCCGCCGACGATGACCGGCACGCGATCCTGCACGGGCTTGGGCAGCGCAGGGGCGTCCACGAGCGTGTAGTGCGCGCCCGCGAACGAGTACGGCCCGTCCGCGGCCCACAGGCCGGTGATGACCTCGAGCTGCTCCTCCAGCATCCCGAACCGCTTCGCCGGGAACGGGATGCCGTACGCCCGGTGCTCCGCCGCGAACCACCCCGTGCCGAGGCCGAATTCGACACGGCCGCCGCTCATGGCATCAACCTGCGCGACCTGGATCGCCAGGATGCCGGGATGACGGTGCGTCGCCGACGAGACGAGCGTGCCCAGCCGGATGCGCGAGGTCTGCACGGCGAGTCCCGCCAGCGTGGTCCATGCGTCGGTGGGCCCGGGCAGCGGATCGCCCTTGCCCATGCGCATGTAGTGGTCGCTGCGGAACCAGGCGTCGAAGCCGAGCCGCTCCGCTGCCACCGCGTGTGCGCGCTGGTCGTCGTACGCGAACCCCTGCTGCGGCTCGGTGAACGCGCAGAACTCCATCAGTCCTCCGACTTCAGAATGAACGCCTCGGTGGGCGGGGCGGGATCGGCGGCCGGCCGGTAGACGTCCGGCTCCAGGTAGATGACGCGCGCGATCGGCACCGCGGCGCGGATGCTGCGCTCGACGACGTCGATGTCCGCGGCCACCGTCGACAGCGGCCTGTCGGCCCGGAACGCGAGCTTGGCGGCCACCAGCAGCTCGTCCGGCCCGAGGTACAGGGTGCGCAGGTGGATGACCCGCTCCACGTCGGGGCCGGCTTCGACCGCGTCGACGATGCGCCTCAGGTCGGCCGGCTTCGCGCCCTCGCCCACCAGCAGGCTCTTCGTCTCCACGCCGAGCGTGATCGCGACGAGGATCAGCAGCGTCCCGATCATGAGCGTGCCGATCGCGTCGAACAGCGGATTCCCCGTCAACCACGCCAGGCCGACCCCGAGCAGGGCGAACACGAGACCGGTCAGGGCCGCGACATCCTCCAGCAGCACGACCGGCAGCTCCGGCGCCTTCGCATGGCGGATGAACGCGAACCACGATTCGTCCTTCTGCTTGTGCGGCCTGGACTCGCGGACCGCGGTGCGCAGCGAGAACGACTCGAGGACGATCGCTATCACGAGCACGAGCACGGCCAGCCACACGTTGTTCAGCTCGTGCGGGTCGGTGATCTTCCCGATCCCCTCGAAGAGGGAGAACAGCCCACCCACCGAGAAGAGGATGATCGCGACGACGAACGCGTACACGTACCGTTCGCGGCCGTACCCGAACGGATGCTCGTGGTCGGCCTCTCGGCGCGCGCGGCGCCCGCCGAGCATCAGCAGCAGTTGGTTGCCGCTGTCGGCGACCGAGTGGATGCCTTCGGCCAGCATCGACGCCGAGCCGGAGAAGAACCACGCGACGAACTTGGCCACCGCGATGCCCAGGTTCGCGAGGAACGCCGCGAGGATCGCCTTGCCGCCGCCGGTAGCACTCATGGGCTCGAGTCTAGGGACGGACCGACGAGAACCGGACGCGGGATGCCGCGCCGCGGCGTCAGTCCTCGGACTTCAGGATGATCGTCTCGGTGGGCGGGGCGGGATCGTGCTGCGGAGCGATGTAGCCGATGGCCTGCAGCAGAGCATGGCGGAACACGCCCGGGCGCTCCAGGTGTGGCGCGTGCCCCACGCCGTCCAGTTCGAGCTCGGTGACCTCGCCGCCGGCGGCACGGTACGCGTCCAGCACGTCGCGGGTCTGGCTGACCATCGGCTGCGCGGGCGCGACATCCTCTCCGGGCCAGCCGGGGATGATCCCGGCCGTGCCGAGCTGGTTCAGGTCGAAGAACGACGCGTCCGACACTATCGCGTCAGCGGTGCCGTGCACCCAGAGGATCGGCGGCTTGACGGCGAGGTCGACGATGCCGGCGACCGAGAAGTGCCGCGGCGCCATCGTGTTCAGCACGCCGGATCTCCCGGCGGCGAATCCCGGCCAGTTCTCGCTGTCGACGCTGTCGCCCGGGTAGTTGCCCTCCGCGGTGGAGGTGCTCAGCATGGACTCGACCCAGACGTCCTCCTGCGCGGTGACGTAGTCGCCCGAGACATACGACGAGCGGAACACGCTGCGCGGCGACGTGGGCGCCTCGTCGCTGGTGTCGTGGGCGGTCAGGCGCTCCACGAAGTCGGGGTTGGCCCCGCCTCCGCCGCAGCCGGCGTCGTCCTCGGTGAGCCGGGACCCGTCCCGTCGCGTCCCGCCGAAGCCGTACGGGGAGACCGGGGCCTGCAGGGTGAGGCTGCGCACCGGATGGTCCAGCGCGTACTGCATCACGACGCCGCCGCCCATCGACCAGCCCACCAGGTGCACCGCGCCCAGGTGCAGCGCCTCGAGGGTCGCGTGCAGGTCGTCCGAGAAGTCCCGCAGTCCGCGCGTGGCGTCCACCGGCAGGCTCTCGGTGTCGCCGAATCCGCGCAGGTCGACGGCGATGGCGCGGATGTCGCCCGGCAGGTCCTGCATGATCTCCTGCCAGAACAGCGCCGAGGACACGTTGCCGTGCACGAACACCACGGTGCGCTCGTCGGGCGTGCGCGGGTCGTCGGCGCTGCGCTCGAGGATGTTCACCGCCAGCCGCGAGGTCTCCACGATGCGTGCGACGATGCCGTCGAAAACGGTCATGGGTCGGCCTCCTCAGCGCTCCTGCTCCGACTATAACCGCGCCTGCTCGCCGTAGGATGAGCCGCATGCTCCCTCCCATCGCGATCCTCGGCGCCGGCTCCATGGGCGGCGCGATCCTGCACGGCCTGGTCGGCTCGGGGAAGGCCACCGGACTCGCGGTGACGAACCGGTCGGCGGCGAAGGCCACCGCCTTCCGCCAGGTCAGCGGCGTGCGCAGTGTGTCGCTAGACGAGGAGCCGTCGGGGAACACGGATGCCGCGGCCGCGGCATCCATCGTCCTGATCGGCGTCAAGCCGGCCATGGTCCCGGATCTGCTGCGCGAGATAGCACCGGTGATCCGGCCGGGCACGATCGTGGTCAGCATCGCCGCGGGGGTGCCGATCGCCACGTTCGAGCAGATCCTCGGGGCGGGCGTCCCGGTGATCCGGTCGATGCCGAACACCCCGGCGCTGGTCGGCAAGGGCGTGACCGGGCTCGCCGCCGGCAGTGCCGCCACCGACGCGGATGTCGCGCTGGTGCGCGAGCTGTTCTCGACCGTGGGCACGGTGATCGACGTGCCGGAGGAGAAGATCGACGCGCTGTCGACGATCTCCGGCTCGGGGCCCGCCTACGTCTACCTCCTGATCGAGGAGCTCACGGCGGCCGCCGTCGGCCAGGGCTTCACTCGCGACGAGGCGCGGACGATGGTCGAGGAGACGTTCATCGGCGCGACCGCCCTCCTCGCGGCGTCCGGCGAGGACCCCGCCGAGCTGCGCCGACGCGTCACGAGCCCCAAGGGCACGACGGAGCGCGCGATCGCGGTCCTGCAGGCCGCGCACCTGGACGACGTTTTCGCCCGGGCAACGGATGCCGCGCTCGAGCGGGCGCGGGAGCTTGCCGCCGGCGCCTGAGAATCAGGACGTCGACGCCTCGTTCATCCACCACTCGGTGAATGCACGTGCGCGCCCGTCGTCGGTCAATTTGACGATCCAGAGGTTGCTGTACCGGTGCGCGGGCTCACCGTCCTCCAGGTACGTCGTCCATCCGCGCACGTAATGCCGCGGCGGCGCGGAATCCAGCAGCTCCCACTCGAAGCGATACGTGCCCGGCTCGTCGCGGCGCTCCACCCAGCCCTGCACGATAGCGTCCGCCCCGCGCCACGGCTCCCGCCACGGCGCGGTGCGGTATTCGGCGTCGTCCGTGAACAGCGCCCGGATGTCGCCCGGGTCGCTGGACGCCCACGCCCGCTCGTACCCGGCCATCCAGCGGCCGATCGCCGCATCCTGCCCCACTGTGCTATCCATGAGCCCAGCCTGCACCGGGCCTGCGACATCCGCGCCGTCAGCGTTCCAGCGACGCGAACCTCTCGATGTCGGAGTTCGTGCCGGACACGATGATGAGGTCGTGGTTGGTGACCACGGTGTCGGCCTCGGCGTAGCGGAACGGCTTGCCGGGAGTCTTCACCCCCACCACAGTGACGTTGAACTTCGTGCGCACCCCGGATTGGTTCAGGCCGATGCCGCGGATGTACTTCGGCGGGTACATCTTGGCGAGCACGAAGTCGTCGTCGAACCGGATGAAATCCAGCATCCGCCCGCTCACCAGGTGCGCGACCCGCTCGCCGGCCTCCCGCTCCGGGTACACGACGTGGTTCGCCCCCACTCGGGCGAGGATCTTGCCGTGCGACTGCGACACCGCCTTCGCCCAGATCTGCGGCACCTTCAGGTCGACGAGGTTCGCGGTGATCAGCACCGACGACTCGATCGACGAGCCGGTGGCCACAACTGCGACCTGGAAGTCCTGCGCGCCGATCTGCTTGAGGGCGTCGAGGTTGCGGGCGTCGGCCTGCACGGCGTGCGTGACGCGCTCGCTCCACTTCTGGACGAGCTCGAGGTTCTCGTCGATCGCCAGCACGTCCCGGTCCAGCCGGTCCAGTTCGCCGGCGCACGCGGCGCCGAACCGGCCGAGTCCGATCACCAGGACCGGCGCGTCGCCTCGGATCTGCTCAACCAACGATCGGCCTTTCCACCGGCAGCGAGTACAGCTGCGTGCGTGAGGTCGCGGCGACCGCCGCCGCGAGTGTCACTGTACCAACGCGGCCCATCAGCATCGTGCCCGCCATCACGTACTTGGCCGGATCGGGCATGGCTTCGGTGAGCCCCGAGGACAGGCCGACGGTCGCGAACGCGGAGATCACGTCAAACAGCACGTCGGCCACCGGCGCCTTCGTCATCTGCGCGATCGTCACCGTGGAGACGGCCACCAGGGTGGCCCCCCACGCGACGACCGACAGCGCCACCCGCTGCACATCGCTGGGGATGCGGCGGCCGAACGCCTGCACCGACGGGCGTCCCCGCGCCTCGCTCCACACCGCCAGCGCCAGCACCGCCAGCGTCGTCACCTTGATGCCTCCGGCGGTCGATGCCGAGCCGCCGCCGACGAACATCAGCATCGAGCCCACGATCAGCGACGAGCCGTGCAGGCTGCTGACGTCGACGGTGGAGAACCCGCCAGACCGGGTCATCGCGGACAGGAAGAACGACTGGTACACCGTGTCCCACGCGTCGCGGTCACCGAACGTCTTCGGGTTGTCGAACTCGAGCGCCAGGAACACCGCGGCGCCGACGACGAACAGCAGGACTGTCGTGATGATCGTCAGCTTCGCGTGCAGCGACCACTGCCGCACGTGCCAGCGGTGACGCGCAAGCGTGTAGATCACGGGGAACCCGATCGAGCCGAGGAACACTCCGATCATCATCATGGTGAGGAAGAAGTAGTCGTGCTGGAACGGCTCCAGGCCGTCCGGGTTCGGGGCGAACCCCGTGTTCGTGAACGCCATCGCCGAGTAGTACGGCGCCTCCCACAGCGCCCGCAGCGGATCCACGCCGCCCACCAGCAGCGACGGGTACATCAGCACCGCGAGGGCGGCCTCGATGATCAGCGTGGACAGCGCCACCGTGGCCAGCAGCGAGCCGACCTCGCCGAGCCGGACGGTCTGGCCCTCGTTGACGGGACCGCCGTGCATGCGCAGCGGGTTGGTGTCACCGGCGGCGATGAGCTTGGCGCGCAGGCCCAGGCGCTTGGAGATCACCAGGCCCAGGATCGACGCCAGCGTGAGCACGCCGAGGGCCCCGACGTTCACGCCGACGTAGATGACGATCCGGCCGAACGCCGACCAATGCGTGCCCATGTCCACGGTCGACAGGCCCGTGACGCACACCGTCGAGATCGCCGTGAAAAGGGCGTCGGCGAACGGTGTGCGCTGGCCGGTGGCGGATGCCGCCGGCAGCGAGAGCAGGACGGTGAACAGCGTGATGAGCACCAGGTAGACGCCGACCGCGAACCGGGCGGGGGACACCGTGGTGAGGTCGCGCAGAACCTCCCAGCTGGCACGGGGAAGGGCGAGCAGTGCGCGCACGATCGGCGTGGAGCGGCGGGTGCCGTCCGGATGTGATGACACCTGTGTCATGGTACTCAGCCGGGGGCCCGGCTAACCTAAGGGCATGGCGGACATCTTCGACGTGATCGCGGACGGCACCCGTCGCGACATCCTGCGACTTCTGCTGGACCGGTCCGCCGCCGGTCACGACGGCACCAGCGTGTCCCAGATAGTGATCGATCTGGGGGTCAGCCAGCCCACCGTCTCCAAGCACCTGAAGGTGCTGCGCGAAGCCGGGCTGGTCACCGTGCGCGAAGAGGGCCAGCACCGGTACTACCGCCTGCAGACCGGGCCGCTGGACGAGGTCGACGACTGGATCCTGCCGTTCCTGGACCAGGCCGGCGAGGACGCCGCCGTGGTGCTGCCGGAGACCGCGGCCTACGCCGCGGAAGTGGTCGGCCGGGCCGCGGCATCCGCGAAGCACGCTCTGGAGAGCGCCCTGAGGAAGCTGCCGGGGCGCTGATCCTCCGCTGCCCGACGATATGACCGATCCCGTTTCGCACGGCGAGCCCGCCGTGATGCTGCTGTGCGACTACTCGCTGCGCTATCTCGGGGGTGCGCAGACCGCGTTCCTGCGGCAGGCCCGGAGCCTGGCCGCGCAGGGGTGGACCGTGGTCGTCGTCGCCCCGGACGCCGACGTGCTCACCGGGACGGCGAACATCGTCCCGGTCGCGCCCGTCGTGCATGGCACCCTGCCGGGCCTGGAGCTGCCGCTCCTCGGGTCCGCCGCGCGCCTGGCCGACACGCTCACGGCGCTGATCGACGCGCACCACGTTGCCGCGCTCGTCGTGCACTCGGAGTTCGCGCTCGCCGCCGCCGCGCTGGCCGCCGGCGCCGACCGCGGGCTGCCGGTGCTGCATGTGGTGCACACGTTCTTCTGGCGCGCCTCGCCCGCGCTGTCGCCGCTGGCCCCCGCCGTGCGCTGGTTCCACCGGGGGCTGACCGGTATCCCCGCCACGCCCCGGTACAGCGGCAGCACGCCGATCAACAACGCCCTGCGCGGGATGACGCTGCGCGTCGCCCTGCGCGCGGATGCGGTGCTCTCGCCCTCGGTCCATCAAGCGCAGGCGCTGCGCGAGGCGGGCGTGGCCGGTGCCCGCCCGTTCTCGAACGTCTCCGAGCCGCTGCAGCCCGCCCCGCCGCCGGCGCCGGAGCCGCTCACGCTCGTGTGGGCGGCCCGGTTCGCGCCGGAGAAGCGACTGGAGGTCGCCCTGGAGGCCGTGCGGATAGCGGGCGCCGCGGTCGGCCCCGGTCGGATCCGCCTGGATGTCGCCGGCGGCGCCGGGCGCGCACAGCAGGACGTCGTCTTCCACGGCCGGGTGACGGGGGACCGGGTCGCCCAGCTGATCGCCGCATCGCACGCCGTGCTGATCACGTCGCTCGGCTTCGACAATCAGCCGATGATCGCGCTGGAGGCTTTCACGCGGGGACGCCCCGCCATCGTGACCGACCCGGTGCTCGCCGAGGAGTTCGGCCGGGCGGCGCTGGCCAGCACGGCGCCGGATGCCGTGAGCCTGGCGGCCACGCTCATCCAGCTCGTGCGCGAGCCCGACCGGCTGCGCACGGCGGGTGCGGCGGCGCTCGGGTATGCCAGGGAGCGGCAGCCGGCGCGGCACGCGCAGGCGCTGCTGCAGCTGGTCGACGAGCTCGCCGCCCGGTGACCAAAACCGGTAGCATACGTCACAGGAGTCTCATGGGTTTACATGACGCGCTCTGACACCATAGAGTGTGCCTCAGCATTCTGGGGGTACCAGAACCATGCTGGGGAAGGGTGAGAGGAATGGCAGAGTTGCCCGACGTGCGATTTCTCACGGTCGCGGAGGTCGCTGAGTTGATGCGCGTCTCCAAGATGACCGTGTACCGGCTCGTGCATGCCGGTGAGCTTCCGGCGGTGCGGTTCGGACGCAGCTATCGTGTGCCGGAGTCCGCGGTGGCCGATGCCATGCATCGGCCGATCGCCGACGTCGGCTAGACTGATCCGAGGCATTTTCCTTTCATCTGCCCGTTCCCGGGCGCGGACACCCGCGTCCAGACCCCTGACATAGTGAGGTTTTCCGTGGGTTCTGTCATCAAGAAGCGCCGCAAGCGCATGGCGAAGAAGAAGCACCGTAAGCTGCTTCGCAAGACTCGCCACCAGCGCCGCAACAAGAAGTAAGCGGCCCGACACCGAGCGCCTGTCCGTGCGGACGGGCGCTTCGTGTCACTGAAGGGACAGCATGAAGTCGATCACGATCCACGAGCTGCACCGCTCCACCGGCATCCCGCTCATCGACGTGCGGGAGCCCGACGAGTACGCGGCGGGCCATGTGCCGGGTGCCGTGAGCCTGCCGATGTCGACCCTCGGCGAGCACCTCGATGCCCTCCCCGATGAACCGTTCCATGTGATCTGCCACGCCGGTGCGCGTTCGGCCCGCGTGGTCGAGGCACTCACCGCGCGCGGCTACGACGCCACGAACGTCGACGGCGGCACCGGCGAATGGGTCGCGGGCGGATACAAGATCGAGTACTGACGCAGCGGTCTGCCGCTGGGTGATCGCGCGCCGGCCGGCGGCATCCCGGGCCCCCGTAGGATGGGTTCTGTGACCACACTCACCCTCATCGGCAAGCCCGACTGCCATCTGTGCGACGTCGCCCACGGCGTCGTCGAGCAGGTCATCGCCGGCCTCCCGGAGCGGGTGGCCGAGCACGTCGACGTCGTCGAGCGGTCGATCGCCGACGACGCGGAGCTGTACGCGCAGTGGTGGGAGAAGATCCCCGTGGTCCTCATCGACGGCCGCCTGCACGCGCACTGGCGGGTCGCGCCGGATCGCCTGCACGAGGCACTCCTGGACGCGGCGGCGGTGACCCGGTGACGCTGCGGCACGTGGTCGCGTGGAAGCTCGCGGCCGAGGACGCCGGCACCCGCGCCGCACAGGCGCGCGAGATCGCCGACCGGCTGCACGCGCTCGTGGGTGTCGTGCCCACGATCGGCGCGCTGACCGCCGGACCGAACGTGATCGAGGGCAACTGGGATGTCGCCCTCGTCGTCGATTTCGCGGACGCGGCCGCGCTGGATGCCTACGCGGTGCATCCGGACCATCAGGCCGTCGTCGCCTACGTGCGCAGCGTCGTCTCCGACCGCGTCGCCGTCGACTTCCAGCTCTGAGGCCGGGGCGCCTTACGGCGCGAGGCGCGTCGGGCCGCGGAACAGGAACGTGACTTCGCGGATCGACGACTCGCCCAGTAGCAGCATCAGCACGCGGGCAAGGCCCATCCCGAACCCGCCGTGCGGGGGCACGCCGTAGCGGAAGAAGTCCAGGTAGTGCGCGAGGCCCTCGAGCTTGAGACCCTTGTCAAGCGCCTGCCGCTCGAGCACGTCGATGCGGTGCTCGCGCTGGGCGCCGGTCGTGATCTCGACGCCCTTGAACAGCAGGTCATAGCTGCGGGTGAGCCCGGTGGCCGGGTCGATCATGTGGTAGAACGGCCGGATCTCGGCGTGGTAATCGGTGATGAACACGAACTCGTGGCCGTACGCCTCGGCGACATGAGCCGAGATCTGCCGCTCGCCCTCCGGGTCGAGGTCGCCGTCCGTGCGGGGGATCTCGTAGCCGCGCTCGGCGACGATCCGGTGCGCCTCCGTCAGCGGGATGCGCGGGAACGGCAGTGTCGGGACCACCACGTCGATGCCGAACAGCTCGGCGATCTCGTCGCCGTGCTTGTCCTTCACGGCCTGGATCGCGGCGGCCAGCAGCTCCTCCTGCATCGCCGCGACATCCTCGTGCGAATCGATCCAGCTGATCTCGGCGTCCACGCTCGTGAACTCGGTCGCGTGGCGGCTCGTGAAGCTCGGGTCGGCGCGGAACACGTCGCCGATCTCGAACACCTTGCCGAAGCCGGCCGCCTGCGCCATCTGCTTGTAGTGCTGCGGGCTCTGCGCCAGGTAGGCCGTCTTGTCCTCGAAGTAGCCGAGGCTGAACAGCTCCGCGTTCGACTCGGACGGGCTCGACATGAGCTTGGGGGTGTGGATCTCGATGTAGTCGCGGTCGATCCAATACTGGCGCATCGCGTGCTCGAGGGTCGTGGACACCCGGAAGATCAGGTTGTTGCGGCGCTGGCGGAGATCCAGGAACCGCCAGTCCATCCGCTTGTCCATGCTCGAGTCGGTGGCGATCGGCGTCTCGGGGAGGGCGGCGGCGGCGACATCCAGTCCCTCGATCTTTATCTCGAGACCGCCGAGCTTGACCCGCTCGTCGTGCTTGAGCGCGCCGGTGACGGTCAGGAACGAGCCGTGCGCGAGGTTCGAGATGGTGTCGGTGAGCGCCAGGGCCGCGGCATCCTGCTCGCCGCCGTCCTCGGCCGGACGGGTCGCCGGGTTCACCAGCTGCACGGCGCCGGTCTCGTCGCGCAGGATGACGAACTGCACCTTCTTCTGGTCGCGGACGGTCTCCACCCACCCGGACACCGACACAGGGCCATCGGCACGGGCGGACAGCTGGTTCACGAGGACGCGTTCAGTCACGAGGGTCAAGTCTACGGGGCCACCCCCGCCGGCGTTTTTCCCGGTCACCTGTGGTGAGGTGGCGCGAATGGTCGGAATTCCCGTGGTGATTCCCGCCATTCGTGCCACCTCAGCGCGGCGGACCCGCCCATAGGGTGGACGCGTGGACCTTGACGACGCGGCGATCCTCGGCGAACTCGACGCTCTGCGGGCCCGCGACGCGCCCACGCACGGCGGGCGCGTGCTCTCCTATGTCTACGACGCGGGGATGCCCGAGCTCGACGAGCTCGCCGCGCAGGCGGCGCGGCGGATGCAGGCGGTCAACGGCCTGGACCCCACGACGTTCACGTCGGTGGCGGCGCTGGAGCGGGATGTCGTCGCGTTCGCCCGCGACATCCTGGGCGGGGATGAGGATGTCGCGGGCTCGGTCACCAGCGGCGGCACCGAGTCGTGCCTGCTGGCGGTGAAGACCGCCCGCGACCTGTGGCGCGCGGGCGGCGGAACCGGTGTCGCACGCATCGTGGCCCCGGTCACCGCGCACGCGGCGTTCCGGAAGGCGGCGGAGCTGTTCGATCTCGCGTTCGACGCGGTGCCGGTCTCGCCCGCGACCGGCACGCTCGACGCGGCCGCGGTCGTCGACCGGCTCGGGCCGGACGTGGCGCTGGTGGTCGTCTCGGCGCCCTCGTACCCGTTCGCCGCGATGGATCCGGTCGCGGATGTCGCCGTCGCGTGCGCGGCCGCGGGCATCGCGTGCCATGTGGACGCGTGCATCGGCGGCTGGATCCTGCCGTTCTGGCCGGACCGGGTGCCCGCGTGGGACCTCGCCGTGCCGGGCGTCACGAGCCTGTCAGCGGATCTGCACAAGTACGGCTATGCGCCGAAGGGCGTGAGCGTGCTGCTGCACCGCGGGCGGGACCGGCACCGTGCGCAGTACTTCGCGACGACCGACTGGCCCGGGTACCCGGTCGTGAATCCGACGCTGCTGGGCTCGAAGTCGGCCGGAGCGCTGGCCGCGGCGTGGGCGATCATCCGTGCGCTCGGAGCGGACGGGTTCGCGCAGCTTGCGGCGCGGGCGGCGCGCGCGACGGCGGCGCTGCGGGCGGCGGTCGCCGGGATCGAGGGGCTGCGGGTGGTCGGGGTGCCGACCGGTCCGCTGCTCGCGGTGGCGACGGACGAGTCCGTGCCACCGGAGCGTCGCGTCGACCCGCACCACTGGGCCGACCGGGTGCGCGGCGCCGGGTGGGTGCTGCAGCAGCAGCCCGGACTCACGCAGGCCGACGGCATCCGTCTTCCGCATACCACGCATCTCACCGTGACGCCGGTGACCGAGACGGTGCTCGACGAGCTCGTGGCCGCGCTCGTCGCCGCGGCCGACGCGGTGCGGGGTGTGCCGGCGGTGGATCCGGCGCAAGCGCTCGGCGCGCTGCCCGCGCAGCTGCCGGAGCGCCTGGACTCGGATGCCGCGGCCGCCGTGCTCGCGGGGATCGGCCTGGGCGCGGGCGGCGCGCTTCCGGATGCGATGGCGCCGCTGATGGCGCTGATCGAGGCGCTGCCGCATCCCGTGGCCGAGCGCCTGCTGACCGAACTCCTCGCCCGCACAATCGCCCCCTGACCCCGCCTCTCGCGAGGCAGCCCCGAACTTCGCGAGGCAGCCCCGAACTTCGCGAGGCAGCCCCGAACTTCGCGGATTTGGGGGATGCCTCGCGGATCTAAGGGATGCCTCGCGGATTTGGGGGATGCCTCGCGGGGAAGGGGCTCGGGGAGCGAGGGGCGCTCTCAGCGCCCTCTGAAGCGGGGTCACCGTACAATTGGCGGGTGCCCGCCGATCGCCTCCACCTCGTGCGCCATGGGGAGGTCCACAACCCCCGCCGCGTGCTCTACGGGCGACTCCCCGGGTACCGGCTCAGCGCCTCCGGTCGACGGATGGCGCGCGAAGCCGCCGAGTACATCCGCGGCCTGAGCCGCCCCATCGCCGCGGTGGTCTCCTCACCGCTGGAGCGCGCGCGAGAGTCCGCAGAGCCGTTCGCCGAGCTGTTCGGCATCGAACCGGTCATCGACGAGCGCGTCATCGAGCCCACGAACGTGTTCGAGGGCCGCCGCATGAAGCGCGCCCTGGTCAATCCGCTGAACTGGCGGCACCTGCGCCGCCCCGCCCTGCCGAGCTGGGGCGAGCCGTACGCCGAGGTCATCGCGCGCATGGAGGCGGCGATGCGGGATGCCTGGACCCGCACCGAGGCGGGGGACGCCGTGATCGTCTCCCACCAGCTGCCGATCTGGGTCGCCCACCTGCACATCGCCGGGCTGCCCGCCCGCCATGATCCCCGCCGCCGCCGCTGCGCGCTGTCCAGTGTGACCAGCTTCGAGCGCGACGGCGACCGCTGGGTCGAAGTGGGATATGCCGAACCCGCGACCGCCGCGGGATCCATCGATGTGGGAGCCGTGTAATGCGCAACGCCCTGAAGGTCGCATCGGCCTTCGCCGCCGCCGTGATCCTCGCCGCCTCGCTCACCGCGTGCTCCGGCGCGAACGACGACCTCGCGCAGCAGTACCGCGCCGGCAACGACAAGGGCTACATCTCGGGCGACTTCCAGTGGAAGGAGTACCCGCCCGGCGACCGGCCGGCGGCGGTGGACTTCTCCGGCACTCTCGACGACGGCGCCGCGGTCTCCAGCACCGACTACGCGGGCAAGGTCACCGTCGTCAACTTCTGGTACGCCGAATGCGCGCCGTGCCGCCAGGAGGCGCCGCTGCTGGAGAAGGCGTATCAGCAGTTCGCGGGGCAGGATGTCGCGTTCCTCGGCGTGAACACGTACAACCAGGCGGCCACGGCGCGCAGCTTCGCGACGGAGTTCGACGTCACGTACCCGAGCGTGATCGACGTCGACACGAAGGCGGTGACCGCCGCGTTCGCCAGCATCGTGCCGTTGAGCGCCACCCCCTCGACCGTCGTGCTCGGCAAGGACGGCCGGCCCACCGCCCGGATCGTCGGCGCACTGCCGGATGCCTCGATCCTGACATCCCTCATCAAGACCGCCCTGGGCGAATCGTGATCGACCTCGTCGCCGGCGGGGCGCTGTGGGTCGCCATCCCGATCGCAGTGCTGGCCGGTCTCGTCTCGTTCCTGTCCCCGTGCGTGCTCCCGCTCGTGCCCGGATACCTGGGGTTCATCGGCGGCGCGGTCGCCCCCCGTCGGGATGCCGCGGATGCCCCGGCCCGCGGCCGCCTGGTGCTGGGCGTGGTCCTGTTCATCGCCGGGTTCACCGTCGTGTTCATGGCGATGAACGTCCTCAGCGGCTCGGTCGGCCTGTTCTTCCTGCGGTACAAGGACCCGATCACCCGCATCATGGGCGCCGTGATCATCCTCCTCGGCCTCGTCTTCGTGGGCGTGTTCGGCGTCGCGCAGCGCACGTTCAAGCCGCAGGTCCGCGGCGGACTGGGCCTTGCCGGCGCACCGCTGCTGGGCCTCGCGCTCGGGGTCGGCTGGGCCCCCTGCATCGGCCCGACGCTGGCCGTCATCATGAACATGTCCCTGAACGGCGCCTCCGCGTCCCGCGGCGCCGTGCTGGGCCTCGCGTACTCGCTGGGCCTCGGCATCCCGTTCCTGCTGATAGCGCTCGGCTTCGGCTGGGCGACCCGTTCGGTGGCGTTCCTGCGCCGCCACATCCGCGCCGTCAATCTCGTCGGCGGCGCCGTGCTGATCGTCCTCGGCGTGCTCATGGTCACCGGGGTGTGGGGAGTGCTCATGGTCCAGCTGCAGGGGGTGATCGCCGGTGTCACGCCCGCGCTCTGACTCGACGGACGAGGTGACGGACGAGGCGGCGGATGCCGCGGCCGACCCGCTGCGCCCGAGCGACCACGTCGACGGCACGGCCGAGATCGTCTCGCCCCGGCTCGGGGTCGTCGGCTGGCTGCGCTGGGGCTGGCGCCAGCTGACGAGTATGCGCACGGCGCTCGTGCTGCTGCTGCTGCTGGCCATCGCCGCCGTCCCCGGCTCGATAGTGCCGCAGCGCTCGGCCGACCCCAACGGTGTCACGAAGTACTTCCAGGACAACCCGTCCATGGCGCCGGTGCTGGACAAGCTGCAGCTGTTCGACGTGTACACGTCCGCGTGGTTCTCGGCGATCTACATCCTCCTGTTCATCTCCCTGATCGGCTGCGTGATCCCGCGCGTCAAGCACCACCTGAAGGCGCTGCGCGCCCGACCGCCGCGCACCCCGGCCCGGCTGTCCCGTCTCGCCGACCACCGCTCGTCGCTCGTGGAACTGGCCCCCGGCGCGGACGGCGAGGCCGCGGCATCCCGTGCCATCGACGTCGCGACAGCGCAGCTGCGCGCCGGCGGTTACCGCGTGCAGCGGTACGACGGGCGGGGTGCGTTCTCGGTGTCCGCCGAGCGCGGCTACCTGCGCGAGACCGGCAACCTGCTGTTCCACATCGCCCTGCTCGGCGTGCTGATCGCCGTCGGCGTCGGCGGCGGCTTCACGTACACGGGCCAGCGCGTGATTGTGCAGGGCACGACGTTCGTGAACTCGGTGGGCACCGACTACTCGTCGTTCAACCCCGGCCGGTTCGTCGATCCGGATGCGCTGATCCCGTACACGATGCGGCTGGACCGCTTCGACGTCACGTACCAGACCTCCGGTCAGGCCGGCGACTTCGTCGCGCACCTGACCACGACCCTCCCCGGGCACAAGGCCGTCGACGACAGGATCCTCGTGAACCACCCGCTGTCGATAGCGGGCGAGCGCGTCTACCTGATGGGCAACGGATACGCCCCCACCGTCACGGTGCGCAACCCCGCAGGTCAGGTCGTGTTCCACGACAGCATCCCGTTCCTGCCGCAGGACAACAACATGACGTCCCTCGGCGTGATCAAGGTGCCCGACGGACTCGCGAAGCAGCTGGGCATGGTCGCGTTCTTCTACCCGACGCAGTTCGAGAACAGGTCCGGCGCCTTCACGTCCGCCTACCCGGCGCTGGTCAACCCGGTGCTGACCCTCGACGTGTACGAGGGCGATCTCGGCATCAACGACGGCATCCCGCGCTCGGTGTACGCGCTGGACACGTCCGGGATGACGCAGCTGACCGGCAGGACCACGGGAACCGCGTCGATCGAGCTGGCGCCCGGGCAGACCGCCGACCTCCCGGCGCACCTGGGCAGCATCACGTTCGACGACGCGTCGCCGCAGCCGGCCAAGGACTCCTCGCAGTCCGTGAAGCGGTTCGTCTCGCTGTCGATCCACCACGACGCGTCCGGCCCGTGGGTGCTGGGATTTGCGGCGCTGGCGCTGGTGAGCCTGATGCTGGCCCTGTTCGTCCCGCGCCGCCGGATGTGGGTGAAGGCGCGCGCCGACGGCACGGTGCTGACGCTCGAGTACGCGGGGCTGGCCCGCGGCGAGGACCCAACCCTCGGCGGGGCCGTCGACGCCCTCGCGCAGAAGCACGGCGACGCCCTCGAGGCCTCGTCCGGCGTCCAGCCGGCCGTGACGAGCCCGAGCGTAGACTGACCCCATGCCTTCGCTCGACCAGGTCTCCGTGCTGCTCGTCTGGACGGCCGTGGCCATCTACGCGCTCGCGTTCATCTTCTACACGATCGACCTCGCGCGCCGCTCCTCTCAAGCGCTGGACGCGAAGGATGCCGCCGCCGTGCGCGATCGCGAACTCGTGGCCGCGGGCGGGGGCGACGCCGTGGCCGGCGTGCGCGCGGGAGGCTCCGCGTCGCTCGTGGTCGCGCCGTCGCAGCGCGTGCGGCCGGTGTTCGCGCGCATCGGGACGTCGCTGACCTGGCTGGCGTTCCTTTTCCACATCGGCGCCGACGTGCTGCGCGGCGTCGCGGCCGGGCGGGTGCCGTGGGCGAACATGTACGAGTTCGCGCTGACCGGCACCATGCTCGTGGTCGCCGTGTTCCTCGCGGTGCTGTTCCGGTACGATCTGCGGTTCCTCGGCGCCCTGATCACGGGGCTCGTGGTGCTGCTGCTGGGCGGTTCCATCTTCGCGTTCTACGTGCAGGTGGCGCCGCTGGCCGACCCGCTGAAGTCGCCGTGGCTCGTCATCCACGTGTTCGTCGCCTCGCTCGCGACGGCGTTCTTCGCGCTGACGTTCGGGCTGTCCCTGCTGCAGCTGCTGCAGTCGCGGCATGAGCGGAAGGTGCTCACGGCCGACGGTGCGCCGGTGCGGGGCTGGGGATTCCTGCGCACGCTGCCGAGCTCGGACACGCTCGAGTCGCTGGCCTACCGGTTCGCGATCGTCGGATTCATCTTCTGGACGTTCACGCTGATCGCCGGATCCATCTGGGCGAACGACGCGTGGGGCCGGTTCTGGGGCTTCGACACGAAGGAAGTCTGGACGTTCGTGATTTGGGTGCTGTACGCCGGGTACATCCATGCCCGCGCGACGCGCGGCTGGCGCGGCACCCGGTCGGCGTGGCTGTCGATCATCGGCTTCACCGCGGTGCTGTTCAACTTCGCCGTCGTCAACGTGTTCTTCAAGGGCCTGCACGCGTACAGCGGCCTGACCAACTGACGCGTCGCCCTTCTCCCCGGGCCGTCCCCTTCGCGCGTTTGGGGCGGATGTCTGCGGTCGGGGCGGATCTGTGCGGGCGTTCGTGCAGGAATGCGGCCCAGAATCGGGGCGGCGTGCCGTCACGCCGTCACGGGCACCCGGCACGTGAACCGCGCGCGATACGCGGTCGGCGTCGTGTCGAGGACCCGCGCGAAGTTCTGCCGCAGCACCGCGGCGGAGCCGAACCCGCACTCCGCCGCGATCCGCTCCAGGCCCAGGTCGGTGGTCTCCAGCATCCGCTGCGCCTGTATCACGCGCTGACGGGTGAGCCAGGATGCCGGCGACGCGCCGAACTCGGCACGGAACCGCCGCGCGAAAGTGCGCGGCGACATGTGCGCGCGCCGCGCGAGATCGTCGACGGGCAGTTCGTCGCCTAGGTTGTCCAGTGCCCAGGCCGCGACCTCGGTGAGCGCGTCGCCCCCGGTGTCCGGCAGCGGGCGATCGATGTACTGCGCCTGCCCGCCGTCGCGCTGCGGCGGCACCACCATGCGCTTCGCGATGCGGTTCGTCAGCTCGGCACCCAGCTCGATGCGCAACAGGTGCAGGCACGCGTCGATCCCGGCCGCCGTGCCGGCGCTCGTGATGATCCGGCCGTCCTGCACGAACAGCACGTCCGGGTCGACGTCGATCAGGGGATACATCGCGGCGAGGTCCCGCGCGTACATCCAGTGCGTCGTCGCGCGGCGACCGTCCAGCACCCCGGCGGCGGCCAGGATGAACGCCCCGGTGCACACGCTCATGGTCCAGGCGCCGCGGGCGACGACATCCCGTGCCAGGTCGACGAGCCGGGGGTCGATGTGCGCCCACGACTCGCGCAGCGGTGGGCAGAAGATCACGAGGTCCGCGGTGTAGGCGAACGAGAGATCCTCGTCGACGTTGACGGAGAACCCCAGCTTCGACCGCACCGCACCGGGATCGGGGGCGACGACATGGAAATCGAAGCCCGGGATGCCGTCGTCGCGGCGATCCAGGCCGAACACCTCGCACACGACGCCGAACTCGAACGGCGCGAATCCCTCATCGATCACGCAGGCGACCGTCTTCATCCCGGCTCCCTCTCCATGGATTGGCAGAATTCGATCGAACAGTGTCCATTCTGCCACTCGTGGCTAGTTTACATCGATCGTAGTGTTTCTGCCATGATCATCGTCATCGTTCTGGGAGCCCTCGCGATCTGGGGGATCGTGGCGACCGTCGTCGAGCTCCGCCGCGACGGCTACCGGCCGGTCCCGACCGACTGGAGCCGCGTGGCCGGCGCACCCGGGCACGCTCGCGCCCGCCACTGACGACTACGCCGCGGCCGGCAGGTCCTGCAGCAGCGCCTTCACGCTCGTCGTCCGCCGTCGCACGACCGCCACGACCGTCGCGGCGAACGCGAGCAACGCCCAGATCACGAGCCCTGCGATCCCGGCGCCGAGGCCCGCGGAGCCGGTCAGCACGGCAAGGCCCGCGGTCAGTCCCGGTGCGGTCGGCAGCACCGCGGCGACGGCGACGAGGGCCGCGGGCACCGTGGAGACCACCCCGGTGGCGACCGCGAGCACGCCCACGACGGCCGCCAGCCATCGCCCGGCACCGCCGAACACGGCCACGAGCGCCTGGTTCACGGCCGCGAAAGCGACGCCGGCGACCGCGCACACGGCAGCGAACACGGCCCAGGTGCCCCAGTCGTAGGATGCCGCGAGCTGCACGACGCCGGCCACGAGCAGTCCCTGGACGGCGCCGATCGCGGCCGCCGGCGCGAGCGCGCGCAGGGCCAGCAGGGCCGACGGGCGGCGGGATGTCAGGGCCCGGCGGGACACCGCCTGCAGCGCCACGAACGATCCGAGCCCCCCGAACCACAGCGCGAGCATCGCCAGCAGCGGAATCGCCGCGGCACCGAACATGCTGTCGCCGAGGCCCGTCGCCGCCACCGGGTCGGCGACAACCGAGGCGAGGCTCTTCGCCTGCTGGTCGGTGAACGACGGCAGGGCGTCAGAGGCGGTGCGCAACCCCGACGCTATATCGTCCGCGCCGTCGGCGAGTGTGCCGGTGCCGCCGGCGAGCGTCCCGGTGCCGTCCGCGGACGCTGCCGCGCCGTCCGCCCACGCGCGCGCGCCGCCCGCCCACTGCGAGGCGCCCGCCGCGGCCCGCGCGGCGCCGCCGGACAGCGATGACGCGCCGCCGGCGAGCCTCGCGACGCCGGCCGCGGCATCCGTCGCCCCGCCGGCAAGGCCGGTCATGCCGCCGGCCACCTGCGTCATGCCGCCGGAGATCTGCGACAGCCCGCGCGCCGCCTGCGGCAGCCGGCTCAGTCCGTCCACCGCCTGCGCCATGACATCCGCGTTGTCGACGACCGCGGTCACCTGTGGCAGCGAGGTCTGCGCGCCGGTCGAGAGCTGGGTGAGCGTCGCGCACAGCTGGGCCGACCCGCCCTGGGTGCTGCAGTCGGCGGCCGCGGCGGCCAGCTTCTGAGTCAGGTCGGTCATGGACGCGCTCACCGTGTCCTTGTTCGCGGCCAGCCGGTGCGCGGCATCCACCACCTGCTGCGGGATCTGCGGGGTCTGGGACAGGCCGTCGGCGATCGTCGAGAGGCTGCCGGCCAGCTGCGTCGTGGTCCCCGCCAGGGTGCGGGCGCCGTCGGCCCAGGTGCCGAGGCCCTCGGCGGCCTTGTGCGCGCCCGCGGCCCATCCCGACGCTCCGGCGGACAGTGTCGTGACACCGGACGCGATGCCGTCGGCGCCCTCGGCGAGGCTCCCCGCCCCGGTGGACAGCTGCCGCACCCCGTCGGCGAGGCTGCGGGCACCGTCGGCCGTGGTGCGGGCGCCGTCGGCCCACGTCGCCGCGCCGTCCGCGGCGGTGCCGAGCTGGTCGCCGAGCGTCGTGAAGCTCACGAACACGTTCTGCAGCGTCGTCGACGACAGCGAGGAGCCGAGGACGGATGCCGCCGCCTGCGTCACCTGCGCGGTGATGGCGTCGTCGATGACCCGCGCATCCGGCGCCGTCTGAACGTGGATCGTCGCCTGCTGCGCGGGCACATCGGTCCCGGCAAGCTCCTTTCCGGGAGAGACGGCCGCGGCGGAGAAGCCCTCCGGGATCGTCACGACCGCCTGGTACGTCCCATCGGCCAGGCCCGCCTTGGCGTCCCGGGCGTTCGAGATCGTCCAGTCCAGATTGCTGGGCACGGCATCCGAGCCCTTCACGAGACCGGCGGTCAGCTGACGCCCCAGCGGCACCGTCCGGCCGTCGACGGTGACCGGCTGGTCGGCGTTGACGATGGCGGCGCTCATGGCGTCGAGCCGCTCGGCGGGGTTGTAGAGCGCGGCGGTGAGGATGCCGCCGATGAGCACCGGCAGCAGCACGACGCCGGCCAGGGTCGCCCACGTGATCGGGCGGCGGGAACGGGCGCGTTCGATGGGCATTCTCATGCTGTCACCTCGGAGGACGAAGCGGGAAGAACGGGGGCGCGCCGTGGGGCGGCGAGATCGATGACGTCGACGCCGGCGCGTCCGGCCTCGGCGAGGATGCGGCGCGCGCGGGCCGGGTCGGCGGCGGTGGCGACGACCACGAGGTCCGGGGTGACGGATGCCGCGTCCCGCAGGGCCGCGGTCAGCTGGTCGCGTGCACCCGGGGTGGTCGCGGCATCCAGCCCGTCGACCACCAGAAGGCGCGTGCGGCGCCGCAGCGCACTCCGCACGTCGGCCGCGGCGTCGGCGCTGCCGCCGAGGAGCGCCACGCCCGCGTGCGCGCGCACCCACAGCGCGCGCTCCGGCAGCAGGTGGCCGCCGACCTTCAGGCGCCCGGACGTGGGGGCGACGCGACCCGCCACGGTCAGTGCGAGGGCGCGCGTCGCGCGCGGATCCGCGCCGGCCAGCAGCAGCGACCCGCCCGGCTCGACACGGAACACGACGTCCTGGTAGAGGGTGATGCCGTCGTGGTCGGCCAGGCTCAGCCCGTCGGCGACGGCCGCCGCGGTCGTGCGCGGCTCGGGCCAGTCGGCGAGCGAGATCTCGCGCTCGACCGCCTCACCCTCGATGTCGAAGTGCGGGAGCACCCGGTCGAGCCATCGCGGCATCCACCATGCCTTCGCGCCGAGAAGGGCCATCACGGCGGGCACCAGCGTCATCCGCACCACGAACGCGTCGATGGCGATGCCGGCGGCCAGGCCCAGCGCTATCGGCTTCAGGCTCGAGTCGCCCTCGGGAACGAACGCGGCGAACACGGCGAACATGATGACGGCGGCGGCGGTGACCACGCGCGCGGAGGCGATGTACCCGGTGCGGACGGCGTCGACGGCGAGCTGCCGATCGCGGCTGCCGGCGCGGCGCCGGCGGCCGTGCACGTAGTCCTCGCGCATGCGCGACACGAGGAACACCTCATAGTCCATGGCGAGGCCGAACAGCACGCCCATCAGCACGATCGGCATGAAGCTGATGATCGGGCCGACCTTCGTGACGTTCAGCAGGTCGGCGCCGACGCCGTGCACGAACACGAGCGAGACGACGCCGAACGCCGCCGCGACCGACAGCAGGTATCCGGCGGTGGCCTTCAGGGGCACCCAGATCGAGCGGAACACTATCGTCAGGAGGACGAGCGAGAGCCCGACCACGAAGACCCCGAACGGCAGCAGCGCCCCGCCGAGCCGGTCGGAGATGTCGATGGCGACGGCCGTGAAGCCGGTGACCTTCAGGTCGACGCCGTACTCGTCGAGGATGCGGTCGTGCTGCGCGCGCAGTTCGCGCACCAGGTCCGCGGTCGCGGGGTCGTCGGGGGCCGTGGTGGGGATGACCTGGACGATGCCGGTGTCCGCGGCTCCGTTGGGGGTGGCCAGGGCCACGCTCTGCACGCCCGGGAGCTTTTCGATGTCGGCGCCGATGTCCTTCATCAGGGTCAGCGGGTCGTTGCTGGTCACTATCGTCCCGGTCATGATGAGCGGTCCGTTGAACCCGGGGCCGAAGTGCTCGCTCACGAGGTCGTACGACTGGCGCGCGTCGCTGTCCTTCGGCAGCATCCCGGCGTTGGGGAGGGCGAGCGCGAGGCTCGTCGCGGGGATCGCAAGCATGCCCAGGCCCAGCACCACCGCGACGGTGGTGACGATCGGATGCGTCGTGACCAGGCCGACCCACCGGCCGGCGAGGCCCCGCCGGGCGCGCCCTTCGCCCCGCTCGGCCTGGGCCTTGCGGGAGCGGCGCGCCCACCCGGCCACGCGGCCCTTCGTGAAGCCGAGGAACGCGGGCGTCAGCGTGAGCGCGACCATCACCGCGATGGCGACCGCGACGGCGGCGGCGATGCCCATCGTCGTCAGGAACGGGATGTTCGCGAATCCGAGCCCGATCAGCGCGATCAGCACGGTGACGCCGGCGAACACCACGGCGGATCCCGCCGTCCCGGTCGCGCGCGCGGTCGACTCCTCGGGGTCCATGCCCGATCTGACCTGGTCCTGATGCCGGGAGATGATGAACAGCGCGTAGTCGATGCCGACCGCGAGCCCCAGCATGAGCGCCAGCAGTGGGGTCGTCGACGAGATCGACGCGAAAGCGGTGGCCACGAAGATCAGGGCCATCGACAGGCCGACGCCCAGCAGCGCGGTCAGCAGCGGCATCCCGGCCACGAGGAACGACCGGAACGTGACGATCAGCACCAGCAGCGCTATCACGAGACCCACGGCCTCGATCGGGGAGAGCGCCGGCAGCGACGTGGCGAACAGGTCGCCGCCGAGGTCAACCTGCGAGCCGGCGGGCAGCGCGGTGCGCAGCCCGTCGACGACGTGCTCGAGGCTCGCCTTCGTGTCGGCGCTGACGTCGGTGACCTGCCCGGAGAACTGCATCCGGATGATCGCGGCGGATCCGTCGTCGGAGATCAGGCCGTCGATCTGCGTCGAGAACGGGTCGCTCACGCCCAGCACGCCCGGCAGCTTCTCGATCTCGGCGATCGTGGTGTGGATCTTCTGCGTGAAGGGAGCGGCATCCACCTTCTGCCCGTCCGGGGCGACGACCACCGCCTGCGCGCTGGTGCCGGAGACCTGCGGGAACGTGCGTGAAAGCTGCTCCAGGCCCGCCTGCGATTCGGTGCCGGAGATCGAGAACGAGTTGTCCGTGCCCTGCGCGAACAGCGCAACGCCGCCGCCGGCGAGAGCCAGCAGGAGGAGCCAGCTGACGAGCACCCGCCACGGGTGGCGGTACGACCAGCGGCCCAACGCGGCGAGGAGAGTGGACACGAGGCCTCCGGAAGTGATGCGACGGGATTCCGATACGTCTTCGTATCCAATACAGGAGTGTATCGGATACGTTCGTGTATCGTAATCCCGACGCGAACGCCGAGGCTGGATACTGAATGTGAATCGAGGGATGCCGTGACCGACGCCGCCAGTGGGACCCGCAGCCGCGAGAACACGCGGGTGCGCCTGCTCGACGCCGCATTCGACGTCTTTGCCGATGTGGGCCTGGACGCGGCATCCGTCGAGGCCGTCTGCGAGCGCGCAGGGTTCACGCGCGGCGCCTTCTACTCGAACTTCGAGTCGAAGGACGAGCTGTTCCTCGAGCTGATGACGACGGTGTCCGACCGCAAACTCGCCACGATCACGGAGCGCGTCAAGCGCGTCACGGGGGGCGAGGGGGAGCCGGCGACGCCCGCCGAGGTCGTGCAGAACCTGGTGGACGCGTCACTGGACACGCGACAGGGCGTGCTGCTGATGAGCGAGATCCGCATCCGCGCCATGCGCGACGAGCGGATGGCGGCGGCGTACCGCCAGTGGGGCGAGGGGATGACGCGACGCGTCGCGGACCTCGTGAACGACCTGGTGTCCAGCTACGGGCTGACGCTGCGGATGCCGGCGTTAGGTTTCGCGCAGACGATGCTCGAGCTGTGGGAGAACACGTCGGTGGCGGCGGTCATCGCGGGCCTGGACGACGCCGCGGCCCGCGACCTCATCAGCACGCGCACGCAGGAGCTCGCGGCCGCCGTGGTCGAGGGCTTCACCGGCCCGGCCGCAGGTCGCTGACTCCTCGGCTCGGCCGAGGGTCGACGCGGCGCCTGCCCTCGGCCGAGCCGAGGAGAATGGCCGAGGCGAGGACGGATCCGCGCGAAAGAGCCCTCGCGTCGGCCGATCCCCTCGCCTGGGCCGAGGATGATGGGCCGATCGCGGGCCGAGGATGGCGGGCCGAGGACGCCGCGGCTCAGCCGGGCAGCAGTGCGTAGCAGCGCGCGAGCCGCGCGAGCCACCACGCGGTGCGGTCGGGGGCGGCGGCGAGCTCGTCGAGCCGTGCGGGGTCCGGTGCGACCCGGCCCACCGGCAGCATCCCGCCGGCGGGACGCAGCGGAGGGGTCGTGACATCCGCCGTGAACAGGGATGCCGTGCCCAGGCCGCAGTCGTGGTCGAGCATGGGCAGCGCGGCGGCGAGGGTCACGCCCATGCCGAGGCCGATCGAGGTGTCCAGGGCGCTGGAGACGACCGCGGGCAGGCCCGCCTGCGCGACGATCTCGAGCGCGCGGCGCGCTCCGCCCAGCGGCTGCGCCTTGACGATCAGGATGTCGGCCGCGCCCGCGCGGGCCACGGCCAGCGGGTCCGTGGCCTTGCGCACGCTCTCGTCGGCGGCGATCGGGACGTCCCAGCGGCGGATGCGCGCCCGCAGCTCGGCGAGCTCGTCGACGGTCGCGCACGGCTGCTCGACGTACTCCAGGTCGGCGTCGGCGAGGGCGTGGATGGCGCGCTCGGCCTCGTCGACGTTCCAGCCGCCGTTCGCGTCGATGCGCACGCGGCCCTCCGGTCCCATCGCGGCACGCACCGCCTGCACGCGCGCGACGTCCTCGGCCAGACTCTGGCCGCGCTCGGCGACCTTGACCTTCGCTGTGCGGCATCCGTCGTAGCGGGCCAGCACGGCGGGCACGGCGCCGACGGCGACCGCCGGGACGGTGGCATTGACCGGGATGGCGTCGCGCACGGGGGGCGGCTGCTCGTTCCACCCGAAGTCGATCGCCGCGGCGAGCCACGTGGCGGCCTCGGCGTCGCCGTACTCGGGGAACGGGGAGAACTCCGTCCACCCCTCGGACCCGCGCAGCAGCACGGCCTCGCGCACCGTGACCCCACGGAACCGCGTGACCATCGGCAGGGCGACGACCCGAGCCTGCGCGAGCAGCTCGTCGAGCTCCGGCATCCTCACGCTCCCATCTTGGCCCGCACCGCGGCGGGCGCCTGCATCGAGATAGCGAGACATCAAAGGAGGCGATTGACAATAGTGTGTGTCACACAGTACCGTGTGGGATGTGAGTGAGAATGAGATCCTCGAGACGCATCTTCAGGAGCTGCGGCGCGGCACGGTCGTGCTGGCATGCCTGCGGCTGCTGACCGAACCCGGTTACGGGTACGGGCTGCTGGAGGAGCTCGACCGTCGCGGGTTCGCGACCGACGCCAACACGCTGTATCCGCTGCTGCGACGACTCGAGAAGCAGGGGTATCTGACCAGCGAGTGGAACACCGACGAGACCCGGCCGCGCAAGTTCTATCGCACGAGCGCTGCCGGAACCGCGCTCGCCGCCACGCTCACGACCGACTTCCGTGCGATCGCACATGCGATCGCCGCACTCCCCGAGGAGAACTGACATGGATGCCGCAACCCTCACCGACCGCTACGTCGACGCCGCGATGCGCACCGTGCCCGAAAAGCAGCGCGCAGACCTATCCGCCGAGCTGCGCACATCGATCGCCGATCAGATCGACGCGCGTGTCGACGCGGGCGAGAAGCCCGACGCCGCCGGCCGTGCCGTGCTCACCGGACTCGGCGACCCCGAGAAGCTTGCCGCCGGCTACACGGGCCGCGACCTGCACCTGATCGGCCCGCGCTACTACCTCGATTGGTGGCGGCTGCTCAAGGTGCTGCTGTGGATCGTGATCCCGTTCGCGGGCGCCGGTGTGGCCCTGGCGCAGATCATCGCCGGCGCGCCGGCCGGATCGATCATCGGCTCGGTCTGCGTCACGATGATGACTGCGGGCCTGCATGTGGCGTTCTGGACCACGCTGGTGTTCGTGATCCTGGAGCGCTCGGGCCGCGAGACGATGACGAGCGAACCGTGGACGCCCGACAAGCTCCCCGAGCCCAAGGCGAGCGGCGCGACGTTCGCGGACATGGTCGCGAGCATCGTCATGATGGGGGTGCTGGCCGGTGCCGTGCTGTGGGACCTGTGGCTCGGCTTCGTGCCGGAGCATCGCGTGTCGCTGGTGAATCCGGCGCTGTGGCCCACGGCCGTCGTCATCCTGTTCGCGATCATGGCCCTGGTCGCCATGCTGTCGGTCGTCGTGCACGTGCAGGGCCGCTGGACGATGCGCACCGCGATCGCGAACACGGTCTTCGCACTGCTGGCCGTCGGCACGTTGGCGTACAACAGCGGGCACCTGCTGAACCCGGCGTTCTTCGAGGCCGTGATCGACGACGACCCGGCAGGAGTGCACCGCATCCTCACGATCCTGTGCTGGTTCTTCATCGCCGGCATCGCGCTGTGGAGCATCATCGACGCGTTCCTCAAGGCGCACCGCGCCCGCGGGTGAGGCGAACACCCTCGTAGGCTGAGACGATGCTCCTCGACACTCCCGTGCGGCTGGGCGTCCAGCTCCGCCCCGAACACGTCCGCTACGCCGATCTGCGCGGTGCCGTGCGCCGCCTCGAAGATGCGGGCGTGGACATCCTGTTCAACTGGGACCACTTCTTCCCGCTGTACGGCGACCCCGACGGCACCCACTTCGAGGCCTGGACGATGCTCGGCGCGTGGGCCGAGCAGACATCCCGCGTCGAGTTCGGCACGCTCGTCAACTGCAACGGATACCGCAATGCCGACCTGCAGGCCGACATGGCGCGGACCCTCGACCACATCTCCGGCGGCCGGTTCATCTTCGGCACCGGCGCCGGCTGGTTCGAGCGCGACTACGACGAGTACGGGTACGAGTTCGGCACGCCGGGCACCCGGCTGGACGCGCTCGCTGAGGGACTGCGGCGCATCGAGGCGCGGTGGGCGAAGCTGAACCCGCCGCCGACCCGTCGCATCCCGGTCATGATCGGCGGCAAGGGCGAGCAGAAGACGCTGCGCCTGGTCGCCCGGCACGCCGACATATGGCACAGCTTCGTCCCCGCCGACGGGCTCGCGCACAAGCTCGACGTGATCGAGCGGTGGGCGCAGAAGGAGGGGCGGGATGTCGCGGACCTCGTGGTCTCGAACGAGCTGCACCGACGGGACGAGCGGGATGCCGACGCCCTGCACGCCGCGGGCGTGCGCCTTTTCACCCTGGCGATGGCGGGTCCCGACTACGACTATGACGTCGTCACGCGCTGGCTGGCCTGGCGCGACGCGAAGAACCGCTAGGCGTCAGGCCACGCGCTGCCCGCACATGCCGCAGACCCCCGTCGCAGGCACCTCGACGAAGCAGTCCGGGCAGATCAGCGCGGGCCTCTCGACGACCTTGCGCGCCGGCTGACGGACGGGACGCTCGGCCTGCGGCCGCGGCGCGCGCGTCGCGCCCGCCGTGCGGGACGGGCTCGCCACCGGCGCGGGAGCCGCGGTGCGCGGCGTGTGCTCCGCGCAGTACAGGCGCACCGTGCCGGCCGGGTCGTGCGGATGACGGTGCTTCACCGCCCACAGCGCGGTGCGCGGCAGCGGATCGGCGCCGACACCGCACGTGGTGCAGCGCGCCGGATCGCCCGGCATCACGGAATCGGCGATCATCGGCGTCTCGAAGGGGAGCGCGCTGCGCCAGTCCGACGACCGGGTGATCCTCATGCCTGCCTTCCGGATGTCGCCGGTCGGCGGCATCCTCTTCCAGTCTCGCATCGATGGGCGACGCCGCGTCCCCGCGTACGCTGGTGCCGTGAGCGTTTCCGAGCTGTTCGACCCCGCACAGTGGATGCCGGCGCCCGGCCCCGACGGCGGCGCCGCCGCCTACACCGACATCACGGCGCACGTCTCCCGCGACGGCCGCATCGCCCGGATAGCGTTCGACCGGCCCGAGGTGCGCAACGCGTTCCGCCCACGCACCGTCGACGAGCTGTACACGGCCCTGGACATAGCCCGGCAGGATCCGCGGATCGGCGTCGTGCTGCTCACCGGCAACGGGCCGAGCCCGAAGGACGGCGGCTGGGCGTTCTGCTCGGGCGGCGACCAGCGCATCCGCGGGCGCGACGGGTACAAGTACTCCGACGACGAGGCGGCCGTGCACGACCCCGCGCGCGCCGGGCGCCTGCACATCCTCGAGGTGCAGCGCCTGATCCGGTTCATGCCGAAGGTCGTCATCGCCGTGGTCCCCGGATGGGCGGCCGGCGGCGGGCACTCCCTGCATGTGGTGTGCGACCTCACAATTGCCAGCCGCGAGCACGGCCGGTTCAAGCAGACCGACGCCGACGTCGGCTCGTTCGATGCCGGCTACGGCTCGGCGTACTTCGCGCGGCAGATCGGGCAGAAGTTCGCCCGTGAGGTGTTCTTCCTCGCCGAGGAGTACTCCGCGCAGCGCGCGTACGAGATGGGCGCCGTCAACCGCGTCGTCGCGCACGCCGACCTCGAGCGCGAGGCGATTGCGATGGCCCGCACGATCCTCACGAAGTCGCCGACCGCGATCCGGATGCTGAAGTTCGCGTTCAACGCCGTCGACGACGGGATGGTCGGCCAGCAGGTGTTCGCCGGCGAGGCGACCCGCCTCGCGTACGGCACCGACGAGGCCGTCGAGGGACGCGACGCGTTCCTGGCCAAGCGCGATCCGGACTGGTCGCCGTACCCCTGGCAGTTCTGATGCGGCTCGCCCCTGTCCCCGCCGAGGGCGCGGCGGTGCTGCGCGCGCTGCGCGGGATTCTGGACGGCACCGGTCCCGCGCTCGGGCTCGGGATGACGGATGCCGCGCCGCGCGCGGTCCCCGACGGCACCGCCGCCGTGATCACGACGTCCGGCTCCACGGGCATCCCGAAGGCCGTCGTGCTCGGCCGCGCCGCGCTGCTTGCCAGCGCTGCCGCGACCGCGGCCCGGGTGGGCCACGGCCCGTGGCTGCTCACGCTGCCGGCCGGATACGTCGCGGGTCTGCAGGTGCTCAGCCGCTCGCTCCTGGCCGGCCACGAGCCCGTGCTGCTGGAGGGGCACTTCGACCCGGCCGCTTTCGCCGCCGCCGCGCGCGCCATGCCGCCCGGCTCGTACACATCGCTCGTGCCCGCACAGCTGGCCCGGCTGCTGGACGCCGCCGACGGCGGCGACCGGGCGGTGGGCGACGCGCTGCGCGGCTTCGCGGCGATCCTCGTCGGCGGGCAGGCGCTGCCGGCGACCGTGCGACAGCGGGCGGAGGATGCCGGCGCCCGCATCGTGCGCACGTACGGCGCCACCGAGACGTGCGGGGGCTGCGTGTACGACGGCGCGCCGCTGGAGGGCGTCCGGATGCGCGTCGTGGACGGCGAGGTCCGGCTCGCCGGCCCCGTGCTCGCCGACGGGTATCTGGACGACGCCGCCCTCACCGAGCGGACGTTCGTGCGCGACGCCGACGGCGTCCGCTGGTATCGCACCGGCGACGCCGGCACGATCGAGGACGGCATCCTGCGCATTCACGGCCGCATCGACAACGTCATCGTCTCCGGCGGCGTCAACATCTCGCTGGACCGGGTGGAGCGGATAGTGCGGGATGTCCCGGGTCTGGCCGGCGCGGTCGTGGTCGCGGTTCCCGACGAGCGCTGGGGCGAGGCATCCGTCATCGTGGTCGCCCGGACAGGCGCCGCCGAATCCGCGCCGTCGAGCGCGGCGGACGCTCCACAACTCCAGGCCGCTCGGCAGGCCGTCGCCGCCCGGCTCGGACCGCACGCGCGACCGGCGCGGCTCGTGCTCGTCGAGCAGCTGCCGACCCTGCGCAGCGGCAAGCCCGACCGCGCCGGGATCCGGCGCGCCGTGCTCGCACAGCGCTGACCGGGTGCCGGTGGGGCACCCCTACAATGCAGTCGTGGCAGCCTCCTCACGCAAGACGCGCACCCCGCCCCGGTCGAACCCCGCAGGCAGGCCCGGCCGGACGCCGGCCCGGCGCATCCCGAAGCCGACCGCCCGCGACTGGATCGGCGCCGCGCGCCTGCGCACGCTGCCGCTGGCGATAGCGCCCGTGCTCATCGGCACCGGCGCCGCGCACGTCATCGACATCCGGTTCCACTGGGTGCTGGCGCTCGGATGCCTGCTGGTGGCCGTGCTCCTGCAGATCGGCGTGAACTACGCGAACGACTACTCGGACGGCGTGCGGGGCACCGACGACGTGCGGCACGGTCCCGCGCGGCTGACGGCCTCCCGCAGGGTCAAGGCGCGCACGGTGCTCGTGGTCGCGCTCGCGTTCTTCGCGCTCGCCGGGCTCGTGGGCCTCGCGCTCGTGATCCGCACGCAGCAGTGGTGGATGCTGGCGGTCGGCGCCGCCTGCATCCTCGCGGCGTGGTTCTACACCGGCGGCAGGCGCCCGTACGGCTACCACGCGCTCGGCGAGCTGTTCGTGTTCGTGTTCTTCGGGCTCGTCGCCACCGTCGGCACGACCTGGATCCAGGTGCAGTCGGCCCCGCAGGAGGCGTGGCTGGGCGGCGTCGGCGCCGGGCTGCTCGCGGTCGCGGTGCTCGTGGCCAACAACCTCCGCGACATCGAGCAGGATCGTACGGCAGGCAAGAAGACGCTGTCCGTGCTGATCGGCCGACGCGTGTCCCAGATCCTTTTCACGATCTGCCTTCTGCTCGCATTCGCTCTGGCCGCCCTGATCGCCGTGTTCTACCCGATCGCGTGGCTGGTGCTGCTGGCGCTGCTGGGCGGCATCCCGGCCCTGCTCATCGTGTGGCTGTACGGCGACCCGCGCGAGCTCGTCGTCGCACTCGGCGTGACGTCGCTGACGGCGGTCGCGTACGGGGCGCTGCTGATGTGGGCGTACGTCGGCTGATCAGAGCGGGGAGGGCGCGTCCGGGCGAGGCCGCTCCTCGTGGCGCAGTGCCGCGTTCGCGGCATCCTCGATGTCGGCGTCCTTCTCCGCGGCTGTCGGGACGGTCCGTGCGGCGCGACGCACGGCCAGCCCCTGGGCGACATCGTCCAGCGGGCGACGCAGGAAGATGATCGACAGGGACAGCCCGATCAGGGTCGCGAAGATCAGCGCGAGCCAGTACATCTCGCGGAAGATCGGGAACAGCATCATGATTCCCAGCGGCACCAGGAACGCCAGCAGGCGCAGCACCGAGTACACGACGACGGAGCGGGTCTTCACCCCGCCATCCTACGCAGGACGCCTGGACGAAGGCTCGGCTCCCGCTCAGGCCTTCCGGCTTAGGATGAGAGCATGGCTCGGCTGCTCCTGATCCTCGCCCTGGTGGCGGTGGTCTTCTGGGTCTTCAGTGTGGTGGACTGCGCGGTGCAGCCACTCGGCCGGCACCGTGGCGTGAGCAAGGGCATGTGGGTCGCCATCGTCATCGTGTTCCCGGTCCTCGGCGGCATCCTCTGGTTCACCGTCGGGCGCATCAGCGGGCGCGCTGACCGCGTCGTGGCCCCCGACGACGACCCCGAGTTCCTGCGCCGGATCGGCACGCCGCACCGGTCGTCGCGCCCCGATCACCGTTCGCGCGCCGATCAGGACGAGCGGATCCGGCAGCTGGAGCAGGAGCTGGCCAAGCTCGACGACGACGACGATCCGCCCTCCGGCCCGCGTCGTGGCCACTGAGGACACCTCTGGCGACGGCCATCCCGCGCACACGAACGCGCTCCCGGGGTCGGCCGCCACGGATGCCGCGGCCGCCCTCCTCGCCCGGTTCGTCGCCCGCGGCGTTCGCCACATCGTCGTGAGTCCCGGATCGCGCTCGCAGGCGCTCGCCCTCGTGGCCGCCGAGCTGGAGCGGCAGGGTCTTGTCGCGCTGCACGTGCGCATCGACGAACGCGTCGCCGGGTTCACCGCCCTCGGCATCGGGCGCGAGACGCGGATGCCCGCCGCCGTGGTCTGCACGTCCGGCACCGCCACTGCGAACCTCCTGCCCGCGGCTCTGGAGGCCGACCACGCCGGCGTGCCGCTGCTGCTGCTGACCGCCGACCGCCCGCCCGAGCTCCGGGGTGTCGGTGCGAATCAGGCCACCCGCCAGCCCGGGATGTTCGGGGACCATGTGCGCTGGCAGTGCGACCTCCCCGTCCCGGATGCGCTCGATCCCGACGGCACCGGCGCTGCGTCGGCCGCGGTGCGGACGGTGGCGGACGCGGCGATGGATGCCGCGCTCGGCGCCGCCGGACCGTGCGGCCCGGTGCACCTGAACCTGCCGTACCGCGAGCCCCTGTCCGGCCCGCTCGATCCCCGGTCCCTGCGCGAGGCGGCCGTGGCCGACGACCTCGACAGGGCTCGGAGCGCGGCCGCTGCCCGCGACGACGACGGCCGTTCTGTGAGCGAGACGGCACGCCTGCACGGACCCCGCGACCGCCGGTCGCTGGGCGAGCGCGACGAGACCAGGAGCGGTGCGACCGGGACGATGGGTGCCGCGATCGGGAGGGGAGCGCCGCACGCCGTCCTGCCCCGCGGCCCGCGCACCATCGTCGTCGCCGGCGCGGATGCGGGCCCGGACGCCGAGCAGCTCGCGCACGACGGCGGCTGGCCGCTCGTGGCCGAGGTCGTCAGCGGCGCCCGCTTCGGCCGCCGGCTCGTGCACGGCTACCGCGCCCTGCTGCGCGACGCGGACCTCGGCGGGCGCGTCCAGCGCGCGGTCGTGTTCGGACATCCCACCCTGTCCCGCGAGGTCGTCGCGCTGCTGTCGCGCCGCGACCTGCAGATCATCGCCGTGGACGGACCGGGGGAGCGGCTGAACCTGAACGGCGCCACCGCGCCCGTGGCATCCGTCGCCGTCGACGGCGACGCCCCCGACCACGAGTGGCTCGCGGCATGGATGCGCGCGTCCCAGCCGCACGCCGTGGACGTCGCCCCGCCGGCACCGGACGCGGCCGGGCTTGCCTCCGCCGTCCCGCGCGAGCACCTGGGCGCCCTCGCCGCTGAGGTGCGCGCGCTGCGCGCCCCCGTCACGCGCGAGGTGCTCGTGGATGCCGTGTGGCGCGCGACGTGGCCGCACGACCGGCTGGTGTTCGGATCGTCGCGCCTGGTGCGGGTCGCCGATGCCATCGTGCACGGCAAGAAGGTGCCGGTGCACGCGAACCGCGGACTGGCCGGCATCGACGGCACTGTCGCCACCGCGACCGGCATCGCCGTCGCCAGCCAGGCCGGGGGCACCGCCGGGGTGACCCGGGTGCTGCTGGGCGACCTCGCGCTGCTGCACGACGTCGGCGCGCTGCTGCTGCCGGACGACGAGCCCACCCCGCGCATGCAGATCATCGTCGGCAACGACGGCGGCGGCACCATCTTCGATGGGCTGGAAGTGGCATCCATCGCCGACGAGACGGCGATGCGGCGAGTGCTGTACACGCCGCACGCGGTGCGGATCGGCGAGCTCGCCGACGCGTACGGGTGGGAGCATCAGCGCGTCAGCACCCGCGCCGCCCTGGATCAGGCCCTCACCGCGGGCGGCGCACCCCGGCGGATCATCGAGGTGCCCCTGGACCGCTGAGGGCCCTGCCACCAGGATGGACGCATGGCCTCGAAGCGTCAGAAGCACTGGACCGGGGACGTCGCGACGCTGCTGCGGGTCGGTCCCGGGTTCCGTCTGGACCGCGTCGACGCGGAGGAGACCCCCGGGTACCGGCGCCGCAAGAAGGATTCCATCGACAACCTCGTGGCCGGCGCGGACGAGTTGAGCGACCTGCAGGAGCGCCTGTACGCGGCCAGTCGCGCGCAGGCGACGGATGCCGCGGTGCTGCTGGTCTTGCAGGCGATGGACACCGCGGGCAAGGGCGGGATCATCCGGCACGTCGTGGGGTCGGTGGACCCGCAGGGGGTCGACCTCGCGGCGTTCAAGAAGCCGACCGACAAGGAGCTCGCACATGACTTCCTGTGGCGGATCCGCGCGCGCGTTCCGGATCCCGGCGTGATCGGCGTTTTCGATCGCTCGCATTACGAAGACGTTCTGATCGGCCGCGTGCGGGAGCTCGCGCCGCCGGACGAGATCGAGCGCCGGTACGGGGCGATCAACGCGTTCGAGTCGGAGCTGGTCGGCCGCGGCATCCGGCTCGTCAAGGTGATGCTGCACATCTCCGCGCAGGAGCAGCGCGACCGGCTCGTGGAGCGGCTGGACCGGCCCGACAAGCACTGGAAGTTCAATCCTGGCGACATCGACGAGCGGATGCGGTGGTCCGCGTACATGGACGCGTACCAGACCGTGTTCGAGCGGACCTCGACGGATGCCGCGCCCTGGTACGTCGTGCCCGCGAACCGCAAGTGGTACGCGCGGCTGGCCGTACAGGCGCTGCTGCTGGGCGCGCTGGCCGACATCGACCCGCAGTGGCCCGCCGCGACGTTCGACGTCCCCGCCGAGCGCGCCCGCCTCCTCGCGACCTGACGCGCCCTGCGCGCCCCGCGCGCAAGGCCCCAGGACCGCGAGAGTGCATCTGACGGACGAAGGAGCGGTAAGTTACCGCATCCTCGTCCGTCAGAAGCACTTTCGCCGATGAAGGCACCGGGTCGAGCGGGCGCCGACGCGGGGGCGTCGGGCGGCGCTCGTGCGTCAGAACCCGCGCCAGCGGCGGCCGAACCCGGTCGCCAGGATCGTCACGAGGTAGAGCGCGGCGGCGGCGATGAGCGTCGCCGTGAGGCCGAACGCGTCGACCCCGAGGCCGGCGACGAGGCTCCCGAGCGGCATCGCGGCGGTCACGCCCGCCGTGATCCCGCCGAGCACTCGGGCGCGGACCCCGGCGGGGATCAGCCGGTACAGCGCCGAGTCGATCAGCGGGTTCAACGGCCCCGCCGCGACGCCGGCCAGCGCCAGCACCACCGCGACGACGGGGAAGGGCGGTGCGAGCGCCAGCGTCAGATACGGCGGCACGCCGGCGAGCAGGAACAGGATCACGTACAGCGCGTGCCGCGGGACCCGGTCGCCGATGATGCCGTACAGCGCCGCGCCCGCGAGCGCGCCCCCCGCGAAGCACGCGATCATCACGCCGAGCTCCGCGCCGCCGTGACCGAGCTCGGTCGCATACAGCGGCTTGAGCACCGTGAGCCCGGCGGTGTCGATGGCGTTCGTGATCACCACCATCGCCACGACTGCGCGCACCAGCGGGGTGCGCAGCACGAACCGGATGCCGGCGGTCAGCCCCCGCCAGCCCGCGGCATCCCGAGGCTCGTCGTCGTGCCACTGGCCCTCGGTCAGCCGCATCACCGGCACGAACGCGACGGTGAGCGCTATCGCGACGGCGAAGGCCGCCGCGTTGACGAGCATCGCCGGCGCGGGGCCGGCCAGCGCGACGAGGAGGCCGGCGGCGGCCGCCCCGAGCATCGTCGCCGTGCGCGACACCGTGGCCTGCGCCGCCGCAGCACGGGGGAGGGGGATGCCGGCGAGCTCGGCCAGCTCGGGGATCTGGCTCATCCGGGCGGCCGAGCCGGGGGCGTCCAGCAGGTTCGACGCGAACACGAGCGCGAGGAGGGCCCAGAGCGGCAGGGCTCCGACGGCCGCGAGGACCGGGATCGCGAGAACCGTAATGCCGCTGGCGGCATCCGCGATGATGCTGGCCCGGCGGAAACCCAGCAGGTCGACGGCCGCGCCGCCCAGCACCCCGCCGATCACCAGCGGAAGCGTGGCGGCGATCCCCGCGGCTGCCGTCGCGAGCGGCGTGCCGGCCAGCTGCAGTGCAATCAGCGGCACCGCCACCGTCGTGATCGCATTGCCGGCGCGGGAGACGCCGTCGGCGGCGAGCAGCGCCGAGAGCGGAACGCGGCGGCGGATGGCGGTACTCGGGGTGGTCATGGCCGTCGGAACGCGGAGTAGATGACGCGCACGGGCGCGGCATCCGGCCGGTCGCGGTCGCTGCGGGCGTGCCAGCGAGCCGCGAGCGCCACGAGTTCGTCGCTGAGCTCGCGCAGTTCCGACGCGGTCAGCCACGGCATGTCGTCGCCCATCGTCGCGGCCGCGATCCAGTCGTCATCCAGGGTCGACTCGGTCTCGAGGTACGCGAGCTGATCGGCGGCGTACAGCTGGACGAACGTCTGCCGCATCGCGTGCGCGGCGTCGCGCTGCGCAGGGTCGTGCTGCAGTTCGGCCGGGGTGAACGTCGTGGTGTCGGCCGTCGCGCGCCACCACCGCTCTCGGCCGTCGCGGGCCAACTCCGGCGCCTCCTCGACGAAGCCGTGCCGCGCGAGCGTGCCCAGGTGGTAGCTGATCGAGCCCGGTGCGGCGCCGAGTCTGCCGCCGAGCGCTCCGACGGACTGGGCGCCTTCGGTGCGCAGCGATCCGAGGATCTGCAGCCGCAGCGGATTGGCCAGCGCCCGCAGCGCGGAGGGATCGGCGACGTGGATCCCGCGCGTCTCGTCCATACCCGGATTCTAACCCCGCAAGACTCATTGCACAACGAACCTTGTGCGAACCTCTTCCCGCGAAAGTGCAGCTGGTGGACGAGGGTATGGGTTTTTCCCGCACCCTCGGCCGTCAGTTGTACTCTCGCGGACAGAGACGCGGCGGAGGCGGGATGCCGCTGGCGGGCGGGATGCCGCGGCCGGCGGGCCCGCAGCGCTCCGGACGGCGGGCCGCAGCGCTCCGGACGGCCCGCGGCGCGTCAGGCCAGCGCGTCGACGATGGGGCGGAATTTGACGCGGGTCTCCAGCAGCTCCGACTCCGGGTCGCTGCCGGCGACGATGCCGGCGCCCGCATGCGCTGTCACCGGGATCAGGCCGCCGACCGCGTGCGCGCCGAACTGCGCGCCGCGCAGCGCTATCGCCCATTCGCCGTCGCCATGGGCGTCGATCCAGCCGACGGGACCCGCGTACCGGCCGCGGTCGAACGGCTCGAGCCGGCGGATCACCTCGATCGCGGCATCCGTCGGCGTGCCCGCGACCGCCGCCGTCGGATGCAGCGCGCGGATCAGGTCCAGCGAGGTGGAGCCGTCCGTCAGCGTCCCGGCGACATCTGTCGCGAGATGCCACACGTTCGGCAGCTCGAGCGTGAACGGATGCGCGTCGGCGGTCAGGTGCGACACGTGCGGGCCCAGCGCGGATGTCACGCTGTGGACCGCATACCCGTGCTCGTCGAGGTCCTTCGCGCTCGCCGCGAGCGCGCTCGCCGCAGCGGCATCCTCGACGGCGTCCGCGCCGCGGGGACGAGTGCCGGCCAGCACCCGGGCCGTGACGCGGCCGCGGCTCACGGTGACGAGCGTCTCCGGGCTCGCACCCACGATGCCGTCGACGGCATACGTCCAGGTGTCGGGGTAGCCGCCGGCGAGCGCGTGCACGAGCCGCCGCAGATCGGCGCCCTCCGGAACCGTTCCCACGAGGTCACGGGCCACGACCACCTTGCCGACCTCGCCGTCCCGGATCGCCGCGAGCGCCCCGCGCACCGCGGCCTGGTACCCGTCGGCATCCAGCGCCCCCGGACCGACCGTCGCCGACCAGAACGGCCCGAACGGCACGGGGTCGGGACGGTGCTCGTCGCCATCGTGGAGCCGGATGCTGGTGAGCCAGGCGCGCCCGTCGCGGCGGCCGATCACGCGGGCGGGCACGACTATCGAGCTCGAGGCGGCGGAGCGCTCGTCGAACGTCAGCGCGCCGAAGCCGATCATCCCGGTGCCGGGCAGTCCCACGGCATCCTCCACCGTCGCATCCGCGCACAACTGCGCCCACGCGCGCGACAGCGCGAGCGCGCGCGGCTCGTGCGCCGACGCGTTCACGTCCAGCCGCGCCACCTCGCCGGCACCCACCATGCCCTCGCCACGGCGCAGCCATACCAGTGGACGGTGCGGATCCGCGTGCTGGACGAGGTCGCCCGACGGATCGATCTCGCTGGTGCGCACGAGCAGACGCAGGGGAGCGGAACCGGTCACGATCCCAGCCTACGGCGCCCGGCGCGGCCGCCGCCGCGACCCCCATGCCAACGGCCCGGCACCCCCTCCGCGGGGCCGGCCAGGCCTAGACTCGCCCCGTGAGCGACGCCCCGCATCCGCACGACGCCCCGCATCCGCACGACGCCCCGCATCCGCACCACGCTCCGCGGCCCGCCCCGGGCACGCCGCTCGTCTTCCGCTGGCGCAAGTGGGACGGCGGCGCGCACTGGGCGCACGACTGCGTGTACCTCGGCGCCGACGCGTGGGGCGACTGGGTCGGCCAGCCCACGGGATGGCGCAGCCGCCGTCCCGGCCGCGAGTTCGTCGCGGAGTCGCCCAACGTCACGCTGCTCCCGCCGGCCGGGACCTGGGCCGCGACGTGCTATGGCGACGCGCATCCGCGTCACGTGCGCATCTACATCGACGTGGCGTGGGAGCTGTCCTGGACCGGCGCCGAGCCGACGGCGATCGACATGGACCTGGATGTCGTCCGCTGCGACGACGAGCGCGGCATCTACATCGACGACGAGGACGAATGGGCGCAGCACCGCGCACAGTACGGCTACCCCGCCGAGGTCGTCGACCAGCTCGAGCGACTCGCCGCGGACCTGAAGCGCCGGGTGACGGCATCCACCCCGCCGTTCGACGACGAGACCGCCCAGCGCTGGCTCGGCCGCCTCGCCGCACAGAGCGTGCGGCCTAGACTCGAGAAGTGAGCACCGAGCCCAACCGCGCCGACCTCGGCAAGGATCCGCAGCGCGTGAGCGGCATGTTCGACCAGGTCGCCGCCGGCTACGACCGCACGAACGCCGTGCTGAGCCTGGGCAACGACCGCCTGTGGCGCGTCGCCGTCACCCGCGCGGTCGCCCCGCGCCCCGGGCAGCGCATCCTCGACATCGCCGCCGGCACCGGCGCCAGCTCGGTTTCGCTCGCCCGCCGCGGCGCCGAGGTCGTGGCCGCCGACTTCTCGCAGGGCATGATCGCCGAGGGCCGTCGCCGGCACGCGGATGTCGCGAACCTCACGTTCGAGCAGGCGGATGCCACGGCCCTGCCGTTCGCCGATGACGCTTTCGATGCCGTCACCATCTCGTTCGGACTGCGCAACGTGAACGATCCGAAGAAGGCGCTGAGCGAGATGCTCCGCGTGGCCAAGCCCGGCGGGCGGCTCGTCATCTGCGAGTTCTCGCACCCGCGCTCGCGACTGTTCGGGGGCCTCTACACGTTCTACAACAACCGTGTGCTGCCGGTGGCAGCGCGCCTGGTCAGTACGAACGCCGACGCGTACGACTACCTCAACGAGTCGATCCGGGACTGGCCCGACCAGCGGACGCTGGCCGCCTGGATCCGCGAGGCCGGCTGGAGCCAGGTCGCGCACCGCGACCTCTCGTTCGGCATCGTTGCCCTGCACCGCGCGACCAAGCCCCGGCCCGCAGCGTCCTGACTCAACCCTCGGTCACGCGTGCGGCGGCGTGAGCGCGGCCGGGTAGGCTGGAACATGTGACTCCGAGCCCATCCGTGCCGGGCTCGCGCGCGGCGCGCCGCCTCGGCCTCACCGAACGGGTCTTCGCCGGCGCCAGGTCCCGCAAGCTCACGCGCATCGTCGAAGACGGTCTCGCGCGCGTCGAAGAGAGCCTCGCGGCCGAGCTGCGGATGACCGATCCGCTCGTGGACACGACGATCCGCTACCTGTACGAGGCCGGCGGAAAGCGGGTCCGCCCGATGCTCGTGCTGCTGACCAGTCAGCTGGGCAACGGTGTCACGGACGCGGTGATCGACGCAGCGATGGCGCTCGAGCTCACCCACCTCGGCTCGCTGTACCACGACGACGTGATGGATGACGCGGACGTGCGTCGCGGCGTCCCGTCGGCGCACTCGGTGTGGGGGAACAACATAGCGATCCTCGCCGGCGACCTGTTGTTCTCGCGCGCCAGCCAGATCATGGCCCGCAACGGCGAACGGGCCATCCAGTTGCAGGCCGACACGTTCGAGCGTCTGGTCCTCGGCCAGATGCATGAGACGATCGGCCCGCAGTCCGGCGACGACCCGGTGGCGTTCTACCTGCAGGTCCTCTCCGACAAGACCGGGTCGCTGATCGCCGCAGCCGCACAGGCGGGATGCCTGTTCAGCGGCGGGCCGACAGAGTACGAGCAGCCGCTCGTGGTGTTCGGCGAGAAGGCCGGCGTCGCATTCCAGCTGCTCGACGACGTCATCGACCTGTCCGACGACCCCGGCGAGACCGGCAAGGTCCCGGGCACCGACCTGCGCGCCGGCGTGCCGACGATGCCGTACCTGCTCCTCGGACGGGGCGAGGATGCCGCCTCCGCCGCCCTCCACGAGCGCATCGACGCGGGCGTCGATGAGATCGCCGCCGGCGCCGACCCCGCCGTCCTCGACGACGCTCTCGCCGCGCTGCGCGACCATCCCGCCACCGCGCAGACCCGGCGGCTCGCCCGCGACTGGTCGCAGGAGGCGATCGCGGCGCTGGAGGCGCTGCCCGCCGGCGACGTGCGCGAGGCGCTCACCCGCTTCGCGGTCGCGGTCGCCGACCGCAGCAGCTGACCGCTCCCCAACCCGAAGGACCATATGACCAAGCTCAGGCTTGCCATCATCGGCGCCGGCCCAGCCGGCATCTACGCCGCCGACAACCTGCTGAAGGCGGAGCGCAAGTTCGACGTCTCGATCGACCTGTTCGAGAAGCTGCCGGCGCCGTATGGGCTCGTCCGCTACGGCGTGGCACCCGACCACCCGCGCATCAAGGGCATCATCACGGCCCTGCGCGACGTGCTCGACCGCGGCGACATCCGCCTGTTCGGCAATGTCGAATACGGCACCGACATCACACTCGACGATCTGCGCGAGCACTACAACGCCGCCATCTTCGCCACCGGCGCCGTCCGCGACGCGCCCCTGGAGATCCCCGGCATCGACGGGCCCGGCTCGTACGGCGCGGCCGAGTACGTCAGCTGGTACGACGGGCACCCCGACGTTCCCCGCCAGTGGCCCCTGGACACGCCGTCGGTCGCCGTCGTCGGCAACGGCAACGTGGCGCTGGATGTCGCCCGCATGCTCGCCAAGCACGTCGAGGATCTGGTGCCCACCGAAATCCCGCCGAACGTGCACGACGGGCTGGCTGCGTCGCAGGTCACCGACGTGCACATCTTCGGCCGCCGCGGCCCTGCGCAGGTGAAGTTCACCCCGCTCGAACTGCGCGAGCTCGGCGAGCTGCGCGACGTGGACATGGTGCTGTACGACGAGGACTTCGACTACGACGAGGCGTCGAAGCAGGCGGTGGCCAGCAACAAGCAGGTCATGGTGATCGACCGCATCCTGCAGTCGTGGCGCAAGCGCGACGGGGTGGGAGCGGCATCCCGCCGCCTGCACCTGCACTTCTACGCGAAGCCCGTCGAGGTGAAACGGGATGCCGCGGGCCGCATCAGCGGATTCGTGTACGAGCGGACCCGGCCCGACGGCCAGGGGGGCGTGGTGGGCACCGGCGAACTGCGCGAGGTGCCGATCCAGGGCCTGTACCGCGCTATCGGCTACTTCGGCACGCCGCTTCCGGGCATCCCGTTCGACAAGCGGCACGGCATCCTCCCGAACCGGGAGGGCCAGGTTCTGCAGAAGAACTCGAACGACCGGGTGGCCGGGGTCTACACGACCGGCTGGGTCAAGCGCGGGCCGGTCGGCCTGATCGGCCACACCAAGTCCGACGCGATGGAAACGGTGCGGCACCTGATCAACGACCAGGCCTCCTGGTGGCATCCCTCCCACCCCGAGGACGCCGCGATCCCGGCGCTGCTGGCCGCGCGCGGCGTGCAGTGGACCGACCTGGACGGCTGGCACCGGCTCGATGCGCACGAGATTGCGCTGGGCGAGCCCCACGAGCGCGCCCGCATCAAGGTCGTCCCGCGCGACGTGATGGTGCGGGTTTCCCGCGGCGAGTAGCGGGATGCCGCGGGCGGCACGGTCCGACGCGCCGGGCATGCGCCTCGACACGGCCACGTCGGCCAACTACGGTTGAAGCGGTTGCTCGAGTCGACGGCACGTTGAGTCCCCAGCTCGGCGGTGTGCCCGTTCCCCAGACGGGACTGCCGTTCGGTGAGACAACCGCTGTGGGTGCCGCGAGTCTTCGATCCCCAAGACGATTGCTCGCGGCACCCCTCCCTTTCTGCTCTCGCGCATCACAACCACCGGTGTCTGCTCGGATCCGATTCCCCAGTCGTCGGTCGATATCAAGACCCCGTGTGATGCTCGCCCCAGTGCTTCGAGTGGCACCTACGCTACCGGGCATAGCGCCGTTTTGTCCACCGTATGGGGGACAGAAAACAGATATTCAGTGAATTCGACGACGGGTGCCTCATCCTGCGTCGTCCCGATACACCCTCGGCGTGGGTGCGCCACGGTCTTGCGCATCGACGAGAAGAGGCGGATCCTGGGGAGCGGAGCGGGGTCCAGAGTCGGTCGCAGTAGGGTCCAGCTGTGCGGGCTTGGGCCCCCGCCTCCGGACTGAGGTTGCGTCGGTCGGGCGGGAGTACTGGGGAGCCCCATCATGGGGAGATTCACCTACGAGGGAAGCGTCAAGGCGGAGTTCGAGGACCGGATCCTGCTGCATCTGCAGACGGTGATCGCGGGCAAGCTGCGCCGACACGAGTGCTTCCTCTTCACGTGGCGGGAGGATGCCGACATCGGCGGCGGACGGATCGCCGTCTGGATGCATCCGGGCGCGTCCATCGCATTCACGTACACCACGATGCGGCCGGCTGTGCTGAACCGCCGCTGGCTGGAGGCGCTGGCCTATGCGGCGAACTCGCCGATGGGACTGCACCTCGTTCCCGAGCCGGAGGAGCCGACGGTGAGCGCAGGCGAGCGCCATGAGCTGTCGCACGCCGCCGGCAGATCGGCGACGTCCGACACCACCACTCCGCCGTCAGCCGGGTGAGCCGACGATGTCGCGGCTGGCGAGCCATGGATACTCGGTGTGCGCGAAGGAGGGATCGAACGTCAGGTCTGCCGTATCCATGGCGAGCGCCTGCCGCATGAGCCGGGCGATCGCGGGTCGCACCGGCGTCGCCGCGACGGCGCCGACCCGTAGCATCCCGCGCGAAACGTGCCGCGGCTTGGCGGAGCCCGTCGCCCATGCCGCGAGCTCGTTCATCGTGACGTTCCGCGGCCCGCCCACGTCGATGACCCGACCGCGGAGGGAGGGATCGACGGCTGCCCGGGCGACGGCCTGCGCGACATCCGCGACCGAGACGACGTTGATGGGGTTCTCGCCGCGACCGAACACGATCGGCCGTCCCGAGCGTCCCGCGGTCTGACGCAGGAGGTCACGCCAGAGCTCGGCGAATAGCGCCGCGCGGACGATCGTCCACTCGAGCCCGTGCGCGTCGCGGAGCGCCTGCTCGGCGACTGCCTTCATTCGCGCTATCTCGATGGGACTGTCCGTGCGGGCGCCGATGATCGACATGAGCACGACGTGTGCGCCGGTGTCGCGCGCGGCGGCGATGAGGCGGAGGTTCCCATCGCGATCGACCTCGGCGGGAGACTGGCCGCCGGCCGGATCGAGTCCGTTGATCGCGGAGATCACCGTGGCCGAACCGCGCAGCGCCGGCGCGATGGTCGACGCATCCCGCATGTCCGCGGCGACGAACTCCGCCCCCGCGGGCAGGTCACCGGCATGACGCGCGACGATCCGGACCTCGTTGCCCAGGTCCATGAGCTGCGCGGCGACCAGCCGCCCCAGCCGCCCGGTCCCGCCGACGACGGTGATCACGGCCCGACCCGGCGGCGGATGTCTTCGTCGACGGTGTCGCGGCCGTCGTCGACCTGCTCGAGGTAGAAGCGGCATGCCCGCGCCCGCTCGCGGCCGTCGACGTGCGCGACCTCGAAGATCGCCACGCCCCGCATGTCGTGCGACGCCCCATCGCGGCGGGTGCCCCACATCCGCCATTCGGTCCACCGCATCGGGCCGTCGCTTGCTCGTGAGACGACCTCGGCGCGGACGTCGGGCACCCCGGCGAAGATCTGCGCCCAGTTCGTGCGCACCTGCGTACTGCCGCGGAAATCGCGGCCAGGGTGCACGGGCATCCGGAGGCGGTAGTCGTCGGCGAAGCAGTCCACGAGCGCATCCAGATCGTGCGCGTTCGTCGCCGCGCAGATCCGGTCGATGACATCGTCCATCGCGACCTCCCGTATTGGATACAGGAATCTATATTGATTACGATGGTGCGCGTGACGACGCGGGAAGTCAAGCGACGATATGACGCGAGCGGGCGTCGGGCGGCCGCCGAGGACCGGCGCACCCGCATCATCGACGCGGCGCGGATGCGGTTCCTCGCAGAGGGTTACCACGCGACGACCATCGCCGAGATCGCCGCGGACGCCGGCGTCGCCCCGGCGACCATCTATAAGGCGTTCGGCAGTCGCGCAGGCCTTGTCGAAGCCATCTGGAATGCTGCGCTCGCGGGGGAGGGAGATCGCCCGGCCGAGTCGCGGTCCGACGAGGGGGCGAGGGATGCCGCGAGCCCCGAGGACATCCTGCGCCACTGGAGCCGGATGGCCGTCGAGGTAGCCGCGCTCGCTGCCCCGGTGCACCAGCTCGTGCGCACGGCGGCAGTCACCGACCCGCCGGCGGCCCGGCTCCTCGAGCGGATCGAGGCCGCACGCGCCGCGCGGATGACCCACAACGCTGCGTATCTCGTCGACGGCGGTCACCTGCGCCCGGGCCTTTCTGCAGAGCAGGCGCGCGACATCCTCATGTTCGCGACCGCCGAGCTCTACCCGGCGTTCGTCGACCGCGCCGGCTGGATGCCGCAGGACTACGCCGACCTCCTCTACCGGTTCCTGCGATCCGCGCTGCTTGCGTGACACGTCGCGGGGAATGGCCATGCAGTAGCGTGGCCATGGGATATGAATCCTGACGTCAGCGGTACGAGCAACCACCTCCGCTTCTCGACCGCATTCGACGCCGACCAGAGCGGGAGTCTCGAGGAGGCTCCACCTTGGGCCAATTCACGTACGAAGGAACCGTCAAGGCCGACATCGAGGATCGCCTGCTGATGCATGTGCAGGTCGTCATCTCCGACAAGCTCCGGCGGCGGGAGGCCTTCCTGTTCACGTGGTCGAACGATCCCAGACGGGAGGGCGGACGCACCACGGTGTGGATGAATCCGGCTGCGGCGATCGCGTTCACGTACCAAGGGACCTGGTCGATCGCCCTGAATCGGGCGTGGCTGGAAGCTCTGGCCTACACGGCGAACTCGCCCGGCGGTCTCCGCCTCATCCGTGAGCCGGCCCCTGCAGAGGTCGACGCGGTCCCCGGGTCATCCAGCCGCCTTACCGGTAGTTGATGAACTGCAGGTCCACGTCGAGGTCGGCGGCCTTGAGTAGGCGGATGACCTCCTGCAGGTCGTCGCGGCTCTTGGACTGCACGCGCAGTTCGTCGCCCTGGATCTGCGACTTCACCGAGCGCGGCGCTTCGTCGCGGATCAGCTTGCTGATCTTCTTCGCGTTCTCCTGCGAGATGCCGTCCTTCAGGCTCGCGGAGATGCGGCACTCCTTGCCGCTGGGCACCGGATCGCCGGTCTCCAGGCTCTTCAGCGAGATGCCGCGCTTGATCAGCTTCGACTGGAAGACATCCAGGACGGCCTTCGCACGCTCCTCGGTGCTCGCCTTGATCAGGATCTGCTCGCCGCTCCACTCGATCGACGCGCCGGTGCCCTTGAAGTCGTAGCGCTGCTCGACCTCTTTGCGTGCCTGGTTCAGGGCGTTGTCCGCCTCCTGATGATCCACCTTGGAGACGATGTCGAAGGATGAGTCGGCCATACCCCGAGTCTATCCAGCCCGCGTTCACGGCGTATCGGCGACGTCGCGACATCCCGTCCGAGGCGCTCTCTAGACTGACCGGCATGGAACTGGATGCCGAGCCCCGTGTGGTCGTGATCGGCGACGCGCTGATCGACGAGCTGCACGACGGCGCCTCCGTCAAGGAACTCGTAGGCGGTGCGGCGCTGAACGTCGCGGTGGGGCTCGTGCGGCTCGGCGTGCCTGCGACGCTGATCGCGATGGTCGGCGATGACGAGGCCGGGGACCACATCCGCGCGTACCTGCACGACTACGGCGTCGAGCTGTTGCAGACCACGTCGCCGCGGGGCTCCTCTCGTGCGGTGTCGACGCGCACCGGCGGCGAGCCGGTGTATGAGTTCAACGAGGCCGCGCGTGCACGTCACATCGTCTTCGGCGACGCCGAGCGCGCCGCGATCACCGCCGCGCCGCTCACGGTGGTCAGTTGCTTCCCGTTCGACGACCCCGCTCAGGTGCAGGCCCTCGCCGACGCGGTGGGCGGGGGCCCGCTCGCGATCGACCCGAATCCGCGCGCCGGGATGCTGCGCGACCGTGCCGAGTTCGTCCGGGGCTTCCGGTCGCTCGTGCCGCGCTGTCGGCTCGTGAAGGTGGGGGAGGACGACGCGCGGCTGCTGTATTCGACGTCCGTCGACACGCTGCGGGGGCAGCTGGTCGCCGCAGGTGCGGAGACCGTGCTGGCGACCGCCGGTGCCGCCGGGGTGGTGCTGGATGCCGACGGCGTTCAGGTCACAATGCCGGTGGTGTCGTTGCCGGGCGATGTCGTGGACACGATGGGAGCGGGGGACGCCGTGCTCGCGTCGATCGTGGCCTCGATCGTGCAGGATGGTCCCGCGGATGCGGCGGCGTGGGAGGACGCGCTGGAGCGCGCCATGCGGGTCGCCGCGGCCACGGTGCGGTTCGAGGGCGCACTGCTACGGCTGCCCGAGAGCCTCGAGGCGATGGAGCTGGACCGCCTCGGCACGTGACGCCACCGTCGGCGTCTCGACCAGCCCGCTCAGCGAGGAGCGCCGCGACGAGACGGCGCGACATCGCCCACGGAGTGGACGTGATTTCACGCCGCATGGCGGCATCCCGTGGAATCCCGACCACTGCGCTCGCCACGTACGTACGTGGCACGGCCGCCGACCGGGTAACATTGTTGATCGCGCCTCCGATCGACTGCACAAGCCGGGTGGAGGCCGCACCTGGCGAGTTACCCAAGCGGCCAAAGGGATCTGACTGTAAATCAGCTGTCTACGACTTCGGGGGTTCGAATCCCTCACTCGCCACCAAAGGTTGTACAGGGTTCTCGCGAAGGGAATCCAGGGAAATGGCCCGAAAACGAATCCCCCCGAGGAAACCGGGGGGATTCGTCGTTCCAGGATAGGGTGTCTGTGCTCGGGAGCATGCTCAGGGACGGTGTCAGAACCCGCCGTGGTCTCGAAGCCACCCACCAGCTGCTTGTTCTGCCGTGAGCTGCCGAGGATGCTACTGGGTGACGGGCGCGAGTCTCAGCGATTTCGCTGGCACTGTCCCCGCTTGAACCCGGCAGTTTCCAGAGTCTCCACGGTCTCCTGATTGATCTGCACCGGAAGCACGCCAGAGGTCGACTGAGCGGGAACATCGACAACAGTCGCGGAATCCGGCCAAGCCCGGATCAGGTCTGCCAGCGAGGTGTCGCGGTCCGTCGTGATGTGGTCGGTGACTGCCAGCGCGAGTCTCTGGGTGGCGAGTGGATTGACGATCTGCGACTTGGCCTTGCGCATCGTCGCGGCGAAGATCCTTCCGGCCCACTCGGTCCGGTCGGACGCCCCGGCGTTGATGGATGACTCTCTCCAGGTCCCGTTGATCTTCTGAACCGGGTGGCGCGATCGAACGAGCGCGAGGGCTGTCTCTCCGTCGAGCAGCTGGCGGCCTGCGTGGGGAAGTGCGAGACCGGCCTTGAGGTCTATGACGGGATGCTGGGTGGTTACCTCAACCCCTCCGACGGCGTCGACGATCGATGCGAAACCCGCCATCGAAACGACGACCAGATGTGACACGTTCACGCCGAGCGAGTCGCAGAGGCTGCTCCCGAACTCGGCTGGCCCGTTGTGCCAGCTCAGAGCGAGCCGCTCCAGCCCGTGGGTGTCAGCGTTGTAGGTGACGAGGTCGCGGGGGAGGGAGAGCACGCTGGTCTTTCCGGCCTGCTTGTGAACGACGAGAATGACGTCGGCTCGTTGCCCAGGGGTATCAGCGGTTGTGCCATAGACGTTGCGGCCATCAGGAAGATCGTCGCGGGAGTCGGATCCGATGATGACCCACGTCTCGCCCGGCCCGTCGGACAGCGGGAAGTCCATACGGTTGATGCGGGAATTGAGGACAAAGTAGTCGACTGGAATCGCGACGCATACTGCGAGGAATAAGGCGAGAACTGCGCACCCGGCACTGGCGAGGGCCTTACGCCTTCGGCCGCGCCGGCCCACGATTGCGGTGTTGGTCATCACTGCCCGGTGTTCGGTGTCCCGCCTCGCAACTGCAGCACTGCCACGACGTTCTGAGTTGAGTAGCCACCGTTCACTGTCTTGGCTCCGGGGCCGTGGTAGCAGCTGATCAGTAGAAGACGGCCCGGAACCTGGTCGATCGCCTCGGGCGTCGACGTGTAGTCGCCCTTCTCCGGCTTCACGACGCGCTCGACGTCGTACGTGAGCACTCCCGCGGATGTCGTGACGAGCGCCGAGGCGCCGGTTTTTAGCTTGTAGAGGGAATCAAAAACGGTGCCCGGCGCAGCCGAGCTGTGCCCGAAGAGGTAGACCGTTCCGTCAGAATCGGTGCCCGGCTCTGCACCAAAGGCTATGCCGCCGACAGCGGCCTTCTGCCACGAAACCGTGGTGCCATCGGGTGGATCGATACACGTGATGACGCCGCCGTCGATGCAGCTTCGCCCCGTCACTCCATCGCTGCCGGCCTCCGCCTGTGCGACGGTGTACAAACTCACGGGGGCATCGACGCCGATCGACGGAATCGTCAGTCGAGTGGGAGCGGCGGCGGGCACGTCACGCGGGGTCGGCTCGGTCGGGGGAAGGGTTGGGGTCGTCGTCGGCATCACGGGCGGCGCGGCTTCGGCCTCACCGCCCTGGGTGAGGGCGGCGAGGCCGAAGAGAACTGCCGAGACGAGGACGAGCGCGACGCCCCCGGCGACGAGCCCTTTAGAGGCTGGGCTGCTCACGGCGACGACGGGCAAACTGCACGCCGGCTGCTGCGAGCAGGCCGAGGCCTGCAACGCCCGCTGCGATACCGGCGATGAACAGCCCACTGTTGGGCGATGCTTCCGCGACGAGATCAGTCGCGGCACCAGGCACGCTTCCGCTCACGGCGAGCGGGACAGACGTGCTCGTGCCGCTCATCACGCCGATGAGATAAACAGTGTGGCTTCCGGCCGGAAGCGTCGAGGGGATTGCGACGGTGCCCGAGACAGAACCGTTGGCTGCCGCCGTCAGGGTGCCGAGCAGAACAGGGGTCGAGTGAGCCCACACTTCAACCGACTCGCCACCGAAATAACCGGCGTCATCCGGCACACTCACGGTCAGAGATTCGCCGGGCTTCACCGTCGAGGTGCTCAGAGCGAGGCCAGCGTCGCTCTTCGCCTTGGCGAAGAACGCGTCGAGCTGCGCCTTGGAGAATACCGACTTTGTGTCGTACCACTTCGAAGAGTCGCCGAGGAAGATGCTCTTCGCGTCGTAGCGGAAACTGCTCGTGTACACGTCGCACGTCGCGACGATCGCCAGCGGGCCGTCATCGTACTTGCTCAGGCTCGCCGTAGTGCTCCACGTTCCGTCGGCCTTGGGTGTGGCTGTCGCGAGGTAATCGCCCCACTGCCCGCCGGAGACTCCCACGTCGACTGACGCAGGCTTACCATTCGCCACACAGCCGGTCCCACTGACGGTGATGCTTCCGCCCGAAGCGACCTTGGCAGTGGAGACAGTCATCTCTCCTGGCGACGCCGCCTGAGCAGGGAGGGCCGCGCCGAGCGCGAGGGCGCCGGCCGCGAGAACCGTGGCGAAGCTGCCTACGAGGGATTTGCGCACGTGAATGCCTTTCTGGAGGGATGGTAAAGGGAGCCGGGGCAATGACATTGCTGATCACCGCCGCCGAGTATGTTGATTGGTTCAAGCACTGACTCTACGGCGAGATCGGCATGGAGTGCCGCACGAGGAGAGCAAGTTCTACTGCTGCGAGACCAAAGACGGGTTCTCGAACAGACCTGAATAGTCCAAATCCCACCGGAACCGCAATTGTTTGAGTCCCGATATTCCGCTGTTCTCAAGGATGTCGGTGCGTTCGTGACGCCGCACAAAAAATGGAGGGTTGCCGGCTGCCGGGCACCCGTCTTCCCACTCGCCGCCCCACCGTGTGTAACCTCCGTCACATGAGGATCGACGGTGCGCACAAGCTCCTGGACCGGACCTTCTTCATCGGCCTGATCTTGAAGGGCCTCGACGGCGTCGTGGAACTGGTGGGCGGGATCGCACTCCTGCTCATCACACCGGCGCAGATCAGTGCTCTCGTGCGCGCCCTGACCCGCCATGAACTCAGCGAGGATCCGCACGACCTGATCGCGAACTGGCTGATCGACTACACCAGCTCTCTCGGCGTCTCGGCCACGGTCTTCGGGGCGGTGTACCTGCTCGCCCATGGAATCGTGAAGGTCGTCCTCGTCGTCGCGGTCCTGCGGGGCAAGCTCTGGGCGTATCCGTGGCTCATCGGATTCCTTGTCGCCTTCATCGGCTATCAGGGCTTCGTGCTGATCGCCCAGTTCAGCGTCGGCCTGCTCCTGCTGACCCTGTTCGACATCTTCATCGTCGTCCTCACGGTTCGCGAATACCGACTGCACAGGCGGCGGCGGGCGGCACGGATCGCGTCGGCATCCGAAGGGCGACAGCAATCGATGTAACGTCCGTTGCGCGTCGGGCAGGCACCCATGGGGTCCCAGGGAATGTCGGCGGCTGGGTCCGGGTTGTTGCGGGCGTGAGCGAGATCGAATTCGGGCTGGACACGTTCGGCGGAGTGACCAGCGACGTCCAGGGCCGCCCGCTGCCGCACCCTCAGGTCATCCGCGACCTCGTCGAGGATGCCGTCGTGGCCGACCAGCTCGGGCTGGACTTCTTCGGCGTGGGTGAGCACCATCGGCCGGACTTCGCCGTCTCCAGTCCCGAGATGGTGCTGGCGGCGATAGCATCCCGCACCGAGCGGATTCGGCTGGGCTCCGCGGTGACGGTGCTGAGCTCCGACGACCCGGTGCGCGTGTTCGAGCGGTTCGCCACCCTCGACGCGGTGTCGAACGGGCGTGCCGAGATCGTCGCCGGGCGCGGCTCGTTCATCGAGTCCTTCCCGCTGTTCGGCTACGACCTGCGGGACTACGAGATCCTCTTCGAGGAGAAGCTCGGCCTGCTGGCCGCCCTCCTGAAGGAGGAGCCGGTGACCTGGGAGGGCACCACCCGTGCCTCGCTGACCGACCAGCGGGTCTACCCCACGACATCCAAGGGCCTGCGCGCCTGGGTCGGCGTCGGCGGCAGCCCCGAATCGGTGGTGCGCACGGCCCGCCACGGATTCGGCCTGTTCCTGGCCATCATCGGCGGCGCGCCGGCGCGCTTCGCCCCCTACATCGACCTGTTCGAACGCGCGCGGGACGAGCTGGGGATACCGCACCGGCCGGTCGCCGTGCACTCTCCGGGGCTGGTGGCCAACACCGACGAGCAGGCGCGCGCGCTCGTCCGTGACGGTTGGTTCGCGATGCGCGAGCGGATGGGCCGCGAACGCGGGTGGCCGACGCCCTCGCCCGGCGATTTCGACCGCGAGATCGACACAGGCTCCTTCTACGTCGGCTCCCCGGAGACGGTCGCCGCCAAGCTCGCCCGCACCCTGCGCACCCTGAAGGTCGACAGGTTCGACCTCAAGTACGACCAGCCCGTGCAGCACGCCGACCAGCTGCGGTCGATCACGTTGTACGGCGAGAAGGTCGTCCCCATGGTGAAGGACATGCTGGCGGGAACGCCCGTCGCCTCGTGACGACATCGTGGCGCGCGTCTGCTTGAATCACCGGAACGGGGAGGCGCAGTGTCGGGTGAGCGGACAGGGCGGCGGCCACGGCTGCTCTATGTCGAGGACGACCGTACGATCGCGGAGATGACCGTCGCGGTGCTGTCCGAGATCTACGACGTCGAACATGTCGTCGACGGCCGTACCGCGCTCCAGCGGGCGCTCGGCGACCGCTTCGACGTGTTCGTGATCGATCGGCGCCTTCCCGGGCTGAGCGGCGCCGAGCTTGTGGACGCGATCCGCACCGCGCGGATCACCACACCCGTGCTGATGCTGACCGCGCTGGGTACGGTGGCAGACCGGGTGGATGGGCTGGATGCCGGTGCCAATGACTATCTCGTGAAACCGTTCGACTTCGACGAGCTCCTCGCACGGCTGCGCGCCCTCATCCGCGGCCATCGCGCACAGGGCCACCGCCGAGTGATCGGCGAATGGAGCTTCGTCCCCGAGTCCGCGCTCATCTACGGCCCGTATGGCGAACGGGTGGCCCTGACGGCGACGGAGACGCGGATGCTGAGGGTCCTCACGGAGAGCCCGGACCACGTCTTCTCCCGCGACGAGCTCATGCACGCGGTATTCGCGTCGGACGATGCGCTCAGCTCCGTAGACACATACGTTCACTACATCCGCCGCAAGACTGCGCCCGAAATCATCGAGACCGTCCGCGGCCGCGGATACCGTGCCGGGTCACCATCATGAGCCAGGATGCCGACCGGCGGCGCGTGCAGCGCTCCGCGCTGCGTGTGGGGATGCTGGTGGGAGCGGCATCCGCGATCGTCGTCGCCGCCGGCGTGGTGATCCTCGTCGTCATCATCCTGTCCACGGCCCGCCCTGACCGCCCGCACGGGTCGGTGACCAGCCCGCAAGACGTCGACCACATCGTCGTCGACGTCGATCGCGTCCTGCCATGGGTGATCGTGCTCGGGATCGTCGGCGTCCTCGTCCTGGGCGCTGTGGCCTGGCTCGCCGCGCGATGGGCGGTCGCCCCGCTCTCCGACGCCCTGCGGCTGCAGCGCGAGTTCGTCTCGGACGCCGGCCACGAGCTGCGCACACCCCTCACCGCGCTGACCAGCCGCATCCAGATCCTGCAGCGGCGTCTCACCCGTCGGCAGCCGGTCGACGCCACGGTCGTCGAGTTGCGCCGCGACGCCGCGATGCTCGACGACGTCCTCGCCGACATGTTGCTGACGGCGGAGGGCGGCAGCGCCGAGGACGGGCGGGCGGATGTCGCGGACTGCCTGCGGACCGCGCAGCAGACGATGGAGCCGCTTGCCGAGGAGAGTGGGGTCGCCCTCCACTGGAGCAGCGACGACGGAATCACCGCGCGGATGCCCGCGGTCACCCTGACCCGGCTGTGCGTCGCGCTCATTGACAACGCGATCGGACACGCGCCGGCCGGCTCCACGGTGACAGTGAGGGCCATCTCAACAGGGTCCACGGTCGAGATCCGCGTCGCCGATGCCGGCCCCGGCATCGCCCCGGAGGACGCCGTGCGCATCTTCGAGCGCTTCGCCCGCGCCGGAGAATCCGGGCGCCGGCGCGGCTTCGGGCTCGGCCTCGCGCTCGTGCGCGAGGCGGTCACACGGTACTCGGGCAGCGTGCGGATCGAGTCGACCTCACCGGCGGGCACGGTGTTCCTGCTCACTCTGCCGACGGCGTAGGTCAGGACGCCGCTGCGAGGGAAATCTCGACGCCGCGGGTCCACCGCCGTGTCGATCCGTCGTCGCGCACGAGCATCCCCGTCGTGGACGGCGCGCGGCCGATCCAGCCCAGGTCGCCGGCGACGACAGCGGCGGTCGCCCAGACATCCGCCGTCACAAGGTCAGGAGCCACGACCGTCGCGCTGCGCACGGCGGTGGCAGGCGCGCCGGTGCGCGGGTCAACGATGTGGGCTCCGCGCTCCGCCGTCCCGGACGTCGCCACCGCGCCCTCGCGCACGTCCACCGTTGCCAGGACCGCGCCGGGCCGCTCGGGGTCGGCAATCCCGATGTGCCAGGTCCAGTCGGCGCCCGGCGCGGTGTGCAGCCGCAGATCCCCGCCCGCGCCGATGCCGATGGCGACGATTCCCGGACGTCGGATCAGCGGTGCAAGGTGCCGACGGGCAACGGCGTCCACGGCCCACCCCTTCACGTAACCGGTCGGATCGAACCAGCCCTGCCACCAGGCGTCGAAGAGGCCGCCGGTCGCCTGGGCGGCCTCAACGCAGCCTTGCGCCACCTGCGCGATCCGAGGATCGGCCGACGCGATCGCGGCCTCACCCCGCCGGATGCGGCTGACGTCGGAGTCGGGCAGGAACGGCGAGAACACGCGCTCGAGGTCGCGCAGCTCCTCGATGCTCGCCGCTACCGCATCACGCGTGGTGTCGTCGGCGGTGCCGATGACGTGGATGCTGACGGTGGTGCCCATCAGGTTCTCGACCCAGACCCGCCGGGCCCACGCGGCGGTCACGGCGCCGCCTGGTCGAGCGCGGACTGTAGCGACTGCAGGTAGCCCTCACTGGTGAAGGTCGCCCCCGAAACCATGTCGATCTGTGCGTTCTGCGCCGACGTCGTCTCAGAGACCAGCTGCGGGACCGCATACTGATTGATCTGCGCGTCCCGGGGTGTCCCGTTCGGGTATTGGGGCACATCGACCGCGGTGAGCCGGCCGCCCGAGACCGTGACCCGCACCTGCACCGCACCGTAAGGGGTCTGCGCCACGCCGCCGGTGTAGGTGCCGTCCTGCAGCGAAGTGCCCGCCGTGCTCGAACCGCCGGCACCTGCCGACGAGGCGCCGCCGGTCGTCGCATCCGTCGGCCCGGTTGGCGCGGTCGCGGCCCCGCCGGGGGCGCCTGTCGTCGGGGTGGGCACCAGGTTTTCGCCGAGCGAGGTCCGGTAGCTGAACAGGAGCACGAGCCCGCTCAGTGTGGCGAGTGCGCCGTAGACGATCTTCTTCATGGTCTGCCCCTTCTCTTCACACCGCGAACGCTTCGCTGTGGATGCGCTCGGCGGGGACGCCGGCACGCGCCAGGTCGGCACGCACGGCCGCCATCCAAGCGGCCGGCCCGCACACATACACGTCGCATTCGTCCAGGTCCGGCGCGATGCGGCGGATCAGCTCCGCGCCGTCCCAGGCGGCATACCTTGCCGGGAACCACCGGGGCTCATCTCCGCGCGGCCCGTTCAGCGTGACGTGCCGCACTCCGCGTGTGAGCGTGAGCCGGTCGATCTCTGTGGCGCGCATGCGATCGAGCTCGTCCCGGTCGCGGGTCACGAGCACCGCGTCGCCGGGACGGTACGGCTCGGATTCCAGCAAGGCGACCAGGGGTGCGATGCCCGCGCCGGCGGCGAGCATCAACAGCTTGCCGCCGGTACGTCGCTCGCCGGTCATGTGCCCGTACGGGCCCTCGACGAGCACGCGCGTCCCCGGCGACAGTCGCGTCAGCCGCTGCGACCCGTCGCCCACCAGCCGTGCGGCGATGACGAACTCGTCGCCGTCGGGAGCGGCCGCGAGTGAGAACGGGTGGCCGGCGCTCCACCCCGCACCGTCGAGGAAGCGCCACACGAAGTACTGGCCGGCACGGGCGTGCAGCCGGTGCAGGCCTCGTCCGCGCATCCGCACGACGACGCCGCGCTGACCGTCCGGGGTGACCGAGGCCACCCGGATGTCGTGGCGCAGCGAGCGCCACAGCGGGGCTGCCAGACGGAAGACGAGCACGCAAGCGGCGGCCAGGGCCCACAGCGCCCACCAGTACGCGGCCGCGGCGGGGTGCGTGATGAAGTCGGCGCCGGTCCACAGCATGTGCGGGATCGCGAGCCCGACGCCCAGATACCCGTACAGGTGCAGCAGATGCCAGGACTCGTACCGCAGCCGTCGTCGTGACCGCCGCATCGAGGTCACCACCACGAGGATCATCAGTGCTGTTCCGGCCGTGGCCAGCAGCATCCCCGGGTAGGCCCACACGAACTGCCACGCCTGCGCCAGCGGATTCATCCCCGCCTGTGCGGCGTATCCCGCGACGAGGAACACGATGTGCAGCATCAGGAGCCAGAACGACCAGAATCCCGCCAGGCGGTGCAGACGGATCATCGCGTCGCGTCCGAACCCGCGCTCGAACAGCGGGACGCGCGCCATCAGCAGAACTTGGTACAGCAACAGGTTCGCCGAGACCAGACCGGTGAGGCGGCCGATCGTGTTCAGCGTCTCGGCGTTCATCGCGAACAGCGACTGGATGCCCGCGCCCGAGACCCACAGGGCGACGACGAACAGGCTGGTGAGCCAGATCACGATGGTGGCGACGGCATTCCAGGCCTGGGGATGCCGACCGCCCGGCACGGCGGTCCCCGCGGCCGCGCCGGTCGCGACACGAGGGGTCGTGGAGGTCATGTCCCCATGGTCGACGGCGGATTCTGAGATCAGGCCAAGATTCCGGCATCCTCGCCGTTTCCATAGCGAGCTCATCGGAAAGGGGCCGCCCGGACATCCTGACGAGCGTGCGGCCGTCGTGTCAGGATGGGGAGGCGGGTCCGCGCCCGCCGACGAGAGGACATCCATGACCGTGCCCAGTGCGACGCCTCCGCGAGCGGATGCCGCGAACTCGAAGATCCTCCGTGCGGCGATCTGGGTCGCCATCGGTGCCCTGATCGCCGCCGCGGTCGTCTGCGTCGTGATGGTGCTGGTGGGCACGGCGAACGGCATCGTGCCGCGCGCGTTCCTGACGATCGTGCTGATGGTGGCGTTCGCCGGCGTGGCCCTGATGGACACGTACCTCGCACCGCGCCGCCCGGTGTGGTTCGCGCTGACCAGCATGGGGGTGTGGATCGTGACGCTGCTGATCGGCGCCGTCATGATCTGGTTGCCGCTGCGCGCCCTATCGGAGTCGTTCGGCGGGGGCGCGGGGCGGTTCACGTCGTTCCTGCTGATCGTGCTCATCCTGCAGCTGGCCGTGCTGCACGTGCGCCTGTTCGTCAAGGCGTGGGCGCGGTACAGCACGGTGTTCACCAGCATCGTGGCCTGGACCACGATCGTGCTCGTCGGGCTCCTGGTGATCATGCTGGTCGCCCCGCTCGTGCTGCGTGAGTTCGTCCGTTTCCACGACCTGTACTGGCGGCTCACCGTCGCTGTCGCGATCCTCGCTGCGGTGGGCACCGCGCTGATCCCCCTCGTGAACGCGCTGTTCGCGCCCCGCGCGCCGCGCGCGCAGGCCCAGGCCGGCGGATGGCCGACCTACGCGGACGGGGTGACGCCGCTGCCGGTGCTCGCCGACGGGCAGCCTGACTGGAACGCGTATTACACCGGTCGCCCCACCGCGCCGCAGGCGCTTCCGGCCCAGCAGGCATGGGCGGCGCCCGAGCCGGCTCCCGCGGTCGCGCCCGAGCCGGCGCAGGCCGCGTGGCCTGCCCCGTCGTGGCCGGCACCGGACTGGCCGGCGCCGCTCCCGCCGGCGCACGAGCAGAACGCAGCACCGCAGCATCCCGCCCCGGCGCCGGCTGCGGACGCCCCGCAGCCGTCGACCCCCGGCGGGACGCAACCGCCCGCCGCGCCGGGGTACGAAGGGTTCCCGCCGCCGCCTGCGCCCCCGCAGCGATGACGATCGTCGACGGCCGCATCCGGGGATTCGGTCGTCGGTATCTGCTGTCGGGCTAGCGTGGAGGGATGGCTCTCTCCGACGATCTCGCCCAGCTGGCCGCCGGCATCGCCCGCGAAGCCGGCGCACTCGCCCGTAGGCGCCGCGCCGAAGGCGTGCACATCGCGGCGACGAAGTCCGGCGTGGCCGACATCGTGACAGCGGCCGACCGTGAGGTCGAGGCGCTGATCCGTCGCCGGCTCGCGGACGCGCGCCCGGGCGACGGGTTCCTCGGCGAGGAGTCGGGGGCGGATGTCGGAACCTCCGGCATCACGTGGGTCGTCGACCCGATCGACGGCACCGTCAACTATGCGTACGGTATCCCGGCGTACGCCGTCAGCATCGCCGCCGTCGAGGGTCCGCCGGATCCGACGACCTGGACCGCGCTCGCCGCCGCCGTCTACGGCGCCGCCATCGACGAGCTGTTCACGGCCGTCCGCGGCGGGGGAGCGTGGGTGCATACCGCGGCCGGCCCGACCCGACTGCAGGTGAACCCGATGCCGGTCGACGTCGGCGCGCTGCTGGCGACCGGGTTCGGCTACGACCCGGCCACGCACGCCGGCGACCTGGCCCGCGTGGAGCGCGCGATGCCGCTGGCCCGCGACCTGCGGCGCATCGGCTCCGCGGCCCTGGATCTCGCCTACGTCGCGGCCGGCCGGCTCGACGGGTACTTCGAGCGCGGACTCAACCCCTGGGACCACGCGGCGGGCGCCCTGCTCGTCGAGGAGGCCGGCGGGCGCGTGGGCGGAATCCCCGGGGGCCGGCCGGGGAAAAACCTCACGATCGCGGCCGGTCCAGAGCTGTTCGCGGCGCTGGATGCCGCGATCGGCGGCCGCTGACGATATATCGGCTGAGTACATGGCATTCCCAGCCCTATCGAGGTAGTGTTTACCCATTCGTTACTTTCGCCGAACCCCCGCATGGCGCAAGTGATCAGATTCTGACGTCCGACCGTTGCCCCTCTGAGCGACCCGATCCGAGAGCATGCCCCTTGCCCTTTGACGCGTCTATGGCTGAACCCGCGCGCACGCGGCGCTCCGCCCGCACCTCATCCGCGCCTGCCCAGGCGGCGGATGTCGACGCGAAGGACAAGGTCGAGGTGGCCGCGGCGAAGGCGCATTCCGTGATGACGCGGGCGGAGGCCCGTCGGCTTGCCGCGCAGCGTGAATCCGCGACGACGGTGTGGTCCCTTCCGGCTGCCGCCGTGTTGACCGCCGCGACGGATGCACCCGCAGACGAGTCGGTCCAGACGGCTCCCGCGTCGGTCGCCGATACGTCGGTTGCCGATACGTCGGTCGTCGCGTCGGTTGAGGCATCCACGGCCCCCGACGTCCTGGTGGAAGAGGCGCCGGCGAGCACCACGGCGCCGAAGCCCGTATCCGTCGAACTCGTCGAGGTCTCGGAGCCCGCGGCATCCACGCCGCCGGCACGACCGGAGCCGATGACGCGGCGTCGCGCACGCCGGCGTCCGCAGACATCGCCCATGCCGGCGGAGGAGCCGCTGACCACCACGGCCGGCGCCGGCCAGGACATCGCTCCGTCGCCTCAGGTGGCGTCGACCGTGGAAGCGGCGCCGACGGCATCCCCGTCGGCATCCATTCACCCGCGCCGCGCACGGCGGCTGAGCGCCGCCACCGTCGTCGAGCCGGTCTCTCCGACCGTCGCCGAGTGGATGGCGCTGCGCGAGACCTCCGTCGTCACGCCGGCGGGGCCCGTCGTGCCGTCCGTCGAGCCCGCCTTCCTGAGCGCGCCGCCCGTCGAGCCGGCCGCGCTGACAGCGCCGATCCCCACCGCCACCGCGCCGGTGAAGACGGCGCCGGCCGTCGACGAGTTCGAGGCCGCGGTACGCCTGTTCTCGTTCACCGGCGAGACGACGGTGCAGCCGGATGCCGCCGTCGAGGCCGAAGCGGCCGACACCGAGGACGTCCCCGCGGACACCGCGACGCCGACGAAGAAGAAGCGCACCACCGGGCGTCGGCGCGCCGGGCAGACCTCGATCAAGCGGATGGCGACGGCGTCGGCATCCGTCGGCGCGATCGTGGCCGTGGGGCTGCTCACCGTCGGCATGACGCTGCCCGCCGATGCGGTGGCGTCGCCCGACACGAAGCTCGCGGGTACGTCGCACGTGCACCCCGCGGGGGATGTCGCACCTGCCGGCAGCGGCGAAATCCAGGCGTATGTGGCGCCGCAAGACGCCTCCACCGGCACCGAGCTCGACCGGTCGGCGAACTACACGACCGCGACGCTGTCCGAGATGGCGGGCACCACGGGCATCTCGCACGCGACGAGCAGCTTCTTCACGAACAACCCCGCGTGCGCGGTGCAGTGGCCGTTCGCGGTCGGCGTGCCGATCACGTACGGGTTCGGCTGGCGACCGGGTGAGTTCCACACCGGTGTCGACTTCACGCCGGGATCGGGTGCGCACGTGCAGGCGATCGCCGACGGCACCGTCCGGGTCGCGCAGCAGGGCTACCAGGGGTACGGCGTGGCCGTTGTCATCGACCACGAGATCAACGGCCAGCACTGGGCCAGCCTGTACGGGCACATGCAGTACGGGTCGCTTCAGGTGCGCGCCGGGCAGAAGGTCACCGTGGGCCAGTACCTCGGCCGGACTGGAAACACCGGCTTCTCGTTCGGTGCGCACACGCACTTCGAGATCCGGCAGGACGGCGTCACGCCGATCGACCCGCTCCCGTGGCTGCGGGCACACAACCAGTGCTGAGCACAGCCGTCACGGTTCGGGAATCGTTGGCCGCTCTGATATTCTGATCTGGTTGCCCGGACGTCCGGGCACGCCCCGATAGCTCAGTGGCAGAGCACTTCCATGGTAAGGAAGGGGTCGTCAGTTCAATCCTGACTCGGGGCTCGCACGCATCACGGACAAGGTTCGGGATGCCTCGCGGCAGGGTAGCTCAGTTGGTGAGAGCGCACGACTCATAATCGTGAGGTCGCGGGTTCAAGCCCCGCTCCTGCTACGCAGAACCCCCGGCTCCACCCGGGGGTTTTGTCATGTCTTCGTCGGGCCCCAGGCACAACGAAACCCACCTTTCACCTTCCGGGGTGAGTTGCAGGGGCCCCCGGCGCTGTTATCGTCGTCCCTTACCGGGGCGCCGAGAAGCGCCCCCGCTCGCGTCGGGGGATGCTTGAGCGGGGGCGCTTCGTTCTTCTGTCAGCGGGGCCTTGCCCACCCGCATGGCGGACAGGCCCGCGCCGCCCCACGCACCCGTCACCAACGAGCCGTGCGCGGGGCAGCGCTGCTGAATCAGCATGACCGGGTCGGGTGAAGAGGAAGTACCTCTCCCGGTGTCTCCACATTACCCGCCGTCGAAATACCGTGACCGACGCGTGACGGCGCGCGACCGAGTATCGACTCGCCAACGGCGAAGGTTCACACTGAGAGTGCCGGCCGATCCCGGCCGCATTCCTCGCGTCCGCCGACGCCTCATCCGGCACCGACCGCGCCCGGACCCTTGGAGGAGTCATGATCGTCCATCCGCCCACAGCGGACGAGGTCGAAGGACATGCCGCCCAGATGTACGCCGACGACCTGAACGCCGACGGGTTCGTCTACCAGTACACCCAGGCGATGGCCATCAACCCCGACGCCCACGCCGCGTTCCAGGCCCTCATGCGCGCGGTCGTCCCCTCCATCGGGATCCGCACCTTCGAGCTCGCCACCCTCGGCGCCGCCCGCGCCATCCCGTCCCCACACTGCCTCCTTGCCCACGGACGGAAGATGCTCCGCGCCGGCGGCATGGGGGAGGAGCAGCTGGCCCGCGTCGGACGCGACTACGAGGACGCAGGGCTCTCCGACGCCGACATCGCCGTCATGACCTACGCGGAACGCCTCTCCACGGACCCCGCCGCGATGACCGACGACGACACCCGGGCGCTGCGCGAGGTCGGCTTCAGCGACCGCCAGATCGTCGACATCACGCTCGCCGCCGCCGTCCGCAACTACTTCAGCCGAGCCCTGCTCGCCCTCGCTGTTCCCATCGATCAGGTCCCCGGCATCACGCCGGACCTCGCCGACGCCCTGCTCACCCCGTGCGGAACCGGCCTGGACGCCGCGTCGCGGACGGCCGATGCTTGAGCCATGACAGGCTTCACACCCCGCAACGCCTTCAGCGGCTTCAGCGTCGACGACATCGCCACGGCGGAGACCTTCTACCGCGACACACTCGGGCTCGACATCGCGCAGAACGCGATGGGAGCCCTCGACCTCACCCTCGGCTCCGGCGCGCACGTGTTCGTCTACGCGAAGCCCGACCACGAACCCGCCGGGTTCACGGTCCTGAACTTCGCCGTGGACGACGTCGAGGCCGCCGTCGACGACCTGAACGCCCGCGGCGTCGTCACGAAGATATACCGCGACCCCGACTTCGGGACGGACGAGAAGGGCATCGCCCGCGGCAACGGGCGGGGGCCGGACATCGCCTGGTTCCGTGACCCCGCCGGCAACGTCCTCTCCGCGCTCAAGGGCTGACCGGTGTCCACGGACCGCGCCACGGCCTTCCTCGCGCAGCACTCCGGCCCCGGGTTCGTGCTCCCGAACGCCTGGGATGCGGGATCCGCGCGGATCCTCGAGCAGCTCGGCTTCCCCGCGATCGCCACCACGAGCGCGGGCATCGCCTGGGCATGCGGCATCGCCGACGGCGGCACCATCGAGGCGGAGACGATGCTCGCACGGGTCGCCGACATCGTCGCCGCCGTGCACGTCCCGGTGACCGCCGACCTCGAGGCAGGCTACGGTGACACGCCCGACGCCGTCGGCCGCACCGTGCACCGCGCCGCCGAGATCGGCGTCGCCGGCGCCAACCTCGAAGACACGATCCACGGCGGCCTGCTCCCCATCGACGACGCCGCCGCCCGGATCGCCGCCGCCCGCGCCGCCGCGCCGCGCGGCACGTTCGTGCTGAACGCGCGCACCGACGCCTACTTCGTCGGCACCGACGGCGACCCGTTCGCCGAGACGATCCGGCGGGCGCGCCACTACCTCGACGCGGGCGCCGACTGCATCTTCGTGCCCGGTGTCAACGACGAGGACACGATCCGGCGGCTCGCCGCCGAGATCCCGGCACCGTTGAACGTCGTCGCCGGGCTCACCGCGAACGTCCTGTCCGCGCCGACGCTGTTCGCCCTCGGTGTCACGCGCGTCAGCGTGGGCGGCAGTCTCGCCCGCGCCGCGTTCAGCGCGCTCGAACGGGCGGGCCGCGAGCTGCGCGAGTCCGGCACCCTCGGCTTCCTCGACGGCGCGCTCGGCTACGCCGACCTGCAGCGCCGGTTCGCTCCGTAGACACCGCGTGCCACACGCGGGCGCGAAGGAATAGCCTGGCCTCGGGAGCGGCAATGGGCGCACGAGGCAGTGAGCGACGGATGCCGCCGTCTCGCGGCCTGCGGCTGCTGCGCGCCGTCGGATCCGCTCTCGGCGCCATCGTCGGCTTCGTCACGGCGCTCGTGGTCGTCACGACGGCGGAGGGAGTCCTCGCCCGTGCGCGGCTCCTGCCCACCCGCGACGAATCGCTTCCCGTGCGCACCGGCCGGTTCGGCGACGACGAGAGACCTCCGATAGCGTTCGGGATGATGGGCGACTCGCTCGCGGTCGGCTACGGGTCGGAAGACCCCGACAGCACCCCGGGCGTCCTCCTCGCGAAGGGTCTCGTCGAAGCATCCGGCCGCTCCGTGGTGCTCACGAACGTCGCCGACATCGGCGCGGAGTCCGTCGCGCTGGTCCCTCAGCTCGCGAAGCTGCGCACCGCCGGGGTGCCGGATGTCGTGGTCATCGTGATCGGCGCCAACGACGTGATGCACCTCAAGCGCCTGACCGACGCGCTGTGGTCGCTGTCGGCGGTGGTGGGCAAGCTCCGTCACGACGGCACCCGCGTCGTCGTCGCGACCTGCCCGGATCTCGGCACCATCCACCCGTTCACGCAACCGCTGCGGTTCTTCGCGCACTGGTACAGCCGCGTGCTCGCCACGGGGCAGGCCATCGTCGTGCTCCGCGCCGGCGGTCGCTCGGTGTCCCTCGCGGACACCCTCGGACCGCTGTTCCGGCGCGAGCCCGAGGACATGTTCTCCGCGCACGACCGCCTGCACCCGTCCGACCTCGGCTACGCGGCCGCCGCCGCCGTGATCCTGCCGAGCCTGCGCGTCGCGGCCGGGTACCCCCTGCCGGTGGACGTGCACCTGCCGCACCGGGTCTACCGCAAGGGGAGCCACCACCCGCTCGCGTGGTGGGCGTTCCGCGCCTCCCGGCGTGTGGGCTCCCGGCTCGCGGCGGACGCCGGCGACGAACGGCCCGTGCCCGATCGCTGATCCGGTGCTGTCTCGCTCGGCGCTACGTCGCCGCGGCGTCCGCCTCGCCCCGCTCGCGGACCTCGTACGTCATGTCCGTCGCCGAGATCACCTCGCCGCACCGGTCGCAGCGCATCGCCGGCCGGCAGATGTTCCCGCATGTGCGGTGCGTGAGCACGACGTCGGTCCCGTCGCCGCCCAGCCACGTGTCGCCCCAGTCCTTCATCGCGAGGAACACGGGATACAGCGCACGCCCGGCAGGGGTGAGCACGTACTCATAGCGGTCGGGACGGCTCTGGTACAGCCGGCGTTCCAGGATGCCGTCGGCGACGAGTGCCTTCAGCGTCCGCGCGAGCACCGACCGCGAGATCTCCAGCACCCGCTGGAAGTCGTCGAACCGGCGCACCCGGAAGAACGCTTCGCGCAGCACGAGCGACGCCGCCCCCTGCTGGAGCAGGGACCCGGTGCGCTGGACGGAGGTGATCGTCGGTGCTTGCGGCATGATCCGCCCCTCAGGCCATCGGCTCACCGGTGAGCTCGGCCGTCGACCTCGCCCGGTACTCGCGGGCAGTGTCGCTGATCGGGCTCGGGGCCACAGTGACCCGGATGCTGATCTGTTCGTGCGGTTCGACGATCCCGCCGCTGCGGGTGCCGCCGCCGTCCTCGCCCCAGATCAGGGTGAGCTCCGTGCCCGGCACCGCCAGCGCCTCGTCGATCGACCCGAGCGACATCATCGCCCGCTCGTTGTAGCTGTACGCAGGATACGTGCCGAATCCGACGTGGTTGCCGTCGCCGTCCAGCACCTTGTCGTAGTGGAGGCGGCCGGTCGCCGCCACCGGCAGGTCGATGTGCAAGGCGGTGGGTCCGTCCTGCACGAGCCGCTGGAACACCTGCACGAAGTCGTCCGGATGCCACAGCAGGGTGACCTTCTTGCGGTGCGGCTGGTCGGCCAGCTTCTCGAGGGCGGCGCGGCCGATGAAATCGTGGTCGAACTTCACGATGTGGCCGTAGTTGAGGTCCCACGGGGTGGCGTAGTAGTCCTCGGGGTCGGGGGAGTAGAAGCTGCCGCCGAGCGACATCCGCGCCGACGCGCTGCGATCGCTCAGCCACTCGCGGTACCCGCGCAGTTGTGGGCTTGTGTAGACGGCCGAGAAGGGCACTGCCCACCAGCCCGACTCGATCACGGTGCTGAAGTAGCCCAGCGACCCGATCTGCCGCAGGCCGTGCTTCTTGCCGGCCTGCACGAGCGCGGTCTTGACATCGCGGCGCTCGTCCCACGGACCGGACAGCTCCAGGCCCGGCACGCCGCCCATGCTGTGCCGCATGGCGTGCACCTCGTGGCCCGCGATTGAGATCGTCGCCGAGCGGAAGAACTTGATCTCCGGCAGCGGACCGCCGTTCAGCTCCTCCAGCAGTGTGTAAGCGTTCGGACCCTCCACCTGGTAGCGGTAGACGAGGCGGCGCTTGTCCTTGTTCAGCGCCCACACCGGATCGAGGTCCGCCTGCACGTCGAAGTCGCCGGTCTCGGCATGGTATTGGACCCAGTCCGTCGAGGCGGGGTTGCCCACGAGCAGGAAGTCCTCATCGTCCAGGTAGTACAGGATCGCGTCGCCGATCACGTACCCCTCCGGGGAGCACGCCACGAACTGCTTCGCCGCCCCCGGGCGGAACGTGGCGAACGAGTTCACTCCCAGGTGCGAGAACAGCGCCAGGGCGTCCTTGCCGCGCACCCGCAGATTGTGCATGTGGTAGCTCTGGTCGTGCAGGGCGACGCCCTTGCGCCACGACTGCTGCTCATCGCGCCACGTCGTGAACTCCGCGCGCACGGCGTCCACCGGCATCATCACCCCGAAGATGTTCAGCGCCGTCTTCGGGTGGTTGCGGTAGAAGCGGTCGACGATGCTGGTCTCGCCGTCCATCATCGCCTGAAGATTCTGCTCGCCCATGAGCCCTCCTGTGGTAAGTTCTGAATTAGAACTCACTATAGCTCACGGGGTCGACAGACGAAACGCCCACAGCGGAGCGAGCACGAGATCCGGTGTCGAGGAGGACACGATGACGGCAGCAGGGACCAGAGCAGAGCAGACGCGCGCCGAGTGGATGACGGTGCTGGACAAGTACCACGAGGACCGCGAGCGGCCGCACTCGGCCGACTACTGGTCCGCGAAGGACACCTGGTCGCGCGAGCGGATCCGCGAGGTGCAGGACGAGAAGATCGCCGTGCTCGCGCCGTTCCTGTACGAGAACAGCGCGTTCTACCGCGCCCGGTTCGACCGGCTCGGGGTCGCGCCCACCGACGTGTCGTCCGTGGACTCGATGCTCGCGAACTGGCCCGTCGTCACGAAGCAGGAGATGATGGCGGACGCCCTTGCCCACCCGCCATACGGCACGTATTCGACGTGCGGTCCGGAGCAGTGGCACGACCGCGGATGGATGCTGTTCTCGTCATCCGGATCCACCGGCGTGCCCCGGGTGTTCCGCTACACCCACTACGACCGCCGGCACTGGGAGCAGGCCAACGCCCGCGCCCTGCACTCGGGCGGGCTGCGCACCGGGGATGCCGCGTTCCCCATGGTCGGCTTCGGGCCGCACGTGTTCGCCTGGGGCGTGCAGTACGCGCTCGCGAAGATGGGCCTGCCGGTGATCCCCGGCGGCGGACTGGATGCCAAGGCCCGGGCCGGCATCATCGACCGGTTCACCCCGCAGGTGCTCGTGTGCACGCCGTCGTACGCGCTGTACCTGGCCCGCACGATGCAGGATATGGGACTGGATCCCGCCGCCAGCTCGATCAAGTGGATAGTGCAGGGCGGTGAGCCGTTCTCCGGCATCCCCGGCACGCTCGAGCGGATCCAGGGGCTGTGGGGCGCGCAGACCGTCGAGTTCTACGGCTGCACCGAGGTGTCCCCGCACTGCGGCGGATACTCCTGCCCCGAGTCGCAGACCGGCGACGAGACGTTCATCCACCTGATGGAGGACATCCAGGTGTGGGAGACCGTCGACCCCGACACGCTGCAGCCGGTGGCGGAGGGCGAACGTGGCGTGACGGTGTGCAGCAGCCTCGACTCCGAGAGCTCCCCGCAGCTGCGCTTCCTCGTCGGGGACTACACGCGCCTGTCGCACGAGCCGTGCGCATGCGGACGCAACCACGTCCGCGGCATGGGATGTCTGACCGGCCGCGCAGACGACCTCATCAACCTGCGCGGCATCAAGTTCTTCCCCGTGCAGATCGAGGAGGCCGTGCGCGCGCTGCCGGACGCCGGCGACGAGTTCCAGATCCGGCTCAGCACGCGCCCGGACGGACTGGACGTGATGACCGTCGTGGCCGAGCACACCGATTCGGCCGCCGCCGCCGCGCTCGAGTCGGAGATCCGGTCTCGCTGCGAGGTGCGCTGCACCGTCGAGATCGTCGCGCCGGGGACGCTGCCCAAGGCCGAGATGAAGGCCAAGCGCGTCTTCGACGAGAGAGGCAAGGGCTGAATGCTCGCGAACACGCTGACCCGGCGGGTGGAATGGGGCGACTGCGACCCCGCCGGCATCGTCTTCAACCCGCAGTTCTTCCGCTGGTTCGACCACGGCACGGCGATGCTGTACGAGGCTGCCGGCTGGCCCAAGCAGGAAATGCTCGCGCGCTTCGGCGCCCTCGGCTGCCCGCTCGTCGAGACCCGTGCCTCGTTCCGCGCCCCGTGCCGGTACGGGGACGACGTCGCCATCACGAGCGAGATCGCCGAGGTGAAGCAGCGCAGCTTCGACATCCGGCACACCCTCCGGCGCGGGGATGTCGTCTGCGTTGAGGGGTTCGAGACCCGGGTGTGGACGGTGCATGACGACGAACGAGGGCTCAAGAGCGCGCCGCTGCCGGACGAGCTCGTGCAGCGGTTCCTCGCCGGAGGTCCCGCCGACCGCTCGTGACGCGAAGTCGTCAGTCCCAGAGCATCGGGCGCGCGGTGTCGCGCATGCCGTCGTCGGGCAGGTGCGGCAGCTGCTCGTCGCCCGCGCGGATGCACAGCCAGCGCAGCTGGGTCGGGCTGTCGGGAACGCACCGCCACGAGCGCCACACCCCCTGGCCCACGCGCACGACGGTGCCGGCGGCGACGTCCACGACCTCGTCGTCCAGCCCCATCTGGCCTTTCCCGGCCAGGAACACGTACAGCTCCTCGATCCGGTCGTGCCGGTGCCAGTAGTCGACGGATTCGCCGGGCTCGTACGCGTTCGCCGTCATCCCGATGTATTGCATCGTCAGCTCGTGGTCGACCACGCGCCGGCCGTCGCGCGAAGAGGCCGCACTGAACCCGCCGTAGTAGTCGCGCCAGCGCTCCGGCGCACCGATCTCGAGAACCTGGTAACCCGTCATGTCGCCACAGTAGCCCCGCGTTCGGCTCGGTCCCAGCCAGCGCCCGGCCCACTGCGGATAAAATCGACGGATGGCGTGCGCAACGGCGCACCCGCGAGGATGGACGGCCAGACCCGCCGCGTGCGCCGCACGCCCGCGCCCCGCCGCGGCATCCCGCTTCCCGACACCCCAGGAGACACATGGCCGGCGTGACAGGTCGCCTCTGGGACCCGGGGACCCGCCGCACCGCGGGGAAGGCGCCCGCCGGCACCGCCACCGCGCATGCCAAGGTGATCCTCCTGGGCGAGCACGCCGTCGTGCACGGTGCACCCGCGATAGCGCTGCCCGTGCACAGCCTCACTCTCACGGCATCCGTCACCGCCACCGACCGGCCGCTGTGGATCGACTCGGTGCTGTATCGGGGGCCCGTGGCCGCCGCCCCCGACCTGCTCGCCGCGCCGGTCACCGCTCTCACCGAGACGCTCCGGTTCCTCGGGAAGGATGCCACGCCGGGCCGGCACGGGAGTGGACTGGCGGTCCGCATCGACGGCGAGATCCCGGCCGAGCGGGGCCTCGGCTCCAGCGCCGCCGTCGCCGCCGCGATCGCCGCCGCGATCGCCGGCCACTACGGGGCGGAGCTCGGCGCGCAGGAGCTGTTCGAGCTCACCCAGGCCGCCGAGCGCGTGGCGCACGGCACCCCGAGTGGACTTGACGCGCGGTCGGTCGTCGCCGACGCGCCGCTGTGGTTCCGCGCCGGCCGGATGCGGGCGCTGCCGTCCGCGTTCGACGGCGTCTTCGTGATCGCCGACACCGGGGAGCACGGCCGCACCCGCGAGGCCGTCACCGCCGTCGCCGCGCTGAAGGCCGCCGAACCGGCCCGGGTCGCCGGCATCCTCGCTCGGATCCAGGAGCACACCGAACGCGCGGCAGACGACCTCGCCGCCGACGAACGCGCCCGCCTCGGGCAGCGGATGACCGACACGCACGACCTGCTGCGCGAGCTCACCGTGAGCAGCCCGCTGCTGGACCGTCTGGTCGCCGCGGCCCTGTCTGCGGGCGCCCTCGGCGCGAAGCTCACCGGCGGCGGCCGCGGCGGCTGCGTGCTCGCCCTGTCCGGCACCCCGGCCGAGGCGGATGCCGTCGCCGCCGCGATGCGCGAGCAGGGTGCCGAGCGCACCTGGACGCTGCGCCCCGGAGACATCACCGCATGAGCACCGCCGTCGCCCATCCCAACATCGCCCTCGTCAAATACTGGGGAAAGCGCGACGACGCCCTCATCATCCCCGCCACCGGCAGCCTGTCGCTCACGCTCGACGTCTTCCCCACCACCACCGTCGTCGACCTCGACGGGTCCGCCGACGCCGACGAGATCCTCTTCGACGGAGTGCCGGCCACCGGCACCGCCGCGGCCCGGATCACCGCGTTCCTCGACCTCGTCCGCGCTCTCGCCGGCTCGTCCCACCGCGCCCGGGTCGACACCCGCAACTCCGTCCCCACCGGCGCGGGGCTCGCATCGTCCGCGTCGGGATTCGCGGCGCTCGCGGTCGCGGCCGCCGACGCGTACGGCCTCGCCCTCGACGAGCGTGCGCTCAGCCGCCTCGCCCGCCGCGGCTCCGGCTCGGCCTGCCGGTCGATCATCGGCGGCACTGCGATCTGGCACGCCGGCACCGACGACGCGACCTCGTTCGCGGAGCCGATCGCCGGTCCCGACCTGGGCATGGTGATCGCCGTGGTGGATGCCGGCGCCAAGGCCGTCTCCAGCCGCGAGGCCATGCGCCGCACCCGCGAGACCTCCCCGTACGCCGACGCGTGGGAGCGCGCGGCCGCCGCCGACCTCGTCGCGATGCAGGCGGCGTTCGCCGCCGGTGACGTCGCCGGGATCGGCGAGCTCACCGAGTCGAACGCGCTGCGCATGCACGCCGCGATCATGGGCTCGCGGCCGCCGATCCGCTACCTCGCCCCGACGAGCGTGGCCCTGTTCGATGCCGCCGCGCGGCTGCGCGCACACGGGCTCGAGGCATACGCCACCGCCGACGCCGGACCCAACGTCGTGTTCGTGTGCGCGGCCGCGGACGTCGACATCGTCCGCGACGCCCTGACCGCCGACATCGCCACCGGCCGGCTCATCGCCGCGCATGCGGGTCCCGGCGCCCACCTCGTGGAGGCGTCGGCATGATCCGCGAGCAGGCGCCCGGAAAGCTGTTCATCGCGGGGGAGTACGCCGTCGTCGAGCCGGGGGAGCCGTCCGTCCTGGTGGCCGTCGACCGGCACATCGCCGTCGAGGTCGAGCCCGCCGACGGGCACGGCACCATCGCATCCGCCCAGTACGGTCGTGCGCCGCTGCTGTGGAGCCGCGACGACGGGGTCGTCGTGCTCGACCAGGACCACGCCCCGTACGACTACGTACTGTCGGCGATCGGCGTCGTCGAGCAGCTCGCCGCCGAGCGCGGCATCCCGCCCCTGTTCTGCGACATCCGCATCTCCAGCCGCCTCGACGACGTGTCCGGCCGCAAGTTCGGGCTCGGCTCGTCCGCAGCCGTGACCGTCGCGACCGTGCGCGCCCTGGACCGGCTGTACGGTCTGAACCTGGACCCGCTGGCGCTGTTCCGGCTCGCGCTGCTCGCGACAATCCAGGTGTCGCCGTCCGCGTCCGGCGGGGATGTCGCGGCCTCAACGTTCGGCGGGTGGATTGCCTACAGCGCCCCCGACCGCGAGCAGCTGCGCGGCGAGCTCGCGTCCACCGGGGTGCAGACGCTCCTGGACCGGCCGTGGCCTGGTCTGTCGGTGCGGCGGCTGCCCGCGCCGGCGGGGCTCCGCCTGCTCGTGGGGTGGACCGGCCAGCCCGCCTCCACCGAGCGACTGGTCGGCAGCGTGCAGCACCGCAAGTCCGCCGGCGACAGCCGCTACCGTGAGTTCCTCACCGACAGCCGCGCCGCCGTGCAGCAGCTGATCGCCGCGCTGCAGGGCCAGGATGCCGACGCCACCCTGACCGCCATCCGCCGCGCGCGCGCGGCCCTCGGCGACCTCGCCCGCCATGCCGGGCTGCAGATCGAGACGCCGGCCCTGACCGCGCTGTGCGAGATCGCCGACGCTGCGGGCGCCGCGGCCAAGTCGTCCGGCGCCGGCGGCGGCGACTGCGGCATCGTCCTGGCCCCGCCCGACGCCGACATCCACCGGATGCTGACAGAGTGGGAGCTGAACGACATCCGTCACCTGGACCTGCACGTCCAGGAGACGAACGGGACCATCCATGAGTAGCCAACGCAAAGACCAGCACGTCGACCTCGCCGCCGCACAGCAGGCCGACCGACCGCCGCGCAACGACTTCGACGACATCCACTTCGTCCACCATGCGCTGGCCGGCATCGACCGTGCCGGCGTGAGCCTGGCCACGGATGTCGCCGACGCCGGCTGGATCGCCCCGCTCTACATCAACGGCATGACCGGCGGCAGCGCCCGCACCGGCGAGATAAACCGGGCCCTCGCTGTCGCCGCCCGCGAGACCGGTGTCGCGATAGCCTCCGGGTCGATGAGCATCGCCCTGCGCGAACCCGACACGATCCCCTCGTTCCGCGTGCTGCGCGACGAGAACCCGGACGGCTTCGTGATGGCGAACCTCAGCGCGGACGCCGACCCCGACGACGCCCGCCGCGCCGTCGACCTGCTCGGGGCCGACGCGCTGCAGCTGCACGTCAACAGCGTGCAGGAGACCGTCATGCCCGAGGGCAGCCGGGGGTTCTCCGCCTGGCCGGCCGCGATCGAGGCGATCGTCCGGGCCGTCGACGTGCCCGTCGTCGTCAAGGAGGTCGGCTTCGGCCTGAGCCGGCCGACCCTCGCGCTGCTGGCCGACCTCGGTGTGCGCCTGGCCGACGTCAGCGGATCCGGCGGCACCGACTTCGCGCGCATCGAGAACTCGCGGCGCGCGGTCGCGGACTATGCGTTCATGGCCGGCTGGGGGCAGTCCGCCGCGTGCTGCCTCCTGGATGCCGCGACGCCCGCCGACGGCGTCCGGATGCCGGTGCTGCTGGCCTCCGGCGGGGTGCGCACCCCACTGGATGTGATGCGCGCGCTCGCGCTCGGCGCCCGCGCCGTCGGGGTGTCCGGCGTGTTCCTGCAGGCCGTGCTCCGCGGTGGCGAGGACGCCCTGATCGGACTCATCCGGGCCTGGCTCGAGCAGCTCGCGCAGCTGCACGCGCTGCTCGGGGCATCCGCGCCCGCGGCGCTGACCACGACCGACCTGCTGCTGCGCGGCGACGTGCGGGAGTTCTGCGCGCTGCGAGGCATCGACGCGGCCGCCTACAGCGCGCGCAGCGCCCAGACGAGGAAGTACCGATGAGGGACGACACGATCCACACCGCACCGGTCCCGCTGAAGTGGGTCGGGCCCATCTCCGTCTCCGGCAACGTGATGACCGGGCTGCAGGAGGTGCCGCTGGCCACCTACGAGACGCCGCTGTGGCCCTCGGTGGGCCGCGGCGCGAAGGTCTCCACGCTCACCGAGCGCGGGATCGTCGCGACCCTCGTGGACGAGCGGATGGCGCGGTCGGTCCTGTTCGAGGCCGACGACGCCGGCACCGCGGTCGCGGCGATGCAGGCCCTGAACGCCCGCCGTGACGAGCTGCAGCAGGTCGTCGCCGGCGCCAGCAGATTCGCCCGGCTCGTCGACATCCACCACCAGATCGTCGGAAACCTGCTGTTCGTCCGGTTCGAGCTGACGACCGGGGATGCCTCGGGCCACAACATGGTGACCCTGGCCAGCGATCGGCTGATGGACCACATCCTGTCCACGGTCCCCGGGCTGCGGTACGGGTCGATCTCGGGCAACTACTGCTCCGACAAGAAGGCCACCGCCGTCAACGGCATTCTCGGCCGCGGCAAGAACATCGTCACCGAGCTGCTCATCCCGCGCGAGGTGGTCACCCGGCGGCTGCACACCAGCCCGGAGGCGATCGCCGAGCTGAACGTGCGCAAGAACCTCATCGGCACCATCACCGCAGGGGGCCTGCGCAGCGCGAACGCGCACTACGCGAACATGCTGCTCGCGTTCTACCTGGCCACCGGGCAGGATGCCGCGAACATCGTCGAAGGGTCGCAGGGCATCACGCACGCCGAGGTGCGGGGCGGCGACCTGTACTTCTCCTGCACGCTGCCGAACCTCATCGTCGGCACCGTCGGCAACGGCAAGGACCTGCCGTTCGTCGGCGAGAATCTCGCGCGGCTGGACTGCGTCGCCGATGACCGCGCGCCCGGCGAGAACGCACGGCGCCTGGCAGTGCTGTGCGCGGCGACCGTGCTGTGCGGCGAGCTGTCGCTGATGGCCGCGCAGACCAACCCGGGCGAGCTGATGGCCGCCCACCTGACGATCGAGAGGAAGGCGCGATGACGGGTTCCGCCCTGCGCGTCGGCATCCACGACCTCGCGTTCGCGACCGCCCACCAGGTGCTCGACCTGGGCGCGCTCGCCGAGCACAACGGCGTGGATGCGAACAAGTACTACATCGGCATCGGCCAGACCGAGATGAGCGTCCCGGCCGCGGACGAGGACATCGTCACGATGGGCGCCCAGGCCGCCGCGCAGATCCTCGAGCGGCACGGGGCCGACGGCATCCGCACTCTCCTGTTCGCCACCGAGTCCGGGATCGACCAGTCCAAGTCCGCCGGTGTGTTCGTGCATTCCCTGCTCGGCATGGGCGAGAATTGCCGGGTCGTGGAGCTCAAGCAGGCGTGCTACTCCGCGACCGCGGCGCTCCAGTTCGCGCTCGGGATCGTGGCGCGGGATCCGCGCGAGAAGGTGCTCGTGATCGCCAGCGACGTCGCCCGGTACGCACTGGACTCCAGCGGAGAGCCCACGCAGGGCGCCGCCGCGGTCGCGTTCCTGGTCACCGCCGACCCCGCGCTCGTCGAGATCGAGCCGGTCACGGGCCTGTACACCGACGACATCGCCGACTTCTGGCGGCCCAACTACCTGTCCACCGCGCTCGTGGACGGCAAGTTCTCCCTCGCCGCCTACCTGCGCTCGCTCGAGGGCGCGTGGTCGGAGTACCGCGACCGCGGCGGGGTCGGGTTCGATCAGATCGACCGGTTCTGCTACCACCAGCCGTTCACGAAGATGGCGGTCAAGGCGCACGACCGGCTCGTGACGATCGCCGGGGCGGGCCTCGATCGCGAGGCGCGACGCGCGCAGCTCGACGCGAGCCTGGAGATGAACCGCCGCACCGGCAACAGCTACACGGCGTCGATCTACGTGGGCCTGCTGTCGCTGCTCGAGCACGACGACGCCGACCTCGCCGGCCGTCGCATCGGCTTCTTCAGCTACGGGTCCGGCAGCGTGTCCGAGTTCTTCACCGGGGTCGTGCAGCCGGGCTACCGGGCCGTGCTGCGTGTGGACGCGGACGCCCGCGCGCTCGACGACCGCGCACCGATCGGGTTCCCTCGGTACCGTCGGCTGCACCAGGATGTCGACGCCGTCGCCGGCGAGGACTACGCCACCGCCGTCGAGACGCCGGGGCCGTTCCGGTTCGCGGGGGTGTCCGAGCACGTGCGCCGGTACGAGCGCACAACCCACGCCTGACGCGGATTCTGGGAGCGGCCTGGGTCCGCGCGAAGGGTCACGCCGTAGAATCTCGATGCCCGCGAGGGGCGGATCACAGCGCGGCATCCCGTGTTCGATGCGGGGCACTGGCCGGAGAGGACGCAGCATGAGCCGGAAGACCGGGAGCGCCCCCCTCGCGCGCCACGGGCACCTCCGGTCGCCGCGCCCGATCGCGCAGATCGCCACCATCGTCGGCGTCGTGCTGGGCGTGGTCGTCCTGGGCCTGGCGGGCACGGCCGCCTTCGCGCTGTGGAGCACCGCCAGCACGGTGGCCGACAACGCGGTCACGCTCGAGTCCGCCAAGCCCCTCCCGCCGTCGATCGGCGAGATCGAGGGCGGCGTGAACCTGCTGCTGGTGGGCACCGACTCCTGCCAGGGGCAGGATCTGAAGCTGTTCCCGCGCTGCCGGCACGACGACGGCGGCGAGCGCAACGACGTCACGATGCTCGTCCACATCGGCGACAACCCGCGCCGGGTGACCGTGGTGTCGTTCCCGCGCGACATGATCGTGCCGATCCCATCGTGTCCGGCGCCCGGTGGCGGCCGCTACTCGGCGATGAGCGCGCAGATGCTGAACGTCTCGTACAGCTATGGGGGCCTGGCGTGCACGGCCCTCACGATCCAGGAGCTGACCGGGGTGGACATCCAGTTCGCCGCCGCGATCCGCTGGACCGGCGTCATCCACATGTCCGATGCCATCGGCGGCGTCGACGTGTGCGTGGCCGGCGACATCAACGACCGCAACACCGGACTGCACCTGAAGAAGGGCGAGCACACCCTCGTCGGCGCGCAGGCGCTGCAGTTCCTGCGCATCCGCCACGGCATCGGCGACGGGTCCGACCTCGGCCGCATCTCGAACCAGCAGCAGTTCATGTCGTCGCTCGTGCGCAAGCTGCAGTCCGGCGGGGTGCTGTCCGACCCGACGAAGCTGTTCAGTCTGGCGACCACGGCCGTGCAGCAGGTGTCCGAGAAGCAGCTGGTGCTGGACCAGAACCTCGCCAACCCGACCCGGATGGTGCAGATAGCGATGGCGATGAAGTCCGTGCCGTACAAGGACATCGTGTTCCTGCAGTACCCGACGCAGTACGATGCGGCCAACGACAACCGGGTGCTGCCGGTGCGCAGTCAGGCCGAGGTGCTGTTCACCGCACTCAAGGAGAACAAGCCCCTGCGTCTGACCGGCAAGGCCAGTTCGGGTAGCGGCGTCGAAGTGACCGGCGAGGTCGGCGCGACCCCCAGCCCCACCGGGACGCCCGGACCGACCGCCACAGCCCCGGCCGATCTCGGCGCTGTCGACCTGCCCGCCGGCATTTCGGGCACCACGGCCGCCCAGGTCACGTGCACCCAGCCGCAACGGTAGGCTCGATGCTCGATGAGCACCAGTGACCGCACCCCCCGATCGGTCCTGCTGTTCATCGCGATCGGCCTGGGGTCCGGACTCCTGTCCGGGCTGTTCGGCGTCGGCGGCGGCACCGTCATCGTCCCGATGCTGACGATCCTCGCCGGGTTCGAGCACCGCCGCGCGGCCGGTACCTCGCTCGCGGCGATAGTGCCGATCGCCGCGGTCGGCGTGATCTCGTACGCGGTGCACGACGCGGTGGCGTGGATCCCGGCGCTCATCCTCGCCGCCGCGGCGGTCGTCGGGGCGCAGCTGGGCACGTGGCTGCTCGCGCGGCTGCCGGTGACGGCGCTGCGGTGGGCGTTCGTCGGGTTCCTCGTCGTGGTGATCGTCGGCCTGTTCCTCGTGGTCCCGTCACGTGACGCGCAGATCGAGCTGACGGTGCTGAGCGTGCTGGCCCTCATCGGGACGGGCCTCGTCACCGGCATCCTCTCGGGGCTTCTGGGCGTGGGCGGCGGCATCATCATCGTGCCGGCGCTGATGCTGGGCTTCGGCGCGAGCGACCTCATCGCGAAGGGCACGTCGCTGCTGATGATGATCCCCACGGCCCTGTCGGGCACCGTCGGGAACCTCCGCCGCGGCAACGTCGACATGGTGGCCGCGGCGCTGATCGGCGTCTCCGCGTGCACGACCACTGCGCTGGGCGCATGGCTCGCGGCGCTGATCGATCCGATGCTCGGCAACATCCTGTTCGCCGCCTTCGTCGTGTTCATCGCCGTGCAGATGGCGCTGAAGGCCGTCCGCGGGGGCCGCGGGTCGCGCGCCTGACCGACTCCGCGTGCGTGTCTCAGAAGATGCGGGTGCCGGGGCTCTAAGGCCGCAAGTTCTATGACATCCCGCCGACCGTGTCGCAGAAGCTGCGGGTGCGGGGGCTCTGAAGCCGCGTGTTGTGTGACGTCTCGTCGTACGTGTTACAGAAGCTCTGGATGTTCGAGGGATGCCGCCGGTTGTGCGACATTCCCGGACGCGGGCGGTAGCCGCCAGGAGACGCCGCCCCGGACGGCCCGGACCGCCCGCCCGGTAGGATGGCCGGGTGCCAGTGAACCCCGATCTCGTCGGTCGCGCGTTCGCGCCGACCGCGCCGTACCTGGTCGGACGCGAGAAGGTGCGCGAGTTCGCGCGCGCCGTGTTCGCCACCGATCCGCAGCACACCGACCCCGCCGCCGCCCGCGCTCTCGGCTATGCCGACGTGGTCGCCCCGCCCACCTTCGCGATGGTGATCCAGGACCTCACGCTGCAGCAGCTCCTCGCCGAGCCCGACGCGGGCATCGCGCTGGAGCGCACCATCCACGCCGAGCAGCGCTTCCGCTACACCCGCCCGATCGTGGCCGGCGACGAGCTCGTCGCGCAGCTGTCGATCACCGGCGTGCGCGCGGTCGGCGCCGGCGCGATGGTCACGAGCGAGGCCGAGATCACGGATGCCGCGGGCGCGCACGTCGTCACCGCGACATCCATTCTCCTGATCGGGGGCGACGAATGACCGGGCTCTCCGTCGGCGATGTCGTCGCCGAGCGCACCGTCCACCTCGACCGCGAATCGCTCGTCCGTTACGCGGGCGCCTCGGGCGACTTCAACCCCATCCACTACCGCGACGACGTCGCCGCCCGCGTCGGACTGCCCGGGGTCCTCGCGCACGGGATGCTGACGATGGGCCTGGCCTCCTCGGTCGTCGTCGCCTGGCTCGGCGACGCCGGACGCATCCTCGAGTACGGCGTCCGGTTCACCCGGCCGGTCCTCGTCGACGCGGAGACCGGGGCCGATGTCACGGTCGTCGCGAAGGTCGGCGTCCTCGACGACGAGACGGCGCGCATCGACCTCACCGTCACGCACGCCGACACCACGGTGCTCGGCAAGGCCCAGGTGCGGGTGCGGCTCCACTGACATGCCCGAGGTGCCCTCCGTGCCGCTGTCGCGGCTGACGACCCTGCGCACCGGCGCCGCACCGGCGCGGATGATGGACGCACGCACCACCGCGGAGCTCGTCGACGCGCTGCACCGAGTCTGGGACGACGGCGACGACTGGTTCGTCCTCGGCGGCGGATCGAACCTGCTCGTGGGCGACGAGCCGTTCGAGGGCACCGTCGTGCGGATCCTCACGACCGGCATCGACGACGTCGACGGCGCCCGCGACGGGTACGTTCGGCTGCGCGTGCAGGCCGGGCACAGCTGGGACGGCGTCGTCGCGTACGCCGTGGGCAGGGGCCTCGCCGGCATCGAGGCGCTGTCGGGCATCCCGGGCACCGCCGGCGCCGCCCCCGTGCAGAACATCGGCGCGTACGGGCAGGAGATCATCCAGACACTCGCCGAGGTGGAACTGCTCGACGAGGACACCGGCCAGATCAGCACGGTCCCCGCGGCCGAGCTCGGCCTGGGCTTCCGCACCTCCGTGCTCAAGCACCACTACGGCTCCGAGCCGCAGCGCTCCGCCGTGATCGTGTCGCTCACGCTCGAACTGCGCGTGCAGGGCGACGCCGCGCTCCCGGTACCGGGCGCGCAACTGCGCACCGCCCTGGCGCTCGAGCCCGACGAGCCCATCACGCTGGCCGAAATCCGGCGGCGGATCATCGCCGTGCGCGCGGGAAAGGGGATGGTGCTCGACGACGCCGACCCGGACACCTACAGCGCCGGCTCGTTCTTCCAGAACGCGGTGGTCTCGGCATCCGTCGCCCGCACCCTTCCCGCACAGTGCCCGCGGTGGCCGGTCGCGCCGGACCGGGACCCTGTGCGGATCATCCCCCTCGAGGAGTACGTGGGCGTCGCACCCGTGGCGACCCCGCCCGAGCCGGGCGTCAAGGTCAGCTCGGCGTGGCTGATCGAGCACTCCGGGTTCGGGAAGGGGTTCCGGATGCCGCGCTCACGCGCGGGGCTGTCCACGAAGCACGCCCTCGCCCTCACGAACCGGGGCGGCGCGTCCGCGGCCGAGATCGCGGAGCTGGCCCGGTTCATCCGCAGCCGCGTGCACAGCGAGTTCGGCCTGCTGCTGCAGCCGGAGCCGGTCCTGGTGAACGTCGAACTCTGACCCGCCGCTACCGGCGTGGCGGGCGCAGCTCGATGCGCAGCGCACGGAAACTCCCGCGCCGCAGGCACCCCCACCACACGCCCGCACCGTACGCCATGTCGTCCAGCCGCCGCGCGAGGATGAACCGCGGCAGATCCAGGTCCGCGCGCAGCCGCCGGTGCTCGATGACGCCGTCGACGAGCGCCGCGACGCCGATGAGCCACCGTGCCCGTCGCGACACGACGGCGGCCGCCGCCCCGACCGGCCACCAGTGCCGCAGGGCCAGCGCGGACACCTGTGTCAGCGCCGACAGCACCCCGCCGCCCACGAGCCGCCACGGCAGGACGCGCGCGTCGGCTCCGGTGCCCAGTCGCCGCCCGAGCCGCCACGCGGCGCCGGCGGCGACCGCGCCCGCCACGGGGATCGACCACCAGCGCACGCTGCACAGGGCGACCACGACCACGGCGGACCACGGACGCAGGATCGCCGGCGGGATAGCGGCAGGATGCCGGTCGGCCAGCGCCGCAGCACCGGTGCCGTAGAAGAACTTGCGGCCGAACCACCGACGCATGTCGCGCCGATGCTCGTGTGCGACCGTGACGGCCGGGTCGTACCGCACCCGCCATCCGGCCTCGTCCAGGCGCCAGACGAGGTCGACGTCCTCCGCGACGCGCATCCCGTCGGTGAACCCACCCTCCAGCGCGTCGACGCGCGCGACCAGGCAGGTGCTGGAGATCCACGCGACCGGGGACCGGGGGCGCACGAGCGCCGCTCGGCGCCCCAGGTCCACGGAGGACCGGGCGTTCTCGTACCGCTCCACCCACGTGCGGCCCGGGCCGGTGCCGACGATCCGCGGGCCCACGAGGGCGAGCCCGGGATCGGCGAAGTGGCGCAGCATCCGCGCCAATGCCTCGACGTCGAGCACCACATCCGAGTCGACGAACGCGACGAACGGCGTCTGCACGTGACGCAGCCCGTGGTTGCGCGCGCTCGCCGGCCCCGCGTTGCGTTCGGTGCGCAACAGCCGCGCGCCCCCCGCCGCGACGACGGCACGGAGGGCGGATGCGACCGGCTCCGGCGTGCCGTCGTCCACGACGAGCACGCTGAGCTCGCGGAGACCTGCCAGCAGCCGCTCCAGCTCTGTCGGCCGGCCGTGCACGGGGACGACGACCGTGAGGTCGCCCAGCGGGATCCGCGGCAGGGTGTCCGGGTCGGGATGCGCGATGCCGGCGTCCAGCAGTCGGTCCGCGAGCCGTGCGGACGCGGGGTCGGATGCCGTCAGCGTGCCGTCCGCGACGAGTCGGGCCGCCGCGGGACGCAGCCGCATCACCCGCGTGGGGGCGCCGCCCACGAGGATCCGGCCGTCCGCGTATCGCCACACGTCGGTGCCCAGCCTGAGCACGGTCCCGGCCGGCACGCCGGTCATGCGTTCGCCCCGTCGGCGCCTGGCAGTGACCCGGCGCGTGCCGCCCCGGCCACGATCGCGGCGGCCACTTCGCCGGTCATGCGCGCGAGCAGCGCCGCGCCCTCCGCCGCCGACGCCTGGCGCGGATCGCCGAGGATGCCGTTCGGCGACACCGCCCGGACTCCGGACGCGCGCAGCCGCGGCATCAGGTCGGACATCGACGCCGTCTCGCCGGGCGCCGCGGCCGACATATCGACCCGGTGCGGCGCGAGGTGGAGCATCAGGCTCGTCTCCGGCCGGCCGGCGTGCGCGTCGCCGTGGCGGCACGGCAGCCACCCGACATCCGCGCCCTCTGCCGTCAGCACCGCGACGGCCCGCTCCAGCGCCTCGATATTGCCGCCGTGGCCGTTGACGAACACGACCCGGGCCGCCCACGTGCGCACCGAGCGGCCCAGCTCGGTCAGGGTGTGTGCGAGCGCCTCGGTGCCGATCGAGATCGTTCCGGGGAAGTGCTGGTGCTCCCCGCTCGCCCCGAACGCCACGGCCGGGGCCACCCGCACCGACGGCCCGCACCGATCCGCGGCGGCGGTGCTGACGGCGACGGCGATCACGGTGTCGACGTCGAGGGGCAGGTGCGGGCCGTGCTGCTCGGTCGAGCCCACCGGGATCAGCACCGTGAGGCCCTCCGGGATCGTGGGCCACGGCGCATCCGCCAGTGCCGGATCCTGGTGCATCGGTGTCCTGTCGTCGTCCGAGGTGGCCGTCGGGGGTCGTTGCGGGGTAGCTTACTGGCATCCGGTGCCACATCCCGGCCATCCGGTGCCAGAGCCGGCCGGTCGCGGCATCCCGCACAGACAGAAGGGACGACGGTGTCCGCTCCGTACGCCATCGGCACGCGCCGCGGCCGCGCGCCCTCGACGACGCGGGCCGAGCTCGCCCGGATCGGACTGGACCTCTTCATCGCCCGCGGATTCGACGCGGTCACGGTGGAGGATGTCGCCGCCGCCGCCGGTATCGGGCGCCGCACGTTCTTCCGGTACTTCCCCTCGAAGAACGACCTCGCCTGGGGCGACTTCGGCGCGCTGCTGGACGAGTTCCGCGCCCGCCTGGCTGCGGCCCCGGACGACCAGCCGATGATCGAGGCGATCCGCGACGCCGTGCACCGCTTCAACGACGTGCCTGCCGACGAACGGGACCGCCACCGGCATCGCATGCAGATCCTGCTCGGCACCCCCGGTCTCGTCGCGCACTCCACGGTCCGCTACGCCGCCTGGCGCGCCGTCATCGCCGACTTCGTCGCCCGCCGCCGCGGCGTGCCCGCCCACGAGGCGCTGCCGCAGGCGGTGGCCTGGGCGTGCCTGGGCATCTCGCTGTCGGCCTACGAGCAGTGGCTGATGGCGCCCGAAGCCGACCTGCTCGCCGTGATCGACGCCGCGTTCCGCGGGCTGCGCGAAGTGTTCTCGGACGTCGCATGGGACGGCGGGCCGCGCCGGTGACCTCCCGCCGCGTCGTCATCGTCGGGGCGGGCGCCTCCGGCATCCCGCTCGCCGCGCGCCTGGGCGCCCAGGGGGACCACGTCGTGCTCCTCGAGGCCGGCACGGCGCACATGCCGGACGCGGCATGGACCGTCCGCGGGGGAATGCCCGACCTGCCCTCGACGTGGACGTACGACGCCGAGCTCGTGCCCGGCCGTCCGTGGCGCATCGCCCGGGGGCGGATGCCGGGCGGCAGCACGGCGGTCAACGGTGCCGTGTTCCAGCGTCCGCACCCCGACGACTTCGCCTCCTGGGCGGCGACAGCCGGCGCGCCGTGGTCGTACGAGGCGTGCCTTCCCGCGCTGCGGCGGCTCGAGTCCGACCGCGATTTCCCGGACGCACCCGTGCACGGGCGCAGCGGCCCCGTCCCCGTGCAGCGCACCGGCGCCGACGACCCGCTCACCCGTGCGTTCCTCGCGGCCGTCGTCGCCGCCGGCGCGGTCCGCGAGGCGGACAAGAACGGCGGCGGGCCTTCCGGAGTCGGGCTCGTCCCGCGCAACGCGGTCGGCGCGGACCGGTGGAGCGTCGACCGCGCCTACGCGCCGCTGCTGGCCGCGGCGTCCGTGGAGGTCCGGCCCGGCGCGACCGCGCAGCGCATCCGCTTCCAGGGGCGCCGCGCGGTGGGCGTCGACGTCGTGGTCGACGGCATCCACGAGTTCGTGGCCGCAGACGAGGTCGTGCTGTGCGCAGGCGCCATTGAGACGCCGCGGCTGCTGCTGCGATCCGGAGTGGGGGATGCCGCCGCCTGCGATCCCGCGGCCGCGCACGTCCTCGCGCGCCGCGGCGTGGGCCGCAACCTCTCCGACCACGCCGCGATCGACGTGTCGTGGCGGCTGCGGGGCACGCCGCCCGCGCTCGGCGCGGCGTGGACCGCGGCGTGGAACGCGCCCGCGGGGACCGTGGCCGGGCTCGGTGTCGAGATGCTCCTCGCGGTGCTGCCGACGGCGGCGATTCTCACCGGCGACGCGACCGCGACCGGCGCGCTCGACCTGCGGGTCACCCTCGCCGAGCCGCTGTCGCGCGGCGCGGTGACGCTCGGCCCCGCGTCCATGGTGCGGTACGGCTACCTGTCGCACGACATCGAGCGCGCCGCGCTGCGCGCCGCGGTCCGGGCCGCCGACGGCATCCTCCGCTCGAGCGAGATGGCCGACCTCGTCGCGTGGGTGGCACCCGAGCCGGGGCCGCTGGGCACTGCGCTGCACTCGTGCGGCACTGCGCGGATGGGGGCCGCGGAGGACCCGGACGCCGTCGCCGACGCGCACGGACGCGTCCACGACACCGAGAATCTGCGGATCGCGGACGCGTCCCTGCTGCCGCACGTCCCCTCGCGCGGCACGGCGCTCGCGGCGGTCCTGATCGGCGAGCGGATCGCCGAGCTGATGGCCGCGGAGTGAACCCGCGCTAGGCGGACACCGCGGGGACGTCCTCCGTGCGCGGAACGCCGAGCCGCCGGGTGAACCCGGGCGGGATCCACAGGTCCTCCGGCCGCAGATCGTGGACGCTCCCGCGGCCGAGGCCGTACAGCGCGGAGTCGAGGCCACCGCGCAGGATGTCGAGCACGTTCTCCACACCCGCCTGGCCGTTCGCCGCCAGCCCCCACAGGTACGCGCGGCCGATCAGCACGGCCTTCGCGCCCAGCGCGAGCGCCTTCGCGACATCCCCGCCGCGGCGGATCCCGCCGTCCAGGAGCACCTCGACCTCGTCGCCCACGGCCGCGGCGATGTCCGGCAGCAGCCGGATCGACGCGGGCGTGGAGTCGAGGTTGTTGCCGCCGTGGTTCGACACCGAGATAGCGGTCATCCCGACATCCACCGCCCGGCGGGCGTCATCGAGGCGCGAGATGCCCTTCAGCATCATCGGGCCGTCCCACAGGCCACGCACCCATGCGAGGTCCTCCCACGTGGGCGGCGGCGTCGACATCCACTCGCCGTACGCGCCGAAGAACGTCGGGGCCGGCTCGTCGCCGACGACGAGGTTCGGGACGGACAGGTCCGGGATGCCGCGCCGCACGAACCGGAGCGCCCAGCCGGGCCGCGCGATGGCGGTGGGCACGTAGCCGAGCAGCGTCTTCAGCGACACGCGCTCGGGGATGTGCGGGCTCCCCCAGTCGCGGCCGTGCGAGAACGACCAGTCCAGGGTGAGGATGATCGCCCTCGCGCCGGCGGCGCGGGCGCGCTCGAGGCGCTTCGCGATGATGTCGCGACCGCCCTGCCAGTACACCTGGTAGTGCAGCGGGGCGCCGGCGGCGGCCACCTCCTCGACGGACTTGCTCGCGAACGAGCTCAGCGACATCGCTATGCCGCGGGCCGCCGCCGCGCGGGCCACGGCGACCTCGCCGTCGGGGTCGACCGCCTGGACGCCGGTGGGGCTTATCACGACCGGGAAGGACTGGTCGACGCCGAGGACCGTTGTGGTCAGGTCCCGCTGCGCGGGGAGCCCGGCCACGTGCGGCGACATCCCGAGCTCGCTGAAGGCGGCGGTGTTGTCGGCGTAGGTGACGCCCTTCTCGGATCCCGCGAGCAGCGCGGAGTAGACCGACGCCGGGAGGCGCCGCTGCGCACGTCGCTGGGCCTCGGCGACGGTCTCGAACCAGGCATTCCGTGCCACGTCAGTGTGTTCCCTTCAGGCCGGCGATGTACTCGGCGACGGGGCTCTCCTCGCACGCCGACACGGGCGGGGCGGCCGGCCGCATCCGCTGCAGCGTCACGGGCACCGGCCGCGACCCGCCGCGGGGCCGCGGCGGGGAGGTCCGGTGCGAGCGGTCCACGCTCGGCTTCGGACGCGTGCGGTCGGTGCGGGCGAGCGCCTCTTCGCCGAAGCCGCGCACGCACTCCGGGTCGGGGCCGTCCAGCGGCAGGCCGGTGAAGAACTTCGCCGCCATGCATCCGCCCTTGCATGTGTCGAAGAACTGGCAGCTGCGGCATGCGCCGCCGGACTGTGGGGCGCGCAGCTTCGCGAACAGGGCGGAGTCGCGCCATACCGTGCCGAACCCGCCGTCGCGGATCGACCCCGCGAGGAACTCCTCGTGGATCGCGAACGGGCAGGCGTACACGTCGCCGATCGGGTCGATCAGGCAGACCACGCGGCCCGCGCCGCACAGGTTCAGCCCGGGCAGAGATTCGCCGAGCGCGGACAGATGGAAGAACGAGTCGCCGGTGAGCACTTCGTCGGCGTGCCGCACCAGCCACTCGTAGAGCTCGCGCTGCTGATCCTGGGTCGGGTGCAGCTCGTTCCACACGTCGGCGCCGCGCCCGGCCGGCCGCAGCCGGGTCAGGCGCAGCTGCGCGCCGTAGCGGTCGGCGATGGCCTTGAACTCGTCGAGCTGGCCGATGTTCGTGCGCGTGCACACCACGGACAGCTTCAGCCGCGTCATCCCGGCCGAAAAGAGCCGCTCCAGGGCGCGGATCGCAAGGTCGAACGAGCCCGGCCCGCGGATGGCGTCGTTGACCTCCGCGGTGGCGCCGTCGAGCGAGATCTGGATGTCGACGTAGTCGTTCTGCGCGAGCCGGGCAGCGATCTCGTCGGTGATGCGCACGCCGTTCGTGGAGAACTTCACGCCGACGTCGTGGCTGGTGGCGTAGTCGACGATCTCCCAGAAGTCGGCCCGCACCGTCGGCTCGCCGCCGCCGATGTTCACGTAGAACACCTTCATCCGCTGCAGCTCGTCGATCACGGCCTTGCACTCCTCGGTGCTCAGCTCCCGCGGATCGCGTCGCCCGGATGCGGACAGGCAGTGCACGCACGACAGGTTGCATGCGTACGTCAGCTCCCACGTGAGGCAGATCGGCGAGTTCAGCCCGGTCTCGAAGTGGTCGACAAGGCGCATAGGCCTCGGCGGCGGGGCGATGAGGGTCATGCGGCCTCCTCGACGAGCATGTCCGATGCGCACAGGGTCTGCAGTGCGCGCAGGTACTGGGGGAAGTCGGCCTCGGGCACGCCGGCGGCGTGCAGGGCCTGGTCCACGGTGGATGCCGCGGTCATCTGCTCGACGACGGCCAGCAGTTGGGGGGATTTCAGGAAGGAGAGCTGACGCGTGCCGAAGTGGTACAGCAGCGCGCCGAACGGCTCGGGCCGCACGGAGACGCGGGGGTGCAGGCGCAGCGAGCTCTCCAGAGTGAGCTCGGACATGGATGTCGGCTCAGTAGACGCCGCACATGCCGTCGATCGAGACCTCTTCGACGAGCGACTCGGCCTCGACCTCGGCGGCGTCCGTCTGCGTGGTGGTGGTGTCCATGGCGACATCCTCTCTGAAGCGGCCTCGCGCCGTGTCCGACGCTTCAATGGCATCCAGTGCCATTGATGTTCTGAACACTATCCAGCACCGGCGGCGATCCGTCAAGGGCGCGGCCCCGGTTCGTGCGCACGGGAACGCTCGCCCGCCGGTCGTGTCGTGTCGCGTGGCGTGTTCAGGTCGCAGGACGATGCGGCGCAGCATCCGCGACACGCCGGGGACGCGGCGGGCCGGCACAGGTTTGTCCTGCGAGCCGGACAGCGGATGCCGCGGGTTCGAGCGTGTACCGGACGCGGGATGCCGCGACAGTAAGAGCAGGAGCTGCGGCCGCGCTACGCGAACAGGCGCTGGAGGCGCCGCACGCCCTCCAACAGCTGGTCGTCCCCGAGCGCGTACGACAGCCGCAGATAGCCGCTCGGCCCGAACGCCTCACCGGGCACGACGGCGACCTCGGCGCGGTCCAGGATGAGATCGGCCAGCTCCAGCGATGTGGTGGGCGTGTGCCCGGCCCAGGTGCGGCCGAGCAGTTCCCGCACGTCGGGGTAGACATAGAAGGCGCCGTGCGGGGTGGGCACAGTGACGCCGTCGATCTTCGACAGCTCCGCAACGACGAGCCGGCGCCGCCGGTCGAACGCCTGGCGGAACCCCTCCGCCTCGTCCTGCGGCCCGTTCAGCGCGGCGATGGCGGCCCGCTGCGCGATGTTGTTGACATTGCTGCACAGGTGCGACTGCAGGTTCGCGGCCAGGCCGATGGCGTCGCGAGGCCCGACCATCCACCCCAGGCGCCACCCGGTCATCGCGTACGTCTTGGCGACGCCGTTGACGAGGATCGTCTGGCCCGCGACATCCGGGACCGCCTCCACGATCGAGGTGGCCTTCACGCCGTCGTAGACGAGGTTCTGGTAGATCTCGTCGGAGATGACCCAGATCCCGTGCTCGAGTGCCCACCGGCCGATAGCGGCGGTCTCCTCGGGCGTGTACACCGAACCGGTGGGGTTCGAGGGCGACACGAACACGAGCGCCGTGGTCTTGGTGGTGCGGGCGGCCTCGAGCTGGTCGACGGTGACCTTGTAGTCCTGGTCGGCGCCGGCGAACACCTCGACCGGCGTGCCGTCGGCGAGCCGGATCGCCTCGGGGTAGGTGGTCCAGTACGGCGCCGGCAGCAGCACTTCGTCGCCGGGGTTCACGATCGCCTGGAATGCCTGGTACACGGCCTGCTTGCCGCCGTTGGTCACGATGACCTGGGCCGGGTCCACGTCAAGGCCCGAGTCGCGCAGCGTCTTCGCGGCGATCGCCTGCCGCAGTTCGGGCAGGCCGGCCGCCGGCGTGTAGCGGAAGTTCTTCTGGTCGCGCAGGGCCTCGGCCGCGGCATCCACGACGAACTGCGGCGTGGCGAAGTCCGGCTCGCCGGCGGCGTACGAGATGACGGGCTTGCCCTGGGCCTTCAGGGCCTTCGCCTTCGCGTCGACCTTGAGAGTCGCCGACTCGGCGATCGCGGACAGTTTGCGGGACAGGGGTGCGCGTTCGGTCACCCCTTCAGGGTATCCCGCGCGCGGTCACCGCAGTGCGGCGGTTCCGGCGCCGTCGGCCCCGTCATTGACACTGAGTATCGCGTAGAATGGTTCTCAGTCCCAACGCGTGAGGAGAACCCGATGGCCGCCGAATCGTCCTACATCCCGCCCGTCGCCGATTACGCGTTCCTGTACCGGGAGGCGTTCGGCCTCGACCTGCCCGCCCGGGCGACCGACGGCGCGCTCACCGCCACCGACGCCACCGAGATCGTCGGCGCGGCCGGCGCGTTCGCCGCCTCGGTGCTCGCACCGCTGCAGACCGTGGGCGACCGGGTCGGCGCGCGGCTGGTCGACGGCGATGTGCGGCTGCCGGACGGGTACGCTCAGGCGTACGGCGCGATGGTGGAGGCGGGCTGGATCACCGCCGAGGCGCCGGTCTCCGCCGGGGGAGACGGCCTGCCCGGCAGCGTCCGCGCCGGGCTCGGCGAGATCTGGAACGCCTCGAACGCCGCGTTCGCGCTGTGCTGGCTGCTCACCGCCGGGCAGATCCACGCACTGGATGCCGCGGCATCCGACGAGATCCGCGAGACGTTCCTCACGAAGCTCGTTCAGGGCCGGTGGACCGGCACGATGAACCTCACCGAGCCGGATGCCGGCACCGACCTGGGCGCTATCCGCACGACGGCGACGCCCCGCCGCGACGGCACGTGGGCAATCCGCGGACAGAAGATCTTCATCACCTGGGGCGACCACGACATCGCGGAGAACATCGTGCACCTGGTCCTCGCGCGGACGCCGGATGCACCGGCGGGCGCGAAGGGGCTGTCGCTGTTCGTCGCGCCGCGGCTCCTCGTCAACCCCGACGGCACGCTCGGCGCGCGCAACGCGATCACCACGGTGGCGATCGAGCACAAGCTGGGCATCCACGGCAGCCCCACGTGCGTGCTGTCGTACGAGGATGCCACCGGGTACCTCGTCGGCGAGGTCGGCGGGGGACTGGCCGGCATGTTCGTGATGATGAACTCCGCCCGCACCGGGATGGGGTTCCAGGCGACGGGCATCGCCGACCGCGCGTACCAGCAGGCCGCCGCGTACGCCGCGCAGCGCCGACAGGGCGCCGTCGTCGGCCGGCCCGCCGACGCGCCGATCGCCGAGCACCCCGACGTGCGCCGGCTGCTGCTGTCGATGTCGAGCTCGATCTTCGCTATGCGCGCGCTCGGCGTGTACACCGCCGACCTGTTCGACCGGGGCGACGGCCTCGCCGAGTTCTTCGTCCCGATCCTGAAGGGATGGACGACCGAGGATGCCGTGACGGTGACCTCCGACGCGATCCAGGTGCACGGCGGCATGGGATTCATCGAGGAGACCGGCGTCGCGCAGCACTATCGCGACGCCCGGATCATGCCGATCTACGAGGGCACCACGGCGATCCAGTCCAACGACCTCGTCGGCCGCAAGATCGTTCGCGACGGCGGCGCGCTGGCCGAGGAGCTGTTCGGCCGGATCGAGCAGACCATCGCGCAACTGGGCGATCACCCGATCGCGCAGCGCACCGCCGAGCGGCTCACCCGGGCGGTCGCGGCATCCCGCCGCGCCACCTCGGCACTGCTCGAATTCACGGCGCCCCGGGACCCGTTCGCGGTGAGCGTGCCGTACCTCATGCTCCTGGGCACGCTCGCCGGCGGCTGGATGCACGCGCTCGCCGTCGTCGCGGTGCTTGCCCACGACGAGGCGTCGGCGGAGGATGCCGCGCGCCTGACGGCCGCGGACTTCTACGGCGCGCATCACCTGCCGCGCGTGCACATGCTCGCCGAGACAGTCGCGGCGGGCGAGATCGCCTGATCCCGGGCGGCCGGGCGCCAGGGGCCTGAGAACGATTCGGTGACGAAAGCAGGCCGCACGCGCGCGGCGGGCTACACTCCTGGCAACCGTGCGGAGGAGAGGCATGCGCAGACTCGCGGCGAGCCTGATCGGCGTGTTCGTCCTGCTGCTGGCCGGCTGTGCCGGTGTGCCCGGCGCGGTGACGCCGCGTCCCGACGCGACGCCGGTGGAGGCGTTCGGGTGCGGGGTCCCGGATCCCGGAACACCGGCGGGGGCGGTCCCTGCCGCGTTCGCGCCCGTCGCGGCCTACCTCTGCGACCCGTACGCGATGCAGGACGATGCGCAGGGCACCTGGTCGGGGTCCCGGCTGACCCGCTACGAGGGCGACCTGGGGCCGCTGCTGGCGGCGTTGGCCGAGCCGGACGAGCCGGCATTCGGCGGCGCGTGTCCTGCGATCGGGTTCGCCGGTCCGCTGCTGTGGCTCGGGGACGCCGGCGGCCGGTTCGTGCACGCGGCGTACCCGGCAACCGGTTGCGGGATGCCGCGCACCGACGCCGTGTTCGCCGCGTTGGATGCGCTCACCGTCGTCGACGAGCACTTCGAACCCGCCCAGCTGGTGGACTCGGCCGCCGCGCGCCGCGACGGCTGCCCGACGACGGCGAGCCCGCTCGTGCGGCTCGGACATTCCGCCGGCGCCGTACCCGACCTGCCCGACGGCGAGCAGATCACGCTGTGCCGCTACGAGGCTGACCTGCCGGCATCCGATGCTCCGGACGCGGCGGTGTCCTCGCCCGTGTTCGCGGGTTCGACGGCGCTCGATGCGAGGGCGGTCGCGGCGCTCCGGGATGCCGCGGGTGCCCTGGCTGCGCCGGCGGCCTGCAGCAACGCGGCATCCCGCTACGTCGTCCTCGTCCCGCGCGCCGCGGCCGACGGCGCGACGGTGATCGTCGAGCTCGACGGATGCCGGCGCCTCATCGACCGCGCCCACCGCGCCTACGTCGCCCCCGCCGCGCTCCTCGCGCTGCTGGGCGGCTAGCGCGCTCGCCCGGCGACCACAGACATCCAAATCCCCGTCCCGCGATGCCGCATCGCTGCCACGAAGCGACACCACGGGACGGGAAGTCGCGCCCCGGCTTCACTCCTCGACGAGGAACCGCGCGTACGCGCCCTGGGTGAGAAACGCCGGGAACTCCTCGCGCAGCGCGACCTCGCGGAACACCTCCACGGCATCCTCGAACCGGTCGCCGTCGAACCGCGGGACCGAAGCGAGCGCCTCGTCCACGAGCTGCGACACCCACTCGCGGGTGATCGCCGTGCCCTCGGCGGTCACGCAATCCTGGTGGATCCACTGCCAGATCTGGGAGCGCGAGATCTCGGCGGTCGCGGCATCCTCCATCAGATTGTCGATGGCGACGGCACCGGTCCCGCGCAGCCAGGCCTCGATGTAGCGGATGGCGACCGACACGTTGCCCTGCACGCCGGCCTCGGTGATCGGACGGCCGACGCGCAGGTCGATCAGCTGCGCCGCCGACACGTCGACGTCGTCGCGCTGCCGGTCGATCTGGTGCGGCCGGTCGCCGAGCACCGCGTCGAACGCGGCCTGCGCGGCGGGGATCAGGTCGGGGTGCGCCACCCAGGTGCCGTCGAACCCGTCGCCGGCTTCGCGCTCCTTGTCGGCGGTGACTTTCTGCAGCGCCTGCGCGGTCACCTCCGGGTCGTGCCGGTTCGGGATGAACGCGCTCATCCCGCCGATCGCGAACGCCCCGCGGCGGTGGCACGTCTTCACGAGCAACTCCGTGTACGCGCGCATGAAGGGCACCGTCATCGTGACCTCGCTGCGATCGGGGAGCACGAACCGGGGGCCGCGGCCGCGATAATTCTTGATGATCGAGAAGATGTAGTCCCAGCGACCCGCGTTCAGGCCCGCGCAGTGGTCGCGCAGCGCGAACAGGATCTCCTCCATCTCGAACGCCGCCGGCAGCGTCTCGATCAGCACGGTGGCACGGATCGTGCCGTGCGGGATGCCGAGGTACCGCTCGCTGAAGGCGAACACATCGTCCCACAGCGTCGCCTCCTCCGCGCTCTCGAGCTTCGGCAGGTAGAAGTACGGCCCGGTGCCGCCGGCGATCAGCGCGGCCGCGTTGTGGAAGAAGTACAGCCCGAAGTCCACCAGGGACCCGGATGCCGCCATCCGGCGTCCCGCGCGGTCGGTGACGCGGATGTGCTCCTCGGACAGATGCCAGCCCCTAGGTCGCATCACTATCGTCGGGGTGCGCTCGGCGGTGACGCGGTACGCCCTGCCGTCCGGGCTCGTGTACTGAAGGCATCCGCGGATCGCGTCGAACAGCGAGAGCTGGCCCTCGATCACGTTGCGCCACGTCGGGCTCGTCGCGTCCTCCTGGTCGGCCAGCCATACCCAGGCACCGGAGTTCAGCGCGTTGATCGTCATCTTCGGGTCGGTGGGCCCGGTGATCTCCACGCGGCGGTCCTCCAGGCCCGGCGCGGTGCCGGCCACCCGCCAGTGCGGGTCCTCGCGGATGTGGGCGGTGTCGGCGCGGAACTGCGGGTCGTGCCCGCTGCCGATCTCGAACCGGCGGCGCATCCGCTCGGCAAGCCGGTCATGGCGCCGCCCGCCGAAGCGGTCGTGCAGCGCGGACAGGAATGACAGCGCCTCGGGGGTGAGGATCGTCTCGTATCGGTCGCGGGTCGGACCGGTGACGTCGATCTGCGGTGTGTGCGTCATGGTGGGGATGGGGTTCGTCGTGGGCGGGGCGCCCGTCGTGGTGATGCTCATGATCGGTCCTTGTCGTGGTGTCGGTGTGCCCCGGTCGGTCTAGTGGAACTGGGCGGCCTCGGTGGAGCCGGCGAGCGCGAGTGTGGCGCTGTCGGGGTTGAGCGCCTGTGAGACCGCGTCGAAGTAGCCGGTGCCCGCCTCGCGCTGGTGGCGCGTGGCGGTGTACCCGTCGGCTTCGGCGGCGAATTCCGCTTCTTGCAGGTCGACGTAGGCGCTCATGGCGCGCTGCGCATACCCGCGGGCGAGGTCGAACATCGAATGGTTCAGGGCGTGGAAGCCTGCCAGCGTGATGAACTGGAACGCGTAGCCCAGCTCGGCCAGCTCGGCCTGGAACGTGGCTATCTGAGCGTCGTCCAGATACCGCTTCCAGTTGAAGCTCGGCGAGCAGTTGTAGGCGAGCTTCTTGCCCGGGAACTCGGCGTGGATCGCGTTCGCGAACTCGCGGGCGAGGTCGACATCCGGCTCTCCGGTCTCGACCCAGAGCAGGTCCGCGTGCGGGGCGAACGCGAGGCCGCGGGCGATCACCGGATCGATGCCGGGACGCACCCGGTGGAAGCCCTCGGCGGTGCGCTCGCCGGTGAGGAACGGGCGGTCGCGGTCGTCCACGTCGCTCGTGATCAGGTCTGCGGCGAGGGCGTCCGTGCGGGCGATCATGACCGTCGGCACGCCCGCGACATCCGCGGCCAGTCGGGCGGCGTTCAGAGTGCGGATGTGCTGCTGGGTCGGGACGAGCACCTTCCCTCCGAGGTGGCCGCACTTCTTCTCGCTGGCGAGCTGGTCCTCCCAGTGGATGCCGGCGGCGCCGGCCTGGATCATGGCATGGGCCAGCTCGTACGCGTTCAGCGGTCCGCCGAAGCCGGCCTCGGCATCCGCGACGATCGGGGCCAGCCAGTCCTGGGTGACGGCGCCCTCGGCGTGCTCGAGCTGGTCCTGCCGCAGCAGCGCGTTGTTGATGCGGCGCACGACCTGGGGGACCGAGTTGGCGGGGTACAGCGACTGGTCCGGGTAGGTCTGACCGGCGAGGTTGGCGTCGGCGGCGACCTGCCAGCCAGACAGGTAGATCGCCTTCAGTCCGGCACGCACCTGCTGGACGGCCTGGCCGCCGGTGTAGGCGCCCAGCGCGCGGACGTAATCCTGCGTGTGGATCAGGTTCCACAGGTTCTCCGCTCCGCGGCGCGCGAGCGTGCTCTCCTCGCGGACGGTGCCGCGCAGGCGGACGACGTCCTCGGCGGTGTAGGTGCGACGGATGCCGTCCCACCGCGGGTCCGCGTCCCAGGCTTCCTGAAGCTCGGCGGCGGTCTGGACCTGGTCGCCCACGCGGAGGGGACCGGTGCTGGGGGAGATGGTCATGGTGTGCTCCTTCGTGTCGGGACGGGCCGTGTGGGACAACTCTGCGGGAACTTCAACCCGCTCTACGACCAGATCTGGGGAGAAATTATCGGGAACTTCTGTTTCTGTGAGACCATCGCGAGATGCACGATGCAATGGACCGGGAAACGGCGGTGGCCGCGGGTGACGATGAGACGGTGGACGCACTGACGATCGGACGCCGCATCCGCCAGGTGCGCGCGGCGCAGGGTCTGCGGCTCGAGGAGCTCGCGGCCGCGGTGGGGCGCGCGCCGAGCCAGCTGTCGATGATCGAGAACGGGCGGCGCGAACCGAAGCTCACGCTGCTGCAGGCGATCGCCCGGGCCCTCAGCACGACGCTCGAGGCCCTGTTGGCATCCGAGCCTCTGGATGAACGGGCGCAGCGCGAAGTGGCATTGGAGCGGGCGATGCGGGGTCAGACGTTCCGGACCCTGGGGATCTCGCCGTTCCGGATTCCCCGGTCGATCCCGGATGACGTGCTGGATGCGCTGCTGTCACTGCACGGAGAGATCGAGCGGCTCAAGGATGAGCGGGCGGCGACGCCGGAGGAGGCGCGTCGGGCGAATCTGGCGCTGCGGCGGCTGATGCGCACCCAGGACAACTACTTCCCCGATCTGGAGGAGCAGGCGCGCCGCATCCTGACGGCGGTGAATCACCCGGGCGGGCCGCTGACGCAGCGCACCGCGTCGGACATCGCCGCGTACCTCGGCTTCACGCTGCACTACGTCGCCGATCTCCCGCAGACCACCCGCAGCGTCGCGGATCTCAAGAACGGGCGGCTGTACCTGTCCAACCGGCTCACCGCGAAGGGCGACCCGCGCACGGCGGTGCTGCAGGCGCTGTGCAGCCGGATCCTCGGACATGGCGAGCCCACCGGCTATGCCCAGTTCCTGCGGCAGCGCGTGGAGACGAACTATCTGACCGGGGCGCTGCTGATCCCGGAGGGTCACGCGGTGCCGTTCCTGCAGGATGCCAAGAAGGACCGCGCGATCTCGATCGAGGATCTCCGCGACGCGTACTCGGTGTCGTACGAGACGGCCGCGCACCGGTTCACGAACCTGGCCACGCGGCACCTCGGTATCCGGGTCCACTTCCTGAAGGTGCACGAGTCGGGCACCATCACGAAGGCCTACGAGAACGACGATGTCGACTTCCCCGCCGACCGGCTGGGCGCTATCGAGGGGCAGTTGTGCTGCCGCACGTGGACCAGCCGCGTCGTGTTCGACGTCGACGACCACTTCAATCCGTACTACCAGTACACCGACACCAGCGCCGGGACGTACTGGTGCACGGCGCGCGTCCAGACCTCCAGCGAAGGCGCGCACTCGGTGAGCGTGGGCGTCCGCTTCGACGACACGAAGTGGTTCCTAGGGCGGGACACGCCCCATCGCGCGGTGTCCAAGCACGCCACCGAGGTGTGCTGCAGGCGCGCGCCCGCCGGCCTCGAGGAGGCCTGGCGCGATAACGCGTGGCCGAACGTGAAGACGCCCCGGACTCTGCTGGCGACGTTGCCCACCGGGGCGTTCCCCGGGGTGGACACGACGGACATGTACGAGTTCCTGGAGGCGCACGCGCCGGAGTGACGGCGGGCCCTCACATCTCCCACCTTCCCGTCCGCGGGTTGGCGTGGTGTGCGACTCGCCGCCGCGGGACCGGCGCGGCGAGTCCGCGGAGTGACGATCGAGTCAGAGTTGACAAGTGAACAGACGTAGTTGAGACTGTTCGTGTGCAGCGATGCACGGCAGAAGATCGACGTCCACACCAGAGGTACTCGCGGGTCGGACCGGCATCCCAATACGCAGTGGGGGACGGGCTCGAGGCCGGGCAACGTGGAGGAACCCACACCGCCCGAGCAACCGTGGTGGCGACACATCACGCGTGCGCAGGACGTCATGAACAGGCTCGGTCGGTGAGTCCGACGGACGAAACACAAGCACAGGAATTGGAGCACCAATGAAGTTCATCCAAACCATGCGGTCAAGGGGAGTCGTGGTTGCCGCGGCGATCGCGCTGGTCGCCGCCACTGCGGGATGCGCCGCGGCGGGCTCGGGCCCTGTGGACTCCGGCGCCAAGGAGGCCATCGTCCCGGTGAAGGTCGGAGGCGTCCCGGTAGACGTCCTCGCCCACATCGTCGTCGGCCAGGAGCGCGGCTTCTTCAAGGAGGCCGGGCTGGATGTCGAGCTCGGCTACGCGGGAGGCTCCGCGGCCCTCGTCCCAGCTCTTCTCAACGGCCAGTACGACGTGATCTGGGGTGGACTGCTCACGGGCCTGCAGGCCGTCGACAAGGGCATCCAGCTCCGCGCGATTGCCACTACCAGTTGCAGCACCGGCGTGGCCGGTCATGACCTCTCGGCGATTCTGGCGCGCGCCGACAGCCCCGTGAATTCCGGCGCGGACCTCGGCGGCAAGAAGCTCGCGGTCAATGCCATCAATGGCCCGCACCAAGTGCAGAACGACGTTCTGCTCAGCAAGCGGGGCGTGGATGTGGCCACGGTCCAGTACGTCGAGATCCCCATCCCGAACATGCTTCAGTCGTTGGAGATGAAGCAGGTGGACGCCGTGACGATTCCCGAGCCGTTCCTCACCTCGGCGCTTCAGCAGGGCGGGTTCAAGATCGTGGAGAGCACGCCGAACGCGTGGAACCCGGACATCTGCACGAGTGCGTTCTACGTGATGCAGAAGACCCTGGACGACAAGCCGGCGCTCGTGGAGAAGTTCCTCAACGGCCTGCGCAAGGCATATGCACACAACGCGGAGCACCCGGAGGCCTTCCGTGCGGCCGCGGGATCGATCACGAAGATCGAGCCCGCCGTGCTCAAGGAGATGGCCATCTCGAAGGACAAGTGGGAAGGCCAGGCGGCCGGCATCCGGCACTACGGGAAGGATGTCATGAGCGTCGGCGCGATCAAGAACGCGGAGTCCATCGAGAAACTCATCGCCCCGGTCATGCCGTAGCGAAGCGGTCCTCCGGGGCAGGACCGCACGGACCCTGCTCCGGAGCACGCCGCCGTCCATGGCGGTGCCTTCATCGTGCCGTGAGACCCGAACTCTCCCGGCGCACCGAGCCCGGACCCCACCCGTACGCCGGGATGGCAACGGACGCGTCTGGCGACGAGTCGGAGCGCGAGGAGCATCTGGGAGGATGCTGTGTTACTTACCCTGACCCACGGGAGCACGCCCCGCTTTCGGTACGCGCGACTCGAGCCGTTGGTCCTCGGGCTGGCCGGGCTGCTCGCTCTGGGAGCCCTCCTGGAGTTGCTGCCGGCACTCGGCATCGCGGACGCCCGCTACTTCCCGCCGTTGTCCGTCGTCCTCGACGAGAGCACGCGACTGGTGAGCACGCTGGATTTCTGGGCTGCGATGGGATCGACGATAGTCGGCTGGCTTACGGGCCTGCTGATCGCGATCGTCGCGGGAACCGTGCTGGGAGTGCTGATCGCGACCGTCCCTGTGCTGCACACGCTTCTGACATCGACGATCGAGTTCCTCAGGCCCATCCCTTCCGTGGCGCTCATTCCGCTCGCGGTGCTCCTGTTCGGGACCACCGGCGCGGCAACTCTCGTGATTGTGGTCTACGCCAGCCTCTGGCCGATCCTCATCCAGGTGATCTACGGCGTGCAGGCGATCGACACGGTGGCCACCGATACCGCACGGACCTATCGCATCGGCACTCTCCGGATCCTGCGACGGGTCATCTGGCCGGGCATCCTCTCCTATCTTTTCGTCGGCATTCGGCTGTCCGCCACGATCGCTCTGCTTCTGGAGATCACCGGAGAGCTCGTGATCGGGTCTCCCGGCCTCGGGAAGCTGATCACTGTTGCGTCGCAGTCCGGCGCCTTCTCAACGATGTACTCGCTCGTGTGGATCGCCGCCCTGCTGGGCGTGCTGGTCGGGCTGGGCTCGCGCTACCTGGAGAACAAGTCGATGTTCTGGCATGCCTCGATCCGTGGCGAGGTGATGTGACCGTGCAGCCTCTGATCCTGCTCCGGCGGCTCGCCGTCGCCCTCGCCGTCCCGGTGGCGCTCATCCTCGTCTGGATCGTGGTGGCGTCGGTCGCGCCAAATTCGTTCTGGCCGTCGCCGATCACAATCGCGCTCGTGTTCCCCGAGACCTGGTTCCACGACAGGATGCTCGGAGATGTGGTGCCGACCCTGCTCCGCCTGAGCATCGGGTATCTCGCGGCTCTGGGGATCGGCATCCCGCTGAGCATTGCGATCGGGCTCTCGCGCCGGCTGAACCTCTTGCTCGAGCCGGTGCGCGACCTCCTGCGTGCGGTGCCCCCCACCACCCTCGTCCCGATCATGATCATCTTCGCCGGTATCGGCGACCTCATGAAGGTCATCGTGATCTTCTGGGGTTGCTTCTGGGCCGTGCTTCTCAACGGCATCGAAGGCGTGCGGGGTGTCGACGAGGTGCAGCGCGACACGGCGCGGACATACCGCGTGTCGCGGTGGCGCGTCACCGGTCGCGTCATCCTTCCGGCCGCGACACCCAAGATCGTCGCCGGGGCCAGGCAAGCGCTGTCGATCGGCATCATCATGTCGGTCATCAGCGAGATGTTCGCAGCGAGCAACGGCATTGGGTTCAACATCATCCAGTTCCAGAACACGTTCGCGATACCGGAGATGTGGACCGGGATGCTCATCCTCGGCGTCATGGGGATCGTTCTGAACCTGATCTTCCGCATCGTCGAGCGTCACATGGTCCTGCCGTGGTTCTACGGCATGCAGGAAACGGAGAGATAACCATGTCGAAGAACCCGGACATCCTCAAGGTCTCATCGCTGCGCAAGGTGTATGGAAGCGGCTCGGCCGCTGTGCACGCGATCGGAGACCTGAGTTTTCGCGTGAAGAGCGGTGAGCTGGTCTGCATCGTGGGGCCCTCGGGGGCGGGTAAGACGACCTTCCTGAGATGCGTGGCGGGCCTGTTGACGGCGACGTCTGGCGACATCGAGCTCGACGGCGTCGCGATCGACGGCCCCCCGAAGGATATGGCCGTCGTCTTCCAGGAGTACGGTCGCAGCCTGTATCCGTGGATGACCGTCGCCCAGAACGTCGAGTTCCCCTTGCTCGAGAAGAAGCTCGGCCGCTCCCGCCGCAGCGCACTCGTGTCCGAGGCGCTCGAGGCTGTGGGTCTGGCATCTTCGGCCGCGGCGTATCCCTGGCAGCTTTCGGGGGGAATGCAGCAGCGTGTGGCCATCGCGCGCGCGATCGCGTACGAGCCTCGGCTGCTCATTATGGACGAACCGTTTGCCGCGGTCGATGCGCAGACGCGGGCCGATCTGGAGGATCTGGTCCGTGACCTTTGGAGCAGGTTCGATATCACGGTGCTCTTCGTCACCCACGACATCGACGAGTCGGTCTACCTCGCACAGCGCGTGCTCGTGCTGTCTTCCGCGCCCACCTTCATGCTCGCGGAGGTGGAAATCGACCTCCCCGACGTGCGCGATCAACTCACGACGCGGTCGGACCCGCGCTTCACCGCGCATCGCACACGGATATACCAGCTGATCCAGGAGGCGAAGCACACGAACTGGACCAACCGCGCCGACTGCTCGCCGGCGGATGAGCACGTCACCGTCCCGGCGCCCTAGGCGCTTGAACGGCTGCTCTCCGCTTCGCGATTCTGCTCGTAGCTGTGCAGTCGGGAGGTTGACGAGAGCATCTTCAGCATGAGCTTGTTCACCTGGACGATCTCCTCGGGAGTGAGAGTGCTGTGCACGATGGCCTGCATCTCCAGCGCGACCGTGGCCATTTCGTCATGCATGAGCACGCCGTCGTGCGTCAGGTAGAGATATTGCGAGCGTCGCGTGCCCTCCAGCTGACCGATCAGGCCCCGATCCAACAGCACCCCGACCGCCTTGGAGACCACGGACTTGTTCATCGCAGAGACCGCGCACAACTGGCTCGCCGTGGCCCCCGGATACTTGGTGAGCGCGCTCAGGACCCGCCATTCGTTGGTCCCGAGACCGAAAAGCTGACGGAAGACCTTCGACTGGCCCCAGGTCAAGGTGTTCGCGAGGAGGTTCACGATCGCGGGGGTGTGCTCATCCCGATCGATGGCGTTGGGCAGCACCGTCGTGCTCAGCCCCAGCCGTTCGGCCTCTTCGGTGGTGGCACGCGGCGGCGGCGTGAGGGTTGCGCGTGTCATGTTCCTCCAGAGGTCCTTGCAGATTGTACCGGCGGCGGTCGAGCTGGGGGAGAGCCCGTGAGGCCGCTGCGGATCAGAACGCGAGCACCAGCCTGCCCCGGACACCGCCGGTCTCCATCCGGCGATGGGCGTCTGCGGCGTCCTCAGCCGGCACCTCCTCGGCTTCGCACGGAACGAGCAGGCCATCCTCCGCACGGCCGCGAAGCGTATCAAGCAGATCGGTGCGGTGTGCGTAGTCCGAAACTCGGACCTCGAGCAGGCGGATGCCGCGCGGCGCGGTCGCGTCCCACCGGCGCACCGACGCCATCGCCCCGCCGTCGCGCACGAACGGGAGGACGTGCTCATTCATCACGGCGCCGTCGATGACCCCGTCCACACCGCGCGGCGCGATAGCACGCAGGCGAGCGTGAAGATCGTGGCGTCCGATGACCGCGTGGGCGCCGAGGGTCCGCAGCCGGCCGGCGTCGCGGTCTTCGGCCACCGCGATCGGGAGGATGCCGCGGTCGCGCGCCAACTGCAGCACGTATCCGCCGAGAGCCCCGGCGGCCCCCGTGACCAGGAGGCTCTCGCCCGGAGCCAGCGCGAGGAGGTCGAGCGCCCGCCAGGCGGTCAGCCCGTTCATTGGAATCGTCGCCGCGCGGGAGAGGGGAACGCCTCGCGGAACGTGGGCGGCAGAAGCGGTGGGTACGGCGACGAACTCGGCGTATGCACCGCCGGCGGGTCTGCTGGGCAGGACGATCACCATGGCCTCGTCGCCCTCGGCGAAGCGATCTGCTCCCGGGCCGACCTCGTCCACGATGCCGGCGGCCTCCATGCCCGGGATCTGCGGCGGCGTCCTCTCGGCGATGATGCCCGCGCCCCGCCCCGCTCCCGACCGGACGCTGAGGTCGGCCGGGTTGACGCTCGCGAAGTGTACCCGGACCCGGATCTCCCCCGGGCCGGCGTGCGGTTCAGGCGCCTCGAACGGCCGCAGAACCTCGGGCCCGCCCGGGCTCGCCGCGCCCATGATACGCATGCGTCAGACCCGTTCGACGGAGCGGTGGGACACCTCGTAGCCGTGCGGGGAGAAATGGGAATTCTCGATCAGAAACCGCCGGGCGAAGTCAGGCCACAACGCGGTCAGTCGGCCGCTGCGCTCGTCCACGTACCAGTTGTCGCAGTCCCCCTTCAGCCACACAGTCGACTCGGCACGCCGGTCGATGTCTGCGCCGAACGCGTCCTCCGCCTCCTGGGTCGCTTCCATCCACCGCACGCCATGTTCCCGGGCGTATCGGAGGGCGCCGGATGCATACGAGACCTGACACTCGATCATGAAGATGATCGAGGCCACGATGCTCGAGTTCGGTCCGTTCAGGACGAACATGTTGGGGAACCCGTGAACGCTGAGCCCGGCCAGTGCCTGCTCGCCACCACTCCAGTGATCGGCGAGGAGCTCACCGCCGCGCCCGCGGATTCGGTGCGCGATAGGCATGTCGGCAGCCTCGAAGCCGGTCGCGAAGATGATGACGTCGAGCTCGTGCAGCGAGCCGTCCATGGTGGTCAACCCCACCTCCGTCACCCGCGTGATTGCGTCCGTGACCAGAGAAACGTTGGGGCGGAGGAAGGCGGGGTAATAGTCGTTGCTTCTCAGGGTGCGCTTGCAGCCGAAGCGATAGTCCGGCGTCAGCTTCTCGAGGAGCTCCGGATCGTGGATCTGATCGGCCAGGTGCGCGAGCGCCGTCTGCTCTGCGGTATCGATGAGCGACAGATCGAGTCGCTTCTCGAGGAACAGTGCTTCCGCCCCCCAGTACATATCGGCTCGGATTTGGAGGAGGGTCTCCGGGGCGCGGGCGAACATCCGGCGCTCGGCAACCGTGTATTCGCGTTCCGCCCGGGGCCGGATCCACGGGGCGGACCGCTGGAAGACGGTCAGCTGCGACGCCACCTTCGCGATCTCGGGCACAATCTGCACTGCGGACGCGCCGGTGCCCACGACGCCGATCCGCTTGCCCTTGAAGTCGGCGTCGGGATTCCAGCGCGCGGAGTGGAACAGTTCGCCGCGGAACGTGGCGAGACCTTCGAGCTCCGGCAGCTTCGGATCGGACAGATGGCCCGATGCCGTGATGAGGTTGCGGGCGACGAAACGACCGCGTGTGGTGTCGACGAGCCACTCCTCGGCGTCGTCATCCCATGCGGCCGCCAGGACGTCGGCGTTCAGACGGACATGGCCGATGACACCGGACTCTTCGGCCACGCGCTCCATGTAGGCCAGGATCTCCGGTTGCGTCGCATGCACCCGAGACCACTCTGGGTTCAGCGCGAAGGAATACGAGTAGAGGTGCGAGGGGACATCGCACGCGCATCCCGGGTAGATGTTGTCCCGCCAGGTGCCGCCGATGCCAGAGGCGCGTTCGAGGATGAGGAAGTCGTCGTCGCCATCGACGAGGAGCTGGCGACCCATGGCAATGCCGGCGAAGCCGCTGCCGACGATCAGCGTCGCCACACGCGTGGGTTCGGGAAGACTCCGCGGCGACGTGTCCTTCGTCTCTTGGCTCATTGTCTGCTCTCCTTGTTCTTCCTTGATGGCACTGCGGGCCTCACCGTGCGCGCAGGATGTCGGTCTCCCCGGCGCGAAGCACTTCTCCGGCGGACGTCGCGTTCACATCGTTGATGAACTCGTCGATCATGAAGTAGAGCTCGACGGGGCGTTCCTGCACGATGGCGTGGCCGCCGTCGATCTCGCTGTACCGAGCGTTCTCGATCGCTCCGAACAGCTGCTTGCTGTGCAGTGGCGGCACCATGACATCCTGCTTGCAGGCGATCACGAGCGACGGCGCCGTGATCCTGCTGACGGACGCTGTGATGTCGACGCGGCGGTTCAGGTCCATGATCCGGGGGAGTGCCGGGTCGGTCCAGATGCCGCGGGCTCGCTCGATCCATGCGTCGAAGTCGGCCTGCGGCAGTGAATCGAGGTAGCCGGGGCTGTAGCCGGTGAAGACGGTGAACTCCGCGATCTGTGGCAGCCCGCTGCGAGCGAGCGCGTCCCACGCCGTGTTGCGTAGAAGCTGACTCCGATTCGTCTTCATCCATCCGGAGACCAGCGTCACCGTGAGGATGCGGCTCCCGAGCTCCGCGGCCGCGGCCGCAGCGACCACTGCGCCGAGCGAGTGCCCCACGAGGTGGACGCCGGTCGCCCCTTCCAGACCCGACGCGACGGCCACGACCTGCCGGGCATATCCCTCGACGGTGACCGGCCCATCGCCGAGGGGCACCTGCAGATCGAGGGCCACCACCCGACGCTGCATGGCGAACAGCGGAAAGATCGTTGAAAAGCTCGTCGCGGCGTTGCCCGCGGTGCCGTGCACAAGCAGCACCGGCTCGGCATGGTGCGCGATCGTGCCGCTGTCGTAATACGGCACATCGACGTCGTCGACAGCGACGCGTCCTTCTTTCACGCCGGGGAAAAGCGGCATCTGCGTATACTCCTTCGCCGGTCGCACGAGTGCGGGCACTTGCACGCTGGTGGATGTTAGTTCACAAGTGAACACTAGTCATCGGTCACAGTCTTGTCAAAGCCGTTGCGGGCACTCGGTACGGCCCTCTGGAGAAGGAGCGCGTGGCGCGCGGGTGGTTGCTATCCGCAGGGTTCTGCTCGAACTCGGGCTTTCGAGCCCACGGTCGATGTCGGCATCGATCGATCACGGCGTTCTCGGGCCCCCGGTAGGCCCGCCCTCACCTCATCCGAGCGTGCGCAGCGCCGCCCACAGCTCGGCACGGGCGGCGAAGCCGCCCAGGTCCACGCCCAGCAGCTGCTGGGCGAGGCCGATGCGCGCGCGCATGGTGTGGCGGTGGATGCCGAGGGCATCGGCGGCCGCGTCGATGCGGGCGTCGTGCTCCAGCCACGTCCGCACGGCGTCCACCAGCGTCGTGCCCTCGGCCTGGTCGTGCTCCACCAGCGGCGCTATCGCGGAGCGCGCCAGCGCGCGGCCCGCCTCGGTGTCCAGGGCCGACAGCACCCCCGACGAGGCCACCTCCGCGAACCGCGACACCGGCCCCGCCCCGCGTCGCAGCGCGACGGCCGCCTGGCCCGCCGCCCGCGAGAACTCCGCGTAGCCCGCGGGCTCGGACACGCCGATCCGCACCCCGAACCGGTCGGCGAGTGCGGCGAGGTCCTCCACGGCCGACTCCGGGCGCGCCGGCACGACGATCGCCAGGCCCTCCTCGTCCCGGCCGAAGAACAGCCGGCCGGGGCGCTCGTGCGCGCGCAGCTCGAGCCACTCCGTGACGGCTTCGCCACCGGCATCCGTCATCGCCACCAGCACCGGCGCCGTCGGCAGCCCGCCCCACATGTCCCGCGCGACCCGCCGGGCCAGGGTCGGATCGTCCGACAGCAGCGACTGCAGCGTCCCCGCCCGCAGCAGCGACCGGGCCCGCGCCAGCCCCTCGTTCTGCTCGAGGGCCAGCCCCGCCATTGCGATGACGGACGTCACGACGCCGCGCCCCTCCTGGTCGAGGTCGCCGGCCGCGATCGCTATGACCCCGCGCAGATGCCCGCCGCGTCCCAGCGTCTGCAGCGTGAACCGCGTTGCGCCGATCCGCAGCGCCGACCCGGCGCGCGCGCCCCGGCCGAGCACCGTCGCGACCTCGTCGCCCAGCGCCCGGGTCGTCGCGGCGTCCAATGCTCCCACCGGATGCTCGCGGGCGAGGGCGCCGGCGGCATCGAACAGCCCCACCCAGGCATCCAGCTGACGCGCCAGCTCGGCCAGCGTCGCGGTCAGCCCGTCCGGGCGCAGCGCCGCGAGCGCTATCGCGCGCTGCGCGGCGAGCGCCCAGCTGCGCCGCGCATACGCCTGCGCCGCTATCGCCTCCGCGTGCGCCCGCGCTATCGCGAGGAACGGCGTCCGGTACGGCACCTCGAACAACGGCATCCGCTGCGCCCGGCACGCCTGCACCAGCAGGTCCGGGATGCCGGCGCGCACCACGTCGGTTCCGAAGCCGAGCGCGCACACGCCGCGCTCCCCGAGCCTGCGCACGTACGCCTCGAACACGGCGGCATCCGCGGAGTCCGGGAACTGCGTTCCGGTCGTCATCAGCACGAGATCGTCCGACAGGAACGGCGTGGGATCGGCGAGGTCCGAACTGTGCACCCACCGCACCGCGCGCTGCAGTGCCGCCGGGTCCAGGTCATCCTCGTCCAGCGCGAGTCGCAGATGCAGATCCCGCCGCCCCAGCAGGGCACGCACCGTCGTCGTGTCGGTCTGCTCCATCGGCGCTCCTTCCTGTACGCAATGTACATCAGCGCGGGAAGAATGTACTCGACGGCGAGTGCACCGCGTGCGCTCGCGCGCCTACGCTCGCGAGTATGAGCAACGCGGCTGTCATCACCCCCGTCGGCGGACCCTCCCTTCCCCAGGAGCGACGCCTCGTCACCGCCATCCCCGGCCCCCGGTCCCAGGAGCTGCTGGAGCGCAAGGCGGCCGCCGTCGCGGCGGGCGTCGGGCACACGGCCCCGATCGCCGCGGTCGCCGCCGGCGGCGGCGTGATCCTCGACGCGGACGGCAACTCCCTGATCGACCTCGGCAGCGGCATCGCCGTCACCTCCGTCGGCAACGCGCACCCCAAGGTCGTCGAGGCCGTCCAGCAGCAGGTCGCGCAGTTCACGCACACGTGCTTCATGGTGTCCCCCTACGAGTCGTACGTGGCCGTCGCCGAGGCCTTGAACCGGATCACACCCGGCGCGTTCGCAAAGAAGAGCGCCCTGTTCAATTCCGGGGCCGAGGCCGTCGAGAACGCCGTGAAGATCGCGCGCAAGTACACGCGCAAGCAGGCCGTCGTCGCGTTCGACCACGGCTACCACGGCCGCACGAACCTCACAATGGCGCTGACCGCGAAGGCGATGCCGTACAAGAGCGGGTTCGGCCCGTTCGCGTCGGAGGTCTACCGCGCCCCGATGTCGTACCCCTTCCACGACGGCCTCACCGGGCCCGAGGCGGCGAAGCGGGCAATAGCGATGATGACGAAGCAGATCGGCGCCGAGAACCTCGCCGCCATCATCATCGAGCCGATCCAGGGTGAGGGCGGCTTCATCGTGCCGGCCGACGGATTCCTGCCCGCCCTCTTGGACTGGTGCCACGCGAATGATGTGGTGTTCATCGCCGACGAGGTGCAGACCGGGTTCGCCCGCACCGGCGCCATGTTCGCCTCGGAGGTGTTCGGCATCGTGCCCGACCTGATCACGACCGCCAAGGGCATCGCCGGCGGCCTGCCGCTGGCGGCGGTCACCGGTCGCGCCGAGATCATGGACGCCGCGCACGCGGGGGGCCTGGGCGGCACGTATGGCGGCAACCCCGTCGCGTGCGCGGCCGCCGTCGCCGCGATCGAGGTGTTCGAGAACGACGGACTGATCGAGCGGGCCCGCGCTATCGGCGTCATCCTGCAGGAGCGGCTGCACGCGCTGCAGGCGGCCGACCCGCGGGTCGGGGAGGTCCGCGGCCGCGGCGCCATGGTCGCCGCCGAGTTCGTCGACCCGACGACGGGGGAGCCGGATGCCGCGCTGACCTCCGCGATAGCGAAGCAGTGCATCGCCGAGGGCGTCGTCGTCCTCACCTGCGGCACGTACGGCAACGTGATCCGCTTCCTGCCGCCGCTGTCGATCGGCGATGACCTGCTGAACGAGGGCCTGGACGTGGTCGCGTCCGCGCTCGCCGCCCACTGACTGATCCCCAAGGAGTGCACATGACCGCGCAACAGGAAGCCGAACTGCTGGACCGCGTCCCCACCGGTCTGTTCATCGGCGGCGAATGGGTGGATGCCGAGGGCGGCGCGACGTTCGACGTGCACGACCCCAGCACGAACGCCGTCATCCGCTCGATCGCCGACGGCTCACCGGCCGACGGCATCCGTGCCCTGGACGCCGCGGTGGCGGCACAGGACGACTGGGCGGCCACCGCGCCGCGCACGCGCAGCGATATCCTGCGCCGCGCGTTCGAGCTGGTCCAGCAGCACAAGGAGGACCTTGCGCTGCTGATGACGCTGGAGATGGGCAAGCCCCTCGCCGAGTCACGCGGCGAGGTCGTCTACGGAGCCGAGTTCCTGCGCTGGTTCAGCGAGGAGGCGGTGCGCATCAACGGCCGGTACGGGCTGAACCCCGAGGGGACGGGCCGCATGGTCGTCTCGCAGCGCCCGGTCGGTCCGTCGTTCTTCATCACGCCGTGGAACTTCCCGTTCGCGATGGCCACGCGCAAGATCGCACCGGCCCTGGCCGCCGGCTGCACCGTGGTCGTCAAGCCCGCCGCGCTCACCCCGCTGACGACCCTGTTCTTCGCCGCGCTGCTGGCGGAGGCGGGCCTGCCCGCCGGTGTTGTCAACGTCGTGTCCACCACCACGTCCGGCAAGGTCGCCGGCCCGATCATCGCCGACCCGCGGCTGCGCAAGCTGTCGTTCACCGGGTCCACCGAGGTCGGCCGCAAGCTCATCGCCCAGGCCGCCGACGGCATCCTGCGCGTGTCGATGGAGCTGGGCGGGAACGCGCCGTTCGTCGTGTTCGAGGACGCCGACCTGGACAAGGCCGTCGACGGCGCGATGATCGCGAAGTTCCGCAACATCGGGCAGGCGTGCACCGCCGCCAACCGGTTCATCGTGCACGAGTCGATCGCGGCCGAGTTCGCGGACCGCGTCACCGCGCGCGTGCAGGAGATGACCATCGGCCGCGGCACCGACGACGGCGTCACGATCGGCCCGCTCATCGACGAGGATGCCGTCGCCAAGGCACGCGCACTGGTGGACGACGCCGTGACCCGCGGCGCCACCGTGCGCACGGGCGGCGCGGCCGTCGCGTCCGAGGGCACGTTCTTCGAGCCCACCGTCATCAGCGACGTTCCGGCCGGAGCCGACATCCTCCGCGAGGAGATCTTCGGCCCGGTCCTGGCGATAGCCCCGTTCCATGACGAGGACGAGGCCGTCCGCCTCGCGAACGCGACCGAATTCGGCCTGGTCTCCTACGTGTTCACGGAGAGCCTCGCGCGCGGGCACCGGATGATCGACCGGCTCGAGACGGGCATGATGGGTCTGAACGTGGGCGTCGTCTCGAACGCGGCCGCTCCCTTCGGCGGCGTCAAGCAGTCCGGGATGGGCCGCGAGGGCGGTCTCGAGGGCATCCACGAATATCTGTCCACGAAGTACACGCTGATCCCCGTCGATTGAGAAGAGGACCGGAGATGACCGACTACGCCGTCGTCAACCCCGCCACCGGGCAGACCGTGGCCACCTACGACACTTTCACCGACGCGCAGGCCCAGGATGCCATCGCCGCCGCGGCGGCGGCGTTCGGCACCTGGTCGCGCACATCCGTCGCCGACCGTGCGGCGGTCGTGCGGCGGATCGCCGACGGGCACCGTGCGCGACGCGACGAACTCGCCGCGATCATCGTCCGCGAGATGGGCAAGCCGATCGCCGCCGCGCTCGGCGAGGTCGACTTCGCCGCCGACATCATCGAGTTCTACGCCGACCACGCCGAGCAGGTCACCGCCGACCGCCCGATCGACATCCTCGGCGAGGGCAGCGCCGTCGTGCGCCGTGCACCGCTGGGCGTGCTCCTGGGGATCATGCCGTGGAACTTCCCCGCCTACCAGGTGGCCCGATTCGCGGCGCCGAACCTCGTGCTGGGCAACACCATCCTGCTCAAGCACGCCCCGCAGTGCCCCGAGTCCGCGGCGCTGCTGGAGCGCATCTACGAGGAGGCCGGCCTTCCGGACGGCGCCTACGTCAACGTGTACCTGACGAACGAGCAGGCCGCCGCGACGATCGCCGACCCGCGCGTGCAGGGCGTGTCGGTCACCGGCTCCGAGCGCGCCGGCGCCGCCGTCGCCGAGGTCGCGGGACGCCATCTGAAGAAGGTCGCGCTGGAGCTCGGCGGATCCGACCCGTTCATCCTGCTGTCCACCGACGACCTGGACGCCACCGTGCAGGCCGCCGTGGACGCGCGGCTGGACAACAACGGCCAGTCCTGCAACGGCGCCAAGCGCTTCATCGTCGTCGACGACCTGTACGACGACTTCGTCTCGCGGTTCACCGCGGCGATGGCCGCGGTGGCGGCATCCGACCCCACCTCGGAGGACACCATCCTCGGGCCGCTGTCGTCGGAGGCGGCCGCGGCGCGGCTGCAGCAGCAGATCGACACGGCCGTCGCGCAGGGCGCGACGGTGCTGGCCGGCGGCACCCGGGAGGGCACGTTCTTCGCCCCGACCGTGCTGGCCGACGTCACGCCGGAGATGGACGTCTACCGCGAGGAGCTGTTCGGCCCCGCCGCCGTCGTGTACCGGGTGACGGACGAGGATGCCGCGGTGCGGCTCGCGAACGACACGTCGTTCGGTCTGGGCTCGTACGTGTTCACGACCGACGCCGCGCAGGCGCAGCGGGTGGCCGATGCCATCCAGGCCGGCATGGTGTACGTGAACCTCGTCCTCGCCGACAGCCCGGAGCTGCCGTTCGGCGGGGTCAAGCGCAGCGGCACCTCGCGGGAGCTGGGGCTGCTGGCGGCCGACGAGTTCGTGAACAAGAAGCTGGTCCGCATCGGGGCGTAGCCGCGCGTCGCCGGACCCGGCCGACGCCGCGCACCGGGCCGCCCGTGACGGCGTCCCGCGTGCGAAGATGGGGGCATGGACGAGACGGGCGGCGTGGTCGCGCTCGACGAGAGCGCGTGCTGGGAGCGTCTGGGCGGGCAGCAGCTCGGACGCATCGTGACCAGGGTCGGGGACGCCATCGACATCTTCCCGGTCAACTTCGTCGTGGACGAGCAGTCGATCCTGTTCCGCACCGCGGAGGGCAGCAAGCTGTTCGAACTCACCGTCGACGATCGTGTGCTCTTCGAGGTGGACGACCACACCGATACCGACGCCTGGAGCGTCGTCGTGCGCGGTCGGGCGAGCCGGCTGGAGTCGAGCGCCGACGTGGCGCGCGCCGACACGCTGGGGCTCGCGCCGTGGATCCCGACGCTGAAGTACAACTACGTGCGCGTGACGCCCACCGCGGTGTCGGGCCGCGCGTTCACCCGTGCCCCCGAGCCGGATCGCTACGGCATCCAGCCCTACTGAGCGCAGGCATCCCGCCCGGTTCGCGACCGCGGAGGGCATGCTCTACACTGGAGAAGCAGTCTTGTCTGCATTCTTTCGCTGTGCCCGCGGGCAAGGGGCACGTTCCCCAGATCATCGGACGCGGCGCAGGAGTGCGGGCGTCCCGGGGCCGGTGCGGCCTCTAGGGCGGTAGCTCAATTGGCAGAGCAGCGGTCTCCAAAACCGCAGGTTGCAGGTTCGATTCCTGTCCGCCCTGCGCGTCAGCGCATGCTGATTCACAGAAGACGATTTCAGGTGGGGTCGATGGTCCAGGACGAGCCGAACGGCGAGATCGTCGCCGCGAGCGACCGGACGCGTGAGAAGAAGGCCGGCTTCTTCCAGCGCATCGCCATCTTCATCCGCCAGGTCTTCGCCGAAATGCGCAAGGTCGCCGTCCCGAACCGGCAGGAGCTGATCAGGTACACGATCGTCTCGATCGTGTTCGTGGTCGTGGTGATGGCGATCGTCTACGGGTTGGACGTGCTGTTCTCCTGGATGACGGCGTGGGTGTTCGGCTCACCGGGAGCGTGACGCGCGTCTGACGCGCGCGCACCGGTCCATACGAACGGAAGAGAACCAAGTGTCTGACAGATTCCCCGACGATGCCGATTGGGCCACCGCCGCCGAGCAGTCCAGCGAGGCCGACGAGGCCCAGGAGGGCGGCGTGCTCGAGGCCGAGGAGCGGTCGGTCGAGGCTGCGGAGCACCGCGCGCTGCACGTCGAGGACGAAGAGAGCGACGTGGACGAAGAGACATACGACATCGAAGATCCGGAGGCGGATGCGATCGTGAACGACGCACTGCACATCGACGCCACCGCCGAGGCCGAGGCCGCGGCGGAGGTCCTGACCGACGACGCGGCCGACGAGGCCGCAGAGCGCGCCGCCGAGGCCGCCGCCGACGTCACCCCCTACGAGGGTCCCGACGTGAACGGCGACGAGGACCGGCTCGTCCTCGACGAGGACGCCGTCGACGAGGACGCCGCGGACGAGGACCCGTACGACGCGTTTCGCACCGAGCTGCGGTCGCAGCCGGGCAAGTGGTACGTGATCCACTCGTACGCCGGGTTCGAGCGCAAGGTGAAGGCCAACATCGAACAGCGCAAGTCGACGCTGGAGGTGGAGGAGGACATTTACCAGGTCGAGGTCCCGATGGAGGACGTCGTGGAGATCAAGAACGGGCAGCGCAAGATGGTCACGCGCGTCCGGATCCCGGGCTACGTGCTCGTGCGCATGGAACTCAACGAGGACACCTGGTCGGTGGTGCGCCACACACCCGGCGTGACCGGGTTCGTCGGCAACGCGCACAACCCGACGCCGCTGCGCTTCGAGGAGGCCTTCACGATGCTGAAGTCGCTCGTCGAGGTCAAGGAGGTCGCCACCGCGAAGGGCGGCTCCGCGAAGGGCGCCCCGGCCTCCGCCCGCGTCATCCCCGCCGAGGTCGACTTCGAGGTCGGCGAGACCATCACGATCAAGGAGGGCTCGTTCGCGGGTCTTCCCGGCACCATCAGCGAGATCAAGCCCGAGAGCGGCAAGCTCACGGTCCTCGTCTCGCTGTTCGAGCGGGAGACCCCGGTCGAGCTGTCGTTCGACCAGGTCACCAAGATGCTCTGACGCGCAAGACGCGTCTGACAGACACCGCACCCCGGAACCGCCGGGCCTGCGGGAGAGCGGATGCCGCATGGCATCCGATTCGCTGAAAGGAAACAGGAATGGCACCGAAGAAGAAGGTGACCGGCCTGATCAAGCTTCAGATCAAGGCCGGCGCCGCAAACCCGGCGCCGCCGATCGGGCCCGCGCTCGGTCAGCATGGCGTGAACATCATGGAGTTCTGCAAGGCGTACAACGCCGCGACGGAGTCGCAGCGCGGCAACGTCATCCCCGTGGAGATCACCGTCTACGAGGACCGCAGCTTCACCTTCATCTTGAAGACGCCCCCGGCCGCCGAGCTGATCAAGAAGGCCGCCGGCGTGGCGAAGGGTTCGAAGACCCCGCACACCGACAAGGTCGGCAAGCTCACGCAGGAGCAGGTGCGTCAGATCGCCGAGACCAAGCAGCCCGACCTCAACGCGAACGACCTGGAGGCCGCGGCGAAGATCATCGCCGGCACCGCGCGTTCCATGGGCATCACGGTCGAGGGCTGAGGGGAGAACGAACATGGCTACCAAGTCCAAGGCTTACCGCGCCGCTTCCGACAAGATCGCGGCGGACACCTTCTTCACCCCCACCGAGGCTGTGGCGCTCGCCAAGCAGACCGGGTCGAAGAAGTTCGACTCGACCGTCGAGGTCGCCCTCAAGCTGTCGGTCGACCCGCGCAAGGCGGACCAGATGGTGCGCGGCACCGTCATCCTCCCGCACGGCACCGGCAAGACCGCGCGCGTCATCGTGTTCGCGACCGGCCCGGCCGCTGAGGCCGCCATCGCCGCCGGTGCGGACGAGGTCGGTGGCTCTGAGCTGATCGAGAAGGTGGCCGCCGGCTGGACCGACTTCGACTCGGCCGTGGCAACCCCCGAGCTCATGGGCCAGGTCGGCCGTCTCGGCAAGGTGCTGGGCCCGCGCGGCCTGATGCCGAACCCGAAGACCGGCACGGTCACCCCCAACCCGGCCAAGGCCGTGGAGGAGATCAAGGGCGGCAAGATCGAGTTCCGCGTCGACAAGCACGCCAACGTGCACTTCATCGTCGGCAAGGCCTCGTTCACGGCCGAGCAGCTCGACGAGAACCTGAAGACGGCGCTCGAGGAGATCGTGCGCCTGAAGCCGGCCAGCTCGAAGGGCCGCTACATCCAGAAGGGCGCGGTGTCGACCACGTTCGGCCCCGGCATCCCGCTGGACGTCAACGCCATCTGAGCTGCACACTCACAACGGGGTTCCGCCTGCGGGCGGAACCCCGTTGGCGTCCCCACGTTTTCCGTCTGCGCAGCGCCCGTGGGATCGTGGACGCATGGACTACACGCGACTGGGCGGCTCCGGCCTGCGCATCTCGAAGATCATCCTCGGCTGCATGAGCTACGGGGACCCGCACACGGGAAGCCACGAGTGGTCGATGGGCATCGACCAGGCACGGCCCTTCTTCCGCCGGGCCATCGAAGCCGGTGTCACCACGTTCGACACCGCGAACGTGTACTCGCTGGGCTCCAGCGAGGAGATCACCGGCACCCTGCTGCGCGAGTTCTCCTCCCGCGACCAGGTCGTCATCGCGACGAAGGTCGCGATGCGGATGGGCCCGGGCCCCAAGGACAGCGGGCTTTCGCGCGCGGCCATCCTCGCGCAGGTCGACGCCTCCCTGCGGCGACTCGGCACCGACTACATCGACCTCTATCAGATCCATCGCCTGGACCGGCAGGTGCCGATGGAGGAGATCATGCAGGCCCTCGACGACGTCGTGCGCTCCGGCAAGGTCCGGTACCTCGGCGCATCCTCGATGTACGCGTGGGAGTTCGCGAAACTGCAGCACGCGGCAGACCTCGGCGGATGGACGCGATTCGTCTCGATGCAGGACCAGTACAGCCTCCTGATGCGGGAGGAGGAGCGGGAGATGCATCCGCTGTGCGTGGATCAGGGCGTCGGCGTGATCCCGTGGAGCCCGCTCGCACGCGGCCGGCTGGCACGCGAATGGGGCGTGCAGACGGCGCGGACCGAGACCGACGAGTACGGCAAGACGCTCTACCACCAGCAGGAGGCCGCCGACCAGGCCGTCGTTCAGGCGGTGGGCGAGATCGCCGCCGAGCGGGGGATCTCGCGTGCGCAGGTCGCTCTGGCCTGGGTGATGGCGCAGCCCGCGGTGTCGGCGCCCATCGTGGGCGCCACCCGGCCCGGTCATCTCGAGGACGCGCTGGCCGCGACGGAGCTGACGCTGTCGGACGACGAGCTTGCGCGTCTGGAGGCGCCGTACGCGCCTCGACTGCCGGAAGGGTTCTGACCGCCGCGCCATTCGATGCCGAACGTTCCCCTATGCGGGACGGGTCGTTGCCCGTCGCGCGCCACATCCGTGGAATAGAGGGACTCTCCACTGGCCCCCGCTCCGGATCCGCCTGGCGGAGCGTACTCACCACCCGAGCACCGAGATGAATGGCAAAGGAGCTGTTGTGAACAACTTCCGCAAGGTTGCGACCCTCGCCCTGGGCGCCGCCGTACTGTGGGCAGCCGCGGGCTGCGCCGCCGACACCGCCCCGACCGACCAGAAGACCGGATCCGACCCGATGGCCGCGCTGATCGCGGCCGCCAAGGCCGAGGGCGAGCTGACGTTCTACGGCGACGCGAACGAGACCTCACTGCAGAAGTGGACCCAGGGGTTCACCGACGAGTACGGCATCCCGGTCAACGTCCTGCGCATGCCCGGCAGCGAGCTCGCGCAGCGCTTCCAGCAGGAGCAGGCGGCCGGACAGGCGCAGGCCGACATCTTCAGCATCGCCGACCGCGTGTCGATGGAGAAGATGGTCACGGCCGGGTACATCACCGAGTACACGCCCGCCGACGCCGGAAACTACCCGGCCGAGCAGTCGAAGGCCGGCTACTACTACCCGCTGCAGAACGGGTACTTCCAGACGATCGCCTACAACACGTCGAAGGTCTCGGCCGAGGACATCGCGAAGATCCAGGCCGACCCGCTCAAGGCCGCTGCCGACCCGAAGTTCAAGGGCAAGGTCGGCGTGAACATGCCGCAGTCCTCGCAGCAGATCGCCGCGCTGTACTACGGCTGGTCCGAGGGCGACGGCGCCGGCACGTACGGCTGGGACGCGCTGAAGGCGGTGGCGGCGAACAAGCCGCTCATCCAGAGCTCGGCGACGCTCGTGCAGAGCCTCGTCCAGGGCGAGGTCTCGATCGCCGTCGGCATCACCGACTCGCTCGAGTTCTCCTACGTCGCGCAGGGCGCGCCGATCCAGTTCGTCTACCCCGCCCCGACCGTCGGCGGATACTTCTCGGACGCGATCGTCAAGAGCGCACCGCATCCGAACGCCGCCAAGCTGTTCATGGAGTGGGCGACCTCGGTCGAAGCTAACCAGCTCTACACCCAGATCACCGGCACCGCGCCCGTGAACTCCAAGGTCAAGGACGAGCGCGACATCATGAGCCAGGACTGGTACACCGCACCGGACACGGCCAAGGTGTGGTTCGACTTCATCAACGACGACGCGTTCCTGAAGGCATCCGACGCGAAGGGCGACTTCCTGAAGAAGTGGAACGGCGTGTTCGGGTACAACGGATGACACTGCTGGACCGACCGGGCGTCGCTCCGGGTGAGCCCGGGGGCAGCGCGACGGAAATCGTCGCGCTGCCCCCGGGCGGTGCCCGCCGCACGCGGCTGCGCGCGCCATCCGCCCTGGCCATCGTCATCCTCCTGCTGCTGCTGGGACTGGTGGCGGGGCCCGTGCTCATGGTGTTCGTCGGCGCGGTGCAGAGCGAGGCGCCCGGACTGCCGAACAACCACTTCTCGTGGGACGCCGTGTTCCGCGTGTACTTCAGCGGCGATTTCTACGGGTCGCTGCTGGGCACACTGGGCATGGCCATCGCCACGGCGGCGCTGTCCGTCGTCTTCGGTGGCATCGCGGCGTGGTTCCTCACGCGCGTCGCCGTCCCGCTGCGCCGCCTCTGGGAATTCGGCCTCATCCTGCCGCTGTTCCTGTCGCCGTTCGTGGGCGCGCTCGCCTGGCTGCTGCTGGCTGCGCCCAACTCGGGCATCATCAACGTCAACCTGCGCTGGATGCTGGGGCTGGACGACGACACCGTCCTCGTGAACATCATGACGCTGCCCGGTGTCGTGTTCGTGATGCTGCTGTTCTACGTCCCTTACGCGTACCTGTTCATCTCCTCCGCGCTGCGCAATATGGACCCCTCGCTCGAGGAGGCCAGCAGCATGAACGGGCGCGGCACGTTCGCCACCGCCATGCGCGTGACGCTGCCGATGATGCGCCCCGCCATCGTGGCGTCGTTCTTCTTCGTGGCGGTCCTCGCCACCGGCGTGTTCGTGATCCCCGCCGTGCTGGGACTGAACACGTCGTTCTCCCCGCTGGCCGTCGAGGTCTACCGGGCGATGACGGTGTTCCCGTCGAATCCGCCCACCGCCGCGGCGCTGGGCACCCTCCTGTTCTGGTTCACGCTCGTCGGCGTGTACCTGTACCGGCGGTCCGTGCGCAACGCGAACCGTTACGTCACGCTCAGCGCCCGAGCCACCCGCCCCCGGGCGGTCGCGCTGCCGGTGGGCCGCTGGGTGGCCGCGGCCTTCTTCGCGGTGTACGCGCTGCTCGCCGCGGTCCTGCCCTACCTCACCCTCATCCTGATGAGCCTCACCCCGTTCGCCATCACCGACCTGCGGAACATCAAGCTGTCGCTGAGCGGCATCACCCAGGTCTGGACACGGCCGGATGTCGCCACCGCGTTCGGAAACACGCTGGTGCTCGGCATCGTCGTGCCGACAGTGGTCGTGCTCATCGGGCTCGGCGTGGCGTACGTCGTGGTCCGCGAGCGGGGGCGCCTGGGCGCGCTCATCGACTACCTCGGGACGTTCCCGATCGCCGTCCCCGGCATCGTGTTCGCCACCGGCGTGCTGTGGCTGTACGTGCGCACCCCCGTGTACGCCACCGTGTTCGTGGTGACGATAGCGCTGATCGGCGCCTACATGCCGCACGGGGCCCGCTTCGCGAGCGCCGGTCTCATCCAGATCGACCGCTCCCTCGAGGAGGCGGCGCGGATGAATGGGGCGAGCAAGCTGAGGATGCTGTTCACCGTGACGTTCCCGCTGCTGCGTCCCTCCCTCCTGTCGGCGTGGACGCTCCTGTTCGTGTTCGCGACGCGCGAGGTCAACGAGGCCGTCATCCTGTCCGGACCGAAGTCCCGGCCGCTGTCGGTGCTGGCCTGGAACTACGTCGAGCAGGGATCGCTGCAGCAGGCCGCCGTGGTCGGACTGTTCCTCACCGTCGTGATGGCCGTGGGCATCCTGTTCGCCCGTGTCGTGCTCCGCGCGAAGCTCGACTCCTCCAACCTGTAGCAGAGAAGGATCCACCCGTGAGTCAGACCACCGCAGACCCGTCGACCGCGTCCACCCGCAGGAACCGGGGCGCCGCCCTCGAAGTCACCGACCTGCGCATCAAGTACGGCGAAACGGAGGCCGTCAAGGGCATCTCGTTCGCGATCCAACCGGGCGAGTTCCTGACGCTCCTGGGCCCTTCCGGATGCGGCAAGACGACCACGCTGCGCTGCATCGCCGGCCTCGAGCCGGCGTCGGGCGGCACGATTGCGATCGATGGCGCCGTCGTCGCCGGACCGGGAAAGCACGTTCAGCCCGAGAAGCGCGGCATCAACATGGTGTTCCAGTCGTACGCGGTGTGGCCGCACATGACGGTCGCCAAGAACGTCGGGTACGGATTGAAGGGCAGCTCGAAGTCCGAGATCGCCGCTCGCGTCGAGGAGGTGCTCGAGCTGGTCGGCCTTGCCCCGTACGCCAAGCGCTACGGCACCGAGCTCTCCGGTGGGCAGCAGCAGCGCGTCGCCCTCGCCCGCGCCATCGTCACCCGACCGAAGATCCTCCTGTTCGACGAGCCGCTGTCGAACCTGGATGCCGGCCTGCGCGAGCAGATGCGCGTCGAGCTGCTGCAGCTGCAGCGCACCGTCGGCATCACCAGCGTGTACGTCACCCACGATCAGACCGAGGCGATGTCGATGTCCGACCGCGTCGTGCTGATGCGCGACGGGCAGATCGAACAGCTGGACGTCCCCCGCGAGATCTACCGGCGTCCGGCATCCGAGTTCGCCGCGACGTTCATCGGCCGGGCGAACCTCATCCGGGGGAGCCTCACCGGCGAAAAGACCCGCGCACAGGCGGCCGGCCTCACGGTGACCACCGAAGACCCGTACCGCGGCGAGGGCACGGACGTCCTGGCGGTGTTCCGCTCGGAGAACGTCGTCGTCGGTCCCGACGCGGCCATGCTCGAGAATCGCTGGGATGCCGTCGTGGAGCGCCTCATGTTCCTCGGGCGCCACCTCGACGTCACGCTGCGACTGCCCTCCGGTATCGTCCGCGCCGAAGTCCCCATCGACACACCCGTCACGGAAGGGGCCACGGTGCCGGTGGGCGTGCGCGCCCGCGACGTCCACTTCGTCAGGGCGCAGGCCTGACGTGCCGGTGCGCATCACCGGCGCCGACGTGCTCCATGCGGCAGCGGGAACACGGGTCTGGGCGTACCTGAAGCTCACCACCGACGAGGGCATCGTGGGCTGGGCCGAGTTCACGGACGGCGCCTACTCGTCCCGCGGCAGCGCCGAGGTCATCGCCCGCTACGCGAAGCTCGTCGTGGGCCTGGACGCCCTGAACACGAACCGCCTCGAGGCCGTCCTTTTCTCGGCGACCCACGAGGCGGCGGAGGGACTGAACCGCCGTGCCGTCGGCGCCATCCTGAACGCGAGCCTCGACATCCGCGCGAAGGCAATGGGTGTGCCGGTGGCCGCACTCCTGGGCGGCGTGCTGCGCGATCGCCTGCCCGTCTACTGGTCGCACTGCGGCCTCGGACGGATCCGGATGGCGCAGGCCGGCGTGCGTGCGCCGATCGCGTCGCTGGAGGAGATCAGCGATCTGGGCGCCGAGGTGCGCGAGCGAGGATTCCGTGCGCTGAAGACGAACGTCATCCTGTTCGAGGATGGCGCGGCCCGGCTGTACCTGCCGCTGTGGAGCGGGCTGGGGGAGACGTCGCTCGAGTTGGAGGACAGCACGATCGAGGGCGTCGTCGACCTCATCGACGCCTTCCATGCCGGCGCCGGAGACGGCGTGCAGATCCTCCTGGACACCGTCTGGTGCGTGAAGGGCGAGGCCATCGGGCGGCTTGCCCGACGCCTTGCGCAGACCCCGCTCACGTGGCTCGAGGCCGACACGCATGACCCCGAGCAGCTGCTGGCCGCACGCGGCAACGGGCGACTTAAGATCGTCTCGGGCGAGGCGCTGTCCGGCGTCCGCGAGTACCGCCGCTTCTTCGACCGGCGCGCAATGGACATCGTCATGGTGGATGTCGCCTGGAACGGGATGCCGGAGTCGAAGCGGATCGCCGACCTGGCCGCGGGATACGACCTCAATGTGTCGCCGCACAACCCGATGAGCCATCTCATGACGCACATGAGCGCGCAGTTCGGGGCAGCGCTGTCCAACTTCTCGATCCTCGAGGTGGATGTGGACGGCGTGCCATGGCGCGACGAGCTCGTCACGCCTCCGGTGATCGAGAACGGGGAGCTGGTGCTGTCGACGGCCCCGGGGTGGGGCTGCGAGGTGAACGAGGACGCGATCCGTGCGCACCCGCCGGCAGTCCCGGTGTGAGAGGACGACCATGACATCCGAGATCGTCGCGCTGACCGCACACGTACACACCTGGCGCTTCGGTGACCGCCCGCGGGAGATAGGCACCGGCAGCATCCTGCGGCGCGACTTCGTGCTCGTGCGCGTCGAGCTTGCCGACGGCACCGTCGGCTACGGTGAGGCGTTCCACGGGCATGCGGGGTCGGCGGTCGCGGAGATCGTGAACACCACGATGCAGGACGTCGTCCTGGGGCGTGCCGCGCACGACGTGCTGGGCGTGCGCGAGGAGACGCGGGAGCGCTTCCTGCTCGGCAGCGGAATGGGCGGCTTCGTCTTCGCCCTCAGCGGCATCGACATCGCGATGTGGGATGCGTACGGCAAGTCCTCGGGTGTCCCGTCGTGGCGGCTGCTGGGCGGGACGCGGCCCGATGCGCCCGCCTACGCGGGCGGCTTCACGCTCGGGTACTCCACGCCGCAGCTGCTCGTGGACGACTTGAGCGCGCTCGCGGCACGCGGATACGCGGCCGCGAAGGTGCGGGTGGGCGACGGCTTCGCCGCCGACGCGTCACGACTGGTCGCCGCGCGCGACGCCCTCGGCGACGACTTCCAGCTGATGACGGATGCGAACCTGGGGCTCAACTACGACATCACGCGGCTGGCGGGGGTCCTCGCCGACACGGGTGCACAGTGGCTCGAAGAGCCGTATCCCCCCGGCCGTCCCGCACAGTACCGTGCACTGGCCGCGCTGCGGCGCGTCCCGCTGGCCGCGGGGGAGAACATCTTCGGCGCGGATGCGTTCGCCGACTGGATCTCCTCCGGCGCGATCCAGGTGGCGCAGCCCGACGTCAGCCGCGTCGGCGGGATCACCGAGGCGGTCCGGGTCGCGCACATAGCGCAGGCGCACGGCATCCGCTTCGTGCCGCACATCTCGCACACCGCCCTCAACCACGCGGCGACGCTGACCGCGATGTCCGCCGTCGGGTCACAGGACTTCTTCGAAGCGGACCCGACGCCGGTCAACCCGTTCCGCACGGACGTGATATCCGGAGGAGTGACCGTGGCCGACGGCCGCGCGCGACTCGGCGACGATCCGGGCCTCGGGGTGAGCGTGGACGAGGGGCGCCTGGCCGCGCAGTTCCCGGGCGAGACCGGATCGCCCTGGCCCCGCGTGCGTCGCGCGTAGCATTCCGGTCGTGACGCGGCAGGAATTCGCTGACGCGGCAGGTTTTCGCTGACGCGCCAGGAAATCCCTGCAGCGTCAGCGAAAACCTGCCGCTCGAGCGGACCGCGCGGCTCTCAGTCCGCGACGAATCTCAGTCCGCGACGAACACGTCGACTTCGTGCGCGGCGATCCACTCCTGGTCCAGGGGCGTGCCCAGGCCGGGTCCGTCCGGCACGCCGACGGTGCCGTCCGCGTCGATCTCGTCGAGCCTGTCCGCGTACTCGGCGAAGAACGGGGGCGTTATAGCGTCGAGGCTCGGCGCCACCAGACCCATCTCGTAGAGATTGGAGTTGCGCAGTGACGACATCAGATGGCGGTGGACCGGGCTCGTCGCATGCAGTTCAACGTCGATGCCGAGGGATTCCGCGGCGTGGGCGATCTTCAGCACCCCGGTGACCCCGCCGTCCAGGCCCGCGTCCGCGCGCATGAAGTCGGTGCCGCCGTCCAGGACGTTGTCCATGTGCGCCTGCAGCCCGCGGATGTGCTCACCCTGCAGGAACGGAGTCGCCAGCATCTCACGCAGCTTGCGGTACGCGAACGCCGACGTGCCGCCTTCCATGCCCGGGTCCTCGTACCAGTAGAAGTGCGCCTCGTCGAGCGCCCGGCCCACACTGAGGATGTCCCCGAACGTCCGATAGGCGCCCGAGGGGTCCAGCATGAGCGCGACATCCGGCCCCACGGCCTCGCGCACCGCGAAGACGAGGTCGATCTCGCGGCGGATGTCGCCGTCGTTCCAGCCGTGGATCTTGATCGCTCGGTATCCGAGCGAGACGCAGTGCTTCGCGAACTCCGCATACTTCGCCGGCGTGCCGAGCGGTCCTATGCCAGCGTCGTCTCCGAAAAGGGTCGACGCATAGGCGGGAAGCCGCGTGCGATACCCGCCGAGCAGCTCCCACAGCGGAGCGCCGTACGTCTTGCCGGCAGCATCCCAGAGTGCACAGTCGAGCGGCCCGAGACCAAGCTGGTCGTACTTGCGCCAAACCCGGCGCAGCTCGTTCCAGATCCTCTCCCGCTCCAGCGCGTTCTGCCCGATCAGCCAGGGCGCCACCGACCGGATGTGATCGGCGGCATGCCCGTTGATCCCGGTGGTCCACGTGTACTCGCCGACGATGCCGGCGTCGGTGCGGATCTCCAGCACGAAGCCGGTCTGCGGCGTCACGCCGCCGTCATACGCCGTCGGGTAGAACCCCGCCTCCTGACGTCTGCCGCGTGCCTCCCACTGGAGCTTGCGGATCGTCACGGACTGGATGAGCTGTGTCGCCATCCTGCCATCGTCGCCGGATCGGGAGGCCCGAGCCAAGTCCATGTCCCGCTGTGCGGGATCGGTTCGCGCGCGGACGCGTCAGATGCGACCGGCACCGGGCGCGCCCAGTGCGTGGGAGAGCGCCTGCGCGGAGGCGAGGACGACCCCGGAGAAGCTGCGCGCCTGATCGCGTGAGGTCGCCCCGGTGACGGACAGGGCTCCCACGACCCGGCCGGTGCGCGCGAAGATCGGGGCAGCCACGCAGAACAGCCCTGGCTGCGACTCTTCGAAGTCGTAGGCGACGCGCGACTGACGCACACCCGCCAGTTCGCGGCGGAGGGCGTCGGGATCGGTGATCGTCTTGGATGTCAGGGCCGTGAGCGGACCCTCGAGCACCGTGTCCACGAAGGCGGCCCCGCTATAGGAGAGGATCGCCTTGCCGAGGGCGGTGCAGTGCATTGGCAGGCGGCCCCCGATCCGCGAGTGCGGCACGCGGAGGTCCCGGCTGTTGATCTTCTCGATGTAGATGATCTCGCTGCCCTCGCGCACGGCCAGGTTCGAGGTCAGGTTGGTGATGGCCCCGAGGGAGTGGGCAAACGGGATCGCGAGCTCGCGCAGCCGGCTGTGATCGGGGACGAGATGGCCCAGTTCGAACAGGCGGACCCCGAGCCGCACCCCCGCACGGCCCTTCTCCAGCGCGCCCCACCGCAAGAGGTCGCCGACCAGACGGTGCGTCGTCGACTTGGGCATGCCGCTGCGCCGGGCCATCTCGCTGATCGACAGCTCGATCTCGTCTGGCGAGAAGAGCTCGAGCAGGCTGAGGCCGCGTGCCAGCGAGGATTCGCCCTCGCGCTGTTCGGGATCGGACATCGCGCGTGATCCTTTCGGGTCGTCGATCATTATGGCCCACGCGGATGGGCGGACGCCGTACGCATGCGCGGCGCCGTCCTGCATGCCGGAACCCCCGCTTCGATCCGTCGCCGCCGTGTGGACAGAATGGCCGGGCCCCACCGCGGCGATCGCGGGTGCGGGGTGCGGAAGGGAGATCCATGGGCTCGGACACGCGCACACGACATGTGTACGCCGCGACCGCCGTCGAGACTGCGACGGCCGCACTGGTCGGCGCGGGGGCGGGCGCGTCGCCGGCCAGACTGCAGGCCGAGCACCTTGTGGAAGCGGAACTGCGCGGCCACCCCTCCCATGGTCTTCGTCGGATCCCGACGCTTGCCGGCAGAATGCGTGCCGGCCTGCTGCGGGCCGACGCCCGACCCGAGATCACGTGGAGAGCGGATGCCGCTCTCGTCGTCGACGGCAATCTCGGCTTCGGTCCGGTGGTGGCGTATTCCGCGATCGACGAGCTCCTGGAGCGCTCGATGCGCACCGGCGTCGCCGTCGCTGCGCTGCACCGCACGCATCATCTCGGGATGCTCGCGCCGTATGTCGAACGGATCGGCCGGGCCGGCTGCATCGGTCTCGTATTCTCGTCCACCGAGGGGCTTGTGCACCCGTGGGGCGGGGTGGGCCCGCTGGTGGGCACCAACCCGATCGGTGCGGTCGTCCCCTCTCCCGCGGGGGACCTCATCTTGGACATGTCCACCGGTGCGGTCTCGGCGGGCAAGATCCTCGACTTCGCAGAGCGCGGGATGCCGTTGCCGTCCGGATGGGCCGTCGACGCGCACGGGGCGTCGACGATCGATGCAGACGCCGCGACGCGGGGTGCCATCTCCCCGTTCGGGGGCCCGAAGGGATTCGCGCTGGGCCTCACACTGGGCGCGATAGTGGGCGCGTTGACCGGGACCGCGTACGGCCCGGAGGTGCGCGGCACGCTCGACGACACACACGAGGTGTCCAAGGGCGACGTCATCGCCGCGATCCGGATCGAGGCGTTCGGGCAGCCGGCCGGCTCGCCCGAGCTGGCCGCGTATCTGGACCTCATCCGGGCCAGCGGCCGTGACGGCGGGCGCGTATTCGTGCCGGGCGACCGGTCGCGCGAAGCGCGAGCACGGACGGTGCAATCGGGTTTCGACGTCATCGACGACGTGTGGACGGCCGTGACGGAGCTGGCCGAGACGGCCGATTCCGCCCGAGCGGAAGCGGGGCACAGCGCATGAGCGGTTTCGGACTCCTCCGGCTTCCCGGAGAGATCCGCTTCGGCTGGGGCACGCGGCACGCGGTCCCAGCGCTGGCGGCGTGCTACGGAACGCGCGTGGCGTTCGTCGTGGATCCCTTCCTCGCGCAGACCGATGCTTTCGCGCAGATCCTCGCAACCACCGGCGAGCACGGCGCTCAGACGCTCGTGGTGACGGACGTCCCCCCGGAGCTGCCCGTGGATGCGGTCAGCGCCTGTGCCGAGCGCGTCCGGGCATTCGCACCGGATGTGATCGTCGGCGTGGGCGGCGGGAGTGCGCTGGATGCCGCCAAGCTGGTGGCCCTCCTGATCTCACACCCGGGACCCGCCTCGCGCTATTACGGGGAGAACCAGGTGCCCGGCCCCGTCGTTCCGCTGATCGCGGTGCCGACGACCGCGGGCACCGGAAGCGAGGTCACCCCCGTCGCCGTTGTCTCGGACGGCTCGCGCGAGGTCAAGGTCGGGATCTCCAGTCCCCGCCTCATTCCGGCGATCGCGGTCGTGGATCCCGAGCTGACGATCGGCGCCCCGCCGTCGGTGACCGCCCATGCCGGCATCGACGCGTTCGTGCACGCTGTGGAGTCCTTCACCGCGGCCCCGCTCGATGTCGGCGCCCAATCGGATCTGCCCGTGTTCGTCGGCCGCGACATCCTCACGGACACGCTGTCGCTGGAGGCGGCCGCCCTGATCTTCCGCGCACTGCCCCGGGCGCTGGAGGATCCCGCCGATCGGCAGGCGCGCGAGGACATGGCCCGTGCGAGCCTGCTGGCCGGCATGGCGTTCGGTTCGGCCGGCACGCACCTGAGTCATGCGATCCAGTACCCGGTGGGTGCCCTCACCCACACGCCGCACGGGCTCGGAACCGGAACGCTGCTGCCCTACGTCCTGCAGGCGTGCGTGCCCGCCATCCCCGACCGGCTGGCCCGTCTCGGTTCCGCATTGGGCGTCGCGTCCGACGGGGACGTGCAGAGCAGGGCCCAGGCGGCCGTGGATGCCATAGCCGACCTGTGCGCGCGGATCGGACTGCCGCGCTCGCTGGCCGAGCTCGGCGACATCGCGCCGGAACGCGACCGGATCATCCGGCTGTCGCTGCAGGCCCGGCGGCTCGTCGGCATCGCCCCGGTTCCCGCCGACGAGACCATCGTCGGGGCCATCGTGGACGCCGCGCTGGCCGGGGACCGCACCCTGTTGGCCGCGTCACCGCCGGCCTCATCCCCACGACCGGAAGACAACGCATGACATCGGCATCCTCTGCGCTCCAGGCGCGACTGTTCATCGACGGCCAATGGCGAGACGGTGGGGACGCCGGCGACTTCCCGGTGCTGGACCCCGCGACCGGTGAGACGATAGCGCGCTTTCCGGCGGCCACGGCGAGCGACTGCGAGGCGGCCGTGCGCGCCGCGGAGCGGGCGTTTCCCGCATGGTCGCAGACATCGCCGCGCGAGCGCTCGGAGCTGCTGTACCGGGCATTCCACACGCTGCGCGCGGAGCGTGAGACGCTCGCCGAGATCATCGTGCGCGAGAACGGGAAGGCGTGGGCCGACGCGCTCGCGGAGGCGGACTACGCCACCGAGTTCCTGCGGTGGTTCGCCGAGGAGGCCGTGCGGATCCCCGGGGACTTCCGCCTCTCGCCGGCCGGCGACAAACGCATCGTCGTCTCCCGGCACGCTATCGGCGTGGCCCTGCTGATCACTCCGTGGAACTTCCCCGCCGCCATGGCCACGCGCAAGCTCGGCCCGGCGCTGGCCGCCGGCTGCACCACCGTACTCAAGCCCGCGCGGGAGACACCGCTGACCGCCGCCTACATCGTCGGCGTCCTGGACCGCGTCGGCGCGCCGGCCGGAGTGGTGAACCTGGTCACCCCGGTTCCCACCGGCCCGCTCGTGGCCGGGATGATCGCCGACCCCGCCGTGCGGAAGCTGTCGTTCACGGGGTCCACCGAGGTGGGTCGGGAACTGCTGCACGCCTGCGCGGACTCGATTGTGGACACGTCGATGGAACTGGGCGGCAACGCCCCCGTGATAGTGCTGCCCGGTGCGGACCTCGACGACGCGGTGAGCGCCGCCCTCCAGGCGAAGATGCGCAATGGCGGCTCCGCCTGCACGGCCGCGAACCGCTTCTACGTCCATGCGAGCCTGCACGACGCGTTCGTGCGCCGCATGGCCGACGAACTGTCCGCCGTACGCACCGGGGCAGGACTGGAACGCGAGAATCAACTCGGTGCGCTGGTCTCCGAGGTCGAGCGCGACAAGGTCGCAGCCCTCGTGAGCACCGCGGTGGATGAGGGAGCGCGCGTGGTCGTCGGGGGTGCGGCTCTTCCTCCGGGTGCGTTCTACGCGCCGACACTGCTGGACGGCGTCACGCACGGCTCGACGATCACCCGCCGGGAGATCTTCGGCCCCGTGACCGCCGTCGTCGCGTACGACGATGTCGACGACGCGGTGCGGATGGCCAACGACACGGAGTTCGGCCTCGTCGCGTACGTGCTCGGCCCCGAGCACGACGCCCTGCGCGTCGCGTTGCGCCTGGACACGGGCATGGTGGCCGTCAACCGGGGGGTGCTCAGCGACCCCGCGGCCCCGTTCGGCGGTACCAAGGAGAGCGGCATCGGCCGCGAGGGCGGCTCGGAGGGGATCCTCGACTACCTCGAGGAGAAGTACATAGCAATGAACCCGTGAGGGACGGCCGCGGCATCCCGCTCACCCCGTCGGGCGCACCTCGAACCCGGTGGCCCCGGTGGGGTGCAGCTCCGTGACACGGGCGTCCGCGACGGACGCGCCCGGTGGACCCTGCGCCATCCACGCCAGCAGTGCGTCGACCTGCTCGGCGGTGCCCTCGATCTCGGCCTCCACGCTGCCGTCCCGGCGGTTGCGGACCCAGCCCGCGGCGCCGACGGCGCGCGCCTCGAGCCGCATCGTGTACCGGTAGCCGACGCCCTGCACGTCCCCGGTGACCACCACGTGCACGCGTCGCATGCCCTCCATCGTGGCGCGCGGGTCCGGCGCCCGCGACCCATCAGCCGGAGAACGCCAGGTGCGCGGCCAGGACCACCATGATCGTCCCGATCACGACGTCCAGGATGCGCCAGGCGCGCGCCGTCGACAGCCACCGCCCCAGCAGCCGCGCCCCGAATGCCAGTGCGAAGAACCACAGCGTGCTCGCGAGCGCCGCACCGAGCGCGAACCACCAGCGGTCGGCACCGTGCGTGCTGGCCACCGAGCCGAGCAGGAACACGGTATCGAGGTAGACATGCGGGTTCAGCCACGTCAGCGCGAGACACGCGAGCACGGTCGGCGCCGCCGCGGTCCGGACCGCGACCGCGGTGTCACCGGGTTCGCCGCCGGCGACCTCGCCCTCGGCGATCCGCATCGCTTCGCCCGTCGGCCGCAGCGCTCGCCGGAACGCGAGCACCCCGTACCCCAGCAGGAACGCCGCGCCCACCCAGCGCACCATCGTCACGAGCCACGGCAGCGCTTGCAGCGCCAGCCCCACCCCGGACACACCGAGCAGGATGAGCACGACATCCGACACGGTGCAGATCACCGCGACCACCAGCACGTGCTCGCGGCGCAGCCCCTGGCGCAGCACGAAGAGGTTCTGCGCCCCGATCGCGACGATCAGCGACAGGCCGAGGCCGAGCCCGGCGAGAGCGGAGGTGAGCACTCCTCGACGCTACGCCGGACTCGGATCGGAAGTCCAACTCATCATCCTGACCGAGAATTAGCATTGCTTACGATGCGCATCCCGTTCGAACTGGCCGAGACCCTCGCTGTCGTCGTCGACGAGGGGACGCTGGATGCTGCGGCCCGCCGGCTGCACGTGACGCCGTCCGCCGTCAGCCAGCGGATCAAGGCGCTGGAGGAGCGGCTCGGGCAGGTCGTCCTCGTGCGCGCGAAGCCTGCCCGTGCGACGGATGCCGGCGCCGCCGTCGTGCGCTACGCGCGGCAGCTCGCGCTGCTCGAGCAGGATGCGCTCGGCGAGATCGGCGCGCGCGGTGCGGTGCGGATGAGCGTCGCCCTCGCCGTGAACGCCGACTCGCTCGCCACCTGGTTCCTCGCGCCCCTCGCGCGGGTGAGCCGACATCATCCCCTCGTCTTCGACCTCCACCGCGACGACCAGGACTTCACCGCGGGCCTGCTCGAATCCGGCACGGTGCTCGGCGCTGTCACGTCGCGGGCGCAGCCGGTCGCCGGCTGCCGCGTGGTGCCGCTGGGGACCATGCGCTACGAGGCCGTCGCCACCCCGGAGTACGTTGCGACGTGGCTGTCGGAAGGCCCCACCGCCGCCGCGCTGGCGGCCGCGCCGCTCGTGGACTTCGACCGCCGCGACGACCTGCAGTCGGTATGGCTGCACCGGCAGGGAGTGGATGCCGCGCCGCCGCGTCACTACGTGCCGGCGTCGAGCGATTTCGCCCGCGCCGTCCAGCTAGGGATGGGATGGGGCCTGCTGCCGCGGTTCCAGTCGGCGGCGGGCCTGCACGGCGGCACGCTCGTGCCGCTTGGTGGGGGCCCGGTCGACGTGCCGCTGTACTGGCAGCAGTGGAACCTGCGCTCGCCGCTGCTGGAGCTGATCGCCGACGAGATCGTGGGCGAGGCCCGTCGCGTGCTCGAGCCGTGTCAGGCCGCGGCATCCTCCTGATCCACGTCCTTGCCGGTGGGATCCCATTTCACGAGCGCTATCGCTATCGCGCCGATCAGGGGCGCGAGCGCGAGGATCCAGAACACGTTCGTCGACACCGCCGCCGCGAGCACCGGGAACAGCAGCAGCGACAGGATCGAGAAGCTGCGCTGCACGGCCTGGTTGAACCCGACGCCGACCCCGCGCAGCCGGGTCGGGTACGACAGCGTGGCGTAGCTCATGAGGTTGGCGCCCGGCCCGAACGCCTGCGCGAAGACGAACGCGGCGAGCATCGCCAGGGCGACGATCACGAGCGCCCCGCTCGGCACGCCCACGGCGGCCAGGACGAACAGGGATGCCGCCTGCACGGCGAAGCCGATCAGGGTGAGCCGGCGTGCACCGGCGCGGTTGACGCTGGTGACGCTGACGATGCCGCCCACCGCGCCGAACACGAGGTTTATCACGAGCGCCGACACAATCGTCACCATCTCGCTCTGCAGGAACAGCAGCGAGATGATCAGCGGCGTCCCGTACGCGACGGCGTTGTAGCCGATCGTCGAGAACACCGAGACGCTGAGCGCGGCGAGGGTGCGCAGGCGGTAGCGGCGCGAGAACAGCTCGCCGATGTTGCGCCAGTGCCCGGTGCGGGCGGCGCGGGAGGGGGCCTGCGCGCCGGGGGCGAGCTGCACGTCGAGCCCGTAGTGGCTGCGCATCACGTCGACCGCGCCGCGCAGATCGCCCTGCTCGGCGAGCCAGTGCGGCGACTCGGCCAGGTAGCGGCGGCGCACGATGAGCACAATCAGGGCGGGCACGGCGCCGAACCCCACGACGACGCGCCAGAGGATGGCGTGCTGCTCGTACGGCAGCAGCAGGAACACGACCAGGACGACCAGGTATCCGAACCCGGTGGCGATGTACCATGCCGGCGACCACGCGTTCACCCGCTGCGCGCGGCTGCCGGAGCCGGTCAGCTTCGAGAACTCCGCGAGGAACGCCATTGCGACCGGCAGGTCGAGTCCGACGCCGATCCCCATCACGAAGCGGAACGCTACGAGCACCCACTCGTTCGGCGCGAACGCGCAGCCGAGCGCGGCGACCACGAAGAACACCATGTCGGCCATGAACAGCTTGTAGCGGCCGAACCGGTCGACCAGCACGCCGCCCACAAGTGCCCCGACGACCGCGCCGACCATGATCGCCGCGTTCACGAAGCCGGTCGTGAAAGCGTCGAGGCCGAACTGCTGCTTGATCGCGGTGATCCCGAACGCTATCGAGGAGAAGTCGTACGCGTCCATGAAGATGCCGCCAAGTGCCAGCAGGATGATCGCTCGCGTGCGGGTGCCCTGCCCGCCGCGCTCGGCCAGCAGCGCGCGCACGTCCTGCGCGGTGCGGACCAGCAGCGGGGTCTTCGTGTCGATGTCTGTCACGGTTTTCGACACTATTCCGGTGCCGGAACCCGAATCCGGCGGCCGGTCACACGACGTCACACGACGACGCGGGCCGACTCACTCGGCAGGCGTGACCCCGGATGCCAGCGCCTCGAGGAGGCCGGTGAGGCGTTCGATCGAGGCGAGCGGCCATTCGTCCATCGCGCTCTCGAGCCGGTCGACGAAGGGAAAGCGCACGGCGTCGTACCGCTCGTGCCCGAACGGCGACAGCGTGATGAGGCGGATCCGGCCGTCGGCGGGGTCCGGCGTGCGCTCGATGAGCCCGAGACCCTCGAGCTCGGTGACGGCGCGGCTGATCAGCCCCTTGTCCTGCTCCATCCGCTCGGCCAGCGTCGACGCGCTGACCGGGCCGATGTGGTCGATCACGGTGAGCACCTTGAACGTTCCCGGCAGCATCCCCGGGCTCACCGCCTGTGCCGCCTGCGCGTACGCGCGGCGCAGTTGGGTGAACAGCAGCGAGAAAGCGCTCTCCAGCTGCCGCACCGCTTCGCGGCGCCCGTCCGCCGGCGCCGCGGCATCCGGCCCCGGGATCGGGGCGACGCGGGCGTTCATCGATCGTCCCGTCCCGCATCGCCGGGAACGGGGATGCTGCCGGTGGCCGCGAGCACGTCCATGCCCTCCGGCACAGACACCGTCGCCAGGTCCGCTTCGCTCGCCCGTGCCCGCTCCGAGTTCGTCATCCGGGTCAGCGGCGTGTTCGGGATGAACAGGATCGCGGCCAGGCTCACGACCGCGAACGGGACGGCGATCAGGAACGAGTGCGAGATGGCCTGGGCGTAGATGTCCTCCACGATGACGCGCAGTGCGTGCGGCATTGTGGAGACCTCGGGCATCGTGCCGCTGGCCAGCTGCTGGCCCCAGAACTGCGCCTTGTCGCCGAGACCCGCGATGGCCTTCGCGACATCCGCCTGCCGGTCGACGAACAGCGCGACGAGCTTCGAGGCGAGCGCGGCGCCCATCACCGAGACGCCGATCGTGCCGCCCAGGCTCCGGAAGAACGTGACGCCCGAGCTGGCGACGCCCAGCTCGTGGGGCTTGCACGTGTTCTGCACGATCAGGACGAGGTTCTGCATCGTCATCCCGACGCCCGCGCCGAGCAGGAACATGTACAGCGAGACGACGGCGAAGTTGGTGTCGTAGTGGATCGTCGACAGCGTGTAGGAGCCGGCGACCAGGAGCACCCCGCCCAGCACGAGGTAGGGCTTCCAGTGGCCGTACCGCGAGATCAGCATGCCGATGACGACGGATGCCACGAGGAGGCCGGCGATCATCGGGATCGTCATGAGTCCGGCCTGCGTGGGTGTCGCGCCGCGCGCAAGCTGCATGTACTGGCTGAGGAACACGGAGGCACCGAACATCGCGAGCCCGGTCGCTATCGATGCCACGACGGACAGTGTGAACGTCCGGTTGCGGAACAGCGACAGCGGGACCAGCGGCTCCGCGGAGCGCAGCTCGACGACGATGAAAAGGACCGTGGCCAGGATCGCGCCGCCGACCATGAGGTAGGTCTGCCAGCTGTTCCACGGGAACCCGGAGGCGGTGCCGGCGATCGAGACCCAGATCAGCAGCAGCGAGGATGCCGCCGCCAGCAGCACTATTCCTATGTAGTCGATGCTGACCTTGCGGCGCACGGCGGGGGACAGGTGCAGCGTCTTCTGCACGATGATCAGCGCGAGGATCGCGACCGGGAGCGCGACGTAGAAGTTCCAGCGCCAGCCCCAGGCGTCCGTGATGACCCCGCCGAGCAGCGGGCCGCCGACCGTGGACACCGCCATCACGGCGCCGAACAGCCCCATGTACTTGCCGCGCTCGCGTGGGCTGAGGATGTCGGCCATGATGACCTGGCTGAGGGCGGCGAGGCCGCCCGCGCCGAGGCCCTGGACCGCGCGGAACGATATGAGCATCCCGGGGTTCTGCGAGAAGCCCGCGGCGGCGGTCGCCAGCACGAACAGGACGATCGCGAGCTGGAACAGCAGCTTGCGGTCGACGAGGTCGGCCAGCTTGCCCCAGATCGGCGTGGAGATGGCCGTGGTCAGCAGCGTGGCGGTGACCACCCACGTGAACGCGGTCTGGTCGCCGTTCAGGTCGTGCACGATCACGGGGAGCGAACTGGAGACGACGGTCGAGGCGAGCATCGACACGAACATGCCCAGGATCAGGCCGGACAGGGCTTCCAGCACCTGTCGGTGGGTCATGGCCGGGGAGGGGGTGATCGACATGCGGCTCTTTCAGAGGGAATGGGGCACTCGCGACGCGCGCGATCGGTTGAGCTGAGTCAACCGTTGAGAAGTGTCAACGATATAGCGAACGGTTGATCAGTGTCAACTGTTCCGCTCAGTCGGCGAGTGCCAGCGCCCGGTATGCCTCGCGAGCCGGCGCCGGATGCGTCCGTCGGTGCAGCTCGTCGATCAGCGTGGTGGCGAGTCGGACGAGCCGTGCTATCTCGGCCTCGTCGCGGTCGACCCACGCGCAGCGCGGCTCGTCGCCGACGGGCACGAATCCGTCGTGCTGCTCCCATGCGACGAGGGTCCGCTCGGCGCCGATGACGTGCTGCTGCCACCACACCTGCCGCAGGTATGAGCGCGGGATCGATCGCCAGGACTTGTTCGTGGTCTTGATCTCCGCGAGCGTGATGCGGCCGGCGGCATCCTGCATCAGTCCATCGGGCGTCGCAAGGTGCCGCGGCTCGACGACCGCGCGGAACAGCGCGCTGGAGGGCTGGATGCCATGGGTCGCGGCGATCCAGGCGGCGATCGCGGGCTCGCGGCGGCGGCCATGGTCGGTATATGCGTTGCCGGTGAACCCGCTGCCGCGCAGCTTGGTCAGCGCCGCGCGCGAGATGGCGCGTTCGCTGGTGAGGGCGGCGACATCCGTCGCGGTGATCCCGCGCGATCGCGCACGCAGCCAGGCGACCCGGTCGCGGGAGTCCGCGACGATGCGCTCGGCCAGATCGGGGGTCACCCCTCGAGGGTAGCCCCGGCGAGGGGCGCCGCCCACCTGCCACGCGGTCGCGGGGAGGGGTTGCGCGCGGGCCGGATCGTGGCATGGTCGAGCACATGGACACCATCAGCTTCGATCAGTTCCGCGCGTCGGGTGATGTGGCGGATTGGCAGCCCGACGGCGACGGCGCCGCGGTGCAGTTCCGCACCGGCGACTTCGCGACCGGCGCGCGGCTTTTCGCGTCGATCGCGGCGCTCGCGGAGGGGATGAACCACCACCCCGACGTGGAGGTCACGTACCCGCGCGTGCGCGTGCACCTCGTCTCGCACGACGCCGGTGGGCTCACTCGGAAGGATGCCGACCTCGCCGCGGAGATCTCCCGCGCCGCGCGCGAGCTCGGCATCGAGGCCGGCTGACGCTCGCTACGACGCCGCGGCCTCTTCTGGATGTGCCGAGCGTCGGAGATCGTGCCCGCCGCGCCGGCAGCCTGGCACGGGTCTCGGCGTGTCAACAGCGATCTACTGCGGCGGGCACGCCGCACGGCGGCGGACTCCGCGATTTTGCCGGGCCCGCGGCATCCCGTAGACTCATGGATGCCGAAGACCGCCGGTCATCCGCACGCGCAAGCGCACGGATCGAAGCACTGCACAGCAGGGGCCCGCGCAGGTGACACCGAACGATTCTCTCGCTCCGTGCGCTTGCGCCGGAGCGTTTTTGTTTGCGTGCGGCCGGGGATCCGACGCCACGACCCGCCATCGCGGGACGTGGAACACAGACAAGGAGTGGCCATGGCGCAGAAGGACCAGGCGGTCGCCGAGCTCACGAAGAACTTCGCTGACTCGACTGCCGTTCTGCTCACTGAGTACCGCGGTCTGACGGTTGCCGAGCTCAAGGAGCTCCGCAACAGCATCCGTCAGGACGCGGAGTACGCCGTGGTGAAGAACACGCTGACCAAGATCGCCGCCAACAAGGCGGGGATCTCGGCGCTGGATGACGAGCTCAAGGGCCCGTCGGCCATCGCCTTCGTGCACGGTGACCCGGTCACCGTCGCGAAGGGTCTGCGCGCCTTCGCCAAGGCACACCCTCTTCTGGTGATCAAGGGCGGCTACTTCGACGGTGCCCCCTTGTCGCCCGACGAGGTGAACAAGCTCGCCGATCTCGAGAGCCGTGAAGTCCTGCTGGCGAAGCTCGCCGGTGCGATGAAGGCCACGATGACCAAGGCGGCGTTCGTCTTCACTGCGCTTCCGTCGAAGGCCGTTCGCACGGTCGACGCGCTGCGCGAGAAGCAGGAGTCCGCGGCCTGAGATCGGGCCCCGGCGTAGCACAACCCCAATCAAGGAGAATCATCATGGCAAAGCTCAGCACTGAGGAGCTGCTCGACGCCTTCAAGGAGCTCACGCTCATCGAGCTCAGCGAGTTCGTCAAGGCGTTCGAGGAGACGTTCGACGTCACCGCCGCCGCTCCGGTCGCGGTCGCCGCTGCCGGCGCCCCCGCCGGTGGCGCCCCCGCCGAAGAGGCCGAGGAGAAGGACTCGTTCGACGTCATCCTCGAGTCGGTCGGCGACAAGAAGATCCAGGTCATCAAGGTCGTCCGCGAGCTCACCTCGCTCGGCCTCGGCGACGCGAAGGCCGTCGTCGACGGTGCCCCCAAGGCCGTCCTGGAGGGCGCCAACAAGGACGCCGCCGACAAGGCGAAGGCCGCTCTCGAAGAGGCCGGCGCGACCGTCACCCTGAAGTAAGCACAGCTTCTTCCGCGAAGGCCCCGGGCACTGCGCCCGGGGCCTTCGCGCATCCCGCCGCGCAGGCGGTGTCACGACACGGTCGGGACCCTCGCGCCGAGTAGGATAGACCCCTCGAATCGATTCGAGGCAGCCCTCGACCGGAAGTCACGTGACCACCGACACCGCGCCCCACCCCACCGTCCCCGCCGACGACACCCCGCCAGACGCACGCTCGGACGAGACCGCGCTCGGTCCCGGCGAGTCGCGCACCGCGACCGGATCTATCCGCACCGCGACCGGCTCGATCCGGCTGCCCTCCGCCACCGCAGCGATCCGCACGATCGGCACGGACCCGGCCACAGCGCCGGTCATGCTGCACCCCGGCGATGCCATCTCCACCGCGCGCCGCGTCGTCTACATCGTGCTGCTGGGCGCTCTCACCGCCCTCGGCCCGTTCACCGTGGACCTGTACCTGCCCGCCTTCCCGGTCCTCGAGCAGAACTTCCAGACCACTGCCGCCGCCGTCCAGCTCACTCTCACCGGCACGATGATCGGGTTCGGCCTGGGCCAGCTGATCGTCGGCCCGCTCAGCGACAAGTTCGGCCGCCGCATCCCGCTGCTGATCGTCACGTGCCTGCACGTGCTCGCGAGCGTGGCCGCCGCCATCGCGCCCACGCTCGAGCTGCTCGGGGCGGCGCGGGTCGTCCAGGGCATCGGCGCCGCCGCGGGCGGCGTGGTGGCCATGGCGATGGTCCGCGATCTGTTCGGCGGGCGCCGGCTCGTCGTGATGCTCAGCCGGCTCGCGCTGGTGACCGGAGCCGCCCCGGTGATTGCGCCGCTGATCGGCTCCGCACTGCTGTCGGTCATCGACTGGCGCGGCATTTTCGCGGTCCTCGCCGGGTACGGCGTCGTGATGCTCGTCTGCGCCGTGTTCGTGCTGCCCGAGACCCTGCCCAGAGCCCGGCGCCGGGACCGCGGGTCCACCACCGTCCTGCAGCGCTACGCCGGCGTCCTCCGCGACCGCATCTTCATCGGCGTGCTCCTGATCGGCGCCATGACCTTCAGCGGACTGTTCTCCTACCTGTCGAGCTCGTCCTTCCTGTTCCAGGAGTCGTACGGCTTCAACGCGCAGGAGTACGGGCTCCTGTTCGCCGCCAACTCGGTCGGCCTGGTGATCGGCGTGCAGATCGCCGCGCGGCTGGCCGCCCGATTCGGCCCGCAGTGGGTGCTCGCGTTCTCGACCGCCGTCCTCGTGCTCGCCAGCGCCGCGATCGCCGTGTGCGACCAGCTCGGCGCGGGGCTGTGGGGAACCGTCATCCCGCTGTTCGTGTTCATGACGGCGTGCGGGTTCACGTTCCCGTGCGTGCAGGTTCTGTCGCTGGATCGCCACGGCAAGGCCGCCGGCACCGCGGCATCCCTGATCGGGTTCTCCAACAACGCCGTGGCCGGTCTGATTTCGCCGATCGTCGGCCTTATCGCCCATGAGGCGGGCATCACCGCCACGACGATGGCGGTCGTGATGATCGGATGCTCGATCCTGGGACTGGTCGCGCTGTGGCTGGTCGTCCGTCCCCGCACGGTGCCCCAGCTGACCCCCTGACCGCGCGTCGGGTGCCGTCGCACGACTGCCGGAAAAACGCGTCGTGGCACCCGGTCGTGGGAACGCTCCCACCAGTTATCAACCCGTTACGCCGACCTGTTGATATGCGTCTGAGCCGACTGTACGTTTCACTGTAAGCGCTTGCGCCGATGGGGAACTTGCGGCGTGTGCGTCCTGCACCTGAACGAGGAGGACCACATGAAAATGTCCAGTCGACGGTCGGTGATACTCCCGCTTGCACTGCTCGGTGTCGCGGGGATCGTGCTCTCCGGCTGCGCCGAAACAGCGGGCGGCGGAGGCAACGGCAGCAGCGATCTGTCCGGCAAGACCGTGAACATCGCCGGTGGCATCACGGGCGGCGAAGCCGACGCCCTGAACAAGACGTTCGACCAGTTCACGAAGGACACCGGCATCAAGGTCGTCTACACCGGCGACAAGAGCTTCGAGGGCAACATCGTCACGAAGGTCAACGGAGGCTCCGCCCCCGACATCGCGATAGTGCCGCAGCCCGGCCTGCTGCAGACCCTGATCGGAACAGGCCAGGTCGTCAAGCCGTCACAGACCGTCTCCGACAATGTCGACAAGTACTGGTCCGCCGATTGGAAGTCCTACGGCTCGGCCGACGGCACGTTCTACGCGGCGCCGATGCTCGCCAACGTCAAGGGGTACGTCTGGTACTCCCCGGCCGACTTCACGAAGTGGGGCGTCAAAGTCCCGACCTCGTGGCAGGGCCTGATCGACCTCACGAACACGATCCGCTCGAAGACCGGCAAGCCGCCGTGGTGTGCGGGCTTCTTCTCGGATGCCGCCTCCGGCTGGCCCGGGACGGACTGGGTCGAGGACCTGGTGCTGCGCCAGTCCGGCCCCGACGTGTACGACCAGTGGGTCGCGGGTGACGTGAAGTTCACGGATCCGCAGATCAAGAAGGCGTTCGACGCGGTCGGCCAGATCCTGCTGAACCCCGACTACGTGAACGCCGGCTTCGGCAATGTGAAGAGCATCAACCCGACCGCGTTCGGCGACGTCGCGGCGAAGGTCGCCGACGGCACCTGCGCGCTGACCCACCAGGCGTCGTTCCTGTCCGCGAACTTCCTGGAGGCCAAGACGAAGGACGGCAAGACGCCCACCGTGGCCCCCGACGGCGACGTGTACGCGTTCGTGCTGCCGAGCATCAACGAGGGGGATGCCCCCTCGATCGAGGGCGGCGGCGAGTTCGTCGCGGCGTTCTCGAACGAGCCGGCCGTGCAGAAGGTCCAGGAGTACATGACGACCCCGGACTTCGCGAACGCCCGCGTCAAGCTCGGCGGCGTCATCTCCGCCAACAGCGGCGCCGACCCGACGCTCGCGTCCAGCCAGTTCCTGCAGGAGGCCATGAAGCTCGTGCAGGACAAGAACACGGTCTTCCGGTTCGACGCGTCCGACCTGATGCCGGCGACAGTGGGCTCGGGCTCGTTCTGGAAGGGCATGGTCAGCTGGATCGACGGGATGCCGACGAAGGACGTGCTCACCGCCATCCAAGCCGGCTACCAGAACTAGTCCCGACGGCGGCGGGGCGGCTGCCTGGACGGGCAGCCGCCCCGCCCCGCCTTCCCCGGACGGGATGCTCAGAAAGGCAGGACAATGGCGACCGTCACCGAGCAGAGGGCAGTACCGCGACGGCTGTCGCGCACAGTCACCGGCATCATCATCCTCGTCGCCGCGGTCTTCGCCGTGGCGGCGTTCCTGTTCATGCTGATGGGAGGACCGAGCGAGGGCGCCGCCCCGACGACGCTCGGATTCTCGCTGAACAGCTTCTTCGTCTGGATCGGCGGGCTGCATCCGCTGCTGCAGATCCCCATCGTGGTCGTGATCTTCGCCATCATCGTCGGCGTGATCCTGCTGCTGATCGAGTACGCTCCGCGGCCGGGACCCGGTTATTTCTGGCTGCGCGCGGCGGCCTGCTTCGTCATCCCGGTCATCGCGTTCATGGTGCTGCGGCCGTATCAGAACTCCGTGGTCTACGTCGTCGGGATCGCGCTGCTGGCCGGCGTGGTCCTGTTCTTCGCGGACTACCGGGCGCGGGGCGGCGCCGGGTACGTCTTCCAGCTCATCGTCTTCCTCGCCCCTGCGGCGATCCTGCTGCTGACCGGACTCGTGTATCCGGCGATATCGACGCTCGTCCAGTCGTTCTTCGACAAGACCGGCGCGAACTTCGTCGGGTTCGACAACTACGTCTGGACGTTCACCAACCCGTACGGGTTCTGGTCCGTGATCAACACCGTCATCTGGGCGCTGATAGCCCCGATCGTCGCGACCGGAATAGGCCTCGTCTACGCGGCGTTCGTCGACCGGGCGCGCGGCGAGAAGATCCTGAAGCTGTGGGTGTTCATGCCGGTGGCGATCTCGTTCGTCGGCGCGGGCATCATCTGGAAGTTCGTGTACGACTACCGGCAGGGCCAGCAGGTGGGACTGCTCAACGCGATCGTCACCTGGTTCGGCGGCGAGCCCGTCGGCTGGCTCGATGCGCAGCCGCTGCTGAACACCATCTGCCTGCTCACGGTGTTCATCTGGAGTCAGACCGGGTTCGCGATGGTGATCCTGTCGGCGTCGATCAAGGCGGTGCCCGCCGACCAGCACGAGGCCGCGCAGCTGGACGGCGCGAACGCGCTGCAGCGGTTCTTCAACGTCACGGTTCCCGGTATCCGCAGCGCGTTGATCGTCGTGCTCACTACGATCACCATCGCGGCGCTGAAGGTGTACGACATCGTCGCGGTGATGACCGGCGGCCGCGCGAACACCTCGGTGCTCGGCTTCGAGATGGTCAACCAGCAGCAGCGGTTCCAGAGCTACGGGCACTCGTCCGCGCTGGCGGTCGTGCTGTTCCTGTTCGTTCTGCCGCTGATCATCTACAACGTGCTGCAGATGCGCAAGCAGAAGGAGATCCGCTGATGGCCACGATCGACGTCGACGCGCCCGTCGACACGCGGGCGGCACGCACGGTGGGGCGCGCCCCGCGCCGCGAGGAGCGGGACGCGAGGCGCAAGCTCACCTCGCGCGGGGCGACCCTGGCCGCGGTGATCATCGCGATCTTCTGGACGATCCCGACGTTCGGCCTGTTCGTGACGTCGTTCCGCCCCGGCGCCGACTCCAACACCACCGGCTGGTGGACGGTCTTCGTCAATCCGGCGTTCACGCTGCAGAATTACTTCGACGCGCTGACGTCGGGCGGGACGGCGCTGACCCTGGGCGAGTCGTTCCTGAACTCGCTGGCGATAGCGATCCCGGCCACGCTCATCCCCATCTCGATCGCCGCACTCGCGGCGTACGCGTTCGCGTGGATCCCGTTCAAGGGACGGGGCGTGCTGTTCGTGTTCGTGTTCGCGCTGCAGATTGTGCCGATCCAGATGGCGCTGGTGCCGCTGCTGAGCCTCTTCTCACGGGGGCTGACGATCGCGGGTGTCGGGATCTTCCCGGGATTCTCGCTGCGCGACGTGGACCACAGCTTCGCGACGGTATGGATAGCGCACGCGATCTTCGCGATGCCGCTGGCGATCTTCCTGCTGCACAACTTCATCGCCGAGATCCCGAATGAGCTCATCGAGGCGGCCCGTGTGGACGGAGCCGGGCACGGGCAGATCTTCTTCCGGATGATCATCCCGCTGGCGATGCCGGCGATAGCCTCGTTCGCCATCTTCCAGTTCCTGTGGGTGTGGAACGATCTGCTCGTCGCGACGATCTTCGCCCCGAGCGCGTCGCTGCCGTTGACACAGACACTGAACTCGCTGTCGGGCACGTGGGGCGACCGATGGTATCTGCAATCGGCGGGCACGTTCATCTCGATCGTGGTCCCGCTGCTCGTGTTCTTCGCGCTGCAGCGGTTCTTCGTGCGAGGACTGCTCGCGGGGGCCACGAAGGGCTGATCAGATCCGGCCGAGCTCGCGCACCGGACGCAGCCGGAACAGCCGCACCGTGCGACCGGACTCCCGCTCATACGAGCGGTAGTTCGGCCACTGCGCCTCGATCCGGCGCCACGCCGCCTCCCGGTCCGCGGCCTCGATCAGCTCGGCCACCACGGCCAGGCGCCTGCCGCGCACGACGATCTCGGCGTCGGGATGTGCGAGCAGGTTCGAGGTCCAGGCCGGATGCCGCGCCCCGGCGAAGTTCGTCCCCGCGACCAGCGCGCACCCGCTGCCGTCCGGCGTGTACATCAGTTCGGCATCCCGCACCTGCCCCGACTTCGCCCCCACCGTGCGCAGCCTCAGCGACGGGACGAGCAGGCCGCTGATCGGCATCCGCCCACCGCTGAGGACCCGAAACCCGGACTCCAGCACCGGCATCAGCCGCCGGCCGACGCGCCGGAACGCGGCCGTCTGGGTGAGGGGCGCGACAGCGTGGCGGACGGCCTGCCGGATCCCGAGCATGCCGCCATTGTGCCCCATGTCCCCGCGGGGAGCACGTGGCTAGGCTGTGCGCATGACCGCGTCCGACGATGCCGCCGTCACCGATGCCGAACTTGCGCGACTGCGCGCCGAATCGGAGGCCGCCGACGCGGCCTTGCGAGCCGCGCAGGCGAAGGCCGCGCTCGCCGCCGCCGAGGCCCAGGCGGCGAAGGCGAGAGCCGGGGGCGGAGGCGATGCGCCGCCCGCGCCGGGGTCTGTGCCGGCCACGGCGGCGGCACCCGCGGCATCCGCCCCTGCGTCCACGTCCGGGCCGCTGGACGACGCGCAGTTGCAGGCCGTGGTCGCGGGCTACGCGTTCGACGCGGCCGCGCTCGAGCTCGGCGCCCTGATGAACACGCAACCGGTTCCGGCCGCGCAGATCCGCATCCCGCTGGCCATGCTGAACCGGCACGGGCTCGTCGCCGGGGCCACCGGCACCGGCAAGACCCGCACCCTGCAGGGGCTCGCGGAGCAGCTCGCCGCGAACGGCGTGCCGGTGTTCGCCGCCGACATCAAGGGCGACCTGTCGGGCATGGCGACACCGGGGGAGCCGAATGACAAGCTGCTGGCCCGCACGCAGGCGATCGGCCAGGACGGGACGCCCGCCGCCTCGCCCACCGAGTTCTTCGCCCTCGGCGGCGTCGGCACCGGCGTGCCGGTGCGCGCGACGGTGTCCGGCTTCGGGCCGCTGCTGCTGAGCAAGGTGTTGGGGCTGAACCAGACGCAGGAGTCGAGCCTCGGCCTCGTCTTCCACTACGCCGACCAGGCCGGGCTCGCCCTCGTCGACCTGTCCGACCTGCGCGCCGTGCTCACATATCTCACGAGCGACGCGGGCAAGGACGAGCTGAAGGGCATCGGCGGCCTGTCGGCGGCGACCGCCGGCGTCATCCTGCGCGAGCTGATCACGTTCGCGGATGCCGGGGCCGACGTGTTCTTCGGCGAACCGGAGTTCGACGTCGCGGACTTCCTGCGCACGACGGCCGACGGGCGCGGGATCGTCAGCCTGCTCGAGGTGTCCGGCGTGATCGACAAGCCCGCACTGTTCTCGACGTTCCTGATGTACCTGCTGGCGGAGCTGTTCGAGATCCTGCCCGAGGTGGGGGATGCCGACAAGCCGAAGCTCGTGTTCTTCTTCGACGAGGCGCACTTGCTGTTCCGGGACGCCTCGAAGGACTTCCTGGCCTCGATCACGCAGACAGTGCGCCTGATCCGCTCGAAGGGCGTCGGCGTGTTCTTCGTGACGCAGACCCCGAAGGACGTGCCCTCGGACGTGCTCGGGCAGCTCGGCTCGCGCGTGCAGCACGCGCTGCGCGCGTTCACCCCCGACGACGCGAAGGCGCTGAAGGCGACGGTCGGGACATACCCCCGGTCCGGCTACGACCTCGAGCGGGTGCTGCAGGAACTGGGCACCGGTGAGGCCATCGTGACGGTGATGAGCGAGAAGGGCGCGCCGACGCCCGTCGCGTGGACCCGGCTGCGCGCCCCGCAGGGCCTGATGTCGCCCACGGCCGCCCCGCAGATCGTCGCGGCTGTGAAGGCGTCGCCGCTTCTGGCCGCGTACGGCACGGCGATCGACCCGGAGTCCGCGCGGGAGATCCTCACCGCGAAGCTGAACGCCGCCCAGCAGGCCGCGGCCGCCGACGAGGCCGCCGCCGCGAAGGCCGCCGCCGCCGCGGAGCAGGCCAAACAGCAGGCCGCCGCCGAGAAGGCCGATGCCGCCGCCGCGAAGAAGGCTCAGGCCGAGTACGACCGCTTGATGCGGAAAACCTCGGCCACCACGCGCACCCCGCGGCGGTCCTCGGCCTCGCCGCTGGACGACATCCTCGACTCGAAGGCGACGCAGACGATCATCGGCGGCGTCATCCGCGGGATCTTCGGCACCGGCCGGCGCCGCTGAGCCGCCCAGGTCGGCCGTATCCGCTGAATGGAACGCGGTTCGGGTGCCTCTCGCCCGGACGATAGCCTGGACGGCATGGCGACGAAGCCCCCAGTGGACGATATCGATGAGACGAAGATGCGGGTCGCGCCGCCCAAGAACGTGGCCGTCGGCGTGCCCGCCGTCCTGCATGCCCTGCAGATCTCGCAGCAGCAGATGGGCGTGCTGCGCAGCGCCCGCACGCTGCTGCGGGTGAACCAGAAGCACGGTTACGACTGCCCCGGCTGCGCGTGGCCGGAGACCGACCGCCGCCACGTCGCGGAGTTCTGCGAGAACGGCGCGAAGGCCGTCGCCGAGGAGGCGACGCTGCGGCGCGTGGAGCCCGAGTTCTTCGCCGCCCACTCCGTCGACGACCTCGCCGGGCACGACGACTGGTGGCTCGGCCAGCAGGGCCGGTTGACGCATCCGATGATCCTCGACGAGGGGGCCACGCACTATCGGCCCATCTCGTGGGACGACGCCCTCGACGTGATAGCGCAGGCGCTGCGCGAGATCGACGACCCCGACGAGGCCGTGTTCTACACATCCGGACGCACCTCGAACGAGGCGGCGTTCCTGTACCAGCTGCTCGTACGCGGCGTCGGGACCAACAACCTCCCGGACTGCTCGAACATGTGCCACGAGTCGTCCGGATCGGCGCTCGGCGAGACGATCGGCATCGGCAAGGGCACCGTGACGATCGAGGACATGCACGACGCGTCCCTGCTGATCATCGCCGGGCAGAACCCGGGCACGAACCACCCGCGGATGCTCAGCGCGCTCGAGAAGGCCAAACAGCGCGGCGCGAAGATCATCGCCGTGAACCCGCTGCCCGAGGCCGGGCTGATGCGCTTCGAGAACCCGCAGACAGTGCGCGGCATGATCCTGGGCGGGACGGCGCTCGCCGACCGGTTCGTGCAGATCCGGCTCGGCGGCGACCAGGCCCTGTTCCAGGCGATCGGCAAGCACCTGCTCGAAGCCGAGGAGCACGACGGCGGGGTGCTCGACCACGCGTTCATCGACGCCCACACCTCCGGGTTCGACGCGTACCGGGCTGCGATCGCCGCCGTCGACTGGCACGAGCTGGCGACCGCCACAGGGATCACGGTCGACGAGCTGCACGAGATCGGCGAGGCCGTGCGCGAGTCGCCGTCCACGATCGTCTGCTGGGCGATGGGCCTCACGCAGCACAAGCACTCCGTGCCCACGCTGCGCGATGTCGTGAACGTGCTGCTGCTGCAGGGCAACATCGGGCGCCCCGGCGCCGGCGTGTGCCCGGTGCGCGGCCACTCCAACGTGCAGGGCGACCGCACCGTCGGCATCTACGAGAAGCCGGCCGAGGCGTTCCTGGCCGCACTGGACGACGAGTTCGCGTTCCGCGCGCCGCGCGAGCACGGCTACGACACGGTCAACGCCATCCGCGCCATGCGCGACGGAAAGGTGCGCGTGTTCATGGGCATGGGCGGCAACTTCGTGTCGGCGACGCCCGACACCGCCGTCGTCGAGGACGGGCTGCGCCGCTGCGGGCTGATCGTGCATGTGTCGACGAAGCTGAACCGGTCGCACGCCGTCACCGGGCGCCGTGCCATCATCCTGCCCACGCTCGGCCGCACCGACCGCGACCGCCGCGGCGGCCGCGACCAGCGGATCACCGTGGAGGACTCGATGGGCGCGGTGCACGCCTCGCGCGGGCGCCTCGCGCCGCCGTCCGACGATCTGCTCAGCGAGGTCGCCATCGTGACGCGGCTCAGCGATCGGCTGTTCGGCGGTGCGGATGGCGCGCGCAACGTCCCGCAGGCGGACTGGGCCGCGCTCGAGCACGACTATGCCCTCATCCGCGCGCACATCGAGGCCGTGGTGCCGGGGTTCGACGACTACGAGAAGCGCGTCGCGAAGGGCGGCACGCTGCACCTGCCGAACGGGCCGCGCGACTCCCGCAGCTTCGACACGGCTGACGGCAAGGCGCGGTTCACGGCCAACGAGCTCGAGTACCCGCACATCCCCGAGGGACGGCTGTTGCTGCAGACGCTGCGCTCGCACGACCAGTACAACACCACGATCTACGGCAAGGACGACCGGTACCGCGGCATCACGGGCGGGCGACGCGTCGTGTTCGTGCATGCCGATGACATCCGCGATCTCGGGTTCACCGACGGCGAGATCGTCGACCTGGTCTCGGAGTGGCACGCCCCGGACGGGGACGTGCAGGAACGCCGCGCCGACGCGTTCCGGCTGGTCGCGTACAGCACGCCCCGCGGGAACGCGGCCGCATACTTCCCGGAGACGAACGTGCTGGTGCCGTTGGACTCGGTCGCCGACGTCAGCGGCACGCCGACGTCGAAGTCGGTGATAGTCCGGCTGGAACGCCGCGCGGCATAGGCTGGAGCAATGTCGTATGCCGCAGTCGTCATCACTGTGTCGGATCGCTCGTCGCGAGGCGAGCGGGATGATCTGAGCGGACCGATCGCGGTCGCCGCGTTGCGCGAAGCCGGCTTCGTCTGCGAGGACCCGGTCATCATCCCGGACGGCGCCGACGAAGTCGAGGCCGCGATCCGCGATGCGCTGACCGACGGCATCCGGATCATCGTGACCACCGGCGGGACCGGGGTAGGGCCGCGGGACGAGACCCCCGAGGGCACTCAGCGCCTGCTCACGCGCCGGATCCCGGGCGTCGCCGAGGAACTGCGGCGCCGTGCGACCGCCGAGAAGCCCGCGGGCATGCTCTCGCGCGGGGTCGCCGGGATCGTCGAGGGCGCGTTCGTCGTGAACCTGCCCGGGTCGCCGGCCGCCGTCGAGGCCGGCATGCCGGTGGTCGTCAGCGTCGCCGCCCACGTGCTCGGACAGCTGCACGGAGACGATCACCGATGACCGTCCGGCTCGCGCGGATCAGCGCCGAGCCGCTGGATCTGGCGGCGCACCTGCAGGCCGTCGAGGATCCCCGGATGGGCGCCGAGATCACGTTCGTGGGGCGCGTGCGCGATCATGATCCGGACGCCGCGTCCGGCGTGGTCGCCCTGGAGTACACATCGCATCCCGACGCCGAGAAGGCGCTGCACGCACTCGCCGTCGCGGCGATCGGCGACACCGGTGCGATCGTCGCGGCCAGCCACCGGATCGGCCGGCTCGAGGTCGGCGACGCCGCCGTGATCGTCGCGGTCGCCGCGGCTCACCGCGGCGAGGCCTACGAAGTCAGCCGGGCCCTGATCGAGGCGATCAAGCACAGTCTGCCGATCTGGAAGCGCCAGATCGAGGCCGACGGCTCCACCACCTGGAAGGGCCTGGGCGGCTGATCCGGCCCGGCGCGGTCTGCCCCGCCCGCGTCCGCGAGAGTGCATCTGGCGGACGAGAGGGTGGGAAGTTACCGCTCCCTCGTCCGCCAGATGCACTCTCGCGGTCACGGCGATGCGCGATGCGGGTCGCGCGGCGTGGATCAGCCGCCGGCGAAGGGCGGCAGCACGTCGACCACGGCCTGGTCCGGCAGCGGCGCGGCGTCGTCGAGGCGGGCGCCGTCCACGAGCACCGCGCACTTCGGCAGGATCGTGGCCAGCGCGGGGTGCCGGGCGCGCAGCGTCTCGCGCAGCGCCGCCAGGTGCGGTGCGGCGATGGTGAGCTGGGTGGCACCGGCGGCCTCCTCCGCGGCCGCGAAGAACCGGACGAGGGCCATCACGCCTCCCAGGTGCCGGCGAGCTCCGAGACGGCCGCGGCGGTTTCGCGCACCTGCTCGGGGGTGCCGCCGGCGCGCCCGGCAACAAGGCCGGCCACGAACGCGCTGAACGGGGCTGCGGGGCGCGCCACGCTGTTCGCGACATCCTTCGCCAGCGTAAGGATCAGCGAGATCGGCACGTCCTCGGGGGCGAGATCGAACCGCTCGCGCAGGGCCTCGGCCCAACGGTCCAGTGCTTCCGGGGGCAGGTGCTCGCTCATGGGGACTCCTTCGTGAACCTGCTGTAATCCTCCCACGTGTCGATGTCACCGGTGCTGTCGGTCCGGTCCGGCAGCGCCGCTATCGCCAGATCGGCCAGCAGGGCGCGCATCGACTGATCCCGTCCCTCGTCGGGGATGGATGCCGCGGCCCGCCGCAACACCGCGGTCCGGTACACCGCGGTGAGCCACTGCGGGCGGCTGGACGCGTCGGCCAGGCACGCCCCGTCGACGTCGGAGGGCAGGAGCAGGATGTCGTCCACAAGTTGCAGGACGGCGGCGTCCACGTGAGGGAGATCGCATGCCAGAACCAGCGTCCAGGTCGGGCCGGGGGCCGCCGGCATCGCGGTGAGCGCTGCGACGATCGCGGCCGCGGGACCGGTGAACGGCGGATCCTCGCGCACCCAGTGCACGGACGCGTCGGCGGCCGTCGGGGGACCGACGGCGACGAGCGGATCCGCGCCGATCGCGCGCGCGGCGGCGATGGCGCGGTCGAGCAGGCTCACGCCGTCGACGAGGAGGCCGGGTTTGTCGATGCCGCCCATCCGCGACGCGCGGCCGCCGGCGAGGAGGATCGCGCCGAACGTGGCGGCGGAACCGGTCACGGGTGGGCGGGCTCGTCTGGCCGCGACCACGAGCCGGACTTGCCGCCGGTCTTCGCAATCAACCGCACGTCGCCGATCGACGTGGACTTGTCCATGCCCTTCACCATGTCGACGACGGTCAGCGCGGCCACCGAGACGGCGGTGAGGGCCTCCATCTCCACGCCGGTGCGGTCGGCCGTGCGTACGGTCGCCTCGATCTGCACGCCCTCGTCGACGATGGTGAGGTCGACCACGGCGCCGTGCACGCCGATGACATGGGCCAGCGGCAGCAGCTCCGGCGTGCGCTTGGCGGCGGCGATTCCGGCGATCCGCGCCACGGCGAGCACGTCCCCCTTCGGGACGGACCCGTCGCGCAGCGCCGCGACGACCGCCGGCGCGCAGCGTACGAATCCCCGTGCCGTCGCCGCGCGCACGGTGGGCTGCTTCTCGGTGACATCCACCATGCGGGCGTGGCCCGCGGCGTCCAGATGGGTGAAGCTCATGAGACCAGCATGACATCCACGATGTCGCCCACGGCGACCGAGTCGACCTCGACGGGGACGATAGCGTACGCGTCGGCGCGTCCGAGGCTCGCGGCCAGGTGTGAGCCGCCCGACGACGCCGGACGGACCCCGTCGCGCTCGATCACGACGGGCCGGTACTGGCGGCGCCCGGCGGGGGTTCGCCATGCCTCGTGCACGCGCATCGGCAGGATCAGCCGGTCCAACACCATCGCGCCCTGCATCGCCAGCAGCGCCGGCCGCACGAATACCTCGAACGATACCGCGACGCTCACCGGATTGCCGGGCAGACCGAACATCAGCGGCGTCCCGTCGCCGAACCCCTGTGGCTTTCCCGGCTGCATCGCCACCTTGTCGAACCGCATCGGGGCCGCGTTCTTGACCACCTCGTATGCTCCGGCACTGACCCCGCCGGACGTGATCACGACATCCGCACCGAGGGCGGTCGCGTCCGCCAGCGCCGCGCGCAGCCCGTCACCGTCGTCGCCGACCCACGTGCGCAGCACCACCTCCGCCCCGTTCTCGCCGCACAGGCCCGCCAGCAGCGCGCTGTTCGACTCGGGGATCTGGCCGTGCCGCAAGGGCGCCCCGGGGGGCTGCAACTCGTCGCCGGTGGAGATCACCGCGACCCGCGGCATCCGCGACACCGTCACCTCGGTGACACCCGCGGCGGCCGCCGCCGCCAGCTGGCGCCCGCCGAGCCGCGTGCCGGCGGGCAGGATCTCGTCCCCGGCACGGCACTCCTCCGCGCGGGGACGGATGTGCGCGCCCTGCGCGCGCGGCGCGGCCACGACGGTCACGCGGCGCAGGGAATCTGCGAGCCCGCCCGCGGTGTCTTCGAACGGCACGACGGTGTCGGCCGCCGACGGGAAGGGCGCGCCCGTCATGATCCGGGCGGCCTGCCCGGGGGCCAGCACGGGGTTGCGCGACGTCCCGGCGGGCAGGTCGGCGACGACATCCAGCACGACCGGGGACTCGGCGGACGCGCCCGCGACATCCGCGAACAGCACGGCGAACCCGTCCATCGCGGAGTTGTCGAACAGCGGCAGATCGACCGCGGATCGCACCGGCGCGCGCAGCACCCGGCCGAGGGCGGCATCCACGGGCATCGTCGCCGACTCCAGCGGCCGCACCGCCGCGAGAACCCGCTCTCTGTGCTGCTCGACCGTGATCACGCCTGCGTCCCCCGTCTGCTGGTCCATCCGTCCATGCCCCCACGGAGCACGGATGCCGTAACTCCCGCTGAGCGCAGCGCGCGCGCCGCCACCTGCGCCCGCGCACCCACCTGGCACACGACCACCACCGGCGCGCCGGCGACCTCCCGCGTGATGGCGTCGACGTCGGCCAGCAGCGCGTCCAGCGGGCGGTGCCGCGCGCCCGGCACGGTGCCCGCCTCCAGTTCATACGCCTCGCGCACGTCGATCACCACCGCGTCGCCCGGCTCGTCGACCTCGGGAACCGGCCGTGGCGGCGCGGGCGTCTGCGCCGGCGCGGCGTCCACCCCCCGCAGCGGCGCCTCGCGCTGCGTGCCCGCCAGCGCGTCGATCAGCGCGACACGGCCGATCAGCGGACGCCCGATCCCGGTGATGAGCTTGAGCGCTTCGGCGGCCATCAGCGAGCCCACCTGCAGGCACAGCGGGCCGAACACCCCCACCGCGGAGCATGCGGGCGCCTCGCTGCCGGCGGGGTACAGGTCGTGCAGCCGAACCGGCGCGTATCCGGTCGGCGGGTCGGTCCAGAACACCGTTACCATGCCGGCGAACTCCTGCACCGTCCCCCACACCAGCGGCAGGCCGAGCCGTTCACACGCGGCGGCCACTATCTCGCGGCTCTCGAACGAGTCCGTGCCGTCCAGCACGAGGTCCACGCTGTCCAGGAGCCCCGCGGCGTTCTCTTGCGTCAGGCGAGTGCGCACGGCGCGCACCCGCGTCGCGGAGAGGTCGGATGCCACGCGCTCGGCACTGTCGGTCTTCGGCCGCCCCACGTCCTGTCGGCGGTGGATCACCTGGCGCTGCAGGTTCGACGCGTCGACGTCGTCGTCGTCGAACACGACGAGCTCCCCGACGCCGGCGGCGGCGAGCGCGAGCACGACCGGCGATCCCAGCCCGCCCGCGCCGATCACGCCCACGCGCGCGGCGGCGATCCGGCGCTGTCCGACGGGTCCGAGACCGGCCAGTCGCTGGTGGCGCGCGGTGCGCGCCTGCTCGGCGTCGCTCAGCGCGGGGGCGGGATCGACCAGCGGCAGCGGCATGTCTTCAGCGTACCCACGCGCATGCACAGCGGCTCGGGCCGCGTCACGCCGACGCCGGCAGCATCCACGCGGAGGAAATCACGGCGATACCCGCAGATGCGGTGATATTGTGACCGGATGTCCGCAAGCTACAAGATTTCGCAGGCCGGGCGTCTGCTCGGGGTCAGCGACGACACGATCCGCCGCTGGGTGGAGCAGGGTCTGCTTCCGGTCACCGACGCGTCGCCGGCCGAGATCCCCGGCGACGCGCTCGCACGCCGCGCCGTCGAGCTCTCCACGGCGGCGGCCGACCCCACCGACGTCCTCTCCAGCGCCCGCAACCGCTTCACCGGGCTCGTCACGGCCGTCACCGTCGACGGGGTCGCCGCCCAGGTCGACATCCAGGCGGGCCCCCACCGGGTCGTGTCGCTGATGACGGCCGAGGCCGTGCGCGAACTCGGCCTCGAGGTCGGCTCGCTGGCGGTCGCCGTGGTCAAGGCCACCACCGTCATCGTCGAGACACCGCGGACCTGACGCCATGCTCCGCACGCACCTGCGCGGCACGGCCGTCCTCGCCGCGGCATCCCTCGCCCTCGTCCTCGCCGGCTGCGCGGGCGCCGGCGCCGGCGCGCCGAGCCGGTCCGCCGCCGGGATCGGCGGGGACGTCGCCGTCTCGGCCGCTGCGTCGCTGAAGGGCGCGTTCGACACGGCCATCGCGGAGTTCACCGCCGGGCACCCGTACGTGCACGTCACCGCAAGCTATGACGGCTCGAGCACCCTCGCCACGCAGATCCTCGCCGGCGCGAACGTCGACGTGTACGCGTCCGCCGACCAGAAGAACATGGAGCGAGTCACCGGACCCGGCCTGGCATCTCACCCCGTCGTCTTCGCCCGCAACACGCTCGTGATCGTCGTGCCGAAGGGCAACCCCGCCCGCATCCGCGGCCTCGCCGACCTCGCCAAGCACGGCGTGACGACGGTGCTGTGCGCGCCCGAGGCGCCGTGCGGCGCGGCATCCCGGACCCTGCTGCACAACGCCGGCGTGACGGTGACGCCCGCCAGCCAGGAGCAGAACGTCACCGCGGTCCTCACCAAGGTGCGCACCGGCGAGGCCGACGCGGGCCTCGTGTACAGAACGGATGCCGCCACCGCGACCGACCAGGTGGAGACCATCGTGCCGGAGGGCGCCGGCGCAGTCGTCAACTCCTACCCGATCGTCGTGCTCGACGATGCGCCGAACCCCGCCGCGGCGCGCGCGTTCGTCGACTTCGTCACCGGCGCGGACGGCCGGCGGATCCTCGCCTCGTTCGGATTCGGGGCGCCGTGATCCGCCGCGGGTATGCACCGCCGATCCTCGCCATCCCGGCCGTGGTCGGCCTCGCGTTCCTGGTGCTGCCGCTGGCCGCGCTCGTCGGACGAGTGCAGTGGTCGACGCTGTGGGCGGACATCACCTCGACCGAGGCGCTGGACGCGCTGCGGCTCTCGGTGACGACGGGCCTGGTCGCGACGGCGCTGTGCGTGCTGGTCGGAGTGCCGCTGGCACTGCTGATCGCCCGCGCCGGTGCCCGGCTGGCCTCCGTGCTGCGCGCCCTCGTCACGGTGCCGCTCGTGCTCCCGCCGATGGTGGGCGGCCTCGCGCTGCTGTTCTTGTTCGGCCGCGCCGGCTGGCTCGCCGGCACCGGGTGGCAGATCCCGTTCACCACGACCGCCGTCATCCTCGCGCAGACGTTCGTGGCGCTGCCGTTCCTCGTGCTGGCCCTGGAGGGGTCGCTGCGCACGTCCGGCGTGGACTACGAGCGGACCGCCGCCGCGCTCGGAGCCGGGCGCTGGACGATCCTGCGGCGGGTGACGCTGCCGCTGGCGGCGCCGGGGCTGCTGTCCGGCGTCATCCTGTGCTTCGCGCGGGCGATCGGCGAGTTCGGCGCCACGGCGCTGTTCGCGGGGAACGCACCGGGCACCACGCAGACCATGCCGCTCGCGATCTATACAGCGTTCAACGGCGCGGGCGTCACGCAGGGGTCGGCGGTCGCACTGTCGCTGCTGCTGCTGGTCACCGCGGTCCTCGTGCTGCTGCTCGTGCGGGCGTGGCGACCGAGCGCCGGCCCGGTTGCCGGGGGCGTGCGATGACCGGGGCGGCCCTCGACGCCCGCGTCCGCGTGCAGCGCGGCGCGTACGCGCTCGACGTGGAACTGCAGGCGGGTGCGGGGGAGATCGTCGCGGTGATGGGGCCGTCCGGAGCCGGCAAGTCCACGCTGTTCGACGCGATCGCCGGGTTCGTGCCGCTGACGGCGGGGCAGGTGTTCCTCGACGAGCGCACGGTGGATGCGGCATCCGGCCCCCGCGTCGCCCCGCAGCGGCGCGGGATCGTGCTGCTCGGGCAGGAGCCGCGACTGTTCCCGCATTTGTCGGCCCGCGAGAACATAGCATTCGGGCCACGGGCCCGGGGCACCGCACGCGCGGTCGCCCGGGCGGAGGCAGACGTCTGGCTGGAACGGGTGGGGCTGGTCGGGATGGGCGACCGCCGGCCTGCGCAGCTGTCCGGCGGGCAGCAGCAGCGGGTGGCGCTCGCGCGGGCGCTCGCCACCGCGCCGCGCCTGCTCCTGCTGGACGAGCCGCTCACCTCCCTCGACCCGGAGACAGCCGCCGGCATCCGCAGCCTGCTGCGCGCTCAGCTGAGCGAGACCGGGACGACCGCGCTCGTCGCCACGCACGATGCCGTGGACGCGGAGTCCCTCGCCGGACGGCTCGTCGTGCTGGAGGGGGGTCGGATCACGCAGCAGGGCGACGTGCGGGCGGTGCTGGATGCCCCGGCCACCGTGTTCGTGGCGGCGGTGGCGGCGACGCTGCCCGGCCGGGAGGGCTGGTCCGCGCGGGTCGACGGCGTGCAGGTGGCGGACGGTCACGTCGTCGTGCGTGCGCGCACCCGCGCCGGCGAGGACGTCGAGCTGCGGATGCCGCCCGACGCCGGGGTGACGCGGGGTGCGATCATCACGGTGCGCTGGAGAAACGTTGTGGAAACCCGGGGACGCCCCCTAACCTGAGAGCGTGGACAGCAACGAGCTCGCGCCGACCCCTGACCCCACCGGTCGATCGGACCTTCCCGCGCCCGCCGATCCGGCAATCACACCGGACACGGTCCGCGAATTCCGGCTACGGCTGAAGCAGCCCGAGGACACCATCGATCCGCGCACCTGGGCGGGCTCGGTCCCGGATGCGCGGGGCACCGCGCCGCACCTGCGCGTGGGGCGCGACAAGTGGTTCAACCTGCTGTGGCTGATCCCCCTGGGGTTCGTCGCGCTGGTTGCGATGATCGCGATCGCGCAGGGCCTGCGCGAGTTGCCCGGCGTGAAGGACTTCATCGCTCGCTACCCGGGAACGGTGCTGCGCCCCGATGCCGCGGCGTTCGCCGGCTTCCCGGCGTGGGTGAGCTGGCAGCACTTCCTCAACCTGTTCCTGATGATCTTCATCATCCGGTCGGGCGTGCAGATCCTCACCGACCACCCGCGGCTGTACTGGACACGGCATTCCACCCCAGGACGTGAGTGGTTCCGCTTCCAGAAGCCGGTTCCGGAGGACCCGCTGTGGACCGCGAAGCAGGACTCCGTCAACGTGCCGGGCTGGATCGGCCTTCCGGGGCTCCGGCACTCCATCGGTCTGGCGCGCTGGTGGCACCTCGGCGTCGACACCCTCTGGCTGCTGAACGGCCTGGTGTTCGTCATCCTCCTGTTCGTGACCGGACACTGGACGCGACTGGTGCCCACGAGCTGGGACGTCTTCCCCAACGCGCTGTCCGTCGCGATCCAGTACGCGTCCCTCGACTGGCCGCTGGAGAACGGCTGGTACGCATACAACAGCCTCCAGCTGCTGGCCTACTTCATCACGATCTTCATCGCCGCTCCGCTGGCCGTGATCACCGGTCTGGGGATGTCGCCGGCCCTGTCCACACGCATGCGCTGGATCAGTTCGCGGTTCAGCATCCAAGTCGCCCGCTCGCTGCATTTCCTGGTGCTGTGCTGGTTCCTCCTGTTCATCGTGGTGCACGTCACGCTCGTGTTCACGACCGGCGCCCTGCACAACCTCAACCACATGTACGCGGGCCGCAACGACGGAACCTGGGTCGGCTTCTGGATCTTCGCGGCGTCGATGGTGGTGGTCATCGTCGGCTGGGTGGGCGCGTCGCCGTTGACCCTGCGCAAGCCCCGGCTCATCCAGCGCGTCGGGTACGCCCTGATCGGGCCCGCGCAGCGCCTGTTCGAGCACGTGGACGCGAAACCCGGTCAGTACACCGAGAAGGACATCTCGCCGTACCTGTGGCACAACGGCAAGTACCCCGAGACGGACGAGTACCGCGCCCTGTTCGAGAACAACTTCGCCGACTACCGGCTGAGGATCGGGGGACTCGTGGCCAACCCGGTCGAACTCGGCATCGCCGAGCTGCGGGAGCTTCCGCACCACGAGCAGATCACCCAGCACTTCTGCATCCAGGGATGGTCGGGAGTGGCGAAGTGGGCGGGCGTGTCGATGTCGACGATCCTCGAGCTCGTCCAGCCCGACCCGAAGGCGAAGTGGGTCGTCTTCTACTCCTTGGGCGACGGGCCCGACGGCGGCACGTACTATGACGCGCATCCCATCGAGCAGATGAACTATCCGCTCACGATGCTGGCGTACGACATGAACGACGAGCCGCTCTCCTACGGCCACGGTGCTCCGCTGCGTCTGCGCAACGAGGTGCAGCTCGGGTTCAAGCTGGTCAAGTGGATCCGCGGCATCGAGTTCGTGGAGGACTTCACCGCCCTGGGCGGCGGCTACGGTGGATATAACCAGGACCACGAGTTCTTCGGATACCGCCAGTCGATCTAGGAGGGACACCGGTGACGAGCACGCTGCCCGACGGGTCGCTCGCACCCGCGCCCGGCCGGGTGCGCACCACGGGACGGCGCAGCGTCCCTGTGCGCATCCCCGACCCGGGGCGTCCCGTGCGCGATACGCGTGGTCGTGCACTCCAGGATCTGCGCATCTCGGTGACCGACCGGTGCAATTTCCGCTGCGTGTACTGCATGCCGAAGGAGATCTTCGGGCGCGACTACGCGTTCCTGCCGAGGGAGCTGCTGCTCACATTCGAGGAGATCACCCGCGTCGCGCGCGCCGGCATCGAGCTCGGCGTGCGCAAGCTCCGGCTCACCGGCGGCGAGCCGCTGCTGCGCCGCGACCTCGAGGAGCTGGTCCGGATGCTGGCGGCCCTGCCCACCCCGGACGGGACGCCGCTGGATATAGCCCTGACCACGAACGGCTCCGCGCTCGCGCACAAGGCGCCCGCGCTGCGGGCAGCGGGTTTGAGCCGCGTCACGGTGTCGCTGGATTCGCTGGACGACGCCACCTTCCGGGCCATGAACGACATCGACTTCCCCGTCGATCGGGTCCTCGACGGCATCCGCGTCGCCCGCGAGCAGGGTCTACCGGTCAAGGTCAACACCGTCGTCAAGCGCGGCGTGAACGACCACGACATCCTCTCGGTGGCGGAGCATTTCCGCGGCACCGGTGTCACGGTGCGGTTCATCGAGTTCATGGATGTCGGAACCACGAACGGCTGGAACCTCGCCGAGGTCGTCCCTTCGGCCGAGGTGATCGAGCGGATCTGTGCCGTACATCCGCTTGAGCCGGTGCCGCCCGCCTACCCGGGCGAGACGGCGACGCGCTGGCGGTACCTCGACGGGGCCGGCGAGGTCGGCGCCATCTCGAGCGTGACCGCGCCGTTCTGCGGAGCGTGCACGCGCGCGCGGATCTCGGCCGACGGGAAGCTGTTCACGTGCCTGTTCGCGGCGCGCGGCCACGACCTGCGGGCGCTGTTGCGCTCGGGCGCGGACGACGACGCGGTCCGCGACGCTCTGGCCGGCCTGTGGGCGGTGCGCGACGACCGATACTCGGAGCTGCGCGCCCAGGCGACGGCGCCCGCCGAGCACGTCGAGATGTCCTACATCGGCGGCTGAGGCGCGGCATCCGGCGGTCGCGCCGCGCGCGCGGCGGTCCTCCGCGTTCGCGGTGCACGATTCCGCGTTCGCGCTGCACGATTCCGCGTTCGCGCTGCACGATTCCGCGTTCGCGCTGCACGAATCCGCGTTCGCGTCACGAATTCGCTGGCGCGGATGTCGAAAAGTGCAGCGCGTGCGATCCGCGGCCTGCCAGAAGAGGCGCGGATGTCGCGGAGTAGCGCGGATGCGGATTCGTGGCGCGCGATGCCGTGCGTGGCAGTCGCTCCGCGTTCGCGCTGCACGAATCCGCGTTCGCGTCACGAATTCGCTGGCGCGGATGTCGAAAAGTGCAGCGCGTGCGATCCGCGGCCTGCCAGAAGAGGCGCGGATGTCGCGGAGTAGCGCGGATGCGGATTCGTTGCGCGCGATGCCGTGCGTGGCAGTCGCTCCGCGCTCGCGCTGCACGATTCCGCGTCCGCGCCAGGGATTCGCTGGCGCGGATGTCGGAAAGTGCAGCGCGTGCGATCCCGCAGCCGGTGAACGGGCGCGGATGTCGAAGTGTGGCGCACGTGCGGAAGTCCACAGCGCACACGACCCGGGACGCCGGGATCTACTCGCGCCCCGCCTCGTCGAGATCGCGGACGCGGCGCCGCTCGCGCAGTGCAGGGACCCCGGTGTTGCGCACGATCCGCTCGTCGTCCTTGACGGTGCCGTCCTCGCGCCATCCGTGCCGCTCATAGAACCGCGCTGCTCTGTCATTCCCGTCGAGTACCCACAGCGACGCGACGCGGAAGCCCGACCCCCGCAGGCTCTCCTCGGCCTGCGTGATCAGGGCGTGCCCCGCCCCCGTCGACCAGTGGTCGGGCAGGACGTACAGCGCATACAGCTCGCCGCGGGTGGGACCGTCGTCGTCGCGGCACGGTCCGGCGGACGCCCACCCGACGGCCAGCCCGTCGCGCAACGCGATGAACTCCGCACTGCGCGGATCGGCGTGATGTTCGGCCCAGTGCTGCGCACGGCGCTCGGCCTCGTACTCAGCATCCAGGTGCTCGAGCAGCACGTCCGGGATGAGTCCCGCGTATGCCGCCTTCCACGAGCGGACACGGATCGTGGCGATAGCGCGGGCATCGGCATCCGTCGCCGGCCGCACCGAGAGGACCATCCTTCGACGCTACCGGCGCGCACCGCCCGTTTCCACACGATGGACGGCACGGCGCCGCCGGCCGCCCCCGCGAGTACCCTCGAGAGGAAGGGATCGTCGACGATCCACGGCCTGAGGTGCGAAGGAGGCGACGTGGGACGCATCACCGTGCACAAGCCGATTCTGCGCGTCACCGTCGGCACGGACGACGGCGACCACACAGCGCGGCGCTCCGACACGCTCGCGGTCGAGGAGCCGCTGGAGATCCGGATCGGCGGCGAGGCGCTCACCGTCACGATGCGCACGCCGGGGCACGATGTCGAGCTCGCCGCGGGTTATCTCGTGGCCGAGGGCGTCATCACCCGTTCCGAGCAGTTCGGGTCTGCGATCCACTGCGGCGGCCCCGGGACCGGCGGCCGCATCGTCGAGACCGGGCCGCGCCCGCTGCTGGCACAGACCGACGGCAACACCTACAACGTGCTCGACGTCACCCTTGCACCGGGGACACCGCCGCCGGACGCGGCGCGCGCCCGCCGTTCGGTCACCACGAGCGCCTGCGGAGTCTGCGGCGTCGCCTCGATCGACCAGGTGTCGCTCACGTCGTCGTTCGACGCGGCCGCCGACCCGATGGCGGTGGATGCCGCGTTCATCTCGTCGCTGCCGGACGCGCTGCGCGCCCACCAGGACGTGTTCGAGAAGACCGGAGGACTGCACGCCGCCGCGCTGTTCGATGCGCAGACGGGGCGGATGCTGGTGCTGCGCGAGGATGTCGGACGGCACAACGCCGTCGACAAGGTCGTCGGCTGGGCGGTGTTGAACGACCGGCTCCCCGCACGCGGCACGGTGCTGCAGGTGTCGGGCCGGGCCAGCTTCGAGCTTGTGCAGAAGGCCGCCATGGCAGGCATCCCGATGCTGTCGGCCGTGTCGGCGCCGTCGTCGCTCGCGGTCGACCTCGCCGAAGCATCCGGCATCACCCTCGTCGGTTTCGTCCGCGGCACCACGATGAACGTCTACACGCGGACGGACCGGGTGCGGATCGCGCAGCCGGCGCCGCTCGACTCCGCCGCGCTCGACCCCGCCGCGCGCTGAGTCGCAGCATCCCTCTCACCCGCGGTTCGGTCGTCGATGTACATGTTCGGTCGTCGCAAAGTGCGACTTGGGCGCCCGCGATGTCGCGTTTCGTGACGACTGAATCGAGTCCAGGCATTCCACCATCCCGTTCGGTCGTCGCGAAGTGCGACCCAGATGCTCCCGAACCCGCGTTTCGTGACGACTGAACCGGTGGGCGGACCATCACGCCGCCGTGCACGGCCTCGCGCTGTGCTGTGATGGAGGCGATGAGCACGACATCCCCCCTGCCCGGCGCGTTCGCCCTGGCCGCCGACATCCGCGCTCGCCGGGCGTCGGCGGCAGAGGTCGTCGACGCGCACCTCGCGCGCATCGACGCGCTCAACGCGGGGCTGAACGCCCTCCCCGTCGTGTTCGCCGACCGGGCGCGGCGGGCCGCGGACGACGTCGACCGCACTATCGCGGCCGGCGGCGACCCCGGGCCGCTCGGCGGCGTGCCGATCTCGGTCAAGGAGAACATCGACCTCAGCTGGTCCGCGACGACAGAGGGATGGCGGGGCCTCGCGGACGCGGTGCCCGACCGCGACGCGACGGTCGTGGCCCGGATACGCGCCGCCGGCGCGATCCCGATCGGCCGCGGCAACATGCCGGATTTCGGGATGCGGTGGGACACCGACAACGACCTGTTCGGCCGCACCGTCAACCCCTGGAACCCGAGCCGCACAACGTTCGGCTCCAGCGGCGGCGACGCCGTCGCGGTGGCGACCGGGATGAGCGCTCTCGGCCTCGGCAATGACTTCGGCGGATCGATCCGCCTTCCCGCCGCCGCTCTCGGCATCTGCGGGCTGCGGCCCTCGACCGGCCGCGTGCCTCGCGGCGCCGTGCGTGACCCGGGCCCCGCGCTCACGCTGCAGCGCTTCGCCTCCAGCGGAGTCCTCGCCCGCCGCGTCGACGACCTCGAGCGGACCCTCGACATCATCGCGGGGTGGGATGCCGACGACCCCGTCTCCGAGGATCTCGCGCCGGTGTCCGGCTACGATGGCCCGCGGCGCGCGATCGTCGTCCGCGATCCGCTGGGGTGGGGTGTCGCCCCGGATGTCGCGGCTGGCATCAACCGCGCCGCTGCCGCCCTGCGAACCGCGGGTTGGGTTCTCGTGGATGCCGAGCTCCCACTGCTCGAGGAGGCGGCGGTCCTGTGGCGGCAGCTCGCCTGCACCGACATGCTGTGGAGCCTCGACCCGTCGCGGCTGCCGATGCCGCTGGGCCGGTCCGCGACCCGGTTCCTGCGCGACAGCACCGCCGCTGCGCGGCCGTTCGACTCCGCCGCGGACTACGCGCGGGCGTGGGCTCGTCGTGCGGTGGTCGAGGCCGAGTGGCGCCGCCTGCAGGTCGAGCACCCCGTCGTGCTCGGGCCGGTCTTCACCGATCCGCTGCCGCGGCCGGACTTCGATCTCGGCGGACAGCAGGAGGCGGATGCCGCCTGGCGCGCGCTCCGGCTCACGGTCGCCGTCAACTTCCTCGGCCTTCCCGCCGTCACCGTACCCACCGGGCTCGGCGGCGACAGCCTGCCCACCGCGGTACAGCTGATCGGACCGATGCACGGCGAAGCCGCGGCGCTCGCCGCCGCGCGCGACGTCGAGGCGGCCCTCGGCCCGCTGCCGCTGCGGTAGTGGATGACGCTCACCCTTCGTCGAGCCGCGCGAGCAGTTCGACGGCCGCGCGGGTGTACCCGTCGATCCAGCGGTCGTGGATGCGCTTGATCGGCAGCGGCGCGAGCGACAGATGCCGCTCGCGCCCGACACGCCGCCCGGTGACCAGCTCGGCCGCCTCGAGCACCCGCAGATGCTGCAGCACCGTGGTGCGATCGAGCTCGGCGAACAGGTCGCAGACGGCGCCGGTCGTCCGCGGCTCCGCCTTCAGCGCGTCCAGGATGCGCCGACGCACGGGCGACGCCAGCGCCTTGAACACGCGATTGTCGTCGACCGGGGTCTTGCGCGATGCGGTAGACATGTTGTAAAAATACAACATGTCTACCGAACTGAGCGAGCTGACGTTCACCGTGTCGGGACGTGTCGCGCGCCCGATCGCCGAGGTGTACGACGCCGTGGCCGATCCCGAGCAGCTGTCGCACTACTTCACGACCGCCGGTGCACGCGGGCGACTCGAACCCGGGAACGAGGTGACGTGGGACTTCCACGACTACCCGGGCCGGTTCCCGGTCGAGGTGGTGGAGGCGCAGTCGCCGACCCGGATTGTGATCCGCTGGGGCGGGACCGCGACGACCGCCGCCGACGGCACGACCACCGCCACGTTCGAGTTCGAGTCGATCGACGACGGTGCGCGCACGCTCGTCACGATCACCGAGTCGTCGTGGCAGGTCTCGCCGGACGGCGCCCGCAGCGCGTTCGGCAACTGCGAAGGCTGGACCGGCATGCTCGCCGCGCTGAAGATGTGGGTCGAGCACGGCATCCACCTGCGCGACGGCTTCTACGCCTGACGCGGCCGGGCGCGGCCGTGTCCAGGTCGCAGGAGATTCTGTGCGCGGCCGCACGACACGCCGGGTCCGGCGGGCCGGGACGCAGGTTTTCCTGCGAGTTGAGCGATGTCGGCAGTCGCCGCCCGGGCATGACGGATGCCGCGAGCCGGCCGGCCCGCGGCATCCGTCCCCATTCCCCTAGGGCAGGTAATACGTCGGGTTCGGCAGCTTCACGACGCGGTCGGCGTACCCGCCGATCAGGTCACTGAACTGGTCGCCGAAGTTCGCGACGATCCGGTATCCGCCGCCGGGCGCGCTCTCCACGTGCGCCCGCGTCTGGGACTTGTACTCGATCGTCGTGCACTTCGCCGTCGCGCACGTGATGTACGACGGCTGCTGCGAGGTGCCGACGCCGGTCCACTTCGTGTAGTAATTCGCGGCGGTGAGCCCGGTGTAGCCGACCTTCGCGAGGTTGCCGAGCGTCGCGGCCTTCTGCCCGTCGTTGCGGCCGGTGAGCCCGATCAGCGTGCACCCGGCCCGCTGCAGCATCGCCGTGGCGCTGACCATCCCGGGCGTCGCCGGGAACCGCTCGGCCTGCACCCAGACATCCTGCTCGGCGGGGTTGAACACGAAGTGCATGTCGGCCACCTCCATGTCGTACGTCCACAGCGTGGTGTCGTCGGCGTCGAGGATGACCGCCGGGTTCTCGTGACGGCGGTCGGCGTTGCGGCACTGCGCGGCGATCGCCGGCAGCCGGTGGCGCAGCAGCGTGCGCAACTCGCTGATGTACGGCGAGGCCGTCGTGCTCGCGATCCCCGTCCCCGGGTCGCCGTAATAGGCGGCGATCGTCTTCTTCACGACGTCGATGTTCGGGATGCCTTCGCCGCCCTGCGTCGCGCCGCTCGACCCGTCCGCGGCCATCGTGAAGTGCGTGCGCGGCGCGAGGCGCGGCTCGTGCAGGCCCGGCAGGTCGGGGGAGGGCAGGTAGTACGTCGGGTTCGGCAGCTTCTGCACGTGGTCGGCGTAGCCGCCCTGCAGGTCCGACCACTGGTCGCCGATGTTCACCGCGATGTCGTAGCCGAGGTCCTGCTCCAGGTGCCGGCGCGTGCCGGCCTTGAACTCGACTGTGGTGCATGACGTCGTCACGCACGCGATGTAGGACGGCTGCGCGCCGGTGGGCCACTTCGTGTAGTAGTTCGCGGCGGTGAAGCCCGGGTATCCCACGTTCGTGACGTTCTGGATGGATGCCGCCTTCTGCGCGTCGCTGCGACCGGTGATCCCGATCACCGCGAAGCCCAGCGCGCGGGCGGTGGTGACCAGGTCGACCATGCCCGGGGTCGCCGGGAACCGCTGATCCTGCACCCACGCGTTCTGCTCGGCGGGATCGAACACGAAGTGCATGTCGCCGACTTCCATGTCGTACGTGAACAGCATCGTGTCGTCGGTGTCCACGACGATCGCGGGGGTTTTGCCGGAGCGCCGCGACTGCGCGAGGTAGTGGGGCAGCCGCTTCTTCAGGGCCGCGACGATGCGGTCCATCTCGGAGATGTACGGCGAGGCGGTCTTGTTCGCGATGCCGGTCCCCGGGTCGCCATAATAGGTCGCTATCGTCTTCTTCACGATGTCGATGTTCGGGATGCCCTCGCCGCCCTGGGTGAGACCGCTCGACCCGTCCGCGGCCATCGTGAAGTGCGTGCGCGGGGTGAGCGTCTGCGACGCGGACGACGTGGGGGAGTGCCCCGGGGAGAGCGCCTGGGCCGAGACGGCACCCACCGCGCTCAGGGCCAGGGTCAGTGCGGCGGTGACAGAAACGGCCGCCAGGCGGCGTGGACGCATCATCTTCGACTCGCTTTCGGTCTGCAAATGGCAATCCGCCGTGCGTCACATTAGACCCGCCTGAAAGCGCGCGAAAGAGAGCGAGCGGCTCGGAAAGATGAGTGTTCTCTCCTCTTTTCGCACGGTGATTGACTGGGGGAATGACCGACATTCCCCGTCCCGACAACGAGAACCTCACCCGTGACGAGGCGGCCGCCCGCGCCCGCACCGTGCGCACGCACGACTACACCGTCGACGTCGACTTCTCGCGTGCCGCGGATACCGCCGTCGACACCTACCCGGTGCGCACCCGGGTGAGCTTCGATGCGGAGCCCGGGGCGTCCACGTTCCTCGACTACCTCGGCGCCCACGTGGCATCCATCGTCCTGAACGGGGTGGAGCAGGATGTCGCCGCCGCCGTCGACGGTGCCCGCATCGTGCTCGGCCCGCTCGCCGCGCACAACGAGGTCGTCATAGCGTCGGAGTCGATCTACTCGCGGTCGGGGGAAGGTGTCCACCGGTTCGTCGACCCGGCTGACGGGGCGACGTACCTGTACTCGCAGAACGAGCCCGTGGACTGCCGCCGGATCTATCCGTGCTTCGACCAGCCCGATCTGAAGGCGCGGTTCCGGGTGACGATCACGGCCGACGACTCCTGGCATGTCGCCGCGAACGGGGCGCTCCAGTCGCACCATCCCGCCGGCGACGGCACGAGCACCCGGGTGTTCGCGGTGACCGAGCCGATGTCGACGTACATCACGACGTTCCTGGCCGGGCCCTACACGCAGTGGCACGACCAGTACGCCGGGCGCACGGCATCCGGTGTCGAGGTCGCGATCCCCCTCGGCATCGCGACCCGCGCGTCGCTGGCCGACAGCATGGATCCCGACGCGGTGTTCGAGATCACCAAGCGCGGGCTGGACTGGTTCCACCGACACTTCGACGTCGCCTACCCGTGGGGCAAGTACGACCAGGTGTTCGTGCCGGAGTACAACCTCGGCGCGATGGAGAACCCGGGACTGGTCACTTTCACCGAGCGGTACGTGTTCACCTCGCCGGCCACGCAGGCGCAGCACGAGCAGCGGGCGAACACGATCCTGCACGAGATGTGCCACATGTGGTTCGGCGACCTCGTGACGATGACCTGGTGGGACGACCTGTGGCTCAAGGAGTCGTTCGCGGACTATGTGGGCACTCTGGCCGTCGACGAGGCGACCGACTTCACGACGGCGTGGACGACGTTCGCGTCACGGCGCAAGGCGTGGGCATACCGGCAGGACCAGTACCCCACGACCCACCCGATCGTCGCGGACATCGTCGACCTCGAGGCGGCCGATCAGAACTTCGACGGGATCACGTACGCGAAGGGCGCGTCCGTGCTCAAGCAGCTCTCGGCGTTCGTCGGACCGGACACGTTCCTCGCCGCAGCCCGCGCGTACTTCGCGCAGCACGCGTGGGGAAACACGACGCTCGACGACTTCCTGGGCGCCCTGCATGAGGCGTCCGGCCGCGACATGCGCGGCTGGGCGCAGGCGTGGCTGACGACGGCCGGAGTGAACCGGCTGCGGATCGAGACGACGGTGGCGGACGGGACAATCGCAGCTGCGGTGCTGCACCAGGACGGCGTCGACCCGCGCACCGGCGAGGAGGTGCTGCGGCCGCACGTCGCCCGGATCGGCGTGTACGCGCCGGACGGCGACGGCCCGGCACGGTTCGAGACCGCGCACCCGGTGCGCGTGGAGGGCGCCGCGACGCCGCTGCCGGAGCTTGTCGGCACCCCCGCGGACCGTGTGCTTCTGCCGAACGACGGCGATCTCACGTACGCCAAGGTCGTGCAGGATCCGCACTCCCTGCAGGTCGTGCTGGATGCCGGTCTCGACGACGAGCTCGCGCGCGCGACCGCACTCGCCGGGGCGTGGAACATGGTGCGCGACGCCGAACTGCCCGTGGAGCGCTTCGCCGACGGTGTCGTCGCGAACCAGCACCTCATCGAGGACTCCGGAGTGCTCGCGCAGGTGCTGCTGCAGGCATCCGCGGGGCTCGCGTCGTACACGACCGCCGCCCAGCGGCAGCGGCTGCTGTCGCGCTGGGCCACGTTCCTCGTCGATGCCGTCGTCGACGACCCAGCGCCCTCGGACCGGCGCACCGTGCTGCTGCGGACTTTGTTCGCGACGCTCGGGGACCTTCAGGACCCGGTGGCGCCGCTGCTCGATGTCGTGCGCTCCTGGCTGGATGATGCGGACGTCGCGCTCGGCGAGGAGCTCACGTGGGGCGCCCTGGTCGTGCTCAGCGCGCACGGGCGCGTGGACGCAGATGCGCTGCGCGCCGCGCACGAGCACGCTCCGACGGCGGTGTCGGCAACCGGACTGACCCGCGCGCTGGCTGCCCGTCCGGACGCAGAGGTGAAGGATGCCGCGCGCGAGGCCGCCTACACCGGGCGGGATGCCGCCGGTGCGGTGCTCTCCAACGACCACCTGCAGGCGACGATCGACGGCCTCGCTGTGGACCCGACCGGTGCGGGCGCCGGGCACGGCGCGGAGTACTGGCGGCGCATCGAGGACGTGTGGACCGCGCAGAGCCAGGGGCAGGCGACCCGCGTGGTCGCGGGCCTTTTCCCGTCCGACACCGAGCTCGCCGACGGCGACGAGCACACGCATCCCGACGTGCGCGCGGCGCAGGGGTGGCTCACCGCCCGGGCCGACGCTCCGCACGCGCTGCGCCGCATCGTGATCGAGCACCTCGATGACCTGCGGCGCCGCCTCCGCGCCCAGGCCGCGTCGGCCTGAGACATCCCGCCCCGGCGTGAGGGGACGCGAATGGCGGCTTAGAGCGAGAGAATTCCCGCCGAACGCGTCACCTCACGCAGGAAGGGAGCGCTCCGTCGTGGGGGTCCAGCCGAGGGCGGGCGCCACGTGCTTGGCGAACGACTCCACAATCCGCAGGTTGAACTCCACGCCGAGCTGGCTCGGGATCGTGAGCATCAGCGTGTCGGCGGCCTGCACCGCGGCATCCTGCGTCAGCTGCTCGACGAGCACGTCCGGCTCCGCCGCGTACGTGCGGCCGAACGTCGAGCGGAACCCGTCGATGTAGCCGACGCCCTCGCCCTCCCGGCTGTGCCCGAAGTAGAGGTGGTCCTCCGCCGTCACGAGCGGGAACACCGACCGGCTCACCGACGTGCGCGGCGTGCCCGCGTGCCCCGCCTCATGCCACGCGGCGTGGAACGCCTCCAGCTGCTCGGCCTGCAACTGGTCGAACGGGATGCCGCGATCCTCCGTGAGCAGCGTCGACGACATCAGGTTCACCCCGACCCGTCCCGCCCACTGGGCGGTCTCGCGGGACCCGGCGCCCCACCACACGTGCGAGCGCAGCGTCGGCGAGTACGGCTCGACCCGCTGCATCCCCGTTCCGCCCCCGAACGGGCTGGACGCGTCGCGCTCGGCGAGCCCCTCGCCGTCCACGGCGCGCATGAACAGCGCGAAATGGTCGCGGGCGATATCGGCGGCGCGCGGATCGGTCGATCCGGTGTACCCGAACACCTCGTACCCGCGCACCACGGTCTCGGGTGACCCGCGGCTCACCCCGAGCGCGAGCCGGCCGCCGCTGATCAGGTCGAGCGCCGCGGCCTCCTCGGCGAGGTGCAGCGGGTTCTCGTACCGCATGTCGATGACGCCGGTGCCCACCTCTATCCGCTGCGTCCGCGCCGCTATGGCCGCCATCAGCGGCATCGGCGAGGACTGCTGTCGCGCGAAGTGATGGACGCGGAAGTACGTGCCGTCCACGCCCAGCTCGTCCATCCCCTGGGCGAGGTCGATGGCCTGCAGCATCGAGTCGGCGGCCGTGAGCTGGCGCCCGCCGCCGAGGGGTCCGTAGTGCCCGAACGAGAGGGTTCCGAATCGCTGCATGGTGGTTGCAACCGTACGCCCCGTTGGCCTATTCCGGTGAATGGATGCTGTCGGCCGGCGCGCCGCGCGCGCGCCGCCGGCCGACGACCGTCGCGATCAGCCGCCAGCCCACCAGTGCGACCAGGAGGAACGCCGCCGCGACGATGACGAACGGCAGTGCCGTCCCCTGCCCGACGGCCGCGCGCAGCAGCATCCCGGCCACCAGGGTCACCGCCCAGACGCCCAGGCCCGTGCGCCACGGCCGGGTGGGCGCGCGCCAGGCGAGGGTGACCAGCCACCCGATCGCCAGCCCGGCGAGGAACGGCCAGGCCGTGCTCGCCAGGCCCGGCAGGTCCACTGTCTCGTGGTGGCTCGCACGGCCGACGACGGCGAACACGACGACGAGGGCCGCGTCGGCGACGAAGGACCAGGCGATGCGCGACATCCCCCCATTCTCTCAGGGCGGGTACCCAGTTGCGGCCCGGGTAGAATGGCCGGTGATCCCCTTGTTCCGCACGCATCGGCGTGCCTGGAACCCGCAACGATGCCGTCGGCCCGAGACGTCCGGTACGGCACACGAAGGAGCGCCGTGAACAGCCCGGTCGACATCCACCGCCGCACCTGGATCGCCCGCGAGGAGCAGGCCGAGCGCCTGATCCCGCTCGTGGGCGGCCTGTACCGCAATCGCGGGGTGGTGACCTCCATCCACGGCCGGCGCCTGATCGGGCTCAACTCGATCGACCTCATCAAGGCGCACAAGTTCGCCCGGCAGGCCGGTGCCGACGAGCTGAGCCTGGATGCCTCGACGGCCGTGCTCGAGGCGCTCACCGCGCTGCACCCGGGGCCCGCGTCGCTGGACATCGCGCGGCTGCACGCCGCGTACGTCGCACGCGGGCAGGGCGGCGACCTCGTCGAGTTCCTGCGCGGCGAGGTGGCCGAGATCCTCGTGGAGGACGACGGAGAGCCGGAGCCGAAGGATGTCGTGCTGTACGGCTTCGGCCGGATCGGGCGTCTGCTGGCACGGCTGCTCATCTCGCACGCCGGCAGCGAGTCGGGGCTGCGGCTGCGCGCCATCGTCGTCCGGCAGGGCAGTGAGGACGACCTCGTGAAGCGCGCGAGCCTGCTGCGGCGCGACTCCGTGCACGGCCCGTTCGCGGGCACGCTCACCGTGGACACCGAGAACAACACGATCCTCGCCAACGGCACGCTGATCCAGGTGATCTACTCGAACGACCCCGCCACCGTCGACTACACCGCGTATGGCATCCACAACGCGATCGTCGTCGACAACACCGGCCGCTGGCGCGACCGCGAGGGTCTCGAGCAGCACCTGCGCTCGAAGGGCGTCGCGCGCGTGCTGCTGACCGCACCCGGCAAGGGCGACGTGAAGAACATCGTGCACGGGATCAACCACGGCGACATCGCTGCGACCGACCGCGTGCTGTCCGCGGCATCCTGCACGACGAACGCCATCACGCCGGTGCTCGCGGCGATCGATGAAGCCTACGGGATAGTCCGCGGGCACGTCGAGACCGTGCACTCGTACACGAACGACCAGAACCTCATCGACAACTTCCACAAGGGCAGCCGCCGCGGACGCTCTGCGGCGCTGAACATGGTGATCACCGAGACCGGCGCCGCGAAGGCCGTCGCCAAGGCGCTGCCGCAGCTGGCCGGCAAGCTCACCGGCAGCGCTATCCGCGTCCCCACCCCCGACGTGTCGCTCGCGATCCTGAGCCTCACGCTGCAGCGCCCCGCCGCCCGCGACGAGCTGAACGGCTACCTGCGCGCGGTGTCGCTGCACTCGAAGCTGCGCCAGCAGGTGGACTACATCGAGTCGCCCGAAGTGGTCTCCACGGACTTCGTCGGCTCGCACCGCGCCGGCATCGTCGACGGCCTGGCCACTATCGCGGACGACGACAACGTCATCGTCTACGTCTGGTACGACAACGAGTTCGGCTACAGCTGCCAGGTGGTCCGCGTCATCGAGGAGATGGCGGGCACGCACCCGGCCGTGCTGCCCCCGCGCGTGGACGTCACGCTGGAGTCGATGAAGGACCTCGCACCCGCCGTCGTGTGACACCGGATGTCGGTCGGTGACCGCGTAGGTCGCGCGGTGACCGCGTGTGTCGGTCGGTGACCGCGTGTGTCGAGGCCGCGTGACACGGTCCTGAGCGTCCCAGTACCGTCCCGGACATGACCTCACTCTCACCCACCCTCACCGACACCGACATCACCGCCGCCGAGCGCGCCGAACGCCTGATCGCCGCGGGCGGCGACTGGGGCGCGCGCATCGACGCCGACCGCACGTCCGCGCACCTGACCTACCGGGTGGAGGGCGTCGCCGAAGGCGCCGTCGCCACCCGCGTGACCGCAGGGCGCCACGAGTTCTTCATCGACGAGCCCGCCGCCCTCGCCGGCGACGACGACGCGGCCAGCCCGGTCGAATACGCCCTCGGCGCACTGATCGGCTGTCAGGTCGTGGTGTACCGGCTGTACGCGCAGGTCCTCGGCATCCAGGTGGACGACATCCGCGTCCGCGCCGAGGGCGACCTCGACGCGGCGCGGCTGCTCGGCAAGGACCCCGAAGTCCGGCCCGGGTTCGGCGACATCCGGCTGCACGTGCAGCTCACCGGGCCCGAGTCGCTGGAGCGGTACGAGCAGCTGCGCGCGGCCGTCGACGCGAACTGCCCGGTATTCGACCTTTTCGCCAACCCCACGCCCGTCAGCGTCACGGTCTCCAAGGGCTGAGCTCGGCATCCCGTCCCCGCGCCGGCGGCGCCGGTTCTTTCCGGTGTCGCCGGCGCACGGTACTGTCGGGCGGGTGGTGCATGAGCTGACCCGCGACCAGGCGCGGCGCATCGTCGTGCGCGCCCAGCTGCTGGACGCCGACCGGCCCGGGGATGTCGTCGAGGTGGCCGAGCAGCTCGGCTACATCAAGATCGACCCGACGGCGGTGATAGCGCCGTGCGAGCACACGACGCTGTGGACCCGGATCGGCTGGTCGTACGAGCCCGGGCAGCTGCACAAGAGCGTCGAGGACGACCGCCTGCTGTTCGAGTACGACGGCACGTTCCGCCCGACGAGCCTGCTGCCGCTGATGCTGCCGGCGATGCGGCGGGGGCCCCGGCACGAGAAGACACGGCAGTGGCTCGAGGCCAACGACGCATTCCGGAAGGACGTCCTCGCCCGGCTGCGGGCGGAAGGTCCGATGACCGCCGACGGCATCCCCGACACCGCCGCCGTCGTGGCCGACTCCGCGGACGGCTGGTACGGGCCGAACCAGGTGCCGCGGATGCTCGAGGTGCTCGCGCGGCAGGGTGTCGTTGCCGTGGCCGGCCGCTCCGGGCGCACCCGTGTGTGGGACATCGCCGAGCGCGTGTTCCCGCAGAGTCTGCCGGAGTACCCGGAGGACGAGGCGGTGCGCATGCTGGCGGAGCGCCGCCTGCAGGCGGCCGGCATCGCGAAGCAGAACTCGCCGTGGACTCCCGTGCGCGAGGCCGGGGAGCCGGCGCGGGTCGAGGGGTCGAAGTGGAAGTGGCGCGTCGACCCCGAGGCGCTCGCGCGGGTGGACGAGGAGGTGGACGGCCGTGTCGCGTTCCTCAACCCGTACGACGGGATGCTGTTCGACCGTCCGCGGCTGCGTGAAGTGTTCGACTTCGACTACGTCCTCGAGCAGTTCAAGCCGAAGGCGCAGCGCGTCTACGGCTACTTCGCGCATCCGATCCTCATGGGCGACCGTTTCGTCGGGCTGCTGGATGCCGAGATCGACAAGAAGGAGGGGGTGCTGCACGTCAACGCCGTGCACGAGCTGATCCCCTTCGAGCCCGAGGAGATGGACATGGTCCGCGCCGAGATCGACGATCTCGCCCAGTGGCTGGGAATACCCCTGGGATAGCTCCCGTCTGTCAACGCCCCGGGCTCGCAGGGGCGGCGGGCCTAGACTGCCGACGGTACGCGAACGGACGAGTCGCCACGGGAGAGCATATGCAACTGGGAATGATCGGCCTCGGACGGATGGGCGCCAACATCGTGCGCCGGCTGATGCGCGACGGACACGAATGCGTGGTCTTCGACACGAACCCCGACGCGGTGAAGGCGCTCGTGGACGAGGGCGCGACCGCAGCCGACAGCATGGCCGACCTGGCCGCCAGGCTGCAGGCGCCGCGGGCCGCGTGGGTCATGGTCCCGGCATCCATTACCGGGAAGGTCGTCGACGAGCTCGCCGACGCGTTCGCCCAGGGGGATGCCATCATCGACGGCGGAAATTCCAACTACCGCGACGACGTGCGGCGCGCCGCGGCACTGGAGAAGCGCGGTATCGACTACATCGACGCGGGCACGTCCGGCGGCGTGTTCGGGCTCGAGCGCGGATACTGCCTGATGATCGGGGGGCCGGATGACGCGGTGGCGCGCCTGGAGCCGATCTTCCGCACCATCGCGCCCGGACCCGGCGACATCGAGCGCACCCCCGGCCGATCGGGGAGGTTCGCCCCCGAGGAGCAGGGATACCTGCATTGCGGGCCCAGCGGTGCCGGGCACTTCGTGAAGATGGTGCACAACGGCATCGAGTACGGCGTGATGGCGGCGCTCGCCGAGGGGCTGAACATCCTCAAGAACGCGGATGCCGGCACCCGCGAGGCCGAGCATTCCGCCGAGATAGCGCCGCTGGAGGAGCCGGAGTTCTACAAGTTCACGATCGACACCCCGAAGGTGGCCGAGCTGTGGCGGCGCGGTTCGGTGATCTCGTCGTGGCTGCTGGATCTGACGGCGGCCGCGCTCGAGGACAACCACGAGCTGACCGGGCTCGCCGGCCGCGTCTCGGACTCCGGTGAGGGACGGTGGACCGTCAAGGCCGCGGTGGATGTCGGGGTCCCCGCGCCGGTGCTCGCGGCATCCCTGTTCGAGCGCTTCGCCTCGCGCGACGAGGACCAGTACGCGAACCAGCTGCTGTCGGCAATGCGACTGCAGTTCGGCGGGCACAAGGAGCTGCCCACCGGCGACGTGCTCGAGGCGGGCAGCCGCAAGGCCGACGCGCAGGGCTGATCGCGCCGGCCAGCCCTGGTTTGGGGCGCGTTCCTGCGTTTGGGGCGGCATCCTGCGGTCGATTCTGCAGGAATCCGCCCCGAACCGGGGTCAGGGCACGGGATCGTCGCCGCGCGTCCACGCGATGGCGATGAGCTTGCGCAGGATGTCGAGGTCGATGTCGTCGAGCGTCTTCACGTAGACGCAGCCGGCGCCCTCGGTGTAGGTGCCGAGCGACGGCAGCAGGACGACCCCGTCGGGCAGATCCTTCAGTCCGTACAGCGACAGCTGCGCCTTGCGCGGCGAGAACCCGGCCTTCGGCCAGTCGCCCTGCCGCTTCGGGTCGGACGGCGACACGTACCGGTAGCTGCCGTAGCCGACGATCGACGGGCCCCAGAGCACCGGCTCTACGCCGGTGACCTCGGTGAAGATGCGGGCCAGGGCGATGCCGTCCTCGCGTCGCCGCCGCGGCGTCGCGGCCTCGAGGAACGCCGTCACGTCCGCGGTGGTCGGATGGGTCTTGATCGTGCTCATCCGGCCATTATCCCGGGATCATGCCGATGGAAAGTGCGAAGCCAGGCGGGCGTGGGTCGCCGCCACGTCGATCGGCGTGTCGGGGGCTTGGATCATGCGCGTGATGAGCAGCCGAGGCCACACCACGTGGATGCCGTTCACGGTGAACGATCCGCCGATGAGCGGCCAGTCGGCCTCGACGAAGCAGAGCACGCCGGTGATGGTGATGGCCGGCGCCGTGGCATCCAACGCGGACGCGACCTTCTTCACCTGACCCTGTACGCCCGCGACGAGCCGAGTGCCATCCCGGCCGCCGATCCGCAGCGACTCGACGCGGGGGCGGATGATCCCGCCTTCGAGGTGCAGCGCCGGACGCTTGCCCTTGTACCGCTTCGCGTCGATCACCCACACTCCCGTGGGCCCGACGGCGATGTGGTCGATGTTCGCGTGCGAGCCGGGGATCCGCCGATCGTGCAGCATGCGCCAGGTATCGGGCAGGTCCTTGAGCCGTTTGGCCATGATCTCTTCGCCGACTGCGCCCCGCTGCCACGCCTGGGTGCTCTGCGGTTCGTCAGAGAGCGCGAGGATGAGCCCGCCGATCCGCGGATGTGCGGTCCTGACCCGCTGCTCGCGGCTCGTCGCCCGACGCTCGTACTCGCGACGAGCGGAGGCCCCGGCGGTGTCCGCCTCCGGCGGGCCCGGCACCGGGCTCGCTGCCGCGTCGTCGGCCGCCGACTCCTGTGCAGCCGACGGACATTCGACGCAGCGCACCGTCTTTGTGTTGCGCTCGTAAACCGCCTCGCTGCCGGCGCGCAACACAGCGCCGCAGATCCGGCACGTGCCCGGGTATCGCAGTCGCATCCTCTTTTCGTCGCGGCCGTCGTCGAGCGTCATGGTGCTGAATCTAGCGGTCCGTCAGACTGGACCCATGACCGGTCACGCACCCGCGTGGGTGCTGCATGTCGATCTCGACCAGTTCATCGCGGCCGTCGAGGTGCTGCGCAGGCCCGAGCTCGCGGGCAAGCCGGTGATCGTCGGCGGCCGAGGGGATCCCACCGAACGGGCCGTGGTCTCGACAGCGTCGTACGAGGCACGCGAGTTCGGGGTGGGGTCGGGGATGCCGCTGCGCATCGCCGCGCGAAAGGCGCCGGACGCCGTCATCCTGCCCGTCGACGCTCCGGCCTACACCGCCGCATCCGCGGAGGTCATGGCGACCCTTCGCGAGCAGCCCGGCGCCATCGTGCAGGTGCTCGGGTGGGACGAGGCCTTCCTCGGAGTGCGCACCGAGGATCCGGAAGCGTATGCGCGGCACGTGCAGGCGGCCGTGCTCGCGCGGACGCGCCTGCACTGCAGCGTCGGCATCGGCGACACCCTCGTCCGTGCCAAGAACGCGACCGGCTTCGGCAAGCCACGAGGAACGTTCCGCCTCACCGAGGTGAACTGGCTGGGGGTGATGGGAGATCGGCCGACGATGGAGCTGTGGGGCGTCGGGTCGAAGATCTCGAAGCGGCTTGCCGCGCACGACATCCTCACCGTCGCGCAGCTCGCGCACGCGGACGAGGCCGTGCTGATCGCGGAGTTCGGGCCGAGGATGGGGCTCTGGTACCGCCAGTTGGCCCGCGGCGACGGTTCGTCGGTGGTGGACGACACCCCGTGGGTGGCCCGCGGGCACGGCCGGGAGACCACGTTCCAGCAGGATCTCGTCAAGCGCGCCGAGATCGAACAGGCCGCCCGCGATCTCGTCGCGCAAGTGCTCGAGGATATCGCAGCCGAAGGGCGACCGGTGGTCGGCGTGGGCCTGAAGGTGCGCTATGCGCCGTTCTCGACGAAGACCCTCGTGCACAGGATCCCGGCGACGTTCGACCGAGACACCGTCCTCGCGGAGACGATGAAGCTCGTCGAGAAGATCGAGCCCGACCGTCCGCTGCGGCTGCTCGGCGTGCGCGCCGAGATGGCGATGCCCGACGATGCGCGCGACGGCCACACGCCCACGCGAAGCGGATGGTGAGGCCGGCGTTCAGCGGGTCCTACGCCTGAGCAAGGGCCCGCACCCGGTTGTTCCGAGGATTGTGCTCGAGCTCGACCATGCCGAGCTCCTCCAGCAGCGGTGGGAGATACATCCCGAACCGTCCCCGGTACCCCTTCCGCGTTCCGTACCAGCCACCCACGGGGTTGGACTCGGAACGCCCCCAGGCTTCGACGGTGCCCTCGGTCGCCGGCTTCTGCTCGTCGGCCGCCCCGAGCAGCACCCAGCCGCCCTGCTGACGCAGCCACTCGTGAAGATCGTCGATGGCGCGCGCCTGGTAAGTCAGGCGTGTGCTGCCCACCATGCAGACGATCTGGTCGCCGTCCCGGTACATCGTGTATTCCGAGCTCCCCGGCGGCGTACGCAGAACCCAGGGATCCGACTCGGTTCCGCTGCCCGCCATGCTGACTCCCTCTTCCGTTGCCGCCAGGGTGGCGATCCCTTTGTGGCAAGTCTCGTCGGTCGCGCGACGTGGCTGCAAGATCGGACGAAATTGCCTGGTCGATGCCGGCCACCCGGTCCGCTCGAGGGCCTCGCGTCAGGCGAATGCCTTCCTCGCCGCTGGGAAGAACGCGAGGACGAGTCCGACGCCCACCGCCGCCCCGACGAGCTGTGCACCCAGATACGCGAGCGCAGACAGCGGGGCGATGCCGGCGAAGGTATCGGTGAAGACGCGGCCGATCGTCACGGCCGGGTTCGCGAAGGACGTCGACGAGGTGAACCAGTAGGCCGCTCCGATGTATGCGCCGACCGCGGGCCCGACAAGACCTGTCCGCTGCGTGCGCACCAGCGCGAAGATCAGCAGCAGTAGCCCCGCGGTCGCGACGACCTCCCCAAGCAGCTGCCCCACGGAGAGTCGGTCCTTCGTGGAGAGCGTGGTCGGGACGGCGAACATCAGGTTCGCGAGGATGGCGCCCCCTATGCCGCCGAGGATCTGGGCGGCGATGAACGTGACGATCCCGATCGCTCGCGACTCCGCACCAAGCGCGCGATCGGCGAGCGTCACGACCGGATTGAAGTGCGACCCCGAGACGGTCTGGAAGATGAGGATCAGCACGGCTAGGCCGAACGCGGTGGCGGTCGAGTTCTCGAGGAGCTGGAGTCCGGCATCGGCAGGGGAGAGGCGTTGCGCGGCGATCCCCGAGCCGACGACGACGGCGACCAGGAGTCCCGTCCCGAGGAACTCGGCGGCGACGGCGCGCCAGAGCGGTGTGGTGTTCATCGCCTCCATCCTTGACGACATCCGATAGCTGAGTCAAGATTGAGTCAATGAGTGATGAGCGAATGAGCCTCGATGGGCGGGTCAGCCGGTACGCGGCCCTCGCCGACCCCGTGCGTCTGCGCATCGTCGACCTCTTGACGGTCGGGGACGTCTCCCCGCTCGAACTGCAGGGACAGCTCGGGATCTCGTCGAGCCTGCTCGCGCATCATCTCGCGGTGCTCGAGCGCGAGGGGATGGCGCTGCGTGCGCGGTCTGAGGCCGACCGGCGCCGCACCTACGTCCGGCTCGGTGACGCCGCGTTCGATGACCTGCTCCCCGCCCCCCGGATGGCGGCGCGCCGGGTCGTCTTCGTCTGCACCGGCAACTCCGCTCGATCCCAACTCGCCGCCGCGCTCTGGCATGAGGCGAGCAACATCCCGGCCGCGTCGGCCGGGACCCATCCCGCAGAGCGGATCGAACCTGGTGCGATCGCGGCCGCGCAGCGGCATAACCTCACACTCGCCGTCGCCCGGCCGCGCCGCCTCGACGAGGTGATCCAGGCCGACGACTTCATCGTGACCGTGTGCGACACCGCACACGAAGAGATGGCCGAGCCGGGGCAGGTGCACTGGTCGATCCCCGACCCGGTCCGCGACGGGTCGGATGCCGCATTCGACGCCGCGTTCGCCGAGATCTCCGGCCGGATCGACAAGCTCGCCCCGCGCCTGACATCCCCGCTCTGACTCGAAGGGACTCCACGAATGACCGACAAGCCCACCGTCCTGTTCGTCTGCGTGCATAATGCCGGGCGCTCGCAGATGGCCGCCGGCTTCCTGCGTGCACTCGCCGGCGACCGCGTCGAGGTGCTCTCCGCGGGCTCCGAGCCCAAGGACGCGATCAACCCCGTCGCGATCCAGGCCATGGCCGAGGAGGGCATCGACATCGCCGGGAACACGCCCACGATCCTGACGGTGGACGCCGTCCGCGAATCGGACGTCGTGATCACGATGGGATGCGGCGATGCCTGCCCGATCTTCCCCGGCAAGCGCTACGAGGACTGGGTGCTTGACGACCCGGCGGGCCAGCCGATTGAGGTCGTCCGGCCGATCCGCGACGAGATCCGCAGTCGCGTCGAGCGGCTGCTCGCCGAGTTGATCCCCGCGCACCCCTGAGGTGACCTCGACACACAGCGAGAGCCTGGCCGACGGCCGGGGTCTCGTTCATGAAAGTCGCCATGCCGCGACTCAGATGTCGTCTGTGCCGCGGCTCAGAACAAGAGCGGAGGATGGGGTGTCTAGGTTCACGACATAGGTCACAGGTGATAGGTCGCTGATGAGTCGGGACATAGGTCACAGTGCGATGCATGTCGAAGCATCGTGTCGTGGTGTTGAAGATCGTCGCCGGGCAGCTCACCGTG